>NZ_RCDC01000004.1:792658-2619287 GCF_003651185.1 Stenotrophomonas rhizophila | reverse complement strand
ACCATATAGACTATGTGGTTGATAGGTCAGGTGTGTAAGTACAGCAATGTATTGAGCTAACTGATACTAATGATCCGTGTGGCTTGACCATATAACCTCAAGTTGCCTTGGCCGACATGACATGTCGATAGATCCCAAGTGCACGCTACGTCACAAGACTTACGAGAGGCAGGCGCCTTATTCGTTTCTTTAGGATGGCGACGCTCCAACTGTCTCCCTGGTGAAATTAGCGCTGTGGAACCACCCGATCCCATCCCGAACTCGGAAGTGAAACGCAGCTGCGCCGATGGTAGTGTGGCCTAAGCCATGCGAGAGTAGGTCATCGCCAGGGTTTTTACCCCGAAAACCCCGCTGCTCACGCAGCGGGGTTTTCTTTTTGTCTACGATTCCGTGCCTGCCTGGGGGCAGCTTGGCCACAGCGCCTGCCCACAACGCGGGCACGGCATGCCGGCAGCGGTCGTACCTGTCTGTAGAGCGCGCCGCCGCGCGGGCGTATCGTCATGGCTGCTGATGAAGGACGCCCCCATGCCGCTGAACTGCGTGATTCTCGACGACTACCAAGGCGTGGCGACATCGTCCGCCGATTGGCACCGGCTCGGCGATGCGGTGCAGATACGTACGCTGACGACATCCCACACGGGCGATGCGCTGGTGGCCGCACTGCAGGACGCCGACATACTGGTAGTGATGCGTGAGCGCACGCCGATCACCGCCGAGCTGCTGGCCAAGCTCCCATGCCTGCGTCTGCTGGTTACCAGCGGCATGCGCAACGCCGCAATCGACGTCGCCGCCGCGAAGGCGCGGGGCGTGGTCGTGTGCGGAACCGACAGCCATCCCGAACCGGCCGTGGAACTGACCTGGGCGCTGATCCTGGGGGTGATGCGGCACCTGGTGCCTGAGGCCAACGCGTTGCGCAGGGACGGGCCGTGGCAGCAGACGCTCGGCCGGGACCTGCATGGTGCCCGGCTGGGGCTGCTGGGATTGGGCAAGATCGGGCAGCGCGTGGCGCGGATCGGCCAGGCATTCGGGATGCAGGTCAGTGCGTGGAGTCCGAACCTGGATGCCGCCCGTGCGCAGGCCGCGGGCGTGCACTTGGCGGCGTCCAAGCAGGCATTGTTCGCTGACAGTGATGTGGTCTCGCTGCACCTGGTGCTGGGTGAGCGCACGCGGGGCATCGTTGATGCGGCCACGCTGGCCTGCCTGCCGGCACACGGCTACCTGATCAACACCGCACGTGCCGGCCTGATCGATCAACACGCGCTGATCCAGGCACTGGCGCAGAAACGCTTCGCTGGCGCCGGGCTGGATGTCTTCGACATCGAGCCCCTCCCGGTCGGGCACCCGCTGCGCACATTGCCCAACGTACTGGCGACGCCGCACCTGGGTTATGTCACCGCGCGCAATTACCGGGATTATTTCGGCCAGGCGGTCGAGAACATCGCCGCCTGGCTGCAGGGCGCGCCGAGACGCGTGCTGGACTGACGCCGATCAGGCCACCGCGGCGGGGCGGTACGCCTGTTCCTGATGACGGAACACGGCGACTGCCTGGGTCAGGTCGGCAGCCTGCGCTTCCAACAGCCGTGCGGCTGCACTCGCCTCTTCGACCAACGCCGCATTCTGCTGGGTGGCATCGTCCATCTGCGCCACCGTCCGGTTGACCTGATCGATGCCGGCAGCCTGCTCCTGCGAGGCCGAAGAGATCTCGGCCATGATGCCGCTGACACCGGCCACGCTGCTCACGATCTCGCCCATGGTCTGCCCGGCGTCCTGGACCAGGCGCGCGCCGTCGGTGACCTGCACGACCGAGGCATCGATCAGCCCCTTGATCTCCTTGGCTGCCTCGGCCGACCGTTGTGCCAGGCTCCGTACCTCGCTGGCAACCACCGCGAAGCCGCGGCCCTGCTCGCCTGCGCGTGCTGCTTCCACGGCGGCGTTGAGGGCAAGAATATTGGTCTGGAAGGCGATCCCGTCGATCACCCGCGTGATGTCGCCGATGCGGTGAGAGGCGGTCTGGATGGCGTCCATGGTGGTCACGACCTCGCTCACCACCTGGCTGCCGCGGGTGGCGACATCATGCGCGCCGTGCGCCAACGCACTGGCCTGGCGCGCGTGTTCGGCGTTCTGGCGCACGGTGGAGGTCAGCTCCTCCATCGAGGCGGCGGTTTCCTCCAGATGGGCAGCCTGGCGTTCGGTACGCTCGGACAGATCATCGTTGCCACTGGCGATCTCACTGGCGGCCAGCGAAATCGAGCCGGTGCACTGCTTGATCCGTTCGACCATCGCGGTCAGTTGCTCCGCCGTCGCATTGGCGTCGCGCTGCATGGCCTGGAACGACCCGTGGAAATCGCCCCGCATGCGCTGGTCCAGATCGCCATCGGCCAGCGCCGAGAGCACGCGGCGGATCTCACCGACCGTGCCACCCACGCTGTCCAGCAGCTGGTTGATGCCGCCGGTCAGGCCGTTGAGGAAGCTCGCGCCTCCGTCCGTGGCCTGCAGCCGGCGATCAAGATCGCCCTTGCTGGCCGCCTCGACGATATCGGCCACGGCGTGTTCCAGCAGCAGTTCGTGGGTACGGTCATGCCATTCCACCGCGAAGCCCTGGCGCTGGCCCTTCGCATCGAATACCGGCGTGACAACCTGGGCGAAATGCACCGGGCCGATCCGCACACGCCCGTGATGGGTGGCCATCAACGTATTGAGGATGGCGCGGATGCGGTCCGGATTCGCATGGAAACGGTGGATGCTGCTGCCGACCAGGCGCTCGGCATCGAAGTCGGGGAAGGCCTCACGCAGGCTGTCCTGCTGGTTGCGCAGCAGGGTCACCACCGACTGGTTCACGTAGCGGATCACGTGGTCGTTGTCGGCGATCATCATTGCGGTGCGGGAGACATCCAGCGCCTGCCGGACCTGGGCGTCGTGCGTGTGTTCGACGCGATCACGCGCCTGCGCGCGTGCTGCCTCCGCAGCCAGCGAGAGCGCTCGCGTCTGTGCCTGCCGCAGTGCATCGCCCTGCTGCCGCACACGCAGCGCGAGCAGGCCCAACAGTGCGGCTGCGATCGCGACGGGAAGCAGCGCCCAGGGTTGCCGCTGCCAGATCGCAGCGATCACGGCGGCGGCAAGCAGTACCCCTGCGGTGACCAGACAGGCCGCGTCAGCGGACGGCCGGGACATGCGCGTGCGCAGCAGATCGGGCGGGCGGGACGAGGCATCGGGAATGGCGGACATGGCGGCTCCAGAATCATCAGAAAGCGGAAAGCCCGCGGCGTGATCGCGCGCAGGCGGATGCCACACCCGTCACCGGCGAAGCGGTGGGTGCGGCAGCGGAAAGAAGCAGGGAGGCGCGCAGAGAGCACGCAGCGGAAAACGCCGCGTCGGCGGTGGCAATCACCGCCGGCATGGCCCGGTCCTGTGGGCGATGGCACGGCCAATCCGGCATTGCGACGACGTTCCCTGGAAGCCTGGGTGATGCGCGGCTTCGCAACGGCGGAGCAAGCGACGACAGTGCGGCCAATGAAGATCGGCCTGCATCATCGGTATCGGTCGCTGCCGGGATAAGTTGAGTGCGACCGTGTGTCGCACCGTGCAGGGCTTACCCGGCGAGGAAGCCCTGGATCACCTCGGCCACCACCTGGGGATGCTCCATGTGCAGATGATGCGTGCCCGGGAACACGGCCAAGCGGCCTTCGCGCAGCAGCGAGATGCGCTGGCTGCGCAACGGCTCCGGGTAATACGACTGCGCTGGCGTGGCGTAGATCACCTGGGTCGGGCATTCGATCGCGGTGAGCAGGTCGTCGATCTGTGCTTCGCTCAGGCGCATCGCGGTGGGCAGCATCAGGCGCTGATCGCTGCACCAGCTCAAACCCCCTTCAACAGGCTTGACGCCGCGCTCGACCAGCAGGCGCGCACACCGCTCGCTGAGCTGGTTGGCCATCATACGGGCGCGGATCGGCGCGGCCAGATCAGGGAACACGCGCAGTTTGCGGGTGGGCAGCGCCCGCGCGGCACGCACATGCTCACGCAGGCGCTGTGCGGTTTCATTCTCCGGGCCCCGCAGGCCGCCGAGGGCCTCGATCGCGATCAGGCGCTCGACGCGTTCGGGGGCGGCCGCCGCGGTAAGGCTGGCAATGCCGGCGCCCATCGAGTGGCCGAGCAGCACGAAGCGGTCCCAGCCCAGCGCATCGGCGACGTCGAGCACGTGGCAGATCGCACCGGGCGTGTTGTATTGCGTGCCGGGCGGCAGGTGCGCGCTGTGGCCGTGGCCGGGCAGATCGATCGCCACCAGCGCCAGCGCCGGCAGCTGCGCCGCCAACGGTACGAAGCTGGCGGCGTTGTCGAGCCAGCCATGCAGCGCCAGAACACGCGTGCCGCCGGTCTCAGCCGACCGCAGGCCGGCCACCGTGCTGCCGGCAACCGGCAGCGAGAACGGCTGCAGCGTCATGCCAGCGCCGCGATGCTCAGCCGCGACAGCGCCAGTGCATGCGCCTGCGCGTCGTTGAGGCAGGGGATGTAGCGCATTGTCGCGCCGCGCTCGGCAACGGTCTCGGTAAAGCCCATCGCCACCTCTTCCAGGGTTTCCAGGCAGTCGGTGGCAAAGCCGGGGCAGACCACGTCCATGCTGCGCACGCCGTTCTCGGCCATCGCCCACAGGGTGGGTTCGGCATAGGGCTGCAGCCATTTCTCACGGCCGAAACGCGATTGGTAGGTCAGCTGCCAGGCATCGTCGGCCAGCTCCAGGGCTTGGGCGATCGCGTGGGCGCTGGCTTCGCAGCGCTGCGGATACGGATCGCCGGCGTCGGCCAGGCGCTGCGGAATACCGTGGAAGGAGAACACCAGCTTCTCGCCACGGCCGTGCTGTTCCCACCACTGGCGGATGCTGCCGGCGACGGCGGCGACCCAGTCCGGGTCGACCGCGTAATCGCGCACCAGGGTTACGGTGACGCCGGGATGTTTCGGCTGCCACTCGCGCACCTGGTCCTCGATCGAGGCGGTGGTGGTGGTCGAATACTGCGGATACAACGGCAGTACCACGATCCGTTTCATGCCTTCGGCGGCCAGCCGGTCCAGCTCGGCCGGCAGCGCCGGGGCGCCATAGCGCATCGCATGGCGCACCCGCAGGTCGGGCATCAGGCCCTGCATGGCCTCGGCCAGCCGGCGCGTGTAGACCATCAGCGGGGAGCCCTCCGGCAGCCAGACCTGGGCGTACTTGGCGGCCGAGCGACCACTGCGCAATGGCAGGATCAGCCCGAACAGCAAGGGTTTCCAGAACAACGGCGGAATCGCGACCACGCGCGGGTCGCTGAGGAACTCAGCCAGGTAGCGACGCACCGCCGGGGCGGTTGGCGTCTCGGGCGTGCCTAGATTGACCGCCAGCACGGCGGTGTCGGGTGCGTCGAGCATGCCGCCATTCTCGCAGGTCTGCGCGATTGGCGGGATGGATTTGGATGATGAACGCGATCTGGCAGGCATATCGATAGCCCGGAATACTCATTGCCGATTCATCGCCGGCCTTCTAACGTCGAGAAGCGTATCGACCCCGGTCGTACCTGCCGCTATCTTGTATGAATCGACTTTCTGGAGCCCACCCATGCGCCGCCTCAGCCTTGTTCTGCTGATCTCCGCCAGCCTGCTGTCGACCCAGGCCATGGCCGGGCCACAGGAGGACCAGCGCGCCCGCAATGCCGTGCGCGTCCTGAATGAAATCCAGGACATCCCCGAGCAGGGGATTCCCGACAAGCTGCTCGACGAAGGTCGCGCGGTCATTGTCATTCCCGACACGATCA
This sequence comes from Stenotrophomonas rhizophila, assembly GCF_003651185.1. Taxonomy (GTDB): domain Bacteria; phylum Pseudomonadota; class Gammaproteobacteria; order Xanthomonadales; family Xanthomonadaceae; genus Stenotrophomonas; species Stenotrophomonas maltophilia_Z. Next base: position 2,613,507 of record NZ_RCDC01000004.1, on the reverse strand, counting down.
AGGCCGGTCTGGTGATCGGCGGCCGTCGCGGCCACGGCTTGATGTCCGTCAAGACGCCGGATGGCAGCTGGTCCAACCCGGTGTTCGTGAAGCTCACCGGCGGCAGCATCGGCTTCCAGGCCGGTGTGCAGTCTTCCGATGTCGTGCTGGTATTCCGCAACGATCGCAGCCTGGACAATCTCGTCAACGGCAAGTTCACCCTGGGCGCCGATGCCGGCGTCGCCGCCGGTCCGGTCGGCCGCAACGCTGCCGCCGCCACAGATGGCCAGCTGAAGGCCGAAATCTGGTCCTGGTCGCGCGCTCGCGGGCTGTTCGCCGGTGTGGCACTGGATGGCGCCGTGCTGCAGATCGACGATGCCGCCAACCTAGATGCCTACGGCAGCAACACCACGCCGCGCATGGTCTTTGAAGGCCGTGTCGGCGAGCCGCCGTCGGTGGACGTGGTCGCCTTCCGTGATCGCCTGGAAGAAGCCACCTACACCGCCCGCGAGAAGCGCGGCACCGCAGGCAGCGCGCCTGCACCGGCCCCCGCCCCGCGCGCCGCTGCCGTGCCGGTTCGACCTGAACAGGCGCCGGCCCCGGCCGCCGCTGGCGCGACCACCGCCCCGTTGCAGTCCGTGCCGGCGCAACCGGCCCCGCAGCAGGGCTTCCAGCCGGTCGGCGACGGTGAAGTCCGTACCGAATCGCTGGACGGCAACTGACTTTTGTCACGCGCGCCGGCTTACCGCCGGTGCGCTATGCTCAACCGTCTGATCACTACGTAATGAGCGAGTCATGGGCAGTTTCAGCATCTGGCATTGGTTGGTCGTGCTGGTCATCGTTCTGCTGGTGTTCGGCACCAAGAAACTGACCAGCGGCGCCAAGGACCTTGGCAGCGCCGTCAAGGAATTCAAGAAGGGCATGCGCGACGAGGACAAGCCGAACGCGCAGCTCAGCGACAGTTCGCGTCCGCAGGACTCGACGACGTCGCAGACCGAGCACGACCGCGACCCGCGCTGATCCGGGCGGCTTGGCGTGTTCGATATCGGTTTCAGTGAACTGCTGGTCATCGCGGTGGTGGCCCTGGTGGTGCTTGGCCCGGAGCGGTTGCCCAAGGCAGCCCGCTTCGCCGGGCTGTGGGTGCGCCGTGCCCGCAACCAGTGGGATTCGGTGAAGCAGGAACTCGAGCGTGAACTGCACGCCGAAGAGATCAAGCGGCAGTTCGATGATGTGAAAACCTCGATGCGCGATACCGAGTCGCAGCTGCGCGCCAGTGGCGAAGCGGTGCGCCGCGAAGCCGAGCAGATGCGCCAGGACGTGGCGCGGCACGGCGATGACGTCGCCGCGGCTGCCGAGGACGAGCCGGTGATGACCGGCCCCGCACCGGGTTCCCCGGCCAGCGTGGCCCAGCATGTGGTGGCCACCGAGGGGGCCGAGCCGCCGCGCGATGCGATGGCGCCGCCGGGCATTGATGGCAGCGCACCGCGTGCGGACGTCCCGGCGGCTCTGCCGCCGTCGACTGACACCGCGCCGCCTACGCCTGCGCCTGTGCCCACGCCGCCGAACCACGAGGCACCGCGATGAGCGAGCATGAAAGCAACGAGAGTTCGCTGGTCGAACACCTGATCGAGCTGCGTGCACGCCTGGTGCGCGCGTTGATCGGCCTGGGCGTGGTGTTGCTGGGCCTGATGCCGTTCTCGCGGCAGATCTACACGATGATCGCCGAACCGCTGATCTCGCAGCTGCCGAACGGGCAGACGATGATCGCGACCAATCCGGCCGGCGCGTTCTTCGCGCCGTTGAAACTGACGTTCTTCGTGGCGGTGTTCATCGCCGTGCCGTGGCTGCTGTTCCAGCTGTGGTCGTTCGTGGCGCCGGGTCTGTATGCCCGCGAAAAACGCCTGGCGGTGCCCTTGCTGGCCTCGTCGGTGCTGCTGTTCTATCTGGGCTGCGCGTTCGCGTATTTCCTGGTGTTGCCGGCGGTGTTCCACTTCCTCACCACGTTCCGCCCGGAGGTGATTGCGATCACCCCCGATGCGACGGCGTACCTGGATTTCGTGCTGGCGATCTTCTTCGCCTTCGGCACCAGTTTCGAGCTGCCGGTGGCGATGGTGATCCTGGTGCTGCTCGGCTGGATCACGCCGCAGCAGTTCAAGGAAGGTCGCGGCTATGCGATCGTGGGCATCTTCGTGCTGGCCGCGGTGCTGACGCCGCCCGACGTGGTCTCGCAGCTGATGCTGGCCATCCCGATGTGCCTGCTCTACGAGCTGGGCATCCACGCCGCGCGCTGGCTGGTGCCACGCCCGGGCGGGAAAGAGCAGCCGGAGTAAGGCACAAACAAAAACCCCGGCCAAGGCCGGGGTTTTGTCTGTATCAGGCCGCGAACACGTTGTTCGGGCCCGGCATCGGCGGCGGGGTCTGCGGCCCCTGCTGGCCGAACATCTGCTTCCACGCGGTGTAGATGGCACCGGCGAAGACCGGCATCACCACGCCCATCAGCAGCAGCTGCGCCACGAACAGCGCGAGCATCGTGCCGCCGATCAACTGCGCGATCAGCGCCACCAGCATGACGCCGAAGTAGATCGCAAACACCGCCACGAAGGCGAGCAGGAAGAACACCAGCATCGCCAGCACGTTGTGCAGGCAGGCGCGCAGGCTCAGGCGCATCGCCTGCAGGCCGTTGCGGTGCTCGAACATCACCTGCGGCGGCAGGGTGAACAGCGCCAGCGCCATCGCCAGGAAGGTCACCACCACCAGTGCCAGCCAGAGCAGGATGCGCATCGCCGGCAGGCTCGCCATCAATTCTTCGATCTGCGCCGGGTCCGGCTGCGCGCCGGACTGGCTGATCGCGTTGAGCTGCACCATCACCTCGCTCAAGTGCTGCAGGCCACTGCTGCCGATCAGCACCAGCAACAACACGCCCAGGAACAGGCCGGCCACCAGCTGCGGCAGCAGCGAGGCGAGCAGGTTCAAGGCGCGGCCTTCATGCAGGCCCTGCAGCAGGTGCGACGGCTGCGCGACGCGACCCTGGTCGACTTCGCGCACGGCCCACACCAGGCCGCCGAAGAACAGCGGGCCGGCCAGTGCCATCAACAGCTGCGCCAGCGTGCTCAGCGCCGGGCTGACCATCGCCAGCGACATCACCAGCAACGCGGCCACGGCCCAGATCACGCCGAGCAGGCCCAGCGCCAGCGGCGCCTTGCGCAGCAGGGTGAAACCCGACACCAGCCATTCCGCGCCGGCGGAGGCCGGCAGCTTGCGAATCTCGCTCATAACATTCCGGGACAGGGGAGAAGGCGCGAACGCCCGATTGCGGTCGATTATCCCTGTTTTCCCGGCGCGTGACCTGAAGGCCGCCCGGCGCGGCGCGGACGCTGCGTTGCGCCCGGATGACGTCCCCCGCGCGGGGCTCAGGCGTTGCGTGCCTGGCGGACGAAACGGCGCAGCAGCTGGCGGGCCAGCGGCGCGGCGCTGACGTCGCGGGCGACACTGCGCGCGCAACCACCGTGCTGGCGGATGCACTCGGCGCGGGCGCGGACGTAGCCGCGCATGTGGTGGGTGGCGAACTCCGGATGGAACTGCACGCCCCAGGCGTGTGCGCCCCAGCGGAAGGCGTGGCAGTTGTCCTGCGCCGAGCGTGCCAGGATCGCCGCGCCCTCGGGCGCGCGAAGCACCGTCTGCAGGTGGGTGGCGTGGGCCGGGAAGCGGGCCGGCAGGCCGCCGAACAGCGGATCGTCGACTGCGGAAGGATCCAGCGCCAGCTCGATCGTGCCGGACTCGCGCCCGGCCGGGTTGTAGGCGACTTCGCCGCCCAGCGCGTGGGCGAGCAGCTGGTGGCCGTAGCAGATACCGAACACCGGGCGGTCGTCGTGGGCGGCTTCGCGCAGCCACTGTGCGCTGCGTTCACTCCACTCGGCGCGGTCGGTGACGTAGGCGGCCGAACCGCTGACGATCACGCCGGCAAAATCGCGGTGGCTGGGCAGGGTGCCGCCATGTTCGACATCGACCACCACGGTCTCGTCGGCATCCAGCCCGGCCGCGACCCGGATCCAGTGCGAAAACCGCCCGTAGCGGCGCAGCGAGGCGACGGGTTGGCCGGTTTCAAGAATCAGGAACGGGGCGGAATTCATCCGGGGGAGGCAGGACCGAGAGGACTTCCTCGATTGTAGTCAGCCCTGCCGCTACCTTTTCAAGCCCCGCGCGGCGCAGGGTTCGTACCCCTTCAGCACGTGCGGCACGGTTGAAGGCGGCCAGATCCATGTCCGCGCGGATGTGCCGGCGCAGGCTGGAACCCAATGGCAGCAACTCATACAGGCCCACGCGACCGAGGAAACCGGTGCGCCGGCAGTCGATGCAGCCGACCGGTGCATATGGCGTGGGCGCCTCAGGTAATGCCGCATCGGCATCAGTCAGCACCGCCCATTGCTCGGCCGAGAGCGCCGTGGGCACTTTGCAGTGGGTGCACAGGGTGCGCACCAGGCGCTGGGCCAGCACCCCGTTGAGGGTGGAGGCGAGCAGGTAATGCGGCACCCCCAGGTCGAGCAGGCGGGTGATCGCCGAGGGCGCATCGTTGGTATGCAGGGTGGACAGCACCAGGTGGCCGGTGAGCGAGGCCTGGACCGCCATCTGCGCGGTTTCCAGGTCGCGGATCTCGCCGATCATGATGATGTCCGGGTCCTGCCGCAGCAGGGTGCGCACGCCGCTGGCGAAATCCAGGTCGATGTTGGTCTGCACCTGCATCTGGTTGAATTCCGGCGCGATCATTTCGATCGGGTCTTCCACCGTGCAGACGTTCACCTCCGGCGTGGCCAGCCGCTTCAGCGTGGAATACAGCGTGGTGGTCTTGCCCGAGCCGGTGGGCCCGGTCACCAGCACGATGCCGTGCGGGCGCTCGACCAGGGCGGTCCAGCCGGCCGCCTCCTGCGGGCTGAAGCCGAGCTGGTCGATGCTCTTGAACGCGGCATCCGGGTCGAAGATGCGCATCACACACTTTTCGCCGAATGCGGTGGGCATGGTCGACAGGCGCATTTCCACTTCGCGCCCGCCTGGCGAACGGGTCTTGATGCGGCCGTCCTGCGGACGCCGGCGCTCGGCCAGGTCCATCCGGCCCAGCACCTTGATCCGGCTGACCACGGCGGTCATCACCGCCGGCGGCACCTCGAACACCTTGTGCAGCACGCCATCGATGCGGAAGCGCATGCGCCCCATGTCGCGGCGCGGCTCCAGATGGATGTCCGAGGCGCGCTGCTCGTAGGCGTACTGCAGCAGCCAATCCACGATGTGCACGATGTGCTGGTCGTCGGCGTTGACGTCGCCAGCGCGGCCCAGTTCCACCAACTGCTCGAAGCTGGGCAGGGTGCTGCTGGTCTCGCCGCGGACATCGCCACGGGCGCCGCGCACCGAGCGCGTCACCCCGTAGAACTCCATGGTGTAGCGGTGCAGGTCGAGCGGGTTGACCATCGCCAGCTCGATCCGGCGGCGGCTCAGGTGCTGCAGGTCGCGCAGCCATTCCTGGGCCAGCGGCTCGCTGGTGGCGACCAGCACGCGCTCGCTGTCCACCGCCAGCGGCAGGAAGCGGTGGCGGCGGGCATAGGCGTGGGACACCAGGGCGGTGACCGCCGAGACGTCGACCCGGGTCGGGTCCACCCGCAGGTAGCGCACACCCGCGCGCTGGGCCAGCCATTCGCTCAGGCGCTCCAGACCGAGCTCACCACCGCCGCTGGCGCCCAGCTTCAGGTTGGCCAGCAGCACCAGCGGATGGACCTCGCTGGCGTTGCGTGCGCCCGGGGCGGAGAAGCGGATGCGCTCCAGATCGGCGGCGGCGACCAGGCCATCGGCGACCAGGGCGGCGGCGACCTGGTCGAAATCCAGGCGGCCGTGCGGCAGGGAGACGCCCCCCGCAGGGACGCTGGCAGACGCCGCAGGCAGGCGTGGATCCATCCTCCATTTCCCCAGGCACGGAAGGCCCGTGCGGTCGGTCGCTATACTAGCGCACCCCTTCTGCAGGCAAGAATCCGCCGCATGTCCGCGATCCCGAACGTTCCGATCACTTTCCAGGGCCTGATCCAGACCCTCAACCAGTATTGGGCGCAGCAGGGCTGCGTGCTGATCCAGCCGCTGGACCTGGAGGTCGGTGCGGGCACCTTCCACCCGGCCACGTTCCTGCGCTCGATCGGTCCGGAAAGCTGGAATGCCGCGTACGTGCAGCCCTCGCGCCGCCCGACCGACGGCCGCTACGGCGAGAACCCCAACCGCCTGCAGCGCTACTACCAGTACCAGGTGGCGATGAAGCCGAGCCCGGACAACATCCAGCAGCTGTATCTGGATTCGCTCAAGGCGCTGGGCATCGATCCGCTGGTGCATGACCTGCGCTTCGTCGAGGACAACTGGGAATCGCCGACGCTGGGCGCCTGGGGCCTGGGCTGGGAAGTGTGGTTGAACGGGATGGAAGTCACCCAGTTCACCTATTTCCAGCAGGCCGGCGGCCTGGAGTGCAAGCCGGTACTCGGCGAGATCACCTATGGTCTGGAGCGCCTGTGCATGTACCTGCAGAACTGCGACAACGTCTATGACCTGATCTGGACCTACGGTCCGGATGGCACCCCGGTCACCTACGGCGATGTGTACCTGCAGAACGAGATCGAGCAGAGCACCTACAACTTCGAATACGCCGACGTGGACGAAATGTTCCACCGCTTCGATGCCTGCGAAAAGGAAGCACAGAAGCTGGTCGATGTCGGCCTGCCGCTGCCGGCGTATGAGCAGGTCTGCAAGGCCAGCCATGCGTTCAACCTGCTGGATGCGCGCCGCGCGATCAGCGTGACCGAGCGCCAGCGCTACATCCTGCGCGTGCGCGCGCTGGCCCAGGCCGTGGCCAGGCTGTACGAGGCCAAGCGCCTCGAAGCCGTCGCCGCCAAGGAGGTGCAGGCATGAGCACGATGCAGCCGCTGCTGATTGAACTGGGTACCGAAGAACTGCCGGTCAAGGCGCTGCCGGGCCTGGCCCAGGCCTTCTTCGATGGCATCGTCGACGGCCTGAGCAAGCGTGGCGTGGCCATCGAACGTGGCGATGCCAAGCCACTCTCGACCCCGCGCCGCCTGGCCGTGCTGCTGCCCGGCGTGGCCGTTGAGCAGCCGGAACAGCACAGCGAAGTGCTGGGCCCGTACCTGAACATCGCGCTTGACGCCGAGGGTCAGCCGACCAAGGCGCTGCAGGGTTTCGCGGCCAAGGCCGGGATCGACTGGACCGCGCTGGAGCGCACCAGCGATGCCAAGGGCGAGCGCTTCGTGCACCGCTCCACCACGCCGGGCGCGCGCACCGCGACGCTGCTGCCGGAGATCCTGCGCGAGGCGATCGCCGCGATGCCGATCCCCAAGCCGATGCGCTGGGGCAGCCACACCTACGGCTTCGCCCGCCCGGTGCATTGGCTGGTGCTGCTGCATGGCCCGGACATCATCGAGGCCGAGGTGCTGGGCCTGAAGGCCGACCGCATGAGCCGCGGCCATCGCTTCATGCATGACAAGACCGTGTGGCTCAGCGCGCCGGAGGACTACGTCGCTTCGCTGCAGGCCGCCTATGTGCTGGTCGATGCCGACGCGCGACGCGAACGCATCGTCGAGCAGGTCAACGCCGCTGCCGCGCAGGCCGGTGGCCAGGCACGCATCACCCCGGACAACCTGGAGCAGGTGGTCAACCTGGTCGAGTGGCCGGCGCCGGTGCTGTGCAGTTTCGAGCGCGAGTTCCTGGCGGTGCCGCAGGAAGCGCTGATCGAGACGATGGAGATCAACCAGAAGTTCTTCCCGGTGCTCGATGCCAGCGGCAAGCTGACCGAGAAGTTCATCGGCATCGCCAACATCGAGTCCAAGGACGTGGCCGAAGTGGCCAAGGGCTACGAGCGCGTGATCCGTCCGCGCTTCTCCGATGCCAAGTTCTTCTTCGATGAAGATCTGAAGCAGGGTCTGGAAGCGATGGGTGATGGCCTGAAGACCGTCACCTATCAGGCCAAGCTGGGCTCGGTGGCCGAGAAGGTGACCCGTGTGGCCACCCTCGCCGAGGCCATCGCGCCGCAGGTGGGCGTCGAGCCGGTGCTGGCCAAGCGTGCTGCGGTGCTGGCCAAGAACGACCTGCAGTCGCGCATGGTCAATGAATTCCCGGAACTGCAGGGCATTGCCGGCCGGCATTACGCCGTGGTCGGCGGGGAGTCGCCCGAGGTCGCGCTGGCCATCGACGAGGCGTACCAGCCGCGCTTCGGTGGGGATGACATCGCACTGTCGCCGCTGGGCAAGGTGCTGGCCATCGCCGAGCGTCTGGATACGCTGGCCGGTGGCTTCGCCGCGGGCCTGAAGCCGACCGGCAACAAGGATCCGTTCGCGCTGCGCCGCAACGCGCTTGGCCTGGCCCGGACGGTGATCGAAAGCGGGTTCGACCTGGATCTGCGCGCGCTGATCGGTACCGCCATCGCCGGCCTGCCGGCAGGCGTGCAGCCCAGTGCCGAACGCAAGACCGAGGCGCTGCCGCAGGAGCTGTACGACTTCATCATCGACCGCCTGCGCGGCTACTACGCCGACAAGGGCGTGCCGGCCACGCATTTCAACGCGGTGGCCGAGCTGAAGCCGGCCTCGCTGTACGATTTCGACCGCCGCATCGATGCCATCGGCACCTTCGCTGCGCTGCCCGAAGCCGAGGCGCTGGCCGCGGCCAACAAGCGCATCCGCAACATCCTGCGCAAGGCGGAGGGCGAGATCCCGGGGATGATCGACCCGGCGCTGCTGGCCGAGCCGGCCGAAAGCGAACTGGCCGAAGCGGTGGAAGCGGCCATCGATGACAGCAACGCCAGCCTGCACCACAAGGACTATGTGAGCGTGTTGAACCGATTGGCGCGCCTGCGCCCGCAGGTGGATGCGTTCTTCGATGCGGTGATGGTCAATGCGGAGGACCCCGCGCTGCGGGCCAATCGCCTGGCCCTGCTCAAGCGCCTGGGCGACCGCCTGGGCAGCGTGGCGGCGATCGAACACCTGTCCAACTGATGCTGCGGGGCAGGACGCCCCGAGGCTCACCAGAAGGCGCGACGGCTTCGGCGGTTCGCGCCTTCTGCGTTTTCAGGCGTGGCGCGTGCAGCGCTTCGTTCGCGCTGGGTGCGTCATGGGGCGTCGCGGACGGTTCTGTCCGACACCGTGCTGTCATCGATCAGGGCTGACACGACGCTGACGACTTTCTCGCGGAATTTAACGGCTTCTTCACCGCCGTTCTGAAACGGCCACGCCGATTTCGCATGCTCGCGATGGCCCGTTATGCTGTCGCCATGCAGCCAACGAAATTCGCCCTTCCGCTGATGTTCCTGTCCCTTGCCACCGCCTCGGTGGCACATGCACGGGGGACCATCGAGAAAGTGGACATCAAAGGATTGGACAAGGGCGACGATGCCGAGATGATCGAGAACATCGAGGTCTCGCTGTCCCTGTACGACACCATCGGCAAGCCGCAGGGCGAGTCCCGGCTGGAGTATCTGCTGTCGCAGGCCGAGCGCCAGACCCGCGAGGCGCTGGAGCCGTTCGGGTATTACAACCCGACCATCACCGTGGAAAGCCCGCGCGAAGGCGAGAACCTGCGCGTGGTGATCCAGGTCGAGAAGGGACCGCCGACCCTGGTCCGCCGCGAGCACATCGACATCACCGGCCCGGCCCAGCTGGACCAGTACCTCCAGGAAGACCTGGAGAACTTCAAGCCGCGCAAAGGCCAGCGGTTCGAGCACACCGAGTACGAAGCCAGCAAGATCCGGGTGACCCGGCGCCTGGCCGAGCGCGGGTATTTCGATGCCGACTTCACCCAGCGCCAGGTGCAGATCACCCGCGCCGAGAACGCGGCCGACGTCGATCTGACCTGGGACAGTGGCCGCCGCTACAACATGGGCGAGATCCGCTTCCATCAGGATTACTTCGTCGACAAGCTGTTCGACCCGCTGGTGTACTGGGACGAAGGCAGTTACTTCCACGAAGGCAAACTGGACCGCCTGCGCGAATCGCTGACCAAGCTCGATTACTTCAGCGTGATCGACATCCAGCCGCGCCCGGACCAGGCCGATGACAACGGCGATGTGCCGGTGGACGTCAACCTGACCCGCGCCAAGCGCACGATCTATACCGCCGGCCTGAGCTACGGCAGTGAGAGCGGCGCCGGTGTGCGCGGTGGCCTGGAGCGGCGCTTCCTCAACAGCCGCGGCCACAAGATGAACACCCAGCTCGACTATGCGCAGAAGCGCAAGAGCCTGGTCACCAGCTACCGCATCCCGGGCTTTGCCTGGCTCGACGGCTGGTATGCGTTCACCGCCAGCGCCTATGACGAGCAGACCGATTACATCGACCTGCGCAACTTCAAACTCTCGGCCAGCCGCAGTGGCGAAATCAACGAGAACTGGACCGCGATCGCCTCGATCAACGCCCTGCGTGAGCGCTGGCGCTACGCCTCGGGCACCGAGTTCACCGATGCGGTCTACAACACCTCCACGCTGGTCTACCCGCAGCTGGTGGCCGACTACGTCAACGTGGATGATGAGATGTTCCCGCGCCGCGGCATCAGCGGCAGTGCAACGCTGCGTGGCGGCGTCGAAGGTGCCGGCTCGGACACCAGCTTCGTGCAGGCCAACATGGTGCTGCGCTGGTATGTGCCGATCGGCGACAGCGACCGCCTGATCCTGCGCGGCGAAGGTGGCACCACCTGGACCAGCGATCTGGTCGCGATGCCGCCGAGCCTGCGCTTCTTCGCCGGTGGCGACCGCAGCATCCGCGGCTATGCCTTCCGCGAAGTCGGCCCGCGTACTGCACCACCGGACAAATACGCGCTCGGCGCGAAGAACCTGGTGGTCGGCTCGGCCGAGTATGAGCATTACTTCAAGGGCGGGCCGTGGGGTGCGGCGGTGTTCGTCGACACCGGCAGCGCGTTCGACAATACGATCGATCTGCATACCGGCGTGGGCTTCGGCGTGCGCTGGAAATCGCCGGTGGGCCCGGTGCGCGTGGATATCGCGCATGGCCTGAACAACCCGGATTCGCAGTTCCAGCTGTACCTGAACATCGGAGCGGACCTGTGAGTACGCCGACGCCGTCCGCACCTGCCACCCCGCCGCCGCCGCGCGTGCGTTTCTACCGCAAGCGCCGCTTCTGGGCGTGGTCGGGCTTCACCGTGCTCGGCCTGGTGCTGCTGGCCCTGCTGCTGGTGTACTGGCTGCTGCAGACCGTGGCCGGCCGTGATGTGCTGCTGGCCCAGGTGGTCGCGCGGTTGCCGGTCGGCGCCTCGCTCACCTGGAGCAAGGTGGATGGCCCGGTCGCCGGGCCGCTGGTGCTGCACGACCTGGACTTCCGTTACGACGACATCCATTTCACCGCCGAACGCGCCTACCTGGATCCGGACATCCGGCCGCTGCTGGGGCGCAAGCTGCAGCTCGATGCGCTGCAGATCAAGAACGCCACGCTGAACCTGGCCAAGAGTGATGAACCGTTCGAGCTGCCGTCGTGGCCGGACTCGCTGCCGCAGATTGAAATGCCGCTGGCGATCCAGGCCGACACCATCATCATCGATGGCTTCCGGATCACCCAGGCGCAGCAGCCGCTGATCGACATCGCCAAGGTGCGCGGTGGCGTGGAAATCGCCAATGGCGAATTCCGCGCGACCCAGCTGAAGGTCGACAGCGACATGGGCGATTTCCGCGTGGATGGCCGGTACCTGCCGCGCAGCGATTACGACACCGATATCACCATCGGCGCGCTGATGCCGGCGCCGCGCGGGCGCACCCCGGCGCGGCTGGGCCTGGTCGCACGCGGCGACCTGGGGCATATGGAAGTGGCGATCGCCGGCAATGCACCGGCGCCGCTGCAGGCCAGCCTGGTGTTCGATGGCCGCACCGACCCGGTGTGGAAACTCGCTGCGCGCAGCAAGGAACTGGACCTGGCGCTGCTGGTGCCGGAGATGGACGCGAGCACCAGCACGCCGATGGCGCTGGATGTGCAGGCCGATGGCAAGGGTGGCCAGGCCAATCTGCAGGGCAGCTTCAAGCAGGGCGACATCGCGGTGGAACTGGCGCCCTCCAAGGTGGGTCTGGCCGACCAGGTGCTGACCGTGTCGCCGCTGCAGGTGAAGGGCTTTGGTGGCCAGGCGCGGCTGGAAGGCATCGCCGATTTCACCGACAAGGAAAACGCGAGCCTGCGCTTCTCCATCGTCGCCAACGACCTCACCTTCGTACCCGCCGCCGATACCACCACCCCGGGCGCCGCTGCGCCGGTGCCGGTGACGCTGAAAGAAGCGCGCATGGGCCTGGCCGGCACGCTGAAGGCGTGGGCGGCGGTTGGCCGTGCCTCGGTGGAACGCGAGAAACAGGTCGCCGAGCTGCAGTTCGACGTGCGCGGCAATGACCAGGCCGCCGTGATCAAGCAGCTCCAGGCCAGCACCCCGGGCGGTTCGCTGGATGTCACCGGCCAGGTGGCCTGGGCCCCGCAGCTGGATTGGGACGTGGCCGCCAAACTGGCCGGCTTCGATCCGGGCTACTTCGCACCGGGCTGGGACGGCAAGCTGTCCGGCTCGTTTGCATCGAAGGGCCGCCAGTTGCCGCCGCCGGCCGGCAGTCCGGCCGGTACCGCTGGCAGCTACGAAGCCACCGTCGATGTGCCCGGCATCAAGGGCACGCTGCGCAAGCGTGCGCTGGATGCACAGGGCAAGTTCGCGCTGCGCGGCGAGCAGGGCGAGGGCAACCTCCGGCTGGCGCTGGGCAACAGCCGCCTGACCGCCAAAGGCTCGGTGGGCGACCGCCTGGATATCGATGCGCAGCTGGAGCCGGTGCAGTTGGACGACCTGCTGCCCAACAGCAGCGGCAGCCTGCGCGGCCACGTGCTGATCAAGGGCGCGCGTACCGCACCGGACATCACCGCCGATCTGGTCGGCAGTGGCCTGCGCTGGGACGACTGGAGCGCCGAGGCGATCAGCATCCAGGGGCGCCTGCCGTGGCAGGGCGACAGCGGCACGCTGGCGGTGCAGGGCAGCAAGATCCAGGTCGGCATGCTGCTGGACACGCTCAACGTGAATGCCCGCGGCAGCCTCTCCCATCTGCGCCTGGATGCACAGACGAAAAACGAGCTGGGTGCTGTCGCGCTGGAAGGCGGCGTGCGCCAGCAGGGCCAGGCCTGGCGCGGTGATCTGACCGCGCTGCGTATCGCACCGGTCAAGGGCGATGCCTGGAGCCTGCGCGCGCCGGCCACCTTCAGCGTGCAGGGCACTAACTTCACCCTGAGCGATGCGTGCCTGGGTGCCGCCACGGGCGGCGCGCTGTGCGCCAGTGCGAACTGGCCCCGCGAAGGCCTGCTGGTGCGCGGCGATGCGCTGCCGCTGGCGCTGGTGCAGCCGTGGCTGCCACCGCAGTCCGGACGCCGCATCTTCCTGCGCGGTGAAGTGAATCTGGATGGGCGCATCCGGCCGCGCGGCAACGCGTGGGAAGGCAGCGCTTCGGTCACCTCGCGCGAAGGCGGGGTACGCCTGGGCGACAACGCGCGTGGCGAGCTGGTGCGCTATGACCAGTTCTCGGTGAACCTGGAGATGACCCCGCAGCAGATCAACGCCAAGCTCGGTGTCGGTTTCCAGGGTGACGGCTTCGTCGATGCCAAGGTGCAGACCGGCTGGGATGCCAACGCGCCGCTGACCGGCGAGCTGTACATGAACATCGCGCGGCTGTACTGGCTGGAACTGTTCTCGCCCGACATCGTGCGCCCGACCGGCCTGATCGAAGGTCACGTCAGTCTGCGCGGCACGCGTGGTACGCCGTCGTTGGGCGGTGAGGCGACGCTGAGCAAGTTCAACGGCGAGTTCCCCGCGCTCGGCCTGACCTTTGCCGAAGGCAAGGGCAGCTTCACCGCGCAGCCGGATGGCTCGGCCAAGATCAGCGCGCAGGCCAACTCCGGCAAAGGCACGCTGTACGTGGATGGCGGGCTGTCGTGGTTCGGCGATGCACAGCCACTGCAGCTGCATATCCACGGCGAAAACGTGCTGCTGGCCAACACCAGCGAGCTGCGCGTGATCGCCAACCCGAACCTGGACTTCACCCTGGCCGGCAGCGCGATGCAGCTGCGCGGGACCGTGCACGTGCCTGAAGCGGATCTGGACCTGGAGCGCCTGGACCGTGGTACCTCGGTCTCCGAAGACGTGGTGGTGCTGGATCCGGTCGATCCGGAAGAGGGCCCCAGCTCGCCGCTGGACATGGACCTGACCGTGAGCCTGGGCGACAAGGTCAAGATGGCCGGGTTCGGCCTGAAGGGGGCGCTGACCGGCAAGATGCAGGTGTGGGCACGCCCCGGGCGTGAGATGACCGCCAACGGCGGGCTGGAAGTCAGTGGGCGCTACAAGGCCTACGGCCAGGACCTGACCATCACCCGCGGCAACTTGAACTGGAACTACAACGCGGTCTCCGATCCGCGCATCAACATCCGTGCCCAGCGCGCCGTCGGCGATGTCACCGCCGGCATCGACGTGACCGGGCGGGCGCAGTCGCCACGTGTGGATGTGTGGTCGGAACCGGCGATGTCGCAGTCCGAAGCACTGGCCTATCTGGTGCTGGGACGCAGCCTCACCGGTGCCAGCAGCGACCAGACCCAGCAGGTCAACGCGGCCTCGGCGGCGCTGTCGGCCGGCAGCGGCCTGCTCGCCTCGCAGCTGGGCGCCAAGCTCGGCCTGGACGACGCCGGCGTGAGCCAGTCGCGCGCGCTGGGTGGCTCGGTGATCGGCTTTGGCAAGTACATCTCGCCCAAGCTGTACATCGGCTACGGCGTCTCGCTGGTCGGCAGTGGCTCGGTGCTGACGCTGAAGTACCTGCTGCGCCGTGGCTTCGATGTGGAGCTGGAGTCGAGCACGGTGGAGAACCGTGGGTCGCTGAACTGGCGGCGGGAGAAGTAAGCCACGGCCGACGGTCCAGGCGCCCCTGACCATCGGCCGTTGCCCTGCCGGGCCTCAGTGGCTAAGGTCTCTGGCTGTTCTGACGTACCGGATGTGCCCATGTCTTCACGCAAACCCCTCACCGCCGCGCTGGCGCTTGGCCTGACCCTCGCCGCCGGCGCCCATGCCGACGAAGGCATGTGGATGCCGACCCAGCTGCCGGACCTGGCCAAACCGCTGAAGGCGGCCGGCTTCAAGGGCAACCCGGGCGACCTGGCCAACGTCACCGCGCCGCCGCTGAGTGCGGTCGTGCGTGCCGGTGGCGGCACCGGTTCGTTCGTCTCCGACGACGGCCTGCTGCTGACCAACCACCATGTGGCCATGGGCGTGATCCAGTACAACACCTCGCCCGAGCACAACCTGATCAACGAGGGCTTCATCGCCACCGGCCGCAGCGATGAGCGCGCGGCCAACCCCGATTTCCGCGTGCTGGTCACGGTCGGGTTCGACAAGGTCACCGATGAAGTGCTGCGCGATGCGCGCGGCAAGACCGGGCGAGCGTACTTCGATGCGGTGGACCGCGCCAGCAAGCAGCTGGTGGCTGACTGCGAGAAGGAAGGCAACATCCGCTGCAGCGTGGCGGACATGTACTACGGCACCGATTTCTATCGCATCCGCCAGCTCGAGCTGAGCGATGTGCGCCTGGTCTACGCGCCGCCGCGCGCGATCGGCAACTACGGCGATGAGATCGACAATTTCATGTGGCCGCGCCACACCGGCGATTTCACCCTGCTGCGTGCCTACGTGGGCAAGGACGGCAAGCCCGCGCCGTACAGCGTGGACAACGTGCCGTACCACCCGCCGGCACACCTGAAGATGGCGATCGACGGCCCCAAGACCGGCGATTACGCCATGCTGGCCGGCTATCCGGGCATCACCTACCGCCATCGTACCGCCGCGGAATTCGCCAGCCAGATCGATGCCGTGCTGCCGCGTCGCGTGGCGGTGTTCCAGCAGATGATCGACACCATCGAAGCGGCCAGTGCAAAGGACGCGCAGGCACGCACCCGCTACGCCTCGCAGCTGCAGTCGCTGAAGAACAACCGCAAGCGCGCCGCTGGCGAGCTGGAAGGCCTGCTGCGCAGCGATGCCAAGGCGCAGCGTGCCGCCGATGAGGCAGCGATGCTGCAGGCCACCGACGCGAAGTACCGGGGCGACATCCAGTCGCTGCTGACCTCGCTGTCCGGCGGTGCTTCGGTGGGCGAGCGCGATCTGCTGCTCGATCTGCTCGCGGCGCAGAGCCAGCTGCTGCGCTCGGCGCTGACCCTGGAGCGCCTGCGCATCGAATCGGCCAAGCCCGATGCCGAGCGTGACACGGGCTACCAGCAGCGCGATCTGGCCTTGATCGAGGGCGTGCTCAAGCAGGTCCAGCGCCGCTACGATCCGGCCATCGAAAAAGCCCTGCTGACCACGCTGCTGACCCGCTACCAGCAGTTGCCCGACGCGCAGCGCGTGCCCGCGTTCGACGCGGCCTTCGGCCGCACCCCGGCCGCGCTCGCCAAGACCTTGGACACGCTGTACGCCAACACGCACCTGGGCGAGGAAACCGAGCGCCTGTCGCGCTTTGCCGCGGCGAAAGAGGGCAAGGCGCTCGCACGCGATCCTTTGATCGATCTGGCTGGCCCGCTGGTCGCCGCGCAACTGCGCCTGGATGACGAGCGCAAGACCCGCGAAGGCGAGCAGCTGCGACTGCGCCCGGCGTACATGCAGGCGCTGTTCGCCTGGCGTGCCAAGCAGGGCCGCGCGGTCTACCCGGACGCGAACCGCACGCTGCGCATCAGCTACGGCAAGGTCGAGGCACTGTCGCCGCGTGATGCCGTGCATTTCGACCCGGTGACCACCGTGGCCGGCATCGTCGAGAAAAACACCAACGCCTATCCGTTCGATGCGCCCAAGCCGCTGCTGGACGCGATCGCCAAGGGTGATTTCGGTTCCACCGCCGATCCGGTGCTGAAGACCCAGACGGTCAACTTCCTGACCAACCTGGACACCACCGGTGGC
This sequence comes from Stenotrophomonas rhizophila, assembly GCF_003651185.1. Taxonomy (GTDB): domain Bacteria; phylum Pseudomonadota; class Gammaproteobacteria; order Xanthomonadales; family Xanthomonadaceae; genus Stenotrophomonas; species Stenotrophomonas maltophilia_Z. The sequence continues at coordinate 2,596,560 of NZ_RCDC01000004.1, read as the reverse complement.
AACTCCGGCTCGCCGGTGCTCAACGCCAAGGGCGAGCTGATCGGCCTGAACTTCGACAGCAACTGGGAGTCGGTCAGCGCCAGCTGGTGGTTCGACCCGCGCTTCAAGCGCGCGGTGCACGTGGACATGCGCTACCTGCGCTGGCTGCTGGCCAAGGTTTACCCGGCGCCGGAGCTGCTGAAGGAAATGGGCGTTCCGGCCGAGTAAAGGACAGGGCCGGTCACGATCCACGGCCGTGACCGGCAACAGCCGTTTCCAAGCGTTGGCATCCGTCGATCGGGGTGCGGGCGCTATCGCATTTGGCTCGTTTCCGGGCGGCAGCTAGACTGCAGGCCGGTGAAGGGAGGCAGCGGTCACGTGACGGCAGACCAGGACAACCGCGGCGGCGCGCAGCTGCCAGCGGCACACAAGGAACTGGACGGTTTGACCGTCTGGGTGGTCGAGGACGACCCGGAACTGCTGGCCCTGATGCTCGATGACCTGCAGTGGCGCGGTGCCGCGGTGCGGGGCCTGGGCAGTGCAGAGGCGCTCTACCGCGCGCTGTTGCATGATCGCTGCGATATCGTCGTGCTCGATGTCGGCCTGCCCGGCGAAGACGGGTATACGGTGGCCAGCCACCTGCGTCAGGCCGCCGATATCGGCATCGTGATGCTGACCGGGCGTGGCAGTCCGCACGACATGGCGCATGGCCTGACCCAGGGGGCCGATGTGTACCTGGTGAAACCGCTGGACCTGGACGTGCTGGCCGCCGGGCTGCTCAGCCTGCGTCGTCGCTTGTCCGCAGGGCGCCCGGCCGTGCAGACCGTCACGGAGGTGCAGCGGGCCTGGCAGCTCTCTGCCGATGGCTGGACGCTGCAGTCGCCCACGCAGCAGACGCTCGCCTTGACCGCCATGGAGCGTGCTGCACTCCAACTGTTGTTCGACGCGGCGGGTGAGCCGATCACCCGCGAGCGGCTGATCGAACGCATCACCGATACCCCTTGGGACTTCGACCCGCATCGGCTGGACGTGCTGGTGCATCGCCTGCGCGCGCGCGTGCGTGCGGCCACCGGCGCGGAACTGCCGATGCGCGCCCTGCGTGGACAGGGTTACCTGCTGACCGCCTGACCCGGCGTTTCCCCGTGTGAGCAAGTGTGAGCCAGCGTGAGCGGGCGGCACTGACTTGCCGATGCCGCACAACCACAATGCGCCCCGCCTGAGCGTGCCAATGACGACAGTCGTGCACGGTCAGGTCGCATCACGTCACGGGAGCGCAGTGCGTTCCCTCTGAAAGCAGCAGAGACCGGAACAGGGGAACAACGCATGTCCAGCCATAGCGATCGCGCAGCCATCTGCGCGGCGGTGACGCCGTTCGAGCGCGCAGACACATCCGCCCGCCTGGGCTGGTGGCGCGCCACCCTGGCGACCCTGTTGCTGGTCCTGCCGCTGTCTGCCCTGGCGATCGATCTGCAGATCACCGATTTCTCCGATACCGGTTACGACCCGGTACCTGCGGGCACCACGGTGATCTACAACATCAAGGTCGAAAACGGTGCCAACGACAATGCGGCCGGCAGCGTCACGATCATCGACCTGCCGGTCGGCACGGCGTTGGGCAGCCCGGCACCGGCCGGTTGCAGCGCCTCGCCCGGCAGTGCCGGCACGACCCGCGTGGTGTGCACCAACCCCACCTTGACCGCGTCCGGCGCGCCGTACCAGTTCAAGCTGCCGGTCACCACGCTGCAGACCCAGCCGGCCACGATCAGCCTGCATGCAGCGATCGGCTTCGCCGCCGCACTGCCGCCGGCGACCACGCCGATCGTGACGCTGCCGGGCAATGACCCCTTCTTTGCCGGTGACACCAATACCGGCAACAACATCTCCAACCAGACCACGACCATCCAGGCAGCGGCCGATCTGGCGCTGAGCAAGTCCGCCACGCCCGACCCGGTGATCGGCGGCGGCGAGGTCACTTACACCCTCACCGTCAAGAACAACGGTCCCAGCACCACCACCGGCTTCCGGGTGGTGGACACGCTGCCACCCAACGTCACCCTGGTCGGTACGCCCAGCGGTGCGGACTGGAGCTTCAGTGCGCAGGACGGCACCTACAACGGCACCCTGGCCGTGGGCGCGAGCGCGAGCTATCAGTTCCGCGGCAAGGTCAACGTCGGCACCGGCAACATCGTCAATGCCGCCGTGGTCAATGCCGGCTCGGTACCCGATGCGGTGCCGGACAACAATGCCGCGCAGGTGACCACCGCGGTCACCGCCGGTGCCGACCTGGCGATGTCCAAGTCGGTCTCGCCGGCCCCGGCGGCAGCCGGTTCGGTGGTGACCTATACCCTGACCGCGCGCAACGATGGCCCGAGTGCGGCCACCGGCGTAGTGGTGACCGACGCGATGCCGGAAGGATTCGTGATCACTGGTGGCGTGGCGCCGGCCGGCTGGACCTGCATCAGCAATGCCGGAGCGAGCGCACGCACCTGCACCTTGGCCGGCAGCTTCGCGCCGGGTGCGCAGGCGATCATCACCATCACCGCGCAGGTGCCCTCGACCGGTACCAACAGCAGTGGGGTGGTCAGCAATACGGCAGAGATCCGTGCGGCCACGCCGGACCCGGTGCCGGGCAACAACAGTGGCACCGTTGGCCTGACCGTCATTCCCGATGGCGCCGACCTGCGCATGAGCAAGTCCAAGGCCCCGCTGCTGGTGCCGGTGTGGAACGGCGCCGGCGTGCGCAGCGACAGCATGATGACGTCCACGTTGGGCGTGCAGAACCTGGGGCCGCGCACGGTGACCAGCAATCTGCAGGTGGTCGATACGCTGGCACCCGGCGAGGAGTGGGTGGATGCCAGCGGGCAGCCGATCCTGCCCGGCACCTCGGTGGTCGTGGGGCGGTGGAGCTGCAGCGTCGACCGTGTCTGGGCCGTCGGTCGGGCACAAACGGTGACCTGCACCCTGGCCACCGGCTACCCGGTGGCTGTCAATGCCAACGCGCCCGCACTGGCGCTGCAGACCCTGGCGCGCACCGCCGGGGCGCTGCGCAACGACGCCTGCACCGGTGGCAGCGGCGGCTCGCTCGAGCCGGGTACCGCCGGCGGCATCGATCGCGACCCGAACGACACCAATGACTGCGCCGGTGGCGAGAGCCGTGCCACCGACGACCGTGCCGACCTGTCGATCACCAAGCAGACCAACGCGACGGGCGAGGCCGACAACATCATCCGCAACAGCGACGCCTCGGTGAGCTACACGCTGACCATCCGCAACGGCGGCGCAGCCACGACTGGCGTGGTGGTGAACGATCCGATCCCGGGCTTCGTCAACGGGATCACCACGGTGACTGCGGACGCCACGCCGGCAGGCTGGACCTGCCGCCTGATTGGCAGCGCGTGGGTGTGCGATGCGGGTACCACGGTGCTGGGCCGCAACGAGACCGCGGTCGTAGGCTTTACCGTCAACCGCGGCCTGTTCGACAGTCAGAACCAGCCGGCCGGCACGTGCGGCGGTCAGCCGCTGCTGCCGGGTCGCTTCTGCAATACGGCCGGTGTCCGTATCAATCCGGCCATCCCCGGCGCGCTCGGCGAGATCGACCAGAGCAACAACACCGCCTCGGACTGGGTCCAGATCGATGCGGTGGCCAATGTCGCCACCACCCGCAAGGACATCACCTCGGGTACTCCCGGGCGCGCCGGCGTCAACACGATCTATCGCATCACCTACCAGAACATGGGGCCATCGACGGCACGCGGTGTGGTCTTCAGCGACCTGTTCACGCTGCCTGCCAACGATGCCGGCTTCGTGCTGCTTTCCGCCCTGCGCACCGGTTCGGACGCAGCGGAAAAGGCGTGCAAGGTCACCACGACCGACCCGTCGGTCAGCTCCGCACCGGCGCCCGGCGGCACCTCCTGGTTCAACACCGGTGGCGCACCGGCCACGCTGCGCCTGACCTGCACGCCCAAGGACATGGCCAACAACTCCACGGAAACGATGACGGTGGAGATCCGCCCGAACGTCAACAGTGGCAATACCGGACGCCAGTTCACCAACACCGGTGGCTTCCATTTCGACCTCAATGGCGATGGGACGCCGGACCCGTCCAGCGGCACCGATGCCAATGGCCGTACCTACGATTACAACAGCCGCACCGACGACGACACCAAGGACGCCACCTTGCCCTTCGACGCCGGTCGCGTGGATCTGATTGTCAACAAGATCGACCAGAACTTCATCGGCGCGGTGGACCCGCTGGGCTTCGACTCCCGCACCGGGATGGAAACCAACAACTACATCTACTACCAGATCAGCGTGCGCAACGCGGGGCCCTCGCTGGCCACGCATACGATGATCGATGACACCATCAGCCCGCCGCCCGGCGCCAGCGTGAGCCTGGTCGGCAGCAAAACCGGCAACATCGCCGGTCCGCAGGGTGCTCTGGAGCCGGTCGGCTCCCGCTGCTCGGTGGCTGCTGGCAGCACCAATCCCAGCACCGGGCCGCAGACCATTTCCTGCACCATGCCCAGCGCCGGTGTCCCCACGGCCGACCAAGGCGTCATCACCGCCAACCAGACCAGCTATCTGTATCTGGTCTACCAGTACATGACCGCACCGCCGGCGACCGGCGAAACGCTGAAGAACTCGGTCACCGCACGGTCCTCTGAAGCAGAGAGCGACACCAGCAACAACACCGCCACCCAGGAAACCAGCATCCGCACCCGCGCGGACCTGGAAATGAAGAAGTCCAGCGTGGTGCTTGCCCCGAATGCCGACCCCGCCCAGGCCTTGCCGGCGGCGGCAGGCACCGTCAGCCTGCACCAGCCGTTCTGGTTCGTGCTGGACGTGATCAATCACGGCCCCGGGCACAGCCTCTCGCGCGATCGCAGCGGTACCAACCCGCTCAACGGCGATGGCGTGGTCGTCACCGATACCCTGCCCGAAGGGCTGGAAGTGCTCGGCGGCGCGGCTGCGATCACCTGGCAGAAGCGCGGCGCCACTGCGGACCCGGGCGTGCAGACCACCGGCCTCGGCAACTGCCTGCTGGTGGGCCGCACCGTCACCTGCCGCATGGGCGACCTGGCCTTGGACGGGCAGGTGCGCGTGCTGATTCCCGCGCGCTGGACCACGCTTCCGGCCAACGGCAATGGCCTCAATACCGCCAAGGCCACCAGCGACCAGCTCGATCCGGAGCCGGGCAACAACGAGGACACCACCACCCACACCGTGGTGCGTTCCTCGCTGGCCGGCGTGGTATTCCAGGACCGCGACCGCGACGGTGCCAACGGTGGCACGCTGCAGAGTGGTGAGCCGCTGATCTCCGGCGTCACCGTGCACCTCAGTGGTGAAGACGCATACGGCAATGTTGTTTCGCTGGATGCCACCACCGACGCGCAGGGCGCCTACCGCTTCGAGAACCTGGCCCCGGCCGGTACCGCCGGTTACACCCTGACCCAGAGCCAGCCGACCGCCTACGTCAACGGTCCGGTTGCGCCGCCGTCAACGGGCGCGCAGGCGCCGTCGGCTGGTGGTGTCTTCGCCGCGGTAACGCCGGTCACCAGCGCCGATTCGGTCTACACCACGATCGCGTTGGGTGCGGGCGTGGATGCCGTGCGCTACAACTTCCCGGAAGTGCGTCGCCCGTCGTTGTCCGGCGTCGTCTACGTGGACAGCAACTACAGCAATGTGCGCGATGCCGGTGATGCGCCGATCGCCAACGCCACCATCGAGCTGCTCGATGCTTCCGGCACCGTGCTGGACACCCGCACCACCGGCAATGACGGCAGCTACAGCTTCATCGGGCTGGACCCGCTGCAGGTCTATACGCTGCGCGAAGTGCTGCCGGATGGCAGCTATCGCAACCGCCCCAGCGCGATCAATCCCGGGCTGATCGGCGGCGTCGCCTGCACGAGTTGCACGGTGACCACCGGCGCGAGCGGCGATGCGCCCACGACGGACCGCATTGTCGGCATCGATCTGTCCAGTGGCGACGACGGTACCGCGTTCAACTTCGGCGAAGACGCGATCACGTCCATCTCCGGCCACGTCTACCTGGACCGCAACGGCAATGGCGACTTCGACGCCGGTGACGCCGGCGGCCGCGGCTCGCAGCCCAATGGTGGCCTGCTGGATGTCACCATCACCCTGACCGGCGCAGGCCCGGACGGCCTCTATGGCACCGCCGACGATCTGCCGCCGATCACCGTGCAGACCGATGCACAGGGCCGTTACACCTTCGACAACCTGGTCGTGGGGCAGCACTACCGGATCACTGAAACGCAGCCGCAGGGCTACGCCGATGCGGCCGAGAACCCGAGCAACCAGATCGACATCACCGCGCTGCCGTTGACCGGTTCCAGCGGCAATGACTTCGGTGAGAAGCTCGGCTCGATTGCCGGCTCGGTCTACGAAGATTTCTCCAACGCGGCCGCCGGCAACAACAACGGCCTGCGCGACAGCGGCGAGAACCCGATCGCCAACGTGATCGTGACGCTCACCGGTACCGATGTGCTCGGCAATCCGGTCACCCTGACCGCGACCACCGACGCCGATGGCGCCTACCGCTTCAGCGATCTGCTGCCGGCCCAGGCGGGCACCGGCTACACGCTGACGGAAACCCAGCCGGCCACGTACCTGGACGGCAAGCACACCGCCGGCAACGCCGCCACGCCGGGCAGCACCGCCGTGCCCAACGTGATCTCCGGCATCGCCATCGACGCTGGACAGGACGCTACCGGCTACCTGTTCGGTGAGCTGGCCAACGCCCCGATCAGCGGCACGGTCTACCTGGACCGCAACGATGACGGCGACAACAATGCAGGCGACGTCGGTATCCCCGGCGTGCAGGTGATCATCGTGGGTGCAGGCCCGGACGGTGTGTTCGGCACCGCCGACGACACCACCGAAACGCTGGTGACCAATGCCGATGGCCATTACAGCTATCCCGGCGCCGTGGCCGGCCAGGATTACCGCATCACCGAGACCCAGCCGACCGGCTTGGCCGAGGGTCGCCAAACCCCGGGCAACCTGATCACGATCACCAACCTGCCCGTGACCGGCTCCACGGGCAATGACTTCGGCGAGCGCGCTGCCGCGCTCTCCGGCACCGTCTACCTGGACCGCAACAACAACGGCGTGCAGGACGCCGGCGAACCGGGCCTGCCCAACGTGCAGGTGCAGCTGCCGGGCGGCACCGTGGATGTGCTGGGCCAGCCGGTCGCGGCGATCGCGACCGATGCCGACGGGCGCTACCGCTTCGACGACCTGCTGGCGGGCACCTATACGGTGACCCAGCAGGCTGCGCAGCCGGTGTTCAACGGTGTCGCCACGATCAATGGCATTACGGCCACCGGCACCATCGACGGCACCGCGGTCGGCACCGCCACCCCGGTGGCGAGCGTACCCAGTGCGATCAGCGCGGTCGTGCTGCCGGCAGGCAAGGCCTCCATCAACAACAATTTCGGTGAAGTGCTGCCGGTGTCGATCTCCGGCACGGTGTTCTTCGACGCCGACAACAATGGTGCGCAGAGCGGCGCCGCCGAAACCGGCATCGAAGGGGTCACCATCGAGCTGACCGGCACCGACGACACCGGCGCCAGCGTCACGCGCAGCGTGCAGACCGACGCCGATGGCCGTTTCGCCTTCGCCGATCTGCGCCCGGGCACGTACACCCTGACCGAACCGCAGCAGCCGACCGGCACCAGCAACGGCATCACCACCGCGGGCACCGTCGACGGTGTCAGCCGTGGCACCGCCACGCCGGTGACCACCGTGCCCAGCCGCATCAGCACGATCGATCTGTCCACTCCGGGCATCGCCTCGGTGGACAACCTGTTCGGTGAGATTCCGCTCAACAGCGGCATCAGCGGCAAGGTCTGGATCGACCGCAACAACGATGGCGTGGTCGACCCCGGCGAAACCGGTCTGGCCAACGTCACCATCACCCTGACCGGCACCGACCTGGTGGGCAATCCGATCACCCGCGACACCGTGACCGATGCCGAGGGCAACTACAGCTTCAGCGACCTGCCGCCGGGCACCTACACGGTCACCGAGCCGGACCAGCCGGCGGGCACCCGTGACGGCCGTACCGTGGCCGGCAGCACCGGTGGCAGCGTGACCGCGCCGGGCAGCACGCCGTCGAAGATCACCGGCGTGGTGCTGGGCGTGAACCAGCAGTCGGTGAACAACAACTTCGGTGAGATCCCGACCGGCAGCATCGCCGGCCGGGTCTACAACGACAGCAACGACAACGGCGTGGTCGACGCAGGTGAGGGCGGCATCGCCAACGTCACCGTGGTGCTGACCGGCACCGATGATCTGGGCCAGGCGGTCTCGATCACGCTTACCACCGATGCCGAAGGCCGCTATCGCTTCGACGAGCTGCGTCCGGGCACCTATACGGTGACCGAGCCGACCCAGCCGCCGCAGACCCTCAACGGCATCACCAGTGCCGGCGCCGTGGACGGTGTCGTCACCGGCGTGGCCACCGGCCGCGACACGGTGCCCTCGGCGGTCAGCCAGATCGTGTTGCCGCTGGGCGGGGACTCGATCGACAACAATTTCGGTGAGATCGGCGATTCGCCGGACATGCTGGTCACCAAGACCGCGGGCAGCGCACGCTTCACCGTCAACAACATCGCCACGTACACCCTCCGGGTGCGCAATGGCGGGCAGCAGTCGTCGCGCGGCGAATACACCGTGCACGACCGGCTGCCGCAGGGGCTGACCCTGGCGGCGGCGCCGAGCGGGACCGGTTGGGTCTGCACCGGCGCAGTGGGCGACACCCGCTTCGATTGCCGCAGCCAGCAGGTGCTGGCCGCCGGCGCCACCTCGGTGGACACCATCGAGGTGCAGGTGCTGGTCGGTGCTGCCGCCGCGGAAGCGGGTACCGTGAACAATGCGGTGCTGGTCGAAGGCGGTGGCGAGAATGAATTCCGCGCACCGACCCCGGCCGAGCGCGGCGCGTTCGAGGGCGATGTGACCCAGCTGCCCGAGTGCGTGGAAACGATCCAGTTCAACGCCTGCCGCGTGCCCAATGCCGTCCAGCTGGCCGCCTCGGTCGGCGGTACGGTGTGGTACGACATCGGCAGCGATGACCAGCTGCTGGACGGCGGCGACAAGCGCCTGCCATCGTGGGTCGTCGAGCTGGTCGACCCGGCCAGCGGCCAGGTGGTGAAGACCACCACGACCGGTGCCGACGGCAGCTACCGCTTCGGCGACGTGGTGCCGGGCGTGACCTGGAACATCCGCTTCCGCGATCCGACCTCCAACATCCTGTGGCCGAATCCGGTCACCCGCGAAACCGTGGCCGGGATCCAGGAAGCCTGCGACGCACCGGCCGCCATCGCGCGCGCCGGGGTCAGCGCCTGCCGGATCAACGAGAACGGCACCAGCCAGCTGGAAGTCGTGCTCCGCCCGGGCCAGCACCTGCCGCAGCAGAGCCTGCCGGTGGATCCGTCGGGCGTGGTCTACGACGCCACCACCCGCGACCCGGTTCCGGGCTCGATCGTGACCCTGGCGCCGGTCGGCCTGTGTGCCGGCTACGACCCGCGCACCTCGGTGCTCAATGCCGGCAGCGGCGGCTATCGCCTGGAAGGCAGCGCGATCTCGATGACGGTGGGCAGCGAGGGCTTCTATCAGTTCGCCTTCGGCCCGGCCGCGCCGGCCCGCTGCGAATTCCAGCTCACCGTGACGCCGCCGGGCAGCTATCAGTTCGTCTCGTCTCTGATCCCACCGCAGGGCGGCTCGCTGTCGCCGGCCGGCAGCGCCGGTGCCAACCACTTGGTGCAGCCGAATCGTCTGGCACCGACCGGTGCGGTCGGCATGGCGACGCAGTACTACCTCGGCCTGTTCGCCGGCTCGGACACCGCGGCCATCATCAACAACCACCTGCCGCTGGACACCGCGGTAGCGACCGGCCTGGCGATCAGCAAGAACGGTGACCGCCAGACCGCGGAGATCGGCGACACCGTGCAGTACACGATCACCATCCGCCAGACCGCGGGCAGCGCGCTGCGCACGGTCAACGTGATCGATCGCCTGCCGCGCGGCTTCACCTACATCGACGGCACCGCGCGTGCCGATGGCCGCGCCGTCACCGATCCGTCCGGCAAGCCGGGCCCGTTGCTGGGCTTTGATGTCGGCCCGATCACGGTCGGTGGCCAGATCGTGCTGACCTACCGCGTGCGGGTGGGCGTGGGCGCGCAGCAGGGCGATGGCATCAACCGCGCACAGGCGTTCGGCTGTGCCTTCAGTGGCGGCTGCATCGACACCGGCAGCCTCACGCCGCTGCCGGGTGCATTGCCGTCCAACCGTGCCGAGTACCGCGTGCGCGTCACCGGCGGTGTATTCACCGACCAGGCCTGCGTGCTCGGCAAGGTGTTCGTGGACTGCAACAACAACCACGTGCAGGACCGCGAAGAACTGGGCATCCCCGGCGTGCGGCTGTACTTCTCCGACGGCACCTGGGTGATCAGCGATTCGGAGGGCAAGTACAGCTACTGCGGCCTGCCGCCGCAGAGCCACACGCTGAAGGTGGATGCCAGCACGTTGCCGCTCGGCGCGCGCCTGACCACCAGCAGCAACCGCAACCTGGGCGATGCCGACAGCCTGTTCCTGGACCTCAAGAACGGTGAGCTGCACCGTGCTGACTTCATCGAAGGCAGCTGTGCCAACCCGGTGCTGGAGCAGGTCAAGGCCCGCCGTACCCAGGGTGAGGTGCGTGCGCCGGAGACCGAGACCGGGCAGCCGCCGCTGCGTTTCGACAGCAAACCCGCGCGGGCGCCGCAACAGGCGACCGACTCGGCCAACCAGAGACCGATCGTGCAACCCAGAGCCCATCCGCCCGCTGCCGGCGCTTCGACGGAGGGCCAGCCATGAGCCGCGTCGCGACGTTGTCCCGCCTGCCGCGCCTGAGCCTGCTCGCCTGCGCCCTGGCTGCCGTGCCGGCCATGGCGCAGAGCGTCGGCAGCCCCGGCCGCTTCACGCCGGTGCTGGGCGATGCCAGCACCTTGTACCCGCGCAGCCCGGCCAGTACCGATGCTGCCCCGCGCGCGCTGGACAGCGCGGTGCCGGGCACGCTCGACCGGATCCTGGTCGAGTTGGACCGTGATGGCGTACCGGCCGATGGCCAGAGCGCCGTGCATGTGCGTGTGCAGCTGCTGGACGCCGCCGGCCGCGCGCTGGCCGGCACCACCTATGCCACGATCGAGACCAGTGGTGGCCGCATCCGCCTGCCCGGCTCGCGCACCGATGAACTCGGTCCGGGCGCGCTGGACGCCGACAAGGTCACTCCGGGCATCCAGCTGCAGGTGGTCGATGGCGTGGCCGAATTCGACCTGCTTGCCCCGCATGAGCCGCAGGACGTGGTGCTGCGCATCACTGCCGGCGCCGAGACGGCGCAGGGCACGATCGGGTTCCTGCCGGAAATGCGTGAGCTGCTGGCCACCGGTCTGATCGAAGGCGTGGTCAACTTCCGCCGGCGCAGCAACGCCGGCCTGATCTCGCCGGTGGAGCATCACGATGCCTTCGACCGTGACATCCGCCGCTGGGAACGCCAGTTCAACAACGGCAAGGCCAACGCCGCCGCGCGCACCGCGTTCTTCGTCAAGGGCCGGATCAAGGGCGAGTACCTGCTCACCGCCGCCTACGACTCGGACAAGGACACCCGTGGTCGCCTGCTGCGCGATATCCAGCCCGAAGAGTTCTACCCGGTCTACGGGGATTCTTCGCTGCGCGGCTTCGATGCGCGTTCGGCCGAGCGTCTTTACGTGCGCATCGACAACCAGCGCAGCTACCTGCTGTACGGCGACTTCCAGACCGGCGATACGCTGGCCACCGCAACCGGCATCGGCGGCAGTGGTGCGATCCCGCAGCGCAGCCTGGGCACCTACAACCGCACCGCTACCGGCCTGGGCTGGCATTTCGAAAGCGAGCGCGTGCGCAGCAACGTGTTTGCGATGCAGGATTCGCTGCGCCAGGTGATCGAGGAGTTCCGCAGCCAGGGCAGTGGCCCGTATGCGCTGCGCAACAACGCCGTGCTGGAAGGCAGCGAGCGGGTGGAGGTGATCGTGCGCGATCGCAACCAGCCCACCCGCATCACCTCGGTGCGCTCGCTCGCGCGGTTGGTCGATTACAGCTTCGAACCGTTCTCCGGCCGCATCCTGCTCAATCAGTTCCTGCCGGCCTTCGACAGCGATCTCAATCCGGTGTCGCTGCGCATCACCTATGAGCTGGACCAGGGCACCGAGAAGTTCTGGGTGGTCGGCGCCGATGCGCAGGTCAAACTCACCGAGCAGCTCGAGGTCGGCGCGGCGGCGGTCGATGACCGCAATCCCTATGCGGAGTTCAAGATGGGCAGCGCGAACGCGAGCTACCGGTTCGGCGCCAACACGCTGCTGGTCGCCGAGTTCGCGCGCACCCGCAGCGAGGTCAACACCAACTCGATCAACCAGATCACCTCGCAGGGCCTGAAGGACATCACCGGGGAGGTCGAGGGCGATGCCTGGCGGGTGGAGTTCGCGCACAGCGCCGACAAGCTCGACGCCCGCGTATTCGCCGCACGTACCGATCCGGCCTTCAACAACCCGGCCGCACCGTTGTACGGTGGCCGTGGCGAGTACAACGCGCGGTTGGCATACCGGGTGGGCCCGCGGCTGGAACTGTATGTGGAAGGCCTGCGCAGCGAGGACCGCAACCCCGATGGCGGCAAGCGCGACGCCGGCGGTGCCGGTGTACGCATCGGTGCTACCGAACGGCTGACCGTGGACCTGGGCGTGCGCAGCATCCGCGAGACCATCGGCGTGACCTCGCCGTGGTCGTCCGGGGTGCCGTTCGGCAATGCTGGCGGTCTCACCGGTGGGTTTGCGACCGGATCCGGTGGCGGCGCACTGGGCTACGGCCAACAGGCGCTGGATCCGCTGACCGGCCTGATGGTCATCAACGGCAGCAGCAGTGGCAGCCCGATTACCAGCGACCTGCCGGTCGGCACCGAGCTGGAATCGGACAGTGCCCGGTTCGGCCTGGGCTACCGCCTGAGCGATCGCCTCAGCGCGGGTGCGGAAGTGGAGCACAGCGTCAGCGGCGAGGACCGCAAGCGGCTGGCGGCCGGCCTGGATTACCAGGTGTTCGAACGCAGCCGCGTGTATGGCCGGTATGAGAAGCAGACCGGCCTGACCAGCGCCTACGGCATCACCACCACCGACCGTGAAGCCGATGCGCTGGTGTTCGGTATCGACAGCAGCTACCTGCGCGATACCCAGACCTTCAGCGAGTACCGCCTGCGTGACTCGATCAGCGGCCGCGATGTGCAGGCCGCCTCGGGTATCCGCAACAACTGGGACATCCGCGAAGGCCTGCGCCTGGCCAGCTCGGCCGAGCACGTCAAGGTGATCGACGGCAGCACCGGGGACAGCACCGGCCTGGCACTGGCGCTGGACTACAGCGCCAACCCGCTGTGGCGCGGGGCGATCCGTGCCGAGCACCGCATCTCCGAAGACGTGCCCGATACCGAGGCCAACGAGGCGTTCAACACCACGCTGCTGCAGTTCATGCTCGCCCGCAAGCTCAGCCGTGACTGGACACTGCTGGCGCGCAACTATCTGCTCAGCACCCGCTACGAGGCCCGCGGCGATGTGCTGCAGGATCGTTTCCAGCTCGGCGTGGCCTACCGCGATGTCGACCGCAACCGGATCAACGCGCTGGCCCGCTACGAGTACAAGCTGGAGCGCGATGAAAGCGGCCTGACCCTGTCCGACGGCAACACCATTGATGGCAGCAGCCAGGACGTACGCACCCGCGCGCACATCGTCTCGGCGCATGCCGACTGGCACCCGTCGCGACCGTGGTGGTTCACCGGCCGCGTGGCCGGCAAGTGGCAACAGGACCAGTTCGCCTACACCGACAGTGCACGGGTCAACAGCCGCTTCCGCGCGATGCTGTTCTCCGGCCGCGTGGTGTACGACATCACCGAGAACTGGGATATCGGCGTGCTGGGCTCCACCTTCCGTGGGCAGAGCGGTGCCAACCAGTACGCCTACGGCATGGAGGTCGGCCGCCTGCTGCGGCAGAACCTGTGGCTGTCGGCCGGCTACAACTGGAGCGGCTTCGCCGGCGATCGTGACCTGAACGGTTACGAGTACACCCAGCAGGGCGTGTTCCTGCGCCTGCGCTTCAAGTTCGATGAAGACCTTTTCCGGCCGGACCCCGTCCGCTACCGCGACCCGGCACGCTGAGGATGCCCTGATGACGACCCTTTCCCCGATTGACCGTATTGCTCCGTCGCTGCTTGCCGCGGCCCTTCTGGCTGCCGTGGCCGGTCCCGCCGGCGCGCAGCAGGCGCAGTTGGTGCCGCAGCAGCAGCGCATCACCGATGAGGCGATCCATGCCGACCATGGCACCTATGAGGCCACCCAGGGCCGCATCCAAGCGCTCAATGACGGTGGGCGGCCGATCCGCGACTACCACCTGTCCAAGGCGCAGTGCTGGCTGGACGTGTCCTTCCACGAGTACAGCCGCAACGATCGCAGTGCGTTCCCGCAGCAGGCGCTGACCGAATCGGAGAAGCTGATCATCGGCATGGAGCAGGGCGTCTCGCCGCTGCCCACCGATACGCCGCTGGTGAACAACGCCAAGTACCTGCGCGATGACCTGTGGCAGCGCCTGCGGGTACTGCACGGTGCGCCGGGCTTCGTGTGCGCGCAGCAGCAGGTCGCCTGTGGTGAGGTCGAGCTGGTGCATGCCGGCAATGAGTTCAACCAGCAGCAGTGGCGCCATTCCAAGCCGTATATCCAGATCGCCGAGGAACTGGTCAATGACGCCGAGGCGCTGGCCCGCCAGTGCGACGTCGCCCCGGCCATCGTCGCTGCGCCGGGGCCATTGGTGGCCAATGTGCTGTTCGAGTTCGACCGTGATGCGTACCGCGACATCCGCACCTACTCGCTGGAAAGCGTGGACCGCGCGCTGGCCAGCATCGCCGATGAGTCACTGCAGCTGGACGGTGTGACCCTGGTGGGTCATGCCGACCGCATGCAGGGGCGTGGCTTCGATGCCAACCAGGCGTTGTCCGAGCGGCGTGCCCGTACCGTGCGCGAGCTGCTGATCGGGCGGGGTATCGATCCGGATCGCATCCGCTATGAGTACAAGGGCGATACCCAGCAGGTGCAGCAATGCGATGGCGTGCGCCCGCGGGCCGCGCTGCTGGAATGCCTGTTGCCGAACCGGCGGGTGGAGGTGCGGTTCGAGGTGACGCGCTGATCCGCCTGCGCGATCAGCGCTGTCCGCGGCCGGTCTGCACGTCCTGATCCACTGCGGGACGTGCAGGCTCCTGGCGTGGCGGAAGCCAGGCCATCGGCCGGCTTCCGGCCAATGACACCCAGCCGCAGGCCATCGCCCGTGCGGGGTCGTGCAGCAGGCTGTACAGATCCACATCACGGCCAGCTTCTTCGCCCCAGAGCATGGCCCAGGCATTGTGGCCACTGCGGCGGGCACTCTGCAGCGCTCGATCGGCTGCGCGCAGGCTGTCCTCCAGCGTAGCCGGTGCAGTGGGGAACAGCGGCAGGGGGGCCACCCCGAGAGTGGCGGTGAGCGTCAGGTGCTGGCCCGGGCCGATATCCACCACCAGCCGTTCGATCGCCGCGCGCAGGCGATTGGCCAGCGCCTGGGCCGCTGCGGCGGCGGTATCGTGACGGACCACGAGGAAGGTGCCGCCCGCCCAGCGGGCGATCCGATCATGGCGGTCGCTGTGCTGGCGCAGGCATCGGGTCACCGCACGCAGCACGGCATCCCCCGCTGCCTGGCCATGCTGCTCGTTCAGCGCCTTGAAAGCGTCCAGTTCCAGCAGCATCACCACGCTGCGCTGCCCGCCTCCGGCCTTGGCCAACTCCAGGCTCAGCAGCCGCTCGGCCTCACGGCGGTTGACTGTACCGGTCACCCAGTCGGTACTGCTCAGCAGCGCCAATCGCTGCCGCTGCCGCCGCATGCGCAACAGGAGCACCGTGGCGACCGTGACGACCACCAGCAGGGCGATCAGCGCGCCGTTGCGAAGCACACGGACGCGGTCCAGATCCTGCACCGCATTGACCTCGGCCGGATCGATGCTGCGCTCGGCAGTGGCCTGCAGCTTGGCCAACTGGTTGAGGATGTCACCCTTGCTGCGCGCGCTGTCGATCGCCCGTGCCTGGCGCGCGTAGCCCAGGGCCTGTTCGCGGTGGCCCAGCAGGATATGGATGTCGCCCAGCAGGTCCATGCCCTCGCGGATCTCATCGTTGAACTGACCGCGTTCGGCCTGCATCTGGGCCTGCTCGGCCAGCGGACGTGCGGCTTCGGCACCGTGCTGGTCGATGGTCAGCCGGGCAAGCCGCTGCAGTGTCACGATGTGGCCCTGGGGATCTTGCCTTGCCTGCCAGCTGAGCACGCTGCGGAACCGGGCCTCGGCGTCGGCCAACTGGCCGCGCAGACGCTGGACTTCAGCGCGATGGCTGGCGATGCGGTACAGGAACAACTCCTGCCCGCCCAGCCGCGTGCCGATCGCCTCGGCCCGGCTGAAGGCCGTGTTGGCTTCCTCATGCCGCTGCATCCGCAGCAGTGCGTAGCCATAGTTGTAATACAGGATGAGATCGCCCGGGTTGGGCGGCCGGCGCATGTGCTGGCTGAGTACCGTGGCTTTCTGCAGATACGTCAGCGCCCCCTGTGCGTCACCCATTGCATCGCCGCGGATCATGGCGATCTGCATCAGCGCGGCGATCTGGCCCTGCACGTCACGCTCGCGCACCGCGTCTTCAAGGAAGGTGTTGGTCAGCGTCAGGGCCTGGCTGTGCTCGCCACGCCAGAGCAGCAGGTGTGCGGCCATGGAGTGCGCCCGCAGCCTGTCTTCCTTGCCCGCATCGGCGCGCGCAGCGGCGGCCTGCAGCCTGTCAGGCAGATCGAGGGTCTGGCCCAGCTGGCCCTGCGAGCGCAGCGCGATGCCCAGGCAGCCCAGCGCACCGATCTCGATCGAGGCGGGCAGCGAGGGGGTGGCCAGCAGGCTGCGCGCCATGCTCAGCGACAGGCGTGGCTCACTGGTCAACAAGGCGTGACACTGTTCGACCTGCGCGGTCAGCGGCACCGTGTCGGCGGAACGCTGCGCCATCGCAGCGGACGGGGCCAATGCGAACAGGCAGACAAGCGCGGACAGTCCGCGACGGACCAGCGACAACGTACGCATAGGAGCAACGACTTCCCGGTCGAGTGCAGGCAGGCGGCAACGCATTTGGATGACCCCTCGGGGCCGGCTGCTGTCGCTTTCGGCCTGTATTCTGCCACACATGCCCATTCCGCCTCCCTCTCCCCGCGACGTGCCCGTCGCCGGCGTATCCCCCTCGCTGGGGCGCCGTACCGATGCCATGCTGCGCGGGCTGCTGCACATGGTGGGTCTGTTCCACCTGTGCATGGCTGTCTGGATAGCGCTGCGCATGGGCATCGGCCTGGATGTGATGGTGCCGTTGATCGCCGGCCTTCACGCCTTGCTGTGCCTGGTTTGCCTGCTGGAGCACCACGCAGGTCGCACGCTGCGGGCAGCCGCTGTGTTCGTGATCGGCGAGTTGCTGCTGGCGACCCTGGCCTACACGTACTGGGGGCTGGCGGCACAATCGCGGCTGCAGCTGGTGGTGATACTGCCGGTGCTGCTGGTCTCCGCCGTACTGGGGCGGCGGCCACTGGGGTGGGCCACCGCCTGGTTGAGCGGGTTGATGGTGGCGGGGGCGTGGGTGGATGCCTCCAGCCTGATGTTCCGTCCGGACCGTGTCCTGCTTGCGGTGAACGATCTGGCGATAGCTGTGTTCGGAACGTGGCTGGGAGCCTGGCTGTTGCACCACAGCGTGACCGGGCTGCGCGAGAGCCTGCAGGTGGCACGGCAGCGCAGCGCCGAGCTGGCCGGCAAGCGCGATGAACTGCAGTTGGAGATCCAGGAGAAAGAGCGCTCGCGCGAGCAGTTGGTGCACGCGATGAAGATGGAGAACGTCGGGCGCCTGGCCAGTGGCATCGCGCATGACTTCAATCACGTGCTGGCGCTGATCCAGGGATATCTCGCCAAGGCCCGCCGCAGTACCGGTGAGGAGGCGCTGCAGGAGGCCCTGCAAGGCGCACAGTCGGCGACCCGCCGTGCCGCCACCGTCAGCCGGCGGCTGCTGGATTTCAGCCGGCTGGACCCGGGGCGCCCCCAGCTGCTGGATGCGGCCGGCACGGTCATGGCCATGGAGCCGATGCTCCAGCAGGTGTTCGGCGACCGCGTGCAGTGCCGCGTCGCCACCGACGGCGCCACCGGCCAGATCCACTTCGATCCGGCGCAGCTGGAGTCCATCCTGCTCAGCCTGGCGGTGAATGCCGAGCAGGCCATGCCCGATGGCGGCCGGTTCGATCTGACCCTGATCGACCTGCCCGCCAGTGGTGAGTTGTTGATCCGGGTCAGCGATACCGGCCAGGGCATGAGTGCGGAGGTCCGCGCCCACTGCCTGGAACCGTTCTTCACCACCAAGCCGATGGGTGAGGGCACCGGGCTCGGGTTGGCGGTGACCGCCAGCCTGGTCCGCGCGGCGGGCGGCGAGGTCGAGGTGGACAGTAAACCCGGGGCAGGGACCCGGATCGGGATCCGGCTTCCCGCCCGCCAGCGGGCCACGGCATGAGCACCACGACGGGCGTGGCCCAGCCGCTACACTGCGGGCTGCGCTCGCGGAAACAACCCTGTGGTTTCTAGCTGGATCCTTCTGCTGGTCTCGGTGGCCTACGCCGCGCTGCTGTTCGGCGTGGCGTGGTGGGGCGACCGTCGCCCGATGTACCCGGATCGCCCGTGGCTGCGCCCGGTGGTCTACAGCCTGGCGCTGGCGGTGTACTGCTCCTCATGGACGTTCTACGGTGCGGTCGGCACGGCGGTGCGCAATGGCATCGGCTACCTGCCGATCTACCTGGGGCCCCTGCTGCTGTGGGTATTCGGCTGGCGGATCATCGAGCGCCTGGCGCTGATCGCACGCAGCCAGAACGTGGTCTCCATCGCCGATTTCATCTCCTCGCGGTTCGGCCGCTCGCGCCGCCTGGCCGCACTGGTGGCGGTGATCGCGCTGATCGGCATCGTGCCGTACCTGGCCCTGCAGTACAAAGCCGTCGCGATGAGCCTGCAGGTGCTGACCGGCAACGTGGGCCCGACCGGCTTCTTCACGGATCCCGCGCTGTACGTGGCGTTGCTGATGGCGCTGTTCGCCACGCTGTTCGGTACCCGCCAGGTGGATGCCACCGAGCACCACCACGGCATGATGCTGGCGATCGCGCTGGAATCGATGATCAAGCTGATCGCGATGGTCGCGCTGGGCCTGTTCGCCTACCTGTGGCTCAACGACCGCACCGATGCGGTGATCGAGTCGGCGCATACGCTGTTCACCGGCCTGCCACCGGTCGGCTTCATTTCCCAGACGCTGCTGAGTTTCCTGGCCATCATCTGCCTGCCGCGCCAGTTCCATGTGGCGGTGGTCGAATGTGGTGACGTGCGCGACATCCGCCGCGCGCGCTGGATGTTCGGTGCGTACCTGGTGATCATCTCAGCGATGGTGATTCCGATCGCCACCGCCGGCGTCACCCTGTTCGGCACCGGTGGCAGCGTCGCCGACGACAGCATGGTGCTGGCCCTGCCGCTGGCCGAGGGCCGCAAGTTCCTGGCGCTGGTCGCCTATGTCGGCGGCTTCTCGGCGGCGACCGGCATGGTGATCGTGGCCTCCATCGCCCTGGCCACCATGGTCAGCAACGATCTGGTGATGCCGGTCCTGCTGCGCCGCAGTGGCGATCATCAAGAAGCGGCGGATGTCGCTTCGCGCGTGTTGTGGATCCGCCGCACCGCCATCCTGCTGCTGGCGCTGGTGGCCTACAGCTATTACCGCGGCAGCAGCAACGACAGTACCCTGGCCTCCTACGGCCTGATGGCCTTCGCCGCGGTCGCGCAGTTCGCCCCGGGGCTGATCGGCGGGCTGTACTGGCGCGGTGCCAGCCGCCGCGGCGTGGAAGTGGGCATGCTGCTCGGCTTCGGCACCTGGGTATACACGCTGCTGTTGCCGGCGCTGACCCAGGCCGGCTGGATGTCGTCGGCGTGGCTGGTGCAGGGCCCGTTCGGGATCGGCTGGCTGCAGCCGCAGCACCTGTTCGGCATGAGCGGCTGGGATCCGTTGACCCACGGCACGTTCTGGTCGCTGCTGGTCAATGTCGCGGCGATGGTGCTGGTCTCGGTGCGCTGGCGCCCGGGCGTGGATGAACGGCTGCGTGCGGCGCCGTTCCTGGACCCCTACGCGCAGCGCCCGTCCGTGGCCGGTGCGTGGCCGGGCAACGTGCATGTCGGTGATCTGCTGGCGCTGGCCTCGCGCGTGGTGGGCGACCGCCACGCCCGTCGATCGTTCTTCGAGCAGGCGCAGGCCATGGACCGCGAGCTGCAGGCCTCCGCGCCGGCGGACCGTGCCTGGGTGCAGTTCACCGAGCGGCTGCTGGCGGCCTCGATCGGCGCGGCGTCGGCCCGCCTGCTGCTGACCAGTCTGCTGCGCGGTTCGGGCATGGACCTGGGCGAGGTGGTGGCGGTGCTCGACGAGGCAGGGCAGGAACTGCGCTTCAACCGCGAGATTCTCTCCACCACCCTGGAGAACATCAGCGCGGGGGTCAGCGTGGTCGATCCGGACATGCGCCTGACCGCCTGGAACCGCCGCTACCAGCAGATGTTCGGGTACCCCGACGGGATGCTCTACGTGGGCCGGCCGGTCGCCGACCTGATCCGCTACAACGCCGAGCGCGGTGAGCTCGGCGAGGGCGACATCGAGCTGCAGATCAACCGCCGCATCGGCTACATGCGCGCCGGCTCGCCGCACATCTTCGAGCGCACCCGCAGCGACGGCAAGGTGATCGAGATGCGCGGGCAGGCGCTGCCCGGCGGTGGCTACGTCACCAGTTACAACGACATCACCGACTACAAGCACGCCGAGCGCGCGCTGCTGGAAGCCAACGAAACGCTGGAGCAGCGCGTGGCCGAGCGTTCGCATGAAGCCGAGGTGGCCCAGCAGTCCAAGACGCGCTTCCTGGCCGCGATCAGCCACGACGTGCTGCAGCCGCTCAATGCTGCCCGCCTGTTCGCTTCAGCGCTGCGTGAGAGTCACCACAACAACGAAGAGCAACGGCATCTGGCCGAGCGCGTGGATGCCTCGTTGCGTGCGGCCGAGGAACTGCTGGATGGCCTGCTGGATGTCTCCCGTCTCGATGCCGGTGGCCTGCATCCGGTGATCGGTGACTTCGACGTCAGCCTGCTGATGCGCGAGCTGGCGGCGCAGTACTCGCCCGTCGCGGCCGGCCGTGGGTTGCGCATGGATCTGTTCGCGCGGCCGGCCTGGGTACGCAGCGATCGCCGCCTGCTGCGCCGCGTGCTGCAGAACTTCCTGGCCAATGCGCTGCGCTACACGCGCCAGGGCCGCATCGTGCTGGCGGTGCGCCATCGCGGGCCGGAAGTGGAACTGCAGGTATGGGATACCGGCCCGGGCATTCCCGAACACCACATGCAGCAGATCTTCGATGAGTTCCATCGCTACCAGCAGCCGTTCGACTGGGGCGAGCAGGGCCTGGGGCTGGGCCTGTCGATCTGCCAGCGTATCTCGCGCCTGCTCGATCACCGCCTCAACGCCCGCAGCCGGGTCGGCAGCGGCAGCATGTTCTCGATCCTGCTGCCCCTCGTGGCGGCGCCTGCGTTGCCAACCGCAGAAGCACCGCCGGCACCGAGCCCGGTCACCCGCGCCGATTCCCTGGCGGGCATGCGCGTGCTGTGCGTGGACAACGACCAGGAGATCCTGGATGGCATGCGGGCGTTGCTGGGGCGTTGGCAGGTGCAGGTGATCACCGCCAGCACCGTCGACCAGGCACTGGAGAAAGTGGTTGAACGGCCGGATGTGATGCTGGTGGATTACCACCTGCATGACCGCCTGGATGGGCTGGACACGCTGGTGGCCCTGGGCCAGAAGGCCGGGCGCGCGATCCCCGGTGCGCTGCTGACCGCCGACGGCCGCGATGAGCTCAAGCGGATGGCGCGTGACCGCGGTTACCGGTTGCTGACCAAGCCGATCAAGCCGGCCTCGCTGCGCGCGTTCCTGGCCGCCTTCCACGACACCCGCGGCGATCTCTAGCCGCGGGGCGGGCGTGACTGCCGATCAGGCCACGGCGCCGCTGAGGTGTTCGTACAGGATGGTGGAGCCGATGATGATCAGGATCACGCCGCCGACGATCTCCGCGCGCTTGCCGACCATCCCGCCCAATACGCGGCCGAGCATGATGCCGCAGGTCACCATGGTGAGCGTGCACAGGCCGATGACCAGCGCCATCACGCCGATATGCACGTCGAGGAAGGCCAGGCCGATGCCGACCGCCATTGCATCGATGCTGGTGGCGAAACCGGTCACCGCCAGGCGCCAGAAGCCGTGGTGTTTGCTGGTGTCTTCTTCCTCGGCGCCCTCGTCGGGGCGCAGGCCATTGATGATCATGTGCACGCCCAGCGCACCGAGCAGGCCGAACGCGATCCAGTGATCGAAGGCCTCCACATACTCCAGTGCAGCGCGGCCGAGCAGCCAGCCGATCACCGGCGTGATGCCTTCGATGACACCGAAAATCAGGCCGGCGCGCAAGGCGTCGGAAAAGCGCGGTTTGCGCATGGCCGCGCCTTTGCCGATCGCCGCGGCGAAGGCATCGGTGGACATGGCAAAGCCGATCAGCAGGATCGAAATGGGGGACATTGGGGTACGCGACAGGTCGGGCGAGAGCGAGCAACGGACCGCGGACGCGCCCAACCTGTCGTTGCGCACGCGGACCGCTGGTCTCGCCAACCAAGATGGTTGCCCGCACCACGGCGCACTGGCCGAGTATGTTGATACGGGCGATTCCTTCAGCAGGAATCCGGCTACTCCCCAAGGGGACGCGAAGCTTAGCACCGGGCCTGCGGCGTGGAGCGTTTGCCGCGAATTGCGCAGGTAACGCTGGAATTCATAGCTCCGGCTATAACGCCTACTCTTCTTCGGGCGGCAGCACGATCTGTTCGTCATCGATGGCCAGCTTGCCGGCCATCAGCACCGCCTGGGTGCGGTTGGTGACACCGAGCTTGCGCAGGATCGCGGTGACGTGGGCTTTGATCGTTGCTTCGGACACGTTGAGGTCGTAGGCGATCTGCTTGTTGAGGCGGCCGGCGCCGAGCATCTGCAGCACCCGGAACTGCTGTGGAGTCAGCTCGCGCAGGCGCTGGCCGATCTCGCGTTCCTCGCGCCCGGTCTGGGGCACGTTGTGCGCTTCCGGCGGTGCCCAGGTCTCGCCATCCAGGATGGTGCCCAGCGCATGGCCGATCGTGTCCGAATCGGCGGATTTGGGGATGAAGCCGAAGGCGCCATGGTCGAGCGCACGGCGCATCACGGTCGGCTCCTCGCGGGCGGACACCACCACCACCGGCAGCTGCGGGTGCAGGGCGCGCATATGCACGAGCGCGTTGAAGCCCTGTGCGCCGGGCATGTTGAGGTCCATCAGGACCAGGTCGGCGTCGGTGTGCTGGTCGGCCAGCTGGTACAGCGCTTCCACGCTGTCCGCTTCGTACAGCTGCACGCCGGGGATGACGCGTTGCACGGCACCGCGAAGGGCTTCGCGGAACAGCGGATGGTCATCGGCAATCAGGAGGGTCGTCATGGTGGGGGCCATGTTGCGGAGGAATGCAGCGACGCAACGAAAAAGTGTATCGAGATGACAGCCCCCTGAGTCAGGGGGCGGCCGCGAAGCGGCGGGGTGTGGGTGCTGGTGAGGCGGGGCCCACGATCCACTGGCGGATCGTGGGAGCGACAGCGCGAATGCGATGTGGCGACCTTTACTTCACTTTCCGCTCTTCCACCAGCGAGGCCACGACCGACGGATCGGCCAGGGTCGAGGTGTCGCCGAGCTGGTCCGGTGCGTTCTCGGCGATCTTGCGCAGGATGCGGCGCATGATCTTGCCCGAGCGCGTCTTGGGCAGGCCCGGCGCCCACTGCAGATGGTCGGGCGCGGCGATCGGACCGATCTCCTTGCGCACCCAGGCCACCAGCTCCTTGTGCAGTTCATCGCTCGGCGTCTCGTCGGCAATCAGCGTCACGTAGGCATAGATGCCCTGGCCCTTGATGTCGTGCGGGAAGCCGACCACGGCCGCTTCGGCCACCTTGGGGTGCGAGACCAGCGCGCTTTCCACCTCGGCGGTACCGATGCGGTGCCCGGAGACGTTGATCACATCGTCCACGCGGCCGGTGATCCAGTAGTAGCCATCCTCGTCACGACGGCAACCATCACCGGTGAAATAGCTGCCCGGGTAGGTGCGGAAATACGTGTCGATGAAGCGCTGATGGTCGCCATAGACGGTGCGCATCTGGCCCGGCCACGAATCGCGGATGATCAGGTTGCCTTCGGTGGCCCCCTCCCGGATCTCGCCATCGGCATTGACCAGCGCCGGCTGCACGCCGAAGAAGGGCAGGGTGGCCGAGCCCGGCTTGAGATCGACCGCCCCGGCCAGCGGCGAAATCAGGATGCCGCCGGTTTCGGTCTGCCACCAGGTATCCACGATCGGGCAGCGGCTGTCGCCGACCACCTCGTAGTACCAGCGCCACGCTTCCGGATTGATCGGCTCGCCGACGCTGCCGAGCAGGCGCAGCGAACTGCGCGAGGTGCGCTTGACCGGTGCATCGCCTTCGCGCATCAACGCGCGGATCGCGGTGGGCGCGGTGTAGAAGATGGTGACCTGGTGCTTGTCGATCACCTCCCAGAACCGCGAGGTGTTCGGGAAGTTCGGCACGCCTTCGAACATCACCGAGGTCGCGCCATTGGCCAGCGGGCCGTACACGATGTAGCTGTGGCCGGTGACCCAGCCGACATCGGCGGTGCACCAGTAGATGTCGTCTTCGCGCAGGTCGAACACCGCTTCATGGGTGTAGGCCGCGTACAGCAGGTAACCGCCGGTGGTGTGCAGCACGCCCTTGGGCTTGCCGGTGGAGCCGGAGGTATAGAGGATGAACAGCGGATCCTCGGCGTTCATGCGCTCGGGCTCGCACTGCGCCGGCTGCGGGTCCACCACATCGTGGAACCAGCGGTCGCGCGGGGCCTGCATGTCCACCGCGCCGCCGGTGTGGCGGACCACCAGCACGGTTTCCACGGTGGTGGTGCCGGGCAGCTTCAGCGCCGCATCGACATTGGCTTTGAGCGGAATCTTCTTGCCACCGCGCAGACCTTCGTCGGCGGTGATGATCAGCTTGCTGCCGCAGTCGATGACGCGGTCGGCGATCGAGTTCGGGGCGAAGCCGCCGAACACCACCGAGTGGATCGCACCGATACGCGCGCAGGCCAGCATGGCCACGGCGGCGTCGACGATCATCGGCAGGTAGATGGTGACCCGGTCGCCCTTCTTGACGCCGAGGTTGCGCAGTGCGTTGCCGAGGCGGCAGGTGCGCTCATACAACTCGCGATAGGTGACGCCCTGCGCCGGCGCATCGGGGCTGTCCGGTTCGAACAGCAGGGCGATCTTGTCGCCGCGTTTGTCGAGCTGGCGGTCCAGGCAGTTGACGCTGGCGTTGAGCTCGCCATCTTCGAACCACTTGATGCGGAAATCGTCGAGCTGGTAGCTGACGTTCTTGATGCGGGTCGGTTTCTTGAACCAGTCCAGGCGCTCGGCGGCCTTGCCCCAGAAGGCATCCGGATGCTCCACCGATTCACGGTAGAGCTGCTGGTACGTGTTCTTGTCGATCCGCGATGCCGCGGCGAACGCGGCGTCGACGGGGTAAAGATCAGCCATGGCACCCTCACTTGCACGTTGACTTGGGTTGTGCGGTCGCAGCATAAACGGCGACCTCTCCCCCTCAGTTTGCCGCATCCACCTGCCTGCGCGGTGTCGAGGTGGTTAGACCATGGTCGAACGCCGACCCGCCCGATATGACATGGGAGCCAACCCCGGCAGCTCACGACCGTTGGTCGTGAGGCAAGGCCTACCGACCAACGGTCGGTACCTGCGCGGTGCCTGCGGCACCTGCCGGTCGCCTGCCGGCGCCCGGGTCGTACTCGCCGCGTGGGGCGAGTACGACTAATGGCCAATAGCTTCGGTGCGTCAACGCGCCGCACCCTCGGCTCGACCGTGCCCCATGCGCGGCATCACCTTGCCACCCGGGAGAGAGGGCAACATGAGCCACCGTTTGCTGAGGACGACACGCCGGCCGTTGGCCGCCGCCATGTTCGTCGCACTGATCGCGCCAGGCATGGCGTTCGCCGAAACCGCAAAAGAGAAAGCCCTGGAAGCACGCGTCGTCGAGCTGGAGCGCCAGGTCCAGCTGCTGCTGAACAACCAGCAGCAACAGCAGGTCCAGATCAGCCAGGCCCAGACCGATGTCACCGCCGTGCGCACGGTCCAGGCACAGCAACCGGTGGCGGCCACGGTGCCGGCCGGCAAGCAGCCGATCCAGGTCACCACCATCACCCCGGGCGCCGCGCCGGGTACCACGGTCAAGATCGGCGGCTTCATCAAGGCCGATTTCCTGGCCACCCAGACCGGCGATGGCCAGCTGGCCGACGATGCCACCGGCCGCGCGCTGTATCTGCCGGGCCAGACCCCGGTGGCCGGTGCCGGCGGCAGCGGCAAGCGCTCGGACGTGGATTACAACGCCCACGCCAAGTTCTCGCGCTTCAATCTTGGCATCGACAATGTCAGCGAGGCCGGCAACAAGTCCGGTGCGTTCTTCGAGATGGACTTCTTCGGCAACTCGCTGGGCAACCAGACCGCGACCAATACCTACGGTGCGACCCTGCGTCACGCCTACATGTACTGGAACAACTGGATGGCCGGCCAGACCTGGTCGAACTTCATGGACGCCGCGTCGTTGCCGGAAGCGGCGGACTTCGTCGGCCCGACCGATGGCGTGATCTTCGTGCGCCAGGCACAGATCCGCTACACCCAGGGCGGCTTCAGCGTCGCGCTGGAAAACCCGGAAACCACGCTGCTCACCGGCACCCGCAACCCGGTCACCGGCGCGTGGACCAATGTATCCAGCAACTCCGATCGCGGCGCGCTGCCGGATCTGACCCTGCGTTATGGCTGGAAGGGTGACTGGGGCACCTTCGGTGTCGGCGGCGTGGTCCGTCAGCTGAAGGTCGACAACCAGACCACCGGTGCCGATGCGGACAAGATCGCCGGCGGCCTCACCCTGGGCGGCAAATGGGTGATGGGCCCGACCGATACGCTGCATTACCAGGTCACCGGTGGCGAAGGCATCGCACGTTACATCGGCCTAGGTGTCACCGCCGATACCGCGTATGACATCGCCCGCGACGAACTCAACCCGACCGGCGTGCTGGCCGGCTATGTGGGCTGGCGCCACGCCTTCACCCCGAAATTGCGCACCAACCTGATCTACGCGCGCAGCGATTACGACAACGACGGCAGCCTCGGCCCGCTGGTCACCAAGAGCGTGCAGAGCATCCGCGGCAACGTGTTCTACACGCCGATGCCCAAGGTCGATGTCGGCGCCGAGCTGATGTACGGCGTGCGCGAGATCGAGGATGGCCGCAAGGGCGATATCAGCCGCCTGCAGTTCACGACGAAATACAGCTTCTAAAACAAAAAACGCGTGCCGGCGTACAGCCGGCACACCACAACGATTGCTTCGGAGGGGAAGCGTCTTATGTCCACCACACCCGCACCAACGAAAGCCCAACTTACCCAAGGACACAAGAAGGTCATCTTCGCGTCCAGCCTGGGTACCGTCTTCGAGTGGTACGACTTCTTCCTGTACGGTTCGCTCGCCGCGATCATCGCCAAGCAGTTCTTCAGCGGCGTCAATGAAACCACGGGCATGATCTTCGCCCTGCTGGCGTTCGCGGCCGGCTTCTTCGTGCGCCCGTTCGGTGCGGCCTTCTTCGGCAGCCTCGGCGACCGCATCGGCCGCAAGTACACCTTCCTGGTCACGATCCTGATCATGGGCATCTCGACCTTCCTGGTCGGCGTGCTGCCCAACTACGCCTCGATCGGTTTCGCCGCCCCGGTGATCCTGATCATCCTGCGTCTGGCTCAGGGTCTGGCGATGGGTGGCGAATACGGTGGTGCCGCGACCTATGTTGCCGAGCACGCGCCGGCCGACAAGCGTGGCCTGTACACCAGCTTCATCCAGTGCACCGCGACGCTCGGCCTGTTCATGTCGCTGCTGATCATCCTGGCCTGCCGCTACTTCCTGGGCAATGAAGCGTTCGAAGCCTGGGGCTGGCGTATTCCGTTCCTGGTCTCGATCGTGCTGCTGGGCATCTCGGTGTGGATCCGCCTGCAGCTGAGCGAATCCCCGCTGTTCCAGCAGATGAAGGCCGAAGGCAAGGGCTCCAAGACCCCGTTCCGCGACAGCCTCAAGGACGGCAACCTCAAGCTGATGCTGCTGGTCCTGCTCGGTGCCGCAGCCGGCCAGGCCGTGGTGTGGTACGGCGGCCAGTTCTACGCGCTGTTCTTCCTGAGCAGCATGCTCAAGGTCGACCCCACCACCTCCTACCTGCTGATCGCCGCAGCGCTGGCGCTGGGCGTGCCGTTCTTCATCTTCTTCGGCTGGCTGTCCGACCGTATCGGCCGCAAGAAGATCATCCTGGCCGGCTGTCTGCTGGCTGCCATCACCTACATCCCGATCTTCAAGGGCCTGACCCACTTCGCCAACCCGGCCATCGAAGAAGCCCGCACCAACTCGCCGGCGCTGGTCAATGCCGATCCGAACACCTGCTCGTTCCAGTTCGATCCGGTCGGCCTGCGCAAGTTCACCAGCTCCTGCGACGTGGCCACCGCGGCCCTGACCAAGGCCGGTGTGCCGTATGAAGTGAAGCCGGCACCGGCCGGTACGCTGGCGACGGTCAACGTCGGGACCACCGCCGTGACCTCCTACGAGGCCGCAGGCCTGACCAAGGAAGAACTCAAGGCCAAGGGCGATGCCTTCGGCGGAGAGCTCAAGGGTGCGTTGGGTGCCGCCGGTTACCCGGCCAAGGCTGACAACGCGCGCATCAACATCCCCGGCACGATCTTCATGCTGTGGCTGCTGGTGCTGTACGTGACCATGGTCTACGGCCCGATCGCCGCCTACCTGGTCGAGCTGTTCCCGACGCGTATCCGCTACACCTCGATGTCGCTGCCGTACCACATCGGCAACGGCTGGTTCGGTGGCTTCCTGCCAGCGATTTCCTTCGCGCTGGTGGCCGGTACCGGCAACCTCTACTACGGCCTGTGGTACCCGATCATCATCGCGTTGATGACGGTCGTGGTCGGTGGCCTGTTCCTGCATGAAACCAAGGATGTGGATATCACCAAGTAACGGTGATCCACATGGCAAGACGAAGGGGCCGCGATGCAGATCGCGGCCCCTTCTGTGTCCGGGGTAGTGCCGGCCGCTGGCCGGCTCCCGATGAACCTACGGAGAAGCGTGTGAGGCTGCCGGCCAGCGGCCGGCACTACCCTGACCCGCTGTCACGCAGCCTGCCGCTATAGTCGGCCCATGAGCGATGCCCACACCGATCCCGCCGCGCTTCCCGCGATCCTGCAGACCCTGCGTACTGCTTGGCAGGCCAACCGCCCGACGCTGGAACAGCGCCGCGACGACCTGCAGCGCCTGCGCGCCGCCCTCAAGGCGCGCCTGCCGGAGATGGCCGCGGTGATCTCGGCCGATTTCGGCCACCGCTCCACCCACGAATCACTGATCGCCGACGGCATGACCGTGCTGGGCGATATCGATCACCTGTGCAGCCACCTGCGCGGCTGGATACGCCCGCGCCGGGTCGGCGTCGGCTGGCGGTTCTGGCCGGCGCGCGCCCAGACCCGGCCGGTGCCGCTGGGCGTGGTCGGGGTGATCTCGCCCTGGAACTATCCGGTCAACCTGGCCCTGATTCCGCTGGCGACCGCGATCGCCGCCGGCAACCACGTGATCCTCAAGCCGTCCGAGCACACGCCGCGCACCAGCGCCTTCCTGCAGTCGCTGCTGGCCGACGTGTTCGCCCCGGATCGGGTGGCGGTCGTGCAGGGCGATGGAGACCTCGCCAGCGCCGTGGCCGGCTCGCCGCTGGACCACCTGGTGTTCACCGGCTCCACTACCATCGGCCGCAAGGTGATGGCGGCGGCCGCCGAGCACCTCACCCCGCTGACCTTGGAGCTGGGGGGCAAATCCCCGGCCATCGTCTGCAGCGATTACCCGCTGGAGAAGGCGGCCGCGCGCCTGGCCACCGGAAAATTCTTCAATGCCGGCCAGACCTGCATCGCCCCGGACTACGTGTTGATCGACGGCCATCGCCAGCGCGAACTGGTGCAGCAACTGCAGACCCAGGTGCAGGCGCGCTATGGCGATTTCAGCGACGCCGCCGATTACACGCGCATCATCCACGACGGCCAGTACCAGCGCCTGCGTGGCTATCTCGATGAAGCCCGCGCGCGGGGCGTGCCGGTGATCGAACTGGCCACGGTCGATCCCGAGCGTGCGCAGCGCGAGCGGCTGATCGTGCCGACCATCGTGCTCGATCCGCCGGCCGATCTGGCCCTGATGCGCGAAGAGATCTTCGGTCCGATCCTGCCGGTCTGCGCGTATCCGGATCTGGACGCTGCCATCGCGGACGTGCAGTCCCGTGACCGCCCGTTGGCGCTGTACGTCTTCAGTCACGAACGTACGCAGGTGGAACGGGTGCTGGCGCAGGTCGTGGCTGGCGGCGTCACCGTCAACGACACGCTGCTGCATTTCGCGGTCAATGGGCTGCCGTTCGGCGGCGTTGGCCCGAGTGGCATGGGCGCCTATCACGCGCGCGCCGGTTTCGATGCGATGAGCAAGCAGCTGCCGATCCTGTGGCAGTCGCGCTGGGCCGCCAGCGATCTGCTCAAGCCGCCGTATTCGAAGATCGCCGGGATGTTGAAGGCGATGGTGCGGTGAGGGCCGCCGGCATGGACGCCCGCTAAAGACGCCTGAGCGCGGCCAGGAACGCGTCGGGATCCTCCGGGGAGACCAGCAGCGTGTAACCGGCCGTCGTCGGCAGGATCACCACCCTGTCCGGATCCGTCACCGCGGCAAATGCCTTCCCGTTGCTGGTGCGGAACCACCCAAGTGAGAGGCCCGGCATGCCGATGCCATTGGTTCGCAAGGTCAGTGGGGTGTCGTTGCTGCCGGGCAGCCGTCGGCGTGCAGCGGAGAGATCAATCTGCGCCATCGGGACCGATACGGTGTACGCGCCGCCCCCCACGGTCAGGGTCGTGGCGTCCGCCGTCAGTCGGATCGCGCTGAGTTGCCAGACGCCAAGCAGGCCGATGATGACGGCAAGTGAGGTGGCGCCGAGTGCGGCTATCTGGGAAATTCTGTCCTGCCCGAAGAAGTAGACCGCCATGCCGACCAACAGCAGCGGGACGACGCCGATCAGCAGCACCGCAGCGAGCGTTTTGTAGTTCAGCGCGTGGAAGGCGAATTCAATGGGCATGGGGTGTCGGAACTCCTTCGGGCATATGTTGCAGTCACGGGCGGCATGTCGAGAATCTTCCTCCGGTCGACAACGATACAAGTGGGGAAGCTCCTCGCCTTGATGTGCGAAAGCACCTACAGAAATCGAGGCAGCTGCGACATTTACAGCGTGATATCCCCTTGCCCACTGGACAATGTGTTGCGCCGCTGGCCCCGGCGCCTCCGCTGGCGAGTGACGCTGCGGGTCAATCACGTCATGTGGCGCAAAGCACCCTCAACGCCCCGCCTGCGACGACCGGCCGTCGTGGAACCACGCATAGGCCGCAGCTTCCAGCTCGCCTTCCTCGGCGATCACCGAACCGTCCTCGTCCAGCAGGGGGTAGTGGCGCTGGTCACCGCCCAGCGCGGCGCTGCCATCCAGCCCGAGCAGCAGGGTGTACAGCGCGTCGGTGGTGAACGCATCGAGCATCTCCCGCAACTGCCGGGTCTGATCGGGCGACAGCTCCATCGCGGCGACCCTTGCCGCGGACGCCGTGCCTGGGGTCCATACAGCGGCCAGCAGGCGCACTTTCTCGGCGTACCACTTTGCTACGAAAGCATCTGCATCCATGGGATATCTACGCTACTGGGGTGACTCACAGCCTAGCGGGGGACGCAGACGTGTGGCAAAAATCTGCGTGCCCCGAGCACGTGAGGCTGCCGGCCAGCGGCCGGCACTACCGTGGCTGCCCGGCGCGCGCCACAGGTAGAATGCCCGCATGAAAATCGCCTCCTGGAACGTCAACTCGCTCAACGTGCGCCTGCCGCACCTGGAACAATGGCTCACGGCGTTCGCGCCGGACGTGGTCGGCATCCAGGAAACCAAGATGGAGGACCACAAGTTCCCCGACGCGGTGCTGGCCGGGCTGGGCTACCGCAGCGTGTTTGCCGGGCAGAAGACCTACAACGGCGTCGCGCTGCTCTCCCGCGAGCCGGCGCAGGACGTGCAGATCGGCATTCCCGGTTTCGAGGATGAGCAGAAGCGTGCCATCGCCGGCACCGTCAACGGCGTGCGCATCATCAACCTGTACGTGGTCAACGGCCAGGACGTGGGCACCGACAAGTACGCCTACAAGCTGCGCTGGCTTGAGGCCGTGCATGCCTGGGTCGAGGCCGAGCTGGCCAGGTACCCGGAGCTGGTGGTGATGGGTGACTTCAACATCGCGCCCGATGCCCGCGACGTGCACGACCCGCTGGTCTGGAACGAGAACCACATCCTGACCTCCACCGCCGAGCGCGGTGCCCTGAACAAGCTGCTGAATCTGGGCCTGCACGATGCCTTCCGCCTGCACAGCGAGGAAGAGGGCGTGTTCAGCTGGTGGGACTACCGGGCGGCCGGCTTCCGTCGCAACCTCGGCCTGCGCATCGACCTGACCCTGGTCTCCGACGCGCTCAAGGCGCGCGCGCTGGGCTCGGGCATCGACCGTGAGCCGCGTACCTGGGAGCGCCCCAGCGACCACGCCCCGGCCTGGGTGCAGCTGGGCTGACCGCGGAAACAACAAGGCCCGGCAGTGCCGGGCCCTGTCGATCACACGTTGTACGTGCGTTCGTTACCGGACGCTTCGACGCGTAAACAGATTCACGATCGCGAGCAGGATCACGGCGCCGATCAACGAGTACAGGAAGGTGCGGATGGTGATCGCTTCATTGATGCCACCGCCGAAAAAGTAGCCGGCAATCAGCGCGCCGACGATGCCGACCACGATGTTCAGGATGATGCCCTGCTGTGCATCGCGCCGCATGATGATGCTCGCAAGCCAGCCCACGATACCGCCGACGATCAACCAGATGATGATGCCCATGACGTTGACTCCCAATAAGTGGATGGCACCGGGCCAGTTGACGGTACGTGCCGTGAAGTCACCGTGCAGTGCTCTTTTCGGGGTGTTCGCATGACCCTGCCGGCCACCCTGGACGGCCCGTGGCGCTTCGGCCCGGTCACGGTCTGGCGCCTGCCGCATGTGCCGGGCACCCGGGGCGAGCCTCAGGCCCGGGTGCTGCTGGCCGAGCAGCTGGGCGGGGCGCCGGAGGACCTGCCGCTGCAGCGCGACCCGCGCGGCCGGCCGGCGCTGCATGGCCCGTTGGCGCATGTCGGCACCGGCTGGAGCCACAGCCACGGGCAGCTGCTGGTCGCTCTCGGTGAAGGCGTCCGCCTCGGCGTTGACCTGGAACCCCTGCGCCCGCGCCCACGGATGCTGGACATCGTGCAGCGCTTCTTCCACCCGGCCGAGATCGCCTGGCTGGAATCGCTGGACGAGAACGCCCGCAACCATTGGTTCTTCCGCGTGTGGTGCGCCAAGGAAGCGCTGTTGAAGGCGCAGGGGCAGGGCATCTCCTTCGGTCTGCACCGGCTGCAGCTCGCGCCCGGCATCGACGGTGGCCTGCACCTGGCCTGGTGTGATCCGGAACTGGGCCCGGCCGAGCGCTGGCACCTGCACGAGTGGCAGGCGGCCGATCATTTCCGCGCCGCGCTGGCCTGGCATGCGATGTGAGATGGGCAGCCGACCAACGGTCGGCTCTACCGACCTGCGATAATGGTGCCATGACAGAACACACCCTCCCCGCTGGCGTGGCCGATGCGCTTGAGCGCGGCCTGGCCGCCATGCAGCTGGACGCCGCGCTGGCACCACCGCTGCTGACCTACCTGACCCTGCTCGACCGCTGGAACCGCACCTACAACCTGACCGCCATCCGCGATCCGCTGGAGATGGTGACCCGCCATCTGCTCGATTCGCTGGCGATGCAGCCGTACCTGGAGACCGGCACCCTGGCCGATCTGGGCACCGGCCCCGGGCTGCCGGGCATCCCGCTGGCGATCGCGCGCCCGCAGTTGCAGGTGACCCTGGTCGAGAGCAACGGCAAGAAAGCCCGCTTCATGCGCGAGGCCGTGCGCCAGCTGGGCCTGGGCAACGCCCGCGTGGCCGAGTCGCGTGCCGAGTCGCTGGCCGAACCGGCCGCCTACGACCATCTGACCGCCCGCGCGATGGATACCCTGGCCGGGATCATCCGGGTCGGTGGGCATCTGCTGCGCCCGGGCGGCCGCCTGCTGGCGATGAAAGGCGTGTACCCGCACGACGAGATCGCGCAGCTGCCGGCCGGCTGGTCGGTCGAGCAGGTGCTGCCCTTGAGCGTCCCTGGATTGACCGGCGAACGTCATCTGGTGGTGGTCATCGGCCCGTGAGCCGGTGACTTCGCTGCCCGCAGCGCCCGCCCCACGGTCGTCCCGCCCCTTCCCGCGATGGCCCCATGCGGCGCCGTCGGCGTGCCCGTGGGCGTCGCTGCGGCATTGCGGCGCGTGCCTGCCACGCATCTCACAGTGCATGACACGCCCCATATACGCATAATGACCAGTCCCACTCCCTGCCGATGAGGCTCACCCGCATGGCCCGCATCATCGCCATCGCCAACCAGAAAGGTGGCGTCGGCAAGACCACGACCGCCGTCAATCTGGCCGCCTCCCTGGCTGCTGCACCCAAGCGCGTGCTTCTTGTCGACCTCGATTCCCAAGGCAATGCGACCATGGGCAGCGGCGTGGACAAGCGCGAAGTCGCCGCCTCCACCTGTGACCTGCTGCTGGGCGAAAGCACCGCGGCCGAGGTCCGGGTCAAGACGCCGGAAGGTTTCGACCTGCTCCCGGGCAACATCGACCTGACCGCCGCCGAGATCCAGCTGATGGACCAGAGCGAGCGCGAGCAGCGCCTCAAGCGCGCGCTGGCCCCGATCCGTGACGAATACGACTACATCCTGATCGACTGCCCGCCGGCGCTGTCGCTGCTGACGCTCAACGCGCTGGCCGCCGCCGATTCGGTGATCGTGCCGATGCAGTGCGAGTACTACGCGCTGGAAGGCCTGAGCGCGCTGGTGGAAACCATCGAAGCGCTGCGTGCCAACCTCAATCCCGCGCTGGAGATCGAGGGGGTGCTGCGGACCATGTTCGATGTGCGCAACAACCTGGCCAATGCCGTGTCGGCCGAGCTGACCGAGCACTTCGGCGAGCAGGTGTTCCGCACCATCGTGCCGCGCAACGTGCGCCTGGCCGAGGCGCCCAGCCATGGCCAGAGCATCGTCGGGTACGACCGTGCCTCGCGCGGTGGCGTTGCCTATCTCGGCCTGGCCGGCGAGATCATCCGTCGCAACAACCAACGCAAGAAGGCCGACAAGGCCATGGAGACCGCCTGATGAGCACCAAGCCTGCCCTCGGCAAGAAACGCGGCCTCGGCCGTGGCCTCGACGCGCTGTTGGGGCCCAAGGGGGCGGTGACACAGGTGCAGGCGGCGGCCGTGGTCGAACCGCTGCCGGGTGAACGCCTGCGCAAGCTGCCGGTCGGTCATCTGCAGCCGGGCAAATACCAGCCGCGCCGCGACATGGACGAGACCAAGCTTGCCGAGCTGGCCGAGTCGATCAAGGCGCAGGGCGTGATCCAGCCGATCCTGGTCCGCCAGCTGGGCGCGGACAGCTTCGAGATCGTGGCCGGCGAACGCCGTTGGCGCGCGTCGCAGCTGGCCGGTCTGGATGAAGTACCGGTGGTGGTGCGCGAGCTGGAAGACCGCACCGTCATCGCGATGGCGCTGATCGAGAACATCCAGCGCGAAGACCTCAATCCGCTCGAAGAAGCCGAAGCGCTGCAGCGGCTGATCAGCGAGTTCGCCCTCACCCATGCCGAAGCCGCCCAGGCCGTCGGCCGCTCGCGCGCGGCGGTGTCCAACCTGCTGCGCCTGCTGGAGCTGCCGATCGCGATCCGCCTGCTGCTGGAAACCCGCCGGCTGGAAATGGGCCATGCCCGCGCGCTGCTCACCCTGGCACCGGAACTGGCCAGCAAGCTGGCCCAGGAAGCGGCCGACCAGGGCTGGTCGGTGCGCGAAGTGGAACACCGCGCGCAGCAGTTCGCTGCTGGCAAAGTGCCCGGCGCGCTGCGCAAGAAGCCCACCGCCGCCGCGCCGCAGGCCGATATCGCTTCGCTGGAAACCGAGTTGTCCGAGTCGCTGGGCGCCCGCGTGGCGATCGCCCATGGCCGTGGCGGCAAGGGCAAGCTGATCATCCATTACACCGACCTGGACACGCTGGATGGCGTGCTCGACCGACTTCGCGCACAGAAGGGCTGAGTCCCCCGCAGGCGTCAGAGGATTTCCCCCAACCAATGAACCCCACCAAGGTCGACCGCAACCATCTGTTGCGTCTGACCGACCTGCCGAATGTCGGGCCGGCCTGTGAGAAAGATCTCCGTCTGATCGGCATCCGCGTGCCAGCGCATCTGCGCGGTCGCGATGCCTACGACATGTACGCGCAGCTGTGTCTGCGCACCGGGGTGATGCACGACCCCTGTGTGATCGATGTATTTCTGTCGGTGCTGCGTTTCATGCAGGGCGAGGCGCCGCGGCCGTGGTGGGATTTCAGCAAGGAACGCAAGGCCACCCTGGCCAAGGAAGCGCCGCTCAGCCTCTGGTGAGGCGGGCCACCGGGATGCGCGGATCGCCACGCGTGCGTTCCGGCAAAACACTGTATTGATACGTGGCTGCATGACGGACAGACCCCATGACGATTCTCGTGACCGGCGCCGCCGGTTTCATCGGCGCCAACACCTGCAAGGCCCTGCTTGAGCGCGGTGAGCGCGTCGTCGGCCTGGACAACTACAACGATTACTACGATCCGCAGATCAAGCGCGATCGCGTGGCTGCGCTGTGCCCGGAGGCGGACATCCGCGTGCTCGACCTGACCGACCGCGACGGCCTGGCCGCGCTGTTCGACGAGGTCCAGCCGACCCGCGTCATCCACCTGGCCGCACAGGCCGGCGTGCGCTATTCGCTGGAAAACCCGCATGCCTACGTCGACAGCAACCTGACCGGCTTCGTCAACATGCTGGAACTGTGCCGCCATCGCGGCGTGGCCCATCTGGTGTACGCCTCGAGCAGCTCGGTGTACGGCGATTCGGCGACCCCGCCGTTTTCCGAAGACCAGCGCATCGACAAGCCGCGCTCGCTGTACGCCGCGACCAAGGCCGCCAACGAGCTGATGGCCTACACCTATGCCCAGCTGTATGGCCTGCACGCCACCGGCCTGCGCTTCTTCACCGTGTACGGCCCGTGGGGCCGCCCGGACATGGCACCGCTGCTGTTCTCGCGCGCGGTCCTGGCCGGGCGGCCGATCGACGTGTTCAACGACGGAAAAATGCAGCGCGACTTCACACATGTCTCCGACATCGTGGATGGCATCCTCGGCGCGCTGGCGCATCCGTCCAGCGAAACGGTGCCGCACCGGGTGTTCAACCTCGGCAACCACACGCCGATCGAGCTGGAGCACTTCATCGGCGTCATCGAGGCGGCGGCCGGACGCCCGGCGCAGAAGGTCTACAAGCCGATGCAGCCCGGCGACATGGTCCGCACCATGGCCGATACCACGCGTGCGCATGACGCTTTCGGCTATGAACCGGCGATGCCGATCGAGCGCGGTCTGCCGCCGGTGGTGGCCTGGTGCCGCGAGTATTTCGGCGATCACGCCTGACACACACGCGCCGATTCATCTTCGGATAACCTCGGGTGCGGAAAATGCGCGCTCTTTTTCGATCCTGGCCATTCGCAGAGCCCGACCATGAGCCAACCCCAGTTGTCGGTCGTCGTCCCGGTCTTCAATGAACGCGACAACGTCACGCCCCTGATCCACGAGATCACCACCGCACTGCGCGGGCAGGTCGATTTTGAAATCGTCTATATCGACGACCACTCGCGCGACGACACCCTGGCGGTGCTGCAGGCCCTGAAGGCCTCCACGCCGGAGCTGCGGGTGCTGCACCACGTCACCCAGAGCGGGCAGAGCACCGCGGTACGCAACGGCGTCAAGCACGCGCGCGCGCCGTGGATCGCCACCCTGGATGGTGACGGCCAGAACGACCCGGCCGACATCCCCAAGCTGCTTGCGGCCCGTGCCGCGGCCGCCACCGAGGTCAAACTGTTCGCCGGGTGGCGGGTGAATCGCCAGGATTCGGGCAGCAAGCGCTGGGCCAGCAAGTGGGCCAACGCGATCCGCGCGCGCATGCTGCGCGACGATACCCCCGATACCGGCTGCGGCATCAAGCTGTTCGAGCGCGCTGCGTTCCTGGAGTTGCCGTACTTCGACCACATGCACCGCTACCTGCCGGCGCTGATGCAGCGGGCCGGCTGGAAGACCACCAGCGTGCCGGTCAATCACCGGCACCGCACCGCCGGGGTCTCCAAGTACAACAATCTCGGCCGCGCCCTGGTCGGCATCCGTGATCTGCGCGGGGTGGCCTGGCTGATCACGCGCAGCAAGCGCACCGCCGTGGAAGAACGCTGATGGAACTGCACTGGCTCGATCAGCCGCTGACCTGGTTGTACTGGACCGGCCTGCATGTGACCGGCTGGAAGCTGATCGGCTACACCGGCGCACTGATGTTCGGCGGCCGCTGGCTGGTCCAGTTCGTGGCCTCGCGCCGCGCCGGCAAGCCGGTGATCCCACGCCTGTTCTGGTACATGAGCGTGGTCGGCAGCCTGATGACGCTGAGCTACTTCCTGTTCTCGGCCAAACAGGACTCGGTGGGCGTGCTGCAGAATCTGTTCCCGGCCTTCACCGCGCTGTACAGCCTGAAGCTGGATATCGCGCACCGTGGGTGGAAGCGGGACAAGGCGACGCACTAGGGGCGGGCAGGACCTTTGATCCATGCACCGCCCGCCGGCTTGGTGCCATGATCGGGGTTTGCCGTCCCTCGGGAACCCTTGACCGTGAAATCACCGCTCGTTGCTGCGCTGCTGCTCGCCCTGGCCCTTCCCGCCGGCGCTGCCCTGGCTGCTCCTCCGGCTGCCCCGGCTGCCGCCCCGGCCAGCCTGGCCACTGAAAGCCCTGCCGATGCGCAGTTCCGCGCGATCTACGAGAAGGAATGGGCCTGGCGCGAAGCCGGGGGCGGTGAGGCCAGCGAAGACGGTGACGGCCCGGCCAATGCCACCCGCATGCCCGATGTCGGCGCCGCCGCGCAGCAGGGCCGGTTGAAGGTCTGGGACGACGTCCTGGCCCAGCTGGACAAGCTCGACACCCAGGCGCTCTCGGCCGAAAACCGCATCAACTACGCGATCTACCGCGACCAGGTGTTCAACCTGGCTGCCGAGGTGCGTCTGCGCGCCTACGAAATGCCGTTCAACGCGGACTCCTCGTTCTGGTCCAACCTGTCCTTCATGGCCCGGCGCGAGATGAAGACCGCGCAGGACTACCGCAACTACATCGCACGCCTGAACGATGTGCCGCGCTACTTCGAGCAGCAGACCGAGAACATGCGTGCCGGCCTCAAGCGCGGTTTCAGCGTGCCGCGTGCGGTGCTCGATGGCCGCGAGGTGTCCATCGCCACCGTGTCCGAACTGAAGGACCCGACCCAGTCGCCGCTGTACGCCCCGTTCAAGAAGCTGCCGGCCAGCATCCCGGCCGCCGAGCAGGCACAGCTGCAGGAACAGGCCCGCCAGGCCATCGGCGGCAGCGTGGTGCCGGCGTTCGCCAAGCTGCGCACCTTCTTCGTCAGCGAGTACGTGCCGCGGGCGCGCACCACCCTGGCCGCCGAGGCGATGCCGGGCGGCAAGGCGTACTACAAGCAGCAGATTCACGAATACACCACGCTGGACCTGACCCCGCAGCAGATCCACGAGATCGGGCTGAAGGAAGTCGCACGCATCCAGGCCGAGATGAACGGCATCATCCAGCAGGTCGAGTTCAAGGGCAGCTTCGCCGAGTTCCTGACCTTCCTGCGTACCGATCCGCAGTTCTACGCCAAGACCCCGGATGAGCTGCTGCATCGTGCGGCGTGGATCTCCAAGCGCGTGGATGGCGTGATCGGCAAGTACATGACGCTGCCGCGCGCGCGCTTCACCATCGTGCCGGTGCCGCCGGACATCGCCCCGTTCTGGACCGCCGGCCGCGGCGGCATGGGCACCTACTGGCTCAACACCTACAACCTGCCGGCGCGGCCGCTGTACAACCTGCCGGCGCTGACCCTGCATGAGTCCGATCCGGGCCATGCCCTGCAGGGCGCGCTGGCGGCAGAGCAGGGCGAGCAGCCCGCGTTCCGCCGCAACAACTACATCTCCGCCTATGGCGAAGGCTGGGGCCTGTACTGCGAGAAGCTCGGCGTGGAGATGGGCATCTACGAAACGCCGTACGAGGATTTCGGCCGCCTGACCTACGAAATGTGGCGCGCCGCGCGTCTGGTGATCGATACCGGCGTGCACCACAAGGGCTGGACCCGCGAGCAGGCGCTGTCCTACCTGCGCGACCACACCGCGCTGAGCGAGCACGAAGTGACCACCGAAGTGGATCGTTACATTTCCTGGCCGGGTCAGGCGCTGAGCTACAAGCTCGGTGAGATCGCGATCGTGCGCCTGCGCGCGCAGGCCGAGCAGGAGCTGGGCGACCGCTTCGACGTCAAGGCCTTCCACGACGCCGTGCTCAGCCAGGGCTCGGTGCCGCTGCCGGTGCTGGAGGCGCAGATCCAGGCCTTCATCGCCCAGCGCAAGGCCGCCGCCAGCTGAGGTGCGCGGGGCCGGCCATCGTGCCGGCCCCGGCCAACGTGAACCAAGCGGCCGGGCTGCGATTGTGTAACGGCTTCACGCCCGGCTACCCTGCGGGCCATGTTCCGTCGTGCCCGCCCGCGTCCGTCCCTGCTGCTCCGCCTGCTGATGCTGGTGGTGGTCGGTGTGGGCGTGTTCGGCAGCTCGCTGGCCTCGGCCCTGGCCGATATCCACCTGACCGTGCACGCAGACAGCAGCGAGCTGCACGGCACGGCCGATGACACGGCCGGCGCTGCATCCAGCGACGACGACGGCAACGAAGACTGGCTGCATGCCCTGGTGCATTGCGGCCACTGCCATGGCCATGGCGGCGTGCTGCCGATGGCCGCGATGGCCTGGAGTCTGCCGGCAGCCCCCAGCCATGGGGTCCCTGCCGGGTTGATCGCGCAACTGCGCACCCAACCGCCCGAGAACCTGCTGCGTCCTCCGATAGCGATCTGATGCCCTGCGGCCGCGCGCCGCCGTTTGCCCTCTGATCGCTTTCTGGAGACTCCCATGTGGATGCGTCTGGCAGCCTTGGCTGCCATTGCGTTCGTGCCGTGCGTGTACGCACAGGGCACGACACCTGCTGCACCGTTGACCCTCGACGACGCCATCGCGCGCGTCGCCCAGTACCACCCCGACCTGCGTCTGGCGCAGGCCCAGCGCCCGGTGTGGGAAGCCCGCCGTGACGCGGCCGGCCTGTCGCCCCCTTTGACCGTGGGCGTGGAGCTGGAGAACGCACTCGGCAGCGGTGATACCCGCGGCTTCGATGCCGCCGAAGTCACCGTCACCCTGGCCGGCGTGCTGGAACGCGGTGGCAAGCTGGATGCCCGCCGCGCCGTGGCCCAGGCCAACCTGGACAGCCTGGCCCCGCAGCGCGAAACCGCGCGCCTGGACCTGATGGCCGAGGTCGCCCGCCGCTACCTGGCAGTGACCGACGCGCGCCAGCAGCTGCGCATTGCCGAGACCGATATCGAGCAGCGCAGGCGCGCCGTCGCCGCCGCGCGGCTGCGCCTGCAGGCCGGCGCCTCGCCCGAATCGGTGCTGCTGACCGCGCAGGCGATGTTGGCCCAGGCCGAACTGGACCGCGATCGCGCCCAGCAGATGGATCAGTCCGCACGTGCGTCGCTGTCGGCGTTGTGGCGCCAGCGCGAGCCCGGTTTCGACGTGGTCACCGGCGATCCGATGCAGCTGCCCGCGCTGCAGGACTTCGCCGTGCTCGCCGAGGAACTGCAGCGCACCCCGGAACTGGCGGTGCTGGCCGGTGAGCGCCGCATCCGCGAAGCGCAGGTGCAGCTGGCCCGCACCCAGGCACGGCCCGATGTCAGCTGGCAGGTGGGCGTGCGCAACAGCCGCGATACCCGCGACACCTCCCTGGTGGCCGGTTTCAGCCTGCCGCTGGGCAGCGTGCGCCGTGCCGACCCGGAGATCCGCGCGGCCGAGGCCGAACTGGCACTCAACAGCGTGGAGCGCGACGCGCGCGCGCTGCAGCTGTACGCCACCCTCGCCGAAGCGCACGGCCGCTACCTGACCTCGCGGCTGGAAGTCACCCGCATGGCGCGCGACGTGCTGCCGCAGCTGCAGCGTGCCGAGAACGCTGCCGAGAAGGCCTGGCGTGCCGGCGCGATCAGTTACATGGAATGGGCGCAGCTGCAGGCGATGCGGATCGACGCACGCCAGCGCCAGCGTGAGGCGGCCATCGCCGCACAGACCGCCCTGATCGAACTCCAGCGCCTGACCGGCCAGAGCATGGTCGCCGCAACCGACACCGTGTCCACGGAGGACCGCCGATGACCCTTTTCCAGACCCGTACCGCGCTGGCCGCCAGCCTGTTGATCGCGCTGATGGCGCTCACCGGCTGCGGCAGCAGTGACCCCGCTGCGGCGCCGGCCGAGGCGGCCGCGACGGACGCCGGCCATGGCGAGGCCGGGCATGACGATGATCATGACGATCACGATGCACCGGAAAGCACCACCATCACCGCGGCCATGGCCGAGCAGGCGGGCATCCGCGTGGCACCTGTCGTCGCCGGCACCATTGCCGACGAGCACGACGTGCAGGGCCTGCTGACCCCGGTCGATGGCCGCGTCGCGCAGGT
Organism: Stenotrophomonas rhizophila; assembly: GCF_003651185.1. Taxonomy (GTDB): domain Bacteria; phylum Pseudomonadota; class Gammaproteobacteria; order Xanthomonadales; family Xanthomonadaceae; genus Stenotrophomonas; species Stenotrophomonas maltophilia_Z. Next base: position 2,553,433 of record NZ_RCDC01000004.1, on the reverse strand, counting down.
GATGGCGCGCTTCCCCGGTCCGATCCGTTCGCTACGCGCCAATGTCGGCGACCGCGTGCGCGCCGGTCAGGTGCTGGCCAGCATCGAGAGCAACCTGAGCCTGACCACCTACACCGTGACCGCACCGATCGGTGGCGTGGTGCTCGCGCGCCAAGCGCAGGTGGGTGGAGTGGCGGGCGAGGGCACGCCGTTGTTCGAGGTCGGCGATCTGTCCACGCTGTGGGTGGACCTGCATATCTTCGGCAACGACACCCAGCACATCACCGCCGGCGTGCCGGTCACTGTGTCACGCATGACCGACGGCGTGAGCCAGGCCACCACGCTGGAACGCGTGCTGCCCGGCACCGCCACCGCCAGCCAGAGCACGGTCGCCCGCGCCACGCTGCGCAACGATGACGGCCAATGGCGGCCCGGTGCCGCGGTCAAGGCGCGCATCGTGGTGGCCACCACGCCGGCCGCACAGGTGGTGCCGCTGAGCGCGTTGCAGACGATGGATGGCAAGGACGTGGTGTTCGTGCGCGAAGGAGATACCTACACCGCGCGTGCGGTGACCCTGGGTGCGCGCGATGCGGGCAGGGTCGAAGTACTCAGCGGCCTGACCGTCGGCGAAGACGTCGTGGTCGAGCAGAGCTACGTGGTCAAGGCCGACATCGGCAAGGCAGGGGCATCGCATGAACATTGACGTGCTGCCGCGCCCCGCATCCGGAGGGCGCCACCATGCTTGAGCGCATCATCCGCGCCGCCATCGCCCATCGCTGGTTGATGATGGCCCTGACCCTGGTGCTGATCGTCATCGGCAGCTGGAGTTTCACCCAGCTGCCGATTGACGCCACCCCGGACATCACCAACGTCCAGGTGCAGATCAATACCGCGGCCCCCGGCTACTCGCCGCTGGAAACCGAACAGCGCATCACCTACCCGGTGGAGACGGTGATGGCCGGCCTGCCGGCGATGGAGCAGGCACGCTCGCTGTCGCGCTACGGGCTCTCGCAGGTGACCGTGGTCTTCAAGGACGGCACCGACATCTACTTCGCCCGCCAGCAGGTCGCCGAACGCCTGCAGCAGGTCAAATCGCAGATTCCCGAGGGCCTGGATCCGCAGCTGGGACCGATCTCGACCGGCCTCGGCGAGATCTTCATGTACACCATCGATGCCGATCCCAAGGCACGCAAGGCCGATGGCACGGCGTACACCGCCACCGACCTGCGCACCCTGCAGGACTGGGTGATCCGGCCGCAGCTGCGCAACGTGCCCGGCGTGACCGAGGTCAACACCATCGGTGGCTTCCAGCGCCAGGTGCACATCACCCCGGATCCGGCGCGGCTGCGCGCGCTGGGCTTCACGTTGGAGGACGTGGCCCAGGCGGTGGAGACCAACAACCAGAACGTCGGCGCCGGCTACATCGAACGCAACGGCCAGCAGTTCCTGGTGCGCATTCCCGGCCAGGTCGCCAACCTGGAGGAGATCGGCAACATCGTGCTGGCCCGCCGCGAAGGCGTGCCGATCCACGTGCACGACGTCGCCCAGGTGCAGGACGGACCGGAGCTGCGCAGTGGTGCGGCCACCCAGAACGGCCATGAAGTGGTGATGGGCACCGTGGTGATGCTGATCGGGGCCAACAGCCGCGACGTCGCCCAGGCCGCGGCGGCGCGTCTGCAGCAGGCACAGGCCAGCCTGCCGGAGGGCGTCACCGTCACCGCCAGCTATGACCGCACCGCGCTGGTCGACCGCACCATCGCAACGGTCGCCAAGAACCTGATCGAAGGCGCCTTGCTGGTGATCGTGGTGCTGTTCCTGCTGCTCGGCAATTTCCGCGCGGCGTTGATCACGGCCGCGGTGATTCCGCTGGCGATGCTGTTCACGCTGACCGGCATGGCCCGTGGCGGCGTCTCGGCCAACCTGATGAGCCTGGGGGCGCTGGATTTCGGCCTGATCGTCGACGGGGCGGTGATCATCATCGAGAACTGCCTGCGCCGCTTCGGCGAACGCCAGCACGCGCTCGGCCGCGACATGACCCGCGATGAACGCTTCGCCGAAACCGCCAGCGCCACCGCGGAGGTGATCCGCCCGAGCCTGTTCGGGCTGGGCATCATCACCGCGGTGTACCTGCCGATCTTCGCGCTCACCGGCGTGGAAGGAAAAATGTTCCACCCGATGGCGATCACCGTGGTGCTGGCCCTGACCGGTGCGATGGTGCTGGCACTGACCTTCGTACCCGCCGCGATCGCGCTGTTCCTCGGCGGCCGCGTGCAGGAGAAGGAAAACCGCCTGATGGCCTGGGTGCGCCGGCGCTATGAACCGATGCTGGCCTTTGCCCTGCGGCGCGGCCGCTGGATGGTCGCCGGTGCGCTGGTGCTGGTGATCGGTTGTGGACTGCTGGCCACGCGGCTGGGCAGTGAGTTCGTGCCGAACCTGGACGAAGGCGATGTCGCCATGCACGCCATGCGCATCCCCGGGACCAGCCTGACCCAGTCCATCGAGATGCAGAAACAGATCGAGAACCGGCTGGTGCAGTTCGCCGAGGTGGACAAGGTGTTCTCCAAGATCGGCACGCCGGAGGTCGCCTCCGACCCGATGCCGCCATCGGTCGCTGATACCTTCATCATGATGAAACCGCGCAAGGCCTGGCCGGATCCACGCAAATCGCGTGCGGCACTGCTGGCCGAGCTGGAGGAGGCGGTCGAGCAGCTCCCCGGCAACAACTACGAGTTCACCCAGCCGATCCAGATGCGCACCAACGAGTTGATCTCCGGCGTGCGTGCCGACGTGGCGGTGATGCTGTTCGGCGACGATCTGGACACGCTGCTGTCGGTCGGCAAGCGGATCGCGGCGGTGGCCGGCACGGTGCCGGGCGCGGCCGACGTGCGGGTGGAGGAAACCAGCGGCCTGCCGCTGCTGACCGTCACCCCCAACCGCACCGCGTTGGCCGGGTATGGCTTGAACCCGGGCCAGGTGCAGTCGACTGTGGCCACCGCGGTGGGCGGCCAGGTGGCAGGGCAGTTGTTCGAAGGCGACCGTCGTTTCGACATCGTGGTACGCCTGCCTGAAGCACTGCGCCAGGATCCGGCCGCACTGGCGGACCTGCCGGTGTCGCTGGAACCCGCGCTTGCGGATGCGGCCGATGAATCCAGCAGAGCAGGCAGCTGGACCAGTGGCAGCGCACGCACGGTGCCGTTGCGTGAGCTGGCGACCTTGAGCAACAGCGAAGGGCCGAACCAGATCAACCGTGAGAACGGCAAGCGCCGGATCGTGGTCACCGCCAACGTGCGCGACCGCGACCTCGGCGGGTTCGTCGGCGAGCTGCAGCAGACGATCGGGCGCGATGTGCAGGTGCCCAACGGCTACTGGATCGAGTACGGCGGCAGCTTCGAGCAGCTGATCTCGGCCAGCCAGCGCCTGTCGATCGTGGTGCCGGTGACGCTGGCGATCATCTTCGCACTGCTGTTCTGGGCGTTCGGCTCGGTCAAGGATGCGGCCATCGTGTTCAGTGGCGTGCCGCTGGCGCTCACCGGCGGCGTGCTCGCGCTGGCCCTGCGGGGCATTCCGCTGTCGATCTCGGCCGGCGTGGGCTTCATCGCGCTGTCCGGTGTGGCGGTGCTCAACGGTCTGGTGATGATCAGCTTCGTGCGCAGCCTGCGCGAGCACGGCATGCCGTTGCCGCAGGCGGTGCGCGACGGTGCCCTGGGCCGGCTGCGCCCGGTGCTGATGACCGCGCTGGTGGCCTCGCTCGGCTTCGTGCCGATGGCCTTCAACGTCGGCGCGGGCTCAGAGGTGCAGCGTCCGCTGGCCACCGTGGTGATCGGCGGCATCGTCTCGTCGACGTTGCTGACCCTGCTGGTGCTGCCGGTGCTGTACCGGTGGCTGCACCGGAAGGACGCCGCCGCACCGGTCGCTGGGTAGCACCGGGTCGTCGGGCGCTGCCCGACCGTTGGTCGGGTGAACCCGCAGGCGGCACGCCATCCGCCGTGCACGCCATGGTCGCGGTCATCGAGGTGACAGATACGCCTCGATCGCCGCGACGCCAGCGGCCACGCCGTCTTCGACCGTCATCGCCCGGCCAAGCGCGACGGCACGCGAGCGCGTGTCGGCCCGCTCGGCAACGGCAATGGCACTGGCCAGCCGGGCGGCGTTCAACCGCTTCGGCGACAGTGCTGCCGGTGCCACGCCCAGCACGTGCAGCCGATCTGCCCAGAAGAACTGGTCGGCGGCGAACGGCATCACCAGCGAGGGCACACCGGCACGGCAGGCCGAGTGCGTGGTGCCGCTGCCGCCGTGATGGATGATCAGCGCGCAGCGCGGGAACAACGCCTCGTGCGGGGTCGGCCCGATCACGAACACGTTGGGCGGCAGGGGAGCACTGGGCAGCCCGGCCCAGCCGGGGAACAGCAGCACCCGCCGCGGCGCCAAGGCCGCCAGCAGCGCGGGTAGCACCTGGTCGCGATCAAAGCCGGTCATGCTGCCGAAGCCGAGGTAGACCGGGGCGGGGCCGGCGTCCAGGAAGGCCTGCAGATCCGGCGGCGGCTGCCAGCCCCGCTCGGGCGCGCGCCACTGGCCGCAGATCTTGTGGTTGTCCGGCCAGTCCGGCGGCGGGGGAAGCAGGCTGGGCGAGATGCCGTACAGCATCGGCAGATCCCGCCAGGGGGAGGCGCGCCTCGGCATCCCCAGTGCCTTGCGGGCCGCGTTGATCGGGCGGCGGAAGGTACGCCACACCGCGTGGTTGACCAGGGTGTAGCTGAGCCGGTTGAGCACCCCCGGCAGGCGCAGCCGGGGCAGGAACGGGGAGGGGAAGCCGGCGGTCGGGGTCAGTGGGATCATCCCGGTGCCGATCACCGGCAGCCCGTGGTGCTCGGCCACGGTCAGGCCGACGAAAGCGGCCAGCCCGCCGGTCAGCACGGCATCGCATCCGGCGGCAGCGGCATCGGCCTGACGCATCCAGCCGGGCACGTGCCGTTGCGCCATCCGCGCCAGACCCCGCGAGGCGGCGAGACGGGCGTTACCGCGCGAGACCAGCGCCACGACCTCGCCATGGATGTCGCCCTCCAGCGCGGCATGCGGGACGCCCAGCTCGCGCGCGCTGCCCAGCGTGCCGCGCTCGGCCAGCAGCAGCACCTCATGGCCCGCGGCGATCAATCCATGGCAGAGCATCACCAGCGGGCGGGTGTCGCCTTCGGTGCCGTAGGTCAGGGCGAGCAGCTTCATGGGCGGTACTTCGGGAAGACGGCACGCCAGGTCATTGCGGGAATCTTCATGCGGGCTGTCCTTCTCAGGTGCCCAGCCTAGCGCAGGCACCGGTGACGACCGCATCGTTCACGCGCGCATCGCATTGGAACGGCACGGCATCTCTGCTACTTTCCGCCTCGGAACGACCGCGCTCGCGGTGTCGCAGGAAGCAGGGAATGGCTCGCAATCTGTTGTTTGGCAAGGAGGCCGCTACCGCGGGCCTGTCTGTCGCCACGCGCTCTCAGGCACGCACCACCACGCTGGGTGCGGCCTCGCTCGACAGCCGCCTCCGGCAGAAGCGATCGCCCGCGTACGTGCAGGCCATGACCAGGGTCGATGTCGGCGGTCACGTGCACGATCGCGACGCATTGGCGGCGCTGAAGCAGCTGGTCGCCGCGGAGCTCGGCGAGATCGCCCTGGAGGATCGCCTGCTCGGCATCGTCAGCCGTTGCATGCTGGGTCATCCCTATGAGGTCCATACACTGGACATGACCGGGCAGATCATCGAGCACTTCAAGATCGGCCACACCCTGCCGCTAACGCTCGAACGGGCACGCGCGCTGGCCCTGCATCCGTCCTACGCCTTCATCGAGGTGTACGCGAACCGGATGGTCACCGTCAGCGACTCCGGCCAGACCGCCGTCATCGAAGGAACGACATGAGCACACAACGCATCATCCATATGGCGGACCTGTCCGCCATCAACAGCAGCCTGCGCTCGCTGGGGCAGGATCTGGACGCTTTGCATACCCAGGCCCACGCGATCCAGAGCGATGTGGGTGCCACCCGCAGCGAACTGGCGCGCCTGGAAAAAGCGTTCATGGATTTCGTCGCGGCGGACCTGAAAGCCAAGGAACTGTCGCTGGCCGAAACCCGGCAGGTGAAGATCCGCCAGGAGCTGGAAAACCGGTTCGGCCACTACGCCGAGGTCCGCCGCCAGACCACCGGCATCCTGCAGGCGGCCGACATCAGCCTGGTCCGGCAGGACACCATCCGTGCCGCCAGTGAGAACCTCATGCTGGCGGCGCCCGGCTACTGGCTGGCCCCGGCACTGGTGGCGCTGGCCGCGTGGCTCAATGACCAGCAGGATCTGGCGCAGCGTGCGCTGGCCGAGGCCATCCGTCGCGATGACGAGAAAACCAGCCTGCTGTTCTCTCTCGTCAGCCGCCGCGCGGGTCGCCTGTCGGCCGCCCAGCAGTGGATGGACCGTTATCTGGGCATGCAGAACCCGGTGGAACTGGACCGCCAGACCGTGGTGCTGATCGACGCGATCGCCGGCGGTGTGTTCGGCGTGGAGACCGCCCGCATCTGTGTGGCCCGCACCAATGAATGGATCGAAGAACTGGCCCAGCGGGCCGGCTTCGTGGAGGCCCAGCGCAGCCAGTGGATCGACGCGCTGCGCTCCAAGACCCCCAATGGCGACGACAGCGCCCGCTACCCGCACCTGCAGCGCTTCAGCCCGACCTGGCCGGCCCTGCAGGACTCGCTCAATGCCACGGCGACCCACGCGGCCGTCACCCGGCATTTCCAGAGTGTGTTCAGCGGCGATGTACGTGCCACGGCCGGGCTGGCGGCGGATGTGGATGCGCTGCTGACCAAGCTGGTCTCGCACTTCGATGCCGAAGAGCTGCCGCTGCGGCGCGATGAGGCCCTGTGCAAGCTGATCATCGATGAGAACGGTGACCGCCCCGTGGCCGACCGTCGCTTCCAGCTGCAGGACCCGGCACTGGAGCACCGCATCAGCTTCACCCAGTTGCTCACCAACGCTGCGATGCATCCGGAAACCTCGCAGGCCTCGCGCGCCACCCAGCGCTTTGCCACCGCCCAGTCGCGCAGCTGGATTCTGGAAGCGCACCAGGATCTCACTGCCAGCATCCGCCAGGCGATCCCGACCGAGGTGGAGGTCACGCTGGATGCCTGGCAGGGCAGCACCCGCGATGGCAGCAACCAGGTTGAATTGGAGACCTCGCTCAATGCGCACGTTGACACCGGGCTGGCCCAGGCGCTGGCCGGCGTGAAGCTGCGCTTCCAGCATTGGGCTGTCCTGGTGCTGGGTGTCCTGCTGCTGGTGATGACCATTGGCAACGTCATCGGCATGGTGATCGCCGCGCTGATGCTGCTCTGGGTCGGGATGGCCTACAAGAATCTGGAAAAGACCCGCGAAACGGTCCGTGCCGACTTCGCGCGCCAGCGTGAGCAACTGCAGAACGCGCTCAAGGCCTGCATGGCCGAAGTCGTGGAAGTGCGGCGTGATCTCGCCGCGCGCGATGCCCAGTCTGCCGAGTTGACCGCGTTGCTGGAGTCGATCACGCCCGAGCAGTTCACCCTTGGCGGTCATGACACTACCCGCCGCATTCTTGCCGCCACCGCTGAGGCCCGACCATGACCCGTTCCCTGCTCGATGCTTCCGCCGTGCCGCCGCCGCTGCCCGCCCAGGACGCCCTTCCACCGCCGCTGAACAACGCCGCGGTGGCCGCGCCGCCAATCACCGTTGCCGCCCCGGATGCGCTTGCCGGTGCCCTGCCTGGCTGGGACCTGCTGCCGAAGACCGGTTTCGTACGCCGCAAACGCGCCTCGCACGGATGACACTGCCGGTTCCGCGCACCTATGCCGAATGGAGCCAGGTCCTGGATGCGTTCAGCGAAGGGGGTCGCGAAGCCGAGGCGCTCGCGGCCATGGCAGCCGGGCGGCTGGACTGGACCCCCGGCGTGGCGCAGTTGTTCACCGACCGGGTGACCACGCTGCTCGACCTGCGGCTGAAGCAATGCAGCGCTCGTCTGCAGCGCGATCTGGGGGATCGGGCCGATGAAGTGACCCTGGTGCGCGCGCTGCTGGACGCGCGTCGGCATTTCAGCGTGCTGCATCAACTGGCCTCGCTGGCGACGCTGCCTGAATCGCTGCGCGCGTTCCTGCGCGATGAACTGGTCCGCATCACCGCCAGGATGCAGGCCGACCTGGAAGCCAACGCACGCACGTTGCGCTGCGACCGCACCCTGCGCGCGGTGCGCTACAACAGCCTGTGCCACTACCGGCCGGCCGCGCTGGATGCTGCCGCGCCGCCGCCACTCCCGTCTGCTTCACCTGCCGATGGCCCCGCTGTAGCGGGCCGCCGGCGAACCTTGATGATCTGAATCCATGAGCGATACCCGCGAGTTCCATGCCACGCTGACCCGCTACCTGAAAGCGCGCGTGCCCTTCATCTCCATCCGCAGCACCGAACGCGCGCGGGTGCTGGATATCCTGCGTGACGTCGCCGGTGCGCTGAGTGCGCCGTTCTATGTACACACGCTCTCGCAGGGAACGCGCGAGCTGGCGACAGGGCGGATCGTCAACGAAGACCGCTCGGTCATCGGCGCGGTCGACTTCGCCAGCCAGCAGATGGCGCAGCGGCAGAACCTCAGTTTCGTGTTGACCGAAGTGTCCGACCTGGAGGACGACACGCCCTCGGCGCGGCAACTGATCGATGTGGCGATGCTGGCGGCCGACCACGGTGGCTCGCTGGTTGTGGTCACCAGCAAACCGGTGTTCGGCCAGCTGCAGCGCCTGGGGATGTCGCTGGTGCTGTCGCCGCCCACCGAAGACGAGATGGCGGCGATCATTCACGAACAGATCGATCCGTACCGCAGCCAGTTCCAGATCGAGTGGGACGACGCCGACATCCGCCAGGCGGCGGCCATCCTGGCCGGCATCTCGCGGTTGGAGGCGGAGAACATCATCGCCACGCTGCTGGTCAACGGGCGTATCGACAAGAATGATCTGGTCGAGTTGATGCACGCCAAGGACCGCATCTTCGCCGACATTTCCGGCATCGAGCGCGTGCCGGTGCGCGGGGGCGATCTGAGTGTGGGTGGCCTGGGTGGCCTCAAGAGCTGGCTGGCACGCGAACGGCCGTTGCTGACCGCTGATCTGCGCGAGCGCGGCATCCGTCCGCCGCGAGGCGTGCTGCTGGTCGGCGTACCGGGCTGCGGCAAATCGCTGTCGGCCAAGGCCATTGCCCAGGACTGGCAGTTGCCGCTGTACCGCCTGGACCTGTCCACCATCCACGGCCAGTACCTGGGCCAGAGCGAAGGCCGCCTCAAGGAAGCGCTTGCCACGGCGGATCACGTGGCGCCCTGCGTGCTGTGGATCGACGAGATCGAAAAGGGCCTGGCCGGTGCCACCGGGGGCGGCGACGGCGGCACCTCGACCCGTCTGGTCGGCCAGTTCCTGTACTGGCTGCAGGAAGCCCGTACCCGCGTGTTCGTGGTGGCAACCGCCAACGATGTGTCCAAGCTGCCCCCGGAGCTGCTGCGCCGGGGCCGGTTCGACGAGCTCTTCTTCGTCGACCTGCCGACCGCGCCGGAACGCCGCGACATCATCGGCATCTACGCCCGCCGGGGCCTGCAGCAGCGCGAACTGGCGCCGGCGCTGCTCGACGAGCTGGTCGAACTGTCCGAGGGCTTTGCCGGCTCGGACCTGGAATCGGCGGTGCGTGAGGTGGTGAAAGAGGCCTACCTGAAGGGCGATGCCGTGGTCACCGATGCGCTGTTCCGGCGCAGTTTCCAGAACGTGGTGCCGTTGTCGCGGACCGCACCGGAGCAGATCGAGAACATCCGCGCCTGGGGCCGTGAACGGGCGGTGCCGGCCTCGGGCGAGCCGATCGCGGCCAGCACCCCGGCCGCCGGGCGGCCGCGCCGCGCCGTTCTGGCATGAGCGACCGGGCCGGCAGGCCCTGCCGGCCTCGGTTGCGCCATCAGGGCCAAGCGGGCATAATGCGCGGCTCGCTGTGTCCAAAAACCTTTGGATCGGCGGCCGGGAACCCGTCATCCGGCCCGCCCTCGACAGCGTAACCCTTTGATTCTCATGACGTGTGGCGGGAAACCGCCGAGGCCGCCGTCGCCCGGGCTATGGGCTGACAACTACTTTTATCGAGGTGCGCAATGTCCCGCGTATGCCAAGTTTCCGGCAAGCGAGTGCAGACGGGTAACAACGTCTCGCACGCCAACAACAAGACCCGTCGTCGTTTCCTGCCCAACCTGCACGAGCGCCGCTTCTGGGTTGCCAGCGAAAACCGCTGGGTCAAGCTTCGTGTTTCCGCGCATGCCCTGCGCACCATCGACAAGAACGGTATCGACTCCGTTCTGGCTGAGCTGCGTTCGCGCGGCGAAAAGGTCTGAGGAGTAAACGATCATGGCAGGCAAGCGCGATAAGATCCGTCTGATTTCGACGGCCAACACTGGCCACTTCTACACGACGGACAAGAACAAGAAGAACACCCCCGGGAAGATGGAATTCCTGAAGTACGATCCGGTCGTGCGCAAGCACGTCCTGTACAAGGAAGGCAAGATCAAGTAATCCGCAAGGGTTCTTGAGCTTCCCGACGAAAAACCCGCCCTCGTGGCGGGTTTTTTGTTGCCCCGGCGATGCACGGTGCCGGGCCGCAGCGGCTGCACCGGTCACCCCGGCGGCACAGCCGCCCATGGCAGAATGCGTTTCCCCTCCCGACGGGCGACGCGATGCTGTTCGAGTGGCTGCTGGGTTCGTGGTTGTTGATGCTGGATTGGCTGATCCGGCTGGCCGCGCTGTTGTGGATTCCCAGCCGCACCACGCCCGGTGCCGCGCGCAGCTGGTTGCTGCTGGTCGGCTTCGTGCCGCTGCTCGGGCTGCCGCTGTATCTGCTGTTCGGCCACCCGTGGCTGTCGCGCCAGCGCGTGCAGCGCCAGGCCGAGGCCTCCCAGGTGATCCGCGAGGAGCAGGCCCTGCAGCCGCCGCTGCGCTGGACGCCCCCACCGGAGACGGCCACCGCCGAGATCGTGCCGCTGATCGAGCGCCAAGGCGATTTCATGCCCATCCACGGCAACGCGGTGGATCTGCTCAATGATTACGACGCCTCGCTGCAGGCCCTGATCGAAGACATCGACCAGGCGCGCGAGCGTGTGCACCTGCTGTACTACCTGATGTTCGACGATGCCGTCGGCGAGGCCATCGTGCAGGCGCTGCAGCGGGCCGCCGCACGCGGGGTGCACTGCCGCGTGCTGCTGGATGCAGTGGGGGCCAAGCGTGGGCTGCGCCACTACCGCCACCGTCTCCAGGCCCTCGGCGTAGATGTGCGCGCGATGCTGCCCGGTGGGCTGCGCTGGCGCCGCAGTGGCCGCATGGACCTGCGCAACCACCGCAAGATCGCGGTGATCGACAACCGCGTCGGCTACATCGGCTCACAGAACCTGGCGCGCGCGCAGTTTGTCGCCGGGTTCCCGAACAAGGAGCTGGTCGCGCGCGTGCGCGGGCCGGTGGTGGCGCACCTGGAAGCGGTGTTCGCCAGCGACTGGTACATGGAAACCGGGCAGCGCCTGGATGTGCTCACCGCGGTGCCGGTGTGCTCGGCCGATGTGCCGACCCAACTGCTGCCCAGTGGCCCGGCGTATCCCTTCAGCAACGCGCGCGATGCGGTGAACGCGCTGATCCATCTGGCGCGCCGGCGCATCGTGCTGGTCACGCCGTACTTCGTGCCGGATGAGGCGACCCTGAGTGCGCTGCGCATCGCCGCCTTGTCCGGCGTGCAGGTGCAGCTGATCCTCTCGGCCAGTACCAACCAGCGGTTGACCTCCTGGGCGCAGGAGGCCTACTACGATGAGCTGCTGCGCAGCGGCGTGCGCATCGCGCTGTACGAACCGCATTTCCTGCATGCCAAGCACCTGACCGTCGATGAAGACATCGCCCTGGTCGGCTCGATCAACCTGGACATCCGCTCGTTCGCGCTCAATGCCGAGATCGGCATGCTCTGTTACGACGCCGGCATGGTGCGCCAGCTGGCGCAGATCGAAGCGGACTATCTGGAACAGTCCCGTCCGCTCGATCTGGCGACGTGGCGCCAGCGGCCGGCGTGGAAGCGCAGCCGAGAAGGCATCGCACGGCTGGCCGATGCGTTGATGTAGCCCGCTGTGACGCACGTGGACGGCCGGTCCACGCGCATCGCCTACAATCGATGCATGACTGCGTCCGATACCCACCGCCAGTGTGATCTGGCCATCGTCGGCGGCGGCGCTGCCGGCGTCCTCGTCGCGCTGCAGGCCCTGCGCCATGCTGCGCGACCGTCACGCATCGTGCTGTTCGAGCCGGCTTCGGCGCTGGCCGAAGGCATCGCCTACGCCACGCCTTGGCCTGAGCACCTGCTCAACGTGCCGGCCGGCAAGATGAGCGGGCTGCCCGATCAGCCTGCGGATTTCCTGGATTACCTGATCGACAGCCAGGCGATTGCCGAGGTACCGCGCGAGGTGCTGGCGGACCAGTTCGTGCCGCGCCGCCATTTCGCCGCTTACCTGCGTGAGCGCCTGGAACAGGCGTGCGAGCGCAGCGTGGCGGTGCTGGAGGTGGTCGAGCAGCCGGTGTTCGCGCTGGAGCGGACCGGCCACGGCGTACAGCTGCGGCTCGACGATGACGTGACGTGGCGCGCGCAGCGCGTGGTGTTGGCCTGTGGCAACAGCATGCGTCCGCTGCCGGTACCCGGTGCCGACGCACTGCCGCCCGCGCAGGCGGTGGAGGCCTGGGACTACGACGGCGTGCGTGTGCTGGCCGGCGACGACGACCTGGCCATCGTCGGCTCGGGCCTGAGCATGGCCGACAGTGTGGTCGCCCTGGCCGCCGCCGGTCACCGCGGGCGCATCTACGTGCTGTCGCGCCATGCGCTGCTGCCGTTGCCACACGCCCACGGCGCGGCGGTCACCTTCGATCCGCAGCCGCTGCTGCCGATGTCGCTGCGCCAGCGCGTGCGGGAGCTGCGCGCGCAGGCCGATGCCGCCGTGGCACAGGGCATTCCATGGCAGAGCGTGATGGACCGCATCCGGCCGATGGGCCAGGCGTTGTGGCTGAGCCTGGGCGAGGCCGACCAGCGCCGTTTCCTGCGTCACGTGGTGCGCTATTGGGACGTGCACCGCCATCGCATCGCCGGATCGGTGCATGCCCAGGTCGCCGAACTGGAGCGCAGCGGCCAGCTGCAGCGCCACCGGGCCCGGCTGGATACGCTGCTGGTGCAGGAACGTGGGTTGCAGCTGCACGGCCGCAGCCCGGACGGTGGCCTGCCGCCCCTGACCGTGGGCGCGGTGATCAACGCCACCGGGGTGGAGACCCGCGCGCTGTCCATGCGCAATCCGCTGATCCAGCAGCTGCTGGCGGACGGGCATGCCCGCCCGGGCCCGCACGGCCTTGGGCTGGAGACCACGGTGGACGACGGTGCCCTGATCGATGGCCATGGCCAGCCGCAGCCTGCGATCCGGGTGGTCGGCAGCCTGCGCATCGGCACCCTGTGGGAGAGTCTGGCGATCCCGGAACTGCGCGTGCAGGCCGAACAGGCCGCGCGCGGCTGAACCCGTTCGATCCGGGTGCCGGGTAACGGCCCGGAGCGCCCCGCCCGAGGGTAAAATGGGGACATGGATGTTTCCCACTTGCTCGACGGGTTGAACCCCGCCCAGCGCGAAGCTGTGTCCGCCCCGCCCGGCCACCATCTGGTGCTTGCCGGTGCCGGTTCCGGCAAGACCCGCGTGCTTATCCACCGCATCGCCTGGCTCAATGAAGTCTGCGGCGTGCCGACCCATGGCATTTTTGCGGTGACCTTCACCAACAAGGCCGCCGGCGAGATGCGTCACCGCATCGACCTGCAGCTGTCGCAGGGCAGCCGCGGTGCCTGGATCGGCACCTTCCACGGCCTGGCCCATCGCCTGCTGCGCCTGCATTTCCAGGACGCCAAGCTGCCCGACAGCTTCCAGGTGATGGATTCGGACGACCAGCTGCGGCTGGTCAAGCGCGTGGTCCAGCAGCTGGAGATCGATGACGGCAAGTTCCCGCCGAAGCAGATCGCCTGGTGGATCAACGAGCAGAAGGACGAGGGCCGCCGCCCGCAGCATATCCAGCCCGAGCCGCATGACGCGTGGCTGGAAACCATGCGCCAGGCGTATATCGCCTATCAGGAGCGCTGCGACCGCGCCGGTCTGGTCGATTTCGCCGAGCTGCTGCTGCGCGCGCATGAACTGCTGCGCGACAACCCGGCGCTGCTGGCGCACTACCGCTCGCGCTTCCGCGAGATCCTGGTGGACGAGTTCCAGGACACCAACGCCATCCAGTACGCCTTCGTGCGCGTGCTGGCCGGCGATATCGGCCACGTGTTCGTGGTCGGCGATGACGACCAGGCCATCTATGGCTGGCGCGGCGCCAAGGTCGAGAACGTCCAGCGCTTCCTGAAGGATTTCCCGGGTGCGCAGACCGTCCGCCTGGAGCAGAACTACCGTTCCACCGCCAACATCCTCGGTGCGGCCAATGCGGTGATCGCGCACAACCCGGACCGTATCGGCAAGGAGTTGTGGACCGACAGCGGCGACGGTGATCCGATCGATCTGTACGCGGCCTACAACGAGATGGACGAGGCGCGTTACGTGGTCGAGCGCGCGCGCCAGTGGGTGCGCGATGGTGGCAGCTACGGCGACGTCGCCGTGCTCTACCGCAGCAATGCACAGTCGCGTGCCTTCGAAGAAGCGCTGCTCTCCGAGCAGGTGCCGTACCGCGTGTACGGCGGCATGCGCTTCTTCGAACGTGCCGAAATCAAGGATGCGCTGGCGTACCTGCGGTTGATGACCAACCGCAACGATGACGCCGCCTTCGAGCGTGCGGTCAACACGCCGACGCGTGGTATCGGCGACCGCACCCTGGATGAAGTGCGCCGCTTGGCCCGTACCCACGCGATCTCGCTGTGGGAGGCCACCATGCTGACCACCCAGGGTAATACGCTCGCTGCACGTGCACGCAACGCGCTGGCCGGCTTCCTGGTGCTGGTCAACCAGCTCCAGGCCGAAGCCGACACGATGACCCTGGCCGAACGCATCGACCACGTGCTGATGCGCTCGGGCCTGCGTGAGCACTGGTCCAAGGAAAGCCGCAACGCGCTGGATTCGGAATCGCGCGCCGACAACCTGGACGAACTGGTCTCGGTGGCCTCGCGCTTCGTGCGTCGCGAAGATGACGTCGAAGAAACCCAGGACATGAGCGAGCTGGTCGCCTTCCTCGCCTACGCCTCGCTGGAGGCCGGCGAAGGCCAGGCCCAGGCCGGCGAAGAAGGCGTGCAGCTGATGACGCTGCATGCCGCCAAAGGCCTGGAGTTCCCGCTGGTGTTTCTGGCCGGCATGGAAGACGGCCTGTTCCCGAGCGCGCGCTCGCTCGAAGAAAGCGGCCGGCTGGAAGAAGAACGTCGCCTGGCGTACGTGGGCATCACCCGCGCGCGCCAGAAGCTGGTGCTCTGCTACGCCGAATCGCGCCGTATCCATGGCCAGGACAACTACAACGTGCCCTCGCGCTTCCTGCGCGAGATCCCGCGTGAGCTGGTGAACGAAGTGCGCCCCAAGGTGCAGGTCTCGCGCGGCACCTCGCTGGGCGCCAACCGGGTGATGGGCCACGCCGCGCTGGAAGCACCGCCGCTCAAGCTGGGCGCGATGGTCAACCATCCCAAGTTCGGCGAAGGCATGGTCACCGACTACGAAGGCAGCGGCCAGCACGCCCGCGTGCAGGTCGAATTCATCGAGGCCGGCAGCAAGTGGCTGGTGATGGCGTATGCCAATCTGACGGTGCTCTGAGCAGCGCTCGTCATCCGGTAGTGCCGGCCGCTGGCCGGCAGCTGCCTGCTGCGGCGTTGTCGGGAGCCGGCCAGCGGCCGGCACTACAATGGGCGGCATACCTTGTCGGGAGCCGGCCAGCGGCCGGCACTACAATGGCGCCATCCTCTTCGAGCAGGCCCCCGCCATGACCGATTCGCCGCTGCACCTCACCGTCAAGTTGAACGCCAAGCTCCAGCCCGAGCATCGCCATGAGCTGTTCGAAGATCCGCTGGATGCGCTGCTGGGCAGTGCCGAGCTGGGCGAGATCACCGGCGGTGGCACCGCGCTGACCGAAGACGGTGAAGTGGACTACGGCGATATCGAGGTCGCGTTGAACGATCCGGCCTCGTTGCCTGGCGTGATCGAGCTGCTGGAGCAGCTGGGAGCGCCGAAGGGCTCGCTGATCCAGCGCGAAGGCGCCCCCGATCAGCCGTTCGGCGTCACCGAAGGCCTGGCGTTGTATCTCAACGGCACCGATCTGCCCGATGAGGTCTACGAACAGTGTGATTCGAACTATGTGTTCGAACAGATCGTCGAGCGCATCGACGGCCACGGCGAGATCTGCAGCTGGTGGCAGGGCCCGACCGAGACGGCGCTGTATCTGTATGGCGCCTCGTTCGACACCCTGCACGGGCGCATCGCCGATCTGCTGGCGAGCTACCCGCTGTGCCAGGGCGCACGCGTGGTGCGTACCGCCTGATCAGCAGTCCGGCGCGTGGCCTGCTGCATAGCGCAGGCCACGGCGCAGCTGCGCCCGCACATCCGGATTGGCGTACACCGCAGCATCATGGCCCAGCCCGGTGTACCAGCTGCGGCCGCCATCGAAGGGCCGGCACCAGGCGATGGGATGATCGGCGCCCATGGTGCCGCCGTCGTAGCGTGCTTCGTCCACCGTCGCGATGACCTGCACCATCCCACGCGGATTGCGCCGGTAGTTGTAGAGCTCATCGCGGATCGGCCACGACGGGCCTGACGGCTTGCCGTCACGCTCAGGCTGCACCCGCGTGTCCTGCAGACCCTCCGGGTGCTTGTGGAACCACGCGCCGACCAGTTCGCCGTACCACGGCCAGTCATACTCGGTGTCGGCCGCGGCGTGCACGCCCATGAAGCCGCCGCCGTTGCGGATGAACTGCTCCATCGCCGCCTGTTGCGTGTCGTCGAGTACATCGCCGGTGGTATTGGCGAAGACCACGGCGCGGTAGCGGGCGAGGTTGTCGGGGCGGAAATCCCGGGGATCGTCGCTCGGGTCCGCCGTCATGCCGGCCTCGGCACTCAGCTCGCGCAGCGCCGCCACGGCCACAGGAATCGAGTCGTGGTGGAACGTGGCGGTGCGGCTGAAGATCAGGACGCGGTCCGGACCCGGCGCGGCGGCAAGGCCGGGTAGCGGCAGCAGGGCCAGCGAGCACAGCAGGGCGATGAGCAGAGGGCGCATGCGTGAAGTCTGTCATGGGCGCTGCCGGTCTCCGTCCTGCGCTGCAGCACAGGCATCCCAGGCAGCGCATGCCTGCGCTATCCGCGTTGTGGTGGACCAGAGCGCCTCGCTTCATCCCCGATCGCCCCCGGCTCATCCCGGATTTCACACAGTTCGTCGCGTGGCGCTTGTCGCTCCCCCGGCCGGCGCCCAGAGTCTGCCCCTGTCCGCTGGGAGCGCACTCGTGAACAAGGGAATTCCGTATCTGCTTGCTGCACTGGTCCTGCTGACATGGTCGGCAGGCTGGGCCGAGCCGGTGCTGGCCCTGTTCCAGCACGCGCAGACCTGCCTGGCCGACGGCGGCGATTTCGATCTGCTGCGCCTGCGCTGCCAGCCGCAGCCCAGCGGGGTGTGCATCGGCCAGGCAACGCTGTGGTTCTGGCTGAGTGGCATCGTCTTCGCACTGGTGGCGCTGTTGGGCACGCGACGCGGCATGCACTGACACGCGAGCGGCCAACCGGCATCATCACCCTCTGTCTGAGGGAGGCCACATGGGTCCGAGCGAAAAGGAAAAAATGTTGTCCGGGCTGCCCTACCGCCCCGGTGATCCGGCGCTGCAGGCGGACATGGCCGCGGCCAAGGTGTGGATGGTCCGTTACAACGCCGCCCTGGCCGAAACCCCGGCCGTGCGCCGCGCGCTGTTGCGCGAGCAGCTCGGTGCGGTCGGCGAGGGTGCGGTGATCCGGCCGCCATTCCACTGCGATTACGGCTACAACATCCGCCTGGGGCAGGGCGTGTTCCTCAACTACAACTGCGTGATCCTGGACGTGGCCGAGGTCAGCATCGGCGATGGCACCCAGATCGGTCCGGCAGTGCAGCTGTATGCCGCCGACCATCCGCGTGATCCGCAGGCACGGGCGGAAGGCCTGGAGTCGGCCAAGCCGGTCCGGATCGGGCGCAATGTCTGGATCGGGGGCGGCGCGATCGTGCTGCCCGGCGTCACCATCGGCGATGACGCGGTGGTGGGTGCGGGCAGTGTGGTCACCCGCGATGTGCCGGCGGGCGCGACCGTGGTGGGCAATCCGGCGCGGAGGGTGCCTGCGCGCGCCCACGGCGATTGATCCAGCTCAAGGCACCGCGTCCACATCGGGTGTGCAATGGTGATGTTCCCATTGCCACCCCAAGGAGCTCTGCCATGTACAAGCGCATCCTGATTGCCACCGATGGTTCGGAGCTGGCCGAGAAAGGCCTGGCCAAGGGCCTGGAGCTGGCCAAGGACCTCGATGCCGAGGTCGATATCGTGACCGTCTCCGAGCCATGGGCGGTCGGCATGTATGACGCGATGGGCTGGAGCGTGGGCTACATGAACACGCCCGAATACAAAGCCGACCGCGAAGAGACCGCGCAGAAGGTGCTGCAGCCGGCCAAGGCCGCTGCGGAAGCGCAGGGCCTGCGTACGGCGACCGTGCACGTGTTGGACCGCTACGCCGCGGACGGCATCATCGATACCGCCACCGAACGCGGCAGCGACCTGATCGTGATGACCTCGCATGGCCGCCGAGGCGTGACCCGCGTGCTGCTCGGCAGCCAGACCGCCGAAGTGCTGGCACGCAGCACGGTACCGGTGCTGGTCATCCGATAACGGGAAAGCGGTAGTGCCGGCCGCTGGCCGGCAATGCCCCTCAATCGCGCAGTTTCAACGTCTGCGATTCATCCAGCGTGCCGTCCGGCTGCAGCACCACATAACGCTCGCCGCTGCGGTCGAACAGCACCGGGATCGGGTCGCGGAACAGCGGGCGGCGCACGAAGCGCAGCTGCCAGCCGAAATGCTCCAGCGTCTCCACTGCCTGGCGCTGCTCTGCAGTGAGGCCGGCGCGCAGTTCAGCCGGATTCGGATCGTGGCGGCGTTCGGGTGTCGTCATCGAGCGTGGGCAAGCGGGGACGGGGGGCAGCGCCTTGCCGGCCCCGTGCGGTCACGGGGCAGCAGTGCGGTCGACGCCCGGGATCACCAGCTGTAGAGCTTCCAGTACACCGGCGAGACGCCGTCCTTGTCGCTGTCCATGCGGCCATCGCCGTTCTGGTCGTACATGTAGAACGGGGCACCGCGCGACGGGGTCACCTTGACCATCCGCAACTGGCCGCCCACCCGGTATTCCTCGATGGTGTCGCCGTTGTCCTGCACCGTCTTGACCACATCGGCGCCAGTGACATCGACCGGGGGCCTGCCGCCGCCGGTGGCACAGCCAGCCAGCGCGAGCACGCCTGCGAGCAACAGAATCTTCATGGGCCGGGAGTCCTTGGGCGAAGAGGGCCTGATTATGCCCGATGGATCGTGAGGCCGGTGCCGACGACGGTCAGGGCCGGGCGCGTAGAATCGTCATATGAGCCGATTAGTCCTGATTGACGGGTCCAGTTACCTGTATCGCGCGTTCCACGCGCTTCCGCCGCTGACCAACGCACACGGTGAACCCACCGGCGCGCTGTTCGGTGTGGTCAACATGCTGCGCGCCACGCTGAAGGAGCGCCCCGAGTACGTCGCCTTCGTGGTCGATGCGCCCGGCAAGACCTTCCGTGACGACCTGTATGCCGACTACAAGGCCAACCGCCCGCCGATGCCCGACGACCTGCGCCCGCAGATCGAGCCGATGTGCCGCATCGTCGAGGCGCTGGGCCTGAGCATCCTGCGCATCCCCGGCGTGGAAGCCGATGATGTGATCGGCACGCTGGCCCTGCAGGGTCACCGCGATGGCCTGCAGGTGACCATTTCCACCGGCGACAAGGACTTCGCCCAGCTGGTCCGCCCGGGTATCGAGCTGGTCAACACCATGACCGGCAGCCGCATGGATTCGGACGCGGCGGTGATGGAGAAGTTCGGCGTGCGCGCCGACCAGATCGTCGACCTGCTGGCACTGATGGGCGACGCTGTGGACAACGTGCCCGGCGTGGAAAAGTGCGGCCCCAAGACCGCCGCCAAGTGGCTGGCCGAATACCAGCACCTGGATGGCGTGATCGCCGCGGCCCCGACCATGAAGGGCAAGATCGGCGAGAACCTGCGCGCGGCGCTGGAGCGCCTGCCGCTCAACCGCGAGCTGGTCACGATCCGCACCGACGTACCGCTGGAGGTGTCGGCGCAGACGCTGCCGCTGCGCGAGCCGGACGTGCCGTCGCTGAGCGAGCTGTACCTGCGTTACGGCTTCACCCAGGCGCTCAAGGAGCTGGGCGGCCCCGTGCCGGCCCCGGCCGCTGCCAGCGATGCCCCGGTCAGCCTGCGTGGCACCGCGGCCGGCTACGCGCGTGCTATGCCGGATGAGGCGGTGGTGCAGGTCGACCCGGCGCTGTCCGCCCCCGGCGAGTACGAGATGGTGCTGACCAGCGAGCAGCTCGACGCCTGGGTGCAGCGCCTGGCCGATGCCGAGCTGATCTCCTTCGATACCGAGACCGACGCGCTGGACGCCATGCGCGCCAACCTGGTCGGCATCAGCCTGGCGGTCGAGCCGGGCCGGGCCGCCTATATCCCGGTCGGCCACGATTACCCCGGCGCGCCGGCCCAGCTGCCGCCTGAGCAGGTACTGGCGGCGTTGCGCCCGGCGCTGGAAGACCCCTCCAAGAAGAAGCTTGGCCAGCACGGCAAGTACGACCTGCACGTGCTGCGCCGCCACGGCGTGAACGTGCAGGGGTACCACGACGACACCATGCTGGAGAGCTTCGTGCTCAATTCCACCGCCACGCGCCATGACATGGACTCGCTGGCGATGCGCTACCTGGGCTACACCACGATCAAGTTCGAGGAGGTGGCCGGCAAGGGCGCCAAACAGATCTCGTTCTCGCAGGTGGGGCTGGACGAAGCCTGCCGCTACGCCGCCGAAGATGCCGACGTGACCCTGCGCCTGCACCACGCGCTGCAGCCACAGCTGCGGGCCACGCCCTCGCTGGACAGCGTCTACCGTGACATCGAGATGCCGCTGGTGCCGGTGTTGACCCGCATCGAAGCCAATGGCGTGCACATCGACATGGCCGAGTTGCGCCGGCAGAGCCAGGACCTGGGCTCACGCATGCTGGCCGCCCAGCAGAAAGCCACCGAGCTGGCCGGGCGCACCTTCAACCTGGATTCGCCCAAGCAGCTGCAGGCCGTGCTGTTCGACGAGCTGCAGCTGCCGGCGCTGGTGAAGACCCCCAAGGGCCAGCCCAGCACCAACGAAGAGGCACTGGAGGCGATCGCCGAGCAGCACGAGCTGCCGCGGGTGATCCTGGAGTACCGCGGGCTGGCCAAGCTGCGCAGCACCTACACCGACAAGCTGCCGGAGATGATCAACCAGGACACCGGGCGGGTACACACCAGCTACCACCAGTCCGGCGCCGCCACCGGCCGGCTGTCCTCCTCGGACCCGAACCTGCAGAACATCCCGATCCGCACCGAGGATGGCCGTCGCATCCGCCGCGCCTTCGTGGCCCCGCCGGGCCGCAAGATCCTGGCCTGCGACTACTCGCAGATCGAGCTGCGGATCATGGCCCACCTCTCCGAGGACCCCGGCCTGGTGCGGGCCTTCGAGCAGGGCGTGGACGTGCACCGGGCGACGGCGGCGGAAGTCTTCAGCCGCTCCCTGGAGGAGGTGACCTCCAACGAGCGCCGGGCCGCCAAGGCGATCAACTTCGGCCTGATGTACGGCATGAGCGCGTTCGGGCTGGCCCGCAACCTGGGCATCGACCGCGGCCAGGCCCAGGATTACGTGGCGCTGTACTTCAGCCGCTACCCGGGCGTGCGCGATTTCATGGAGCGGATGCGCCAGCAGGCCCGCGAACAGGGCTATGTGGAAACCCTGTTCGGCCGCCGCCTGTACCTGAACGACATCAACGCCCGCAACCAGGGCCTGCGGGCCGGTGCTGAACGGGCCGCGATCAACGCCCCGATGCAGGGCACCGCGGCGGACATCATCAAGCGCGCCATGGTGAAGGTGGACAGCTGGCTGGAGGATCACAGCGACCAGGCCAAGATGATTCTGCAGGTGCACGATGAACTCGTCTTTGAAACCGAAAGTAGTTTCCTCGATACCTTGCGTTTGAAAGTCGTGGAACTGATGTCCTCGGCCGCCGAACTGCGTGTGCCGCTGGTGGTGGATGCGGGCGTGGGCGACAACTGGGATGAGGCGCATTGAGGCCTGAATCACAGTCAAAAGGCTGAATTGGTTCAGTGCGCCACGATAATCTGACTGTTGGATGAATGTTTCTGGGAGGAGGTCCGGATTAATTGGGCCCCTTCACGAACTATCAATGTTCGGAGTGCTTTTATAGACCTCGACAGGCGCAATGCCTGTTGTGGATCTCTCCCATCCCCTGGAGCAGATCTCGGAACGGGGGCTCCTCCCCAAGCGCCCGTTCCCCGGCCCCGCTAACCTCCCCCTGGTTGGCGGGGCTTTTTATTTGTGGCGCCGAAAAGCGGCCATCCACGCCGTCAGGCCATTGCCTCGCGCCGGGCGCCGGCCCATGCTGGCCGGACCAGTTCGGGGAGAGGCAATGAGCGACCTGTTTGCATTGGCCATGCCGTGGTGGGAATTCATCCTGCGCGCGGTGGTGGTGTACGCGGTGGTACTGGGGATGGTCCGGCTCTCCGGCAAGCGTGCGCTGGGCCAGATCACCCCGTTCGATGTGTTGCTGATCGTGCTGCTGGGCAACGCGGTGCAGAACGCGCTGCTCGGCGAAGACACCTCCCTGGGCGGCGGGCTGCTGCTGGCGGCGACCCTGATTTCGATCAACTACGGCGTGGGTTGGCTCAGCACGCGCAGCCGGCGCGTGGAAACCCTGGTCGAAGGCGAGCCGATCCTGATCGCCCGCGATGGCAAGGTGCTCGATTCCGTGCTCAAGCGTGAGCTCGTCACCCCGGCCGATCTGGACGCAGCGATGCGTCAGCAGGGCTGCCTGACGATCGATGACGTCGCCCTGGCGGTGCTGGAGATCAACGGGCACATCACGATCGTGCCGAAGAAATAACGGGGACGGAGGTAGTTAAGCGCGTGCGCTTAACTACCTCCGTCCCCGTTAGAGCCAGTCGCGCGGGACGAGGTAATCCGCCAAACGCGCCTCATCGCTGCCGGCCTCCGGCTGGAAGCCATACTCCCAGCGCACGCGCGGGGGCAGGCTCATCAGGATGCTTTCGCTGCGCCCACCGCTCTGCAGCCCGAACAGGGTGCCGCGGTCGTAGACCAGGTTGAACTCGACATAGCGGCCGCGCCGGTACAGCTGGAACTCGCGTTCGCGCTCGCCGTACGGCGTGTCCTTGCGGCGCTCGACCAGCGGCAGATAGGCATCCAGGAAACCATCGCCGACCGCACGCAGATACGCGAAATCACGCTCGAAATCGCCGTGCAGATCGTCGAAGAACAACCCGCCCACGCCACGCGTCTCATTGCGGTGGCGCAGGAAGAAATACTCATCGCACCAGCGCTTGTGCGCCGCATAGCGCTCTTCGCCGAAGGGCGCGCACAGATCGTGCGCCACCTGATGCCAGTGCCGCACGTCGTCGTCGATCGGGTAGAACGGGGTGAGGTCGAAGCCACCGCCGAACCAGGACGCCACCGCCACGCCATCGCGCTCGGCGCGGAAGTAACGCACGTTGGCATGGGTGGTCGGGAGGTAGGGATTGGCCGGATGGAACACCAGCGAGACGCCGGTCGCGCGCCATGATGCACCGGCCAACTCCGGCCGGTTCGCCGAGGCCGATGGCGGCAGGCGCGTGCCGGCCACATCGGAGAACCCGATCCCGGCCTGCTCGAACACGGCGCCATCGCGCAGGATGCGGGTCCGGCCACCGCCGCCCTCCGCGCGCTGCCAGAGATCTTCGGTGAAGCGGGCCTGGCCGTCGGCGGTTTCAATCGCCGCACAGATGCGGTCCTGCAGGTCGGTCAGATACGCGCGGACGCGGTCGAAGTCGTTCATGGGCGCTACTTTACCGCAGGCCGGTGCACGGCCTGCGTGTGCTCACTGGCGCTCAGTGGCCGCTTTTGCGGGTGCTGCTCTTGCTGTTCTTCGCCGGGACGGGCGCCTCGGCCGGTGCTTCGTCGCCTGCCTCGGCATCGGGCTCGGCTGCCATGCGTTCGGCGATCTGTTCCAGGCCGGCACTGACCTGCATCAGCCCCCAGTTGCGGGTCGCGTGCACATCGCAGGCCACGTGGGTGCCTTTGCCATCCTTGGCACAGATCGAGGCCATCTGCGCGGGCAGCTGCTCGTCACCGGTGTGCTCGTAGACGGTGGCCAGATTCTCGCAGCCTTCGCGTACGCCGGCGGTGCACAGCGTCCTGTAGAACGGCGCCGCCTCGGCCCAGCGATTGCGCAGCGCCAGCTGATGACCGGCGGCATTGCAGCCCTGCAGCTTGCCCGCCGCACAGCACGCCTGGGCACCGCCCTCGCGGCCCAGCGTCGGGCAATCCTGCGGCAGCGGGGTTTCGACGAAAACCACCGGTGCACTGCACTGCTGGGCTTCGCCGGTGCGCTCGTAGTAGCTGAAGCGGTTCCAGCTGTCCATGCCGATCAGGTTGCCGTTGGCCAGGCGCTTGAACACGAAGTCATCGCCCTGGTCATGGCGCACACGGATGTCGCCATCGACCAGCCGCGCGCGCAGCTTGCCGCCGAAGCCGCTGTCGATCATGCCGCCATCGCCGAACGGCAGATGGTCCATCAGGCCCTGGCTGGCGACATAGCTGCCGCAGGGCAGGGCGGTGGCTGCCACCGGGGTCAGTGCCCTGGCATCCAGCGTGCTCAGCGGCGCTGCATGCTCACAGGCGCGCGGGTCCTTGCCCACGGTGCACGCACGCTGCAGTGCATCGCGGGCCGGGATCAGGCGGCCCGCGTCCCACAACGCCTCGGCAGCGTTGGCGCAGAACGTGCCGCCGGTCTGTGCCCGGCACAGGGTGGTGATCTCATCGAGCTGCGCGGCCGGCAGCGGTGACGCCTTGGCTGCGCTGAGCCCGCCAACCAGCGCCTTGGCCAAGGCTTGCCCCATGGCATCGCGCGCGGCCTCCAGACAGGCGGCCTGGTCGTACGCCGCGGACGCGGGTTTGCAGACCTCCGGCTCAGGCAGCTCCGGAGCATCGTCCTGGGTCGCCGCCAGCGTCCTGGCCTCGCGCGCCTCGGATTGGAAATTGGCCAGCAGACGCTTGCAGGCGGCCGGCACATCCTCACGGCACCACTGCCGCAGGCGGTCGTTGCTGGCGAAGAGCGTGTCGTTCAGGCAGGTACCGATCTCGGCCCGGCACGATCCGGGCGGGAACATCGCGGCGGGGCGACAGCTGGCCGCCTTCTGCAGGCGGTACGTATTGAAGCGATCGCTGAGCCGCCGACCGCTGTCTTCCAGGGTCAGCGAGCCGACGCCGCCGTTGTCCAGGTCGGCCAGCTTCAGCTCGTCGCCGAGGCGGCTGAGCACGTACGGCTCCGGTGCCCGCCCGGGAATCTGCCGCACGCCCTCGTTCGCGCTGTGCAGGGTCAGCGTGGTGCCGGTGTCCTCGGACACGAACATGCCGCACACCATCGTCTGCGTTGCCGCGGCCGCCGGCAGGCTGACCGCCGTGAGCAGGGTGAACAGGGTCGTGCGCCAGCCGTGGCGGCGCAGAAGGGGGAGGGAAACAGTCACACGATCATCCTTGCAGGTCGTGCAGCGCACCGTGGCGCTGCGGGAAACATCTCAGCGGCGGAACAGTGCACGCACATCGGGCGCGCACAGGCGCACGATCAGCCAGCCATGCAGCACGGCGAACGCTGCAGCGGTCAGGCCCATCAGTACGCCCCAGATCACGCGCAGTACCCGCAGGTCTCTGCGCAGTTGCAGTATCTCCAGCGAATAGGTCTCCGCCGGAAGCTGCGCCAGCAGGTGGCGGAAGGCATCGTCGACGCCCCAGACCACCACCCCATTGAGCACGGCCGTGATGGCGAGCAGCGCCACGAACGATCCCCACGCCCAGCGCCAGCGCCGCAGCATGCCCCAGCACGCCAGGACGCCCACCAGGCTCGATACGCACAGCAGCACGTTGGCGAGCACCGGGTGGGTGAGCAGCCAATGCACCCAGCCGGGCAGCCAGTGGAGGTTTTCATCGGTCAGCAGCGCCTGCAGCGCCTCCGAGCCCGACAGGGGTATCGCAATCAGTGCCAGCACCGCCCACAGCGCGGCCGTGACCAGGCAGACCAGCAGCACGGACTTGAGCAGGGGGGCGAGAAATCCAGGCGCACCATCCCCGCTGGGGTGTGGCGTGCAGGAAGGCAATGGCGGGGGAAGCGACGCTGACATCCGGTGTCCTGGTTGGGCAGGCCGCGACGTCTAGGTCGCAGCCACCGCGGTCGCGGCCGCGGGCAGGATATGGTCTGCGCTCAACGGTGCCAAGCGCAGGCCATGCGGCGGGCGCAGCGGCACCCACGCAAGTTCGGCGATTTCCGCCTGCGCGCGCGGCGAACCGGTGACCGTCACCAGGTAAACATTGGCCCGCACGCGGTGCCCGGTTTCGTGCACCGCCCAGGCCTCGAACCGGCCCAGCGGCACGGCAGTGGCCGGGTCCAACGTGACCCCGAGTTCCTCCTTGAGCTCGCGCGCCAAGGCAACCAACGGTGCTTCACCGGGCTCGGGCTTGCCGCCGGGTTGGATGAAGGTCTCCGAGCCCTGTTTGCGCACCACCAGCACGCGGCCGCCGGCATCGAAAACGACCGCGGCGACGATATCGATCGTCGCCGCGGCGTGCTGCACGTCAGTGGGGACCGACGTCATCGCTGGATTACTTCAGGTTCTCTTCGAACAGCTTGAGGATGCGCTTGTACTGGTCCAGCCAGGAATCGGCACGCACATAGCCGTGGCGTTCCAGCGGGTACGGCGCGATCGTCCAGTTGTCCTTGTGCAGCTCGATCAGCTTCTGGGTGAGGTTGACCGAGTCCTGGAAGAACACGTTGTCGTCCATCATCCCGTGCGCGATCAGCAGGTGATCCTGCAGGCCGTCGGCGTATTCGATCGGCGACGACTTGCGGTACGCCTCCGGGTCGATGTCCGGGGTGTTGAGGATGTTGGCGGTGTAGCCGTGGTTGTACTGGTGCCAGTCGACCACCGGGCGCAGCGCGGCGCCGGCCTTGAACGTGCCCGGCGAGCGGAACAGCGCCATGAAGGTCATGAAGCCGCCGTAGGAACCGCCGTAGATGCCGGCGTGGTCACGGTCGCCCTGCTTGGTGGCGACCAGCCAGTCCAGGCCGTCCTTGTAATCTTCCAGTTCCGGGTGGCCCATGTTGCGGTAGATCGCCGTGCGCCAGTCACGGCCGTAGCCGGCGCTGCCGCGGTAATCCATGTCCAGCACCACGTAGCCCTTCTCCACCAGCAGGTTGTGGAACATCTGCTCGCGGAAGTAGGCCGGGTACTGCTGGTGCACGTTCTGCAGATAGCCGGCGCCGTGCACGAACATGGCGATCGGGTACTGCTTGCCCGGCTCGAAGGTCTCCGGGCCGTAGTACTTGGCCCAGACCACGCCGGCGCCGTGCTTGGACGGTACCTGCACCAGCTTGGGCTGGATCCACTCGCGCGCCTTGAACTCGGCGGTGCGGGTGTCGGTCAGCACCTTGGCCTGGCCACCGGCGGCGGGCACCACGGCCAGCTGGGTCGGCAGGTAGGCGCCGGAGTAACGCACCAGCAGCTGCTGGCCGTCCGGGGACAGCGAGAAGTCCTCCACGCCGTTGAGCGAGGTCAGCTCACGCACCTGCTTGCTGGCGGTGTCCACCGCGCACACTTCGTAATCGCCCGGCGATTGCTGGTTGCACAGGAAGTAGAAGCCGCGGCCGTCGGCGCTGGGCACCGGCATCGAGGTTTCCCACTTGCCACCGGTCAGTGCCTGCGGCTTGGCCGTGCCCTGCTGGGTGTACAGGTGCGAATAGCCGGATTCTTCGGACAGCAGCCACAGCGTACGGTTGTCGTTGGACCAGCCGAAATCGTTGAAGCTCCAGTTGATCCAGGCGCTGTCGGTCAGGCGATGACGCATCTCCAGCTTGGCGCTGGACGGGGTCACGCTGGCGATCCAGCGGTCCTTGTTGTCGTTGGCGCGCAGCATGATCGCGGCCTGCTGGCCATCGGCGCTCCAGCGGATGCCGGGCGCGCCGGGGCCACCGAGCACTTCCACCGGGCGGTTGCCCTTCAGGGCGTCCTTACCAGCGGCCTTGCGCAGTGCGGCCAGCGGGTCGGTGCCGATGCCCGGCAGGCCGTCCATCGACAGCGGCTTGACCGTACCGGCCACGGCATCGACCAGCCACAGCGCGTTCGGCTCCGGGTCGTTGCGGCCCACGCGGGTGCGGGTGTCCTCGAACTCTTCGTAGCCCGATTCGGTCACGTACTTGGGCATCTTGCCGCCGCGGCCTTCATCGAAGCTCTTCGGCTTGGTGACCACGATCAAGGTGCGCGCATCGGGTGAGAGCACGCTGTCGACGATCTCCACATCCGCGCCCAGATACACCGGGCCCGGCGCGCGGGTGCCATCGGCGCGACGCCAGCTGGCTTCCTGCGCCTTGAGTGCCTCGCGCTGGGCGCGGTCGTTGCGCAGCGTGGCCAGGGTGCGCAGCTGCTGCTCGCGCAGGGTATCGGCCTTGGGCGCGTCGTCCGGATTCTTCTCGGCCTTCAGGCTGGCGACCTGCTGCACGCCGGCGGCGGCGGTCCAATGGAACCAGTTCTGGCCGGTGCGCCAGATCACGCCGCCGTCGCGGGCAAAATTGACCGCGCCGGACTTCTCGGTGCTGCGGGTCAGCTGGCTCAGCGCGCCGCTGCGCAGGTCGCGCACGAACACATCGCCATTGCGCACGAAGGCCGAGCGCTGGCGCGCGCTGTCGTAGACCGGGCTGTCCACATCCAGGGTGCCGCGCTGGTCATCGCCAACCTGTGCGGCCACACCGCCGGCGACCGGCTGGCGGAAGGTATCGCGCACCGGGCTGCCGTTGCGCTTGAGCTGGTACTCGACCTGCTGGCTGTTCCAGGACCACCACGCGCTCTCGACCGGCGGACCGATCCAGTCCGGGTCGGCCATGGCCTGCTCGATGGTGATCGGCGTCGGCGCCGCATGGGCAGCACCGCCGAGGGCGGCGAGCAGCAACAGGGACAACGGCAGCGTTCTGGGCATTGCGGGCGGCACCAATGAGGAAAACCCGGCAAGCGTAGCAGCCGCAAGGGGCGCGGGAAGGGGCCACAGGTCATGGCACCGGCCCATGGCCGGGATCGGCAAAGTCGTCCCGCCAGTGATGCTTCCACGCGCGGCGAAGGGCGATCCCGACCTGCGCCCGGACGGCGCAGGCCTTGCGCTGCCTTGCCCCGCCCCCTGCAGGACAGCAGCGCGTCGACAGCCCGGAACCGGCTCTACGGTGGCCATGAACCCCGGGGTTCACGGGAGACATCCCTTTCAAGGAGCGATTCGATGTTCAAGACGATCACGCGCGTGACCGTGCTGGCCGGTGCCGCCGCCTGCGACAAAGTGAAGCAGCGCGTCACCGGGTCGCATGTGCCTTTCACGGATACAGGCCCAGACTGGTGCGGATTTCAGAGCCAGTCGGAGGCGTCTCTTGGACGCGTTGTTGTTGTCCCGGATCCAGTTCGGGTTCGTCATCAGTTTCCATGTGCTGTTCCCGGCCTTCACGATCGGTACCGCCAGCTGGCTGGCCTTTGTCGAATCGCGCTGGCTGCGCACCGGCAATCCGGTCTGGCGCGAACTGTATTTCTTCTGGCAGAAGATCTTCGCGGTCTCCTTCGGCATGGGCGTGGTCAGCGGCATCGTCATGGCCTTCCAGTTCGGCACCAACTGGCCACGGCTGAGCGAGGTCGCCGGCACGGTGATCGGCCCGCTGCTGACCTATGAAGTGCTCACCGCGTTCTTCCTGGAAGCCAGCTTCCTGGGCGTGATGATGTTCGGCTGGGGCAAGGTCTCGCCGCGCCTGCATTTCTTCTCCACCTGCATGGTGGCGCTGGGCACGCTGGTCTCCACATTCTGGATCCTGTCCTCCAACAGCTGGCTGCAGACGCCGGCCGGTTACGCGATGGTCGATGGCATCGTGCACCCGCAGAACTGGTGGCAGATCGTCTTCAACCCGTCCTTCCCGTACCGCTTGGCGCACATGGCCCTGGGCTCGTTCATCACCACCTGCTTCGTGATTGGCGGTGTGGGCGCGTGGTACCTGCGCAAGGACGTGCACCGTGAGGCTGGGCGCAAGATGCTGCTGGCGGCGGTGGGCTTCGCCGCGCTGACGGTGCCGGTACAGATCTTCGTCGGCGACATGCATGGCCTGAACACCCTCAAGCACCAGCCGATGAAGATCGCGGCGATGGAAGCGCACTGGCATTCCGAAGGCGAGGGCAAGGGCGTGCCGCTGGTGGTATTCGCGGTGCCCAATGAAAAGGCCGAGCGCAACGACTATGAAATCGCGATCCCGCGCCTGGGCAGCCTGATCCTCACCCATTCGCTGGACGGCACCTTCGATCCGCTCACCTCGGTGCCTGCCAGCGATCGGCCGCCGGTGGTGCCGGTGTTCTTCGCGTTCCGGGTGATGATCGGGCTGGGCACGCTGATGCTGCTGCTGGCCTGGGTCTCGGCGTTCCAGTGGTGGCGCGGCAAGCTGCTGCAGTCGCGCTGGTTGATCCGCGGCTGGAACTGGATGCTGCCCAGCGGCTTCATCGCGCTGATCTCCGGCTGGTTCGTGACCGAGATGGGCCGGCAACCGTGGGTGGTCTATGGCGTGCTGCGCACGGCCGATGCCGTGGGTCCGCAGAGTGCGTGGATGACGGCGCTCTCGCTGGGCGTGTACATCGTCGGCTATGCGTTCGTGTTCGGCTGGGGCGTCTGGTACCTGGTGAAGATCATCCGCACCGGTCCCAAGCCGCATGACCCGGCCCCGGCGCTGGATGCCGGCAGCCACACCCCGGCGCGGCCGCTGTCCGGTGCCGATGAACCGCTGGAGGAGCGCTGAGATGGAGATGACGACCTGGCTGCCGGTGGCATGGTTCGCGGTGATCGGCTTTGGTGTGTTGATGTACGTGGTGCTGGATGGCTTCGTGCTCGGCATCGGGATCCTCGCGCCGATGGCCGAGGATGAGGAGCAGCTCGACATCATGATGAATACCGCCGCCCCCATCTGGGACGGCAACGAAACCTGGCTGGTGCTGGGCGGGGCCGGGCTGATGGCCGCCTTCCCGAAGGCCTACGCCGCGCTGCTGTCGGCGCTGTACCTGCCGGTCCTGTTGCTGGTGGTCGCGCTGGTGTTCCGCGGCGTGGCTTTCGAGTTCCGCTTCAAGGCGCACCGCTCGCGCAAGCTGTGGAGCGTGGCCTTCGGCCTGGGTTCGCTGCTGGCCGCCTTCGCGCAGGGCGTGATCCTCGGCGCACTCGTGCAGGGCCTGCAGGTCGTGGATGGCCGTTATGTGGGCGGCGCGTTCAGCTGGTTCAGCCCGTTCTCGATGTTGACCGGCGCAGCCGTGGTATTCGGCTACGCGCTGCTCGGCAGTACCTGGTTGATCCTCAAGACCGAGGGCCGCGAGCAGGCCTTCGCACGCACCTTGACCCGCCCGCTGGTGGTGGCGGTGATCGTGTTCATGGGCCTGGTGAGCGCATGGTTGCCGTTCCTGGATTCGCGCTTGATGGCGCGCTGGTTCAGCGATGGCAACTTCTGGTGGCTCTCGCCGGTGCCCTTGCTGACGTTGGCCGTGGCCACCGCGCTGTGGCGCAGCGCGATGCACCCCAAGCGCGATCTGCCGCCGTTCCTGTTGACGCTGGCCCTGTTCGTGCTCGGCTTCATCGGCCTGGTGCTGGGCATGTGGCCGTACCTGCTGCCGCCGAGCATGACGTTGTGGCAGGCCGCTGCGTCGGCCTCGTCGCTGAGCTTCAGCCTGGTCGGGCTGGTGATCCTGCTGCCGGTGATCCTGGGCTATACGGCGTGGTCGTACCGGGTGTTCCGCGGCAAGGTGCGGGCGGATGTGGGGTATCACTGAGGAAAGCGCGGTGGCTATTCCCGGTTCCGTGTGGGCGAGGGCGGTCAGACCCTGCTCGGACGCGCCGTAAACCCATCCATGGGGGCTCGTGAGCGGCATCCATGCCGCTCCAACGGTCCCTGCAGGGTCTGACCGCCCTCGCCCGGCAGAGTCTGCAAAAGCCAACCGTAAAAGAAGGGTCAAGGGCAGCCGACCAGCGGTCGGCTCTACAGGGGCCTGCAGCCGGCGAAGGGAACGACAGCCGCCGCGAACTCAGCCGTGCAGCCCCTCGATCTCCACCAGCAGCTCCGCACGGCACACTTCGGCGTGCAACACCACGAACGGCGGCGCCGTCGGCAGCGCCGCCATCTGCGCCGCTACCGCCGCCATATCCTCCGCGCGCCGCACATACACCTTCAGCACCGACGTCGCCCCCAGCACCGGTGACAGCGATGGCCGCTGACCGCGCGCCGTATCCACCAGACTCTGCAGATTCCTCAGCGTCTCCCGCAACTGCTCATCCACCGCCCCCGTGTGCTGCGACACATGCCCCACGATCGCCGCCGTCCCCGACTGCAGCAACGGCAGGCCTGTGGCCAACGGCGGCAGCAGCGCCCGCGAAAAACTCGGCGACTGCGGCCCGTACTGGCGTGGATAACGGAACGCGCTCACCTGGCGCGGATTCTCCAGCGGCTGGCCCGGCTCGCGCGCCGCCAGCCAATACACCTGCAGCCGGCGCTCACCGTCGAAACGACCAATGCAGGTCGCCGCCGGCAGTGCGGCTTCATCCAGTTCACGCAGGCCCCGCACGCGGCCCACGCAGAAACGTCGGTAGCGTTCATCGTCGCCATCGCCCTCGGTCACCGCGTCCAGATAGTTCCAGGTGCGCAGCAGATGCGGATAGCCGCAGCGCGACAGGAACGCGCTCATCCGCGCATAGGCCTCGGCCGCGGCCGACTCGATATCGCTGTCGACCTCGTCGATCTCCAGCACCCCGAACAGCAGGCTGTCGGTGTGCGACCAGCGCACCCCCTCGGTGGTGCCGTGCGCGACCGGCGTGCCGCCACGCCAGACCTCGATCTGCGCCGGGCCCTGCTCGGCCAGCGGTACCTGCAGCCAGCGCGGGTCATCCAGCGCGGCGTGGGGCAGGCCGAAGCCGAACACGGCCAGCGTCTGCGGGTCGGCCAGCGCGGCATCGCGCTGCGCGGCCGGGACGTAGGCCACATGGAACAACGCAGGTCCGGAGGAGGGAATAGCGACTGCCGGAGCTGTTGCGTTGTCGATCATGTTGCTCATTTCAGGATGTGAATGCTGCCAGTGCCGAGAGTGTCATGATAGCGTGCGCTCCTTTCTCGGTACCGCCACCGGTGCCAGGCGATGTCGACGGCCTTCTCTTGGTACCCATCCATCACGTTGGCGGGAATGATTGAGTTTTCTGTAATTGATTGGGCGGCGTGGGCGCCGGGCATCACCACCCGCGAGCAGTGGCAGGCGTGGGCGAACGCCCCCTGGCTGCCAACCGGTGAGGACACCCCGGCACTGTCCGAAGTGCCGGCCATGCAGCGTCGCCGCATCGAGCGGCTGGGCCGCATGGCGATCCAGACCGCCTGCTGGTGCGAGCAGCCTGACGACGGTGGCCAGGTGCCACTGGTGTTCGCCTCGCGGCATGGCGACGTGGCCCGCTCGATGGAACTGCTCAATACCCTGAGCGCGGACCAGCCGATGTCGCCCACCGGCTTTGGTCTGTCGGTGCACAACGCGATCGGCGCCCTGTATTCGATCGCCCGTGGGCATCGGGGAAACTATCTGGCCCTCGCCGCCGGCCGCGCCACCGTCGAGACCGCCTGCATCGAGGCCTTCGGGCTGCTGGCCGATGGCGCGCCGGAGGTGCGTCTGGTGGTCTATGAATCCGCCTTGCCGCCGGTCTACGCGGGTTTCGCCGACGAACCCGACCCGTTCTTCGCGTGGTGCTGGCGGCTGGGGCCGGCCGACGGTCCGGGCACCCGGCTGTCGCTGGGCTGGGGCGACGGTGGTGCAGACCGCCCCTCCGAGGCGCTGCCGCATGGCCTGGACGTGCTGCGCTTCCTGCTGGCCGGTGCACCGGCGCTGGCGCTGGACGCCGATGGCCAACGCTGGGCCTGGCAACGCCATGGCTGAGCGCTGGCCGGCCCGGATCAACCATGCCTGGCGGGTGCTGGGGACAGGGCTGAGCTTTGCCGCCTTCGGGATCGGGGGGCTGGTGCTGGGCGGCCTGTTGTTCCTGTCGTTGCTGCTGATCCGCGAGCCGGTGCGCCGGCGCGTGTTGGCACGCCGCCTGGTCCAAGGCAGCTTCGCCACCCACGTCGGCCTGATGCACCGGCTGGGGCTGATGACCTATGAGATCCGCGGGGGCGAACGCCTGCAGCGCAACGGCCTGCTGATCCTGGCCAACCACCCGACCCTGATCGACGTGGTGCTGCTGATCGCCCAGCTTCCCAATGCCGATTGCGTGGTCAAGCAGGCCGTGGCGCGCAATCCGTTCATGCGCGGCCCGGTCCGGGCCGCCGGCTACGTCTCCAATGATGACGGGGCGGGGCTGGTGGATGACTGCATCGCCGCGGTCCAGGCCGGCGGCAACCTGGTGATCTTCCCGGAGGGCACGCGCACCGTGCCGGGCCAGCCGCTGCGCCTGCAGCGCGGGGCGGCCAACATCGCGGTGCGGGGCCGGCTGGACATCACCCCGGTCCGGATCACCTGCACCCCGCCGACCCTGACCAAGGGCCAGAAATGGTATCGTGTGCCATCACGGCGATTTCACGTTCAGCTGGAAGTCGGGGAGGATCTCCCGATTGCCCCGTTTCTGAACGAGATCGGCGATGCGCCCAGGGGGGATGCCTTGGCCGCCCGGCGTGTGACCGATCATCTTGCCCATTACTTCGACTTCGCTGGAGACCCGACCCGTGCAAGCACTTGAGCACGAGATCAAGGAATTGATCATTTCATCGCTTTCACTGGAAGACATCACTCCCGAAGACATCGATTCCGCCGCGCCCCTGTTCGTTGAAGGGCTGGGCCTGGATTCCATCGACGCGCTGGAACTTGGATTGGCCCTGCAGAAAAAGTACGGTGTCAGCCTGTCAGCCGATTCGGAAGAGACCCGTCGCCATTTCTCCAGCGTGCGTGCCCTGAGCGAGTTTGTCGCCGCACGCCAGCCGTCCTAACGGCGCGTCAGGATTTACCCATGACCAAGAACGAACTTTTCGAGCGCATCGTCAAGATCCTCAAGGACAGCTTTGAGATCGAGCCGAGCCGTATCACGCCCGCGGCGCGGCTGTATGACGACCTGGACATCGAC
Organism: Stenotrophomonas rhizophila; assembly: GCF_003651185.1. Lineage (GTDB taxonomy): Bacteria > Pseudomonadota > Gammaproteobacteria > Xanthomonadales > Xanthomonadaceae > Stenotrophomonas > Stenotrophomonas maltophilia_Z. The sequence goes on along the minus strand of NZ_RCDC01000004.1, from coordinate 2,517,908 downwards.
AGCATCGACGCGGTCGACCTGATCGTGCAGCTCAAGCCGCTGCTCGGCCGCAATCTGCAGCCGGAAGCGTTCAAACAGGTGCGCACCGTGCAGGACATCGTGGATGTGGTGCACGGGCTGTTGCCCGGTCAAGCGGCCGCCTGACGGCCATCGCTGAAGACTGACCATGGTCCGGGTACGCGTCGCGGCGTTTGCGTTGCTGTCGCTGGCATACCCGCTGGTGGTCTACCTGTCGCTGGGCCGGTTCGAGCCGCGCTGGTTGTCGCTGCTGCTGTTCACCCTGGCCGCGCTGCGCGCGCTGACCACCCGCCAGGCGGTGTGGTGGGTGGCCGCACTCGGCACCGGTGTACTCGCCCTGGTGGCCACGGCCTTCAACGAGGCGCTGCCGCTGAAGCTGTACCCGGCGCTGGTGAACGCGGTGATGCTGGTGATCTTCGCCACCAGCCTGCGCTTCGGGCCGAGTGCCGTGGAGCGCCTGGCGCGGCTGAGCGAGCCGGATCTGCCGCCGTTCGCCGTGATCTACACCCGCCGCGTGACCTGGATCTGGTGCGGGTTCTTTGTTCTCAACGGAAGTCTGGCCCTGGCCACGGCGCTGTGGGCGTCCAACCAAGTGTGGGCGTTCTACAACGGAGTGTTGGCGTACGTGATGATGGGGGCTCTGTTTGGCGGGGAATGGCTGGTCCGGCGACGGGTCAAGGCGTCGCATGCCCATGGCTGAGTGGATCGCACTGGACCGGCTGGCGCTGGCCCCGCGGCCGGGCCGCATCGTCGGCATCGCCGGCGACACCGTGGTGGAGCACCCGCAGTTCCGCGCGCAGGTGCTCGGCTGGCAGCAGGCGTTCGCGCGTGCGCCCGGCACCGACTGGGCCCTGTATTTCGATGACACGCTGAGCTTCGCCGCCGCTCTGCTGGGTGCCTGGCATGCCGGCAAGCGGGTGTTCCTGGGCGGCGACAACCTGCCGGCCACGCTGGAAGGGCTGAGCCCGTGCGTGGCCGGGTTCGCCGGCGACGTGCCGGCCCGGTATGCGCCGCTGCAGCCCGATGCGGCGGCCGATCCGGATCAGGTGCTGCAGCCGTTGGACGAAGCGGTGCTGGAGCTGGTGGTGTTCACCTCCGGCAGCACCGGCGCGCCGAGCGCCATCGTCAAACGCATGCGCCAGCTGACCCGCGAGGTGGATGCGCTGCAGGCCGCCTTCGGCGAGCAGCTCGACGGTGCGCAGGTGCAGGGCACGGTCTCCCACCAGCACATCTACGGGCTGCTGTTCCGGGTGCTGTGGCCGCTGGTGGCCGGGCGCGCGATCCAGCCGCGCCGGTTCTTCCACGAAGACCTGATCAGCGCGCTGGGCGGCCAGCCATCAGTGCTGGTGGCCACCCCGGCCCATCTCAAACGCCTGCCCGAGCAGCTGGACTGGTCCTCGCTGGACGGTCAGCTGCGCGCGGTGTTCTCCTCTGGGGGTCCGTTGCCGACCGAGGCGGCGCTGCAGGTGCGCGCCTTGATGGGCGTGGCCCCGACTGAAGTCTTCGGCAGCAGCGAGACCGGTGGCGTTGCGTGGCGGCGCTGGAGTGCAGCGCGGCCGCAGTGGCATCCGTTGCCCGGCGTCGCCTGGCGGATCGACGAGGGCTGCCTGGCGGTCCGCTCGCCGCACCTGGCGAGCGAGGACTGGTGGCTGACCCAGGACCGTGCCGTGGCCGACGACGGCCACAGCTTCCGCCTGCTCGGGCGCGCCGATCGCATCGTCAAGATCGAAGAGCGCCGCGTCTCGCTGGATGCCCTGGAGCAGCAGCTGCGTGCGCACCCGGCGGTGCAGGACGTGCGCGTGCTGGTGCTGCCGGGCGCGCGCGAGCAACTGGCCGCCGTGGTGGTGCCGCAGGCGACCGGGGTCGCGCAGTGGGACGACGCCGAGCGCCGCCGCCAGGCGCAGCAGCTCAGCGCGCATCTGGCCCGCAGCCATGACGCCGTGACCCGGCCGCGCCGCTGGCGCTTCATCGACGACCTCCCCGTCAACGCGCAGGGCAAGGTCACCGCCGCGGCACTGGCGGCGCTGTTCCGCCCGTTGATGCCGACGGCCGAGTGGCAGCAGCGCGATGACACCATCGCGTCGCTGCAGTTTGTTCTGGATCCTGACCTGGTAGCGTTCGACGGGCATTTCCCGCAGGCGAAGATCCTGCCCGGCGTGGTTCAGCTGGACTGGGCGATCCACTACGGCCGCAGCGCCTTCACGATGCCGCCGCGGTTCGTACGGATGGACGCGGTGAAGTTCCAGCATGTGGCGCGCCCCGGCGACTGCCTGCAGTTGAGTCTGGGCTGGGATGCGGCGAAATCGGCAATGAGCTTCCGCTATGTCTCCGACCATGGCGTGCATGCCAGCGGCCGGGTGGTGTTCGGCGATGCGTGATGACACGGGCAGTGGCATGAGCAGGCCTGCCTTCGCCCCGTTGGTGGTGATTCCGGTCTACGACCACGCGCACGCGATCGGCGCGGTGGTGCAGGGCGTGCTGGCCAGTGGCCTGCCATGCCTGCTGGTTGACGATGGTTCGCATCTGGACTGCGCGCAGGTGCTCGATGCCCTGGCGCGCGCGCACGCACCGCAGGTGACGCTGCTGCGGCTGGCGGTCAACCAAGGCAAGGGCGGCGCGATGCTGGACGGGTTCGCCGAGGCCGCGCGTCTGGACTACAGCCATGTGCTGCAGATCGATGCCGATGGCCAGCACGACACCGGCGATATCCCGCGCTTCGTCGCGCTGTCGCAGGCGCAGCCGGAGGCGGTGATCTGTGGCACGCCCGCCTACGATGCCAGCGTGCCCAAGGCGCGCCTGTACGGCCGCTATGCCACGCACATCTGGGTCTGGATCAACACGCTGTCGCTGCAGATCCGCGATTCGATGTGCGGCTTCCGCCTGTATCCGCTGGCACCGGTGACGCGCCTGATCGGTGAGGAAACCATCGGCCGGCGCATGGATTTCGACAGTGAGATCCTGGTGCGGCTGTTCTGGCGTGGGGTGAAGGTGATCAATGTGCCGACCGCGGTGACCTATCCCAGCGATGGCGTCTCGCACTTCGATGTGTGGCGCGACAACGTGCGCATCAGCCGCATGCACGCGCGCCTGTTCTTCGGGATGCTGTGGCGCGCGCCGCGGCTGCTGTGGCAGCGCATCGCAGGTCCTCGCGCATGACCACGCCTGCACCTGAGAGCGCGCCGCACTGGGCCGACATCGGCGAGTCGACCTCGGCCGCCGGCGTGCTGTTTCTGTGCTGGGTGCACCGCTGGTTCGGGCGCTGGCCGTTCCGCCTGTGCGTCTACCCGGTGGTGCTCTGCCACTGGTTGACCAACCGGGTTGCACGCCAATCCTCGCTGCAGTACCTGCAGCGTCTACAGGCGCATACCGGCGTGTTTTCCGCACCGCCGGGCCGCTGGCAGAGCCTGAAGCACTTCGCGCTGTTTGCCGACACCATGCTCGACAAGCTGCTGGGCCTGGGCGGTCGCTACCCACCCGAGCGCATCTATCTGCAGCGCGACCTGGTGCTGGACAAGATCGCGCGCCGTGAAGGCGGCCTGATCCTCACCGCGCACATCGGGTGCCTGGAGTTGTGCCAGGTGCTGGCTGAGCAGGTGCCCGGCTTCCACATCACCGTGCTGGTGCACACCGCGCACGCGCAGCGTTTCAACCGGCTGATGCAGCGGCTCGATCCGCTGGCCTCGGTGGAACTGCTGCAGGTCACGGACATGGGCCCGGCCACCGCGGTCGAGCTGCAGCGCCGGGTCGAGGCGGGTGGCTTCGTGGCCATCGTCGGCGATCGCGTGCCGCTGCGCGGCGGTCGCACGGTACCGGCTTCGTTCCTCGGCCACACCGCGCAGTTCCCGATCGGCGCCTACGTGCTGGCTGCGGCGCTGGCGTGCCCGGTCTACACCATGGCCTGCCTGCACCACGGCGCAGGCTACCGCGTGCGTTTTGAGCACTTCACCGAGCGCATCGTATTGCCGCGCGGTTCGCGTGACGCCGCGCTGACTGCGCAGGCTGAAGATTTCGCCCGGTGGCTGGAAGTTCAGGTCACCCAGGCACCCTTGGACTGGTTCAATTTCTTCCCCTTCTGGGATCAGGCATCGCATGGCAAGTAAGGCCGATCAGACACCCTCCGTCCGCTTCGGCGATGCGCCGCTGACCATCGAAGACGTGGTCGCGCTCTCGCAGCGGCAGGCACAGGCCGTCGTCACCGACGATGCGGCATTCACCTCGCATATCCAGCGCGGCGCGGATTTCCTTGATCGCCTGCTGCGCGAAGATGGTGTCATCTACGGGGTGACCACCGGCTACGGCGATTCGTGCACGGTGAACATTCCGCCGGCGCTGGTGGCCGAGCTGCCGCATCACCTGTTCACCTACCACGGTTGTGGCCTGGGCCGTTTCCTGGATCCGCAGGAGACCCGCGCGGTGATCGCTGCACGCCTGGCCTCGCTGGTGCGTGGCATGTCCGGCGTCAGCCACCCGCTGCTGCAGGGCCTGGCCACCCTGCTGCGCCACGACGTGCTGCCGCTGATTCCGGCCGAGGGTTCGGTCGGTGCCAGTGGCGATCTGACCCCGCTGTCCTACGTGGCCGCGGTGCTGTGCGGCGAGCGCGAGGTGATGTACCAGGGGGCGCGCCGCCCGGCCGCCGAGGTGCTGGCCGAGATTGGCATGGCCCCGCTGCGGCTGCGCCCCAAGGAAGGCCTGGCGATCATGAACGGCACCGCCGTGATGACGGCGCTGGCCTGCCTGGCGTATGACCGCGCCGACTACCTGACCAGGCTCGCCACGCGCCTGACCGCGTTCAACGTGCTGGCCAGCGACGGCAACGCACACCACTTCGATGAGATGCTGTTTGCCGCCAAGCCGCACCCGGGCCAGATGCAGATCGCCGCGCGCCTGCGCCAGGACCTGCACAGCGACCGCCCGCCGCGCAACGAACAGCGCCTGCAGGACCGTTACTCGCTGCGCTGCGCGCCGCATGTGATCGGCGTGGTGCAGGACGCGTTGCCGTTCTTCCGCCAGCTGATCGAAACCGAACTCAACAGCGCCAACGACAACCCGCTGATCGACGTCGAGGGCGAGCGCATCCTGCATGGCGGGCACTTCTATGGCGGCCACATCGCCTTTGCGATGGATGCCCTGAAGAACACCATTGCCAACCTGGCCGATCTGCTCGACCGGCAGATGGCGCTGGTGGTGGACGCGCGCTTCAACCACGGCCTGCCGGCCAATCTGTCGGCCGCCACCGGTGAGCGTGCAGCGATCAATCATGGCCTGAAGGCGCTGCAGATCAGCGTGTCGGCCTGGACCGCCGAAGCGCTCAAGCAGACCATGCCGGCCTCGGTGTTCTCGCGGTCCACCGAATGCCACAACCAGGACAAGGTCAGCATGGGCACCATCGCCGCGCGCGATTGCCTGCGCGTGATCGAACTGACCGAACAGGTCGTCGCCGCGCTGCTGATCACTGCCCGCCAGGGCGTGGCGCTGCGCGAGCGCGTCGGCATGAAGGCGACGTTGCACGGCGATCTGGCTGCGATGTACCAGGACCTGTCCGAGCGCATTGCCCTGATCGAGGAAGACCGCGCGCTGGATGGCGAGCTGCGCGCCCTGCTGGATGACATCCGCGCACAGCGCTGGGAGTTGTATGTCGACGCCTGATCTGAGCTTCGAGGTAACGCTGTCGCCGGCCTTCCATGACTGCGACGCCATGGAAGTGGTCTGGCACGGCAATTACTTCAAGTATTTCGAGATCGCGCGCTGCGCACTGCTGCAGCGCCACGATTATGACTATCCGCAGATGCGTGATTCCGGCTACCTGTGGCCGGTGGTCGATGCGCGGGTGAAGTACATCCGGCCGCTGCTGTACGGCCAGGCGCTGCGCGTGCGCGCCACGATCACCGAGTGGGAAAACCGCCTGAAGATCGCCTACGACATCCTGGATGCGGACAGCGGTACCACGCTGACCCGCGCCCACACCATCCAGGTCGCGGTCGACGCGGCCACCAATGAAATGCTCTACCTGTGCCCGCCGGTGCTGTGGGAGCGTCTGGGAGTGCAACCGCAATGAACCGTTTCCTGCGCACGCTGTGCGTGCTGGTGATGCTGGCCATGGTCGCCCCGGCGCTTGCCGCCACCGATGTGGAGGCCGTCAAACAACGCGTAGCCAAGGTCGACGTGCTGCGTGGCGAGTTCTCCCAGGAGAAGCAGGTCGCCGGCTTCAAGAACCCGCTTCGCTCGCAGGGCCGCTTCGTGCTGGCCCAGGATCACGGCGTGATCTGGACCACGCTCAAGCCGTTCCCGTCCGAGGTGGTGGTCACCCGGGACCGCATCCTCAGCCGGCAAAGCGATGGCAGCAGCCGGGTCGAACTGGATGGCCGTCAGCAACCGGCGATGCGCTCGGTCAACGCGATCATGTTCGCGCTGATGAGTGGCGATGCGCAGGCGCTCTCGGCGCAGTTCACGGTCAAGGTCGAGGTGCTGCCCGGCAACGCCTGGAAAATGCAGCTGACCCCGCGCTCGGCGATGCTCGGCAAGGTGTTCGCGCAGCTCACCCTGAGCGGCGACCGTTACGTGCGCGAGGTCCAGATCAACGAGGCCAACCAGGATGTCACCCGCATCCAGTTTGCCGGCATGAGCGATACGCCGGCCACGCTCAGCACCGACGAGGGTCGCAGGTTTGAATGACGTGCTGACCTCGAACGGCCGACTGCAGCGCATCTGGCGCTGGCTGGCCATCGCCTGGTTGCTGGTGCTGGTCGGCCTGGGCGTGCAGCAGTGGCAGCTGTGGAAGAGCGAATCGCGGATCGACACCGACATCCTCGCGCTGTTGCCGCAGGACGCGCATGACCGTCTGTTGTCCGATGTCACCCGGCGCATCGCCGATGCCAATGCGCGCCAGATCGTGGTGCTGCTGGGCAGCACCGATGCCGCGCAGACCAAGGCGGCCGAGGCGACCTTCCGCGCCACCCTGCGCGACAGCGCCGACGGCAAGGCCCTGCTCCAGGAGAGCGGCTCGATCGAGGGCTGGTTCGATCAGGCCCGTGCGTTTTACGCACCGTATCGCGATCGCCTGCTGACCAGCGCACAGCGCGAGCGGCTGCAGAACGAACCCACCCAGGGCCTGGCCGAGTCGGCGCTGGCGGCGCTGTACGGCCCGATGGGCGCACCGCGCCTGACCGAGTGGCGCCAGGATCCGCTGTCGCTGTGGCCGCAGTGGTGGCAGGAACGCGCGCTGGGCTCGGGCCTGCAGATGGGCGACGACGGCCTGCTGGAGGCCGATGGCAAGCACTGGTCGATCGTGCAGTACGACACAGTCGGCTCGGCGTTCCAGCTCGATGGCGAGCGCCATATCGATCTGCTGCTGGATACCGCCGCCGAGGCCGCCGCCAGGCAGGCGCCGGGGCTGGAGGTGCTGCGTGCCGGTGTGCCGCTGCATGCCGAGGCCGCTGCGGTGCAGGCCAACTGGGAAATCAACACGATCGGCTGGGGCTCGCTGGCCGCGGTGCTGCTGCTGGTGTGGCTGGCATTCCGCTCGCTGCGCCCGATCCTGCTGGTGGCCGCCTCGCTGCTGATCGGCTGCGGTGTCGCGCTGGCGGTGACGGTGCTGGCGTTCGGCAAGGTGCACGTGCTCACGTTGGTGTTTGGTGCGTCACTGGTCGGTGTTGCCGAGGACTACGGCATCCACTGGTTCGCCTCGCGCCAGGCCGAGCCGGCCGACCGTCGCTGGAAACTGCTGCGGCATCTGCTGCCGGGCCTGTGTCTGGCGTTGCTGACCAGCGCGCTGGCGTATCTCGCGCTGGGCCTGGCCCCGTTCCCGGGGCTGCGCCAGATGGCGCTGTTCTCGGTGGTGGGCCTGGCGGCCGCGTTCCTGACCGTGATCTTCTGGTTCCCGTGGCTGGATGGCGGCGAAATCCGTCGCACCGGCTTTGCCCGCTGGCTCGGCGCCACGCTGGAGCGCTGGCCGCGCCTGCATGGGCGCAAGGCGGCGATGTTCCTGGGCGTGGTGACGTTGCTGTCGGCGATCGGCATCGCGCGCCTGCAGACCAACGACGACCTGCGCAGCCTGCAGTCCTCGCCACCGGCGCTGATCGCCCAGCAGATCCGCATCAGCCAGATGCTGGGCATGCCCAGCCCGGCGCAGTTCTATCTGGTCCAGGGTGACACCGCCCAGCAGGTGCTCGAGCGCGAAGAAGCGCTGATCGACCGCCTGCGCGTGCTGGAAGCAGACAAGCAGATCGGCGGCTACCGTGCGATCAGCGATTGGCTGCCTTCGCAGAAGCGCCAGCAGGCCGATGCCGCGCTGACGGCCAAGGTCGAGCCGCAGGTGCTGGCCCAGGTCGGTGAGGCCGTGGGTGAGCCGCTGCTGCGCCCCGCCTATGCCGCGCAGGATCTGCAGGCCGAAGCCTTCCTCGCATCGCCGGCGGCGATGCCGTTCCGCCACCTGTGGCTGGGCACGGTCGGGCAGGGCGTGGCGTCGGTGGTGATGGTCGATGACCTCTCCCGCGCCGATGCACTGGCCCTGCTGGAAGCACAGGCCAAGGGCATCGATGGTGTGCGCTGGGTCGACCGTACCGCCGATTTCTCGCAGTTGCTCAAGCACTACCGCAAGCTGATGAGCGGCCTGCTGCTGATCGGTATCGCGCTGGTGTTCGCGGTGCTGTACTGGCGCTACCGCGGGCAGGCCTGGCGCGTGCTCGCCCCGACCCTGGTTGCCGGTGCGCTGACGCTGGCCCTGCTGGGCCTGTTCGGGCAACCGCTGCAGCTGTTCAACGTGCTCGCGCTCATGCTGCTGCTTGGCATGGGCATCGACTACGGGATCTTCCTGATCGAGCACCGCGGCGATGCCAGTGCCTGGTTGGCCGTGTGCGTTGGCGCGGCCAGCACCTGGCTGTCGTTCGGCCTGCTCGGGCTGTCGGCCACGCCGGCGCTGCGCGCGTTCGGCTTGACCCTGCTGTTCGGCATCGGCCTGGTCTGGCTGATTTCGCCGCTGTTCCGCCCCCCGCCGCACGACGCCCCACACTGAGCGACCGCGTTTTCCTCACCTGATCTGATCAAGGATGTACCGATGAATCCGCACGTGGAACGTACTGAAATCCTGGTCATCGGCGCCGGTCCGGCCGGTTCCGTGGCCGCTGCGATGCTGCGCCAGCAGGGCCGCCAGGTGCTGATCCTGGAGCGCCAGCAGTTCCCGCGGTTCTCGATCGGCGAGAGCCTGCTGCCGCAGAGCATGGAGTACATCGAGGCCGCCGGGCTGCTGCAGGACGTGGTGCAGGCCGGGTTCCAGTACAAGAACGGTGCCGCGTTCGTGCGCGGCGAAGCGACCACCGAGTTCGATTTCCGCGACAAGTTCTCGCCGGGCTGGGGCACCACCTACCAGGTGCAGCGCGCCGACTTCGATGATGTGCTGGCGCGCGGTGCCGAGCGCATGGGCGCCACGCTGCGCTTCGGCGATGAAGTGCTCTCGGTACAGCCTGGCCGCCCGGCACAGGTGCAGGTGCGCCGCCCGGATGGCAGCGAATACACCATCGAGGCCGGTTTCATCCTCGACGCCAGTGGTTTCGCCCGGCTGCTGCCGCGCCTGCTGAAACTGGAGTCGCCGTCGAACTTCCCGGTGCGCGGCGCGATCTTCTGCCACGTGCGCGACCACATTCCGGCCGGCGCGGGGTTTGACCGCAACAAGATCCTGATCACCACCCATCCTGAGCACGTGGACGTGTGGTACTGGACGATTCCGTTCTCCAACGGCTGCTGTTCGCTGGGCGTGGTCGCCGAGCCGAGCTTCTTCGAGCGCTACGCCGGTACCGATCTGGAGAAGCTGCAGGCCATCGTCGGCGAAGACCCGAACCTGACCCGCCTGCTCAGGAACGCCGAATGGGCGGTGCTGCCGGTGCGCACCATCACCGGGTATTCGGCCAACGTCTCCTCCTTGTGGGGTGAGGGCTATGCGCTGCTGGGCAATGCCGGCGAGTTCCTGGACCCGGTGTTCTCCTCGGGCGTGACCATTGCCTTCAAGTCGGCGCAGCTGGCCAGCGCGTGCCTGGCGCGCGAGCATGCCGGTGAGACGGTGGATTGGGAGCAGGCGTTCTCGGTGCCGCTGCGTGCCGGGGTGAAGACCTTCCGTCGTTTTGTCGAAGCCTGGTACGCCGGTGGCTTCCAGAAGATCATCTACCATCCCGATCCGCAGCCGGAGGTGCGGCGCATGATCTCCTCGATCCTGGCCGGCTACGCCTGGGATACGCAGAACCCGTATGTCGCCGATGCCACGGGCCGGCGCCTGCGCGTGCTGGAGGAACTGTGCAGCGCCTGATCCTGACCCTGTTGCTGAGCCTGCTGCTGGCCGCGTGTGCCAGCACCCGCATGCCCACACCGCTGGTGCAGCTGCCCACGCTGCAGCTGGCGCCATCGGCATTGCCGCAGCCGGTGCAGCTGCAGCAGCGCCTGCAGTTCCGCTTCGGCAGCCACGCGCGCGAGCTGGATGCGCTGCTGGAAGTGGACGCCGAGCAGGTGCGGCTGGCCGTGCAGGCGATGGGCCAGACCGGCGTGCGCATGGTCTGGGACGGGCAGCACCTGGAGCAGACGCGCGCGCCATGGCTGCCACCGCAGGTGCGCGGCGAACGCGTGCTGGACGACCTGCAGTTCGCGTTGTGGCCGGCGGCGGCGATCCGCGCCGCGCTGCCCGCCGGCTGGACCCTGCAGGAGACCGATGGCGTGCGCAGCCTGGTGCAGGGCGGCACGCCTTGGCTGGTGCGCGACACGCTGCCCGATGGCCGCGTGCGCCTGCGCAACCTGGCCGAGGGCTATGAACTGGTGATCGAATCGATGGACATGGGGCAGGGCCAAGAGTGAGCAGCAGCGCGGTCTATCTGAACGAGCTGGGCGTGATCTGCGCGCTGGGTGCCGACCGCGCCCAGGTGCGCGACGGCCTGTTCGCGGCGCAGCCGGGTGGCCTGCGCGACAACGCTGCGATCCTCCCCGGGCGCACGCTGGCGCTCGGCGAAGTGCATGCGCCGCTGTCGGACCTGTCCGCCCTGCCGGTGGCCCTGCGTGGCCGTAACAACGGCCTGCTGGACGCGGCGCTGGAGCAGATCCGCGCGGGCGTGGCTGCTGCGGTGGCGCGCTTTGGTGCCGCGCGTGTGGCGGTGATCATCGGCACCAGCACCTCGGGCATCGGCGAATCGGAGAACGCACTGCGTACGCATCACCGCGACGGCGTGTGGCCGGCCGATTTCCATTACGCCCAGCAGGAAATGGGCACCGCCGCGCGCTTCGTGCGCGAGCGGATCGGCAGCACCGGCCCGGCGTGGACGATCTCCACCGCCTGTTCGTCCAGCGCCAAGGCGCTGATGTCGGCCGCGCGCCTGCTGCAGGCCGGCGCGGTCGATGCCGTAGTGGCCGGTGGCGCCGATTCGATGTGCCGGTTCACCGTGGCGGGTTTCAGCGCATTGGAGTCGGTCTCGGCGGCGCGCTGCAATCCGTTCTCCGTCAACCGCAACGGCATCAACATCGGCGAAGGCGCGGCGCTGTTCCTGATGACCCGTGAGCCGGGCCCGGTGCGGCTCTCCGGCTGGGGGGAATCCTCCGATGCGCACCACATGTCCGCGCCGGATCCGCAGGCACGCGGGGCGATCGATGCGATGCAGCAGGCGCTGGAACGGGCCGGCCTGACGGCCGCGCAGATCGACTACGTGAACCTGCACGGCACCGCCACCGGCCACAACGATGCGATGGAAAGCCAGGCGGTCGCCGCTGTGCTCGGCACGCAGGTGCCGGCCAGCTCGACCAAGCCGCTGACTGGGCACACGCTGGGTGCGTCCGGCGCGATCGAAGCGGCCCTGTGCTGGATGACACTGGCCGACAACCCCGACCAGCAGTTGCCCACCCACTGGTGGGATGGGCAGGCCGATGACGCGTTGCCGGCACTGGCGCTGGTGGCGCCGGGGACGCGTGCCGCGCAGCCGCTGCAGCACGTGCTCAGTCACTCATTCGCCTTCGGCGGCAGCAATGCCGTGCTGGCACTGGCCAAGGGATGAGCATGCCGCTGCCCCCCGACATCAACGCCGTGCTTCCGCACCGCGACAGCATGCGCCTGATCCACCGCGTCGTGGCCTGGCAGGACGAGTCCATCGCGGTCGAGGTGGACGTCCCGACGCAGGGCCTGTTCTGCACCCCCGACGGCGTGCCCGCCTGGGTCGGGGTCGAATACATGGCCCAGGCGATCGCCGCCTGGGCTGGGTGCCGCGCCTGGCAGACCGGTGCGGAACCCTCGATCGGCTTCCTGCTCGGCAGCCGTCGTTACACCGCCCACCAGCCGTACTTTGCCGCCGGCAGCTGCCTGCGGGTGGAGGCGAACTGCGAGCTGTTGGGCGAGAATGGCCTGGGCATGTTCGCCTGCCGGATCCTGGCGGGCGATATCGAAGTGGCAGTTGCCAACGTTTCCGTGTTCCAACCTACGGATGCAGCGGCTTATCTGGAGAGTGGAGAGGCATGACAGGGAATTTGACCGTGCTGGTGACCGGCGCCAGCCGTGGCATCGGCCGTGCCGTGGCGCTGCGTTGCGCGCGCGACGGCTTCGACGTGGTGGTGCATTGCCGCAGCCGCATCGAAGACGCGCAGGCTGTGGTGACCGAGATCCAGGCGCTGGGCCGGCAGGCCCGGGTGCTGATGTTCGACGTGAGCGACCGCGATGCCGCGCGCACTGCGCTGGAAGCGGACATCGCCGAGCACGGTACGTATTACGGGGTGGTCTGCAACGCCGGCATCGCCCGCGACGGCGCCTTCCCGGCGATGCCGGCCGAGGATTGGGATGCGGTCATCCACACCAACCTGGACAGCTTCTACAACGTGCTGCACCCCCTGGTGATGCCGCTGGTGCGCCGGCGCAAACCGGGCCGCATCGTGACCTTGTCCTCGGTGTCCGGCCTGGTCGGCAACCGCGGCCAGACCAACTACAGTGCGGCCAAGGCCGGCATCATCGGTGCCACCAAGGCGCTGGCGCTGGAGCTGGCCAGCCGCGCGATCACCGTCAACTGCGTGGCCCCCGGGCTGATCGAGACCGAGATGGTCAATGAAGAAGTGGTCGAGCACGCGCTCAAGCTGATTCCCGCCAATCGCCTGGGCCAGCCAGAAGAGGTCGCTGCGGCGGTGTCCTTCCTGCTCTCCGAATCGGCCGGCTACATCACCCGCCAGGTGATTTCGGTCAACGGAGGCATGGTCTGATGGCCCGCCCCGATCGTCGTGTCGTGGTCACCGGCGCCGCTGCCATCAGCCCGCTCGGGCAGGATTGGGCGAGCATCCGCGCGCGCCTCCAGGCGCGGACCAATGCGGTGCGCTACATCCCCGAGTGGGAGGTCTTCGATGGCCTCAACACGCGCCTGGCTGCACCGGCTGAAGATTTCGAACTGCCCGCCAACTACAACCGCAAGACCACCCGCAGCATGGGCAAGGTGGCGGTGATGTCGGTGCGCGCCACCGAGCTGGCGCTGGAGGCAGCCGGTCTGCTCGGCCATCCGGTGCTGCGCAGTGGCATGGCCGGCGTGGCCTACGGCTCGTCCTCGGGCAGCCACGAGGCCACCGCCGAGTTCGGCCGCATGCTCCATGAGCACACCACCGAAGGCATCAGCGCCACCACCTACCTGAAGATGATGAGCCACACCTCGCCGGTGAACATCGGCGTGTTCTTCGGCTTGTCCGGCCGCGTCTACACCACCTCCAGCGCCTGTACATCGGGCAGCCAGGGCGTGGGTTCGGGCTATGAAGCGATCCGCAGCGGCAAGCAGACGGTGATGGTCACCGGCGGTGCCGAGCAGCTCGACGCCACCGCCGCGGCGGTGTTCGACACCCTGTTCGCCACCAGCGTGCGCAATGATGCGCCGCAGACCACGCCCAGCCCGTTCGATGCGCACCGCGATGGCCTGGTGCTGGGCGAGGGCGCCTGCACGCTGATCCTGGAAGAGCTGGAGCATGCACAGGCACGCGGTGCCACGATCCTGGCCGAAGTGGTCGGCTATGGCACCAACAGCGACGGCCAGCACGTCACCCAGCCCAGCGCCGGCACCATGGCCCAGGCGATGCGGCTGGCGCTGGAAGATGCTGACCTGGCTGCCGATCGGATCGGCTACGTCAACGCGCACGGCACCGCCACCGAGCACGGCGACATCGCTGAAACCCAGGCCACCCACCAGGTGTTCGGCCCGGGCATGCCGATCAGCTCGCTCAAGAGCTACGTCGGGCACATGCTCGGGGCCTGCGGCGCCTTCGAGGCCTGGCTCAGCATCGAGATGATGCGCGACGGCTGGTTCGCCCCGACCCTGAACCTGCACGAGGTCGATCCGCGCTGCGGCGCGCTGGACTACATCGACGGCGAAGGGCGCGCATTGCAGACCGACCACGTCATGAGCAACAACTTCGCCTTCGGTGGCATCAACACCTCGTTGATTTTCCGCCGCTGGCAGGACTGACCGCTGTTTCCGGCCTGCCGTGCGGGCCGGCCGTTTCCGTAAACCCCTCGCGTCCCCAACAAGGAGAAAGTTGAATGCGTCGTTTTACCCTGATGGCCGCCACCGCCCTGCTGGCTGTCGCCAGCACCGCCCAGGCCCGCGATACCCGCGTGGAGCAGTCGCTGCATGAGCTGGTCAATTCCGCCGAAGCCCGCAATGTGGGCATCGACGGCAGCGTGAAGTTCTATCTGGCCGGCGAGAACGTCAGTGTGCTGCAGCGCCTGGGCGAGGATGTCACCAACAAGAAGACCAACGCGGCCAACAAGAGCGACGCCGAAGCCTGCCGCTGGGTGGCCCTGTCGGCGCTGCGCGCGCTGCAGGACGGCGCCAAGTCGCGCGGCGCCAACGCCGTGGTCGACATCGTCAGCTACTACAAGAAGAACGAGTTCAAGAGCACCACCAACTACGAATGCTATGCGGGCACGATCCTGGCCGGCGTGGCGCTGAAGGGCACCTACGCCAAGGTGAAGTAAGCCGAAAGACCACCGCCTTGTGGGCGGTGGTCTGCGGAATGGGACGACCGTGGGCACCGACAGACCCGCCGCGGCCACGCATTCATCACGGCGGTATGGGCAGACTGCAGCGGCGCCCAGCTGAACGACATCGCGACATTGATGAACCTGATGCTGTCGCGCGACGGAAAACCGACAGGGGACAGTGCACGCAGCTTTCACCTGTGCCAGCTTTCCTCCACAATCAATGTCATTCACTACCCTGGGCAAAGCCCTGCGGCATGCAAGCCTACGTCTATAAAAGCCAACGCAAGCAGGACAGCTTCGTCTATCTCGCCGTTCGTGATGACTTCTCGGTCATCCCTGACGCGGTGAAGGCCTCGCTGGCGCCGTTCCAGTTCGTTCTCGAAGTGGCCCTGACTCCCGACCGTCGCCTCGCCCAGGCCGATGCCGCACAAGTGCGCCAGAACCTGACCGAGCGTGGATTCCACCTGCAGTTGCCGCCGCCCCCGTTGGCGCCGGTCCGGTTCGCGCGACGCAATGACTGAATCCCAACGCCCCCGCGCTGTTGCCTCTGCGGCCGCGCTTGGTGTGCTGCTGGCCCTGGCCGCGGCCGTCGGTGGGGTGCCCGGTGCGGTGTGCGCCGCGCTGGCCCAGCCGGCGTTCGCGCTGGCGGTATCGTGGTGGCGCCGGACGCGCCCGCTGCAGCCATTGCCCCAGGTGGCCCGCCATGACGCGCCCGCGCTGCTGGCGCTGTGGTCGCTTGGCCCGCTGCTGCTGACCCTGCTGGTGGCCTGGCCGCTGAGCGCACTGCACGACAGCGGCAGCCTGGCCGCCGTGCTTGGCCTGAGCGTGGCGGTCAGTGCCGCGCTGCTCGGGGTCTGGCGGACCTGGCCGTTGTGGAATGACGTGGAACGCAGCGAAGGTAGCCTGGCCCGCCATTGGCAGACCCTGGCCGGGCGCGACCTGACCGCCTGGCGCGGGTTGGCCGTGGCCGCACTGGTGGTGCTGGTGTGCGCGCTGGTCGTGCTGCCGGCGTGGCCGGGCCTGGTGTCGGACGCGCTGCATTGGCCGATCGCCGCCGCGGTCGTGCTGCTGTCGCCCTTGGCGCACCTGCTGCTGCAGGCGATCGCACCGGCGACGACCCTGGGCGCGCCGATGCCGGCCGAGACGCGCGGTGACCGCGACGAGCCCTTTGCCGAGCCCTACGCCGAGCCCAAGCCGCTCGAATCGATCGGCCTGCATGAACAACAGCCGGCGCTGTATGACGCCGCGCGCAGCGGCCGGGTCGATCGCGCCCTGCAGCTGCTGCAGGCCGGCGCCGATCCGCACGGGCTGCCCGATCCGGCCTGGCGCGACCAGCGCAGCCTTGCCGTGCTCGCCGCGGTGCTGCCCGACCTGCGTCTGCTGCGTGAACTGATCGCCCGCGGCGTCGGCGTCAACGCCCCGCACCGCGGTATGACCCCGCTGCTGGCCGCCACCCGCGACAGCTGGCACGGCCGCCCCGAGGCGGTGATGACTCTGCTCGCCAACGGCGCCGACCCGCGTGCGGTGGACAGCGAAGGCAACACCCCCCTGCATCACGCCGCGCGCAGTTCCGATCCCGGCGTCGCCGCATTGCTGCGCGATGCCGCCGCCGAAGTGGATGCGCTGAACGACGATGGCTGGTCACCGTTGGCCGTGGCCTGCCAGGTCGGCAACTGGCGCCTGGCCAAGTTCCTGCTGGAACGCGGGGCCAAGACCGAGCCGGCCGAGGGCACGCCCGTGTTGCTTGCCGCTGCGGGCACCGAAGAAGACGATCCGGCCGGTGTGCAGCTGCTGCTCAAGCACAAGGCCCGCGCCGATGCGCGCGACCGCCAGCGCCGCAGCGCGCTGCACGAAGCCGCGCTGGCCGGCCATGTCGACATCATCGACGTGCTGCTTGCTGCCGGTGCCAACCTGGAAGCCCGCGACGCACTGGCGCGTACCCCGTGGCTGGAAGCCGCGCGGGGTGGCCGTGCCGGCGTGGTCGAACACCTGCTGCCGCACCACCCCGATCTCAATGCGGTCGATGGCGAAGGCCGCAACGCGGTGCTGCTGGCCTGCATGGCCGAGAACGTCTCGCCGCTGCTGATCCGTCGCCTGCGTGACCTGGGCATCGCCGTCGATGTGGCCGATCCGCAGGGCCGTCGTGCGGTGGATATCGCTGCTGGCGCCGGGCGCTGGGCGATCGTCTCGCTGCTGGATCCCGCCTATCCGCTGCCTTCCGCGGTCAGCGACGGGCTGGTGATGTCCGGCGACAGCGATGCGGCCTCGCCCTCGCTGCCGGATCGCCCACCGCTGGAGCTCCTGCGCGAAGCGCTGAGCTTCGGCAACGTGGAGGGCATGGCCGCGCTGGCCCGCCTGTGTGCGCCGGAGGAACTGGGTGCGCTGTTGCACGACGCCGAACTGGCGCTGGATCCGCAGGCGCTGGACTGGCTGCTCGCGCACGGCGCGGCGCCGGAAGTCCTGGATGCCTGCGGGGATACCCCGATGTTCGCGCTGCTGGCGCGGGGCATCGACGCGGTGCCGGCGCTGCAGGTGCTGCTGCGCCGTGGCCTGTCCCCGGCCGGTCGCGGTGGCCTGGCACGCCTGCTGAGCGCCTGCGCCCAGCACGACCACGCCTCGCGCGGGCTGGAACAGCTTGCGCTTGAACTGCTCGACCGCGGCGCGGATCCGTTCGCGCCATCGCCGGCCGGCGATCCGCCGCTGTCGCTGGCCGTGCGGCTGGGCTGGCTGCGGCTGCAGCAGGCCCTGCTCACTCAAGGCGTGGACCGCGAAGCACGCGACAGCCATGGCATGACCGCCCTGCATCTGGCCACCGCGCTCGCGCGCGAAGGCTCGATCAAGCTGCTGGTGCAGCAGGGCGCCTCACCCGAAGCCCGCGCCGCCGACGGCCAGACCCCGCTGGGCGTGGCGCTGTCGATCGGCCGCCGCGATCTGGCCGACTGGCTGGACTGGCGGGTGTGGCCGCTGCCGCGCCGCGCGCTGCGCGACGGCGACCTGCCGGCGGCCGCGATGGCCGGTGACGCCGATGCCGTACGTCGCCTGATCGATCTCGGTTTCGCCGTTGATGTGGTCGACGCCCAAGGCTGCACCGCGCTGCTGCGTGCCGCCGGGGGCGGGCACCTGGCCGTGGTCGACCTGCTGCTCACCCGTGGCGCGAATCCGCAGCACGCCGCGGCCAGCGGTGCGACGCCCCTGTCGGCGGCGGTCAGCATGCGCCAGATCGATATCGTCTCGGCCCTGCTCGATGCCGGTGCCGAACTGGAATACCGCCTGCCGGGCGGCGTCACGGTGCTGATGCTTGCCTCGGCGCTGGGCCTGCCCGACATCGTCTCGCGCCTGCTCACCGCCGGTGCCAACGTGCACGCGGGCGATGCGCAGCAGCTTGGCCCGTTGCACTGCGCTGCGCTGTACGGTTTCAGTGCGCGCGACCGGGCGCGACTGCTGGCGCTGCTCGACACCCTGCTGCTGGCCGGTGCCGAACCGGACCTGGCCGCCGCCGGCTCGGTCACGCCGCTGCTGCTGCTGCTTGGCGCACGCGCCGAACCGGGTACCGCCTGCGATGAGCAGATCGTGCTCGCCGCGGTGGAACGCCTGCTCGACGAAGACGTTTCGCTGGAGGTGCGCGATCCGCGCGGTTTCGGTCCGCTGCATCTGGCGGCGCTGCACGGCCTGCCGCTGCTGGTACAGCGCCTGCTGCGTGCCGGCGCCGACCCGGACGTGCGCGATGCGCTCAACCGCAGCCCGCGCGAGATCGCGGTGATGCGCGGCTTCATCGACGTCGCCGGGGAGTTCGAACCGCTGGTGCCGGGCGTGTCTTCGATGGCCCGGTTCCTGCGCGATAACGGCTGAGCCCCGCCTGGTAGTGCCGGCCGCTGGCCGGCAGCGCTCAATGAGGCACGGGCAGGTGCACCTGCAGGTTCATCAACGCGGTGGGTTGCCGTCCACACCCTTCCCCTCACTCTCCGCATCCGCCTCGAACAGATGCATCAGGTCCGCGCGCGCATCGCGCGAGGTCTGGATCACCGCCGCCTCGTCGTCGTAGACCAGGTACTGATCGCGCAGCAGCTTCTCGTCGTGCTCGCGGAAGCGCTGCACATGGCTGCGTGCGGTTTCCACCGACATGCCCAGCGCGATCAGCATCCGTTCGCTCAGTTCCAGGCTCGTCCCGAACACCTCGCGGAACGGCTCGGCGGACATGTCCATCAGCCGCCACGCATGCTGGCGGTTACGCGCGCGCACCAGCACCACCGCATCGGGATACATGCGCCGGATCAGCCGCGTGGCCCGCATGTTGGCGTCTGGATCATCCAGCGTGACCACGTAGACGCGGATGTGCTCGCCGCCGGCGGCGCGCAGCATTTCCGGCCGGGTCGGGTCGCCGTAATAGAGCTTGTTGCCGAAGCGGCGCAGGTCCGAGACCGTATCCGGATTGGATTCCAGCGCCACGAACGGGATCTTCTGCGCGGTCAGCAGGCGCGCGACCACCTGGCCGAAGCGGCCCATGCCGGCGATCATCACCTGAGGCTGCACATCGGTGATGTCGACCTTGTCGGCGGGCTGGGCAGGCGTCTTGGGGCCCTCGTCGCGGCCCAGCAGGCGGATCAGGCCGATCATCAGCAGCGGCGTGATCGCCATCGACAGGCCGACAATCGCCACCAGCCGATCATGGTTGGCGTTGCCAAGCAGGTGCGCGCGCTGGGCCTCGTTGAACACCACGAACGCGAACTCGCCGCCCAGCCACAGCACGCTGCCCAGCAGCACCGCGTGGCGGGTCCGCAGCTTGGCCAGCTTGCCGATGCCGAACAGCAGGCCGAACTTGACCACCAGCAGGATCGCCACGCCTGCCGCGATCATCATCGGCTCGGCGACGATGCGGTCCAGGTCGATGCCCATGCCCACGGCGATGAAGAACAGGCCGAGCAGCAGGCCCTTGAACGGCTCGATCTGCGATTCCAGCTCGTGGCGGAATTCCGAATCGGACAACAGCACACCGGCCAGGAACGCACCCAGGCTCGGGCTCAGTCCGGCCTCCTGCATGAACCATGCGGTGCCCAGCACCACCAGCAGCGCAGTGGCGGTGAACACCTCCGGGCTGCGGGTGCGCGCAATGATGTTGAACAGCCGGCGCAGCACCGGGCGGCCGCACAGGATCACCACCGCCAGTGCGCCGATGGCGATGGCCACGTCGTTCCACTGCAGGGTGTCGTTGCGCGCACCGCCGAGCAGTGGAATCGCGGCCAGCAACGGGATCGCGATCAGGTCCTGGAACAACAGGATGGCAAAACCCAGGCGCCCGTAATCGCTGTTGATCGCTTTATGCTCGGACAGCAACTGCAGCCCGACCGCGGTGGAGGACAGTGCCAGCGCGATGCCGACGATCAACGCGCTCTTCCACTGGAAGTGATCCAGCATCAACAGGCTGCCCAGCACCAGCGCGCTCAGCGCGACCTGCAGCGCGCCAGCGCCGAACACCGAGCGGCGCATCACCTTCAGGCGGGCGGGCGACAGCTCCAGGCCGATCACGAACAGCAGCATCACCACGCCGATCTCGGCGGCGCTGAGGATGCGGTCGGCATCCTGCACGAAACCCAGGCCATCCGGGCCGAGCACCACGCCGGCCGCCAGATACCCCAGCACGGCGCCCAGGCCGAGCTTCTTGAACACCGGTACCGCGATCACTGCAGCCAGCAGCAGCACCAGGGCCAGCTCGAGCGCGCCGCTATGCATGGGGGAACCTGCTCATGGGGGTGTGTGCCGTGCGGGTGGAAAGCCTCCCCGGGGCGGCCGGGGCCTGTGGCCAGGGCCACGCAGTATTATGCGGCCGCCATGGGCGCCCAAGGCGACTGCCACCGGAACGGCATCCCGGACAAGGGTTGACCTGCGTCACACCCGGGTCCAGACTGCCCGCCGCTGCTGGCGTCCGCCGTCGGCAGTAAACCCTTCCGGAGTCCCCAACCCATGTCCAGCGACAGTAGAAGTCGACCTTGCTCGACGCCAGCGATGGCCACCGCCTGACACGGGTCGGTTCGCCAGCGTTGGCGTCGCGCAATGCGATACCCACAGGCGAATACGATGAACCAGAAAGACCTGCTGCGCCCGGTGGCCGATGCCGCCTCGTTGAGCGCACCCCTCGATAATTTCAACACCGCCGACGCGGTGGAATTCCTCAACACGCTGAGCCTGTCGCGCGCCGCCGACACGCTGGCCGCGTTGCCGTTGCCGCGCGCGGTGAAGATGCTCGAGCAGCCCGAGCTCAACCGCGGCGGCGATCTGGTAGCGGCCATGCCGGTGGCCCGCGCCGCAGCCCTTCTCGGGCTGATGGCCGATGACCGCGCCACCGATATCGTCCACGAACTGGACGAGGACGAGCGCGCACGCCTGATCCCGCTGCTCAGCCCGGAGGCGCGCAAGGCGATCCAGCAGCTGCTGAGCTACCCGGCGCACACCGCCGGCGCGCTGATGACCACCGAGTTCGTCAGCGTGCCCTCGGACTGGACGGTTGGCCGCACCCTGCAGCACATCCGCGAAGTGGAGCGCACCCGCGAGACCGTCTACGCAATCTATGTGCTGGACCCGCACACCCGCGCGCTGGTGCAGGTGGTCACCATGCGCCGGCTGATCACCGGGCTGCCCGAGGAGCCCATCCTCGACGTCGCCCAGGTCAACCCGCCGGTGACGGTGGATGTGCAGCTGGATCAGGAAGAGGTGGCGCAGCTGATCCGCCGCCACGACCTGCTCGCGATCCCGGTGGTGGACGCGCAGCACCATGTGCTGGGCATCGTCACGGTGGATGACATCCTGGATGCGCTGATCGAAGAATCCACCGAGGACGTGCACAAGTTCGGCGGCATGGAGGCGCTGGAAAAGCCGTACATGCAGATCGGCTTCTTCGAGATGCTGCGCAAGCGGGCCGGCTGGCTGAGCGTGCTGTTCCTCGGCGAAATGCTGACCGCCAGCGCGATGCAGCATTACGAAGACGAGCTGGCGCGCGCGGTGGTGCTGACGCTGTTCATCCCGCTGATCATGAGTTCGGGCGGCAACTCCGGCTCGCAGGCGACCTCGCTGCTGATCCGCAGCCTGGCCCTGCGTGAGCTGCGCCTGCGCGACTGGTGGAAGGTGGCGCTGCGCGAGGTGCCGACCGGCATCACCCTGGGGGCGATCCTGGGCGTGCTGGCGATCATCCGCATCGTGTCCTGGCAGCTGCTGGGCCTGCACGACTACGGCGAGCACTGGCAGCTGCTGGCACTGACCATCGGCGCGGCACTGGTCGGCATCGTCACGTTCGGCTCGCTGTCCGGCTCGATGCTGCCCTTCATCCTCAAGCGCCTGGGCTTCGACCCGGCCAGCGCCTCGGCCCCGTTCGTGGCCACGCTGGTGGACGTCACCGGTCTGGTCATCTACTTCAGCATCGCCGCGATGATCCTGCGCGGCACCCTCCTTTAACAGGGACGGAGGTAGTTAATAACAGGGACGGGGGTGATTATTAATCACCCCCGTCCCTGTTACTGTCTGGTCGCATGAGCACCTACCACCTGCAAGCCGTCTTCCGCCCGCAGTCGGTCGCCGTGATCGGCGGCAGCCCGCGTGAACGCTCCGCCGGCCGCGCGGTAATGCGCAATCTGCGCGACACCGGCTTCCCCGGCAACGTGGCCTGGATCAATCCGCGTTACAGCGAGATCGATGGCATCCGCACCGTGAAGCGGCTCAAGGATCTGGACTGGGTGCCGGAGCTGGTGGTCATCACCGCCCCGGCCAGCATCGTGCCGCAGGTGGTGGCCACCGCCGCCGAGCGCGGTGTCAGCGCGGCGATCATCCTCACTGCCAACCTGGGCGAAGGCCCGGGCTCGCTGGCCGCGCAGGTGGAGGCGGCAGCACGGCCCAAGGGCCTGCGCATTCTGGGCCCGCACTGCCTGGGCGTGATCGCCCCGCATGCGCGCTTGAACGCCAGCATCGCCGCGCACTTCCCGCAGGCCGGTGACCTGGCCTTGATCTCCGAATCCAGCGCGATTGCCGCGGCCCTGGTGGAGTGGGGCGTGGCGCGCTCGGTCGGTTTCTCCGCCGTGGTTTCGCTCGGCGACACCCTGGATGTCGACTTCGGCGACCTGCTGGATTACTTCGCCACCGATTACCGCACCCGCGCGATCCTGCTGTACGTCGAGCACATCCGCGATGCGCGCAAGTTCATGTCGGCCGCGCGTGCCGCCGCGCGTGCCAAGCCGGTGGTGGTGGTCAAATCCGGCCGTCACATCCGCATCAATCCCGATGCCGATACGCACGTGCAGGCGCTGGCCAGCGCCGATGCGGTCTACGGGGCGGCATTCAACCGCGCGGGCCTGCTGCGCGTCAGCGCGCTGGATGAGCTGTTCACCGCGGCCGAAACACTGGGCCGGCTCGGCACCTTCCCCGGGCGTCGCCTGGCGATCCTGAGCAACGGCGGCGGGGTGGGGCGGCTGGCGGTGGACCAGCTGCTGGCCCTGCGCGGCAGCCTGGCCGAGCTGTCGCCGGCCACCGTCGCACAACTCGATGCGGTGCTGCCGCAGGGCTGGTCGCGCAGCAATCCGGTCGACATCGTGGTCGATGCCGACGGCGACCGTTACGCCGCGGCGATCGAAGCGCTGATGTCCGATACCGAGAACGACGCGGTATTGGTGGTCAACGTGCCGACCGCGTTCACCTCCTCGGCCGATGCCGCGCGGGCGCTGACCCGCACGCTCGGCCTGCGCCCGCGCCACCATCGCGACAAGCCGGTGTTCGCGGTGTGGCTGGGCAACGACGATCGTGCCACGGCCACGCTCAATGCCGCGCGCGTGCCGACCTACCCGACCGAAGCCGAGGCGGTCCGCGGCTTCCAGCATCTGGTGCGCTACCGCGACGCGCAGGCCGCGTTGATGGAAACCCCGCCCAGCCTGCCCGAGGATTTCGTGGTCGATACCGCCGGTGCCCGCGCGCTGGTGGAGGCCGCACTTGCCGCCGGCCAGCAGTGGCTGGACCCGATCGCCACCCACCAGCTGCTCAGCGCCTACGGCATTCCGTCCGCGCCGGTGATGCAGGCCCGTGATGCCCACGAGGCGATGGACCTGGCCCAGCCGCTGCTGGAGCAGGGCGCCACCGTCGCGATCAAAGTGTTCTCGGCCGATATCCCGCACAAGTCCGATGTGGATGGCGTGCGCTTGAACCTCAGTACCCTGCAATCCGTGCATGCGGCGGCGACCTCGATCATCGCGCGCGCGCACGAAAAGCGACCCGATGCGCGCATCGATGGCGTGCTGGTGCAGCCGACCATCGTGCGGCCCAAGGCGCGCGAGTTGATCGCGGGTATCGCCGACGACCCGACCTTCGGCCCGGTGATCGTGTTCGGCCGTGGCGGCACCGCGGTCGAAGTCATCGACGACAAGGCGATCGCCCTGCCACCGCTGGACCTGCGCCTGTCGCACGAACTGATCGGGCGCACGCGCGTGTCGCGCATCCTGAAGGCCTACCGCGATGTCCCGGCCGCCGACGAACGCGCGGTCGCGCTGATCCTGGTCAAGCTGGCCCAGCTCGCCGCCGACATTCCCGAGATCCGCACGCTCGACATCAATCCGCTGCTCGCCGACCGCGACGGGGTGATCGCACTCGATTCGCGCGTGGCGATCGAACCCTCGCGCAAGCTGCACAAGGGCCGCGGCCATCCGCGCTTCGCGGTGTTCCCGTATCCCAAGGAATGGGAGCGCACCATTACCCTGTCCGACGGCGCCCCCGCCTTCGTGCGACCGGTCCGCCCCGAGGACGACGCGCTGTTCCGCGCCTTCTTTGCGCGCGTTACCGATGACGACCTGCGCCTGCGCTTCTTCCAGTCGGTGAAGCATTTCAGCCACGAGTTCATCGCGCGCCTGACCCAGCTCGACTACGCGCGCTCCATCGCGCTGGTGGCGATCGATCCGCGCAGCGGCGACATGCTCGGTGCGGTGCGGCTGCATGCCGATGCAGACTACGACCGTGGCGAGTACGGCATCCTGATCCGCTCCGACCTCAAGGGCCACGGCATCGGCTGGCGGTTGATGGCGATCATGATCGAGTACGCGCAGTGGCTCGGCCTGAACATCATCGAAGGCCAGGTGCTGCGCGAGAACAGCACCATGCTGGCGATGTGCCAGAGCCTGGGCTTCAAGACCCGGCTCGACCCGGACGATTCGACGGTGATGGTGGTGACCCTGCCGGTGCAGGATGTGCAGGTGCCGCAGGCGCCCGATCCTGCAACGCACTGAGCCGATCGCGGTACGGCGCGGGCACGTGGGCGGGGCGACAATACGGCATGACTGATCGTATCCCCCTGCTGCTGCTCCCCGGCCTGCTCAACGACGCTGAACTCTGGCGCGCGCAGATCGCCGACCTGTCCGATATCGCCGCGTGCATCGTCGGCGACCAGACCCGCGGCGAGACGATGCAGGCGGTGGTCGAGGACGTGCTGGCGCAGGCACCGGCGCGTTTCGCCCTGGCCGGTTTTTCACTGGGCGGCTTCGTGGCGCAGGCGATCCTGCGCACCGCGCCGGAGCGGGTGCTGCGGCTGGCCCTGGTCGATACCTCGATCCATGCCGACTCGCCCGAGCGCGCCAAGCAACGCCAGACCCAGCGGGCCAGCGTACGCCTGCCCGGGAAATTCCACGGCTTCGGTGACACGTTGATGCGCAGCTACATCGATGCCTCGCGGCTGGATGATGACGTGCTGGTACAGCGCGTACGCGACATGACCGCACGGCTGGGTGCGGACGTATTCCTGCGCCAGAGCGCATTGGACCGGGAGGATGGCCATGACGTGCTGACCGGGTACCGCGATCCCCTGTTGATCGTGTGCGGTGCGAACGACCGCATCACCCCGCTGGCGATCAGCGAGGCGATGCACGCGCTGGTGCCGGATTCAACCCTGGTGGTGCTGCCCGATTGCGGCCATCTGGCCCCGATGGAGAAGCCCGACGAAGTCAGCGCGGCAATGCGGGACTGGTTGCTCCGGTAGGTGCCGGCCGGCGGCCGGCACGCACCATCCCGCGCCCGACCAGCGGTCGGGCGCTGTCCATCAATCCCAGGCCGGCGCGATCCCCTCCGGATTGGCCAGGCGATGTCCGCGGTCCAGCGTGGCGATCTGCGCCATGTCCTCATCGCTCAAGCGCAGTTCCGCAGCCAGCAGATTGCCGGCGAGGTTGTCGCGCTTGGTCGAGGACGGAATCACCGCGAAGCCCTGCTGCAACGCCCACGCCAGCGCGACCTGGGCCGGGGTGGCCTGGTGGTGCGCGGCGATGGCCTGGATCACCGGGTCCTTGAGCACTTCGCCGTAGGCCAGGCTCATGTACGCGGTGACATGGATGCCCTGTTCCTTCAGGAACGCGATCAACGCGCGGTTCTGCAGGTAAGGGTGGACTTCGATCTGGTTGGTGGCGATCGCATCGGCACCGAGGATCGCGATGGCCTGGCGGGTCTGGGCGATGGTGAAGTTGGAGATGCCGATCTGGCGGGTCAGGCCCTGCGACTTGGCCTCGGCCAGTGCACCGAGATACTCGGCCATCGGCACCGCGTCCTTCGGCGACGGCCAGTGGATCAGGGTCAGCTCGACATGGTCGGTGCGCAGCTTGCGCAGGCTCTCGCGCAGGCTCTCCAGCAGCGCGTCGTGGTGGAAGTTGGCGATCCAGATCTTGGTGGTGAGGAACAGATCATCGCGCGCCACGCCGGACTCGGCGATGGCCTGACCGACCTCGGCTTCGTTCTCGTAGATCTGCGCGGTATCGATGGCGCGGTAGCCGACGTCCAGTGCGTTGCGCACCGAGTCGATCACTGTCTGGCCCTTCAGGCGGAAGGTGCCGAGGCCGAAGGCGGGAATGCTCATGGAAACTCCTTCATGGGGGTGAGGTGCAGGCTACGCCGTGCACCGTAAAGCGACGTAGAGCCGACCGTTTGTCGGCTGCGGTTGCGTGAAACGAATCGTGGGTCGGCTGTTGTCGCGTACTGCCGACCGTCGGTCCGCTGCCGGGAGCGATCAATGCGCACTCACGGCGATGCCTTCGGCGCGGTCGGCAACCCCATCGCGGCGGTCCAGGCGGCCACTCCATGCGGTCAGGCCGAAGGCGCCCATCACCACCAGCGCGCCCAGCCACGGGGTGTGCATCAGGCCGAAGTGATCGACCACCAGGCCACCCAGCGAAGCACCGAGCGCGATGCCGACGTTGAACGCGGCGATGTTCAGGCCCGAGGCCACATCGGCGGCCTGCGGGGCGAACCGCTGTGCCTGCTTGACCACGTATACCTGCAGCCCGGGCACGTTGCCGAACGCCACCGCGCCCAGCGCGAGCACGGTCAGCAGCACCAGCCAGGTGTTGTAAGCGGTGAAGGTGAGCGCGAACAGCACCGCGGCCAGCAACGCGAAGATCAGCTTCAGCGCCGGGATCGGGCCGCGGCGGTCGGCCAGGCGGCCGCCCCACAGGTTGCCGATCGCCACCGACACGCCATAGACCAGCAGCACGCCACTGACCGCATTGGCCGAGAAACCGGTCACGTCCTGCAGGATCGAGGCCAGGTAGGTGAAGGACAGGAAGGTGCCGCCGTAACCGAGCGCGGTGATCGCATACACCAGCAGCAGGCGCGGCTGCGCGAGCACGGCGAGCTGCTGGCCGAACGTGGCCGGTGCGCTGCGCTGCAGGTTGCGCGGGACGAAGAGCAGGCTGCCGATCAGCGCGATCACACCGAGCCCGGCTACGGCCAGGAAGGTGGCGCGCCAGCCCAGGTGCTGGCCGATGAAGGTACCCAGCGGCACGCCGGTGACCAGCGCCACGGTGAGGCCGGTGAACATGATCGCGATCGCGCTGGCGGCCTTTTCCTTGGGCACCACCGAGGTGGCGATGATCGAGCCGATCGAGAAGAACACACCATGCGCCAGGCCGGTCAGCACGCGCGCCACGATCAGCGAGCCATAGCCCGGGGCCATCCAGGCGATCACGTTGCCCAGGGTGAACAGCAGCATCAGCGCGACCAGCAGGGTCTTGCGCGGCACGCGCCCGGTCAGCGCGGTAAGCACCGGTGCACCGACCGCCACGCCCAGCGCATACAGCGAAACCAGCAGGCCGGCCGAGGGCAGGGTGACGCCGAGGTCGGCGGCGATGGTCGGGATCAGCCCGACGATGACGAATTCAGTCGTGCCGATGGCGTACGCACCCAGCGTCAACGCCAACAAGGCCAAGGGGATACCACGGGACATGGACGGATACCGGTGGGGAGCAAGGCTGCGCAGTCTGCGCGCCGTACTCTTGCGGAAAAAGCGGCCTTCACGCCAATCACTGTTGCCCCATGGTCAATAATGGGCCCCTTCCGCCCGGCCGCCGCCATGAAAACCACCCTCGATGAGATGCAGGCCTTCATCGCGGTGATCGACAGCGGGTCGATCACCGCCGCCGCCGAACAGCTTGGCCAGACCACGTCCGGTGTCAGCCGGGCACTGGGCCGGCTGGAGGAGAAACTCGGCACCACGCTGTTGACCCGCACCACCCGTCGCCTGCAGCTGACCGAGGAAGGCGACGCCTTCCTGGCCCAGGCCCGTGCGATCGTGGCCTCGGTGGAAGCGGCCGAGGAGCAGATCGCCGCCCGGCGTCAACGCCCGGCCGGGCGCCTGCGTGTGGATGCGGCGATGCCGTTCGTGCTGCACGTGATCGCCCCGCTGGTGGCGAGCTACCGCGCGCGCTATCCCGAGGTGGCGCTGGAGCTCAACAGCAGCGAGCGCTACATCGATCTGCTGGAGCGGCGCACCGATGTGGCCATCCGGATCGGGCCACTGGCCGATTCCACCCTGCATGCACGGCCGCTGGCGCACAGCCGCCTGCGCGTGATGGCCAGCCCAGCCTACCTGCAGCAGCACGGCACCCCGCGCGATGTCGCGGCACTGGGCACGCACACCCTGCTGGGTTTCAACGAGCCCGATTCACTCAATCACTGGCCGCTGCCCGGCGCGACCGACGCGCTGCTGCACGTGCGCCCGGCGGTGGCGGTCTCCAGCGGCGAAACGCTGCGCCGGCTCGCGCTGGAAGGGGTGGGCATCGTCTGCCTGTCCGACTTCATGACCCACCGCGACCGCGAAGCCGGCACCCTGGTGCAGCTGTTGCCGGACCTCACCGTGGAGGTCCGCCAGCCGATCCACGCCGTGTACTACCGCAACACGGCAGTCTCGGCGCGGATCAGCTCGTTCCTGGATCACCTGGCGCAGGCCATGGTGGGCACCCCCTACGCCCGGTAGTGCCGGCCGCTGGCCGGCACTACGGCTGCATCACGCCGCGCGCGCCAATCCGCTCACCGCCCCGCGCCCGGCATCCAGCACGAACACATCCACCGCGGCATTCAAGGCCACGGCCTGCTCTTCCATGCTGCGCGCCGCCGCGGAGGCTTCCTCCACCAGGGCCGCGTTCTGCTGCGTGGTTTCGTCCATCTGCACCACGGTCTGGTTGACCTGTTCGATGCCGGCCGACTGCTCCTGCGACGCGGCGGCGATGTCGGCCATGATGTCGGTGACGCGCTGCACGCTGCCGACGATCTCGCCCATGGTCTGCCCGGCCTGCCGTACCAGTGCTGCGCCACTGTCGACATCGGCGACGGACTGATCGATCAGCGCCTTGATCTCCTTGGCCGCACCGGCCGAACGCTGCGCCAGCGTACGCACTTCGCTGGCGACCACCGCAAAGCCGCGGCCCTGTTCACCGGCACGTGCCGCTTCGACGGCTGCGTTCAACGCGAGGATGTTGGTCTGGAAGGCGATGCCGTCGATGACGCTGATGATCTCGGCGATCTGCCGCGACGAGGACTGGATCGCGCCCATCGTGGTGACCACCCGGCCGACCACCTCACCGCCCTGCGAGGCGACGGAGGCGGCACTGATCGAGAGCTGGTTGGCCTGGCGTGCGTGTTCGGCGTTCTGGCGCACCGTGGAGGTCAGTTCTTCCATCGAGGCGGCGGTCTCCTCCAGATTCGCTGCCTGCTGCTCGGTACGGCGCGACAGGTCGCTGTTGCCTGCAGCGATCTCGCCCGCGGCGGTCTGGATCGACTGTGCGGCCTGCTTGATGTCGCCGACGATGGTGGTCAGCTGACCGGTGGTACGCGCCATGTCATCGCGCATGCGGGCGAACACGCCGTGGAAATCGCCCCGCATGCGCGCGCTGAGATCACCGCCGGCGATCGCCTGCAGCACGCGTGAGACCTCGCCCAGATCCTGCTCGGTGGTCTGCATCAGGCGGTTGAGGCCGCCCACCATCTCGCCGAAGTCGTGCTGGTAGCGCGCTTCATCGCCGCGCTGGCTGAAATCGCCTACGGCAGCCGCTGCGGCCAACCGCTTGATCTCGGCATTGATCGCACCGAGGTTGGCCTTGGCCGTATCCAGCGCCTGGGTGATCACCGCCTTTTCGCCGGGCAGGCGCTCCATGTCCACCGACAGATCACCGACCGCGTAATGGCCCATGATCTCGATCGCGCGCAGCTTCACCTGGATATGGTTGGCGACCAGCGTGTTGGTGTCGCGCACCATCTGGCCGTAGCCGCCGGGGAACACGCTCGCGTCCATGCGGTAGCTGATCTCACCGGCATCGTGGCGCTGCGCCATCGTCGCCTGTGCGGCCAGCACGTCCTTCAGGGTCTGGGTGACCTCGCGCATCGCGGTGCCGAGGCGACCGATCTCGTCGCCGCTGCGCACCACCACGGCATGCTCCAGATCACCGCGTGCCACCGCGCGCGCGGCCGCTTCCACCGCAACCACGGGCGCGATCACCGCGCGGCGCAGCCACAGGGTGAGCACCGCCAACAGCATCAGCGCCGCCAGCGCCGTGACCATGGCCGAGGCGACCAGCGCGGCGCGTGCGCGTTCGGAGGTGGCGTTGGTTTCGTACTCGGCACGTTCGCTGGCACGCGCGGCCAGCGCATCCAGCGTAGTGCCCACGGCCCGGTCGGCGCCGAGCACCAGTGCATCGCCGGCCTGGGTGTCATAACCACTGGCCGCGAACGCCTCGAGCGCGCCGCGGTAGCGAGCGTCCAGTGCGCGGTGCTCGGCCAGGAACTGGTTGGCCAGCGTGCGGGTCTGTTCGTCGCGGCTGGTGGCGAGCGTACCGGCCAACGCTTCGATGCGGCGTCCTTCCGCATCAAAGGCTGCCAGGTGGCGTTCGCGTTGTGCGTCGTCCGCACCGCGGATCAACACGTTCTTCCACTCCTGCACCTGCAGGCGGAACTCGCGCTGCAACAGCTCGGCCTGTGCCTTGCGAGCCACCTCGACCGGCACCTCGGCCGAGAGGTTGCGCCAGGCCGAACCCAGGCCGGCCAAGGCGGCCAGCACGATGATGACCAAGCCGAGCGACAGCGCGCCCAGCAGTTTGAATTGAAGACTCAGGGCGCGTGGACGCGCCGGTGCGGAGGACGTCATGAGAGATCAAAAGTGAGGAAGGGCGATGCGGTATCGGTCTGTCAGGAACAGG
This sequence comes from Stenotrophomonas rhizophila, assembly GCF_003651185.1. Taxonomy (GTDB): domain Bacteria; phylum Pseudomonadota; class Gammaproteobacteria; order Xanthomonadales; family Xanthomonadaceae; genus Stenotrophomonas; species Stenotrophomonas maltophilia_Z. The sequence goes on along the minus strand of NZ_RCDC01000004.1, from coordinate 2,486,462 downwards.
CTGAAGTGCGACGCCAATCACGGTTACCGTTCCATTAAATGTTGTGATGATGGCGTGTAGATGAAATATGGTCATGCATGGAACAAAACAGGACTGGACAGGCAACTGATATGTAACTATCGTTGTTACATGAAAGCCAGCAACCAGTTCTCCGACGCGCTGCACGTGATGGCCCATCTGGTCGGCCAGGACGGCCCGCGCACCTCCGAGCAGCTCGCCACCTGCCTGCCCACCCATCCGGTGGTGATCCGGCGCCTGCTGTCCGCCCTGCACAAGGGTGGGCTGGTCACCAGCGTGCGTGGCCATGGCGGCGGCAGCCAGCTGGCCCGGGAACCTGCGCAGATCACGCTGTATGACGTGTACGTGGCCATCGGTGCGCCTGCCCTGCTGCACACCGGCGCCCGCGAGACCGGCCGCGGCTGCCCGGTGCAGCGCGTGGTCAACGAGGCGCTCGACGACAGTTACCGCCAGGCCCAGGCCCTGCTCGAGGCCCGCCTGCACGACACCACCCTGGCCACCCTGGGCGAGGCCTTCGCCCGCCATCTGGCCCACCACGCTGCAGGAGTTCCCCATGACCTTTGATGCGATTGTCGTCGGCGGCAGTTTCGCCGGCCTGTCCGCCGCCCTGATCCTGGCGCGCGCCCGCCGCGAGGTGCTGGTGATCGACAGCGGCCTGCCGCGCAACCGCTTCGTCGCGCATTCGCACGGCGTGCTCGGCCAGGACGGCATCGCCGGCGCCGAGCTGCTGCGCAACGCCAAGACCCAGCTGCTGGACTACCCCACGGTGCGGTGGATCAGTGACACGGTCACCACCGCCCAACCGACCGTGGATGGCTTCGTGGTCGGTACCGAGAACGGTGACAGCTGGGCCACGCGCAAGCTGCTGCTGGCGACCGGCATCCGCGACGAACTGCCCGAACTGCCCGGCCTGGCCGAGCGCTGGGGCCACAGCGTGGTGCACTGCCCGTACTGCCACGGCTACGAAATCGGCGGCGGCGCGATCGGGCTGCTGGGCGGGCATGAGAAGTCCGCCACCATGGCCGCGTTGCTGGCGGACTGGGGCGACGTCACCCTGTTCGCGCACGGCATGACGGTGGAGGCCGACGACCTGGCCGCGCTGCAGCGCCGCGGCGTCAGCATCGAGCATGCGGCGGTGGTTGGCCTGGAAGGCGAGGCGCCGGCCCTGAGTGCCGCCGTGCTCGCCGATGGTCGCCGGGTTGAACTGCGCGCGCTGTTCGTCACCGCGCGGCAGCACATGGCGGCACCGCTGGTCGAGCAGCTCGGCTGTGCGCTGGAGGACAGCCCGATCGGCGTGCTGGTCCAGGTGGAACCTGGCAAGCAGACCAGCGTGCCCGGCATCTACGCGGCGGGCGATGCAACGCTGGTGGGCAATATCAGCCTGGCCAGCGCCGAAGGCGTGCGCGCCGGAGTGAGCATGCACCATGCGCTCGTCGCCGAGGATAGCCGGGCCAGCCGATAACATCAGGGGCTCGGCCGGTCCGGGAGCGGAACGCCCGCCCCAAACGGAAACAGCCGCCCTGCGGCGGCTGTCCGTGGCAAAGACCTCTGGGCTCAGGCCTGTTCGGCGCTCGCCGCATCCAGCTGCTGCACATCCTGCGCCGACAGCGCGACCTTCGCGGCCGCCAGCACATCCTTCAACTGCTCGACACTGGTGGCGCTGACGATCGGCGCGGTGATGCCCGGGCGCGCGATCAACCACGCGATCGCCACCTGCGAGGGGCTCACGCCATGCGCGCTGGCTACATCGTCCAGCGCGGTGAGGATGCGCAGCCCGCGCGGATTGACGTACTTGTCGACCACGCTCTGGCCGCGCGCGCTGCTCTTGCCCGCATCGGCCGCACTGCGGTACTTGCCGCTGAGGAAGCCACTGGCCAGCGAGTAGTAGCTGATCACGCCCAACTGCGCTTCGCGCACCACCGCTTCCAGCCCGGATTCGTAGCCGGCACGGTCGTACAGGTTGTACTCCGGCTGCAGCGTTTCATAGCGCGGCAGTTTGTAGTCGGCCGATACCCTCAAGGCATCGCGCAGACGCTCGGCGCTGTAATTTGAGGCACCGATCGCGCGCACCTTGCCCTGTTCGATCAGGCGACCGAAGGCGGCCAGCGTGGACTCCAGCGGCGTGGATTCATCATCTTCGTGCGCCTGGTACAGATCGATCACGTCGGTCTGCAGGCGGCGCAGCGAATCCTCCACCGCGGCGGTGATGTTGTCGGCCGACAGGCCGGGGTGTTCGGACCACTTGGCCACCTTGGTCGCCAGCACCACCTTGTCGCGCTTGCCGCTGTGCTTGAACCAGCGGCCCAGGATGGTTTCCGATTCGCCGCCCTGGTTGCCGGGCACCCAGGCGGAATAGACGTCGGCGGTATCGACCAGGTTGAAGCCGGCATCGACGAAGGCATCGAGCAGGGCGAAGGAGGTCTTCTCGTCCGCACTCCAGCCGAAGACATTGCCGCCGAAGGCGATGGGGGCGACATGGAGGCCGGAACGACCGAGTTCGCGCGTAGCAGTCATGGGTGATGTTCTCCCTGGGAATCGTTTCCACAGCATACGGCCGGGGTGGTGACAGCGTTGCGGCAGCAGGCACAAAACAGTGTTCCGGAATGCTGCGTCGCACTAACGTTTTGTGAACACCTGTACACGCTTCGCTGCTAGGCTCGCGGCATCCCGCTACCGGAAGCTCGCCGATGAAAGCCCGTTCGTTGACCTGTGCCTGCCTGTTCACTGTTTCCACCCTGATGCTTGCCGCCCCCGCGATGGCGATCAAGCCCGCCGGTCCGAACGCGCAGGTCGCGATCACCCCGGCCGTGCAGAAGGCCGTGCAGGACAGCCGCCGCGATCCGGCCAACGTCAAGCGCGATGCTTACCGCCATCCGGCGCAGACGTTGTCGTTCTTCGGTGTCGCGCCGGGCCAGACGGTCATCGAGATCACCCCGGGCAACGGCTGGTATTCGGAGATCCTCGCGCCGCTGCTGCACGACAAGGGCCAGTACGTCGCTGCCGTGGTCGATCCGATGGCCGTGGCGGAGGGACGTGGCCGCGACTACCAGCAGCGCAGCCGCGACGGGCTGGACAAGAAATTTGCCGGCGACGCCGCGGTGTTCGGCAAGAGCCGTGTGGTCGCCTATGACCCGAAGGCCCCGGTGTTCGGCCCTGCCAACTCGGCCGATGTAGTGCTGACCTTCCGCAACGTGCACAACTGGCGCAGCAGCGGCCAGGCGGAAGGCATGTTCAAGGGCTTCTTCTCGGTGCTCAAGCCGGGCGGCGTGCTCGGCGTGGTGGAGCATCGTGCCAAGGCCGATGTGCCGGCAGACGACAAGACCGGTTACGTGGGCCAGCCGCAGGTGATCGCGATGGCCAAGGCCGCCGGCTTCGAATTGGCCGGCAGCAGCGAGATCAACACCAATCCGCGCGACACCAAGGATTACCCGAACGGCGTGTGGACGCTGCCACCGACCAACCAGCATGACGCGGCCGATGAGGCCAAGTACCAGGCGATCGGCGAAAGTGACCGCATGACGCTGCGCTTCGTGAAGCCGGGCAAGTAAGCGACCCGCGCAGGCCATGGCCCGCGCGTCCTGCTCAAGGTGAACGTCATCGGCTGACGTTCGCGCGGATCGCGGCAGCGGCACGGGGATGGGACAATGGGCCATCCCACCGCCGCTGTTGCCCCGATGCTGATCGCCTTCAACAAACCGTTCAACGTGCTGTGCCAGTTCACCGACCGCAGCCAGCCGCCACGCGCGACCCTGGCTGGCTTCGGGCTGCCACCAGCGGTGTACGCGGCTGGCCGGCTGGATTACGACAGCGAAGGCCTGCTGCTGCTCACTGATGACGGCGGCCTGGCACACCAGTTGACCGATCCGCGGCACAAGGCCGACAAAACCTATTGGGTGCAGGTCGAAGGCACGGTGACCGATGAGCAGGTCCAGGCGCTGCGCCGTGGCGTGCTGCTCAACGATGGGCCAACGCTGCCGGCCGGTGTCGAACGGCTGGAACCGTCGCCTGAGCTGTGGCCGCGCACGCCACCGGTCCGCTTCCGCAAGACGGTGCCCGATGCCTGGCTGGCGATCACGCTGCGCGAAGGCCGCAACCGGCAGGTGCGACGCATGACCGCGGCGGTCGGACTGCCCACGTTGCGCCTGGTGCGTGTCTCGATGGGCGCACATGCGATCGGCGATCTTCAACCCGGCCAATGGCGCGAGATCGGAAAATAAAAAACCGCCGGCAGAGACCGGCGGTTTCGATGCGCGTGCGGTAACGCGTCAGCGGATCAGGCGTCGCTGCCGATATCGCTGGTTTCGTCCACCACGGTCTCGTTGCGGCGGTTGCGTGCGCTGATGCGCTGCGCCTGGCCGTTCACCACGCCGCCATTGGCAAGCTTCTTCTTCTGCTGCTTGCGGTACAGCGCGTAGCCCAGCAGCCCCACGCCGACAGCGGCAGCGGCGATGGTCACGGCCGGATTGCGGCGCACCACCTTGGCGGCGACCTTGCTGCCGGTCTTGACCGCACCGAGTGCGGCGCCAGTCTTGATCCAGTCGGTCGCCTGCGGCCCGAAGTGACGCAGGTTGCTGCCGGCATGCTTGAGGCCGTCACCGGCGGTGCTGGCGATGTCCAGGGCACGCTCGAGGGCGCGGTCGGTAATCACAGTCAATCTGCTCATGGGGGGTCCTTGCCTAAAGGTTCTGATCCAGTGTCGCGCGGTGGCCGTGTAGGGCGTGTTATCCATTTGCCACGGCCGGATCACGACTGTAGCCGGTTCCCCGCGCTGCGCGAGCCACGTGCCGGGCGATGGTCAGGTGACAGCCATGAATGCGCGCATCGGGTGAGGAAGGGGGCGGCGTGCTCACGTGCCGCGCGGCTTGGCGCGGTGTGTCGCGTTCGCCGTCCACGGATCGTCCGGCCACGGATGCCGGGGATACCGCCCCTTCATTTCCTTCTTCACCTCGGCGTAGGTGTTCGCCCAGAAGTTGCGCAGGTCCTGGGTCACCTGCAGCGGGCGGCCGCCGGGGGACAGCAGGTGCAGCGTCAATGGAATGCGGCCATCGGCGATGCGCGGGGTATCGCTCAGGCCGAACAGCTCCTGCAGCTTGACCGCCAGCACCGGCGCCTGCGGGCTGATGCCGTCGGCATCCACTGTGTAATGGATCGGGCGCTCCATGCCGGAGGGCACGGTGATGCGGACCGGGGCGTGGCGATCGATCAGCTGGCGTTGCGCCCACGGCAGCGGTGACTTCAGCGCTTCGCCGAGGCTGGATTCGTCGAGGGCATCCAGGCGTGTCTTGCCGTTGAACGCGGGCGTCAGCCAGGTCGGCAGCGTCGCCATCAGCGCTGCATCGGAGACGTCCGGCAACGCCAGTTCCGGCATCCACGCGCGCACCGCCAGCGCACGCGCCTGCCATTGGCGCAGGCCCTCCGTCCACGGCAAGGCATCCAGGCCGAGTTCGGCGACGGCCTCGGTCAGGGCTTTCGCGGCGTGGGCGGGGTCCACGCGGCCGGCCGAGCGGCTGTCCAGTACGATGCGATCGAAGCGGGTCTCACGGCGGGCGACCAGTGCGCGCTTTTCGCCGTCCCAACGCACCACGTCGTCCTGCGTGAAGCGCGCCGGGAAGTCACGGCGCAGGCGGTTCTCGTCCACCGGCGCGGCGCGCAGCAGCAACGCGTCGCGTGCCTCATAGCGCAGTTCAACGGCAACCAGCCACGGCTCACCACGCAGGTCGCTGGGATCGAACAGGAGCGCGCTGCGGCCGTTGGCCAGCAGGTAGCGCAGCGGATCGGTGGGATGGCGGGCGGCGATCCGGTCCGGGAACGCATGTGCGAGCAGGTCGCCGAGCTGATGCGCTTCGACTGACGAAGGGGGCGCGGCATCACAGCGCAGGCGTCGCCGCCACTGTTTGCTGGCGGCATCGATCGTGGCCAGGCCGCCGCGGTTGGCGTCGTGGGGTGCCCGCCCGTGGCGGAACGCCGCCAGCGCCCGCCAGCGCGCGGCGAGTGCATCACCGCCCTGGCGCAGCGGATCGCGCGCTTCCACCAGCGCGGCCAGATCGCAGGCCAGGGCCAGCTCGACACCACTGCCTGCCGCCATCAGCATCGCCGCAAGGCGCGGATGCGTGCCGAGGGTCAGCATGCGCCGGCCCAGCGGGGTCAGCGTGCCGCTGTCGCTGAGCGCGCCCAGGCGCTGCAGCAGTTCACGCGCGGCGGCCAGTGCACCGGCCGGCGGTGTATCGACGAAGCGCAGGTCGTCACTGCCCCAGGCAGCCAGTTCCAGTGCCAGCGAGGCCAGTTCCACCTGCGCGACCTCGGGCCGACGCTGTGCCTCCAACCGCTGCGACTGCGGCCACAAGCGCCACGCCCAGCCCTCGGCGACACGGCCGGCACGGCCGGCACGCTGATCGGCCGAGGCCTGCGCGATGTTCACCACGTCCAGGCGCGCGAAACCGCTGTTGGGGTCGTAACGCGGCTCGCGTGCCAGACCCGCGTCGATCACCACCCGCACGCCGGGCAGGGTCACCGATGACTCGGCCACGTTGGTGGCCAGCACCACGCGGCGCCGACCGCCGGGATCGGGCTGCAGCACCTGCGACTGCTGGTCCACCGGCAGTTCGCCGTGCAGCGGCAGCACCTGTACGGCCGGGTCGAGCACAGACTGCAGCGCCGTCTGAACACGCGCGATCTCGCGCTGGCCGGGCAGGAACACCAGTACATCGCCAGGATGCTCGGCCAAGGCCTGCTCCACCGCGCGCCGTGCCTGCGGTTCCAGTGCCTCGTCGCGGCGGGCGGGGAAGTGCGCGATCGTGACCGGGAAGCTGCGGCCCTCACTGCTCAGGCGCGGCGCATCGAGAAACTGCGCCAGTCGCTCGCCATCCAGCGTGGCCGACATCACCACGATGCGCAGGTCCTCGCGCAGCTGGGACTGCACGTCCAGCGCCAGGGCCAGGCCCAGATCAGCGGCCAGATGCCGTTCGTGGAATTCGTCGAACAGCAGCGCGCCCACACCCTCCAGCAGCGGGTCGTCCTGCAGCATCCGGGTGAGGATGCCTTCGGTCACCACCTCGATGCGGGTTCGCGTCGAGATCCTGTTCTCGAAGCGGATGCGGTAACCGACGGTCTCACCGACGTTCTCGCCCAGCTGACGCGCCATGAACTGCGCGGCGCTGCGGGCGGCCACGCGGCGTGGCTCCAGCATGATGATCCTGCGGCCTTCCAGCCACGGCGCATCCAGCAAAGCCAGCGGCACCTGGGTGGTCTTGCCGGCGCCCGGTGACGCTTCCAGCACCAGGCGCGTACCGCGCTCCAGCGTGGTCAGGATCTGCGGCAGCAGTGTGGAGATTGGGAAAATCGGGGGGCTCATGGCACAAGGATACGGCGTCCGCTGCGCAGCGCATTGCCAGCGCGCGGCGGGCGTGTTCCCCTGTGCCGCCCTGACCCCATGGATACCCCGATGCGCTGCGCTCTACGCGTGCTGTCGTTGTTGATCGCAGGCGCCATGGCGCCGTTCGCTGCCATCGCTGCCGAGCCCGCCACCGCCGAGGCGGACACGGCGCTGCACGCACCCTACGATGGCAACCACTGGGCCGTGCTCGTGCGGGCGCAGATCCAGGCGCGCTACCTGCCGGCGGGGTTGAGCGATGACGCTGCGATCCAGCGCGCACTGGCCGATGGCACGTTGCGCGAAGCGGTGTATCCGAGCCTGCAGCTGGCCGACGACGTGGCTTACATCACGCTGAAGGCATTGGCGGGCAGCACGCTGGACCGTCGCAAGGACATTCTGGGGTTGTGCCGGCGGACGGATGGCTTCGCGCTGCTGCTTGACGATACCGCTGAGTGTGCTGACAATGCCGCGCGCCGCCTGCGTTTCGACGCCACCGCCGATGGCGCGCTGACGTGCCGCGACTGCGCAGCGTTCGGCCTGCCTACGCGGTGGGAGCGCCATGATCGCCCCGCGCGCGGGGCGTCCGATTGAGCCTGCCGGGGCGCAGGTACAATGGCCGGGTTTCCCGTCCTGCAGCAGCCCCATGCAACTGATCGATATCGGCGCCAACCTCACCCACGATTCCTTTGATCGCGACCGCGACGCCGTGCTGGCGCGTGCGCGCGAGGCGGGGGTGGTGCAGATGGTGATCACCGGCGCCAGCCGCGAGCATTCGCCGATGGCGCTGGATCTGGCCCGCCAGCATCCGGGGTTCCTGTACGCGACCGCTGGCGTGCACCCGCACCATGCGGTGGAATACACCGACGAATGCGACGCGGAAATGCGCGCGCTGCACGCCCATGCCGAGGTGGTGGCGGTCGGTGAGTGCGGGCTGGACTACTTCCGTGATTTCTCGCCGCGCCCGGCGCAGCACCGTGCCTTCGAGCGCCAGCTGCAGCTCGCCGCCGAGAACGGCAAGCCGCTGTTCCTGCACCAGCGCGACGCGCATGCCGATTTCATGGCGCAGATGAAGAATTTCGACGGCAAGCTCGGCCCGGCGGTGGTGCATTGCTTCACCGGCGAGCGCCAGGAACTGTTCGACTACCTGGACCAGGACTGGTACATCGGCATCACCGGCTGGTTGTGCGATGAGCGCCGCGGCGCCCATCTGCGTGAGCTGGTCAAGCACATCCCGGCCAACCGCCTGATGATCGAGACCGACGCACCGTACCTGCTGCCGCGCACGCTCAAGCCGCTGCCAAAGGACCGTCGCAACGAGCCGATGTTCCTGTCGCACATTGTTGAAGAGCTGGCCCGCGATCGTGGGGAAGACGTGGCGACCACGGCCGCCAATGCGACGGCGGCTACGCGCGCGTTCTTCCGCTTGCCTGGCGCGGCCTGAGAAGGTAGGTACCGGTCGTGGGCTACCGCAGCGCAGGGCGTCCGTCGCCGTGGGCCCACGCGTCGTCCAGCCCTTCGCGGTAGGTCGTGAAGCGTGGCTGCCACTGCAGTGCCGCGCGCGTGGCGCGGCCATCGATGCGCTTGTTGCTGCTGTAGAAGCGGCGCAGGGAGGCGGCCACCTCCGGTGCGTCCCACGCCTGCGCGGCAGGCAGCGGCAGCCCACTCAGCATCGCGGCATACGCCAGCACATCCTGTGACGGCGCCGGTTCGTCATCGCTGAGCAGATACAGCGCATGGCCTTCGGCGGGCTGCATTGCCGCGAGCAACCCGCTGGCCAGGTCCTCCACATGCAGCCGGTTGAACACCTGCCCCGGCCGCACCACCTGCCTCGCCTTGCCCTGCGCCAGCTGCACCAGCGCATTGCGCCCGCGCCCGTACAGGCCCGGCAGCCGGAACATCGCCGAGGCGATGCCGCGGGCCTGCGCGAGGGCCTGCCACTGCTGTTCCGCGTGCAGACGTTTCAGGGCGGTCTCATCGGTCGCATCGGCAGTGGATGTCTCGTTGACCCAGCCGCCAGCGCGGTCGGCATACACCGCGGTCGAAGAGAGATAGCCCACCCAGCGCAGGGCAGGGCTGTCACTCAGCGCATCGGTGAGCAGGCGCAACGCCGGGTCGCCCTCCGCATCGGGTGGCACGGCGCAGACGATGGCCTCGGCCGTGCGGATTGCCTCGCACAGGCCCGCGCTGATCGATTCGCCTGCCACCAGACGGTGGCGGAGCAGCCCATCCTCCGGCGCACTCGCCGGATCACGCACCGTGCCACTGCAGGCCACGCCGTGCGCGTGCAGCAGCGCGGCCAGATGCCGGCCGCTGTAGCCCAGGCCCAGCACCAGCACGCGGGCGGGCGGCGCGGTAGGCATCGTGCTCAGGCGCTGCGCAGCTGCTGGTAGGCCTGCAGGTGTGCATAGGCCACCGCCAGCAGCGGCGCCGCCTGTCCGGCTGCGCGTGCACGCACCAGCATGTCGCCGACGATGTGCTCAGCCTCCACCTGCTGGCCGGCTTCCAGATCGCGCAGCATCGAGGCCTTCAACGCCGAGCCGGCCTGGGTGGTCGCGGTCAGCGCGATCCCGCGTGCCTTGGCCGGAATCGGCTCGCCGGCCGCCTCGGCCACCGCCACGCACTCCTCGTACAGGCCGCGCACGATCGCCGCGCCATCATCGGTGGCCACGATCGTGCCGACATCGGCGCGCATCAGGCACGTCGCCGCCGCCAGCGTGGTCAGGAAGGTGTACTTGATCCACTGCTCCTGCCCGATGGTATCGGTGGCGACGTGGTCCACGCCCGCCTGTACGCAGGCCGCCGCCAGCGCCAGCACGCGCGCGCTGCTGCCGGTGCCGTCGCGCTCGCCGAAGGTCAGTTTTGCGGCCGGTGCCAGATGCACCACCGCGCCATCGGCGGCCTTGGTCGCGCTGATGAAGCAAAGCCCGCCCAGCACCGCATCGCGGCCGAAGCGCGCATCGAGATCGGCGTAATGGCGCAGCCCGTTGAGGATCGGCAGCACCGTGGTGCGCGGGCCGACCGCCGGGGCGATCGCTTCTATCGAACTGGCCAGGTCGTAAGCCTTGCAGCTCAGGATCACCAGATCGAAGGGCTCGGCGCTCGCCAGTGCGGGCAGCGCGTCGGCGGTGACGTGCTTGACCGGGAACGTCGCATCGCCCAGCGGGCTGCGCAGCACCAGGCCCTCGCGCGCCAGCTGCGCCGCGCGCGCCGGGCGCACCAGGAAGGTCACGTCCACGCCAGCCTGGGCCAGGCGACCACCGAAGTACCCGCCGGTGCCGCCGGCGCCGAGGATCAGGATGCGCATCAGCTGCGCATCCCCACACCACGCTTCAGCAGCCACAGTGCCAGCGCGGTCAGTGCGACCACGAAGCCGATCATCAGCGCGTAGGCCACCCACAGCGGCACGTCGCTGGTGCCCAGCAGGCCGTAGCGGAATGCGTTGACCATGTAGAAGATCGGGTTGGCGTGCGTGGCCGCTTCGGCCCACGTCGGCAGCAGCTTCACCGAATAGAACACGCCGCCCAGGTAGGTCAGCGGGGTCAGGATGAAGGTCGGCACGATCGCCACGTCATCGAACTTCTTGGCGTACACCGCATTGATGAAGCCGGCCAGCGAGAAGATCGTCGCGCCCAGCAGCACCGTGGTCAGCGTCACCAGCGGATGCGGGATGCGCACCGGGGTGAAGAACATGGCGATGATCAGCACGATCACGCCGACCATCAGGCCGCGCAGTACAGCACCGGACACATAGCCCCACAGGATCACCCAGTTCGGCATCGGGCTGACCAGCAGCTCTTCCACGTGGCGGCCGAACTTGGCGCCGAAGAAGGACGAGCTGATATTGCCGTAGCTGTTCTGGATCACGCTCATCATCACCAGGCCCGGCACGATGAACTGCATGTAGCTGTAGCCGCCCATCTCGCCCACGCGCGAGCCGATCAGCCCGCCGAAGATCAGGAAGTACAGGGTCATGGTGATCGCCGGCGGCACCAGGGTCTGGCCCCAGATGCGCAGGATGCGCGCCACTTCGCGGCGCACGATGGTCATCAGGGCGATGCGGTTGCGCTGGCCGTCGGTGATGACCGGGGTCGGGATGCTGCTCATGCCACGTTCTCCTGGTTGCCGGTAAGGCGCACGAACAGCTCCTCCAGGCGGTTGCTCTTGGTGCGCATCGAACGCACGCGGATGCCGGCAGCGTTCAAGGCGTCAAACACCCGGTTGAGGTCCATCGCACGCGGCATGTCCACATCCAGCGTGTGGCTGTCGGTGGCGATCAGGATCGCGCCGTCGATCTCCGGCAGCTGGGCCGGCAGGCTGCCGTCGATGTCGAACAGGAAGCCTTCAACGTCCAGCTTGGCCAGCAGCTCGCGCATCGGGCCCTGGGTGACGATCTGGCCATGGTTGATGATGGCCAGGTTCCGGCACAGGTGCTCGGCTTCTTCCAGGTAGTGCGTGGTGAGGATGATCGTGGTGCCGGCGGCATTGATCTCCTTGAGCACGCGCCACATGTCGCGGCGGATCTCGATGTCCACGCCGGCGGTCGGCTCATCCAGGATCAGCAGGCGTGGGCGGGTCATCATCGCGCGGGCGATCATCAGCCGGCGCTTCATGCCGCCGGACAGGGTGCGGCTCATCACCTGCGCCTTCTCCCACAGGTGGGCGCGCTTGAGCTCTTCCTCGGCCATCTTCTCGGCCTCGGCACGCGCCACGCCATAGAAGCCGGCGTAGTTGACCAGGATGTCGAAGGGCTTTTCAAACAGGTTGAAGTTGATCTCCTGGGGGACCAGGCCGATCAGGCGCATGGTGGCGCTGCGGTTGCGCACCAGGTCGCTGCCGAAGACCTCGACCTGGCCTTCGCTGAGGTTCACCAGCGAGCTGATGATGCCGATCAGGGTCGACTTGCCGGCGCCGTTGGGGCCCAGCAGGGCGAAGAAGTCGCCCGGGGCCACGTCCAGGGAGACGCCCTTCAGCGCCTGGGTGCCGTTGTCATAGGTTTTGCGGAGGTCACGCACCCGCAGGGCGGGCGCGGCGGTGGGCGCGGGAGTGTTCTGGGAAGCCAAGCTCTTGCCTTCGCGCCTAAGGGCTGGCGCTGGATAGGGGCGGGGAGCGGCTATTATAGAAGACCCCGAGGGCTCGCCCCGGCTACACACTGTCCCGAAACGTCGTGCCTGCCCAATTCCCCCTCAAACTGGTCGACCGGCGCATGCTGGCGCCCACCATCGGCCATTACCAGTTCCTGCGTGATGACGGCCAGCCGCTGGATTTCCAGCCCGGTCAGTTCATCCAGGTCCATTTCGAGTACGCCGACGGCACTGCCACCAAGCGCAGTTACTCGCTGGCGACCATTCATGATCATGCGCTCGGCGCGGGCGATGCGGTCGATATCGCGGTCAGTTTCGTCCCCGGCGGCGCCGCCACGGCCCTGTTCGAGGGCCTGGACATCGGGGGTCACGTAAGCGCCAGCGGCCCGTTCGGCCGGTTCTGCCTGCAGCCGGGCGACCACAACGCCCGCTACCTGCTGATCGCCACCGGAACCGGGGTCACCCCGTACCGGTCGATGCTGCCGCTGCTGGCGACCGCCATGGCCGAACGCGGGGTCGAGGTGGTCCTGCTACAGGGCGCCAGAACGCCGGCCGAACTGCTCTACAGCGAGGACTTCTATGCCTTCGCGGCTGCCCATCCGGGCTTCCGCTACGTGCCGTGCCTGTCCCGCGAGCTGCCGGAGAACCCCCATCCGGACGTGCGCCACGGCTACGTGCAGCAGCATCTGGCCGAATTCGCCCCGAACCCGGCCACCGATATCGCCTATCTGTGCGGCAACCCGGACATGGTCGATGCGACGTTCGAGGTTCTGAAGGCTGCCGGCCTGCCCACGCCGCAGGTGCGGCGCGAGAAGTACGTCAGCAGTAAGTAGTCCCCGGCAGCCGTGCCTCAGGGCAGGGCCGCCAGCGGCATCGGCGCGCGGCGGGCGGTAAGATGCGCCGCGCGCCGCTTCCGCCTGGCTGACCCGATGCCCCTGGATTTCCCCACCATCGCCGTGCTCGGCTTCCTGCTGTGCCTGGGCATCGCCATGGGCTTTTCACTGCTGCTGCTGGTACTGCGGCGGCAACCGGCACTGCGGCTGTGGACGGCCAGCCTGTGGATGCTGTCGGTCAGCCTGACGCTGGTGGCGCTGCGGCCCTATCTGCCGCAGGTTGCGGGCATCCTCGTCGGCAATGTCGCCGTCGCGCTGTCCGGTGTCCTCATGCTGTATGGCGTGGCGCGCCATCTGGGCCGCCGGCTGCCCGGGTGGCAGCCGCTGGCATTGGCCACCACGTATCTCGGCGCCATCGCCTTTTTCCTGGTGGTCCATCCCAGCCTGGTCATCCGGCTGAATGTGTTCAGTGTATTCGCGGTGCTGCTCAACGCCTGGATGGCGTGGTTGCTGCTGCGCCACGCGCCGCCTGCCCAGCGCACCAGCTGCCGGCTGGCAGCGGCGGTGTTCGCCGCGCAGGCCCTGTTGTACCTGGTACGCCTGTTCCTGCCGGTGGCGCCGGATGCGGGCGAGGACATCATGCGCGCCGGTTCGCCGGTATTCGCCACGTATCTGGCCGGCCTGATTCTGGAGCTGGCGCGTTGTTTCGCCCTGGTGCTGCTGCTGGTGGAACGGATGCTGGTCGATCTGCAGCGGCTGGCGCGCACCGACGTATTGACCGGCCTGCTCAACCGCGGTGCCGTGCTCGCTGATGGCGCGAACCTGTTGCAGGTGGTGCGCCGCACGCCGCGACCGCTGGCCCTGCTGCTGCTGGACGTGGACCACTTCAAGCAGATCAACGACCGCTGGGGGCATCTGGCCGGCGATGCGGTGCTACGGCATGTGGCCGACGTGCTGGCCGGCTGCGTGGCCGACCGCGAGCACCTGCTCGGGCGCTATGGCGGTGAGGAGTTTGTTGTGGTGTTGCCCGGAGCCGATGCCGCGCAGGCACTGCAGTGTGCGGATCGGATCCGGCGTTCGCTGCGCGAATCACCGGCCCGCGTGGAGAGCCTGCTGGTGCCGGTCACGGCCAGCATCGGCCTCGCCATCGATGCGGGCCGTGACGACATCGCACGCCTGCTCGGCGACGCCGATACCGCGTTGTACCGTGCCAAAGCCGAGGGCCGCGACCGCACCATCAGCGCAGCGGCGATCCTGGTGGACTGACGCCGCTCGGCGGGTCCACAGGAAGATCTTCGTGCACCGGGCGCAACGGCGGCCTCAACGCGTGTAGTCACATCCGCGCCGCCCGGTCGTCATGGCATGCTGAGACCCTTCACTCCAGGACGAGATCGACCATGCGACTTCCCTGCCGTCCCCTGGCCAGCGCAGCAGTCCTGCTGCTGGCTGCCTGCCAGGCTGCCCCGGAGGCGACGCCCAAAGCGGCAGAGCGCCTCTACGGGACGCTGGCGTTCCAGCCCTGCACCCTGACCAGCGCGCAGGCCAGCGCGAATGTCGAAGCCCAATGCACCACGCTGCAGGTGCCGGAGAACCCGGCGGCACCGGACGGTCGCAGGATCGGCTTGAACATCGCCTGGCTGGGCGCCGGCAACGATGGCGCGGGCAACGGCGACCCCGTCTTCTTCGTCGCCGGTGGCCCGGGCCAGGCCGCGACGGAGGTTGCCGCACCGGTCAACATGGCACTGCGCGACGTGCGCAAGCAGCGCGACATCTTCCTGATCGATCAGCGCGGTACCGGCAAGTCCAATCCGCTGAGCTGCCTGGACGCACAGGGCAAGGAACTGCCGCTGGACGAGAATGCGGCGCCGAGCAGCACGCTGATCGAGGACTACGCCCGCCAGTGCGCGCAGTCGCTGACCGGCCGCGCCGACACCCGCTTCTACACCACCACCGAGGCCGTTGGTGATCTGGATGCGGTGCGCAAGGCGCTGGGCGTGGACAAGGTCAACCTGGTCGGTGGCTCCTACGGCACCCGCGTGGCACAGCAGTACGCCGCGCGCTACCCGCAGCACACCCGCACGGTGGTGATCGACGGTGTGGTGCCGAACGATCTGGTGGTTGGCGGTGACTTCGCCAACACCTTCGAAGATGCGATCAGCCTGCAGTCGGCGCAGTGCCGCCAGGATCCGATCTGCGCCAAGCGCTTCCCGGTGGATACCCGCACGCAGCTGCGCAACGTCATGGCGACCCTGGCCAAGGCCCCGGTCGAGGTCGAGTACCGCAACCCGGGCACCGGTCAGGCAGAGCATGGCGTACTGACCGCCGACTCGGTCACCGCCCTGGCCTTCATGTTCTCGTACATGCCCGAGCTGTCCTCGCTGCTGCCGGTCATGCTGGATGAAGCTGCCCAAGGACGATATGCACCGCTGATGTCGCTGAGCAAGATGGCCAGCCGCACCCTCGGCGTGCAGATGAACCGAGGCATGCAGTGGTCGGTGCTGTGCGCCGAAGATGCCGATCGCTATCAGGAAGGCGCGCAGGGCGACCGCGTGCTGGGCCCGGAAGTGGCGCGCATGTTCTTCGCCGCGTGCCCGGCCTGGAACGCCGGTTCGCGACCAAAGGATTTCACCGCGCCGTTCGCCTCGACGCTGCCGGTGCTGCTGCTGTCGGGCCAGTTCGATCCGGTCACACCGCCGCGCTACGCCGAGCAGGTGGTCAAGCAGCTGCCCAACGGCCGTCACCTGCTCGCCAAGGGGCAGGGCCACGGCACGATCAACGCCGGCTGCATGCCGCGCATCCTCGGGCAGTTCATCGACACGGCCGACGCCAAATCCCTCGACGCCACCTGCCTGGATACCCTCAGCCCGGTGCCCGCCTTCACCTCGTTCAACGGGTGGGCCCCATGAACCGTACTTCGTACCGCACCTGGGAGGTGCGCGCATGATCGTCGCCGAGAATCTGCATAAAGCGTTCAAGACCAAGACCGGCCTGATCCAGGCCGTCCAGAACGTGGGCTTCCAGGCCGATGATGGCCGCATCACCGGCTTGCTCGGCCCCAATGGTGCCGGCAAGACCACCACCATGCGCATGCTGTACACGTTGATGAAGCCCGATCAGGGGCGCGTGCTGGTGGATGGCATCGACGCAGCGGTGGACCCGGTCGCGGTGCGTCGTCAGTTGGCGGTCCTGCCGGACGCGCGCGGGGTGTACAAGCGCCTGACCGCGCGCGAGAACATCGCCTACTTCGGCCAGCTGCACGGCCTGAGCGCGGCGCGGATCCGTGAGCGCACCAAGGTGTTGGCCACGGCGCTGGAGATGGACGACATCCTCGACCGCCAGACCGAAGGCTTCTCGCAGGGCCAGCGCACCAAGACCGCGATCGCCCGCGCGCTGGTGCACGACCCGCGCAACGTAATCCTGGATGAGCCCACCAACGGGCTCGACGTGATGACCACGCGCGCGCTGCGCGGGTTCCTGCGCGGGCTGCGCGACGAAGGCCGCTGCGTGATCTTCTCCAGCCACATCATGCAGGAGGTGGCTGCGCTGTGCGACCACGTGGTGATCATCGCGCAGGGCACGGTGATGGCGGCCGGCAGCGCCGATGAGCTGCGCGCACAGACCGGGGAAAGCAACCTGGAAGATGCCTTCGTCAAGGCGATCGGTACCGAAGAAGGATTGCACGCATGAGTTCGTTCGCCACGCTGTTGACCGTGATGCGCAAGGAACTGCGCGATCTCTCCCGTGACCGCCGCACGCTCGCGCTGACGCTGCTGCTGGGGCCGTTGCTGTACCCGGTATTGATCCTGGGCATGAGCAAGCTGGCCGAAAGCCGGGTCAAGACGCAGATCGAGCAGCCGCTGGAAATTCCGATGATCGGCGGCGAGCATGCCCCCAATCTGGTGCGTTTCCTGGCGTCGCAGGGTCTGAATGCGACCGAGGCACCGAAAGACCTCACCGAGGCGATCCGCAGCCAGCGGATCGATGTGGCGCTGCGCATCAGCCCAGACTTCGGCAAGGACTGGGCCGACGGCCGCCCGGCGCTGGTGGAGATCATCAAGGACAGTACGCGCCGCGCCGCCGATATTCCCAGCAGTCGCCTGGAGGCGGCACTGGGCGGCTACAGCCAGCAGGTCGGTGCGCTGCGCCTGCTGGCCCGCGGCATCGATGCGCAGGTGGCGCGACCGCTGGACGTTGCCGCACAGGATCTGGCCACCGCCGAAGCCAAGCGCGGGATGATGCTGTCGGTGCTGTTGCCGATCCTGCTGACCATCACCTCGTTCCTGGGCGGCGCCTACCTGGTGATGGATACCACGGCCGGCGAACGTGAGCGGCAATCGCTGGAGCCGCTGCTCGCCACCCCGGCACCGCGCAGTGCGATCGTCAGCGGCAAGATCGCTGCGGCCTGCGCGGTCGGTGTGGCGTCGCTGTTGCTGACCCTGGCGGCCTTCAAGATCAGTGCGCAGCTCTCCTCCGGCGGGGTAGGCCGGCAGCTCAACATGGGCTTCCTGCCGATGCTGCAGATGCTGCTGATCATGCTGCCGATGCTGTTCATCGGCACGTCGCTGCTGACCTTCCTCTCGGCCGCCGCCAAAAGCATGAAAGAAGCCCAGAGCCACATGACCTGGCTGATGCTGCTGCCGATGCTGCCGGGGTATGCGCTGATGGTGTACCCGATCAAGAGTGAGCTGTGGCAGTTCGCGGTGCCGTTCCTGGCGCAGAACCAGATGCTGCTCAAGATCATCCGCCACGAAGCGATCAGCCCGCAGATGTGGGCGGTCTACCTCGGCGCGGGCTTCGGTCTGGCGGCGCTGTTCTGGTATGCCGCAGTGCGTCGCTACCACCAGGAGCGGTTGGCGATTTCGGGTTGATCGACGAAGGGCTCCGAAAGGGGCCCTTCTTCTTAACGGGGACGGAGGTAATTAATAACAGGGACGGAGGTAGTTAATTCGGAGGTAGTTAATTCGGGGGCGTCAGGTGGTACCAGGACGCTGACCGATAGTCTGCTAGTCGCCCGTCTCCTTGACCGGTCTTCCCGCAAGCCTGCAGACCACGGACCTCTGCAATGCCCGTCCCACCATGTCTTGGAAGCGCGGGCTGCCCAACGCGCGCTCCTGCGCGACGTAGATCACGATCCGCTCTCGTTCGTCTGGTTGAATGCTGGCCCGCAGCCATTCGCTGTATGCATTCGCACGCGCTTCCGGCGTCGGGCCCAGGAGGGTGTAACAGGGATGTGGTGTCAGCATCGGGTTGTGCTCAAGGCCGAGGTACACCCGAACGCTGGACCATCGATATTCCTCTGGAAACGCCACCATCGCGGCCCGTACCGGATTCAGCTCGATGTATCGATGCACCATCAACAGGTAACCATCGGAATCCACCAGGCAGGATTTGAACCGGCCCTCCAGCAACGTACCGCTCCGCACATGTCGCTTGTTGAAGTACTGCACATAGTTCTGCCCACACTGCCGCATGGCGGGGGCCAGCCCCTCCACTGTAGACGGTGTGATCAGAAGATGGACGTGATTGCCCATCAGCACGAACGCGTGAATGGCAACCGCCTGCTTGCGGCAGGCATTGCGCAACAGGCGCAGGTAGTGACGCCGGTCTTCATCGTCGATGAACAGTGCAGCGCGATTGACCCCACGTTGTATGACGTGAAGCGGAATGCCGGGGAGAACCAAGCGAGCGGAACGGGGCATGGTCGGCAACGTTGATGGCGAACCGTTACCTTGCAGACCCACGCAGGAAAAAGAGCTAGGCCTGTGGTGCACGCAGCCGTAAGAGAAGCGCGCTTAACTACCTCCGCTTAACTACCTCCGTCCCTGTTATTAACTACCCCCGTCCCCGTTAAAAAAAAGGCCCGGATCGCTCCGGGCCTTTCGTCATCCAACGTGACGCCGCGATCAGCCGCCTTCCGGCGCGAAGGCAAGCGTACGGCGCGTCGTGACTGGTGCACCGACCGGTTCGAACTTCCAGCGCTTGACCGCATTGAGCGCTTCGCGATCGAACACGCGGGCCGGGGTGGCGCGCAGCACGCGAGCGGCGGTCACCGAGCCGTCGGTGCCGACCGTGAGTTCGACCAGTACTTCGCCGGAGATGCCCGAGCGCAGGGCGTCGGCCGGG
The DNA here is from genome assembly GCF_003651185.1 of Stenotrophomonas rhizophila. Lineage (GTDB taxonomy): Bacteria > Pseudomonadota > Gammaproteobacteria > Xanthomonadales > Xanthomonadaceae > Stenotrophomonas > Stenotrophomonas maltophilia_Z. Next base: position 2,467,035 of record NZ_RCDC01000004.1, on the reverse strand, counting down.
TAGCGCGGGGCGGGCGTGCTGACTGGGCGCAGGCTGGGTGCGGCGGCGGCCTGGCGGGTCGCCGCCGCCTGCTGGGCGGCCGCCTGCTGCTGGCGCTGTTCGGCCTCGCGACGGGCGGTGGCCTGGCGCTCGGCATCCTGCGTATCACGGCGCGCGGCTTCCTGCTGCGCGGCGATCTGCCGTGCGGCCTCGGCTTCGGTGGTCTGCTGCTGGGCCAGCTTCTGCTGTTCCACCAGCTGCTTGGCGCGGGTCTCGGCGTCCTTCTTGACCTTGTCGGTCTCTTCCTGGGTGCGCTTGAGGGCGGTCTGCATGCTGCCGCTGATGCCCTGCTTCAGGCGCGGCAACGCCGGGGCGGTCGGGTCCACTTTTTCGATCAGCGCGACCAGCCGCTGGGTCTCGGCGAAGTCCTCGCGGCCCAGGTTCTGCTCGGCGGCGATCAGGGTGTAGGGCAGCAGATCGGTCAGCGCGCTCTTGACCGAGGCGTCATCCGGCGTCTTGTCGCGCAGCGCCAGGTAATACTCGATGGCATTGTCGCCGGCCGGGGCGTACATGCGGTTCTCGCGCAGCGCCTTGCTGGCCAGCTCGCGCAGTTCCTCGGTGCCCATCGACTGGACCTTGGCCGACACCGCCGGTGCGGCCGGGGCAGCAGTGGGGGCCACAGGGGCCGCCGGCGTCGCCGGTACGGTCTCGTCCTTGCCCGAGCAGGCGGACAGGGCCACCAGCAGGATCATCGGCGCGAACAGCCGCGCCGGGCCATGAGTCTTGACGTGCGACATCCAACTCCCCTTTGAAGACGACGATACGTAGAGCCTGATGCGGTCAGGCCGACCGAAGGCCATGGACGTTTCCCGACGTCCACGGCGGACCCGCAGGTGTGCAATCTAGCATCACCCCGCCCGGCCCGGGGGCCAGGCGTCCAGGGCAGGGGGCATCCTCACCGATGCCGCCGCTGCCGTGCAAGCCTCAGTGAGACAGTGCCTTGCTTGGCGTGCCGCTCATCAGCTTGTCGGTGTAGGCGATGCCGATCGCCGAGAGGATGAAGGCGCCATGGATGATGGTCTGCCACATCACACCGTCGGAGGTCATCGTGGAGCACTTGATGACATCGCCCACGGCGGCGACGGCCTTCAGGTACGCCTCGCTGTTGCAGGCGGGCAGGGCGCCCAGGTTGCCGGCACCAATGAAGGTCTTGAGCAGGTGGATCGAGGAGATGCCGATGATCGACAGCGCCAGCTTAACCTTCAACACGCTGGCGTTGACGTGGCTCAGCCACTCCGGCTGGTCCGGATGACCTTCCAGGCGCAGACGCGACACGAAGGTTTCATAACCCCCGACGATCACCATCACCAGCAGGTTGGAGATCATCACCACGTCGATCAGGCCCAGCACCAGCAGCATGATTTCCTGCTCGCCCATCTGGTTTGCCTGGTGCAGCAGGTGCCACAGTTCCTTGCCGAACAGGAACACATAGACGCCCTGGGCCAGGATCAGGCCGAGGTACAGGGGCACCTGCAGCCAGCGCGAGGCGAAGATGAGGGTGGACAGGGCGTTCGGGGATTTCGAGGTCGAGCTCATGCTGGAATGCTGCGTTGCGGGGACGGCGCAGCGTAACGGTCCGGCTTGACCCTGCCAAGCCGAGTGACGGACTAGACTCGGGATTCTCTCTTCGCGAGCCCTCGCCATGATCGATCTGTACTACTGGCCTACCCCCAATGGCCACAAAGTCACGCTGATGCTGGAGGAAACCGGGCTGCCGTACCGGATCCAGCCGGTGAACATCGGCGCCGGGGACCAGTTCACGCCTGCCTTCCTGGCGATCTCACCCAACAACAAGATGCCGGCGCTGGTCGACCACCCGCCCACCGACGGCGACGCCCCGCAAAGCGTGTTCGAGTCCGGCGCGATCCTGCTGTACCTGGCCGAGAAGACCGGCCGCTTCCTGCCGGCCGACACCCGCGGCCGCGTGGCGGTACTGGAATGGCTGTTCTGGCAGATGGCCGGGCTCGGCCCGATGAGCGGGCAGATGGGCCATTTCAACGTCTACGCGCCCGAAAAGATTCCCTATGCGATCGAGCGCTACAACAACGAAGTGCGTCGCCTGCACGGGGTGATGGACAAGCGCCTGGCGCAGAGTGCCTACCTCGGCGGCGATGACTACAGCATCGCCGATATGGCCAGCTATCCGTGGATCGGGGCCTACGACACGCTTCCGGTGGACTTTGACGCCTTCCCGAACCTCAAGCGCTGGCATGACGCGATCGCCGCCCGACCGGCCACCCAGCGCGCGTATGCCCTGCGCGAGCAGGTGAACCCGCAGGCCGGCAAGCCGCTCAGCGAGGAAGAGCGCAAGCACCTGTTCGGCCAACGCTGACGCATTGGTCGCCTGCCCGGTCATGCCGGCCGCTGGCCGGCTTTCCGGCACGCTTGGCGCGGCAGGATACCCGCCATCCCCGGCACGATCGGAGCGGTTTTGGTTAGGATGAAGCGTTCCCCGTGCCGTTTTCCTGGCCGGGGACTGCCCAGACGCTCCCGGAACCCTCCATGCGCCACCTGTTTGCTTCGCTCGCCCTGATGCTCGCCTCGACCTCGATCGCCCACGCTGAAAAACTGACCCTGGATGCCATCACCGGCCCGCTGCCGTTGTCCGGCCCGACCCTGATGAAACCCAAGGTGGCCCCGGATGGCTCGCAGGTCAGCTTCCTGCGCGGCAAGGATGCGGACCGCAACCAGCTGGACCTGTGGGCGTACGACATCGCCAGCGGCCAGACCCATCTGCTGGTCGATTCCAAGGTGGTGCTGCCCGGCACGGAAACCCTGAGCGACGCTGAAAAGGCGCGCCGCGAGCGCCAGCGCATCGCCGCGATGACCGGCATCGTCGATTACCAGTGGTCGCCGGACGCCCGCACCCTGCTGTTCCCGCTCGGCGGCGAGCTGTACCTGTACGACCTGAGCAAGCAGGGCAAGGCCGCGGTGCGCCAGCTCACCCACGGCGAAGGCTTCGCTACCGATGCCAAGCTCTCGCCCAAGGGCGGCTTCGTCAGCTTCGTGCGCGCCCGCAACCTGTGGGTGATCGACCTGGCGAGCGGCCAGCAGCTCCAGCTCACCCGCGATGGCAGCGACACCATCGGCAATGGCGTGGCCGAGTTCGTCGCCGATGAGGAAATGGATCGCCACACCGGCTACTGGTGGGCGCCGGATGACTCGGCCATCGCCTTCGCCCGCATCGATGAGTCCCCGGTGCCGGTGCAGAAGCGCTACGAGATGTATGCCGACCGCACCGAGATGATCGAGCAGCGCTACCCGGCCGCCGGCGACCACAACGTCACCGTCAAACTGGCGGTGATCGCCCCGCGCCGCAACGCCCCGCCGCGCTGGATCGACCTCGGCCGCAACCCCGACATCTATCTGGCCCGCGTCGATTGGCGCGACCCGAAGCACCTGACCTTCCAGCGCCAGTCGCGCGATCAGAAGACGCTCGAACTGGTGCAGACCGAACTGGCCAGCGGCCAGCAGCGCACCCTGGTGACCGAAACGTCGCCGACCTGGGTGCCGCTGCACAACAGCCTGCGCTTCCTCAAGCAGGGCGGTTTTGTGTGGTCGTCCGAGCGCAGTGGTTTCGAGCACCTGTACCGCATCTCCGATGACGGCAAGACCGTCACCGCGCTGACCGCCGGCCACTGGCCGGTGGACGAACTGCTGGCCGTGGACGAAGACGCCGGCAAGGTCTACTTCCGCGCCGGCGTGGACAGCCCGCGCGACAGCCAGCTGTACGCCGTGTCGCTGCAGGGTGGCGCGCCGCAGCGCCTGTCGCAGACCCCGGGCATGCATACCGCCAGCTTCGCGCGCAACGCCAGCGTCTACGTGGACAGCTGGTCCAACACCACCACGCCGCCGCAGATCGCGCTGCACCGTGCCAACGGCGAGAAGATCGCCACCCTGGTCGAGAACAATCTTGAAGACCCGGCACATCCCTACGCGCACTATCTCGATGCGCAGCGCCCGGTCGAGTTCGGCACCCTGACCGCCGCCGACGGCAAGACCGAGCTGCACTACAGCCTGATCAAGCCGACCGGTTTCGATCCGGCCAAGCGCTACCCGGTGGTGGTGTATGTCTACGGCGGCCCGGCCTCGCAGACGGTCACCAACAGCTGGCCCGGCCGTGGCGATCACCTGTTCAACCAGTACCTGGCCCAGCAGGGCTACGTGGTGTTCTCGCTGGACAACCGCGGCACCCCGCGTCGCGGCCGTGATTTCGGCGGTGCGCTGTACGGCGTGCAGGGCACGGTGGAAGTGGCCGACCAGCTGCGCGGCGTGGCCTGGCTGAAGCAGCAGGCTTGGGTCGATCCGGCGCGCATCGGCGTGCAGGGCTGGTCCAACGGCGGTTACATGACCCTGATGCTCCTGGCCAAGGCCTCCGACAGCTACGCCTGCGGCGTGGCCGGTGCACCGGTGACCGATTGGGGCCTGTACGACACCCACTACACCGAGCGCTACATGAACCTGCCGGGCAACAATCCCAAGGGCTATGAAGAAGCGCGCGTGCTGGCGCATATCGACGGCCTGCGCTCGCGCCTGCTGCTGATCCACGGCATGGCCGATGACAACGTGCTGTTCACCAACTCCACCGTGTTGATGAGCGCGTTGCAGAAGCGCGGCCAGCCGTTTGAACTGATGACCTATCCCGGTGCCAAGCACGGCCTGTCGGGCAGCAATGCGCTGCACCGCTACCGCCTGGCCGAGGATTTCCTGGGGCGCTGCTTGGCGCCCTGATCCGCCGTTCCTGCCACCGGCCTGACAAGGAGTTTGCCGATGACATTGCCGCCCGCACTTCCTGGTACCACCGTGTCCACCGGCTGGTGGCGACGCCACTGGCGCTGGGCCATGCCAGTGGCGGTGGTGGTCGGCATGGCGGCGGCAGCGGGCGCGGTGTGGTTCGCGCTGTCCCAGTGGGCGTACTGGAGCAAATCCAGCACGCCCTACCAGGAGGCCATGCGCCGCGCGCGCTGCAACGTCGAGCTGGTCGAAGCGCTGGGTGAGCCCCTGCGCGATGGCTACCTGCCGGCCGGCTCGATGCATTCCAATGGCCAGAGCCAGTTCGTGATCGGGGTGAGCGGTCCACAAGGGAAGGGCCGCCTGTTCCTCAATGCCAAGCGCAGTGGCGTGCACTGGGACTACCCGATGCTGTATGTGGTCACCGATGCCAACGACGCCATCGATCTGACCGCGCTGGATGATGCCGAGGCCGCCGAGCGCTGCGCGCTGGCCGAGTGCCGGGCCAAGGGCGAGTGCCCACCGTCGCTCCGTCTTTGAGGGGTGGCTTGGAAGCGTCAGCCTTTCGAATCCGAGATGACGGATGGTTTCGTTGATACCGTGATGCCGCGCGGCGTTCCGCGCACCTGCTGCCGTTAGCCTCGATGCACCTGCCCGGTCGGGCAACGCTGCAGGCGAGGTGGAGACGTGAAACGCATCCTGTGTGGTTGGTTGATCGCGGTGTGTGGCGTGTTGCTGGCGCCGACGACCTGGGCGGCGGTACCGTTCATCGAGGTGCCCGCCGACGGATGGGACCCTGGACCGGAGGCGCGCAAGCGCTACTCCAAGGGCATTTTCGACTGGGCCCGGCGGGTAGAGGTGCACCGTGCTGCGCTGGCGGCTGACCAGCTTCAGGTCGATCTGTTTGACGGCATTCTCGTCGTCAACCGTATGCGCGCTGCCAATAGTGAGACGGACATTACACCGCTCTATCAGGCCATCGGAACGGGACGGGAAGTCCATCGTGAAGCCACGTCGTCGCGGCACCTGTGGGTGGGTGAAGTGGTCGGTGGGCGTGGTGCAGGGGGCATGCCCCAGATTGTCCACGTCATCGAAATGGAAAATGGCGAGTTGATGACGAGCTTCACCCGAGGTCATCTTCGTTACCAACTGTTCGGGGACCTGTTGGTGCGCAGTGATCTGCGGAGGCTGCCGAACGAGGCACCCACGGTGCGCGACCCATATCCAGTGGATCCGCTCATTCTCGACCAAGTCACTCAGTCCGATGAGCGATCCACTATCCGGGTCGCCTTCGGCTATGGGAACAAATCACTGGCGGATGGGAGAGAGCAGATCTTTAGCATGATGCAAAGAGCTGTCGCACATGCAAATGAAGGATTTCGAGAGAGCGGAGTTCTCGTTGACCTGCAGCGGGCGGGAAATGCGCTCCCCGGATATGCCGAATCGACCGTGTTGCAGGCGCTGGACGATCTAGCGTTAGGCATCGAAGGGCCGCTCTGGCTCGTCCATAGAATGCGGCAGATGGAGAAAGCGGATCTCATCTTGATGATCGTCGATACAGACGACGCACCTACTGTTTGCGGCCAGGCACAGCGCTTGCTGGCAACGAAGGAGACGGCGTTTGCGGTGGTGGAGCGGAACTGCCTTGCAGACGAGAAGAACAGCCTTGCTCATGAAATTGGCCACTTGCTTGGCGCCGATCATGACCTGGCGCATGCCTCCGTCCATCCTCCGAAATTCGAATATGGCCACGGCTATCAGGCGCCGCTGAACACGCCTGATCGTTGGCGGACAGTGATGGCTTACGATTGCAGCGACCGCGAATGCGGTCGCATCAATCGATGGTCTTCGCCAAGCGGAAGTCACAATGGACTACCCGCCGGAACGGCGCGGCAACATCACAACGTTCGCGTGCTGAACGAGACGCGTGCCACGATTGCGGCCTTCTATCCAGACCCTTGATCATTGCCTACAGGCGAGAGAACTACGCAATGTGCCTAGCGTTAGCTAGTGAAATTCCATTCATCATGCCAGCGTTGAAACGTGGAAAGCCGGGTCGGGCAATGTCCGGCAATGCTCCAAGCGAGGTGGAGACGTGAAACGCATCCTGTGTGGTTGGTTGATCGCGCTTTGTGGTGTGTTGCTGGCGTCGACGACGTGGGCGGCGGTACCGTTCATCGAGGTGCCCGCCGATGGATGGGGCCCCGGGCCGGAGGCGCGCAAGCGCTACTCCACCGGAATGTACGACTGGGCACGGAGGGTCAAGGTGGACCGGACCGCACTGGCCTCCGATCGGATCCAGGTCGATCTGTTCGACGAGGTGCTCGTTATCGAACGTACGTCCCTCATCGCCACCGAGCCGGAGGATGTTCGTCTGTATGTGGCGGAAGGCAGCACACATGTTGTCCAGCGCTCGTCCACATCGCGGCGACTTTGGACAGGAACGATCATCGGGGTGCGCGGGCCTGGGGGAATACCGAGCACCGTGGACATCACCGAACTGGGCAACGGCGACTTCATGTCCAGTTTTTCACGGGGCCACGTGCTGTATCAGCTATTTGGGGATCTACTGTTGCGCATCGATCTGCGTCGGGTTCCCAATGAGGCACCCACGGTGCGCGACCCATATCCTGTCGACCCGTTCATTCTCGACACCGCCGGCCAGCCTCCCGGCGGGGCATGACCTCCGGCCAATTGCCCCCGGCCCGCCAAGTGCGTAGGGTCGCAGGCATCCTGCCCTGGAGTTCCTGCATGAAGCCGCTTGTCCTCGCTGTCGCGTTGGCCCTGACCGTTCCCGCCGCGTTGTCGGCCCCGCCGGCCTTGGCCGCCCCGGCTGCCGCCAAGCCCGCCGCCTCGCCGGCCTGGGTCACCCGCAGCAACACGCTGGCGCAGATCCTGCTCGATGCGCAGGGCCCGTTCCAGCCGGAAGAGACCGGCTTCTTCGGCGTACCCGGCTATGACGACAAGGTGGCCGATTTCGGCCCCGACAACGGTGCTCGCTACCGCGCGGCGATGACCAAGGCCCGCGGTGAACTGCAGGCCAAGCTCGCCACCGAACGCGATCCCAACGTCCGCCAGGACCTGGCGATCATGATCGCCGCTGCCAACCAGAACATCGAAGGCAGCGAACTCAACGAGAAGTACCTGCTGCCGTGGAGCGACACCCCGCAGACGGTGTTCAGCGGCCTCAACCTGCTGCTGTCCGACCAGGTGCCCACCGAGCGCCGGGCCAAGGCGCTGGATCGCCTGAAGGCCTACGCCGGGCTTGCCCCGGGCACGCAGCCGGTGACCACGCTGTCGCGCCAGCGCTATGAAGAGCGCCTGGGCGACAAGACCCTGCTGCAGCCGACTAAGATCGAAGTGGAGCAGTCGCTGGCCAATGTGGACACCTACATCACCGGCATCGAGCAGCTGTTCGGCAAGTACAAGGTGGCCGGCGCCGAGCAGGCGCTGCAGACCATCGCCAGCCAGCTGCGCGAGTACCGCGATTGGACCCGCCGCGAGGTGCTGCCCAAGGCCCGCACCGATGCGCGTCTGCCCGAGCCGCTGTATGCGTACCAGCTCAAGCGCGTGGGCATCGACATCGCCCCGGCGCTGCTGATGCAGCGGGCCCAGCTGGAATTCATGGAAACCCGCTCGGCGATGCGCCAGCTGGCACCGCTGGTAGTGCAGGCCAAGGGCCTGAAGGTCACCGACAGCACCGACCCGGTGGCCGTGGTACGTGCGCTCAAGGGCGACAAGATTCCCGACGATCAGCTCGAGCACCACTACCGCGGCGTGATCGATGCGATCGACCCGATCATCCGCAAGGAAAAGATCGTCGATGTGCCGCAGCGCCCGATGCAGATGCGCCTGGGCTCGGCTGCCGAAAGCGCCGCCTCGCCGGCACCGCATTTCCTGCCGGCGCCGCTGGTCGGCAATACCGGGCAGCAGGGCACCTTCGTGTTGCCGCTGGGCAACCCGGCCGCTGGCGACAAGGCCGCGCAGTACGACGATTTCAACTTCGGCTCGGCCGCCTGGACGCTGAGCGCGCATGAAGGCCGCCCGGGCCACGAACTGCAGTTCACCGCGATGGTCGAGCGCGGCATCTCGCTGGCCCGCACGATGTTCGCCTTCAATTCGGTCAACGTGGAAGGCTGGGCGCTGTATGCCGAAGCGGAGATGGTGCCGTACGAGCCGCTGGACGGTCAGCTGATCGCGCTGCAGTTCCGCCTGCTGCGGGCCGCACGCGCGATGCTGGACCCGATGCTCAACCTGGGTCAGATCGACCGGGCCAACGCCGAGCGCGTGCTGATCGATGAGGTCGGCCTGTCCAAGGCGATGGCCACGCAGGAGCTGGACCGCTACATGGTGCGCATGCCCGGCCAGGCCGGCAGCTACTTCTACGGCTACACCCGGATTCTTGAGCTGCGCATGCAGACCGAGCTGGCGCTGGGCGATCGCTTCGACCGGCTGGCGTTCAACAACTTCCTGCTCGACCAGGGCCTGCTGCCGCCGGACCAGCTGGCCAAGGCCGTCAATGACGTCTTCGTGCCGAAGTACAAAAGCGCGGCCAAGCGCTGACGCGTTTGCGGTAGGCACCGACCGTTGGTCGGTGCGCTATCCCAGCAGCCACGACCAACGGTCGTGGTCTACCGCGGCCTTCGTTACCGCTGCGGCGTGATCGTCTGCGTCGGCAGGCGCGGCGCCGGCGGCGGATTCGGGACCCAGATGGCCACACCGGCCGCGCGCTTCTGCGTGGTCGGGATGCCGATGCCCACACCACCGCCCACGTGCGAGCCGTAGCTGCCCGCACCGACGGACATGCCGACTGGCGAGCCGCTGGAGCCCACGCCCATCAGGATCACGCCGTTGGCACCGAGGGCGGCGGCCTCACGCTTGAGCCGCATGACCGCGGCATCGGTCTGGCCCTGTGTGCCGAAACCGACCGCACTGGCCGATTCGAGCTGGGCGATTTCCTGTGACCCTGCCGGCGGCGTGGAATAAATCTGCACCGTGGCCGGATCGACCGGGGCACGCGCCTGGCCGAGCATGACCTTGGAGGTGCTGGCGCAGCCGGCGCTGAGCAGCGCCAGGCCCAGCAATGCAGCGCATCGGATGTTCATGGCGTTACCCCTGTGTGTCATGGCTGGGATGATCGGTGCTGGCGACTGAATCGGTCCCAACCCCTGCCAATGCACCCTAGCACCGCCCCGGTGAGGCCCCCGCCAACGGCGTCTCGCTGCCGCTTGCGCCTGCGCCGGGAACCGCTATGGTGGGCCACGCATTCACCTCAAGGAGCCGGGCATGGGATTGATCAGTCTGTTGTGGGGCATCGTCGCGCTGCTCTGGATGATTGTGGCCCTGATCCCGCTATTGGGCTGGGGCAACTGGTTCCTGATCCCGTTTGCTGCGGTGGGTGCGGTGATCGCCGCCATCGGCATCCTGTTCACCCACGCCAGCAAGCGCGGCCGGGCCTGGACCGGGCTGGTGCTCAACGGCATCGTGGTGGTGGTGGGGATCGTCCGGCTCGGGCTGGGTGGCGGCATCATCTGAGCCGTGCGGGTGCGACCGACCGTCGCAGCTCACGGCCGCCCGGTACCATCGGCGTAGAATGACCGGCTGCCGCATCCGGCTCTGCCGGCGGTCCACGCCCGTCCGGGCGCTCTCCCTGCACCGATGATCATTCGTCCTCGTCCCCACGGCTGGCAACTGCTCTACATCCTGCGCGGCTCCATCGTTCCGGCGGTGGCTCCGAAGGTCGTGGCGATCCTATTGCTGTCGGTCGCGGTCGCGGTCGCGGCCCTGGCCGAGCTGTGGCACCCGCCGGGCATCGAGCGCGTGTCGGTGGCACCGTTCACCCTGCTGGGCCTGGTGCTGTCGATCTTCCTCAGCTTCCGCAACAACGCCTGCTTCGAGCGCTGGTGGGAAGGCCGCAAGCTATGGGGCCAGCTGATTTATGAATCACGCAGCCTGGCCCGCCTGTGCCAGGCGCTGCTGGTCGACGATACGGCGCTGCGTGATCGCGTGTGCCGGCTGTGCATCGGTTTCGCGCATGCGCTGGCGGCCCGCCTGCGTGGCCGCGACATGGCGCTGGCGGCGCTGCCGTGGGTACCCGAGGCCGATCGCGCGCGGTTCGGCCAGCGCCTCAATGCACCGGATCAACTGTTGGCGATGATCGCTGCCGATCTCGCCCAGGCGCTGCGCGCCGGTCAGCTGGATTCGTACCTCTACACGCAGTTCGAAACACGCCTGCATGCGCTGTCCAGCATCCAGGCCGGTTGCGAGCGCATCCTGACCACGCCGCTGCCGTTCGCCTACACGCTGCTGCTGCACCGGTGCGCGTGGCTGTTCTGCGTGCTGCTGCCCTTCGGCCTGGCCAGTTCGCTGGGTTGGGCAACGCCGGTGGTCTCGGCCGTGCTGGCGTATGCGTTCTTCGGCCTGGACCAGCTCGGCGAGGAGATGGAAGAGCCGTTCGGGCTGGAATCCAACGACCTGCCGCTGGATGCGATGGTGCGCACCGTCGAAATCGATCTGCTCGACAGCCTGGGCGTCCAGCCGCTGCCCGAGCCCCTGCAACCGCGGCAGTACCTGCTGCAGTAATTCCTGCCTTCCGTTCCGGAGCTTCTCATGGCACATCCTGACTATCGCCCCCGCCGCATGCGTCACGACGAGTTCTCGCGTCGTTTGATGCGCGAGAACACGCTGACCACCGACGACCTGATCTATCCGGTGTTCGTGCACGAGCTGGCCGGCCGCGCGCCGGTGGCTTCGATGCCCGGCGTGGAGCGGCTGTCGATCGACGAGCTGTTGAACGTGGCGGAAGAAGCGCTGGAACTGGGCATCCCGGTGATCGACCTGTTCCCGGTGATCGATCCGGCCGGCAAGTCGCTCGATGCCGCCGCGGCGTGGGATGAGAATGGTCTGGCACAGCGCGCCATCCGCGCGTTGAAGTCGCGCTTCCCCGAGCTGGGCGTGATGACCGATGTCGCGCTGGATCCGTACACCACGCATGGTCAGGACGGCATCATTGATGACAAGGGTTACGTGCTCAACGACATCACGGTGGAGGCGCTGGTCAAGCAGTCGCTGTCGCACGCCGAAGCCGGCGTGGACATCATTTCCCCGTCGGACATGATGGATGGCCGCATCGGTGCGATCCGCCGTGCGCTGGATGCCGCCGGCCACGTCAACGTGCGGATCATGGCCTACTCGGCCAAGTACGCCTCGGCGTTCTACGGTCCGTTCCGCGACGCGGTCGGCAGCTCCAACGGCCTCGGCAAGGCGGACAAGAAGACCTACCAGATGGACCCGGCCAACGGCGACGAGGCCATGCGTGAGATCGCGCTGGACCTGGAAGAGGGTGCGGACATGGTGATGGTCAAGCCGGGCATGCCCTACCTGGACCTGGTGCGCCGGGTGAAGCAGCAGTTCGGCGTGCCGACCTTCGCCTATCAGGTCAGTGGCGAGTACGCGATGATGAAGGCCGCCTTCGCCAATGGCTGGCTGGACGAGCGGGCCTGCGTGATGGAATCGTTGATCGGCTTCAAGCGCGCCGGCGCCGATGGCGTGTTGACCTATTTCGCCCCGCAGGTGGCGCGTTGGCTGCGCGAACGCTGACAATACGCGCCCACCCCGATACAGGACGAGGATGATGCAGACGATGGGATGGCTACAGTGGGTGACCTGGACGGCCGGCGTGCTGGCCTTTGCCGTGGTCATCGGGCTGGTGATCCGTGGTGTGCGCCGCGCCGCGCGGCAGGCGCCGGAGCAACCCTCCGCCGCCGCGCGCATTGCCCGTGAGGCGCAGCTGTCGCCCGCCTTGCAGGCACAGCTGGCGGCATTGAACCAGCGCAAGGATCACGGCGAGATCAGCGAAGCGCAGTACGAGCAGCAACGCGCGGCGCTGCTGCAGGCGCACTAGCGCTCGGCCAGCACGATCACGGGTAGCGCCACGCCATGCGTGGCGGCCTTTCGGCGACCGCGGCGTCAACCGCAGCCGGCACCTCGCGGTGCTGACGGCGCCTTGATCCGGTACAGGTCCAGCCCGCCGGCACGCGGTGCGCGTGCCATGCCAGCCAGGACCATCTCCGAAGGCTTGGACGCGTCCACCACCGGCGCGCCGGTCTGGCCGTCGGCGGTATTGAACGACAGCGTCAGCGGCACCGCCGCCTGGCGGTGATCGCAGCTCGCCAGCAGGACCTGCGAATGCCCCCGGCTTGCGCGGGTGAAGGCCAGCGCGCCCGCATTGTCCAGCCAGGCGGCCCCGAGTTCGTCGGCGGCCGTATTGAGCGGGGCCGGCAGGGCCTGCGCCGTGCCAAATCCCTCGCCCTGCACGGGCGCCAGATACAGATCGAAGCCGCCCTGGGTGGCTGTGCCATTGCGCGAGAACAGCAGCGTGCGTCCATCCGGACGCAGCGCGGGGGCACGTTCATCGGTGCGGGTGTTGAGCGCCGGCAGGGCCTGCACGGTCCCGAAGGTGCCATCGGTGGCCACCGGGGCACGGTACAGATCGAACCCGCCCTGGCCGCCGCGGCGGTTGGAGGCGAAGTACAGCCACTGGCCATCGTGGCTGAAGTACGGGTCGCGTTCGTCGTCGGCGCTGTTGAGCGCGAGCGGGGCAGGGTCCTGCCAGCGCCCTTCGCGCAGCACCGCCTGCCACAGGTTCCAGCCGCCGCTGGCCCCGGCGCGGTCGCTGGCCCACACGATGCGCTGGCCGTCCGGCGCGATCGTGGCCTGGGCTTCGTTGGCCTTGGTCGAGACCACGCCCATGCCCTCGATGCCGAATTCGGAAAGCGCCATCGCGGCGGGTGTGCAGAGTAAACTGGCGCTCAGCGCGAGCAGAGACAATGGAATGCGCATCATCGCGTCCGTTGGGGTTTGCGTTCCATTCTAGGCCCGGAGCAGGAAACCCATGACCGACCGTTACGCCGTATTCGGCCAGCCCATCGCGCATTCGCAGTCGCCGCACATCCATGCCACGTTCGGCCGGCAGGAAGGCCTGGCGCTGGACTACCGTGCGATCGAGGCATCGCCGGCCGAGTTCCTGGCAGCGCTGGAGGCCTTCGCTGCCGAGGGTGGCGTGGGCGCCAACATCACCGCGCCGCACAAGGAAGCCGCCTTCGCGCTGTGCACCACGCTGACCTCGCGCGCGCGCCGCGCCGGTGCGGTCAACACGCTGCTGCGCAAGGGCGACCGCTGGCATGGCGATACCACCGATGGCATCGGCCTGGTCCGTGACCTCACCGACCGCCACGGCCTGGACCTGCGTGGCCGCCGTACCCTGCTGATCGGCGCCGGTGGTTCGGCCCGCAGCGTGGCCCCGGCCTTGCTGGATGCCGGCATCCTGGAGCTGGTGGTGGTCAACCGCACCCCGGAGCGCGCCGACGCGCTGATCGATGCGATGGGCGAGCCGGGCCGCGCCATCACCCGCTACTGGGAAGACATCCGCGAACTGGGTGATTTCGAGCTGATCATCAATGCCACCTCGGCCGGCCGCGACCGCGCCGCGGAGTTCAAGCTGCCGCTGTCGCTGGTCAACAGCATGACCACCGCGGTCGATCTCAACTACGGCGAGGCTGCGATTGCCTTCACTGCGTGGGCGCGCTCGGCCAGCTGCCGCAACATCGTTGATGGCCTGGGCATGCTGGTCGAACAGGCGGCGGAGAGCTTCCTGCAGTGGCACGCCGTGCGCCCGCAGACCGACGCCGTCTACACCGAGCTGCGCACCCAGCTGGCGCCGCTGGCCGGGGAGGACTGAGCCGGTGGACATGGATCTGCTGATCTCGATGCTGACCATGGTGGGCGTGCGCCTGCCGGTGCTGATTGCGCTGGCAATCGCCGTGGTCTGGGTGGTGGATACCCCGCGCGGCGCGATCCGCAGCGTGGCCCTGGGCGCACTGGGCGTGATGGCGCTGACCACCCTGGCCGGCCTGGTGCTGAACCTGGTGCCGATGTGGATGGTGCAGCAGGGCAACTACGAGAACCTGCAGCTGATGTCCAAGCTGCTCGGTGCCGGCCACTTCGCACTCAATCTGTTCGAGGCGCTTGCGCTGGTGCTGCTGGTCTGGGCGATGACCCGCGCGCTGCGCGGCCACGCCGTTCCGCCCGTTGCGCCGCTGCCGCCGCGCTGAGCAGGTGCAGCAGGCTGTCGCGGCCCACAGCGTTGGCGTGGGCCGCGTCACGGATATGAACCGTCGCGGAAAATGGCGCCGGTCACGGCCCCCGGGTCGTGAGAAAATGGGGACTGTGATCCAGTCAGGCAGTCCCCCGGCGTGACCGAAAAAGTTGAAGCCCCCCGCGCCCTGAACGACGAGCTCAAGGCCGGCATCCGCGATGCCTACGCCAAGCTGCAGGCCAATACGCCCGGCTTCAGCACCCGGCGTTCGCAGAGCCAGATGATCGGCGTGGTGTCGCGTGCGCTCTCGCACAGCGGCGGCGTCGGCGTGGTCGAAGCGCCGACCGGTGTCGGCAAGTCGCTGGGCTACCTGACCGCCGGCGTGCCGATCGCGCTGGCGACCAAGAAGAAGCTGGTGATCAGCACCGGCACCGTGGCGCTGCAGTCGCAGCTGGTCGAGCGCGACATCCCCAATTTCCTCAAGGCCACCGGCATCGAAGCCACCGTGGCGCTGGCCAAGGGCCGCACCCGCTACCTGTGCACCCGCAACGCGGCAGAAGCACATGGCGACGGCGCGCAGGAAGGCATGTTCGACGACGAACAGCCGTTGTTCGACCGCCCGTTGGCGCCGATCGAGATGGACCTGGCGCAGTCGCTGAGCAAGGCTTTCCTCGAAGGCCGCTGGAACGGTGACCTGGACAACGCGCCGGAGACGATCAGCAACACCCTGCGCTCGCGCATCACCACGCCCGCCTCGGGCTGCGCCGGGCGCAAGTGCGCCTACTCGGCGCAGTGCGCGGTACTGCGCTCGCGCAACACCGTGCGCGAGGCGCAGATCGTGGTGACCAATCACGCGCTGCTGTTGTCGGCGCTGTCGATCGGGGAGAGCGACAACGGCCAGCCGCTGATCGCGCCGCCCTCGGACATGCTGCTGGTGCTTGATGAAGGGCATCACATCGGCAACGTCGCCATCGACCAGGGCGCGGCCAGCCTCGCGCTGGACGAAATGGCCAAGCGCACCGGCCGCCTGCAGGTGCTGATCGCTGCGTCCTACCGCGCGGTGGACAAGGACAAGCTGGGCAACCTGCTGCCCAACGAGGCCATCGAAGCCGCCGCCAAGGTCAGCAAGCAGCTCAAAGCCTTCCGCGATGTGATCGACCGCAGCTGGCGGCCGGACCCGGCCGCCCAGGAGCCGATGTGGCGCGCCCCGAACGGCCGCCTGCCGGAGATCTGGATGCCCGATATCGAGGCCATCGCCGACGACACCCGCGCGCTGTTCAACTGGGCGCATGCCGCGCTGACGCAGGTCGCCAAGGGCAAGCCCGAGGATGCCGCGCGCGAACGCCTGCAGCGCAACCTCGGCATGGCGCTGGAGATGATCGAGCAGCAGCACAATCTGTGGACCGGCTGGCGCCGCGAAGACAAGGAGGGCCAGCCGCCGACCGCGCGCTGGATCACCCTCTCGCGCGATGGCGACCTGGTCCTGCATGGCTCGCCGGTCTCGGCCGCGAACGTGCTGCGCAAGCTGCTCTGGGATGAAGTGGATTCGGTGGTGATGACCTCGGCCACGCTCACCGGCGGTGGCGATTTCCAGGCGCTGGCGATCGACAACGGCATTCCGGCCGAAGCCGAGATGGTCTCGCTGGCCTCGCCGTTCGATCTGCCCAACCAGGCCCAGCTGATCGTGCCAGCGTTCCCGGTGACCCCGGATGACAAGGAAGGTCACCCCAAGGAAATCGCGAAGTACCTGGTCAAGGAGCTGGACTGGGGCAAGGGCAGCATCGTGCTGTTCACCTCGCGCTGGAAGATGGAGAAGGTGGCCGAGCTGATGCCGGCCGCGCAGCGCAAGCACGTGCTGGTGCAGGGCGAGACCGCCAAGCAGAAAATGATCGAGGAGCACCTGCGGCGCACCTCGGCCGGGGAGGGCTCGGTGCTGTTCGGGCTCAATTCCTTCGGCGAGGGCCTCGATCTGCCCGGCGAGGCCTGCACCACGGTGGTGATCACCCAGGTGCCCTTCGCGGTGCCGACCGACCCGCAGACCTCCACGCTGAGCGAGTGGTTCGAAAGCCGTGGCCTGAACGCCTTCAACCTGATCGCGATCCCGCACGCCCTGCGTACGCTGACCCAGTTCTCCGGCCGCTTGATCCGCACCTCCACCGATACCGGCCGCGTGATCATCCTCGACTCGCGGCTGCTGACCCGCCGCTACGGCAAGCGCATCATCGATTCACTGCCGCCGTTCAAGCGGGTGATCGGGTAGCGGTACACGACACTTGCAACGGGGCGTTGCGTTGCGAAACGGTAGAGCCACGCCATGCGTGGCTGCTCTCCGATCAGAACGCGCCGCAGCCTGAAACTGCACCCATCCACGCGTGGCGTGGAGCTAGTCCTCCAGTTTCGCCAGGTCGCGCACCGCGCCCTTGTCAGCACTGGTGGCCAGCAACGCATACGCCTTCAGTGCACCGGTGACCTTGCGCGGACGCGCCTCGCGCGGCTTCCAGCCGAGCGCGTCCTGTTCGGCGCGGCGTGCGGCCAGCGTGGCGTCATCGAGCAGCAGATCGATGCGCCGTGCGGGAATGTCGATACGGATGCGGTCGCCGTTGCGGACCAGGCCAATGGTGCCGCCCGAGGCCGCTTCCGGCGAGGCATGCCCGATCGACAGGCCCGAGGTGCCACCGGAGAAACGGCCGTCGGTGAGCAGGGCGCATTGCTTGCCCAGGCCCTTGGATTTCAGATAGCTGGTCGGGTACAGCATTTCCTGCATGCCCGGGCCACCGCGCGGTCCTTCGTAGCGGATCACCACCACATCGCCGGCGACCACTTCATCGGCGAGGATGCCCTGCACAGCGGCGTCCTGGCTCTCGAACACACGCGCGTTGCCTTCGAACACGTGGATGGATTCATCGACGCCGGCGGTCTTCACCACGCAGCCATCGACGGCCAGATTGCCGCGCAGCACCGCCAGCCCGCCTTCGGCCGAATAGGCATGCGCGACGGCGCGGATACAGCCTTCGGCACGGTCCACGTCCAGCGTCGGCCAGCGCGTGGCCTGGCTGAACGCGACCTGGGTCGGGATGCCGGCGGGCCCTGCGCGGAAGAAATCGTGGACCTTCTCATCGGTGCTCACCGCGACATCCCAGCGCGCGATCGCTTCGGCCAGGGTGCGGCTGTGCACGGTCGGCACGTCGGTATGCAGCAGGCCACCGCGCGCGAGCTCGCCGAGGATGCCGAACACACCGCCCGCGCGATGCACATCCTCCATGTGGTACTTCGGTGTGTTCGGCGCAACCTTGCACAGCTGCGGCACACGGCGTGAGAGTTCGTCGATGGCATGCAGATCGAAGTCCACCTCCGCTTCCTGTGCCGCGGCCAGCAGATGCAGGATGGTGTTGGTGGAACCGCCCATGGCGATGTCCAGCGTCATCGCATTCTCGAACGCTTCGCGGGTGGCGATGCCGCGCGGCAATGCACCCGCTTCTTCGCCCCCATACCAGCGATGGCACAGCTCCACGATCAGGCGCCCGGCGCGGCGGAACAGCTGCTCGCGGTCGGCGTGGGTGGCCAGCGTGGAGCCGTTGCCGGGCAGCGACAAGCCCAGTGCTTCGGTCAGGCAGTTCATCGAGTTGGCGGTGAACATGCCCGAGCACGACCCGCACGTGGGACAGGCGCTGCGCTCATACTCGGCGACCTTCTCGTCGCTGGCGCTTTCATCGGCGGCGATCACCATCGCATCGACCAGGTCCAGCTTGTGCTCGGACAGGCGCGTCTTGCCGGCTTCCATCGGGCCACCGGAGACGAACACCACCGGGATGTTCAGGCGCAGCGCGGCCATCAGCATGCCGGGGGTGATCTTGTCGCAGTTGGAGATGCACACCAGGGCGTCGGCACAGTGCGCGTTGACCATGTACTCCACCGAGTCGGCGATGATCTCGCGGCTGGGCAGCGAATACAGCATGCCGTCGTGGCCCATGGCGATCCCGTCATCCACCGCGATGGTGTTGAACTCCTTCGCCACGCCGCCGACCTGCTCGATCTCGCGCGCCACGAGCTGGCCCAGGTCCTTGAGGTGCACGTGGCCGGGCACGAACTGGGTGAACGAGTTGGCGACGGCGATGATCGGCTTGTGGAAGTCGCCATCGGTCATCCCGGTGGCGCGCCACAGGGCGCGTGCGCCGGCCATGTTACGGCCGGCGGTGGAGGTGCGGGAGCGGTATTCAGGCATGGTGGCTGGCAGGATCTGGCGGGCCGTGGGGGCGCGTTTCACCTCGATTCTGCCGAAAAATTCCGGTTGCGTTTGCAACCACCTTCGCCGCTGCCGCGGCCCCGCCCAGAGCGAATGCTGAAACGCTGTTCATGTTTTGGACTTTGCCGGTTTTGGTTGTTCGCCCCGATCAGGCATGATTGGGGAGATAACCGTACTAGGGGGCATGACGCCATGAAACGTTCCAGGACTACTGCGCTGCTGCTGATGAGCGCTGCGCCGCTGCTGTTCACCGCCTGCCAGAAGAACGAGGCCGTGCAGGTGCAGGAAGGGCTCTACACCTCGGTGCAGGCCTGTACCGAAGCCACCGGCGATCCGTCCAGCTGCCGCAACGCGTTTGCCGAGGCGCAGAAGCAGTCGGCCGATGCCGCCCCCAAATACGCCACGCGCGAAGCCTGCGAGGCCGAATACAACGCCGAGCAGTGCGTGGAACAGAAGACCTCCACCGGCCATTCGTTCATCGGCCCGATGATGATGGGCTTCTTCATGTCGCAGATGCTCAGCAACCGTGGCGGCGCGGGCCTGGCCCAGCAGCCGGCGGCGAGCCCGGCCTATCAGGACAAGGCCAAGGGCTGGGCACGCCCCGGTCCGTCGACCGGCGGCATGAACACCGCCAGCGGCATCGGCGCCGGCAAGGCCGGCCTGGCCCCGGTCAATGCCACCCCGAACCGGGCGGTCACCGCCAGCCGCGGTGGCTTCGGCAACACCAGCAGCAACCGCAGCAGCGTCGGCGGCTGATCGATGCAGCGCGTGCGTATCGCCGAGCGCAGCCAATGGCGCGCTCGGGCCGAAGAGTCGGGTTTCCGTTTCCACACCATCGATGGTCTGCCGTACTGGGATGAAACCGCGTACTACGCCTTCACCCTGCGCCAGATCGAACAGGACATCGAAGACCCCAGTGCCGAGCTGCATGCGATGGCGATGGACCTGGTGGACGAGGTGGTGGGCAGCCAGCAGTTGATGGACCAGCTGGCGATCCCGCCGCTGTTCCGCGACTGGATCGCTGACAGCTGGCGCCGCCGCGAGCCGCACCTGTATGGGCGGCTGGATTTCGCCTACGACGGCACCGGCCCGGCCAAGCTCTACGAGCTGAATTACGACACGCCCACCTCGCTGTTCGAAGCGTCGTTCTTCCAGTGGCAGTGGCTGGAGGACCAGCGCAACCAGAACCGGCTGCCACCGCATGCCGATCAGTTCAACGCGATCCATGAGGCGCTGGTCGAACGCTTCGGCGAACTGGCCGCGCAGCTGCCGCCGCCGCTGTATTTCAGTGCTGTCGGTGCGTCGGAGGAAGACCAGGGCACGGTCGCCTACCTGCGCGACTGTGCGGCCCAGGCCGGCCTGCGTGGCGACGCGATCGCGATCGAGGATATCGGCCTGTCCGAGGACGGGCGCTTCACCGCGCTCGACGACACCGTGATCGGCAGCCTGTTCAAGCTGTATCCGCTCGAAGACCTGATGACCGAGTCGTTCGGCCAGGCGCTGCCCGCTTCGGGCGTGCAGCTGCTGGAACCGGCATGGAAGGCGATCCTCAGCAACAAGGGCGTGCTGCCGCTGCTGTGGCAGCGTCACCGCGGCCACCCGAACCTGCTCGCCGCCGAGTTCGACGATGGCAGCGAGCTGCCGCGCGGCTGGGTCCGCAAGCCGTTGTTCTCGCGCGAGGGCGCGAACGTGGCGATGCACCTGGCCGATGGCAGCTGGCAGGAAAGCGAAGGCCCGTACACCGGCCCGGCGATCCGCCAGGCCGCGCATCCGCTCACCGCGTTCGATGGCGGTTATCCGCTGATCGGCAGCTGGATCGTGGGCGACCAGGCCTGTGGCATGGGTATCCGCGAAGACAACAGCCGGATCACCCGCGACAGCGCCCGCTTCGTACCGCACGCGATCATCGACGAAGCGCCGACGCGCATCTATCTCTGATCGTTACAACAACCCATCCCGCTTGACCGCCAGGTAGCGTTCCACCAGCGCGCCAGGCAGGGCCTCGGCGGTGACATCCAGCACCATCACCCGGTGGCTGCGCAGCGCGTCATGTGCGTCGCTGCGCTGCTGCAGGTAACGTGCGATCGCACCGGCCTGGGCAGCGTCCTGCAGGCTCTCCACCGGCTGGGCCAGCGCATCGTCCAGCGCGCGCTCGCGCAGGCTGGCCACGCAGACTAGATGCTGGCGCTGCAGCAGGCGCACGGCCGCGAGCAGATCTTCAATGTCCTCATCGCGCACGTTGGTGACCAGCATCACCAGCGAGCGACGGCGCTGACGCAGTGAAAGCTCGGTGGCTGCGGCGAGGTAATCGGTGGCGACCGGCTGCGCCTGCAGATCGTAGCTGGCGCGCAGCAGGGTATCGATGGTGCCCATGCCACGTTTCGGCGCGACCCAGCGGCTGTCGCCCCCGGCCGCGAACAGGCCCACGCCGTCGCCTTGGCGCAGCGCGAGGTAGGACACCACCAGCGCCGCATTGAGCACATGATCGAAGTGCGACAGCCCGCCTTCGCTGGCCATCATGCGCCGGCCGGTGTCGATCATCAGCACCAGCTGCTGGTTTTTCTCGTCCTGGTATTCGCGGGAGATCAGCTTGCGCGCGCGGGCGGTCGCCTTCCAGTCGACCTGGCGCAGGCTGTCGCCGACGCGGTACTCGCGCATCTGGTGGAAATCGGTGCCTTCGCCGCGGCGGCGCTTGAGGTGCGCGCCGACCAGGCGCGAGGCCTGTTCGGCACTGAACAAGGCGAAGCGCGTCAGCGGGGCGAAGTTGGGGTAGACGCGCACCGTCATCGCCGGCGGCAGCTGCCGCCGTTGATGCCACAGCCGCCACGCACTGTGCATGCGCAGGTGCACCCCCTCGAACACGAAACGGCCACGCGCGGTCGGGGTCAGTCGGTACGCCACGCTGCTGGTGACCAACGGTTTGAGCGCCAGTGACCGTGGCAGGCCCTGCAGGCTCCAGCCGCCGGGCACCAGATCGAATACCTCCACGCGCTGGTGCCGGCTCGATTCCAGCCGCAGCGTCGCCTCACGCTCGACATTCAGTGCCAGCGACTCCGGCAGCTCGCGGTGCACACTCGGCGAGGGTTGGCGACGCAGGCGCAGCAGGTCCACCAGCGCGATCAGCGCCACACCACCACCGATCGCCCACCAGACCGCGTGCGGCCAGGTGCCGATCACCACCGGCACGCCGAGCAGGCCCCAGCCGGCCAGCAATGCCAGCAGCAGTGCGCCCGGCCTCATGCCGGTCGCTCGCGATGGAGGACGCGCCCACTCATTTGCGCGGTGCGTCCACCTTGGCCAGCAGCGCGGTCAGCGCGTCGTCGGCGCTCTGTCCTTCGATCTGCAGTTCCGGCGCGAGCGCAATGCGATGGCGCAGCGCCGGCCTGGCGATGTCGCGCACGTCATCGGGGGTGACGAAATCACGGCCGGACAGCACCGCCTGCGCACGCGCCGCACGCACCAGCGCGATGCTCCCGCGCGGGCCGGCACCCAGCGCGATACCCGGCCATTGCCGCGTGGCGGCGACGATCCGTACCGCGTAGTCGATCACTTCCGGGTCGACCGTGATTGCAGCGGTCGCCTGCTGCAACGCGACCACCTCGGCCGCGTTCAGCACGCGTGGCACCTGCGACAGATCGAAATCGGCGGCGCTGCGGCCGGTGGTGATCGCATCGACCATGCGCTTCTCATCGTCCAGCGTCGGGTAGTCGATCAGCACCTTCAGCAGGAAACGGTCCAGCTGCGCTTCGGGCAGCGGGTAGGTACCTTCCTGTTCGACCGGGTTCTGCGTGGCCAGGGTCAGGAACGGCGGGGTCAGCGCGAACGCCTTGCCTTCGATGGTGACCTGGCCTTCCTGCATCACTTCCAGCAGGGCCGACTGGGTCTTGGCCGGGGCGCGGTTGATTTCATCGGCGAGCAGCAGGTTGGTGAACACCGGGCCGCGACGGATCTTGAAGCTCTCGGTCTTCGGGTCATACACCGCATGGCCGCTGACATCGCTGGGCATCAGGTCCGGGGTGAACTGCACACGGCCGTAATCCAGCTCCAGCGCCTGGGCGAGCGCGCGCACCAGCAGGGTCTTGCCCAGCCCGGGCACACCTTCGATCAGCACGTGGCCGCCGGCCAGCAGCGCGATCAGGATCTGGTCCAGCACCTCGGGCTGGCCGATGAAGGCGCGGCCCACGGCCTCGCGCACGGCATCGACGCGCTCGGACAACGGCGACGGCGATGGCGACGGCGTCACGGCGGGAGGGGACAGCGGCGGCGGAAGCGTCGGCTCGGTCATAGCAGGTTTCTCATCTGGATCAGCAGGCGGATGCGGTCGCGCAGGCCGGCGACGTCGTGGGAAGCGGGTGGAGTCAAGGCGGTCTGCACGCGCTCGTTCGACCACTGCAGCAGGCTGGCGACGGCCTGCACCCGGGCCTCGCCGGTCAGTGCGGCCGCACTCGGCGAACGCCGCCGCAGACGCGCCAGGAACGCGCGGCGGACCGCGTCATACAACAGCGGTGCCTTGCCGAAGCGCAGCAGGTGTTCGCCGCTGGCGCGGATGTGTTCGAGCAGCGAGCGGCGTTCCGCGGCAGGCGAGGGCAGCTCACTGCCCAGGCGCTGCGCGCGCTGCCAGAGCCAGCCGAGCAGCGCCAGCAGCAACGGCGCCCACACCGGCCAGCCGAGGTAGAACACGCGGTTCCACAACGACGGCGGGCGCGAGGCGTAGACCAGCCACATCGTGCCCTTGCCATAGTTGGGCGCCAGCACGTAGCGGGTCAGGTCGCGGTGGGCCTTGTCGTGCAGCCCATCAACGAGGGCGTTGGCGGCGTTCGGCGGGGCGGCCGGGTTGGGCCGGCCCTTGCCCTGCATGAAGGCCATGTCGGCCAACACATCGATGTGCCCCCGGCCGTGGCGCAGGCGGGCGAAGACCAGGTCGGCCGCGGTGCCCCACTCGCGCTCGACCGCCATGCCCGCGGCTGGCTCCACCGCGAAGCGACGGCCGGTGCAGAACTCCACATGCTGCGGGTCATCGCGCACGTGGAACTGCTGGCAATAGCTCCCGTAGCCCGCGCTGTCCACGCCGAGCGCGTCCAGCAGCGGGCCATTGCGGGCGGCGTCCTTGCCCACCGGTGGCGTGCGCACGATCAGGTGCCCACCACGCTCCACCCAGGCCATCAGCGTTGCTACGGCAGGTGCGGGCACTTCCGCGCTGTCCTGCAGCAGCACCACGGTATCGCCCGGTTCCAGCGGCATCCGGGTCAGGTCCAGGCGTGGCCGCGACTGCACGGTCAGCCCGTCCGCACGCAGCGCCTGGCCGAGTACGTACAGCGGGTTGTAGCTGGCTTCGCCCTGTGGCGGCAGGTGCTCTGTGTGCGTCACCCGCTCGTGGGTGCGCAGGAACAGGATCGCCAGCGGCACGCCGATCACCAGCAGGCCCAGGACGATCAGCAGCCAGCGCAGACGGACGCTCACGCGCGCCACCCGAACTGGGCCTGCAGAATCGTGGCCAGCGCATCGAAGTCTTCATCGCTGGGCAATCGGCCGGCATACGCCGCGTACTGCCAGATCCGCACGATGCGCGCGAACAGGCTGCGGTCGGCCTCGACCGGCATCCGACGCGAGGCACGCAGGCACTGCGCTTCGGTGGCACCCGGCGGAAGCGTGATCCCGGCGCGCTCGCTCATCGATTCCACACTGGCGCGGTACAGCAGCGCCAGCGCCTGGCGGGGGCGTCCTTCCTGCCACAGGGCACGCGCACGCGACGCCGGATCGGGCGGCACGACGTCCGGTATCCGGATTGGTTCTTCGATGACCGCTGCGGCCTTCGCACGACGGCGCTGCCCGGAGCCGCGCAGCCACGGCAGCCAGCGCGGTGCGGTGGCCAGCAGCAGCAACACCATGACCCCGACCACCGCCCACAGCGTCCATTCGGCGATCCGGGCCGGCAACAGCGGCCCTTTGCTGCCGCGTTGGCCAGTGGCCTTGGCCGCAGCCTCACGTTTTGCCTTCTCCGCTTCGGTTGCATCGCTTTCGATGCGCGTCCACTCGGTGACCTCGCGGGTCGGGCTCTGCAGCGGGTCTTCATACGCGCGCTGCACGGCTTGTCGGAAGCCAGCCGTATCCACCGCTTCAGCGCCAAAGATGACCGGGGGCGTGTTGTCCGGATCGTTGTCGTACGTACGCGGCGGGTCATCGGCGTCATCGTCTTCGCTACCGTCGGCGTCCGAAGCCGCATCGGCGTCTTGCGCAGGTGACGGAGCGTCCTCGGCCGGCACCGGCAACGCACCCTTGGTGTTCGACTGCGTCGGCGCCTGTTGGGCGTGCAGTGCCGCGCCTGGCCAGACCAGCACGAGGGCCAGGACCAGCAGCGGCGCAGCGCGCTGCAACCGTGCATGCAGGCGCCGGAAGGC
Source organism: Stenotrophomonas rhizophila (assembly GCF_003651185.1). Lineage (GTDB taxonomy): Bacteria > Pseudomonadota > Gammaproteobacteria > Xanthomonadales > Xanthomonadaceae > Stenotrophomonas > Stenotrophomonas maltophilia_Z. Next base: position 2,441,528 of record NZ_RCDC01000004.1, on the reverse strand, counting down.
GATCTCCACATCCCATGCTTCCATCTGCGTGCGCCGGTCCAGGTACAGGCCGAAGCCGGCACCGACATAGAACGGCCCGATCAGCGTGGCGGCCAACCAGAACAGCAGGTTCACGCCCAGCTGCATCCAGGCCGGCATGTCCTGCTTGGCCAGCTCCCACGCCGCGCGCCAGGACTCGGACAGCAGGTCCACCGGAATGAACAGGAACACCGCGGCGATGCCGCCGACCACCAGCACGATCTCGAAGACCATGCACACCAGCGTCAGCAGGACGGCATGGCCCATCGCACCCCCGGCGATGGCGCGCCGACGTTGGCGACGATGTGCCGGATCCGCGCCTTCCAGCAGATTGACCGGCAGCAGCACCGAACGCAGCGGGCTCAGGCGCCGCCAGCCGAGATAGCCCCAGAAGCCCTCCCAGCCCCACGTGCGCTGCGCGCGCAATGTCTGCGGGGTGGTGGACGCATCGCCGAACACCCCGCGCGAGATCACATACAACGCGATGCGCTCGAACAACGGCTTGAGCCACCACATCGCCAACCAGGCCCAGCCGAAACTGTGGGTCCACCAGGCCAGCGCGTTGAGCAGCACGAATACCGGCAGCGACACGATGACCCAGGGCGCCCAGATCGCCGCGGCATGCCGGCGCACCAGCGCCATGCCCAGCTCCATGGCTTCCCAGCCCGAGCGTGCGCGCAGCACGACGTTGAGGCGATCAATCTGCATCGGCCGCTCCGCGTCCGCCGCGCCACAACCACACGAACACGGTGGTCCACAGCACGGCCGCCACGCTGTATTTGCCCCACGCCGGAACCGCCGCGATCGAGGACCAGAACGCTTCGATGAAGGCGGCGATCAGCAACATCGCCGCGACCCCCACGCACAGCCTGGCCCCGATCACGCCGCCCTCGACCAGCGCATCGATGCGCCGCCGGCGGCCGGGCGCGAGCAGTTTCATGCCCAGCTGCAATCCAGCGCCGCCGGCGATCACGATCGCCGTCAGCTCGAAGGCACCGTGACCGGCCACGAAGCGCCAGAACGGATCGCCGTGGCCGACGTGCTGCAGATGGCCGGCGACCGATCCGATGCCGACGCCGTTGAACAGCATCACCAACACGGTGCCGACGCCGGCAATGAGCCCGAAGGCGAACGTGCGCAGGCCGATGCTGATGTTGTTCATGATGTAGTAGCCGAACATCGTCCAGTTGGTGCCGCTGTCGCGGCCCAGGTTCGGTGAGGCCGGGTCGTACATGCGTTCGAATTCGGCGATCCGCGCGTTGTCCATCAGCAGATGGATCAGTTCGGGGCGCCACAGGATCAGCGCGAAGCTGCCCACCAGCGGCACCACGAACAATGCGGCGGCCACCCACATGCTGCGCGCCTGGCTGCGCACCAGCTGCGGGAAATCGGCGAACAGGAAGGCGAGTGCGCGCTGCCACTGCGGACGTGGCGTGCGATAGAGCAACGTGTGGCCCTGCTGCATCAACTGCTGCAGGCGTGCGACCAACTGCGGGCTGTAACCGCGTCGGCGCGCCAGCGCGAGCTGTTGGCACAGGCGGCGGTAGCGCTGCGGGAAATCGCCATCGTCCAGGCCCTCGTGGGCCGGCTGCCGGCGCGCCTGCCGCGGGCGCTCACCGCGCTGGGCCAGCCAGTGTTCCAGCGCCTGCCACTCGGCCTGGTAGCGGGCGACGAACTGCTCCTGTCTCATCGCCGTCCCAGCAGCCAGTTGGCCATCGCATACAGGCGCAGCACGCCGACCTGGCCGTGGCTCCCGGTCAGCGGCGAGGCGATGTCGGCCAGTTCCTGCTGGCGCGGCACCGACAGCCGCGGCGCGCGCTCGGCGAAGGCGACCACGGCGGCCTGTTCGGCCGGCTGCAGGGGCTGCGGCGGGGCCAGCACGCTGCCGACCGGTACGGTACCTCCCAACGGCGCTGCGCCCTGGTGGATCACCACGGTTCCCGCGACCAGGTCACCGAGACGGCGGCCATGGGTATCGAACAGACTCGACAGCAGTCCCAGCGCATAGCCGAACGGCAGCATGTCCACGGTGCGCAGCAGGTTGCGGGTGATCGCGCTCATCCAGCCGATGGGGCCGCCATCGCCCGCCACCACGCGCAGGCCCATCGCGCGCTTGCCCAGCGTGCGGCCCCAGCAGGCTTCCTGGACGATGGTGTAGGCCCACATCAGCAGGAACATCAGGCCCAGGTAGAGCCCTTGGCCGAACCCGCCGAGGAACGCCAGCGGAATGCTCAGCATCATCAACGCGCCGATGCGGATCACGAAGTCGATGGCCCAGGCCAGCGCACGCGGCAACGGCCCGGCCACGGGCAGGTGCAGAGGCACGCCTTCGGGGGTGATGACCTCCCGGTAGGTATCCAGCATGGGCGCGCTCATCGGCGGCGCATCACGGTGGATCGTACGGAAGGCCACAGGGGACGCCGGATTCCTCTCCGGTCTGCCAGCGGGGGCATGCGGTTCTCGACTGCTTCCTGGTCGGCTGAGGACTTTACCGCGCACGGATCCCGATGCCCAGCGGGGTGGCCGCAATCAACCCCGGTACTGGTCCTTCAGGCGCACGTAGTGATCGGCCGAGTAATGCAGCGACTCGATCTCCTTGTCGCTGAGCGTGCGCGCCAGCCGTGCCGGGTTGCCCAGCCACAGCTCGCCTTCGCCGACCACCTTGCCCGGGCCAAGCACCGCGCCGGCGCCGAGGAAGCCGTGCGTGCTTACCTGCGCGCCATCCAGGATGCAGGCGCCCATGCCGATCAGGCAGTAATCGCCGATCGTGCAGGCATGGATGATGGTGCCGTGGCCGACCGTGACGCCCTCACCGATGATCGTCGGGTAGCCGCCCTTGTTGAACGGGCTGTGGTGGCTGACGTGGATGATGGTGCCGTCCTGGATGTTGCTGCGCGCTCCGATCCGCACGTGGTTCACATCGCCGCGGATCACCGTGCCCGGCCACACCGAGACGTCATCGCCCAGCACCACATCGCCGATGATCGTGCACGCCGGATCGATGTAGACGCGCTCGCCGAGCATCGGCAGTGTGTCGAGGAAGGGGCGGATCGGGGACATGCGGACTCCAGACAATGACGCGCCCTGCTGGGCGCGTGGTCATGATACCGGGCGCCGTTTTTTCTTTCCGTTACGCGGCGCGGGTACGGCGCGCGCGCTCCAGGTGCACCAGCAGCAGCGAGATCGCCGCCGGGGTCATCCCGGGGATGCGCTGGGCCTGGCCGAGGGTCTGCGGCCGCACGCGCTCGAGCTTCTGTTGCACTTCCGCCGAGAGACCGCGTACGCCGGCGTAATCGAAATCGGCCGCGATCGCGGTGTTCTCGTGGCGCTGCTGGCGTTCGATCTCGTCGCGCTGGCGGTCCAGATAGCCGGCGTACTTCACGCCGATCTCGACCTGTTCGGCGACCTTGGCATCGGCCACGGCCGGGCCCAGCGACGGCACCTGCATGAGCGTGGCGTAGTCCAGTTCCGGGCGCTTGATCAGGTCCAGCACATTGGTTTCGCGGCTGACCGCCACGCCCAGCGTGGCCTCCACTTCGCGGCCCAGCGCATTGCCTGGCGTCGCCCACAGCGCACGCAGGCGTGCGGTTTCCTGCGTCACGGCATCCTGCTTGGTCTGGAAGGCGGCCCAGCGGCGCTCGTCGACCAGGCCCAGCTCGCGGCCCAGGCCGGTCAGGCGCACATCGGCGTTGTCCTCGCGCAGCTGCAGCCGGTATTCGGCGCGGCTGGTGAACATGCGGTAGGGCTCGTTGGTGCCGTGGGTGATCAGATCGTCGACCAGGACACCCAGGTAGGCCTCATCGCGGCGCGGGCACCAGCCGGCGTCGTCACGGGTGAAGCGCGCGGCGTTGAGCCCGGCCAGCAGGCCCTGCGCGGCGGCTTCTTCATAGCCGGTGGTGCCGTTGATCTGGCCGGCGAAGAACAGGCCGCTGACGGACTTGGTCTCCAGCGTGTTCTTCAGCCCGCGCGGATCGAAGAAGTCGTATTCGATCGCGTAGCCGGGGCGGGTGATGTGCGCGTTCTCGAAACCGCGCATGCTGCGGACCAGCTCCAGCTGCACATCGAAGGGCAGCGAGGTGGAGATGCCGTTGGGATAGATCTCGACCACGTCCAGCCCTTCGGGCTCGACGAAGATCTGGTGGCTGGCCTTTTCCGCGAAGCGCACCACCTTGTCCTCGATGGAGGGGCAGTAGCGCGGGCCGATGCCTTCGATCTGGCCGCTGTACAGCGGCGAGCGGTGCAGGGCGTTGCGGATGATCTCGTGCGTGCGCTCGCTGGTATGGGTGATCCAGCAGCTGACCTGCGCCGGGTGCTCGGCCACGCTGCCCAGGAAGGACATCACCGGGCGCGGATCGTCGCCGGGTTGTTCTTCCATCACGGTGTAATCCAGCGAACGGCCGTCGATGCGTGGCGGGGTGCCGGTCTTGAGGCGGTCGATCACGAACGGGCGCTCGCGCAGGCGCGCGGCCAGCGTGGTCGCCGGCGGGTCGCCCATGCGGCCGGCGGCGTACTGGGTTTCACCAACGTGGATCTTGCCCGCCAGGAAGGTGCCGGCGGTGAGCACCACCGCGGCCGCGCTGAAGCGCAGCCCGGTCTGGGTGATCGCACCGCGCACGGCATCGCCTTCGATGATCAGGTCATCGACCGCCGCCTGGAATACGGTCAGGTTGGGCTGGGCTTCGACGATCTGGCGGATCGCCATCCGGTACAGATTGCGGTCGGCCTGGCAGCGCGTGGCGCGCACGGCCGGGCCTTTGGAGGCATTGAGCGTGCGCCACTGGATGCCGGCGCGGTCGGCGGCATGCGCCATCGCTCCGCCGAGGGCGTCGATCTCCTTGACCAGGTGGCCCTTGCCGATGCCGCCGATGGCCGGGTTGCAGCTCATCGCGCCGATGGTTTCCACGTTGTGGGTCAACAGCAGGGTGCGCGCGCCACTGCGCGCGGCCGCCAGCGCCGCTTCGGTGCCGGCGTGGCCGCCGCCGATGACGATGACGTCGTAGCGATAGAAGGAGTCAGTCATTGGCGGAGGAACTCGGGACGGGGCCGGGCGGCCCAGGGTCTGCCCTGTAGGCAGGGCGCGGGTGGCGATTTTAGCGCCATTCGTCGGGGGCGATGAAATCCACCCTCAAGTTGGCACGTTTTCTGCAGATAACCCAATAGCACCCAGGATGGCATGCGCCTTGTGCGTAACGGACCGGAATTGGAACAGGGGCCGGTCCAAGCGCATCGTGGGGAAGCAGAGGGGCCGGTAGTCGGGGGACTGCCGGCCCTGTTTTTTTGCCGGCGCGCGGCGGCTGGCTGGGCGCCAGATACAAAAGGCCCCGCCATTGGCGGGGCCTTCTGCGTTGTAGGTGCCGACATCCGACAGGGCCGGAACAGGGGGGATCCAGATGTTCCTGGCGGATATCGACATAGAGCCGAATGTGACGTCACTTGTCGCTTTTGGCACTTTGTGACCGTGACTGTCACTGCCCGACTAGAGTGAACTGCCGGGCGCGTGAAAATCAAGCCATCTCACGGCTCAACTGTGCGTTGGTTCGCATTGTTGAGATTCCGCCACGGGGAACCGTTCATCCTCGGCGCAGAGGGACGCGGGGCCTGGGCCGGGCGTGCCTGGGGCGGTGGGGAGGGGCGCTGCTGTTGCTGCTGCTGCGGGCGGCGCGGGCCACCCACCGAATCCATGTTCCGCCACGGCGAGCCGCCGTTGTTCGGACGCGGGCGATCCGGCGGACGGGTGGGGTTGCCGTTGCCGTTGCCGGGGCGCGGCGGCGGCCGATGATTGTGCGGCGGGCGATAGTTCGGGTACGGGCGATACACCGGATAGCCGTAACCACCGCCATACCCGCCGTAGCCGTAATAGCCACCGCCGCCGTAATAGCCGCTGCCGTAGCCGTAGGGATAGCCGGCCGGGTAGCGATACTCGACCGAGGGTGCGCCGTGGTAGTAGCCATTGCCGCCGCCACCGCCGACATAGTCGTACGTCGCGCAGCCGGACAGGGCCAATAACAGGCCACCGGCAAGAACAAGGCGCATTTTCATGATGGGGTCCCCCCAAAGGGCTGTAGGGCCAGCTTCAGCCCAGGGCATTGAATCGGCCCTTAACTCAGCCCGATCCGAATGAATGGTTGCCATGCTGACACGTTCATCCGGACGGGTGTGGGCATGGGGCATACGTTAATCTTGCGTCATGAGCGATTCACCCTTGCCCTGTGTTGACGACGTGCTGGCGGCGGCGGCGCGCATTGCCGTGCACGCCTGCGTGACGCCGGTACTGCGCTCGCGCACGCTGGATGCGATGACCGGCGCCACTGTGTTCTTCAAGGCCGAGCATCTGCAGCGCAGCGGGGCGTTCAAGTTCCGCGGTGCCTGCAATGCCGTCTGGGCGCTGGAGGAGGCGCAGGCCCGGCGCGGGGTGGTCACCCACTCCTCCGGCAACCATGGCGCGGCGTTGGCGCTGGCTGCGCGCACCCGCGGCATCGCCTGCCACGTGGTCGTGCCCGAGGGCGCGGTGGCCGCCAAGCTGGCCAACATCGGCCGTCACGGGGCCACGCTGTGGCGCTGCGATGCCTCGATCGCCGCGCGCGAAGCGATGTGCGCCCAGGTCCAGGCCGAAACCGGGGCGACCCTGGTGCATCCGTATACCGACCCGCAGGTGATCGCCGGCCAGGGCACGGCGGCGCTGGAGCTGCTGCACGCCAGCGAGGGCCTGGACATGATGGTGGTGCCGGTGGGCGGCGGCGGCCTGGCCTCGGGCACGCGGCTGGCGCTGCAGGCGGTCGCCCCGGCAACCGGGCTGGTTCTGGCCGAACCGCTGGGCGCGGCCGATACCGCACGCTCGCTGGCGGCTGGCGAGCGCCGCATCGACTTCACCCCCGACACCGTCTGCGATGGCCTGCGCGGGACGCTCGGCGCGCCCAACTTCGCCCTGCTGCAGGGCGCGGCGCAGGTCATCACCGTCGCCGATGAGGCCACCGTCGCCGCAATGCGGCAGATCTGGCAGGTGCTCAAGCAGGTGGTGGAACCGTCCTCGGCCATCGCCCTGGCGGCGATCCTCGCCGAACCGGCGCGCTTTGCCGGCAAACGGGTCGGCGTGGTGCTGTCCGGTGGCAATGTCGATCTGGATGCCCTGCCGTGGGGTGCGGCATGAGCCGGCGCACGCGGGTGGGTGTGTTCGGGTGGCTGTGGCGGCTGTGCATCGTGCTGGCGGTGTGGCTGCTCGGGGTCACCGCGTGGATCGTCTGGATCGGCGAGCGCGACCAGGCGCAGAAAGCCGATGCGATCATCGTGCTCGGCGCGGCGGCCTATGACGCCAAGCCGTCGCCGGTGTTCGAAGAGCGCATCCGGCACGGGTTGGACCTGTACCAGCAGGGCTATGCGCCGCTGCTGATCTTCACCGGTGGCTACGGCGGCACCGGCGCGCGCTTTTCCGAATCGCAGGTGGCGCGCCGCTATGCGCTCAAGCAGGGCGTGCCCGACGATGCGATCCTGATCGAGACCGCCTCACGCACCACGCGGCAGAACCTGATCGAGGCGCGGCGCTTGATGGATCAGCGCAAGCTGCACCGCGTGATCATCGTCAGCGACCCGCTGCACATGGCCCGCGCGCTGCGCCTGTGCCGCGAGCTGGGCATCGATGCGCTGGCCTCGTCCACGCCGAGCACGCGCTTCCGCAGCTTCCACACCAGCTGGCGGTTCCTGGCGCAGGAAATCTACTTCTTCCATCGCGATCTGTTCCCGTCGTAGCGCCGACCCGTGGTCGGCTCTACGCGATCAGTGCGGTCGGCTCAGGGCGTTTTGCGGCGGATCGGAATCGCCGAGACCGGCACCGTGGCAACATCGTGCCCGCGCTCGCGGATCGGCGCGCCGCCTTCCGGCGCCCAGGCGTGCGCGTAGATCACTTCCCAGCTGCTGGGCAGCGTGCCGTCTTCGCGCCGCAGCGGCTCGTAGGCGGCCCGCGCGGCATCGAAGCGCCCGCGCCCGGTCAGGGTGTGGCGGCGGTCCTGGCGCGCGTTGGTGGCGCCGATCGCCTGCAGCTCGCGCATCAGTGCGGTCAGGTCGTCGTAGGTCAGGGTGAACAGGTCGCGGTCCAGCACCGGATCGCGGAAGCCGGACATCATCAGCGCATCGCCGAACTGTGCGATCGGTGCGAAACGGCTGACATGCGGCACCTCGTCGGCGGCGGCGAACGCATCGCGCAGTTCGATCAGGGTCTCCGGCCCGAACGTGGAGACCAGCAGCAGGCCCCCGGGCTTGAGCGCGCGGCGGAACCCGGCGAACACCGCCGGCAGATCCTCCACCCACTGCAGGCACAGGTTGCTGAAGATCACATCCACGCTCTGGTCCAGCACCGGCAGCGCCTGCGCATCGCCGCACACGCGCGAGAACGGCTTCCACCAGCCCGCCTGCTTCTTCGCCTCGCGCAGCATCGGCTGGGCCAGATCCAGCGCGATCACCTGGGCCTTCGGCCAGCGCTTCTTCATCACAGCGCTGGCATGGCCGGTGCCGCTGCCGACATCGAGCACCACCTGCGGCTGGCGGTTTTCCAGGTAATCCAGCGATTCGAGCAGGCGCTTTTCCACCTCGCGCTGCAGTGCCGCGGCGGCGTCGTAACTGCTGGCGGCGCGCGAGAAGGCGCGGCGGACGTGATGGGGATCGAAGCTGGACGTCATGGGGTACTCACGGCTCAAAACGGTGGTGCGGTGGACTCAGAAGGTGCCCGGGTAGGCGCCGCCATCGATCAGCAGGTTCTGCCCGGTGATGTAGCCGGCCTGTGCGCTGCACAGGAAGGCGCAGGCGGCACCGAACTCATCGGCGGTGCCGAAGCGGCCGGCGGGAATATGCGTGCGTTTGCGCTCGGCAAGCTGGCCGGCATCGATGCCCTGCTGCTGCGCCAGGTACGCGAAGTTGCCGCGCAGGCGATCGGTATCGAACTGGCCCGGCAGCAGATTGTTGAGGGTGACGTTGTGGGCGACGGTCTTGCGTGCCAGCCCGGCCACGAACCCGGTCAGGCCGGAGCGCGCGCCGTTGGACAGCCCGAGGATGTCGATGGGGGCCTTCACCGAGGAGGAGGTGATGTTGACCACGCGGCCGAAACCACGCTCGATCATGCCATCCACCGTGGTGCGGATCAGCTCGATCGGGGCCAGCATGTTGGCATCCAGTGCGGCAATCCAGTCCCCGCGGGTGAACTGGCGGAAATCGCCCGCCGGCGGGCCCCCCGCGTTGTTGACCAGGATGTCGACCTGCGGGCAGGCGGCCAGCGCGGCGGTACGGCCTTCCGGCGTGGTGATGTCGGCAACCACGCCGATCACCCTGCGTGCGCCCGGCAGGCCCTGCAGTTCGAGCACGGCGCGTTCCAGGGCCGCTTCACCGCGCGCGGCGATGACCACGTTGACGCCCTCGCGGGCGAGTGCGCGTGCACAGCCCAGCCCGAGGCCTTTGCTGGCGGCGCAGACCAGGGCCCAACGGCCGGCGATTCCAAGATCCATGGGGTCAGTCCTGTGGAGAAAGGCAGGCGTACATGATCGGCGATGCGCGGCCGGAACAGGTCAAGGCAGCGCGGCAACAAAGTGTTGCAGCTGCGCGGCCACCTCGTCGGTATGGCCGAGGAAAGGGGCATGCCCGCCCCGGGCGATCACATGCGCCTGCGCGCCCGGCGCCAGCGCGGCGGCAGCCTGCATGGCGCGCGCCGAGACCAGCCGGTCGCGCTGGCCGGCCAGCCACAGGCTGGGCTTGCCCAGCTGGGCCAGGGCGCCGCGCAGATCGGTGTTCTCCAGCAGGCGCAGGCCTTCCTGCAATGCGCGTGGGGTAGGCTCACCGCGCGCGACGAGCATCCCGCGCAGCGTGCGCAGTTCCTGCCGGGCGTGTTCGGAGCCCATCGCATCCAGCGCGAGGAAGCGCTCCAGCGTGCCGCGATAATCCTGCGCGAGGTCCTGACCGAACTGTTCGAACACCGCCGGCTCCACCGCATGCGGCCAGTCGTCGCCGCGCACGAAACGCGGCGTGGCGGCGATCATCGCCAGCGCACGCACCTGGGGCAGGGTCGCGGCAGCATGCAGCGCGAACAGCCCCCCTAGCGACCAGCCGCACCAGACCGCCGGCGGCGTGGCGGCGGCGATGGCATTGACCACGTACGGCAGGCGCAGCGGCGTGGTGTCAGCGCGGCTGGCGCCGTGGCCGGGCAGATCCACCAGGTGCAGCTGGAAGTGCGCCGACAGGCGGTCCACCAACGGTGCGAACACGCCGCCGTGCAGGGCCCAGCCGTGGATGAGGACCAGCGCGGGGCCCTGGCCGATGACATCGATCTGCATGCTCAACCCAGCGCTGTCACGCGGTCACGGCAGTCAGCGATGGCGGCTGCACCACAGTGTCGCGGGCGTGCGCGATCGCATCGACCAGTGCGCGCACCTCGGCAGGTGTGTGCAGGGCGGACAGGGTCACCCGCAGGCGCGCCTTGCCCTCCGGTACGGTGGGCGGACGGATCGCGCTGACCAGGAAACCGGCGGCTTCCAGCGCGGCCGCCATGCCCATCACCGTCGATTCGGCGCCGCACAGCAGGGGTTGGATCGGGGTATCCGATGGCATCAGTTCCAGGCCGTGCTGGCGGGCGCCGGTGCGGAAGATGCCAATCAGTTCGGTGAGCTTTTCGCGGCGCCACTCATCGCGGCGGGCCAGCTTCACCGCGGCCAGGGCGGCGGCCGCCTGCGCCGGCGGCACGGCGGTGGTGTAGATGTAGGGGCGCGCGGTTTCGGCCAGGTGCTGGATCATCGCCTCGTCGCCGAGCACGACCGCGCCGCTGCCGCCGAGCGCCTTGCCGAGCGTGGCCAGCTGCAGCGGCACATCGTTCACGCCCAGGCCCGCATCGGCCACGCAGCCGCGGCCGTGTTCGCCGACCACACCGATGCCGTGCGCGTCATCGACGTACAGCAGCGCTTCCTGCATGCGCGCCACCAACGACAGGGAACGCAGCGGGGCAATGTCGCCGTCCATGCTGAAAACGCCGTCGGTGGCCAGCATCGCCGCGCCGCTGGGCGCGTGCTTGAGCTGACGCAGCGCGCCTTCGGTATCCAGATGCGGGTAGCGGCGCAGGCGGCAACCGGCCAGGCGCGATGCATCGAGCAGGCTGGCGTGGTTGAGGCGGTCCTGTACGCACACATCGTCTTCTTCGCTGAGCAGGGCCTGCTGCACCGCGAGGTTCGCCGCGAAGCCACTGCCGAACAGCAGCGCCCGCGGATAGCCGAGCCAATCGGCCATTTCCTGTTCAAGCGCTTCATGCAGCACGTGGTGGCCGCAGATCAGGTGCGATCCGGTGGCGCCGGTGCCTTCGCGCGCGGCCGCATCCTGCAGTGCGCTGACCACGCCGAACTGCTGCGACAGACCCAGATAGTCATTGCTGCAGAAACCGGTGAGCCACTGGCCATCGACGTCCAGCCGCACGCCATCGCGCCGGCTCACCACGCGGCGCACGCGAAGGCGCCCCTGCGCGTCGCGGAGCTTGCGCAGGGCCTGGATGCGGTCGTGCAGGTCAGGACGGGCCATGGTCGTCAGGGGGTCCGGGTGGGCCGTTAGCGTACCCGGTTGCCGGGCCCGCTGCTCGGGGCTCAGGCCGCCCGCCCGCAGCCGCCGCCGGCGGTGATGTCGGCGTGCACCGTGCCCGGGTGGTCGTGCCCGTCGGCATCCACCGTGACCGGCATCGGGCGCAGGCCCAGCCGCGCGAACAGGGCCAGGTCGCGCCCGGTGTCCGGGTTGCCGGTGGTCAGCAGCTTTTCGCCATGGAAGATGGAGTTGGCCCCGGCCAGGAAGCACAGCGCCTGCAGCTCGTCGCTCATCGCCTCGCGTCCGGCCGAGAGCCGCACCATTGCACGTGGCATCACGATGCGGGCCACCGCGATCATCCGCACGAACTCGAAGGGGTCCAGCTCGGCGGTGCCATGCAGCGGCGTGCCGGCGACCTGTACCAGGCGGTTGATCGGCACCGAATCTGGGTGGGCGGGCAGGGTGGCCAGCGCCAGCAGCAGGCCGGCGCGGTGCTCGCGGGTCTCGCCCATGCCGACGATGCCACCACAGCAGGTCTTCAGGCCGGCATCGCGCACGTGCGCCAGCGTGTCCAGGCGGTCCTGGTACTGGCGCGTGTGGATGATCGAATCGTAGTAGTCCGGCGCGGTGTCCAGGTTGTGGTTGTAGTAGTCCAGCCCGGCCTCGCGCAGGGCGGTGGCCTGCGCGCCGCTGAGCATGCCCAAGGTGGCGCAGGTCTCCAGGCCGAGTGCCTTCACCTCGCGGATCATCGCCGCCACCTTGGGGATATCGCGGTCCTTGGGCGAGCGCCAGGCCGCACCCATGCAGAACCGGGAGGCGCCGGCGGCCTTGGCCTGGCGGGCCTTGGCGACGACATCGTCGGTGGCCATCAGCTTCTGTGCGTCCACCCCGGTGCTGTAGCGCTGCGCCTGCGGGCAGTACGCGCAGTCTTCCGGGCAGCCGCCGGTCTTGACCGAGAGCAGGGTCGAAATCTGGACTTCCGCCGGATCGAACTGCTCGCGGTGCACGCTGGCCGCGCGGTGCAGCAGCGCCGGGAACGGCAGCGCGAACAGCGCCAGCAGTTCCTCGCGGTGCCAGTCGTGTCGGATGACAGAAGCCATGGGAGTGTCCTGACAGATAGTGGAACGAAAGGGCGGCAGTCTGGTGAGGCCGCCCCCATCTGTCAACCACATGGACTTATCAAAAGTTTACGGCGCCCTGGGCTGGCTCGGCTGGCACATCCTCCCGCTGCGCTGCCTGGTCTGCGAGTGCCCGGGCGAGGACGGGATGGATCTGTGCCGCGCTTGCCATCAGGCGCTACCGTGGAACGACCGCGCCTGCCGTCGCTGCGCCCTGCCGTTGGCGGCGACCGATCCCGGTGACGCAGCGGGGGACCACTGCGAGCGCTGCGTGGACGAGTATCCCCGCCAGGCGGCGGCCAGTGCCGCGTTCCTGTATGCGCCGCCGATCGACCGGTTGCTGATCCGGTTCAAATTCCACCAGGACCTGGCCGCCGGCCGGCTGCTGTCACAACTGATGCTGCAGCGCGTGCCGCCGTTTCTGGCCGGGCCGCTGCAGCCGATGCCGCTGCACCGCCGCCGGTTGCGCCAGCGCGGTTACAACCAGGCGCTGGAACTGAGCAAGCCGCTGGCGCGCGGGCTGTGCTGCCCGCTCTGGAACGGGCTGCAACGGACCCGCGAGACCGCGGCGCAATCGAACCTGGATGCGGATGCCCGGCGCTGCAACCTGCGCGATGCGTTCGCGGTACGCGGCCATCCACCGGCCGGGCTGACCATCGTCGACGATGTAATGACCACCGGGGCAACCACCGATGCCGCGCTGCGCGCGCTGCAGTACGCCGGTGCCGGCCCGATGCAGGTCTGGGTCTGTGCGCGCGTGCCGTGAGCGCCGTTGCCGCGCCTTGCACGCTGCGAGGACGTACCATCGGGGTGTCATCACCCTCGCAAGGACGTCCCATGAACCTGCCGCCGGATCCGCGCACCTCGCCGCTTCTCACTGCCATCGGCCGCAGCTGGTGGGTGCTGATGCTGTACGGCGTGGTCGCCGTTGTCTTCGGTCTGGTCGCGATCGCACGGCCGCTCTCGGCCGCCACCGCACTGGCCTGGGCGATCGGCGTGATGGCGCTGGTGGAAGGCCTGATCAGCCTGTTCGCGCTGTTCGGCCGCAGTGGCGTGCCGCGCGGGTGGCTGCTGGTCTACGCGCTGGCCTCGGTGGTATTCGGTGTGCTGGCCGTGCTCAACCCGCTGGCCACGGCCAGTGTGCTGATCCTGTTGCTGGCCGCCTGGCTGATCGTCGCCGGTATCTACCGCATCGTGTTCGCGATCCGGGTGCGCAAGGAAATCCAGGGCGAGTGGCTGCTGATCCTCAGCGGCGTGCTGGCGATCGTGCTCGGCGCGATGATGGTGGCCAACCCGATTGCAGGCATTGCCGTCACCACGCTGTGGATCGGCATCGGCAGCCTGCTCTACGGCGTGCTGCAGATCGTGGTCGCCTGGCGCATCCGCCGCCTGCGCTGAGCACGCGCAGCGGCGATACTCGTGTCCTTCCTGATGGAGAGATACGCATGCGCAGCACCCTGTTGATCGTCACGATGGCGCTGGCGTCCGGCCTCAGCGCCTGCACCCAGGCGCCGCCTGCACCCGCCGCGCCCGAGACGACGGCGGGCGTCGCACCGTTGACGAACGCACGCATCCAGATGCGGGAGGTGGCCGAGGATGCCCAACGCCCCGGCGTCACCACGCTCAAGGACCGCGACGGCAACGCGCTGCCCTTGATCGAGCCGGCCTTCATCACCACGGCCGACATCGCCACGGTGGCCGTGGGCAGCGACGGTCATACCGGCCACGGGACCCTGATCCTGCGCTTCACGGATGACGCGGCACCACGCATCCTTGCGGCGACCGAAGCGCGCGTCGCCAAGCGTGTGGCGTTTACTGTCGGCGATCAGGTCCTCAATGTCGCCGTCATTGCCGGCCCCTTCGCCCAGACCATGCAGGTGAGCGGGCTGGACAGCACGGAAGAAGCGCACCGGCTGTATACGGAGATCACGGGCAAGGCTCCCTGAGCCCCAAGTCGGGCTGCGGACCGTTCAGCGGAAATTCGCCTCGATCTGCTCCAGCGATTTGCCCTTGGTCTCCGGCAGCCAGAACGCGGCGATCAGGAAGTACAGCACCGTACAGCCGGCCCAGAAGAAGAACATGCTGGCGTAACCATGATGGCCGACCGTGGGCAGGAAGATCGCGGCGATCACGGTGGAGACGAACTGGTTGATCAACAGGGCGATGCTCATGCCGTTGGAGCGGATGCGGGTCGGCATCAGCTCGGACAGCGCCAGCCACACGCACACGCCCGGGCCCACCGCGAAGAACGCGACGAACAGCAGAATGCAGCCGGCGACCAGCCAGCCGTGGGTGGGCGAGGGCACCGGGCCGATCACCGCACGTTCGATCACCAGCGGCGCGTTGGCGGCCTGCGCCGGGTCCGGGAACGGGTTGAGATGCAGCGTGCGGAAGAAACGGCCGATCACGCTGTCGGCCGACACCGCGTCTTCGCGACGGATCTGCAGCGTGGCGTCGATCGGGTTGTCGCTGCGTAGTGAGCGCACGTTGCTGAAGCCGCCGTAGGCATACGACACGGTCAGCTGCTGCGGCGCGGCGCCGGCGTTGCCATCCAGCCGCTGCCATTGCGCGGCATCCAGCGGCAGCGACAGGGTGGTGCCGCTCACCTGTTGCTGAAGCGTGGCGTGCACGTCCAGCCGCCCACGCTCGCTCTGCACGAACAACAGTGCAGCGGCCAGCAGCGACAGCGTGATGCCGCCACTGCCAAGCATCAACAGGAACTTGCGGCCTTTGCGGTCCACCAGTACCAGCGCGACCACGGTCATCACCGCGTTGAGCAGCTTGATCGCCACATCGGCGCCGTTGGCCACCGAGCCGGGCAGGCCGGCCTGGTTGAGGATGTTGACGGCGTAGGCCAGCACCGAGTTGATGCCGGTGGCCTGGGTGAAGGCCAGCACCAGGCAGGCCAGCACGAACGGCCACACGTAGCGGCGGCTGAGCAGCGGGTCGCGCTTGCCGTTGCGGCCGATCTGGAGCTCGTCCGGCGCCCGCATGCGCTGCAGGGTCGGCTCCACCTCGCCCGCGGCGACGGTACGCTGCAGGGCACGGCGCGCCTTGTCGATGCGGCCACGGCGCACCAGCCAGCGCGGGGATTCACTGATCAGCAGCACGCCGCCGGTGAATACCAGGCCCGGCAGCAGGCAGCTCCAGAAAATGGTACGCCACGCATGGTCCTTGATGTCGAACAGCAGGCGCTGCTGCTCCGCACCGGGTAGATGGCGCACGGCGGCGGTCGCGGCATCCACGGCATGCGCGTGGTACAGCCCGATCACCGCGGCCAGCACCAGGCCGATGGTCAGCAGCAGCTGGAACATCGCCGCGCCACGCCCACGTCGTTCCGGGCTGAGCACTTCGGCCAGATACAGCGGTACCACCACGCCGATCAGCCCGCCACTGATGCCCTGCAGCAGGCGCCCCATCAACAGCGCGCCATAGCCATCGGACAGGGCCATCACCGGAATGCTGGCGGTGAACAGCACGCCGGCCAGCAGCATCGCGCCACGGCGGCCGATCAGGTCGGCGACCATCCCGGCGAACAGTGAAGACAGCACACTGCCGAGCAGCACCGCGGCGACCACGAAGCCCAACTGCTGGCTGGTCAGGTGCCAGCTCGCGGTGGCGGTGGCCTCCAGATAGGGCAGGGCACCGGCGATGATGCCGATGTCGATGCCGTAGAGCAGCCCCCCCATGCCGCCGATGAACAACAGATAGCGTACCGGCCAGCGTGGCGCGGAGGCGCCTGCGTGCACGGGCATGGCTGCGGAAACATCGTTCATCGTGCCGGTCCTGTCTGCAAGTGCGTGCGCCATGGCGGCGCGGGGAGTCAACGCTCAGTCGAGCGCGATGTCATCGCCTTCCACCACCACGCCGCGCACGCGCAGGTCGTGATCGAGCACCACAAGGTCTGCCCAGGCACCGGTCGCGATGCGGCCACGGTCGTCGATGCCGAGGTAATCGGCCGGGTAGCGCGACAGGCGGTGGGAGGCATCGGCGATGTCCAGGCCGAGCGAGACCAGATTGCGCAGCGCCTGGTCCATGGTCAGCGCACTGCCGGCCAGCGAGCCGCTCGACAGCCGCACGCAGCCCAGGCATTTGTGCACGCGCTGTACGCCAAGCGCGTATTCGCCATCGGGCATGCCAGTCGCCGCAGTCGCATCAGTGACGCAGTACAGGCGCGGGATCGCGCGCAGCGCGGTGCGTATCGCGCCGGGATGCACGTGCTGCAGATCGGGAATGAGTTCAGCGTACTGCGCATGCGCGAGCGCGGCGGTGGCGATGCCGGGTTGGTAGTGATCCACGCCGGTCATGCCGTTGAACAGGTGGGTGAAGCCGGCCGCACCGGCGTTCAATGCGGCCACGCCGTCCTCATAGCTGCCGGCGCTGTGGCCGAGCTGTACGCGGATGCCGAGCGCGCTCAGCGCGGGAATCAGCGCCAGGTGCTGGCCGATTTCCGGGGCGAGGGTGAGTACCTTGATCGGGGCGATCGCATGCAGGCGCTGCACGTCGGCCAGCGTCGCCTCGACCACCAGCGGTGGCTGGGCGCCCAGGCGCTGCGCACTGATGAACGGCCCTTCCAGGTGCACACCGAGCACGCGGGCCATGCCGGGTGCGCGCGTGGCGATCGCGGTGGACAGGCCCTCAAGCGCGCGGGTGATGTCGTCTTCCTGCGCGGTCATGGTGGTGCCCAGCAGCGCCGTGGTGCCGTGCCGGGCATGCGCGCGTGCCACCGTCTGCGCAGTCGTGCCGCCCTGCATGATGTCCACGCCTGCGCCGCCATGCACATGCAGGTCGATGAAGCCCGGCAGGATCAGCGGGACTTCATCGTCATTCCGCGGATCGGCGTGCGCGGTATCGATGGCGGTGATGCGCTGGTCGAAATGGATATCGCCGCGGACCCAACCGGTGTCGGTGAGCAGGCGGCCGTGCAGGGAGCGGGACTCGGTCAAGGCGGGGACTCGGCGATGATCACTTCGACGCCCAGCCGCTGCAGCCCTTCCAGGTACTCGGGCTCGATGCTTCCGTCGGTGATGATGGTATGGACCTGGTCCAGTCGCGCGATGCGGTGCAGGCTGACCCGGCCGAACTTGGACGCGTCGGTCAGCACCACGATGCGGCGCGCGCGCTCGACCATGCGGTGGTTGAGGCTGGCTTCGGCCTCATGGTGGGTGGTGAGGCCGAACTGCAGGTCCAGGCCATCCACGCCCAGGAACAGCGTGTCGAAGCTGTAGGTGTTGAGGCTCGCCTCGGCCTGGGTGCCATGCAGTGAGAGCGACTGCTTGCGCAGCAGCCCGCCGGTGAGCAGCAGCTCCACCCCGGGCGCGTTGGCCAGCTCCCAGGCGATGTTGAGTCCGTTGGTCATGACCGTGACATCGCGATGCCCGCGCAGGTGCCGCGCCAGGGTCATCGTGGTCGAGCCGGAGTCGATGATGATGTTGTCGCCGGCTTTGACCAGCTTGGCCGCCTCGATACCGATACGGTCCTTCATCGGCAGGTTCAGGGCGTCCTTTTCATGGATGTCCTGTTCCTGCGGCGGCGTACGCACCAGCGTCGCGCCCCCGTGGGTGCGCGTGGCCAGCCCCTGCGATTCGATGTGGGTCAGGTCGGCGCGGATGGTGACCGCCGAGACCGCAAAGCGCGCCACCAGCTCGCTGACCTGCACGTTGCCGTGCTCGACCAGGGTCTGGAGGATCTGCTGGCGGCGCTGCCGTGTGTTTCGCATGGGGGCGATTCCGTTCGAAAGGGAAAGCCGAAGCTTACCGTTCCGAAAGCTCCTTGGCCTGCCGGGTTTCGTTATCCGCCCCTGAGCGGTTGCGATTGCAGGCCCGGGCATACTCGGCCAGGCGCAGCGCCACCTTGTGCTGGATCAGCGCCAACGGCGACGGCTGCAGCTCACCGGCCTCGATCGCCTTGAGCTGCTCGGGCATGAACTGGCTGAGCAGCATCTGCGGCGGCGCGTGCGCGGTGAGATTGGCGACCAGCGTGTCCAGCGCCGCCTGTACCGCTGGCTCGCCCCAGTAATAGCGGCTGCGGTCGCTGAGCGAGTACGCGCGCAGCAGGCGCAGTTCGTGTTCGTCGCCCTGGTAGTAGCTGCGCCAGCTGGCGGGCTTGTCGACCATGCAGCGGTCCAGCACCTCGATCAGATGCGAGCATTGCGCGGCGGGCAGCAGTTCGCGCTCGATCATCGCCAGCGCGAACACCGCCTCGCGGAACGCATAGGTCGCCGCCGGGCCGACTTTCAGGATCGCGAAGTGATCACGGACCAGTGCATGCAGGCCGGCTTCGGTCTGGTAATCGGTGGAGTGTGCTTCGAACACGATGCCCGGCTGCTGCTCGACGAAGGCCGACAGCTCCGCGGCGGCGGCCGGGTCGTAGTAGTGCACGCTGCTGTGGTCGAAATCCACGCCGGGCTGCACCACCATCGCGATCACGCGCTCCCAGGCCGGCAGCAGGTCCGGGGCGGAGAACGCCTCACGGTGAATTGCCAACGTGGTCGCTGCGGCCGCCGGCGTGGTCACCTGCAGGCCGCCGGCCAGCGAGGCTTCACCGCCGGGAATCGGTACCTCGGTGCCGATCACGTAGACCGGTGGCGGCAGCCCGTGCTCGGCCGCCGCGCGCTCGGCAATCCGCGCCAGTTCGGCCGAGCGTGCGGCGACGATGGCGTCCGGCAACGGGGTCGGGTCATCGGCGCAGGACATGCTGCAGTCCAGGTGGATCTTGTGGAAACCGGCGGCGACATAGGCGGCGATCAGGTCACGCGCGTTCGCCATCGCCGTTGCTGCCGGGCCCTTCTGCCAGGCGTTGGGACCGAGGTGGTCGCCACCGAGCACCAGCCGCTCGGCCGGGAAGCCGGCATCGCGCGCCAGCTGCAGCACGTAGTCGCGGTACTGCGGCGGGGTCATGCCGGTGTAACCGCCGAACTGATCGACCTGGTTGGAGGTCGCCTCGATCAGCAGCAGGGTGTCGTAGCGCTGCGCGACCTGCATCGCCGCCAGCAGCACCTGCGCGTTGCTGCAGCACACGCTGTACAGCCCGACGGGGTGGCCCTGGCGATGGGCGGCGATCAACGATTGGACGGCGGACATGGCAACTCCAGTAACGGCGATGTTCAGGGGGAAGGGTGGTGCTGGCGCGCGAGCAGGGCCGCGCCCCGCGCACCGCCGGCATCGCCGAAGGTGGGCGGCAGGATCGGCGGCACGCGTACGCCGTCGAACAGGTAGGGCGCGATCGCGGCGGGCAGATCGCGGTACAGCTGCTCCAGTTTGGACAGCCCGCCGCCGAGCACGATCACGTGTGGGTCCAGCGCGAGGATCAAGCTGGCGAAGCTGTAGCCCAGTAGATCGCGGTGGATGACCAGCGCCTGCTGCGCGATGGCATCGCCGGCCTGCGCGTGTGCGACCACCTCGGCGGCATCCAGCGCGTCGCCACCGCGGCGTTCATGGATCATCGCCAGGCCGCTGCCGGACACGTAACGCTCCAGGCAGCCGCGCAGGCCGCAGCCACAGTCCAGCACCGGCAGGTCGTGGCGCTGCTGCAGCGTGGCGGGCAGGCTCCAGTGGCCCCACTCGCCGGCGATGCCGTTGTGCCCGGCGATCAGCCGGCCGCCGACGCAGAAGCCACCGCCCGCCCCCGTGCCGAGGATCGCCCCGAACATACTGGGGTAGCCTGCGGCGGCGCCGTCATGGGCTTCGGACAAGGCAAAACACTGCAGGTCATTGCCCAGCTCCAACGGGCGCTGCAGACGTGCCTGCAGGTCCGCACCGACCGTCTGACCGGTCAGGCTGGGCACGTTGGCACTGAGCTGGCGGCCGCTGACGCGATCACGCACGCCGGGCAGGCCGATGCCGACCCCCAGGCCGCGCTGGCCGAGTGCGGCGTCTGCCGCCTCGACCAGATCGACGATCGCCTGCAGGAACGCGGCGTAGTCGCGGGTCGGCGTCGCCACGCGTTGGCGGTGGTGCACCCTCAGCGTGGCGTCGCACGCGACCAGTTCGATCTTGGTGCCGCCGATGTCGATGCCGTACCAGGTCTGCATGCGTGCTCAGCCGTGGGGGTGGATGGTCACGCCCTGCACCACACGGTTGACCGTGCCGTCGGGGAAGGGATTGTCCGGGGTCATGCCGAGCGCGGCCGAACGCTGCAGCGCATAGCACTGCGGCACCAGCAGCCACAGCGGGGCCAGCCACGGATCCGGCAAGGCGGGTGCGGCGAGGACGAAGTCGCCGTCGGCGCGGTCCGCATCCTCCGGCCCGATCGACAGCACCCGCCCGGCGATGCCGTCGCGGCGCAGTTCGTTCAACAGGTCCTGCTCGTAACGGCGGGCCAGCGGCTGCGCGCTGCGCAGCATCACCACCAGGGTCTCGCCGTTGAGGGTGGACTTGGGCCCATGGCGGAACCCCAGCGGCGTATTGGCCAGCGCCAGCACGCGGCCGGCGGTGAGTTCGAGCACCTTCAGCGCGGCCTCGCGGGCAACCGCTTCGAGTGGACCGCTGCCGAGATAGATGACACGCGAATACGGCGCCTGGGCGAGGGTGGCCACCGCGCCATCCCAGGCATCCAGCGCACGCTCGCCCTGGCGGGCCAACGTGCGAAGACGCTCCAGGCGCGTTGCCCACGGGGCGCTGTCGAACGCACTCAGCGCGGCCAACAGCATGCAGCTCAGGCTGCTGGTCATGGCGAAGGCGCGATCACAGCTGGCCGGCGGCATCAGCAGCGACAACGTATCGCTGCGGCCGTGGCCACGCGTGGCGAGTTCGCCTTCGGCATTGCAGGTGATATCGACGAAGCGCGCGTGCTCCACCTGGTCGCGGACCAGATCCACCGCAGCCACGCTCTCCGGGCTGGAGCCGCTGCGCCCGAACGACACCAGCAGGGTCGGGCGGTCGCGGCGCAGGTACAGCGCCGGATGGGTCAGCAGGCTGGTGGTATGCACGGCGCGCACCTCGGCAGGCCACTGCGTATTGATCTGGTCGGCCACCATCTCGGCAATGAAGCCCGAGCTGCCGGCGCCGGTGAAGATCACCAACTGGCTGGGATCGCGCAGGGCCTCCCCGAGGAAGCCATCGATGCGTACCTGCGCAGCCTCCAGCAGGCTGGCCAGCGCGGCCCACACGCGGGGCTGCTGGGCGATTTCTTCGGCGGTATAGGCGCCACCGAGGCGCTGCCACGTGGGCAAATCAGGGAGCAGAGAAGCGTCCATTCGCAATTCCTGTTGGGCGACCGCACCTTCTTCGTTTTCTTTCGAAATGTCAAATATCGAAAGATAAAGAAAAGGTCGGTGGGTCACAGTTTTCGCTGTTCGATCGGTGTCTGAACGCCATGGGTGGCCGTGGATGCCGCGCTGCACCAAGGTTTCAGGCGGCAACAAACGCGTATTCAGGTGGCGTTTGGAAAGTGTCGCGCCGCCACATCTTTCGTTTGTGTTTAAATATCCTTCCTTTTTCTTTGCAATTTGTTGACATCTTTCGAGACCCTGCCCTAGAGTCGGCCGCACTGGTTTCAGTTTCCCGCTGACCGCGGGCTTGGGGGCAAGGTGGACTTCCGGTTTCGACGCACTGGTCTGACGATCGCACTGCTTACTGCAGTAGCTCTGGCTGCCACTGCCAACGCTGAGCCGGTGGGCAACCTGCGTGCGATCAGCGCCGCCCCCGCCAACGACGGCACCGCCGGCTGGACACTCAGCACGGATACCGGCGCCACCCTGCGCGTGGAGTTGCTGCGCGATGACGTGCTGCGTGTGCGCGCCGGCCGCAACGGCACGCTCACCGATGCCAGCGACAAGGCTGCCCCGATCGTACTGCCGCAGCCGGCCGCGAAGGTCGCCTTCGAGGTGGAGGAAGATGGCAACGAGGTGCGTATCCGTACCGACGCCCTGGTGCTGCGCATCCAGCGCCAGCCACTGCGCCTGTCGCTGGATCGCCGCGACGGCGAACGCGATGTCGCGTTGTGGCACGAACTGCAGCCGCTGGACCTGGACAAGGACCAGAGCATGCAGGTGCTCTCCAGCGAAGGCGATGAGCACTTCTACGGCGGCGGCCAGCAGAACGGTCGCTTCGAGTTCAAGGGCCGCGAACTGGAGGTCTCGTATTCCGGTGGCTGGGAAGAAGGCGATCGCCCCAACCCGGCGCCGATGCTGCTGAGCTCGCGGGGCTGGGGCATGCTGCGCAACACGTGGAGCGACGGCACCTATGATCTGCGCCAGGCCGACCAGGCCACGCTGCTGCACCGCGAAGACCGCTTCGATGCGTACTACTTCGTCGGGCCCAGCCTGCACACGCTGCTGGACCGCTATACCACGCTGACCGGCCGCGCCGGCCTGCTGCCGCGCTGGGCGTTCTCCTATGGCGACGCCGACTGCTACAACGATGGCGACAACATCAAGAAGCCCGGCAGCGTGCCCGAGGGCTGGAGCGACGGCCCGACCGGCACCACGCCGGATGTGGTGGACAGCGTGGCCCGGCAGTACCGCGACCACGACATGCCCGGCGGCTGGATCCTGCCCAACGATGGCTACGGCTGCGGCTACAAGAAGCTGCCCGAGACCGTGCAGGGCCTGGCCAAGTACGGCTTCAAGACCGGCCTGTGGACCGAGAACGGCGTCGACAAGATCGCCTGGGAAGTCGGTACTGCGGGCAGCCGCGTGCAGAAGCTGGACGTGGCCTGGACCGGCAAGGGCTATCAGTTCGCGATGGATGCCAACCAGTCCGCGTTCAACGGCATCCTGAACAATTCCGACTCGCGCCCGTTCCTGTGGACGGTGATGGGCTGGGGCGGCATCCAGCGCTACGCGGTGGCCTGGACCGGCGACCAGAGCAGCAGCTGGGATTACATCCGCTGGCACATTCCGACCCTGATCGGCTCGGGCCTGTCCGGCATGGCCTACGCCAGTGGCGACGTGGACGCGATCTTCGGCGGCAGCGCTGAGACGTTCACCCGCGACCTGCAGTGGAAGAGCTTCACCCCTGTGCTGATGGGCATGTCCGGCTGGTCCGGCAATGCGCGCAAGCACCCGTGGTGGTTCGATGAGCCCTACCGCAGCGTCAACCGCGACTACCTCAAGCTGAAGATGCGCATGACCCCGTACATGTACGGGCTGGCGCACGATGCGGCGACCAGCGGCGCGCCGCTGCTGCGCGCGCTGATGTGGGACTACCCGCAGGATCCGCAGGCCTATACCGAGGCGCACAAGTACCAGTTCCTGCTCGGCCGCGAGCTGCTGATCGCCCCGGTGTACCGCAGCCAGGCTGCGAGCCGAGGCTGGCGCCGCGACATCCACCTGCCGCAGGGCCGCTGGATCGACTACTGGGACGGCCGCCAGCTGCTCGCCGGCGCCGAGGGGCGCTCGCTGGACCGCCCGGTCGACCTGGCCACGATCCCGGTGTTCGTGCGCGCCGGCGCGATCATCCCGATGTACCCGGCGATGCTCTACGACGGTGAGAAGCCGCTCGATGAAGTGACCTTCGATCTGTACCCGCAGGGCACCTCGCAGTACACGCTGTACGAAGATGATGGCGCCACCCGCCGCTATGAGAAGGGCGAATCGAGCACGCAGGCGATCACGGTGCAGGCCCCGGCACAGGGGACTGGCCCGGTGCAGGTGCGCATCGAGGCGGTGCAGGGCCAGTACGCCGGCCAGCTGCCGCAGCGCCGTTATGCACTGCGCGTGCTCAGCCGCCAGCGCCCGGCGGCGGTGACGCTGGACGGCCGCGCGCTGCCGATGCTGGCCGATGCGGCGGCGTGGCAGGCCGCAGGCGAGGGCTGGTACTTCGATGCGGCCGAGCGCCGCGGCACCCTGCACGTACGCACTGCGCCGACCGACATCCGCCAGCCGCTCGCACTGCAGTTGGAGCTGCCGATCGCTGCCGCACCGGCCGACGATGCATTCCCGGCCGCGCCCGAGCTGGGCCGCGCGCTGCCCTCCGACAGCCTGCTGGTGGTCAACCGCCCGGCCGAGGAGCAGGGCTACGAGATGGAGAAGGCCTTCGACGATGATCCGGCCACGTGGTTCCGCACCGTGCGCAACCAGGCGGTCAAGACCGGTGCGCACGAGTGGGTGCTGGGCTTCGGCGAACGCAAGCTGATCGACGGCATCGAACTGGCGCCACGCAACGACCAGCATTGGAAGAGCGGGCAGATCCGCGATTACGAAATCTACATGGCCGACAGCAATGGCGAGTGGGGTGAGCCGATCAAGCGTGGCCGCCTGACCCTGCAGCAAGGCATGCAGCAGATCGATTTCCCCGCCCATGCCGGCCGCCTGCTGCGCTTCCGCGTGCTCAGCACGCAGAACCCGGAAGGCGACGGTGCCAGCGCTGCCGACCCGATGGTGACCGCGGCGCAGGGCAGCGTGGCGCGTGCAGTGGATGCGCTGCAGCCGCGCGATGTCGGCCCGATCGTGCTGTCCACCTTCCACGTGCTGGAGCATCCGCAGCCGGAGGGTCCCGCGCAGCAGCTGTATCTCTCCGCGCTGCCCATGCCGGCCCCGTTGAAGGCCAGCGTGGCTGCCGACCGCGCCCTCGGTGGGCAGGCGGAGATGCGCATGAACGGGCTGCATTTCCGCCGCGGCCTGGGCGTCAACGCCAGCAGCCGGATCGATCTGCAGCTGGGCGGCGGCTGGCGCCTGCTGCGCGCCGACCTCGGGATCGATGATCAGTGCCGCACCGCCGGCGGCATGCAGTTCCAGGTGTGGGGTGACGGTCGGCTGCTGTACGACAGCGGGCTGGTCACCGCACCCGGCGTGGTCAAACCGGAGCTGGACGTGCGCGGCCTGCAGCGGCTGAGTCTGCGCACGCTCGGGGCGCAGGGCGATCACCCCGCGCAGGTCTGTGGCAACTGGGCCAATGCCGCCCTGATCGGACAGGAGGGCGATACCGCCAGCATCGTGTCGCCGTAACCGAACCGCCTGTCGAAACACCGCTCTCTCCCGTTTCCCGTCTGCGGCCGTCTGGCCGCGGCACGGGGGACGTTTGCCCGAAAACACCCATCCACCGCCAGCCCCACGCTGCGGATCGAACAAGGAGCCAAAGATGTTGACCGAACGCCATCGCCATCGCCGCATCACCGCCACCCCCTTGTCCATCGCACTCGGCCTGGCCGTCGCGGTGGTCGGCAGTGCCAGCGCCCAGGACGCATCACCCGATACGAAAGCCACCGAGCTGTCGCGCATCGAGGTGACCGGCTCCAACATCCGCCGCAGTGATGTGGAAACCGCCTCGCCGGTGCAGGTGATCAGCAAGCAGGACATCGAGAACATGGGCGCGCGCACCCTGCTGCAGGTGCTCGACAACCTGCCCGCCGCGCGGCCGGGCCAGCAGGACTCGCGCTCGCTGTTCACCGGTTCGGATGGTGCCTCGCAGGCCAACCTGCGTGGCCTCGGCGCACAGGGCACGCTGGTGCTGCTCAATGGCCGCCGTCTGTCCTACTACGGCGCGCCGGCCGGCTTCCAGACCCAGTTCGTCAACATCGATGCGATCCCCGCCGCAGCTATCGAACGCATGGAAGTCCTGACCGACGGCGCCTCGGCCGTGTACGGCACCGATGCGGTGGCCGGCGTGATCAACGTGATCACCAAACGCTCCTACCAGGGCGCGGAGATCAATCTCACCACGGACAAATCCTCGCGGATCAGCTCCTACGGCGAGCACCAGGGCAGCATCACCGCCGGCTTCGGCGATCTGGATGAAGACCGCTACAACGTCTACGCCTCGGTCAATCTGTACCGGCGCGATGCGATCCCGCTGAGCGACTTCTACGACAAGCGGCCCGACCAGTACTACGTCAACAACCCCAACTACCTGCCCAACCTGCGCCTGGGCACCGGCAGCAAGCCGGGCGAGTTCAACCCGGGCAGCTACTTCGCCTTCGATCCGGTCACCGGCCGCCGTGTGCAGGAGGCCGCGCCGGGCTGCAACAACGTGCTCACCAGCGAAGCGGCCGGCCCCCGCTGTATCTGGGAAACGTGGATGAACAACGAGATCGACGCCGGCGCCAAATCCGAGCGCAACACGGCGTACGTCAACGCGCACTTCCTGATCGGCGACAGCACCGAAGCCTTCGCCGAGGCCACCTACACCGACATCGACCTGACCGCCAACGGCGGTACGCCGCGCGCCTACGGCACCACCACCGGCAACCCGACCAGCTGGTTCTCGCGCAACACCGGCACCACGGTCAACCAGTTCCTGTATCCCTACCTGGGCCCGAACAACGAATACAACAACGCCTCGCCCGAACTGAAGGCACTGATGGGCGGCGTGGTCGGCCTGCAGTACCTGCTGCAGGACGTGGGTGCCAACCACTTCGGCCAGCGCAACACCGACCAGAGCTACCGCGTGGTGGCCGGGCTGCGCGGTGACATCGGCGACTGGAACTGGGAAACCGCGTTTGCCACGGCCGGCAGCCACTCGGTCACCTACCAGACCACCAACGTCAACCTGGCCGGCTTCGAGAAGGCCTTCGGCCCGTACTCGGTCGATCCGGGCACCGGCCGTGTGATCATTTCCGATCACCCGGCGTACAAGTTCGGTGAGATCAGCGAAGCCAACGCCGCCCTGATCCGTGAAGCATTCCCGACCTTCGACATCCAGTCCTGGACGCGCCTGCATACGCTGGACGGCAAGATCGAAGGCCCGCTGTTCCAGATGCCGGCCGGTGAAGTGCGTGCGGCCTTCGGCTTCAACGCCAGCCGCGAAACCTTCTACACCCCGGGCAACCCGGATGCGGCCAACGGCCTGATCACCCAGCAGGGCGGCTCGTGGTTCGACGGCAAGCGCAATACCTATGCGCTGTTCGCCGAGACGGTGGCGCCGCTCACCGAGAAGCTGGAGCTGGACGCCGCGCTGCGCGTGGACAAGTACCCGGACTTCAGCGCCAACCTGGCCCCGAAGATCGGCCTGAAGTACCAGATGTTCGATCAGCTGATGCTGCGCGGCACCTACTCCACCGGCTTCCGCGCCCCCAGCCTGGCCGAGTCCGGCAACGGTGGCGTGTTCGCCCAGTTGGGGGGCTACCGTGATGAAGTGCGCTGCAACGAGACCAACGCCATCGCCAACCTCCTGCTGCGGTCGCAGCGCGGCGGGGACGTCGACCTCGGCAACTCCCTGCTCAATACTGATTGCAGCCGCACGGTGGCGCGCATGACCCAGCCCAACCCGGACCTGAAGCCGGAGAAGGCCAAGATCACCACGCTCGGTTTCGTCTACGAGCCGACCCAATGGTTGTCGGTGTCGGCCGATTACTGGTTCATCTACCGCAGCAATGAAATCGTCGCCCCGGATTTCACCCGCGACGAAGACATCATTTCCTCCACGCGTTCGCCGATCACCGAAAGCGACCGCGCCAACCTGGCCGCCCTGGCGGCGATGTGCGCCGACCCGGCCAGCGGCGTGGCCTGTCCCGGCACGCTGCCCGGCTACAGCGTGGGCAACGTGGCCAGCGTGGTGGGCCAGTACAAGAACCGTGGCAAGACCTTGATCGACGGCTTCGACATCGATGCGCGCAGCCGATTCTCGCTGGGCGAGTGGGGCAACCTCAATATCGGTGTGGCCGCCACCATCGCCAACCGCAACCGCTCCTACCTGGATGATGAAAGCGGCTGGTACTACGGCGACCTGGTCGGCTATTACAACAACCCGCGGCTGCGCGCCACGTTGAACGCGGACTGGAGCTACAAACAGGTCACCACCAGTGTCTTCGTCAACTACGTGGGTGGCACCAAGTGGGCGCTGCAGCAGATCGACGAGGAGGACAACAACCCGCAGACCTGCACCGCCGGCTACCTGCCGGTGGAGCAGAGCAAGTGCGATGGCGCCCCGTCGTGGTGGACCGCCAACCTGAGCGTGGCCTGGCGCCCGGATGCGCATTGGAACGTCGGCTTCACCATCAAGAACCTGTTCGACCGCCTGCCGTTCTATGACCCGAACAGCTTCCTCGGCGATTCCAGCGATTACGCCACCATCTTCGGTCGCGGCTACAGTCTCACCGTCGGCTATAAGTTCTGATGCTTCCCCCGCGCCGGTCCCGGCCGGCGCGATCTTCACACGAGGTACTGTCCATGAAACGCAGAGAATTCATCGCCGCCAGCGCGGCTGTCGCCGCCACCAGCCTGCTGCCCAACACGCCCGCCTGGGCACGCGCGCGCAAGGTGCGGCTGGGCCTGATCGGCACCGGCATGCGCGGCCAGGTATTGCTGAAGGAACTGGTCCGCCGCGATGACGTGGAGGTGGTCGCGCTGTGCGACATCGAGCCGATCATGCTCAAGCGCGGCATGGACATGGTGGCCAAGGCCGGCAAGCCGGCGCCCAAGGCGTACGGCCAGGACGGCGACGTCAACGCCTGGAAGCGGCTGATCGAGCAGCGCGGCCTGGACGGCGTGATCATCGCCACGCCCTGGGAATACCATGCACCGATGGCGATCGCGGCGATGCAGGCCAAGGTCGCGGTGGGCTGCGAAGTGGTCGCCGGCATCACCCTGCAGGACCACTGGGACGTGCTCAAGACCCAGCTGTCCACCGGCACGCCGTACATGCTGCTGGAGAACGTCTGCTATCGCCGCGATGTGATGGCGGCGCTGCAGATGGTGCGCCAGGGCTTGTTCGGGGAACTGGTGCACCTGCAGGGCGGTTACCAGCACGACCTGCGCGGGGTGAAGTTCAATTCCGGCGATCCCAGCCAGCCGTATGACAGCGGCGTGGAGTTCGGTGCCAAGGGCTGGTCCGAAGCACGCTGGCGCACCGAGCATTCGGTGAAGCGCAACGGTGAGCTGTACCCCAGCCACGGCATCGGCCCGTGTGCGATGTACACCGGCATCAACCGTGGCAACCGTTTCACCCACATCAACGCGTTTGCCAGCAAGGCGCGTGGCCTGCACGAGTACACCGTGGCCAAGAGCGGTGGCACGACCCACCCGAGCACCAAGGTGGCCTTCAAGCTCGGCGACATCGTCACCACCACCCTGGCCTGCGAAAACGGCGAAACCATCCTGCTGCAGCACGACACCTCGCTGCCGCGCCCGTACTCGATGGGCTTCCGCGTGCAGGGCACCAAGGGCCTGTGGATGGATGTGAACCAGTCCATCCACATCGAAGGCCGCAGCCCGCCGCACAAGTGGGAACCGTTCCAGGCCTACCAGGACCAGTACGAGCACCCGCTGTGGAAGCAGCATGCCGCTACCGCTGCCAGCGCCGGCCACGGTGGCATGGACTGGTTCGTCATCCATGCCTTCGTGGAAGCCCTCAAGGCCAAGGCACCGATGCCGATCGACATCTACGACGCGATCACCTGGAGCGCGATCACGCCGCTGTCCGAGCAGTCCATCGCCAACAGCTTCCAGACGCTGGAATTCCCGGATTTCACCGCCGGGCTGTGGAAACAGCGCAAGCCGATCTTCGCGTTTGATGGGACGTACTGAGGAAGGTTGACGTCCCAGGGCCGGTACCGATGTGTACCGGCCCGCCCGTGCGCGCATTGTCCGGGTAAGCCCAGGCGATGGCGCAGCCACCGCCGTGCACGATCAGCACAGGCAGGGTGATAAACGAAGGGAAGATGGCAAGGATGGTGCCCCGGAGGGATCCTAACAAAGGCCTAAAAGTGTTGCCGCAGAAGGCTTTTGGCGGTTGGTCGCAATGCAGCTACCGCCAAAGCTACCGTCACCAGATTGGGCAGTCCACCTGCGACATGACGCTCAGTCAGCAGTCAATGAGGGCGCGGGTGGCGGTAGTGGCCAAGCCATTCCGTTGTCCGGCAAGGGCAGGCTCTGCTAGTTTTAGCCACGCTCTTTTGGGATAGGGTCTGATGAAATCTGCGAAATCTATTGGAGCGGCTTTAAGCATGTTCGCTGCGCTCGCAGCTGCCGACCCCCTTTGCGCTGCTGAACTCGATTTTCCCAGCAGCGGTCGTGTCTACAACACGGAAGAAAGCGGGTGGTTGAATTTTGAATGCTCCCCACCACGCGATAGCTTGATGACTTGCACATTTCTTCAAACAGGAATTCGGCAGCAGACAAAGCCCGAGGAAGCGCGCCGAAGACTTGCCAAGGAAGCAGCTGAGTTGGAAGCGTCCTTGGCCAAGGATTACAGGACGAGCCCAGCCGGAATTTATGACACCAAACAGTGGAAAGAGCTGTGTGCGATGGCTACAGACATCTCCAATGCGCTGCAGGGCAAGCCTGCCGCTCGCATAGAGGCGGAAAAATTGCAGCCGCTGGAGAAGATCGGGGCCAATGAAAGGCAGGACATGCTTCAGTGGTCCAACCTCATTGCATCGTCGTGTGCTTCCCGTTCGCTTGACGGAATGAAGAGCGCCATTGCTCTGTCATTGGACCAAGAGCAGCGCACTTGCCTAATCAGGTCCTATCAATTCAGTCAGACTTTCAAGCCCCAGCTTTCGAACGGCGCTCTTCAAGCATGGATCGTGGCTGACACTGAGCCAGCCGGCGATTGTGGGTTGATCAACGTCTCGCGGCTTGTACCTGGTAAGGAGCCTTGGCAGTGGCGCTATTACGCGAGGAAGGTGGTCACCAACCCATCCTCCAACGTGCTTCTTATTAGCTGCGCAGATCTTGACGAGAAGGAATATATCTATGACTGGATGCCGCAGCCGGTCAACCTTCAATGCGACTACATAAAGCCGGAGTAGCCGCGACGTCGACGCTACCTGGACCTTCCAGGCATGCTCTTCAACCAGACGGCTTCAGAAGCGCAGCTATAAACGAGCAAATGGCGCTCAGCGCCCACGCCAACAGGCCGCCGGTTGCAGCCAGCATTCCCAAGGCAACGATCGAAACGAGCGCAATAGTCATGGCGTCAATCTAGCAGCCTGTGGCGCTCTGTGCGGCACGGCGGCGCTACGGCTTGGCGGAGGTCGGCCCAGTGCGTGACGTCCCACAGCGGGCTGCAGCCGCGCCGCAGGGCGCAAGCTGGGGACGGGCGTTGGTGAACGGTTCCGGGCACGCATGCCCCGGCGCGCGCAGTTGTCTCCCCGCCACGCCTGCGGGCTTTGTAGGCTGCTTTTTCCGCACCACCTGCACTCGGCCACGGGCAGGCCAGGCAACGCATTGAGGGTGATCAGGATGGGAGCGGTCTACCCGCGAAACCCTGCACCAAAGGGAATAACACTGCGTGTTGGAAAGGGGGCGCGGTTGGGTGGGAAGAGTATGGCTGAAGCAGCGAGTAAAGCAGGTGTCCGATAGGTCCATCAAGAAACTCCCAACCTATAGAGTGTTTCAGAAACGCTATTTAATGATGATTGGTAACCGATTACTGGTAACAAGTCATCGTTGCGCCGATACTGGCCGCTCGCGGGAGAATCCCTTGTGGTACAACGCCTTGCACTCATTGCTCACTCTGCAGGGCTGTATTGTTTTTCCTGATATTCCGAAGGCACCGGTAACAGCGTTAACAGTGATAACGGCGGCAATGTTATCTATATAAATCAGTGCCTTAGTAGTATTCAAGGGGCAGCCGGCCGATGGTAACAGGTGGTACAGTGGTAACGCCTGCGCGCCTGTAGAACTGCTCTCTTTGACATCTGATCGCCCGTTCCACATCACACTCCACCCCGCCATTGGAAGCTCTATCAACAACGTGGGCTTGGCTGGCTAAGCGCTCAGGAATTTCTTCTCTGAGGAGCTATGCAGCAATCGTCGTAGGCCAGGACGCCCCAGCGCAGTTTGCCTGCTGGGTGGCCCTATGCGGCTGGCTGATCAGCATGCCGACTTCACACTAGGAATAAGCATCTCCTACCGACCGAGAGCGGACTTCTCGCATGCGCATTTCTACGACAGCGCATCATGGCAACGAAAAACGGGCAGTGTGCATAACCTACGCTGCGGGGGCATGGCTGGTCAGGGCTTCGGCCTGACTTTCAGCGCGCACTGTTCGAACACGGCAGTCGGTACCAAGTCTTTGACCCGGCGCTCAAGATCGTCGCGTACGGTGGACGGCATCGCCGCCCCAGTTGTAACCACCAACCCGTCAAACGCATCTTCTGCCAGCGGCACATCGATATAGCGTACTTCGGTACTGTAGTCGGCAAAGCCTGTGGCCGCGCCGGCTTCGATACTATCCAGCAGGGCGGCGATGTAACTGCTCGCATCCGTACCGTAATCCATCGCAGGCCCTTTCACCGCGCTGATGACAAACCGGTGCTCAGCCTGATCCGCCCATGCAATGCCCTTGACTCGCGCCACGTACGTCGCATCACCTTGGAGGTTCAGGCCTTCATCGGTCAGCTTCACCCGGCGCCTGACCTCCCCGATCGGATCGGCGGCGTACAGGACATCAGAACCGAACGTCGTCTCCATTTTCGTACCCAACGGCACGATCACGTAGCCGTTCCCGAATAGTGTCCTCTGCGCATATGGAGCGTAGACGTCCCGTATGCGCAATCCCATAATCCGGGGAGAGCCATCCTCTTTGATCAGGCCTGTTGCGCGGGACACGTCCACGCTCAGCGTCGACCAAGGAAATCGAATCGCCGGCAAAGAGATCCGCACGCCGCGATCAGCGTCCGCATACCGTGCCCACATGCCTGCCTCGCCATGGGTGCCGCGCGACCATGAGCTGACGAAGAACTTGCGCTGGTCAAGCAAAGCCATGTGAAATGGAACTTCAGAGGCGTCATCCAGCAGATCAGCGCGAGTGAAGCGCAAGGACCGATTGGCCAAGATTAGCGGAAGAGTCGTGGCAGTGGTGTAGTGGTGGAGGGTCATGGAGGGTAATCTCTACGGGACTAGGTTAAGAGGCGGAAGGAAAAGCTTTCGGCTCAACCATGACACGGTCTGCATCACTTTTGTAAGGAGGCGTCAATTGAAAGGGACCAACTGGTTCGTCCGCGGACTTATAATCGCGCTGTGCATATTCCTAGCGGCTGGGATTGGCTACAGATTTATCTATCTACAACCCGCCGGCGACTTGGGTCTCGGCGTGCTTTTAGTTCTGGCCCTGCTTGTCGTTCTAGTTCTTAGCGAGAGCTTCAATGCCTTCTCAATAGGGTCGCTACTTTCACTTTCTCGCGAAGTCGACAAGAAGAAGGCTGAAGTCTCGGATCTGAAGACTGAGAACCGTGAGTTGCGCTCGCAGGTAATTTCTATTGCCACGACTGTCTCACAAAGGCAAACAAGCACCAACATAGTTGGTTTACCTCAAGATCTTGCTCGGATGTTCACGGTTAGAGCAGCCGAGGAGACGGAGGTCCAAGAAAAGCAAGATGCGGAACAGGCCGCGCCGGAAGAGCCCGCTCCGCGAGCGGCCGTCCCAAGACTTGATCGACGAAAGCTCGAACAGAGAGCAATAGAGAGATTTCTCAAAGCTAATGACTTGGAGCAATTTCCTGTGGTTCGAGAAGCGAAGCTAATGGCTCAGATTGAGGTGCTGGATCCTGTTAGCACTTCATCTCCAATTTTCGATGCCTACCTAAACTCCCTAGATTCGGAGATTTTCGTTGAGATTCGAGTCGTGTCACAGTACAGCGTGATCTTCTTCAAAGAGCGTCTGTATGTGATGCTCACCAAGCTAAGTCACTACAAAGCCTTAAAGAAGTCTAACGTCTTCATGGCGCTAGTGCTAGTAACCATGCCTGGCGAGGAAGCGCGACCGAGTCAGATTTCTCGCCTATTCTCGGAATTCCAACCTGCAATTGCCGGAGGTCTACTTCGGATTGTGGAGTTTGGTTTCTCCCAAGAAGATGTCGCCGACCTTTACGAGAATGGAACCTAGCAATTCATACAAGGGGATTCCATTGCGCGGCGCAGTTTAACTCGGGTGTTAGCCTCCAACCAGGGATTCGCATGGTATGCGCCAGAGCGCACCGAATGACCGGAGTCGCAACCGTCCGCGGATGATCCTGACTTCAACTCCATCAATAGATTCAATCGCGTTCTCTCAGCACACGATGAGCACGGCCTCGCTCTCCCACTGGCTGCATTCGCTGAGGACACGCTGGGCAGCCTGCTGCTGACTTACCTTAGAGCATGCCGCCGTGTCAGGGTCTGAGGAAGATCAGCATGCAAAGCGGGTCCGGTAGTGGCGTTGACGGCCCAGCCGACGATGCGAAGGCCCAGCACCATCACCCGCGCAGTGCGCGGATGATGCCGTAAGTTCCCCCGTCAAGCAGACATTTCTAAAGTAGAGCTTCTGGCGTGAGCGGTACGGTACTCGACGGGGCTCATGCCGCTGAGCGAGTCATGTGGACGAATCTCGTTGTAATCGATCATCCACCAATGCGCTGCCTCGCGTACGTCCTCAAGGCGTGCGAAGAGGTGCTGGTCCAGCACCTCCTCACGGAACGTGCGGTTGAAGCGTTCGATGAAGGCGTTCTGGTTGGGCTTGCCAGGTTGGATGTATCGCAGCGCGCCGCCGCTGAGTTTGGCCCACTGGGTAAATGCTTCGCCCAGGGACTCAGGGCCATTGTCCGACCGTAGAACCTGCGGTAATCCGTGATCACGTTTGAGCTGCTCGAACACGCGCACCAAGCGACCAGAGTTGAGTGATGTATCCACCTCAATATGCAGCACCTCGCGGTTGAAGTCGTCGACCACATTGAACGTTCGGAATCGTTTGCCACAGGCCAACGCGTCACTCATGAAGTCCATGGACCAGACGGTATCTGGATGCCTGGGAACATACAGGGGCACCCGCTCGCGCTTTGGCAGACGGCGCTTGGCCGCTCTTCTCATGTTGAGCTTCATCGCTTTGTATACCCGATAGATCCGCTTCGGATTCCAGTCCGGTCGCTTCTTGCGTAGTTGATCGCTGCACTTCCAGAAACCTCGACTGGGCCGCTCCTCAACCAGCCTGGCCAATGCCGAGATCAACTCCGCATCGCGCACGGTCCAGTCCAGTGGCGGCGCATACCAGGCCGCACGAGACAAACCCACGTAACCACAGGACCGGCTCAGGGGGCGCGCGTGCACCTCGGTGGGGAAACGCACTGCCTCATGCCGGCCTGGCAACATAAATCCTTCACCGCAAGCCCGGCATCGCCCTGCTTGAGGATCGTGATGATCTGCGTCTCGGTGAATTTTGATGTGCGCATGCAACCTCCTGGCTGGTTAAAGATGCCAGAAAGTTCTACTTATCGGGTGTCTGGCTGCCGGGGGAGCTTACGCCGGCATTTCAGCGGGGACGCTAACAGACACAAAAAAGGCCGACATCCTTGATTTGAAAGGAAAATTCGGCCTTCATAGGACGGTGTAAGACGTTCAGATGGTGCGCCCGGAGGGATTCGAACCCCCGACCAATGGCTTCGGAAGCCACTACTCTATCCGGCTGAGCTACGAGCGCGTTGTGTCCTGCGTCCCGCCGGGCCGCCTGATGGGGCCACGGACCGCCAAAGCGGCGCGGGAGGAGCATTCTATCCGTAAACGCCGCGCAGGTCTGCCCCCTGCACCGATGCGCCCGGCGGCGGCGCGCCCGGCCAGCCCAGGCGGTATCCTTTACCGATGGCTTACGAACGTTTTGAAGCGCCCGAGGCGGCGCCCCCGTCGCGCTGGCGGCACTACTGGAAGTTGATGCGCGCCGACCGCCCGATCGGCACCCTGCTGCTGCTCTGGCCCACCTGGTGGGCGCTGTGGCTGGCCTCCGGCGGGCTGCCGCCGCTGTGGACGCTGTTCGTGTTCACCGCCGGCGTCTGGCTGACCCGCTCGGCCGGCTGCGTGATCAACGATTACGCCGACCGCTGGCTGGACCCGCACGTCAAGCGCACCAAGGACCGCCCGTTGGCCAGTGGGGCCGTGTCCGGCCGTGAGGCGCTGGCGCTGTTCGCAGGGCTGATGATCGTCGCCTTCGCTCTGGTGCTGACCCTGAACTGGCTCACCATCGGCATGAGCTTCATCGGCGTGTTCCTGGCCGCCAGCTACCCCTACCTCAAGCGCTACACCCACCTGCCGCAGGTCTATCTCGGCATGGCCTTCGGCTGGGGCATCCCGATGGCCTTCGCCGCGGTGCAGGGCGAGGTGCCGGTGATCGGCTGGCTGCTGTACGGCGCCAACATCCTGTGGTCCACCGCGTATGACACCTGGTACGCCATGGTCGACCGCGATGACGACCTGAAGATGGGCTCGCATTCCACCGCGATCCTGTTCGGGGATCTGGACCTGGTCATCCAGGGGATTCTCTACGCACTGTTCCTGGGCACGATGGCGCTGGTCGGCCTGCGCGCCGGGCTGGGCGTCTATTACGGCCTCGGCGTCGGCGTTGCCGCCGGGCTGATCGCCTACGAGTTCTGGATTGCCCGCAAGCGCGAGCGCGACCCCTGCTTCAAGGCCTTCCTGCACAACAACTGGGTCGGCGCCGCGCTGTTCGCCGGCATCGCGGTGTCGTTGGGGGTGCGCTGAGGTGGCCACCCGACCAACGATCGGGTGCTACTCGTAACGCGCGCAGTGGTAGTGCCGGCCGTTGGCCGGCTCCCGATCACCTCGCAGAGCCGGGCAGCGCCCGGCACTACGACCATTAGGCGACTGACAGCGCCGTTCCCAACGCCCAGAATCGCTCCCAATGAATGATCGGGGAGGGCGGGGCAATGAGCACATCGACAGTGGTGCAGGACGGCTGGATGGCGCGCGCGGCACTGCGCTCGGCCGCCTGGGCGGAAAAATGGTTCCCCGATGCCTATGTGTTCGCGGTGCTCGGCGTGGTCATCGTCGCGGCCGCCGCGATGGGCTTCGGCGCGACCCCGCAGGCCACCGCCACGGCATTCGGTGAAGGCTTCTGGAGCCTGATCCCCTTCACCATGCAGATGGCCTTCGTGGTCATCGGTGGCTATGCGGTCGCCACCGCACCGATCGTGGCGCGCTTCATCGAGCTGCTGGCCCGTGTGCCCAAGACCGGCCGTGGCGCGGTGGTCTATGTCGGCCTGATCAGCATGCTCGCCTCGCTGCTCAGCTGGGGCTTCTCGCTGGTGTTCGGCGGGCTGCTGGTCCGCGCGCTGGCGCGTCGCGAAGCACTCAACATGGACTACCGCGCCGCCGGTGCCTCGGCCTACCTTGGCCTCGGCGCGGTCTGGGCGATGGGCCTGAGCTCCTCGGCCGCCCAGCTGCAGGCCAACCCGGCCAGCATGCCGCCCGGACTGGTCGAGATCACCGGCGTGCTGCCCTTCACCGAGACCATCTTCCTGTGGCAGTCGATCGCGCTGACATCCGCGCTGATCCTGGTGTCGCTGCTGATTGCCTGGCTGACCGCACCCGGCGCCGCCACCGCGCGCACCGCCAAGGACTTCGAAGGCGCTGCCCGCGCCGAGGCCGAGCCGCTGCAGCCGCGCACCCGCCCCGGCGAGTGGCTGGAGTACAGCCCGCTGCTGACCGTGCTGCTCTCGCTGCTCGCGTTCGGCTGGCTGTTCGGCGAGTTCGCGAGCAAGCCGGTGGTCACCGCCATCGCCAACCTCAACACCTACAACTTCCTGCTCATCTCGCTCGGCCTGCTGCTGCACTGGCGCCCGCGCAGCTTCCTCAACGCCGTGGCCAAGGCCGTACCGAGCACCACCGGCGTGCTGATCCAGTTCCCGCTGTATGGCGGCATCGCGATGATCCTCACCCACGCCACCGGCAGTGGCGATGAGACCCTCGCGCATCGCCTGTCCACCCTGTTCGTGCATATCGCTACCACCGACACCTTCGCGCTGGTGATGGGCGTGTACTCGGCGGTGCTCGGCTTCTTCGTGCCGTCCGGTGGTGGCAAGTGGATCATCGAAGCGCCCTACGTGATGCAGGCGGCCAACGAACTCAAGGCCCACCTGGGCTGGGCGGTGCAGGTCTACAACGCCGCCGAGGCGCTGCCGAACCTGATCAACCCGTTCTGGATGCTGCCGCTGCTGGGCGTGCTCGGGCTGAAGGCGCGTGACATCGTCGGCTTCACCTTCATCCAGCTGCTGGTGCACATCCCGCTGGTGCTTGGCCTGCTGTGGCTGCTCGGCATGACGCTGACCTACGTGCCGCCGGTGATGCCGTGATCGTCATCTGCGCGTCATCTCCACCCGCAGGATCGGGGATGCCCTGTTCAGTCACGCTCCGGGGCGTTTGGGGGATGGTGGCATAAGGGAATTCGAACCGTTCATATGCGGGCCAACGCTTACTGCGACATGGGGTTTGTACCTGCAGAAAACGTTGGCGTGGAGACGTTGACGAATTCGTATACAAACCCCCACACGTCGTTAACCTCGCGCTGCAGAGGATGGCCCCGACCGCGACATTCCGTTTGCGGCGACCGGAGAATCGAAATGGCTCAGCAGAACCAGCAGAACCCGAATCAGCGCGGTGAGCAGCAGGAACGTGGTCGCGGCCAGCAGCAGCAACAGCAGCAGGAACAGCAGCAGCGCAACCAGAACCAGCAGCAGGGCGCCCAGCAGGACGAGGAAGAGTGAGCCCAGCCGGCTGTTATGGGAACTGAAGCCCCGCTCCGGCGGGGCTTCGTTCGTCTGCGGCCTGCTCAGGCCGAGCGCAGGTGCCAACCCAGTGCTGCGTCTTCCACAGTCGCGCCAGGCACCACGTCATGCAGCACCACGCGGAGGCCACGCGCATTCGGCAGCACTTTCTGCTCGGGGAACCA
The DNA here is from genome assembly GCF_003651185.1 of Stenotrophomonas rhizophila. GTDB lineage: Bacteria > Pseudomonadota > Gammaproteobacteria > Xanthomonadales > Xanthomonadaceae > Stenotrophomonas > Stenotrophomonas maltophilia_Z. The sequence continues at coordinate 2,402,323 of NZ_RCDC01000004.1, read as the reverse complement.
GCGGCGCGTCGCATCGACCACGATCAACAGACCTTCGTCATCGCCGAGGGGTGCGAAGTGCGGCGTGGGCTGTGACAGCGGCTCCAGCCCGAACGCCGCTTGGGCCTTTGCCTGCACCTCAGCCACGTCTTCAGCGGGCAGGCCGACCTCGCTGATGCAGGTCATCTCGCTGCCATGGAACGCGCCCTGGCGTTCGCCGGCAGGCAGGCGCCGCCGCGCGATCAACTCCAGGATCAGCCCGTCCGGCCCCGTGAAATAGATCGACTCCGAATCCCAGCGGCCATCGAAGGTGAAGTGGTCATGGCCCTTCAGATCGCGCTGCAGGGTGGCGCGTGCTTTCAGCCAGTCGGTGGCCGCTTCGAATCGATTGGCTGGGACGTTGAAGGCCAGGTGCACACCGCCGACCGGATTCGATCCTGCGGGTTGCAGCTGCAGGGTGCTCCAGCCGATGCGCACGGCCGAGCCCTCGACCGGCAACTGAAGTTCATCGCGGAAGTACGCCACGGTGGCGGCGACATCGGACACGGGAAGATCGATCTGGTGGATACGCATGATGGTGGGAGTCTCGCGTAAATACATCGACATTCTGCCGCAGCTGCGTGTGCTGCGGCGATGAACGCGATGAAACATGCACCCGCTGCGAGGGCCCATCACCGGGCATTGCCGATGCGTTTGCTACAACCCGCTGTAGAAGCCGGCACACACCACCGGCGCATCACACACCGCTATCAGAGGAGTACTCCCGCGATGGGCATGCTGGTCGATGGAACATGGCAGGAAGGCACCGCGGGTGCCGCTGACAAGGACGGTCATTTCAAGCGCGAGGAATCCACCTTCCGCGATTGGTTGAGCGCTGACGGCAGCGCTGGCCCGAATGGCGAGCCTGGTGTCAAAGCCGCGCCTGGGGAGTTTCGCCTGTATGTGAGTCTCGCCTGCCCGTGGGCACACCGCGCGCTGATCGTGCGCGCGCTGAAGGGCTTGGAAGATCTGGTGCCGGTGTCGGTGGTCAACTGGCACATGGGTGATCAGGGCTGGACCTTTGAGCCCGGCCCGCAGGTAACGCCGGAGCCCGAACGCGGTGCACGCTATCTGCATGAACTGTATGCCGCCGCCAAACCTGGGATGACCGGCAAGGTGACCGTGCCGGTGCTGTGGGATCGGGAGCGTGGGACGATCGTCAGCAATGAATCGGCGGACATCATTCGCATGTTCAACACTGCCTATGACGGGTTGGGTGCGAAGGCCGGCGATTTCTATCCGATTGCGCTGCGCACCGAGATCGATCAGGTCAACGAGCGTGTGTACGCGACCGTCAACAACGGTGTGTACAAGGCGGGCTTTGCGTCAACGCAGAAGGCCTATGAGGAGGCTGTTGGCCCGTTGTTCGATTCACTCAGCTGGTTGGACGAGCGCCTTCAGCAACGCGAGTGGCTGGTGGGCGATGCCATGACCGAAGCTGATATCCGTCTGTTCACCACCTTGATCCGCTTCGATTCGGTCTACTACGTGCACTTCAAGTGCAACATGCGGCGCATTGCAGACTTCGCTGGTCTGCATGCGTTCGTGGCGCGGATGATGGCGATTCGCGAGGTGGCGAATACGGTGAATTTCGAGCACATCAAGCACCACTATTACGGGAGTCATCGGCATCTCAATCCGTCGGGGATCGTGCCGGTGGGGCCGGAATGGGGTTACTGAGGCCACCGCTCGGTGGCCGTGTCCAACCCTGCCAGGGGGACCGGCTTGCCCGTAAGTTCTTTCAAATGCACTCAACAGCTTCAGCTCTAAAGTGGATGAGCGGTTGTCCTATCGCTACTTGGTGGCAGTTCAGGTGGCTGCACTCGTGAGCTGACCAGCCAGAAGGTCCGCACTATCTCCGTACGGTGGACTTGGAGTTTACTTGGCACCCAGCAGACAGGATCTAGTATCTGTCCCATGTTGCCCACACCGTTGGCCGAACACGGACTGCTGCGTTTACGGTGGGTGGAGTACTGGTAGAACATGCCATTGGCGAAACGGAAGCCGGTGTCCCGTGCCGGGTCGTCGTTCTTCTTCCCCGTGCAGCTCTGAATGCGATCCGGTGTTCTTTGGATCAACCTGCCGCCGTCCTTCGTGGTGTCGAACCAGAGTTCAGTGCAACTGGACGTATCGATGGCTTGGGCAGCCTGGGAAATACAGAGCGCGGCGACCAGTACCGACAGTGGTACACCGGATCGAACGCCCGAAGCAGGTGGTGATTTGGGAGGGTGCAGGATCACGCTCGATCATGGGTTGGGTCAGCAAGAACAGCATTCTTGCGTGCAGGGCGTGCCGTCTCAATGCAATTTGTACGAAATACAACTCGCTGGCGGCATCAGGCGATGATCCAGCGGGGTTGAAGGCTCATGAATAAGCCATTGGCATCTCAATCCGTCAGGGATCGTGCCGGTGGGGTCGGAGCGGGCTTACTGACGCAGCTGCCAATCCGTTATCGAGCCGGTTTCAGGATCACCACGGGAATGGACGTCAGCAACTGCTCAAACTGCTGGCGTTGCTCCGTGTCCATCTCCCGGAAAGGAATGGGCATCGCGCCGCCCTCCAGCAGTTCGATGAGGTAGGCGGCCTGTAGCCGCTGGACGCGCTTGACCTGGTCCCAGGTTCGCGAGGCAGTAATGCCCTTGCTTGTCCGCGAGATGCCTGCCGCACTGAGGACGAACAGGCAGCGACCAACGCGGAGCATCTTCCAGGCAAAGATCGGCGGGACCACAATGGCCAGGACGACCTTCTGCATGATCGGCCAGTTCCACGGGTTGGCAGGATGGGTCTGCGCGTTCCCGGTCGCCATGTCCATCGCGATGACGTCATGCAGCAGCTGCCGGTATTCGGCGAGCTGGTATGACACGTCAATCTCGATGCGCGAGTGCGGGTGCTCCATACGGACTCCAGTCCACCTTGGTCGTTGAATCATAGCGGCCTGTGCATGGTCGCCTGTGGCTATCGCAAGGTGCCCGTACATGGCGCCAATATTGATTCATGCAATCGGTGGGGCGTCGATGAGTGCCTTAGTCGCTGTCGGCATTGCGTCAGTCCGGAAGCATTCACTTCCGTGTTGGCCGCGGAACGACTAGCACTGAGCGACCCCACCCCGATCCAACTGCCGATACCCGATCGCCTCCGCCACATGCGCCGTCGCGATGTCCTGCGCATGGCCCAGATCCGCCAATGTCCGCGCCACCCGCAGGATGCGATGCATCGAGCGCGCTGACAGCTGCAACCGCTCCACTGCATCCTCCAGCAGTTGCTGATCCTCCCGTGACAGCCGGCAGTGCTCGCTCAGCTCGAACGGCAGCAGCTGTGCATTGGCCTTGCCACTTCGCAGCAACTGCACTTCCCGCGCGGCCACCACACGGGCGCGAACACTCGCGCTGTCCTCGCCAAGCGGCGCGTCATCGCGCAGCTCGCGCGGGTCCAGCCGCGGCACTTCCACATGCAGGTCGATGCGGTCCATCAATGGCCCGGAGACACGCCCGCGGTAGCGACGGATGACCTCTTCGGTGCAGAGACAGCGCCCGCTGCGATCCCCGGCCCAGCCACAGGGGCAGGGGTTCATCGCCGCAACGAGCTGAAACCGCGCAGGAAAACGCTCGGTACGCGCAGCGCGGCTGACGACGGCAACCCCGGATTCGATCGGCTCGCGCATGACCTCCAGCGCGTGTCGACTCCACTCCGGGAGTTCATCCAGGAACAAGACGCCGTTGTGCGCCAGCGATATCTCGCCAGGGCGAGGATGCGAGCCGCCCCCGATAAGCGCGACCGCGCTGGCTGTGTGGTGCGGCGCTCTGTAGGGCCGCTGTCTCCAGCGCCCCGCATCAAGGCCCTGGCCACTGCAGGAGGCGATGGTGGCCGCTTCCAGGGCCTCCAGCTCGCTGGCGGCGGGCAGGATGCCGGGCAGGCGCGAGGCCAGCAGGGTCTTGCCGCAGCCGGGCGTGCCGAGCAGCAACAGGTGATGCCCGCCGGCCGCCGCCACCTCCAGCGCCCGGCGCGCCTGCAGCTGGCCGCGCACGTCGCGCAGGTCGGGAGTGCCGGCCGGGAGTGGGTCAGCCGCCACGGCAGGTGGCAGCGTGCCGCTCTCAAGGGCGCTGCAGACCGCCAGCAGGGTGCGGGCGACGCGTACGTCGGCGTGCTGGGCCAGCGCGGCTTCCTCGCTGTTCGCGGCGGCCACGATGAGGCTGCGACCGTCCCGGGCGGCAGCGATCGCCGCAGGCAGGACGCCGTCGACACCGCGCAGTTCGCCGGTCAGGGCCAGTTCGCCGAGGAACTCGTACTTGTCCAAGGACTGCGCATCGATCTGGCCACTGGCGGCGAGAATGCCCAGCGCGATGGCCAGATCGAATCGCCCACCCTCCTTGGGCAGATCGGCCGGGGCCAGGTTGATGGTGATGCGCCGCTGCGGAAACTCGAAGCGTGCGCAGATCAGGGCGGCGCGCACGCGGTCGCGCGATTCCCGCACGGCGGCGGCCGGCAGCCCCACGATCTGGGTATGCGGCAACCCGCCGGACAGGAATACCTCGATCCTTACGGCCGGCGCTTTGACGCCGGCACGGGCACGGCTGTGCACCAGTGCAAGGCTCATGCGGTTGTTTCCGGGGTCTGCGGCATGCCAAGCACAATGGCAGCACACGGAGCACCTGACCCATCAGCACTTGCCGCGCCGTGGGGTAGGCAAGCACCGCCCCCGTGTCCGGCACTGCCGCTAGACTGGATGCCCCCACGCACTACGCCGTCGAACACCATGGATATGCACCACCGCTCCGGCCCCATCGAACTGGTCGCCATCGACATGGACGGGACCCTGCTCGACCCCGCGCACACGCTCACGCCCCGGGTGATGCAGGCCATCGCCCGCGCCCGCGCGCAGGGCGTCCAGGTGGTGCTGGCCAGCGGCCGTCCGGTGTCGGGGATGGCGCCGTTCCTGCAGCAGTTGGGGATCGAGAGCGAGCAGGACTATTGCATCGCCTGCAATGGCGCCGTGGTGCAGAACATCGGCAGCGGCCAGCGCGTCATCGAGTTTCCGCTGAGTTTCGAGGACTTCGTGTTCTGTGAGCGGATCTCACGCGAGCTCGGTATCCACTTCCAGGCGCTCGATGGCCGCCGCATGTACACGCCCAACCAGGACATCAGTATCTACACCGTGGCCGATTCGCACCTGTCGAACGTGCCGCTGTCGTATCGCCGGGTGGCGGACATGGACCCGGCGATGCAGTTCATCAAACTGATGATGATCGACGAGCCGGAGGTACTGGATGCCGCCATCCAGCGCCTGCCGTCGGAACTGACCGACCGTTTCGCGGTGCTCAAGAGCGCGCCGTTCTTCCTGGAAGTGTTCGATCACCGCGCCGGCAAGGGCCCGAGCCTGGAGAAGCTGGCCGCGCACCTCGGCGTGGACCGCGCCAACGTGATGGCGGTGGGCGATCAGGAGAACGACCTGACCATGCTGCAGTTCGCCGGCACCAGCGTCGCCATGGGCAACGCGATTCCGGCGGTCAAGCAGACGGCGCGCTTCGAGACGGCGAGCAACGCCGAGGATGGCGTTGCGTTGGCGATCGAGCGGTTCGTGCTGCAGGACGTGTAACGCGCGTTATCCCCTCGCGCGGCTGCGGCGACGCTTCGCGCTCGACCAGGGCAACGCCATCATCAGTGCAAACACCAGCAGGGTCGGCAGGGTGAAGACCCACATTTCTCCACCACTGATGCCCGTACCGATGGCGAGCAGGCCGTACCCGCCCAGCTCCAGCGCGGCAATGGACGTGGTGTTGTGCGCGAGCAATGGGAGGCAGGCGATGAACGGGGCAGGCAGCGCGCCGTGGCCACCGACAACCAGTGTCGGTGCGAGCAGTCCAGCCAGCACGGAGAAGACGACGCGGTAGGCGCTGCGGCCAAACGCGCCGTCGATCCGGATGAAGCGCATCAGGTACATGGCGACGATCACTGCCACGAGGCTGGTACCGGCGATAGCCAGCATCTGGGAACCTTGTTCACTCATTCGGACGTCCTTGTCGCATCGTGGATGGAGGGCAGCCGCTGCCGCCTCCGCAGATCCTGGCGTTGCCTCACTCGCGAGGCGCAGCCGCCCCACGCGCTTCCAGCTCGGCCACCACCTTCTCCAGCGCCTCCAGCTTCTCGCGGGTCCGCAGCAGCACGGCACGCTGCACGTCGAATTCCTCGCGGGTCACCAGGTCCAGCTTGCCCAGCCCGGCCTGCAGCGCGGTCTTGAAGGTGGCCTGCAGTTCTTCGCGCGACTGGCGCAGGCCCGGGGGGACCATGTCGCTCAGGCGGCGGGCGAGGTCATCGAGGTGGTTGAGGTCGATCATGCTGCGGCTCCGCGGGGTATGTGCCAAGGATAAGCCGCCACGCTGCCGGCGGCACGGACTGCGCGCATCGCGTTCACCGGCGGACAGGCGTTATCCTCGCAGCCTGGAACACAGGAGTGCAGACGGATGAAGATGGTCATGGCGGTGGTCAAGCCGTTCAAGCTCGACGACGTGCGCGAAGCGCTGGCCGAGCGCGGCGTCACCGGGATCACGGTCACCGAGGTCAAGGGCTTCGGGCGGCAGAAGGGCCACACCGAGCTCTACCGCGGGGCGGAGTATGTGGTCGATTTCCTGCCCAAGGTGAAGATCGAAGTGGCGGTCGTCGACAATCAGGTCGAAGAGGTGGTGGAAGCCATCGTCAAAGCCGCCGGCACCGGCAAGATCGGTGACGGCAAGGTCTTCGTGTACGACCTGGGCAGCGTGGTGCGCATCCGCACCGGTGAGCTGGACGCCGACGCGCTGTAACGCGCGCCGGCTTTCCCGGGGGCACCCGCGATCAGGCGTGGCCCTTGAACCAGCGGTAGAAGCGCTTCCAGGCCACGCGCACGCCGGCCACCCAGCGCGGGTCGGCCACCTGGGCCGCCTCGGAAGCGCTGGGGCGCTCGCCGGTCAGGCGCTGGCGCATCTTCAGCAGGTTCTTCATGTCGCTGCGGCGCAGCTGGCGCGAGACCGGGTGCACCGGCAGCCAGCGCGGGCTGCGCCAGGCCGAGGTGAAATCGACCAGCACCGGCACGCCACCGCTGACCATCACGTTGGTGCCGTGCAGATCGTTGTGGGTGATGCCGGCGGCGTGCAGGCGGGTGAGCGCGTACTGCAGTTGCTCGAAGACCTCGATGCCGACCGACTGGGCCGCGCTCAGGGTCTGGCCGGGAATGAACTCCATGCCCAGCGCGAGGCCGCCGATGGTGCCGAGCAGGGCCGGGGCGTGCTTCCAGCCGCTCAGGCGCTGCAGGATGCGCGCTTCGCGGCGGACCAGCAGGCGGGCGATCGGCGACAGCGGGGTGCCGCGATACCGGGTGTAATCCTTGACCACCGCGGGCTGGCCATTGAGGCAGGTGCGGTAGACGTCGGGTTCCAAGAGGCGTTCACCGCGCTTGAGCAGCTCGGCGGGGGCGGTGTCATCGACACACGGGGCAACAATTGTGTTCATAGGGGTCTGTGCGACCCGGCGGTCGGCGCAATGCGTCAGGCGTACCGGTGCTGCTTACTGTGGGGAACTAAAGATTTCGTTAATTTTAGTACTCGCCAGTACACGAATCCAGATGATGTCGGAGAAATGTCGTAGCCCAGCGTGGAACAGTTCGTCACGCTGAAGCGGACAATCTTGTATCGCTTGGAAGAATTTCGTTTTCAATCAGCCGGTTGGCTGCCATTGCTGGAGAGTGCAGGGCAGGCACGGCTGCCGTGCGCCCCGTGCAGGGGGCCATTCGACGGACCTCAGGCGCTCCGCGCGCCCGCCTGCTCCCAGCGCAGGCAAGCACCCGCAGCCTTCCGCTGGGGGGGCCGTTGAGCCACGCCGCGCTGAACATCGCTCAGCCCATGCTTGACCGCGACGCAGGCGCTGCCGACCATATGCTGTTGCTCGCGACATCGGCGGCCGCCCCTCTCCGGCACGTCCCCGCCTTCTGCCGCCCTTTCGATGCCGGTCGCTACCGTGCATCGCCCCCACCATTTCGGGTCCGGCCATGCCGGAGGAAGACTGATGATCAAGATCGTGCTGGCAGGGCTGTTCATCGCCTGCGTGCTGTACATCCATTACCGCGGCAAGGTGCGCGCGCGCTGGTCGCGCCAGCTGCTGGACCACTCCAGCTTCATGGCCCCGATCAACGTGATCATGTACGCGTTCTCGAAGGTGCCGACCACGCCGTTCCTCGACCCGGCCAAGGAATTCCCGCAGCTCGAGCCGCTGCGCCAGAACTGGCAGATGATCCGCGACGAAGCGCTGGCCCTGCGCGATGCGGACAAGATCGCCGCCTCCAGTACCTTCAACGATGCCGGCTTCAACTCGTTCTTCCGCCGCGGCTGGAAGCGCTTCTACCTGAAGTGGTACGGCCCGTCGCACCCGTCGGCCAAGGCGCTGTGCCCGAAGACCACCGCGCTGCTGGAATCGCTGCCGGACGTGCGCGCGGCGATGTTCGCCCAGCTGCCCTCCGGCAGCGAACTGCGCCCGCACCGGGATCCCTTCGCCGGCTCGCTGCGCCTGCACCTGGGCCTGGCCACGCCGAACGACGACGCCTGCTATATCGAAGTGGACGGCATCCGCAAGAGCTGGCGCGATGGCGAGTGGATGATGTTCGATGAGACCTACATCCACCACGCACACAACGAAACACCGGACGACCGCGTGATCCTGTTCTGCGATATCGCCCGCCCGCTGCGCTTCGGCCTGCCGGGCCTGTTCAACCGCGCGGTGGCCTCCACGCTGCTGGCCGGTGGTGCTTCGCCGAACCTGCCGGGTGACCCGACCGGTGGCGTCAACAAGGCCTTCGGCAGCGTCTACAAGGTGCGCCTGAAGGCCAAGGCGCTGCGCGAGCGCAGCGTGGTCGCCTACCAGGTGATCAAGTGGGGCCTGGTGGTGGCGGTGATCGCGGGGATCTGGGCGATCTGAGGCCTTGGTTTCATGAGGTTGCCGGCCAGCGGCCGGCACTACCGTAAACGCAAAAAACCCGCGCTGTCGCCAGCGCGGGTTTTTTGTTTGTCCGCATGCATCGCGGTTTCAGGGCGCACCGACCAACGGTCGGTGCCTACGCCTTCATTGCCGGGGCCGGCCGATCAACACCCGGGCCGAAGGCGACCGGTAGAGCCGACCGTTGGTCGGCTGGCCGCGCGAAGCGCGGCAACGATCGAAACCGACGCTTAACGCATCAGCCCTTCAGGGCTGAAGCCACGAACGGCGGGGTCACCAGCACGCCGGTGTGCAGCGCGGCGGTGTAGTACAGCGTATCGAACGACTTGGCGGCCGAATCGGCCTGGCGGAAATCGAAGCTGCTCTCGCCCTTGCGGGCCAGGGTCACGCTCCACCAGCCGGTCGGGTAGCACGGCTGCGGGAACGGCAGGGTCTTGAACGAACCGAAGCCGGCCTTGCCCATCTCGGCGCGCATTTCGTTGATCAGGTCCAGCTGCATCAGCGGCGATTCGGACTGCTGCACCAGGATGCCGTCGTCCTTCAGGGCCTTGAAGCAGCTCTCGTAGAACGCCTTGTTGAACAGGCCTTCGCCCGGGCCGACCGGATCGGTCGAGTCCACGATCACCACGTCCACGCTGCCGGCCGGGCAGTTGGCCATGTAGGCCACGCCGTCGTCGAACATCAGCTCGGCGCGCGGATCGTCGTTGGAATCGCACAGTTCCGGGAAATGCTTGCGGGCCATCACGGTGACCTGCTCGTCGATGTCGCACTGGGTCACGCTCTCCACGCCTTCGTGCTTGAGCACTTCGCGCAGGGTGCCGCAGTCGCCGCCGCCGATGATCACCACGCGCTTGGGCGCGGCATGGGTGAACAGCACCGGGTGGCTGATCATCTCGTGGTAGAAGAAGTTGTCCTTGCTGGTCAACATGATGGCGCCATCGATGGTCATCAGGTTGCCCCAATCGGTGGTCGCGAAGATCTCGATCTTCTGGAACGGCGACTGCACTTCATCCAGCTTGCCGGTCAGGCGGTAGCCGATGGCCGAGCCGGTGCGCTCGAAGTGTTCGATGTACCAGTTGTTGTTGTCAGTCATGGAATAGCAGTCCTGTTCGGATGGGTGTTGGAGCCGGGCTGGCGGCGGTGCCGCGTGGCGCAAGCCACGTCCGGACGGGTTGGCCCGTTCAGGTTTCAAGCCTGAGCACGGGCGCGGGCGCGCATGATAACGGAGCTGTCGCCACATAGGCGTTATCATGCACCCCCTTTTTTACCAACCAGGCCCACTGAAATGACCGATTGGTCCCTCGACCAAGCCCGCAAGACCTACTCGATTCCGCATTGGGCGGATGGTTACTTCGACGTGGATCAGGCAGGACACATGGTGGTGAGACCGACTGGCCAGGACGGCCCGGTGGTGTCCTTGCCCAAGATCGTGGATGCCGCCCGCGAGGCCGGCGCCAAGCTGCCGCTGCTGGTGCGCTTCCCGGACATCCTGGGCCAGCGCCTGGGCAAGCTGCAGGCCGCGTTCGCGCAGGCGCAGACCGACTGGGACTACCCGGGCGGCTACACCGCCGTGTACCCGATCAAGGTCAACCAGCACCGTGGCGTGGCCGGCACTCTGGCCAGTCACCACGGCGAGGGCTTCGGGCTGGAAGCGGGCAGCAAGCCCGAGTTGATGGCCGTGCTGGCGCTGTCGCGCCCGGGCGGGCTGATCGTCTGCAATGGCTACAAGGACCGCGAGTACATCCGCCTGGCCCTGATCGGCCGCAAGCTGGGCCTGCAGACCTTCATCGTGATCGAGAAGCCTTCCGAGCTGAAGCTGGTGCTGGAGGAATCCAAGGCGCTGGACGTCAAGCCGGGCCTGGGCGTGCGCATGCGCCTGGCCTCGCTGGGCGCGGGCAAGTGGCAGAACAGCGGCGGCGACAAGGCCAAGTTCGGCCTCTCGCCGCGCCAGCTGCTGGACCTGTGGAAGTCGCTGCGCGATACCGAATACGCCGATTGCCTGAGCCTGCTGCATTTCCACATGGGCTCGCAGATCTCCAACGTGCGCGACATCGCCAATGGCATGCGCGAAGCCACCCGCTACTTCGTGGAGCTCTCGCGCCTGGGCGCGAAGATCACCCACGTGGACGTCGGCGGTGGCCTGGGCGTGGATTACGAAGGCACCCGCTCGCGCAGCTTCTGCTCGATCAATTACGGCCTGAACTCCTACGCCAGCAACATCGTGCAGCCGCTGGCCAATGCCTGCGAGGAGCACGGCCTGACCCCGCCGCGGATCGTCACCGAGTGCGGCCGCGCGATGACCGCGCACCACGCGGTGCTGATCGCCAACGTCTCGGAGGTGGAAGAGGCGCAGGAAGGCCGCGTGCCGGACCAGCACGACGACGAGCCGGCGGCGATCCGCCACCTGCGCGAGATCCACGCCGAGCTCGACGAGCGCCCGGCGGTGGAGCTGTTCCAGGAAGCGCAGCACTTCCATGCCGAAGGCCTGTCCAGCTATGCGCTGGGCCAGATCGACCTGCCGCAGCGCGCCCGTATCGACGATCTGTTCTACGCCATCGCCCATGCCGTGCGTGCCCGCCTGAGCTATGACGAAAAGAGCCATCGCCCGGCGCTGGACGAGTTGAACGAACGTCTTGTCGACAAATACTTCGTCAACTTCAGCGTGTTCGAATCGATTCCGGATGCCTGGGCGATCGACCAGGTGTTCCCGATCGTGCCGATCGAGCGCCTGAACGAGCAGCCCGAGCGCCGCGGCATCATCGCGGACATGACCTGCGATTCGGACGGCATGGTGAAAACCTATGTCGAGAACGAGAGCCTGGATACCTCGCTGCCGCTGCATGCGCTGAAGTCCGGGGAGAGCTACCGCATCGCGTTCTTCATGGTGGGCGCATACCAGGAAATCCTCGGCGATATCCACAACCTGTTCGGTGATACCGACGCGGTGGAAGTGCTGGCCGATGCCGATGGCTACGCGATCACCCAGCAGCGCCGCGGTGATACCACCGATGTGATGCTGGACTACGTGGGCTACAGCCTGGCCGATCTGCGCGCCAGCTATGCCGAGCGCGTGGCGGCGGCGAAGCTCTCGCCCGAGCGCGCGCAGGAACTGGCCGAGGCACTGGAAGCCGGTCTGACCGGCTACACGTACCTGTCCGACGAGCCCCTGGCGTAAGCCGGTGGCGACGGGTGATGGCCTTCGGGCCTCACCCGGTCGTCGGTAGCGTCGGTCACGGCCCGTCGGTTCCTTCAAGGCACCTGGAAACCCCATGAGCGCCCGCGCGATCTTTCATCTGTTCCTGCATGCGGCCGTACCAGCGGTGCTGGCGTGGATGTTCTGGCGCAAGCGTTTCATGTCCGCCTGGGTGCTGATGCTGCTGGGCTGGATCATCGATCTGGACCACCTGCTGGCCGACCCGATCTACGCCCCGAACCGCTGCAGCATCGGTTTCCATCCATTGCACACGGCGCCAGCGATCGCGGTATACGCGGGGTTGTGTGTGCCGAAGAAGACGCGGCTGTTCGGTATCGGTCTGATCATCCACATCGTGCTGGATGCCATTGATTGCTGGTGGATGCACGCCGGCAGGTGAATCCACGCTACGCGTGGATCTCGTGCAGCCTCCGATCCGCTACGCATGACCGGTAGTGCCGGCCGCTGGCCGGCACCACGCAGGGTCGGGGAGCCGGCCAGCGGCCGGCACTACCAACGGCACAAGCAATGCCGTCAGCGAGGGCAGCTCTTACCCTGCCGGCAACGTCAACGTCGCCTGCAACCCCGGCGCGCCATTGGCCAGCACCAGCGTTCCACCGTAACTCTCGGCAATGTCGGCCACGATCGACAATCCCAGCCCACTCCCGGCCGCGCGCTCATCCAGCCGCACGCCGCGTTCCAGCACGTGCTGCAGCTGCTCCGCGGGAAGCCCGGGACCGTCATCACTCACCGTGATGCGCAGCTGACCCTCCCGTGGTGCCACCTCCACGCGCACTGCGTGACTGGCCCACTTGCCCGCATTGTCGAGCAGGTTGCCCAGCATCTCTTCCAGATCCTCGCGCGCACCGGCGAATACCCCCGTGGTGTCGCTGTCGCACGTAAAACGCAGCCCACGCGCGGCATGCACGCGCTGCATCAGCCCGCACAGCGCACTCACCACCGGCGCCACCGGCGTGCGCTGCTGGCTGTCGGCGCCCAGGCCTGCAGCGAGGTAACGATCGATGCTGGCCTGCATGCGCGCGGTCTCGCTGCGCAGGGTCTGGCGCCAGTCGCTGCCGTCGCCCTCGGCCTCGGTGGTGAGCACGGTCAGCGGCGTCTTCAGCGCGTGCGCCAGGTCTTCGGCGCTGCGGCGTGCGCGTACCACCATGCGCTGATGATGGTCGAGCAGCGCGTTGAGCTGGCCGGCCAGCGGCGCGACTTCTTTCACCAGGCCCTGCTGCGGGAAGCGCACGTTCTCGCCGTTGCGGACCTGCCCGGCAATGCGGCCCAGTTCGGCCAGCGGCCGCAGGCCGTAATGCACCTGGGTCACCAGTACGCCGAACCACACAGCGATGAGCACGGCCAGCGCGAGCGCGGTGCGTTGCCGGAAACTGGCGACCTGGGCATCCAACGGGCTGCGGTCGGTGGCGACCATCACGATCACCGGCGCGGCGGCGCGGGGCAGGGTGACCTGCTGGGCCAGCACGCGCAGGGATTGCTGCAGCGGGCCGGGAGCATCGAAGGCCTGCGCCGGACCCGGTCGCAGTGCGCTTGGCGCGGCCAGCGAGCCGTCCCACAGCGAGCGCGATTGCCCGAGCGGGCGGCCTTGTTGGTCCAGCACCTGCCAGTAGTCGCCGGAGAACACGCGGCGGTAGCGCTCGTCAGCCAGCGTGTCGCGCCACTGCAGCTGGCCGTTGGCATCGCTTTCGGCCAGTGCCAGCACCGCGATCAGATCGTTGCCCAGGCGCTCATCCATCGCGGTCCGCGCTGAACGCTCGAACATCGCGCCCAGCCACCAGGTCGCCAAGGCCGACACCAGCACCAGGCCCAGGCCACCGGCCACCAGCAGGCGGGTGCGCAGCGAGCCGGTGGTCATGGCGTTGCCGAGAGGCGGAAGCCCTGGCCGCGATGCGTGTGGATCAGCTCGCTGCCGAGCTTGCGGCGGATGCGGCCGATCAGCACATCCAGCGTGTTGGAGTCTGGATCGAAGCCGTCTTCGTAGACGTTCTCGCCCAGCCGGGAGCGGCTCAACACGGTATCAGGGTGATGCATGAAGTAGCTGAGGATGCGGTGCTCCTGCGCGCTGAGTGCCAGCGGCGCGCCGTCCAGCTCGAAGCGGCCGGCGTTGACGTCCAGCACCAGCGGGCCGCACTGCAGGCGCGGATGCGCGTGGCCGGCACTGCGGCGGATCAGGGCGCGCAGGCGCAGCAGCAGTTCTTCGGGCTGGAAGGGTTTGGTCAGGTAGTCATCGGCGCCGGCATCGAAGCCGGCCAGTTTGTCGTGCCAGCGGGCGCGGGCGGTCAGCACCAGCACCGGGAAATCGCGCCCGGCCTGGCGCCAGCGTTCGATCACGCTCAGCCCGTCCAGGCCCGGCAGGCCCAGATCGACCACGGCCGCGGCGATGTCCTGGATCTGCCCCTGGTACTCGGCATCCCGCCCCTCCGCACTGTGGATGACCACGTAGCCGGCCTCTTCCAGCAGCGTCTGCAGCCGGCTGGCGAGCAGGGCGTCATCTTCGGCAAGCAGCACGCGCATCAGTCTTTTTCCATTTTCAGCAGGCGGCCGGTGGCGGCATCGTAATCCAGCTCCATCACCACGCCATCCGGGCCGAGGATCTCGACCTCGTATTTCCCGTCATCCAGTTCCACCTCGATCAGCTTGCCGGGGTAGCGACGCAGCGCATCGGCGACCACCTGTTCCAGCGGCACGAAGCGGCCCTGCCGCACCGCCTGGCGCACGCTGTCCTGCTGGCGGCTGCCACCGTCGAGCACCCGCATTGGGTCCTGCGGGGCGAGGGTCAGCAGCAGGGGCAGCATCAGGGACAGGGCAGACATGCGGGCACGCAGGCGAAGGGCAGGCCACCGGTATACCGGGGCGGTCTAAACAGTATCTAACAGTCGCCCTCATGGTCTGGTTAGGCGCGGTGGCCAGACTGGCGGCGCCGGAATGGACCGGTGCCCCCTCAAGGATTCCCATGAAGACGATGATTGCCGCTACCGCCCTGGCCGCTGCGCTGTTCGCCACCCCGGCCTTTGCCGCCAACCTGTCGGCCGCCCAGGTCCAGGCCAAGCTGAGCGCGGCCGGCTATACCCAGGTGCATGAGCTGGAGCACGACGATGGCGTGTGGGAAGCGGACGTGACCCGCAAGGACGGCACGGTCGATGAAGTGATCATCGATGACACCCAGGGCGAGATCTTCGATCCGCGCGATGGCCGCGCCGTGCTGGACGCCGGGCAGATCCTGGCGCTGGCGGGCAAGGCCGGGCTGACGCAGATCGAATCGATCGAGCGCGATGGCGCGACCTGGACCCTGGATGCGCACAACGCCCGCAACCAGCGCGTGGAAGTGCGCATGAGTGGCTACGATGGCCGCGTGCTCGCCAGCAAGCGCGATGGCTGGTGGGACTGATCCGGCCGCGCCACCGCGCGCTGGATGTACGAACGGCCGGGTTTCCCCGGCCGTCCGCGTCATTGCCTGGGGGCTGCAGCGCTTACCAGCGCGCCGGGTAATCCCAGTAGCCCGGGCCACGGTCGTAACCGCCATAACCCCCGAAGCCGTCATAGCCATACGGACCGAAGAAGCCGGGGCCCTTGCCCTCGCTCACCCGGATATTGACGTTGACGTTGCGGGTGTTGCCCTCGTCCGTGGTGTAGTTCTTGCTCAGATTGAGCTCGGCTGCGTTGTAATGGCTGTTGCCGTAATTCTCGGAATAGCCGATGCCGGTGGTGAAGCTGCCGTTGACCCGCAGCTTGTCATCGGTCACGTGGGCGATGCCGTTGGCGGCCCGCTCGGTGGAGCGCCGGCCGGTGCGGTCGCCGTAGAAGGTGCCGGGCGGGTCGCCGCGCAGCGATTGATCGCTCAGGTACTGCAGCGGGGCGTCCGGGATGCTCAGGTCCAGCCCGGTCGAGGACTGCGGGCCGGTGGCGCCTGCGGCAGACTGGGCCAGCGCCACACCGGGCAGGGACAGGCACAGCAGCAGGGGAAGCAGGCGGGTCATGAGAGGCTCCGGAGCAGACAGGCGGGACGGCCGACAGCGCTGACGCTAGCAGCCGTAGTTTGAATGATGCCTGTCATGGCGTGCGTTGCAAGGGGAACTCAGCGCAACCGGTCAAATCCGAACAGCGTGGACAGCGGATGCCGGCGGCGTTCGATCCGCGCCCGCAGCAGTCCGGCGCCGATCATGGAGTAGGTGATCCCGTTGCCGCCGTAGGCCATCGCGAACAGTACCCGTGGCCCCCATTGCGGGTGGGGGCCGAAGAACGGCAGGCCATCGTGGGTCTCGGCGAAGGTGCCGCCCCAGGAGAAGGCCGGCTGCAGTGGCAGGTGCGGGAACAGTTTGGCGGTCTTCCTGAGCAGCGTGACGGTCTTGCTCTCCACCCGCCGGTCGCGCCGCGCCGGGAGATCGATGGCGTCATCCTCACCGCCGATCAGCAGCCGGTTGTCGCCAGTACTGCGCAGATAGAGATAGGGGCGCGCCGATTCCCAGGCCATGGTCCCGCGCAGCGGGCCCAGCAGGTCCGGGTGGATCGGATCGGTGATGAAGGCATAGCTGCTGCGGTTGCGGGCCACCGAGGGCTTCAACCAGCGCTGCCCGGCATAGCCAGTGGCCAGCACCACGTGGCGGGCACGGATGCGCGCGCCGCCCAGCGTGGTCGCGGTGACGCCACGCGGGGTCGGGGTGAGCGTATCGAGCACGGTGCGGTCGTAGACGCCACAGCCGCGCGTGTGCAGCCGCATCAGCAGCCGGTAGGTGAGCCGGTAGGGGTCGATGCGTGCGGCGAGCGCACTGAGGATCGCGCCCGGTGCGCGGATGCCGTACTCGGCCTGGACCGCCTCGCTGTCCAGCCAGCGCACATCGAAGCCGTGCTTGGCACGCAGTGCGCACTCTTCGGCCAGTACCGCCTGGTGCCCGCGCTTGCTCGCGTAGTACAGGCTGGCCATGCGCTGGCAGTCCACATCGCGGAACGGCGCGGCCACCTTGCAGATGGCCGGGATCGCCTCGGCACAGGCCTGATAGGCCAGCACCGCCGCGTCCTCGCCGTAGCGTTGGGCCAGGTCGATCAGGTGCGTGTCAATCTCATACTGCAGCAACGCAGTGCTGGCGGCGGTGCTGCCCCAGCCGATGTCGCGCTGTTCGATCAGCGCCACATCATGGCCGTGCGCGCACAGCTCGTCCGCAATCAGCGCGCCACTGATGCCGCCGCCGACGACCAGCACCTCGCAGTTGAGATCCTTCTCCAACGGGGGAAATGCATGCATCAGGCCGTTGCGCACGGCCCAGAACGGATACCCGCTCTTCAGATCCATGGCAGCCTCAGGCGGTGGGGTGGCCGGTGTGCGGGGTCTGGATCAGCTCGGTCAGGTCGAAGCCCTGCAGCCGTGCCTGGGCCAGGTAGTGCTCCTGCGTGGTGCGGTCGAGTGTGGGGGTGCGCGCCAGCAGCCAGAGGAACTTGCGGTCCGGGCTGCCGACCAGCGAGACGCTGTAATCCGGTGCGATCTGAATCACCCAGTAGTCGCCCTTGGTAAACGGCAGCCAGCGCAGGCCCTTGGGCAGGAAGCTGACCTCCAGCCGCGCGGTGTCGTTATCGACCGGGCAGGCCTCACCGTCGGCTTGCTCGATCTCGTTGCCCATGCGGCAGCGGTTGACCACGGCGACGTGGCCGTTGTCTTTCAGGCTGTAATGCGCGGACACATCGGTGCAGCCTTCCGGCTCGTGCTTCATCGGCAGGCGGGCGATCTCGTACCAGGTGCCCAGGTATCGCGGCAGCTTCAGGTCGGGAACGGTTTTCAGGTCGGGATGTGGGGTCATGGGCAACGGCTGGTGGGAATGCGATTCCACGATGCCGCGGCTGCTGCCACGGCCGGGTGAAGCCGGGGCGAGTGCGGCGTCGAGAACGGTGCGTTGCCGATGCGTCATGCTCCGACCGCCTGGGCGGCGCTATGCTGGGCCGGAGCGCCATCAGCGCTTCTTTCAACAGCGATGGAGATGCGGATGTACCAGGTGATTCTGCTCAAGAGCGAAACCGGCGTTGCCCGCCAGCAGCGCGAGACCGCCGACGATGTGCTCGACCACGAGGGGGTGACCTACACCCTGCGCGCCGGGCCGCGGCAGCCGTTGCCGACCGATCACGCCTGGGATGAGATCGCGGTCTACGCGCCCGAGGAGATCACCGAGGAAGAGTTCCAGGACTGGTATGCCCGCCTGCAGCCGCAGGTCGAGGAGCTCCGCCTGAAGTACTGAGCGCCCGCATACCTGTTCTGAACGGGGCCCGGTTTATAGTCGCGGGCAGGCGCGGTGGTCCGCGCGAACCGTTGGTGCTGGCGTGTCGCTTCGTCATTCTTCGTTTGTGGTGCGGTCGCTGGGCTGGCTGCTGTTGTTCACCTGGCTCGGCGCCGCGCCGGTCGCGCTCGGGCAGGCCACGGATCCGCCCCCGGATCCGGCCAAACAACTGATCCAGGCCGAAAAAGAGCTGCGCGCCACCAGTGACGCGCTGGAGGATGCGGGCACCACTGAAACCCTGAAGGCGCTGTCCGACCGCGCCCTGGCCGTCCAGCGCGATGCCGACGGCCTGCAGAGCGCCCTCGACCCGCAGCGTCAGCAGGTGGATGCGCGGCTCGAGCAGCTTGGCCAGGTCGCCGAAGGCACCGTCGAGCCGCCGGAAGTGAGCCGGCAGCGCAAGGCGCTGAACCAGCAGAAGGCTGACATCACCGCGCAGATCGCCCGCGCCAAGCTGCTCTCAGTGGATGCCAGGCAGCTCGGCGAGCGCATCGAGAAGATGCGGGTCACCCAGTTCAGCGAACAGCTGAGCCGCAAGGTCGCCTCGCCGCTGTCACCTGCGCTGTGGCGCAGCTTCGCCAAGGATGTGCCGGACGATGTGCACCGCCTGGCCATTCTTTACCGCCTGGGCGAAGACGCGGCCCGCAAAGCCATTGCCAAGCATGGCTGGAACGCGCCCTTGATCGGCCTGGCGGTCGCACTGGTGCTGTTCTTCCCGTTGCGGCTGTGGCTGCGCGCGCTGGGGCGCCGCTTTGCCGCCTCCGAGCGTGCACCCGATGGACGCCTGCGCCGCTCCGGCCTGGCGGTATGGCTGCTGCTGGTCGGCACGCTGTTGCCGGGCCTGGCGGCGGTGGCCCTGGTGGAATCGCTGGACGCGATCGGCGCGATCCCGCCGCGCCTGCAGCAGGTGGCCGAGACCTTCGAGGTAGCCACCTTCGTGGCCGCCTTCATCGCTGCGCTCAGTGCCTGTCTGCTGGTCCCCAAGCGCCCGTCGTGGCGGCTGCTGTCGCTGGATGACAGCGCGGCGTTGCGCCTGCGCAAGTACGCCTGGGGCGCGGCCGGCCTGACCTGGCTGAGCATCATGCTGGTCGCCCTCGACCGTGCAGCCCGCACCAGCGAGGTGACCACGGTGGCCGCCGATGGGTTGATGGCGCTGACCTACCTGGGGCTGATCATCGCGATCCTGACCTCGCTGGCGCGCATGCACAACCGTCAGGCGGCCGAAGCCGCCGAGGCCGAAGCACGGGCCGATCCCCGCGCTGGTGGTGATGGCAAGGTGCGGGGGGCGCCTCGCCGCAGTGGCTGGATCGTGCTGGCGCGCCTGGTCGGCCACATCGCCGTGGCCGCGGCGGTGATCGCCACACTGCTGGGGTATCTCAACTTCGCGCTGTTCGTGGCCCAGCAGCTGGTCTGGGTCGCGGTGGTGTTCATGGCGGTCTCGCTGCTGCTCAAGTTTGCCGATGACCTGGCCACCTGGGTGCTCGCGCCCAGCAGCCGCGCCGGACAGACCATCGTATTGACCACCGGGCTCAGCGAGGCGCGGGTGGAGCAGGCCGGCGTGCTGCTCTCGGCGGTGCTGCGGGTCGGTGTGATCGTGCTTGGCCTGCTGGCGCTGGCGGCACCGTTCGGCAATCTCAACGCCTTCCTCGGTGGGCTGGATTCGCTGTCCGGCGGGCTGAAGATCGGTGAGACCACGCTCAGGCCGAGCACCGTGATGTACGCGGTGCTGGTGTTCCTGGTGGTGTGGGCGGTGATGCAGGCGTTCCAACGCTGGCTCAGCGATACCTACCTGCCCAAGACCGAACTGGACGCCGGCGCACGCAACTCGATCAGCACCGTGACCCGCTACCTCGGCATCATCGCCGCGGTGTTGTGGGGCTTGACCGCGCTGGGCATCGGCTTCGAGAAGCTGGCGCTGGTGGTCAGCGCACTCTCGGTCGGTATCGGTTTCGGTCTGCAGGCGATCACCCAGAACTTCGTCTCGGGCCTGATCTTGCTGGCCGAGCGGCCGGTCAAGATCGGTGACTGGGTCAAGCTGGGCGACCAGGAAGGCGACATCAAGCGGATCAGCGTGCGTTCGACCGAGATCCAGGTCGGCGACAAGTCCACCTTGATCGTGCCCAATTCCGAGCTGATCACCAAGACCATCCGCAACATGACGATGGGCAACGCGCAGGGCCGGATCCAGATCCAGTTCTCGGTGCCGTTGAACACCGATGTGGCGGCGTTGCGGCAGATCCTGCTGGATGCCTACACCGATCACCCGGGCGTGCTGAGCGACCCGGCACCGTCGGTGTTCATCGATTCGATCGCCAATGGGCAGATCGCGATCAACAGCTTCGCCTACGTGTCAGGCCCGCGTGCGGTGTACGGCGCGCGCAGCGAGCTGTACTTCACGATGCTGCAGACGTTTGCCGCCGCCGGGATCGCGTTGTCCTCGCCGACGGATATCCATCTGGTGCGGGATCCGGCGGCGCCTGACCCGCACGCGTAAGCGCAACCGATGACGGACGGATGCCGACCGATGGTCGGTACCGTCCCGATGCAGGTAGTGCCGGCCGCTGGCCGGCAGATAGACGATGCAGAAAGAACCGGGAGCCGGCCAGCGGCCGGCACTACCGATAGGGACAGCCGACGGTCGCCGAGGCCGGCCGGGTTACCTCATCAGCCGCGGTTGCCGCGGCGCGACGGCACCAGCGCGAAGGTATCCACGGCCAGCTTCTCGGCGTGGTTCAACCAGGCGCGCACTTCCAGATCATCGACCTCGTGGTCCAGGCCGAAGCTCAGGTTGATGCGACCCTCGGCATCCGGCTGTACCCACTGCTGGGCGACCACCACCTTGCGCTGCGAGGAGACCGCTTCGATCCAGAAGCCGCGGTCGGGTGACTGCTTGGTCACCAGCTGCACCATGTACTGGCCGGCGCGGGTGCGGCGGCCCTTCTGGGTGATCATGTGCGCCTGGCGGATGCTCGGGCGCGGGCCGTTGAACGGATCCAGCGGGCCATCCACCGCCACGCCACCGCGCAGCTGGTCATCGCGGAACAGCTTGATGCCCTTGTCCTGGTTGACCAGCATCGCGCACCAGTCGCCATCGGCCGAGCCATCCTCGAACGCGGTGCAGCGATCCACGTAGGCCAGCGTATTGGACGGATCGGCCAGATCGAACTGCTTGGAGGTGTTCTCCAGGTAGACCGATTTCAGATCCCAATGCTTGTCGTACTCCAGCAGCACCGGCGGCTGCACATGCTGCAGGCCGATCACCACCTGGTTGTCGTCATCGATGCGTAGCTGGCGGGTCTTGTCGCCCAGCCACAGCGAGCGCGAGAACGCCAGGTAACGCGGGTAGTCCTTGCCGTTGTCGCGGAACACCGCCGCACTCGCACTGTCCGAACGTTCCGGGTGCAGCAGCGAGCGGCCGAAGCCGATCGAATCGATGGCCGGATCGATCAGGCTCAGCAGGGTGGCGCCCGAATCCAGCGTCGAGCCGGCCGGCGCGGTCAGCTGGCGCGGGGCGATGTCCTTGCCCAGGAACAGCAGCAGATTCTCGCGGTCCTGCTTGGCGAGGATGTGGCTGAGATCATTCGGCATGGCCAGGTGATCGGAAGCGATCACGATCAGGGTGTCTTCGCCGTACGGGCTGGCCTGGATACGGTCGACCAGCTTGGCGATCAGCCCGTCGGTGCACTTGAGCGCATTGAGCATGCCGATGTTGCCGTGCTCGCTCTGGTAGCGGGTGCCTTTGCAGGCCACGGGCAGGTGACCGGCCGGGTGATGGGTGTCCATGGTCAGCGTGGTCAGCATGAACGGCTCGCCCTTGCGCGAGAGCTGCACGAAGCGGTCGTATGCCTTGTCCAGCAGCACATCGTCATGCACGCCCCACGGCGAGAAGTGCGCGCGGGTGATCTTCTGCTGCTTGAACCAGGCCAGGTCGTCGACGGTATCGAAGCCATGCGTGGCCAGGAACTGGCCCTTGCCGGCGAACTGGCCGTTGGCCCCGCCCAGATAGTGATTGGTGTAGCCCTGCTGCTTGAGGTAATCGCCCAGGCAGACCGCTTCAGGCAGGAAGCTGCCCATGCGGCCCATGCTGTTCTCGTCTTCCTTGGCGGTGGTCAACGGCACGCCGCACATCGAGGAGACCAGCCCGGCGATGGTCCAGCCACCGCCCTCGGCCGAGACCAGCCCGCGCACATCCAGCGACTGCGCGGCCAGCCGGTTGATGTTGGGCATCAGGTCCGGGAAGGTGGTTTCATTGAGATAGGTGCGTTCCAGGCTTTCGCCGTAGATCCACACGATGTTGCGCGGCTTGGTCAGCGGCTGCTGTGGCACCCGGTACTCGGCCTTGACCATGCTGTAGTCGACCGGGCGCATCTGCTGGTACAGGCGCTGACCATCGCTGTAGAGCGGGCTGACCACGATCGCGACGAACCACATCGCCATGAAGCCGGCGAACACGGCCTTGCCATGTGCGGGGCGATCCCGACGACGGAAGCGCGCCAGCAGCAGCGGGGACAACGAGAGCAGGGCCAGTGCGATGAAGCCGGCGATGTAGTGCTTGAAATCGGCGATGCCGGCGCCTTCCATGTCCGCACCGAGGTGGTACAGGGTGGCGGCATTGAGACCATCACCGGACAACTTGTTGATCAACCACCACGCACTGAGGGTCAGCAGCAGCAATGACATCAGGCTTGCCTTCCACCACACCCATGTGTCAGATGCGAGGAACAGCCAGGCGAGCAGCAACAGAGACAGCAGCAGGATCCAGAGCATAAGCACTTTTGGCAGTGGAGACAGGTGGTGATGGACGTCATGACGACGTATGTCCCATCCGACCGGCTGTCCCAACCACACATGCATGACAAGCCGATGACTCGATCATGCCTGCACGAACCTGACTGAAATGTTTGTTGAAAACGACATTCCGACACACGCATCGCACTGCGATATGCGACGTAAAACACACGTGAAGACATGCGCACGATGCTGCAGTGCATCGTGCGTTCTCCGCGGTGTTTTCCGTTGGGTCTGAATGCGTGGTACGCGCGACAGGTGCGTCAGCGGTGCCCGCGTTCTTCCTTCGAGCGCGCACGACGATCGAAAATCAACGCACTGAGGATGATGCCCAATCCCAGGAACACACCGATCAACATCAAGGTGAATGCGATGGCTGGATAGCCGAACAGATGCCAGCCGGTATCGACCTTCATCATCATCGCCGCAGCAAGAATCAGGGCGGCGGTGACGATGCCGGCAGAGACGCGGTTGGCGATCTTCTGCAGGTTTTCCATCAGGCGTGATTCTTCCAGCCCGGTGACCTTCATCTGCAGGCGGTTCTCGGCGAGCAGCGCGAGGATGTCGGTCATCTTGCGCGGCCCATCGCGCAGCAGCTGCTGCATCTCCATCGCCTCGCTGGCGAGATTGGCGGCGGACAGTGATTTCTTCAGGCGTGCGCGCATCACGTGCTGCAGCTGCTTCTCCACGATGCGGCGCGTATCCAGGTCCGGTGACAGCAGCCGGCACACGGTTTCCAGATTCAGCAGCGCCTTGCCGAGCAGGCTCAGCTCCGGCGGGGTGCGCAGGCCACTGGCGGTGGCGATGCGGACCAGGTCCAACACCACGCGGCCCTCGGAGAAGCTGCTGTTGGCGGCATATCGCGCGATGATCTGCCCGGTCTCGCGCAGATAGCGTTCCTCATCGAAGAACTCCAGCCGTGTGCTGATGCCGATGATTTCATCGGCGACTTCTTCGCCGCGCCCATCCACCGCCGCGAACAGCAGTTTCAACAAGCGCTCGCGCAGGCGTGGCGGCATGTGCGCGACCATCCCCAGGTCGAAAATCGCCAGGCGACCGGCCGGCGTGACGCGTAGATTGCCAGGATGCGGATCGGCGTGGATCTCGCCGTGCACGAAGATCTGGTCGACATAGCCACGGATCAATGCCGCAGCGAGCGGCGCCATCGGCTGCTCGGTGCGGCGCACATCGGGGATCATGTCCACGCGAACGCCCTGGGCCAGCTCCATGGTCAACACGCGGTGGCTGCAGTAATCCCAGATCGGCTGCGGCACCCACAGTGGTTTGAACGGCTTGAGGTGCTGGCCGAAGCGCTGAAGGTTCTCGGCCTCAGCCTGGTAGTCGAGCTCCTGCATCAGGGTTTTGGCGAACTCATTGAGCCAGTCGCGCAGGCGCACGCGGCGGCCGACCTGGGTGAGGTGGTCAGCGGCCAGCGCGAAGCTGCGCAGCACCTCCAGATCCGAGCGCAGCTGCGCGGCGACCTCCGGCTTCTGCACCTTGACTGCCACCTGGCGGCCATCGTGCAGCTCGGCGCGGTGCACCTGGGCGATCGAGGCGCAGCCCAGTGGCACCGGGTCGAAGCTGGCGAACAGCTTGGATACCGACGCGCCCAGTTCCTTTTCGATGATCGCCGCAACGCGCTCGACCGGGATCGGCGCGACGTTCTCCTGCATGCGCTCCAGGGCCGTGGCGAACTCCACCGGCACCATGTCCGGGCGGGTGGAAAGCATCTGCCCCAGCTTGACAAAGGTCGGCCCCAGCGATTCCAGGTCGGTGACGAACTGCTCCGGGTTGCCCTCCGGTGGCACATCGTGGACCGCGCCTGCGTCCAGGTTCATGCCGGAAAACACGCCGGAATTACGGTAGCGCAACAGCAGGCGCAGAATCTGGCTGCGGCGGTTCATGCCCTTGACCAGCGACGGCGAACCGGGGACGACGGGCGTGGTATTCAAGCAGGACTCCGGGGCGACGATCACCGGCAGTGTGGCCGGGTGGCAGTGGTGGGCCGGTGAATCCGCCCCCGCTACCGCGACAGGGGCCGGATCGGTCAGAATCGGCGCTCCCGCTTCCTCCTTTGGATCCACCATGGCCGGTGCCAGTCTGTTCGCGTTGCTCGATGACATTGCGTCCCTGCTGGACGATGTGTCGGTGCTGACCAAGGTGGCGGCGAAGAAGACCGCCGGCGTGCTCGGCGACGACCTCGCGCTGAACGCGCAGCAGGTGACCGGCGTCAGCGCCAACCGTGAGCTGCCGGTGGTGTGGGCGGTGGCCAAGGGCTCGCTGGTCAACAAGGCGATCCTGGTGCCGGCCGCGTTGGCGATCAGCGCCTGGCTGCCCTGGGCGATCACCCCGCTGATGATGATCGGTGGCGCCTTCCTCTGCTACGAGGGCGTGGAGAAGCTGGCGCACCGCTTCCTGCATTCGCGCGATGAGGACGAGCAGCGCAAGGCCGAGCGGGCCAAGGCCCTGGCCGACGAGAAGGTGGACATGGTCGCGTGGGAGAAGGACAAGGTGAAGGGCGCGATCCGCACCGACTTCATTCTGTCGGCCGAGATCATCGTGCTGTCGCTGGGCGTGGTCTCCAGCGCGCCGTTCCTCAACCAGGTCAGCGCGCTGGTGGTGATCGCGCTGGCGATGACGGTGTTTGTCTACGGCCTGGTCGCCGGCATCGTCAAGCTGGACGATCTGGGCCTGTACCTGTCGCGCAAGGGCGCGGCGCTGGCGGCGGTCGGCCGGGGCCTGCTGGTGGCCGCACCGTGGCTGATGAAGTTCCTCTCGGTGGCCGGTACCGCAGCGATGTTCCTGGTCGGTGGCGGCATCCTGGTGCACAGCATCGCGCCGCTGCACCACGCCATTCTGGCAATGGGCGGCGATGGCAGCTGGGGCTGGTTGATCAACGCGCTGGGCAACGTGATCGTCGGCGTGGTGATCGGCGCGGTGGTCCTGGCGGCGGTGACCGGGTTCCAGAAGCTGCGCGGGGCCAAGCCCGCGCACTGAGGGGCGACCCCATCAGGCCGGCTCCCAGCCGCGCAGGGCCTCCAGCTCGGCGTGTGCGTGGGCCAGCCGGCGGCCGGACAGCGCATCGATCACGCGCTGCAGCCACGGCGAGGCCGGTGCGCGCTGGGCCCAGCGGCGGGCAAGGATCAAGGCGGCCAGCATGGCCAGCGTCCCCGCGCCCAGCGAGGCGAGCAGCCACGGCGCGGCAAAGGCGCCCAGATCCACGCCCCAGGCCTGCCAGGCCACCAGCACCGGCACGGCCAACCATAGCCAGCACCACGGCAGGCCGAGCAGCAGCTCGGTCAGCGCGGTGTGGCGACGCAGCGCGGCCAGCTGCTGCGATTGCGCCAGCACCGTCTGCGTCGGCTGCAACTGCCGGCGGCGATGCAGGCGGGTGATGCTGGCGATGATCACCGCGATGCAATAGGCATGCAGCGCCAACGCGCTGAGCATCACCGCCAACGGAGGTTGCTGCCACCACTGGCTGCCGCAGTACACCGCCACGGCCAGCCAGACCACCAGTTGCAGCCCCTGCCACAGGCTGAAGAGGCCGAGCTGGCGTTGAACGCTGCGTTGCCGATGGCTGCGCCACGCTTCCAGCGCGAAGGTTTCCTGCGCATCGGTGGGGGTGCCGACGCTGTTCCACAGGTGCTTGAGGTCATCCGGTTGCATGGCGGGGCTCTCAGTCGGTGGGGTTCAGGCGCGTGCGCAGTTGCTGGCGCAGGCGGTGCAGGCGGGTGGAGACGTTGGCGACGCTGATGCCCAGCACCTCGGCGATCTGCCGGTGGTCGTGATCGTCCAGGTGCAGCAGCATCAGGGCACGGTCCAGTGGCGGCAGCGCATGGATGGCCACCTCCAGCTGATGCAGGGCATGGCGTTGCTCGGGGGGTGCACGGTCGTCCGCGGCGGGCAGGTCGTCGTCCAGCGCGGCGTGGTGGCGCTGCCGATGCTGCTGCCGGCGCCATTGCGAGATCGCCACGTTGAGCGCAAGCCGGTACAGCCAGGTCGAGAAGCGCGCCCGCGCCGGGTCGAATTCCTCGAATGCCGCCCATGCCTGCACGCTGATCTCCTGGACCAGATCGAGCCGATCCTCAGGGTGGCGGCAATAGCCGCGCGCCACCTTCAGCACGATGCCGCGGTGCTGCTCCAGCAGCGCGGCGAAGCGCGGGCGCAGATCAATGTCGGTAGCGGGCCGTGTCATGTCCATACCCGGGTGATTCGCGCCGGTGCGCGGAATATCACAGGCGCGGGCTCAGCGCGGTGGCTCGGCCGCCAGTACGCGGTTCTTGCCGGCCCGCTTGGCCGCATACAGCGACGCATCGGCACGCCGCAGCAGCGTCTCGGCTGGTTCGCCCGGCTGCCATTGCGCCAGCCCGGCGCTGAAATGCACCGGCACGCGCTGTTCGTCCAACGGCAGCGGCCGCTGCGCCAACGAACGCTGCAGCCGAAGCAGGGTGGACATGCTGTCCGCTGCAGGTGTTTCCGGCAGCAGCAGGACGAACTCATCGCCGCCGAGCCGGGCGATGGCATCGCTGCTGCGCAGGTGCAGCTGGCAGACGGTCACCAGGTGGCGAAGCACCGCATCGCCACCGGCATGGCCATGCAGGGTATTGGTCTGATGGAAATCGTCCAGGTCCAGCAGGGCCAGCGCCAGCGGATGGCCGTGGCGGGCGGCACGCGCCAGTTCGCGCTCCAGCAGCTCATCCAGACCGCGGCGGTTGAGCGCACCGGTCAGCGGATCGGTCCGGATCAACCCGGAGACCTCGCGCAGCTCCTGCTCCAGCTCGGCGATGCGCTGTTCGGCCTGTTCCACTTCACGGCGTGCATTGCCCAGGTGGTCGCGCGCCTGCAGGGCCTGATCCTGCACCCGGCCGGTGTCCTGCAGCACGTCCTGCAGCAACTGGTTGAGGTCGGCGATGCTGCGCGCTTCCTTCAGGGCCAGCGCGTAGCTGCTGATCCGGTCATGGTATTCGCCCGTGCTCACCGCCATGCCGTCCAGGCGCTCGATGAAGCCCCCCATGACGTTCTTCATCGCCGCCTTGGATTCGACGATGCCCTGCTTGAGCAGCCCCTGCTTGTAGATCACCTCGCGCAGGTTGGCACGCGCCTGTTCGACCGAATCGCGATCCAGCGGGCCGCCGATCAGCGAACGCACCGCGTGGACTTGGCCGTGCAGCCAGCTGCTGTCATCCAGCAGCTCGCTGATGTTGTCCAACAGCAGATCGAACAGACTCAGCAGCAGCTCCTGCTGTTCCTGCCAGCCATCGCTGCGCACGCCGATCTGGTGCGAGAGCTCGCGCAGCCGTTGTTCGATCGGCTGCAGCGGCTGGCCGGGATGCCAGTGGCGCAGTTCACCGGCCAGCTGCACCGGCTCCTCGCGCAGTTCGGGCATGTTCTGCAGCAGGCTGGCCACGGTCACCCCGACGGTATGCCGCAGCAGCTCGCGCAGGCGCAGGCTGTCGGGCTGGCCATCCGGGGTCTCCTGTTCGATGGTGCGGATGTACTTGTCGATCAGCTGGCGCATCGCGCGGCCATAGCTGACCCAATCCGCGCTGCGCTGCGCCGACTGCAGGCGCAGGCCCATGTCGCCCAGCTCGCCGGGCAGGGTGGACATGCCATTGGCGAACGCGGCCAGCAGCGGCTCGGGCGCATCGATGCCGGCGAACAACCGTTGCAGCATCGCGCTGCTGCCCCCCTTGGGGCCGGGCGCCGGCTCGCTGGCGGCCTCCACCCCTGTGCCCACGCTCTGCCGCCGCGACAGCAGCCGCCCGACGGCGGTGCCGGGGCTGGGGGGAGCGTCGTGCGGGTCCGTCATGCGGCAGATCCTTGCAGGGCACGGCCGGAGCCGGAGCGGTGGAGAGGTGGGAACAGTATCGGCGCAGTGGGGCCGGCCTTGAACCGGTCATGCATGGCAGGATGGTAAGCACGGCGACGGCAGGAGAGTGCGATGAAGGTGATGCTGGTGGGGGCGACCGGACTGGTCGGCAGTCATGTGCTGCGGCAACTACTGGACGACCCCCGTTGCGATGCGGTGATCGCCCCGACCCGCCGCGCGCTGGATACCACGGATGCAGCGCTGCTCAACCCGGTGGTGGACTTCGCACAGTTGCCGGGCGAGGCCGACTGGTGGGCGGTGGATGCCGTGATCTGCGCGCTCGGTACGACGATCAAACAGGCCGGCAGCCAGGAGGCGTTCGCACGGGTCGACCATGATTTTCCGCTGGCCGTGGCACAGCAGGCACGCGCCCGCGGCGCGCATGCCTTCGCGTTGAACTCGGCGATGGGCGCCGATGCGGGCGCGCGGATCTTCTACAACCAGGTCAAAGGCCGGCTGGAGCAGGACCTGCGGGAGCTGGGCTACCCGTCGCTGACCCTGGTCCGGCCCGGGCTGATCGGGGGCGAGCGTGCCGAACGGCGTACCGGTGAGCATCTGGCCAGCGTGGTGCTGGGCGTGCTCGGTCCGCTCCTGCCGCGCGCCTGGCGGATCAATCCGGCCGGGAGCATCGCCGCCGCGCTGGTCGAGGCGGCGTTGGTGCCGACGCCCGGCGTCAGGATCGTGGGTTCGGCCGATCTGGCGGCGCGCTGAGCCGCTGACGGCCGGATGCGCGGCCCCCCCGGCCACTGCGCTACCCTTTCAGCCCCTTTAGCGGTCCCTGCCATGTCCGTCGACAAGAACCAACGCGATCTCGAAGCTGGTATCCACACCGATCTGGAGGGGCGGCTGACCTACGGCGGTTACCTGCGCCTGGATCAGCTGCTGTCGGCCCAGCAGCCGCTGTCCAACCCGCCGCACCATGACGAAATGCTGTTCATCATCCAGCACCAGACCTCCGAGCTGTGGCTGAAGCTGCTGGGGCACGAGCTGCGCGCGGCGATCGCTCACCTCAAGCGCGACGAGGTCTGGCAATGCCAGAAGGTGCTGGCGCGCAGCAAGCAGGTGCTGCGCCAGCTGACCGAGCAGTGGTCGGTGCTGGAGACGTTGACCCCTTCGGAGTACATGGGCTTCCGCGATGTGCTGGGCCCGTCGTCGGGCTTCCAGTCGCTGCAGTACCGCTACATCGAGTTCCTGCTGGGCAACAAGAACGCGCAGATGCTGCAGGTGTTCTCGCATGACCCGGCCGGCCAGGCCCAGCTGCAGGAGGTGCTTGATGCCCCCAGCCTGTACGAGGAGTTCCTGCGCTACCTGGCTCGCTTCGGCCATCCGGTCCCGGCCGGCTATCAAGGGCGCGATTGGCAACAGCCGCACGTGGCCGACGATGCGCTGCACCCGGTGTTCGAGCGGATCTACCAGAACACCGACCGTTTCTGGCGTGAGTACGCGCTGTGCGAAGACCTGGTCGATCTGGAAACCGCCTTCCAGCTGTGGCGGTTCCGCCACATGCGGACCGTGATGCGGGTGATCGGCTTCAAGCGCGGCACCGGCGGCTCCAGCGGGGTCGGCTTCCTGCGCCAGGCGCTGGAACTGACCTTCTTCCCGGAGCTGTTCCAGGTGCGCACCACGATCCGCAACGACGACCCGATGCCGCCGGACGCCTGATCCGGCATCGACCGCAATAAGCCTATTCATATTTACCTGCCGCATCCGCCGTACGGTGCGGCAGGCCCCGCCGTTGCTGCGCTGCCGGGTTTTGCCCGGAAGTTGCAGATGCAAGTTCAGCGACCATGCTGCCAGCGGTCCACATCAGCGTGTATTTGACGTGAACGTGGTTGGTCTGGGATTCTCCCGCGCTGCTTTCGCACATCGGACGTGCATGTCTTCCACCGAACCCAGGAATCCCGCATGAGCGTAGACGCCGCCGCGAAATCCGTTCCCGATCCGGCGCTGCCGGAGTTCAAGACCACGCTGGGCCATCCGCGCCCGTTGTGGATGCTGTTCATGACCGAGTTCTGGGAACGCTTTGCGTTCTACGGCATCCGTTGGGCCCTGGTGCTGTACATCGTCGCGCAGTTCTTCGACGGTGATTCGGCCGGCCAGGCCGCCGCCAGCCGGACCTACGGTGCCTATCTGGCGCTGGTGTACGCCGCCGCCATCTTCGGTGGCTACGTCGCCGATCGGGTGCTGGGCTACCAACGCTCGATCCTGACCGGCGCGGTGATCATGGCCGCCGGCCTGTTCATGGTCGCCATGCCCAACAAGGAAATCTTCGAACTGGGCCTGGCCACGATCATCATCGGCAACGGCCTGTTCAAGCCGAACATCTCCACCATGGTCGGCAAGCTTTACGGCCTGAAGGATGAGCGCCGCGATTCGGGCTTCACCATCTTCTACATGGGCATCAACATCGGCGCGATGATCGCCCCGGTGCTGACCCAGTACCTGGCCGAGCGCGTGTTCGGCACCCAGGCGATGCCGTCCTACAAGATGGTCTTCATCGCCTCGGGCATCGGCATGCTGATCAGCCTGGCCTGGTTCTACGTTGGCCGCGCCGGCCTGAAGGGCATCGGCGCCCCGCCGGCCGGTGCAGAGGGCTATGGCCGCATCGTGATGGTGTTCATCGGTGCGATCGTGGCGATCCCGATCGCGTTCTTCCTGCTCTCCACCGGCGCCACCGCGCTGGCCTGGATCCTGGGCGCGATGTTCATCGCGCTGGCGATCCTGCTGCTGGTTGAAGGCATCCGCGAAGGCAAGGTCCAGCGCGACCGCGTGATCGCCATGCTGATCATCTTCACCTTCAACGTGATGTTCTGGATGTTCTTCGAACAGGCCGGCAGCTCGTTCACCTTCCTGGCCGACAACATCGTCAACCGCAATCTGGGCGGCTGGGAATTCCCGACCGCCTGGTTCCAGTCGGTCAACTCGGTGGCGATCATCACCCTGGCCCCGATCATTGCCTGGATCTGGATCAAGCTGGGCCGCGCCAACCCGTCGATCCCGCGCAAGTTCGGCCTGGGCCTGCTGTTCAACGGTGCGGCGTTCGCGCTGCTGATGGTCGCCCTGTCGAGCATGGTCGTGGATGGCAAGATTCCGTTCTGGACGCTGTTCATGGTCTACGTCATCCAGTCCGTCGGTGAGCTGTGCCTGTCGCCGATCGGCCTGTCGATGGTGACCAAGCTGGCCCCGGTGCGCCTGGTTGGCTTCGGCATGGGTGGCTGGTTCCTGTCCACCGGCATCGGCAACAACATGTCGGGCATCTTCGCCGGCGTGGTCAGCGGCGAAGGCGGCATGACCGTGGAATCGGCGCTGAAGGGCTACACGTTCGGCTTCTGGGCGTTGATCATCTCCGGCGTGGTGCTGTTCCTGGTCGCCCCGCTGATCAACAAGCTGATGCACGGCGTCAAGTGAGGAAGGCGATGCGCATGAAAGCCGCGGGAATGTCGATGATCGTGGCCGGCCTGCTGGCCGCCTGTTCGCCGTCGTCGGCGCCTACCGCGGCGCCTGCGCAGCCGCTGGATACGTCCGAGCAGAAGGCCCCGGTCGCCGATCCCGGCGCACCGGTGGCCTCGGGCAACACCCCGGCCGCGGCGGACATCGCCGCGATCGCGGCGCTTAACGCCCAGTTCGATCCCGCCCGCGATCCGGTTGCCGATCTGGCCACGGCCAAGGTCGAGGCCCAGCGCGGGGGCAAGCGGATCATCCTGGATGTGGGCGGTGAGTGGTGCCCGTGGTGCCATCTGATGGATGGGTTCATCGAAGGGGATGCGGAGATCCGCCGCTTCCGCGATGCGAACTATGTCTGGATGAAGGTCAACTACAGCGAAGAGAACGAGAACGCGGCGTTCCTGTCGCAGTTCCCGCCAGTGAAGGGCTACCCGCACCTGTTCGTGCTCGATGCCGACGGCACGCTGCTGCATTCGCAGTTCACCGGTGAGCTGGAAGCGGACAAGGGGCAGAAGAAGGGCTACGACCGTGGCCGCTTCTTTGCCTTCATGAAGCAATGGGCGCCACCCAAAGCGTCGTGATCTGGAAAAGGCCGCGGATTCCGCGGCTTTTTTTTTGCCCTCAATTTGTCCGCTGCCCTGCCGCTACCCCCAAGGACCTCATGCCGCGCTGTTCGTGGCGGACAACCGACGGAATCGACGCATGCAGCCGGGCACCAGCGACAGCACCACCGAAGTCTCTCTTGATGCGCCGGCCGGCGTGAGCCTGCCGCCGGTCGATGTGCTGCTCGATGACCACACCGCACCCGATGCGCTGGAGGCCGACACGCCGGCGCCGGGCGCGATCCGCTACCGCCTGCCGATGGTCTCCGTGCCCGACAACGTGCTGCTCAAGGCGGCCGTGCAGAAACTGGTGGAGCAGAAGGCGCAGCTGGACACGCTGGCACGCCAGGGCACGCTGCCCGGCTTGATCCCGGCCGAGTGGCAGGGCAGCGGCCTGCGCGGCGTGGACCTGCAGGGCTTCGTGCTGAGCGTGGTGCCGTTCCTGCAGAACGCCAGCAAGGACGAAACCGCCCCGGCGCGCCTGCCGCTCAAACATGTGCTGGGCGACGCCGGGCGCTGGGACCAGCTCGATGTCGCCGAACCCAAATCGCTGGCGTTCTTCCTGGCCAGCGATGACCGCGCCACCGCCGGCACGAAGGATCCGGCCGAGGTGTATCTGGTCGGCGCGCTCGGCCTGGCCTGGGCGCACGAGGGACGTACCCGCCCGGGCTTCCTGCGTGAGATGGGCTACGACAGCATGGCCGCCCGCGTGCACCTGCTGCCTTATCCGGCGGCGGCGCAGCTGGCGCTGTACAGCGTCACCGCGCATGGCATGACCCAGATCTGGTGCGTGATGGACCGCCGCAAGGTACGGCCCTTGCTGGCACCCTGGATCAGCGTGCCGCTGCTGACTGCCTACGGGGTCAACGCCCCGCAGACCTGGCCGACCAGCTTCCCGGCGGTTGACGAGGTGGCCGCGATGCTGGCTGCCGCGCGTGGTGGCAAGGGGCCGGTCGAAGCGGACCTGGGCAAGGTGGCCGCGAAGGTTGCCCAGGACGCCTCAGGCGAAGCCTGGATGCCGGTCAGCCTGCTCCAGGTCGGTACGTGGTCACCGCGCTGGCGCTACTTCATGGCCACCTTCATCGGCCTGCCATCGCTGCTGCTGGTGGTCGCCGCGCTGGCTCTGCCGGGTGCGATCGAAGCGGCCGCCGTGGCCGCCTCGCTGGGGTTTGCCGGCGGTGCCATCGGCGCGCTGGCCGCGCCGTGGGTGCATGCGCGGCGCAAGCACCTGAGCTGAGCCGCAACGACCAACGGTCGCTGGCTACTCGTCCATCCGCTGCAGGCCTTCCCCGGCCAGGCGCAGGATCAGCGTCTCCAGCATCTGTTCTTCGTCCTCGCTGAGCACGGACATCAGCTTGCGGGTGATGTCGATCACCAGCGGCGCGATGGTCTCGTACACCTCGAATCCGGCCGCCGACAGCGCCAGCACCGAGCGGCGGCGGTCATCGCCATGGGTTTCACGCTTGATGAAGCCCCGTTCGAGCAGTCTGGCCACGGCGCGGCTGACCGCGACCTTGTCCATCGCGGTGCGATCGGACACCTCGCTGGCCGACGAGCCCGGATACAACGCCAGGACCGTGATCACCCGCCACTCGGGGATCGCCAGGCCATAACGGTCGCCGTACAGCTTGGCGATGTTGCCGCTGACGCGGTTGGACAGAACGCTCAGCCGGTACGGCAGGAACTGCTCCAGATCGAGCAGGGCGTGCGATGCGCGGATGCTGTGACTGCTGGGATCGGGCGGGCTCATGCTGCGGTGCACCTTGATGGTGGTTTCATGTGAAACTATAACCTACGTTCCGGACTCCGCATTCTCGCGGGTCTGCCTTCCTACCGCACCTGGTTTTTTCCGATGCGGACTGCTTTGGAGCCACAGCATGACCAGCCAAACGAGCACCGCGTCCTTCGCACCCGATCCGGGCATGCAGGTCACCACCTTCGAAAACCCGATGGGCATCGATGGTTTCGAGTTCGTCGAGTTCGCCGCCCCGGCCGGCCGTGGCGCGGAACTGCACGACTATTTCCGCAAGATGGGCTTCACCGCCGTGCTGCGCCACAAGCAGCGTGCGATCACGGTCTATCGCCAGGGCGACGTGAATTTCCTGGTCAACGAAGAGCCGGATTCGTTCGCATCGGACTTCGCCGAGAAGCACGGCCCGTGCGCCTGCGGTTTCGCCATCCGCTTCAAGAAGCCGGGCGATGAGGTCTACCAGATGGCCCTGGGCAACGGTGCCGAAGCGATCGACTTCAAGCCCGAGACCCGCGCCGTCGCCGCCCCGATCATCAAGGGCATCGGCGACTGCATGCTGTACCTGGTCGACCGTTACGGCGCCAACGGCAGCATGTTCGATACCGATTACGCGCCGATCGAGGGTGTGGACCCGCGCCCGAAGGGCTTCGGGCTGACCTTCATCGACCACCTGACGCACAACCTGTACTTCGGCAACATGCAGCAGTGGTCGGATTACTACGAGCGCCTGTTCAACTTCCGCGAGATCCGCTACTTCGACATCAAGGGCCTCAAGACCGGCCTGGTGTCCAAGGCGATGACCGCCCCGGACGGCATCGTGCGCATCCCGCTCAACGAATCGTCCGATCCGAAGAGCCAGATCAACGAATACCTCGACGCCTACAAGGGCGAGGGCATCCAGCACATCGCCTGCTTTACCGAGAGCATCTACGACACCGTGGAGGCGATGCGCGCCCAGGGCGTGGAGTTCCTGGATACGCCGGACACGTATTTCGATGTGATCGACATGCGCGTGCCCAACCACGGTGAAGACGTGGCCCGACTGGCGAAGAACAAGATCCTGATCGATGCCGACCCGGAGACAAAGCAGCGCAAACTGCTGCAGATCTTCACCACCAACTGCATCGGCCCGATCTTCTTCGAGATCATCCAGCGCAAGGGCAACGAAGGCTTCGGCGAAGGCAACTTCACCGCGCTGTTCGAAAGCATCGAGCGCGACCAGATGAAGCGCGGCGTGCTGTAAGGCACTCGGCCGCCACCCGCGTTACGCTTCAACGGTGGCATCCGCGCCCGCGCGGGTGCCATCGGCCGTATTCCCTTGCCATCCACGCCCCCGGCGGAGCAGGACCATGAACAACCCGATGTCATCGCGCGGCTATCAGACCGGTTTCGGCAACGAGTTCGCCACCGAGGCGGTGCCGGGTGCACTGCCGGTGGGGCAGAACTCGCCGCAGCGTGTCGCCCATGGTCTGTATGCCGAACAGCTGTCCGGCACCGCGTTCACCGCGCCGCGCGGGAGCAACCGCCGCAGCTGGGTGTACCGCATCCGCCCCGCGGTGACCCACGGCGAGTTCACCCCCTTTAGCCAGCCCCACCTGCACGGCGACGTCGCGCAGGGCGCGGTCTCGCCCAACCAGTTGCGCTGGGATCCGTTGCCGCTGCCCAGCACGCCCACGGATTTCATCGAGGGGCTGTACACGATGGGGGGCAACGGTTCGCCCGACGCCCACCATGGCGTGGGCATCCACCTGTATGCCGCCAACCGCGACATGCAGGGCCGCTATTTCTACAACGCCGATGGCGAGCTGCTGATCGTCCCGCAGCTGGGCCGCCTGCGCCTGCTCACCGAAATGGGCGTGATCGAGATCGAACCGCAGCAGATCGCGGTGATTCCACGCGGTGTGCGCTTCCGTGTCGAACTGCCCGATGGCGACGCACGCGGCTACGTCTGTGAGAACTTCGGCGCGCTGCTGAAGCTGCCCGACCTGGGCCCTATCGGGTCCAACGGCCTGGCCAATCCGCGTGACTTCGAAACGCCGCATGCCGCGTTCGAGAACATCGACGGCGCGTTCGAACTGATTGCCAAATTCCAGGGCCAGCTGTGGCGCGCGGATATCGATCATTCGCCGCTGGACGTGGTCGCCTGGCACGGCAACTACGCGCCGTACCGCTACGATCTGCGCCGCTTCAACACGATCGGCTCGATCAGCCACGATCATCCCGATCCCTCGATCTTCCTCGTGCTGCATTCGCCCAGCGACACGCCGGGCACCAGCAACATGGACTTCGCGATCTTCCCGCCGCGCTGGCTGGTCGCGCAGAACACGTTCCGCCCGCCGTGGTTCCACCGCAACATCGCCAGCGAATTCATGGGCCTGATCCACGGTGCCTACGATGCGAAGGCCGAAGGCTTCGTGCCCGGCGGTGCCTCGCTGCACAACTGCATGAGCGGACATGGCCCGGATGCGGCGACCTTCGAAAAGGCCTCCGCGGCCGACCTGAGCAGGCCGGACGTGATCAAGGACACCATGGCCTTCATGTTCGAAACCCGCGGCGTGATCCGCCCCACCGCACAGGCGATGGACGCGGCGCATCGCCAGCGCGGGTACCAGCACTGCTGGCAGGGATTGAAGGCGAATTTCTCGGGCTGACGCAGGCTCAAACCAGCGCGATCTGGAAGCGCTCGGCATGCTCCTTCGGCAGCACCTCCAGCAACCGCTGCCGCACCCGCTCGGCATAGCCGGTGGAGGTCAGGCCTGGCAGCGCGTCCAATGCGGTCTGCAGCGCCGCCATGACCGCGTCGTCGCTGCGGGCCTGCTGCAGGGTGTGGAACAGGGCTGCCGCCTGCGGATGACGCTGCAGTTCCAGGATGTCCAGCAGATAGATGCGGGCGGCCACCAGCGAGCGGCGGCGTTCGGTCACGGGCACCGGCACCGCGGTCGGTGTCACCGCACTCAACACCAGATACCCGCTCTGGATCAGCTGGATCACCATCGCCGGGGTTTCCGGGCCCACCAGCTGGCCGAGCTGCACCAGGTCGCGCTGGCCGTCGCACAGGATCAACAGCCGGCGCTGGCGCATGTCCAGGGGCGCGCGGTGGGCCTGCAGGGCGGTGCGGGCGAGGTCGGTCTTCTGCGGTTGCATGGGGGCGGGGTCGATGCGGTGCAGGCCGAGCCTGAACGCGGCAGGTGAAACGCGGATGACAGCGACACTGTGCATGCCGCCCACACGGCGCTCGCGCTAGGCTGCGCCCATTCACCGGGAGGATGCAGGCATGAGACAGCTGGGAAGCGTGATGGCAGTGGGGATGGTGCTGGCCTTGGCCGCGTGCGAGCGCACGCCGGAGACGCCGTCGGCCGATGCCGAGGCGGCCGTGCCTGCACCGGCGGCGGACACCGCGCCGGCAGCGCCTGCCACGGCGGCCCCGGGCACGGTGACGCAGGGTCCGGCACGGCTGGATGGCTACGGCCCGGTGGCGCTGGGCAGCACCTTGGACGAGGTCCGGGCAGCCTGGAAGACACCCCTGCAGGGCGACGTCCCTGACGATTACTGCCATGCGCTGCGGCCGGAAGGCGCGCAGGCCGAAGACGTGATCTTCATGATCGAAGGCAAGCGTCTGGTCCGGTACGACGTGCGCAACGACCGCATCGTCGCCCCCGGTGGCGGCAAGGTCGGCATGTCGCTCGGCCAGCTGCAGACGCTGTACCCGGATCGCGGCGACCTGACCCCGCACAAGTACGACGAGCAGGGCCACAACCTGCGCGTGCGCCCGGCCACCGAGGGCGGCGCGCTGGTCAACTTCGAGATCAACGGCGATGGCAATGTGACCGCATGGCGGGTCGGCAAGACCCCGCAGGTCGATTACGTGGAAGGCTGCTCCTGAGCCATCGGCACCGCGCCGGCCACAGGGCCGGGGCGGGCCTTCACTGTTTGGCGTGGGCTGGCCCTAGAATCGGCTCACATCTGTCACCGGGGAGCACCAGATGATCGCTGCCACTGTTTGGTTCTTGCTGGGCCTGGTGCTGTTGGCACTGGGCGGCGACTCCATCGTCCGGGCCGCCTCGGGTCTGGCCCAGCGCTTCGGCGCGTCGCCGTTCGTGGCCGGGTTGCTGCTGGTGGCCTTCGGCACCTCGCTGCCGGAGCTGGTGGTCAACGCCCGTGCCTTCGTGGTCGGCGCGGAAGAACTCGCGCTGGGCAATGCGGTGGGCAGCAACATCGTCAACCTCGGCCTGACCCTGGGCCTGGCGGCGCTCGCTGCGCCGCTGCTGGTCCGTGCGCGGCTGCTCTCGCCCTTGCTGGTGTGTCTTGCCGCCGCCAGTGCGCTGCTGATCCTGTTCGGCCTGGATGGCGTGATCGCACGCTGGGAAGGGGCCGTGCTGCTGCTCGCCTTTGTCGGCCTGCTGGTGTTCCTGCTGCGCCGCGCGCGGCTGGAAGTCGAACCGGTGCGTGAGGGCATCGCCGGCTACGCCATGACCCGCACGGGACTGTTCCTCAACCTCCTGCGGCTGCTGTTCGCGGGTGTGTGCCTCTATTTCGGCGCGCGCTGGATCGTGCAGGCCGCGCCGGTGTTTGGCGCCGGGCTGGGCTGGTCACCGTTGCTGGTCGGCCTGCTGCCGGTGGCGATCGGCACCGCATTGCCCGAAGTGGCGGCAGCCATTGCCGCCGCCCGGCGTGGTCAGGGCGACATGGTGCTGGGCCACGTGATCGGCTCGAGCCTGTTCAACCTGCTGGTGGTGGTCGGCGGCATGGCCGCATTGCGCCCGCTGGCGCTGCCCGGATCGTTCGTGAAACTGGAGCTGCCGGCGGCGATCGCCTTCGTGCTGGTGCTCTACCCGATGCTGCGCGGTGACCTGACCATCAGCCGGCGCGAAGGCGCGGTGCTGGTGGTGGCGTTCCTGGGGTGGGTGGCACTGGAACTGGCGCTGGTCTGGGGCGGCTGAACGTCGCACTACGGAGCGCCGGCCGTGGGTCGGCTGCCCTCCGGCAGGATGCCTGCAGCCGACCAGCGGTCGGCTCTACTGGCTGTCCCGGGAAACGGGGGCCTTGGCACCCTCGGTGTCGCCCGGATGGCGCGGCTCCGGCGGCGGCAACTGTTCTTCCTTGGCGGTCTTGTGGCCCGGCAGGTCCGGCCGGGTTTCCATCAGCAGCGACAACGCGGCCTTGGCCATCATGTGCGCACTGATCGGTGCAGTGATGAACAGGAACACGGTGATCAGCAGCTCACGCGGCTGCGGGTCTTCGCCGAGGAAGATGTGATAACAGACCGAGCCGACCAGCACGCAGCCCACGCCCAGCGTGCTGGCCTTGGTCGGTGCGTGCAGGCGCTTGAAGAAGGTGGAGAGCTTCACCAGGCCGAGCGCGCCGACCAGGATGAAGAAGCAGCCGAACAGCAGCAGGATCGACAGCACGATCTGGATGAAGGTGATCATTCGACGATGTCCCGGC
Source organism: Stenotrophomonas rhizophila (assembly GCF_003651185.1). Taxonomy (GTDB): domain Bacteria; phylum Pseudomonadota; class Gammaproteobacteria; order Xanthomonadales; family Xanthomonadaceae; genus Stenotrophomonas; species Stenotrophomonas maltophilia_Z. The sequence goes on along the minus strand of NZ_RCDC01000004.1, from coordinate 2,361,975 downwards.
GCAGCACGAACTTGCTCAGCACCACCGTGCTGCCGAAGCCGAGCATGGCGATGATCAGCGCGGCTTCGAAATACACCGCCGAGTTGAGGTACATGCCGAACAACATGAGTTCAGCGATGGCCGTCACCGACAAGGTGTCCAGCGCAAGGATGCGATCGGGCACGGTGGGGCCGCGCAGCAGGCGCCAGGTGGCCAGCAGCATGGCCAGGCCGACCACGTGCATGCACACCACCATCGTGGTCTGGATGAACATGTATCCGGTCATGGGAAAATCTCCATCAGCGGGGCTTCGTAGCGGGATTTGATCTGCCGGACCAGTTCATCCGGATCATCCAGATGCAGCACGTGCACCAACAGATACCTGCGGTCATCGGACAACGCGGCCGAGACCGTGCCCGGGGTCAACGTGATCATGCTGGTGAGCGCGGCGATGCCGTGGATGTTGGCGATATCCAGCGGCAGCCAGATGAAACCGGGGTGGATGCGGCGCTCCGGCCCCAGCACCTGGATCGCCACCCGGATGTTGGAGATCAGGATGTCCCACAGGGTCACGAACAACAGTTTGGGGAGGGGCTTGAGCGAGCCGATCCGCGCGAACTCGCGGTCCAGCCGGGCGGCGAACAGCGGCACCACGACGCCCAGGATCATGCCAAGCACGAACTGGCCCAGGGTGAAGCTGTCGGACATCAACAGCCAGAACGCCACGACCATCACGCTGAGCGAAGGCGAGGGCAGAATGCGCTTGTACAGGGAAGGCTTGCGCGTCATGGCTGGCGGATCTCCGGCGTGGTGGCGCGCAGTTCACCCACATAGTCCTGGGGCTGCAGCAACTGGGTGGCCATCGCATCGGTGTGCTGCATCAGCGGGCCGGCGAACACGCTCATCGCGATGCCATAGCTGAGCAGCAGCGCGGCGGCGAACAATTCCACGGTGCGCGTCGGCGCCTTGCGCGGCTTGGGTGCGCCTTCTTCGACCACCGGCACGCGCCAGAACAGGCGGATGCCGCCACGGGTCAGGCCGACGATGACCATCAGGCTGCTGCCCAGCACCGCGGCCCACACCGCCCAGGTGTACTGCGCCGGCATGCCGGCCAGCAGCGCAGCCTTGGCCAGGAAGCCGGACAACGGCGGCAGGCCCGCCACCGACACCGCACCGATCAGGAACAGCACCGCCGGCGTTTCCTTGCCCGGCATCGGCGCGATGACTTCCTTGCGATCGCTGGCACCGCCGCGGCGGCGGCGGATCAGATCGGCAATGAGGAACAGCGCGGCGGCCACGAAGGTGCTGTGCGGCAAGTAGTAGAGGCCGGCCGAGAGCACTTCGGGCGTACGCACCGAGAACGCGATGAACAGCGTCGCCGCCGAGACCACCACCAGGTAGGAGATCAGCACGCGCAGGCGTGCCGCAGCGAGCACGCCCAGGCCGCCCAGCACGAGGGTGGCCACACCGGCCCAGAGCAGCCATTCGCTGCCGTAGCCGGCCATCGGGCCGGCACCCTCGCCGAACCACAGGGTGCTGACCCGCAGCACCGCGTACAGGCCGACCTTGGTCATGATCGCGAACAGCGCGGCCACCGCGGCCGGCGCACGCGCATACGCTTCGGGCAACCACAGGTACAGCGGCATCAGCGCGGCCTTGCTGCAGAACACCAGCAGCAACAGCCCCATCGTCGCCTTGACCAGGGTCAGGTGCGAGGCCGGCACTTCAGCGATGCGCTGCGACAGTTCGGCCATGTTGAGCGAGCCCAGCGAGGCGTACAGCAGGCCGAGTGCGATCAGGAACAGGGTGGAGGCGGTGACGTTGAACACCACGTAGTGCAGGCCGATGCGCATGCGCAGGCCGCGCCCGCCGCTGAGCAGCAGGCCGTAGGAGGCGATCAGCATCACCTCGAAGAACACGAACAGATTGAAGATATCGCCGGTCAGGAACGCGCCGTTGAGGCCGACCAGCTGGAACTGGAACAAGGCATGGAAGTGCGGCGCGCGGCGGTCCCAGCCCGAGCAGGCGTGCAGCAGGCAAGGGATGGCCAGCAGCAGTGTGGTCACCAGCATCCATGCCGAGAGGCGGTCGGCCACCAGCGCGATGCCCAGCCGCGAGGGCCAGTCACCCAGCAGGTACACCGCGATGCTGCCGTCAGCGGTCTGCGCGAACAGCAGCGCGACGGCTGCGGCGAGCGCGGTCAGCGTGGTCCACGCCACCGTGCGCTGCACCTTCGGCCCGTAGCGGCGATGCTCGACGAACAGGGAGCAGGCCGCGCCGAACAGCGGAATCAGGATGGGCAGGATCACCGCATGGTTCATGCGCCGCCCTCCCGGCCCGGCGCGGTATCGGCGGGAAGCTCTTCTTCTTCGTGCGCGTCTACGTGGTCGCTGTGGTTGTCGCTGCGGCTGCGCATCGCCAGCACGATGCTGACCGCCGTCATCGCGAACGCGATCACGATGGCGGTCAGCACCAGCGCCTGCGGCAGCGGATCGGTGTAGTTGCCCAGATCGCTCTCGATGCCCTCACGCAGCACCGGCGCCTTGCCCTGCACCAGCCGGCCGCCGGCAAAGATCAGCAGGTTGGTCGCATACGACAGGAAGGTCATGCCGAGGATCACATCGAAGCTGCGCGCGCGCAGCAACAGGTAGATGCCGATCGCGCTCAGCACGCCGATGGCGCTTGCCAGAGCCAGTTCCATCAGTGCATCTCCCCGGTTTTTGCCGAACGGCGGTTGGGATCGATTTCGCCTTTACGGGCATTGCGGGTGCGCGAGGGCTTGATCGTGCCCATCATCGAGAGCATCAGCATCACGCCACCAAATACCACCAGGTACACGCCGGTATCGAAGCCGATCGCGCTGGCCAGCGGTACCTCGCCGATCAGCGGAATGTGCAGGTCCAGATGGCCGCTGGTCAGGAACGGCACGCCGAACAGCATCGAAGCGCAGCCACTGAGGATGGCGATCAGCAGGCCGGCACCGATGCAGCGGATGTAATCGAAGCCGAAGCGCGATTCCACCGAGGTGGTGCCCTGGATGACGTACTGGATCAGCAGCGGCACGGCCAGCACCAGGCCGGCGATGAAGCCGCCGCCGGGCGCGTTGTGGCCGCGCAGGAACAGGAAGATCGAGACGGTCAGGGTCAGCGGGAACATGATCTGGGCCAGATCGGCCGGTACGGGCAGCTTGATCGGCGGGCCGGGCATGATCTGTTCCGGCGCCATCCGCGAGCGGCGCAGCATGGCGTGCACCACCAGCGCGGCGATGCCGAACACGGTGATTTCACCGAAGGTATCAAAGCCACGGAAGTCGACCAGGATCACGTTGACCACGTTCTGCCCATAGGCTTCCGGCAGCGCACGCGCCAGCAGTTCGCCGGCCATGGTGTTGGGCGGCAACGTCATGGCGGTGTAGGCCATCGCGGCCAGGCCGCCACCGGCGACGATCGCGATCACCGCATCGCGCCGCTTGCGCCAGACCGACTTCTCCGGTGGCGACTGGATCGGCAGGTAGTTCATGCCCAGCAGCATCAGCACCAGGGTGACCATCTCCACCAGCAGCTGGGTCAGGGCCAGATCCGGCGCGGACAGGAACACGAAGGTCAGCGAGACCATCAGGCCGACGCCGCCCACCACCAGCACCGCCAGCAGGCGCTGCCGGTAGACAAACAGTGCGCCCAGCGCGCAGGCCATCATCACCAGCCACAGCGCCCAGCCCAGCAGTGGGATCGGCTGCGGCGAGGGCCAGTTGGGCGAGGCCGGGTTGGCCACGAACGGTGCCACGGCGACGATGATCGCCACCACCACCAGCGCCATCAGCATGCGCTGCAGGCTGCCGTTGGCCAGGCCCTGGGTGAGGCGGTGGGCGAAGCCGAACACCAGGTCCAGCTGCTTGTGGAAAATATTGCGGCCGATGCTGCGACTGACCACCGCATGCAGGTTGATCAGGCGGCGCAGGCCGAAGTACAGCGCGATACCGCCGATCACGCCGGCGATGCTCATCATCAACGGGGTGTTGAACCCGTGCCAGACCGAGAGGCTGTAGGCCGGCATCGCCGCGCCCAGGATCGAGGAGGCGGCCGCATGCAGCACCGGGGCGATGGTGATCGCCGGGGCGACGCCGACGGCCACGCAGACCACGACCAGGATCTCCACGGGCACCTTCATGAAGCGCGGCGGCTCATGTGGGACGCGGTCCAGATCGTGTGGGCCGTTGCCGAAGAAGGTGTCGTGCACGAAGCGCAGGCTGTAGGCCACGCCGAACACGCCGGCCAGCAGCGCGGCGATCGACATCACCACGCGCATGGTTTCCGGGCCGCCCGCGGTCAGCGCTTCGGCGAACAGCATTTCCTTGGACAGGAAGCCGTTGAGCAGCGGAATACCGGCCATCGCCAGCGAGGCGATGATCGCCAGCGCGCTGGTGATCGGCATCAACCGCCGCAACCCGCCCAGCTTGCGCATGTCACGGGTGCCGGTCTCATGGTCGATGATGCCGGCGGCCATGAACAGCGAGGCCTTGAAGGTGGCGTGGTTGAGGATGTGGAACACGCCGGCCACCACCGCCATCGGCGTGGACAGGCCGAACAGCATGGTGATCAGGCCCAGATGGGAGATCGTCGAATAGGCCAGCAGGCCTTTGAGGTCATGCTGGAAGATCGCGTTCCAGGCGCCGATCAGCAGGGTGATCGCCCCGATGCCGCTGACCGTATAGAAGAACAGATCGGTGCCGGCCAGCGCCGGGTGCAACCGCGCCAGCAGGAACACGCCGGCTTTGACCATCGTCGCCGAATGCAGGTAGGCCGAGACGGGCGTCGGCGCGGCCATCGCGTGCGGCAGCCAGAAGTGGAACGGGAACTGGGCGCTCTTGGTGAAGATGCCGGCCAGGACGAGGAACAGGGCATACGGGTACAGCGAACTGGCGCGGATCAGATCGCCGGCGGCGAGCACCGCATCCAGCTCGAAGCTACCCACGATGCGGCCGATCAGCAGCACGCCGCCGAGCAGCGCCAGACCGCCGCCGCCGGTGACCACCAGGGCCATCCGGGCGCCCTCGCGGGCATCCTGGCGGTGCGACCAGAAGCCGATCAGCAGGAACGAGCTGATGCTGGTCATTTCCCAGAACACCATCAACAGCAACAGGTTGCCCGAGAGCACCATGCCCAGCATGGCGCCCATGAACAGCAGCAGGTAGCAGTAGAAGCGGTGGGCGCTGTCGCGGGCACTGAGGTAGTAGTGGGCGTACATCACCACCAATGCGCCGATCGCCAGCACCATCCCGGCGAACATCCAGGCCAGGCCATCCAGGCGCAGCGAGAAGGCCAGGCCGATCTGCGGTATCCACTCCCCGTAACTGCGGACGATCCCGCCGTCCATGACGGCCGGGGTCATCGTCGCCAACAGCGCCAGTCCTCCCAGCGGAGCGGCCGCGGCTACCCAGGCGGCCGTGGAGCGGGAGGTGCGGCGGAATGAAGCGACGGCCACTGCCATCAGGAAGGGCAGGGCGAGCAGCAGGAGCAGACTAGGATTCATGCAGGGAATGCGGGATTCACGAGCAGGTCGTTCAGTCTAACAGGCAGGCAATTGCTGCCGATACACCCGAATACGCCCTCAATTGCATGTAACGTGCGCTGATTCATTTTTTCAGGGCGGCGCGCGGTCCCATTCGGGCGCGTCGGCGGCCGTATGGAGACCCGCTGGCGACTTTGCCGACTGTGGCCTCCCGGCGCCCGTCGAAACGGGTCTGGAACCAGTCGTCGCAGGGCCTGCGGGACCGCGTGGATGTGCACGAAGATGAACGGTGACCGTCGCTCGAAAGGTCACTGGGCACGATGCTGGACGGTCCGGCGTGGAGTGCCGGTGAGCGCGCCCGCTCGTTCAGGAAAAACCGGTCAGTAGCGCCAGTCCATCCGGCGGTAGAGCTTGGCCAGCACCCACAGCGGGCCGATCAGCAGGTAGACCAGATCGGTCAGGAAGCTCGGCTTGCGGCCTTCATGCTTGTGGCCGATGAACTGCGCGACCCAGGCCACGGCGAAGACGCCCAGGGCCAGCCAGAACAGGTTCACCAGGCCGATTTCGGCTTCCAGCAGCCGGCAGACGCAGCCGCTGACGAAGAAGAACGCCAGCATGCCGTAGCCCAGCGTGCGCGACAGGCGGTTGTAGAAGCACCAGGCGGCGAACATCGCCAGGCCGGCCCAGATTCCGTTCTGGAACCAGGTGATCAGCGGCGGCAGGCACCACAGCAGGGCAATCACCGACCATGCGATCGCCGGGACGGCCACGACGTGGATGCGCTGGTTCAGCGCATTGCGGTGGTCGTCGGAATAACTGGCGAAATAGCGGTCGATCGGGCGTGCGACGGTGGTGGTGGCCATGTTCCCTCCCAGGATCTGCAGAGCATACCGCCGGTAGAGCCGACCGTTGGTCGGCTGCCTTCCATCGGCTGCCCGACATGGCCGCGGCATCGGAGACCGCGTTCCCCGGCGCAGGGCCGGGGAACGCCGTGCCGGTCAGTCGACCGAGATGCCGGCCAGGCGCTGCAGCGCCTCGGCGTACTTGGCGCGGGTGCGCTCGATGATCTCGGCCGGGATGCTTGGGCCCGGGGCGGTCTTGCCCCAGTCCAGCGTCTCCAGGTAGTCGCGGACGAACTGCTTGTCGTAGCTCGGCGGGCTGGTGCCCACCTCGTACTCGTCGGCCGGCCAGTAGCGCGAGGAATCCGGGGTCAGCATCTCGTCCATGATGTACAGACGGCCATCGGCATCGGTACCGAACTCGAACTTGGTGTCGGCCAGAATGATGCCGCGCTCGCGGGCGTAATCGGCGGCGAAGGCATAGATACGCAGGGTGGCATCGCGCACGCGCTCGGCCAGGTCCGCACCGACCGCCTTCACCATCGCATCGAAATCGATGTTCTCGTCATGGTCGCCGACGGCGGCCTTGGTCGAGGGGGTGAAGATCGGTTCGGGCAGCTGTTCGGCCTGGCGCAGGCCATCCGGCAGCTCGATGCCGCTGATCTTGCCGGTGCGCTGGTAGTCCTTCCAGCCGCTGCCGATCAGGTAGCCGCGGGCGATCGCCTCGACCGGAACCGGCTTGAGCTTGCGGGTGACTACCGCGCGCTTGGCGTACAGGGCCGGATCGACACCTTCGGGCAGCACGCTGGCGACATCGATGCCGGTCAGGTGGTTGGGCATCAGGTGCGCGGTCTTGGCGAACCAGAAGTTCGAGACCTGGCAGAGCATTTCGCCCTTGCCGGGGATCGGATCGGGGAGCACCACGTCGAAGGCTGACAGACGGTCGGTGGCGACCATCAGCAGGTAGTCCCCCGGCGGAGTGCCGGCGGGGAGCCGGTCGCGCGGAATGTCGAAAACATCACGCACCTTGCCGCGATGGCGCAAGGGCAGGCCGGGGAGATCGGATTGCAACAACGTGGTCGGCACGGGCACTCCTGAGGCTTCGTCATGACAGCTGTCCAGGGGACCCGGAGGGCCCGCACAGACAGCGGGCGGCCTAGTGTAAAGCGGGTTGGGCCCGCTGTGACGTAAAATGAGGATCCTTTGTCGCCTTGGCTGCCCAGACCACCATGCGCTGGTACGGAAAACTGCTCGGATTCATCGCTGGCGCCCTGCTGTGCAGGCCCAATCCGCTGTTCGGGGCCGCGTTCGGGCTGTTGCTGGGGCATGCCTTCGATGCCGACTGGTTCCGGCTGAACAGGGAAAACCCCTACCGCGAGCTGGGGCTGACCTCCGAGGCGACCGATGCCGAGATCGACCTGGCCTACCGCCGGCTGATGTCCCAGTACCACCCGGACAAGGTGGTCGGCGCTGCCCCGGAGCTGCGCCAGCAGGCCGAGCGCAAGTCGCGCCAGCTCAATGCCGCCTACGACCGCATCAAGACCCTGCGCAAGCGCTGATTCCGCGCGGCGCCCCCTTTCAACCTCCTGAAGGCCCCGGCCATGTCCAACTGCATCATTGCTCCCTCCATTCTGTCCGCCGATTTCGCCCGCCTGGGCGAGGAAGTGGACAACGTGCTCGCGGCCGGTGCCGACTGGGTGCATTTCGATGTGATGGACAACCATTACGTGCCGAACCTGACCATCGGCCCGCTGGTCTGCCAGGCGCTGCGCAAGCACGGCGTGACCGCGCCGATCGACGTGCATCTGATGGTGGAGCCGGTGGACCGCATCATTCCGGATTTCGCCGAGGCCGGCGCGACGTACATCAGCTTCCATCCGGAGGCGAGCCGCCACGTGCACCGCACGATCCAGCTGATCCGTTCGCTGGGCTGCAAGCCGGGCGTGGTGCTCAATCCGGCCACGCCGGTGGACATCCTGGACTGGGTGCTCGATGACCTGGACCTGGTGCTGGTGATGTCGGTCAATCCGGGCTTCGGCGGCCAGGCGTTCATTCCCTCGGCGCTGGACAAGGTGCGCGCGATCCGCCAGAAGATCGATGCCAGCGGCAAGGACATCCGCCTGGAGATCGACGGTGGCGTGAAGGCCGACAACATCGGCGCCATCGCGGCGGCCGGTGCGGATGCGTTCGTGGCCGGCTCGGCGATCTTCAATGCGAAGACCAGCTACCAGGACATCATCGCGCAGATGCGCGGCAACGTCGCCGCGGCGCGGGGCTGAGCCATGGGCTCGGTGGCTGCCGTGACCATCCGCGTGGCCACCGCCGAGGATGCGGGGCTGATCCTGCGCTTCATCCGCGAGTTGGCGATCTACGAGAGGGCCGAGTCGGCGGTGCAGACCGACGAAGCGGGCATCCGCGCGAGCCTGTTCGGATCGGCGGCGAAGGCGCACGCGCTGATCTGCGAAGCCGACGGCGTGGCGATCGGGTATGCGGTGTATTTCTACAACTACTCGACGTGGCTGGGCCGTAACGGGATCTATCTGGAAGATCTGTACGTCAGCCCGGAAAAGCGCGGCAGCGGTGCCGGCAAGGCGCTGCTGCAGCACATCGCGCGCATCGCCGTGGCCGAAAACTGCGGTCGTTTCGAGTGGTCGGTGCTGGACTGGAACGAACCGGCGATCCAGTTCTACCAAGCCGCCGGCGCGAAGCCGCAGAGCGAGTGGACGGTATACCGGATGGAAGGCGAGGCGTTGCGGGTGTTTGCCGCAGGCTGAGCTGTCCTCAAAAAAAGACCGCACCATTGCTGATGCGGCCCTAGGAATAGCGGGAGGCTGATCCTGCCTCCATCCATCTTCCTTGCTATGGCCTTCCATTCTCCGGGCCCGTGGTGACGCTTTGATGACGTTCACCGGCGGCCACGCCGTCCGCTGCTAGCCTTCGCTTCCCCACTCCCTGGAAGTACCGCATGAGCCGTCCCCATTGGCGTTTGATCCTCAACGGCAAGGCCACCGGCAATGAGGGTGTGCGCGAGGCGGTGGCGGCGCTGCGTGAGCGCGGGGTGCAGCTGGAGGTGCGGGTGACCTGGGAATCGGGCGATGCCGAGCGCTATGTGGCCGAAGCCATCGCGCATGGGGTCGACACGATCATCGCGGCCGGCGGCGACGGCACCCTCAGTGAGGTGGCCGAGACACTGGCCCACCGGGAAGAGGGGGCCGATGCATTGCCGTCGCTGGGGCTGCTGCCGCTGGGCACGGCCAATGATTTCGCCACCGCGGCGGAGATTCCCGATGCACCGCTGGCGGCGCTGGAGCTGATCACGCACGCCCCGGCACGCCCGGTCGACCTGCTGCGCATCGATGCCGATGGCAAGGTGTGGTGGTGCGCGAACGTGGCCAGTGGCGGTTTCGGCACCGAGGTCACGGTGGAGACCGATGAGGGCTTGAAGAAGGTGCTCGGTGGGCTGGCCTACCTGGTCACGGGGGTATCGCGGCTGGGGCGGATCGATCCGATCCAGGCACGTGTCCGGGCGCCGGGGTTCGAATGGGCCGGTGGTTTCATCGCACTCGGCGTGGGCAATGGCCGTCAGGCCGGCGGCGGGCAGGTGCTGTGCCCGGAGGCGTTGATCGACGATGGTCTGCTCGATATCACGGTGATTCCCGAGTTGAGCGGGGAGGTCGCCTCCACCTTTGCCGCGTTGGTCAAGGGTGGCAAGCGCGGCGCGCTGGAGCAGGTGGCCGAGCGTGTGCAGGCGCCGTGGGTGGAGATCGAGGCCGACGTGCCGCTGACCCTCAATCTGGATGGCGAGCCGGTCCAGGCCCGGCACTTCCGCATCGACTGCGTGCCGGGCCGGGTCAACCTGCATGTGGCGCTGGACAGCCCGCTGCTGTCGCGGGGCTGATGCCGTGGGCGGCGCCGGGTTCCATCCGGTGCCGTCAATGCGGTACAGTCGCCGGGTGTCCATTCTGACGACCCCGCATACCCTTTCTTCCGCTCGCCGTTGGTGGCGATGGTGGCCTGTTGCCGTCGTCCGTCCCGCCACCGCCGTTTCCCGGAAGGAAAGTCGTCTTGATTACGCTCGAGCAGTTCCAGCAGCAGGCCGCTGAAGGCCACACCCGCATCCCCGTCGTCCGTGAAGTGCTGTCCGACCTGGACACGCCGCTGTCGGTCTATCTGAAGCTCGCCGACGGCCCGCATACCTATCTGTTTGAATCGGTCGAGGGCGGCGAACGCTTCGGGCGCTATTCCATCATCGGCCTGCCGGCACGCCGGGTGTATGCCTTCCACGGCCATACCCTGACCATCAGCGAGTCCGGCACCGTGGTGGAAACCCGCGAGGTCGCCGACCCGTTCACCGAGGTCGAGGCGCTGCGCAGCGCCCACTCGGTGCCCAAGCTGGCGGGTCTGCCGGGCTTCACCGGTGGCCTGGTCGGCTGGTTCGGCTTCGAGTGCATCGGCTATATCGAACCGCGCCTGGCACCGCCGCGTGGCCGCGATGAGCTGGGCACGCCGGACATCCTGCTGCTGCACTCCGAAGAACTGGCGGTGTTCGACAACCTCAAGGGCCGTCTGTACCTGATCGTGCATGCCGATCCGGGTCAGCCCGGTGCATGGGAGGACGCCCAGGCCAAGCTGGATGCGCTGGTCGCCAAGCTGCGCGCCCCCGGCGCCGGCTACCCCGCGCCGATCACGCGCGACGTGCTGGACGAGAACGATTTCGTCTCCGGCTTCACCCGCGAAGGCTTCATTGCCGCGGTCGACAAATCCAAGGAATACATCCGCGCCGGCGACATCTTCCAGGTCGTGCTGAGCCAGCGCCTGAGCGTGCCGTTCAAGGCGCGCCCGGTGGATGTGTACCGCGCGCTGCGTGCGCTCAATCCCTCGCCGTACATGTATTTCCTCGATACCGGCGACGTGCAGGTGGTCGGCTCCTCGCCGGAGATCCTGGTGCGGCTGCAGGACGGGGAGGTCACCGTGCGTCCGATCGCCGGCACCCGCCCGCGCGGCGCCACGGTGGAAGAAGACAACGCACTGGAAGTTGAGCTGCTGGCCGATCCCAAGGAGCGTGCCGAGCATCTGATGCTGATCGATCTCGGCCGCAACGATGCCGGCCGCGTGTCCAAGGCCGGCACGGTGGAAGTGGGCGAGCAGTTCGTGATCGAACGCTACAGCCACGTCATGCACATCGTCAGCGAAGTCACCGGGCAACTGCAGCCGGGCCTGAGTTATGCCGACGTGCTGCGCGCGACGTTCCCGGCCGGCACCGTCAGCGGTGCGCCGAAGATCCGCGCGCTGGAAGTGATCCGCGAGCTGGAACCGATCAAGCGCAACGTCTACGCCGGCAGCATCGGCTACATCGGCTGGCATGGCGATGCCGACACCGCCATCGCGATCCGCACCGCGGTGATCAAGGACGGCCGCCTGCACGTGCAGGCCGGTGCCGGCATCGTCTACGACTCGGACCCGGGCAAGGAATGGGACGAGACGATGAACAAGGGCCGCGCGCTGTTCCGTGCCGTGGCGCAGGCTGCCAAGGGCCTGTGAGTTTCCCGCGCCGTGGCCTGGCCGCGGCTCCCTTTGCACCCTTCTGACAAGGAATACCGCATGAAGCTGCTGAGCGCATTGCTGTTGTCGTCGACGTTGGCCGTGGTGGCCGGGTCCGCATGGGCGCAGGCCAATACCCTTCCCTCGCAGCCCCATCTGCTGGTCAAGGGCAGTGCCACCCGCACGGTGATGCCGGACCGCTTCACGGTCAAGGTGGCGCTGGAATCTATCGACATGCAGACCGACACCGCCCGCGCCCGCGTACAGGCCAACGCTGAGCGGGTGCTGCAGCTGTTTGCCCAGCATGGCGCCATCGACGGCAGCGTGCTCGCCGCCAACCTGAGCATCGCGCCATCTACGCGCTATCGCAACGATGAGGAGGTGTTCAACGGCACCGCCGCCCGGCGCGACCTGAAGGCCGAGTTCCCGGACGCGCAGGCGCTGAAAGCCTTCCTGGGCGAACTGAAGGCCAGCCGCGAGGTCCAGGTCAGTACCGCTGAACCCACGTATTCGGGTGAAAGCCGCCTGCGTGGCGACCTGAAGGCCGAGGCCGCCGCGCAGACGCGCGAATCGGCCAAGGGCCTGGCTGGCGCCTACGGCACGAAGATCACCGGTCTGTACAGCATTTCCGACGTCGCGCCGAACTTCGCTTATGGCGTGCAGGCCGGCACCTGGGGCACGCCCGGCCGGGATGGCTTCGGCTACGGCGGGGAAAGCGCAACGCTGGACAAGGTGGCTGTGACCGGATCGCGCTATCGCGCGTCGTCGGGCGGCGAACTGCTCACCGCCGCGCCCATTACGTACACCGAGAACGTGTACGCCATTTTCCTCATTCAAGACGGACCCTGACCATGTTGTTGATGCTCGACAACTACGACAGCTTCACCTACAACCTCGTGCAGTACCTGCAGACGCTGGGCGCCGAGGTGAAGGTGGTGCGCAACGACGCGTTGAGCGTCGATGAGATCGCCGCGCTCGCGCCCGAACGCATCGTGATCTCGCCTGGCCCGTGCACGCCCAACGAAGCGGGGGTGTCGCTGGAGCTGATCCGTCGGCTTGGCCCGACCACGCCGATCCTGGGCGTGTGCCTGGGCCACCAGAGCATCGGCCAGGTGTACGGCGGCGATGTGATCCGCGCGGGCAACATCATGCACGGCAAGACCTCGCCGATCCGCCATGAAGGCAGGGGCGTGTTCGCCGGCCTGCCGGACCGCTACCAGGCCACGCGCTACCACTCGCTGGTGGTGGACAAGACCACGCTGCCGGCGTGCCTGGAAATGACCGCCTGGACGGAGAACGCGGACGGCTCGATCGAAGAGATCATGGGCCTGCGCCATCGCGAACATCCGGTCGAGGGCGTGCAGTTCCACCCCGAGTCGATCCTCACCGAGCATGGCCACGCCCTGCTGAAGAACTTCCTGCAGCGCTGAGCGCGCCGCACCTGCATCACAAAGGACCCCGCATGACCTTCTCCCCCCAGGAAGCCCTGCAGCGCACCATCGAGCACCGCGAAATCTTCTTCGACGAAATGGTCGACCTGATGCGGCAGATCATGCGCGGTGAAGTCTCGCCGGTGATGACCGCCGCGATCCTGACCGGCCTGCGGGTCAAGAAGGAAACCATCGGCGAAATCGCCGGTGCCGCCACCGTGATGCGCGAGCTCGCCCGCGCGGTGCCGGTGGAAGACAGAACGCATCTGGTGGATATCGTCGGCACCGGTGGCGATGGCTCGCACACCTTCAACATCTCCACCTGCGCGATGTTCGTGGTGTCCGCGGCCGGGGCCAAGGTGGCCAAGCATGGCAACCGGAGTGTCTCTTCCAAGTCCGGCAGTGCCGATGCGGTCGAGGCGCTGGGCGCGATCATCGATCTGCAGCCGGAGGACGTCGCGCGCGCAATCACCGAAACCGGCATCGGTTTCATGTTCGCGCCGATGCACCACCCGGCGATGAAGGTCGTCGCACCCGTGCGCCGCGAAATGGGCGTGCGTACGATCTTCAACATCCTTGGCCCGCTGACCAATCCGGTCGGTGCGACCAACGTGTTGATGGGCGTGTTCCATTCGGATCTGGTCGGCATCCAGGCGCGCGTGCTGCGCGAACTCGGTGCCGAACGCGCGCTGGTGGTGTGGGGCCGCGACAACATGGATGAGATCTCGCTCGGCGCCGGGACGCTGGTGGGCGAACTGCGCGACGGCAAGGTGCGCGAGTACGAGATCCATCCGGAAGATTTCGGCATCGCGATGTCGGCCAGCCGCAACCTCAAGGTGGACAGCCCGGCGGAATCCATCGCGATGCTGCGCGGTGTGCTCGACAACCAGCCCGGCCCCGCGCTGGATATCGTGGCGCTCAATGCCGGCGCCGCGCTGTACGTGGCCGGTGTCGCCGACAGCATCGCCGATGGTCTGGCCCGTGCCCGTGCGGTGCTGGCCGATGGCAGTGCGCGCTCGCGGATGGAGCAGTACGTCGCCGCCACCCGCCGCATCCGCGGGGCCGTCTGAGCCCGCGTTTTCCGAATTCAGCGGGGCTGGTCGATAATGGCCGGCCTCCAGGACCCCCAATGACATGAGCGACATCCTCGATACCATCCTGGCCCGCAAGGCCGAAGAAGTCGCCGCACGCCGGGCCCAGTTGCCGCTTGAAGCACTGATCGCGCGCGTGGAGCAGGCGCCGCCCGTACGCGGCTTCGCTGATGCGCTGCGCGCCTCGATCACCGCCGGCAACCCGGCCGTGATCGCCGAGATCAAGAAGGCCAGCCCGTCCAAGGGCGTGATCCGCCCGGACTTCCATCCGGCGGATATCGCGGTGAGCTACGAATTCGGCGGCGCCAGCTGCCTGTCGGTGCTGACCGACGTGGATTTCTTCCAGGGCAGCGACGCCTACCTGCAGCAGGCGCGTGAAGCGTGCACGCTGCCGGTGCTGCGCAAGGACTTCGTGATCGACGCCTACCAGGTGTACGAAGCGCGCGTGCTCGGCGCCGACTGCATCCTGCTGATCGTGGCCGCCCTCGACGACCGCCAGCTGGCCGAGCTGTCCGACCTGGCCATGCAGCTGGGCATGGACGTGCTGGTGGAAGTGCACGACATCGACGAGCTCGAGCGCGCCATCCAGGTGCCGGTGCCGCTGATCGGCATCAACAATCGCAACCTGCGCACCTTCGAGGTGTCGCTGCGGACCACGCTGGACATGCGCCAGGCCGTGCCGCGCGACCGCCTGCTGGTCACCGAAAGCGGCATCCTCGGCCCGGCCGATGTCAGCGTGATGCGTCAGGCCGGGGTCAACGCCTTCCTGGTCGGTGAGGCCTTCATGCGCGTGGAAGAGCCCGGCGAGGGCCTGCGTCAGCTATTCTTCAGCGCATGACAGCGATCTACCCAACGCCGCGCGACGACGCCCCGCTGGTGGTCTTCGATTTCGATCACACCCTGTATGACGGCGATTCCGGCAGCCATCTGTTCGCCTGGCTGATCAAGCGCAACCCGCTGCGGCTGCTGGCCGCCCTGGTCGCCACGCCGCTGCTCGGCCCGCTGGTGGCCTTCCTGCCCACCCGCCGCCGCGGCATCTCCGGCTATGTCTGGATCGCCACGTTTGGCCTGCATCGGGCGCGCGAGTTCAACAAGGTGATCGACCGCTACGTGCTCAAGCACGAGGCCGATATCCGCCGCCGCCTGCTGCCGGTCGCGCTGGAGGTGTTCGCGCGTCACCGCGCCGCCGGCGACCGCGTGGTGGTCGCTACCGGTGCACCGCCGGAACTGGCCCGCGCGATCCTGGCCTTCGTGGCGCATCAGGGCGTGCCGGTGATCGGCAGTGAGGTCGGCCCGTTCCTGGGCGCGGTCATCGCCACCCGCCACTGCCACAACGAAGAAAAGATGCGGATGCTGCGCGAGCGCGGCTATGGCGAGATCGATGTCGCCTATTCCGACAGCAGCGCCGACCTGCCGTTGCTGCTGGCCGCTGCCGCACCGGTGGTGGTCAATCCGAAGGCGTCACGGGTGGACTATTTCCGCCAGGTGCTGCCGCCGGGTACCCCGGTGCTCAACTGGGGCTGTGTCGACCGGGCCGGCGACCCGGTCTGATCCGGCGCTGAAAACACCCGGGAAGGGTTGAAAAGGTGTCGCGTCCGGCTCAGCCTGCGCGCCACTGCACGATCGCATGGCCGATCTGGAACAGGCTGATGCCGAGCACCAGCACGCCAACGGCCACCAGCACCCAGCGTTCCTTGACCTTTTTGACCAGGATCGCGGCCACCGGCGCGGCCATCATCCCGCCGATCAACAGGCCGGCCACGATGTTCAGGTACTGCACGCCCATGGTCAGCAGGAACGTGATCGACACCGCCAAGGTCACCACGAACTCGGCGGCATTGACCGTGCCGATGGTGGTGCGCGCCTGGCCGCCGCGGGCGAGCAGGGTGGAGGTCGCCACCGGGCCCCAGCCGCCACCGCCACTGGCATCCAGCAGGCCGGCCACGAAGCCCAGCAGCGGGACGCGCTTCACTTCCTGGGCCGGCAGCATCCGGCCGGCCGCACGCAGCAGGATGAAGATCGCCAGCACCAGCAGATACATATAGATGAAGGGGCGGATCACGTCGCCGGGCAGCTGGGTCAGCACGTAGGCGCCAACCACCCCGCCGACGGCGCCGGGCAACGCCAGGCGCAGGAACAACCGGCGGTCCACATTGCCAGCGACCAGATGCGAGACCCCGGAGGCCCCGGTGGTGAAGACCTCCGCGGTATGGATGCTGGCGCTGACCGCGGCGGGCGGCAGGCCCATGCTGAGCAGCACCGAAGAGGACACCAGCCCGAAGGCCATGCCCAGCGCGCCATCGATCAGCTGCGCGCCGAGGCCGATCAGGATGAACCAATAGAATTCGCTGCCAAGCTCCATGCCGACAGCCTAGCGGCAAATGGGCAGGGTTGCCGGCCAGCGGCCGGCACGACCAAGGCCCGATCAGCGGGTGCCGTACAGAACGACGGTCTTGCCGCGGGCATGCAGCTGCCCGTCGGTCTGCAGCTTCTTCAGCACGCGGCCGGCCATTTCACGCGAGCAACCGACAAGGCGGGCCAGTTCCTGGCGCGAGACGCGCAGCTGCGTGCCCTGCGGGTGGCTCATCGCCTCCGGCTCGCGGGAAAGATCGTGCAGGGTCCGCACGATGCGGTCGGTCACATCCAGGAAGGCCAGGCGGCTGGCTTTCCTGCTGGTGTCGAGCAGGCGCTTGGAGAGCTGCTGGCCGATCGAGTAGAGCAGGCGCGGCGCATCGGCCGAGAGCGGGCCCAGGAACAGCTGATGCAGGCGCTCGTAGCTGATCTCGGCCAGCTCGCACGGGGTGCGGGTGCGCAGGATCACCTCGCGCCGGTCCGATTCGACGAACAGCCCCATCTCACCGACGAATTCTCCCGAGCCGAAGTAGCCCAGCACCAGCTCACGATCGTCATCTTCCTCAGCCATTATTGAGACTGAGCCACTGATCACGTAGTAGAGGGTGCCGGCCGGATCGCCTGGACGGAACACGTCGGTACGGGCGGGGTAACGGCGGCGGTGGCTGTGGGCCAGGAAGCGATCGATTGTTGCGATATCCAGGGCCAATGGACTTGTGGCAAGGCGCACAGTTGACACGTTGAGGCGCTCCGATTGCTCATGAAGAATTCACGGCTATGTGCCGGGAGCTTAACGATCCGAATTGTTAAGGGCAAACCGAGCACAGGTACTCGTTTCAATGCAAGTTTCGCCCCCGATCACTTTGCCCCATAATTACTTCTTTCCCACCACACACAGGATCGACCGCCGTGGTCAAGCCGTTGCCTCGCCTGAGGTTGCAGGGTTTCAACAACCTCACCAAGGCGCTGAGCTTCAACATCTATGACGTCTGTTACGCCCGCACCGAAGAGGAGCGTCAGCGTTACATCGAATATATTGATGAAGAGTACAACGCCGATAGGCTGACTCAGATCCTGACCGACGTTGCCGAGATCATCGGCGCGAACATCCTGAACGTGGCCCGCCAGGACTACGACCCCCAGGGTGCCTCGGTGACGATCCTGATCTCGGAAGAGCCGGTGATCGACAAGAAGCAGGCCGGCAAGGAGCTGATCTCCGACGCCGTGGTTGCCCACATGGACAAGAGCCACATCACTGTCCATACGTACCCGGAAACCCATCCGCAGGAGGGCATCGCCACGTTCCGCGCGGACATCGATGTGGCCACCTGTGGCGTGATTTCCCCGTTGAAAGCGCTGAACTACCTGATCGAGAGTCTGGAATCGGACATCGTGATCATGGATTACCGCGTGCGTGGCTTCACTCGTGACGTGAAGGGCAAGAAGCACTACATCGATCACAAGATCAACTCGATCCAGAACTTCCTGGCCAAGAACATCAAGTCGCGTTACGAGATGTTCGACGTCAATGTCTATCAGGAAAATATCTTCCACACGAAGATGCACCTGAAGGACTTCGATCTGGACCAGTACCTGTTCGAAGAGAAGGCCAAGAACCTGTCGTTCAAGGAACGCATGAAGATCGAGGCGCTGCTGCGTCGTGAGATCGAAGAGCTGTTCCATGGGCGCAATCTGGCCGAGTAACGCACGTCGCGATGTCGTCCGGGCCTCGCCCGGACGGCCTCGTTCAGGCGGGACGGCCCGCCCTGTGAAACCGGTGTTTGCGCAAAACCCGGTTCCACGGCAGCTACCGACGACGGTCCGGTGTGAAAACACCGGGCCGTTTTGCTTTTGTTAACCCAAGGAATCCCCCCATGCCCTGGATCTATCTCCTGGTTGCCGGTCTGTTCGAGATCGGCTTCGCCATCGGAATGAAGTACTCCGAAGGCTTCAGCAAGCCCCTTCCCACCCTGGCCACCGTTGCCGCCGCCCTGGTCAGCCTGTACCTGATGAGCCAGGCGATGAAATCCATCCCGGTCGGCACGGCCTATGCGATCTGGACCGGGATCGGCGCACTGGGCGTGGCGATGCTGGGCATCTTCCTGTTCGGCGACAGCGCCTCGCCGTCGCGGCTGGCCTGCATCGCGTTGATCGTGGCCGGTGTGATCGGGCTGAAGCTGGTCTCTGCCTGATCGTCGCCCGACCAACGGTCGGGCGCTACCGGTGGCAAGCCGGCCCGCAACCCATGCCGCGCGCGCCGTTCCGGTAGGTATCGACCGTTGGTCGATACGCCGTTACAAGTTGGTCGATACGCCGTTACAACCGGTACGCGATGGTCTTCATGACCTTGGAGGCCAGCGCCATCACCGACGGGATCGGTGCGGGCAGCTTCCGCGCGCCGGCATGCTCGGCGTGGTCGGCGTGGCGGGCCTCGTCGATCTTCATCACCTTGATCACCTCACGGCTGCGCAGGTCGGCCGGGGGCAGGGTGTCCAGGTGTTCGTCCAGATGGGCTTCGACCTGGCGTTCGGTCTCGACCACGAAGCCCAGGTTCCAGCCATCCCCACGCAGGCCGGCCAGGGTGCCGATGGTGTAGCTGCCGGCATACCAGATCGGGTTGAACAGGCTGGGGCGGCTGTCCAGCTCGCGCAGGCGCTGGGCGCACCAGGCCAGATGGTCGGTCTCTTCCTGGGCGGCATCGAGCAGGTGGGCGCGGGTTTCCGGCTCACGGGCAACCGCGGCCTGGCCGAAGTACAGGCCCTGGGCGCAGACCTCGCCGACATGGTTGATGCGCATCAGCCCGGCCGCGTGGCGGCGCTCGGGGTCGGCCATCTGCACGTCCGGGGTGGCCTCGGCGGGGTAGGGGCGGCTGGCCGGCGGGTTGCCGAACACGGTATCCAGGGCCCGCTGGGCTTCGGTCAGCAGGTGGTCGAGCGGCGTGATCTGGCGGAGCGCGGTCATGGCAGGTGGTGTCGCGGCGGGGGACTGTCGATTCTCGCCCCCGCGGACCGGTGTGCCAAGCCGGGATCCGGTCAACTTGCATGTGGCGGGCATGGCCAGTACAATCCCGCCTCTTCACAACGCGTGGCAGAGTTCCGGCCGTACTGCGCCGTAATGAGCCCGACCTACTAGAGTTCTTTCATGAGCACTTTCACTGCAAAGTCCGAGACCGTCCAGCGCGACTGGTATCTCGTCGACGCATCCGGCAAGACGCTGGGCCGTCTGTCCACCGAGCTGGCCCGCCGTCTGCGCGGCAAGCACAAGCCGGTTTACACCCCTCACGTTGATACCGGTGATTACCTGGTTGTCATCAATGCAGAAAAGATTGTCGTCACCGGCAACAAGCTGCAGGACAAGCTGTATCACCGTTTCACTGGCTACATCGGCAACCTGAAGACCGAAACTCTGGCCCAGGCGCTTGAGCGCCACCCGGAGCGTGTCATCGAGACCGCCGTCAAGGGCATGCTGCCGAAGGGCCCGCTGGGCCGCGCCATGTACCGCAAGCTCAAGGTGTACTCGGGTTCCGAGCACCCGCACGCCGCTCAGCAGCCTCAGGTTCTGGATATCTAATCATGGCTATCACGCAAAACTACGGCACCGGCCGCCGCAAGTCCTCCACCGCCCGCGTGTTCCTGCGCAAGGGCGCCGGCAACATCACCGTCAATGGCCGTCCGCTGGACGAGTTCTTTGGCCGTGAGACGGCGCGCATGATCGTGCGTCAGCCGCTGGAACTGACCAAGAACACCGAAACCTTCGACATCATGGTCACCGCCGCTGGCGGTGGTACCACGGGTCAGGCCGGTGCGATCCGTCTGGGCATCGCCCGCGCGCTGATCGAATACGACGAAACCCTGAAGTCCGAGCTGCGCAAGGCTGGCTTCATGACCCGTGACGCCCGTGAAGTCGAGCGTAAGAAGGTCGGCCTGCACAAGGCACGTCGCGCCACCCAGTTCTCCAAGCGCTGATCCATCGCGCCTGGCGTGGGATCCTTCGGGATCCCCCTGGGAGGTACGCAAAAGCCCGGCTTCGGCCGGGCTTTTGTCGTTTCCGGGGGGTGGGTTTCGTCCCCGCAGATCGCTTGGTTGTCAGGTGGATGCAGCGAGGGATGGCGATGCTTCCGGCGGCACTGCTGCGCTCGCCGCTGTTTCATAGGGGCGGTAGTGCCGACCGCTGGTCGGCTACTCTCGCGGCCCGGCATGGGCGGGGTGTCGGCTGGCCGTCCTCTCTCTGGTGAAACAGCCCCCTTGGAGTACAAGGGGGCGCGCCGTCAGGCGCGGGGATGTGGCAGGGGAGGGCTGGCGCCCACACCGTGCTGCGCAAGGTGTGGGGTCCGGGCGCTTCGCGCCCGGACAAACGCCCAAACAAACAGAAAAGGCCGATCTTTCGATCGGCCTTTTCTGTTTGTTTGGCTGCCCCGGATGGATTCGAACCACCGAATGCCTGAGTCAGAGTCAGGTGCCTTACCGCTTGGCGACGGGGCAAAATGTGCGTGCAATTATTGCACTTTCTCCCTGAAAAACCAAGCGAACTTGGTGGCTATGGGTGGACTCGAACCACCGACCCCAGCATTATGAGTGCTGTGCTCTAACCGGCTGAGCTACATAGCCTCAGGGAGCCGGCAATTCTGGAGATGTATTCGGAATCTGTCAACACTTTTTCACCGCGCTTGTGAGTGGGCAGCGGGCGTGGCACAGTCCCGATCAGTAGATTTTTCTAGGAGTCCGCATCGTGATCGATCCGGACGGCTATCGACCGAACGTCGGTATTGTGCTGATGCGGCAGGATGGGCAGGTTTTCTGGGCACGACGTGTGCGCCGGGATGGCTGGCAGTTCCCGCAGGGCGGCATGAACACCGACGAGACGCCTGTCGAAGCCATGTATCGCGAGTTGCAGGAAGAAACCGGGTTGTTGCCGGAGCACGTTGAAGTGCTCGGGGCGACGCCGGGTTGGCTTCGCTATCGGCTGCCGGCACGGGCCATCCGCCGCAATGAACGGCAGGTCTGTATCGGCCAGAAGCAGGTGTGGTTCCTGCTCCGGCTGGCCGGGGACGAATCCCACGTCACCCTGGACCATACGGACAGCCCCGAGTTCGACCAGTGGCGTTGGGTCGATTTCTGGTACCCGGTGGAGCATGTGGTGATGTTCAAGCGGGGCGTCTATGCACGTGCCCTGCGCCATCTGGCGCCGCTGGCACGGGGGGTGGCCGGGACGGGGGTGGAAACGATGCCCAAGTCCGCCCAGGAAGCCTGGATGCCGGGCAACGCCGCCGGTCACGATCGGCCGCGCAAGCGCACCACGCCCAAGCGGGGGGGCGGCTACTGGCCGCGCAGCAAAGCCAAGGGCGAGCCGGGCGCCGTCTGAGCGCTGCTGGCGGCTCTGAACCGTATCGAGAATGATTCAGGTTCGAAATTGACAACCATTCGCATTTCGATTGGAATAGCAGCAGGCCGATCCGGGCCTGCCTGCCGAGTCCGCACGTGTACGTCTGCATCTGCAACGGGGTTACCGACCATCAGATCCGCGAAGCCGCCCAGAGCGGTGTCGTGAGCGTGTCCGAGTTGACGATGCGCACCGGCTGCGGCGCCACCTGCGGTTCCTGCCTGGACATGGCGGCCGACCTGCTGGTCAAGTTCAGCGCCACCCACGACCTGCCACTGCCGGTTCTCGGCCTGCAAGCCGCCTGAGCTCGGGCCGCCCGGTAGCGGGCCGCAACTGAGCACGATTCGCGTTCCTTCATGCCTGCGCACGACGCGCTACAGTGCCCGCGATTCCACGCAGCAGGAGCACGCTCATGAAGGGCGACGCCAAAGTCATCGAATTCCTCAACAAGGTCCTCTACAACGAGCTGACCGCGATCAACCAGTACTTCCTGCACGCCAAGATGCTGAAGAACTGGGGCCTGAAGGAACTCGCCGATCACGAGTACAAGGAATCGATCGAAGAGATGAAGCATGCGGACATCCTGTCCGACCGCATCCTCTTCCTCGAAGGCCTGCCGAACTTCCAGGCGCTGGGCAAGCTGCGCATCGGCGAGAACCCGGCCGAGATCCTGCAGTGCGACCTCAGCCTGGAACGCGACGGCGTGGTCACGCTGCGCGAGGCTGTGGCGTATGCCGATTCGATCGGCGATTACGTCAGCCGCCAGCTGTTCGTGAAAATCCTCGCGTCCGAGGAAGAGCACATCGACTGGCTGGAAACCCAGCTGGATCTGATCGAGCGCATCGGCGAACCGAACTACCTGCTGACCAAGATCGAAGACTGAGTCAGCCCTGCAGCGGGGCGCGCAGGCGGGCGTGATAGCCGGCCAGCGCGATCCGTGCACGCGCGAACTCGGCGATCAACAGCGCCACCGCCACGGCGGGGCGCTCCAGCGTGCCGGCGCGGGCATCGTGCTCGATCCGCCAGGCCGCTGCCGACAGCGCCATCGCACCCACATTGGCGCTGGCCGACTTGAGGCTGTGCGCCAACGCGCGCAGCTGGTCCAGGTCCGCTGCGACCGAGGCGTCCTGCAGCTGGCGGATCAACGGTGGCGTGTCATCCAGGAACACGCCGATGATGCGCGCGGTATCGGGACCAATAACCTCCAGCAGTTCATCCAGCACGTCCTGATCAAGCACCGGGGCCGGCGCCTCGTCGCGTGCTGGCAGCGCCGCGGGCGGTGAAGGCTGCTGCTCGGGCAGGGACGGTGGCTGCACGGCCGGGTCGTCGGCCATCACGCTTCCCCAGCGAGCCAGCACGGCCTGGAGTGTTTCGCGGTGGATCGGTTTGGACAGGTAATCGTCCATGCCGGCCTGCAGGCAGCGCTCGCGGTCGCCGGCCATCGCATTGGCGGTCATCGCCACGATCGGCAGCCGTGCCGCGCCCCGTGTGGCCTCGTGCGCGCGCCAGCGGCGGGTGGCGTCGTAGCCATCCAGCACCGGCATCTGGCAATCCATCAGCACCACATCGAACGGCCGGGCGTGCAGTGCCTCCAGTGCCTGCTCGCCTTCGGTGGCGGTCTCCACCTCGCAGCCCAGCACCTGCAGCAGCCGCTGCGCGACCAGCAGGTTGACGCTGTTGTCTTCCACCAGGAGCACGCGCAGCGGGAACTGCGGCAGTGCCGTGGGCGAGCCTGCGTACTCCACCTCGGCCAGCAGCGCGGCCGGGCGCGCGCTGGGCACCACCGGGCGCAGCAGCGCGTGCAGTTCACTGTCAGCGCCCTGCCGCGACAGGGCGGGTCCCGGGCCAAGCGCCTCGGGCGCGGGCGCCTCATCGCCATACAGCCACAGCAGCTGCGCAGCGGGATGCTGTTCGTTCCCGGCCACCGCCTTCTGCAATGCCTGGGTGCCATGGCGCAGGCCGTCGGTGTCGGCGATCACCCAGGCCAGGGCCGGGTCGATACCGGGGCGCTGTGGGGCGCGAAGGGCGTCGATCGCTTCGGCGCTGGTCTCCACGGTGTGCAGGCGCAGATCATGGAGCTGGGTCACCCGCTCGATGCGCTGGGCGAGCACCGCATCGCGGGTGATCAGCAGGGCGCGCCGCGTGTTGCCGACGGCAGGCAGATCACCGATCACCTTGAGCAGCGGAATCTCGAACCAGAACGTAGCGCCGCGCCCCACGGTGGACTGCACGCCGATGCGGCCATGCATCAGGTCGATGATGCGCTTGCAGATGGCCAGGCCCAGCCCGGTACCGCCATACAGGCGCGTGGTCGAGGCATCGGCCTGGCTGAAGGATTGGAACAGGCGCGCCTGCAGGGCGTCGTCGATGCCGATCCCGCTGTCGGCGATCTCGAACCGCAGTTGGTGCTGCGCGTTGGTCTCGCCCTGGCGCAGCACGCGCAGCCGGATCTGGCCACGCTCGGTGAACTTGATCGCGTTGACCAGCAGGTTGCTCAGCACCTGGCGCAGGCGCACCGGGTCGCCACGGACGGACAGGCGTACCGCCGGGTCGAGTTCGAGCAAGAGCTGCAGGCCTTTCGGATCGGCGGCGCGCTGCATCAACTGCACCAGCCCTTCGAGCAGCTCGCGCAGGTTGAACGTGGTGATCTCCAGGTTCAGGCCCTTGGCCTCGAGCCGGGAGTAATCGAGGATGTCATCGACGATCCTCAGCAGCTGCTGTGAGCTGGTCGCTGCGGTCTGCAGCATCTGGCGCTGGTCACTGCCGAGCTGGCCGCGCGCGATCAGATCGAGCATCGGCAGGATGCCGTTGAGCGGCGTTCGGATCTCGTGGCTCATGGTGGCCAGGAACTCACCCTTGGCCAGCGCCGCGGCTTCGGCGGCCTGCTTGGCGCTGAGCAGTTCCTGTTCCAGCTGGTTCTGCTGCTGACGGCGCTGCTGCAGCTGATCGCGCTCGAGCACCAGCGCCTCATTGCCCCGCTGCAGCCTCTCCAGCTGGTCCTGCGCGTCACGCCAGCGGCGTACCGCCTGGATGCCGGCGATCAGTGCCAGCACGCCGGTGCCGGCGGCAATGTCGATCCATGGCCCATTGGCACCGATGCGCGCCATCACCGCGGCAGTGGCACACAGGGCGGCCGCCGCAGCGCTGATCCACAGCGAGGCCGGGGTGGAGGAGGGGGCTGGCCGTCCGTGGCGTCCCATGCTCAGAGCACCGAGTTCTGGAAGTCGAAGTTCAGTTCGCTGCCGGCGGACTGGACCATGTTGCCCTGGATGAAATCGACCCCGCCGATCCACATCGCGGCCGCGGCCTGCGGGTCTTCGATCTGCTGGCCGATGATGCGCAGCCCGGCGCGGTGCGCCAGGTCGATCGCCGCGCGCAGTTCGTCGCGCGTGTGCTGGTTGGTGTGGCTGTTGGAGAAGCGCGCGGCCATGCGCACATAGGCCAGCGGCAGCTGCGCCATCAATGCATTGGCCTCATCGCCCGGCTCGAACTGGCTCAGGCAGAAGCGCACGCCGGCCGCATGCATGCGCGTGCAGAACTGCTGCAGGGTGACGGTGTGGATCAGGGCATCGGGCAGACGCACGTCGATGACCAGCGCGCTGCCGTCGATCTGCCGGCTCGCCAGCGATTCCAGCAGCCAGTCACCGAAGGCATCACGGGCCAGTGTGCGCAGCGACTGCGAGACGAACAGGTGCAACGGCTGCGCGGCGTGGCGATACAGATCCAGCAGCCCCAGCGCATGGTCGAGCACCTGCTGGTCCAGATCGGCGATGCGCCCGGCCGCTTCGGCGGCCGGGATCACCTGCCCGGCGGCCAGCACGCTGCCATCGGCCTGGCGCAGCCGCAGCAGCACCTGGTACTGCGCGGTGTTGCCACCGGCCACGGCGACGATCGGCTGGTAGGCCAGTTCCAGCTGCCCTTCAAGCAACGCCAGGTGTTCCTGCGCGGCCACATCTTCGCGGCGCACGTAGGCGGCCACGCCGGCGGTCAGCAGGCGTGCCTGCAGGGTGGTGCGTTCGACCGCTTCCAGTGCGCTGCCCGCATCGGAGAAGCCCGGCGAGAGCTGGGCATGACCGACCACGCCGCGCAGGTGCACGGATTCGTCATCGCGGATCACGAACGCGCGCGTGGACAACTGCTCGCGCAGGGCATGCGCCATCGCATCCAGCGTGGCCTCGTCGGCCCCGCGGGCCAGCACCAGGAAGCTGTTGTCGTTCAAACGTGCCAGCAGGTGGGGCTGGGCGGCATCGGCCAGCCGCTGGCCGGCCTGGGTCATCAGCCGTTCGAACGCGGCATAGCCGTAGCGCTCGCGCAGGCCCAGCGCGCTGGCGATCTCGATGAAGAACAGACCGCCCTGATCGCGGTGCGCCAGCGAGGCGCCGAGCTGTTGCATCACATGATGGCGGGTCGGCAGGCCGGTCTCGGGGTTGTTCATCGCCGGTGCGCTGCCGTTGCCCGCCTGCGAGGCGGCCTGCGCACGTGCGCGGCGGATCCGGTTGGAGACGGCGGCGATCAGGTGGCGCGGGCGGATCGGCTTGCTGAGGAAATCGTCGGCGCCGCTGTCGAGCACCTCGAACTGGCGCTCCGGATCCGGGTCGCCACTGAGGAACACGATGGGCAGCAGCTGCTGGCCGGGTTGCTGGCGGATCAGTGCGGTCAGCCGCATCCCATCCAGCCCGGGCAGGTGCAGGTCCATCAGGATCAGATCGGGGCGATGCTCGGCGATGGCCTGCTGCACCCCCTCGGCATCGCTGTGCACCAGCGCCTGCATGCCGGCGCCGTGCAGCACGCTTTGCGCGAACAGGGCCTGCGAGCGGTCGTCTTCGACGATCAGCACGCGGTACGCAGCGTCGATGGCGGCCGGCGGCAGGCTGCCGGTCTCGGCGTGCATCGGGGGGAGCAGGGGCGGCGGGCTGGCCGGCGCCGGCGTCAGTGCGACGACATTGCTGTGCATCACGGGTGCGGGTGAGCCCTGGCGTTGCCAGCGCTGCCAGTGGTCGGCCGGCGGCGTTTCAGCGCGCACGGCGCGGGCGGATGCAACAACGTTGTCGTGAACGGCCATCAGTACTCCCAGTCTGCGCCGCAATTATGCGATGAACACCCGAAGGCAGGGCACGCCTCACCGTGGCAGGGTTCCCGGTTTGACCTGCGTCTGACCACTGTCGGCCTGCCGCATCAACCAGCGCATGCCCTTCCACAGCGTCCGCCAGATCATCCAGACGATCAACGCGCCGATCAGGCTGCACGCCACCACCAGGATCAGCGCCAGCCATGGGTGCGCCAGCGCGAGCGCGAGCCCGCCGACCACCACGGTGTCTTCGGCGGCGGAGGCGATCCAGTTGCTGGCCGGTTCGGGCGAGGTGTTGAGCAGGGCGCGGGTACCGGATTTGAGCCCGTGGCTGGCCAGCGCGACGCCGGCGCCGGCCACCAGCGCGGTGCCGCTGAGCTCGCCGCTGGGCGAGAGCGTGGCGGCGGCCAGGAACGCACCAGCCGGGACCCGGGCCAGGGTCTGGACCAGATCCCAGACCGAGTCGACCCCGGGGATCTTGTCGGCGAAGAATTCGGCGATGGCCAGCACGGCCGAGGTGCCCAGCACCCACCAGGACTCCGTGGCCTGCAGCGCGGGCGGCAGGTCGACCCAGCCGAGCAGGCCGGCCAGGCCGACGCCGAACACGGTCAGGTA
Source organism: Stenotrophomonas rhizophila (assembly GCF_003651185.1). Classification (GTDB taxonomy): domain Bacteria; phylum Pseudomonadota; class Gammaproteobacteria; order Xanthomonadales; family Xanthomonadaceae; genus Stenotrophomonas; species Stenotrophomonas maltophilia_Z. The sequence goes on along the minus strand of NZ_RCDC01000004.1, from coordinate 2,334,173 downwards.
CACGCGGATGCCGGCCAGCCAGGCCAGCAGGATGCCGATCACGAACAGGTGGGCTTCGGTCATGGCACGCGCTCCGGCTGCAGAATGTGCACAGGCGCACACTATCGGGGATGACGTCCATGAACGCCACTGCCTCGATCCCGGCCCTGCGCGGACAAGGTCTTTCCCCTGACTTACACTAGCCCGTCGTTCCAGACAGGGGCCGTTGCGACAGCGCCGGCAGGCGCGGTCGCCCAGGACTGCCATGAATAAACCCACACCTTCCCGCATCCAGATCCGCCGGCCGGGCGCGCCGCCCGTGCAGGACCGCAAGCGCCTGCTGGTGCTGGGCGGGGCCTGGCTGCTGTCGCTGATCCTTGCCGTGCTGCTTGGCGCCTGGCTGGGCTCGCCCGGCGGTGACGTCGGCACCCAGCTCAAGGCGGCCGAGACCCGCAACGAGCGCCTCCAGCAGCAGCTCATCGAACTGCAGCAGCGCCAGGCGACCCTGCAGGCCTCCGACCGCATCAGCCGCGCCGCCAACAACGAAGTCCAGACCTCGCTGGGCGAGCGCGATGAAGAAATCGCCGGCCTGCGCGCCGACGTGGCCTTCTATGAGCGCCTGGTCGGAGCGACCAGCCAGCGCAAGGGGCTGAACACCCATTCGGTGGAGTTCTCGCCGGAGACCGGCGGCACCTGGCAGTACGCCGTGGTGCTGACCCAGAACCTGAACCGCGGGGCGATCAGCCAGGGGCAGATGCGCTTCACGGTGGAAGGCGTCAAGGACGGCAAGCTGACCTCGGTCAGCTGGGACGAGCTGCACCAGCGCACCAAGGTACCGGGCCAGGACTATTCCTTCCGGTATTTCCAGCAGCTCACCGGCAGCGTGATGCTGCCACCAGGCTTCACCCCGCAACGTGTGCGGGTCACGCTGGGATCGGGCGCGGGGGGCGCCACCCAGGTATTCGATTGGAAGCAGGCCGGAGCACCGGCGGCATCGGCAAAAGAAGGGGAGTAAGCCCATGTTTGGCAGCAACAAATCCAACCGCGACGGACATCTGGTCGTGGACGCGCTGATCGGCGCGCAGGTGGTGATCCGCGGGGACGTGGAATTCAGCGGTGGCCTGTATGTGGAAGGCACCATCCAGGGCAAGGTGATCGCCCAGGACGGCGCCAGCAATGCCACCCTGACGGTGGCCGAGCACGGTGCCATCGAGGGCGAGATCCGCGCCCAGGTGGTGGTCATCAGCGGCCGCCTGGATGGCGATGTGCACGCCACCGAGCGGGTCGAGCTGACCCCGAGCGCCCGCGTGACCGGCAACATCCATTACCAGGTGGTGGAAATGCACGCCGGCGCCCAGCTGACCGGCCGCCTGATCCATACCTCGGCGCAGATGGCCCTGCCGCCGCCGTCGGGGGATGCGGACCAGGGCAAGGGCAAGGACACTGCGGCCCGCAAGAAGCTGGCCGAGGCGATGGCCTGAATCGCGCCCGCGCGACAACTTGAAACCGTGCTCATGCACCCCCATGCTGGGGGCATGAGCACGCTTGTTTCCCTGCCCGGCGCTCCCGCCGCCGCGCCGAACTACCAGTCCCTGGACCGTCCGCTGAACTTCACCGAGGCCGCTGCGGCCAAGGTCAAGGAGCTGATCCAGGATGAGGGCAACGCTGCCCTCGCCCTGCGCGTCTATATCGAAGGCGGCGGTTGTTCCGGCTTCCAGTACGGGTTCGAGTTCGATGAGAACCGCGCCGAGGACGATCTGGCGGTGGATACCGCCGGCGTCACGCTGCTGGTCGATCCGTTGAGCCTGCAGTACCTGATGGGCGCCGAGGTGGATTACACCGAAAGCCTGACCGGCGCGCAGTTCGTGATCCGCAATCCGAACGCCAAGACCACCTGCGGCTGCGGCAGCAGTTTCAGCATGTGATGTGCGCGCAACCGGCCTGATGGTCGGTTGCCGCTTGCCAGTCCCGCCGAATGTGGGCAGGCTCTTGCGATGTCCAAATTCTCTTCGCAGCTTTCCGGTTTCGCTTTCGTCAGCGAGCCGCTGGAGCGCGCCGATACCCTGCGCGATGACGCCGATGCGTTGTTGCGCCTGTGGCCGGACGCGCGTGTATTGGTGCTCGACCAGGACGGCACCGCGCTGGCCGGCCACGATGGTCAGCCGCTGCCGCTGACCGGCGCGGATCTGGGCGGTGGCCCGGGCACCGCGATCTTCCTCGGCCTGCGCGGCGAGCAGGCGTGGTTCTCGATGGAGGCCGCCGGGCTGTCGGTGACGGCGCCGCAGCGGGTCGACCTGCGCCAGTCCGCCGCGACCTGGTCCATCGCCGATTCCACCGCCTTCTGTTACGCCCGGGGCATGTCCTACTGGCAGTCGCGCACCCGCTTCTGCGGGGTGTGCGGCGGCGCGGTGACCTTCAGCCGCGGCGGCTTCGTCGGCCGGTGTGGCCAGTGCGCCACCGAACACTACCCCCGGGTCGATCCGGCGGTGATCGTGGCCGTGGAGAACCAGGGCCGGCTGCTGCTCGGCCGCCAGGCGAACTGGGCCCCGCGCCGTTATTCGGTGTTGGCCGGCTTCGTCGAGCCGGGTGAATCCCTGGAGCAGACCGTGGTCCGTGAGGTCTTCGAGGAGAGCCGGGTGCGCGTGCGCGAGTGCCGCTACCTGGGCACCCAGCCATGGCCGTTCCCGGGCGCGCTGATGCTGGGCTTCGCCGCCACGGCCGAAGACGGCGTACCGACCGTGAACGGCGAGCTGGAAGATGCGCGCTGGTTCACCGCCGAGGAAGTGGGCGCCGCCCTGGCCCGGGATGTCGAGGATGACGGCGAAGGCATCCGCCTGTCGCCGCCGATCTCGATCTCGCGCAGCCTGATCGAGCACTGGTACCGCCAGCAGATCGCCTGACCGTCGCCTGCCGTTGCCGCAGGCTGAACACGCGGCGCGGTACATTACCAACGGCCCGGGGAATTGCTGGGCCGCAAGGCATAGTAGCGGCGCGTCCCACGTCCCGAGCCGGAGGCTTACATGTTCACCACCCTGGTCGCCGTGCTGGTTGCCTTGGCCCTGGGCCATGTCGCGCCGGGCGCGGCCGTCGCGCTGCGGCGTTTCGGCCTGTACCGGCGCTGGCTGCAGTGGTTGGGCCGGCACGCCGCCGACGACGGGGTCTGGCGCGGCCGCAAGGGCGCCTGGCTGGCGGTGCTGCCGTTCGTGGCAGCGCTGGGCCTGCTGCAGTGGCTGTTCGATGACCGCGTCTACGGCCTGCCGTCGCTGTTGTTGGGCGTGCTGGTGCTGGTGATGTGCTGGGGCCCGCGCGACCTGGACCGCGATGTCGAGGCGGTGATCGACGCCGATGACCCCCACGCACGCCACCTGGCGATCGCGCAGTTGCAGTCCGCCGGTGGCAGCCTGCAGGAAGACGTCCCCTCGCTGGTCGAAGCAACCGTGCTCAACGCGCTGAGGCGCTGGTTCGCGGTGCTGTTCTGGTTCCTGCTGCTGGGCCCGGTCGGCGCGCTGCTGTATCGCCTGCTGGCCTTGCTGGCGGTTGGCCCGATGCGCTCGCTGGCCAGCGTGGAAGCGGTCGCCGGTGCGCGCGGCGTGCTGGCCTGGCTGGAGTGGCCGGTCGCGCAGCTGATGTCGCTGTCGATGGCGCTGGTCGGCAATTTCGATACCGCGTTCAAGGCCTGGCGCGAGGCGCACGGCAATCAGTGGTCGGCCTCGACACACTTCCTCGGTGCGGTCGCCCGGGCAAGCGTGAGCGCCGAGCTGCGCGAGGATGCGCACGATTACAGTGATGCGGGGATGGTGCCGGTGTGGCGTCGTCTGCCGGAGCTGCGCGATGCGATGAGCCTGGTGTGGCGCATGCTGCTGCTGTGGATGGCGGTGCTGGCGCTGCTGGTGATCGCCGGTTGGGTCACCTAGCGGTCCGGCTCAGCCCGGCGCCAACCAGGTAAACGGCACCCATGGCAGGTTGCGTGCGATCCAGTACGCGGGCAGTAGGATCAGCCAGAAGGCGGGCTTCATCAGCAGCGTGATCAACGGCTGCAGCGCGCGTGGCCGCCAGCCCAGTGCCCAACCAAGTACCAGCGGGGCGATGGCCAGCATCAGCATGGCCAGCGGATTCATCGAGAACGCGGTGACCACATCGCCGTGGGCCAGCGCGTGCAATGCACGCGTCAGCCCGCAGCCGATGCAGTAATACCCGGTGACCGCCAGAAAGCTGCACGGCGGGAACGGACTGCTGGCGCTGTTGGGGTCGTAGTGCCGCAGCATCCAGACCCCCGCACCGGCCGCCAATGCGGCCGGCGGCAACGCCGCCAGCAACCAGCGCCTGCCGTGCAGCGCGATCATCAGCTGGCGCTTTCGATCTGCTGCTGGAACTGCTGCATCTGTTCCATGTAACCGTCCACCCCCATGAAGGCCAGCGAGATCACGAACAGCACCACGCCGGCGATCAGGAAGCCGGTGGTGACCCAGGCCCAGATCTTGGCGTTCTTGGAGGCACGACGTGCGCCTTCCAGGTCGCCCTGGTTGAGCAGGCCGTTGACCTTGCTGGCGAACACGATTGCGACCACACCGGTGACGATGCCCGGGAAGCTCAGGCACGACAGGCAGCACACGAAGAACGCCAGGATGGTGACGACGATCGACCAGATCAGGTGGTTCGGGATGCTGCCCGGGGCGGGCGGCAGGGGGGCGGTGGCATTCATCAGCGAAACTCCATTTGCTTGGGTGGGTGGGTGCGTACGAGGTGTCCCGGGCGGTAATCTAACCGATGTGCCTGCCTCTATGTATACGGTTACATGCAGGCAGGGCGGGGCTCATGCCTGATCGCCGCGAAGTTGCCTGACCTGGGTTTCCAGCATCGGCGCGGTGGCGACCTCGCCGGCGATCGGCGCAGATGCGACGACCTCGACATGCGCGCGGAAACGGCGTGGCACACGCATGCGGCCCAGGCGCGTGTCGCGGCGGCTCCACATGCTCGACCACATTCCGCGCAGCGCCATCGGCACGACCGGTACCGGGCGACGTGCCAGGATCTTCTCCACGCCCGATTTGAACGCGCCCATCTGCCCATCGCGGGTCAACGCGCCCTCGGGGAAAATGCAGACCAGCTCGCCCTCGGCCAGCGCCTTGTCCACCTCATCGAACGCGGCCTGCATCAACGCCGGATCCTCACGTGCGCCGGCAATCGGGATCGCCTTGGCGGTGCGGAAGATCCAGCGCATCACCGGGATGTTGAAGATCTTGTAGTACATGACGAAGCGCACGGGGCGCGGAAGGGTCGCCGACAGGATCAGCGCGTCCATGTAGCTGACGTGGTTGCATACGATCAGTGCCGCTCCCTCGTCCGGCACGTTGGCTTCGATGCCGTGCGGACGCAGCCGGTACAGCGCGCGCACCATCACCCAGCTGAGGAAGCGCATCAGGAACTCGGGCACGATCGTGAAGATGTAGATCGACACCACGGCATTGGCGATCGCCAGGGCCAGGAACAGCTGCGGGATGGTCCAGTCCAGCACGCGCTGGGTGAGCAGGCCCAGGCCGGCGGCCAGGACGATGAAGCCTGAGTTCTGGATGTTGAGCGCGGCGAACACGCGCGACATTTCCGATTTGGCCGTGCGGCTCTGGATCAGGGCGAACAACGGCACCACGAAGAAGCCGGTGAACAGGCCGATGCCGATCAGATCGATGATGATGCGCGCGCTGCCCGGGGCCTGCACGAACTGCCAGATCGACAGCCCGGCCGCGGCGGCTTCGCCGACGCGGGCGAAGTACAGGTCGAGCATGAAGGCGGTCATGCCGAACGCGCCCAGCGGCACCAGGCCGATCTCCACGGTGCGCCCGGACAGCTTTTCGCACAGCAGCGAACCGGTGCCGGTACCCAGCGAGAACAGCGCCAGCGCGAAGATGTAGAGCAGGGAGCCGCCACCGAGGTTGACCTCGGCATAGGTCGGCAGCTGTGAGGTCAGCATGGTGCCCACGAACCAGAACCAGGACACGCCGAGAATCGCGTTGCGCACGGCCTTCTGCTTCTTGGCCATGCGCAGCACCGCCAGCGACTCGGGCAGCGGATTCCAGTTGATCTTCAGATCCGGCGCGCCGGCATCGACCTTCGGGATCATCCGCGCGGTGAGGTTGCCCGCCACGGCCAGTACGATCACGGCGGTCGCGGCGACGATCGGGCCATGGCTGCCGGACAGCGCGAAGATCAGGCCCCCGGCGATCATCCCGGTGAGGATCGACAGCGAGGTGCCCATCTCGACCAGGCCATTGCCGCCGGTCAGCTCCTCGGGCTTGAGGATCGAGGGCAGCACCGAGTACTTCACCGGCCCGAACAGGGTGGACTGCATGCCGGTGCAGAACAGCGCGACCAGCAGTACCGGCATGCTCTCGGTCAGGAAACCGAGTGCCGCCAGCGACATGATCGCGATTTCCATGGTCGTGGTGATCACGATCAGCCGCGATTTCTCCAGCTTCTCCGCGATCTGCCCGGCCAGCGCCGAGAACAGGAAGTACGGCAGGATGAAGATCGCCGGCGCCAGGTTGGTATACAGCGAGCGCTCTTCGATCGGCGTGCCGAGGAAGAACAGCAGCGCGATGATTGCCTGGCGGTAGACGTTGTCGTTGAACGCGCCCAGCGACTGGACGATGAAAAACGGCAGGAAACGACGTTGCCTGAGCAGAGCGAACTGACTATGGCCGGACATGGAGACTCCTTGCGAACCGGCGCAGCCTAGCATTCTCCCTGTTGGCGCAGCATGGCAGCGGGGCGCACCGCCCCGGGGCGGTCGCTCACGACCGTGGGTCGTAAGACGTTCAACATCCGTAGCGACCAACGGTCGATACCTACCCCAGCGTGCGCGCGGCCTCGTTGGCGGCACCGCGCAGCTTGGGCAGCAGGCGCAGCATCAGCCCCATCTGGGTGCGGATCAGCTGCAGCTTGGGCGGCATGTCGTCCGGGATCTGCTCCAGCTGCTCGGCCAGGGCCCGGTCGCCCTCGTTGGCGTCTTCGGCCACCGGTTCGCGCTGCTCCAGCGCGCGCGCGATCTGCTGCATCGCCTGCTGCACCCGTTCGCCGCCAGACAGCGCGAGCGGATCCTGGCCGTAGCTGTCCAACTGGGTGCGGTGGGCGCCCAGTGCGGAGAGATGGCCGAGCAGGGTGTTGGACAGCGCCAGGAAGCGGAAGCCGGCATCCAGATTGCGGCGCACGTGACCAGGCTCGCGCAGCATGTTCGACAACGCAGTGGACAGCGCCGCATCGGCGTTGTGCATGTCACGGCGCGCGATACGGTACGCCAGGTCGTCCTGCATGCCGCTGCCGTACTGGCCGAGCACGGCGTGCAGGTACTTGGCGCAGTTGTCGAGCACACGCGCCATCACCAGGTTCAGGCGCCGGCCCTGCCAGTCGGGCAGGATCAGGAAGGCGGCCGCCGCGGCGATCGCGCAGCCCAGCAGCGTATCCACCAAGCGCGGCCAGATCAGCAGGAAGCCATCGCCGATCAGGTTGAAGCAGGTCAGCGCCATCACCGTGATCGCCGCCGAGGCCACCAGGTAGCGATCGCTGCGGGTGAAGAAGAACAGCAGTGCCGAGAGCAGCGCGATCAGCAGTTCGATGCGCAGGTCCTGGAACAGCTGCATCAACGCCCAGGTCAGCACGAGACCGATCAGCGTGCCGGCGATCCGTTGCGCCAACCGCTGGCGGGTCGCACCGAAGTGTGGGCGGCACACGAACACGATGGTGAGCAGTACCCACGAGCCGTTCTGGGCGTTGAACAGCCGGATCGCGGCGAAACCGACGATCAGCGCCAGCGCCATGCGCAGGCCATGCCGGAACAGCACCGAGCCGGGCGTGAGCTGCTGGCGGATGCGCACGCCCATCTCGCGCAGGGTGTGCGGGTTGGTATCGCGCAGGCGGGTATCGACGTTGTCCAGGGTGGACTCGGATTTCTCGGCCTCGGACAGGCGACGTTCGATGCTCTGCAGGTTGTGGCCGAGCAGTTCCAGCGAGGCCAGCAGACGCTGCCACTGCGGGTTGTGCTGGGCGCGCAGCCAGGTGAGCGAATCGGTCAGGTCGGCGGTGGCCTGCTTGGTGCGCTCGCCGTACTGGAACGGCTGGCGCAGGCGGATTGCCTGGCCGAGGTTGGCGCAGGCCTCACCCTGCAGCGCAAGCAGGCGCTGGCAGCGGTACAGCACGTCGCTGTGGAAGAACGCTTCAGTCAGGGCGCCGTAGGGGTAGTGCGAGGAGCTGGCGCGTTCGTGGAAGTCCTGGGCCATGTAATACAGGCGCAGGTACAGGCCGGACTGCACGCCGGGCCGGCCGGAGCGGCCAAAGCGCGCCAGGATCGCGGTCTTGGCGATGTTCAGCGCCTCCACCACGCGCCGGTTCTGCTCGGCCAGGGCCAGCTGGCGCTTCTGCACGTCGGCATCGCGCACCGGTTCGAACAGATCGGCCTTGAGCTGCAGGTAGCGGCCCAGCTCCAGGTACAGGCGCGCCACCCGCTCGCGAACGGGGCGATTGGCGAACAGGGCGGTCCACAGGATCGAGAGCAACGCGTACCAGACCGCACCGGCCAGCAGGTGACTGACCGCATTGATCGCCTGGGACAGATCGGCCGCGCCGTGCTGCTCCAGCCCGATCATGGTGTAGATGGCCAGCGTTACCGTGGCCTGCGCGATCGAGGCATAGCGCTCGCCGAGCGCGCCGAGCAGGGTCAGCCCGAAGGTCGCCACCGCCAATGCGGTGATGAACCACCACGGATGCGGGAACAGCAGCACGACCGCGGCGGCGGCGGCCACGAAGCACAGCAGCGACAGCGCCACCGATTTGATCCGGCCCCACCAGTTGTCGTCGGTCTCGGCGATCGCGCTGGCGATGATGCCCAGGAACACGCCGGGCAGCGCGGTCAGCTGGTCCAGGTACCAGCACAGCCCCATCGCCGCGGACAACGCGATGAACACCCGCAGGCCATAGCTGGCCTTTTCATGCGCCCACAGGCGGCTGACGCGGGTTTCGAACGAAGGCATGGCGACTCGGCGGAAGGCAGGCCGCCATTATTGCCGGAGCGGGGTGAAGGGGACACCTTTACGTGGGTTGGAATGGCACTGGTAGTGCCGGCCGCTGGCCGGCTTCCGACAATGCCGAGGAGCCGGCCAGCGGCCGGCACTACCCGCATGCATCCGGCTTACATATCGAACCGCACGCTGACCGCGAAGGTGCGCGGCAGGCCCACGCCTGCGTTGGACCAGTACTTTTTGTTGGCCAGGTTCTCCACGCCGGCGCGCCAGGTGACCGGGTGGCCGGCGGCCTGCATGCGGTAGCCCACGCCGGCGTTGACCAGCGTGTAGTCGGGCAGCTTGAGCGTGTTGTCGGCGTCGTAATAGACGTCGCCGTAGTAGCGGGCCAGTGCGTACACGCTCAGGCCCTCGATCTGCGGGATGCTGTAGTCGGCGTGCAGCACGCCCTGCCAGCGGGCCGCGCCGGCGGTGCGGTTGCCTTTCTGGCTGGCGCTGCCCGGCGAGAGTTTGTCGTAGGTCGGGTCCAGCCAGGTCACGCCGCCACCGAGGGTGAAGGCATCGGTCAGGCGCACATCGCCACTGACTTCCACGCCTTCGTACAGGGTGATGCCGTCCTGCACCAGCAGCTTGCCGGCGGACGTGATCAGGTCGATGTTCGCGCCGCGCTCCAATCGGAAGGCGGCCGCATCGGCGCTCCATCGCGGGTACTCGATCTTGGCGCCGATCTCGTACTGCTTGCTGATGGTGGGGTCGAGCACGTCGCCGGCGTTGATGTAATCGCTGCCCACGCGGCTGCCGGCTTCCAGCGATTCGACGTAGCTGGCATACAGCGTCACGGCATCGGTCGGCTTGTACATCAGGGCGTAGGTCGGGGTGACCGGATAGGTGTGGTACGCGCCCTTGTTTTCGAAGTCGTTGTAGCGCGCGCCGGCCAGCAGCGACCAGCCATCGGCGAAGCTGACGGTGTCGCTCACGAACACCGCCTGCTGCACGGTTTCGCTGCCGCGGCTGAGCACGCGTGAGCCGACCGCATCATGGCGCAGCGTCGGACGCTGATAGATGTTGCCGCGGCCGAGCGTGTTCCATTCGTACGGGCGGTCCCAGCCCAGCCCAGTCTGGTGGGAGACGCCGGCAACGACCTGGTGCGACAGCGGGCCGGTCTGGAAGCGGCCCTGCACGATGGCCTGGGCCAGCTTCCACTCGCTCTTGCCGCCGAGCTCGTAGGTGTTGATGTCGTAGTCGCCGTTGACGTCATCGATGTAGGCGAAGATCTTGTTGACGTCATTCCAGGAGGTGGTCACGCCATAGCTCAGGCTGGCCTTCCAGTCGCTGTTGATCTGCCAGTTCAACGCGGTCGAGAGCAGGCTGGAGCGGGTGTCGTAGTAGCTGCCGTCGATGCTGTTGTCGATGTCGCCGGCCAGCGGGCGCGGCAGCTCGGTCAGGCCGATGAAGTAGTACTGCGGGGATTCGTTGCTGAGATCGCGCGACTGGAACACGCCGTCGAAGGTCCAGGTGAGGCGGTCGCTCAAGCGTGCATCCAGCGACAGCGCGCCGACCTTGCGGTTCACCTCGCCGCCGTTGAAGGTCTCGCCTTTCTCCTGGTACGCATTGAAGCGGTAGCCGAACATGTCTTCGTTGCCGAAGCGCCCGCCCACATCGACCTGGCCGCTGACGATGCCCGCCTCGCGCCAGCCGAGCTGCGCCGACAGCGTGGTGACCTCGGTCGGCTTCTTGGTCACGTAGTTGACGATGCCGCCGGGCTGGCCGAAGCCATACATGAAGCCACCGGGACCCTTCAGCAGTTCCACCTGCTCCATCACTTCCAGCGGCCACTCGGTGCCCCACGAAGAGACCTGCAGGCCGTTGACGCGGTAGCTGTCGTAACTCAGATCGATGCCGCGGTTGCGGATCGGCGAGCTCCAGCCGCTGGCGTAGGCGCTGACCTGGGTGACCACGGACGGATCGGTGAGGAAGGCCTCGCCAAGCGAGACCACCTGGCGCTTCTCGATGTCCTCGCGGCCGACCACCGAGATCGCGAAGGGGGTATCGCGCACGGCACGGTCGCCCAGGGCGCCGGTGTCGGTATGGGTGCGTTCGGCGGTGACCTTGATCGCATCCAGGTCGGTGGCCGAGCGCGTCCGGACGCCGCCATCCGGTGCGGACTGGGCGTGGGCGGTGCAGGCCGCGGCCAGGGAAAGAGCGAGCAGGGCCGGGCGCAGGGCACGGCGGCCCGGCACCACGGCCGGGAGCGAAGACACAGACTGGCGCATGTTGTGGGGGTCCTCCGCGGACAGCAGCACACCGTCCGCGATCAGAAGAAGGCGGAAATAGAGGGGTGGCTGAGTCGTCAGGCGTGCCGCGTCAGCGGCAGCGGGGCATCGCGGGGGGCAGTGCAGGACCGTGGCTGATGCGAATTGTTCTCCTTTGGGCCGGAGGCGTCAATCCGGCGGGATGCCGACCCATGGTCGGTACCCCGCCGCGCAGGGCCCACTCACTGCAGACGCACTGCCTTCATCGCGCGGCAGCGGCCCGTTTCAACGCACGCTTCTCACGGCGCCGCGCCCGGCGAGCCACCCAGCGCTCGCGCAGGCACGAGAAGATCACGTACAGCGCCGGGGTGCTGAGCAGGGTCAGGCTCTGCGAGAACAGCAGGCCGCCGATCATCGCGATGCCCAGCGGGCGGCGCAGTTCGGAGCCTTCGCCCAGCCCGATCGCCAGCGGCACCGCGGCCAGGATCGCCACCATGCTGGTCATCATGATCGGGCGGAAGCGCACGATGCTGGCTTCGCGTGCGGCTTCCAGCGGCGTCTTGCCATGCTCGCGCTGCGCCACCACCGCGAAGTCGATCATCATGATCGCGTTCTTCTTGACGATGCCGATCAGCAGCACCAGCGCGATCATCGAGATCACCGACAGCTCGGTGTTGGTGCCATACAGCGCCAGCAGCGCGCCCACGCCCGCCGCCGGCAGCGTGGACAGGATGGTGACCGGGTGGATCAGGCTTTCATACAGCATGCCCAGCACCAGGTAGACGGTGATGATCGCCGCCATCACCAGGATCAGCATCGCCATCGGGTCCGAATCGAAACCGAACCCGGCATCCTCGGCCAGGCGGATGTCGCCAGGCATGCGCATGCCATTGACCGTGCTGTCGATGATCGCCTTGGCCTCGCCCATGCTGGTGCCGGGGGCGAGGTTGTAGCTCAGGTCCATCGTGGTGTACTGGTTTTCGTGGGTGATCTGCGACGGCGCCAACCCTGGCACCTGTTCGGCGACCGCTGTGATCGGCACCATCTCGCCATTGCCGGCCCGCACGTAGATCTGGTCCAGCGCGCCCGGTGTCGCGGTCTGTTCGGGCAGGGCGTTGACCACCACGCTGTACTGGTTGATGTCCGAGTAGATCGTGGAGATCTGGCGCTGGCCGAAGGCGCCGTACAGCGCGCCGTCGATGGCGCCGACCGAGACGCCCAGGCGTGCGGCCTTGGCGCGGTCGATCACGATGTTCTGGCGCAGGCCGGCGGCGTCCACGTCGGTGCCCACGTCGGCCAGCTTCGGGTTCTTCTTCAGCGCGGCCTGCAGTTTGGGCAGCCACTCCTGCAGCTGGGCCAGGTCGTTGCCCTGCAGCGAGACGCGGTACTGCGCGCCCTGGCTGGCCCCCCCGCCGTCATTGCTGGGCAGATCCTGGATGGCACGCAGGCGCAGCTGCAGATCGGGGTAGCGGTCGGCCTTGGCGCTCAGGCGCGCCAGGGCCTGAGCGGTGGTTTCGCGGCGCCCGTCCTTGCGTGATTTCAGTTCAACGCTGAACTGCGCGCTGGAGCCCTGGCGGCCACTGCCCAGGCGCACGCCCACGGTCTTCACCGCCGGGTCGGCCATCAGCATGTCGGTGATGCGCCGCTGGCGGTTGACCATGTCGTCGAAGGAGACCGTGGCGCTGGAGTTCGCGCGGCCCCAGATCAGGCCGGTGTCCTGGGGCGGGAACGCGCCCTTCTTGACCGCGCCGAACAGGAAGATGGTCGCGCCGATCAGCAGCAACGGGGTCAGCGACAGCAGCAATGCATGACGCAGCGAGAAGTCGAGCAGCTTGACGTAGATCCGCAGCATGCGGTCGTGGCCGGCATCGAGCAGGCGGCCGAAGCGACTGGGTGCGCCGGCGTCGGCATGCGCGCTCAGGAAGCGGCTGCACAGCGCCGGGGTCAGGGTGAGCGAGATGACCATCGAGACCACGATGGCCGCCACCAGGGTGACGGTGAACTCGCGGAAGAACGCGCCCATCATGCCCTTGGCGAACAGCAGCGGGATGAACACCGCCACCAGCGAGGCGGTGATCGAGACGATGGTGAAACCGATCTCGCGCGCACCGGTGAGGGCGGCCTGCATGCGCGTCATGCCTTCATCGAGGTGGCGCATGATGTTCTCGATCACCACGATCGCATCATCGACCACGAAGCCGATCGCGATCACCAGCGCCAGCAGGCTCAGGTTGTTCAGGGTGAAGCCCAGCACGTACATCACCAGTGCCGCACCGGCCAGCGACAGCGGCACGGTCACTGCCGCGATCAGGGTCGGGGCCAGCCGGCGCAGGAACAGCGCCATGGTCAGCACCACCATCGCCAGTGCGATCAGCAGGGTGATCTGCACTTCATGCAGCGAGGAGCGGATGGTCGGGGTGCGGTCGAAATAGGGGGTGAGCGTGGTGCCCGGTTCCAGGTAGTCGCGCAGGGTCGGGATCTGCGCCTTCACCCGGTCCACGGTTTCCACGATGTTGGCACCGGCGCGGGTGAACACGTACATCACCACCGCCGGTTTGTGGTTGAACCACGCGGCCTGGTAGGCATCCTGCTGCCCGTCGTAGACGTTGGCGATGTCCTGCAGGCGGATCACGCGGCCGTTGTCGGCGGTCTTGATGACGAGCTGGGCGAAGTCGGCTGCGCGCGCCACCGAGTCGTTGGCGATGATCGCGGTGGTGGTGTTGCCATCGGTGAGGAACCCGGTCGGCGAGGTCACGTTGGCCGCGCGCACCGCGTTGCGCAGGTCATCGGCGGTCAGGCCGAGGGCGTTCATCAGGCGCAGGTTGACGTCCACGCGCACGGCCGGCGTGGAAGCACCGGCGATATCCACCGAGGACACGCCGGTGATCTGGCGCAGGCGCTGGGCCAGCAGCGAATCAGCGACGTTGTAGAGATCATCAGCCGACTGCGTTTCCGAGGTCAGCGCGATCGCGATGACCGGGTCATCGTTCGGGTTCGCCTTCTGGAACATCGGCGTGCCCAGCCCGGCGGGCAGGTCGGCCTGGGCCGAGTTGATCGCGGTCTGCACATCCAGCGCGGCCGAATCGATGTCGCGGTCGCTCTGGAAGATCATGAAGACCAGCGAGCTGCCTTCCGAGCTGGACGAGCGCATGCGGTCGATGCCCGGCAGCTGGCCGAGGTGGCGTTCCAGCGGCGCGGTCACCGTGGAAGCCATGGTCGTGGCATCCGCGCCGGCCTGGTTGGCGTGCACGAAGATCACCGGGATCTGGATGTTCGGCAGTGCCGATACGCCCAACTGCAGGTAGCAGATCACGCCGACCACGAACAGGCCGATGGCCAGCAGGGCGGTGCCGATCGGGCGGCGGATGAACGGGCCGGAGATGTTCATCGAACGCCTCCGCAACGGCCTGCGGTGCTCATCATCACGCCTGCGGCTCCTGCACCGGGCCATGGCCATGGCGCAGCGCACGCTGTTCGCGGCGCTGGCGCAGGCGCTCGGAGAAGCGCTCCATGTACAGGTAGATCACCGGCGTGGTGTACAGCGTCACCAGCTGCGAGAGCAGCAGGCCGCCGACGATGGCGATGCCCAGCGGGCGGCGCAGTTCCGAGCCGATGCCGGTGCCCAGCGCCAGCGGCAATGCGCCGAGCATCGCGGCAGCGGTGGTCATCATGATCGGGCGGAAGCGCAGCAGGCAGGCACGACGGATCGCTTCATGCGCGTTGGCACCGGTGCGCCGGGCCTCGATCGCGAAGTCGACCATCATGATGCCGTTCTTCTTGACAATGCCGATCAGCAGCACGATGCCGACGATACCGTCCACCGACAACGGCAGCCCGCACACCATCAGTGCCAGCAGGGCGCCGACGCCGGCCGGGGGCAGGGTGGAGATGATGGTGAACGGATGGATGTAGCTCTCATACAGCACGCCCAGCACGATGTAGATCAGCACCAGCGAGGCCAGCAGCAGCCACACCACGTCGGTCTGGCTGCCCGTGAACTCGGCGGCCTTGCCGATGAACTGCGCATGGACCTGCGAGGGCATGTCCAGGCCGGCCTTGGTCTCTTCGATCGCCTTGACCGCATCGGACAGGGAGCAGCCCGGCGCGATGTTGAACGACACCGTGACCGCGGGCAGCTGCTGCTGGTGGCTGACCACCAGCGGGGTACTGGTGACCTTGCCCTCGGCCAGCGCCGCCAGCGGGATGATGTTGCCGGCGCCGACCGGAATGCCGGTGTTCTGCGCGCCGATGCCGGTGGCGGTGGACGAGTTGGACGAGGTGACCTGGCCGAAGTTGGTGGCATTGCTGCCGGTCAGTGCGCCAGCGCCATTGGAGGCCACCGCCAGCTGGTTCATCAGCGCGGTGCTGGTACGGAACTCCGGGGCCACTTCCAGCACCACGCGGTACTGGTTGAGCTCGGTGAAGATGGTGGAGATCTGGCGCTGGCCGAAGGCGTCGTACAGGGTGTCGTCGATGGTCTGCATCGGCACGCCAAGCACGCTGGCCTTGTCGCGGTCGATGGTCAGCTCGAGCGCGCGGCCCTGGTTGGACAGGTTGTTGTCCACGTCGGCCAGTTCCGGCCGCTGGCGCAGCGCCTCGGTCAGGCGGGTGGCCTGCAGCGCGACCTGCGCGCTGTCCACGTCCGACAACGAGTACTGGTACTCGGTCGCGGCCACGCGGGTATCCAGGGTGACGTCCTGCACCGGCTTGAGGTACAGCGCCACACCGGGAATGCCGGCGACGGCCTTCTGCAGCCGCGGCAGGATCTTGTCGAGCCCATCGCGGTCGCCGCGCTCCTTGAGCACGATCGACAACTGGCCCTGGTTGAGCGTGGGGTTCATGGTGCCGGCGCCGATGAAGGCCGAGACACCGGTCACTGCCGGATCGCTGCGCAGCGCTTCGGCCACGGCCTTGGTGCGCTGCTCCATCTGCGGGAAGGCGATGTTCTGGTCGGCCTGCACCACGCCGGTGATCAGCCCGGTGTCCTGCTCGGGCAGCAGCCCCTTGGGGATCACGATGTACAGCACCACGGTCAGTACCAGTGCGCCGGCGGCGACGGCCAGGGTCAGCGGCTGGTGATCCAGCACCCAGTCCAGGCTGCGCTCGTACAGGCCGACGGTGCGCGACCACACGGTGGTCCTGCCCGCCGCGGCGGCGCGCTCGTGCGCATCCTCGCCTTCGGGCAGCGCATCGGGCTTGAGCAGGTAGGCGCACATCATCGGGGTGAGCGTCAGCGAGATCAGCATCGACAGCGTCACCGCGATGCTCAGCACCCAGGCGAATTCGTGGAACAGGCGGCCGGTGACGCCGGGCATCAGCAGCAGCGGCAGGAACACCGCCACCAGCGAGATGGTCAGCGAGAGCACGGTGAAGCCGATCTGCTGCGCGCCGATCTCGGCCGCTTCCGGCCCGCTCTTGCCCTGTTCGATGTAACGCACGATGTTCTCGATCATCACGATCGCATCGTCGACCACGAAGCCGGTGGCCACCACCAGCGCCATCAGCGAGAGGTTGTCCAGCGACATCCCGGCAAACGCCATCACACCGAAGGTGCCGGCCAGTGACAGCGGCACCGCCACCGAGGGGATGATGGTGGCCCACAAGCGGCGCAGGAACACGAAGATCACCGCGACCACCAGGCCGATGGTGAGGATCAGGGTGAACTGCACTTCATGCACCGAGGCGCGGATGGTCTCGGTGCGGTCGTTGAAGATGTCCAGGTGCACGTCGGCCGGCAGCACGTTCTGCAGCTGCGGCAGCAGCGCCCGGATGCGCTCCACGGTCTGCACGATATTCGCGCCCGGCTGGCGGCGCACTTCCAGCAGCACCGCCGGCTTGCCATCGGCCCACGCGGCCAGCTGGTCGTTCTCCACGCCGTCGATCACGTTGGCCACATCGGACAGGCGCACCGGGCGGCCGTTCTTGTAGCTGATGATGGTGTCGCGGTACTCGGCGGCGCTGGTCAGCTGGTCATTGGTGCCGATCGAGTAGGACTGGGTCTTGCCATTGAGCGAACCCTTGGGCGCGTTGACGTTGGCCTGGGTCAGCGCGCTGCGCAGTTCTTCCAGGGTCAGGCCCATGTTGGACAGCTGCGCCGGGTTGACCTGGATGCGCACGGCCGGGCGGACGTTGCCGGCGATGGACACCAGGCCCACGCCCTGCACCTGCGACAGGCGCTGGGCGAGGATGGAGTCGGCGTAGTTGTTGACGTCGCGCAACGGGCGCGTGTCGGAGGTGAGCTTGAGGGTAACGATCGCCGCGTCGGCCGGGTTCACCCGGTTGTAGACCGGCTGGTAGGGCAGCGAGGAGGGCAGGGTGGCCTGGCGGATCGCGGCCTGCACATCCTGCGCGGCGATGTCGATGTCGCGGTCCATCGAGAACTGCAGGATGATCGTGGACAGCCCCGCCGACGAATCGGAGGTCATGATCTCCAGCCCGGATATCTGCCCGAACTGGCGCTCCAGCGGCGTGGTCACCAGCGAGGCCATGGTGACCGCGTTGGCACCGGGGTACTGGGTGGTCACCACCAGGCTGGGCGCATCGATCTCGGGCAGCGCCGACACCGGCAGCTGGCGGTAGCCGAGGATGCCGAGCAGCAGCAGGCCCGCCATCAGCAGCGAGGTGGCGATCGGGCGGCGGATGAAAATCGTCGAAAAGCCCACGGGCGGGTCCTTGCTGGTGCGTCGTGCTGCGTTGGATCAGGCAAACGCCGGCGCATGGGCCGGCGTCAGGAACGTGGGGCGGGCGCGATCAGCGCGGACCGCCACCGCGGCGTCCACCGCCACCCTGCTGCTGGGCGGCCTTGAGCTCGGCTTCGGTGGGTGCGGCCGGGGTTTCGCCCGGCTTGAGCGCGGTCACCTTGGCGCCTGGCTTGAGCCGGAACTGGCCTTCGCTCACGACACGCTCGCCGCCCTTCAGACCCTCGGTGATCTGCACCTGGCTGTCGCCGACTTCCACGCCGCTCTTCACCGTCTGCATGGCCACGGTGCTGTCCGGCTTGACGATGTAGACGTATTCGCCGTCCGGCCCGCGCATCACGGCCTGGGTCGGGATCACCACGCCGCCGGCGATGGTGCGCAGCTGCATGCGGACATTGACGAACTGGCCCGGCCACAGCGAGTTGTCTTCGTTGTCGAACAGGGCGCGCGCGCGGAAGGTGCCGCTGTCGCTGCTGATCTGGTTGTCCACCACATCCAGCTTTCCGCCGTCGGTAAGGACGTGCGCGTCGTTGCGGTCCAGTGCGGCGATGTCCACCGGGCCGGCGGCCTGGGCCTGGCGCACGGCCGGCAGCTGGCGCTCGGGCAGGTTGAACACGACATGGATCGGGTGGATCTGGGTCAGCGTCACCAACGCCGTGCCGGCGCTGACGATGTTGCCGGCGTCGACCGCACGGATACCGGCGATGCCGGAAATCGGGGCGGTCACGCGGGTGTACTGCAGCTGCACCTGGGCGGCGCGCATGCTGGCCTCGTTGGCGGCCACGGCACTTTCGAACTGGGCCACCTGGTTGCGCTGGGTATCCAGGTCGGTCTTGGCCACGTACTGGCGGTATTCGGCCGAATTGGAGCGCTGGTAGTTGGAGCGGGCGGTGGCGAGCTGGGCCTGGTTCTGGCGCTTGGCGGCCGCGGCTTCGTCGTAGCTGGCCTGCAGGGTGCGCGGATCGATCTGCGCGAGCAGGTCGCCCTTCTTCACTTCCTGGCCTTCCTTGAAGTTCAGGCTGATCAGCTGGCCGCCGACCTGCGGGCTGACGGTGACGGTGTTCATCGCCGCGACCGTGCCCAGTGCGCTGGCGTAGACCGGCACATCCTGGCGGACGGCATCGATCACCGTGACCGGGACCGGGCCGGCATTGGCCGGATCACCGCCCTGGCGCCCTTCGGCTGCCGGGCCGCCTGCATCCCCCTTCTTGCCGCCCATCAGGCGCATTCCGACCACGGCAACCACCAGCACTGCGACCACCAGCAGCACGATCTTCCAGAAACGCGACATTCAATAACTCCTGAGGGGGCTGGCGGAGGGCGGGGGCCCGGTTGGCTAGGCGCAAAGCATACTCGTCGCCCGTGGCCTTTCATGCATGACGGATGGGACGGGCGATCAGACCGGATGTGACGGGTGAGGTTCCTTGCATGAACGTTTGCCGGGGCAGAAAGTTACAGCGCGTCCGGCGCTGATGCCCTACATTCAGGTTCGACCGCCGTTCTGACCCGTGGAGACCTTCAATGCCCCGTCTGTCGCTGTTGATGTCCGCCCTGCTGCTGGCCGCCCCCGGCCTGGCTGCTGCCGCCCCCGCCGAACGCCCGGAAGTGGCCGCCGCCGCGACCCGCCTCAAGGCCCAGGTGATCGACTGGCGCCGCGACTTCCACCAGCACCCGGAGCTGTCCAATCGCGAAGAACGCACCTCGGCCAAGGTGACCGAGCGCCTGCGCGCGATGGGCCTGAAGCCGCAGACCGGCATCGCCCACCACGGCGTGGTGGCGATCATCAAGGGCGGCAAGCCCGGCCCCCGGATCGCCCTGCGCGCGGACATGGACGCGCTGCCGGTGACCGAGCAGACCGGCCTGCCGTTCGCCTCCAAGGCTACCAGCACCTACCGTGGTGAGACGGTCGGAGTGATGCACGCCTGCGGCCACGATGCCCATACCGCCACCCTGCTGGGCGTGGCCGATGCGCTGGTGAAGATGCGCGCGAACCTGCCCGGTGAGGTCATGCTGATCTTCCAGCCCGCCGAAGAGGGCGCGCCGCCGCCGGAAGAGGGCGGTGCGGCGATGATGCTCAAGGAAGGGCTGTTCAAGGACTTCAAGCCCGAAGCAGTGTTCGGCCTGCATGTGTTCTCCAGCGTGCCGGCCGGCCAGATCGCGGTGCGTGGCGGCCCGCTGATGGCGGCGTCGGATCGTTTCGGGATCAAGGTGATCGGCCGCCAGACCCATGGCTCGGCGCCGTGGAACGGGGTGGACCCGATCGTGGCCACCGCCGACCTGGTCGGCACCGCGCAGACCATCGTCAGCCGCCGTGCCAACCTCTCCAAGCAGCCGGCGGTGGTGACCTTCGGCGCGATCAAGGGCGGCATCCGCTACAACATCATTCCCGATGAAGTGGAGATGGTCGGCACCATCCGCACCTTCGACGAAGGCATGCGCCAGCAGATCTTCGCCGACCTGCGCAACATGGCCGAGCACACCGCCGCCGCACACGGGGCCAAGGCGGAAACCGAGATCTACGAGTCCGAGGGCAACCCGGCCACGGTCAACGATCCGGCGCTGACCGCGCGGATGCTGCCGAGCCTGCAGGCCGTGGTGGGCGAGGGCAATGTGTACGAGCCGCCGCTGCAGATGGGGGCCGAGGACTTCTCGCTGTACGCCCAGCAGGTGCCGGGGATGTTCTTCTTCGTCGGCTCCACCAGCGAGGGGATCGATCCGGCCACGGCGCCGGCCAATCATTCGCCTAAGTTCCTGCTCGACGAAAAGGCGCTGGATGTGGGCCTGCGCGCGCTGCTGCAGGTGAGCCTGGATTATCTCAACGGGACGCCGGCTGTGCCTGCGGCGGGGTGAAACGACGGTAGGTCCCGGCCGTTGGCCGGGGCCCTTCGTTTTCGCCGCCGGACGCCGCGCGCCTACCGGCGTAAAATGGCGGCATGAATACCCCCCAGGACTCCAGCCTCGGTCGCGAGGTTGCTTACCCGTCGCAGTACGATCCCGGCCTGCTCTTCCCCATCCCGCGCCGCGGCGCCCGCGAGGAGATCGGCCTGGACGAAGCGGCGCTGCCGTTCGTCGGCCATGACCGCTGGCAGGCCTATGAGCTGAGCTGGCTGGACGGGCGCGGCAAGCCGCGTGTGGCCGTGGCCACGGTCAGCGTGCCGTGCACCTCGCCGAACCTGATCGAATCCAAGTCGTTCAAGCTGTATCTCAACTCGCTCAACAGCACGCGTTTCGAGGATGACGCGGCCGCGCGCCTGTGTATCACCCGCGATCTGTCGGCGTGTGCCGGGGCGGTGGTGACGGTGGTGCTCGGGGTGCCGCCGCTGGTGGAAGAGCCCGAGGGCGAGTCGCTGGACGAGCGCGAGGTGACCATTGAGCGCTACGGCCCGCCGGCCCCGGAGTTCCTGTTCGCCGATGCCGATGAGGTGGTCACCGAAACATTGAGTTCGGCCCTGCTCAAGTCCAACTGCCCGGTCACCGGCCAGCCGGACTGGGCCAGTGTCAGCGTGCGCTACCGCGGCCCGAAGATCGACCGCGACGGCCTGCTGAAATACCTGATCAGCTACCGCGAACACGCCGAGTTCCACGAGCAGTGCGTGGAGCGGATCTTCAGCGAGATCACCCAGCGCTGCCAGCCGCAGTGGCTGGAAGTGGAAGCGCGCTACACCCGCCGCGGTGGGCTGGACATCAACCCGTGGCGGGCCAGCCCGGGCATCGCCGCACCGGCGCGCACCGTCCGCGACCTGCGCCAGTAGGCGTTCCGCGCGTCTTCACATCCACGCCATGCCCCATTAACAAGGGCTGTGACACCGTGCCTCCCATGTCGTCAATCAAGACGGGAGTGTATGGATGAGTACCGATAAGAAAGTCGACTTTTCCGGTGTCAGCGCCAGCGTTGATACCACCGCGCAGAAAGTCGATCAGGTCGATTTCTCGGGCGTGACCTCCTCGGTGGATACCACTGCGGAAAAGGTCGGGGGCACCTACACGGTGCAGAAGGGCGATTCGCTCTCCAAGATCGCCAAGCAGGAACTGGGCGATGCCAATGCGTGGAAGCGCATCTTCGAGGCCAACCGCGATGTACTGGACGACCCGGACAAGATCCAACCGGGCCAGACCCTGAAACTGCCGCCCAAAGCCTGATCCGCTGTACTGCCCATCACCTACAAGGGAGCAACCTCACATGAAGAAGTCGTCCATCAGTACTGCCGTCCTCGCCGCGCTTCTGGCCACCGTGGCCCTGGCCGGCTGCAAGAAGAAAGAAGACACCGCTGACAACAACGCGCAGCCCGCTGCGATGACGCCGGCCGCCCCGGCGCCGATGACGGAAGCCGCGCCGCAGCCGATGACCGCTGCAGCAGGCGTGAACGTTTCGGCCGTTACCGTTGGCAAGACCGCCGCAGCCGACAAGACCGTCACCTCGGTCGCGCTGTTCGCGCCGAAAGACGACATCATCGTCTCGATCCGCACCGATGGCAGCGCCAACAACGCCAACGTGGCGGCCAAGCTGACCTTCCAGAACGGCCAGGTGGCCGGTGAGCAGAACCAGGTGGTGAATACCACCGGTGCTGAGACCACCAATATTTCCTTCAAGAATGCCAATGGCTGGCCGGCGGGCAAGTACCGCGCGGAAGTCATGGTAGATGGTAAGGCGGCTGGATCGCCGCAGGAGTTTGAGGTCAAGTAAGCCCAGACGCCGACTCTCTCCCGGCAACAGGCTCACGATGGACGCAGCCGCGAGGCTGCGTCTTTTTTATTTCACCATGACTCCAGCACCGAAATTCGCTGGACTACGCCACAGCCAGATACAGCAGGTTTATCAATAACTTAGGCGAGTTCAACATATGCCGGTGCTTTCCGAAACCTGACCTGACTTCCGACCGCCTGACTCCTATCCGGCCCTTGGAATCCAGGTCTTTCCGAGGAGTCATCATGGCTAAGATCAAACTCACCAAGTCCGCTGTCGATGCGGCACAACCCCAGGTGCAAGCCGTCGAACTCCGGGACACGCTAGTCCCCGGCTTCTTGTGCAAGGTTACCCCAGCGGGCCGTAAGGTGTTCATGCTCCAGTATCGGACGAACGCTGGCGAGCGCCGCAAGCCTGCGTTGGGCCAATACGGAGAACTGACCGTCGAGCAGGCTCGTTCGCTGGCGCAGGAGTGGCTGGCCCAAGTTCGTCGGGGTGGCGACCCCGCCGCAGAGAAAGCGACGGCACGCCAAGCGCCCACCGTTAAGGAGTTGTGCACGAAGTTCATGGAGGATTACTCCAGGCAGCGCAACAAGCCCAGCACCCAAGACGGTTATCAGGGCGTCATCGACCGTTGCATCGTCCCGATGATCGGACGGCTGAAGGTTCAGGACGTGAAGCGCCCTGATGTAGCTGGGATGATGAAGAAGATGACCCATAAGCCGGCCGAGGCGAACCGTGCCTTCAGCGTCATGCGCCGGATGTTCAATCTGGCCGAAGTATGGGGCTTCCGACCCGACGGCACCAATCCGTGCCGGCACGTCCCGATGTTCCCCAACGGGAAGGCTACCCACCTCATCAGCGACGAGGACATGGGCAAGCTGTTCCGACATATCGACCGGATCGAGGCCGAGGGGTTGGTGAACTATGTCATCCCCCTAGCGATACGTTTGCAATTTGAATTCGCGGGCCGCCGCTCCGAAATCGTCAAGCTCGAATGGGATTGGCTAGATCTGAAAAACCGGCGAGTAGTCTGGCCGGATAGCAAGACCGGCGGCATGTCCAAGCCCATGAGCGAGGAAGCCTATCGGCTGCTTTCGACGGCACCGCGGCAGGAAGGCAATCCCTATGTGCTGCCATCTCCGCGCCACCCTGGCAAGCACATGACCGTAGGCGAATATTACGGTGGCTGGAGCCGCGCGCTCAAGGCGGCTGGCGCCACGCATGTGGGCACGCACGGCATTCGCCACCGATCAGCAACCGACATTGCCAACTCCGGCATCCCGGTCAAGGTCGGCATGGCTTTGACGGCACACAAGACCGTGGCCATGTTCATGCGCTATGTCCACACCGAGGACAAGCCGGTGCGAGACGCGGCCGAACTGGTAGCGAATCGGCGCAAGACGATCACCGGGATGCAAGAAGCCAAGGAGGTGGCGGCATGACCCGGCGCAAGGCGTCAGTCGCGTCGCCAGCAGCGCCGGTGGCGCTGCTGGGCGACATCCGGGCACTGATCGAGGTGTCGCACCAGCGCGCCGCCTCGGCGGTCAATGCCGAGCTGACCTTGCTGTTCTGGCGCATCGGCCAGCGCATCCATACGGAAGTACTGGCCGGGCAGCGGGCCGGCTACGGCGAGGAAATCCTGCCGACGCTGGCCGAGCAGCTTGCCCGTGACTACGGGCGGGGTTTCGGGGAGAAGAACCTGCGCCGGATGGTCAAGTTCGCCGCCACGTTCCCGGAGGAACGAATTGTCGCGACGCTGTCGCGACAATTGAGTTGGTCCCATTTCGTCCTGCTGCTGGCGCTCAAGGAGCCGATGCAGCGGGATTACTACGCGCAGATGGCCGGCGTCGAACGCTGGAGCGTTCGGACACTGCGCGAACGCATCGACTCGATGCTGTACGAACGCACGGCATTGTCCAAGAAGCCGGACACGATGATCGCGCAGGAGCTGGCGGCCATGCGCGACGCGCAGCGCATCTCGCCCAGCCTGGTCATGCGTGACCCGTACATCCTGGACTTCCTGGGACTGCGCGACACTTGGCAGGAAGGCGATCTGGAGGCAGCAATCATCCGCGAGATGGAGTCCTTCCTGCTGGAGTTGGGCGTGGGCTTCACCTTTGTCGCCCGGCAGAAGCGCATCCAGATCGACGACGACGATTTTCACCTTGACCTGCTGTTCTACAACCGCAAGCTACGACGGCTGGTAGCAGTGGAATTGAAGGTCGGGGAGTTCAAAGCGGCGTACAAGGGGCAGATGGAGCTCTATCTGCGTTGGCTCGATAAGCACGAACGGGAGCCGGAGGAATCCTCGCCGCTCGGCATCATTCTTTGCACCGGCAAGAAGTCCGAGCAGATCGAGCTGCTGGAATTGGACAAGTCGGGCATCCACGTCGCCGAGTACCTGACTGCCTTGCCGCCGAGGGGCGTGCTAGTGGAGCGGCTGCAACAGGCAACGCAGCGGGCGAAGTTGCAGATTGAGCAACGCGGCATGGACGAAAACAGAGACTGAGTTCTATTAACCCAAAGCTGAGGTAAATTGTTCATTTCAAGGGGGCGAAATGAACCATCAACTATTAGAAGATTCAGCGTGGCGCGGTTCACTCATGCTTGCCATGCAACGCGCCATCGTATCGGAGTTCAATGCGACGGACTGGCATGAGCTTGGCTACCTGACAGGGTTTCACGACTATATCCAGGGGCATGGCCGGCTGCTCCGAAGCTTGGGATTTGGGGATGATGACTACGGCGCCTGTGTCTTCCAGGCTCTTCAGTATTTTGTCAATAACGATATGCGGGCTTTGGTCGCAGTCGTAGAACACCCTAAGGTTCATCCACATCTAGAACGGGACCAGCCAAGCAAACTCATTGAGTTGGGCTATCAAACGGGCCATGTACCCGCTGTGCTGCCTGCAATCTCGGCTTCTGATGTCGTGCGTCGTGCTCTGGCAGACTCTGATAACTTGCTTGCCACTTCAGGAGCACCAAGTGCGATCGACAGGCTTCACACGGCCATGCACGGATACTTGAAATCCGTTTGCAAGGACAGTGCGATAACGCTCGCCGATGACGCAACTCTTACGCAGGCATATAAGGCGCTTCGTATCCAACATCCTGCGCTGCAATCATTGGGCGAGCATGACGGCGAAATAGGAAGAGTTTTGGCATCATTTGCTTCTGTTCTCGATGCGCTCAATACCCTTCGCAACCATGGGAGCGTTGCCCACCCTAACGAGAATATCGTCGGGCTGGCTGAGGGTGCATTGGTCGTTAATGCCGTCCGAACGATCTTTCACTATCTGAGCCAGAAGATTCGTTCATAAGCGTGGGCGCGTAGGTTCGCATACTGATGCCGCCAAGCTCCCGTATAACGGTGTACTCGCAGTAAAAGTCTAAGCGCGGCGGCGGCCATTCCCTTGGGCGATCATCCGAGCGAGCATCACTTATGCTGCCACGAAAACGGCCCCAGTGTGGATTGCCTCATCTTCAAAAAGATCAAGCCGACGCAGGTGCGCCTCTGCCTGCTCAGGATCGGCCGTGAAGAGAACGACCGCTAGGTCTTTCAACGCCCTTGTGCAGCTCACATAGAAAAGACGGCGTGTTCGATCCACAGTCGTTTCTTCACCTGCCTCGATGTGTTTTCGGTCGGTATCCGAAAGCGCTTTGAGGCCCAGGTATTTTTCGTAAGAAAACTGGAAATGGGTACTCTCCGCATCGTCTAACACGACGAGCACCCTATCAAATTCAGCCCCCTTGATGCCTTGCTGAGTCCAAAAAGGTGAGCGCTCTGAAATGTAGGTCTGGTACGCCAGAAGCTGTCTAGCAGGACACGCTAAAAAAGCATCCATTGAGGCCATTTCCTTATCGGACTCATCGTCTTCTCGGTCGTCGTCATTGTCCACCCCTTCTGCGGGCTGGGCAGGTGGAGCTGCTTCCGGGTCCAAGTAAGATGCTAGCCGGGGATCGAAGATTAATAACCCTGCGGCGTACACTTGCTTCAGAAGGTCGCCGATCATTACGTTGGAATTCCCGGCTATGCCTTCTGCAATTGAGGTAACAAGCTCTCTAAGTGCTTTAAGCCGCTCTGCGACGTTCGCTCCAGCGAGATCGCCTTTTTCAAGAAGGGGCGAATACTCTCGGATCAGTCGCATCACTTCGAGTTGCCGGCTTTCTGTATGGGCAATCGCTATCGGAATCAGAAATTTCACACACGGTGAAAGAGGCCATGCAGAGCCATCCAGAAAGCCCTCTTTGAATGCTGTCGGCGCTTTGGAATTAAGTGCCGTGTAAAGCTCTCCGAACCCTAAGCGCTTTGCGGCCATCTGGTGAACAATGACGAGAAGCTTTACCCGCTCTTGGTCATCATCACCTGCTCGCCAATGATCATCACCGGTTCGTGCCGCCATCCATTCGCGCACCCGAATCAGACTGGCATCTCGCGTATCGTCCGCCGGTAAGACGAAAAGATGGGCCGACCCTTCAGGAGTTGGAACGATGCCTTCAGGGCCTAGACGTTGGCCTGGAACCTGAACGAGGTCATCACCATCGCGCCGAATGGCGTTTGCCAGGTTCAGCACCTTAGTTGAGCACCGAAAATTCTCTGGCTTCGGAATGTCGGCCCAGTTCGGTGCCGCTTCGACCAACCCGGTTCCCGTAGCATAAATTCGTTGCATCGGGTCGCCGAAGAAGCCGAGGCAAAATGTAACGCCAGGCTCGCGCTCAACGATCTTCAATGCCTCTATGACTTCGGTGGTCGTGTCCTGACTCTCGTCCACAAATACGAAAGGAAACTGGCGCGCGAGAAGGGTTCGAAAGAGAGGGCGCTCAGCGATGAGGTACGGCACAAGCTTCAAAATGTCGTCGTGCCCCAAAATTCCCTTTACGTAGTCGCTACCCGTTCCGTACCGGAAGCCTTTGACTGCGGCGATCCGCCCCGACTGCCTGCGAAGGCGCTCCAGGTCTCGGGTGTCTTTGTCCTTTGTTCGCTGTTGAACCCTGGGGCCATAGGTTGCCTGTTTCTGTTCAAGCGCCTCAATTTTCTCCGTGATGCGCCCAGACACCCATACGCGAATGTCGTTCTGAAACGGTTTAGCTAGCAGCCACATGAAGCTGTGGATCGTCGAAACGTGAACCAGCGGATCACTGCCGACATCCCTCCATATCTCTCCGGCTGCGATCTCGGTGTAGGTAATGCAGGCAATGCGCTGGCGGAATTTCCTCAGCTTATCACCGTGTATTCGGATGGCCGACGATAGCCCCTTAATCAGAGACGTGGTTTTTCCGGAGCCGGCGCCGGCCTTCATTATGAAGCTGCGCGGCGGAACGTCTCCAAGGCAGTTTCGCAGATCGATGTCTGCCTGGGTGTCCGGCTTATTTGCACGGCTACTCATGCTCGCCCCCTATCGCGACATCTTCGGCGATGAGAACGGCGTCGGGCAGCACAGTCTCAAGTTCGATCCGTACTTCGTCCTTCAGCCAGACAAGCCCATCACGGATGTAAGCAGGTACATGCCACGCATTCTCGTCTTCAGTGAGAACGGCGAGTGCGAACTTCGTTTTATCGAAACTCTTCCGCGAAACCTTCTCATGAAGGCCTTTAGCAAGAGCGGCAGGACCAGCGGCCCCGCCCTTCACAATCAGACCAAGGGGCTTCCTCGCTGCGGCTTGGGACCACTCCGGGTTTTCAAGGCCAAAGTCCTCCTCAAGTGTGCGCCCGCGGAGGGTTTCAGTGGCTCCGTTCCAAGTGACAGTCCGTTCAGTCTGATAGGCCACGCGAACCTTCGTATCGTCTTCGAGCACGTGAGTTCTGTCCGCTTCAGAGGCGTTACGCAAGTCTTCGATTGTGAGCTTCCCCGGAAGCCATTTGATGAGGGTTTGATTCGAAGTCGCAGCGTTCGGTTCACTGGGCAAACAAGCCTTGCCGTATTTCTTCTTAGGCGCTGGGACTATAGGCTCACCGACTGGATCTTGCCCATTATCCTGGGCCTGCACAGCGACGTCTTCTTCCGCGTCGGCTGGAACCTCGAACTCCTCGACTTCTTCGTCATCCACATCTTCGCCGGCCGCCGGAGCCACAAGGGCAACACTATCAATATCAGTGATGATCAGCGTTGTCAGACCGAGAAACTCAATAAGCGACTGAAAGCGGTGCCCAAAGGCGCCGCCAACCTCCAAAATGCATAGACAAGCTGATCGGAGAGTCCTCGCGACCTTTCGAATCATTACGGGCAGGAGCAATCTCTCAACATTGCCTTCTACGAGAATAGCGGCATCTGAGAAAAAGAGATCGCAGTGAGTCAGCTTTAAATATCGTTCTAGAAAATCACGATCGTCTGGCTGAGCTTGGTAGAACGCCGATAAATTTAGAACTTCTGTCAACTGTTCCTTGCCGACTTTCTTGCGTCGGAAATAGCGGATTGGCTTGAAGCCTCGCTCGTAAAGAATGTGTGGCGAGTGGGTCGTGACGACCATTTGACTGCCAAAAATACTTCCATCGTCGCCCTCTATATTGAGAAGCTCAAGAACATTGCGGATGAAGACCTGCTGGAGTTGGGCGTGAAGATGGGCCTCTGGTTCCTCCACGAAAATCAGGTGCAATGGGGGGCGATTGTCCATCGTCGCCCACCTGGCTTGGGCGTCAAGAATCTCCACAACCATGTAGATCAAATTCTTAAACCCAAGCCCGTTATAACTGTCGGGAAGGGTGGCAGTGTCTTCGCCATCTCCGATCTGGTAGTGGACCCGCGCGTCCTGGCTCATGACGTGGGCGGGATCCAGCGCCGACATAATCTTCAGTCGCGGGTTATTGATGCCTGGATAGCCAAGCTTGGCGAGCCGATCAAGCGTCGGCTTGAATACCCCATCTAAGTGAACATTGAGCGCTTGCTCGGATTCGAACAGCGCCCTAAGGGCTGTGTGATCGTCTTGCCTCTGATTAAGGTTGCGCTTGTAGAAACGGCTCAAACGCTTTGACAGATCTTCCGATCTGCCGCCGGCTTCCGGATTAGGATCAGAAAGGTGTCGCTGAGCCCCGAGGTTGTCGATATGAATAAGCGATTTCAGAATCGTTCCGCCACCTGGCTCGCCACCTAGCTCATCTGGAACATAAGCGCCGATTTCACGGAAGTTTTCATCAAATTGCGTGCGGTCCAAGATGAAGTAGCGCAGCTCATATTCGCTCTTGAACTCGCGCTGGAGATAGTCCGTCATGGAGCGAGGCCAGGGGACATATTGGGACTCTGGCGGTAGTTCCGCAGCCTGTTCAGTACCTCTGGCCTTAGCTTCTTGGTAGTTTTGAATGAGGTTAATGAAGCTTCGAGCGGTCAGGGAAACTCGTATGCCGACCTTGGTTCCTTCCCACGCCGTACTCGGAAGCAAGGGAATTACTAGATAGAGGTCTGGCGCTGCAACCTCGAACCAGAGATCAAGGTCTATGCTTGGAAGCGAGAAACCATCGGGAAGCGGGTCGGTCAGGTTGATATTTTCAGCTTCATCGAAAGTTTTCCAGCACGAAGAGCTGAAATCATAGAGGCTGAAACGATCCCTTCCACCCGCGACGAATGCGTGGATGGCCTGAGTCGCCGACGTTTTGCCACTATTATTCGATCCTACGAATATTGATATGTCGTCAGCCAGTTCAATATGAGCATCCTTCAAACGTCGAAAGTTTCTGAGGCGATACGAGTGAAGATGCACGAAAATCCTCCGCTAATTTTTTAGAATTTATAAGAAGCAATATTCGCCGAAAGATGGCGGAGTGTTCGCGTCTTGCCAGTGGCAATGTCCAACTCTAGCCAAAAGCAGCTAGCTCATTCATAAGAATAATAAGCGAAATACATCAGTGCGTCTCCGCTTCGCGGACCGCGCTGCTCCAGGTTCGCTATTCGCTCATCCCTGACGGGACTTGCTATCGCCAGCCTTCCACATCCCTGACGCCTCCGGCCCGGCTTCCAGCTTCGGGCCTGCGCGCTTCGCTTGCGTGCCGTCGGCATAAAGGGATGGCCGTTGCCTGTCCAGCCATCTTTCCTGACCTCATCACCTTGTCCGCGACTGTAGCCCGCGGCCGTGTGCCGTCAAGGCGCGCAGGGCCGTGTCCTCGGCTGCGCCTGCGGGCCGCACCAACCCTGCGCTTGTTTCCTTGACGGCCCCCGTCCGCGCGCTCCTGACCGTCGCGGGCGACGAACTCAGGAAAGACGGTGGCAACAGGGCCAACCGGGTTCCTCGTGCCGACCGCACCGAACAGCCGAAAGGCTGGGCTCCGAATCTAGGAATCCGGTGTGCGGTTTGAACAGCAAACCTTTTTCGTCAGGAGAAATGCAATGCAACTCGCATCCCGATTCGCTTCCCGTTCCCCGTCGCTGCGCAGCGATTACCCGCTGTCCGATGACCAGATTCACCGCGTGGCCCCGTCCATCTTCGCGGACGCCCCGCATGAAAGCCGTTCGCAGCGGTACGCCTACATCCCCACGTCCGCCGTGCTGGCCGAGCTTCGCAAGGAGGGATTTCAACCCTTCATGGCGTGCCAGACCCGCGTGCGTGATGAAGGCAAGCGCGAGCACACAAAACACATGCTGCGCCTGCGGCACGCGAGCCAGATCAACGGCGCGGAAGCCAATGAAATTGTGCTTCTTAACTCGCATGACGGCACCAGCAGTTATCAGATGCTGGCTGGAATGTTCCGTTTCGTTTGCAGCAATGGCCTTGTCTGCGGCGACACCGTGGCCGATGTGCGCGTGCCCCACAAAGGCGACGTGGCCGGTTTCGTCATCGAGGGCGCTTATGAGGTGTTGCGCGGTTTCGACCGGGTGAAGGAATCCCGCGATGCCATGCACGCTATCACCTTGAACGATGGCGAATCCGAAGTGTTCGCCCGTGCCGCGCTGGCCCTCAAATACGACGACCCCGATAAGCCCGCGCCCATCACGGAATCGCAAATCCTGATGCCGCGCCGCTTCGACGACCGCCGCCCGGACTTGTGGAGCGTGTTCAACCGCACGCAAGAAAACCTGACCCAAGGCGGCTTGCGCGGGCGCAGCGCCAACGGACGCCGCCAGCAAACTCGCCCGGTGCAGGGCATCGACCAAAACATCCGACTGAATCGCGCGCTCTGGCTGCTGGCTGATGGCATGCGCCAGTTGAAAGCCTGAACCCCGACGCGGCAGGGGCAGGCAGCAGCCCTTGCCGCTTTCTTCGCTGCTGCATCCCCGAACCTGTAGGAGTTATCACCATGAACGCCGTTACCCAAATCGAAGCCCACGCCATCGAAACCGCCGCCCCACTGGAAGTGGCCGACCCGACCAAGAACCTGATTCTGGTTCCGCTGTCGCGGCTGGTGTCGCGTCCCACTGGCCGCAACGTGCGCAAGAGCCCGCGCATGTCGATTCCAGAACTCGCCGCCAGCATCCAGCGTGTCGGCCTGCTGCAAAACCTGATCGTGATTGCCACTGCCGATGGCGAGCATTACGAAGTCGCCGCCGGTGGCCGTCGCCTTGCAGCCCTCAAGCTGCTGGCGAAGAAACACCGCATCAGCAAGGAATGGGAAGTGCCTTGCCTGCTGGTGGCCGATGGCACCGCCCGCACGGCCAGCCTGACCGAGAACGTGCAGCGCGAAGCCATGCACCCCGCCGACCAGTTCGAGGCATTCGCCGCGCTGGTGATGGAGGGCCGCAGCATCGAGGACATAGCGGCGGATTTCAGCGTCACGCCGTTGGTGGTGCAGCGCCGCCTGAAACTCGCCAACGTGTCGCCGCGCCTGCTGGCCGACTATCGCGCCGATGCCGTCGCGCTCGATCAGTTGATGGCCCTGTCCATCACCGACGACCATACCGCACAGGAAAGCGCCTTCTACGATGCGCCAACGTGGCAGCGCCAGCCGTCCGCGCTGCGCGACCGTCTGACCGAACGCGAAATCGACGCCTACCGCCATCCGCTGGTGCGCTTCGTCGGGCTGGACACTTACGACGCCGCAGGCGGCGGCATCCGCCGTGACCTGTTCGCGGAAGGCGATGCGGGCGTGTATCTGACTGATGCCGTGCTGCTGGAACGGCTGGCGCAAGACAAGCTGGTATGCATCGCCGCCGAGGTAAAGACCGAGGGATGGGCATGGGTGGATGCCACACCCGGCACGACCCATGCCGACCTGCACGCCTTCCAACGCGCCCCGAGGGAACGCCGCGAACCGAACAAGCGCGAAGCCGCACGCATCGAGAAGCTGCAAGCCAAGCTGCACGAACTGGCCGAGGCCGTGGATGCCGCGCTGGACGCCGACGACGAGGAAAAGGCCGATGCTTTGCAGGAGGACGGCGAAGCCCTGGGCGAGCAGTTGCAGGCGCTGGAAGATGGCTTGCAGGACTACGGCGCGAACGTGAAGGCGGCAGCCGGTGCCATCGTCACCATCGACCGCAGCGGCGAAGCCGTGGTGCATCGCGGCTTGATGCGCGAAGCCGAAGCCAAGGCGCTGCGCACGCTGGAACGCTTGCGGCAGGGTTTCGGTGGCGCGGATGCCGCGAACGAAGCCGAAGGCGAGAACGCCGAGCAGCCCAAGACCACCGCCATGTCCGACCGGCTGGCGCAGCGGTTGAGCGCCCACCGTACCGCCGCGCTGCAAATCGAGGTGGCTCGGCATCCGCAAGCCGCGCTGGCCGCCGTGGTGCATGGCATGGTGCAAGCCGTCTTGCAGGAAAGCCACTACGGCCACGACTTGCCGCTGGGCGTGAGCCTGAAAGCACAAGACCGGCTGGAAGGCATGGCCCCGGACTGGCCCGAATCGCCCGCCGCCATGGCGCTACGCAAACTGCAACAGGTGGCAGGCGAAGCCTTGCCGCAGGACAGCGCCGAACTGTTCGCCGTGCTGCTGGCGAAGTCGCAGGATGAACTGGTGCGGCTGCTGGCCGTATGCGTCGCGGCCACGGTGGACGTGGTGACGCCTAGCGCTACGCAGCAGCAGCCCGGCGCGGAATTGGCGCAGGCCGTGGGGCTGGACATGGCGGCATGGTGGAAGCCGACCGGTGAAGGCTACTTCAAGCACGTTTCCAAGGCCGTAATCTTGGAAGCTGTGGGCGAGTTCGCACCCGCGCACGTCACCCGGCTGGCGAAATTGAAGAAGGCCGACATTGCTGGCGAAGCCGAACGACTGGCCGTTGGTACCGGCTGGATGCCCGCCATCTTCCGGGCTGAAGAACCGCAGCAGGCCGCGCAGGATGCGGCGACCGCAGCCGAAGCGCCGGAGGAAGCCGCAGCCGAGGCAGATGAGCAGCCGCAGGCCGAGGCACTGGCCGCGTGACCCTGCGCCGCAGACAAGCGCCCCGGTTCCGACCGGGGCGCTTCATGCCGAGGATGCCGACCATGAACCCCCAACCCGTAAACCGCCCCCGCATGTCCGCGATCTATGCCCCCGGCACGGTACGCGCCCGCCGCTGGCATGGCGAAGGCGACATGCGCGGCTACCGTCCGCCGCGTGGCTGGACAGCCCGCGCCGACCTGACCGACCTGCACCTCATCACGGGCCGAGCCTTGCCGCGTGCCGTGTGGTGGATTGTCGAAACGAAAGAATAATCCGCATCGGCCCCAAGCCGTTTCGCCTTGGGGCCGATGTTCAAGAACCGGGCGCGGCGGTGGCCGCGCCCGGTTCCAACGTCCAAAACAAAGTCGCCCCGTCGCCGCCTTCGGCCAGGCGGCGACGGGGCGAGCGCGCAATGGTCTTGCGCGCAGTACGGCAATCAGCGCCAGTGGGAGGACTTGTGAACCGCATTAGGTCGCGGCTTGCGCCACGGCAAAACTGTCCTCGAACAGACGGAACCGGGTGATCTCGCCATTCTCGACGATGAAGTCGAAGCAGAATTCGGATTCGATCAGCTTGCCGGTACGCACTACGCGCGAAGCCAGCTTTCCGAGCGCGATCACCCGATTGCCTTGCGAAAGGATCTCGCTCACCTCGAACGCTTCGGATGCGATCTGCTCCCGGATCTGGGCGTAGAACTCCGCCGCGCCTGCCTTGCCAACCTTGCGGCCGATCCACGGCACGACGTTCGTGTCGCCCGCCACAAACCAATCGACCTGTTCGCTGACCAGCTCGGCGATCTTTTCGACGGGTTCGCCCGTACCGGCGCGGCGGAAAAATTCTTCGACGATGGCGGGGGGAGATGCAGACATGGCTCGATCCTTTCTTTGTAGTAGATGCTCAGGTTGCCCATGATGGGCCGGACCCGTAGAATATTGTAGTAGGAATTAAATAAATGGAGAAGTCATGGCCCAACGTGGTCGCCCACGCCGCTTCGACCGTGATGTCGCCCTTCAGGCGATGATGGAAGTCTTCTGGGCGCGCGGCTACGAAGGCGCGCAACTTGTCGATCTGACGGCGGCGGCGGGCATCGCGCCGCCGAGCTTCTATGCGGCCTTCGGCTCCAAGGAGGCGGCCTTTTGCGAAGCGGTGGACCACTACATCGCAACGGTCGGGGCAAATCCACGGCAGGCGCTGGACAGCGGCGCCACCTTGCGCGATGGCGTTGAGGGCATGCTTCGCGCCAGCATCGACGTGGCCCTATCGGCACGGCCGGGGGGCTGCCTGCTGATTCTCGGCGTGGTGAACTGCCTGCCGGAGAACGAAACAGCGCGGGGGTACCTCAGAGCGGCACGCGACAAGACGCGCGAGCTGATTCGTGCGCGTCTCGAACGTGCCCGTACTGCCGGTGAGTTGCCTTCTCGGTTCGATACCCTGCAATGTGCCGCGTTCCTTCACGGCGTCACGCAGATGATCTCGTTCCACGCCAGGGACGGCGCGAACCGCGCCGAACTCGAAGCGCTGATCGCGCCCGCATTGCGGGCCTTGAGCTTTAACGTCCAGGCATGAACTGGGAGCGTGCCGGCACGAAGTGCCGCCAGGCTCTCGGGCTGTGCCCCGTGCCGGCGATGCCGTCACGGCCCTTCGGCTTCGATCCTTCACGCCTACGCGCTGTGCTTGTCGGGTGTTGAGCGCCCCGCCGTAAGGGCGGGCGTGTGGGGCTACGCCCCGGCTTGCTGCGGCAGGTTGTGCGAAAGTGTGCCGTCCTCGACGCTGGCGGTTCGTTGCCTGTACGTCACGAAGGACGGTTCACCGACATACCGCCCGGCTTTCCGATGGAGGTTCCACGCCACGCCTCAAGCGTGTGCCGCGAGCTGCGGTAGGGGCGCTCTGGCCTTGTCATCGAGGCATTGACCTGGCCCGTGTCAGGGCACGAGCCGGTGAAGCCGTCATGCGGGGATGCCGAATCGGCCATGTCTCCATCTGGGAGTGGGCGGCCCGTGCGTCCTTGGCTTGTCGTGAATCCTGGCGGTGGCGCGCCTGCGCCTTGGGCTTCATGGCCGCAACCTTCCAACGAAAACAATTTCCCCTGCGCTGCGCGCATTCCTCGCGCGGCAAATTTTTTTCGCTTCCAGGTTCTCCACGGTGTTGCGACCGCTGCGCGGTGCGGCCAGCCCATCCCCCGCCGGCCGGATCACAACAAGGACGCACTGGCGCGACCTTGTTCAACCCGAAAGGAGAAAAATCATGGCTAACATCGGCACCTTCACCGCAGAGAAAGACGGTTTCACCGGCACGCTCCGCACCCTGACCTTGAACGTCAAGGTCAAGCTGGTTCCCAACGACAAGGGCGACACCGAGAACGCCCCTGACTTCCGCCTTCAGGCGGCTGGACACGACATCGGCGCGGGGTGGCGGAAACTCAGTGAAGCCGGACGCTCCTATGTGTCCGTGTCCCTCGACGATCCTTCGTTCCCGGCAACGGTCTATGCCCGCCTGATCGAAGGCGAGGACGGCACGCACGACCTGATCTGGTCGCGCAGCCAGCCCAAGGCGGCCTGACGGCCGCCCACCGCGCCCCGCCCTTGCGGCTGGGCGCATCCTTGCGCACCTGGCTCCAGCGTTCGCCGCTGATTACCGGCCCTGTGGGTCGGGTCGATGATGGACGTACTCGACAACCGTGCCATCCGGGTGAACCGCGTTGAATGCGGCGCCTGTGGGAACGACTTGCAAAGGAAAGATGATCTTTGCGCCGGCAGCCACTAGCTTGTCGTAGTAAGGCTGTACGTCATCGACCAGGAGCGTGCCCGTGGTCGACGTGAAAGGTGCCAATGTTTGAGGCGTTCCCTCAATCAGCAGGAACGCACCGACCATCGCCAGGCGCAAACCCGCTTCAGGGAAGGGAAAGCCACCGTCGGCTGTCACGCCTTGCAGTTCTTCATAGAAACGCACGCTGCGCTCAAGCTCCCCTGGCCCGACGAACACCCGGATCAGCACGCGCGGTACGCGCTGTCGCGAGGTGTCGTTGCGGTCGCGCCAGAGGTGGTCGAAGTTGCGAGGTTCGGTCATGTCATTCACCAAAAAGGATTGCATCCAGTTCCTTCTGAACTTGTACCAGAAGCTGTTGGACTTTGCGCTTGTCCTCGCCGGCATAGGCCAGCGTCAGCAACGTGAGCGGATGCACGTTCATGACCTCGCACAGCTCGGTCAGCTTGTGCATGGTCGGGCTTTTCAGGTCGCGCTCCAGCAAACTCAGGTAGGTACGGCTGGAGACGTCGGAGAACGCTTCCTGGCTCAAGCCGCGCGCTTTTCTGACCGTCCGTATTGCCGTCGCCAATGAGTGTTTCGCCGCCACCTGTGGTTTTCCTTAGAAAACCAAGATGACATCCGATTGCGCACTATAGCGCTACAAACTATAGTGCGCATTTGGTGTTGTTCTACGCTTTCTTGCCTTTACGGAAATCCGCATCTGCGGATGGCTCCAAATTCAGGGAACCGCATCCGTGTCTTTCCGGCTTTCTACAATTCCGCTGGTGCGCATCCGTTCTTCTACGGATGCGATGGATTGCGTATCGGTGCTTGCGCACGGATGCATGGATACGGTTCGGCGGTTCTGCGCTTCGGCACAAAAGCGCGTCCGCGCATCCTCGGTTTCGTGGGGATTCCGACCATGACCCTGCCACTTGTCACCGCCGATGAACGCGCCCGGCTGCTGGCCCACGGCGCGGCACGCGATGCCGGCCAGCACCTCGACCCGCTGCCCGTGGTGAGGCTGTTCACCCCGGACGCGCATGCGACCTGGCTGCTGGTGTCGCTCGATCCTGTGGATGGCGACACGGCCTATGGCCTGATCGACCTCGGCATCGGGATGCCGGCGCTGGGCACGGTCAAGCTGTCCGATCTGGCGTTCATCGTCGGGCCGCGCAAGCAACCCGTGATGCGTGATCGCTACTTCCAGCCAGTGCGGCGGCTGTCGGAGTACCTGCGGCTGGCCGAAGAAAACGGCTCGATCCCTGACTGACCGAGCCATGCGCAGCCCGTCCAGCCGGGGCGCATTGTGACTATTTCCGTCTTACTCAAGACCGTGCAGGTCTCAATCCTCACTCTTGCACCGAAGCAGTGCGACCCTGCTGCAAACAGTCATGGTCTTCGACGCGGACTGCGGCACGGTATCCGCTGCTGACCGTCGATTCCTGGCGGCGCAGCCGTCGCATTCAGACGATTTTCGCAATGCAGCGGAGCCAATCGGTCTTGACACCAGAAGAGCAACTTAACCCGATAACGATGACGCTTTGATGTTGAACCGATAGCTCCCGCACATCGAAAACCGTGGCGACGTTCCTGCTGACTGACAGGAGGTTGCGTCATGGCTGGCCCGAGCGCCGAACATCGAGAACACTGGTATCCGACCGCCGCGTATCTCTACACGCTGCATCTTGATGGCCCGGCCCTGGCCTGGGAGTACCTGCGCCGCAATCCCGACTACCGCCGCGACTGGCTGCGCCGTCGCCGCTGGCCGGACGCAGCACAGCGCTGGGGCCTGCGCCTGTGGGAAGACCCGGCCCTGGATGCACGCGACGCGCATCCGGCCTGGTTCCCCGATCATGACGCCGTGGTGCAGCTATACCCCGATGCCGATCCGCCGCCCGATGCCTATGCCTTCGAGTTCTGGCGCCTCCCCGGTCGCAAACACTTGATCCACGACGGCAAGCGTCTGGTGCTGGTGTCGCACTGGCCCGGCTGCTGCATGCGGCTCGCGCTGGCGCCGGGCCTGGAAGACGGCATGGCCTACCTCTACGCCACCCGCGCTTGCGCTACACCCTGCGCACGCTATCGCGCGCTGGCGGCCGGGCTGGATGCCTTGGCCGTGGCGACCGTAGCTGCGCCTGCGGCAGCGGCCCGTTCCCGGCCCGCGCCCGCTGCGCTGCTGGAACTGCACACCTTGCAGGCGCTCGACGCGACCCTGGCGGGCGCGTCCTTGCGCGAGGTCGCCGAAGGGTTGTTCGGTGCGAATGCCGTCTCCGCCGACTGGCACAAAGACAGCGCCTTGCGTGCCCGCGTGCGGCGGCTGGTGCGTCGTGGCGAGGCGCTGATGCGCGGCGGCTATCGCAGCCTGGCGCAGCTTCCGCCAGTTGCACCGCATTAGGGGGGACGTTTTGCGCTCCCTGCAATTCGTCCCTTAGCAGGAAGCCTCGCTTTCTTGAAAGTGCCTCTATCCGGCTGCGTGGTGTGGCCGGGCTTGATGGAGGACCATCCCATGCGACCCGCTCCCTTGCGGCCTGCCGCCGCTGCTGTCGCTGCGCCCGCGCAGCCCCAACGCTACCTGACCAACGACGAGGCCGCCGACTACCTGCGCCTGTCGCCCCGCACGCTGGAGAAACAGCGCGTGATCGGCGGTGGGCCGAAGTTCCGCAAGTTTGGGCGCCGCGTCATGTACGCCGTGGCCGACCTCGACGCCTGGGCCGATGCGCGCAGCTTCGATGCCACCTCCGACCCGGAGTACGCCGAGCGCCATGCGGGTGACTACCGTGATCGCCGCTGATCGTCGGTTCACGGGTGTCCGTCGTCGTGTCCAGTCCCGCGCTGCCGCCCCGGCAGCGGCCGATGCAGGAGCGCGAACAGCTCGACCTGTTCCGCGCCTTGCCGGGCGACATGGCGCCGCGCGACAGCCAGGATTTGATGGCCTATCCGTTCTTCTCGTTGGCGAAATCCAAGCGGGTCAAGCCTATCGACTTCCGCGCCGGCAACGTGACGATCCGCGTGGAGGGCACGCAGGAGCATGGCATCGCCACGATTTGGGATGCCGACATCCTGATCTGGGCCGCCAGCCAGATCGTGGAGGCGAAGGACGCGGGCCTGCAGCCGTCGCGGCTGATGCACGCCACCCCTTACGAGATCCTGCGATTCATCGGGCGCGGCAAGTCACTGCGCGACTACCAACGCCTGAAGGCGGCGCTCGACCGGCTGCAATCGACCACCGTGGCCACGTCCATCCGCGAGACCACAGGAAGGCGCCTGCACCGCTTCTCGTGGATCAACGAGTGGAAGGAGCTGGCCGACGCCAGCGGCACACCGCTGGGCATCGAACTGATCCTGCCGGACTGGTTCTACGCAGGCGTGCTCGATGCTGCTTTGGTGCTGACCATCGACCCGGCGTATTTCCGGCTCACGGGCGGCATCGAACGCTGGCTGTACCGCCTGGTGCGCAAGCACGGCGGCAGGCAGGAATACGGCTGGCAGTTCGACTTCCGCTACCTGCACCAGAAATCCGGCAGTACCGCCAAGCCCTACGACTTCGCCTGCGACCTGCGCGCATTGGTCGCTCGGCAATCGCTGCCCGGCTACGTCTTGGGCATCGAACGGATGCTGGACGACAACACCGAACTGCTGACGTTCCGGCCCGTGCCGTACACGGCACGGGGATAACGTCGGGACAAGCTGTGAATAGTGTCGTGCTATCAGGCGTGCGGGGTATCGTGCTATCGGACGTGGGACTATCGTGCTATCAGGCGTGCCAATCGGCCGCAAACCCGCACCGGCATTGGGTTTGCGTGCCCTCTAACATTACTAACTTAAATTCTCTAACTTTTAGTAGAGAAGCGTCGTTTCGGTGGACAACTGCCGAAAGGCAAAAAGCGCCGCCGTCCCGAAGGCAAGAACAGCCCCAAAACCAACCCCGTTCGGCAAGGCAAAACCACGCTGGCTTTCCAGATCGGAGGGTCGCGCCATGATAGTCGCCTTGCTCAACCAGAAAGGGGGCGTCGGCAAGACCACGCTCGCCACGCACATCGCGGGCGAACTGGCGATGCGCGGGCAGTCGGTCATCCTGCTGGATGCCGACCCGCAGGGTTCATCGCTGGACTGGACGCAGCGCAGAAGCCAGCAAGGCTTGCCCCGGCTGTTCAGCGCCGTGGGCCTCGCCCGCGAGACGCTGCACCAGGAAGCGCCAGAACTCGCCCGCCGCGCAGATCACGTCATCATCGACGGGCCGCCGCGCATCGCCGCCCTGGCGCGCTCCGCGTTGCTGGCGGCCGAGCGCGTGCTGATCCCGGTACAGCCCAGCCCCTACGACCTGTGGGCCAGCGCCGAGATGGTGGCATTGATCCGCGAGGCCCAGGTGTTCCGGCCTGCGCTGCGCGCGGCCTTCGTCATCAACCGGCGCGTCAGCACCACCATCATCGGCCGCGAAGCGCGGCAATCGCTGGCGGAACAGCCGCTGCCAGCGCTGCGCGCCGAGGTTCGGCAAAGGATCGTCTTTGCCGACAGCGTGGCCGCTGGCCGGCTCGCGCGCGAAGCCGCGCCCGACAGCGCCGCCGCACGCGAGATCGCTGCGCTGGTCGATGAACTGCTGCGGTGGCCGGCATGAGCAGCGACAGCACCACCCGCAACGGTTCGCGTGCTAGCAAGCGCGTCGGCATCGGTGCGCGCCCACCGGCGAATCCGCACGCCGAAGCGTGGATTCGCCAGGGCGACGCCGATGCGCTCAACAAGGGCGACCTCTACACCGCCCGCCTGACCCTCGACGTGACGCCCGCGCTGCGGGCACGCATCAAGGTATCGGCCTTCACGCGGGGCGTGACGGTGGCCGAACTGCTGCGCGCTTTGCTGGAGCGGGAGTTTCCCGAGACCCGCACGGAGAACACGCCATGAACGCATCCGCTGCACCCGCCGCGAACACGGCCACGGCTGCCGCATCGCCTCCGGCTGCGCCGTCGCTCGCGGTACTCGCCGGCCAGGCCGGCAACGAGCCGCTGACGCGCGTATCGCTGGCCTACATCGAACCGCGCTTCAAGCTCTACCTGCGCTTCGGCGAACCGGCGCGCACGCTCCAGCTCGACCG
Source organism: Stenotrophomonas rhizophila (assembly GCF_003651185.1). Classification (GTDB taxonomy): domain Bacteria; phylum Pseudomonadota; class Gammaproteobacteria; order Xanthomonadales; family Xanthomonadaceae; genus Stenotrophomonas; species Stenotrophomonas maltophilia_Z. The sequence goes on along the minus strand of NZ_RCDC01000004.1, from coordinate 2,292,434 downwards.
CTGGCGGCGCTGCGCCATGTTCCTGCCCGGCTCGATGTTCTGCCGCATCCGCTGGCAAGCCAACGACTACGGCACGATCCGCTGGCAGCTCATGGTGATGCAGGCTGGCACGCCGCTGGATGCCTTGCAGCGTATCCCCGGCGTGCGGCCCGGAGCGCGCCTGCTGCTGCATGCCGAAGGCGAGAACGCGGTGCGTGCCGTGTTGGAACGCATCGACGCCATCGAGGCACTGGGCATCGCCTCCATCGACGTGTCGCCCGCGTACTGGCGCACGCTGGGCAACCGTGTGGCGGCCTGCCTGGCGCTGCCCGAATACACCGCCGAACGGCACGCCGCCTGGCTGGCCGGGAGGGCGCTGCCATGACCGCTGATTCCACCACCGCATGCACGCCCGAAGCCGCGCCGCGTCCTCGTTCGCGCCTGCGCGCTCGCATCGTGCTGGCGTGCTTCGCCGCCGTCGGCCTTGCTGCGCTGGCCTGGGCGGCATTCGTGCGACCGCTGCCGCGCCTGATCTACAACCCATCCGACAGCGTTCCGGTCGGCTGGTATCGCGTCGATCTGCTCGACCATCGGCCCGCCTCGCTGCCACGTCGGCTGGAAGTGGGCAGCATCGTCCTGACCCGATTGCCTGCCAACGCTGGCGCACTTGCTGCGCAGCGCGGCTACCTGCCGGCTAACGTTCCGCTGCTCAAACGTGTGGGCGCGGTCGCACCGCAACACGTCTGCATCGTCGCCGGTCAGGTTCGCATCGACGGCGTGCCTGTGGCCGCCGCGTTGCCTGCTGATCGGCTGCGCCGGTCGCTGCCATCCTGGCCGCATTGCCGCCCGCTGGCTGAAGGCGAACTGTTCCTCTTGAGCGTGACCAACTGGGCGTCGTTCGACAGCCGTTATTTCGGCCCGGTCAGCGCAACCGCCGTGATCGGCGTTGCGCATCCGGTCTGGCTGGAGACACGCCCATGAAGGCCGCCGATTCGCTGCACGTCGCCGCGCATCTCATCGTGCCATCGGGCGTGTCGTCCTGCTGTTCATCGCCGTGTCGTCGCGCGTACAGTGCGGGTGCATTCGCACCGCACTTTGCGCTGCCTTCGGCGCAGCCGTCCAACGTGCAGCCGTCTTGCCTCGAACGCGTCCGGCCTGTGGCCATTGGCGCGTTCGCCGGCGGGCTGGCTGCAAGCAGCACAGCGTCCCCGGGCCGACGATGCCCGGAGCGACAGCGAAGGGCAAAGGAGGAAGGCAAGACAAAAGGACACGGCACCGGGCCGCGTCGAAAGCCTGTCTGCACGTTGGGGTGGCGCGGCACGCGGCGGCATCGCCGCCGTGCCGCGTGGGGCGCGAGGCCCGCGCCAATGCAGGCATGTATGCGTGCTTCGCCCGACACGACACGCCGTAGCTTTCGGGGAGCGCAGCCATGACGGACCGCGGCGAAGACGATTTCCACGTGCGCCCCAGCGCCCCGAAGAACCGGGGCAAGGGCCAGGGCCAGAGCTTCGTTTCCAAGGTGCTCAAGCAGGCTGGCAAAGCCAGCGGCGGCAAGCCGGCGGTGCGCCGTCCTGCCACTGGCAGCAACGGTGCGCACGCCGGCCAGCGGCCCGGCTCGCGTCTGGGGCGCGGCCACACGGCGGCACGTTTCGCCGGGGCGAAGCTGACGCCCGTGTCGCGGCGCGTGACCATCAAGACCCTGCTGGTCAATCAGCGCAACGCCAGCCCGCAATCTCTCGCCAAGCACCTGCGCTACATCGAGCGCGACGGCGCGGGCCGCGATGGCGAACCGGGCCGGGCCTACGGGCCGCAGGCCGACGAAGCCGACCTGGATGCCTTCAAGGAACGCTGCGCCGACGACCGGCACCATTTCCGCTTCATTGTCTCGCCCGAAGACGGCGCGGAACTGGACGACCTGCGCACCTACACCCGGCATCTGGTGAACCGTATGGAAGCCGACCTGGGCACGCGGCTGGATTGGGTGGCGGTTGATCACTGGAACACCGACAACCCGCACACTCACCTGATCGTGCGCGGGCGCGACGACACCGGCAAAGACCTCATCATCGCGGGCGACTACATCGCCCACGGCTTCCGCCATCGCGCCGCCGAACTGGCGACCGAATGGCTGGGGCCGCGCACTGAACTGGAGATTCAGCAGACCTTGGGGCGCGAGGTGGAACAGGAGCGGTGGACGAGCCTGGATCGCACGCTGCAACGCGAGACCGGCGAGGATGGCCGCGTGCAGATCGAACGCTTCAACGAGCCGAACTCGCAACGCAAGCGCCTGCTGTTGATCGGCCGCCTGCAACGCTTGCAGCGCCTGGGCTTGGCCGACGAAGAGCAGCCCGGAACCTGGGCCATTCATGACGATGCCGAGAAGACCTTGCGCGCCTTGGGCGAGCGTGGCGACATTATCCGCACCATGCAGCGGGCCATGAGCGGCCAGCCGCGCGAGCTGGCGGTGTTCGAGCCGGGCGACGATGGCCGCAGCATCATCGGCCGCGTGGCCGCGAAGGGGCTGGCCGACGAGCTGCACGACCGGGGCTATCTGGTCATCGACGGCGTGGACGGCAAGGCACACTACGTCGCGCTCAATGCCCGCGACGAGCTGGCGAACTATCCCACGGGCGCGGTGGTGGAAGTGAAGGGTTCGGCCGACGTGCGCGCCGCCGACAAGAACATCGCTGCGCTGGCGAGCGATGGCCTGTACCGCACCGACCATCACCTGGCAATCGAACGGGGCCGGGCCAAGCCCGGACGCGACCCGCAGGAAGTCATCGCCGCCCACGTCCGTCGGCTGGAAGCCCTGCGCCGCTCCGGCATCGTGGAGCGCGTGGCCGAAGGGCTATGGAAGGTGCCGGACGACCTGGCCGAAAGTGGCCGCCAGCACGACGTGCAACGGCTTGGCGGCGTATCGGTGGAGTTGAAATCGCACCTGCCGATTGAGCGGCAGGCTCGCGTTATCGGCGCTACCTGGCTCGACCAGCAACTGATCGGTGGCGGCAAGGGGCTCGGCGACCTAGGCTTTGGCGGCGAGGCCAAGCAGGCCATGCAGCAACGTGCCGACTTCCTCGAAGAGCAAGGGCTCGCCGAGCGGCGCGGGCAGCGTGTGATCCTCGCTCGGAACCTCCTGGGCACGCTGCGCAATCGGGAGCTGGGTCACGTCGCCAAGGACATTGCCGCCGAGACTGGCCTGGAGCATCGCCCGGCAGCCGATGGGCAGCGCGTCGCTGGTATCTACCGGCGTTCCGTCATGCTCGCCAGCGGGCGCTACGCGATGCTGGATGACGGCATGGGATTCAGCTTAGTGCCGTGGCGGCCGGTGATCGAGCAGAGACTCGGGCAGCAACTTGCGGTCACGATGCGCGGTGGTGGAGTGTCCTGGGAGGTTGGACGATCCAGAGGGCCGTCAGTCGGCTGACCCCTGGCTCAGCCACGGACTCGTGCCAAGCTCCCCCAAAATCCAGTCAGCGAACGCCCGTGTCTTGGTTGGAACCAGTCGCGCGGATGGATGCACCAAGTAAATCGTCTCGTCGTTCTCCACGGGATGATCGGGCAGCACCGGCACCAGCCGGCCGCTGCACAGTTCCGGGCCAGCCAACCAGTCGGACACCATTGCGATGCCCGTGCCGGAGACGGCCGCTTGTACGAGGCTATAGGCATCGTCTGTGACCAGTGGACCTGCGATCCGAATTGCAGTCGTCTTGTCGCCATCGCGCAGATGCCAAAGAGGATGCGAGACTAGGCGGAAGAACCCCAGGCAAGCGTGCTGGCCAAGATCGGCAGGCCGAATAGGCGCACCGTGTGCTTGCAGATAGGCGGGTGACGCACAAAGCATGCGGCGCGATGGCGCGAGCCTGCGTGCAACCAACCTGCTATCGGTCAATGTTCCGATGCGAACAGCCACATCGAAGGACTCCGCAATCAGATCGACGTAACGATCCTCGAAAGCCGTTTCCACGACCAGATCGGGATAGGTTGCGAGGAAAACGGGAAGGATCGGGGCAACCCACATCCGGCCGAAGGTCGCCGGCAAGGCGATACGCAACGTGCCACGCACGCCGACCGCTGCTGCTTCGGTGTCACGCTCTATTTCCTGCAAAGCGTGCAGTGCACCGCGCATGCGATGATGAAAGGCTTCGCCTGCTTCCGTCAATGCCAGTCTTCGCGTGGTGCGCTCCATAAGGCGCACACCTAGGCGCTTTTCCAGTGCCGTGACGCGTCGCGAGAGGATGGAGCCATCACGCCCCAGCGCCTGGCCGGCAGCGGTGAAGCCGCCATGCTCGATGGTGGCCAAAAAAGCTGTGATCTGCTCGAACTCGGTTCCGTTCATATCTGCATTATTTGCAGCAGTCATATGTGTTCAAGCCATATTATCATCTTTCAATGAATTAATTAACCTGCAGGGCAATCGTCAAGCCCTCGGCTCTATGCACATCCGGCGTGGACGGAGGGCGTATTGGAGTTGCAATGGAAAAGACACGTTCGGCGGTCGCCGTAGAGGACCGATACAAGATACTGGCGGCGATCTGCGTCTCTGCAATCATCATTCCTCTGGTTTTCACTGGTCCGGCGATATCTACTCCGGCGGTCGGGCGCGACTTAGGCGGCGATCAGTCCAGCTTGAGCTGGATCGTTAACGCCTACGCCATCGCATTCGGTAGTTGCGTCATGGCCGCGGGTGCCATCGGTGACCAGATTGGGCGCAAGCGTTGTTTCGTGGCAGGACTCTGGATATTCATCGTCACGTCGCTGCTGATCAGCCTGACCCCCAGCCTGCTGCTGCTCAATCTGCTGCGCGCCGCCGAAGGCGTCGGCGGGGCCCTGGTGTTGACTTCGGCCACTTCACTGCTAGCACAGGAGTTCGAGGGCGCGCAGCGCACTCGGGCTTTCAGCCTCCTTGGCACCGCATTCGGCGTTGGTCTTGCGTTCGGACCAATGGCCTCAGGGTTCTTGATCGAGCACCTGGGTTGGCGCTCGCTCTACTTCGCCATCGCACTGATCGCGGCCTTGATCCTGATGCTGGGTACGCGACGGATCAGGGAATCCCGTGACCCGGAGGCGCAAGGCATCGACTGGCCGGGCACCATGCTGTTCACGGCCGCCCTGGTCTCGCTGACCTTCGGCATCGTGCGCGGGCCGCAGGACGGCTGGGCGAGCCTGCGCGTGCTGTCGCTGCTGGGCGGCACTGCTCTGCTGCTCGGCGCCTTCGTCGCCGTGGAACTGCGGCGTCCGCGTCCCATGCTCGAACTCTCCCTGTTCCGTTACCCGCGTTTCATCGGCGTGCAGTTGCTGCCGGTGGCAACCGGGTTCAGCTTCATCGCCCTGATCGTCTATGTACCGATCTGGTTCATCGTCATACAGGGACGCGATGCTTTCACGGCTGGCCTTGCGATCCTACCGCTGACCGCACCGATGCTGGTGGTGCCGCTACTGGCCGGGCGAATGGCCCAGCACGTCTCGCCCGGTCTGCTGTCCGGCATCGGCTTCCTCATCTCCGCGCTTGGCGCCTGGCTGTTGATGGGCCTGTCGCCTGACGGGAGCTTGTGGGCGATGGCGATCCCCATGCTGCTGATCGGCGTCGGCAATGGCCTGCCGTGGGGTTTGATGGACGCCTTGTCTGTCAGTGTGGTGCCCAAGGAGCGCGCAGGAATGGCGGCCGGCATCTTCACTACCATGCGCGTGGCGGGAGAAGCGATCGCCATCGCCGCCATCGGTGCCGTGTTGATCGGCTTAACGGCCGCGAACCTGCGTGCAGCGGCGCAGGCCGACTCGCTGTCGCTACCGCAGGACGTCACAGCGATCGCCGGCCAGATCGGAGCCGGCGCCGCGCACAGTCCTTCTGCCGGCGTTGTCAGCGCGATGGACGGGGCGATCAACGAGCTTGCACGTCATGCCTATACCTCTGCTTTCCACAGCATCTTTGCTGTGCTGGCCGTGCTCTCAGTCCTAACCGCCGTGGTCTGCATTCTGACGCTGCGACGGTCAGCCGATTAGCAAGGCAAATCTTTGAAATCTTGAGGCAAGTCAATGAGCGAAACAACAACCAATGGAAGCCAAGCGATATGGAGCTTCGCCATCTGCGCTGCTTCATAGCCGTCGCCGAAGAACTGCACTTCGCCCGCGCAGCGGAGAAGCTGCACATCGAGCAGTCGCCCTTGTCGCGCGCCATCAAGGAACTAGAAGAAGAGCTGGGCGTGGTGCTGTTCGCCCGTACCACGCGCAGCACGCGGCTGACCCGCGCGGGCAACCTGTTCTTGGATCATGTGCCGCGCGTCCTCGCCGCCTTGCAGCAGGCACGCGAAAGCGTGAAGGCGGCGGCTAATGGCTTCCACGGCCAGTTGCGCGTCGCACTGTCAGACGGCATCACGCCGTCTCGTCTGTCGTCGCTGCTAGCGCTGTGCCGCCAGGATGAACCCGAGGTCGATATCCGCCTGTTCGAGGTGCCGCTTTCGCAGCAAATCAAAGGGCTGCGCGATGACCTGTACGACATAGGCTTCGCACAGTCCGATGAGGTTGGCAACGGCATCGTGGCAGCGGCGGCTTGGAGTGATCCACTAATGGTGGCTGTGCCGGCACGGCATGACTTGCTCAGGCACAAGCGGATTCCGCTGGAAGAAGTGCTTCGATTCCCGCTGGTGTTGGGCGACCCGCAGGCATGCGAAGGCTATGCACGGCAAATCGAGCGCGTGCTGCGTCGCGTGGACATGGAGCCGCTGGTGGTCGAACGGGTGGCTTCATTCGACCTAATGATGACGCTGGTATCCGCCGGTTTCGCCTTGGGGCTGACGGGTGCAGCACACATCGCAGCCAGCCGTGAGCCAGGAGTCGTGGCACGGCCTTTGGCAGGGCGTTCGCTCATGCTGACGACCTATCTGCTGCGCCCGGCGGGAGAACCTTTGGAAGCGGTGACCCGCTTCATAGACCGCGTCCAGGCCATCGACTCTCCCGAGGCTACTAGGCCAGCGCCAAGCTATTCCCTCGATCCCACCGAGGAATCCAAACCATGAGAAGGCGCATCTTGTTCCTGCTAGCGGCGGTGCTGGCGGGCTGCGGCCCGTCCGACGCGCTTCAAACGACCGACCTGCCGACCGTGGAAGAACTGGCCGCCGATCCGGCACTGCTGAAGGAGCTGCGCCAACAGTGAAAGACCGATCGTGCCAGGCTTGTTGATGTGCTGTGTAATCGAGTCGCCGAAGCCACGCGCAAGCGGTTCTATGGCGATGGCAACACCCCGTACAAACCGCCGAAGGAGCTGCCCAAGTTTTGATCGACGGCATGGGGTTCATTCTGGTGCCGTGGCGGCCGGTGATCGAGCAGCGGTTGGGGCAGCAGCTTGCCGCGATGGTGCGCGGCGGCGGTGTGTCTTTGGGAGATTGGGCGGCAACGTGGCCCGTCTATCTGATAACAATAGAGAAAGGATATTTCCTACGAGTCAACCGGTGTTCCCTGCTTCGCTTCGTCGAGCAGCCATTGAGCAAACGCTTGTATTGGCTCTCTGCTCAATCCGATGGGCTCGGGGAGGATGAGGCAGAAGGTTTTGGAAATGGTTTTCCCCTCCGGCCACGGGGCGACCAGACTTCCTAGCGCAAGTTCGGTTTCAACGTAGAGGCGCGGTACTAGCGCAACACCGAGGCCGGCCAATGCGGCTTCTATCAACATTCCATGAAGGTCATAGCGCGCACCAATGGCAGGATTGGTCAGCGGGGTTCCCGTCTCCTGGGAGTACTGAAGCCAAGCTTCGGGGTTCTGTCGTCGGTGCAGGCGCGGTAATTCGTCCAGGGCGCTTGTTCGTTTGCGTCCTGTCAGAAGTCCAGGATGGCAAACCGGAACCAGCACTTCATGCAAAAGGGGGTGAGTCCGCATGCCCGTCCACGCTGGGTGCTCGAAATGGATGGCAGCATCAAATCCGCTCCCGGCCAGGACAAAGGGGTCCATGCGCTCGGCCAAATGCACAGTGATGTTCGGATGCTTTTGCTGGAATCGTGTCAAGCGAGGAATGAGCCATCGCATCGCGAAGGTCGGGATGGTGGCGATGTCCAGGCTTGCGCCATCGTTCGGCTGCCCCATCAGGTACTGACTGTCCCGATCAAGGCGGTCAAGCGATTCGCGAACTTGGGCCGCGTAGCGTTCCCCGTTGGGCAGGAGTCGGACCCGATTGCCGACCCGCTCGAACAGCGTGACTCCGAGGAAGGCTTCCAGCCGACCAATCTGGCGACTGATGGCTCCTTCAGTCAAAGACAGTTCCTCTGCCGCGCGCGCAAAGCTGCCGTGGCGGGCGGCCGCTTCGAAGGCCATCAGTGCCGTGCTGCTGGGGATCTTCCTTCGCATGAGCGTTCCTAGCTTAAAGCTTGTGATCGGTTTAGCTTGATGTTTTGTCACTGAAGCATACCGAATAATCGTTTTATGCGCCGAGATCAAGGTCATACCATGACGGAACATCAACAAAGAGGGCCGGACGTACAAGAAGTCCGGTAACGAGTCACCCATGATCTATACCGTCGAGTGCAGCTTTTCCGACCCAGCCAGCGAAGCGGAGTGGAATAATTTCTACAGCCTGGAAAAGCTGCCCGCGCTTATTTCAGTAAGCGGGTTCCATACCTCGCAGCGATTCAAGGCGTTGAGCGCTGGTTGCCCCGTCTACCTTGCCATGCACTCGATCGACGGTCTGGCTGTGCTTGAGGACGATGAGTACCGCCAGAAGGGTGGCGGCAACTTCGCACGATGGCAGCAGCACATCACCGATTGGCACCGCAATCTTTATGGCGGCCTTGAACGCGCGCCTGCCATCGGTGAAGGAGACCATCTGATCGTGAGCGCAGTCGGTCCCGAGCCGCTCATCGAGATGGGGCTCAAGCCTGACCTGATGCGGGCCGTCGCATTGGATAAATTTCCTGAAAACAGGTGGCTGGCGAAGCTGGATAGCTCCATCAGTCTCAATGTGGAAACCCTTCCGAAGGACGTGCACCTCTATGCCCCGATGACCGCGCAATTGACGAGTGGCGATGGCGCAGTGCCCCAGACGCAGGGGCAGAACCGACATGCCTAACCTGACGATCTTCATCCAGGCGAAAAAGATGCCGCCCGAAGCGAATCTGGCGGAACTCACCGAACGATGCACTGCGCTTTGCACGGACGTCCTCCGGGCTGCGCTGGACAACGTGCATTTCATCTATGTCGCTGCTCACCAGGGGCGCGGGCATCCTGCTTACGCGGAAATCAAGTACCGCCTCGAACCGTTCAGGACGCCATCGGTCATGGACGCCTTCATGGCGCGACTGGATGAGGCCATAAAGCGCCATACGGGGCTAACGGCGCGCATCCGTTGCTTCGGCTATCCGGCCCCCGCCATCTACGCGCGGAACTGATTACGCGCAAGGAGCTCCGCAATGAACAAGATGAAATTTCCAGGCCAGCAGATCGGCGAGTTTTCGATCACGGCGATCAGTGACGGATACCTTTCCGCAAGTCTAGATCTGCTCTCCAATATCGATCCTATGGAGGCGTCCAAGTTGCAGCAGGACGCAGGCGTGAGCGACCCATCCTCGATCCACATCAACTGTTACCTGGTGCGTGGAAGGGGTCGCACGATCCTCATCGACGCGGGAGCTGGTGGGTTCAAGCAATGGGGTGGAAAGTTGATAGCGAATCTCGCACTTGCTGGTGTGCAGCCCTCTGACATTGACACCATTCTTCTGACCCATGCACACCCCGACCATGTTGGGGGGCTGCTTGACTCGTCAGGGGAAGCAGTCTTTCCCGCTGCAGAGTTGGTGGTCCACCAGCATGAGGTCTCTTTCTGGGAGGACGATGGCAACCTCAGTCGAGCGAGTGAGCGAGCTCGTGGCAACTTTCTGTTTGCTCGGAAGGTGTTCGATCAGTATCGGGAGAAGACGCGCACGTTTGTTGATAGCGAAGTTCTCCCTGGTATCAGTGCGATGCCCCTTCTGGGACATACCGCAGGGCATTCCGGTTATCGCATCGAATCCCATGATCGTAGGCTGCTGGTTTGGGGGGATATCGTTCATTTCCCCCAGATCCAGATTGCTCGTCCCGACGTATCAATTGCATTCGACCAAGATCCGATTCTCTCCGCCGAAACACGATCAAAACTGTTGGATGTTGTTAGCTCGGACAGAATCCTTATCGCTGGCATGCACCTTGGCGAGCTTGGATTCGGGCACATCAAGCGCAAAGGTGCGCGCTACGAGATTTTCTATGAAGCTTAGCCGCCGATAGAGATGTCTGGGATCAGCCAGCAGCGGGGAATGAGATCAATGATCCCATGGCGCTTGCTGCCAGCGATCAAACAAAAAATCACTGAACGCCGTCAGTCGGTGCGGCACGGGTTCGCGCCGTGCCCGCACGATGCTGATCTTCGAGGGCGTGGCTTCCCAGTCCGGCAACACGCGTACCAGCCTCCCGTCGCGCAGTTCCTCGTGAATGTCCCAGGTCTCGCGCAGCGAGATGCCCAGCCCGGCCACGCACCACGCATGCAGCACGTCGCCGTTGTCGCTGCACAGCGTACCGCTGACCGCGACAGGCTTCTCCCGGCGGCCCTTGCGCAGCGGCCAGGTGCTTTGCAGCAGGCCCGGATAAGCGAACACCAGGCAGTTGTGCCGTTCCAGTTCTTCCGGCTGCGCGGGACTGCCATGCGCTTTCAGGTAGGCGGGAGACGCCGCCAGGATGCGCCGGTTGTCGGCCACGCGCCGCGCCACCAAACGCGAATCGGCCAACTCGCCCATGCGAATCGCCAGGTCGAGGTCGCCGCTATACAGATCCTGCACTTGATCGGACAGGCGCAGGTCGAAGCCGACCCTGGGATGCAGGCGGCAGAAATCGTGGATAGCCGGGGCCACGAACTTGCGCCCGAACGGCGTGGGCGCGGTCAGGCGGATGGTGCCGCTCAGTTCCTGGCTGCCGCCGGTCGCCAGTTCCTGCACTTCTTCCAGCACCGCCAGGGCGACCCGCGCCCGTTCGGCGATGGCGCGGCCTTCGCCGGTGATGCGCAGGTTGCGGGTGTTGCGCTCGAACAGCGTGGTGCCCAAGGCCTGCTCCAGCCGGGCAATCTGCTTGCTGACCGTCTTGGGTGCGAGATGCAGGTCGCGTGCGGCGGCGGAAAAGCTCTGGCGCTCCACCACATGCACGAACACCGCCAAGTCATCGAGGTTGCGCAGGGCCATTTGGGTCATTCCGGGGAAAGTGTTTGTCTATTTTGGTCATTTAAAGGATATACCGGATTCACCAGAATGAGGTTCCTTACTTCGCATGCCGCAACGCGCACGCCTCCGCCGGAGGCGCTCGGCGGTGTGCTCGACTCGCTTGCAGGAGCCTCCGATGACCCAACGCATTCTTTTCGTCTTGACCAGCCACGACCGCAAGGGACCGGCGGGCGCCGCCGACGCCGCGCGCAGCGGTTTCTATCTGTCCGAGGTCACGCATCCGCATCGGGTGCTGGCCGACGCCGGCCATGCGGTCGATTTCGTCAGCCCCAAGGGCGGCAAGACGCACGTCGATGGACTCGACCTGGACGATCCGATCAATGCCGCGTTCTGGAACGACGCGGCGCTGCGCGGTGCCACCGAGAACACCTTGGCACCCGCGCAGGTCGATCCCGATGCCTACGCCGCGATCTTCTACGCCGGCGGCCACGCGACGATGTGGGACTTCCCCGACAACGCCGAACTGTCGGCCATCGCGGCGCGCATCTACGAGCGTGGCGGCGTGGTCGCGGCCGTCTGCCACGGCCCGGCCGGGCTGGTGAATGTCAAGTTGTCCGACGGTCGCTATCTGGTCGCAGGCAAGGAGGTATCGGCCTTCACCAATGACGAGGAACGCGCGGTTAGTCTGTACGACACGGTCCCGTTCCTGCTGGCCGACGCCCTGCAGGAGCGTGGCGCCCGGCATGTGCCCGCGCCGAACTTCCAGGCACTGGTAGTGGTGAGCGAGCGGCTGGTGACAGGGCAGAACCCGGCGTCGGCCAAGGGCGTGGCAGAAGCGATGCTGCCGCTGCTGGCGGCGGCATCCGTGGATCGGGCCTGAGCCATGAACGAGCGCATGCCTTTCGTCATCTATGTCTTCGCGCTTTGCGCGTTCGCCCTGGGCTTCACAGAGTTCGTCACCATCGGCCTGGTGTCCACCATTTCTGCGGATCTGCATGCCAGCGTCAGCCAGGTCGGCACGGCGGTTACGGCCTATGCGCTGGGCGCGGTGATCGGTGCGCCGGGCCTGACGGCGCTCGCCACACGCTGGCCGCGCAAGCGGCTGCTGCTGGTGGCGATGGGCCTGTTCACGCTGGGCAATGCGGTGGTCAGCCTGTCCGATGCACTGACGCCTATGTTGGTAGCCCGTTTCGCGTCGGGCCTGGGACATGGAGTATTTCTTGCCGTGGCCTCCAGCGTGGCAACCCAACTGGCGGGCCGGCATCGGGCCGGTGCGGCGGTGGCCGTGGTATTTGGCGGCTTGACTCTGGCCCTGGCGCTGGGCGTTCCGCTCGGCACCTACCTGGGCAGCGTGTTGAGCTGGCAAGTCATCTTCATGGCAGTAGCCGCGAGCGGCGCGATTGGCTTCCTCGGCTTACTGGCCTTGATGCCGACGGATCGGGACGACGCCTCAGTGCAGGCCGACGCGATGGATGGCCTAAAAGCGATGTTCAATCCGCGCCTGCTGGCTGGAGCCGGCATAACCGTGCTGGCGTATGCCGGGTCGTTCGCGCTCTACACCTACATTTCGCCGATCCTGCTGCAAGTGACGAACGTCAGCGAAAGCACGGCCAGCCTGTTGATGCTGGGCTATGGCGTGATGGCCGCCATTGGCAACATCTGGGGCGGACGCCTGACCGACCGCAAGGGTGCGGACTTCGCCGTGATGATCGTCCTGATCGGCCTGGCTGTGGTGCTGTTGGCGATCTGGTTCTCGGCCGCGTCTCTGCCGTTGATGGTATTGCTGACGGGCCTGCTGGGTGCGTTGACCTATGCGGCGGTGCCAGCCTTGCAAGCACGTGTGATCGGACTGTCGCATATCCACGCGCCGCAAGCGCCAGCAGTGGCCGCAGGTCTGAACATCGCCGGCTTCAATGGTGGTATCGCTTTGGGTTCGCTGCTGGGGGGTGCCAGTCTGGAGATGATGGGCCTGACCAGTACCGCCTGGGTCGGTGCGGTGGCCGTGGGGCTGGGAATTGCCTGGATGCTCTGGCAGATGCGACGTCCCGAGTTCCTGGGCGCAAGACTTCATGGATAGGTGAATGATGGAGCTTCGGCATCTTCGCTGCTTCCTGGCCGTAGCCGAAGAACTCCATTTCGCCCGTGCGGCGGAGAAGCTACACATTGAGCAATCGCCGCTGTCGCGCGCCATCAAGGAACTGGAACAAGAACTGGGCGTGGTGCTGTTCGCGCGCACCACGCGCAGCACTCGGCTGACCCGTGCGGGCAAGCTATTCTTTGAGCATGTGCCGCGTGTCTTCTCTGCCTTGCAGCAAGCGCGCGACAGCGTGAAGGCCGCCGCCAACGGTTTCCACAGCCAATTGCGCATTGCACTATCCGACGGTATGACGCCCTCGCGTCTGCCGGCCTTGTTGGCACTGTGTCGGCAGGAAGAACCCGAGGTTGAGATCCGCTTCTTCGAGGTGCCGCTGTCGCAACAGATCAAAGGGCTGCACGGCGACCTGTACGACGTGGGCTTTGCGCGCGCTGATGAGGTCGGTGATGGCCTCATTGCCGAGCCGGTATGGAGTGATCCGCTGATGGTGGCCGTGCCGGCACGGCATCCCCTGCTGGCCCACAAGCGCATCCCTTTGGAAGAACTGCTGCGCTATCCCCTGGTGCTGTGCGATCCGCAGGCGTGCGAGGGCCATGCCCGGCAGGTGGATCGTGTGCTGCGCCGTGTGGACATGGAACCGCTGGTGGCTGAACGGGTGGCGTCCTGCGACCTGATGATGGCGCTGGTGTCCGCAGGCATCGCCCTGGGGCTGACGGGCTGCGCGCACATCTTGGCCAGCCAGGAACCTGGCGTAGTGGCACGGCCACTGACAGGCCGTTCACCGCTGCTGACGACCTACTTGCTGCGTCCGGAAGGCGAGCCTTCGGAAATGCTCGCCCGCTTCATCGACCGTGTGCAGGCCATCGAATCACCCGAAGGTAGCAGGCCCACGCCGGGTCTTGATGCCGACTCCCTGGAGGAACCCGCATGATGAAAAACTCCATTCCGTTCTTGCTGGCCGTGGCATTAACCGCTTGCGGCCAATCGGAAACGCCCAAGCAGGCCGAGGTGCCGACCGTGGAGGAACTTGCCGCCGATCCGGCACTGCTGAAGGAGCTGCGCCAGCAGTGCAAGACTGATCGCGCCAGGCTTGGCGACGTGCTGTGCAATCGAGTCGCCGAGGCTACGCGCAAGCGGTTCTACGGCGATGGCAAGACCCCGTACACACCGCCGAAGGAGCCGCCTAAGTTCTGATCGCGGTCGATTCAACAACATATTCCGTTTTCTCGCCATACACGCCGCAATGCGCCTGCGCTTGCGGCGTTTTTCTTTGGCTCGACGCTGCGCGAATTCTTCCTTTTTTCTAGACTTTTCTCCCGATAACGGTCTTTGACCGGCACCGACCCAGCACCGATTCTCGCGTCATGCGGCACGTCCTTGTGCCGCGTGTGAACGAGGAATCAGCGCAGAGGAAATCGGAGGCCAGTCAATGCAAGCTCAGGGAGTGCTGTTCGGGCAGATCGCGGTTGTTTTCAGCATCGTGATCGCGGGTGTGTGGAGTGCAACGCAATGGACTGCCGCCACTCTGGCCTACCAACTACGCCTTGGCTCGCCCTGGTTCGATTTCTTCGGTACGCCGGTCTATCACCCGTGGCGGCTGTTCGAGTGGTGGTTCTTCTTCGATGCCTACGCGCCGCATGTTTTCGACATGGGCGGCGCCATTGCGGGCGGCAGCGGCTTGGTCGCCGTAGTGGTTGCCATCGCCATGTCAGTGTGGCGCTCGCGGCAATCTCGTCTGGTCACGACCTATGGCTCGGCGCGTTGGGCCAACACCGCCGACATTCGCAAGGCCGGGCTGATGCAGTCGGCCGGCGTCTTTCTCGGCCTGCATGATGGACAGTACCTGCGCCATGAAGGCCCGGAACACGTCCTGACCTTCGCGCCCACGCGCTCTGGCAAAGGCGTGGGCCTGGTGGTGCCGACTTTGCTGTCCTGGCCTGCATCGGCAGTGATCCACGACATCAAGGGCGAGAACTGGCAGATCACCGCCGGCTGGCGTTCGCGCTTCTCGCATTGCCTGCTGTTCAACCCCACCGATGCGAAGTCAGCCGCATACAACCCGCTGCTAGAAGTGCGGCGCGGCGCGCATGAAGTGCGCGACGTGCAGAACATCGCGGACATTCTCGTTGACCCCGAAGGTGCGTTGGAGAAGCGCAATCATTGGGAGAAGACCAGCCATGCGCTGCTGGTCGGCGCCATCCTGCATGTGCTCTACGCCGGCGAAGACAAAACGCTGCGCGGCGTCGCCAACTTCCTCTCCGACCCGGCGTGCCCGTTCGAGCTGACGCTGCACCGGATGATGACCACGCGCCATCTCGGTGACGCGCCGCATCCTGTTGTCGCGTCCGCCGCGCGTGAAGTGCTCAACAAGTCGGACAACGAGCGGTCGGGCGTGCTCTCCACCGCGATGAGCTTCTTGGGCTTGTACCGCGACCCCACTGTGGCCGAGGTCACGTCGCGCTGCGACTGGCGCATCGCCGACCTGATCGCGTCCGAGTCACCTGTGTCGCTGTACCTGGTGGTGCCGCCTTCGGACATAAGCCGCACCAAGCCGTTGATCCGGCTCATCTTGAACCAGATCGGGCGACGCCTCACCGAATCGCTCGATGGCAGCGATGGCATCGAACGCCGCCACAAGCTGTTGCTGATGCTCGATGAGTTTCCGGCGCTGGGCCGGCTCGACTTCTTCGAGACGGCGCTTGCCTTCATGGCCGGCTACGGCATCCGCAGTTTCCTCATCGCGCAGTCGCTCAACCAGATCGACAAAGCCTACGGCCAGAACCATTCGATTCTGGACAACTGCCATGTCCGGGTGACGTTCGCCACGAACGACGAACGCACCGCCAAGCGCATTTCGGAAACGCTGGGCACCGCGACCGAGCTGCGCGCGCAGCGCAACTACGCCGGCCACCGACTCGCGCCTTGGCTCGGGCATTTGATGGTGTCGCGGCAGGAAACGGCCCGACCGCTGCTGACACCGGGCGAAGTGATGCAACTCCCGCCCGATGAATCCGTGGTGATGGTGTCCAGCATGGCGCCGATCAAGGCCAAGAAGCTGCGCTACTACGCCGACACCAATTTCAAGCAGCGTGTGCTGTCACCGCCCGCGCTGGCGGCCGGGCAGTACGCCGACGTGCCACCGGCACGCGCCGACGACTGGAGCGGCCTAGCGATTCCAGCCGTGCCCGTCGCATCAGCCACGACATCCGCCGATGAGCCGGGCGGCACCGACGACGGCGGCCCGCGCCGCCAACCCGAACTCTCCGAATCCGTCGCTTACGACCCCGAGCTGGATGCGCCCGATGATTTGGCGCTGCTCGATGACGACTACGACCTGCCGCTGCCGCTTCCCGGCCAGTTCGATCCGGCCATGCAGCGCACGGCCCGGCTGGCCTCTCTCGACCCTAACGACGGAATCGACCTATGAGCCAATACCGCCTCAACCTGTTCATCCAGCACGAGCACGCCAAGCGTCTGGAAGAACTAGCCGCCAAGAAAGGCGTGTCCAAGTCGTCCATCGTCGCGGCAGCGCTGGCGTCCTGGCTGTCGCCGGACGCGGGCGACCAGCGCGAGGCCGCCATCGCCAAGCGACTGGATCGCCTGTCGCGGCAGGCCGAACGACTGGAGCGCGACCAGAACATCCAAATCGAAACGCTGGCGCTGTTCATCCGCTACTTCCTGACCGTCAGCACGCCGGTGCCCGAGGCGCATCAGGACGCGGCCCGCGCGCAGGGCAAGGCGCGTTTCGAGCAATTCATCGAACAGCTCGGCAGGCACCTGCTGCGCGGCCGGAGCCTGGTGCGCGACGTGGTGGAAGAACTGCATCCCGATCCGATGCGGATGGATGACGCGGCGGCGCTCGCCGAAGCCCATGAACGTGCTACGGAGCGTGCCTCATGAGCGCCGTTCCGCAGACCCCGCCCGAACCACGCTCGTCGGCCAGCACTTCACAGGATCGCCGCATCCAGATGCTGCGCACGGCAATGGGGCCGCTGATCGCCGCCGCGCTCGAAGACCCGGACGTGGTGGAAATCATGCTCAACCCTGATCGCACCCTGTGGGTAGATCGGCTGTCGTCGGGCCGCGCACCGCTGGGCGTCGAGCTGCCCGAAGCCGACGGCGAACGCATCATCCGGCTTGTTGCCGCGCACGTCGGCGCGGAAGTCCATCGCGGTCAACCGCTCTTGACCGCCGAATTGCCTGAGACGGGCGAGCGTTTCGAGGGCATCTTGCCGCCGGCCGCACCGGGGCCAGCCTTCGCGCTGCGCAAGCGGGCCGTGAGCATCATCGGCCTGGATCGTTATGTGGCCGACGGCATTCTGACTGCCGGCCAGGCGGACTTCCTGCGCCGCGCCGTGCGCGAGCGGCAGAACATCCTGATCGCCGGCGGCACCAGTACCGGCAAGACCACGCTCGCCAATGCCTTGCTCGCGGAAATCGCTGCCACGGGCGATCGCGTGCTGGTGCTCGAAGACACCATCGAGCTGCAATGCGCCGCCCGCGACCATGTGCCGCTGCGCACGCGCGCAGGCGTCGTGTCGATGCAGGAGCTGGTGCGCGCCACGATGCGCCTGCGCCCTGATCGCGTGATCGTCGGCGAGGTGCGCGGCGGCGAAGCCCTGGACTTGGTGAAGGTGTGGGGCACCGGCCATCCGGGTGGCATCGCCACCATCCATGCGGGTTCCGCGCTGGGCGCGCTGCTGCGCCTGGAGCAACTGATTCTTGAAGTGGCGGTGAATCCGCCGCGAGCGTTGATCGCCGAGGCCATCAACGTCGTCATCCACATCGCCGGGCGTGGCCGCAAGCGCCACGTCGAAAGCATCGTCCGCGTCGTCGGTTTCGACGGCGTGGGCTATCGCATGGCGGATGCGCTGGAAACGCCGTTTCCCGAGCTGCCGCCAGTTCCTTCCCCGTCCCCTGAACCCTCTGGAGAACTGCCATGACGCAGATGCACATCCATGCTTTCCGCATTTCCGTAGATCCGGCTTCGGCCTTCGCGCGCCTGAGGCGTCTGGCCGCGCCGGCGCAGCACGGCCTGCTATTGGCCGCCGTCATGCTGATGACGGCCGGTACCGCGCAGGCCGCCGGTTCCTCGATGCCCTGGGAAGGGCCGCTGACCTCCATCCTCGAATCCATCCAGGGGCCGGTGGCACGCATCGTCGCGGTCATCATCATCATTTCCACCGGCCTGGCGCTGGCCTTCGGCGATACCAGCGGCGGCTTCCGCAAGCTGATCCAGATCGTCTTCGGCCTGTCCATCGCGTTCGCCGCGTCCTCGTTCTTCCTGTCGTTCTTCTCGTTCTCCGGCGGGGCCGTCGTATGAGCACCGCCAACGAAGGAGCGCCGGGCTTCGCGTCCGGCTTCGAGATCCCGCTGCATCGCTCGCTGACCGAGCCGATCCTGCTGGGCGGTGCGCCGCGCACCGTGGCGATTGCCAACGGCACGCTAGCCGCCGCCGTCGGGCTGGGCCTGCAACTGTGGATTCCCGGTGCGGTGCTCTGGATCGTCGGCCATTCGCTGGCGGTCTGGGGTGCGCGGGTGGATCCGCAGTTCATGCAGGTCTTCGCCCGGCATATCAAGCACAAACCGCTGCTGGACGTATAGGGGACGCCGCCATGCTGAACCTTGCCGAATACCGCCAGCGCCCGGCCTTGCTCGCTGACTGGTTGCCGTGGGCCGGGCTGATCGCGCCGGGCGCTGTGTTGAACAAGGACGGCAGTTTCCAGCGCACGGCGCGCTTTCGCGGGCCTGATCTGGACAGTGCCACGCTAGGCGAACTAATCGCCACTTCGGCGCGGCTCAACAACGCGCTGCGCCGGCTGGGTTCGGGCTGGGCCTTGTTCATTGAGGCCGAGCGCCGACCGGCGGCGGACTACCCACACTCCGACTTTCCCGAACCGCTGTCCTGGCTCGTGGACGAGGAACGTCGCGCGGCCTTCGAGGAATCGGGGTATCACTTCGAGAGCGGCTACCACCTCACGCTGGCTTACCTGCCGCCGGAGGAATCCCGCGCCCGCGCGGCCAAGCTGCTCTATGAGAACTCGCCGGGCGACGGCGTGGACTGGCGCGGCCGGCTCGATGCCTTCGTGGCGGAAACCAATCGTGTCTTCGACTTGCTCGATGGCGTGATGCCGGAGATCGCCTGGCTCGATGACGCCGAGACGCTGACCTACCTGCACGCCACGGTGTCCACGCGGCGCTATCCGCTGGCGGTGCCCGAAGTGCCGTTCCATATCGACGCGCTGCTGGCCGACTCCGCGCTGGTCGGCGGCCTGGCACCGATGCTGGGCGACCAGCACCTGCGCGTGGTGTCGGTGCGGGGCTTTCCGACCTCGACCTGGCCGGGCCTGCTGGACGACCTCAACCGCCTGGGCTTCGCCTACCGCTGGAGTACGCGCTTTCTCTGCCTGGATAAAGCCGAAGCGGAAAAGGAGCTGGGCCGCCTGCGCCGCCAATGGTTCGCCAAGCGCAAGAACGTGGTGGCGTTGCTGCGCGAAACCATCTTCCAGCAGGAATCGCCCCTGGTTGATACCGACGCCAGCAACAAGGCGGCCGACGCGGATGCCGCGATGCAGGAGCTGGGTGGCGATCAGGTGGCCTTCGGCCACTTCACTGCAACGGTGACGGTGCTCGATGCCGACCCGGCTGCGGCCGACGAAAAGCTGCGCATGGTGGAGCGCGTCATCCAGGGCCGGGGTTTCGTGACCATCCCCGAAACGCTGAACGCCGTGGATGCGTGGCTGTCGTCCATCCCCGGCAATGCCTACGCGAATGTCCGCCAGCCCATTGTCTCGACGCTGAACCTGGCGCACATGATGCCGCTGTCCGCCGTATGGGCCGGGCCGGAAAAGAACGACCACCTGCACGGCCCGCCATTGATTGTCACCCGCACCGATGGCGCCACGCCGTTCCGGCTGGTGACGCACATCGGCGACGTAGGCCACACGCTGGTGGCCGGCCCGACTGGCATGGGCAAGTCGGTGTTGCTTGCCATTCTGGTGCAGCAATTTCGCCGCTATCGCGGCTCGCGCGTGTTCGCCTTCGATATGGGCCGCTCGATGCGCGCCACCATCCTGGGCCTGGGCGGCGAGCACTACGACCTAGGCGCCGATGGCGGCATTGCCTTCCAGCCACTCGCGCGTATCGACCGGGAAAGCTATCGCTCCTGGGCGGGGGAATGGGTGGAGGGCCGCCTGCTGCACGAAGGTGTCACGGTCGGCCCCGACGAGAAGACGATCATCTGGTCGGCGCTGGGCAGCCTGGCCGGTGCGCCGGTGGAACAACGCACGCTCACCGGGCTGTCCGTGCTGCTGCAATCGAACGCGCTGCGGCAGGCACTCGCGCCCTATGTGCTCGGTGGCGCGCACGGCAAGCTGCTGGACGCGGACTCCGATCGTCTCGGCTTCGGTGACGTGCAGGGCTTCGAGATGGAAGAACTGATGCACAGCCCCGCCGCCGTGCAAGCGGTGCTGCGCTACCTGTTCGCCCGCTTCGATGAGCGTTTCGACGGTGCTCCCACGCTGCTGATTCTCGATGAGGCGTGGCTGTTCCTCGATGAGCCGTCTTTCGCCGCGCGCATTCGCCAATGGTTGAAGACGCTGCGCAAGAAAAACGTGTCGGTGATATTCGCCACGCAGTCGCTCGCTGACATCAAAGATTCGAGCATCGCACCCGCGATCATCGAGAGCTGCCCAAGTCGGATCTTTCTGCCCAATCCGCAGGCGACCGAGCCGCAGATTCGCACGATCTACGAGGGCTTCGGCCTCAACAGCCGGCAAATCGAGATCGTCGCCACCGCACAGCCCAAGCGCGACTACTACTACCAATCGCGCCTCGGCAATCGCCTGTTCGACCTCGACCTGGGGCCGGCCGCGCTCGCGTTCGCGGGCGCTTCCACTCCGCAAGATCAGCGCGACATTGACCGCGTACTGACGCAGGCCGGCGCTCCCGGCTTCGCCGGCGCGTGGCTGCGCCATCGCGGCCTCGACTGGGCCGCCGACCTGCTGCCGTCCTCACCGGCGGCGGCTTCTTTCTTCGCTTCTCAACCGCTGGAGGTTTCGCTATGACGACCCGTGTGCTTTCCGTATCCCTGGCCGCCGTGCTGTCGCTGACGCTGCTGACCGCGCAGCCCGCATCGGCGCTCACGTTCATCGACCCCGCCAACCTTGTGCAGAACACGCTTACCGCCATCCGCACGATGGAGCAGATCAACAACCAGATCAATCAACTGCAGAACGAGGCGCAGATGTTGATGAACCAGGCGCGCAATCTCGCGAGTCTGGACTTCAACATCGTCAACCGGCTGCGCTCCACGCTGGCCAATACCGAACGCCTGATCGCCGAGGCGCAGGGGCTGGCCTACGACGTGCAGAGCATGGATGCCGCGTTCGCCCGTCTGTACCCGGAGCAGTACGCCGCGACCATCAGCGGCGACCGCATGGCTCAAGACGCCCGCGAACGCTGGAAGAACACGCTCGATGGTTTGCATACCGCGATGCGGATGCAGGCACAGGTGTCGCAGAACCTGGCCCAAGACGAAAGCGCGCTGGCCGAGCTCGTGAGCCAGAGCCAGTCGGCCACCGGCGCTTTGCAGGCGCAGCAGGCGACCAACCAGCTTCTTGCCTTGCAGGCCAAGCAGTCGATCCAGTCCCAGCAGCTCCAGATCACGCAAGACCGCGCGGCGTCGCTGGAAATGGCGCGGCAGGCGGCGGCCACCGAGCGCGCCCGCGAAGTGCGCCGGCGCTTCCTCGGCACCGGCACACCGTACACGCCGCAGTCCATCAATTTCTACAACAACTGACGGGAGGCGGCTATGCGATGCGTTCCTGTCCTATCGGTTTCGCTGCTAGCCCTGCTGCTGACCGCGTGCGGCCAGTCGTCCGAGGAACAACGGGCCGAGAACCTGGCCGACGCCTTGGCCGCCGATCCCGTCCGGCTCAAAGCGTTGCGTGCGCAGTGCGCGGATGACCGGCAGGCCGTGGGCGAAGACGATTGCCGCGCCGCCGCCGACGCCTTCCGGCGGCGCTTTTTCTCCGGTCAGGCCGGGCCGGACGAATACCGGACGCTGGCCGAGCTGCCGCCGATTCCGGCGAGCTTCGATGAACCCATGGGAGAGGACGCGCTATGAACGACGTGACCATCATCGACCGCTTCCTCGATACGTTCTCGCGCTACATCGACTCGGGTTTCGGTCTGCTGCAAGGTGAAGTGGCGTTCTTGACCGCCACGCTGATCGTCATCGACATGACCATCGCCGGACTGTATTGGGCCATGAGCCATGCCAGCGGCCAGGGCGAGGACGTGATCGCCAAGCTGCTGCGCAAGGTGCTCTACGTCGGTGCCTTCGCCTACATCATCGGCAACTTCAACTGGCTGGCCGGCATCGTGTTCCGCTCGTTCGCCGGGCTGGGCCTGACGGCCACCGGCTCGGCCATGACGATGGAGAACTTCCTGCAACCGGGGCGGCTGGCCAAGACTGGCATCGACGCCGGCGCGCCGATCCTCGACCAGATCGGCGACATGGCGGGCTTCCCCGAAGTCTTCGTGAACATCGACCCCATCGTGGTGATGTTTCTCGCCTGGCTCACCGTCATCCTGTGTTTCTTCGTGCTGGCGATCCAGCTTTTCATCACGCTGATCGAGTTCAAGCTGACCACGCTGGCCGGCTTCGTGCTGGTGCCGTTCGCACTCTGGAACAAGACCTCGTTTCTCGCCGAAAAGGTGCTCGGCAACGTGGTGTCGTCGGGCATCAAGGTCTTGGTGCTGGCCGTCATCGTCGGCATCGGCTCGGGCCTGTTCGCCGAGTTCCAGGTTCACCCCGACGAGCCCTCCATCGATCATGCGCTTGTCGTGATGCTGGCCTCGCTCGCGCTGTTGGCGCTGGGCATCTATGGGCCAGGCGTCGCAAACGGCCTTGTGTCCGGTGCGCCGCAGCTTGGCGCAGGCGCGATGGCCGGTGCCGCCGTCGGTGCCGCCGGCACGGCCGTTGCCATCGGTGCTGCCGCAACCGGGGTAGGTGGCGCCGTAGTGGCCGGCGCACGCATGGCACCCGCCGCAGCCAAGCTGGCCGGCGCCGGTGCGCGGGCCGCCACCTCGGCGGCCGGTAGCGCCCGCTCGGCATTCCAGGCCGGTTCCGCCGCTGCGGGCGGCGGGGCCAAGGGCGCAATGGCCGGCTTGGGCAATGTCGCCAGGACCGGCGCGCAGTCTGCCGGGCGCAGCGCTGCATCCGGCGCGTCCGGCGCTGCGCAGAAGATGACCGGCTCTTTCCGTGCTGGATGGAACGGCACAGAGGCCGGTGGCGGCGCTGCGTCCGGTGCGGCTGGCTCCGGTCAGGCGGCCGCCGACGGCGCCGCCAGCTCGCAGAAGCAAGAGCAGCCCGCCTGGGCCAAGCGGATGCACCGCCGCCAGCAGATCACCCATGCCACGACCACTGCCGCACACACGTTGCGCGGTGGCGATGGCGGCGGCTCCGGGCAAGGCCCGAGCCTGCGCGGCTCCGACGACTAAAGGGACTCACAAGGAGAACTAACCATGCGATTCAAACGACCGCAGGTGCGCTATGCCGATACGCCGCAGCCTGCCACTCCGTATCAAGCCGCCGCACAAGTGTGGGACGAGCGCATCGGCTCATCGCGCGTACA
Organism: Stenotrophomonas rhizophila; assembly: GCF_003651185.1. Lineage (GTDB taxonomy): Bacteria > Pseudomonadota > Gammaproteobacteria > Xanthomonadales > Xanthomonadaceae > Stenotrophomonas > Stenotrophomonas maltophilia_Z. Next base: position 2,268,555 of record NZ_RCDC01000004.1, on the reverse strand, counting down.
GGCGAAGAACTGGCGGCTGATGGCCTTCGGCTGCCTCACGCTCGCGCTGCTGATGGCCGGCGGCCTGGTGTGGCGCTCGGCGCAGTCCATCGTGACCCCCTACGTCATCGAAGTCGATCAATCCGGCCAGGTGCGTACCGTGGGCGAGGCCGCCACGCCGTACCGGCCCGCCGATGCGCAGATCGCGCATCACCTGGCGCGCTTCGTGACGCTGGTGCGCTCGCTGTCCATCGACCCCATCGTGGTGCGGCAGAACTGGCTCGATGCCTATGACTACACCACCGACAAGGGCGCGGCCGTGCTTAACGACTACGCGAGCAAGAACGATCCGTTCGCCCGCGTCGGCCGCGAGTCGGTGACGGTGCAGATCACCAGCGTCACGCGCGCCAGCGATGCCTCGTTCAACGTCCGCTGGACAGAACAGCGGTTCGTCAATGGCGCGCCCGCTGGTACCGAACGCTGGAACGCCGTGCTTTCTACCGTCCTGCAAACCCCGCGCACCGAACAGCGCCTGCGCAAGAACCCGCTGGGGATCTACGTCAACGGCCTGTCGTGGAGCCGCGAACTGGATTCTTCCGAAGGAGCCAAACCATGAATGTGCCTTTCCGCTTTTACGCTTTCGTGCTGATGTCCGCGGCCACAACGTCGTCATTGCCGGGCTGCGCCTCGCAAGGTAAGCCGCCGCCGACCATCTCGCTCGATGAGCCGGTGCAGGCGCAGCCGCTGCCCGAACCGCCCAAGCCGGTCGAAATTGTCGCCGTGCCCGAGCCGCTGGCGCTGCCGGCGCAGTTGAAGCCGCTGCCGGAGGTTGACGAGGCAGCGACCGTGCCGGAGCCGACCGACGAGAAGGTGCGCGTATCGCGCGCCAATGCAGAAGCGCGCATCGCGCCGACCCGCGAGGGCTACGTCAATGCGATTCAGGTGTGGCCGTACAGCGACGGCGCGTTGTATCAGGTCTATGCGGCGCCGGGGCGCGTCACCGTGGTTTCGCTCCAGCCCGGCGAGGAACTGGTGACGGTCGCCGCTGGCGACACTGTGCGCTGGATCGTCGGCGACACGTCCAGCGGCAGCGGCGAGGCGTTGCGCGTCAACGTGTTGGTCAAGCCCACCCGCTCGGGCCTGAAAACCAATCTGGTCATCACCACCAGCCGGCGGACGTACCTGCTGGAACTGACCTCAACGGAAAAGGTATGGATGGCGTCGGTGTCATGGGACTACCCAAAAGACCGGATGCTGGCCTTGCAGCGCCAGTCGCAGGCGGCCAGCGCCGCCGCGCCGGTCGATACCGGCCTGGCGCTGGAGAAGATCCGCTTCCGTTACGCGATCAGCGGCAGCAATCCGCCGTGGAAGCCGCAGCGCGCCTTCGACGATGGCGAGAAGGTCTATATCCAGTTTCCGCCTGGCATCGCCCAGGGCGAACTGCCGCCGCTGTTCGTCATCGGCGCGCAGGGTGACGGCCAGCTCGTCAACTATCGTTTCCGTTCGCCGTACTACATCGTGGATCGCCTCTTTGGTGCGGCCGAACTGCGCCTGGGCGGCGATGGTGGTGACGTGGTGCGGATCGAGCGCACTGACGGCGTGACGCGGAGGAACTGATCATGAGCCAGGACGACACTCCCGACCTCGCCGCGCCGCAGGCGGCGGGCAAGATCGTGCCCGAGGCGGTGGCGCTGCGTGCCCAGCCGCGCCCGGTCACACGGTTGAGCCGGCGCACGCTGGCCATCCTCGCCGGCGGCCTGTCGGTCGCCGTGCTCGGCGCGCTGATGTGGTCGCTGCAACCGCAGCGGCGCGGGGCCAACGAGCAGACCGAGCTTTACAACGTCGATCGCGTCTCCAAGTCCGAAGGACTGGACGCGCTGCCGGCGGACTATTCCAAGCTGCCGCCGGCCTCGCCGGCCTCGCCGCCCACGGTGCCCACGGTGCCCGAATTGGGGCCGCCGCTGCCGGGCGATCTTGGTCCGGCCATCGTGAAGTCGCAGCAGCCGGTGACGGCCGCCTACGCGGCCCCTGACAACGACCCGAACGATGCGCTGCGCAAGGAAGCCGAAGCGGCCGCGGGTTCATCGGTGTTCTTCCGCTCTGGCACGCAAAAGGCCGCGCCGGTGGCGCAGTCGCAGGCCGCCGCTGCGCCGGGCTTCGCCGCCAATTCGGCGTTCGATCCGATGGCGGCCGGGCCGGCCTCCACAGCGGCGCAACCCGCCGACCCCACCGCCGTGCAGAACCGGCAAGACCAGAAAGAGGCATTCCAGAAAACCGGAACTGCGAAAACCCGTAATTCCGGCAATCTGCAAATGCCGGCTTCGCCGTATCAGGTGATGGCCGGGACAGTCATCGCCGGCGCACTGGTGACGGGCATCAAGTCGGATTTGCCGGGCGATGTGATCGCCACGGTAACGGAGCCTGTCTATGACACGGCTACCGGGCGCTTTTTGCTGATCCCGCAGGGTTCGCGCATTCTGGGCCGCTACAACAGCCAGGTGAGTTACGGGCAGAGCCGCGTGCAGGTGGTGTGGAACCGGATCATCCTGCCCGACACGTCTTCGCTCACGCTCGACAACCTGGTCGGAGCCGACCCGGCCGGCTATGCCGGGCTGGAAGACAACGTGGACTACCACTGGGGCCGCATCTTCGCTGGCGCGGCGTTGACCACGCTGCTGGGCGTCGGCGCCGAGCTGGCCGCGCCGGAGAACCGCCAGAACGGTGATCGCGTCATCATCGCCGGGCGCGACAGCGCGCAAGACAGCATCAATCAGGTCGGCCAGGAGATAACCCGGCGCAACATGAACATCCAGCCGACGCTGACCGAGCGGCCGGGCCTGCCGGTTCGCATCATCGCCAACCGCGACTTGGTGCTGCGGCCCTACCAGCCGTTGTTCTTCAATCGGGGGGCTTCACAATGAGCGCGACCAAGAAGCTGCGGCTGGGGCCGCTACCGAAAACGGAATCCACGAAGCTGACGTTTGCCTGCCCGGCCAGCCTGAAAGCCGACCTCGACCGATACGCAGTGCTGCACGAGCAGGCGTATGGCGAGGCCGTCGATGCAGTGACGCTGATCCCGCACATGCTGGAGGCGTTCATCGCCGGCGACCGGGGATTCAGGAAGGGAGGCGCGGCCAAGGCCGCGCCTCCGAAGCCAAGCTGACGATGCCGCTTCCCCTTGTCCTGGATAGCTGCGGGCTGGTGTCAATCGTACCCCTGCCAGCTCACCCCGGTCCCCTACCGCGACACACTTATGTGGCTCCCTTGGCCCAAAATCTGCTACCACGTGTCACCGAAAGCAGAGCTAATCCACTGTTCTGTAGAAGATTTAGGGGGCGCTTCAATTTCGATAGGGACTTAAAGTTGAGCAGCAAGTCGATCTCTCGAACAGCATGCCCCAATTTGTGAATTCCGACTCAGTTGGCTTGCTCTGGGACGCGGGTCGTCGACGCTAGTCAGCCCAATCTGCAATCAGCCGTTCGTTACTCTTAGTCGCTCGACCAGCCCTTTTTAAATACATCACGTAAAACGGCTCGTGTTCCTTCGTCAGCCGCGTTTACACCGCTCGCCCAGGTGACCGCCAGTGCCCCCAGAAAGATGTCTCGCCCACGCAGCGTTCGACGCGCATGACCGTCATTCTGTGCTGCCTGCAGGATAGCCTCGGTTGTCTCGATGACCTGTAGGCATGTCGGGGTCAACGCGGAATCGACCTGGCAGGCCGCCCGCAACGGCTCCGGAAGGCCGTGATAAGCCAGCATCCAGTCGCCGAGCGCGTCAATCCAGCGCTCCAGTGCCCGCCCGGTATTGGTTTCCTGCGCCACGATGGTCGCCCGTCGTTCGTCCAGGCTTGCATGATGACGACTGAGCAGGCTCGCTAATATCGCTTCTTTGCTCGGAAAATGTCGATACAGGGTGCCTGGGCCTACGCCCGCTTTTTTGCCGATCGCATCCATCGACACCTCGATGCCTTCTTCGGCAAACGCTTGTCGCGCTATATCAAGGATATGCGTTCGATTGCGCTGGGCGTCCTTGCGCGGTTCGCGAACGGCTCTTGTGTCAAACATGGCGATTCTTGACTCCTTGAGTACCGGAGGGACTCTCCGTATAATTTAAGGCAGGTGCAGCCCAACACGATAAACGGTGTGGTCTTGCCATCCAACATGAATGCACCTTCGGTAAGCGACGCGAGGATAAGATGACCAGACAGATGACGATAGGCATGCATTTTGGCAACGGCTATGGTTCACAGCCGGGCGCATGGCGGATGCCCGGCGTGTCTCCGACGGCTTACACCAGTGTCGATGCGATGGTGCGTCATGCCCAAGCTGCCGAGCGGGGCAAGTTCCAGTTCCTGTTCGTTCCCGATTTTGCAGCGTTGATGGGCGATGTTGAGACTGAATCTCCGATGATCACCATGGATCCGATGATGGTGCTTGCGGCGGTCGCGCGCGAAACCCAGCGGATCGGGATGGTCGCCACCGGCTCCACCACGTTCAACGAGCCCTACAACCTGGCCCGCCAGTTCAAGGCCTTGGATCTCATGAGTCAGGGCCGCGCCGGGTGGAACGCGGTGCCTACCAGCGATCCTGCCGCGGCCGCCAACTATGGCCGCCAGGTGCTGCCTCGCGGCGAGCGATACGAGCGGCTGCATGAATTCATCCAGATCGTGCAGGCCCTGTGGGGAAGTTGGGAACAAGGCGCCTGGATCCATGATCAGGCGTCCGGTCGTTTTGCAGACGCGGCCAGGATAAAGCCGATTCATCTACGCGGCCGGCATGTCGGTTCCAGAGGCCCCTTGCCGCTTCCGCCATCGCCGCAGGGACAGCCGGTGATTTTTCAGGCGGGAGGCGGAGGCAACGGTCTGGAAGTAGCCGGACGCTACGCCAGCGGAGTGATAGGGGCGACCTACACCATTGAAGAAGCCCGCGCGCAGCGCACAGCGCTACGCGACGCTGCCCAGCGCGCGGGCCGCAATCCGGACGAAGTGAAGTTCTTTCCTGGTCTGATAACCACGATCGCCGCCGACCGACGCGCTGGCCTGGATCGCCGGATTGCACTGACCGGCCGCCACTTCGCGCAGCGCGTTGGGTATCTGGGCCAGATGCTCGGCCTGCACCTCGATCCGGCCCAGCTCGACCAGCCACTTTCCGCAGCGCAACTGGCGTCGGCGCGACCATCGCCGGGCGATCCCCGCTCGCCGCATGCACTGATGATCGCGCGTCAGGGCTGGTCGGTAAGCGATGTACTGGCCCATGGCGTGATCGACTATCACCCGGTCATTGCCGGGCCTGCCGTGGAGGCCGCCGATCACATGCAGGAATGGTTCGAAGCCGGCGCAGCCGATGGCTTCTGGATATCACCGGACGTATACGACGACGGAATCGATGCCTTCGTCGATGGCGTTGTGCCGATCCTTCAGGATCGCGGATTGTTCCATCGGGAATATGAGGGAAGCACCCTGCGCGAACACCTTGGCGCACCCGCACAGTACGGCGTCGATTCGCGTCTAAAGCATTGAGATAACTAAAAATCATTTGAAAGGAACCGTTATGAACATCGGCGTCATCGGAGCGAGTCTCGCTGAATAGCGGCCCGGTCGATCATCAGCAGGTCGTACGCAACCGCGAGGTAACCGCATCGCGGTGACCAAGCAATCAAGCAATCAACTTTTCAAGCGAAAGGAAAAATGATCATGAAGATAGGCATTCTGGGCACTGGCAATATCGGCACAACGCTCGTGCGCAAGTTGAGCGAGGCCGGTCATGAGATCAAGGTGGCCAATTCCCGCGGCCCCGAGACGATCGATCCACTGATTCTGACCCCCGGTGTCCGGGCAACGACCGCCCAGGACGCGGCGAAGGACGTGGACGTGATCATTCTCTCGATCCCATTTGCGCGCCACTCGGAGATCAAATCTCTCCTTGCGGGCGTCCCCGAGGACACCGTGGTGATCGACACCGCCAACTACTATCCGATGCGCGATGGCGTCATTGATGCCATCGAAGCCGGACAGGTGGAAAGCCTCTGGGTGGTGGAGCAACTCGGCCGACCGATTGCCAAGGCTTGGAACGCGATCGGTGCACGTGCCTTCGCTGAATTGGGTGCGGCGGCCGGAAGCCCTGAGCGGATCGCCATTCCCGTGGCCGCTGATCGGGCGAGGGACCGGGAAGTGGCGATGCGCCTGGTCGAGGAGACCGGGCTGGATGCGTTCGACGCGGGCCCGCTCTCGGAATCCTGGCGTCAGCAGCCCGGATCGCCGGTCTACTGCACCAATCTCAAAAAAGGCGATATGGGAGCCGCGCTGGCCTCGGCGGAAAAATCACGTCTGCCCAAGCGGCGCGATCTGGCGTCTGCGGTCATCCAGGAGCGCTTTGGCCTGGAGAACATCAGCAATAGCCCAGCTGAAACCCTTGTCGCGTTGAATCGTGCCATTTACATGTAAGCCTTCCTATCGAAGACTTTTTGGATGAGATCCCTCACCCTTTTGCATGAAGAACCCACGCCTTAGGAAATCATCGTGGAACGTGCCAGATTTTTCCGCACTGCGCAGGCGACTGGCAACTACGACAAGGCTCTTCAGATGCTTTCCGCGTAGAAGGTTCCTGACTGAGGGAGGCTAAGACATACAGCTCGATATGCCGCTGGCACTTGTGTCAGATATGTGCGGCGTCCTGACTACATCTTAAAGTCATTCGATAATCACTAACTACATATATATTGGGGAGCTTTATGCCAAATAAGCGCGTCAGTCTTTACCTCGCTGGATTAACCCTGGCGGCTGGCGCCGTTGGCCCGGTGCAAGCCGCTACGCCTAGCGGGCAGGACGGCGAGGCTGGGCGCTGCGCTGCGCTCAAGAATATCAATCTTGGGCCAGACATCAGCGTGACCAGCGCGACATTGGTTCAAGCCCCTTTCAAGATTACCGAGCCTGATTACGGGAGCGGGGAGGTGAAGCCGCCGCCACCCACCACAAAGCCATTTTGCCGGGTGGAGGTCCTCGCCAAGCCTGACCAGTCCGAGATCTATTACGAGGCGTGGCTGCCTGTGCGGGCAAACTGGAACGGCCGCTTCTATGGGGTAGGCGCGGGCGGGTTCGGCGGTGCCATATCGCTCAGCGGTCTGTCGAAGGCGATGGATCAGGGCTATGCGGCCATGGCGACAGATTACGGCCATCGCTCTGCGCCCGCTTCGTTGATGTGGGCCGCAGGGCAGCCGCAGAAGGTTGCCGATTTCGGTTATCGGGCGGTCCATGTCTCGACGACTGGCGCGAAGCGGATCGCAGCGTCTTTCTACGGCAAGCAGCCTGACTATTCCTATTGGAACGGCTGTTCACGCGGTGGCTCGATGGGGATGGTCAACGCCCAGCGCTGGTATGAGGATTATGACGGGATCGTCTCGGGCAACGCGGCGCGGGACTGGGTCCGGGGGCTGACATCGGGATCCGCCTATATTCTGCGGCAGGTGCGCGATCCGGCGGCACGCATCCCACCGGCGAAAATTCCGTTCATTCACGCTGCGGTGCTGCAACAGTGCGACGCAAGGGACGGTTTGAAAGATGGCCTGATCAGCCAGGCCGATCAATGTAAGGTCGATACGAAAAAGCTTCTATGTACGGGCGGCGATCGAGACGACTGCCTTACCAAAGGGCAAGCCAGTGCTCTTGACGAGATCTACACGGGTGTCCGCAAGAAAAATGGCGACCGGCTCGCCGACCCCTTTATGCCCGGGGCCGAGCAGGAACTTATGTTTTTGGGGGCGACGAGCTTTGCGCCAGGTGGTTCTTGGGGAACATCCGCGAACGCCGAATTCTGGTCGGGTTTTGTCTACGAGGACCCAGCCTACGATCCGGGCAAGTCGCTCGAGCTGGAAGAAGGTTATGACTACGCCATGAAGAAGCTGAGCTGGGCGCTAAGCCACCAAAATCCGGACCTCTCGTCGCTCAAGCGTGCCGGGGGCAAGCTGATCATGTATATGGGTGAAGCCGACCCGCTGCTTTCACCTGTCGCAGCGACGGAGTATTACCAGGATGTCGTTAGGACCATGGGGCAGACGTCGGCAGATGAGTTCGTGCGCTACTACGTTGCTCCGGGGGTAGGCCATTGCTCAGGCGGCGATGGTCCCGACGTCTTCAACATGCTCAAGCCAGTGCAGGATTGGGTGGAGAAGGGGATTGCGCCAGCAGAGGTCATCGCGTCGAAGCTCAACAAGCAAGGCCAGGTCGTGCGCACCCGTCCGCTCTGCCCCTTCCCGCAGATTGCGCGCTATGACGGCAAGGGCAGCATCGATGACGCGGCAAGCTTCTCCTGCGGCTCGCCTGATTAAGGCACATCCCTTGGCCTCGGCTGCGACCACTGCATGAAGACACGGGCGTCCAATCGCCAGATTGGCCACCTGCCTACTCAACCATGGGGAACGCTTGAACTTCTTGCGAATCGCGGGGCCGGTTACCGACCGCAGCAGGATGCTGCATCGCCGGCCGCTGACGCCAAGATTCGGCCAGCAGGCCTGCGTCAAGGGAGCCGAAATCGGCCGCATCGAACAACTCACTGGCGATCGCCTTGTGCCCTTCGTCGTCGACAGCTACGGCGGTTGCCAAGCGACTCGAAGCAACCTTAGGATTGCCCGACTTGGCAATCGTTTCTGAATCGTCCAGGCCTTCGTAACCGGCAGACCGATCGTTGCCGAGACCTAAACGCTCTCGGGAGTTGCATGGTCGGTTTTATGAATGCGGCTATCGCGCATGCCGGGGTAGTCGTTGCTCGTGTCGATCACAACCATGACGTTTGGAACATCATCGAGTACACGCTTAGGCAGCTAGGCGATTCCTGCGGCTGGAATCAACAAATTCACGCCGACAATCGCGCCAGACACAGTTGGCGGTTCAAGGTCATTGAGCTGTGGAAACTGCCGCACGCCTTCGGCGCTGGTGTCATTTGCAAGAAGGACATCCTGCCTAACCGTGTCGCCAGGCATTTACAGTGCGATGAACTTCGCCATTGCAGTCTCGGGACGAAGCTCCGGATCGGGTCAAGCGGAAGACGTAGGCTCGGTCTTCAACTGCCCGTCGGGCCTACGCCGGGGCGGCATAGAGCGGCAGATGGGCTGCCGATTTTTTCCTGGCGCATTGCGAGGTGTTCACTGCGTATGGTCGCAACACGAATAAATTGAGGCAGGGGCGTCCTTGACAGAGGCTTTACTGAGACACGAACAGCGGAATGGAAGCTCCTGCAAGCAAGGTTCTCGTGACCCCGCCCATCAATGACTCTGTCAAGCGTGCGTGGCTATAAGCACCGAAGACGACCAAATCTACGCCGGAGGCCGCTGCATAGTTGAGGATGACATCGGCAACTCGAGCGCCTTGGGCCGGTAGACGCACAAGTTCCACGCGCACATCGTGACGAGCAAGAAACGAGGCCATGTCCGCACCAGGTTCGTCTCCAAGGAGATCTGAGGTTCTCTCCGGGTCGACGATCAGAAGCTTGACCTCCTCTGCCTTGGTTAGCAAGGGCAGTGAGTCAGCAATGGCACGCCGTGCCTGTCTGCTGCCGTTCCAAGCGACGACAATCCTTCGACCGATTTCTCGATCCTGCCATGCACGGGGAACGATCAGGATAGGGATTCCAGAATGTCGAAGCATCGACTGCGCCGACCAAGTTTGCGGGGTCCCGGGGATATCTGGGCTAGCCAGAACCAAGAGGTCGCAATAGAGAGCGTGGAGTGACGATTCGCTGCTTGACTCAACATATGAAATAACCCGAAGCTCGCCATCCACGCCGTGCTGCTGCACCGCCTTGGTGAGGTTTTGGCCGCAGTTCAGCACTCTGGCGGCCATGGAGGATTGACGCAAAGCTACAACCTCTGTCAGAGCTCCACCCTTGGCAAACCCGTCATGTATTGGAACAGGGTCATGATTGAGTGCCGTCACGCCGATGAGGTGGCCGCCTTGTCGGCCGGCCAATCGCGCGGCTGCGTCTAGGACGTGCAGTCCGTAGTGGCTCTCGTCAAACAGAACGGCGATGTCTTTCATGGTGGGCATTCTTCTCGTTCCAAAGAGGATCGGTGTTGACTGGCGTGGCTAACGCCGGCCGGCCTGCGTGTAAATAGAATGATCATTCTATTACGGCCAATCGTACTACAATTAGCCGCGACATGTGGTCTCATTTCCCGGGCATAGAGGTTCCATTCATGGCAAAGATCGGTGACACTCCGGCAGGAATTGACAAGGCTGAGGCTCGACGCCAGCAGGTGCTTGAGGCGGCTTCGGTGTGTTTCCGCAAGAACGGGTTCCACGGCACGAGCATCGCGCGCATCTCGGACGCGGCCAAGATGAGCCCTGGCCACATCTATCATTACTTTGCTAACAAAGACGCTATCGTTGAGGCCATCGCCAAGCGAGAGGAGCACGACATTTCTCAATTGGCGCGAAAGCTTGAAGTCGATAAGATTGGTGGGACCATTGCGGAGCGTCTCATGAGACTGGTCGATGACTCGGTCGACAGATTTGTGGATCCGCAATATGTCCAACTCCATCTTGAACTAGCGGCAGAAGGCGCGCGAAATCCCCAGATCAACCGCATTCTGCGCCAGTCCGACTCAGTGGTCGTTCGGCAGTTCCTTGCAGCAGCCGAGAAGGTGGGGCTTCCAGATGGGGTTGACCGCGCTGAGATGAAGGCGCGAATGATGATCGTCTCAGCGGTCTTTAATGGCCTGATGCTACGGGCAACGACGGGCCAGATGCCTGACCGAAAAGTCCTAGTCCGCATTCTAAAGGGCGTGATCCAAAGCATAGTCGAGGGCAATGATGGTCATCGCTGAAAGCTGATGCACCAGTAGTTGCGAAACGCACAGCCCCAAGCCGAAAATGTGCTCGCTGGTGCGCGCGTATGGTCTGGCTCGTGAGAGATTACTGGGCGACCAGTCATGTGGAGAAGCTGGGTGGGCAGCCGGCTCGTTCCTCCGAGACGGCCTTTCTCAAATCTTGGTGTGACCGACCACGGCCATGCTCTGCGGTCGCTGCACGTTGAGCACGCAACAAAGCAGGGCCGTGGACTTGCTAGGGCAGGGCAGCGATCACCCTATGGCTCGAACGGAGCCGCGTCGAATCAACTGCACCGGCAAGACGATCTGGCTGGCTGGCGCTGCACGATCGCGCATGGCCATTTGGAGCGAGCTGAAAGCCCACCGTGCCTGCTCTCGGAAATCCTGGCGCAGCGTTGTCAGCGACAACGTCTCGCTTGATGCGGCCGGGATGTCGTCAAACCCGATGATGGAAACATCGTCGGGCACTCGCAGCCCCAGAGCATTGAGCCCGTTGATGGCCCCAATGGCGATGAAGTCGTTGGCGGTAAAGATGGCCGTCGGAGGGTTAGGGCGTTGCATAAGGGCGTGGACGCCCTTCCAGCCCGATTCTGTGTCGTTGCGAGCCAACTGAAGCACAGGTTCCAAGCCTGCCTCAGCCATGACTGTCAAGTAGGTGTCTCGGCGCTCTGCAACCGCTGGTTCCGGCCCACCGCCGATGTGCGCGATGTGGCGATGCCCAAGCTCAATCAGGTGTCCAACGGCGATTCGAGCGCCCGCCTCGTCGTCTACGCTGATAGTCGAAATGCCGGGTGTAGAGACTTTGCTGCCCAAGAAGACGCAGGGAAGGCGTCGGGCCAGCTCGCTCAGGGCGCTTTCGTTGAAGGGAGTGCTGATTAGGAAAAGCCCAGCCGCGCGAAGCGAAGTAAAGCGATCTCCTTCGGCCAAGCTGGATGCATCGTCCAAAGCACGCAAGGAAACGACCGAATCCATTCCAGCCCTCATCAGCTCGCCGTCCAAGGCTTGGGCCAGCTGCATGTGGAAGGGGTTCATGGGCTCGCCCACCACCAAGCCCACAGTGTTGCTGTGCGCGGACGCCAAGCTGCGAGCAACGAGGTTGGGCCGGTAGCCCAGTGCGGCGGCGGCCTTTACCACTCGATCGTGGGTTGCAGGGCGCACGTTCGCATCTCCCCGAAGCGCCCGGGAGACCTGAGCGCGCGACATTCCAACAGCCTTTGCGACGTCCTCAAGCGTGGCGTATCGGCCCACGAATGCTCCTGTTCAGCTCCAACGGCGCCCGGAAGGATATCGGGATTGCGGTCAATGTGTCGAGGCGAAAGATTTGACACCCCATTGCAGCTGGCCTATCGTCACCCGTACGGCAAATGGTCGCGCTCTCATTTTGGCGTATACGCTCTAGTCGCGGTGCGGTTTGGTACAGCGTTGAGGGGGTTGGGCTGACTCTTGTGGCAGCGGCCCTTTTTTCTTGGTTTAAAATGATCGCGCTCTCATAGTGCCGGGCAGGACGGAATGAACGAAGAATTCAGCGGTATTAAGTGGCGGAAGCAATCGGCTTCGCGCCGGGCGTTCCTGGGCGTTTCGCTGCTGGGCCTAGCTGGGGCGGTCGCTGCCGGAGGCATACGCTGGTCAGGCCAGCCGCTCACCTCTGGCGATAGAACCGCAATGCCCAAGGGCTTTTTAGAGGCCTCGCGCCTCCTGACTGGCCACCCAATCCAGCCTCCGATGGCCGAGGAGGCCTGGGCGGCGCTGTGTTCTCGGGAAAAGGGCTTTGAGGCGCGGTTCGCCAAGCTTGATGCAGCACTTCGACAAGGCAAGCTCACGACGATGGCCGGCTGGCAGCAATCGCCGGTATTTGCCGACGCCGCCCTCAAGGTTACCGCCCTGGCTATTGTCAGCGCATGGTACTTGGGCGTGGTAGGCGAGGTGATGGATCGTTCGGAGGACGGCCCAGCATTTATTACATACGAAGGAGCGCTGATGTGGCGTCCGACCATGGATGTCACGGTGATTCCCACCTATGCCAGGGGAGGGCCTGGATTCTGGAAGGACAAGCCCCCAGCGTCCTGACCGACTGACTCCCCTCCTGCTCTCCCCAGCTGGAGCGTTCGACCGCTCCGGAGCCAAGAACAACCCATGGCACAGACACTTTACGATGCCGACGTCATTGTCGTCGGATCCGGCGTTATCGGCGGCGTGGCCGCCCACAACCTTGCCCGGCAAGGAAAGTCCGTCATCCTTCTTGAGGCAGGTCCGCGCGTTCCACGTTGGAAAATCGTGGAAGCGTTCCGCAACTCGGGCAACGTCAGCGCGAACGGTGGCAACCGCAACCAGCCCTATCCCAATGAGGAATGGGCGAGAACGTCATTTAACCCTGGCTACATTGAAAACAGCGGGCCCGTAGAGTACATCCCGGGCATGCTTCGACTGGTGGGGGGAACGACTTGGCACTGGGGTGGTGCCTGCTGGCGCATCCTTCCCAACGATTTCAAGCTCAAGTCGCTTTACGGCGTTGGCCGCGACTGGCCGCTGAGCTACGACGACTTGGAGCCTCACTACTCCCGGGTGGAAGTGGAAATGGGAATCTCAGGGGATGACGACGCGGACTACAGCGGCCACAACGCCGCCCCATACCCCCCGCGAAGCATTCCGTATCCCGTGCGTCCGCAGGAGCTGAGCTACTACTCCCAACGCTTTGCACAACGGGTGGCAGTGGGGGGATATCCCTTCACTTACCAGCCCAACGGACGAGCGACCGATCCCTACGGCGAGCGCCCTGCGTGCGTGGGCAACAACAACTGCTCGCCCATCTGCCCTATCGGGGCCCAGTACAGCGGCGATCGGCATTCAACGATGGCGGAAAGGGCAGGCGCGAAGCTGATTGACAACGCAGCGGTCTATCGGATCGAGAAAGGCCCGGACGGACGAAAAATCGTGGCCGTGCATTACCACGATCCGCACGGCAACAGCACACGGCTGACGGCGCGGTACTTCATCATCGCTGCGCACGCCATCGAGACCCCGCGGCTGCTTCTGCTGTCCGACGTAGCCAACTCGTCGGACATGGTTGGGCGCAACCTCATGGACCACAACGCGTTCTCGCTCAATCTGCTGGCCGACGAGCCCCTGTGGTCTGGCCGTGGTCCCGTGCAGCAAGGCGACGTGTTGAAGTGGCGAGATGGCCCATGGCGGTCCAAGCACGGTGCCATCCGCTACGAAATCGGGAACTTTGTGGGGAATGTGCCGATCACCCAGAGATTGCTCAGCGAAGGAGTCATGGGGCCTGAGTTGGACGAGCGCATCCGCCACATGGCTGCACGTTGGACGCCCATTTCTTCAAACATTGAAAGCCTTCCCGACCCAAGTAATCGTGTTTCGCTGCATGGTCGGAACCGGGACAAATTTGGCCTTCCGCTGCTGGACATCCATTACAGCGTGGACGACTACGTTCGGGCGGCCGGAGAGGTCGTCAAGCTGGACTTCCTCAACTTCCAGAAGCTCCTCGGTGCCGAGGTGTTCTCGAAGAACACCTCGGTATGGGAGAACCGGGATCACCCGATGGGCACGGTCATCATGGGCGAGAGCGCCAGGGATTCTGTGGTCAATCACGAGTGTCGAACGCACGATCACGAGAACCTGTTCTTGGCCACCACAGGCGTCATGCCTGCGTCGCAAGCCAACAACCCAACCATGACCGGAGCCGCTCTGGCGATGCGTTCGAGCGACATCATCGCAAAGGAGATTTGAAGTCATGGAGAGAATGACAGCATTGATGCCGGTGGCGCTCGTAGTGGGGGCCTTCCTTACGTTCAACGCGGCGGCCGCTGATTCCGTTCAGGACGCCGCGCTGATTAAGCGCGGAGAGTATGTCGCGCGCGCGGGCGATTGCATCGCCTGTCATACAAATGGGACGAGTGGGAAGCCGTTTGCGGGGGGCTACACCATTGAATCGCCCATGGGGACGATCTATGCCACCAACATCACGCCCTCCAAAGTCGCCGGAATCGGGCGTTGGTCAGAGGAGCAGTTCGCCCGCGCGGTGCGCCAGGGCGTCGCGGCCGACGGTCGTCGCCTCTACCCAGCGATGCCCTACACGGACTACGCAGGAATTAGCGACGACGATATTCATGCGCTGTATGCCTACCTCAACGCACGGGTGGAGCCCGTCGATACCGAGGCCGCGCACGTTACCGATCTCGGGTTTCCATTTAAGTTTCGGGGCTTGATGTGGGCATGGAACTTGCTGTTCCTGGACAAGCCCGACACGTCCGCAAAGGCCCCGGCGACTGACGACACAGTGCAACGTGGGCGATACTTGGTTGATACCCTGGGTCACTGCGGCAGCTGCCACACGCCTCGCAATGCACTAATGGCGAGCGATAACAGTCGGTACCTCTCCGGCGGCGAAGTGGCGGGGTGGGTGGCGCCAAATATCACGTCCGATCCCATCTCCGGCATCGGTGGTTGGTCGGAAGACGAACTGGTGAAGTATCTCTCCTCAGGGCACGTGCCGGGCAAGGGACAAGCGGCCGGCGGCATGGCCGAAGCCATCGAGCACAGCCTCCGTCATTTGGATGAGAGCGATCTCCAGGCCATGGCCATGTATCTGAAGCAAGTGCCTGCTGCTTCGGTAAAAGGGGAAAAGCGGCCCGCTTACAGCTACGGCCCTGCGGCGCTACCCGCCGGCTACAACTTCGATGACCCCCAGAGCCATCGCAGCCTTGAGGACGCCGCCAGGACCACGCCGAATGGTAAGGAACTGCTGGCCAGCCGCAGTTACACCGAGTACGACAGGGTCACCGACGGCGCTCGACTGTATGCCAATGCCTGTGCCAGTTGCCATCAGCCCAATGGCCAAGGCACAGGCGACAATTACTACCCCTCGCTCACCCACAATACGACCGTTGGAGCATCCACGCCGAACAATCTAGTGATGACCATTCTGGACGGCGTGCATCGACAGGGATCAGACGGGCCGACTGCCATGCCTGGCTTTGCGCACGATATGACCGATGAGCAAGTGGCTGCGGTGGCTAATTACGTGTCTCAACGGTTCGGCAACCCAGAGATGCGCGTGACAGCGGAAGAGGTGACCGTGCTTCGCGCGGGAGGGCCGGTGCCGCTGATTCGCAAGCTGGTCCCATGGCTCGCTGCTGCCGGTGCGTTGGCCCTCGTTCTTGTTGCATGGCTGGTGTTTCGCCGCGTGCGGAGGCGCCCTCGCGAGCAGGGCTGTCTGACGTGATCAAACGGACGTCCCGTGGGCTTTGCTCGCTGATAGCGTTGGCTTCTCCATCAGCCTGGGCAGCCACTGGCGGTGCTGAGCAGGATCGGTACCTCTTCGGGGATTGGGGTGGCAGCGGTTCGAGATTTGCAGAACGAGGTGTCGATCTCGCGATGCGATATACCAGCGAGGACGTTAAAACGTAGGACGCGCTGGGCCATCAGCGGGAGCGCACGCGGGGCAGCTGAGCCTGTCTGCGACGCTGGAGCTGTACGAGCTGTGGGGATGGCGGGGCACTGAGCTGAACATTGCAATGTCTCACCGGGACGGGGACAACCTGCAGGACAGAGGGTTGAAGTCTTTGCTTCAACCTCAAGAGACGTACGGCCGTGGGCAGACTTGGCGCCTGGGCGGAATGTGGATCGGGCAGCATGCTCCATTGCGAGCATTGGTCGCGGCTACATGGCTTCTGTTAAGCAAGCTTGATGGGGGTCGCGGTCGTCCTCATTGCACGTGTGCGCCTTAACGTCGGCCTCAACTCGGCCTTGGTTTCATGTGTCAATCACTGATCGTGCCGACATGGACGTAGGCGCTCAGGATGGCATCAAAGATTTGAGCACCGTCGCGTTCAAGATCAAAAACGTTTGGTTCCAGCATCGCGCTGTACATGAGGCCGGACAGGCAGCACATCATCGTGCGTGCAACATCCGCCGGGCTTACCCCTTTGCGTAGTTGACCCAGTGACGCAGCTCTTTCGAAGACGCGGGCGACGATCTCCCGCTCTTCCGTCAACAGCCTGACCTGCAGAGACTGCAAGGCTCGACTCTCGTCGCTCAGATCGCTGCGCATCAAGACTTCTACCATGCTGCGTAAGCGCGGCTGTTCGGCCACCTCTTTTACGGACAACAGCAGCGCTGCCCTGAGCGCGCTAGTGGGGTTGGGCTGCTCAGTGGACGCGACTGCTCGAAGTCTGTCAGCGAAGGGGACGTGCTCACGGCTAACCAGCTCTTGGAGAATCTGGGTCTTGTTCTCAAAGTGCCAGTAGATGGCGCCGCGGGTATAGCCGGCGCGCGTTCCGATCATCGCCAAGGTAGTACCCGGTACACCGTGCTCATGGAAACAATCCAAGGCAGCTTCTAGGATCCTGTCCTTGGTCATTTGGGCGTCCTCCTTGGTTTTTCTAGCCATACGTGCCCTCAAATGCGGGATACAGAAAACCAATCATAGCGCTTTGCGTACATCCATGCGTGTATGTATAGTTGCGTGCTGAAATTAGTCCGTTAGCCCCGGGCTGCGGTTCATCTCAACTAGCAGCGTGCCTCAAGCGCGCGTTTTCGTTTGTCACCTTTACGTCATTGCGGAGCCCTCCCCATGTTGCAAAAGCACCTTCTCCTGCCTTTGGCGCTTGCCGTCAGCATTGTTCTATCGGCCTGCGGCGGCGAGGTAGAACAATCTCAAGGCGGGCCGATTCCGGTCACCATAGCTACTCTGAAAGCCGAGCAAGTCGGATTGACCCGTGAACTGCCTGGGCGCACAAGTCCTTTCTTGATCGCCGAAGTTCGGCCCCAAGTGAACGGCATCGTTGGAAAGCGACTGTTCACCGAAGGTGGACTGGTCGAGGCAGGGCAGGCGCTATACCAACTTGATGACGCGAGCTACCGTGCGCAGGCAAACAATGCGCGGGCGCAATTGGCTCGAGCAGAGGCCACCGCCAACGCATCACGCCTTAGCGCCAAGCGCATCACTGCTCTCGCGCATGTGGACGCGGTCAGCCGCCAGGACTTGGAGAACGCAGAGGCAGCCGAAAAGCAGGCCGTTGCGGACGTAGGTGCTGCAAGGGCATTGCTGGATGCAGCCAATGTCACCCTTGGTTTTGCGCGCATCACCGCCCCGATCAGCGGCCGCATCGGCAAGTCTAGCGTGACCCAAGGTGCGCTGGTGAGCGTCGGACAGGCGGACGCACTGGCAACTATCCAACAACTGGATCCGATCTACGTTGATCTGACCCAGTCCGCATCCGAACTACTGCAATTGCGACGTGAAATGGCGGCCGGACGTCTGAAGGACAACCAACAGACCCCGGTTACTATTCTGCTCGAAGACGGCACGGAGTTCCCGCAGAAGGGTTCACTGGAATTTTCTGAAGTTAGCGTGGACCCGACGACCGGCAGCTACGGGCTGCGTGTGAAAGTGGACAACCCCGACCAGGTGTTGATGCCCGGAATGTACGTACGAGCCGTGATCGGCGGCGGCGTGCGTGACAACGCACTCATGGTCCCGATGCAGGGAATCGCGCGGGATGCCAAGGGTGAGACAACTGCAATGGTTGTCCGCCAGGACAACAAGGTGGAAGCGCGGAGAGTCAAGGTAAGCGCAGCGATCGGTGACAAATGGCTGGTCGAAGACGGCCTGAAGGCCGGCGACAAGGTAATCGTCGAGGGGCTTCAGAAGATCCAGCCCGGCGCGACTGTCCAAGCCACCGAACGCGGCGCGGCACCGACGCAATCCTCAGCGGATGGACAGGACGCGCAGCCTACCCAGGCTCCAGCTCCGGCACAGCAGCAGTAATCGGAGACCTAAATGGCACGTTTCTTTATCGATCGCCCTATCTTTGCGTGGGTCATCGCGATCATCATCATGCTTGCAGGCGCCCTGTCGGTGACTCAGCTTCCGGTGTCGATGTATCCGGAAGTCGCCCCGCCCGCCGTCGAGATCAGTGCCACGTACCCTGGTGCCTCGGCCAAGGTGGTGGAAGACTCTGTTACCCAGATCATTGAGCAGAACATGAAGGGCCTCGACGGCCTGATCTACTTCTCATCCAACAGCTCGTCCAATGGACGCGCTACTATCACACTGACATTCGAAAGTGGCACCGACCCTGATATCGCACAGGTGCAGGTCCAGAACAAGCTGCAGCTTGCGATGCCATTGCTGCCGCAGGACGTGCAGCGGCAGGGTATCAACGTAGCCAAATCAAGCAGCGGGTTCCTGCAGGTCCTAGGATTCGTTTCCAACGACGGCAGCATGGACGCCAACGATATTGCCGACTACGTCGGCAGCAACATCGTTGACCCCCTCAGCCGCGTCCCGGGCGTTGGCACCATCCAGGTGTTCGGCGGCAAGTACTCGATGCGCATCTGGTTGGACCCAAACAAGCTGCATACCTACAAGTTGTCGGTGGATGAGGTCATCGCGGCCATCACCGCGCAGAACGCCCAGGTGGCCATTGGCCAGCTTGGCGGCTCACCTGCGATCAAGGGCCAGCAGCTCAACGCAACCATCAATGCGCAGGACCGTCTGCAGACCCCGGAACAGTTCCGCAAGATCCTGGTCCGCGGTGGTACCGACGGTAGCGAACTGCGCCTGAGCGACGTGGCCCGCGTCGAGCTGGGCGCTGAGACCTACGATTTCGTCACCCGCTACAACGGCAAGCCGTCTTCAGGCATCGCCATTTCGCTGGCAACCGGCGCCAATGCGCTGGAGACCGCCGAGGGTGTCAATGCGGTCATGGACGATCTGAAGAGCAACTTCCCGGCTGGCCTGGAAGTGGTCGTCCCCTATGACACCACGCCGTTCGTCAAGGTATCGATCAAGGGCGTGGTAAAGACCCTGATCGAAGCCATCGTGCTCGTGTTCGTGGTGATGTACCTGTTCCTGCAGAACTTCCGCGCCACCTTGATTCCCACCATCGCCGTGCCTGTGGTGCTGCTGGGCACCTTCGGCGTACTGGCTGCACTTGGCTTCTCGGTCAACATGCTGACCATGTTCGCGATGGTGCTGGCCATCGGCCTGCTGGTGGATGATGCGATCGTCGTGGTGGAAAACGTTGAACGCATCATGGCCGAAGAGGGGCTTTCCCCGTTGGAGGCCACGCGCAAGTCTATGGACCAGATCACGGGTGCGCTGGTGGGCATCGGCCTGGTACTGTCGGCGGTGTTCGTGCCGATGGCCTTCATGAGCGGTTCGACCGGCGTGATCTACCGGCAGTTCTCGGCGACGATCGTGTCGGCGATGGCGCTGTCGGTGCTGGTGGCGATCGTGCTGACCCCCGCGCTGTGCGCGACCATGCTCAAGCCACTGAAGAAGGGCGACCACCATGTGGCACACAAGGGCTGGTCGGGGCGCTTCTTCGGTGGATTCAACCGCGGTTTCGACCGGTCTAGTGAAAGCTACCAGCGCGGCGTCAAGGGCATCCTGGCACGGCCGTGGCGTTCGATGGGCATCTTCGCCGCGCTGGTGATCGTAATGGGCGTGATGTTCATGCGCCTGCCGAGTTCCTTCCTGCCCAATGAAGACCAGGGCATCTTGATGGCACTGGTGCAGACCCCGGTCGGTGCAACCCAGGAGCGCACGCTGGAATCAATTGCGCGCATGGAAGATCACTTCATCAACGATGAAGCGGAGGCAGTGGAGTCCATCTTCTCGGTGCAGGGCTTCAGCTTTGCCGGCATGGGCCAGAACGCCGGCATGGCGTTTGTGAAGCTCAAGGACTGGAAGGATCGTAATGACGATCAGGGTGTGGGACCGATCACCGGTCGTGCGATGGCCGCGCTATCGCAGGTCAAGGATGCGACCATCTTTGCGTTCCCGCCGCCGGCCATGCCTGAGCTGGGTATCGGCTCGGGTTACACCTTCTTCCTGAAGGACAACAGCTCGCAGGGGCACGAAGCGCTACTTGCCGCGCGCAACCAGTTGCTGGGCGGCGCTGGGCAAAGCAAGCTGCTGGCCAATGTCCGACCCAACGGACAGGAAGACACCCCCCAGCTGCGAATTGATGTGGATGTGGAAAAAGCCAATTCGCTCGGCCTGTCCACCGCATCGATCAACAGCACGCTGGCCGCCGCGTGGGGCAGCAGCTATATCGATGACTTCATAGATCGTGGTCGCGTCAAGCGCGTGTATGTTCAGTCGGATGCGGAGTTCCGCATGAACCCGGATGATTTCAACGTCTGGTCGGTCAAGAACATCGCAGGTGATATGGTGCCGTTCAGTGCCTTCGCCACCAAGCGTTGGGATTACGGCTCACCGCGCCTGGAGCGTTACAACGGCGTGCCGGCGATGGAAATCCAGGGCGAGCCGGCGACAGGCGTGTCGTCGGGGGATGCCATGCTCGAGATCGAACGGATTGCGGAGGACCTGCCGGCTGGCTTCGAAATCGAATGGACCGCGTTGTCCTACCAGGAGCGGCAGGCCGGCTCGCAAACGCCGTTGCTGTATTCGCTGTCCCTGCTGATCGTGTTCCTGTGCTTGGCTGCCCTTTATGAAAGCTGGAGCGTACCAACCTCGGTTCTCCTGGTCGCGCCGCTGGGTATCCTGGGCGCGGTGCTGGCCAATACGTTCCGTGGTATGGAGCGTGATATCTACTTCCAGGTTGCCATGCTGACGACGGTCGGGCTTACTTCGAAGAACGCGATTCTTATCGTCGAGTTCGCCAAGGAGAACATGGAGCGCGGCGTCGGCTTGATGGAGGCTACCCTGCATGCGGTGCGTGATCGCCTGCGCCCCATCATTATGACCTCGCTTGCCTTCGGCCTTGGCGTTCTCCCGCTGGCGATTGCCTCGGGTGCCGGTTCGGGAGCGCAGCAGGCCATCGGCACCGGTGTGCTGGGAGGCATGGTCGTCGGTACGGTGCTCGGTCTCTTCTTCATCCCACTGTTCTTCGTGATGGTGCAGAAGCTGTTTAATCGCAACCTGCGCAAGAGAAGGGCGAAGGATCCAGCGGTGGACGGATCACCCGATGCCTAGGATGTGAACCCATCGGGGACGGTGACCGATGGTCGGCGCCGCTCCGCTGTAGCCCTTCATGCGACTGGCCGTCCGCCAGTCAAGAGGTGAACCAATGAAAGCAAATCCCTTGTTGCTGGCGCTTTCCGCCGCGCTTAGCCTGACTAGTTGCGCCACCCTCGTACCCAGTAACACTGACGTGACGCCTGCGATTCCGTCGCAGTGGCCTGCGGGTGGCGTCCAGACACAAACAGCCGATGTCGCTGAACTTGGATGGCGGGATTTCTTCACCGATTTCCGGCTTCAGCAGGTCATTGACCAAGCCATCAGCCATAACCGCGACCTGCGCGTAGCCGTTCTCAATGTCGAGCGCGCGCGCTCCCAGTACCGTATCCAGCGTGCTGATCGCCTGCCCGGAGTGTCGGTGCAGGGGCAGCTGGAGCGCGTAGGGGGCGACATGCCGCTGACCGACCAGTTCACATCGGGCCTTGGGGTCACCGACTTTGAAATCGATCTGTTCGGTCGCGTACAAAACCTGAGCGAAGCGGCGTTGCATCAGTATTTTTCCGTCGCGGCCAACAGGCGCAACGCTCAGTTGAGCCTGGTCGCCGAAACAGCGACCGCTTGGATGACTCTCGGCGCCGACCGCGAGCAGCTCCGCATCGCCGAGGCGACGGTAGCAAGCTACAACGAGTCCCTTCGCCTGGCGCAGGCACGCTTCGAGCGCGGCGGTAGCTCGGCGTTGGAACTGGCACAGACGCGCACCCTTGTAGAGTCTGGCCGCACTGACGCGGCACGGCTCCGTGGGCAGGTTGAACGGGATCGCAATGCGCTTGCGCTGTTGATCGGAAGTGCCGTGGATGAGACATGGCTGCCGGCCACAAGTGAAGAAATTCGCCTCATCGGTGTGTCGCCAGCCCCTGAAGGTATGCCCAGTGATGTTCTTCTGCGACGCCCGGATATCATGGCTGCCGAGCACATCCTGTTGGCGGGCAATGCTAACATCGGTGCCGCGCGCGCCGCATTCTTTCCCAGTATCCGCTTAACAGGATTCTTTGGTAGCGCCTCCGGTGAGCTGTCCGGACTTTTTGAGGGTAATAGTCGCACGTGGAGCTTCCTGCCCACCATCACTTTACCCATTTTTCAAGGCGGACGGCTTCGGGCAGGACTGGCGATGGCCAACGCAGACAGGGACATCGCGCTGGCCCAGTATGAGCGAGCGATCCAGGTCGCCTTTCGCGAAGCTGCCGACGCGTTGGCATTGAGTGCGAGTTTCGATGCACAGCTCACCTCGCAGCAAGCGTTGATGGTTGCTGCGGAACAGTCGAGGGCTCTGTCGCAGGCGCGCTATGACGCCGGACTGGACAGTTTTGTAACCCTGTTGGATGCGCGCCGGACCGCTTATGCGGCACAGCAGAGTCGTCTGCAGACATCTTTGGCACAGCAGGCCAATCGCGTCACCCTGTACAAGGTTTTGGGCGGAGGCTGGTCGCAGACTAGGTCACCAGTTCGGCAAGAAGGGGATGGGGCACCTGCCGGGGTCGCCCCTTAGCCAAACATCTCGCCGCAGGCGCCACTGCATGGGGCCGCTTATTAGGCGGGGGCATCGCTTACGTTTGTAATAGCGACCGCCCCTCCGGCGTCACGTCTTGGGAGGCACAACACAAGGTTTGTCGACTAAGGCGGACAGCCAGCCATGTTCCAAGTGGATGCACTTTCTCAATTGATCTTGTAAGGCGTTAGTGAAGCGATGGCGTCAGTGACCAAGTCCGAATTGCGTGCTTCGCCCAGATCTCGCGGCCCGCAGCACACTTTGAGTGGTGGAAGATAGGATTGCGCTTACAACGTCGGCTGCACGCGGCTTGGGTGTAGATTAAGCGGTTCGCTTCTAAGAGAGTGCCGCGATAGCCGGAGCATGCCGGATCATCAGCTTGCCGCCGGCTGCGCAGCCTTGCCCCGGAATCTCTACCTGAGTCCCTTGTGCCGCACCGATCCAGCCGCAATCGCCGCACACTATTTCTTCCTTAAGGTGGATCAGGCGGTTGCGTAGGCTAAGAGTGCTTCCCACCGCCTCCTGAACAATGCTGGCAAGTCTGCATCTTCGCGCAGGATTGACTCGTTGCGCAGCCGTTCGGCGACGCCATCTATCAGGTCGCTGAGAGTTTCGGAAAGTACCTCAGCGCTGCTCGAACGTGTGATGACTCCGTCTGCCTGGCAGCGCGCGATCAGTACGACCAGCGGCTCCTCCATGATCGATATCCAATCGGCGCAGCGCTGCCGTATTGACGGCAAACGCGCTGCTTCGATCCTGATGAGAAGGCCGAACGCCAGGTTGTCGCGCTCAGTTAGGAAGTCGAACAATCTGCGCGCGGCAGCCTGCAATGCGTGCATTGCCGAGGGTTGGCTGAGTACTGCTTTTCCCATCACAGCCAGCAGCGAGGCTGAATCGCCCAAGGTTTTGTAGACAGTCGTTAGCCGTTTAGTGCGTACTGCCTCTCAAACTCTACCGGGGACAGACCACCGTTGGAGCTTTGTCGCCGTTTTGGGTTGTAGAACATCTCGATGTACTGGAAGACATCGGCACGTGCCTCGTCGTTATTGCTGTAGATTCTTCGCTTGATTCGCTCCCGCTTCAGCAGTTGGAAGAAGCTCTCCATCGCTGCGTTGTCATAGCGGTTGCCTCGCCGACTCATGCTGCACACGATGTCGTGCTTACGCAGAAAGCTCTGCCAATCTTCACTGGTGAACTGCGTTCCCTGGTGGGAGTGAAGCAGAAGCCCAGGGGCAGGCTTGCGCCGCCACACTGCAGCCAACAGCGCCTGCAAAACCAAATCGGTATGCTGAGTTGGCCGGGTTGCCCATCCAACGACCTAGCGCGAAAAGAGATCAAGCACCACCGCCAAGTACATGAAGCCGTCGTACGTGCGGATGTAAGTGATGTCCGTGACCCACGCGCGATTTGGCTCACTGACTTTGAAGCCGCGAGCCAGGACGTACTTGGCGACTGATCCAACTGGACCGCTCAATGGGCGTGGTCGCCGACCGTACCCTCCGCTTTTCTTCAACAGGGGGACTTCACGATGACGACGCGCAAGCTGCGGCTCGGATCGCTGCCAAAAACGGAATCCACGAAGCTGACCTTTGCCTGCCTGCCTGCCTGCCTGCCTGCCTGTCTGCCTGCCCGGCCTGCCCGGCCAGCCTGAAAGCCGATCTTGACCGCTACGCCGCACTGCACGCGCAGGCCTATGGCGAAGCGGTCGATGCGGTGACATTGGTTCCGCACATGCTGGAGGCGTTCGTCGCAGGGGATTGAGGGTTCAGGAAGGGAGGCGCGGGCAAGACCGCGTCGCCGAAGCCAAGTTGACGCCGTCTGTTTCCGCTCACGTCCGTCGCTCGGAAGCGCAGCCCAAGGCTGCGCTTTCTTCGCTCTGGAGGTCTGTGCCGTTTACATAAACCGCTTGGCGCTGGCATTGTTTGGGCGGGGACAATCCGAACTCGCGCCAAATGAGGTATCTCTTTGCGGCCGTAGCGCTTCATCATGAGGAGCGCTCTTTCTCAATTCGAACAGACGTTGAGCTTGGCCGGTTATTGAACCGCAATGACGCCGGACGAAGCGCCCTCACCGCTGACGTTCAGCCGATCAGCGTTGTTGCATGGTGCGCGGATCAAGTCCGTATTGAGAGGGAGCACCAAGGTAATCCCGCAGGGTTGCGCCCTCGTAATCCCGATGGAACAGCCCACGCTCTTGCAGGATGGACACCACGCCATCGACGAAGGCGTCGATCCCGTCCTCGTACACATCGGGCGACAACCAGAAGCCATCCGCCGCGCCTGCCTCGAACCACGCCTGCATGTGATCAGCCGCTTCGACAGCCGGGCCTGCGATCACGGGGTGATAGTCGATCACCCCATGGGCCAGCACATCGCGCAGGCTCCAACCCTCGCGCGCGACCTTCAGTGCATGGGCTGAGCGGGGATCGAAAGGCGACGGGCGCGCGGCGGCGAGTTGTGCCTGCGACAGTGGCTTGTCGAGCGAGTCTGCATCCAGCCGTAGATTGAGCATCTGCGATAGATAGGCAACCCGCTGCGGGAACGTATGCCCGCTCACCGCAATCCGGCGATCCAGTCCGGCACGCCGGTCTCGCGCGATGGTGGTCATCGGGCCTGGGAAGAACTTGATCTCGTCAGGGTTACGGCCAGCACGCTCGGCGGCGTCGCGCAGTGCGGTGCGCTGGGCGCGGGCATCTTCGATGGTATACGTCGCGCCGATCACGCCGCTGGCATAGCGGCCCGCGACGACCAGCCCCTGATCTCCGCCGCCTGCCTGGAAAATCACTGGCTGCCCCTGCTCGGATGGCGGAAGCGGCAGAGGCCCACTGGAGCCGACGTGTCGTCCACGCAGGTGGATGGGTTGGATCTTTGCCGGGTCGGCAAAGCGACCCGACGCCGCATCGTGCAGCCAGGCATCCTGCTCCCAACTGCCCCACAGCACCTGCACGACTTGGACGGACTCATGCAGACGCTGATATTTCTCTGCGCGTGGCGGCAACTCACGACCATAGTTGGCAGCGATTGCTGGATCACTTGTCGGCACCGCGTTCCATCCGGCGCGGCCATGACTCACAAGGTCGAGTGCCTTGAACTGGCGGGCCAGGTTGTACGGCTCGTTGAACGTGGTTGAGCCGGTAGCGACCAAGCCGATGCGTGTTGTTCCGCGTGCGACCGCGGCGAGGGTGATCATCGGCTCGATGGTGATCTGCGGCGGTTCGCTGTCCACGTCGCCCTTCAGTGACGGAAGGTCCGGGGCGAACAGGAACTGGAACTTGCCCCGTTCAGCCGCTTGCGCGTAGCGCACCTGGTTGTCGAAGTTCGTGTAGCTCCGGGTATCGACACCCGGCATCCGCCACGCGCCAGGCTGCGAGCCGTAGCCATTGCCGAAATGCATGCCGATGATCATCTGTCTGGCCATGGTGCTCCCGTCGTTCTTGATGCTTGCTGCATGGTCGGCGGCAAACTCAGTCGGCGTTGGTAACGGTGTTGGTCGCACGGTTCGCCGCGACGATATCGGCATGCGTGGGAGCGGCGCCGAGCTTGGCGAAGAACTCCGGCATCCGATCACGCACGGCGATCGCCGCCCCGGGGACTGCCTTAGCCAGTGCCACGCGCATCGCATCGGCGTCGTAGTCGCAGCAATACGCAGGGGTGCATGGCTGCTGGCGCCACGACGCTGCAAGAGAACCAGCATCAACCGGATCGAAGCCCGTTTGATTCACCAGCTGCAGCACGGTTTCTTTGGCGGGCTGATCATCCCCGGCCACAGCGGCGGCAATGCGGCCGGGCGTCCCTTCTGGTTGGCCCAGCTCTGCGAGCGTGTAAGCTAGGATGTTGTTGAAGGCCTTGATGACCGGGCGCCCGATCTGCTGGGATACCCACACGCTTTCGAGCATCACTTCGTCGATTTCCGGGATGTGCGGGTCGCTCATGTCGGGGTAGTAGTTGCCGGTGTCGATGACGACGGCATCCGTTGCGGCAACGTCGAAAAGATCTGCAGGAAGCGTCTGCACTGCCGGGAAAGGAATCGAAAGAATGATGACCTCGGCGCCATCGACCGCTCCGCGAATGTCTGCTGCCTTCGCACCGATTTCGTCGGCGAACTGCCGAACGCCCTCCACCCCCCGCGAGTTGGCGACACGCACTTCATGTCCTGCCGCGCTCAGCTTCCTGGCCAGGGAGGCGCCAATGTTGCCTGTGCCGATGATCCCGATCTTCATGGTGCTTTCCTCACAATTACATAAAACACCGATTTCAGAGGGCTTGTGCGATAATAATAAGTACCCACTAAAAGGTGAGTAACGAACCGAGGATCATGTGTTTAAAGAGCGTGAATGGGACTGCGAAGACCCTCAGAAGCGGCTGGAATGGGTCGAGGCGACGACAGAGGCGCTGCGGGTTCTTGAGGGCAAGTGGAAGATCGTCATCATTTGCCAGCTGTTTGCCGCTAAGGGCGCGCTGCGCTTCTCCGAACTGGAAAAGCTGATCGACGGCATCAACCAGAAGATGCTGATTCAACAGCTCAAGCAGTTGGAGCAGGACGGCATCGTGCAACGCACGGTGTATCCGCAAGTACCGCCGAAGGTGGAATACCAGCTTAGCGAAATGGGATACGCGCTTGGTCCGTCGATGCAGGCCTTGATCGAGTGGGCCGAAATGCGGCGAAACTCGCCGGCCAGCGGCATGTGACTACGTCTCGGGCATGTGGGCCATCAATCTGTCACGGCTGGCCGGTATCGACGCCGCTGTGCGCTTCAGTGATTTGCAGCGAGCGATGGCACCGATCACGCAGAAGGAACTGACCAGCCAACTGCGCCTGTTCGAAAAATGGGGACTCATTCGCCGCACGGTGTACGCTGAAGTACCGCCACCGAGCCGAGCAACACTAGCGGGCTACGTTGAATTCCCGGGCAGGCTGTATGCGAAGGCATGGGAAGCAGTGGTTACTCGTGTAATACGACCGCGCAGCTGCATGAATCGCACCGAGGGTTCAGCAACCTTGCCTATGGGCATCTTGTCATCAACCGAAGGCGGATGCAGGCTCATCGGAAGCGGATGCCGCAACATGTGCGACGCTGATTGAGACGTTTAGATCCGGATGGACACTTCCGCCGGACGAAGATGCTGAGTGAAGCTCAGTACGAACATAGCGTCGTACTGAGCAGCCAGGGCTTTCGCCTCGATCCTAGAACTCTACGGCGGAAAGCATCTCCAGGGCCTGATCATAGCTTCCATTCGCCTCGGCCCGGCGAAGAAACTGGGCGCGCTCCACGACGATTTCCTTAGGCGTCTCCTGCACATGGAGAAGCGCTAGTGCTTCATCAAGGAACTCATCAAGAGGCATGGCATGCTCGTCATTGCCCTGACCATAGAGTTTTGTGCGCACCCCCGGTGGCGCCAGCTCAACCACTCGAACGTTGGTCTGGGCGAGCTGAACGCGCAAGCTTTCGGTGAATGAGTGTACGGCTGCCTTGGTCGCGCTGTACGTCATCGCGGCTGGGAAAGGGACAAATGCCAGGGCCGAGCTGACGTTGATGATGACACTGTCATTGTTGCCGGCAAGCTGGGGCAAGAACGCATAGGTCATCCGGATCGTACCAAGCAGGTTGATGGCAATGGCCTCTTCTGCTCTTTTCAGAGAATCCGCCTCCAAGACACGCTCGCTCGGCATCACGCCAGCGTTGTTGATCACCACGTTCAGATCCGGGTAGCGCTCAGCGGCCTCGCGACTTGCCCGAACGATCGAATCGGCGTCTGCGACATCGATTTCGATGGCATCCAATTCAGGGTGGTCCGCTCTGATCTGTTCCAGAAGCGCCTTCTTCCTTCCCGAAATGATGACTTTGTTGCCCGCCTGCTGAAGCCTGAGCGCCAGGCCAAGCCCGATGCCAGACGTAGAGCCGGTGATGAGAATAGTGTTGCCGCTGGTCTTCACGGATATCTCCCAAGTATCAAATGACAGTAGAATCGAAATCGGACACTAGTCCGTTTAAGGAATGTAATCGGACAGTTGTCCGTTTGTCAACGAATTCGTGGATGGGGTGAGCGTGGAAAAGCGTAAGAGGTCTGATGCAAAGCAGAATCGAGACCGCATCCTGTCGGTGGCGCTCGGGGAACTGGTTCGTTCGGCCGATGTGCCGCTAAGCGTCATCGCGAAGAAGGCAGGGGTGGGGCAGGCGACGTTCTACCGGCACTTCCCAACCCGGGAGTCACTGGTGATAGAGGTCTATCGCCACGAGATGCTGCAAGTCACCGAGTTCGCCAAGCAGCTGCTCAAGACCCTCCCGCCTGACCAGGCATTGAGGGCGTGGATGAACCGCCTTGCCGAGTATGCGATGACGAAGACTGGACTGGCGGGCGCCCTTCGGGGCGTAGCGAGTTCCAAGGAGTACATGGCAAACGATGGCTATGCGCCAGTGATCGCGGCGGCTCAAATGCTGCTCGATGCGAATGATGAGGCCGGAACCATCCGGCCAGGCATCACAACGGACAAGTTTTTTCTAACGATTGCGGGAATCTGGCAGATCGACGCTACCGAAGATTGGCAGCCCCGCCTTACATGGCTCATGGACACCGTCATACAAGGTCTATGTGCTGGCGCTCCCGGAAAACCGGCGGGCGGCAACCCCTGAAAGACCGAGGCGGCGACGGTCAACCTACTCAACCGTTGGTGGGTGAGCAACGATTTGGTCAGCCTCAGTCCTTTCGGCATGCCTTCCTGTCAGAACTCTGCCCCATTGGCACCTGAGCTTGCTCAAAGCGCTTGTGTCTTCTGATATACATTATTATATAATGTATATCATCATGAATGAGTCCGAACGTGAGTCCGATGCGAATCCTCAAAATCAACGACCGATTGTCGATAACTGCCCAGCCCGATCTGGCGTCCTTCACCGCTTTTCGTGATCAGGGCTATGTGGCGGTCATCAACGCGCGCCCGGACGGCGAGGACCCGGGCCAGCTCGGCAATGCCGCTGAACGGACGGCGGCGATGGCGGCGGGCCCTTCCTACAGCTTCGTGCCAGTCATCGGAGAGATGATCACGGAAGTCGACATCCGCGCTTTTCAAGCGGCCATGAACGAAGCAAATGGACCGGTCGTTGCCCATTGCAAGAGCGGGAAGCGAGCGCTGACGCTCTACGCCCTGGGCGAAGCGCTCGACGGTCGCATGGCGCGCGAGGCGGTCAAGGCATTCGGCAGGGATTACGGCTTCGACCTGTCGGACGCCGTTGGGTGGCTCGACAAGGACGCGACGCGAATTCCGCAGATCAAGGGGTTTTTCGATGCGCGGACGGGAAGCGTGCAGTATGTCGTCTCCGACCCGACGACGAAGCGTTGCGCCATCGTCGATCCGGTTCACGACTTTGACGAGAAGTCAGGCGCGACCGGCACGATGAATGCCGACGCCATCCTCGCCTGTATCGAGGCCCAGGAACTCACGGTCGAGTGGATTCTCGATACCCACCCTCACGCGGACCATTTCTCCGCTGCGCGGTATATCAAGGACAAGACAGGCGCGACGACGGCGATCGGTGCCCGTGTCGGCGACGTGCAGGCGCTCTGGAAGGAAGTCTATGGCTGGCCGGCCCTGAAGACCGATGGCTCTCAATGGGATCGGTTGTTTGTCGATGGAGACCGCTTCATGGTCGGGTCGATCGAGGGCCGCGTGATCTTTTCGCCGGGTCATACGCTGGCATCCATTACGTATGTGATCGGCGACGCGGCCTTTGTACACGACACTGTCTTCATGCCGGACTCTGGCACCGCGCGGGCAGATTTTCCTGGCGGCGATGCAAAAGCGCTGTGGCGTTCGATCCAGACGATCCTTTCTCTGCCCGATCAGACCCGTCTGTTCACCGGCCATGACTACCAGCCAGACGGCCGTCATCCGCGATGGGAAAGTACTGTCGCCGAGCAGAAGCGAACCAATGCCCATGTCTCCGGCATCGATGAGGCCGGCTTCGTCAGACTGCGCGAGGCGCGCGACCGGACGCTGCCGATGCCCAAGCTCATCTTGCAGGCACTTCAGGTGAACATCTGCGGCGGACACCTGCCGGAGCCTGAAGCGAACGGCAGGCGCTACCTGAAAATTCCGCTCGACGCCCTGGAGGGGGCCGTGTGGTGAGCGCGTCCGGAACCGGAATGCGGGGCGGAATGGCCCGCGATGCGCTGGAGCAACGAGCCGGCGAGGTTGCCGCCCTGCTCAAGACACTGTCGCATCCCGTGCGCCTCATGCTCGTCTGCACGCTTGTCGAAGGCGAATATTCCGTCGGTGGTCTGGAGGAGCAGGTCGGGATCGGCCAGCCGACGCTGTCCCAGCAACTCGGCGTGCTGCGTGAGGCAGGCATCGTAGAAACGCGGCGTGAGGCCAAGCAGATTTTCTATCGGCTGACCGAGGCCAAGGCGGCGCAACTCGTGAGTGCGCTCTACACAATATTCTGTGCTCAGGACGACCGGACATGACCGCATATTGGCAACCTCTTTTCGGCGGCATGCTGCTCGGCCTCTCCGCCGTCCTGTTGCTGATCGCCAATGGCCGTATCGCGGGTATCAGCGGTATCGTCGGACGATGGCTCCAGGGCGAGCGCTTTATCGAGAATGGTGCATTCGTGATCGGTCTCGTGCTTGGACCCGTTTTCTACTCGCTGATCTTCGGCGGCTGGCCGTCCATGACCATGATTGCTTCCTGGCCGCTTGCCATCGTCGCAGGGCTGTTCGTGGGTTTCGGCACGCGGATGGGGTCGGGCTGTACCTCCGGCCATGGCATCGTGGGACTGGCCCGCCTCTCGGCCCGTTCCATCGCTGCCGTCGCCGTCTTCATAACCGCCGGGATATTCACAGCGACTGTCGCTGGAGTTTTCCGATGAATGGCTTGCTTCTGATGCGCACGGTTGTCGCGATCCTTGCCGGCGCGCTCTTCGGCTTTGGCCTGTCCCTGTCTGGCATGATCGATCCCGCCCGGGTCCTCGCCTTCCTCGATGTTGGTAGCGGCCATTGGGATCCGAGCCTGATGTTCGTGCTTGGTGGCGCGGTGGCGATGACCGTGCCCGGCATTCTGTTGCAGCGCCGGCTCGTTCGCCCCGCGCTCGACAGCCACTTCCACCTGCCCGAACGACGGGCGGCGATCGACCCGCGCCTTCTGCTCGGCGCTGCGATCTTTGGCATCGGCTGGGGTTTGGCCGGCTTCTGCCCCGGTCCCGCCATCGCAGGTCTAGGCACCGGACTTCTTCCGATTGCACTCTTTGTGGCCGCAATGGCCGGCGGCATGATCAGTCATGACAGGCTCGTCGCCTTGAAGTCGTCATGACCACCCCGTCGCTTTTGGCCGCCATCGGCTCGGGGGCCATCGGTTGCTCAACGTTGCAGGGTTCTCTGTTTCTGAAGGTTCATGACCGATTTAGTTATGCTGGCCAAGCAAGCCTGCCGCCCGCTGGCATTCGCTCCCGATGCAGTATGCCCCGGCTTTCTGCTGCGACGCTCCTATGTGGCTCCTAGTCCACATAGCGGCAGCCCCGCAAAGCGGTCCGAAATGGAGCTAACCCCGCCTCCCGTATAGGCCTCCAACCATTCGGCTGGTTTCACCAAACGCTTGACGTCGGCCATTTTTTATGGGCGCTTGCCGGACCACAGCGTTCCAGTACGTTTGCGTATGGGACGGCTTTGCTCCGGGGGGCTGAAAACGCGACAATGCAGGGGTTTCCCGCCGTGCGCGCCGTTGGTTGGCGCGGTCCCCGGGGAAAGTGCGGGCCAGGCTGTGCGAGGCCCTGCACGCGACACGGTTGCACGCGGCCCGGCATTGCCGTCGGCCATCATTCACGAGATCTGCAAGAGAGCCCTGATCCCCCATGTCGAACACGCCCAAGATTCTCTACACGCTCACCGATGAAGCCCCGTTCCTGGCCACGCAGTCGCTGCTGCCGATCGTCGAGGCCTACACCGCCACCGCCGGCATCGCCGTGGAAACCCGCGACATCTCGCTGTCCGGCCGCATCCTGGCCCTGTTCCCGGATTACCTGAAAGACGACCAGAAAGAAGCCGACCACCTGGCCGAACTGGGCCAGCTGGCGACCACCCCGGACGCCAACATCATCAAGCTGCCCAACATCAGCGCCTCGGTGCCGCAGCTGAAGGCCGCGATCAAGGAACTGCAGGACCAGGGCTTCGCACTGCCGAACTACCCGGACGTGCCGACCGACGACGTTTCGCGCGACATCAAGGCGCGCTACGACAAGGTCAAGGGCAGCGCGGTGAACCCGGTGCTGCGCGAAGGCAACTCCGATCGCCGCGCGCCGCTGTCGGTCAAGAACTACGCCCGCAAGCACCCGCATCGCATGGGCAAGTGGTCCAAGGACTGCAAGTCGCATGTCGCGCACATGGACGGCGGTGATTTCTACGGCAGCGAAAAGTCCGCCACGCTGGCCACTGCCGGCAGCCTGAAGATCGAACTGTTCAAGGCCGACGGCAGCAGCGTCGTGCTCAAGGAAAAGACCGCGGTCAAGGCCGGTGAGATCGTCGACGCCGCGGTGATGAGCCGCAATGCGCTGGCCTCGTTCGTGCAGGCGCAGATCGCCGATGCCAAGGCCAAGGGCGTGCTGTTCTCGCTGCACCTGAAGGCCACCATGATGAAGGTGTCCGACCCGATCATGTTCGGCGTGGTCGTCGAAGAGTTCTACAAGGACGTGCTGGCCAAGCACGCCGACGTGCTCAAGCAGGCTGGTTTCGATCCGAACAACGGCATCGGCGATCTGTTCGCGCGCCTGCCGCAGCTGCCCGAAGCGACCCAGGAAGCGATCAAGGCCGACCTGGCCGCCGAGTACGGCAAGCGCCCGGGCCTGGCCATGGTCAATTCGGACAAGGGCATCACCAACCTGCACGTGCCCAGCGATGTGATCGTCGATGCGTCGATGCCGGCGATGATCCGCGACTCCGGTGGCATGTGGAATGCCGACGGCAAGCTGCAGGACACCAAGGCCGTCATCCCCGACCGTTGCTATGCGGGTGTGTACCAGGCCGTGATCGATGACTGCCGCACCCACGGCGCCTTCGACCCGGCCACCATGGGCTCGGTGCCCAACGTCGGCCTGATGGCACAGAAGGCCGAGGAATACGGCTCGCACGACAAGACCTTCCAGATCCCGGCCGACGGCACCGTGCGCGTCACCGATGAGGCGGGCACCGTGGTGTTCGAGCACGCCGTGCAGACCGGCGACATCTGGCGCATGTGCCAGACCAAGGACGCCCCGATCCAGGATTGGGTGAAGCTGGCCGTCAACCGCGCCCGCCTGAGCGGCACCCCGGCGGTGTTCTGGCTGGATGCCGCCCGCGCGCACGATGCGCAGGTGATCGCCAAGGTCGAGACCTACCTGAAGGACCACGACACCAACGGCCTGGACATCCGCATCCTGGCGCCTGTGGACGCGACCGCCTTCTCGCTGGACCGCATCCGCAAGGGTGAGGACACCATCTCGGTGACCGGCAACGTCCTGCGCGATTACCTGACCGATCTGTTCCCGATCATGGAGCTGGGCACCAGCGCCAAGATGCTGTCGATCGTGCCGCTGATGGCCGGTGGCGGCCTGTTCGAGACCGGTGCCGGTGGTTCGGCGCCCAAGCACGTGCAGCAGTTCGTGGAGGAGGACTACCTGCGCTGGGATTCGCTGGGCGAGTTCCTCGCGCTGGCGGCCTCGCTGGAGCACCTGGGCAACCGCTACGACAACGCCGGCGCGACCGTGCTGGCCAAGACCCTGGACCAGGCCAACGGCCAGTTCCTGGACAACGACAAGTCGCCGTCGCGCAAGCTCGGTGGCATCGACAACCGCGGCAGCCACTTCTACATCGCGTTGTACTGGGCCCAGGCCCTGGCCGCGCAGGACGACGATGCTGCGCTGAAGGCCCGCTTCGCTCCACTGGCCAAGGCACTGGCCGACAACGAGCAGGCCATCGTGGGTGAACTGGCGGCGGTGCAGGGCAAGCCGGTCGACATCGGCGGCTACTACCGTCCGGACGTGGCCAAGGCCAGCGCCGCGATGCGTCCGAGCACCACCTTCAACAGCGCGCTGTCTGCGCTGTAACGAAGCGGTCCCGCGGCTGCGGTGATCGATGAAGAACCCGCGCTTCGGCGCGGGTTTTTTTGTGGGCGCCCGCTGGGCAAGCGCCCGGTCGCTGCCGTATGGTGGCAGCAGGTCCTGTGGAAGTGGATGTATGCACGGTCGCTGTTCCTGCCAGAGCTCTCCATGCCCCGCCGGGGCCGCCGCATGAGCGCAACGCCGCCCGGACTCGCGCGGTTGATCCGCGATGGGTTCGAGGATTACCACGCGCGCTTCGCGGCGATCTCGCGGCGTGCGCGGCAGCGCTTCGAACAGCGCGACTGGGCCGGTGCACGGCAGGACGCCGTGGAGCGCATCGCGCTGTATGACCAGTGCATCGCCGAGACCGTCGATACCCTGCGCCGCGCAGTCGGTGAGCATGTGGGCGAGCGCGCGCTGTGGCTGGAGGTTCGCGCGGCGTATGCCGCGCTGCTGGCCGGATTGATCGACGCCGAACTGTACAAGACGTTCTACAACACGCTGGCACGCCGGCTGTTCGCCACCCGCGGCGTGGACGGGGCGATCGAGTTCATGGCGATGGATGTCGAACCTTCCGACGCCATCACCCATCCCGTCGCGCGGCACAGCTATACCTTGTCCCCCACGCGCCCGGCCGATGCCTTCATGCGCGTACTGGGGGACTATCGCTTCGACGTGCCGTACGCGCACCAGCTGCGCTGTGCCGCCGCGATCGCAGTGCGCCTGCAGGACGATCTGGCGCACTGGGGCGACTACCCGGTGCGCAGCATTGAACTGCTCGACACCGTGTTCTATCGCGAGCGTCGCGCCTATCTGGTGGGGCGCGTATTCGGTGAGCATCGCTTCTCGCCCTGCGTGATCGCGCTGGTCCATGACGAGCGCGGCCTGCGCGTGGATGCGGTGTTGAGCCGGCGCCGTGACGTCGCGCATCTGTTCGGCGTCTCGCGCAGCTATTTCCAGGCCGATCTGGCCACGGTGGGCGATGCGGTGGTGTTCCTGCGCAGCCTGCTGCCGGGCAAGCCGGTCGATGAGATCTACACCGTGCTCGGGCGTGCCAAGCAGGGCAAGACCGAACGCTATCGCACGTTCTTCCGTCACTTCCACGAACAGCCCGGTGAGCAGCTGGTGCATGCCGACGGCACGCCCGGCATGGTCATGGCGGTGTTCACCCTGCCCAGCTATCCACTGGTGTTCAAGCTGATCCGGGACCGTTTCGCGTGGCCGAAAACCATGACCCGGCACCAGGTCGAAGAAAAGTACGCCCTGGTGTTCACCCTGGACCGCGTCGGCCGGTTGCTTGATGCGCAGCCGTATCGGCACCTGCGCTTTCCGCGGGCGCGATTCTCCGCGGCGCTGCGCGAGGAGCTGCTGACCCAGTGTGCCAGCAGTGTGCGCGAGGACGGCGACGAACTGGTGATCGCGCTGTGCTACGTGCAGCGGCGTTTCCGGCCGCTCAATCTGTACCTGCGCGAGCAGACCGCCGAGGCACGCCGTGTCGCCGCGCTCGATTACGCGCAGGCGATCACCGACATGGCGCGCAACAACATCTTTCCTGGCGATATGTTGCCGAAGAACTTTGGTGTGTCACGCCACGGGCGCGCGGTCTTCTACGACTACGACGAGCTGTGCCTGGTCACCGAGTGCAACTTCCGTGCGTGGCCGGCGCCGCGCAATGAGGAGGAAGCGCTGGCTGATGAACCGTGGTTCGAGATCGGCCCGCGTGACGTATTTGCGGAGCGGTTCTGGATGTTCATGGGGTTGCCGGCGCCCGAGCTGGCGGCCGTGCGCGAGCATTTCGGCCATCTGTTTGATCCCGTGTGGTGGCAACAGCTGCAGGCAGGTTTTGCCAGCGGTGATTTTCCGGACACGCCGCCGTATGCCGGGGCGCTGCGGCTGGCCTGATTGTCTGCAGGATCGCCACTGCGCGCCCGGACAGCGGCATGGGCGCTGGTGCTGATCCAGCGATGCGATTGGACACGGGATCAGCAGTCGTTATGCTGACGATATCGACCACGATGGATCGTATAAGGAGCAACAGCAGGATGGACATCATCAAGGGAATCGCCGTGGCACTGGTGTTGGCAACAGCGCCAGCGCACGCGGCCAAGCCGTCGGCCGATGTGCCGGTGGAAATGGGCATGCGTGTCGAGGGCACCCTCGCCATTGGCGACGACGGCCGCATCACTGCGCTGGAGATCGACAAGCAGGACATGCTTCCGGAGGCAGTGGCCACGCTGGTGCGCGACACCGTGAAGAACTGGGAATTCGAGCCGAATGTGCGTGACGGCGCCCCGGTAGCGATGGACGCGCGGATGACCGTGCGTGTCGTCGCGCAACCGGGTGCGAACGATACGTTCAACGTGCGACTGATCAGTGCACATTTCGATGGCGCCCCGAAGGATGCCTCGGGACGTGAGATCAAATCCCAGGCCCATACGCCGCCCCCGCGCTACCCCGCCGAAGTCTTCCGCGTGGGGGGGCAGGGCACCGTGTACCTCGCACTGAAGGTTGACCGCGAAGGGCGTGTGGTCGACCAGTTCGCCGAGCAGGTGAATCTGAGAAGCACGGGGACGGCGGCCCAGATGGATCTCACCCGCAGGCGCCTGGGCAAGGCATCGCTGGATGCCGCGCGCAAGTGGCGTTTTCCGCTGAGCGCAGAGGACGCCAGCCTGGAGGCGCCGTTCCGCACCTACCGCGTGCCGGTCAGTTTCGCGATCGACACCGCCATGCCTGACGACCTGGCGCAGTGGCGCGCTTACATTCCAGGGCCGCGCAACGCCATCCCGTGGTCCACGCGCCCGGAGAGCGCCGGCTTCTCGCCGGATCTGCTGACCGACGGTTCGGCTACGCTGGCCGGCGACCCCAACGCGCCGCGCCTGCGTACCCCGCTGGGCACCTGACCCTTGCCTCAACCGGTAGCCGGGCCGTCGGGCTGCGGGTACACCACGGTGCGGTTGCGGCCCTGTTCCTTGGCCATGTACAGGGCCTTGTCGGCCAACCGCAGCGCCTGCTGAGGATCATCGTGATAGGTCGGGTAGTGGGCCACGCCCAGCGACACGGTGACCGTGCCGACCTGCTCGACTACCTCGGCGGCCACCTGGATGCGCAGGCGCTCGGCCACCTGCGCGGCATCGAGGACAGCGATGCCCGGCAGCAGGATCAGGAACTCCTCACCGCCGTTGCGGCAGAGCAGATCGGTGTCGCGTGAGCCATCGCGCATCAATTGCGCGATGCGCAGAATCACCGCATCGCCGACCGCATGACCGAAGCGGTCGTTGATGCTCTTGAAGCGGTCGATGTCCAGCGCGATGATCCCGAACGGCTGGCCGCGTGCCTGCCAGTCTTCCAGCCCCTGCTGCAGGCCGCGCCGGTTCTGCAGGCCGGTGAGGGGATCGGTCATGCTGGCGCGGTTGAGCTTGCCGATGCGGTCCTGCAGCAGGTTGAAGCTGTACAGCAGGGCGGTTTTGAGCTGGGCGACTTCGTAGTACCAGGCGCGGATACCGGTGACGTGGCGGATCGCGATGCCGGTGTCGCGGTTCTGCACGTTGCGCGCCAGCTGCCATAGCGGCAGCGAGATGCGCCGCGCGAACCACCAGGTGATCAGCAGCGACAGGATGCCCAGCGGAATCGCATTCCAGATCACCGCCGACATCAGCTTGGACAGTGAGGCCAGCGTGGCCGCGGTCGGCCGCTGCGCCACCACGCCCCAGCCGACGCTCGGCACCGGCGCGTACCCGGCCAGCATCTGCACGCCGTGGCTGTTGCGTACCTGCTGCGCGCCGGAGTGGCCCCGGGTGACCGCCTGCACGGCCGGGTTCTCCAGCGCGAACTGGCCGACCCGGTCCTGTTCGATGTGGTACAGGATGCGGCCGTTGCGGTCGACGACGTACAGGTACGACCCATCGCGGTAATAGTGCTTGCCCAGCAGCGATTGCAGGATGCTGCGCTGGCGCAGGTAGATCGTGCCGCTGACATAGCCCTGGTACCTTCCCTGCGCTGAGAAGATCGGATGCGAAATCGCTACCACCAGGCGCCCGGTCGCGGCCTGGTAGGGGTCGCTGATGAAGGGCACGCGGCGCTCCAGGGCATCGCGGTTGCCGGCGCTCTTGAGCAGTACGCCCTGCAGGGCCAGGCTCTGCGGGGAGGTCGCCAGCACGGTACCGCCGGCATCCACGATCAGCACCGAGTTGAAGCTGTTGGTCTGCAGTTGCAGACGTGCAGCTTCTGCTTCCAGTTCGCTGCGATCGTGCACACGCTGGCCGAGCAGGGTGGCGCTGTAGGCCACCTGCTGCTGCGCTGACAGAACGAAGTTCTGGGTCGACTCGGCCAGCTTGCTGGCATACACACGGTTGGCTTCCAGCGTATTGCCGATCAGCTGCTCGCGCTGCACGCGGTAGCTGGCATGCAGGGTATTGGCCAGCGCGATGAGCGCGCTGAGCAGGGCCAGGGCGAGGATCAACTTGCCCAGGTTCAGGCGGGTGGACAACGGACGCATGCGGTTCACGGGCAGCAGGGTGCAGCACCAACCCGAACATGCGGATGGAACGGCAGCAGCGAAACAGTCAGGAGCGCACGACCCCGCCCCCGGGCGGTCAACAACTCGTTGGGCGGCGATTATTGCGGATTACACCCCCACGTGGGTGAAGTCGGCGCCGCCGTGGTGGCCCGTTCAGCGCTCCAGGCGCTTGCGCAGCACGCCGCGCAGATGATCGGCGCCGGCCGGGTCGAGCGGCCCGAGCACGCCGCGCACCGTTTCGGGAATATGCGCGGCGGTGTGGTCATCGGCCTCGAAGACGTAGTGCTGGAACATCGCCTGCCAATGCGCACGCTGCGCCGGTGGTAGATCGCGGATGGCCAGCAACGAGAGCATCAGTGCGTTCATCGGCGCATCCCGCCACGCCGGCACCGGCCGCCACCAGTAATTGACCAGTACATTGAACGCCTCCAGCCCCTCCATGTGGTGCCACCACAACGAGGGAATGAACACCGCATCGCCGGGGCCAAGGTCGGCCACCTGCGCGTGGGCCAGCGCCTGGCTGAAGCGCGGGAAGCGTTCCAGGTCCGGTGCGGCGAAGTCGACCAGGCTGACGGCCTGCCCGGCCGGCGTGAAGTCCAGTGGCCCGATATACAGATTGCCCACCTGCGCCGGCGGAAACAGGGTGACCCGGCGGCGGCCGGCAGCCACGCAGGCCAGGTTGTCCGGCACGTCCTGGTGCGCGGCGATACGCGAGCGGTTGCCGACCCAGATACTGGCCAGCGGATCGTCCACGCCGAGCGCCAGCGCATTGGCCTGGCGGAAGCCGGGCAGGAAACTGTCCAGCGTGGTCGAGGCGACGTAGATCGATGGCGGCGTCGGCGCGGTGGCGTACTTGAGCAGGGTGTCGAGCACGACCTTCAACGGAATCTGCTCGCGGCGGAAATTGAAGCCGCTCATGTCTGCGTTGTAGAACACACGCCCCTTGGCCTCCGGCGGCGCCGTGGTAGCGGTGACCGGCATCGTGCCGTGGTCGAACTGTTTGAGATGGGCGACCGCGGCCTGTGCGGACTGCGTCGCCGCGCTGACCAGCGGCCACTGCGCCACCAGCCCGCGGATCACTTTCGGTGTCGTCCAGCCGGGCAACTGCGTGTGCAGCTGCGCCGGATCCAGATCATGCAGTTCTTCGATCGGGCCGGGCATGGCGGACATCGGCATCCTGTCAGCAGGGGCGGGTGGTACCCACGGTAGCGTGGAGGTGCGGGAAGCGAAAGGCCGCGGGGTGAGCGCGGCCTTTCGGTGCTGCAGGTCGGAACAACCGAGTCAGAACTTGTAGCGCACGCCGAACATGTAACGCGGCCCGGTCTGGGTGGCGTAGCGCAGCATGTTGGAATGGCGTGCGTAGGTGCGCATGGTCTCGTCGGTCAGGTTGATCGCCTCCAGACTCAGCGTCAGCTGGTCGCTGACCGCATAGCTGATGTTGAGATCGAGCTGGCCGTAGGCTTCGGTGTAGTTCGGATTGGGGCCCTGGCCGCCGATGCCGTTGAGGAACTTGTCGCGCCAGTTGTAGGCCGCACGTACCTGCCAGGCATTCTTTTCGTAGAACGCCACGAGGTTCGCCGAGTCGCTCAAGCCGATCATCGGGTACTGGTCGCCCAGGCTGTAGTTATCGAAGGTCAGGCCGGACTTCACCTTGGTGTAGTTGGCCGCCAGGCCGAAGCCTGACTGGCCGAACAGGTGCTGCACGGCCAGTTCCCAGCCATCCAGGTGATCGGAGTGCTGGTTGGCCGGCACGGTGGTGTCGAACCCGGCCACCGGGTCGCCCGGCTGGCCGACGATGGTGCCGGTCATCTGCCCGGCCGAATTGCGGCCGGTGTAGGTCACGCCCGGGTCGCCGGCATGGTTGGTGAAGATGTAATCGCGGATGCAGGGCATGTCGGTGGCGCCGCAGCCCGACCCCAGCGCCTCGTTCCAGTACGCGCCGCCCACCGGTGTGTGCAGGGTGCCGGTGTTCTCGCGCACGATGGTGTTGCTGATGAAGTTCTTGA
Source organism: Stenotrophomonas rhizophila (assembly GCF_003651185.1). Lineage (GTDB taxonomy): Bacteria > Pseudomonadota > Gammaproteobacteria > Xanthomonadales > Xanthomonadaceae > Stenotrophomonas > Stenotrophomonas maltophilia_Z. The sequence goes on along the minus strand of NZ_RCDC01000004.1, from coordinate 2,226,678 downwards.
TGTTCTTGCGGAAGAAGCCGACCGAGGCGTAGCTGGATTCACCGTAGTACCACTCCAGCGACAGGTCGAAGTTGTCCGAGACCAGCGGTTCCAGCCCCGGGTTGCCGCGCGAGCCGGTACCGCCCTGGGTGCGCACGATGTCGTCCACCCGGGAGCCGCTCTGGATCTGCGTCCAGCCTGGGCGGCCGATGCTGCGGCTGTAGCTGCCACGCAGCGCCAGCGCATCGTTGATGTCCAGCTTCAGATCGAGGTTGGGCAGCACGTAGTTGTACTTGCCGGTACCGCCGACGAACGTACCGTTGGCGTCGTAGGTGACGTTGAACTCGTTGGCCGAGCCCCAGCTGATCCCGGTCGGGAGGCGGACCAGCGCCTGCGATTCCACTTCGGTCTGCTCGTAACGCACACCGGCGGCCACGTGCAGCGGCATCGACCACTCGAACGTCGTACGGTACTGCGCGTAGGCGCTCTTGGATTTCTCCGTGGTGCGGATGTCCTCGGAGTACTCGGTCGGGGCGACATAGCAGGTCGGGCAGGCCGGTTCGGCATCGGTGGCGACCCCGGCAGCCTGCGCACGCAGGCGGTCGAAATCGAACACCAGGAAGCGGCCGGTCATGCGCGGATCGTTGTGGCCGGAGAACGCCTTGAAGTAGCGGCTCATGTCGTCGGCGTACCAGATGTTGTCATCGTAGTCCGACGGATTGCCCAGGCCACCCCAGCTGTTGCGCTGCATGATCGCCGAGGCCGAGCGGTTCTCCACCTGGGTGTAGCCGACGCCGAAATCCAAGGCCGAGTAATCGGCGAACTTGAACGTACCGCGGCCTTGGTACTGCTCGACCTTGGACTTGTTGTAGCTGTTCTGGAAGACCGAGCCGGTGACCAGCGCATCGGAGGCCTGCACGCCGCCCGGCGGCAGGTCCATGTGGATGATCGGCAGGTCGCCGCTGTAGTCCACGGTGGTGGTGCCGCGCACGAAGGCGGCCACGCCGAGCACGCCGGCCGAGCCGTAGGGGCCGTCCGGCTGCGATTCGGCGGTCGAGTTGTGGACGTCGAAGGACAGCTCCAGTGCGTCGTTGACTTCCCAATCGACGTTGAAGCCGAGCGAGTCCATCGAGTTCTTGGTGGCCAGCTTCATGCCGCCCATCGAGACGTCCGAGCCGGTCATGTCTTCGCTGTAGATGATCGGTGCTGCGATCGGGCCATTGGTCCAGGTGCTGTCGCCCGGTCCGTAGTTGAACCAGACCGACAGCTCGCTGCGCTGCTGCTGCACCTTGTTCTCGACGAAGGTGTAGTCCAGCGTGGTGGTGATGTTGTCGGCCGGCTTCCACTGGAACGTGGCCTGGCCGTTGGTACGCTGGCGCTGTACGCCATTGACGTTGTACGCGGTGTTCTGCGGGCGGCCGTAGATGTCGTCGGGATCCGGACGGTTGGTGATGCGGTCCGAATAGCCCTGGCCCGGCAGCGGCAAGGCACGCCAGTCGCTGGCTTCATTACCGCGGAAGGTCGCCCAGCCCTCGGCCACGGTGGCTTGGTTGAAGCCCGAGTCGCGTTCCTGGTGGCTGGCGCTCAGCGCCACGCCGAAGCGGCCATCGGCGTAGGTCTGGCTGAAGATGCCCGACAGTTCGCCGGTCACTTTCGAGCCCTGCAGCGTGCGCGGCAGGTTGTCGTTGGAGGAATCGTTGACCGCCTTCAGCCCGAGGCTGATCACCGGCTCGGATTCCAACGGGCGCATCGTCTTGATGTTGATCGTCGCACCGATGCCACCGGCCGGATTGTCGGCACGGCCGGTCTTGTAGACCTCCACCGCCGACACCGACTCGGCGGCCAGGTTGGCGAAATCGAACGAACGCGAGCTGTTCAGGCCGGCGCCGCCGGCGCCGAGATTGGAGGCCGGCATCTGCCGCCCGTTGAGCAGCACCAGGTTGTAGTCCGGGCCGATGCCGCGCACGGTGACTTTGGAGCCTTCGCCACTGGCGGTGCGGTCGATCGAGACGCCGCTGATGCGCTGCAGCGATTCGGCCAGGTTGGTATCCGGGAACTTGCCGATGTCCTCGGCAACGATGCCGTCGACCACACCCTGGCTGTCGCGCTTGAGGTTCATCGACGAGGTGAGGCTGCCACGGATACCGGTGACCTGCACCGTATCGAGCGTGGTGGGATCGACGCCATCGGGGGCCGTCGTGGTGTTCTCTCGGGCCGCGGGATCCTGCGCCCAGGCCTGGCCGGCCAGGACAGCGAGAAGTGCGGAGGTGAGCATCGCCTTGCGGGGTACGGCCTTGTACGTCTTCATGATGATCCCTCCCCAGGGAATTCGATCGTGGCGGTTCTGCGTTGTGTCGGCGCGGGGTCCAGTGCGCACGGCCCGGATTGGAGCCATGGTTGACAGCGTTGTCAACAAACGCACGTGGCGATGCGCTTGCGACCGGCAGCGACGGGTGTCGTGCGTTGCAGTCGGGACGGCCGCGCGTGCGGCGGAAACACTGCAACGCCGGTGCTGTGGCCCGATTCTGCCGGGACATGCGCAGCCGGATTGGCGATGCTGATCCGTTGTGCAGTGCAGAACGAAACTGCGCGAAGGCATTCGGGTGCGTGCGCCGCTGCATGGGCCGACCGCCCGATCCGATTGCTGACAGCGCTGGACAATCGCGGTCCAAGCAGGTTCCATGTCTGGCCGCCGACTGGCCGGCACTCCCAATCTGGAAGGACATGCAATGGACACTCCTGCTGCCGTCCGCGGACAACATGTGCAAAGCAATGGCGTTGCACTGGCCGTGGTCACCGCCATCTTTTTCATGTGGGGCTTCCTCACCTGCCTCAACGACATCCTGATCCCGCACCTCAAGGCGGCATTCGCGCTGACCTGGGTGCAGGCGATGCTGGTCCAGTTCACCTTCTTCGGTGCGTACTTCCTGATGTCACTGCCGGCGGGGCGCCTGGTCGCGGCGGTGGGCTACAAGCGCGGCATCGTGGCCGGGTTGGCCATTGCCGGTGTCGGTGCGCTGCTGTTCTGGCCGGCCGCGCAGGCGCACGTATACGGTCTGTTCCTGGGGGCGCTGTTCGTGCTGGCCACCGGCATCACCGTGCTGCAGGTCGCCGCCAATCCCTACGTTGCGCTGCTCGGGCCGGAACAGACCAGTTCCAGCCGGCTGACATTGGCGCAATCGATGAATGCGCTGGGCACCACCATCGCGCCGCTGTTCGGTGGCCTGCTGATCCTCTCGGCCGCGCCGCGTACGGCCGATGAACTGGCGCTGCTGCCGCACGCTGAAGCGCTCGCGTATCGCGCTGCTGAAGCGCAATCGGTGCAGGTGCCGTACTTCGGCCTGGCAGTGGCGCTGTTCGTGCTGGCAGTGGCGATCTGGATGTTCCGCCTGCCGACCATTCCCGGCGTGGAAGGCGAGGCTGCCACCGGCAGGGGCCGCCTGCGCGATGCGCTGCGCCACCGCCACCTGCGCTATGGCGTGCTGGCGATCTTCTTCTATGTGGGTGCGGAAGTGTCGATCGGCAGCGTGCTGGTCAACTTCCTCTCGATGCCGGGTATCGGTGAGGGGCTGACCGAGCAGGAGGCCACCCGTTACGTATCGTTGTACTGGGGCGGTGCGCTGGTCGGGCGTCTGCTCGGTGCGGCATTGCTGACCCGTCTGGATCCGCGCCGCATGTTGGGGGTCTTCGCGCTGATCGTGATGGCCCTGCTGGCGGTGACGATGCTGGGCACCGGCAACCTGGCCAAGTGGAGCGTGGTCAGCATCGGCCTGTTCAACTCGATCATGTTCCCGACCATCTTCGCGCTGGCGATTGCCCGCCTCGGTACGCTGACCGGCCAGGCATCGAGCCTGTTGGTGATGGCGATCGTCGGTGGGGCGGTGATCCCGCTGGCGATGGGCTGGCTGGCCGACCATCATGGGCTGCAGGTGTCTTTCCTGCTGCCGATGCTGTGCTACCTGTTCATTGCGTTCTACGCGTGGCGCGGTTCACGCCACAGCGGCTGAGGCAGGCGGTCAGCGGCGACGCGGTGGGTGCGTGGATTCGCGCACCAGCACCGCGTGATCGACGGTGACCATGGTGCCGGCCTCCGGCGAGCGGATGCGATCGATCAACTGCTCGGTGGCCAGCCGCCCCATGGCGGCGGTCGGCTGCCGCACCGTGGTCAGTGCCGGGTAGATGTGGCCGGCAATCGGGGTGTCATCGAAACCGCAGACCGACAGGTCCCGGGGGATGCGCAGGCCGCGTTGGCCGGCGACGCGGAACACGGCGGCGGCCATGTCGTCGTTGGCGGCGAAGATCGCCGTGGGCGGCTCTGGCAGATCCAACAGTGCGTTGGCCGCATCGATGCCGGATTCGAACGAGAACTGGCCGTTGACGACCAGCGCCGGGTCGTACTCGATTGCATACTGGCGCAACGCCTGGCGATAGCCGGCGTGGCGCCACTGGCAGGCGCCGTGCGCGCGCGGGCCCTTGATGTGGCCGATGCGGCGATGGCCCTGCGCGACCAGATGGCCGATCAGTTCAATCACCGCCGTGGTCTCGTCCATGCGCACGCCGATGCAGCCCTCGGGGTGCCGCGGCGCAATGGAGGCATACGGAATCTCGTGCTCGTCCAGATAGGCCAGCACCACGGCGTCGTCGGTCAGTGGCGGGATCAGCACCACGCCGTCGGGGCGCGAATTCTCGAACAGCGCGGCCAGATCGGGCAGGGTACGGCGCGCCGTGCCGACCGGGCCCAGGATCAGGTTGTAGTGGTTGGCGTGGCAGGCCTCCAGCATCCCGTTCTGGATTTCCATCAGGTAATTGCGCGAGGGGTTGTTGTAGACCAGCGCCAGCGCATACGAGCGCTGACCGGCCAGGCTGCGCGCGGAGAGATTGGGCTTGTAGCCGAGGCGGGCCACCGCGGCCAGCACGCGATCACGGGTTTCCGCGCGCACGTTGGGCTCGTTGTTGAGCACGCGGGACACCGTCTTGATCGATACACCCGCAACGGCGGCGACATCCTCGATACGACTACGCATGGTGCGGGGGTTCCTCTTGGAGGGGCGGGCGGGCAGATGCCGATGGTAGTGCGCGTGTGTCACATCGATGTTGCCGATGCAGGCGGATGTTGCCATGCCGGCGGCGTGCGTGGCGGGTTCGTGTTTTTCCATGCCGCGATGCAGCAGTTCACGGGAGGGTCGGACACGCGCTACGCCGGCGATCCCTGCTGCAGCGGGACTTCGGCTGCAACCCTGCCGGCAGGCGGTTGACAGCGTTGCCATGGGCTTATATGACAGCGCTGTCAGACAAGGGCGCTGACCGACGCAGCATCGCTACCCTGCCGGCCATCGACATCGCAGCGCGAGCGGTGCCCGGCTGCGGTCGCGCCCGTCCCGTTCGCGCGTATTTCATCAGAGGAAGATGTCCAGTGACCAGCTTCAACAAGACGATTCTCGCCACCTGCCTGTTGGCCGCGCTGGCCTCGACGGCCGGTGCCGCACCGGCCACCGGTGAACGCCTGCAGGACTGGCCCCACGTGACCAGCGCGATCGGTCCGGATGCCGCGCTTGAGGCGCGGGTACGGGAGATCGTGGCGCAGATGACGCTGGCGCAGAAGGTGGGCCAGATGACCCAGCCCGAGATCAAGATGATCACGCCCGATGAGGTCCGCCAGTACTACATCGGCTCGGTTCTCAATGGTGGCGGCTCCTGGCCGGGCATGGACAAGCACGCCACGGTGGCACAGTGGCTGCAGCTGGCCGATGCGTATCGCGCGGCCTCGCTGGCCACCGATGCACGCACGCCGATCCCGGTGATCTGGGGCACCGATGCGGTGCACGGCCACAACAACGTCTACGGTGCCACGCTGTTCCCGCACAACATCGGTCTGGGCGCGGCGGGGGATGCCGCCCTGATCGAGCGGATCGGCCAGGCCACCGCACACGCGGTGCGCGCGACCGGCATCGACTGGGTGTTCGCGCCGACCCTGGCGGTGGCGCATGATCCGCGCTGGGGCCGCACCTACGAAAGCTATTCCTCCGATCCGCACGTGATCCGCGAATTCGCCCAGGCTTACGTCAAGGGCGCCCAGGGACGCTTCGGCGATGACGGCAACGTAGTCGCCACTGCCAAGCACTACATCGGCGATGGCGCGACCGACAACGGCCGCGACCAGGGCGAGGCGCTGGTCGACAAGGCCACGATGATCAACGTGCACGGGCAGGGCTACTACGGCGCGCTCGGCGAAGGCGTGCAGACGGTGATGGCCTCGTTCAACAGCTGGAACGACCGCAGTGGCGGCGTCGACTACGGCAAGATGCACGGCAACAAAGCTCTGTTGACCGGTGCGCTGAAAGAGAAGATGGGCTTCGACGGTTTCGTCGTCTCGGACTGGAACGGCATTGCCCAGGTACCCGGGTGCCGCAACGACAGCTGCGCGCAGGCGATCAACGCCGGCATCGACATGGTGATGGTGCCCGACGACTGGAAGGCCTTCATCGCCAACACGCTGGCCCAGGTGGAGAGCGGGGAGATCCCGATGGCGCGCATCGATGACGCGGTCACCCGGATCCTGCGCGTGAAGCTGCGTGCAGGCCTGTTCGATCACAAGCCGTCGGACAGCCGCTACGCCGGTGATGTCGCTGCCGTGCAGCACCGTGAGCTGGCGCGCCAGGCGGTGCGCGAGTCGCTGGTGCTGCTCAAGAACGATGCCAAGGTGCTGCCGCTGCGCCGCGATGCACGCGTCATGGTGGTCGGCAAGAGTGCCGACAACCTGTCCGACCAGTCCGGCGGCTGGTCGCTGACCTGGCAGGGCACCGAGAACCGCAATGCCGATTTCCCCCATGCCGATTCGGTGCTCGGTGCGTTGCGTGCCGAGCTGGGCACACAGCGGGTTGCCTACAGCGCCGATGCGACGGCGCTCGATCCGACCGGGTTCGATGTGGTCGTGGCGGTGATCGGCGAGACGCCGTATGCCGAGACCAACGGCGACATCCTGGCCTCTGATTCGGTCAGCCACAGCCGCGCCTATCCGCAGGATCTGGCGGTGCTGCGCGCGGCCCAGGCCAGCGGCAAGCCGGTGGTGACCGTGTACTTCTCCGGGCGCCCGATGTACACCAACGACCTGCTCAACCAATCGCAGGCCTTCGTGGCGGCGTGGCTGCCGGGCACCGAGGGCAAGGGCATCACCGATGTGCTGGTGGCCGGCAAGGACGGCAGGCCCGCGCATGACTTCCGCGGGCGCCTGAGCTTCCCGTGGCCGGGCGTTCCCTGCCCGGCGCCGATCGACCGCCCGGATCCGAAGCAGCCCCCCCTGTTCGCGCTGGGCCACGGCCTGAGCTATCGCACGCCGGGCAAGGTTGCCCGCCTGCCCGAAGCCAACCCGGACAACTGTGGCGAAGTGACCACCCTGCCGATCTTCAACCGGGCTGACACGCCGCCGTTCGCGCTGCATGTGGCGGCCGGCGGCGCGACCCAGCCGCTGGGCAACGATCTCAATGCCACGCTGCGCTGGCCGACCGCCGCGCCCGTGGTACAGGTGCGCACCGTGCAGATCAACACTCAGCAGGACGCGAAGGAAGTGACCTGGCTGGCACCGGCGCAACTGCTGGCACGCAGCAGCTCGCGTCGCAACCTGGGCGCGCTGGCCCGCACCCAGGGTGCGCTGCAGTTCGACGTACAGCTGCTGCACCGTCCGGCTTCACCGGTGAAGGTGACCATGCAGTGCGGCACGGGCTGCGAGGGCGGCGTGGATATCGCCCCGGTGCTGGCCAGACTGGCGCCGGGGCAGAAGCAGACCGTGACCGTACCGCTGGCGTGCTTTGCCAGGCACGGGGTGGATCTGGGGGCGGTGGAAGCGCCGTTCGTGGTGACGGCGGACAAGCCGTTCGCGGCGGCGTTCACCCAGGTGCGGGTGTCGACCAACAGTGCCGGGGTGGAGGGGGCCGTGGCCTGTCCCTGAGTCCCGTAATGAAAAAGGCCCCGCAATGCGGGGCCTTTTCCTGTCCGGATGATGCGCCGATCAGCGCTTCATCGAACCGAAGAACTCGTCGTTGGACTTGGTGTTCTTCATCTTGTCGAGCAGGAATTCCATCGCAGCCATTTCATCCATCGGATGCAGCAGCTTGCGCAGGATCCAGATCTTCTGCAGCAGTTCCGGTTCGATCAGCAGATCTTCACGGCGGGTACCCGAGCGGTTGATGTCGATCGCCGGGAACACGCGCTTTTCGGAGATACGACGGCTCAGGTGCACTTCGCTGTTGCCGGTGCCCTTGAACTCTTCGTAGATCACCTCGTCCATCTTGCTGCCGGTATCGACCAGCGCGGTAGCGATGATGGTCAGGCTGCCGCCTTCCTCCACGTTACGCGCCGCGCCGAAGAAGCGCTTGGGGCGGTGCAGGGCGTTGGCATCCACACCACCGGTCAGCACCTTGCCCGAGCTCGGCACCACGTTGTTGTACGCACGTGCCAGGCGGGTGATCGAGTCGAGCAGGATCACCACGTCCTTCTTGTGCTCGACCAGGCGCTTGGCACGCTCGATCACCATTTCGGCGACCTGCACGTGACGGGCGGCCGGCTCGTCGAAGGTGGAGCTGATGACTTCGCCGCGCACGGTGCGCTGCATTTCCGTCACTTCTTCCGGACGCTCATCGATCAGCAGCACGATCAGGTGGACGTCCGGATGATTGGTGGTGATCGCCGTGGCCACCTGCTGCATCATCATCGTCTTGCCGGCCTTGGGCTGGGAGACGATCAGCGAACGCTGACCCTTGCCCTGCGGTGCCATCAGATCGAGGATGCGGCCGGTGATGTCTTCGGACGAACCGTTGCCGCGTTCCAGGGTGAAGCGCTTGCGCGGGAACAGCGGGGTCAGGTTCTCGAACAGCACCTTGTTCTTGGACGCTTCCAGCGGCTCACCGTTGATGGTGTCCACGATCGACAGCGCGAAGTAGCGCTCGCCGTCCTTCGGGAAGCGGATGCGGCCGGACAGGTGATCGCCGGTGCGCAGGTTGAAGCGGCGGATCTGGCTGGGCGAAATGTAGGTATCGTCCGGGCCGGCCAGGTAGCTGGCTTCGGCTGCGCGCAGGAAGCCGAAGCCGTCGGGCAGGATTTCCAGCACGCCATCGGCGGCGACGCCGTCGCCATGACGGGTCAGCACCTTGAGCAGGGCGAAGATCACGTCCTGCTTGCGGGCGCGGGCCACGCCTTCGGAGATCTGCAGCTGCTCGGCGATTTCCAGCAGCTTCTGTGCCGGCATGCGCTTGAGGTCACTCAGCGAATAGACCGGGAAGCCTTCGGGCACGTTGGCCTGCTGGCTGCGCACGAACGGCTGCTGTTCGCCGTTGTCCTGCGGCATGCCGTCGTCGTTGTAGCGATCGCCACCGCGGTTGCGGTCGCGGCGATTGCGGAAACGGTCGCGGCGGTTGCCTTGGCCCTGACCCTGGCCTTGGCCTTGATTCTGACCTTGACCCTGACCTTGGCCCTGCTGGTACGGGTTCTGCCCGCCCTGCGGGTTCTGGTTGCGGCCATTCTGGTTGCGCTGGCCACCGTCGCCGGTGTCCTGTTGACCACCGCCCTGCGAGGGCGATGCGTCGCCACCGGCAGAAGCTGCCGGCGCCGATGCCTGCGGGGCCGCCGAAGGAGCGGCAGCCGGCGCCGGCGCGTCAGACGCGGCAGCCAGAGGCAGAGCGGGTTGTGAAGGGGGGGAACCGGCTTCGGCAGCGGTGTTGGCGGCGGCCTTGGCGACGCGCGGCTTGCGCACGCGCTTCTCGGCGGGCGCGTCGGCGCTCCCGGGTTCGGAAGTAATGATATCGGACAAGTGCTGGATTCCTCGCTAGAAGGTGCGAGCGCCCGGCAGGGCGGCGAACGTTGGGAAAGGATCTGGAAGGAAACTGCGTCCAGAAGATGCGGCGCGCGAATGCGGCCGGATATGCCGACACTAACACCGGCTCGCGGCGGCGCGCAAGCCGGGTGGGGCAGGGTCATTCATGCGGGCGACGGGCCCGCGTGGCAGCCGGACGGTGCCGGCTGCCCGCTGCGATCAGGCCAGGGCCTTGTCGAGCATGCCGGCCAGCTGGGCCTTGCCGACGGCACCGATCTGCTGCGCCTGGACTTCGCCGTCCTTGAATACCAGCAGCATCGGGATCGAGCGCACGTGGTACTTGGCAGCCAGGGCGCGGTTCTGATCCACGTTGACCTTGGCGATCTTGGCGCGGCCGTTGTAGGCGTCGGCCAGTTCATCCAGCGCCGGGGCGATCATCTTGCAGGGACCACACCATTCGGCCCAGAAATCGACCAGCACCGGTTCCTTGGAATTCAGCACTGCGCTATCAAAGTCGGCGTCGCCGACATGTACAACCTTGTCGCTCATCTTGGTTTCTCGTCTGGTAATGCACCCGGCAGGGCCGGAGGAAGTTGAATTTGGGCAACGCCAACCGGGCGTCACCCTCGTCTGGTGCCTCGTGGCCGCGGGCGGCCAGCGGTGCGTTCGGCGGGTGCCTGGACGCTCACGGGGCGCAGTGTACCGCTATCGCCGTGACCGGACAGACGCTGGTTGGAAAGAAGCGTCCCGTGATCGCCCACCTGCGTTATCGCGACGATCCCGGTTGATATGCGGGGGCCAGGACGACGGTTCCAGCCCCGCCAGCCGCGCCGTTCAACCGGCGGCAGGGCGGGTGAATACGAGGTGCAGAGCGCATGCGAGCCGCTCCAACGCGCTGTAATGGCGCGCCGGGCGGGCATTCTCACGGGGTCGAGAGACGGGTGATCCCGGTTTGCCGCCGACATTGCGTTAAACTGGGGCATTGCGCGGCGCCCTGGACCCGAGTCCGGCCCCGCCAATCCCGGCGCAGGGGCCGTTTGCGACGGTGCCCCCCAAGATGATGCAAGCCACCCGCACCTCTGCCGGCTGGCCTTACCAAGACGGACTCATGAGCGACAAACCGCTGACCGATTTGACCTTCTCCTCCTTCGAGCTGCATCCGGCCCTGCAGGCCGGCCTTGAAGGAGCCGGATTCACCCGTTGCACGCCCATCCAGGCGCTGACCCTGCCGGTCGCGCTGCCCGGCGGCGACGTCGCCGGCCAGGCCCAGACCGGCACCGGCAAGACGCTGGCCTTCCTGGTCGCTGTGGTGAACCGCCTGCTGACCCGCCCGGCACTGGCCGATCGCAAGCCGGAAGACCCGCGCGCGCTGATCCTGGCCCCGACCCGCGAGCTGGCCATCCAGATCCACAAGGATGCCGTGAAGTTCGGCTCCGACCTCGGCCTGCGCTTCGCGCTGGTCTACGGTGGTGTGGACTACGACAAACAGCGCGAGATCCTGCAGCAGGGCGTGGACGTGATCATCGCCACCCCGGGCCGCCTGATCGACTACGTCAAGCAGCACAAGGTGGTCTCGCTGCATGCCTGCGAAATCTGCGTGCTCGACGAAGCCGACCGCATGTTCGACCTGGGCTTCATCAAGGACATCCGCTTCCTGCTGCGCCGCATGCCCGAGCGCAGCACGCGCCAGACGCTGCTGTTCAGCGCCACGCTCAGCCATCGCGTGCTGGAGCTGGCCTACGAGCACATGAACGAGCCGCAGAAGCTGGTGGTGGAGAGCGAATCCATTACCGCCGCCCGCGTGCGCCAGCGCATCTATTTCCCGGCCGACGAAGAGAAGATTCCGCTGCTGCTGGGCCTGCTCTCGCGCAGCGAAGGCGCCCGCACCATGGTGTTCGTCAACACCAAGGTGTTCGTCGAGCGCGTGGCGCGTTCGCTTGAAAAGGCCGGTTACCGCGTCGGCGTGCTGTCCGGCGATGTGCCGCAGAAGAAGCGTGAGAGCCTGCTCAACCGCTTCCAGAAGGGTCAGCTGGAAATCCTGGTCGCCACCGATGTCGCCGCCCGCGGCCTGCACATCGACGGCATCAAGTACGTCTACAACTACGATCTGCCGTTCGATGCGGAAGACTACGTGCACCGCATCGGCCGCACCGCGCGCCTGGGCGAAGAAGGCGATGCGATCAGCTTTGCGTGCGAGCGCTACGCGATGGGCCTGCCGGACATCGAGGCTTACATCGAGCAGAAGATCCCGGTCGAGCCGGTCACCAGCGAAATCCTGACCCCGATCCCGCGCGCGCCGCGTGCACCGTCGCCGGAAGGCGAGGGTGATGCCGAGGGCGACGAGAACGAAAGCGTCGGCCAGATCTTCCGCGAAGCACGCGAAGCGCGTGCCGCCGAAGAGCAGCGTCGTGGCGGTGGCAGCAGCCGTGGCGGCAAGCCGGCCGGTGGCCGTGGCGAACGCCGTGCACCGGGCGAGCGCAGTGCCGATGGCAAGCCGCGTCGCGAGCGCAAGCCGCGCGTGGAAGGCGAGCCGCCGGTCGCCGCCGTCGATGCCGAGGTCAAGCCGCAGCTGGCCCCGACCGCCGCGCCGTCTGCCGATGGCAGCCCGGCGGTGGAAGGTGAGCGCGCGCCGCGCAAGCGTCGTCGTCGTCGCCACGGCCGTCCGGTCGAAGGTGCCGAGGGCGCCGCAGCGACCGGCCCGGTGACCCCGGTGCAGGTGACGGCCAAGCCGATGCGCGGCACGCCTGCCGCCGATCCGGGCGCCTCGTTCCTGACGCGCCTGGGCCGCAAGATCCGCCGGATGCTCTCCGGCAGCTGATCCTGTTGCCGATTCACGGGTAGTGCCGGCCGCTGGCCGGCGCTGCACGGTGCAGGCAGTACGGGGAGCCGGCCAGCGGCCGGCACTACCGATCAGCGCCCCATCAGGTTGCCGTTACCTACGCGCCACCCTCGTCCTGCATAATCAGGGAATGAGCGTCCTGCGTTTTGACAATGTCAGCAAACAATATGCCGGCGGCCACCAGGCACTGGTGGACGTCAGCTTCGATGTCGCCCCCGGGGAAATGCTGTTCGTCACCGGCCATTCCGGTGCGGGCAAGAGCACCCTGCTCAAGTTGATCCATCTCGACGAGCGGCCCAGCCGCGGCGCGGTGATCTTCAATGAGCGCAACCTGCTGAAGGTGCGCGGCGGGAGTATTCCGCGGCATCGGCGCGAGGTCGGTGCGGTGTACCAGGACCATCGCCTGCTGATGGACCGCAGCATCGCCGAGAACGTCGCCCTGCCGTTGATCCTGCGCGGCACCCGCCGCAACGAGATCGGCAAGCGCGTGCGTTCGGTACTCGAACGCATGGGCCTGGGCCACCGCGAAAAAGCCCTGCCCTCGCAGCTGTCGGCCGGTGAACAGCAGCGCGTCGGCATCGCCCGTGCGATCGTCGGCGAGCCCACGCTGCTGGTCGCCGATGAGCCCACCGGCAATCTCGATCCCACGTTGGCGGCGGAAATCATGGCGTTGTTTGCCGAACTGCCCGATCGCGGTACCAGCGTGCTGGTGGTCAGCCACGACCTGGCCCTGCTGCGGCGCATGCGCAAGCGCGTGCTGATCCTGGATCACGGCCGCCTGGTCGATGACATCTCGCCGCAGGACCTGGCCGAATGACTACTCCGGTGACCAAAGAAACCGCCGCGCCGTCGCGCTTGGGCGTGTGGCTGCACCATCACGGCCACAGCGTGGTCTTCAGCCTCGGCCGTGCGTGGCGCAAGCCGTGGGCGACCCTGCTCACCGTGATGGTGATGGCGCTCGCGCTGGCCCTGCCGCTGGGCCTGTCGATCGCGCTGGACAACCTCAAGCACTTCGCCGGCAGCGTGCAGCAGTCGCGCGACATCAACCTGTTCCTCAAGACCGATGCCGGTACCGATGCGGCCCGCCAGGTCGCCGAGACCCTGCGCGGCCGCGCCGATGTGGCCAACGTCACCGTGCAGACCCCGGAGCAGGGTCTGGCCGAGCTGCGCGAAAGTGCCGGGCTGGGTGAAGCGATCGATGCGCTGCATGACAATCCACTGCCGACCCTGTTGATCGTCACCCCGGGCGAGGGTGCCGACGACGCGCGCCTGGCGCAGTCGCTGGAAGGCCTGCCGCAGGCCGATCTGGTCCAGCATGATGCGCTGTGGCGCAAACGCCTGGATGGCTGGCTGGGCTTCGGTACGCGCCTGGTGCAGGTGCTGTCGGTGCTGCTCGGCCTCGGTGCCGCGCTGGTGGTCGGCAACACCGTGCGCCTGGACATCCAGGCCCGCCGCGATGAGATCGGCGTGCTGCAGCTGCTGGGCGCCAGCGATGGCTTCATCCGCCGCCCGTTCCTGTATCTGGGCGCGTGGTACGGCCTGGGGGCCGGTGCCGTCGCGCTGGCGCTGATCGGTGCGGCCGGGCTGGCGCTGCGCCCGCCGTTGGCCGCGCTCTCGCAGAGTTACGGCAGCCCGTTCGTGCTGCACGGGCTGGACCTGCTGCATTCCTCGTTCGTGCTGCTCGGCACCGTGGTGCTGGGCTGGCTGGGCGCCTGGCTGGTGACGGGGCATTTCCTGCGCCAGACCCGCCCGACCGAAACCTGAGGCCCGCATGCGTCCGCAAGCCCTCAAGCACCTCGCCGACGACGCACCGCGCGTGATGGTCGTCGACGGCTCCAAGCTGGTCCGCAAGCTGATTGCCGATGTGCTGCAACGCGAACTGCCGGCAGTGGACGTGGTGGGCTGCGCGAGCATCGCCGAGGCGCGTGCGGCGCTGGATGCCGGACCGGTCAGCCTGGTCACCACCTCGCTCACCCTGAGCGATGGCGACGGGCTCGACCTGGCGCGCATCGTGCGCGACGCGGCCGGCCAGGCCTACGTGCCGGTGATCGTGGTCTCCGGCGATGCGCAGCAGCATCTGGAGCAGCGCCGCTTCACCGAGTACGTCACCGATTATTTCGACAAGGCGCTCGGTCACGAAGCCTTGGCCACCTTCATCCGTGGCTATGTGCAGCCAGAGACCATTCCGGGCGCGACGATCCTGTATGTCGAAGACAGCCGCGTCGTCGCCGAGGCGACCAAGCGCATGCTCGAACGGCAGGGCTTGAACGTGCTGCACGTGTTGACGGCCGAAGATGCGTTCGCGCTGCTCACCGCCGAGTCGCTAGGCCGCAGCAGCCACCGCATCGATCTGGTGCTTACCGATGTCACGCTCAAGGGCGAGCTCAGTGGCCGCGATGTGGTGCAGCGCGTGCGCGTGGACTTCGGCTATGGCAAGCGCCGCCTGCCGGTGCTGGTCATGACCGGCGACGGCAACCCGCACAACCAGTCCGGCCTGCTCCAGGCCGGTGCCAACGATCTGGTGCAGAAGCCGATCGAAGAGCGTCTGCTCATCACCAAGGTGCTGTTCCAGCTGCGCCTGTCCCGCCTCAACGAAAAGCCTGTCGTGCGATGAATGACGATGTAGTGCCCAGCATCCAGCTCGAAGCGAGCTGGAAGACGCGTATCGGTGATTACCTGCTGCGCCCGGAGATGCGGGAACTGTCCGCGTTCCTGCGCCAGCGCAAGGCCGCCGGTGCCCAGGTGTTTCCCCCCGGCCCGCAGATCTTCGCCGCGTTCGACGCCACGCCCTTCGATCAGGTCAAGGTGGTCATTCTCGGCCAGGATCCGTATCACGGGTATGGCCAGGCCCATGGCCTGAGTTTCTCGGTCATGCCGGGCGTACCGGTGCCGCCATCGCTGCTGAACATCTACAAAGAGATCGAGGCCGATCTGGGCATTCCGCGCCCGGACCATGGCTGCCTGTTGCCGTGGGCGCACCGCGGGGTGCTGCTGCTCAATGCGGTGCTGACCGTGGAAGCGGGCAACGCCGGCTCGCATCAACGGCGCGGCTGGGAGGGCTTCACCGATCACGTGGTGGACACCCTCAACCGCGAGCGCGAAGGCCTGGTGTTTCTCCTATGGGGCAGCTACGCCCAGCAGAAGGGCAAGGTCATCGATACCGGCCGGCACCGCGTGCTCAAGGCGCCGCATCCTTCGCCGCTGTCGGCGCATCGCGGCTTCCTCGGCTGCCGCCATTTCTCGATGGCCAACGAATACCTGCAGCGCCGTGGCCACGATCGCATCGACTGGTCGCTGCCGCCGCGTGCCGCGCTGGAGCCGGCGGCGTAATCACTGGCGGTCGTCGTCTAGACGGCCAGCATCTCGATGATGGATTGCGCTACCTGCCGCTTGCGCGGTGGCAGGCGCCGCAGCAGCGACAGAACGTTGCCCTCCAGATCATCGCGCACGTAATCCTGTGCGGGCGCGGTCACCGTCAGTTCCTCCCCGCTGGCTTTGCACACGCCGCGGCCTGTGGCCAACCATTCGAAGCGCACTCGCGTACAGATGGCGATATGTGCCAGATGCGACACGCTCGGGTGGGTACCTCCACGGCGTTCCCACTGCGCTACGGCACTGCGCTTGACCCCGGTTTCCACTGCCAACTGCGTTTGTGACATCCCTGCGCTGGTGCGTGCTGCGCGAATCCGATCCGACATCGCCAACATGGCCTTCCCCTCTCTCGTTCCTTGAACAGTGGATGGTTATCGATACTTACCGGGCAGTGATTCTTTTCTCCGCCTGTACAGAACTGCTTGCCGGCCTTGTCGCTGCAATCGCTCCACCGATAATCCGACGGGCGACAGTGAAACTTCCCCCTGTGCACGATGTGGCCGGTTTGACGGTTTTCATCCGTGCACGTAGTTAATCCCTCAAGCCGGCCATGATGCGCCGGGACATCCAAAACATCGGAAGCAGGCCGATGCCCTGTCGATCATGGTCGGTACCCACCGGCCCGTGAAAGACCGCTTCGGCCAGGACGCAGGGGATGGCCGATGGATAGAGTTACTGGTGTGAAGTCAGCGTTACGGCGATTCAGCTTGAGGGCGTTTTCGCTGTTATTTGTGATGTTGATCGCATTAAGTGCGGGTATTTCTTCTGCCAGTGCGCAATCGGCCTGCACGGCCGGTGCGTGCGTGAGCGCCGGGCCCCGCCTGGCCTCGATTGATTCCACGCAGAGCCCCATCCTCAATCTGCTGTTCGGCGCACTGCTGCCTGGCACCACGCTGAATCTCAGCGTGGCCGACTGGAACAACCTGGCCGGCGCCAACATCAATCTCAACGCGCTGCTGACCCAGCTCAACGGCGGCGTGGTGGTCAGTGACCCCAGCCAAGTGCTCAACGCCAATATCACCCTGGGGCAACTGCGTGCGGCAATGGTGCAGGTGTTGCAGGCCGACGGGCAGACCGCGGCCGCCAACGTGCTCAACGCGTTGCCGCTCGGCGTGGCGGGCACGAGCGGCAGCATCCGCCTGGCGGACATCCTGCAGATCGCGCTCCCGACCGGCTCGCTGGCGACCGTGCGGCTCAACGTGCTGGACCTGCTCACTGGCGGCGTGCAGCTTTACAACTTCCGCAACGTCCTCACCACACCTGCCCCGATCACGGTCAACACCGCTGCGCTCGGCCTCAATGGCGTCGCCAATGTGCGCCTGTGGCTGCAGGCGGTGGAACCGCCGGTCTACACCTGCGGTGCCGCAGGGGCTGCCTTCCACAGCGCGGCGATCCGCATCAAGCTGGATCTGGATCTGGTACAGGGGTTGAACACCGGCACGCTCTCGGCAGCGCTCAATGGGCTGAATCTGCTGGGCGTCAGCCTGTCCAACACCAGCGTCACTGCCGATGTCCTGCATCTGCAGGTCTACGCCGATGTCGCTCGCGCGGAAGGGTCGATCTCGGCGATCAACCTGGTCGGCAACGCGGTCACGCTGCAGGCGCGGCCGGGCCTGGTGAACCTGTATGTCGGACAGATCAGCGATGCGACGTTCTTCAACCGCAGCACAGTGCTGACCGATACAGCGCTGAGTGCGGCCACGCTGACCTCGCTCAGCGTGCGGGTGCGGGTGTCGGCCAACGTGTTGGGGCTGCTCACGCCGATCGCTGACATCACCGTCCCGCTGACGGTCAGCATCCGCAGTTTCGCCACTGCCACCCCCGGGCTGCAGAGCGCCAGCTTCACCGGCCCGTATCCGCAGACACGCACGTTGAATGCCGGCACGGTCAGTGCGGCGACCATGGTCTCCACCCTGGTCAATTCACTCAGCATCCAGGTCACCAGCGGCAATCCCACGGTGACACTGCTGGGTGGCATCGCGTTGCCGCTGCCGGTGGCGGACCTCGTCAACGGCATCGTCAACGTGCTGCTCACCCCGATCCGCACGCAGGTCAATGCGCTGGTCACGCCGGTACTGACCGCCGTGCTCGGCGGGGTGGTCGACAACCTGCTGGGCCTGCTCGGCATCCGCATCGGCCAAGCGGTCTTCACCGTGGAAGGCATTACCCAGGCGTGCGCGGCGACAGTGCAGCTGGTCAAGGACCTGCAGCCGACCAGCGATAGCGGGCGGTTCAATCTGTCCATCACCTACAACGGCAGCACCGTCGGTTCGGCCACCAATGTCGGCAACAACGGTGCCACCGCGGCGGTGATCACTGTCCCCGGCGGTAGCTACGCCCTGGCCGAAGCCGCCGCAGCCGGCACCACGCTGACCCGCTATGCCAGCACCTGGCAGTGCACGGACCAGAACAACACCGTGGTGTCCTCGGGCAGCGGCGGCAGTTTCACGCTGCAGGCGCCAGCGATGACCGCCACCGCGGTGACACTGGTCTGCCGGATCACCAATCGAACGCGCCAGGCGGATCTGTCGATCACCAAGACCGACGGCAGCGGCAGCTACACACCGGGCGGCACCGCCACCTACACCTTGCTGGTGCGCAACGACGGCCCGGATGCCGTCACCAACGCCGTGGTCACCGACAGCCTGCCCGGCGGCACCACGCTGCGTGGCGCCTGGACCTGCAGCGCCACCAGTGGCAGCACCTGCGCAGCGGCCAGTGGCGGCGCGGTGGGCGCCAACGCGGTGAATGTCGGGGTGAACCTGATCAACGGCGGGCAGGCCACGATCAGCGTACCGGTCAGTTTCAGCAGCAACCCGGGCGCGTACTAGCGCCCGGTGCAGTACGGCGGGTAGCGCGGGCTGACCCGCGCAGGGGATGGATGGGACCACTGGCTTCGAGGACGAGCGCATGGCAGCAACCGGCAAACACCGCAGGGCAGGGATGGCCTCGGCCCGCATCGCATGCGCGGTGGCCCTGCTCGCGTTGCTGATGCCGCCGCCGCTGCTGGCGCAGAGCTATCCCAACCCGCTCAACAATACCGCCACCGTCACCGCACCGACCGACGTGGCCGATCCCGCATTGGGCAACAACAGTGCGACCGACAGCAACGCACTGGCGCTGCAGGCCCAGCTGAGTGTCACCAAGACCCTGCTCAGTGCCACCCCGGTCGCCGCCGGGGGGGCGGTGCAGTACCGCATCCAGGTCAACAACGCCGGCCCGTCGGCGGCTTCGGGCGTGGGCGTGGTCGACACCGTCTCCGCGCTGCTCACCAATGTCAGCTGGACCTGCCAGGCCACCACCGCCGCCTCCTCGTGTGCACAGGGCAATGGCAGTGGCAACGCGATCAACGTGCAGGTCAATGTCGCGGTCGGCGACAGCGTGGTGCTGCTGGTCAATGGCACCGCACCCACCAGCACACCGGCCACGGTGCCGGCCAACAGCGTGTCGCTGGTACTGCCCACCGGTACCACCGATCCGACGCCGGGCGACAACAGCGCCACCACGCCGGCCGTGCCGGTACAGGCCAACGCGCTGGTCGCCAACAACGATGCCTTCACTGCGCCGATCTCCTCGACCACGGGCGGCAGCACGCCCACCGTGCTCGGCAACGACACGCTCAACGGCGCGCCGGTGAATGGAGCCGATCTGATCATCGCGCTGCAGAACGCACCGGCCGGCTTCACCATCAACAGCGCAGGCGTGATCACCGTGCCCGCGGGTGCGGCCGCCGGGGCGACCACACTGACCTACCAGATCTGCGAAAACACCTCGCCGACCAACTGCGCCACCGCCACAGCCAGCGTGATCATCGGTCCGACCGCGGTGAACGACAGCTTCAACGCCACCGGTGGCGCAGCGTCGCTCAGCGGCTCCGTGGCCAGCAACGACAACGCACCTGCCAGCGCAACCTTCAGCGCAGTCGGCACGCCGCCGACCGGGCTCACCCTCAACGCGGAGGGCAGCTTCGTCTATGCGCCCGCCGGTGGCATCGCCGCGGCGACCTCGTTCCAGTACCAGCTCTGCCTGCCGGCACCGGATGGCGGCGTGTGCGCCACCGCGACCGCCTCGATCGTGGTCAATGCCAATGCCCTGGTGGCCGCTGACGACACCTTCACCACGCCCCTGCCGTCCGGTGCTGGCGGGCTCACCCCGAGCGTGCTGACCAATGACACCTTCAACGGCGGCGCGGTGCCGCAGGCCCAGGTGACGATGACGCTGGTCGGTGCGCCGGCCGGGTTTGCCATCACCGGCAACGGCGCCATCCAGGTGCCTGCCACTGCGGCAGCCGGTCCCCTGGCCCTGACCTACCGCTTCTGCGAAAACGCGCTGCCGGCCAACTGTGCAACGGCCACCGCCAACCTGGTGATCAGCCCCGACGCGGTCAACGACACGGTGACCACACCCGGTGGCGGACAACCGGCCACCGGCAGTCTGGCCGGCAACGACAACATCGCCAGCGGTTCGGCCTACACGCTGGGCACCGCGCCCACCCGTGGCACCGCAGTGGTCAACGCCGATGGCACCTTCAGCTACACGCCCATCAACGCCAACACCGGGCCGGATTCCTTCACCTACCAGGTCTGCCTGCCGGCGCCGAACGCGACCGTCTGCGATACCGCCACGGTCAGCGTGAACGTGCAGGCCAACCAGATCGCCGCGGTCAACGACGTGTTCACCACGCCGCTGCAGCCGGGCACCACCACCACGATCAGCCTGCTCGGCAACGACACCCTCAACGGTGCGGCGGTCCTGCCCGCCGCGGTCACCCTGGCCCTTACCGGCGCGCCGGCCAACTACGCCGTCAACGCGGCAGGACAGGTGTTGGTTCCGGTGGGTGCTGCGGCCGGCGAGGTGAGCTTCAGTTACCAGCTCTGCGAACTGGCCGCGCCGACCAACTGTGCCACTGCCAACGTGCAGCTGGTGGTCGCGCCCGATGCGGTGGACGATGCTTTCGTGGCCGTCGCAGGTATTGCCCTGGCAGGCAGTGTCGCGGGCAATGACAACGTGCCGACTGGCGCCCAGTTCAGCCTGCTTGCGGTGGCCGCGCACGGCACGGTAGTGCTCACTGCCGACGGCAGTTTCAGCTACACCTCGCAGTCTGCCTTTACCGGGCCGGATACCTTCCGTTATCAAGCGTGCCTGCCGGCACCGAATGCGGGCGTGTGCGATGCAGCCAACGTGACCCTCAACGTTGGCGCGGCCGCCATCGCGGCCGGCAACGATGACTTCACCGGCACGCCCCTGACCAGTGCCGGCGGGCTGACCGCCAGCGTACTGGACAACGACACTGTCAACGGCGCGCCCATCCTGCCGGCGCAGACCACGCTGTCGCTGATCAACGCACCGCCGGCGGGCTACACGCTCGAGCCCAATGGCCAGCTGCAGGTGCCCGCTGGCGCGCCGGCCGGGGCGGTCAGCCTCACCTACCAGCTGTGCCAGGCGGGAACCAGCAACTGCGCCACCGCCAGCATCGCGGTGGTGATCGCTCCGGATGCGGTGGCCGATGCCTACACCACGCAGGTGGCCACGCCGGTCAGCGGCAACGTGGCAGTGAACGACAACGTCGCTGTCGGCACCACCTATGCGGTGACCGGCGCGACACCTGCCGGGCTGGTGTTCAACGCCGATGGCAGCTTCACCTACACCCCGCCGGCGCAGTACACCGGCACCTCCACCTTCACCTACCAGGCCTGCCTGGCCGCGCCGTTGGCCGCCGTCTGCGATACCGCCACGGTCACCCTCAACGTCAATGCCGGCACCCTGGTCGCCAACGACGATGATTTCCGCAGCGCGATCCTCACTCCCGCCACCGGCGGCACCACCAACAGCGTGCTCGGCAACGACACCATCAACGGCGCGATCCCGCCGGCGCCGGGGCAGGTGATCCTGAGCCTGATCGGTGCACCAGCCGGCTACGTGATCAACAGCAACGGCACAGTGTCGGTTCCCGGCGGCGCAGCGGCCGGTGCGGTGACCTTCACCTACCAGCTGTGCGAAGCGGCATTGCCCGCCAACTGCGCTACCGCGTCGGTGCAGTTGCTGCTGGCTCCGGTGGCGGTCAACGACACCTTCAGTACACAGGTCGGCGTGGCGCTGAGTGCAAGCGTGGCCGGTAATGACAACGTCCCGGCGAACGCGGGCTTCAGCCTCAGCGGCACGGCGCCGGCAGGGCTGGTGTTCAACCCCGACGGCAGCTTCACTTACATCCCGCCGGTGGCAACCCAGGGCGCGGTGACGTTCGCCTACCAGGCGTGCCTGCCGGCGCCGGACACCGCGGTCTGCTCGGGTGGGACTGCGACGATCAACGTCAATGCCGGCACCCTGGTCGCCAACGACGATGATTTCCGCGCAACGCCGATCAATCCCGTCACCGGTGGCAGTACCGGATCGGTGCTGGGCAATGACGGCCTCAACGGTGCGGTACCGCCGGCGTCGGCCGATGTGCTGCTCAGCCTGGTCGGTGCGCCGGCGGGTTACACGCTGTTGGCCGACGGCACACTGACGATCGGCAGCGGCGTGCCGGCTGGTGCGGTGACGCTCACCTATCAGCTGTGTGAAGCGGCGCTGCCGAGCAACTGCGACTCGGCGCAGATAAGCCTGGTGGTGTCGCCGCTCGCCGCCGCCGACATCTTCTCCACCCCGGTGGGACAGTTGCTGGCAGGCGCCGTCGGCAGCAACGACAACGCGCCGGCCGGCGCGGTGTTCACGCTGACCGCAGCGGCGCCGGCCGGACTGCAGTTCGGGACGGACGGCAGCTTCCTCTACACCCCGCCGGCCGGCGTCACCGGGCCGGTCGCGTTCACCTACACGGTCTGCCTGCCGGCACCGGAGAGCACGCAGTGCAGCAGCGCCAGTGCCACGATCAACGTCAACGCCGGCACCCTGGTGGCGTTGGACGACGACTTCAGCGCCACCCCGCTGGCACCCGGCAGTGGCAGCGCGACCAGCGTGCTGCTCAACGACAGCCTCAATGGCACTACGCCGCCGGCGGCGGGCAGCGTACTGCTCAGCCTGATCGGCGCGCCGGCCGGTTACACGCTCGATGCAAACGGCCTGCTGCAGGTGCCCGTGGGCGCCACGGGCGGCGCCACGGTACTGACCTACCAGGTGTGCGAGGCGGTGCTGCCCGGCAACTGCGCCAGCGCGACCATCCGCCTGGTGGTAACCCCGTCGGCCACCAATGACACGTTCTCCACGGCGGCCGGGCAGGCGCTCAACGGCAACGTGGGTGACAACGACAACGTGTCGGCGGGCGCGCAGTTCACCGTCACCGGCACCGCGCCGGCCGGCCTGATGTTCAGCGGCAGTGGCAGCTTCACCTACACCCCACCGGTCGGCACTACGGGCCCGGTCACATTCGCCTACCAGGTCTGCCTGCCAGCACCGAACGCTGCGTTGTGCGCGAACGCCAGCGCCACCATCACGGTCAACGCAGGTACGCTCGCTGCCAATCCGGATGACTTCAGCACCACGCCGATCAACCCGGTCACCGGCGGCAGCACTACCTCGGTGCTGGCCAACGATGCGCTCAATGGCAGCACGCCGCCGGCGGTTGCCGATGTGCTGCTGTCGTTGCAGGGCGCGCCGGCCGGCGTGGCCATCACCGCCGAGGGCGCGGTGACGGTGGCGCCGGGCACGCCTGCAGGGGTGAAGAACCTGACCTACCAGCTCTGTGAAGCGGCGGCGCCATCCAACTGCGCCACCGCCACCGCACGCGTGGTGGTCGCGCCGTCCGCCGTGGACGATGCGTTGTCCACGCCCTCGGGCCAGGTGCTGAACGGCTCGGTGGCCAGCAACGATAACGCGCCGGTGGGTGCCCAGTTCACCGTGCTCAACATCCCGCCGGATGGCCTCGTGCTCGCGGCCGACGGCACCTTCAGCTATACGCCCCCGGTCGGCTTCAGCGGCGCAATCCCGTTTGCCTACCGGGTCTGTCTGCCGGCACCGGATGCAGGCGTCTGCGCGACGGCCAGCGTCACCCTCAACGTCAACAGCGGCACGCTGGTAGCGTTGGACGACACGTTTGCCACCCCGCTCGCGCCCGGTGCCGCCTCGCCGTCGGTGCTGGCCAACGACACGCTCAACTCGGCCACGCCGCTGCCGGCCGAGGTGGTGCTGTCGCTGATCGGTGCGCCGACCGGTTTCGCCATCGCCACCGATGGCGCGGTCACGGTCACTGCCGGGACCGCCGCCGGCGCCACCACGCTCACGTACCAGATCTGCGAAGCCGCTGCGTCGTCCAACTGTGCCACCGCCAGTATCGCGCTGGTGGTGGCGCCTGCGCCGGTCAACGATGCATTCGCCGTGCAGGCGGGCCAGACGATCAACGACACGGTGTCGGGCAACGACAACATGCCCATCGGGTCGCTCTACAGTGTGCCGGGCGCACTGCCGGCCGGTGTGACCTTCAATGTCGACGGCAGCTTCAGCTACACGCCGCCGGCCGGCACCACCAGCCCCACCGGTTTCACCTACCAGGCCTGCCTGCCCGCACCGGACACGGCCATCTGCGGCACCGCCACGGTCACGCTCAACATCAACAACGGCGCGCTGGTCGCGAGCGACGACAGCTTCGGTGCGATCGCGCCAGGCGGTGCAACGCCCAGTGTGTTGAACAACGATGCGCTCAACGGCGTCAGCCCGGCACCGGCCTCCAGCGTCTCGCTGAGCCTGGTCGGCGCGCCGGCCGGATTCACGATCAACCCCAACGGCACGGTCTCGGTCGCGGGCAACGCGCCTACCGGCGCGATCACGCTGAGCTACCAGGTCTGCGAAATCGCCGCGGCGAACAACTGCGCCACCGCGAGCATCGCCCTGGTGGTGCGTCCGGCACCCGTCGATGATGCGATCGCCGTGCAGGCCGGTCAGCCCAACAGCGGCAACGTGTCGGGCAACGACAACATGCCGGCCGGCTCGACGTGGAGCGTGGCCGCGCCGCCCCAGGGCCTGGTGTTCAACAGCAACGGCAGCTTCACCTATACGCCGCCGGCCGGTACCGTCGGCCCGGTCACGTTCGCCTACCAGGCCTGCCTGCCTGCACCGGATGCCGCCATCTGCAGCACCGCCACGGCCACCTTGACCATCGCCGTCAACGCCGTTGTCGCCAACGACGATATCTTCGCCGCGCCGGTCACCGGGGGGGCGGCCACGCCGAGCGTGTTGAACAACGATTCGCTCAATGGCGTGAGTCCGCCGGCTGCGGCGACGGTGCAGCTGCTGCTGCTCGGTGCACCGGCCGGCTTCGTCATCAACAACGATGGCACCGTGCAGATTCCCGCCGGCGTTACCGCCGGGGCCACGGCACTGACCTATCAGCTTTGCGAGACGGCTTCGCCGACCAACTGCGCCACCGCCGCGATCCGCATCGTGATCACGCCGGCCCCGCAGAACGATGCGTTCTCCGTGCCTGCCGGCGGCACGCTCGTCAACGGCAGCGTTGCCGGCAACGACAGCATGCCGGCCGGCTCCAGCTGGGCCGTGCAGGGCACGCCGCCGAACGGGCTGGTGTTCAATGGCGACGGCACCTTCAGCTACACGCCGCCGGTGGGCACCACCGGTGCGGTGACCGTTACGTATCAAACCTGCCTGCCGGCCCCCAATGCCGGTGTCTGCGGCACGGCGACGGTCACGCTCAACATCAACCTGGGCACGCTGGCGGCGGCCGACGACAGCTTTGTCGACATCGCGCCCGGCAGTGCCACACCCAGTGTGCTCGGCAACGATGCGCTCAACGGCGTCAGCCCGCCAGCCCCGGCCAGCGTGCAGCTGAGCCTGGTCGGCGCGCCGGCCGGCTACAGCATTGCCGCTGATGGCACGATCAACGTGCCGATCGGCGTCGTCGCCGGCGCGACCACGCTGACCTATCAGATCTGCGAAACCGCCGCGCCGTCCAATTGCGATACCGCCACCGTTGCGCTGGTGATCCGTCCGGCACCGCAGAACGATGCCTACGCGGTGCAGGCCGGTGGCACGATCAGCAACGGCAACGTGGCGGCGAACGATGGCATGCCGACGGGCGCGAGCTGGGCCGTGCAGGGCACGCCTCCGGCGGGCCTCGCGTTCAATGCCGATGGTACGTTCAGCTATACCCCGCCGCTCGGCACCACCGGTCCGGTCACGTTCACCTACCAGACCTGCCTGCCGGCACCGAATGCGGCATTGTGCGCGACCGCCACGGTCACGCTAAACATCAACACCGGCACCCTGGTCGCCGCCGATGACACGCTTGCCGGTGTGCTGCCGGGCGCGACCACGGCCGGCAGCGTGCTGGCCAACGACAGCCTCAACGGTGTCTCGCCGCCGGCGCCCGCCGATGTGCTGCTGAGCCTGGTCGGTGCACCGGCCGGCTTCACGATCAACCCGGACGGCACGATCAGCGTCGGTGGCGGGGTGACCGCCGGCCCGACCACGCTCACCTATCAGATCTGCGAAGCCGCTGCATCGAGCAACTGCGATACCGCCAGCGTCACCGTGGTGGTGACGCCGCTGCCGCAGAACGACGCCTTCAGCGTGCAGCTGGGGCAGACGCTGGGCAACAGCGTGGCCAGCAATGACAACCTGCCATCCGGCGCGACCTGGGCGCTGCAGGGCACGCCGCCGGCCGGCTTGACCTTCAATGCCGATGGCTCGTTCACCTATACCCCACCGGGTGGCACCACCGGGCCGGTGACCTTCACCTACCAGGCCTGCCTGCCGGCGCCGAACACGACCCTGTGCGGCACAGCCACGGTCACCCTCAACATCACCACCGGTTCGCTGCTGGCCGGCAATGACACCTTCAGTGGCATCGCCCCCGGCACCACCTCGGCGGCCAGCGTGTTGGCCAATGACAGCCTCAACGGCGTCTCGCCGCCGGCCGCGGCCAGCGTAGTGCTGAGCCTGGTGGGCGCGCCCGCCGGCTTCGCGATCACGCCCAGCGGCACCATCAGCGTGGCCACCGGCACGATGGCAGGCGCGACCACGCTCACCTACCAGATCTGTGAGGCCGCCGCGCCAGGCAACTGCGCCACGGCCACGGTGACGGTGATCATCACTCCCACGCCGCAGAACGATGCCTTCTCGGTGCAGGCTGGGCAGAGTCTGGGCAACAGTGTGGCGACCAATGACAGCTTGCCGCCGGGGTCCACCTTGGCGATCCAGGGCACGCCGCCCGCCGGGCTTGCGTTCAACACCGATGGCAGCTTCACCTATACGCCGCCGATCGGCACGCCCAGCCCGGTGACCTTCGTTTACCGCGCGTGCCTGCCAGCACCGAACAGCAGCCTGTGCGGCACGGCCACGGTCACACTCAACGTCAACAACGGCACGCTCACCGCCGGCGATGACACGCTCACCGGCGTGCTGCCCGGTGCGACCACGGGCGGCAGCGTGCTCGCCAACGACAGCCTCAACGGCGTCTCGCCGCCGGCGGCCGCCGACGTGGTGCTGAGCCTGGTCGGCGCGCCGGGTGGCTTCACCCTCTCGCCGGACGGCACGATCAGCGTGGGCACCGGGGTGGTGTCCGGTTCGACCACGATCACCTACCAGATCTGCGAAGCGGCGGCGCCGGCCAACTGCGATACCGCCAGCGTCACCGTGGTCGTCACTCCGGCACCGCAGAACGATGCCTTCGCGGTGCAGGCCGGACAGACGCTGAGCAACACGGTCGCCGCCAACGACACCACGCCGCCGGGTGCGGTGTTCACCCTGCAGGGCACTGCGCCGGCCGGCCTGGTCTTCAACACCGACGGCACGTTTACCTATACCCCGGCCGCGGGTGTCACCGGCCCGGTCAGCGTCGCCTACCAGGTGTGCCTGCCGGCGCCGAACGGCAGCCTGTGCGGCGGCGCGATCCTTGCCATCAACATCAACAACGGCCTGCTGGTGGCTGGCGATGACACGCTCACCGGCGTGGCACCCGGCACCACCTCCAGTGGCAGCGTGCTGGCCAACGACAGCCTCAATGGCGTCTCGCCGCCGGCCGCGGCGGATGTACTGCTGAGCCTGGTCGGCGCACCGGCCGGTTTCAGCATCACATCCGCCGGCACGATCACGGTGGCCAGTGGCACGACCTCCGGTGCCACGACGATCACCTACCAGATCTGCGAAGCCGCCGCGCCGGGCAACTGCGATACCGCCAGCGTCACTGTGGTCGTCAGTCCCGCCCCGCAGAACGACGTGTTCTCGGTGCAGGTCGGGCAGACCCTCAGCAACAGCGTGGCCAGCAACGACGCCATGCCCCCCGGTGCGCTCTACACCGTGCAGGGCACGCCGCTGCCGGGCCTGACCCTGGCCAGCAATGGTGGCTTCACCTATACGCCGCCGGCAGGCACGCCCAGTCCGGTCAGCTTCATCTACCAGACCTGCCTGCCCGCGCCGGATGCCACGCTCTGCGGCATCGCCTCGGTCACCATCAACATCAACAACGGCACCCTGGTGGCCGGTGATGACGTGCTCACCAATGTTGTCCCGGGTAGCTCGTCATCGCTCAGCGTGCTCGACAACGATCAGCTCAACGGTGTCAGCCCACCGCCGGGCAGCGCGGTGCAGCTAAGCCTGATCGGTGCACCGGCCGGCTTCAGCATCAATCCGGATGGCACGATCGCGGTGGCCGTTGGCGCCCTCTCCGGTGCCAGCACGATCACCTACCAGATCTGCGAGGCCGCCTCGCCGACGAACTGCACGACCGCTACCGTCGTCGTGGCCGTTACACCGGTCCCGCAGAACGACAGCTTCACCGTGCCTGCCGGTGTGCCGCTCTCGGGCAATGTCAGCCTCAATGACAACGTCGCGCCTGGTGCGGTCTATACCCTGACAAGCGGTGCCCTGCCGGGCCTAGTGTTCAACGCCGATGGCACGTTCACCTACACCGCGCCGGCAGGCGTCACCGGTCCACAGAGCTTCACCTACCGCGTCTGCCTGCCCGCGCCGTACGGCGCGCAGTGTGGCGATGCCACCGTGACGCTCACCCTGACCGCCTCGGTCAACGTGGTGCTGGCGGTCAATGATGACTTCACCGGCACCCCGGTGGACCCGGCCGTGGGCGGCACCATCGCCCGCTCGGTGCTGGAGAACGACAGCATCAACAACGTCTCCCCGCCGCCGGTCGGCAGCGTGGTGGCCAGCCTGACCGGCAGCACGCCCGGTTACACGATGAACAACCAGGGCCAGATCATGGTCGCGGCGGGCGTGCAGCCCGGCCAGGTGCAGCTGGCCTATCAGTTGTGCGAGAACGGCGTGCCGACCAACTGCACCACCGCGATCGCCACCGTGCGGATACAAGGCCCCATCGGTGCTCTGCTGGCGGTGGACGACAGCGGCGGTCCGGTCGGTCCGACCGGCAGCGTGCGCCTGCTCAACGTGTTCACCAATGACACGTTCAACACCGCATCGCTGGATCCCACCCAGGTGAGTTTCGCGCCGGTGGCCACCAACGCACTGCGCTTCAGCGCCGATGGCTGGGTGGATGTTGCCGCCGGGCAGGCCCCCGGCAGCTACAGCACGACCTACACGATCTGCCTGCTCAACCAGCCCACCGTCTGCGACACCGGCAACGTGACCGTGACCGTCATCGCGGGCGAACCCGGCGTGGATGCCACGGATGATCGCGTGGAGATTCCGCAGGACGGGGTGATCGAGATCGACGTGCTTGGCAATGACCGGGTCAACGGCACGCCGATCGATCCGGACACGGTCAGCGTGACCATCACCGCAGCGCCGCCCTACGGCACCGCAACGGTGATGCCGCGTGCCCGCATCCGCTTCGCTGCACTGGCCAACTTCTCCGGTGAGCAGAGCTTCGACTATCAGGTCTGCGACGTGGCTGATCCGGCGATGTGCGCGGGTGCGACGGTCACGGTCATGGTGGACCCGAACGTACTCACCTTGGCCGACGATGCCATGACCGCCGAAACCGCCGGGCCGCAGGTGATCGATGTACTGGCCAATGACAGCGCCCGCACCGCGCCGCTGGATCCGGCCTCCCTGCAGGTCGCGGTGGCACCGGCGCACGGTACCGCGCAATGCGGCAACGGCCTGTGCACCTACACGCCGGCGGCGAACTTTGCGGGCACCGACAGCTTCCGCTACCGGGTGTGCGACGTGTCCATCCCGGCCCCGTTGTGTGCCGAGGCCAATGTCGCGGTGACGGTGGCCGGCCAGCAGGCCGTGCTGCGCCTGACCAAGGTGGCCGGCAAACGCAGTGCGCAGATCGGTGACCTGGTGCGCTACACCGTCACCATCGACAACGTCGGCGAGGTGGATGCCAACGGCGCCACGCTGCTGGATACGCTGCCGCCGGGCTTCACCTTCGTGCGCGGTGGCTTCGCGGTGATCGATGCCGACAACGATGCACGCACGAGTGGCGTGCAGCCGCTGCGCATCGATGGCATCGATGTGGCGGCGGGTGAGCGGGCGACGGTGGTGTACTACCTGCGTGTCGGTGCGGGCACCGGCACCGGCGTGCATACCAACCGCATCACCGCCATCGACGGCGAGAACCGCACGATCGGCAATGTCGCCTCGGCCGAGGTGGAGATCACCACCGATCCGCTGCTCGATGAAAGCCTGATCGTGGGCAGCGTGTTCGACGACCGCAACGGCAACGGCATCCAGGATGACGCTGAGCGCGGCATTCCCGGCGTGCGCATCGCAGCGGTGGAAGGCCTGTTGATGGAAACCGACGCCTTCGGTCGCTACCACCTGGTCGGGATCCCCGGTGGCGAGGCGCGCGGGCGCAACTTCATCCTCAAGGTGGATCCCTCCACGCTGCCCGCCGGTGCGCGTTTCACGACGCCCAATCCGTTGGTCCGCCGCATCACGCCCGGGCTGCCGGTGCGCTTCGACTTCGGCGTGCGCATGCCCGAAGGTGCACTGAGCACAACCGCATCGAACCCGACCGCGCCGCCGGCCGCCCCGGCATCGCGCCCCGCGCGGATCGAACTCGGCGACGCGTTGTTCGCCCCCGGCACGGCACGGCTGGACGCCGACCGCGCGCCGGTGATCACAACGGCCGCCCAAGCACTGATATCGCGCGGTGGCGGGCGCCTGCAGCTCAGCGCTGCCGCCGGGCAGGTGCCGCTCGCCCTGCAGCGTGCACAGGTGCTGCGTGAGGCACTACGCCCACAGCTGCCGGGCCCGATCGCCACGGCAACCACGGTCGAGGTGCTGGGCACCGACGGACGCGTACTGCATCGCCTGCGCGTGGACGATCCCCCCGAGCCTGCCAGTCCCGGCCGCACGACCGGGGAGGGGCGCTGACATGGATATGACCCTGATTCCGAGCCCGATCTCCCGCCGCCTCACCCTCGGCCTGGCCAGCGTGTTGCTGCTGGCACTGCCGGCGGCCGCCCAGCCGGTCACACCGGCGCCGACACCCGCGCCGATCCGCTGCGAGGCCGACAGCTGCCGCAACGATGACGGGCTGCTGCTGCGCATCCTCGATGACAGCGAGCCGGCGCTGCCGCTACCCGGCCGCGCGGAGCTTCCCGCGGCCGGCGCGGTGCCGGCATCGCCGGCAGTCACCCCGGATGTCGCTGCGCGTGGGGGCCAGTTCATGGCCGAGCTGCCCAACGGCGGCGTGGTGTGGGCCACCGAAGACCCGACCATGGTCCCGCCCAGCCTGAGCGTGCAGGCGGCCGCCACGGTGCCGTTCGAGAACGGCCGGGTGATCCGCCCGCTGCGCTTCCACAGCTACAACAACTACGCCTCGTTCATCCAAAAACTGGAGGTGACGCTGTATCGCGGCACCGACACGGATCTGGTCACGCCGCTGGCCCGCATCGAGCTGCCGGCCGACTATGTCGGCGACGCGGAGTGGAGTGGTGAGTTGCCGCCGCAGATCAAGCTGCGTACCGGCGATGAGCTGATCTACGTGGCGCGCGCTTACGGCACTGGTGGTGCGTTCGATGAAACCCGCCTCCAGCGCATCCAACTGGTGACCCCGGCCGATTTCGACCGTGGCCTGCAGATCACCCGCGAGAGCGTGCAGAAGACACTTGGCCAGGCGCTGGATGGCGACAGCGCGCAGGACCTGCAGCTCAGCAACAGCATCTATGGGCAGAGCATGCTCCGCCTGCAGAACATCCCCATCCACGGGTCGCGCGTGCGCCTGTATGGCCGCAACCTGGAGCCCAACAGCCGCGTGCGCATCAACGGCCAGGACTTCCCGGTCGATCTGGAGCAGAAGTTCGCGGCCGAGTTCCTGGAGCCGGTGGGTGAGCATCGCTACGACGTCAGTGTCGAATCACGCGATGCACCCTCCGCGCAGCGTCAGCTGGATGTGGATGTCACCGGCCGCTACCTGTTCCTGGTCGCCATCGCCGATGTCACCGTCTCCAAGAACAGCGCCAGCGGCAATCTGCAGCCGCTCGCCGCCGATGATCGTGACGATGACAGCTTCCTCAGCGAAGGCCGGCTGGCGTTCTATCTGAAGGGCAAGCTGCGCGGCAAATACCTGGTCACTGCTCAGGCCGACACGCAGGACCGTGAGCTGAAGTATCTGTTCCGCGATTTCACCCAGGCCGACGCACAGGACGTGTTCCGCCGCCTGGATCCGGATCTGTACTACCCGGTGTATGGCGATGACTCCACCACCTACCGCGACGTGGATACGCAGGGGCGGTTGTACCTGCGCGTGGATTGGGACCAGAGCCAGGCCGTGTGGGGCAACTACGCCACCGGCATCACCGGTACCGAGTATGGCCAGTACGTGCGCTCGCTCTACGGTGGTGCATTGAACTGGCGTTCGCTGGAGGCCACGCCGCTGGGCGAGGCGCGCTCGCAGGTGAAGGTGTTCGGCTCCGAGGCGCAGTCCGCCCCGGGCCACAGTGAATTCCTCGGCACCGGCGGCAGCCTGTATTACCTGCGCCATACCGACGTGTTGCCCGGTTCGGAGCAGGTGGTGCTGGAAGTGCGCGACCGCACCACCGGCCGCACCGAAACGCGCGCCACGCTGCAGGAAGGCGTGGACTACGAAATCGACAATCTTCAGGGCCGTTTGATCCTGACCCGTCCGCTGGCGCAGCTGACCCGCGAGAACGTGCGCAGCATCACCCGCGACATGCCGCTCGATGGCTACGACCAGCTGCTGCTGGTGGACTACGAATACGTGCCGCTGGGTTTCAGCAGCGATGACGTGACCTACGGTGCGCGCGGCCGGCAGTGGATCGGCGATCACGTGGCGATCGGCGGCACCTGGATCGACGAGAACCGCAGCGGTGAGAACTACAGCCTCAAAGGCGCTGACCTCACCCTGCAGGCCGGGCGTGGCACCTATCTGAAGATGGAGCAGACCCGCACCGAAGCGACCGCCGCCCCGGTGTTCTACTCGGACAACGGTGGCCTGAGTTTCATCCGCCGCAACCCGTACGAAGGCCGGCGCTCGGGCACCGCCAGCGCAGTGGAAGCGCGGGCCAACCTGCGCGAGCTGGGCTGGACCACGCAGGACTGGAGCCTGGGGGCGTGGTGGCGCGACGTCGATGCCGGCTTCTCGGTGGCGCGCCAGGACACCGGCCTGCCGATCCAGGAGTACGGCGCCGAGTTCCTCGGCTACCTCACCGACGACCTCAGCCTGTACGGCCGCCACACCCGCACCGAGCAGGGCGAACTTGCCCTGGAGCAGAGCCAGCTGACCGCCGAATGGCGGCTGGGCAACGACGGCCAGCTGACCGGTGAACTGCGCCGCGTGCGCGAGGAGCAGGAACTGCAGAGCGTGGATGCACTGCTCGCTGCGATCGGTTACCGCCAGCGCTTCGGCGCGTCGTGGGAGCTGTACGGCACCGGGCAGGTCACGCTGGACGATGACGGCGGTGCCTACGAGAAGAACGACCTGCTGACCCTCGGCGCGCGGTACTTGTTCGGTGATCGCAGTAGTGTCGGTGCGGAAGTGAGTGGTGGCAGCCGCGGCCATGGTGCCAAGGTCGATGGCGAGTACCGCATGGCACCGGATCACAGCCTCTACGGCAGTTACAGCTACAGCACCGACCGCACCGGCACCGATCCGCTGTTCGATACCGGCCTGCAGAGTGGCTGGACGCTGGGCCAGCGCTGGCGGCTGAGCAACCAGGTCAACGTCTACAACGAGAGCCAGTATCTGAAGGATCGCCGCCAGGACAGCGCGGGCATCGTGCATACCTTCGGCATGGATTTCTACCCCGCGCAGGGCTGGAATCTGGGCTTCACGATCATGGACGGCGAGCTGGATTCCACCGTCGGCCGTGTCGACCGCCGCGCCTACAGCGTCAGTGGCGGGCGCACCGATGCGGTGGCGCAGTGGAACAGCAAGCTGGAGTACCGCCGCGACAGTGGCGCCGAACAGCGCGAGCAGTGGGTGACCACCAACCGCCTGCTGTACAAGCTCAACGAAGACTGGCGTTTCGCATTGCGCGCCAACTACGCCGATACCGAAGACCGCATTGACCGCCTAGCCGATGCCAAGCTGGTGGAGACCAACATGGGCTTCGCCTGGCGCCCGCACGACAACACGCGCTGGGCCGGCTTCGGCAAGTTCACCTATCTCTACGACGTGGCCTCGCTCGGGCAGGAGGGCGGCAACCTGTACGACCAGCGTTCGCAGATCCTTTCGCTCGAAGGGATCCGCCAACTGGGCGCGCGCTGGGAAGTGGCCGGCAAGCTGGCTTCGCGCTGGGGTGACTACCGCACCGGGCGCGGTGAGGGGGCGTGGTTGGACAGCCGTGCCGACTTCGCTGCCTTGCAGCTGCGCTATCGCCTGTTCGCGCAGTGGGAAGGCCTGGCCGAGCACCGGTGGTTGAAAGTGCGCGACGGCGGCGTGCGCAAAGGTTGGCTGGTGGGCGTGGACCGCCGGGTGGGGGAGAACTTCAAGGTCGGGGTGGGCTACAACTTCACCGAATTCAGCGATGACATGACCGAGCTGAAGTACGACCAGAAGGGGTTTTTCTTGAACATGGCAGGGTATTACTAGGCGTCGGTGGGTTCGGGCCTCCCACGCATGGCGTGGCACTACCGGGGATCGCGGTGTTGGCGGTCGGCTCCGGTGGGGGCAGGGGGGTAGGGCCAGGCCATGCCTGGCTGAACTGCCGGCAACCTTTCCAGGATGAATGGGCGTTTCCTGCGGGCTGTTCAGCCAGAAAACACGCGATACCCCCCGATTCATCGCCCTATCCTGTTGATTTAATGGGGTTTGTTGCCTCTTTCCCGGGCTCTCGCCACTGTCATCATTTCGCGGTACGTTAGACGGGCAATCTGTACCAGCATCCCATCAACAGAACGCTGGAACTTCTTTCCCCTTTAGCAGTCCAATTCCGGGACTGCTAAGATGAGTGCTATGAGCCAGAACACCTCTACTGCCCTTGTGGCAAACAATCTCCCGATTCCCAGTGCGCTCGGTTCGCTGGACGCCTACATCGGTGCCGTGCACCAGATCCCGGTGCTGTCGGTCGATGACGAGCAGGATCTGGCCCGCCGCTTCCGCGACGAGCTGGATCTGGATGCCGCGCGCGAGCTGGTCCATTCCCACCTGCGCTTCGTGGTGCACGTCGCCCGCGGCTACAACGGCTACGGCCTGGCGCTGGGCGACCTGATCCAGGAAGGCAACATCGGCCTGATGAAGGCGGTGAAGCGCTTCGACCCGGACATGGGCGTTCGCCTGGTGTCGTTCGCGGTGCATTGGATCCGCGCGGAAATGCACGAGTTCATCCTCAAGAACTGGCGCATCGTCAAGGTCGCCACGACCAAGGCGCAGCGCAAGCTGTTCTTCAACCTGCGCAAGTCCAAGACCCGCCTGGGCTGGATGAACGCGGCCGAAGTCAGCGCAGTGGCCAAGGACCTGAACGTGTCCGAGCGCGAAGTGCTCGAGATGGAGTCGCGCCTGTCGGGTCGCGATATCGGTTTCGATCTCTCCAGCGATGACGATGATGATCATGCACCGCCGTCGCCGGCGGCCTACCTGCGGGCCAACGAAGAAGATCCTTCGATGGCGTATGAGCGGATGGACAGCGAAGACAATCAGCTGCAGCTGCTGCGCGAAGGCATGGCCGAGCTGGATGCGCGTTCGCGCGACATCATCCGCCGTCGCTGGTTGGACGCGGACAGCAAGGTGACGCTGCAGGAGCTGGCCGATGAGTACGGCGTGTCCGCCGAGCGCATCCGCCAGGTCGAGGCGAACGCCCTGAAGAAGATGAAGGCGCTGTTTACTGCGTGATGCAGTGACTGGCGTGATCACACGAGAAGGCCCGGCTTGATGCCGGGCCTTTTTGCTTTCTGGCGCTCAGGGCAGTGCTTCGATCGGTCGTGGCCCCGACCGTGCCAGGTCAGCCCTGCTCGCGCGCAATCGCCCGCCAGCCGATATCGCGGCGGTGGAACTCATGGGCCCAGTGGATCGCACCGATGCCGGCGTAGGCGTTGCGCTGTGCCTCGCCCACCGTGCCGCCCAATGCCGCCACGCACAGCACGCGGCCGCCGGCGCTGAGCACCTGGCCCTGCGCGTCCAGCGTGGTGCCGGCATGGAACACCTTGGCCGTCGCGGCGACCGCTTCCAGGCCGTGGATCACGTCGCCGGTGATCGGGGTTTCCGGATACGGCGAGGCGGCCATCACCACGCCGAGGGACGGGCGCGGATCCCACTGCGCCTCCACGGTGTCCAGGCGCTCATCGATCGCCGCTTCGACCAGATCCACCAGGTCCGACTGCAGGCGCAGCATCACCGGCTGGGTTTCCGGGTCGCCAAAGCGCACGTTGAACTCGATCACCTTCGGCGCGCCGCTGGCATCGATCATCAGGCCCGCATAGAGGAAGCCGGTGAACGGAATGCCGTCGGCGATCATGCCCTGCACGGTCGGGTTGACCACCTCGCGCATCACGCGCGCATGCACTTCGTCGGTCACCACCGGGGCCGGCGAGTACGCGCCCATGCCGCCGGTGTTCGGGCCGGTGTCGCCGTCGCCGACGCGCTTGTGGTCCTGCGAGGTCGCCATCGGCAGTGCCGTCTTACCGTCCACCATCGAGATGAAGCTGGCTTCTTCGCCGTCCAGGAATTCTTCGATCACCACGCGTGCGCCAGCATCGCCGAAGGCATTGCCGGAGAGCATGTCGCGCACCGCGTCCTCGGCCTCGGCCAGGGTCATCGCCACGATCACGCCCTTGCCGGCGGCCAGACCATCGGCCTTGACCACGATCGGTGCGCCTTTCTCACGCAGGTAGGCCAGCGCCGGGTCGATGTCGGTATGCACGGCATAGAACGCGGTCGGGATCTTGTGGCGGGCCAGGAAGTCCTTCGCGTACGCCTTGCTGCCTTCCAACTGCGCGGCGGCGGCGGTGGGCCCGAAGATGCGGTGCCCGGCGGCGCGGAAGCGATCGACCACACCGGCCACCAGCGGCACTTCCGGGCCGACCACGGTCAGGCCGATGCCTTCGGTGCCCACCAGTGCCAGCAGGCCGTCCAGATCGGTGACCTTGACGTCCACGTTGCGGCACTTGGGCTCGGTGGCGGTGCCTGCATTGCCGGGGGCGACGATGACCTCACGGACCTTCGCGGACTGGGCCAGCTTCCAGGCCAGGGCGTGTTCGCGGCCGCCAGCGCCGATGACCAGGATCTTCAATGCAGTTCTCGCGTAAGAGGGCAGGAACGTGATTTTACGCGGTGCGGGCGGCGGGTGCATTCGGGCGGTCGGTCGCCGTGGCAACCCACGGCCTCAGCTGTCGGCGCAGCCGTCGCGCTGGAGGTCTTCCGGCACCGGATACGCGCGCTGCCGGGCATCGAAGATGAGGTGGTAGAACTCGGTCGCCGGGCCCGTGCAGTCGTGGCCGCTGGCACGCACCGTCAGCGGCCAGTAGCCATCCACGGCGTTGCTGTCGCCCACCGTCGTGCTGAAATCGACCGCGAACACGCCCTTGCCGCAGTCGGCCGGATTGCCGTCACAGCCGTGCAGGGCGAGATTGTCGAGGTGATCGCGGTACTGGGCGACATCGCGCAGGCGATGGTTGTGCTCGGCGATGTAACTGCGCCAGGCGCGCCGATGGCCGCGCCGGTGTTCCTCATGGGTGATGAGGAAGGCACGGCGTTGCGGGCCGAGCTGCGCGATCTGGACCGTACCCGGTGCGCCGTGGCGCCCGTATGGGCCCTGCAGGCGCTGGGCCATTACCAGCAGCGGATCCTTGGCCGGCAGTGGGGCGAACATGCCGCCGCGGTTGGCCTCTTCGTCGTCCTTGCCCACGCGCAGCACATACAGATCGACCCGGCCCGGCTCGACCGTGGCTGCGTCGTCCAGGGTCTGGCACACCGCCAGCAGGGTCTGCTCATGATCGTCGGCCGTGACCGTGTCACGCGCGCACACGCTGCGGGTGACCGGGCGCAGCGCCTCGACCTCGGTGTCTTCCCACGCATCCTTCCACGGCGCATCCAGGCCGGCCTTGTCGCCATAGCGCGTGCGAAGGAAGGCCAGCAGGCGCTGGGTGTGATCGCCCCTGACCCGGACGATGTCTTCCGGCTGCGGCGTCGTATTGAGCACACGCTGTGGTTTGGCGGGTTCGGAAGACGCAGGTGTGCGCTCGCAACCGGCCAGCAGCGCGAGCGCCACACCTGCCAGTGCCCACGAACGGATCACTCGCACCCTTCGCGCTGGAGCGCCTCGGGGAACGCATACGTCCACGCTTTCGGGTCCAGGGTGAAGCGATGTTCGCGCCGCACCGGCTGCCCGCCACACCCCAGGCCGGTCTCTTCGATCACCAGCGGCCACTGTCGCGCCGCCGGATCGCGGCTGTCGAAGGACAAGGTGAAATCGAGGTTGAACAGCCGCGCCTGGCACTCCGGTTCCGCATCGGCATCGTCGCAGTCGTAGGCCGCGTTGTTGTCGATATGGCTGCGCACCCCGCCGGCCTCCACCAGCCCACTCGGGCCAGGCAGCACCAGCGTCTGCGTGATCAGCGAATAGCCCTGGCCGAACCAGCCATGCTCGATGCGGAAACCGTAGAAGTCGCTGCCGGCGCGGAGAATCTGCACCGTGCCGGGTTCACCCTGGCTGCCGAAGTTCTGCCCGGTCAGCTCGGCGGCCACGGCAAAGCGGTCCGCCTCGGGGCGCAGCACGAAGAAGTCGATCGCGCCCGGGTCCGGGTGGGCATTCTCGAGGGGTGAGCCGCAGACAGCCAACAGCTGCTGCCAGCTGTCGCCGGTCACCACCGGTTGCTCGGCACACACATGCCAATCGGTGAGGCGGGTGTCGCCGTCCTGGGTCCAGCTGCCACGCCATGTCCCTGAGAGCCTGGCGGCCTTGCCGTAGCGCTCGGTCAGGAAGGCCTGCAGGCGCTCCGTGCGGCTGACGTGGGCGTGCGGGGCGGCTTTCGCCGCGGCCGCATCGGGCACTGGCTGCGGCGGTGCGGGTTCACTGGCCGGCGTACAGCCAGCCAACCCTGCAGCAGTGGCGATCACCACCGCTGCAAGGCGGTGGCGTTGCCGTGGAGACATCCGTGTCGATCCGGGCATCAGTGGCGGAAGTGACGCACGCCGGTGAACACCATCGCCAGGCCATGTTCGTCGGCCGCGGCGATCACTTCGTTGTCGCGCATCGAGCCACCCGGCTGGATCACCGCCTTGATGCCGGCCGCAGCGGCGGCGTCGATGCCGTCGCGGAACGGGAAGAACGCATCGGAGGCCATCACCGAGCCTTCCACCACCAGGTTCGCATCGGCGGCCTTGATGCCCGCGATGCGCGCCGAGTAGACGCGGCTCATCTGGCCGGCGCCGACACCGATGGTGCGGTTGTCCTTGGCGTAGACGATGGCGTTGGATTTGACGAACTTGGCCACCTTCCAGGCGAACAGCAGATCGGCGAACTGCTTGTCGGTCGGCGCCAGCTTGCTCACTACGGTCAGTTCGTCGCGGCTCATGCCGCGGTTGTCGGCGCTCTGCATCAGCAGGCCCGAACCGATCCGCTTGGTGTCGTAGTTGTTGCGCCCGTCGCCGTGCGGAATACGCAGCACACGCACGTTGGCCTTCTTCGTGGCGTATTCCAACGCCGCCGGCTCGTAATCCGGGGCGATCAATACTTCAACGAACTGGCGGTCCAGGATCACCTGCGTGGTGGCCAGGTCCAGCGGCTGGTTGAAGGCGATGATGCCGCCGAAGGCGCTGGTCGGGTCGGTCGCGTAGGCCAGCTCGTAGGCATCGCCGTTGCCGGCACCCACGGCGACGCCGCACGGGTTGGCGTGCTTGACGATCACGCAGGCCGGCACGTCGAACTGACGCACGCATTCCCACGCCGCATCGGCATCGGCCAGGTTGTTGTAGCTCAGTTCCTTGCCCTGCAGCTGCTGGAACGTGGCCAGCGTGCCCGGCACCGGGTACAGGTCGCGGTAGAACGCGCCGCTCTGGTGCGGGTTCTCGCCGTAGCGCAGGTCCATCACCTTCACGAAGTTCGAATTCATCTGCGCCGGGAATTCCGCACGCACCGGCACGGCGGTGTCGGTGGTGGTCACGGCAGAAAGGTAATTGCTGATCGCCGCGTCGTACTGGGCCACGCGGTTGAATGCGGCCACCGAGAAGGCGAAGCGCTTGGCCGCCGAGAGCTTGCCGTCGTTGGCGTCCAGTTCGGCCAGCAGTTCGGCGTACTGCGACGGATCGGTCGCCACCGCCACGCGGGCGAAGTTCTTGGCCGCCGAACGCAACATCGCCGGGCCACCGATGTCGATGTTCTCCACGGCATCTTCAAGCGCGCAGTCCGCCTTGGCGGTGACCGCCTCGAACGGATACAGGTTCAGCACCAGCAGATCGATCGCGCCGATGCCGTGTTCGGCCATCACCGCGTCATCCAGCCCGGCACGGCCGAGCAGGCCGCCGTGCACCATCGGGTGCAGGGTCTTGACCCGGCCATCCATCATTTCCGGGAAGCCGGTGACGTCGGCAACGTCCTTCACTGCCAGGCCGGCCTCGCGGATCGCCTTGGCGGTACCACCGGTGGAGAGCAGCTCCACGTTGCGCGCCGCCAGGGCGCGGGCCAGGTCGATCAGACCGGTTTTGTCGGAAACGGACAGCAGGGCCCGGCGCACGGGCAGCAGATCGGAACTCATGGGGGCAGGAGATCGAAGCGGAGCGGGGGCATATTGTAGGCCAGTGGCGCTGGCATGGCCCCAGAAACGACGAAGGCCGGCACCGAGCGCTGCTCGATCCGGCCTTCTCCCGCCAGGCACTACGCGCCTGCCCACCGGCATCAGGTGGCGATGCCGTATTCCTTCAGCTTCTTGCGCAGGGTGGCGCGGTGGATGCCCAGCATCGCCGCGGCGCGGCTCTGGTTGCCTTCGCAGTGGTTGAGCACTTCCACGAACAGCGGGATTTCCATTTCGCGCAACACGATCTCGTAGACATCGTCCGCATCGCAGCCATCCAGGTCCCGCAGGTAGCGCCTGACCGACTGGGCCACGTGTTCGCGCAGGGGTGGCTTGGGCGCGCCACGACTGTTGTCAGGACGAGAAAGGACAGCGTTCAAGGAGTTTCCCGGTGCAAGAGCCGGGGCGGACAACAGCCCACGGCGGAAGGGTGATGGGGCCAGTCTAGCGCGTGCGTCGGTCGCCTGCCACGCTCCGGGCCCCCCGGCGACGCCTCAGAGGAACTCAAAGGTGAATGCGACGGTAGACGCGGCAGGCTCGCGCACGCGGAAGGCGATCTGCGCACTTTGCCCCGGTTCCAGCGTGGCGGCCGGGTCCGTGGCGCGGTCCAGATAGTCGGCCGGCGCGAACACATTGGTGCCGATCACACGGCCATCGGCATCGGACAGCGACAGCCGCAGCGACGGCCAGGCCTGGGCCCAGCGTGCGTCGTTGCGGATGCTGGCCTGCACCTGCAGCGCGCCGGCCTGGCCCGGAACCGGGCGCACATCGCGGCTGAGCATGCTGAAGGCCGCCGGCTCGCGCCAGGCTGGCAATGAACAGCGCAGCGCGCCGCATAGCGCGGCAATCCAGGGGCGGGTGCCCGCATCGGCGGCAAGCCGGGCGCGGTCGGCCACGGCGATCTGCACCAGCAGCACGGCGGCCAGCCCGGCAACCATGCCCCACTGCCAGCGCGGCGTGCGCAGGCGCGCACCGGGCAGGCGCAGGAAGCTCGGTGTGGTGATCGCCTCGGGCGGCGGCAGGGCCGCCGTGGCGGTGCTGCGCGCGACTCCCGTGCGGGTGTCGTCATCATCCGGCGGCGCTATCGATGGCGCTGCCGTGTCAGCAGGCGACGTAGCCGCTGACCCGGCGTCGCCCACGGGCGCGCGTTCGGATGGAGGTGGCAGGTCGAGTTCGAACGCCGGTGCCGGGCGCTGCGGCGCGTGCACCGGCTGTGCATCGATCACCTGTTCCACCGCCAACGGCGCGATGCCATCGTCCACGGGCGACGTCGGCATTGCCGACGCCTCATCGTGGGTCACGGAAGGCGGCTCAGCCGGATCGGCCGGCGCCTCCGGCGACGTACGCAGGAACGTGGCGATCGGGCGTCGCGGCGGCATCGGGGGCTCGGACATGGGCACGGGACCGGGCAGGAGTCGGGCTATTCAAGCACGGCGGACGCCGGTGATGCGCATCCAGTCGCCGTCCTGCGCCACCGCCAGCTGTTCGAAGGCCGGGGCATAGCGTTCCAGCAGTTCGCCTTCCTGCCCATGCAGGATGCCCGACAGCGCGATGCGGCCGCCCGGGGCGACGCGCGCGGCCAGCACATCGGCCAGTGCATCCAGTGCCGAGGCGAGGATGTTGGCCACCACGACCGGGTACGTTGCCTGCGGCTCGTCGTCCGGCAGATAGACCTGCACGCGCTCCTGCAGGCCGTTGCGCTCGGCGTTGTCACCGGTGGCGAGCACTGCCTGCGGGTCGTTGTCCACGCCGACCGCGCGCGCGGCACCCAGCTTCAGCGCCGCCAGGGCGAGGATGCCCGAGCCGCAGCCGAAATCGAGCACGGTGTTGCCGGCCAGCGCCCCCTCGGCGGCCAGGCCGTCCAGCCAGCGCAGGCACAGGGCCGTGGTCGGGTGGGTGCCCGAACCGAACGCCAGACCCGGGTCCAGACGAACCACGGCGGCATCCTCGGCCTGTGCGGCCTCTGGCAGTTCATGGTTCCACGGCACGATCCAGGTGCGATCACCGAAGGCCATCGGCTGGAACTGGTCGATCCAGGCGCGTTCCCAGTCTTCGTCGGCCACGGCGCGGAAACTGGCATCGGCCCAGTCCAGGCCGGGGTCGAACGCATCCAGCGCGGCCAACAGGGCCAGCGCATTGGTATCGCCCGGGAACAGTGCGGTCAGCACCAGGTCGTTCCACAGCGGGGTCTCGCCCACACCCGGTTCCAGGATCGCGCGCTCGTTGCTGGTGTCGGCATCGGCATCGAGCAGGGTCACCGCCAGCGCGCCCACGTCGTCCAGCGCATTCTCATAGCGCGGCTGGGTGGCTTCGGTGCAGTGCAGGGTGAGTTCCAGGAAGGGCATGGGGGCAGGGACCGGCGGAAAACCGTGCATGTTAGACCAGTGCGGGCCGCGGGTCCCGGCGGTACCGCGGGGAGGCCGTCTCGCCGGCCGGTAAGATCGGCCCGACGACCCGTTCAGACAGCGTTGCGGCTGCTTGCTAAACTTGCATTTCTGCCGTCTATCGCTGACAGCCTCTGACGTCCTGCCCATGGCGCTCGTGCCCACCCTCAAAACCTGGTTGCTGGTCGTGCCAGCCCTGGCGTTGCTCGGGGTGGTGGGCTACCGCGCGGGCGATCGGGTACTGCATACCGATCAGGCCGCGTCGCATCTGGATGAGCCGCAGGCCGGCAGCGGGCCCACCGCGGTGCCGGCCGAAGCGCGGCAGCTCGCCCGGCGCCTGCTTGGCAGCGAACGTGGCACGGCCGTGGCCTCTGGCCTGCCGCTGGACCTGCGCGCCGATATCGAAGGCGATACCGATCTGTTTGCCTATGCGCAGCGCCTGCAGCTGCAGGCCGCCAACGGCAATGCCGAGGCCGGGTGGATGGTCAGCCGTGTGTACGATTACTGCGCCACGTACGCCATGGATCCGGGGGGCTACCAACTCGACAACGACGTGTTGACCGGGCTGGGCATGAAAGCGTCTGTATCGATGGTGACCGCGCGCCAGCGTGTTTCGCGCCGTTGCGCCGGCTTCGTCAGCAGCGACAATCTGGGCCGGTCCCTGATCATGCGTCAGCGTCTGCAGGCCGCCAAGGCCGGTAACCTGGCGGCCGAGGCATCGCTGTTCGCCGAAGGCCATCCACTGGAAACCGCACCGGACTACCGCCGCGGGCTGGTCGAGCGGGTGATGGAGTCGCGTGATCCGGAAGCCTTCATGGCACTGGCGCCGGGCATGGGGCAGCGTGCCAGTGGCGACAGTGCGATGAGCGGCATGGTGGCCGGCGATCAGTTCAGCGAACTGGCCTGGCGGCTGGCGGCC
Source organism: Stenotrophomonas rhizophila (assembly GCF_003651185.1). Taxonomy (GTDB): domain Bacteria; phylum Pseudomonadota; class Gammaproteobacteria; order Xanthomonadales; family Xanthomonadaceae; genus Stenotrophomonas; species Stenotrophomonas maltophilia_Z. The sequence goes on along the minus strand of NZ_RCDC01000004.1, from coordinate 2,182,324 downwards.
TGCGAACTGGGCATGGCGTGCGGGTCGGATAGTGTGCTGATGAACAATTTCTGCGCGAACGGAGGGATCTGTTCGCAGGACGGTGGGCAGGACTTTGCCACTTTCGTGTATGACGCCGCGGTATCGCGGCAAGGTGCGGGGAAAATGAACGTGTTGGTCGAAGAGCTGGTCAAGCAGAGGAATGGGCGATGAATTACCGTCGAATCCTGCACGGTGCCAAATTCTGGTTCTGGGTGGCGTTGTTTGTTGCGTACTCGGCCGGGGCGGTGGGTCTGGTGATGATCGACACCTATGACGATCGTTACCGAAGCCTGTCCAAAGTACAGTTGACCTCGGTCAAGGCCGATGCCGAAGTGCGTCGTGCCGGCGCCAGTCAGGTCGCTGCGGTGTATCGCGCGCAGAGTGGCATGCCGTTCGCTTCGCTGCCCAGCGGCAGTACCTTCCAGGTGGTGTGGCCGGATGGGTCCACCGAGACGATGGTGATCGTGGACCCCACCTCGTCGCTGGGCGTGGAGCCGGTGAAGCATTCGCAGGTCACCGCGGCTGATACCGCCAAGCCGTAAGCGCGCCTGTAGCGCCACGCCATGCGTGGCGGCGGTATCAGGCGGCATGTCACGCGTACGCCGACCACGGGTTGGCCCTACCGCGTTTGTGTCCTCTGGCAGCGCGGTTCGCGCAAACAGAAAGGCGGGGAGATCCCCGCCTTTCTGCTGTCCTGCATGCCGCGTGGAAAAACCGATCAGGTCAACGCGATCGACTTGTTCTTGCGTTCGGCCAGGCGCTTTTCCAGGTAGTGGATGTTCTGTCCACCGGCCTGGAAGCCCTTGTCGCGCATGATGCGCTGCTGCAGCGCGACGTTGGTCTTGATGCCGTCCACGACCAGTTCGCTCAGCGCCACGCGCATGCGCGCGATCGCGGTCTCGCGATCCGGGCCGTGCACGATCAGCTTGCCGATCATCGAGTCATAGTTCGGCGGCACGCGGTAACCACTGTAGATGTGGGTATCCACACGCACACCGGGGCCACCCGGCGGATGGAACGCGGTGATCTGGCCCGGGCTCGGCACGAAGGTTTCAGCGTCTTCGGCGTTGATGCGGCACTCGATCGCGTGGCCGGTCAGCACCACGTCGCTCTGCTTGATGGTCAGCTTCTGGCCGGCGGCGATGCGCAGCTGCTCGCAGACCAGGTCGATGCCGGTCACCATCTCCGTCACCGGATGTTCCACCTGCACGCGGGTGTTCATTTCGATGAAGTAGAAGCGGCCGTCTTCGAACAGGAACTCGAAGGTACCCGCGCCGCGGTAGCCGATGCGGATGCAGGCTTCCACGCAGACCTTGCCGATCTCTTCGCGCAGCTCGGCGGTGATGCCCGGTGCCGGCGCTTCTTCCACCACTTTCTGGTGGCGGCGCTGCATGGAGCAGTCGCGTTCACCGAGGTGGATGGCGTTGCCCTGGCCATCGGCAAGCACCTGGATTTCCACGTGACGCGGATTCTCCAGGAACTTCTCCATGTAGACCTGATCGTTGCTGAAAGCGGCCTTGGCTTCGGACTTGGTGGTCTCGATCGCCGCCTTCAACGAGGCTTCGGCATGCACCACGCGCATGCCACGGCCGCCACCGCCACCGGAGGCCTTGATGATGACCGGGTAGCCGATCTCACGGGCGATCTTGGTGTTGGCCACGATGTCGTCGGTCAGCGGGCCGCCCGAGCCGGGCACGCACGGCACGCCGGCCGCCTTCATCGCGCGGATCGCTTCCACCTTGTCGCCCATCAGGCGGATGGTGTCGGCCTTGGGGCCGATGAAGATGAAACCGGATTCTTCCACGCGCTCGGCGAAGTCGGCGTTTTCCGACAGGAAACCGTAGCCCGGGTGGATGGCCTGGGCGTCGGTGACTTCCGCCGCGGCGATCAGGGCCGGGATGTTGAGGTAGCTCTCCGAGGACGGTGCCGGACCGATGCAGACCGACTCGTCGGCCATGGCCACGTGCTTGAGGTTGCGGTCGACCGTGGAATGCACAGCCACCGTGCGGATGCCCAGGGTATGGCACGCGCGCAGGATGCGCAGCGCGATCTCCCCTCGGTTGGCAATAACGACTTTGTCGAGCATGGACTAATCCTTAGCCGATCACGAACAGCGGCTGGTCGAATTCGACCGGCTGGCCGTTTTCGCCCAGGATGGCGACGATGGTGCCGGAGACATCGGCTTCGATCGGGTTGAACATCTTCATCGCTTCGATGATCGCCAGCGTTTCACCGGCCTTGACCGCCTGGCCGACCGACACGAAGGCCGGCTTGTCCGGCGAAGACGACGAATAGAAGGTACCGACCATCGGCGCGCGCAGCACGTGGCCATCGGGCAGGGCGTTGCCGGCCTTGGCGGTGCCACCGGTGGAGGCTTCGGTCGGCGACTGCATCGGCATCGCCGGTGCGGCAGCCTGGGCCGGTGCCGGGGCCATCATCATCTGCGGCTGGGCCTGCACCATGCCGTAGCCGGAGACGGGCGCGCGCGACAGACGCACGGACTCTTCGCCTTCCTTGATTTCGATTTCGGCGAGGTTCGACTCTTCCAGCAGGTCGATCAGTTTCTTGATTTTGCGGAGATCCATAGGGGCCTCTTTGGCTCGTGGTGTCAGTGTGGTGGGAAGCGCGGTGCGCTCGGGTCAAAGCAATTCGTAGAAATCGCGCAGCTGCCGCGTACGGTCGCGCGCGAGGGTGGTCAGGCAGTGCATCTGCGCGCCATTGCGCGAGGTGCCATCAGCGTTGAAGGCGTAGACCGCGTCGCAATCGTGGTCGCGCAGCTGCATCCACGCGCGCTGGGCCAGGATCAGCTGCTTTTCCGCATCGGCGCAGTGCGTGCAGGCGCCTTCGGCCGCCTGGCTGCGCAACTGCTGCCGCGCCTGGGCGTACACCGCGTTCAATTCGGTATCGGCGGCGCTGGCCACGTCCGAGGCGCACAGATCCGATTCCATGGTGCCGCTGGGCCGCGCACAGTCGATGCCTTCCGCGCTGCGATCCGCGGCACTGGCGCCGCCACACAGGCAGCCCCACAGCGCGACGCTGGCCAGGACACGCGGCAGCGTCATCACGCCGAAGCAGCCGCCAACCGGGTCAGCGCCGCATCCATCGCATAGCGATAGCTGTCCGCCCCGAACCCACAGATCACCCCGACCGCCTTGTCGCTGAAATAGCTGTGCTGGCGGAAGGGCTCGCGCGCATGCGGGTTGGACAGGTGGATCTCGATGAACGGCACGTCCACCGCGGCCAGCGCATCGCGCAGGGCCACCGAAGTGTGGGTGAACGCGGCCGGGTTGATCAGGATGAAGGCGGTGCCGTCATCGCGGGCAGCCTGCACCCGATCCACCAGCACGTGCTCGGCGTTGGACTGCAGGCTCTCCACGGCATGGCCGGCGGCCTGCGCCCGGGCCAGCAGGGCCTGGTCGATCTGCGCCAGCGTGGTGTGCCCATAGACCCCCGGCTCGCGCGTGCCGAGCAGGTTGAGGTTGGGGCCATGCAGGACCAGCAGTTTCGCCATGGGTGCCGAACAACAGGAAAGGGCGGAGTCTGGCGGAACTGGTGGATCGTGTCCAGTTCGACGAAGTTACGCGCGTTTCAAGCGGATGTTTGAAAGTTGTGCGGGACCGTTGCGGTTGCACGGTGTCCGCAGCCCGCGCGGCCTCGGGCGCCGCTGCGGAGACACGTGGGGCTGGTTAGCCACGCATTCCCCCAGACAGCATCGGAACGACGCTACAGGTTCAGGCAACGTGGCCGATATCTCCGCATGGCGCGCAAAGCGCGTGCCCGATCGGCCGGTGGGATGGCCGGCTCGGCGACCGCTGTGTAGTTCGTGGCGGTCACGGGTGGAACAAAGATTGCAGCGCGTGACCTGCCTGGAAGGAACCGGGCAGCGGTAGGGGAAGGATCACAACTATCCAGGCGGGCAATCGCTCTTGGGGGACTCCCGGGGCGGTTGTGCTGTTTTCGGCCTTTCCGCGGAAAGGCACTACAAGGCAACAAGGGGTGTCGTGTGTCGTTGATCGTGTCTGCCTGCCGGGCCGCTGGCGTGTGTCCCAAATCCCAACAGCGCCGCACTCTGCGTCGCTTCACCCTGTTCGCCGCAGCGTTCTGCGGCCTTGCCGTAACCGCGCCTGCGATGGCGGCGCTGTCCAGTGGCTGCCAGGCGATTCAAAACTACTGGGGGAACGGCATCACGGTCAGCGGCGGTATTGACGATTATCAAGCGGACTATCAGGTCGCCCAAGGCGAGCGAATCCACTACACAGTGACGTCCTCGGGCAGTACCAATGCGACCGCTGGAGCGGGAGGCGGTGGCTTCACCCTATGGCAGGGAAACAATGTTACCGACGTGGGCGAAAACTACGCGGCGCAGAACAATGAGTTGAATCTCAACGCCACGCACACCGTGCCAGCCGATTTCAGCGACTACCAGGTGTACCTGTGGTCGGGCACGGGCGGCGGCACTTTCACCGCAACGGTGACCTGCCAGGCGCCGGCACCCCCGACCATCAGCGACGCACGCATCAGCATCAGTGGCGGGACCGGTACCGGCGGCGCATACAAGATCGGCGATATCCTCACCGCGACGTGGAACAACAGCGCGAGCGGCGACAACAATGCCGGCGTGAGCGCGGTGACCGTCGACTTCAGCCAGTTCGGGGGTGGTTCGGCCGTCGCGGCCATCAACAGCGCCGGCATCTGGACGGCGACGTACACCCTCACGGCCGGTTTCATCGACGCCGCCAACCGCAACGTCAGCGTGACCGCGAGCAATGGCGGTGGCAGCACCACCCGTGCGGACACCACCAATGCCACGGTGGATACCATCGCCCCGACGTTGGCCAATGCAAACATCAACATCAGCGGTGCATCGGGAACTGGTGGTGCCTACAAACTCGGCGACACCGTCACTGCCGTCTGGAACAACACGGCGGGTGGGGATAACAACAGCGATACGATCAGCGCAGTCAGCGTGAACTTCAGCCAGTTCGGTGGCGGCGCCGCTGTCACCGCCGTCAACAGCAGCGGCGTCTGGACGGCAACCTATACGATCGTCGGTGGCGCCATCAATGGGGTCGGCAACCGCAACGTCACCTTGACCGCGACGGACAATGCCGGCAACACCACCACCACGGCCGATACCAGCAACGCGACGGTCGACAATCGCATTGCTTCGGTCAACAGCATCGCGCCGGTGGGATCGCCCGCCGCAAGCGACGCGGCGATGGCATTCACGGTGACCTTCGATGAGACGGTGTCGAATGTGTCCACGGACGATTTCACACTCGTCGGCACGGGCAGTGCCAGCGGCAGTATCGTGAGTGTGTCGGCGAGTTCCGGGACGTCGGTCAACGTCAACGTTGGCAGCATCGCGGGTTCGGGGACGCTCAAGGTCAATCTCAATGGCGCGACGGACATTGCCGATGCCGCGGGCAACACCGGTGTTGCGCCTTACCTGTCCGGTGTGACCCACACCGTGGCGATGCCTGTCGCTCCCGGCGCGCCGGTCATCGGCGCAGCAACGCCTGGCGATGCCCAGGTATCCGTGGCATTCACCGCGCCGGCCGATAATGGCGGCTCGGCGATCACCGGCTATCTGGTGACCGCCAGCCCTGGCGGTGCCACCGCAGGTGGCAACGGATTCACCACGTCACCCATCGTGGTCACAGGCCTCACCAACGGCACCGCCTATACGTTCGACGTGAAGGCAATCAACGCAACCGGCACTGGCGCAGCCTCCGGCGCGACCAGCGCGGTGACCCCGAAGGGCAACCAGTCCATCACGTTCGGCAATCCGGGCACTCAGACCATGGGCACGTCGCCAGCGCTCTCGGCGACGGCAACCTCGGGACTCGTTCCTGTGTTCAGTTCGTCCACTGGTGGGGTGTGCACCGTCAGCTCGGGCGGCACACTGACCTTCTTCAGTGCCGGCGTGTGCACGATCGACGCCGATCAGGCGGGTAGTCCCGCATGGAATGCGGCTACCACGGTGACGCAGACCTTCACCGTCAATGCGGTGGTGCCAGGTACGCCGACCATCGGCACGGCCACCGCCGGCAACACCCAGGCCACGGTCACGTTCACGTCACCGTCCTTTACGGGTGGCAGCGCCATCACCGTGTACACGGTGACAGCCAACCCGGGCGGGGTCATTGCGACCGGCGCCGGTTCACCAGTCACGGTGACCGGCTTGACCAACGGCGTGGCGTACACCTTCACCGTCACCGCGAGCAACGCAGCGGGAACAGGTGACGTATCGGCGGCGTCCAACAGTGTGATGCCTGCAGCGCCGCAGACCATCACCTTCAACAACCCCGGCACGCAGAACTTCGGCACCACGCCGACCCTGACCGCCACCTCCAGCGCCGGTGCCGGCTATACGGTCAGCTTCGGATCCGCCACCTCCGGAGTGTGTACGATCACGACCGGCGGCGCGCTGACGTTCCTTTCCGCAGGCACCTGCACCATCAACGCCGACCAGGGCGGCGATGGCAGCTACCTGGCCGCACCCCAGGCAAGCCAGTCATTCACTGTCGCTCCGGTGGCGCCGGGCGCCCCTCCCGCTCCGTCGGCCACTGCCGGTGATACCCAGGTCAGCATCGCGTTCGTGCCGCCTGTGTTCACCGGCGGCGCCAGCATCACCGGCTACACGGTCACCGTCAGTCCGGCCGACGTCGCCCCTGTGAATGGAGCGAGCTCGCCAATGGTGGTTACCGGGTTGACCAACGGGGTCGCGTATACCTTTACGGTCACGGCAGACAATGCCGCCGGCGCGAGCCCGTCCTCGACGGCGTCCAGCGCGGTAACCCCCAAGGCCGCGCAGCTCATCACGTTCAACAACCCGGGAACGCAGAACTTCGGCACAACGCCGGCCTTGACCGCCACGGCGGATTCCGGACTGACCCCGACGTTCACTTCGTCCACCACCGGGGTGTGCACGATCACTACCGGCGGCACGCTGACCTTCGTGGGTGCAGGTACCTGCACCCTGCATGCCGACCAGGCCGGCAACGGCAGCTATCTGCCGGCGGCCCAGGTCACCCGAACGTTTACGGTCAATGCAGTTGTCCCCTCCGCGCCGGACATCGGCACCGCGACGGTCATCGGCGCCGGCCAGGTAAGCGTGACATTCACCGCACCCGGCAACGCTGGAGGCGCGCCGGTCAGTGGATACATCGCCACCGCGATGCCTGGCGGTGCCACCGTCGCGGGGAGCGGCTCGCCGCTGAGTTTCAACGGCCTGACGCCGGGTGTCACTTACACCTTCACGGTGACCGCCACCAACGGCGCCGGTACGGGTTCGGCTTCAGCGGCCTCCAATGCAGTCACGCCGGCACCTGCCCTGGTTGCCGGTCCCGCCACGGCCACCGTCGCCTACGGTGCGGCGGCAACCACGATCACGCTGCCGATCACAGGTACACCGACCGCTGTAGCGGTGGTCACCGCCCCCAGCCATGGCACGGCGACGGTCAACGGCATGGATATCGAGTACGTGCCGGCCATGGGCTATGCAGGTCCGGACAGCTTCACCTACCGCGCCAGCGATGCCTACACCACCTCCGCAGCAGCTGCGGTAGATATCACGGTGTCCGCACCGACGCTGGCGCTGGATCCTGCTTCGCTGGCGTCGACCACGGCCAGCAATGCCTACCGTCACGTTCTGTCGGCCAGCGGCGGTACCGGTCCCTACGTTTATGCGGTCTCCGGTGGCGCGTTGCCGGCCGGCGTGCAGTTGTCGCCCGGCGGCGAACTGTCCGGTATCCCCAACAAAGCAGGCTCCTTCAGCTTCACGGTGTTGGTGACGGACAGCAGCATCGGCACGGGGCCGTTCACCGCGAGCCGCAGCTACACCCTCGTGGTGGATGCGCCGACCCTGGTGCTTGACCAGCCGCAGCTGCCGCCCGCCGATGGCGGGCAGGACTATCGCCAGCGCCTGACCGCCAGTGGCGGGACAGCGCCCTACCGCTTTGCGCTGCGGTCCGGCAGCCTGCCGCCAGGGCTGCTGCTCGCCGAATCCGGGGACATCTCCGGTGAAGCTACGTCCGCCGGTACCTTCGATTTCGACGTGGAGGTGACCGACGCCAATGGCTTCAGCGGTCAGCGGAGTTACCGGTTCGTGGTGGCGGCGGCCGTACAGACCATCACCGGCTTCACCGCAACACCGGCAGATCCCGTCTACAGCGTGGGCGGCAGCTTCCGTGTCGCCGCCACCGGCGGTGACTCCGGCAATCCCATTGTGTTTGCCAGCACAACCCCTTCGGTGTGCGCTGTGCAGAGCGACACCGTGACGATGGTATCGGCCGGTCGCTGCGTGTTGACCGCCAATCAGGCCGGCGACGCATTGCGTGCCGCCGCAACGCAGCTGCAGCTGGAGGTGAACATCGGCATGGCCACCCCGGAGATCACCTGGCAGGACGATCTGAGCAAGGTGTATGGCGAATCGGACTTCGAGCTGGCCCTGCCGCAGAGCACCAGCCCCGGCGCGTTCACCTTCAGCAGCTCCAACATGGCCGTCGCCACGGTCAATGGCCGCAGGGTGACCGTGGTGGGTGAGGGCAGTGCGGTGCTGACCGCAGCACAGGCGGCAAGCGGCAGTTACGCAGCAGCGTCGATCGAGGTCCGGCTGGTCGTGGCGGCGCGCCCTGATCCGACCGCCGATGCGCAGGTTGTCGGCACCTTGCAGGCGCAGGCCGATGCCAGCATCCGCTTTGCCCAGGTGCAGCAGGGCAACATCCGCGACCGCCTGCGCCAGGTGCGGGTCGGCAGCAATGCCTCCAGCTTCAACGTCGCCCTGGCCTACGCAGGCGGCCTTGGTGTGCCGGGTATCTCGGTACCGCTGAACAGAGCGGCCGACAGCATGGTCAACGGTCTTCCGCGCCTGCCCGAGGGCTGGGGTGCGTGGGCAGCCGGTACGGCGACCTTCGGCAAGGCCGGGCGCGGCAGCGGCGGGTTCGACTTCAACACCGGCGGCATCACGGTGGGTGCGGATCGGGCCATTGGCGAGAACGTGCTGCTGGGACTTGCCGGCAGCTGGGGGCGTCAGGACAACGACTTCAACAACAGCCCGTCCAGCACCGATGCGGACCAGCGCTCGCTGGCCGTCTACGGCCTGTGGCGCGCGGGCCAGCACGTGTTCTTCGACGGCATGCTGGCCAGCGGCCGGCTGGATTTCGATGTGAATCGCTGGAATGAGGTGGTCGGCGCGTCGGCGCACGGCTCGCGCAAGGGTGACCAGTGGTTCGGCTCACTTACCTTTGGTTACGAGCATCGCAGTGCCCGCGGCACCACGCTGACCAGCTATGGCCGCTACGATGGGCACCGCGCGAGACTGGATGGCTATCGCGAGCATGGTCTGGATGCATTCGATCTGACCTACGGTCGTCAGGACATCGACAACAGCAGTGTCGCGCTGGGCATCGAGGGCAACCATGCCTTCCAGGGCGAGCGCGTCAGCTGGCGTCCGCATTGGAACGTGGAGTATCGCAAGGCGCTGGAGAACCGCAGCGACGCCACGATGAACTATGTGCAGCGCCCGAACGCGAGCGATTACGTCCTGGCGATGCGCAGCTACAACGACGATGCCTTGTCCATCGGGGCTGGCGTGGACCTGCAGCTGGACAGCGGCTGGATGTTCTCGCTGCTGCTCGGTCACGAGCAGGGTCGCAACAGCCTGCGCAGCAACAGCATCGGCGTGCAGGTGCGGTTTGGCGGGCAGGGCGGCGGCGGAGTGTCGCAGGTGGATGCCGATGGCAGGGGGGCGCGTGAGTGCGCGCAACAGCGTCATCGCGACGCCACCTCGCGTTGTGGCGATCCACTGGCTGGGGTGCGCGGCGAGCGCTGATGCTTCGGACGCTTCATCGCTTCCGGTCCACACCCGGAAGCGATGGGCGTCAGGTTCGCGCATTCCAGCTCAGGGCTTGATCTGGCCGGTCCAGGACTTGCTCATGATCTTCCACTGGCCATCGGTCTTGAGCAGAACCACGTAGTCCACGCCGTCCCAGCCGGGGTAATCCAGCATCACGCGGACGGCCGCCAGGTTGGTGGCCATGTCCACGATTTCATAGCGGCGCTTGCGCTGGGCCTCGTTGGCCGCCGGCGTGCCGTTGAAGCCTTCGGCGAACTGTTCCCCGGTCCGCATCTGCAGCGCGCTGCCACGGGCTTCGGAGTAGCCGATCATCACCCCGTCTGCCCGGAAGACGTCCTTGGCCAACGTATTGTCGGCAGTGATGTAGGCGCGCATGAAGGTCTGCATGACCTTGTCCACCGCCTCACGATCGGTGCTCTGCGCCATGGCCGAGGTGGGGAGCAGCAGGAACAGGCTGGCGGCAAGGCCGACGGATCGAATCGATACTTTCATGGTGTTTCCTCAGGGGTGTGGGAGATCAGGGTTGAGCGGCTGCCTGGTTGGACGCCTGCACGGTGTGGATGCGAAGCGCCTCGACCACGGCCTGCGCCACCGGCGTGGCAGAGGCGTAGTTCTGCCCGGTCACCAGCCGGCCATCGACTTCGACATGCGGGTCATCGCTTTCCACCGTCCGGAAGGCACCGCCGCGGGACACGACGGTCTGGCGGATCAAGAACGGGAACTGGTTGAAGTAGGGCGCATCCTGGCGTTCGTGCTCTTCGGGGTAGCCGCTGATGCGCTTGCCCGAGACCAGGTACTGGCCGCCGGCAAGCTGGAGATTCACGATGCCGGCCGTGCCGTGGCAGACCGCCGAGATCACCCCGCCGTTGCCCTCGTAGACCCGCATGGCAATGCGCTGCAGCGCCACGTTCTCGGCGACCCCGTACATGGCATTGCTGCCGCCCACGTAGTACACCGCCCGGTACTGCGTGGGATCGATCTGTGCCGGGGTGACGGTGCCGCGCAGTCCGCGCATGATCCGGGCATCGTCCAGGCGGTGCGCCACGTCGTCGCTGACGTAGTCATCCAGAATGGGTACGGCGCCGCCATCGGGTGACACGAAGTCCACCGCGTAGCCGGCGGCATGGAAGACATCCCAGGCATGCACCACCTCGCCAAAACTGACGCTGGCCGGGAGCGTGGAAGTTCCATGCACCTTGGCGCTGGCGAGGATGAACAGGATGCGGTCCTGCTGGCCGCTGGCGGGCTGTCCCATGGCCGCGGGGACGGTGGTCCGCGGCGCCGCGTCGGTGGTGCAGGTGCCGCCCAGCCAGACACTGAGCAGGAGCAATACGAAGGTGGCGAGGGTACGTAACGACTGCATGGCGCTGACTCGCAGGAAGGAGCCAGCACCCTATCCAATCTCTTTCAAATCAATGTCGTGCAGTGTCTTTCCGGAGTGCGGAAATCGATTCTAGGAGTGTGTGGCGGCCGTGCGGTAGGCCGCCGGGGTGACGCCCTCGCACTTCTTGAACGCGCTGTAGAAGGTCGACATGGACTGGAAGCCCGCTTCCTGCGCCACGATATCCAGCGGCTTGGGAGGCTGCTGCTGCAGGATCGCCTTGGCTTCGACCACCCGCAGCTGGGTCAGGTACTGCTTGAACGAGGTCTGGTTGTTGTCGTTGAGCAGCTGCGACAGCCGGGTCTGGGGCATGCCAAGCCGGCGGGCGAGGCGGGGCAGGGTCAGGGCGGGGTCCAGATGCAACCGCTCGCGCGCCATCAGCTCGGCCAGGGCCTGGAGTTGAACGGCGGCGTCGGACGCGGGAATCCGACGGTCCTGATAGGGCTCGATCGTTGCCCGCCCCGAGCGCAGGCGGAGCCCGACCAGAACGCTTACCGCCAGAACGAAGGTGAAGGACAGCGCGCCGACAATGTACGACGTGTATCCCGCCGTGTAGTACGCGATCCAGATGATCCAGATGCCCCCCAGCGCCCCCAGCAGAAGCGTGGCGGACGGCGAGGACCGAAGCCGTGCACGGTGGCGATACACCTGCACGGTGGTGAGCAGCAGATAGCCCAGCCAGGCATAGTTGATGCCCGGCGTGATGACGTGCCGCCACAGTTCGATGTTGCGGGTGTAGGGCAGCAGGACATTCACTGCCACGGCGAGCACCAGCAACACGGCCAGATGCCACCCGCCCGCGCGATCGGTTCCGGCAGCGTCGCGTTGGCTGGAGCGCACCAGAAAGTAGAGGCAGGGGCCGATCAGGAAACAGGCGGTCAGCCCCAGCTGGAGAACGACCAGCGGAATGTCCGGCCAGAAGTGGAAGGCGACGGACTTTCCCGTTCGCACACCCACCATCAGGATCAGCAGCGACAGCCAACGCTGGGTGGGCTCGCCCTTCGCGCGCCACCACAGTACCGAGGCCGCGACGATGCCATTGAAGGCGCCCAGCATGGCGAAGAAGAAGAGAAAGTGTTGGCTGAGCATTGGCGCAGTATTGAGAAAATACGCGGCCCGTCAAGCGGGTCGCTTTTACCCCTGTGTATTCTTTGCAGATGGATGACACTTATTTTCTGGCGCGGCGGCGCCTGCTGTTGGCCGCGCTTGCGGGCGCCGCATTGTTGCCCTCGTGCGCGCGTGGCAATGCGGTCGAGGGGGAGCCGGCCGTGCCCATGCTGGAGCCCGAGCGGGCGGGGATGGCGCCGTATCTGTTCCTGACCGTCAGCAGCGCCACACGCAGCGTGGAGGAACTCGCGCACCTGGTGCAGTCCACGCTGCTGCCGGCGTTGGCACCTGCAGACATCCTGCACGCGTATGGTCCGGTGGCCGGCGCGATACAGCTGTGGATGGCGCTGGAACCTCACATGCTGGATCACTACGGTGTGAGCGTGGATGCCGCGCTGTCCCTGCTGGCGGGCGCCGTGGACGGCACCGTGGGCCCGGTGCCGGGCCGCAACACGCTCGATGCCTGGGCGATCCAGCGCACCCACACCCGGGAGGAGGTGAATCTCAACGAGGTCACGCTGTCGCTGTCAGACGAGCGCCACGCGCCGTTGTTTGCCTTGGGCAGCTCGCACTACGCGCTGGCGCCCCCGCCGTGGTCGAGCCAGGCCTGTTACTCCTTCATGCTCGAGCCACGACGTCGCGTGGTCGCACCGTTCGAGCAGCACTGCCAGGCACTGCTCGACGCTGCGGCCGACGTCATCCCCGATGATCTGCAGATCCAGATGGGACGACTGGGGGACTTCATGAAGGCCGTGCCTACGCTGTACGTGAGCGTGAAAGATGAAAACTCATGACGCCGGCGACGTGCGTTGGCCGCTCCATGTTTCTGCATGACCTGGTTTACCGCGTCATGGTCGCTGGCCTGTGCCAGGACAGCGGTCGGGGAGAGCACAGGTAAGCAGGCGCCAGCAGGCTGCCTGATCCGTGCCGGATCAAGGGCGTGCACTACCCCATCCATCAGCGTACCTCGGCAAGCACCGCGCGCACCCGCAGGGCCAGCTCCTCCAGCGTGAACGGCTTGCCGATCAGGTGGACGCTGGGGTCCAGTACGCCGTCGTGCTCCAGTGCATTGCGGCTGTAGCCGGTGGTGAACAGCACTTTCAGATCCGGGCGCCGCTTCAGGGCCGCATCGGCCAGCTGCCGCCCGTTGACCTCGGGCATCACCACATCGGTGAACAGCAGCGCGATGTCGGGATGGCTGTCGAGCAGGGCAAGCGCGGTGGCGGCACCGTCGGCGGCGAGCACCGCGTAGCCCAGCTCGCTCAACGCATCGATGGAGAACTGGCGGACGCCGGGCTCGTCTTCCACGATCAGCACACGTTCGCGGCCCCCGCTCAGCGGAGCGGTACCGCTGGTTGCCGGCGAAGGCGCGGCGGCGATGTCCGCAATGAGGCGCGGCAGATACAGGGTCACCGTTGTTCCCTGCCCGACGGCAGAGCGGATCTTCACGTGACCGGCCGACTGTTTGACGAAGCCATACACCTGCGACAGTCCCAGTCCCGTGCCTTGCCCCACCTTCTTCGTGGTGAAGAACGGATCGAATGCTTTGGCGATCACCTCCGGCGGCATGCCGCTGCCGTTGTCGGCCACGGTGATCCGGACATACTCGCCGTCGGGAACGTCTTCCGCCGCCGTCCGGTGATCTGCGGTGATCGTGCAGTTGGCGGTCTCCACAATGAGGCGTCCCCCGCCGGGGAGCGCGTCACGTGCATTGACGGCCAGATTGAGGATCACGTTCTCCAGCTGGTTGGCATCGGCGAAGGTGCACCACACCTGCGCGGCCAACACCGTCTCCAAGCGGATGCTGCTGCCCAGCGAATGCACGAGCAGATCCGACATGCCGGCGATCAAGTGGTTCACATCCAATGGCACCGGCTGCAAGGGCTGCTGCCGCGAGAACGCGAGCAATCGCTGGGTGAGCTGGGCCGCCCGGGTGGCGCCGTCGATGGCCATGTCGATGTAGCGCTTGGCGCGCGGATCGCTGTCGCCCATGCGCATCGCCAGCAGATCCAGCGGGCCGATCACCGTGGCGAGCATGTTGTTGAAGTCGTGCGCGATGCCGCCAGTGAGCTGCCCCACTGCCTCCATTTTCTGGCTCTGCCGAAGGGCATCCTCCACGCGGGTGCGCTCAGCCACCTCGTCGAGAACGCGGCTTTCCAGATGTTCGTTCAATTCCTGCAGACGCGCGTCGGCCAGCTTGCGCGCAGTGATCTCGATCGCCACGCCCACCACGCGCACGCAGCGGTCCCCTTCGAAATGACCGCGCCCCTTGGCCGCCACCCAGCGCACGAGACCGTCTTCCTTGCCAACGGTGCGGTACTCCACGTCGTAGAGGGCGCGTTGAGCTGGATCGGCCGCAGCGGCGAAGGCCGTGGTGGTGGCCAGCCGATCCTCGGGGTGGATGCCATCGTAGAAGTCGCGCATCGACACCGCGACCTCGGGCGAGATCCCGAACATCGCCTTGGTCCGTGCCGGCCAGATCAGTGAATCGCGCACCAGATCGACATCCCAGAAGCCCATATCGCCGGCCTCCGTGGCCAAACGCAGGCGTTCTTCGCTCTTGGCGAGCGCTGCTTCGGCTTCCTGCCGGACCGTCAGGTCCAGCATCGCGCCGATCATCCGCAGCGGTTCGCCTATCCCGCCACGCAGCACGGTGCCGCGGTCGAGCACGGCGGCGTAGCTGCCATCGGCGCGGCGGAACCGGTATTCGTTGTTCCAGGTCGTGCCACCGCCTTCGATCACGGCATGGATGTCCGTATCCACGCGCGCGCGGTCATCAGGATGGATATGGTCCAGCCACCACTGCGCACTGGTCTCGCTCAGCGCATGGCCGAACAGGGCCGTCAGCGCTTCGTTCCAGATGACGTGGCCATCGGAGATGCGCCAGTCCCAGATCGCATCATTGGTGGCATGGGCCGCCAGCCGATAGCGCTCCTCCACTTCAACGTGGCGGGCTTCGGCGGCTTTGCGATCGGTGATGTCCAGCGAGGTGCCCACCACGCCCACCACGGTACCGTCGGCATCACGCAACGGCGATTTGGTGGACAGCCAGTAGGCGCGCCGGCCATCGGGAAAGCTCACTTCTTCTTCGAGCTGCTCGGTCTGTCCGCTGGCCATGACCCGTTCGTCGGTGGCCATGACCATGGCGGCCTGGACGGGGTCGCTGAGCAGCTCGGCATCGGTGCGCCCCACGTAGGCCTCGGGCGGCATGCCGATGAGTTCCGTGGTGCCGCGGTTGCCCATCAGGATCCGGCCCTGGCGGTCCTTGGCGTACACCACACCCGGTGCGGCCTCCACGAACGAACGCAGCAGGGTCTGCGCCTGGTCACGCTCCGCCTCCACCCGCCTGCGTTCATCGATGTCGATCAGCACGCCGGGAAACCCGATTGCATGTCCATCGGCGTCCAGGTCGACCCGACCGATGGCCTCGATCCAGCGATAGGCGCCATCGGTGCCACGGGTCCGGTACTGGTGGGCATAGCGACCACCACGACGCACGGCTTCGGCGATCGCCTCCGCCAGACCCGCGCGGTCCTCAGGGTGAACGGCAGACACCACCTGCTCCAGGCGCAGCCCGGTGCGTGCAAGCGCGGGGTCCAGTCCATGCGCCTGGGCGAGGGCATCGTCGACGGTGAGGCTGTCCTGGGCGACATCCCAGAACCAGGTGCCGATGATCGCGCCAGCGGCCAGGGCCAGCTTGACGCGCTCGGCATCGCGTTCGCCGTGGGTACCGGTGGAAGGAGAAGAGCTCAAGCGGCACTCGGGGTCAGCGGGGGGCGGCCGCCCTAGCGTATCGCTGCGGGGTATCGCTGTGGAACCCTCCCAGCGCTGTGCGGCAGCGCCTCAGGGAATCAACCGCGCTGCCCGCAGCCGTGCGAACAGCTCGAAGAACGCATCGTCACTGGGCTGGTAATCCAGGAACCCCATCCGGCGGCTCTTGGACATGTCCGTCACCACCTCCAGCGGGCGCCCGAGATCGGCATCGGTGTGCCAGGGCGAGATCAGCTGGTGGATGTCAGACGCGGCCAGGCCGTGGGTGGCGGCCAGCGACGACCACAGCGCGGCATCATTGGCCATCTGCTCGGCGAGCGGACGGACCTGACCACTGAACGGCACGGCCTCGATATCGAACCACGCGGCGATCCGGCCCCACATCCAGCGCCAGCGGAACACATCCCCGTTGACCACGTTGAAGGCCTGGTTGGCGGCGGCCGGTGTCTGCGTTGCCCACAGCAGGTGCCGCGCGAGCAGCCCGGCATCGGTCATGTCGGTCAGCCCGTCCCACTGCGCGAGGGAGCCGGGGAACTGGAACGGGCGCCCGGTCTGCCGGCACAGCGTTGCGTGCACGGCCAGGGTGGTGCCCATGTTCATGGCATTGCCCACCGCCGCGCCGATCACGGTATGCGGGCGATGCACGCTCCAGTGGAAGCCATCGCGGGCGGCGGCGGCGAACACCTCGTCTTCCTGCGCGTAGTAGAAGTTGTCCACGGGCAGACGCGGTTGTTCCTCACGGAAGGGCGTCTGCGGCAGGTTGCCCTGCGCGTACGCCTCGAACGGCCCGAGGTAGTGTTTCAGGCCCGTGACCAGCGCCACATGCTGCACGCTGCCGGCCGGCTGCAGTGCATCCAGCAGATGGCGCACCATCGCGCCGTTGATCCGGATGTTCTCGGCCTCGTTGGCCTGCCGGGACCACGTGGTGATGAACACATGCGTGGGGGCCAGTGCGGACAGCGCGGCACGCGTGGCCTGCGCATCGCGCAGGTCGGCGCAGACGCCGTGGGCGCCGGCGGGCAGCGAATCGGGCCGGCGGGCCAGGCCGTGGACGTCCCAGCCCTCCTGCAGCAGCCGTTGTATCAGTGCACTGCCCACGATGCCCGTTGCACCGACCACCAACGCTTTCTGCCTCACGATGTCGCCTCTTTCATGGCTTTACAGGCGCACACCTTAGGATATCGAGGTACGCCTCGAAAGAAGGCACCAAACGGTAACCACACATGAAAACGGGTACCCCCGAAGAGCACTGGCGAGAGGATTGCGCCCCCCGGCGGGTGCTGGAGCTGTTCAGCACCAAGTGGACCTCGATGGTGTTGCACACCCTGTCCGTGCGCCATGACGGCACCGCCCGCAGCAACGCGCTGCACCGCAGCCTGCCGGCCGTCTCCAAGAAGATGCTGATCCAGACGCTGCGTGACATGGAGCATGCCGGGATCGTGCTGCGCACCGAGTACCCCACCGTGCCGCCCTCGGTGGACTACACGCTGACCCCGCTGGGACGGCAACTGGTGGAACCGATCGAACTGATCTACGACTGGGCGCGCCGCAACGCAGGCGCCCTGGACGCGCTGCAGCCGCGCGCGACGTCGCGCCGGCGCTGAGCGGGACGTGCCAGCCGGATCGGGCAGCGTACGGCTTCCCTCCAGCGGATCGATGCGGTGACCCTCAGGTTCTGGCTCCTGCACGTGCTGGGTTGGTCGCTGTTCGCGCTGATCGCCTTCCTTGCGCGACCGAGTGAAGCGCCGGTGCCGGCGCGCCTTTGAAGAACGCGTCGGCCTCGCGGTCACAGGGAGCGATATATGACCTGCGGTCAGGGACCGGATCCAATGGCGGCCTGACCGGATGAGCGGTCAGTGCTACGCGGTGGCACGCAACCCACGCAGCAGCAGGTCCAGCGCAGCCACGCTCTGTGCGAGGCGGGTATCGCCATCGTCGCCATCGGCGATCCAGAACGCCGCCTCGGCGAGGCTGCCGTACACCAGGGAGGCGAGGGCCTGTGGATGGGCCGCGGCGACCAAGCCCTGCTCGATCAGATGTTCGAGCAGGCGCTGCATGGAATCGATGCAGTGGCGCTGCGATTCCGGCGAGGCGCCGCCGAGCACCGCCCGCGCATCGCGCAGGACGATGCGCTGGATGGTCGGCTCCAGTGCCATCTCCAGATACCCCATGCAGCGAAGACGAAAGCCCGCCCAGGGATCCTCGGCGGCGTCGGAGATCGCCTTGAGGCGGTCGTCCATCTCGGCGTCGATCTGATCGACGACAGCCGCGAGCAGGCCCTGCTTGTCACCGAAGTGGTGATACAGCGCGCCACGGGTGAGCCCGGCCTGCGCGGTGAGGTCGTCCATCGAGGTCCCGGCGTAGCCACGCTCGCTGAAGACCACGCGGGCCGTCGCCAGCAGCGTGGCGCGGGTCTGCTCCATCTCGGCGCGGGTGCGACGGACCATCGATATCTCCTTGGTGGTGGGGCGGATCTCTGTTTACATCCGGAGCGTATGTATATAGGATTTTAAACATACGTTGTGTATGTAAAGGTGGAAAGCCAGTGAAACGCGCTGTGACCGGTCCCTATCGAGAGTTGTTCGCTGCGCCCGGTACCACCGGGTTTGCCCTGGCGGGGCTGCTGGCGCGGCTGCCGTTGCCGATGACCGGCATCGGCATCATCACGCTGCTGGCCCAGGTGCGCGGCAGCTATGCACTGGCCGGCGCGGTGGCCGCGACGTTCGTGCTGACGTATGCGTTGCTGTCGCCGCAGGTATCCCGTCTGGTGGACCGGCATGGACAGCGCCGTGTCGTGCCGATGGCCACCGGCGTCAGCGTAATCGGCCTGCTGATGCTGCTGGCGGCCTCATGGTGGGAAGCGCCGGCGGCCGTGCTGTTCCTCGGGGCACTGCTGGCCGGGGCGATGCCCAGCATGTCGGCCATGGTGCGCGCGCGCTGGACCGCGATCTATCGCGGGCAGCCGCGCCTGCAGACCGCGTACGCGCTGGAAACCGTGTTCGATGAGGTCACCTTCATCGTCGGGCCGCCGTTATCGATAGGCCTGGCGGTCTCGCTGTTTCCGCAGGCGGGTGTCCTCGCCGCTACTGTGCTGCTGCCGATCGGCGCGCTTGCGTTGATCGCGCAGCGCAGGACCGAGCCCCCGATCGAGGCAGTGGTACCCAACGCCGCGCCTGCTGCGTCCGTCATCCGTCTGCCGGGCGTGCGGTGGCTGGCCGTGCTGATGGTCGCGATGGGCGTGATCGTGGGCACCGTCGATATCGTCAGCGTCGCCTTCGCCGCGCACGTGGGGCAGCCCGCCGCCGCCAGCGTCGTGCTGTGTGCGTATGCCGCCGGCTCCTGCCTGTCCGGGGTGCTGTTCGGTGCGCTCAAGCTGCAGACGCCACTGCCCCGCCTGTTGCTGCTGGGCGGGATCGCGACCGCATTGACCACCTTGCCGCTGCTGCTGGTGGGAAGCATCGCCGCACTCGCCGTGACGGTCTTCGCGGCGGGTGTGTTCTTCGCCCCGACGATGATCGTGGCGATGTCGTTGATCGAGCAACAGGTCCCGCCGGGCCAGCTCACCGAGGGCATGACCTGGCTGCTGGCGGCGCTGAACGTGGGCGTGGCGCTGGGCGCGGCGATCGCCGGCTACGGGGTGGATGCACACGGGCCGCGCGCCGGGTACCTGGTTGCCTTGTGTGCGGGAGGAGCGGTGCTGCTGGCGGCGGCGTTCGCGCACGGCGTGTTGCGTTCGCGTGAGCCACGCAACCCGGGGATCTGCTGATGCAGGCGCAATCCACACCGCGCCACCCGTGGTGGGCGGTCACCGCGGTCAGTCTGGCCACCCTCTCGGTCGTCACCACGGAGATGCTGCCGGTCGGCCTGCTGACCCCGATCGCCGAAGCGCTGGACACCAGCACCGGCGCTGCGGGGCTGATGATCTCGCTGCCCGCACTGCTGGCAGCGCTGTTCGCACCGCTGGTGGTGATCAGCGCCGGCAGCGTGGATCGACGCTCGCTGCTGTGCGGGCTGCTGGTCCTGCTGGTAATCGCGAATCTGGGTGCGGCCTTCGCCCCCACGTTGGGCTGGATGCTGGCGGCCCGCGTGCTGGTCGGGCTGTGCATGGGCGGCATCTGGGCCATTGCCGGCGGGCTGGCGGTGCGGCTGGTGGCAACGCGATCGGTCGGCCTGGCCACATCGCTCATCTTTGGCGGCGTGGCGGCTGCTTCCGTGCTGGGCGTTCCGCTTGGCGCGCTGATCGGGGCGCTGCTGGGATGGCGTTGGGCGTTCGGCAGCATGGCGCTGCTGGGGGCCGCCGTCCTTGCCCTGCACTTGGCCGTGATGCCCGGGCTGCCGCCGTCCGGCACGACCAGCGTGCGCCAGTTCGCTCAGCAACTGGGCAACCGCGGGCTGCAGCTTGGGTTGCTGCTGACCTTCCTGCTGGTCGCCGGGCACTTCATCGCCTTTACCTTCGTTCGGCCGCTGCTGATGTCGGTCTCGGGATTCGACGCGCGCTGGGTGGGGCTGTTGTTGTTCGGCTACGGCGCCGCGGGCATGGCCGGCAACTTCCTTGCCGGCATCGCGGCAGCACGACGTACCAGGCTGACGGTGTCGCTGATCGCGGCGGGTCTGGTGCTGGCGCCCTCGCTGTTCCTGACCATCGGGGAGTCGCGCCTGGGCGGTGCCATGGCGCTGCTGGCGTGGGGGCTGGCCTACGGCGGGGTATCGGTGGGCTTGATGACGTGGATGATGAAGGCCGTGCCCAGGGCGATGGAAATCGCCTCCGCACTCTATGTCGGTGCTTTCAATGTCGGGATCGCATCCGGGGCGTGGGTGGGCGGCCAAGCACTGGATCGGCTCGGTCTGACCGCCAATCTCTGGCTCACCGGTGCCTTCGCGGTCGCAGCAGGGGTGGTATGCCTTGCTGGCCGCCGGATGGAATGGACGGAGCGGGAGCCCGACAGGCTCAAGCGGGCAAGGCGATAGTGCTGCTGTCATACAAGACCGGCGTTGCGCCAGTTTTCCCTCCCGTGGCTTGCTCAGCGCACGTCAACGCACTGTGCATGGTTCAGCGCGCTACAGCGTGCTGGAGTCCACCACGTGGCGACCGGCCTGGGTCAAATCGATGTCGCCGTCTTCCGCCTGGGCCGCGTAGCCGGCCTTGACGGCCCAGTTGGCGGCTTCATCGCTGACCGGACGCGTGGCGTTGATGTCGCGCAGGATCTGCCGCTGTTCGTCGGTCAGGTGCGTTGCCGCGCTCGTACCGGTTCCGCCGCTCATGGCGCGCGGGCCTCGACGCTGACCACGCCCTGGGCCAGCCGCGCCCGCTTGGCGCGCCGATGGTTCACCCACCACACCAGCCCCGGCAGGCCGTACAGCAGTGCACCGGCGAGCAGAAAGATCTTGAAGGCGGCATTCATGGCGGTCTCTCTCCGTGCGGTATGGCGTCATGCATCTTGGTCGACCGGATGTGCGGTAACGCACCCCGGGTCCTGCAGCGGCCCCCGGCCGCGATCCCAGTCCTAGTTCAGCGCAGTCGCCGTGAAGGTGCTGTCCCGTCCTTCACTGTCGCACGTTCACGCGCCATGTGAGCACGGGGGCCCTGATCGTCATCCCTTCGTCGTCTGGCGCCGGTACAACGGGATCCATTGGCGAAGCTCTGGCCGCTCGCTGAGATCGGCCCTCAAGTTCAGCGTGATCCCGCCGATACCGATGCGTCCTTCCGCCTGGAGTACGTGATGTCGGTCGTCCCCCGCCGCCTGTCCTTGTTCGTCGCCCGTCTGGGCGATCGGTTCGGCTTCCGTCTCGCTCAGCCGCCCCGGCTGGCCGCGCTCGGTCGCCTCAGCGTGGCACAGAAACTCAGGGCCAGCCTGCTGATCTGCGGCCTGGGCCTGTTGGCGGTCGCCGTGGTCTACGGCTGGACGGGCCATGATACCGAGCGTGCAGCCCAAACCTTCGCCGCGCACCAGCAGGAGGCCGCACTGGCGGCCACGCTGGCGACCGAGATCGCCGATGCGCGGCGCCTGCAGACCCGCTATGCCAGCACGTTCGATGGCAGCGATCGCGAGGCGTTGCAGGCCGCGCAGCAGCGCCTGCAGGCGACCCTGGCCGAGCTGCAGCGCGATCCCCACGACGCCGGTAGCGCCGGGGCACTACGCGAGCTGGCCGCCCGCGCGGGTGATTTCGCCGAGGGCATCACCGCATTGAATGCCCGGGTGGATGAGATGGGGCGTGGCGATGCCGGCCTGCGTGCGCAGCTGGAGGCGGCGGCTGCCACGCTGGAGGCCAGTGTCGAGGCCGGCGCGCGCCCGGTGTTGATCGCCCAGCTGCAGAAGATGCGGCGCGAGGAAAGCCTGCTGCTGCTCACCGGTGACGCGGCGCACACCGATCGTGCCAGCGAACAGAAGTTGCCGTTCGATCTGTCCCTGGCAGAGGCGCGCCTGGATGCAGAGACGCAGGAAGCACTGCGAACGCAGATGGAGGCATATCAAGGGGCGCTGCTGGCCTACACGGCCGCCCGCATCGGGCTGGATGTGGAAGCGCAGTCACTGGCCGAGAGCGCCGCGCAGATCGGCCCCGGGCTGCAGGCGCTGCAACAGGCGCAGGCGCAGGCATTGGCGGCGGCGCGCGAGCGACAGGCCGCGCGGGCCAGCACCATGGGCATCGTGTTCGCGCTGACCCTGCTGCTGGTGGCGGCCGTGCTGATCGCCACGCTGCTGCTGGTGCTGCGGGCGGTCCGCCAGCCGATCACCGATACGCTCCGCTTCGCCGAGGACATTGCCGAAGATCGACTGGACACCGTCCTGCCGCTCCATAACCCGCACGATGAAATCGGCCAGCTCGCCGCGCGCCTGCGCCACATGCAGCAACGGCTGCGCGAGCGGATCGAGGCCGAGCGCGCGGTGGCACGCGACAACACCCGCGCCCGCCAGGCATTGGACAGTGCGCAGACCGGCGTGATGGTGCTCGACGGTGAAGGGCGGATCGGCTTCCTCAACCACGCGCTGCTCACCGAACTGCAGCTCACGCACGCGGACTGGAGCGGCCAACCCGCGGCCGCCCTGCATCCGGCCTTCGCCAGTCTGTTGCCCATGCTGCAGCGCGGCCAGCGTGCCAGCCGGGAGATCGAGCACGCCGGCATCCGCTATCAGCTGGTGATCACCCCGATCGTGGAGCACGACCAGCTGCTGGGCGCGGCGGTGGAGTGGCGCAGCCGCGCGCTGGAAACCACTGTGGAGAACGAGGTGGCCGCGCTGGTCGATGCGGCCGCGCGGGGCGAACTGCATGGACGGATCGCGGTCGAGGACAAACAGGGCTTCGTAAAGACGCTCGCGCTCAGCATCAACCACCTGCTCGATACCTTCCAGAGCAACCTGTCCGGAGTGCAGGGGCTGCTCTCGGCGTTGTCGCAGGGCGATCTGCGCGTACGCATGCAGGGCGACTTCCACGGTGTGTTCGCGCGCCTGCGTGACGACGCCAACGCCACGGTGATGCAGCTGACCGACATCGTCGCGCGCATCCAGCAGGCGTCGCTGGCGATCAACCATGCCGCCGGCGAAATTGTCGCCGGCAACCACGATCTCTCCGACCGCACCGAGCGCCAGGCGGCGCATCTGGAAGAAACCGCCTCCTCGATGGAGGAACTGGCGGCCACGGTGCGGCAGAATGCGGACTCGGCGCAGCAGGCCAACCAGCTGGCGATCCGCGCGGCCGAGGTCGCGGCGCGGGGTGGAGAATCGGTGGCGCAGGTGGTGACCACCATGGCCGACATCGCGCTGTCGTCGCACCGGATCGGGGAGATCACCGGCGTCATCGACGGGATCGCGTTCCAGACCAACATCCTGGCGCTCAACGCCGCCGTCGAAGCCGCGCGCGCAGGCGAGCAGGGCCGCAGCTTCGCGGTAGTGGCCAGCGAAGTGCGCCTGCTGGCACAACGCAGTGCCGACGCCGCGCGCCAGATCAAGCAGCTGATCGAAGCCACGGTCGAGCGCGTTGATGCGGGCACCCGGCAGGTCGACAGCGCGGGTGCGACGATGGGCGAGATCGTCGGCAGTGTGCAGCGGGTCACCGCGATCATGGCGAGCATCTCCGCGGCCTCGCAGCAGCAGACGGCGGGCATCGAGCAGGTGAGCCAGACGTTGCTGCAGATGGATGGCAGCACCCAGCAGAATGCGGCGCTGGTGGAGGAAGCGTCAGCCTCGGCGCGCGCACTGGATCGCCAGGCCTCGCTGCTGGGCGAGGCGGTGGATGCCTTCGTCGTCACTCCGCCGCCGTCGGCGCCGCGCGTGCGGGCCATGGCCTGACAGGCGCGTCAACGCCGCGCTCACCGGTCTTCACCGGCAATGAGCCGGCGCTGTGCTTCGCTATTGTTCATCTATGAACAAATCCACGCGCCGGCCGTCGCCCCCCACTGCTCCGGATGCCTTCGTGCGCGTTCGGGGCGCACGCGAACACAACCTCAAGAACGTGGATGTCGATATCCCCCGCGATGCGCTGGTGGTGTTCTCCGGCATCTCCGGCTCGGGCAAATCCTCGCTGGCGTTCGGTACGCTGTATGCCGAGGCGCAGCGGCGCTACCTGGAGTCATTGTCGCCGTATGCGCGCCGGTTGATCGATCAGGTCGGCGTGCCGGATGTGGATGCGATCGAAGGTCTCCCGCCGGCCGTGGCATTACAACAGCAGCGCGGCACCGCCAGCGTGCGTTCCAGCGTCGGCAGCGTGACCACGCTGTCCAGCCTGCTGCGGATGCTGTACTCGCGCGCAGGTACGTATCCGGCCAGACAGCCGATGCTGTATGCCGAGGATTTCTCACCGAATACACCGCAGGGCGCCTGCCCGAACTGCCATGGCCTGGGCTACGTGTATGAAGTGACCGAGCAGTCGATGGTGCCCGATCCCTCGCTGAGCATCCGCGAACGCGCCATCGCTGCGTGGCCGCCGGCGTGGCATGGACAGAACCAGCGCGACATTCTGGTCACGCTTGGCTACGACGTGGATATCCCCTGGCGCGATCTGCCCAGGAAACAGCGCGACTGGATCCTGTTCACCGAGGAGCAGCCGGTGGTGCCGGTCTACGCCGGTTTTACCCCGGCCGAAACCCGTGCCGCGCTGCGGCGCAAGGAGGAGCCGAGCTACATGGGCACCTTCAGCGGTGCCCGGCGCTATGTGCTGCACACCTTTGCGACCACGCAGAGCGCGATGATGAAGAAGCGGGTGGCGCGCTACATGATCGGCGCCGAATGTCCGGTCTGCGATGGCCGTCGATTGAAGCGCGAAGCGCTCTCGGTGACGTTTGCCGGCATGGATATCGGCACGTTGTCGCGGCTGCCGCTCAGTGCCATGGCGCAGGCGTTGCGTCCGGCGGCGGAAGGGCATTTCCAGGTAGCGGCCGCCACCGCCACACGCAGCCGCAGCGCCGGCCGCCAGGCCACGGCCAAGCGGGTGGCCGCCGGTGGCAACGCGCATGCGGGCGGCAGCGATGTGCGCCGCACGCCAGATCTTTCCGAGGAGAAACGCATCGCGGCCCAGCGCATCGCGCACGATCTGGTCGAACGGATCGGCACGCTGCAGTCGCTGGGCCTGGGCTATCTGTCGATGGACCGCGCGACCCCGACGCTGTCGCCAGGCGAACTGCAACGCCTGCGCCTGGCGACACAGATCCGCTCCAGCCTGTTCGGCGTCGTGTACGTACTGGATGAACCCACCGCCGGCCTGCATCCGGCCGATGGCGAGGCCCTGTACGACGCGCTCGCCCAGCTCAAGGCCGGCGGCAACACGTTGTTCGTGGTGGAGCATGATCTGGAAATGCTGCGCCGTGCGGACTGGCTGGTGGATGTCGGCCCGGGTGCGGGCCAGCACGGTGGCCGGGTGCTTTACAGCGGTCCGCCCGAGGGGCTGCGTACGGTGGAGGCCTCGGTCACCGCGCCGTATCTGTTCCAGAACGCTGACGGCCCGCGCCGCACGCCGCGCGCGCCGTCCGGCTGGCTGGGCCTGCAGGGCGTCCATCGCAACAATCTGCGTGGCGTGGACGCGCGCTTCCCGCTCGGCGCGTTCACGGCGGTGACCGGTGTCTCCGGCTCGGGCAAGTCCAGTCTGGTCAGCCAGGCGCTGGTTGAACTGGTCGGCGAGCATCTGGGGCAGGAGCCGGTGATCGAAGAGACCGACAGCGACCTGCCGCAGCCCAGCCGTATCGAACGCACCCGTGGCCGCTTGAACGGGGCCAAGGCGATCAAACGTCTGGTCAACGTGGATCAGAAGCCGATCGGGCGCACGCCGCGTTCCAACCTGGCCACCTACACCGGCCTGTTCGATCATGTGCGCCGTCTGTTTGCCGGCACGCGCTCGGCCAAGGCACGCCGCTACAGCGTGGGCCGTTTCTCCTTCAATGTCGCCGCCGGCCGCTGCGAGACCTGCGAAGGCGAGGGCTTCGTCCACGTCGAACTGTTGTTCATGCCCAGCGTCTACGCGCCATGCCCCACCTGCCATGGGCAGCGCTACAACGCCAAGACCCTGGAAGTGCAGTGGAACGGTCGCAACATCGCGCAGGTGCTGGCGATGACGGTGGAGGAGGCGTTGGCGTTCTTTGCCGACGAGCCGCCGGTGCAGCGGCCGCTGCAACTGCTGCGGGATATCGGCCTGGGCTATCTGCGCCTGGGCCAGCCGGCCACGGAACTGTCCGGCGGTGAGGCGCAGCGGATCAAGCTGGCGACAGAGCTGCAGCGCAGCCAGCACGGCAACAGCCTGTATGTGCTGGACGAGCCGACCACCGGCCTGCACCCGGCCGATGTGGACAAGCTGATGACGCAGCTGCACGGCCTGGTCGACGCCGGCAACACCGTGGTGGTGGTCGAGCATGACCTGCGGGTGGTGGCCGATGCGGACTGGGTGATCGATGTGGGACCGGGCGCGGGTGAGGAGGGTGGCAGGATCGTGGCCGAAGGCACGCCGGCCCAGGTCAGTCGCGCCAGGCACGGCGCCACCGCGCGCTATCTGCGCCGCTGGTTTCCCTGAGCGGCGCGGCGTTGCTCAGTACACGTCGCGGCGGTAGCGTCCGTCGTTGAGCAGGGCATCGACCGCATCGTTGCCCAGCACCCCGCGCAGCACGGCATCGACACCTTCGGCCATGCCATGCAGCGAGCCGCACACGTAGACACTGCCACCAAGATCTACCCACGCGCGGAGGGCCTCCGGTGCCGCGCGCAGACGATCCTGCACATAACCGCCGCCATCGGCATCGCGCGAGAACGAAAGATCCACGCGGCTCAGATGGCCTTGCGCCTCCCACGCCTCGATCTCTTCGCGATAGAGGAAGTCGTGCGCGCGGGTGCGTTCGCCGAACACCAGCCAGTGACCGCGGTCGCCCTGCGCGTCGGCTTCACGCAGCAGGCTGCGCAGGCCGGCGATGCCGGTGCCGTTGCCGATCAGCAGCATCGGGGCGTGCTCGGGATGGCGATGGAAGCCGCTGTTGCGACGCACGCGGGCATGAATGTTGTCTGCCTTGGTGGCATGCACGCACAGCCAGCCCGAGCCCAGTCCGTGGCGGCCATCGGGCAGATCGGTCAGGCGGATCACCAACTGCACGGCACCATCGCCGGGCACCGAGGCGATCGAGTATTCGCGATGCGGCAGCGCAGGCAGTCGCGCCAGCCAGCGGGCAGCATCGGGTGCTGCAGCGGCGTCCACCGCTTCCGCTGTCTCAGGCAGCACACGCGCGGCAGCCGCCTCGACCAATGCGGTGATGCGTCCATCGACCGTCACCGGCGCCTGCGGATCCAGACCGTTGCGGGCCAGCACCGACAGCACATGCGCACGCGCGTGGCGCGGCGCCATCTCCAGGATGTCGCCGGCCTGCCAGTGGGCGTGCGCCAGCGGCCGCAGTGACACCTGCCAGATCGCCCCGGCGGCACTGCCCGGATTGAGCTGCGCGCGCGCATCCAGCGCCCAGGGGTGCAGCTCAACGGGTGCCGGCAGGGGGGTGTGATCCTCTACCCCGGTCAGCACACCCAGCTGCTGCTGCCAGTGCGCCAGCGGCACGGCGTCGGTGCGGTCCACCTCGATGCTGGCGAACAGCCGCTGCGCCCCCTGCGCCGCCAGCCAGCTGTCCACCTGCCGCGAGAAACCGCAGAAGCGTGTGTACTCGCGGTCGCCGAGCCCAAGCACGGCGTACGCCAGGCCCTGCAGCGAGGTGGACTGCGCCAACACCCGTCGCCCGAACGTACGCGCCGCATCCGGCGCTTCGCCATCGCCGAAGGTGCTGATGACGAACAACGCCTTGTCTGTGGTGGTCAGCAGTGCCGCGTCCACCTGCGCGAGCGGACGCACCTGCACCGGCAGGCCGGCCGCCTGCAACTGGGCGGCAGCGCGCCAGGCCAGCTGCTCGGCAAACCCACTCTGGCTGGCGAACGCGACCAGCCACGGCTGTCCGGTGCCGATGGCCGCGGCGAGAGGCAGGCGTGAGGCACGCACCTCGCGCTTCTTGCGGCGGCGGTCCAGGTACAACATCCAGCCGGTGATGAAGAACACCAGCATGCCCAGGCTGGACAGCATCACGATGATCCGCCCGGGCAGGCCGAAGAAGCTGCCCGAGTGCAACGCGAACACACTGACGATGATCTTGCCGCCGGCGGTCTTGCTGCTGTAAGGCTCGTAGGAGAGCAGGGCGCCTGTGGACGGATCGAGCTGGAGGATGTCCTGCGCGCGGTCGTGCGCCGTGCTGCTTCCCTGCACGCGGCCGGTCAGCGCACGGCCTGGCTTGGCCGGGAAGCGCAGGTCGATGTAACCGCGTCGCACGCCCTCCAACCCGTACAGGGTGGCCTGCACCTTGCCCAGATCCAGAGGGCCGCCGCTGGTGCGCGGCTGGTTCTGCTCGGCGGCGGGGCCGCCCAGCAATGCAGTTGCGCCCTTGCGGTACCAGTCGAACGACCACCACAGCCCGGTCAACGCGATCATCAGGTACACCAGCAGCACCCAGGTGCCGACCACTGAATGCAGACTCCACAGGAAACTTCGCCCGCTGCGCGACCACTCCACCGCCAGCCAGGTGCGCCAGTGCCACCAGCGTCGCGGCCAACGCAGGTACAGCCCCGACAGACAGAAGAACACCAGCGCGATCGCGCAGCTGCCGGTGATCAGGCTGCCCCGCTCGCCGCTGACCAGGTGGCGGTGCAGGTCTTCGACGAAGGCGAAGAAATCCAGTCCGCTCAGTTCGGTGAGCACGTTGCCGGTGTACGGATCGAAGTAGCGCCAGTTCGCCTGGCCGCCTTCGAAACGCGCCACCGACAGGCGCTGCCCGGTCGCATCCACGCGCAGCCGCTGCAACGGCTTTGGCATGTCCTGCTGCAACCGCGGCAACAGCTCGGTGAGCGCCACTGGCTGCTCGCCGGCCGCATGGCGTTGCACGACCTGCGCAAGCGCAGGATTGGCCGCGCGCATGATCTCGTCTTCAAAGGCCAGCGTGGCCCCGCTCAGGCCCATCACCGCCAGCACGGTGCCGGCAGTGATGCCCAGCAGCCAATGCAGCTGGAAAAGAAAGGTCTTCAACATGCGGGCGGTTCCGGCGGCAAGGCGAAGCGGGCCCGGCAGTGGATGAGAATGGATCTCGTCATTGTTGGGTGCAGGGCTGGGGCGGTCAATAGCCCAGGTCGGGCCAGTACGGCCTCTCGATCAGACGGTCACCTCGGCCAAGCAGGCTCAGTGCGTTGCCCAGGCCTCGATCTCACCGGCCGCAAACGGCCCCAGCTTCTGTTTCACGATGCGCCCCTGCGCATCGACCAGTACTGAATACGGCAGCAGGCCCTGCGCATTGCCCAGACGCACGCTGGCGTCGGCCGGGCCGGGAGTATCGAGCACGATCGGGTAGGCGACCGGGATGCGGGTCAGGAAATCGCGCACGCCCTCGGGCGTATCCAGCGCCAGCCCGAGCACCTGCACGCCGGTAGCGCCCTGGGCATCGGCAAACGTGGTCAGCGCCGGCATTTCCTCCACGCACGGCCCGCACCAGCTGGCCCAGACGTTGATCAGCAGCGGACGCCCGTGGAAGCTGGCCAGGTGCTGCGGGTGCCCTTGCAGGTCCGGCAGGGTGATCGCGGGCATCGGATCACCCGGTTGGGCCGCGACCACCACCGGCCGTGGCGGTGGCGGGGCATTGGCCGGGCGCTCGTCATGCCCGGCGAACCAGACGCCGGCGCCAATCCCGAGCACGGCCGCGATCACGACCACCACGACCGTCCGCCGTGGTGGCCGCAGGCTCATCGCGCGGTCCGCAGCAGCGCTTCTTCCACCAGCGCCTGGGTCAGTACCGTCGGCAGCACGGTCGGCGGTGCGCCCGGGCCATAGACCACATACAGCGGCACACCGACGGCCTTGTGCTCATCCAGGAACGCGGTGATCTGCGGGTCGACATTGGTGTAGTCGCCGCGCATGTAGACCGCGTTGGTCCGGCGCAGGGTGTCCTGGAACGCGTTGGTGCCCAGCACGGCGCGTTCGTTGGCCTTGCAGGTCACGCACCAGTCGGCCGTCATGTTGACGAACACGACGCGGTTGTCCTGGCGCAGGCGATCAAGCATCTGCGGCGAGTACTCCACCACGTTGTCGCTGGCCGGCTGCGCGGCCTTGGCCGGCGGCGCCATGCGGGTCACGCCCCAGATCGGGTACAGCGCGCCAAGGACCAGCAGCAGGGCCAACAGGCCGCCCACACGCTGACTGCGCCAGCGGCTGCGCTCGAACCACCACAGCGCCAGCGACAGGATCACCAGGCCGCCCAGCACCAGCGCCATCGCATCCACGCCGCGCTGCTTGCCCAGTACCCACAGCAGCCAGATCGCGGTGCCGTACATCGGGAAGGCCAGCACCAGCTTGAGCGTTTCCATCCACGCGCCGGGGCGCGGCAGGCGGCGGGCCAGCGATGGCACGAATCCGATCAGCAGGAACGGCAGGGCCAGGCCCAGGCCGAGCGCCAGGAACACCAGCATCGCCTGCAGGCCGGGGGCAGCGAAGGCGTAGGCCAGCGCCGGGCCCATGAACGGGGCCACGCACGGGCTGGCCACCACGCAGGCGAGCACGCCGGTGAAGAAATCGCCGACCGGGCCGCTGCGCGAGGCCAGCGACTGGCCGACCCCGCCCATGCTGCCGCCCAGGGTGAACACGCCCGACAGGCTCAGGCCCACGGCAAACATCAGGTACACCAGCGCGGCGATGAACCACGGGTGCTGCAGCTGGAAGCCCCAGCCCGCGGCCTGGCCCGCCGCACGCAGCGCGATGACCAGTGCACCGATGGCGGCGAAGGCGACCAGTACGCCGGCGGTGTACCAGAGCGCATGGCTGCGCGCGCGCTGGCGGCTCTCGCCGCTCTGCGCCACGCCCAGCACCTTCAGCGACAGGATCGGCAGCACGCAGGGCATCAGATTGAGGATCAGGCCACCGGCCACGGCGAACAGCAGCAGCACCAGCAGGTTGCCCGGTGCGGCGGCCGGGGCGACCGGCGGCGGGGTGCGCTGCGCGTTGTCCGCGCTGGCATCCGGGGTGGCGGCGGTGTCGCCCGGCACGGCCAGGGCGGGTTCGTTCGGGCGGATCAGCATCGGCTGGGTGCCGGTGCCGGCATCACCGCGGGCCTGTGCGCGTTTGTCGCGATTGGGCAGGGGCGCGATGACCTCGGTCTTCTGCGCGACGTCATTCGCCTTGGCGTTGATCGTGCCTGCCGGCAGCGCCAGCTTCACCCGGCGCGTCATCGGCGGGTAGCAGATGCCATCGGTCTGGCAGCCCTGGAAGGTGATCACCAGGGTCGCATCGGTTGCGCTGGCCGTACTGCGGCGCAGCGGCAACGGCACGTCGATCTGGTCGAAATACACCGCCACATCGCCGAAGTGCTCATCGCGATGCGATTTGGCGGCCGGCCATGTCGGCTTGTCCGCGCGGATGCCCGGCGCGCCTTCCAGCGCCAGCGAGGTGCGGTCGCGATACAGGTAGTAGCCCGGCGCCGGCGTGAAACGCAGCAGCACGGTGTTGCCATCGCCGACGATCGCATCGAAGCCGAACGCGCGCTCGGAGGGCAGCGGCAGCGCCTGGGTGTTGCTGGTGCCGGGCAGGCGCAGGCCACTGCCGGTGTTGCCGGCCAACGGGGTGTTGAACGGGGAAGCGGCAGCGCTGGCGGCGGGGGCGGGGGCGGTGCCAGCGCCGCTGCCACCGGCCGGCAGCTTCACCTGCAGCGTGCGCTTCTGCGGCGGGTAGCACACGCCCGCATCGGCGCATCCCTGGTAGCGCACTTCCAGCGTCACGGTGTCGGTGCCGTCGGCGGCCTTGCCCGGCAGTACGCCGGTCAGGCGTTCGCGGTAGGTCTCCACCTCGCCGAAGAAATCATCGTGATGCTTCTTGCCGGCCGGCAGCTGCAATGCCTCGGCATCGAAGCCGGCAGCGGCCTTGACCGTGGTGCGATGGCGATACAGGTAATAGCCCGGGGCGATCTTCCAGCTGATCTCCACGCGATCACGGTCGCGCGCCTGCGCAGTCAGCCCGAAGGCCTCATCGACCGGGAGCAGATCTTTTTCGCTGACCGCCCAGGCCGGCAGGGAGACCACGAACAATGCGCACAGCGCGGCAACACGACGAAACAGCGTCATCAATCACTTTCCTCACGGGTCTGCGCCCGAATCCAATCCAGGTACGCCGGTAGGCCGGCGCGGGTTTCGACCGCGATGCACTCGGGGAGTTCATACGGATGCAGGGCCTGCACACGCGCGATCGCCGCGTCCAGGCGGCTGCCGGTGGTCTTGATCAGTAACTGGACCTCATGGTCCTCGGTGACCTCGCCCTGCCAGCGGTAGGTCGAATGCGCCCCGTCCAGGCGCGTCACGCACGCGGCCAGGCGTTCGTCCACCAGCGCGTGTGCCAGCCGCGCGGCGCAGGCCACGTCGGGGCAGGTGGTGAACAGCAGGAAGACGGGATCGGCAATCGACATGACCGCCGAGTATAGGACCGCCAGAGGCCAATGGTCCGACCGGCGCCGCGAGGGGGCGCCGGTCGGCCGGGCTCAGTTGGCCAGCTGGCAGGTGGCCGGCTTGGCCGAGGTGAACAGCGTCGGGGTGGCCCACTCCGGGTGGTCGATGAACGGATTGCGGTTGCCCTGGAAACTGAAGATCACCTCGTTGCGAGCGCGTTCTGCCGCGTCCGGCGGGTCGGACAGGTGCCAGTCGATCAGGGTCGAGAGCAGGCCCATGTAGGCCGGCGAGGCCGAGGTCTTGACGATCCTGCTGCGGTCGTCGGTCAGCTCCAGGTCCGGCTCGGACTGCCCGGTTTTGGCATCTTTACCGCCTTCATAACGGATCGCCATGTACATCACCGCACGTGCCATATCGCCCTTGCGGTGGCCCCACACTTCGAACGAGCCGCCATTGCCATCCGGCGTGCGCACCCAGTTGGAGGTGCCCGGGTAGCCACCCCTGCCGCCGCCGAATCCGTTGTTGGCCTCGGTCGCGCGTTCACCGCAGTTGCTGTCGCATGTGGCAAAGGGCTTGTTGCCGCGGTCCGCATTCCACTGTGCATCGGTCAGATACAGCATGTGGGTGTCGGTGTAGGGCGCATACGGCAGACCTTTGTCGCCGGTGGTGCTGGCAAAGCCCAGCGAGTTGGGCCAGGTGTGTTCGCGGTTGTAGGTCAGCCCGCTGCCGGTGCCCGCCCGCCCGCTGACCTTGGTGTAGCTGCGGTTGCGGTAGGCATCGAGGATCTTGCCGCTGTTGTTGGGATCTTCGTCGGCGATTTCCAGGATGGTCCAGGTGCTGGTGCCCGAGCCGCTGTAGGGATAGGCGGTGTGACCCTTGATGGTCTCGTGCAGCGAGCAGCGCAGCTGGCTGGGGGTGGAGGTGTTGACCCGGGCGTAGTACTCCCCGGGCGTGCCGGGGTTGCCCGGATCGGGCGTGGTGGCGGTGGCCACGGTGAAGGCGATGCGTGTATCGGCGGCCGGGTGGGCGCCCTGGGCATCCTTCACGCGGGTGGCGCGGATGTCGAAGCGGCAGGCTTCCCCCGCCACCAGCGCGGTGTTGGTGGCCAGGGTGAAGCGGGTGCCGGTGGTCGGGTGGCTCAGCGCGACCGTGCCGGACTGGCCGCAGCTCAGCGCGAATGCGCCGCTGGAGAGGGTGACCGGCTCACTGAAGGTGACGCTCAGGTCGGCGGCGGCCGGGAAGGTGCTGGCGCCCTGCTCGGGGGTGGTGGCAGTGACCGAGGGCGCGGAATTCGGGCCGGTCGGGCCGCCGCCGCTGAAGGTCTGGCCGTGGTTGCAGGCGCCGAAGGTCTGCGTGGCCGATTCGGCCCAGGTGAAATGGGCGTACTGGCTGCCGCTGCCGGTCAGCTGCAGGGAGGTGCCCGGGGCGGTGCTGTTGGTCTCGCTGACCGGGATGTTCTGGCTGGTCAGGCCTGCCGCGGGCCCCCCGGCGGCGGTGATGGTGCCCTCGTAGCTGAGGAACTGGACCACCTTGCCGCTGGCATCGACCAGGGCGATGCCGTCGTTGGGACCGTTCTGGATCCCGTTGGTCGGGTAGCTGACGGTGGCCAGCCGGGCGCTGCCGCAGCTGGCGGTGCCGGCCGGGACCGCGTTGTTGGCGTAGACCGCGGCAGCCGAAGGGTTGCTGCCGTTGTAGAGGTAGAGCCGGTAGCCGGACAGGTCTTCACCGGCGGTGGCGACCACTTCGATCGCCTCGCCGACGTCCCCGGCGGGGGTGCTGTCGTCGTAATGCAGTTCATTGATGAATACATCGGCCCGGGCCGGGCTGGTGGCCAGCACCAGCAGGCAAGCCAGGGACAGCGGCGTCAGCAACCTCATCTACGGCTCCTTGTGATTGGTCAGTGCCGCTCGAATCTACGCAATCCAGATGACACATCGATTGGTCTGTCGGATTCGACCTTTCGCATTGAGAACTGCGTCAAACAATCACGCGCGGGCCCGGATCGGCAAAAAAAACCGGCCGCCTGCCCTTGAAAGGGGTGGGGCCAGCACCATCTCTGCTCTGTCCCGCACCGTCGGGTTTTTTCGTGAGCGTGGCTGGCAGTCGCCCTGTGCGAGTGCTAACATCGCCAGACTTTCCTAGACCAATCAACAACTTAAAAGGGTCTCACATGAGCATCAAGCCGCTTCATGACCGCGTCGTAGTCAAGCCGATCGAAGCCGACGAAATCTCGTCCGGCGGCATCGTGATTCCGGATTCCGCCAAGGAAAAGTCGACCAAGGGTGAAGTCGTGGCCGTCGGCCCGGGCAAGCCCCTGGACAACGGCAGCGTGCGCGCGCCGTCGCTGAAGGTCGGTGACAAGGTCATCTACGGCCAGTACGCCGGCAGCAGCTACAAGTCCGAAGGCGTCGAGTTCAAGGTCCTGCGCGAAGACGACATCCTCGCCATCGTCGGCTGAGTGATGCGGCCGGCCCCGTGCCGGCGCTTCCGCACTTCCTCCCGTTCAAGCAGCCGGGCATCGCCCGGCTCTACATAAAAAGGTAATCGCAATGGCTGCCAAAGATATTCGTTTCGGTGAAGACGCCCGCGCCCGCATGGTTCGCGGCGTCAACGTTCTCGCCAATGCCGTCAAGGCCACCCTGGGCCCGAAGGGCCGCAACGTCGTGCTCGAAAAGAGCTTCGGCGCGCCGACCATCACCAAGGACGGCGTCTCCGTCGCCAAGGAAATCGAACTGGCTGACAAGTTCGAGAACATGGGCGCGCAGATGGTGAAGGAAGTTGCTTCGCGCACCAACGATGACGCCGGCGACGGCACCACCACCGCCACCGTGCTGGCCCAGGCCCTGATCCGCGAAGGCGCCAAAGCCGTCGCTGCCGGCATGAACCCGATGGACCTCAAGCGCGGTATCGACAAGGCCGTGATCGCCGCCGTCGCCGAGCTGAAGAACATCTCCAAGCCGACCGCTGACGACAAGGCGATTGCCCAGGTCGGCACGATCTCGGCCAACTCGGACGAGTCGATCGGCAACATCATCGCCGAAGCGATGCGCCGCGTGACCAAGGAAGGCGTCATCACCGTTGAAGAAGGCTCGGGCCTGGACAACGAGCTGGACGTCGTGGAAGGCATGCAGTTCGACCGTGGCTACCTGTCCCCGTACTTCATCAACAACCAGCAGTCGCAGACCGCTGACCTGGATGATCCGTACGTGCTGCTGCACGACAAGAAGATCTCCAACGTGCGCGACCTGCTGCCCGTGCTGGAAGGCGTCGCCAAGGCCGGCAAGCCGCTGCTGATCATCGCCGAAGACATCGAAGGCGAAGCGCTGGCGACCCTGGTGGTCAACACCATCCGTGGCATCGTGAAGGTCGTGGCCGTCAAGGCACCAGGCTTCGGCGATCGTCGCAAGGCGATGCTGGAAGACATGGCCGTGCTGACCGGCGGCACCGTGATCTCCGAGGAAATCGGTCTGTCGCTGGAAAAGGCGACGATCAAGGACCTGGGCCGCGCCAAGAAGGTGCAGGTCTCCAAGGAAAACACCACGATCATCGATGGCGCCGGCGAGAAGGCCAACATCGAAGCGCGTGTCACCCAGATCAAGACCCAGATCGAAGACACCTCCTCGGATTACGACCGCGAGAAGCTGCAGGAACGCGTGGCCAAGCTGGCCGGCGGCGTTGCCGTGATCAAGGTCGGTGCCTCGACCGAAATCGAAATGAAGGAAAAGAAGGATCGCGTCGACGACGCCCTGCACGCGACCCGTGCAGCCGTTGAAGAAGGCGTGGTCCCGGGCGGCGGCGTTGCGCTGGTTCGTGCGGTCACCGCGCTGAGCGGCCTGAAGGGTGCCAACGAAGACCAGAACCACGGCATCCAGATCGCCCTGCGCGCGATGGAAGCCCCGCTGCGCGAAATCGTGGCCAATGCTGGCGAAGAGCCGTCCGTGATCGTCAACAAGGTCAAGGAAGGCACCGGCAGCTTCGGCTACAACGCCGCCACCGGCGAATTCGGCGACATGCTGGAATTCGGCATCCTGGACCCGACCAAGGTGACCCGTTCGGCGCTGCAGAACGCAGCCTCGATCGCTGGCCTGATGATCACCACCGAAGCGATGGTTGCCGAAGCCCCGAAGAAGGATGACGGCGCTGGCGCAGCTGGCGGCGGCATGGGCGGTATGGGTGGCATGGGCGGCATGGACTTCTGATGTAGATGCCGGCCTTCGGTCGGCACGCATCGGAGCGGTAGGTACCAACTGTTGGTCGGTACCCGCCATGCGCCAACGCAGTACGAAGAACCCCGCCGGAAGGCGGGGTTTTTTTGTGCGCGTATCACGGGCTCACAGCGCGCTGGTCGGCGCCTGGATCTCATCCTCCAGCCAGCGCAGGAATGCCGCGATGGCCGGGTTCTCCTCGGCGCCGGGCAGGGTGACGGCGTAGTACGCAAACTGCGTTGGCCACGGCTGATCCAGTACGACGGCCAGCCGCCCGCTGGCGACTTCGGATTCCACATACAGGTCACGCACCAGCGCGATGCCCTGGCCCGCTTCTGCGGCGCGGATCAGCAACACGTCATCATCGAACGCCGGGCCACGTTCGATGCGCGGATCGGGCGGCAGACCGAGCGCGCGGAACCACAGCGACCAGTCGCTGCGGTCGGAATCCTGCAGCAGCGGGTACTGCAGGCAGTCCATGGCCGAGTGGATCGGCCGGCCCTCGGCGAGCAGCGCCGGGCAGGCCACCGGCAACAGCACGGGTGCCGCCAGCGGGCGTGAGACCAGGCCGGGATACTCGCCGAGGCCGTGGCGGATGGCGATGTCGATGCGATCGCGACGCAGATTCGCCAGCGCCGATGAGGCCTCCACACGCACTTCGATCGCCGGGTGGCGTTCGGTGAACCGGCCCAGCCGCGGCACCAGCCAGGACGCGGCGAAGCTGGGCACGGTGCTGAGGGTGAGGGTCTGCCGCGCGTGGATGGCGTCCAGCGTGGCCATGCTGTCCTGGATCTGATCGAACGCGCGCAGCAGGGCCGGGTGCACCTGTGCGCCGGCCGGGGTCAGTGCGACCCCGTGAGGGGTGCGGGTAAACAGCACAACGCCGGTGCGCGCCTGCAGCAGTTTGAGCTGCTGGCTGATCGCCCCCGGGGTAACCCCCATGACCGCAGCAGCGGCCTTGAGGCTGCCATGACGACCGGTTTCGACGAAGGCGCGCAGCGCGAGCAGGGGAAGGACGGCACCCATGACCTTAGATTTTCTCTCTTGGCAGTGCAGGAAGAATCGTTCTACAGAGCGCGTTGGCCTGCGTAGCATCGTGATCATGTTGAATCGATGTCGTTTAGTCCAGCTGCATTGATCCAACACTGCTACGCGAACCCCGCCCGCTGTTCCGCCTGCCAAGGAGACCGCTGTGTCCCCCGTTTCGCTGCACCTGTACACCGACAGCTCGCCCAACGGCTTCAAGATCACCATCGCGCTGGAAGAACTCGGCATCCCTTACGTACTGCATCACGTACGTATCGACGAAGGTGAGCACCGCCATCCCGATTTCCTGCAACTGCATCCGCACGGCCGCATTCCGGTGCTGGTCGACGAGGCGACGGGTATCACCGTGTTCGAATCCGCCGCCATCCTGCTGTATCTGGCCGAGCAGAGCGGACGGCTGTTGCCCGACGCGCCACGCGCGCGCTGGGAGGCCATCACCTGGTTGATGTTCCACTCCGCCAGCGTCGGGCCGATCCTGGGGCAGCGTGTCCATGTCGAGATGTTCGCCGACGCGCCCTACGCACCCGCCATCGAACGCTACCGGCGCCTGAGCGCCGAGTTCTTCGCCACCCTGGACCAGCACCTCACAGGCCGCTCATGGCTGGCAGGCGAGGCGTATTCAATCGCCGATATCGCCGGCTATGGCTGGACCCATATCGCTCGGCTCATCGGCTTCGATTTCAGCGCTTACCCGCACTTGAGTGCATGGCACCTGCGCATGTCACAGCGGCCCGCGGTGCAGCGCGGCGTGCAGCTCCCCGAACCGGCCACCGGCCCCTGACCCAGGAACGACCACGATGACCCTCTCGACCGATATCACTGCGGTGCAGGCGCCGCAGACCGGCGCATCCGCACCGGCGTTCGCCCGCCATGCCGGTTACCAGCGCATGTTCCGCGAGGGGACGCTGACGCTGGGTGTGTTCCTGCCCCTGCGTTTCTATCAAGGCGACATGCAGGTGCTGGCCGGGCAGGCGGATCTGGTGAGCCAGCTCGACCGTGACGGCTTCGCTGCGGCCTGGGTACGCAATGTACCGTTGTTCGACCCGTTGTTCGGCGACGCCGGGCAGGTGTTCGATCCGTTTACCTATCTGGCCTTCCTGGCGGCGCGCACGAAGCGGCTGGCGCTGGCCACGGGCAGTGCGATCTTCTCGCTGCGCCACCCGATCGATCTGGCCAAGTCGGCCACCACCATCGACCAGCTGTCCGGTGGGCGGCTGGTGCTGGGCATCGCCTCCGGCGATCGTCCGGTCGAATTCCCGGCGTATGGCCTGGCGCATGCGGACCGCGGCGAGCGCTTCGCCGCATCGGTGGGCTATGTCCGCCAGTTGCTGCAGCACGGTCCCCTGCATATCGACGCGGCACTGGGCGCGCTGCAGGGCGTAGAGCTGCTGCCCAAGCCGGTGTCCGGCGCGATTCCCCTGCTGGTGACCGGCACCTCGCGCCAGACACTGGACTGGGTTGGGCAGCATGCCGATGGTTGGCTGACCTATCCCGAGGCAACCCATCACGCGGGCGGACCGCAGCGCCTGGCCGACAAGATCCAGGCATGGCGCCGTCTCATCCCCGACGGTGGCTTCCGCCCGCATGTCACCAACGAATGGCTGGATCTGGTCGAGGACCCGAACCATCCCCGCACGCCGCTCAATGGCGGCTACACGCTGAGAACCGGCCGCAACGGATTGATCGATCTGCTGGGCGAGTGGCAGCGTGCCGGCGTGAACCATGCTGCGCTCGGCATCCAGTTCTCGCAGCGCCCGGCGGCCGAGGTGCTGCAGGAACTGGCCGAGTACGTACTGCCGTTGTTTCCTTCGCATGACGGGGCGCTGCCGGCCGGCACGCGCTGGTAGGCATGCCCTCCGCTGCGCCATGAGGGACGGCGCGGCATTTGTCAGGCCGGAGAACGCACCGCGCGCCGACGCTCGCGCCAAGCGAGGCCGAGATGCGCCAGCAGGAAGGACAGTGCGCCGCCCACCAACATTCCCTGCGCGTACGCCATGGGCAGCCAAATCGCTGCCGCCGCGCCCAGCGCCATGCCGACCAGGCTGACGGCAACGGCAACACGTTGCCGCGCCAGATGCTGTGCCTGCACGCGCTGACGTTGCTGGACGGCCACGCGCTTGTTGTCCGGCCGCAGGATGGCCTGGGCAATCGCGTCAGCTTGGGAAGGGGTCATCGACGCATCCTTGTGGGTGATCCTGGCCCGGATCTTCGCCTGTCCTCGGGGCGAGGTAAAGCGCGGCGGGGTGTCAGACAAGTCGCAGCAGCGGTATAATTAGCCGCCGTACTATTCCGGATCTGCCTGCATGCTGGAAATCAAACACCAGGCTTTCCTGACCGAGCTGGAACGTCGTGGCCAGCCGGATACGGGGGAATTGGCGCTGTGTTTCCAGGTGCTGTCGCTGGCCAGCGCGATCGACCAGGACTGCGCGAGTCGTCTGGCACCGCGGGGCCTGAGCGAAGGACGTTTCGTGCTGCTGTTCCTGCTGCGCGGCGCGGACACGGCACTGTCGCCGCACCAGTTGGCCGAGCGCGCCGGTGTCACCCGTGCCACCGTGACCGGCCTGCTGGATGGCCTGGAGCGCGAGCACCTGGTGAGCCGCCACAGTGATCCGGACGACAAACGCCGCATCCACGTGCGGCTGACCCCGGCTGGCCAAGCGCTTGCCGCGCAACTGTTCGACCAGCAGACCCACTGGATCGCCTCGCTGTTCGCCGATATCAGCCCCAGGGAACGGCGCACGCTCGGCACGCTGCTGCAACGCGTGTGGTCGCGCACTGACGCAGGACGTGCCGCATGAAACCGGCCGTCACCCGCGAGCGACGCGGACAGCTGGATCGCGGTGAAACCGAAGCCACGCA
The DNA here is from genome assembly GCF_003651185.1 of Stenotrophomonas rhizophila. GTDB lineage: Bacteria > Pseudomonadota > Gammaproteobacteria > Xanthomonadales > Xanthomonadaceae > Stenotrophomonas > Stenotrophomonas maltophilia_Z. The sequence continues at coordinate 2,141,161 of NZ_RCDC01000004.1, read as the reverse complement.
CTTGGCCGAAGTGCTGGCCGTCGATTTCGCCAAGCTGATGGCCAATGTCGCACCCGGTTTGCCAGCCTCGGCGATCACCCCGATGCGCAACGCCGCCAAGCGCGGCATCACCCTGCGCATGCAGGGCGCGGCCACTCTGCTGCGCGTGCATGGTCACGGCGATCACGCGCAGTGGTCACGCCATGCCAGTGACACGGTGCGTGGCTGGGCCTGCTATCTGATCGGCAGCGACCCGGCGTTGTCACTGGAGCACAAGCTGGATGCGCTGCGCGCGCTGGCCGATGACGCGCACTTCGGCGTGCGCGAGTGGGCATGGCTGGGGGTGCGACCCCACGTCGTCGCCGAGCCGCTGCGCGTGCTCACGCACCTGCACGGCTGGACCACCGACGCTTCACCCAACGTACGCCGCTTCGCCTGCGAAGCACTGCGCCCGCGTGGCGTATGGGCCGCGCACATCGCGTTGTTCAAGCAGGAGCCACACCACGCCCTGCCGCTGCTGCAGGCGCTGTGCCATGACGCCTCGCGCTACGTGCAGGATTCGGTAGGCAACTGGCTCAACGACGCCGGCAAAAGCCAGCCCGATTGGGTCCGCGCGCTGTGCAGCGAATGGCAGCAGCGGCATGCCGATGATCCGGCCAACACCTATATCCGCAAGCGCGCACTGCGCTCGCTCTGACCTCAAGGAATGCCATGTCGCACATGTTGATCGAGCTGTACACCGCCACCCCTGCCTGGACCGCGCTGGACCCGGTATCGCGCGGGGCGCTCTTCGCCCGCATCGGCGCGGGCATGCAGAACGTGGATCCCGCCCGCGTCACGCCGATAGCAATGGGCCGTATCGAGCAGGAGGTGCCGCACACCACGGCCGAGCAGTTCTATGCGGTGTGGCAGTGCGCCGAACGGCTCGACGCCGATGCCTTGCTCGCCGCGATCGGGGCCACCGGCTGGCACGAGTACTTCACCACCACGCACGCGGTGGGCGCAGCGGGCACCCTGCAGCAGCACCTGGCTGAGCTGGCGGCGTTGCCGCGGGAGTGATGGTGCATGCCGGGTCGGCAGCGGCTGAATGGTCATCGCAGTTGCGAATGAAACAGTTGGCACCTCCAAACCCCTGTGTTATCAATACTCCCCAATGAACGCACGCCCCGCCAATTCCTACTTTTGGTATTACTTTCCGAAGCCACCGGCGGAGGAAGGCATGCGCTCACCCTGAAGAAAATTTCAGACGCATTCCCGAAAGCCGCCAGCGCACCTGGCGGCTTTTTTGTTGCCGCCGCGCTGGGGACCCCCACTTCCAAGGAGTTACCCCATGCCCCCCCATACCGACGACCTGCGCATCCGCAAGATTGAACCGTTGACCCCGCCGGCGCAGCTGCTGGCGATGCTGCCCTGCGACGACGAAGCCTCCGATACGGTCAGCGCCTCCCGCGCGGCCCTGCACGAGATCCTGCACGGCCGCGATGACCGCCTGGCGGTGGTGATCGGCCCGTGCTCGATCCACGACCCGGTGGCCGCCATCGAGTACGCCCAGCGCCTCAAGCCGCTGCGCGACGCTTACGCCGACGAGCTGGAAATCGTCATGCGCGTGTACTTCGAAAAGCCCCGCACCACGGTGGGCTGGAAAGGCCTGATCAACGATCCGGACCTGGATGGCAGCTTCAACATCAACAAGGGCCTGCGCGTGGCGCGTGGTCTGCTGCGCGACATCAACAAGCTCGGCCTGCCGGCCGGCGTCGAGTTCCTCGACGTGATCTCGCCGCAGTACATCGCCGACCTGGTCGCCTGGGGCGCGATCGGCGCACGCACCACCGAAAGCCAGGTACATCGCGAACTGGCCTCGGGGTTGTCCTGCCCGGTCGGATTCAAGAACGGCACCGACGGCAACATCAAGATCGCCGCCGATGCGATCGGTGCGGCGTCCAACCCGCATCACTTCCTCTCGGTCACCAAGGAAGGCGGCACCGCCATCGTGGCCACTGCCGGCAATCCGGACTGCCACGTGATCCTGCGTGGCGGAAAGACGCCCAACTACGATGCCGACCACGTTGAAGCGACCAGCCAGACCCTGGCCAAGTCGCACCTGGCCGCGCGCATCATGATCGATGCCAGCCACGCCAACAGCAGCAAGAACCCGGAAAACCAGCCCAAGGTCATCGCCGACATCAACGCCCAGCTGGCCAATGGCGAAGAGCGCATCGTCGGCGTCATGGTCGAGAGCCATCTGGTGGCCGGCCGGCAGGACCTGGTCGACGGCCAGCCGCTGACCTACGGCCAGAGCATCACCGATGGCTGCATCGGCTGGGACAGCTCGCTGGAGGTACTGGAAAGCCTCGCTGAAGCGGTGCGTGCGCGGCGGGCGGCGCGGATCAGCGAAGCGGCATGAATCTGCTTTGAGCCGGGGGTAGAGCCACCCCTTGGGTGGCTGCGCTGAGTACCGCAGCGCCGCAACACCATATGCAGAAGCAGCCACGCATGGCGTGGCGTTACCCGCAGTGCGTCGCGCACCCGCTGATCATGAGGCGCGCCGCAGCCTCGCCAACGCCAGATAGATCGCCGGCGTGGTGTACAGGGTCAGCCACTGGCTGACCAGCAGACCACCGACGATCGCGATGCCCAGCGGCTGGCGCATCTCCCAGCCTTCGCCGGTGGCCAGCATCAGCGGCAACGTGCCCAGCAACGCGGCCACGCTGGTCATCAGGATCGGGCGGAACCGCAGCCGCGCCGCCTCGCAGATCGCGTCATACGACGACTGCCCGCGCTCGCGTTCGGCCGACAGCGCGAAGTCGATGATCAGGATGGTGTTCTTCATGACCACGCCCACCAGCAGGAACAGGCCGAGCAGCGAGATCAGGTTCAACTCGTTGCCGAAGGCCATCAGCGCCAGCAAGGCGCCAACGCCGGCCGAGGGCAGGGTGGAGAGGATCGCCAGCGGCTGCACGAAGCTTTCATACAGCACGCCCAATACCAGATACACCGCCAGCATCGCGCCCACGATCAACCACAGCTGGCGCTCGCGCAGCTTCTCGAAGCCACCGGCCTCGCCACTCAGCCTGGCCTGCACGTGGGTGGGCAGCATGATCCCGGCCATCGCGCGGTCCACCGCCTTCACCGCCTGGTCCAGGGTCACGCCGGGCGCCAGCGCGAACTCGATCCAGACCGAGGCAAACTGCTGGCTGTGGTAAATGCGGTCCGGTGCCATGCCGTAGGACCAGCTGGCAATCGAGGACAGCGGCAAGCGCTGACCGTCCTTGCCGATCACATGGATCTGCTGCAGCGTGGAGGGATCCTGGGTGTAGCGCGGGTCCAGCTCCATCACCACGCGGTATTGGTTGAGGGTGTCGTACAGCGTAGCGACCTGGCGTTGGCTGAAGGCGTTGTTGAGCACCGAGGCGATCATGCGCATGTCCACGCCCAGGCGGGCGGCGGCATCGCGGTCGATGTCGAGCACCACCTGGCGCATGCCTTCATCGCCCTTGGATTCCACATCGACCAGCTCGGGCAGGGCGCGCAGTGCATCGGCCACCTTGGGCGTCCAGTGCCGCAGCGGTTCCAGTTCGCCGGAGAGCAGCTGGAACTCGTACTGGCCGCTGTCACCGCTGCCTTCCAGCTTGATGTCCTGGTCCACCCACAGGAACATGCCGCCACCGGGAATCTTCGGCATGTTGGCGCGCAGGCGGTCGATCACCTGCTGGCTGGAGACCTTGCGCTCGGCCAGCGGCTTCATCTTGATCATGATGAAGGCGTTGTTGACCCCGCTGCGGCCGCCGATGTACCCGATGATGTCGCTGATCGCAGGGTCCGCCAGCAGCAGTTTGCGGTAGGCCTCGATCTTGGGCTGCATGACCTGGAACGAGAGGCCGTCGTCGCCGCGCGCGAAGCCACGCAGCTGCGCGGTGTCCTGCTTGGGCACGATGCCCTTGGGCACCTGCTGGAACAGCCACACATTCAGCGCGATCACGCCGGCGAACAGCAGCAGCGGCAGCGCGAGCCAGCGCAGCATCGTCTGCAGGCTGCCCACATAGGCACCGCGCAGGCGTTCGAACAGCGCGGTGCCAGCGCGCTGCAGCACATTGCCGGGGCCCGGCCGGGGCTGCCCGAGCAGGCGTGCGCACAGCATCGGGGTCAGGCTCAGCGAAACCAGCAGCGAGACGCCCATCGCCGCCACCAGGGTCAGCGAGAACTCGCGGAAGAGCTTCTCGACGAAGTCATCCAGGAACAGGATCGAGATGAACACCACGGCCAGCGCGATGTTCATCGACAGCAGCGTGGCTCCGACTTCACCGGCGCCGCGCAGCGCGGCGGTCATCGGCGAAGCGCCCTCCTCACGATGGCGGGCGATGTTTTCCAGCACCACGATCGCATCGTCGACCACCAGCACCGCCGCCACGATCAGCGCCATCAGCGAGAGCGTGTTGAGCGAGAACCCGAGCAGGGCGATGATCGCCAGCGCGCCCAGCAGCGAGACCGGAATCGCCACGGTTGGCACCAGCGCCGCACGCCAGTGGCCCAGGAAGGCCAGGACCACCAGCACCACCAGGGCGATGGCCAGCAGCAGGGTCAGTTCGGCCTCGCGCAGGGTGGCGCGGATCACCGGCGAACGGTCCATCACCACCTGCATGTCGATGGTGGCCGGCAGCAGTGCCTGCAGTGTGTCCATCTGCGCCTGGATGGCGTCGACGGTCTCGATGATGTTGGCATCCGGCTGGCGGCTGACGATCAGCAGCACCGCCGGGCGCTCGTTGTGGAAGCCGCTGGCGTAGCGGTCTTCGACGCCTTCGCGGATCCCGGCCACATCCTCCAGGTACACCGGCCGGCCATCGCGCATGGCCACGATCAGGCGGCGGTACTCGGCGGCGGTACGCAGCTGCAGGGTGGCTTCCAGCTGCCACTGCTGGGCCTGGCTGGCCACCGTGCCCAGTGGCTTGAGCGCGTTGGCGTTGCGGATCGCCGCGGCGATGTCGTCCAGCGCGATGCGGTGATGGTTGAGTGCATTGGGATCCAGCGAGACGCGCACCGCCGGCAGCGAACTGCCCCCCACCTGCACCTCGCCGACACCGGGAATCTGCGCCAGCTTCTGCGCGATCACGGTGGAGGCCACGTCGTAGATCTGGCCCGGCGCGAGACTGTCCGAACTCAGCGCCAGCGCCATGATCGGCGCCTGCGATGGATTCACCTTGCGGTACTGCGGCATGCCCGGCATGCCGCTGGGCAGCTGCGCGCGCGCGGCGTTGATCGCGGCCTGCACATCGCGCGCGGCATCGTCCACGTTGCGGCCGAGTGCGAACTTCAGTTCGACCTGGGTCGAGCCCTGGGTGCTGGCCGAGTCGATCCCGGTCAGCCCCGGTATGGTGCCCAGCGCACGTTCCAGCGGCGTGGCGACGTTGGCCGCCATCGATTCCGGGCTCGCGCCGGGCAGGCTCGCGCTGACGTTGATCGCCGGGTAGTCGACCTGCGGCAACGGCGCGACCGGCAGCAGGCGCAGCCCGAGCAGGCCCGCCAGCACCACCGCCACCGCCAGCAGCACGGTGGCGACGGGATGCTGCACGAACCAGCCGATCGCCCGCGACAGCGGACTCACGCCAGCGCCTCGTCAGCCGCGTCGGCAGCCGGTGCGGGACGTTGGCGGAAGCGCTCGAAGAACAGGTAGATCACCGGCGTGGTGAACAGGGTCAGCACCTGGCTGACGATCAGCCCGCCCACCATCACCAGGCCCAGCGGCTGGCGCAGCTCCGCGCCCGAGCCACTGGCGAACATCAGCGGGATCGCGCCGAACAGCGCGGCCAGCGTGGTCATCAGGATCGGCCGGAAGCGCAGCAGGGCGGCCTGGTGGATCGCCTGACGTGGCGCCATGCCGTGCTCGCGCTCGGCCTCCAGCGCGAAGTCGATCATCATGATCGCGTTCTTCTTGACCAGCCCGATCAGCAGCACGATGCCGATCACCGCGATCAGGTCCAGGCTGCGCCCGCTGACCAGCAACGCAAGCAACGCGCCCACCGTGGCCGAGGGCAGGGTGGAGAGAATGGTGATCGGATGGATGAAGCTCTCATAGAGCACGCCCAGCACCAGGTACATCACCACCACCGCCGCCAGCACCAGCCACAACGTGCTGGACAGCGACGCGCGGAACGCATCGGCCGCCCCCTGCAGGCGAAGCTCTACGCTGGCCGGCAGGCCGATCGCGGCGCGTGCGCCTTCGATGGCCTGCACCGCTTCGCCCAGCGATGCCTGCGGGGCGAGGTTGAAGGAGAACGTCACCGCCGGGAACTGGCCGACATGGTTGATCAGCAGCTGCGCGGGGCGCTGTTCGATCCGGGCGATGCCGCCCAGCGGCACCTGCCGCCCGTCCGGCCCGGTGACGTGCAGGCGGGCGATCGCATCCGGGCCGAAAGCCACGTCGGGGCGCGCTTCCAGCACCACGCGGTACTGGTTGGCCTGGGTGAAGATGGTCGAGATCTGGCGCTGCCCGAACGCGTCGTACAGCGCATCGGCAATGGTCTCCACGCTGATCCCCAGCCGCGCCGCGGCGACCCGGTCGATCACCACATGCGCCTGCAGGCCTTGGTTCTGCAGATCACTGGCGACGTCGGCCAGTGCCGGTGCCTGCTGCAGATGCGCGAGCAGGCGCGGCGTCCACGTCTCCAGCTGCGCGATATCCGGGCTGGTCAGGGTGAACTGGTATTGGGTACGGCTGATCCGGTCTTCGATGCCCAGTTCCTGCACCGGTTGCAGATACAGCCTGATGCCCGGGACATGCGCCACGCGCTGCTGCAGCCGCGCGATGATCGCCTGCGCATCGGCATCGCGCTGTGCGTGCGGTCTCAATTCGATCAGAAGACGCCCGCTGTTGAGCGTGGCGTTGTTGCCGTCCACGCCGATGAACGAGGACAGGCTGGCCACGTCCTCATCCTCCAGCAACGCCGCCGACAACGCCTGCTGGCGCTGCGCCATCGCCTGGAAGGAGATCGACTGCGGTGCCTCGCTGATGCCCTGGATCAGCCCGGCATCCTGCACCGGGAAGAAGCCCTTGGGCACCCACACGTACAGCAGCGCCGTCAGCACCAGTGTGGCGACAGTGGCGGCCAGCATCAGCGGCTGGCGCTGCAGCACCCAGTGCAGCTGGCGATCGTAGACCGCCACCACGCGGTCGAACGGGTCGCCCTGCTGCGCCGATTCCTGCCCATCGGCATCGCGACGGGTGGCGTGGCCGGCCTTGAGCAGGCGCGCGCACATCATCGGCGTCAGCGTCAGCGAGACCAGCAGCGAGATGCCGATCGCCACCGCCAAGGTGATCGCGAATTCGTGGAACAGCTTGCCGACCACGTCGGCCATGAACAGCAGGGGGATCAGCACCGCGATCAGCGACAGGGTCAGCGAGATCAGGGTGAAGCCGATCTGCCTGGCGCCCTTCAGTGCTGCCTGCATCGGCGTGGCACCGCGCTCCAGATGACGGGCGATGTTCTCCAGCATCACGATCGCATCGTCCACCACGAAACCGGTGGCGATGGTCAGCGCCATCAGCGTGAGGTTGTTGAGCGAGAAGCCGGCCAGCAGCATCACCCCGAACGTGCCGACCAGCGACAGCGGGACCGCGATGCTGGGAATGATCGTGGCCGGGATGTTGCGCAGGAACAGGAAGGTGACCATCACCACCAGCGCGATCGCGATCAGCAGCTCGTGCTGCACGCCACGGATGGACGCGCGGATCGATTCGGTGCGATCGCTGAGGATGGCCACATCCACACCGGCCGGCAGCGAGGATTGCAGCTGCGGCAGCAGCGCACGCACCTGGTCGACCACGGCGATGACGTTCGCGCCGGGCTGGCGCTGGATGTTGATCAGCACGGCCGGGGTGGTGCCCGACCACGCGGCGAGCTGGCGGTTCTCGGCGCCGTCTTCGATGGTGGCCACGTCGCCCAGACGCAGCGGTGCGCCATCCTTCCAGGCCAGGATCAGGGCGCGGTACTCGGCCACCGAGCGCATCTGATCGTTGGCATCGAGCATGATCGCTCGGGTCGGCCCGTCGAAGCTGCCCTTGGGCAGGTTGACGTTGGCCGTGCCGATCGCGGTGCGGATGCTGGCCATGCTCAGCCCGTTGGCGGCCAGCGCGGACGGATTGACCTGGATGCGCACCGCCGGGCGCTGCCCACCAGCGAGGCTGACCAGCCCGACCCCAGGCAGCTGCGAGAGCCGCTGCGCCATGCGGGTATCGACCAGATCGTGCACCTGCGGGAGCGAGAGGCCCTGCGAGGTCACTGCCAGGGTCAGGATCGGGGTGTCAGCCGGGTTGACCTTGCGGTACACCGGCGGCACCGGCAGGTCGTCGGGCAGGAAGCTGTCGGCGGCGTTGATCGCGGCCTGCACTTCCTGCTCGGCCACGCCGAGCGCGACCTCCAGCGAGAACTGCAGGGTGATCACCGACGCGCCGCCGGAGCTGGTCGAGGACATCTGCTTCAGGCCGGGAATCTGCCCGAGCTGGCGTTCCAGCGGCGCGGTGACCGCGCTGGTGGTGACATCCGGGCTGGCGCCGGGATACAGCGTGGTGATCTGGATGATCGGGTAATCGACCTGCGGCAGTGCCGCGACCGGCAGCAGGCGGTAGGCCATCACGCCGGACAGCAGCAGCGCCACCATCAGCAGCGTGGTCGCGACCGGGCGCTCGATGAAGGGGCGCGAGAGGTTCATGCGCCGGTCCGTGGCGGGTCCTGCTCCACCACCTCGACCTTGGCGCCTTCGCGCAGCCCGTCGATGCCTTCCACCACCACGCGCTCGCCGGCCTTGAGGCCTTCGCGCACCGAGACGCGTTCGCCATCGGCCGGGCCGAGCACCACGGTGCGCAGCGATGAGGTGTCATCGGCCGCGATCACATAGACGTAGCTGCCCTTGCTGCCGAACTGCACGGCGGCATTGGGAATCACCACCGCATCGCTGCTGCTGACCTGCAGACGCACGTTGACGAACTGGTTGGGGAACAGTGATTCATCGGTATTGGCGAACTGCGCGCGCAGTTTCAGCGTGCCGGTGGCGGTATCGATGCGGTTGTCCAGGCTGGAGAGCACCCCGTCGCCCAGTGCAGTGCGCTCCTCGCGGTCCCAGGCTTCCACGGTCAGCCGGGGATTGGCGCGTGCGGCAGCCACCACCGCCGGCAGGTCCGGCTCGGGCACGGTGAACAGCACGCTGATCGGGGTGGTCTGGGTGATGGTGGCCAGCGGCTCGGTATCGCCACTGCGCACCAGGTTGCCGACATCGACGTTGCGCAGGCCCATGCGCCCGGCCACCGGTGCGGTGATGCGGGTGTACTGCAGCTGCAGGCGTGCTTCATCCACCGCCGCCTGGTCGGTCTGGCGGCGGCCCTGCAGCTGGCGGACCTTGCTTTGCTGATCACTGAGGTCCTGCGCGGAGACGAAGTGCTTGCTTTGCAGTTCGGCGAAGCGCTTGAGCTGGCTTTCGGCATTGTCCAACTCGGCCAGGTTCTGCTGCTGGGTACCCAGCGCACGCGAGAGCTGCACCTGGAACGGGCGCGGATCGATCTCGGCCAGCAGCTCGCCGGCGGTGACGTGCTGGCCCTCGGAGAATGCCAGCCGCAGCAGCTCGCCATCCACGCGGCTGCGGATGCTCACCGTATGCAGCGGGGTCACCGTGCCCAGCGCTTTCAGGCGCACCACCAGGTCTTCCTGCGTCGCGGTGGCCACACGCACCGGGGTCGGCTGCGGACCCCCGGACGGGCCGGCGGCGGGGGCGGGCGAGAGCAGTTTCCATGCAGCGATGGCGGCCAGGCCGACACCGGCAGCGATCAACAGCGGTGTGGCGAAACGACGGCGAGACGACGGGGGCGTTGAAGCGGACATACGCATCCTGCGCACCCTCCACCGGAGCAGTGCGTCCATGGGGACCGGCCGACGGCGGCAGGTCAACGGGGGAGAGGGTGTCTGGCGGGGCAGCGGGTGGAACACCGCCGCGTGGCTGGATGCCGTTCGAATGGAACGGGAGCGCCATGATACAGGGCCGGGCCGCTCAAGCTCCCGTGACCTTGGTCATGCCCGCGGGTGCGTCAATGCACCTCGTCGCGGTACACGAACTTCGGCATTTCCCACTTGAAGTGGATGGCCAGCAGGCGGAACAGGAAGCCGCCGCCCAGGCACCACAGCGTGGCCGCGTTGAGCGACACGCCGAGTTCCAGCAGGGCCAGGTAGGCCGCGCCGGTGAGCAGGGTGATCACCGCATACAGTTCTTTCTGGAAGATCAGCGGCACCTCGTTGCACAACACATCGCGCAGCACGCCGCCGAACGCACCGGTCAGCATGCCGGCGATCAGGATGATCGGCACGGTGTGCCCGCCCTCGCGCGCGACCGCGCAGCCGATCAGGGTGAACGCGATCAGGCCCAGGCCATCGAGCACCAGGAAGGTGCGCCGGAAGTGATGCATCCAGCGCGCCACCCAGGTCGCGATCAGTGCCGCGCAGATGGTGAAGCCCAGGTACTCCGGGTGCTTCACCCAGCCCAGCGGGTAGTGGCCGAGCACGATGTCGCGCAGCGAGCCGCCGCCGAGCGCGGTGACGCAGGCGATGATGACCACGCCGAACAGGTCCATGCGGCGGCGACCGGCCGACAGCGCGCCGGTCATGGCTTCGGCCGAGATGGCGATGAGGTAGATCAGGGAGAGCAGCATGGGGGGCTCCGGGAAACACGTCAGGCGGGGGACGGAAACGCACACGCCTCACGCCAGCGCCGCTGCACTGTCGTGGGGTGGGATTCCGTTGCCGCTCCCGCTGTCCTTTTGCCTGAGAGTTCGGTGGCCAAAGCCACGTGCCCCTTCGGCGGGTCATTGAAGACCTCTCTCCAGATCGGCGTGTCGGATGCATGGTTGGTGGCTGTGCAGCCACCGGCCTGAGCGATTATGGGAGCCTGCGCCTTCGGCGGGCGCCAGCGCGGCGCCTCTCTCCTGCATCCGGGGCGGATTCTAGCAGCCGCCGGGCCCGTGCCGGGGGATAATCCCGGTATGCCCGCTGAACCCGCCCTCTGGTACCTGTACCTGCTTGAATGCCGCAACGGCAGCTATTACGCCGGCATCAGCAACGACGTGGACGCGCGCTTCCAGGCCCATCTGGCCGGCAAAGGGGCGAAATACACCCGGGCCAACCCGCCGGTGAAGGTGCTGGCGATGCGCGCCTACCCGGACCGCGCGGCGGCGTCGAAGGCCGAGTGGCAGCTCAAGCGGCAACCGCGCGAGCGCAAGCTGGCGTGGCTGGCGCTGCCCGATCCCACGTAGCCCCGCGTGCGGGTTGTTCGGGCCTTCGTTGGCGGCATACCATCGACCCTCGTTCGTTGATCCGCTTGCCCAAGCCCTGGAGTGCCATGTCCCGCGATCTGTCGTTGTACCCGGAAGATGAGAATGGCGATGTGCTCTGGAACATGCTGCAGGACGGCGATGATCTGACGATTCCGCGCGAGGTGGATTTCGCGCTGATCTTCCCGACCCAGGATGTGGCGATCGCCTTCGCCGTGCACCTGCTCAAGAACGACCAGAAGGTGTCCTTCGCCGCCTACGACGGCAACGATGACTACCCGTGGCAGGTGGTGGTGCATCCGCTGATGCTGCCGACCCACCAGAACATCGCCGGCTTCGAAGGTCTGCTGGCCAGCGAGGCGGTCTCCTACAGCGGCCAGGTGGATGGCTGGGGATGTCTGTCGCAGGGATGATCAGGGCGTGGGCGGTCGTTTCGGCCGGCGATCGTCCTGTGCATCGCCGAAGATGATCCGCGCGCTGCGCTGATAGCTCCAGTACGCCACCGCCCAGTTCAACAGCACCACCACGCGGTTGCGGAAGCCGATCAGGAAGAACACGTGCGCGGCCAGCCAGAACCACCAGGCCAGCACGCCGGAGAGCTGCAGCCGGCCGAGGTGGACGATCGCCGCCATGCGGCCGATGGTCGCCAGGTTGCCGAAGTCCTGGTATTTGAACGCACCCGGCGCGGGCTTGCCGGCCAGGCGTGCCTGGACGGTGGTGGCCACGTGCTTGCCCATCTGCTTGGCCGCCGGCGCGACGCCGGGCACCGGCTTGCCGTCGGCCTGGGTCAGTGCCGCCAGGTCACCGGCAACGAATATCTCCGGGTGGCCCTCCAGGGTAAGGTCAGGCTGCACCGGCACGCGGCCGGCGCGGTCCAGTGGCACCTCCAACGTACGTGCCAGCGGTGAGGCGGCGACACCGGCGGCCCAGACCACGGTGCGGGCCTCGACGAAGCGCTCGCCAAGCTGGAAGCCTTCGGCATTGATGTCGCTGACGGGCGTGCCGGTGAGCACTTCCACGCCCAGCTTTTCCAGCTGCCGCCGCGCCTTGAGCGAGAGCACCTCGGGGAAGGTGGACAGCACGCGCGGGCCGGCTTCGACCAGGCGGACCTTGGCCGAGGCGGGATCGATATGGCGGAACTCATTGCGCAGCGTATGCCGTGCGATCTCGGCCAGGGTGCCGGCCAGTTCCACGCCGGTGGGGCCGCCACCGACCACGGCGAAACTCAGCCACGCCGCTTTGCGCGCGGGATCGGGTTCGGCCTCGGCGCGCTCGAAGGCGAGCAGCAGCTTGCGGCGCAGCGCGATGGCATCGTCCAGCGTCTTCAGGCCCGGCGCATCGGCGGCCCATTCGTCGTGGCCGAAGTAGGCATGGGTGGCGCCGGTGCACAGCATCAGGGTGTCGTACGTAATCTGCGTGCCATCGGCCAGCGTCGCGGTGCGCGCGGCCTTGTCGATGCCGGTCACTTCACCCAGGCGCACTTCGACATTGCGCTGGTGACCGAGGATGTGGCGCAGCGGCGCGGCGATATCCGGCGCGGACAGGCCTGCGGTGGCCACCTGGTAGAGCAGCGGCTGGAACAGATGATGGTTGCGACGGTCCACCAGGGTGATGCGCACGTGCGCCGAGGCGAGGGCACGGGTGGCCCAGAGGCCGGCAAAACCGCCACCGATGATGAGCAGGTGGGGCGTGGGATCGCGGGTCATGCTTCACTCCTTGGCGGGCGCCGGAGGGGGGCGGCGCAGGTCGTCTCGTGATGCGGCCCATGGTCGCACGTGAAGCGCGATGTTCACGTCGATGGCCGATACTGGGTTCAGGGGCCATCGCGCTTGCCCGATGGCCGATCCGATCCCGCCCAGGAGACCGAGATGTCCGAACCGGAAAAGCGCATCGCCCTGCTGATCGATGCCGACAACGCACCCTCTTCCAAGATCGATGCGGTGCTGGCTGAAGTCGCCCGCTACGGTGTGGCCAATGTCCGCCGTGCCTACGGCAACTGGAAGAGCCCGCGGCTGAAAGGGTGGGAGTCCGTGCTGCACGAGTACGCGATCCGCCCGATCCAGCAGTTCGCCTACAGCCGTGGCAAGAATGCCTCGGACATGGCGATGGTGATCGACGCGATGGACATGCTGTACGCACGCAATCTGGATGGCTTTGCGATCGTCTCCAGCGATGCGGATTTCACCCCGCTGGTGATGCGCCTGCTGACCGACGGGGTGAAGGTGTACGGCTTCGGCGAGAAGAAAACGCCCGAGCCGTTCGTCAACGCGTGCTCGAAGTTCACCTACATCGAGGCGCTGGGCCAACCCCATGCGGCCGATCAGGAGGTGGAGCAGGACAACGAGGAAACCCGCCCGCGCAAGAGCGGCCCGGAGCTGCGCAACGATACCCGGCTGGTGCAGATGCTGCGCCGCGCGGTGACCTCGGCCGAAGCCGAGGATGGCTGGTCGCATCTCGGCCCGGTCGGCAGCCAGATCGGCAACCAGGCCTCGTTCGATTCGCGCAATTACGGGTACAGCAAACTCAGCGATCTATTGGCCGCGACGGGCCTGTTCGAGATGAAAAAAGAGGGCAAGTCGACCTATGTGCGCGCACTGCCCAAGAAGAGTGCGGCGAAGGCGGCGAAGTGACCGCCGGCCTCAGCGCAGCAGCACGGCCAACGGGCGGGCCGTGCTGCCGTTGAAGCCATCGGAGAAGCCTCGCACGGCGTCAGGCAGCATGCCGCTGGCCAGCAGCAACAGCGCGGCGCTGAGCAGCAGATTGCGATGGTGGCGGCGATAACCGACCACGAGCGTGCCGATCCCGGCAATGAGCAACACGATTTCGAGTGCGTAGAGGATCATTGTTTTTCATCCATGACATGACGGTGGGCCCGCCGTTGGGCGTATCGTAGCGGCACCGCGCGACCCCGCTGCCGCGCATCGAACGATACGGGAATCCGATCATGCTGAACATCTGGGGCCGTCGCAATTCCAGCAACGTGCGCAAAGTGCTGTGGTGTGCCGAGGAGATCGGGGCGCCCTACGAGTCGATCGAGGTCGGCGGTGCCTTCGGTGGTACGCAGTCGCCGGAGTACCGCGCGATGAATCCGAACGGGCTGGTGCCGGTGATCGAGGACCAGGGCCTGCCGCTGTGGGAATCCAACACGATCGTGCGCTATCTCTGCGCGCGCTACGCGCTGGGCACGCTGTACCCGGAAGATGTGGTGGCGCGCGCGCAGTCGGAGAAGTGGATGGACTGGACCACCTCGACCTTCGCCGGCGTGTTCCGCGATCTGTTCTGGGGGACCCTGCGGACCCCGCCTGCTGATCGGGACGAGGCCCGCATCGCAGCGGCACTGGTGCGCTCCGGCGAGTTGCTGGCGATGGCCGATGAGGCTTTGTCGCGGCAGCCGTATCTGTCCGGTGAGCAGTTCGCGATGGGCGATATCCCGCTGGGTGCCTTCATCTATGCCTGGTTCGAGATGCCGATCCAGCGCCCGGACCTGCCGCATCTGGCCGCGTGGTACGAGCGGTTGAAACAGCGGCCGGCGTATCAGCGTGGGGTCATGACCGCGTTGACTTGAGCGGCCGTGCCGACCCACGGTCGGCACCTGCCGGCCTAATACAGATCCATCGGATCCACATCCAGCGACCAGCGCACCTTGCGTGCCTGCGGCAGCGCGGCGATCTGCGGCGTCACCTGATCCAGCACGCCGTGCAGCGGGCGTCGCGCGGGTGAGGACAGCAGCAGCTGGGTGCGCTGGTAGCCGGCGCGGCGGGGCATCGGTGCTGGCATCGGGCCATAGCGTTCCACTGCCGCGTCGTCGGGAATCAGCGCGCGCACGGCACTGAGCATCGCGTTGGCATGCTCCACCTGTTGCGCTTCGGCACGCAGCAGCGCCAGATGCGCGAAGGGCGGAAAACCGGCCGCCTCGCGCTGCTGCAGTTCCGCATCGGCAAAGGCGTGGTAGCCGCCGTTGACCAGCGTCTCCAGCAGGGGATGCCCCGGGTGGTGGGTCTGCAACCAGACCTCGCCGGCATCCACCGCACGCCCGGCGCGGCCGGCGACCTGGATCAGCTGCTGCGCGAGTTTTTCACTGGCGCGGAAGTCGGCCGAGAACAGGCCTTCATCGATGCCGACCACCACCACCAGGGTCAGCTTCGGCAGGTCGTGACCTTTGGCGAGGATCTGCGTGCCGACCAGAATCCCCGCGCGATCGCCGAGCTTGGCCAACTGGGTTTCCAGCGCATCACGCTTGCCGGTGGTGCCGCGGTCGATGCGGATCACCGGGAACTCCGGGAAGGCCTCGACCAGATGTTCTTCCAGCCGCTCGGTCCCGATGCCCTGCGGCTGCAGCGCCAGGCTGCCGCAGTCCGGGCACGCCAGCGGCGCGGACTGGCGTGCGCCACAGTGGTGGCACTGCAGGCGCCGGCCGCCGGCATGCACGGTCATCGGCGCATCGCAGCGCTGGCACGGCGCGGTCCAGCCGCAGTCATGGCAGAGCAGCACGGGCGCATAGCCGCGGCGGTTCTTGAACACCAGCACCTGGTGCCCGGCCTGCAGATGCTGGGTGATGCCGGCCAGTACTTCCGGCGAGAGCCCATCGCGCAGCGGGCGTTTACGCACATCAAGCACGCGCACCACCGGCGGACGCGCGGCGCCCGCGCGCTGCTTCAGGCGCAGGTGGGTGTAACGGCCGGCATGCGCGTTGTGCAGCGATTCCAGCGACGGCGTGGCGCTGCCGAGCACCACCGCCACGTCCAGTGCCTTGCCGCGCACCAGCGCGAAATCGCGTGCGTGATAGCGGATGCCGTCCTGCTGTTTGTAACTGCCGTCGTGCTCTTCGTCGATCACGATCAGGCCCGCATTCGGCAGCGGCGTGAACACCGCCGAGCGCGTGCCGACGATGACCTGTGCTTCGCCTCGCGCGGCGGCGGCCCACACGCGGGCGCGCTCGTTGTCGTTCAAGCCGGAGTGCAGCACATGCACCGGAATGCCCAGGCGGTTGCGGAAGCGCGACAGCGTCTGCGGGGTCAGCCCGATCTCCGGCACCAGCACCAGCGCCTGCTTGCCGCGCGCAAGGCACGCCACGATCGCCTGCAGGTAGACCTCGGTCTTGCCACTGCCGGTCACGCCATCGAGCAGGTAGGCGGCAAACCCGTCGGCGGCGGTGATCGCGGCGATCGCCTCGGCCTGTTCGGCATTGGGCGCGGGGCCGCTGGCCGGCGAGGCGACGGCCGGTGCATGCGCCAGCGCGATCCGTTCGACCAGCTCGCGCTTGGCCAGCGACCGGGCAGCGCTGCGCCAGTCGTCCATCAAGGTATCCAGGCGGTCTTCGTTCACCACGCCCTCGGCCAGGCACGCTGCCAGGCGTTGCGGGCGGGTACCGCTGCGCAGTTTGGGCTGCGGGTCGTGGCCGGCCGGCGTCAGCTGCCAGCCCCACTGATGGGTGTCCGGCACGGCCTCACCCCGCCGCAGCGGACCGGGCAGGGCCGTACTGATCACTTCGCCCAGCGGGGCATGGGTGTAGCGCGCCAGCCACTGCAGCGAGCGCCACAGCTCACCGGTCACCAGGGGCGTGGTGTCGATCCACTCGATCGCGGCGCGCAGGCTGTCGGGGTCTTCGACCTGGCCTATCCCGGCCACCACGCCGACCAGCTCCCGGGAGCCGAACGGCACCCGGACCCGCTGCCCGGTCATCGCCGGGTCCGGGGCCGGCCCGTGCGGCGGGGCGTAGTCGAACAGTTGCGGCAGCGGCACCGGCAGGGCGACGCGCAGGGTCGAAGACGAGGAGGTCATCGGGGCAGTGTAGCGGGCAGGGGCGGAGCGGATCACGCCCATTCACCGTCTCAGCCGGGTACGCGCCGAATCATAAATCCCACCTAAATATCCGACTTGATTGGAGATTCAGGCTTATCCACATCTTCTGTGGATAAGTCTGTGTGCCACTGCGTATGTGACCGCCTTGCGTCAGGAACTTCCGACGTTCTGCTCAGGTTGGTCAAAAAATAGCCAAGCAACAATAAGCAATAAAAACAACAAGATAGCTGTGAAACAAAGTTGAAACAGACTTGACGCGGGGCTCACGGGTGGTTCCACCCCGGTTTTACGTGGTGCTGTGCACAACCTTTTGCGCCGGAAGGCTTTGCGGACCGTGGCCGCTCACAGGAAATGAACATCCGCGCGCCGCTGGAGTGACGCAATCGCTATCATTTCCACACAATGATGGAGTTGCTATGACGGCTGCGCCCGCCCCCGTTTCTTCTACCGCAGCCGGCGCGCTGTCGGCGTTTCTTCGTGGCGTTGAACGCCGCGCCCTGGTCGTGGCCGAGCTGCAGTGCGGCGACCCGACCGTCGCCGAACAGGCGCTGGTCGCCGTCATGCGTGCCTTCGCCGGAATCGCCAGCGACCTGCCCATGGCCCAGTGGCCGGAGCGGTTCTGGTCGCTGCTGGTCCACCGCGCGCCGTTGCGCGAGCCGGCCGCAGGCCGTTGGCCTGCCCCGTTGGAGCACCTGGCCGGGCTGGCCGCGCCGGCGCGACTGGCGTTCCTGCTGCGGATCGGTGGCGGGCTGGATGAAGCCGCGGCCGCGCAGATCCTGGATCTGCCCATGGCCGACTACCAGCACGCACTGGCCGATGCCTGCCCGCGCGATGTCCATGGCAACCCCGATGCCGCAGGCTGGCGCGCGCTGGCCGAGCAGGTGCAGCTGCGTATCCGCGATCTGCCCGCCAGCCGGCTGCAGCGCCTGCAGCAGCCGGTGGCCGCCCCGGCCAGCCAGCAACCCGATGCCGCCTCCTGGCGCACGCCGGTCAAGTCCGATGCCCCCGCCCAGCGCCGTCCGGTCAAGCGCCAGCGCGGCCATCGTTTCCCGTGGAAGGGCGTGCTGATCGTGGCCGTCACTGCCGGCGTGCTGCTCGGCGGCGCGGCGTGGTGGAAACATGCCCGTCAGGGTGGCGAGCCCCTGGCCGATACCCCCGAAGGTGCCGTCGCCGATGCCGGCCCTGTCAAGGTCGAAGCGTTGCCGGCGGCTGACCTGCCGACCGTGGCGCCGACCGCCTCGCCCTACGCGGCCACGGACGCGGCGATGCTGGCCGATCCGGATCTGCCGACCGCCCGCGATGCCGATCTGTACGCCTGGTTTGCTGCTGGCGGTCCGGTACCGGTGGACGAATCGCAGGCCCAGCCGAGCCGCCCCGAACCCGCTACCGCCGGCCTGGAGACGGCTGCCGCCGATGAGTAAGCCTGCCTTCCTGCTGATCGCCCTCGGGCTCTCCAGTGCGGCCAACGCCGCCCCCAACCGGGTGGAGGTGCCGCTGGCGGTGCCGGCCCCGCCCAGCGCCACGGCGCCGGCGATCCCGACCACCCCCGCAGCGCTGGATCCGGCCCAACTGCGCGAGTTGCGCAGCCGCTACGCGGCCTGGCAGGCCATGAGCGAAAGCGAGCGTGCCCGTGTCCGTGCCGCGGCGGCGCGCGTGGCGGCGTTGCCGCCGGCGCAGCAGCAGGCGCTTCGCCAGCGCTTCGCCGAACAGGACCAGCGCTTCCGCGACGGCTGGCTGCTTGGCCCGCAGCTCGGCCACGAGTTCACCAAGCTGCAGGGCCTGTTCGGCTATCTGCCCGCCGAACAGCGCCCGACCGCCCTGGCGGTGCTGCGCCAGCTCACGCCCTCCCAGCTCACCCAGCTGACCCTGGTTGCCCAGCGCACCCCACCGCAGGACCGCGACCGCGTGCGCGCCGAATTCCTGGGCGTGGCGCCGGCCGCACGGGACAGCTGGCTGCGCGAGAACGTGGGCCACTGACGGCTTCCGCCCGTTTACCTGAAAGCGCGGCTTTTCCCCGGCCGCGCGCGTAAGATGGCGGGCCGCAACCCGGTGCCTGTGCCCTCCGCGCGCGACCGTAGTTGACGTCTGTGACTCCCATGTCTACCGCTTCCTCCACGCCGCGCCTCTCCCGGGAAGTGCGCGCCACCGGTCTGCTCGCGCTGCCGTTGGTTCTGGGCCATGTCTCCACCGGCCTGATCTCCTTCGTCGACAACGTGATTGCCGGTCACCACGGTACCGACACCCTGGCGGCCGTCACCATCGGCACGGCACTGCTGTGGCTGCCGATGCTGATCCCGATCGGCACCCTGATCTCGCTGACCGCCTCGGTTTCGCAGCTGCACGGCGCTGGCCGCGAGCGCGAGATCGGTCCGCTGTTCCGCCAGGCGCTGTGGCTGGCGCTGGGGCTGGGGCTGATCATGTTCACCTTCCTCACGGTAGTGCCGCCGCTGCTGCCGGCGTTCGGCATCGCGCCGGATATCGTGCCCGGCGCGACCGCGTTCCTGCATGCGGTGCGCTGGGGTGGCCCGGCACTGACCCTGTACTTCTGCATGCGCTACCTCAGCGAGGGGATGCACTGGACGCTGCCGACCATGCTGCTCGGCTTTGGCGGCCTGTTGGTGCTGGCGCCGCTGGGCTACGTGCTCTGCTACGGCAAGCTCGGCTTCCCCGAGCTGGGCGCCGAAGGCCTGGGCATGGCCTCGGCGATCATGATGTGGCTGCAGGCGCTGTGCTTTGCCGGTTACCTGTGGAAGACCAAGCGCTTCGCCCACCTGCAGTTGTTCTCGCACTTCGAAGCGCCGCGCTGGAGCGCGATCTGGGAGCTGCTGCGGACCGGCCTGCCGATCGGCATCACCGTGCTGATGGAAGGCGGCTTGTTCATCGTTACCGCGCTGCTGATCGGCCGCCTCGGCGCCACCGAAGCGGCCTCGCACCAGATCGCGATCAATGTGGCCCAGCTGTGCTTCATGATCCCGATGGGCGTGGCCGAAGCCACCACGGTGCGGGTCGGCCATGCGGTCGGCAGCGGCAACGGGCTGGGTGTGCGCCGCGCGGCGATCGCCGGGCTGCTGATCATCCTGGGCACACAGACGCTGTCGGCGCTGGTGCTGCTGCTTGGCCATGACGCCATCGTCGGGGTCTACACGAACGATCTGGGCGTGGCTGCACTGGCCTCGACCCTGCTGCTGTATGCGGCCGCGTTCCAGTTCCCGGATGGCATCCAGGTGCTTTCGGCCGGCGCGTTGCGCGGCCTGAAGGACACCCGCGTGCCGATGTTCATCGCCATGTTCTCGTACTGGGGCCTGGGCATGCCGCTCGGCGCCGGGCTGGGACTGGGGTTGGGCATGGGCCCGCAGGGCATGTGGCTGGGCCTGATCCTGGGTCTGACCGCCGCCGCGATCCTCATGGCCTGGCGCCTGCGTGTGAGCAGCGCCCGCGCCGGCCTCCCATCGACACCCTGACTTGTGTCCGATGCCGGCGCGCCCGGCAACGGCTATTCTGGCACCACGGCAAGAAGCCACTCTGGAGTTACCCCCATGAACCAACCCGCGCGTCGCAATCCCGTCGCCAGCTTCTTCATCGGGCTGTGGGATGTGATGAACTTTACCCGCCGGCTCATCCTCAACCTGGTGTTCTTCGGCCTGCTGTTCCTGATCCTGATCCTGTTCATCGTCGCGATGGGCAAGAGCGCGACCTCGAAGGCGTCGCTGCAGGACCGCACCACCCTGGTCATCGCACCGGAAGGTCGGCTGGTCGAGCAGTTCAGCGCTGATCCGGTCAGCCGCGCGCTGGGCAAGGCCGTCGGTGACAAGGGCGCCGAAGAAATCCAGCTGCGTGATCTGATCCGCGCGCTGGAGGCGGCCAAGACCGACAAGAAGATCGAGCGTGTGGTGCTGGAGCTGGACAAGCTGCAGCCGAGCGGCTTCGCCTCGATGCGCGAAGTGACCGTTGCGCTTCAGGAACTGCGCGCTGCCGGCAAGCAGGTCGTGGCCTTCAGCGAGAACATGAGCCAGTCGCAGTACCTGCTCGCTTCGCAGGCCAACGAGGTCTATCTCGACCCGATGGGCGGCGTGGTGCTCGAGGGCCTGGGCCGCTATCGCCAGTACTTCCGCACCGGCCTGCAGGACAAGCTGGGCGTGGACGTGCACCTGTTCAAGGTGGGTGAGTACAAGTCGGCCGCCGAGCCGTATGTGCTCGATGCCGCTTCGCCGCAGGCCAAGGAAGCCGATCTGTTCTGGATGAACGATGTGTGGCAGCGCTACCTGGCCGATATCGCCAAGGCGCGCAAGCTCGACCCGGCACAGCTGGCCGCCGGCATCGACACCATGCCCGAAGGCATCGCCGCCGCCGGTGGCGACCTGGCCAAGTTCGCCCTGCAGCAGAAGCTGGTGGACGGCCTGAAGACGCGCGAGGAAGTGGACACCCTGCTGACCGAGCGCGGCATCGCCGACGACGACGCTGACGGTGGCTACCGCAACGTCGATCTGGATGCCTACCTGAGCGTGCTCGATGGCCGCCGTTCGCCGGTGGATTCGCGTCCGCAGGTGGCGGTGATCGTGGCATCCGGTGAAATCTCCGGTGGCGATCTGCCGGCCGGCCGCATCGGTGGCGAGTCGACCTCGGCCCTGCTGCGCGAAGCGCGCGACGACAAGGACGTGAAGGCCGTGGTGCTGCGCGTGAGCTCGCCGGGCGGTGAAGTGTTCGCCTCCGAGCAGATCCGCCGTGAAGTGGTCGCGCTGAAGGAAGCCGGCAAGCCGGTGGTGGTCTCGATGGGCGATCTGGCCGCCTCGGGCGGTTACTGGATCAGCATGAATGCTGATCGCATCTATGCTGACCCCTCCACGATCACCGGTTCGATCGGCATCTTCGGGATGATCCCGAACGTGGCCCGCTCGCTGGACAAGATCGGCGTGCATACCGATGGCGTGGGCACCACCCGCTTCGCCGGTGCGTTCGACATCACCCGCCCGATGGACCCGGCTGTGGGCCAGGTCATCCAGTCGGTGATCAACAAGGGCTACGCCGATTTCACCGGCAAGGTCGCCGCCGCGCGCAACAAGCCGGTGGAAGCGGTCGATGAAGTCGCCCGCGGCCGGGTGTGGAGCGGTGCGCAGGCCAAGGAACGTGGGCTGGTCGATGACTTCGGTGGCCTGAAGGCTGCGGTGGCTGACGCCGCCAGCCGCGCCAAGCTTGGTGAGGCCGGCAAGTTCCGCGTGCGTTACATCGAGAAGGCGGCCACGCCGTTCGCGCAGTTCCTCAGCGGCTTCGCCGGCAGCCATGCCGGTGCCTGGATGCTGGGCGAATCGGGCATGGCCCGTCTGATGCTGGCCCGTTCGATGCCGGAGCTGGACACCCAGCTGCGCTTCGTCGAAGACGCCGCACGCGACCCGCGCAACAACGCCGCGCCGGTCAAGACGCTGGTGTACTGCTTCTGCGGCCTGTAAGCGGCCTCAGCGGTACTGTGTGACACCCGAACGCCCGGCCTGTGCCGGGCGTTCTGCCATCCGGCCGATGGGATCAGGGGCTGGGCGGTGGCGTGTCACCGCTGGCGCGGTCGGCTTCGGCGGCGCGGGCATCGGCGGACTGCTGCAGGGTATCGCTGACCGCCTTGGCGCGGTCGATCGGTGTCTGGATCGCATCGCGCAGTTCAGTGGCCTGCGGTTCCGGTGGTGTGTCCGGTGCCGGGGGCACTGGCCGGTTGCAGGCGCTCAGCGCGATGATCGCGAGCAGCGGCAGGGCAGTACGGATCGTCATGGCAACCTCCCTCGGTGAGCCGGTAGCGGAACATCAGTGTCCCACCGCCCCGCGCATCGCGCGTGATGGCGTCCGGTAGGCCGGCCGTCACGCGTTATCCTATCCGGGCCGCACCGTGGGTGCCGCATCCCATGGATCCCCGCAGGAGACGCACGTGAGCGCGCAACGTTGGCGACTGGATGGACAGACCGCATTGATCACCGGTGCGAGCGCCGGCATCGGCTTGGCGATCGCGCGCGAACTGCTGGGCTTCGGTGCGGACATGTTGATCGTCGGCCGCGATGCCGATGCGCTGGAGATGGCGCGCGATGAACTGGCCGATGCCTTCCCGGATCGTGAGATCCATGGCCTGGCTGCCGACGTCGCCGATGACGAGGACCGCCGCGAGATCCTGGACTGGGTGGAAGACCACAGCGATGGACTGCACATCCTGGTCAACAACGCCGGTGGCAACATCAGCAAGCCGGCCACCGAATACACCGAAGACGAGTGGCGTGGGATCTTCGAGACCAACCTGTTCTCGGCGTTCGAGCTGTCGCGGTATGCGCACCCGCTGCTGGCGCGGCACGCGGCCTCGGCGATCGTCAACGTCGGCAGCGTGTCCGGCCTGACCCACGTGCGCAGCGGCGCGGTGTACGGCATGACCAAGGCCGCGATGCACCAGATGACCCGCAACCTGGCGGTGGAGTGGGCCGAGGACGGCATCCGCGTCAACGCCGTGGCGCCGTGGTACATCCGCACCCGGCGCACCTCCGGGCCGTTGTCCGATCCGGATTACTACGAGCAGGTGATAGACCGCACGCCGATGCGCCGCATCGGCGAGCCGGAAGAAGTCGCTGCCGCCGTGGGCTTCCTGTGTCTGCCGGCCTCCAGCTATGTCACCGGCGAGTGCATCGCGGTGGACGGTGGGTTCCTGCGCTACGGGTTCTGAGCTGGCCAGCGGCCGGCACGACCGATCAGGGCACGTGTCACACGCGGTAATGGCGCTCGGTAACTCCAGTCGCGATCAGGGGAAAACCGGGTCACGGCACCGGGCAATCGCTGTCGGCCAACACCGCTTCCAAGCGCGCGCGCTCGGCGCTCGCCGCAGCCTGGTTCTCCGGCGCAGCGAAGCGCTCACGGCCGCGCGCATCGCGCAAGCGCTGCTGCCAACTGCTGCAGCGCTGTGCCTCCGTTACCGGCTCGCAGGCATCGCGCACCACTTCGCAGCTGGCCGCGTTGCTCGGCGCATGGCTGCCCCCCAGGCCGGTAAGGGCCAGCGATTCGCAGCGTGACGGGGCCGGCTCGCGCTCATGCAGGTAGCGACCGCCATCGGCAGAAACGCACTGGTAGATCTCCGGCAGCGGCGGTTTAGGTGGGCTGGCGTCGTCGGGCTCCTGCGCCGGGGCTGCCGGGCGCAGCGCTGCGCTGTCGAGCAGGCCGCTGTCTTCGTCGCCGTCCTGCGGCAGCGGTGGCATGCGGTAGTCAGGGGCGGGCGCAGCCGGCGCATTCTCCACGGCTGCCGGGGCACGCACCGGCGCGCTGATCCGCTGGATGCGCTGCTCGCTGCCAGCGGGACAGGCCACGCTCTGGATGGTCAGGCTGCCGCCCGCATCGGTGCAGCGGAAGAACACCGCTTCGTCCGCCGCAGCGGGCAGGGTCACAAGCAACAGGAGCAGCAGGAACCGTTTCATGCCCCGCCGCAGTCCTGGTCCAGGCGCGCGTCGATCCCGCGCTGCTCGCGGGTCAGCGCATCGCGCTCGCCCTGCAGCGCACTGTTGTAGCGGCGGATCAGGTCCCAGCGCCGGTCTTTCAGCCGCGAGCAGACTTCCTGCGCGGGCAGCGCATGGCATTCATCGCGCACCAGCACGTTGCCGGCCGGCACCACCACGCTGTTGCCCAGCCCGGGGTGCGGATACTCACCGCCCTGCCAGTGCGAGCTGCCGCCGCCGATGCTGATGCTGCCGCCCACCCGCGCGCCGCTGCCGGTCACCGAGACCGCACCGCCACGGCTGCTCACCGAACCGCTGCCCATCGGTGCGATCGGTGGCAGCGGGCGCGAGGGGGGATAGCCACCCGACGGCGGCCTCGGGCCGGGTGGATACGGCAGATAGGCCTCGGTCCAGATCGGCACCCAGCGTGGATTGCCTTCGTTGCTGTCGCTGACGTAGGTATCGCCGTCGCTGGTCGTGCACTCGTACATCGGCTGCGGCGGCTGCACGTGCACGTAGCGCACTTCGCGCTCGGGTGCGCGCGGGGCAGGCATCGGCTCGGGCGCGCGGTCGCTGCGCACGACCTGCGGGGCCGGGTCGCGCGGGCGCTGCAGGTCGCGGATTTCCTGCCGGCCCTGGCGGCATGGCGCGTCCTGCAGCGACACGGCGCCGTTGCTGCCCACGCAGCGGTAGACGCGCACGTTGTCGCTCTGCGCGGCGGCGGGCACGGCAGGGCTCAGCAACGTGAGCAGGGACAACCACAGAGCAGGGCGCAGGGTCATGCGGCCAGTGTGCGGGTTTGCCCGCCTGCGCGCAAAAGGCGGCTCAGCTGCGCAATACCTGGCCGCTGAGCGCATCGCGGATCGGCGTGGGCTGTGCCAGGCCACCGGTCTGGCCATCGATCAGGCCATCGAGCAACGCCAGCAGGCGCGGGTCCAGGTCGGCGCGTGTGCGTGCCGGTGGCTCGCCGGCGAGGTTGGCACTGGTGGAGACCAGCGGGCCGCCCCAGGCGCGGCACAGCGCGGCGACCAGGGGGTGGGCACTGATGCGCACCGCGATGCCACTGTGTTCGCCAGTGATCCAGCGCGGCGCACGTTCGCCGGCGGGCAGGATCCAGGTGTTGGCACCGGGCCAGCTGGCCAGGACCGCGCCTTGGCGATCCAGCGGCAGGGCCTCCATCCGCACCCAGCCCTCCAGCTGGGCCGGATCGGCGGCGACCAGGATCATCCCCTTCTCGACGGGGCGCTGCTTGAGCTGCAGCAGCTGCATCACCGCAGCCTCGTGCGCGGGATCGCAGCCCAGCCCCCAGACCGCTTCGGTGGGATAGGCGATCACGCCGCCGGCGCGCAGCGCAGGCAGGGCAGTGTCCACAGTGAGTTCGTTCATGACAGGCAACCCGGGTGCATGGCCCGCATTATCCTCCCGCCGTGGCGGGAGGGGTCAACCTGGGCGGTCAGGAGGCCTTTTTGACGGCCTTCTTCACGGCTTTCTTGGCCACCTTCTTGGTGGCCTTCTTCGCCGTGGCTTTCTTGGCGACCTTCTTCACCGCCGCCTTCTTGGTGGCGGTCTTCTTGGTCGCTTCACCGGCAGCGGCTTTCTTGGCCGGTGCCTTCTTGGCCACGACCTTCTTGGCGGCCTTCTTGCCGAAGCCCTTGCGCACCGGCTTGCCGGTTTCTTCCATCAGCGTCTGGACTTCGGCCAGGGTCAACGAGGCGGGCTCGCGATCCTTCGGGATCTTGCCGTTCATCTTGCCATCGCTGATGTACGGGCCGAAGCGACCGTTCAGCACCTGGATCTCGCTGCCCTCGAATTCCTTGATGATCCGGTTGCGCGCGATCTCTTCCTTCTCTTCGATCAGGAACACGGCGCGGGCCAGGTCGATGGTGTACGGGTCGTCTTCCTTCTTCAGCGAGGCATAGGTGCTGCCACGCTTGGCGAACGGACCGAAGCGACCGATGCCCACGCTGACGTCCTCCTCCTTGTCCTGGCCGAGCGCACGCGGCATCAGGAACAGCTCCAGCGCGTCTTCCAGGGAGATGGTGTGCATCGACTGGCCGGGGCGCAGCGAGGCGAACTTGGGCTTGTCCTCGGCGTCCTCGGCGGTGCTGCCGATCGCCGCGTAAGGCCCGAAGCGCCCCAGTCGCACGCTGACCGGCTTGCCGGTCTTGGGGTCGGTGCCGAGTTCGCGCGCGCCACTGGCTTCGGCGCGGTCGACCGATTCGTTCTTTTCGCCGACCAGCTTGTGGAACGGTTCCCAGAACCGCGCCATCAGCGGGATCCAGTCTTCCTCACCCCGCGACACCGCATCGAGCTCGTCTTCGAGCTTGGCGGTGAAGTCGTAATCCACGTACTGGGTGAAGTGGCTGGACAGGAACTTGGACACCGCACGGCCGACATCGGACGGGCGGAAGCTGCGGCCTTCCATCTCCACGTACTTGCGGAACAGCAGGGTCTGGATGATCGAGGCATAGGTCGAGGGGCGGCCGATGCCGTACTCCTCGAGCGCCTTGACCAGCGCCGCTTCGGTGAAGCGCGGCGGCGGCTGGGTGAAGTGCTGTTCGGCCAGGATGCGCTCGAGCGGCACGCGCTCGCCGGGCTTCATCGCCGGCAGCTTGCGGCCTTCATCGTCGTCGTCAGCACTCTTGTTGTCCTTGCCTTCCTCGTACACGGCCAGGAAGCCGGGCACGACCACGGTGGTGCCGCTGGCGCGGAACACATGCTCGCTGCCGGCCGACAGGTCCACGCTGACGGTGTTGAGCGTGGCCGGGATCATCTGGCAGGCGACGGCGCGCTTCCAGATCAGCTCGTACAGCTTGCGCTCGTCATCGGTGAGGAAGCGCGCCACCTGGGCAGGCGTGCGCAGCGCCGAGGTCGGGCGCACGGCTTCGTGCGCTTCCTGGGCGTTCTTGGATTTGGTCTGGTAGGTGTTCGGCTGGTCCGGCAGCGAGCCAATGCCGTAATCGCGCGCGATCACGTCGCGGATCTCGGCCAGCGCGTCCTGCGAGAGGTTCACCGAGTCGGTACGCATGTACGAGATCAGGCCGACGGTGCCTTCCTCCTCACCGATCGCCATGCCTTCATACAGCTTCTGCGCGACCTGCATGGTCTTGCGCGTGGTGAAACCGAGCTTGCGCGAGGCTTCCTGCTGCAGCGTGGAGGTGGTGAACGGCGGCGCCGGGCGGCGCTTGCGCTCCTTGCTGACCACGTCGGTGACGTGCAGGGCGCCCTGGGCGGCCTGCTGGATGCGCATGCGCGCGGCCTCGGCAGTATCGCCGTCGGTCACGGTGAACTGTTCGAACTTCTGCCCGTCCAGCTTGATCAGGCGCGCATTGAAGTGCTGCGAGGGATGCGCGCACAGCGCATCGATGCTCCAGTACTCGCGGGCGATGAAGGCTTCGATCTCTTCTTCGCGTTCGACGATCATGCGCAGCGCCGGGCTCTGCACGCGGCCGGCGGACAGGCCGCGCTGGACCTTGCGCCACAGCACCGGGGACAGGTTGAAACCGACCAGGTAATCCAGCGCACGGCGTGCCTGCTGCGCATCGACCAGATCGGCAGCGATCTCACGCGGGTGGCCCATCGCTTCCTTGATGGCGCGCGGAGTGATCTCGGTGAAGACCACGCGCTGCATGGGTTTGTCCTTGACCAGCCCACGTTCCTTCAGGATCTCGGCGATGTGCCAGCTGATCGCTTCCCCCTCGCGATCCGGATCGGTCGCCAGGAAGATGTCGTCGGCGCCCTTGGCGGCCTTGACGATGGCATCGACGTGCTTTTCGTTCTTCTCGATGAGGTCGTAACGCATCGCGAAGTTGTTGTCGGGATCAACCGCGCCTTCCTTGGGCACCAGGTCACGCACATGCCCATACGAGGCCAGGACAGTGAAGTCCTTGCCGAGGTATTTGTTGATCGTCTTGGCCTTGGCGGGCGATTCGACGATGAGCAGGTGCTTGGGCATGGCGTCAGGATTCTATGGGCAGGGCCCCGGGGAGGGCCGCTAGGGTGGAGCAAATGGCCGCATTAGTGAAGCGGCGCGGGCGATATACATAAACCGAACGCCCGGGGGTGGGCCGGGCGTTCAGCTTTCTGCCTATTAGTGGAATCACGCCGGGGCCGCTTGTGTCAAGCGGCCCGGTGTGAGGATTGCTCAGATCAGGACATCGAGGCGATCACGCCGATCATCGCGATCATCACGCCGAACAGGGCCACCACGGCCAGTGCGGCGATGACCAGGATCACGATGGTGACCGTGCCCAGGCCGCGCTGCTGCAGCTCGGGGTGCTCGGTGAAGGCCCACTTGTCCACCACCAGGGTGTCGCACATCATGTCGTGCAATGCCTGCTTGCGCTCGGTGAAGGCGGCCATGATGAAGCCGATCATCAGGATCAGGCTGCTGACGATGGTCGCCAGGTAGCGGCAGAAGGCGCGCAGGAAGCTGATCCGCTCGCCATTGCCGCGCACGACCTTGATCCCGACGGCCATCTTGCCCAGCGTGGCGCCACCGCGCGAGGCGTGGAAGCCGGCGTAGTAGCCGATGCTGATCACCATGCTGAGCAGCATCACCACCAGCGTCAGCGCGACCTGCACGCCTTCGTTGCCCGCGCTGGCGCCCATCACGTTGATGATCATGCTCAGCGGCAGGGTGACCACGGTGAGCAGGATGTAATCGATGAAGTAGGCGGCGTAGCGCTTCCAGAAACCGGCATAGACCACGTCCTGGCCATGGACCACGGCCGTGTTGGCGTAGCCGGTGGCCGCGGCGGGCGCGGTGTACGGCGAGTAGGTGCCGCCACCGGTGCCCGGCAGTGGCGCGGTGCCATTGTCGATGGCGGTGTAATCGCCGCGCAGGTCGATGCCACTGCCGACCGTACTGGCCGCGCCGGCCAGATTCTGCAGCTGCAGCTCATCGACGGCCTCGGACAGCGGTGCCCACTGCGCGAACCCTTCCCGCCACACCAGCGTGGTCAGGGTGATGTCACCGCGCTGGAAGCGCTGGCGCATCTCCTCTGCGCTCAGCGGCCCCTGACGTTCCTGGCCATCGGCGAAATACCACTCAGTCATTGCTTCAATCCCCTGTTGGATGCATCCATGGACGTGTGTCCGTTATCAGCCGCGGCAGTGCTGCGGCAGGTACTTGTCTTCCGGTTCGCCACTGCATTCCCAGTGCTGCTGCTCACCGTCGTAATCCAGCCACAGCAGCTTGCCGTCCAGCGAGGTGCTGCCGGGCACGGTCAGTTCGGCTTCCACGCCGCAGTGGCCATTGTCGAAACGACCGATCCGCACGGCGCCGACCGCACCGTCAGCGTAGCTTTCGGCCGGCTGGAAGCCCTCGTCATCGTTGACCGGGCAGCGGCCATGTTCGCTGGCGAATTCGGCCACGGCCGCCTTGATCGGTTCCAGTGCGGCAATCGCCTCGGTGGCTTTGGCGCGGGCGACATAATCGCGGTAGGCCGGCACGGCCAGCACCGCCAGTGCGCCGCCGATGATCAGCACCAGCACCGCGACCACGGCCGCGACGATACCCACGACCGCGCAGCCACTCAGACCCTGGCGGGGCGGTGGGGCGGCGGTGGGCGTGATGGGCGGGGCGGGATCGGCAGGCGCGGCCGACGCCGCAGGCGCAGCCGGGAGTGCGGGTGGCAGGGTCGGGCCGGGCGCGATCACTTCCACCGCTTCGGCAGCGGGGGCGATGTCCAGGCCGATCTCGGCCGCCACGGTTTCCAGCGGTTGCCACTGGGCCATGCCGTCGCGCCAGACCAGCGTATCCAGTCCGATGCGGCTGGAATGGTAGAGCGCGATCAGCTCGTCAGCAGGCAGCGGACCGCGCTGCTGACTGTTTCCTTCTGCAAAGAACCACTGGTCCACCGGCCCACTCCTGAATGCGCAAGGCGCTCAGTGTAAGGTCAGTGAAGCGGTTCCGGCTCGTCCACGAACATCTGGGTTTCCATCCAGGCGTACGCGGCCTCGGCCCCGGGCTGGTTGAACAGCACCATCAGCACGACCCACTTGAGGTCGTCCAGGTCCAGTTCGTCCTGGTCCAGCGCCATCGCACGGTCGAGCACCAGCTCACGCTGGCTGGCATCGAGGATGCCGTGCTGCTCCAGGAACATCAAAAAGCCACGGCCTTCCACGTCGAGCTTGTCCAGCTCGGGCCCATGGAAAATGCGCACCGGGCCATTGACGCGGCCCAGCACCACGGCCGGGCGCTGCTCGGCGAGCGCGTCCAGCCAGTCGAAGGCTTTGTTGATCTCGGTGGGGCTGAAGCCGGCCTGGATCAGGCCGTTCTGGAGGGAGTCGCGGTCGCGGATGAGGTCCGCGTCTTCGCTGAAATAGTGTTCGAACAGGTACAGCAGGACATCCAGAATGCTCTCTTTCATTGCCCCTCGGCCTGCGTCAACGACGCTGTGGAGGTGAAGAAACTAGGGTTTTCGACAGTAGCGACCATAGGCGGCCATTACCTTTCCATCCAGTTCCATGACCAGCAGCATGGCCGACAGCTGGGCCGCCGTCAATCCGCTGCGCTGGATCAATGAATCCATACCCGTTGGGTCGTGATCCAGGGCTTTCCACAAGCACTGGTAGTCGGGGTCGGTGTAGGAAGGGGCGCGCTCGGGCGCCGGTCGTGCCTGTTCAGTGGGGGCGTCCAAGCGGGTTCGCAAGGCCCCGGCCAGGGTCTGGGCGAGCGTGGCCAACCCGGCGGTCACCTCGGCCGGGGCCTCCACCAGCGCTGCGCCCTGCCGGATCAGCCGATGGCAGCCGCGGGCGCGGGGATTGCGGATCGAGCCGGGCAGGGCGAACACCTCGCGGCCCGCCTCGGCCGCGCAGCGCGCGGTGATCAGGGCGCCGGAGCGCTCGGCGGCCTCGATCACCACGGTGCCCAGGCTGAGCCCGGCGATGATCCGGTTGCGTGCGGGGAAGTGCGCCTGGGTTGCCGGCATGCCCGGGGCGTACTCGCTGACCACCGCGCCGATGCCGGCAATCCGTTCATGCAGCGCGGCATGCCGGGGCGGATAGGTCTGGTCCAGGCCGGTGGCGACCACGGCCACGGTCATGCCACCGGTGACCTGCAATGCGCCGTCATGGGCGTGGGCATCGACGCCGGCCGCCAGCCCGCTGATGACCGACCAGCCCTCGCCGGCCAGCGCGGTGGCGAAGGCATGCGCATGCTCGCGGCCGCCGGCCGTGGGCGAGCGGCTGCCGACCACCGCCACCGCCGGGTGCCAGAGCCGCGCCGGGTCTCCGTCCACGAACAACGCCACCGGGGGTTCCTCGATCTGGGTGAGCAGTGCCGGATAGTCCGGATCGGTCACGCCGAGCAGGTGATGGTGCTCCTCGGCCAGCCATGCCAGGGCATGTGCCAGGTAGCGTTCGTCCGGCAACGCCAGCCGGGCGCGTTGCGCTTGCGTACAGCCGGCAGCCCGCCAGGCGGTCGGGCCGGCCCGCAGGGCGGCCGCCGCATCGGAAAACTGGCGCAGCAGGCGCAGGCGAGGCGGCAGCGCGCCCCCGGCCAGGACCAGGGTGAGCAGGGCGGTGGATGAGGCAAGGCAGGGAATGGGCATCCCGATACCCTGGCCCGGAAATGACGACGGCGCCCTAGGGCGCCGTCGCATGGCAGGGTAGGACTCCGCCGCGTCTACTGCTTATCGGGATGCAGTGCCGAATAGCCGACCCTGACCGGCTTCACGCCTTCCATCACCAGCGCGTAGCTGACGTTCTCGAACGTGCGGAAGACCATCGCATGGGCGGCGTACTCGTCCGGCAGGGTGACCCGGCCGGCGCCGCTGGTCAGCGAATCGTCCATCCGCGACGAGTTCGGGTAATCCATGCGGTGGGCCACATGGCGGCCCTGGCGCCACAGCGAGAACACCGTGCCGTTGTCGACCCCGTTGGCACTACCGGCGGAGATCGCGATCACATCGCGCGGGCCGCCGGAGGTGAAGGTGTCGGCGATGGCCAGTACGCGCACGTCCAGATCGACGGCCTGCGGCGCGGGCACATGCGGCACGAACTGCAGGTCGTACGGGCGGGCCTCGACCGGAACCAGGCGGTCACCGGCGCGGACTTCACGGCCGTCCACCTGGCCCTGCAGCACCAGCGAGGTCACCTCGACACTGCCGCTCTGCACACGGCTCACCGTACCGACGTTGATCTGGGCCAGTTCGTAGCCCAGCGTCTGGTGCCGCTTGCTCGGCACGATGAACGTCTTCCAGAGGTTGCCGCTGCCGGGCGTGGTATCGCCGCGGGCATCGAGGTCTTCGGTCGGCTTGGGCAGGGCGTACTGCACCGTCGGGCGGACCACCGCGTAGCGCTGGCCGACCTGGGCATTCTCCAGGCCGCGCACATAGGCCGTCTGGCCGGTGGTCGCGCGCAGGCGGTTTTCTTCCAGATTGACCACGTAGGGCAGCGACTTGACCTCGTCCACCACGCTCAGCTGCTTCAGGAAGGGCTCCACCTGCTCCAGCGGGACGCCGTTGATCGGGGCCTCCTGGCGCGGGCCGGGCTGGGCCACGACGCGGTCCAGATAGGCCAGGCTGAGCACGTCACCCGGGTAGATCAGGTGCGGATTCTTGACCTGCGGGTTGGCCTGCCAGATCTCCGGCCACAGCCAGGGCTTCTGCAGGAAACGCGCCGAGATGTCCCACAGCGTGTCCCCTTTGCGCACGACATAGGTATCCGGGTGCCCGCCATTCATTTCCACGGCGGTAGCATAGGTAGCGACGGTCAGCATCGCTACGGCGACGACCGTACGAGTTCGTTCAAACATAGATGTGGTGCCTGATTCCCCAACAGGTTCGCGCACTATAGTCCAGAAACCGGGGCGCGGGGCAAGCGTTGGCGATAGAATCGCCCTGTACGCCGCTTCGACCGGCGCCCCCTACCGGTATTTGCCATGGCCCTCCTGCCCATTCTCGAATTTCCCGATCCGCGCCTGCGTACCAAGGCTGCGTTGATCGATGCTGCTGACGTGACCACGCCGGCGTTCCAGACCCTGATCGATGACATGTTCCACACCATGTACGACGCCCCGGGCATCGGCCTGGCCGCCAGCCAGGTGGACGTGCACAAGCGCTTCATGGTGATCGACGTCAGTGAAGAGAAGGACACCCCGATGGTGTTCATCAATCCTGAGATCGTCGCCAACGAAGGCGGCCAGGTCTATCAGGAAGGCTGCCTGTCGGTGCCGGGCATCTTTGCCGACGTCACCCGCGCCAACCAGATCACCGTGCGTTACCTGGATCGCCACGGCGTGGCCCAGGAACTGACCACCGACGGCGTGCTCGCTGTCTGCGTGCAGCACGAGATGGACCACCTGGACGGCAAGCTGTTCATTGATTACCTCTCGCCGCTCAAGCGCGAGATGGTGCGCAAGAAGCTGGCCAAGCAGCGCAAGCACGTTGCCTGAGGTGATTGCAGCGACCGCCGCGCGGGATGACCGCGCGACGTGTCCTGTCGCGCGGCGCCGCACATCGGCGCCGTTTTACGTTCTGTTAGTGGGGTCACCATGAAGATTGTCTTTGCCGGTACGCCGGCGTTCGCCGTGTCCTCGCTGCGTGCCGCAGCCCGTCACCATGAAGTGGTCGCGGTGTACACGCAGCCCGATCGTCCCGCTGGCCGTGGCCGTGGCCTGGCCCCCTCGCCGGTCAAGCTGGACGCGATCGCACGTGGCATCCCGGTGTTCCAGCCGGAGAGCCTCAAGACCCCCGAAGCCCAGCAGCAGCTGCGCGACCTGGCGCCGGACCTGATGGTGGTGGTGGCCTATGGGCTGATCCTGCCCAAGGCGGTGCTGACCATCCCGACCCATGGCTGCTGGAACGTGCACGCCTCGCTGCTGCCGCGGTGGCGCGGTGCCGCGCCGATCCAGCGTGCGATCCAGGCCGGCGATACCGAAACCGGTGTGTGCCTGATGCAGATGGACGCCGGGCTGGATACCGGCCCGGTGCTGCTCAAGCAGCACATCGCGATCGGCCCCAACGATACCGGCGGTCAGCTGCACGATCGTTTGGCCGCCCTGGGTGAGCAGGTGCTGTCCGATGGCCTGGGCCTGCTGCGGGCCGGCATCAAGCCGATCGCGCAGCCGCAGCCGGAGGCCGGCGTGACCTATGCGCACAAGCTGGACAAGGCCGAAGCCCGTCTGG
The DNA here is from genome assembly GCF_003651185.1 of Stenotrophomonas rhizophila. Classification (GTDB taxonomy): domain Bacteria; phylum Pseudomonadota; class Gammaproteobacteria; order Xanthomonadales; family Xanthomonadaceae; genus Stenotrophomonas; species Stenotrophomonas maltophilia_Z. The sequence continues at coordinate 2,106,497 of NZ_RCDC01000004.1, read as the reverse complement.
ACTGGGCGCAGGACGCCCACGTGCTGGCACGCACCGTACGCGCGTTCAATCCGTGGCCGATCGCCGAGGCGATGCTGGCCGGCGAACGCGTCCGCATCCATGGCGCGATCGCGCTGGAGGACAACCAGGGCAAGGCCCCGGGCACGCTGCTGGGCGCCTCGCGTGACGGCATCGACATCGCCTGCGGGCAGGGTGCGCTGCGCCTGCGCGTGCTGCAGCGTGAGGGCGGCAAGGCGATCACCGCCGCCGACTACCTCAATGCCCGTCGCGATCTCGGCGTGGGTGCCTGAGATGACCACCGCGCGTTCCGGCAAGCCTGCAGGCCCCTACACCGCCCATACCGCCCCCGGCGTGCCCACCCGCGTGCTGGCCGCGCGCGTGCTGGCCCAGGTGATCGGCCGCGGCCGTTCGCTCAAGGCCGAACTGGCCACCGCCTTGCCGACCCTGGACGACAGCCGCGACCGCGCGCTGCTGGAGGCGCTGTGCTTTGCCGTGCTGCGTCGCCGTGCCGCGTATGACGCTGCACTGGCGCAATGGATGCCGCGGCCGCTGAGCGTGCGCGAAGACGAACTGCGCGCGCTGCTGCTGGTCGGCTTCGCCCAGTTGGACGCACTGGAGCTGCCGGCGCACGCCGCGCTCTCGGCCACGGTCGACGCCGCGCGTGCGATGGGCCGTGATCGCCAGGCCGGCATGGTCAATGCACTGCTGCGCCGCGCCCAGCGCGAAGGCATTCCGCCGCTGCCTGCGCGCGATGCCTTCCCGCTGTGGATGGCCGAGAAGATCGAACAGGATTGGCCGGACGAGGCCGACGCGGTGTTCACCGCGAGCCTGCAGGCCGCGCCGCTGTGGCTGCGGGTCAACCGCCAGCACAGCAGTCGTGAGGCGATGCTGCAGCAGTTGGCGGCCGCCGGTATCGAGGCGGAGGCATCGAGCGTGGGTGCCGATGCGATCCGCCTGCCGGTGCCGGTCGCGGTCTCCGCGCTGCCCGGGTTCGCCGATGGCGCGCTGTCGGTGCAGGATCTGTCTGCCCAGCAGGTGGCCGATGCGCTGGCGCCGCGCCCGGGTTCGCGGGTGCTTGATGCCTGCGCCGCACCGGGCGGCAAGGCCGCCCATCTGCTGGAGCGCGATCCGACCCTGCAGCTGCTGGCGTTGGACATCGATGCGCGCCGGCTCAAGCGCATCAGCGAAACGTTCGCACGCACCGGCGTGGGCCAGAACGCGCAGGTGCTGGCGGGCGATGCGACCGATCCGGCCAGCTGGTGGGACGGGCAGCTGTTCGACACCATCCTGCTCGACGCCCCCTGTTCGGCCACCGGCATCATCCGGCGCCAGCCGGATGTGTTGGCGCATCGCCGCGCGACCGACATCGATGCACTCATCGCCCTGCAGGCGCGCCTGCTGGATGCGTGCTGGTCGATGCTCACCCCGGGCGGAACCCTGCTGTATGCGACATGCTCGATCCTGCGCGATGAAAACCAGTTCCAGGTCGAATCCTTCCTGCAGCGCACCCGGGATGCGGGCTTCCTGCCGCTGGGCGAGGCGTATGGCCACGACTCCTGGGCCGGGCGCCAGCGCCTGCCCGGTGAGGAAGGTGCTGACGGCTTCTTCTATGCGCGTCTGCTAAAGAAGGGTTGATCCGAACCCGGCTAGAATTCCGCCCCATGCTAAAAAACCGCGCATCCCGAGAGTTCTGGCTGCTTGCCCTGATGGCCCTGCTCGTTCTGGGGGCCGGCCTGGGCATGCGTGATCCGTGGCCGTCCGACGAGCCACGCTTTGCGCTGGTCGCCAAGCAGATGGTGGAGAGCGGCGACTGGCTGTTCCCGCATCGGGGCACCGAGCTGTATTCGGACAAGCCGCCGCTGCTGATGTGGTCGCAGGCCGCGCTGTACTCGCTGATCGGCGACTGGCGGGTGGCCTTCCTGCTGCCCTCGCTGCTGGCCGCGCTGGGCACCCTGGCCTGCGTCTATGACCTGGGCCGCCGCCTGTGGACACGGCGGGTCGGGCTGTACGCCGCCTGGGCGCTGCTGTTCGCGCTGCACTTCACTTTCCAGTCCAAGAAAGCCCAGATCGATCCGCTGGTGGTGTTCTTCATCACCCTGGCCAACTACGGCCTGCTGCGGCATCTGCTCAGTGGCCCTGCGTGGCGCTGGTGGTGGCTGGGCTGGTTCGCTGCCGGGCTGGGGGTGATCACCAAGGGCGTAGGCGTGATCGCGCTGCTGATGATCGTGCCGGCCGCCGTGGCCTCTGTGCTGGGCTGGCCGCGGGTCAAGCTGCATGTCCGCGACTGGCGGTTCTGGGCCGGGCCGCTGGCGTTCGCGCTGGCGATCGCCCTGTGGCTGGTGCCGATGGTGCTGACTGCGCTGGGCAGTGGGTCGGCCGAATATCGCGCCTACCTGGACGACATCCTGTTCCGGCAGACCGCCAAGCGCTACGCGCAATCCTGGGATCATCATCAGCCATGGTGGTATTTCCTGGGCACGATGCCGTCGATGTGGATCCCGGCCTTCCTGGCGATTCCCTGGGCGATCCCGGCCTGGCGCCGTCGCCTGCAGCGGCGTGATGCGCGCTACCTGCTGCCGCTGGTGTGGTGGTTGTTGATCGTGCTGTTCTTCTCGATCCCCAACGGCAAGCGTGACGTCTACATCCTGCCGGCGCTGCCGATGTTCTGCCTGGCGCTGGCACCGCTGCTGCCGGGGCTGCTGCGCAAGCGCGCCTTCCAGTGGCTGCTGGGCGGCTTCGTGGCGCTGCTGGCCGCCGGCCTGCTCGGCATCGGTATCTCGATGCTGGTCGGGCAGCCGGGGTTCGAGCGCAAACTGATCCTCGACCGCGGCATCGATACCGCCGTCACCTCCGGCCTGGGCTGGGTCGCGGTCGCGCTGGGCTGCTGGGCCGTGCTGACCCTGTGCATCGCCGGCGTACGCCGCTTCCATCTGGCGGTGGTGGCGACGCTGACCATGGCCTGGGTGGCGTTCGGGCTGATCGGCTACCCGCTGTTCAACGACTCCAGCTCGGCACGTGGCCTGATGCAGCAGGTCGGCCAGCGCATCGGCCCGAAGGCGGAACTCGGCTTGGTCGCGTGGAAGGAGCAGAACCTGCTGATGGCTGACCGTGAGGCCGCCACGTTCGGGTTCAACCGGCGCTGGGACCGGCAGCTCGCCGACGGGGTCGCCTGGCAGGCCGCCCAGCCCCAGCAGCGCTGGTTGCTGGTGCAGGAAGACGCGCTGCTGGCGTGCGTGGACCGCACCACTGCAGAGCTGGCCGGGGTCGCCAACCGCCGCCGTTGGTGGTTGGTAAGGCCCGGCGATATCCACGGTGCCTGCGTGGCCAGCGCCGAAGAACAAAAACGCGAACGCGCGCTGCACCGGATCGACGGCGATGAGTGAATTCTGCAATGCTGGCGGCCTGGTCGGGCAGGTGCGGCAGCTCCGTGGGCGCCGGTGGCGTCCAGTGCAATCACGGGCGTGCATGCCTGCGTGTGGCAATCGAGGTTGGCAATGACGTTCTCCGCTGCATCCGAGCCGACCACGCCCGTTTCCCTGCCGCCGCTGCAGGGGCGTGCCGGTGTGGCCCATTGGATCGCCACCGTGGGCCTGTTCTGCATGCCCGCGCTGGTGCTGACCCTGCCCCAGAACCTGCTGCCCTACGGCATCCTGTTGCTGCTGAGCACGCTGCTGGCGCCGGATTACCTGTGGCGCGCGCGGGGCCTGGCCGGGCGGCCGGTGAAGGCCCTCACCTGGCTGGTGGTGGCCGCGATTGCCTTTGCATTGCTCTCGATTTATCTGTTCGAGCAGGGCCTGCGCGACATCGACAACCGCTCACGGTTCGTGGTGATCCCCTGGATCGCCCTGTGGGTCTGTGCACTGCGGCCGGACATCCGCTGGCTGTGGGGCGGGGCGCTGGCCGGCCTGCTCGGTACCATGGTGCTGGCGATCCTGCAGGTGGCCGGCGGCGCGCCACGCGCTGATCTGAGCACCAACGCGATCGTACTGGCCGACATCGTGCTGGTGCTGATGGTGCTGCTGGTGTTCTGCCGGCCACACAAACGTTGGACCTGGGTGATCGTGGGCATGGTCGCCGGTTGCGTGACCATCGTGCTCAGCGGCAGCCGTGGCGTCTGGCTGGCGCTGCTGGCACTGCTGGTGGTGATGGCGATGAGCCTGCGCTGGCGTACCGGGCCTGCGCGGCTGGGTGTGCTGCTGGCCCTGGTGGCGATCGCCGGTACCTTGATCCTGACCATCCCGAGCCTGCGCGAGCAGGTCCGCCTGACCGAACTCAAGCACGACGTGGTGCGGATGGAGCGCGGAGACAGCGACTCCTCGGCCGGCGCGCGCGTGGAGCGATTGCAGGTGGCCTATGAGACCTTCCTCGATCATCCGCTGACCGGCGTGGGCATCGGCCATTTCGACAGCGCCATGCAGCGCCTGCCGGTGTGCCGGGATGATCCGGCCGAACAGCGCTGCCATCTGGGCCACGCGCACAATGACCTGGCCGAGTGGGCGGCGACGCAGGGCGTGCCGGGCCTGCTGTTGCTGCTGGCCATCTATGGTGTGCCGCTGTGGGTATTTACCGGCCTGCACCGGCGCAGCGGCGAACAGGCCTTCCGTGGCCCGGCCGCTGCCGGGATCATGGTGGTAGTGACCTATGTGCTGTGCGGGATCACCCAGTCGATGTTCGCGCACCAGATCACGGCCAGCTTCTACGTCACCATCGTCGGCCTGCTGGCCGGGCTGTCGATCGTCCAGGGCCATACCCGCCGGGTGGCGTTGGCACAGGCCAAAGCTCAGGCGCCTGGCTGATCCCGCGGCGGATCGGTCACCGGCTGCCCGTTCTGCAGCATCCACAACATGATGGTCTTCTGGCGCACGTAGTTGGCGCGCACATAGGCATAGACCAGGCCGTGCCAGCCATCGCGGAAGCCGCCGCGCAGCAGCAGCCCACGCCAGAACCGCCACGTCGGGGCCAGGATCAGCTTGGGCAGGGTGGCGCGCTTGCCCCGCGCGAACTCGTGCTCGGCCATCATCCGCGCGTAGCGCTGGGTCTTGAGCAGCTGCTGCTCCAGCGAACGGTAGGGGTAATGGATCAGGTCGCCGCGCAGGGTGCCCACCGCGCCATCGACGCTGGCCGCCTCATGGATCTCACGCTTGCCGCGCCAGCCGCCATGGCGGCGGTCGAACAGGCGCAGGACCCGGTCCGGGTAGGCGTTGCCATGCTTGAGGAACTTGCCGAAGTACTCGGAAAGCCGTGCGAACCGGTAGCCGTGGTGGCCGGCGAAACCGTTGGCCTGGGCGGACAGGATCGCCTCGCGCAGGGTCCCGCTGATGCGCTCGTCGGCGTCCAGGCACAGCACCCAGTCATGCGCGGCCTGCTCGACGCAGAACGCCTTCTGGCTGCGGAAGCCATCGAACGGGCGTTGCAGCACCCGCGCCCCGGCGGCTGTCGCGATCGCCACGGTGGCATCGGTGGACTGCGAGTCCACCACGACGATTTCGTCGCAGAAGGCCAGCGAGGCCAGACAGTCGCCGATGCGGTCGGCTTCATTGAACGCGATAATGCAGGCCGAAATGCGAGGCCGTTCAGTGGGAGCGGTCGAGGAGGACATGATGGCCGAGTACCTGCTGTTTGCGACGGAGCGTTATGCGCTGCCCATTCTCGCCCCTCTGGCGCAGGCGTTGCACGCATCCGGTCAATCGGTGTCGGCCTGGTTCGCCGATGGCGCCGCTGGCGCGTCGCTGCCCGGCGTGCCCAATGCAGGCCTGAAAGACGCGCTGGCACTACGTCCGCGCGCGGTGTTCAGCGCCGCCAACTGGGTGCCGCCGTTCATTGCCGGGGCCAAGGTGCAGGTCTTCCACGGCTTCAACGTGCAGAAGCGCGACAGTGCCCGCGGCCACTTCCGGGTGCGCGGCCTGTTCGATCTGTATTGCACCCAGGGCCCGGCCACGACTACTCCGTTCCGCGAGCTGGCCGCGCGCGAGGGCCACTTCGCCGTGGCCGAGACCGGCTGGCCCAAGCTCGATCCGCTGTTCCGCGATGACGGCGGCCTGAGCGCGGGATTGCGCGTGCCGGCACAGGGCCGCCCGGTGATCCTGTTCGGCTCGACCTTCACCGAGCGGCTGAGCGCCGCGCCGCATCTGTACGAGCAGATCGCGGCCGATATCGCCCGCGGCGAGCACTACTGGCTGCTGACCCTGCATCCCAAGTGCGCGCCGGCGCTGTTCGAGCGCTACCGCGCGCTGGCCGGCCCGCATGCGCGCTTCATCGAACCGGAACAGGTGATGGCCGCGCAGCGCGCGGCCGATGTGCTGGTCTCGGATACCTCCTCGATCGTCTCCGAGTTCATCGTGCAGCACAAACCGGTGGTGACCTTCCGCAACCGGGTTCCGCAGCCGCACATGATCGATTTCGACGATGCCACCCAACTGCCGGCGATGCTGGCCCAGGCGTTGGATCCCACCCCGGCGTTGATGGCCGAAATCCGTCGCTACGCCGATGCCATCCATCCGTTCCGCGATGGGTATTCCTCTGAGCGGGTGATCGCGGCGACCGAGGATTTCCTGTCCGGTGAGCTCGGCACGCTCAAGCGCAAACCGTTCGGTGCGTGGACGCGGGGCCTGCAGATCCGCAAGGAGCTCGGCTATTGGGGGCCGGCGAAGCGATAAGCCAGCGTTTGCGCCATCAGGTAGATCCACGCCATGCGTGGACGCATTTCACCAGGTAGATCCACGCCAGGCGTGGTTGCGCCCCTACCAGCGCAGGCGACGCTTCGCCAACGCACGGCCCAACCGCTCGTACACCGCACGCGCCTCCGCTTCCGGCAGGTACTGCAGCACCAGCGGCGTGCCCATGCCTGCGCCGGCGGTATCCAGCCACACGCTGGCCGTGCCCAGCCGGCGGTCCAGCGGCGAACGGGTCAGGCGCAGTGCCTGCAGCTTGTCCAGCTCGGCAAAGCGCCACCAGCGCTGCCACCAGCCGCCACGCACCGCGATGTAGTCGTCATCCAGGTGATAGCCGATGCGGGCCATCTGCCGGTGCGCGCGGAACGCCGACCACGGCAGCCATAGCAACACCAGCGCCCCCCACGGCCCGCCGTACCAGATCGCCGCCGCCGTCAGCAGCGGAACGAGGCACAGTGCGCCCAGGCACAGCCGCCACCAGCCCCGCATCTGCACCGGCTGCCAGCGCGCCGGCGGCCACTGCAGGTGCGGCAGCAGATGCTGGACCAGCCCATCGCAGACGGCCGGCGTCGCCAGCGGCGCCAGCTCACGCAGGTCGCGGCGCTCGCCTTCGCCGGGGTTGCCGGCAGCAATATCGATACGCAGTTGCCGGCGCTGGAACCAGCGCTGCAGCGCGCTCTCGCGCAGCGTCCACGCCTGGATCCGGCGCCGCGCCACGCTGGTGCGCATGCGGGTCAGAAGCCCACTGGCCACGGTCAGCCGGCGCTCGTGCTCGCTGAGCCGGAAGCCGTAATAACGCAGCAGCGCGAGCACCACCGACAATACCCGCAGCATGACCCAGAAGCCCGCCACGGCGAGCGCCGCGGCAATCGCCCACAGCCACATCCCGGGGTGCAGGTGGCTGGCATAACCAAAGGCCTGGCGGCCGCCGGCTTCGATGACATCGGAGACGCTGCCACGCGGGAACAACTGCACCATCGCGCCCAGCACTGCCAACACCACCACCCAGCCGCGGTTGGAGAGCAGGCCGATACGGACCACCTCGCCCGGGCTCAGGGCGAGCAGCACATCCTCGGTTGGTTCGGCCGCAGCGGCGTCGCCCTCGGCCGTGGCCGGCACTGCCTGGCCACGCTGGCGTACCAGACGCTCCAGTGCGAGCGCCTGGTCGAGTTTGAGCACCCGCATTTCCGCTTCGGGGCGATGGCCACCGGCCGATTCCAGCTTCAGTTCGGCGACGCCGAACAGGCGGTGCAGCGGGTTCTGGTGGACCACCACGTTGTGGATGCGGGCGAAGGGAATCTCGCGGCGATTACGCGCGAAAACACCACTGCGCACCGTGATCGCGCTCGTGCCGATCTGGTAGCGATAGGTGAGGTACTGCAGCACCGAATACGCGACCAGCACGACCACGGCGATCACCGGGCCGAGTGACAGCCACAGCTCATCGCGGTCGCCGCGCTGGCCGAACACCACCAGTGCGATCAGCGGTACCAAACCCTGGCGCAACTGCATCAGCAGCACGAACAGCCACGACCAGGGATGCAGCCGCTGCTCCGGCGCGGCATCAAGCGGCGGCGGGGTACTCACAGCGCGTCGTCGTCCTGGTCCAGCTGGTGCGCCAGGGTGTCGCGCAGGCGCTCGGCATCGGCGCTGTCCAGCCCACTGAGCGTGACCGCACTGAAGCGGCTGCCGGCGGTATGCACGACCAGCGTGCTCAACCCGGCGCTCCGTTCGATCGGCCCACGGCGCAGATCCAGGTGCTGCACGCGCGAGGTGGGGACACGGGTTTCGTTCTGCCAGAGCAGGTCGCGGCGCAAGCCCAGGCCTTGGGCATCCAGCCGCCAATAGGTGCGGCGCTGGCGGCGGAACGCGAGAGCCGCACCGATCAGCGCGCCGAGCGCGACCATGCCGGCCGCGCCCCACCAGCGGCCCGGCAGATCAAAGACCACCCAGAGCGTGCCGAACACGCCGCCGATCATCAGTGCGCCAGCGACCGCACCACCGAACGCGGCCAGCGAGGCCGAACGCAGCGGCATCGCCTGCCAGTCGGGGGCAGGCGGCAACGGCGGCAGGGGCGGCGGCACGGGAGTGTCGAGAAGATCGGACAAGGCAGGGCGCTCGGCTGGGGAACGGGCCGGGCGCATGCGTACAGGTGCAACCGCCCGTGGCGCAGACGGTAGCAGGTTGCCGTGGGCTATTGCGCGGCCTGGATCAGTGCGTCGACATCGAGCAGATGGCCGGCGCGTTCGGCCTTGGTGCGCAGGTACTGTTCGTTCTCGGCGGTGATGTCGCCGGTGACCGGTATGCAGTCCACCACGTCGATGCCGGCATTGCGCAGGCGCTGGGCCTTGGTGGGATTGTTGCTGAGCAGCTGCACGCGGCTCACGCCCAGGCCCTGCAGCATCGCCACGGCACTGCCGTAGCGGCGCTCATCGGCACCGAAGCCGAGCTGGGCATCGGCGTCGATCGTGTCCAGGCCATCGTGCTGGTAGCCGTAGGCGCGCATCTTCGCGGCGATGCCGGTGCCGCGGCCTTCCTGGTCCAGGTACAGCAGCACGCCGCCGCCGAGCTCTTTGAGCTTGCGCAGGCCGCGCCGCAGCTGGTCGCCGCAGTCGCACTTGAGTGAACCGAACAGATCGCCGGTCAGGCAGGAGGAATGCACGCGAACCGGCACCACGGCGGACAGATCCGGGGTGCCCACGATGATCGCGACCTGGTCACGCTGGGCCACGCCACCGCGGAACACCGCGAATTCGGTCATGCCGACCTCGCGCAGCGGCACCGGCGAGCGGGCCACCAGCTCATACGCATGCGCGGCCTGTTCGGCGCCCTGGCTGAGATCGCACAGCGAGACCTGCGCGCAGTCGTCGAAGCGGCGGTCATCGGCGGCCAACAGCACGCCGACCATCGCCGGCAACAGCAGGCCGAGGCGGGCGATTTCCACCGCGCCGTCGTCCAGCGCTTCGCCACCGGTCCAGCCCGGGGGCATCGCACCGGGGTCGCGCAGGTAGCTGAGCGAGGGCAGGGCATCGAAATCGATGCCGGCCAGCGGCACGCGCGCGCCACGGTCGGCACTCACCCCGAGCACGCGGGCGCGGGTGGCGGTGAGGAACAGGTAGTGCCGGTCTTCCGCGGCCGCGGCAAAGGCGCTGAAGCTCGTGCGGGTGCTGCTGTCCAGCGCGATGAAGGCTAGGCGCTGGCCGTGGCCATCGTCGATCACCACCGGGCGGCCGGCACGCAGTTCGGCCACCGCGCGCTCGCAGCGGATCGCGGCCGGATCGCCGAACAGGGAAGAAGCAGGGGACATGTCAGGGGCCGTGGGGGACATCGTGGTTTCCACAGTGGGGACGGATCGCGGCGATTCAATCGCACCAAGGGCGCGACGCTGCGTCGCAGTCAGTGCGGATGGTCCTCGGTGGCATAGGGGTCGTCCTCGCCGCTCTGCGGTGGGCGCAGCGTATAGCGCTTGTAGGTCCACTGATACTGCGCCGGATCGCGCCGGGCGATGCGTTCGATGCCGGCATTGAGGGCGGTGGCCGCGGTGCGCGGGTCCGGATCGGCCACGGCCGGCGGGGTGGCCTCGATGTGCAGGGCGAACGCCATGCCCGGGCCGATCCGCTCGCACCAGCCGTACAGCACGGTCGCGCCGGTGCGCTCGGCCAGTCGGTTGACCAGGGTCATGGTCAGCGCCTCCACCCCGAAGAATGGCGCGAACACCCCGTCGCCGGCCTTGGGCTGCTGGTCGGGCAGGATGCCGGTGGCACCGCCGTCCTTGAGTACCTTGAACAACTGGCGCACGGCCGGGCCTTCGGCGCGGACCTGCTGGACGTTGTCGCCGCCGCGGACCAGCTGCAGGAAGGCATCGCCCACTGCTTCATCCGGGGCCTTGTAGACGATCGCGATCGGCCCGCGCGAGGCCAGCCACTGGTTGAGCAGCTCCCAGTTGCCGTAATGCGGGGCCGCCACGATCACGCCCTTGCCGGCGGCCAGGGCTGCGTCGTACAGCGCCTCGCCGTGGCGCTCGGTCAACCGCGCAAGATTGCGATCGCGTGGCTGGGTCCACAGGCGCAGGGTCTCGATGGCCTGCAGCGCGGTCGAGCGCAGCACCTCGCGGTGGAGCACGGTGCGCTCGGCCTCGTCCATTTCGGGGTAGGCCAGTTCGAGGTTGCGGCGGGTGACGCGGCTCTCACGGGCATTGAGACGGATCCACAGCCAGGCCAGGCCGCTGGCGAAGGCACGCAACCAGGGCCAGGGCAGGCGGGTGAACAGGGCAGCGGCGCGGTAGGCCAGGCGGGCGGTGGTGTGCGGTTTCATCACCGCAAAGTCTAGCCGCTGGCGACCAGCCTGTCGGCGCGCGGGCACGTTAAGGTAGTCCGCCTTCAGCTAGCGGAGCCTTGTCCATGCTTGTTCTGATCCAGCGCGTCAGCGAAGCCAGCGTCCGTGTCGATGAGGCCGTTGTCGGTCAGATCGGCCCCGGCCTGCTGGCCCTGGTGGGCATGGAGCCAGGTGACACCGAGGCCCAGATCGCCCGGATGGCCGATCGCCTGCTTGGTTATCGTGTCTTTGCCGATGAGACCGGAAAAATGAACCGGTCGCTGCGTGATACCGGCGGCGGAGTGCTGCTGGTCAGCCAATTCACCCTGGCGGCCGACACATCCAGCGGGATGCGGCCGGGCTTCAGTACCGCCGCGCCGCCGGCGGAGGCTGAACGCGGATTCAACCGACTGGTCGAGATCTGCAGGCAAAAACACGCCCCGGGGGTGGAAACCGGCCAGTTTGGTGCCCATATGGTTGTCAGCCTGGTCAACGATGGTCCCGTGACCTTCCTGCTCAGACCCTAGCCCCGGGACCACCGCCCGGGAACGCGGGGCGCCGGGCTGGTATAATGCTAGGTTCTATTCCCTCTCCCAGCCGGTGGCGCGAGCACTACATGGCCAACGAACGTCCTGCCCAGCAAAACGACATCAAGCTTCTGATCAGCAAGGGCCTGGAACAGGGCTACCTGACCTACGCCGAAGTCAATGACCATCTGCCCGACGACATCGTCGACCCGGAGCAGATCGAAGATATCATCGGCATGATCAACGGCATGGGCATTGATGTCCATGAAGTTGCGCCCGATGCAGAAACCCTGTTGCTCAACGATGGCAACACCGGCAACCGCGAAGTCGATGACACCGCGGCCGAAGAAGCCGCTGCCGCGCTGAGCGCGCTCGACACCGAAGGTGGCCGCACCACCGACCCGGTGCGCATGTACATGCGCGAAATGGGTACCGTCGAGCTGCTGACCCGCGAAGGCGAAATCGCCATCGCCAAGCGCATCGAAGAAGGTCTGGGCCAGGTCCAGGCCGCACTCGGTACCTTCCCGGTATCGGTGGAATCGCTGCTGGCCGACTACGACGCGCACAAGGAAGGCAAGAAGCGCCTGGCCGAAGTGATCGTCGGCTTCAACGACCTGGTCGAAGAAGTCCCGGCCCCGGCCGTGGCCGAAGACACCAGCGACGACGCTGACGATGACGCCGATGAAGAAGATGACGGCGACGACGTCGAGGAAGAGGCCGGCCCGACCGGTCCGGATCCGGAAGAAGTCGCACGCCGCATGCAGGCCCTGAGCGATGCGTATACCGCGTTCAAGAAGGCCGCTGCCAAGGGCGACCGCAAGCCGCTGGCCAAGCTGCGCGACGACATGGCCGCCGTCTTCGTGACCCTGAAGCTGCCGTTGCCGCTGACCGATGTGCTGGTCAAGCAGCTGCGCGACGTCATGGCCTCGATCAAGTCCCACGAACGCCGCGTGCTGAACCTGGCGACCGTGACCGCGCGCATGCCGCGCAAGGACTTCATCCGCTCGTGGGAAGGCAACCAGACCAACCTGGAGTGGGTGGAAGACGCACTGAAGCGCAAGCAGAAGTGGTCCTCGGCCCTGCGTGACGTGAAGGATCAGATCATCGCCGAACAGCAGGCGACGATCGACATCGAGAAGACCACCTGGCTGGAACTGGACGAGCTGAAGGAAATCAGCCGCGCCATGGCCTACGGCGAAGCGCGTGCACGCAAGGCCAAGAAGGAAATGGTCGAAGCCAACCTGCGCCTGGTCATCTCGATCGCCAAGAAGTACACCAACCGCGGCCTGCAGTTCCTCGACCTCATCCAGGAAGGCAACATCGGCCTGATGAAGGCCGTGGACAAGTTCGAATACCGCCGTGGTTACAAGTTCTCCACGTATGCGACCTGGTGGATCCGCCAGGCCATCACCCGTTCGATCGCCGATCAGGCGCGCACCATCCGTATCCCGGTGCACATGATCGAAACGATCAACAAGTTGAACCGCATTTCCCGTCAGATGCTCCAGCAGTATGGCCGCGAGGCTACGCCGGAGGAGCTGGCCAAGGAAATGGACATGCCGGAAGACAAGATCCGCAAGGTGATGAAGATCGCCAAGGAGCCGATCTCGATGGAAACCCCGATCGGCGACGACGAGGATTCCCATCTGGGCGACTTCATCGAGGACACCAACGTGGAGTCCCCGATCGAGAACACCACCAACATCAACTTGTCTGAAACCGTGCGCGACGTGCTGGCCGGCCTCACCCCGAGGGAAGCCAAGGTGCTGCGCATGCGCTTCGGCATCGACATGAACACCGACCACACCCTCGAGGAAGTGGGCAAGCAGTTCGACGTCACCCGCGAGCGTATCCGCCAGATCGAAGCGAAGGCGCTGCGCAAGCTGCGTCACCCGAGCCGGTCCGAGCAGCTGCGCAGCTTCCTGGATATCGATTGATCGATACCGGCGCATCGCGTTGAAACCCGACAGACCCCGCGCAAGCGGGGTTTGTTTTTTTGGGGCAGGTGGCGCCGCGTGGTGTACTCGAACTGGGCGGCGGCACAGCGAATGGAGCGGCTGTTCGGCGGGGTTGGGATCGCTAGGCTGATTTGGTGATTTCGTTGCGTGTTTCGTAACTTAATTGCGGATTTTTTCTCGGTGTTCTCCGGGGTGATGTTATTTCAATCAATGGCTTATAAGTTAAATGGGGTTGCGGTTCGCCGAAGATTGGCGTATAGATTCGTAACTTAACTCGTCCCGAAACTCAGGCCATGGCCCGTCCCCGTACCGTCCAGCTCCAGACGCTGTTCGACAACCTGCCTGCTGGCGAGGTCGTCTCAGCTGCCGATCTCGTCGATCGCCTGGGGGTTACCCGGACAACGTTGAGTCGTCTTGTCGCCGAGGCCGGGGACCGCCTGGTGCGACTTGGCCGCACCCGCGCCACGGCCTATGCCGTCCGCCAGCAGACCGCCGCGGGCAGCGAGTGGCCGCTGTTCCGGCTGGGGCCGGACGCCACCCTTGAAGAACTGGGCACGGTCGTGGCACTCACGGGCGAGACCTTCCACGTGGCGACCACCGCCGCACGCCCCAATCTGACCCGTTCGCCAGACGAGACCGTCGATGGCCACTTCCCGGGGCTGCCGTGGTACCTGGACGACCTGCGGCCACAGGGTTTTCTCGGGCGTACGTTCGCGCATCGTCGCGGGCGTGACCTGGGCGTCCCCGACGACCTCAATCGATGGCAATTGGGTGACACCCTCCAGGCGCTGGTACGTGCAGGCGGCACCGAGATCGGTGACCTCCTGCTGGGCGGCGATGCCGTGCAGATGGCGTTGCGCGCGCTTGATGCGCCTGGCGATCACGTCCTGGCGGGGCAGCGCGCACGTCGTTATCCCGAGCGCGCCGCAGCGGCACTGGAAGGCGAAGACGTCGGATCGTCGCCGGGTGGCGAGCAACCGAAGTTCACTGCCACGGTGGAGCATGAGGGAGGGCGCTATGCGGCGCTGGTGAAGTTCGCGCAGCCCACCGCAGGCGAGGCCGCCGAACGCTGGGCAGACCTGCTGGTCTGCGAGCACCTCGCCCTGCAGTGCCTGCGCGACGGGGGCGTGCCCGCAGCGGTGTCCGAGATACTCCAGACCGACACGCATACGTTCCTGGAGGTGCAGCGCTTCGACCGCACCGTCGACGTGCTGGGCCGGCGCGGCTTCGTCTCGCTGCTGGCGCTGTCCTCGGCCTTCGTCGGTGACGTGACCGTGGACTGGGGGACCGCCGCCGCCGCGCTGCTGACGCAGGGCTGGGTCGATCGCGACACGCAGGCCGCGATGGGAAGGCTGCACGCGTTCGGCCGGCTGATCGGCAACAGCGACATGCATCAGGGCAATCTGGGTTTCCACCTGGTCGATCGCGGCCCGCTGCCGTTGGCGCCCGCGTATGACATGTTGCCGATGTCACTGGCACCCTCGCGCACAGGGGTGCTGCGTGCGGCTACGCCGCTCGCCTCCATCGCGCCGGAGCGCAGCGGCCAGCTCGCGCACCTGCACTGGGCAGCGCCGCTGGCGGTGGACTACTGGCAGCGCGTGGCGGGTTCGGCGCTGCTGCGCTCGGGCGGGCTGCGTGAGCTGGCGGCGGAGAATGCGCGTCGGGTGCAGGCGATGGGGCGGCGTTTCGGCTGATGTGACACCCTGCAGTGGAAAGCGCCTGCGGGCCTCCACTACACTGTGCGGCCGCAAGGGCCTATAGCTCAACGGTTAGAGCAGAGGACTCATAATCCTTTGGTTGAAGGTTCGAATCCTTCTGGGCCCACCATCGAATCAGGCACTTAGGATCAACCGCAGTGCCCTCGTCGTCAAGCCTGCGCCGTCCGGTGACCGCTCGGTGACCGTTTAGGCTCCGCTGCCGTCACAGTTGGCCGCCACCTGCACCGCGTTCTCCGGGGTCCACAGAGGGGCGCGACGGCGTGCGTGGATCCACCGCTGAACATCGCTCTGATACCAGCGCGTTCCGCCTCCGATCTTGTGCTTGGGTGGGAACGTCCCCTTTTCCATCTCGCGGTAGATGTAGCTCTTCTTCATCCCGGTTTGGGCTTCAACCTGCTCGAGCTTCAGCAGGACTTCGGGGATAGTTTCAGCTGCGCCCATGACGAGCCTCCGTTTCTTCAGATGGGAATATCGGCAGCAGCGCGGCTTGTGACGCCGCGCGGGCGATGTTCACCTGGTTTGCGATCTGCATCAGATCCAGGGTTGGGTCGTTGAATAGGGCCAGGCCGATCTGGGCCGTCAGCCTCTGGCTCGCTGTTTCCGCCAGCGGAGCCGGCGTGTCGATCGTGGCGACGGCGTAAGCGCGCCAAGCATCGCGGGCGGCCTGCAGCTGCGGCTCTCCCACGAACGTGAAAGTCAGCGACCATCCGCCGCCGGCGCACTGTTCCGCACTGGTGAGGGCGGTTTCAAGTGCTGCTGCAACCGCGATCGCAGTGCGCTGCTGGTGGGCCAGTGGAGATCGGCTCTCCGTGGCGATGTGCTCATTATTCAAGGCTCTTCCTCCTTCCTATGCATTTCGATGGATCTGCACGTGCTTCTGCGATTGCTCAAACATCCCCCTGCAGCAGCATCGATGGGTCGATACTCCAGCCGGCCTCGCGCGCGGCGCGGAGGCGCAGATCGTTGGCGTCGAATTCATCCAGCTGCAGCAGGGTGATCACCCCCTCAACTTGGCGCGGAAGCAGAGGCCGGCTGCGGCCGAACACGCGCCATACGCTGAGTACTTTGCAGTCCCATGCGGGCGCGAGGCAGGACAACTGCTTCCCGTGCTCGCGGCAGTACCGGCGGATCATGTCGCGCACTGTGACGTGCGCGGGGGCGGCGCCGCGCAGGGCGGCGCGTACGGATGCGGCTTTGGGGCCGGGGCTCATGGGACGTCTCCAAGTGCCAGGTCGAGTCCAAGCTGCCGTCGAGTACGCGCCTCTCCGATCAACACGCGCGCTTTTTGCTTGGCTTGGGTGATGGAGTTCATCAGGCCACCTCCGCCAGCGGCAGCGCCACCTGGTCCAGGTTTGCCTCTGCCAGGGCGCGCAGCGGCGGCGGGCTGACGCTGTTGCCGACCATGCGTACGGCCGCGCTGGTGGTCAGCGGGGTGCCGTTGGCAGTGCGATCGATGATGTAGCCCACCGGGAAGCCCTGCGCGCGGTACAGCTCGTGCGGCTTGAGCATGCGCAGGCCGATATCGACGATGACGTAGGGCGTGCCCTTGATGACCACCGTGACCAGCGCCAGCCGGTCTTTCGTGGTGATCGTGTCGGCGGGATCGGTCAGGCTCGGCACGTTGGCGCCGGTGCCGTAGTACTTGACCAAGAAGGCGGCCACCCGCAGCGCGCCCTCGTGGTGCTCGGGCGATAGCTCTGCCAGCTCTGCCTCTGCAACCGCTTGGCCGCCGTTTCCGCTGGCGGTCACCGTGCCAACTGGCAGATCGGCGGACTTGCTGCCAGCTCCCCAGCGCTGTGCACCGCCTGGTCGACCTTCGCCGTGCGCGGCCTGGACCATGAAGGCGGTGGATACGCCCAGCGCGTGCGCAGCGCCAGCCGGGCGGGCGGCGCCGGCACCCGAGGTGATCGTTGGCACTGGCTCAGTGGCGGGCGTGCCGATGCTGTCGCCTCGGAACTTCACCAGGTGCGGCGCCACCAGCGCGGTGTCGGCCTTGGCGGTCGTCGTGTGCAGCGGATCGCCACCTGACCGCGGCTCGGACTGGCCAGCGCGCCCGCCGACGCCGGCGAGGATCGGTGTCACCACCGAGAAGTGGCCGCCCTTCACCCCGGCGCACATCGTGCGCAGCGGGTCGCTCGCATCCATGGTCCGCTGGGTGCTGGCGTTGGCATGCTCGGTGATAAAGGGCGCCAGTTCCGGCATCGCCAACATCAGCTCGCCGCGATTGGCGGCGGTAATGGTGCGCAGCGGCTCGTGCACGCCATGGACGCGGTCGGCGCCCTGGTGTGTCACCGGCACGATGAACGGGTCCGCAGACTGGATGACGTGGCGCATGGTGCCCTTGGCGATGCGGCGCATCGTGGCGTCGGCCAGCGGCCGCTTGCGCCCTAAGATGGACGGGCAGGGAATACTGAAGTCCAAGCAGTCGGCGGCCGATACGCGCGGCTTCTGGCCCGGCGCGGTGCCGTGGCTTGCCGCAGGCCACACGATCGGCTCGCCGTCGCGACGGCCCAGCAGGAACAGGCGCACCCGGCTGGTGCCGGCGCCGTAGTCGCTCGCCACCAGCTTTTTCCATTCGACCACGTAGCCCAGCGCACGCAGCGCGGCGACGAACTGGCGCCAGGTACGGCCGGTGCGGCTCTTGTCCGGCACAAGCTGCTGATGCTCGACCGGCACACGCTCGCCGCGCTCAGCAACGGTGCCGTCCATCTTCAGGACACGACCGGTGGTCTTGCAGCGCTTGGCGATCAGCGGGCCCCAGGTCAGGATCTGCCACACGTTCTCCATGGAGAAGATGCGCGGCGCGGTGTTGGTGCCGTTGACCAGGTCAGCGCGCAGCAGCATGCCGATCCACTTAATCACAACCCAGGACAGCGCACGGGTCTTCCGGCTGCGCGGCTGGCCGCCCTTAGCCTGGCTGAAGTGCGTGCAGTCCGGCGAGGCATGGAACCATCCGATCGCGCGGCCGGCCACGTCAACGCGCGGGTCCGCATGCCAGATGTCCTCGCGGTGGTGGCTGGTGAGCGGGTGGTTCGCCGCGTGCATGCCGATCGCCAGCGCGTCGTGGTTGTAGGCGAGCGCCGGGTCTTGGCCCAGCGCCTGCTTCAGCGCCTCGCTGGCGCCGCCGCCGCCGGCGAACAGATCGACCACGATCTCACCGGCGCGCAGGCGCGAGCGCTGCGGCAGCGGAAAATTGAACGAGCGGGAGCCATCAGCCATTGGAAACCTCGTTGATCTTGTTGAACTCGATGACCCACACCCACGGGTTGCTGACCCAGCCGCCGCCGGTGCTGGTCCACAGGTCGCGGAAGGCGAATCCTGCGGATCTGTGCATGCCGGTGCGCGCATAACCGTTCATGGCCTCGCGATCGATCCCCTCGGCCAGCGCGTCGGCCTCGCTGATGTCATGCAGCCGCTCCACGCGCACGTTGGTGATCTCCAGCACCAGGCGGCATGCTTCGCGCGGCATGTGGATGCTGGGCCGCCACTTGATCCCGTAGTCCTTTCGGGCGTAATCGCCAGGCGAGCCCGGCAGCGTGTCTGCCGAATAGGCATAGCGCTGGATGGGGCCATCAATATTGGGTCGATGCTCGATACCAGTGCCGCGCAGGTCGGTGAAGCTCTCCCGCACCCACAGCCGGTCGCCGGGCTGGCCGAAGGGGCAAAGGTCGTTGCCCGGACTGGCGACGTACTCGGGCGTGAACTGGGCCTTGCCGAGCCAGTCCAGCGCGACGCCCTTCACCGCGCGCCGGGTCTGCGTCTTCGCGCCAGAAAGGATGGCGCGCACCATGGCGCCGTTGAACAGGATGGGTCGCTCGCGCATTACACGTCCTCCCGCAGCCTGGTGCGCCGGTCACGCGGCGGCTTGACGGTGGCCAGGGTGGTAGGGTGATCACAAGCCTGCAGTGTCTGTGACGGACTTTTCCTACACTGGCTAGTGAATAGGCAACTCGAAGGCGTGGCGGCACAGTCGTGGACGCCGACGTCAATCAGGGAGGAACTGCCAGATGTACGAGCTCGTTGGTCCATATCTTGTTCACTGGAGTGCGACTGGCGAGCAGCGTTGTGCTGCGGGCCAATGGACTGGGCATTGGGCGATTTACCATGCTCATCAGTGCAATTTCGACCGTTCGGTTGCCCGGGGAAGCACGGACATTTGTCCGTATCCTGGCGAGGCGCTGATCCTTGCGAAAAACCAAGCACTGAAAGTGGTGGAATCGCTCCCTGAGGATGAGTAACTAACTCAGCCATTGCCCACCCCCGGCGCTGCATCGCGCTGGTCGATCAGGGCCGCGATCTTGCTGGCGATCCGTTCGGCTTCGCTTGCCCCATCGTCGTGCCGGTGGTCTTCCGGATCTGCGACTTCCAGATCGAACTCCATGCGCAGCAACTCGGCAACCTGGGTGCGGAACGGCCCCAGGTCGATGCCCTGCGCGGGCGCAGCGACATAAAGCGGTGCCATGTTGCTCACGCGATCCGCCACGCCAGGGAACAGCTCGGCGATGAAGCCACCATCGACCCTTGTGCGTACCTGCCCGACAGGCGGCTGCGCCCCCGGCTGGCGGGCGGCGAGGTGACGCATGTTCGGGCATTCGGCAGTGTGCAGCTCACCCTCCGGCTGCGCGCAGCAACCGTAGATGCGAACCGGCTGGCGGGCAGCGAGGGCGGCGGCCGCATCCTTTTCGATCTGATCAGCGAACGACAGCGAATCATCCAGCGCCCCGCACCATGCCGCCTTGTGCGGCGATGCGGCGAATGCTTCGAGATTCTTGACGATGCCCGCGGCCAGACCACGAACCTCCAGCCACTTTGCCCGCGCATCCCCCTGCACCTCGCCAACCGGCTGCTTGCCAGTTGCGGCGAGGTACTGGGCCAGCGCGCATGCGAAGTCGGCAGCCAGTTCAGTCGCGATGTAGGTAGTGAAGTCGTGTCGACGCATCTCGCGCGCGAAGAAGTGAGCGATGTAGCAGCGGGCGCCATCGCTGGTGCTGAGTGGCGCGGCGGGCTTCTCGGTTGTCATGGCTGGCTTCCCTTCTCGTGGTCTCTGATGCGGTCGATGAGGTAGGTGGTTTCGTTGCGCCACTTGGCGCGGTCTGTCGGGCCGAGGAACTTAGTCAGGTACTGGAGCTTTTCGAGCGGCTCGATCAGCCAGGTGATGCGGAAGGGCACGGATGAGCGGTGGTCGCGGAGCGGGGCGTGCGGCCGGCAGTCCGGCCCTGCGAGCCATTCGGCCTCGTCGCAGTCCAGGCATCGGCCATCACCGTTGCTTCCGGGCGGCCACCGGTGCTCCTGCCTTCCGACCGGCGGGTGCAGGTAGAGCGCGCGAATGATCAGATTGCGGCGCCGCGGGTTGGCCACGTCCTCGAGCTCGGCCTCTTCCCAGGGCTCTCTGCTGCCGCGCCGCCGGCATTCGTAGCGGACCGGCTTCTGCGAGCCATACAGCTGCTCCATGAAGACCTTTGCCCAGGCAGCCGCTACCTCCGCCGGCACCGGCTCGCCGGCGGCGCCAGCGCGGCGCATGGCGCGCACCGTAGAGGCGACGGTCGGCGTCTGCATGCTCAGGCGCCCGCGCTGCTGATGCGGAAGGCGGCGGCCAGCACGTCGAAGAGCTGGCCCAACTCACCGGTCTGCAGCGCAAAGCGCGCATCCAGTTCCGCGCGCCGGCCGTCCACGTCGGCATCGGCCAGCTTGTCCAGCGCGCCGTCCAGGAACTTCAGCTTCCGCAAAATCAGGTCATCGCCCAGCACGAAAGACAGGTTGTCCTGCAGGACCAAGGCAAGCTTGGTGACCTGCTTGCCCGCGTCCAGGTGACGGCCGATCTCATCGCTCAGCAGCTCCTGTTTCTGCAGGCGGGCTACGCTGCCTCCTTCGACGGGATCACGCAGTTCGGCTTCATCGCCCAGGCTCAGGCCTTCCGGCAGGGGCTCGCCAGCGATCCAGCCGGTCAGCACCGATCGGGTGGGGACTTCGGCGTTCAGTGGCATGGCAGGAAAGGAGCCCAGCAGGGCGCGGATATCAGAGATAACGCTCTCGCCGTTGCCGCGGCTGCTGCTATCCACGAACGCGACCCCGCGTTTCATGTCCAAGAACACGTCGGTGCGGCCAGAGGTAATCAGGGCGAGCGGCATCAGCTCGTGCAGGAGGTCGTCTTTCATACTCTTCCGCTCACGGCCGCCCGGCTTGCGCCCCTCGGTCTGCTCGAGTTTCTCGATCTTGGCTGCCAATAGGTTGTTGACCGCCGAGGCAGGCAGGATCTTCTTCTCGGTGCCGACGGTGAGCCACAGCCAGTCGCCGATGCGGTGGGACAGGACGGCGGTTTCCTCCCGGCCGAACGGTGAAATGAACCCGCGTGAGGTCATTTCCAGTGGGCCAACCGGCTTCAGCTGCATCTGCGGCAGCAGCGCATCCACTTCGGAGAAATCGATGGCGGTCGGAAAGCGGAACAGGATCAGGTTGCGAAGGAACATGTGATCTCCAGATCAGGTCTTGTCAACGGCGCGGTGGCGGGTGTATCCGACGCCTTCGATGGGGATGCCGCGCCAGGTCAGTGCTGCGGCGGTGAGCGGTGCGGGGCGCGCGTCGCGCCACTTCTCCTTCGATCCGGCCTTGCGGCGTTCCAGCCAATCGGCCTTGGCTTTATCTCGGCGCGGTCGCTGCATGCGGCTCAGGATCCGGCGGACGCAGTGCCTCAGGTCCGCAGCGTTCACCACGACGCGAGCGGGGAGGGTGCTCTTAGCGAGCCCGTAGCCGTCCACATAGGCGGCCACCTGGTGCCGAACGTTTTCGACCTTGGGTGCATCGCCATTCGGCTTCTCAGGGAACTCGGGCTCTTGGGCGAAATCGACAACGATGGTCGGGGCGTTGTCCGCCGGCTGGTGGGAGTGCTCATTGGCTCCCTGTGCATGCCGCACTGCCGGCGTTGTCGGGCTGTTTGCTGCACCGGTGGGTGGAACGGCACCGGGTTCATAATCCTTATGGGTCATCGGGAGTTGCCCTTGAGGTCGTTGTTGATCCGGTCGATCCGGATGGGTTGGATGGCGTCGGTCCGTGACGCCGACGGCTCAGCGAGATTGCGTTCGCGGCCAGAGGGCAGGCATACGCTTCTGCCATCCGGCGTAATTGATCCGGTGGCCGGCCTTG
Organism: Stenotrophomonas rhizophila; assembly: GCF_003651185.1. GTDB lineage: Bacteria > Pseudomonadota > Gammaproteobacteria > Xanthomonadales > Xanthomonadaceae > Stenotrophomonas > Stenotrophomonas maltophilia_Z. The sequence continues at coordinate 2,084,169 of NZ_RCDC01000004.1, read as the reverse complement.
AGCGCGCGCTGGTGCATCTCGCCGAACTGCACGCGCAATCCATGGAAGCGATCAGGGTGAGCGACCAGTGCAGCCCGGTACCGCTCCATGCGCTGCTCTGCGGTCGGTCGGACGGTGCGGGCGAACACGGCGTCATGACCGCCGCCCAAGAGATGCAGGCCGTCCATCAGCGCACCAGCCTGTGCATGCCCGGCGCGATGCGCTCAAGTCGCTCCGCTGCATCGCGCAGAGCCTGGCCGCTGGCTTGGTGGATGCGGTACGGGTGCCGGCGCGGCCTCTTGGCACGATCCAATGCCGCGCGCTGGTCCTGGTTCAGGGCCGGGGCCGGCAGCTTGATTGCAGGCGCTCTCATTCGATGTGGTCCTCGCTCCTGGCGTGCTGGCGCAGCGCGTGGTCGACGGCCTCGCAGTCGTCGCACATATGGTTGTTGGTCGGGTCGCATTCGCACCGGTGGGCTGCAGGCGCGATCGGGCGCGCGAGGGGCGGGATGCCGATGCGCATGTGTTCAATGAAGTCGTGCTCGGTCACGAGTCACCACCTTCGACGCGAATGCTCGGCATACCGGCGACTTCGACAGATGGGTAGAAAACGCGGTACTTGCCGGTTTTCAGGTTCTTCGTTCGTACACTTACCGATGCCCAAGGCTTGCCGTTGCAGGTCACGTGCAAGTCGACGGTGGTGCCAACGATCAGTGCTTCCCGTTCGACAGGGGCATGGCCATAGCGTTGCGATCGAACGACGCAGAGCGCACCCGGCGGATATGCGTCCCAGCCGGCGTTAAAGGCGCCCATTGCTGCGTCTTCCAGCACCGAGAGACTGGTATCCAGCGCTAGGCGATTGTCGCGGTACTGGCGGCTCATGCGGCACCGCCTTGGGCGCGCAGCATTCGGCGCAGATTCTTTCGCACGTCGGCGATGGCCCGGCCGGCGCTGGCTCGGCGATCCAGCACGGCCAAGGCGGCAACGTCTGCGGCAGCTGCTGCCTGATTGGGAGAGAAGCCCATGCTGGCGGCGGCGGTGGCTACGGCCTTCGCTGCTCCAGCCGCGCGCTCGGCGAGCGGGTAGGTAATGGCGGCGATCATGCGGCACCGTCCTGGCTGATCGTGTAGCCGCGGTTGCGGGTGGCGTTGATGCGGTAGCCGTGCTGGCCCAGCTTCTGGCGCAGGCGGCAGATGGTTACTTCCACCGTGTTCGACTTGCGGGTGTTGGCGCCGTACAACTTCTCTTCCAGCGAGGCGCGGCTGATGGGAGCTTCGCCCGCATCGATGATCAGTTGCAGCACCTTTGACTCGGTAGGACTGAGTGGCAGGCGGGCGCCGCCGACCATTGCGGCGCGCGGCTCAGTGCGAAGGCCGGTGATCACGGCGCCACCTCGATGAAAGCCAGGTCGTGCATCACGCACTGCGCCCGGGTTAGCACGGCGTGCGTGCTCGGCAATTTGCCGTCTGCGGTCGGCAGGGGGAAAACCGCATTGGCCCGGACGCATGCCGCGGGGGAAACCTGGTAGGAGCCGCTCAGCACGGCATCGGCCGCGTCGAGGGCTAGCTGCCAGCGTGCAGGCTGGAAGTTCTGGGTGAGGGCTTTGGTGATGCCGGGCGCGCAGTCGGGCACACGACTCGCGTCGCGGAAAGCGTTGAGGCTGGTGTTTGCCACCGTGGCGCGCAGGGCCCAATCGTCGGCGGCGGCCAATTCGTACACAGCCAAGGCTGCGCAGATTCGCGGGCTGGTGATCACCAGCCTGTCGGGGGCGTCCTCAGCGCCATCCGCTGCCGGCGCTTCGCCGGGAACGGCCCAGGCCGCAACGGCCAAGACGATGAAGCAGGCGAGGGTTGGCAAGCCCAGGCGTACGGCCAAGCGGTGGCGCTTTGAGATCTGCATAGCTGCATCCGGCGTAAGAGACGGATGCAGATTACCAAATGGTAAATTTTAAGCAATACCAAAAGGTAAAAAATTTCTACTGGGCTGATCTCAGGCCAGTGGTGTGCCCTTACTATCGCGTCTAACTGTGAAGGCTTGCAAGATCGAGAGAAGAGCTAGCAGGCAAAAGAGCGCAGCAAAAACAATAGGTTCCATCACAAGAGAGACGCCTAGAGCGGCGATCTTGGCCGTGCCGAGGCCGAACTTTCCAATGTAGAAATCGTTGAAGCCCACTGTGCCGAAAAGAAGGGAGAGGACGATGTACATCGCTCGGCTGCTTGCAGGAAGCTGCGAAGATGGCGGGCTTTTGGTGGCCGGCACATCTTGCATAGCTTGTGGTCGAGCTCCCGGGGGAGGTACGTGGGGTGGGACTCGCTGAGGTGCGCCGCAGCCCGGGCAGGCCGCAGCCTTGTCGCTAATTTCTCTGCCGCATTCCTGGCAGCCGACCAACGCCATATCTCGTTCCTTCAGTTGAACCGTTCAATGCGATTTCGGAGGTACACCTTTCCGCCGATTGTGGCGCCAGAAGGCATTGGAAACGCTGGATACAAAGCCGAATTCGCGCTTACCACGTACACGGCGGTGCCTCTGTCCTGCAGGCCTTTAACCTGCTGGCCATTGCCTGTATTGATCAGGTAGATGCCATCGCCATCGAAGACTTGAACGCCGGAGTCCACGAGAAGCGTTTCGCCCGGTTGAATGATAGGGAGCATCGAATCCCCGCGGCCGGTCACGAGAACCAGACGTCCAGGCTGTGGGACAAATCCTACGATCGAACGAATGTAGCTCGCCGTAAAGTCCATAGAGCGAATCACTTCCGGGAAATCGTCGTTGATCCTTCCTTCTCCCATCCCCGCTTCCCCGTCCAATTGTTGGACGCGAACATATTCGTTACTTGTCGCAACCTCTGAGACCTGACGGGTTGGCTGCTTGTGGTCCATCTGGTTCAAGGGAAAAGTCAGGTAACCCTCAGGCATCCCGGCAGCTTTTTGCAGCGAAGATGCGCGCTTCTCGCCGAACGACTTTCGCTTCAGCAGTCCAGATAGCTCACCTTGATTGATGCCGGTGGCGGCAGCAAAGGAAGCTTGGCTGCCGCCGTGGTGCTCGGCGATCCACTGCTGGAGGCGCTCGCGGCGGGCGGCGACGGTAGGGGAGTCATCAGTACTCATTGGGCAAGTTTCGGTTACCTGCTGGTAATTGACCAAATGGTGTTGCATTGTCTTTACCTTCTGGTAAAGTCGTCGCCTATGGACACACTTCGCGCTTACCTCGGCACCTTGGCACCAGATGATCAGGCAGCGTTTGCCGTCAAGGCTGGAACGACGATTGGCTATCTACGAAAGGCCTTGAGCAAGCGGACGCGCTTTGATGGCGCGCTGGCTCGAAGGCTTGATGAGCAGAGCGGCGGGCAAGTCTCTCGAAGTGAGCTTCGCCCGGACATCTTTGATGCGCCTGGCGTAGCCATTGTTGACCCAGACGCAGATCGCATCGTCCCGGTAGAGGGGGCCTGAGCGATGCGCACTGAAGCTCCCCGCCACTCGTCGCAACCCAGTGATCTCGCTTCTGCCTTAGCTGACGGAATGACCCCCCGGCAGCTCAGCGAGGTTGTTCTTTCCTCGGGCCTTCCACCGCAAGCCGGGTCCTCTCGCTCACCACCGAAAGCCCCCGCTGCAAGGAGGACTCGAGCTGGCTCGCATGTGGCCGTTTCGATGCCCCCTGGTTGGACCTTGGAAGAGGCACCAGAGGGCAACTACACCATTCGCTCAGCTGACGGACGTGGGCCCGGAGAGCGTGGGCCTGACATGCATGTCGATCTCGCCCACGTCGCCCTGAGTAATGAACGAAAAAGATCCGTTCGCCAGCAGAAGAAAAGTAACCGACGAGCCTGAGTGGAAGTGAACCGTAACGTCCACGTCCCGTCCGTTGGGGTTGTTGATGGTGGTTGTTTTTCCGGGCTGAGGTTCCAGCGGAATCTTGAAAACCTGATCGTTTTCCATGGCGCACTCCCTGCGTGCTGTGTTGTTGGCACAACAAGCTTAACGCCGGGAGTGCGCTACCCCAACTCAATTTGTGGGTCGTCCTGTCCATGGCGACCACTTTGCATCGCCTCCCGAGGTGCGTAAATGAAGCCTGATCCTCAGTACCAAGAACCGCGGTCGGCGGTGGTGTTCCGCCACACGACCGACGCTATCCGCAACAGCGGCCACACCGATACGAGTCTGGCTCAGGCAATCGCCGAGCAATACCAGGCAGACGTGGCCCCCAGCGAGCGCAACGTTCAGTTCCACTCGGGCGATGACGCCGACAGCATCGAGCGCGCGCTGAAGGCGAACGCCCAGCTGGTTGGCCGGATCCGCAATGGCACGGTCAAGATGCCAGTGGATCTGGAAGAGTCCTGGGTGCGCGCGCTGCCGCCGCAGTGGCGCGACGCCTGCTCACGCGAGTTGGCCCAGCGCTATGGCTTCCTGGGCGCGCGGATCCCGATGATGGAACCGCATGCTGGCGTGCTGGCTGTGGCCCGTTTGTCGGTCGAGTTTGGCCACACTCTGGAAGCGCTGACCAACATCCTGGCCGACGGCCGCATCTGCCCGAAGGACATCCCCGAACTGCGCCGCGCGCTGGACGAGATGGGGCAGCTGGAAGCCGAGCTGATCACCGCGAAGCGCTACGTCACCGGCCACCTGCTGGATCTGGCACCGCGCGCGGTCGGTGGTGGGCGCCAATGACTACGGCAGTCATGGTGAGCTGGGCGATCGCCGTGGTCGGCGAGTTCGATGCCGCCGGCCGCCGCATCCCTGAAAACGTGGTGCAGCTGCTGCCCATGGTGGACGTGGTGCTGTGGGCTAAAGAGCAGCCGCTGCCACTTCAGGTGGATGCGCTACAGGCGCAGTTCGGCCTCTCCCGCGCTACCGCCTACCGGTGGCTGGCCGCGCTGCAGGACGTGCACGATCCTGCTGCTGCACGGGAAAAGCTGCCAGACGACCGTGCGCCCTTCGCAGGCCGCCCAAAGGAGGCGCAGTTGCTGCGCGGCGCGGGGGATCGGGTGTGATCTATTTCGAGATGTACCCCGGCGACTACCTCAAGGACACAACGCGGCTGTCCCTGACCGACCACGGTGTCTACTTCAAACTGATGCTCGCCTACTACTCGGAAGAGCAGGCGCTGCCGGAAAGCTTGGCGGAGCTGTACGTCATCGCCGGTGCCATCACTTCGGGCGACAAGGCCGCAGTGAAGAAGGTGGCCGAGCGTTATTTCCCGGTGGCTGAGGATGGCCTGCGGCACAGCAAGCGCTGCGACGAACAGATCGCCACCGCTCAGGTCCGCATCGCGGAGGGGCAGGGGCGCCGGGAGGACAGGAAGAACAGCGAAGCCGAGCGGCAGGCGCGCACTCGCGCCAGACGCACGATGCTGTTCGAAGATCTCCGCAATGCGGGCGTCGTGCCAGACGGTATGGCCACCATGGCGCAGCTGAAGGCGCTTCACCTCACGCATGTGACTGGCGACGAGCGCGTGACTTCCGACTGCCTGTCACGCGTGACAAGTCACGCTGCGTCACGCGTGACAGGGGGTGTGATCACAGGTGTGAACACGGGTAACCAGACCCCAGACCCCATATCTACTACTCCAGATACATCACTGCACGCTCAAAGATCTCTGAGCGGTGTGACCGATGCGGGGCGTGCGTGCCTGCTGATGCGTCAGGCAGGTTGCCACTCGACCAACCCCAGTCATCCCGACCTTCTCGCCGCGCTGGCTGAAGGCGTGACCCCGGAGGAATTGGGCGACACCGCAGCCGAGGGGATGACCCGTTCCCCGCCTGTCGCCAAGCCCTTCCCCTGGGCAATCCAGACCGCTCGAAGCCGAAAAGCCGCCGGCGCAACGCCGACGAACCCCACAAACACCAGAGGCCCCAATGCAAACTCTCAGCTCGGTTCTGCCGATCACGTCGCAGAGCAGCGACGCAAATTCGAACAGCGCTCGGCAGCTGTCGGCTTTGGCGGACCAGGCGGCGACATCATCGACGCCGACTTCGAACTCGTCCAGCACTGACCCGGATCAGCGCGCGGTGAGTGCCCTGTGGACGGTATGGGAGCGCATGGCTGGCATGTTCCCCGGGAAGTGGGTGCGCGAGAACGGCTCTTCCCCGGTGAACAACGCTGGCGGCCTGACCACAGCAGGCGAACTGTGGTTCCAGGTGCTGACCGGCATCACCCCGCGCCAGGTGGCAGACGGCCTGGCCAACTGCCTGCGCAGCGCCTTGCAGTGGCCGCCGAACCCCGGGCAGTTCCGTGCGATGTGCCTTGGTATCCCGGCCCTTGCCGAGGTTGATGGCCAAATGCGGCCCGGGCAGGCCCATAGCGGATTCACCGTACTGGTGCGGTCTAGGTTGGACCTGCACGCCTACGCCACAGCCGAGAGCGGCGCGGTGCAGCAGCGCATGCTGGCCAACGCCTACGAGCGGGCGGTGAAGCACGTCATGGACGGCGGCGCCGTACCCGCGCCGGTGGCCGCGCTGCCCGCGCCGAAGCCCGAGCCGCAGGTTGTGCGCGATCGCGATGCGGCGCGCAGTGCCATGGCACAGGCCGCCGCTGAGCTGGGATTCGGAGGCATGCATGGAGCCGACTGACATCCGCGCCTACCAGCGGCAGCTGGTCCTGTTCTGCCTGGGCATCCATGGCGACAGCACCGCAGCTGAGGCGCTGGAACTGATGGGCAACGCTGCACTGGAGGCAGGCGCGCCGCGCGAGGCCATGTTGCTCACCACCGCTGCCGCGGCCGGTCTGTTGCGTGAGCTGGACCGCGAGGGGCTTGTTCGTCGTTGCGAGAACCGCGCCAGTGGCCGCGATGGTCGGCCTGTGGCCACCTGGGCAGTGACCGATGCAGGCCGCGTGGACAACATGCCGCTTCCGCCCTCGGGCCAGCAGCAGCTGGCCATGCCGCAGCTGGCACTGGCACCGACGCATCGCACTCGCGGTGGACTGACCATGCAGCAGCTGGTGGGCCTGCTCAACGTCGAGTTCGACTGCATGCTAGAGCAGATGGACCGTGAGCACCAAGCCACACAGCAGCGTGCGCGACACGAATTCGAGGCATTCCGCCAGCGCGCGATGCGCGTATGGGCCGCTTCAGAGGCGTCCGCCTGATGGTTCCGAAGACGAAGGGGCGCCGCTCGCTGCGCTACGCCAATACCCAGGAGATGCCAGAGGGGATGCGGCGCCTGGTCGAAGCCAGCACAGCGGTGGCGCCGCAACCCACCGCGGCGCGTGCCTACCGGCCCCCGGCCGCCGCGCAGCCATCCGCCAGCGGCAACGCCGCCGGCAAGGTCGCGCGCGGCAGGCCGCGCCACGTGCCGGGTGAGATGAACAAGACCGAAGAGGCCTACGCCGCACACCTGAAGCTGCAGCTGGCCGCTGGCGCGATCGCGTGGTTCCGCTTCGAGTCCGTGAAGCTGAAATTGGCCGAGAAGACGCACCTGACCATCGACTTCTTCGTGATGACGGCCGCCGGAGATCTGGAGGCACATGAGGTGAAGGGTTTCTGGGAGGAAGACGCACGCGTGAAGGTGAAGGTGGCCGCTGCTATGTACCCGTTCCGATTCCTGGCAGTCCAGCGCGCCCCCGGCGGCGGCTGGAAAACGGAGGTGTTCTCTTGAACGCGATGATGATTGGCGGCGCAAGCGTGCGCCGCGACGACGTGGGCAGGTTCTGCCTTAACGATCTGCACCAGGCCGCCGGCGGCGCCAAGCGGCACCAGCCCAGCGACTGGCAGCGCCTGAAGCAGACCGAGGAACTGGTGGCCGAACTGGTCAAATCCGGGGATTCCCGGGTTTACCCCGTGCACTCGGTGGCCGGCCGCTACGGTGGCAGCTACGTGGTGCGCGAGCTGGTCTACGCCTACGCCATGTGGATCAGCCCCAGCTTCAGCCTGCGGGTGATCCGTGCGTACGACGCGCTGGTGGCAGGCGCGCCCGCACCTGACCCAATGCAGGCGCTGACCGACCCGGCGACGCTGCGCGCGCTGCTGCTGTCCTACAGCGAGAAGGCCGAGATCCTCGAAGCGCGCGTGCAGTACCAGGAGCCGCAGGTGCGCGCGCTGCTGCGGCTGAGCCAAGCCGATGGCGCCTTCAACATCAGCACCGCGGCCAAGATGCTGCAGGTGCAGCCGCGCCAGCTGTTCGCTTGGCTGGCCGAGCATGGCTGGATCTACCGCCGCGCCTGCAGCAAGAACTGGCTGGCCTACCAAACCCGTCTGCAGCAGGGCGTGCTGACGCACAAGGCCAGCGTGCAGCGGAGGGAAGGAGAGCCTGATCGCGTGCACGAGCAGGTGCTGGTGACCGCAAAGGGTCTGTCGCGGCTGGCCGAGAGCATCGACCGGGGACAGATGACCTGGGCGCAGGCCGACGCGGCGACCGGGCTGCAGCTGGCTGCGGAGGTGACCTGATGGAAAACGCATTGGTGAATGAGGCTCGTTGGCTGTCGGAAGAGGCACATGCCACCCAAACCGATAAGGCTGGCCGGCCATACATCGAGCATGTGGCTCGGGTCGCAGCGGCGGTCGCCGGCGATGACGCCGCCGAAATGGTGGCATGGCTCCACGACGTACTAGAGGATCAGCCGGCCTTCGCGACCAGCGTCATGCTGTTCCCGCAGGACGTGGTGGAGGCTGTGTTCGATCTGACACGCGGCGTGAACAAGAGCGAGGCGTTCTACTACTGGAGCATTCGGCAGAACCCTCTGTCGCTCAAGGTGAAGCTGGCGGATATCGCCGACAACAGCGACGAATCGCGACTGGTTCTGCTGGATCCGGAGACGGCGGCTCGCCTGCGGGCGAAGTACGCCAAGGCGCGCGCTGCCCTAGGGGTGAAGTGATGGGCGGTCCGATCATCACGCAGCGGGAGTTGGCACCGATGAAGCCAGGCACCGCAATGGAAGAGCAGTTGCAGCTAAAGGGCATTGGCCGGCTGCTGGCCGGCTTCGGGTATCGCTACGGGTCTGAGATCCAGCTGCACGAGGTTCTGGCCACCGTCCTGGACAGAGCGGGCCACGCGCACGTGCGCGAGTACCGGCTGGACGCCAGCAACCGCGCTGACTTCTGGCTGGACGGTCTGGTGATCGAGGTGAAGGTGGCCGGCTCGCTCGCCGATGCCCTGCGGCAGGTGGGGCGCTACATCAAACTGCCGCAGGTGCGCGGGGTGCTGCTGGTCACCACAGAGCGCTGGGGCGAACGCCCGCTGGTGGCCCGGCCGGCGTGGCACGGCAAGCCCTTCAACATCATCCGCCTGAAGAGGCAGGCACTGTGATGCAGACAACCTATGGAACCCTCCTGTACAGCGCCGCCGGCAGCACCTGGCGGGTGATCTGCGAGCCGCAGGTGCGCGCGCGCATGAAACGCGTGTTTCCCCGGGTGCGCCAGCACGCCGCAGAGCACATCGACCTGTCGGCCACGCCAGAGAACAGCCGGGAGCTGCAGTGGTTCACGCAGCGCTACCCGCTGTCGATGGATGCCGACACCGAGCGCGCGCTGCAGCTGCTGGCCGCCGAGCATGTTGACATGGAGCGAAGTCTGGGCGAGCTGCTGGCCGGCCGCGTGCAGATACCAGAGTTCACCTTGGCCAAGCCGCCTCGGGAGTACCAGCGCGTCGCGGGCGCGCAGCTGTCCATCCGTGGCGGCCTACTGCTGGCCGACGATCTTGGCCTTGGCAAGACGGTCACCGGCATCTGCCCGATGGCCGCGCCGGGCAACCTGCCGGCGGTGGTGGTGTACCCGGCGGCGCTGCCGAACCACTGGCCGGAGAAGCTGGCCGAGTTCGCGCCGCAGCTGCGCGTGCACCACATCAGGAAAGGTGCGCCGTACCCGCTCGTGCGGCAGCCGAAGCAGCGGATCAAGGATCTGTGGGACACGCTGCCGGACGTAATCCTGGTCAGCTACCACAAGCTCCGGGGCTGGGCTGAGACGTTGGGCGAGATCGCGCAGTACGTGGTGTTCGAAGAATGCCAGCAGCTGCGCAGCCCGGACAGCAGCATCCACAGCGCCTGCCGCCACCTCGCCAGCCGAGCAAGGCTGCGCATGGGCCTGACCGCCACCCCGATCTACAACTACGGGTGCGAGTTCTTCCATGTGGTCGACCCGCTGCTGCCGGGCTGCCTGGGCACCTATGACGAGTTTCTCCGGGAATGGTGCATTTCCGCGCCCGGGGAGAAGGCCAAGCTGCAGGACGCAGAGCAGTTTGGCCAGTACCTGCGGCGGCAGGGGATCATGCTGCGCCGCACCCGCAAAGAAGTAGGGCGCGAACTGCCGGCGCTGTCAAAGATCCCGCACGAGGTGGAGGCCGACGCCAAGGCGCTGGACGCCATCACCGGCGACGCCGCTGCGCTGGCGCGGATCATCCTGCGGGCCAACGAGCAGTACCGCGGCGAGAAGATGCAGGCCGCCGGCGAATTCGACCGGCTGCTGCGGCAAGCGACGGGCGTGGCCAAGGCCCCCTACGTGGCCGAGTTCGTCAGGCTGCTTCTGGAGAGCGGCCAGAAGGTGCTGCTGTTCGGGTGGCACCGGGAGGTCTACAGCATCTGGCAGGAGAAGCTGGCTGCGTACAACCCGGTCATGTACACCGGCAGCGAGTCTCCGAACCAGAAACAGGCGGCGAAGGAGGCATTCATCGCCGGCGACAGTCAGGTGATGCTGATCAGCCTCCGCTCTGGCGCGGGCATCGATGGACTGCAGCACGTTTGCAGCACCGCGGTATTCGGCGAGCTGGATTGGTCGCCCGGCGTCCACGAGCAGTGCATCGGCCGTGTGCACCGCGATGGCCAAGGAGAGCCGGTCATGGCGTATTTCCTGCTCTCCGACAGCGGCAGCGACCCGATCGTGTCGGACGTGCTCGGGGTGAAGCGCGAACAGATCGAGGGCGTGCGCAGCCCAGGCGAACATCTGGTGGAGCGTCTGGACGTAGGCGAGAACCAGCTGCGCGCGCTGGCCCAGCAATTCCTTCAACAACAGGGCGCGGCCCTGGAAACAACCAACGTTACAACCATGGAGACCTCCCGATGATTCCCAAATTCCTCAGCCTGGACGAGGCAACCCACCACCTGTACCTGGAAGGAAAGGAGGGCCCCATCAGGTGCCAGGTCGACGGCAGCCTGTGGGAGGTCTGGCAGGACGGCCGGTCCCGCTGGGTCAGCAACTGCGAGGTGGCCTGATGTCGGCAGTGGCGGCGCCCGCGGTGGACCTGACGCCGTGTGGCAACTGCGGCAGTCACGAAGTGCGCATGCGCGCGCGTGGCAGTGTCGGCAGCCGCCGCACCGCGCAGGTGGTCTGCGCGCGCTGCAGCGCCCATGGTGAGCTTTGCGTCGGGGCCGATGCAGAAGATCAGGCGGCCCGGGCATGGGGGCACAAGCCCCATTTGCTGTCGGCACCTCCGGTGGTCAGAGCGGCTCGTGGCCGAGTATCTGCGGCAGACCCCACCCTGCAGCGTGATCCACTCGAGCTGATCGCCCGCATGCTGGTCGGAGGGAGCTTCCGCGAGCCATCGGACGGCAGGTCAACCATGCCGACGCTGACGGCTGCTGACATCGCTGGCGCAGTAGGCATGATGCGCGACTCTGTCGCCAAGCAGGCCGTGCTGGCGGTGGCGCTGCGAGGGCAGGGAGTGTCTCTGTCGTCGCTGGGGCGTTCTTTGGCCAGGAGGGTGATGCGACAGATCCAGTGGCAGCGCCGCATAGGCGCAAAGCCCGAGCTTCGAATGGATGACCCGGCTGACCGCTGGCGCATGCGTATGGTGCTGCAGGACGCGGTGAACGATCTGGTGTGGCCCGAAGGGAAGATCGCGACACAGGATGCGGCCAAAGCGGCGAAGATGCGGAAGGGGGACTATCTCCGTGTGTACGGGATCGCGGCCGCAACGCTGCGCCAGGCGCTTGAAGATGGCCGGAGAGAGTTCAGTGCCAGGATTTTCAATTGAAACGTTTTGAATGGTTGATGCTTCAGTACCTGTCAGCCTATATAGCTTCTTCTCCACTCTGCAGCCTCTAGTCAGACTTCACAGGCTCTTTAAGTAACGACGCAGAGCCTCGGCTTGAGGGATCTCCATCTAGCTGATGGCAGCCCGAGGTCACGCAGCGCTACAATCATTCGGAGAGCTTCTGTAGTGGTAGGGCGAAGAAGTTATCAAGGTGGGCAGTCGCCAAGGAGCTGGCAGGTCTCGGTGATCCCGTGAACGAGAAGGGCGGTTGGATATGCCTACGAACTGGAGTGGCCATGATCTCGAATTTGGAGCGGTACAAGAAGGACTTGGACGCGTTGATCGCAACAGGTGATAATCTCTTTAATGGTATTCAACGATATGCACATCGTGAAGAGTTCGATAAAGAGGTAAATAAGCAGTTAGGAAAGGGCGCTGAGGAGTTCCTAAAAGGTGTTCCGAATTTCAGATCGGAATACCAAGCGTGGTACTCGGAGGCGTTGAGCCTGATCCGGCAGTTGCTCCCGGATCGTCTCGCTGACTTCGTACGGCACTATGAAAAGCCAAAAACGCGGAAGTCGGTTGGCTTTGAAAGCTATCGTATCGAGGACGCACTCCAGGGCCTTGAGATCACAAGGGGGCGTGAAAAGATTGTCGGAGTTGACGCGGCGATACCGCATTTTCAACAGCAACTAGCCATTCTCAATTCTGTGAAGCCTAGATTTGAGAGCTCTCTTTTCGATATAAGTCAGCTTGTTCAAGCTGATTTATTTGACTCTGAACTGGACGCTGCTGGGGCATTACTAAAGCAGAGATTCACTCGCGCAGCGGGAGCGATGGCGGGTGTCGTGCTGGAGCGTCATTTGGCTCAAGTCTGCTCAAATCACGCGATCAAAGTTGCCAAGAAGGCCCCCGGAATATCTGATCTCAATGAGTTGCTGAAGAGTGCAGGTGTAACAGATGTTCCGCAGTGGAGGTTCATCCAGCATCTGGGAGATGTTAGGAATCTTTGCGACCACAGCAAAGCGGTGGAGCCTACGATGGAACAAGTTAGCGATCTTGTTGCTGGGGTGAAGAAAATCACGAAGACACTCTTCTGAATTTGCGAGCTGATTTGTGCGATTACGAACGTGTTGCCGGTGATGCGAGCGTATGCCGGCGCGATAACGTTAACAAACCTTACCGCATTCGCCGCGAACCTTACCGCATTCGCCCGAATGCGGTAAGAAACCTTACCGCAGTTGCAGCGGGAACCAGACTTAGTCCACAGTAGCTACCGTGGGAGAGGTTCCAATCAACCCGCGCTCAACGGCCGCAGGCCTGGACTCGGGAGGTCCAGTGACCTGCGGTTCGTCGTTTCTGGGGTGTGAAACCCAACCATCAAACAGAGCGGCGCCCCGATGCCTTCCAGCACCGAGGCGCCGCCGCAGTACACGCGTTTCAGCCGCGTGCCATTGGCCTAAGCCCTGCCGCTCTCCGGAGAGCGCGTGCAGTTTGCTTAACAATTGTCGCAATAGCTGAGACATGAACACGAAGACTCTTTTTCCTTGGCCGGGCGGTAAAACGCGCCTGGTGAAACACCTGCTGCCGTTGATCAACGATCGGTCCCACTCCTGCTACGTTGAAGCCTTCGCTGGCAGCGCTGCGATGCTGTTCGAACGAACGCCCGCTAAGATCGAGGTGCTCAACGACACCCATGGCGAACTGGTACGGCTGTACCGCGTTGTGGCCAACCACCTGGATGAGTTCGTTCGTCACTTCCGCTGGTCCTTGACCAGTCGCGAGATGTACCGGTGGGCACAGCTGCAGAACGTAGATACGCTGACCGATATCCAGCGCGCAGCCCGGTTCTACTACCTCCAGAAGCTCAGCTTCGGCGGTAAGGTGGAAGGTCAGACACTCGGGGTGGGCCCGACTGGCGCGAAGCGCATCAACCTGCTCCGTCTGGAACAGGATCTGAGCGATGCCCATATGCGCCTGCATGGCGTGGTGATCGAGCAGTTGCCCTGGCAGCGCTGCATTGAAAAGTACGACCGGCCCGAGACGCTGTTTTTCCTCGATCCTCCCTACTGGCAGACAACCGGCTACGGCCAAGGTTTTCCTTTGGGAGAGTACGAGCAGCTGGCCGAGGCGATGAGTGCGTTGAAGGGTAAGGCGATCCTGACCATCAACGACCACCCGGCCATGTGTGCGCTGTTTGATCGATTCCACCGCCTGAGCGTTCCGATCAGATACACGGTCGGCGGCGGGGCTGGGGTTGAACGCACCGAACTGATCTACACAACCTGACCGGGCTGCTGCCCGGCATACCTTTGCCCGCCTCCAGACCGGATCAACCCTTGCGCCAAGCCGGCAGCGGGGCGGGCACCTATTGACCAATCGGGGAGGGCTTCATGCCGAACCGTATCAACCATGGAACCGACATGCGGGGAGAAATCATTGACGCGGTGGGGACCGCAGCCCTGAAGGTGACGCCACCGGTAACGGTGGCTACGGCCGTCGCATCAGGCCTGACCTTGGACAAGGCAGTGCTGGTGCTGACCGCAATCTACCTGGTGGGTCAGATCGGCTACCTGGTCTGGAAGTGGGTCAGGGAATGGCGCCAGGCGCGAAGTGGCGGGGTGATCGGATGAAAGCCAAAATAATTGGCGGCAGCGCGGCTGCAGTTATCGCCTTGACCGCCACCGCCCTTGTCAAACCGTGGGAGGGTTACTCGCCCGAGCCCTACGTGGACATGGTCGGGGTGGCCACCTACTGCTACGGGGATACCGGCCGTCCAGCTAAAGCCCGTTACACCGAGCAGGAGTGCACCGAGAAGCTCAGCAGTCGTCTCGGACAGTACATGGCCGGCATTACCGCCTGTATCGACATGCCGCTGCGCCAGAATGAGTGGGCGGCGGTCCTGAGCTGGACCTACAACGTTGGTGTGGGGGCAGCCTGCCGCTCGACGCTGGTACGCAAGATCAACGCTGGCCAACCTGCCAAAATGTGGTGCGCCGAGCTTGATCGATGGGTCTTTGCTGGCGGCAAGCGGGTGCAAGGCCTGGCCAACCGTCGCGCCGATGAGCGCCGTATGTGTGAGGGCCAGTGATGAACCGGACCGCAGCCGCCATCGTCGCCTTCATCGTCTGGACCTCACTCATCGCCGGGGGTGGGTTCGCTGCTGGCTGGTCGTGGAAGGGCGATCGCGCCGAGGGCAAAGAAGCCAATCAGCGTGCTGCTGGCGCCGAGGCATTCGCCACCCACGTGAATGATGCCCGACAGGTTGAGCACACCCAAGGCCACCGCATGGCCACCATCGGAGCGAAGTATGAAGAAGACCGCGCTGCGGCCGAGACCGTCCCTGCTGCTGTTGTGGCTGAGCTGCGTGCTGGCACTGTCCGGCTGCGCCACGACCTCGCCACCTGTCACACCGGTCGCCTGTCCGAAGCTGCCCCCGGCGCCGTCCAACGTGATGCGCCCGCCGACCTCGGAGTCACGGTTGCGGGCCCTGCTATTGGAATCGGCCGAGACGCCGACGACCAGCTCAGAGCATGCCAAGCCGTCATCGCCGCAGACCGTGCCGAGATGATCCGGTGAGCCCTCTGGTGAGTTTTGAGGATGGGCACGTGTCCTTCAAGTGCCCGGGGTGCAGGCTGTACCACAACCTCCCTGTGCGGGGCGCCGGCACTACGTGGCATTTCAACGGCGACGTGGAGAGTCCAACCCTATCGCCGTCCATCTTGGCGCGTGGCGGTTGCTGCTACGAATCCGAATGGCACGAGCAGGAAAAGCGTCGCCATCTTGGGCCGGAGCACTGCGACAAACACCACCCCGACGAAGACGGCGTCAGCATGTGCCACACCTGCCACTCGTTCGTGCGCGAAGGGCAGATCGAGTTCTTGAGCGATTGCACCCACGCTTTGGCGGGGACGACGGTGCCGCTGACCCCGGTCGAGCACTAATGTTTCACGAAATGGTTTCACGCTGGTTAGCGCGAAGGCGAAACTGAACGAATATGCTGAATATCCACAAGATATCCACAGAAGGCTGAATGGGGCGGGGCCCCCGGGGTTATCCACAGCCACCGGGGGGAATTCGGACCCCGGTAAAAGACAGTATTTCGGCCTCTAGGGTGCTCCACCACAGGCCACCTTTTGGCGGATTTTCCCGGGAGAAACCGCATTTTCACGCCTGAATAGGCTGTGCATCGGGTAGGACATGGCTGACATCCACGAATTCACCAAAGGCTGGTCCGTGGCCCGGCTGGCTGATGAGTTCGGAATGGACCGCCGCACTGCCAGCAAGCGACTGAAGGAGGCCGGCGTTCCGCCGCTGACCAAGCGGGCGGGGCACGACGTCTACCGCTTGGCCGATGCAGCCTCCGCGCTGGTAAATCCTGGCGCCGCGGCGCTCGGCGCTGAAGGTGTGGTGGATCCACGCGACCTGCCGCCGATGGAGCGGCGCGCCTTTTACCAGTCGGAGAACGAGCGCCTGAAGGTCGAATCGACCATCGGGCAGCTGGTGCCGGCCGCGGAGGTCGAGGCCGACTATGCCGAGCTGGTGAAGAAGATCGTGCAGTTCTTCGACACCCTCCCTGATGTGCTCGAGCGAAAGGCAGGGCTCACACCAGAGCAGGTGGTCAAGGTCCAGGACGAGTGCGATCGCGTCCGCCAATCCATGTACGAGGGCATCACCGATGACGACGTACGCGACAGCGCGTAGCGTGCGCCAAGGCGTTGCCGAGATGATCCGGCCACCTCGCCGCATTAGGGTGAGCGAGGGTGCGCGGGTTCTACAGGTGGCCAACGCCGCCGGCGCAGCCGGTTCCTGGGATCCGGACACCTCGCCCTACATGGTTGAGCCGTTGGACACCACCGGCAGCCGACACTACGAGGCGGTGGTGTTCATCGGGCCGGCGCGTTCGGGCAAGACGATATCGCTCATCGATGCGCGCTTGGCGTACCTGATCACGTGCAACCCGGCCGACGCCATGGTTGTGCAGATGTCCAAGGATGCAGCCGAGGACTACAGCAAGACACGTATCGCTCGCAGCATCGCCGCCAGCCCGGAACTGCGATCCCGACTGAGCCCGCGTGCCCATGACGACAACATCCTGCTGAAGTTCTTCCGGTCGGGAATGTCGCTGCGCATGGGCTGGCCGTCTGTGTCGGTGCTATCGGGCAAGGACATCCACGACGTCCTGATGACGGACGTCGACAACTACACCGGCGACCTGACGATCGACGAATGCTTCGGTCTGGGGCTGAAGCGTACGCAGACCTATATGTCGGCCGGGATGGTGGTGGCAGAGTCGAGCCCGGCAACGGACTACGCCGACGGCGCTTGGAAGCCGCTGCATCCGCACCAAGGTCCACCGGCCGCCGGCATCGCCGCGTTGTATGCGCGTGGCGACCGGCGCCGCTGGTACTGGCCCTGCCCGGAGTGCGGGGAGCGGTTTCAGGCGGCACCAGGCTACGACGGGTTCGCGTTGCCGCCGATGGAGGAACTGCTCGAGCGGGTCGTGCTAGACGACGTGCAGAAGATGGCGCGGCACTACTCGCTGCTGCACTGCCCGCATTGTGGCGTGGGCCTGCAGCACCGGTGGAAGGACGGGATGAATCGCGCCGGTGTCTGGGCTGCTGAAGGTCAGCTCGTGCACGCCGACGGAACTGTCACCGGTGAACGGCCGGAGGCACGCATCGCCAGCTACTGGTTGGGGGGTGTCGCTGCGGCCTACCAGTCGTGGGAATCGCTGATCGAGCGCTACCTCCAGGCGTTGCGCACCTTCGCCACTACCGGTGAAGAGCGGCCCCTGAAGACCACCCACAACGTCGATGGCGCGATCAACTACGTGCCGATGGCGGCACGGTCGGCCAGTGACCCGAACGAGATGCAGGAGCGGGCCGAGGTTTGGCCGGTTGGTGCAGTCCCTGTCGGTGTCCGGTTCCTGCTGGGGGAGGTCGACGTTCAGGCCAACCGCTTCGTCGTGCTGGTACTGGGCTTCGGCATTGGCGAAACCGGGCAGCTGGAGCGATGGGTGGTGGATTCCTTCACTCTGCGCACCTCCAAGCGCGAAGACGGCTCGGGCGGCTTCCTGCCGCTGGACCCGCCGAAGTACCTGGAAGATTGGGAGCGGCTGGTCGAGAAGGTCATCAGCCGGCGTTACCCGCTGGACGACGGCACCGGCCGCAGCATGCCGATCCACGCTGTGGGCATTGACTGGGGTGGCAAGTCGGGCACTTCGGTGCGCGCGCTGGAGTTCTGGCGTTCGCTCAAGGCCCGGAAGCTGCACGCCAGGGTCAGGCTGATCAAGGGCGATGCGCGCCGCGAGGGTGGCCTGTTCCGCGAAACCTTCCCCGACAGCAGCAAGCGCCGGGATCGAAAGTCGGGGTCGAAGGGCGACGTGCCCCAGCTGCTGCTCAACGTGGACCGGCTGAAGGACACCGTAGACGCCAACGTGAAGCGGGCAGAGCCGGGCCCGGGCTACTACCACTTCCCCGACTGGCTGCCAGAGGCGTTCTACGCCGAGCTGACGGCCGAATCGAGGACGGCAAAGGGCTGGGAGAACCTGGCCAAGCGCCGAAACGAGGCATTCGACCTCTGCGGCTATGCCGAGGGCATGGCGCTGTGGCTGAAGGTTCCGGCCATCAACTGGACCGCGCCGCCGCCATGGGCCGCGCCGTGGGACGACAACCCAGACGTGAGGGCAGACGACGTTGCGCCGGCGCCAATGCCGCGCACTCGCACCCGCCGCGTCATCCGAAGCAAGTATCTGGGACGCTGAAATGGCATTCACCAACAAGCAAGTCGAGCAACTGGAGGCCGCGATCGCGGCCGGCGTGCTGAGCGTCCGATATGCCGACCGCACCGTGACCTACCAGAGCCTGGTTGAGATGCGTCGCCTGCTGAAGCAGATGCGCGATGAGCTTAGCCAGGCCGCAGGGGCACCACGGCGTCGACGCATCGTGCGCCTCTACCAATCGGGGACCGGCAATGTCTGATACCGCCGAGAGCAGCTACCGCGCCGCCGGCAACGGCCGCCGCCTCCGCACCTTCCGGCCATCCTCGCTGGGGCCCAATGCTGCATTGCTGGGCCTGCCCACGCTGCTCGCCAGGGCGCGGCACCTTGCCCGCAATGACCCGTGGATGGTCAGTGCGCTCAACAAGAGCGTGTCCAACGGCATCGCCACCGGCATCCAGGCGAAACCGATATGGGGCACGAAGGAGCACAAGAAGAAGCTCACCAAGCTGTGGGAGCGCTGGGGCAAGTACGCCGATGCCGACGGCGTGCTCGGCTGGGGCGGGCTGCAGGCGCTGGCCTGGCGTGAGTGGAAGGAGGCTGGCGAGGTGTTTGCCCGCATCCGCTACCGGCGACCCGAAGACAGCTTGCCGGTGCCGCTGCAGGTGCAGCTGATCGAGTCGGAGCAATGCCCGCAGTACTACAACGGCGTGGCCAGCAACGGCAACGTGATCCGGCAGGGCATCGAAGTCGATAGCATCGGCCGACGCGTGGCGTACTGGATGTACCGGGAACACCCCGGAGACATGCAGCTGACCGTCAACGGTAACGAGTTGGTGCGCGTGCCGGCGGAGCAGGTGCTGCACCTGTACCGGCCGAACCGGGCAGGTGCAATGCGTGGCGTGCCGAGCTCGGCGCCGGCGCTGCTGCGCATGTTCAACCTGGACCGCCTTGATGATGCGGTGCTGGAACGGCAGGCCCTGGCCAACCTGTTTGCAGGCTTTATCACCACAGATGCCAATGCGGATGGCGAAGAAGGGGATGCGGTCGGTGACTTGATCACCGGTGAGGATGCCGACGGCACCGCGATCGGTGGTCTTGAGCCGGGCACGATGCAGGAGCTGCCGCCCGGTCGAAAGATCACCTTCGCCGAGCCGCCCAGTGCTGGTTCGGACTATGCCGAGTTCCTGCGCGGTCATCTCTTGGCGATCTGCGCTAGCCAGGATGTGCCCTACGAGGTACTCACCGGCGACCTGCGCAACGTTTCCGATCGGGCTCTGCGCCTGATCCTCAACGAATTCCGTCGCGTCATCGAGCAGGACCAGTGGCTCTTCATGATCCCCATGTTCTGCCAGCGGGTGCGCGACGCCTTCATCGACCAGGCGGTGCTGTCGGGTCTGCTGAAGGTGCCGCGGTATGCGGCCCTGCGTGATGACGTGACCGAAACCCTGTGGGTGCCCGAGGGCTGGCCCTGGAGCCACCCGGTGCAGGACGTGACCTCCGAACTCAAAGCAGTACGGGCCGGCTTCAAGTCGCGCAGCAAGGTGGTGCTGAGCGCTGGCGAGGATCCCGAACAGGTCGATGCCGAGCAGGCGATGGACAACGAGCGCGCAGACGCGGCCGGGCTTCG
The DNA here is from genome assembly GCF_003651185.1 of Stenotrophomonas rhizophila. GTDB lineage: Bacteria > Pseudomonadota > Gammaproteobacteria > Xanthomonadales > Xanthomonadaceae > Stenotrophomonas > Stenotrophomonas maltophilia_Z. The sequence continues at coordinate 2,063,944 of NZ_RCDC01000004.1, read as the reverse complement.
CTATGACAGCGACCCGAGGCGCACGAATGCCTCCGGTGCCCGGCAGGACGATGAACCCGGCGCCCCTGGTGCCAACAACGATGAAGGGAATGACGATGACGAGTAAGCCTGGCCTGTTGGCCCGAATGTTGGGTCGCGGCAGCCGTGCACCCGTGGTGGCATCGCTCGCAGCCGCGGTCCTCAATCAGCCCCTGCTGGTGCAGTCGACCATCGGTGAGGCACTGGTCGGCGGCTATCTGGAAGGGAAGGTCACCAGCGACGACAGCGTCCTGAAGGCTGACCGTTTCGAAGTGGCCGGCTCCGATGGGCAGCCGGTAGGGGTCGCACTGAACCTGATCGGCGTGATCAACCTGTCCGGTGCGATGGTGAACCGGCCGATGCCCGGCGCCAGCGGCCCGGGGCCGGTGAGCTATGCGGCGGTACGCGACACCTTCGATGAGCTGCTCAACGATGATGCCGTGACGTCGATCATCCTCCGGCTGGATACGCCCGGTGGCATGGCATCGGGCTGCTTCGACCTGGTGGACCACATCTTTGAGGCGCGTGGACGAAAGCCGGTGTACGCGTTGGTTGATGACCATGCGTACTCCGCCGGCTTCGCCCTCGCATCGGCATGCGACGAGATCTGGATCAGCCGTACCGGCGGCGTCGGATCGGTAGGCGTGGTCTGCTATCACCACGACTGGAGCGGTAACAACGCCCAGATCGGGCTGAAGGTGACCCCGCTGTTCGCCGGCGCCCGCAAGGTCGACTTCAACCCGAACTTCCCGCTCAGCGAGGAAGCGCATGCCGAGGCGATGGCCGATCTGGAGGACCTGCTCACGCTGTTCGTCGATACCGTGGCGCGCAACCTCGGCATGGACGCGGGGGCCGTGCGCGCTACCGAAGCGGCCACCTACCGTGGCCAGGCCGCCGTGACGGTTGGTTTTGCGACGCGGCTCGGCACCTGGCACGACCTCATCGCGCACCTCGGCGCCAGCGAAGCGGCTGCGCCGCAGGCGCCCGGTGACCCGGACCCGGATGACACCGAGGATGCAACGGCCACGCCGCCGACGCCCGAAGCCAGCCTCGCACCGCCTGCGGCCGTGGTGGAGAACCCGGCCGCGGCGCTGGCCGCAGCGGTCGCCTCAAGTGAACTGCCGCCGGCACTCGCTGTCGCCGTGCTGCGTCGGGCCCCGCAGGCGGGCGAGCCGGCGGCCAGCGCCATTGAGTACGCGACCGCAGTCCAGGACGCGTGCGCTGCTGCACTGCGTGGCGATGACACGCTCGCAGCCAGTTTCATCGAGAAGAACACCGACCTCGACACGGTGCGTGCACAGCTGCTGTCGATGAAAGCGGAGGAAGGCCGCAACACTCAGGTCATCACCGCCCACCCGGCCTCTATGGCCGACCAACGTGCCGCCGACGTCAAGGCGCAGCTGAACCCCAATCACATCTACAAGCAACGAGGTAACTGACGATGGAAATCACCCTGGCCGGCACCCGTACCGGCGAATTCCTGCTGTCCGAAGCGGGCGGCGAGCGCAGCCGCGAACTGATCCATCTGCCTGCCGGGCAGGGCATGCTGCCCGCCGGCACCCTGCTCAAGGCGGACAATACCGTCGCTGCCAACGGCACCGACGCGGTGAAGGTGCTGTATGGCCCGATTGACACCGGCACCGATTCCGCGGCGCTTGCCGTCAAGGGCGCGGCGATCGCGCGCGACGCCGAAGTGTTCGGCGAAAAGCTGGTGTGGGCCAGCGGCGTTACCGCTGACCAGAAGCTGCTGGCCGCACTGGGCCTGGCCGAGTCCGGCATCATCGCTCGCTGGACCCAGCAGCCGATCGCATCGAATGCTGCGGATCACCTGGTGTTCGTGTCTGCGCCGCTGACCGGCACCGCTGGTGTGGCGCTTGGCCCAGTCGTCGCGCACGTCAAGGACGTCTTCGGCGCCCTGGTCACCGGCAGCACCGTCAGCGCCACGCTCGCCAAGGCGACGGGCACCGGCAACCTGACCGGCGGCGGCGCGAAGGCAGCCGTGGGCGGCGTCATCACCTGGGACGCCGCGACGCTGAGCGCTGCTGGCGATTACACCCTGAAGGTGACCGCCGCGGACCTGGACGAAGCCACCAGCGACACCATCACCGTCGCCGCTGCGTAACCCGCAGGCCCCCTCACCCGCCCCCAACAAGGCCCCGCTTCGGCGGGGCCTTTTTCGTACCCCTTACCCAAGAGAGAGACAACTATGGATCTGCAAACCCTTCTGGCACTGGGCGTGCTGGGCTTCGATGCCCTCAACGCCTACATCAACAACCTGCCGCGCATCGTCACTCGCTTGGGCGATATGCGCCTGTTCCAAGAAGAAGGCCTGGTCGGCACCACGATCGTGAAGATCGGCATCGAGAACAACAAGCTGGTGCTGGTGCCCAACGTGCCGCGCGGCGCGCCGGGCCAGCCCAAGGGCCTGGACCGCGGCAAGGTGAAGCTGCTGGAAACCACCCACCTTCCGCAGCGCTCCACGGTCATGGCCGATCAGCTGCTGGGCGTTTGGGATCCGATCAACGATGCGGAAGGCAACAACGTCGCAGCCGTGGTTAACCGGCTGCAGGCGCTGCACAAGCGCGATCTGGACTACACCATCGAGTATCACCGCCTGGGTGCGCTGCAGGGCAAGCTGATGGACGCCGATGGCTCGCTGATCGTGGACTTCTACGACGAGTTCGGCGTCAAGCAGATCATCATCGGCATGGAGCTGAACAAGCAGGATACCAAGGTCCGCACCAAGGCGGTCTCGATCAAGCGTGCGATCGAGGAAAAGCTCGGCGGGGTGCCGTACACCGGCGTCCACGTGCTGTGCAGCGCTGGCTTCTTCGATTCACTGGTGGACCACCCGGACGTCGAAGAGGCCTACAAGCGCTGGCAGGACGGCGCTGCGCTTCGCACGGATCTGCGCAAGGGTTTCGTCTTCGGCGACGTCGTGTTCGAAGAGCTGCCGGGCAGCACGGGCGGCAAGCTGGCCATTCCCGATGGCGAAGCGATCGCCTTCCCGCTGGGGGTGCCCGACATGTTCCTGACCCGCTTCGCTCCTGCGGATTACCTGGAAACCGTGCGCGGCGTCGGTCTGCCGTACTACAGCAAGACCGCCAAGCTGCGGATGGACAAGGGCATCGAGCTGGAAAGCCAGTCCAACCCGCTGAACATCAACACCCGACCGGACGCGGTGATCCGCCTGAAGGCCGGCTCGAAGTAAGCCAGTAGTGCCTGGCCCGCTTCGGCGGGCCGGGCAGGAGGTTGTATGGCCCAGATCAGGATCGGGGTCGACCCCGACAATGCGCTCGGTCGTCAGCTGAGCGACTTGGAGAAGTCGCAGCTTCCATACGCCGCGTCGCAGGCTGCCAACAAGGTTGCCTACGAGATCCGTGAGCGCTGGAAGCGGCAGGCGCCGCGGGTGTTCGACCGGCCGACGCCGTTGACGGTCAATGCGGCGATGTATCGCAAGGCAACCAAGGCGCAGCCGTACGCTGAGATCTTCATTCGAGACGAGGCATTCAAGGGCACCCCGCCGGCCAAGTATCTTCTGGCCGAGGTAGATGGCGGCCAGCGGCGCCGGAAGGGCTTCGAGCGCCTGCTGCAGAGCCGTGGCCTGCTGTCACCCACGCAGTTTGCGGTGATGGGGCGCGGCGCTCAGGCAAACCAGTTCGGCAACGTGCCCGCCGGCCAGGTCACCAAGATTCTGTCCCAGCTGGGCGCCCAGCGTGACCGATACCAGAACCAGACCACCGTCAGCCGGAAGCGGCGGCGTGGCAAGAGCAACAACCGTGATGGCGAGTACTTCGTGATCACCAAACGCCGCGGTGCATTGCGCCCGGGCATCTATGAGCGGATCGGGCGCGGATCCGGCGTCCGCTCCATCTTCATCTTCACCAACACAGCCGCCTACACCCCGCGATACGACATCTTCGGCATGGCCGAGGACACCTGGAAGCGCCTGATGCCGTTCTTCCTGAAGCGCGAGCTGGAGAAGGCCATGGAAACCGCGAGGCCCTTGCCTTGAACCAGAGAGCTTTCATGCAGGCATTCGACGCAATCGCGTTCGGAGCCTTCCGCGCAACCGGCGTCGCCGATGCTGCCCACTACCACGAGCCGGGCACCTGCGCAGGCGTGCCGTGCACGGTGCTGCTCGACGAGGGCGTTGAGCAGTTCACACCGGACGATGTGGCGCCGATCGCGACCACCATCGACCGGGTCACGCTGCAGCTGGCCGAGGTCACTCCGCGGGCGGGTGGCGTGGTAAGTATCGATGGCACCGGCCGCCGGCTGAAGCTGGTGCAGAAGATCCGTGCCGACGAGTCGACGGCGGTGTGGGAGGTGGCCAATGTCTGAGCCTATACCCAGCCCCCGGCGCCAGCTGCTGGTAGCCATGGGCAAAACGCTGCAGATGATCAGCACCAAGAACGGCTACCTGACCGACGCCGGTGCCGGGTGGACGCTGGAACCGACACCCGGCGACCAGGACACCCAGGCAGTTCTGACGGCCGTGATCGAGAAGCAGCAGCGCCCCGAGACCCCCTCCAAGACCACCACGCACCGGCTGACGACCGTGAGCGTCATCGCCAAGGTGCCGGCCAGCACGGAGGGCTACCAACAGGCGCTGGACGACTTGGTGACCGACATCGAGGCGGCGATGGACAGCCGCGAAGTGGCCCGGAACTTCCCCGAAGGCATCCAGGTGCCGGTCTACGTCGGCATGGAGCCGCTGATGCCGGAGAAGGCCAGCGCCGGCTGGGTGGGCGCACTGCTCACCTACCAGTCCCACATCCCCAAGAAATAACCCGCCGCACAGCGGCAACCCAACTGGAGAGCCACCATGGCCGAAGATTACAGCTACCTGGGCAGCGGCATCATCGTGATCCGCGAGTGGAACACGGCCGATCCGTTCTTGGAGATCGGCAACGTTTCTGCATACACCGTCGCGCCCCAGACCAACACCCTTGAGCTGGCTGACTACCAAAATCCGGGCGGCGGCACGGCCAGCCGCGTCGATCGGGTGACTGGCTACAACCTCAACTACACCTTCCACGACTTCAATCCGGAGAACTTCGCCCGGGCAACTCGCGGCAAGGCCAGCAGCATTGCCGCTGGCACCGTCCCCGATGAGCTGGTGCTGGCCGTGCCGGGGAGCTATGCGCCCCTGTCGCGCTTGGCGTCTGAAGTCACCGCCGTGAAGCCGGTGACCGGCGCCACGATCTACGAGGCAGGCAAGGACTACCGTTTCGAGCGCGGCATGCTGTTCATTCCGGCAGGATCGGCCATCGTGGCACCGTCCGTGGCCGGCACGCCAAACATCAAGGTCACCTTCAAGAACGCAGAGCTGGGCCACGTGGAAGCGGCGGTCACCTCGCAGAAGTTCTACGAGATGCAGTTCTATGGCGCCAATGAAGCCCGTGGCGGCAAGATGGTGCGCTTGGTCGCACACAAGGTCACCGGCGGTGTGATCGAGAGCATGGGGCTGATCGGTAACGAGTTCGGTGCCGGCAGCGTCCCCGGTGCACTGCTCAAGGATGCGTCGAAGGCAACCGGCTCGGACAAGTCGGCCTACTTCTACTGGCAGCAGGAGAAGTAAGCCGTGTCGGAACTGGACGTGATTATCCCGCCGACCCGCACCGTGCGCTTTCGCGGCGAGCAGGTGCAGGTGACGCCCCTGCGCCTGCAGCAGATCGGGCCCTTCATCACGGCCAGCCGCACCATCATCGCCCGGGTGGCGATGATGGTCGGCGCGGTCGATACAGCACCGGCCGCCGCCACCGGTGCCATTTTGCTGGACCTGCTCGAGCAGGACAGCGCAGACCTTGCTGGTGCACTGGCCGTTGCTGTTGGCCGTGACGGGGAATGGATCGCCGGAGGCACCCTTGACGAAGTCGCCGACTTGCTCGAGGCAGTCGTCGGGCTCAATCGCGATTTTTTCGCCCATCGCCTGCGTCGTCTTCTGATGCAGGCCGAACCGCTGGCGGAAGAGAGTACGGACTCGGCGACGTCGTCCAGTTCCTGATCGCCCGCGGCCACCGTTTACCGGAAGTAGTCACATACACCCTGGCGCAGCTGCGCGGCTTCATGGAGGCCGCCGCTCAGGATGACCTTGATCGAGTCGCCCAATTCGCCGTGGCCACACGCATGGCGATGGGTGCGGAGCCGGCGGACTGGCAGAAATACCTGACCGCATTGAGCGGCCAGGCCCCGGCGCAGCAGCAACAAGGAACCACCACTCATGGCTGACCCTTCAGCGAATCTGCGCGTCCGCATCAGTGCGGACCTGGCTGACATCAGGCAGGGGCTGGGCGTGCTTACCCGGCAGCTGCGCGAGGTGCGTACCGAAGCGGCCCGGCCGCTGCCGGTAAAGAACAACATCACCGACCTGGGCATCTCCGCCGGCCAAACCGCGCAGGCGATGAGGCAGCTGCCGGCGCAGTTCACCGACATCTTCACCAGTTTGCAGGGCGGAATGCCGTTCTTCACGGTGCTGGTGCAGCAGGGTGGCCAGATCAAGGACAGCTTCGGCGGTGTCGGGCCGGCCCTGAAGGGCGTGTCGTCGGCGCTGATGGGAATGGTCACTCCCTACACCGTGGCCGCCGCTGCGGTTGGCCTGGTGGTAGTGGCTTGGTACAGCGCAGAGAAGCAGACTGAGGCGTACACCAAAGCGCTGGTGCTGTCGCGCAACGAGGCCGCTGCAACGACGCTGACGCTGGTGAACATGGCGCAGAAGACCAGCGATGCGCTCAAGGTGTCCACGGGGGCCGGCGCGGAGGCGGCGCAGGCCGTCGGATCGAACGGGAAGATCGCCGCGCAGAACCTTCAGGCCGTTGCGAACGCCGCGGTGGCCATGAAGGAGATCAGCGGGCAGGCGCTGGAGGACACCATCGCGCTGTATGCGAAGTTGGCTGAAGACCCGGTCAAGAATGCCCAGAAGCTCAACGAGCAGGTCAACTTCATGACCGTGGCGCTCTATGAGCAGGTCAAGGCGCTGCAGGAGCAGGGGCGTAACCAAGACGCGGTGACGGTAATCACCCGCGCAGCTGCAGACGAAACCGTCATGGCGCTGGCAAAGGTTCGCGCCAGCCAGAACCCCGTGATCCGTGGCTTCAAGGACTTGTGGACGGAAGCCACAAAGGCCTGGAACGCGATGCAGGTGAATGCCGGCTTTGGTCCGCAGGCCGACCAAATGCAGAAGATGCTTGCAGACAACCGTCGTGACGTCGCCCGGCTGAATGCACTGGTGGCATCGGATGACCCCAGGGCTCGAAATCCCATGGTCATCTCGGCTCTCGAGAAGGATGTGAAGGATCGGTCTGCCAAAATCAAAGCACTGGCCACCGACTTGATCAAGGAGCGGAAAGACGCGGAGGTTAAGGCTGCGCAAGCAGCATCGACGGACTTCGTCGCCGAAATGGATACCATCATCGGCGCTCAGGCCACCAAAGAGGACAAGAAGCGCGAAGAGGTCCAACGCATCAATGGCGAGGCTGAGGTTGCCCGTCGCACGGCACAGGCATCCGGCCTTCTGGATGAGGTACGGGCAATCGAGGAACGCCGAGCGGCCGCAGTTGCGGCAATTGAGAAGAAGTACAAGGAGAAGCCGAAGGCAGGAAACGGTTCGGCCACGCGCGCTGCAGGCTTGCAAGGTTACAAAGATGACTTGATCGCCGAGCAGGCCCAGATTACTGCTGGCACGCAGTTGCTGCGTGCACAATTCTCGGCTCGAGAGATTTCTGCTTCCGAGTACTACAGCCGGATGCGCGATCTCGCACAGGAGAGCACCGACGCGCAGGCAAAGTCATTGCAGCAACAGATCGACTACCTGCAGAAGCAGACGGTAGGGGGCAAGGACGCTATCGGTGTGAACCGTCAGATAGGTGAATTGGAGGCGCGGCTTGCAAAGGTGCGCATCGAGGGCGCCGCAGCTCTGGAGGTTCTCAAGACCGAGGAGGAAAAGACCGCGAAGGCTCGTGAGAATGCGGTTAAGGCCTACGCCAGTGCACTCGATGCAAGCAACTCTGCTCTTGCACGACAGCTTGCAACCCAGGCACAACGCGTCGGGATGGGTGATCGAGAGTATGAGATTCAGCAGCGCATCAACGACGCCATCGCAGATGAAGCGGACAAGCTCAGGGAACTGAGCCTTCAGCGGAACGCTGACCAGATCGACCAAGTGACCTTTGAGGAGGAGAAGGCGCTTCTTCACGCGAAGACGCTCGACCGGCTGCAGCTGATCAAGGACGGTTATGAGGACCTGCGCCAGGCGGAAGGCAACTGGTTGTCCGGGGCAGCCGCTGCGTGGGCCAACTATCAGCAGGAGGCGAGGAACTACGCCCAGCAGATGGGCAGCGCGGTGGGCGGCGTCATCGGTGGATTCGAAGACGCCTGGGTAAAGTTCACGACCACTGGCAAGCTGAGTTTCTCCGACCTCACCAGATCGGTACTGGCCGACCTGGCTCGAATTGCCGCCCGGCAAGCCACTATGGGCATCGCCAATGCCTTCGCCAGCATGTGGGGCGGTGGTGTCTCTGCCGCTGGAAATCAGGCCGTCACTTCCGGTACGAGCAGCATCAACAACGAGCTGTTCCAGAAGATGCGCCTGGGCAGTGGGTATTCCTCCGGCGGATACACCGGAAATGGTGGCGTGAACGAGCCTGCGGGCGTCGTGCACAAGGGCGAAGTGGTCTGGTCCCAGGCCGACGTTGCCCGCGCCGGCGGCGTTGGCATCGTTGAGGCCATGCGGCAGGGCCTGCGCGGCTACGCAGACGGCGGCCCTGTCGGCGGAGGTGCACCCTCCGGTTCGTACGGCGGATCCATCAACGTTCGTGTGTTGAACGCGCCAGAAGGCACCACTGCATCGGCCAGCCACAACGAACAGGGTGGCTTCGATATTGACGTTCTGCTTGGCCAGGTCGACAGCTTCATCGGTGGCCGCGTCGCCGGTGGAACGGGCGCAACTTATGCAGGTATGAAAGGCCGGTTTGGCCTGAAGGACAGTGTCTGATGGCTTCCCTTCCGAGCGTAGCCCGCGTGATGTTCGAAGGGCAAAAGCGCTCCTTTGACCCGTCTGTACTGAGGACCGAAATGGAGCGCGGCGTGCCAAAGCAGCGCCTGTTGAACACGCAGGTGCTGATAAAGCAAGCGATGGTGCTCTATTTCAGCAGCGTCGAGGATGTGGAAGCCTTCGACACCTGGTACATGGCTGATATCAAGCGCATTGGCTGGTTCACGATGATCCACCCGTTCACGGGCAAGCAGATCACGGCCAGGTTCGAGAACGGTGCGCTGGGCGATCTGGTGCCTGATGAAAAGCTACCCGGTGACTACCGGATGGACGCGGTGGTGGAGTACTTGCGATGACTACCTTTACAGAGCGCCGGCAGCGTGTGACCGACACGGCCGGAATCCTGTTGTTTCTCGAGATCTCCGCGCCTTCTCTCCCCAACCCCCTGCGCATTGTCAACGACACTCAGGATTGGACCAGCCAGGGTGTGGTCTACCTCGGAGCCCCATTCGACTTCAAGCTACCGAACGACACAAAGGGCCAGACCCCTCGCGCGCAGCTGGTGGTGGACAACGTCGGCCGCGGCATCTCCGAAGACCTCGAGTCCATCGGTCCCAACGAGGTGCTGATGGCTAGGCTGATGGTCTCCGATCGTACAGATCCCAACACGATCGAGCGCGACTACTTCCTGCCGGTGAGCAGCGTGACCATCACTGGAGCGACGGCATCGGCGCAGTGCGGTGTCGACTACATCATGCGCCAGCAGGCGGTGAAGCTCAGGGCGAACCAGTTCACGCTCCCGGGAATCTTCACGTGAAGCTGGTCGAGGTGGAGCACTTCGTCGGCCTGCCGTATAACGCCGACGACTTCGACTGCGCCGACTTGGTGATGCTCGTCCAGCGGGAGCTCTTCGGCCGTGAGGTGGTGGTGCCTGGCCGGCGCCCACGGGGTGCGCAGGGAGCCGCCGAGCTTGGCGAGCTGTCCAAGCCGTTCGCCAAGCCCAGAGAGGGGCCGCCGAGGGACGGCGATTTGGTGCTGATGATCGAAGTACTTCAGAAACGCCCCGGCCATGCCGGGGTTTTCTTTTTCCTTGCCCATGAGGCGTGGGTGCTCCACGCCAATGAGAAGAACGGCTGCGCGGTCCTGCACCGCGTCCGTGATCTGCCCGACTTCGGGCTGAGAATCGAGGGGTTTTACGAATGGCTGAATTGAACGCGCTCGCTGCGTGCCCGCCGTCGCTGGTCGTCACCCCCCACCCGGTGACCCTGGAGGGCCAGCAGCGGATCGCCGCTGAGCTGCTGCCGCGGGAAACGCTGGGGCACTTCCTGGTCAGGACGGTGCCCGATTACGGGAGCGACGCGTGGGAGGTACGGATCAACGGCGTCCGCGTGCCCCACCAGATCATCGACAAGGTGAGGCCTAAGGGCGGCACAGTCATCGAGGTTCGTGGAACCGTCGGGCGTACGGCGCTGCTGATCGTCGCCATGGTCGCCCTGACTATCTTCACTGCAGGTGTCGGCACGGCCATGGTGGCCGCCGGCTACAGCGCTATGGCGGCCGGGATGGCGCAAGCCGCGATCTATGCGGTCGGGTCGCTGCTGATCAACAAGGTCTTGGGGCCGAAGAAGCCCAAGCAGTACGAAAGCGATGCGGCCACCGTCTACACGATTGGCTCGGCACGCAACCAAGCGCGGCCGTATGAACCGCTGCCGCTGGTGCTGGGGAGCATCCGTATTGCGCCGGACATCGCTAGCCAGCCGTACTCATTCTACGAGGCCAACGACCAGTTCATGGCGATGGTGCTGACGCCGGGCATCAATGTGGCGCGCGTGGATGCGATGTTCAATGGCGAGGCTCTGCTTTCGACCTTTGAAGGTGTACAGGTCTGGCACAGCGGCTTTCCCGGCATGCCGGAAGAGAGGATCCCGCTTTACAGCAACGTCGACACGCTTCCCGGCGGCGCGCTCGATGCGGAGAAAGGTAAGCCCAGCGCATGGGTTCAGCGCACCAGCTCGGCCAGCACCATCCGGTTGCAGCTCGACTTCGACTACATGCTGTTCGACACCACCAGCAAGGGCAAGCCGAAAGACAACCAGGAGACGATCCAAGTCCAGTACCGAGCAGTTGGGGCGAGCGACTGGCGCGTGTTCGGCAACTTCGCGCTGATCAGCCAGAGCCAGAAGCAGCAGCGGCGCACTTACGCCCTGGACGTTGAGGCTGGGCAGTACGAGGTGCGCGCACGCATTGCGGGTCGTAACACGGACGGCTCGGGGGCCACCAGCGACTTCACGTGGTCGGCGCTGAAGAGCATCCAGACCGACGCGGCGAGCTACGCGGGTATTCCCCGTATCGGCATTCGCATCAAGGCCACCGGTCAGCTGAACGGTGCTCCTGACGAACTGCGCTGTGTGGCCTATGCCGCGCCGATCCCGGTGTGGAAGGGCAGCCAGTGGGTCACCGAAGAATCGAGTAACCCTGGCGCCCAGATCCTTGCGTACGCGCGCGGCATTCGCGATCCAGCCGGGAACCTGATCGCGGGGTTGGGCTTGCTGGACGCCCAGATCGACATCGCGGCTCTGCAGGCGTTCATGCTGCACTGCGCAGCGTCCAAATACACCTACGACAATGTGATTCGTGACACGCGTAGCCACGACGACGTGGTGCAAGCGATCGCGCTCGCAGGCTTCGGCAACGTGACCTGGGCGGCCGGTCGACTGTCGGTCGTATGGGCGGCGGATGAGCAGCCGCTGTCGGGCGTGGTCAATATGGCCACGATCAAAAAGGGGCAGTTCCAGATCGATTACACGCTGGCCAATGCGGCCGATGGTATCGAGTTCACCTACGTGGATCGCTCGGACTGGTCGAGCAAGACGCTCAGGGTGACTGCGCCAGGCGTCCAGACCATGCTGAACCCGGCCCAGGTATCGGGCGAGGGCATCACCACCGAGGAACACGCGGCCAAGATGGCGCGGTATCACTTGGCGCAGTCCCTGTACCAGTACAAGGACATCTCCTTCAGCACCGATATCGAGCACCTGAGTTACCGACGCATGTCGGTGCTGGCGCTGCAGCACGACCTGACGCAGTGGGGCTTCGGCGGCAGGCTGGTGTCCGCCACCCTGGATGGTTCCACCGTGGTGTTGACGCTGGACGATCAGGTGCGCGCGCCAGCCACGGGCAACAGCTTCATCGGGCTGCGCGTTCCTGGCGAGCTGGTCTACCGCGTCTTCCGCGTCGCTATGTTCGCCGGCGAAACGAATCAAATCCGGCTGGCTGATCCTTGGCCGGCTGACGCACCGCTGCCGGGCAACACCGCCGAGAACCCGGCCCACGACACCATCTGGATCTTCGATTTCAAGCAAACACCGGGCTACCGCGTGCGCGTGGTAGGCATCGAGCCAGAGTCAGACCTCAAGGGCGCATCGGTTTCGGTTGTGCCGGAGGGCCCGGAATTCTGGCGGTACGTCGAGTCTGGCCAGTACATCCCGGCGCCCAATGGCTCTCTGCTGCAGACCCGGCCGGTGGCCAGCAATCTGCGCATCACCGAACAGCAGGTTGTGCAGGGCGACACGGTCTTCACTGAGCTCTCCGCGAGCTTCGATGTATCCGGCCCGGTGGGCGAGACTATCGTGCTGTCCGATTTGGATCGGAATAGCGAGCTTGAGCAGGTGGCCACCACCCGCACGCGCACCGCGACCTGGCGTATCCCTCAGGCAGGTGTCTACCCAATCACCGTTCGACCGTACAGCCCCGAAGGCAATGCTGGTGTCGCGGTTACCGCGATGTACGCGACGCGCGGTGCAGATGTGCCGCCGGTGCTCGTTGACATCTTCGACGTTGCCGAGATCAGCGGCGGCGTTCGGCGGTACACCTGGGGATTTCTGAACGACACCGTGCAGTCTGCGGACTTCGCTGGCGTCGAGATCCGCTACAGCGCCGGACAGGTGGCCGCCCCAGCTTGGGATCAGATGACCCCGCTGGGTGACGACGGCTACCACGCCGCAGCCTTCGAGGCGGTCCTGCCGCCGGCGGGCGAATGGATCTTTGCATGTCGGTCGCGGAACACCTCCGGCGCGCTCTCCGAGGCGAGCCGTGTCGTCCGGAAGACACTGCTCGCCAATCTCGGCGAGGTCATCGACGGGTTGGACGGCCGCATTGATGAGACCTACCAGCAAGCGCTGGCGGCGAACAACAAGATCACCCAGGAGATCCTCGACCGCATCGCCGAGGATCTGCGCGTTGCCACTGAAGCCGTGGCCGCGGCGCGCGCCTACACCGACGCCCAGGTGGCCGCGCTCAACGGGATTCTGGAAGACATCGTCGGTGCGGACGAATGGACTACCGACGCCGAATACCCGGTCGGTGATTTCGTGCGCCGAGCTGGCGTGCTGTACCGGGCGTTGGTTGAGAGCACCGGTGTGGAGCCCGCCAGCGATCCAGCGGTGTGGCAGGCGATCGGCGAGTACACCTCGGTAGGCGATGCGTTGGCCGCTGCCATCAGGATGTCTACGCAGAACGCTACAGACCTGCAGGCCGAGGCCGCGCGCCTGGATGCACTGTTGGTCCGCATGCCGGCCGGGAATGGCACGTTGGCGACAGCGGCGAGCGTGGCCGAACAGATCAACCTGGTCGCTAACCGGGTGGAGGCCATTGCGGAGCGAACCAACGTGTTGGAGGCTGCGCTACCGGGCTTGGCAACCAATGCCTATGTGCGGCAGCTGGATGAGGCTCAGACCAATGTGTCCCTGGCGCTGGGTCGGCGGATCGACCAGACCAACGCTGTGCTGGGCGGCAAGGCTGAGGCCGGGACCGTGGCGATCATCCAGTCGAAGGTCGAGCAGCTTGACGGCCGGGTGGATGCGCAGGGCAGTGCAATCACCCAAGTGACGGCCAAGCTGGGTGGCACGCCGAACATGCTGAAGGACTCATCCTTTGCGCGCGGATTCACTTATTGGGCACAGCCGGGTGGGCTCGGCATCGTCAATGAGCCGCGCTACGGCAACTACATGTACGCTCCCCCGATCTCGGGCGGTACGGCCAGCCCGCAGACGGTGCAGACGGGCCAGGGCGTCTACGTGTTCAGCGGCGAGGTGTACCGCAACAGTAATGCCGGCACGGTTCGGCTCGAAGTCGCGGCGTACAGCGCGGATGGCTACATCGGAGCGGTTTCGGCTCTCAGCGATCCATCGATCGTCGGACAGTGGCAACAGGTCTACATCGCTATCGCCGCGCCTGCGGGGACGACGTACTTGGTTTGCCGCCCCATCTGGGAGAACACCAACGCCAACAACTCGATCCGGCGCATGAAGCTGGAGCTTGGACTGACCCCAACGCTCTGGACCGACGACACGGCCGTGCAACTGGCCGCCAGCGCCACGCAGATCCTTGAGACCCGGGCAACCCAGCTGGAGAACGGGCAGTCGGTGCTGTACGCCAAGTACACGTGGGCGCTGGACGTCAACAACCGGGCCATCGGTATGACCTCGGTCAACAACGGTCTGATCGGCAAGATCGACTTCGTTGCAGACATCTTCAACATCACCGATCCGAACGGCACCGGCAGCATGACCTGGGAGGGCGGCCGCACCGTCCAGCGCTGGGCCAACAGCGGCTATATCCTGGCCCAAGGCAAGCCCTTCGGAAACCTGGGCGACCTGGTCATGTACTACGGGCAGGGCAGCGACCCGGCCACGGTGGTCAAGGCGAACGCCAAGTTCGCGCTGGATACGTCCGGCAACGTCTTCATCGCCGGCGCGCTCTACACCGGCGGCATCTCGCGCGGCTTCAAGAGCAGCACGACTGTGGCGCAGGGCGTAGCGGTGGAAACTGGCTACCTCGGCAGGCTGGGCCGGGAGGTGCAGGTGGGTGGCCGCTTTCAGTACCAATACCAGCAGCAGTACAACGGGGCGTCATCGGTGATCACCCTGGGGCCAGGCAGCACCTCGGCGGTGGTGGTGCTGGAGCGCAACTTTGCTGGCGACCCCACTTGGACCGAGCTGTCGCGGTTGACGTTGGGCGGGAGCGATGACGTGTTCAACGAGCAGGGGGCAGCGTCATTCATCACTCAGACGATCAGCGGACAGATCTTCGCCACCGACGTGGCCAGCGCCCGCCAGACAAGCTTCCGCACGCGTGTGGTGAGTTACGACCGGCGTGGACACAGTGTCAGCAATCCCGGTCCAACGCCGCTGGCTCTCCAATCTCAGTATCAGTCCATCGAATCCATGGAGTAACCGACGTGTCTCTGATCCAATCGGAAAGCGGCAACAACGCGGTGGAGATGTTCGCCACCCGCATCGATGTGCAGTGGGACTTCCGCACCAACACCGGCCCGGTGCTTTTCCACTTCGAGCGAGTGGACTGGGATCGGGAGACCGGAATGGTCAACACGCGCGGGTATGAGCGGACGATCCGGCACGATATAGCGGGGCTGATCGGTGGCGAATACGCCATCACCGACCCATTCACCGGCGAAGGGCTGGTGGAGCCCGGCTGGAAGCTGATGGCGATGATCAAGGCGGCCACCGAGCGAGTGTGGGATGCGGAGACGGCGCCTGTTGACGAGCAGACCGGCGGTGAGGGCGAGTCCCTCGCCGTCGTGTTATAGCGGGCAGAAGGGGCGGTAGGCGCATCCGGCAGCCAGCTAGCTCACGGGCTCCAGCAGCTGTTCATTATTGTTGCGCGGGGTGTTTACTGCCCGGCTGACGCGATAGGCCTCCATCGCCGGCGGCTCGCTGGCCAGCAGCATCGCCATCGCGTCGTCGGGCGCGGCCGCCAGCCACTCATCGGCTTGGCCTGCCGTCAGCCACACCGGCATGCGGTCGTGGATATCGGCCGACACGCCGCTGCTGTCGCCGGTGATCACAGTGAAGGTGCCTAGGTTGTCCGGGTCGAGCAGGGGGCTGGTGTCTTCCCAGAGGCCGGCCGCCAGCAGCTGCCCGGTCGCGTGGATGAACCACGGATCCTTCTTGCCGTCTTCGGCGTTGACCGACCACTCGTAGTACCCGGCCATGGGGATCAGGCAGCGGCGCTTCTTGAACGCGGACCGGAAGGCCGGCTTGGTGGCCACCGTCTCGATGCGGGCGTTGATCGTGGAGCCCTGCAGCTTCTTGGCCTTGGCCCAGAAGGGCAGCAGGCCCCACGACAGCCGGGTGACCTGCAGGCCGGTGCCGCGATCGAGGATCACGGACGCGCGCTGCGTCGGCGCCAGGTTGAAGCTCGGCTGGATGTCGGCCAAGCCCGGGGCAAGGTCCGCCAGGCCGGGCAGGCCGAGGTCGACAACGGGCAGCTGGACGAATCTTCCGCACATGACCGGAGGGTAGCCCTGCCGCCCGTGCCCAGCGCGTGTAGGGGCATGCCGCCCTAGCGCCGCGCGGTTGCTCGACGGGGGCCTATGATCGGAGTGGTTATTGCTGCAGCAATCTCCCGCGTCCTTGACACGATAAGGGACTGCCATGTCACGCTGCCCCTGCGTGCCTTGTCGGCACATCATTGGGAGACATGAATGGCGAAGCGAATCGAGGTG
Source organism: Stenotrophomonas rhizophila (assembly GCF_003651185.1). Lineage (GTDB taxonomy): Bacteria > Pseudomonadota > Gammaproteobacteria > Xanthomonadales > Xanthomonadaceae > Stenotrophomonas > Stenotrophomonas maltophilia_Z. The sequence goes on along the minus strand of NZ_RCDC01000004.1, from coordinate 2,047,406 downwards.
GAGTCTCTGGCCGGGCTGGAGCATTTGGTGGCCGCCTTAGAAACGGAAGACGTGCTCGGAGCGGTTCTGAGGGCGCAGCTCCAGGTCGAGCAACAAATCGAGCTTTTCCTCGTGGCGAATGTTGCCGACGACATGTGGGAGGTCGCTGGTTCTCTTCCTCAGAATTTCTCTCATAAGGTCGCGCTGGCGGCCGCGCTGGGTTTTCCGAAGGAGCTGTGCTTTGCAGCCACGGCGCTCAATCAGATCAGGAACAAGTTCGCCCACAGGGCCGGCTGGACCCTGAAGCAGCCTGACATCGACAACCTGGTCGACAAGTACGAAACGGCGCGGGCCGCCGTTGACCCGGAATTCTATGAAATGCGCAAGTCATCTATCCGGGTCCACAGCCGTGGCGGCGAGAAAATTGACTTTGGTACCAAAGGCCCTGAGTGGGACTTCAAGATGGTTTCTGGAGGGATCGTGTCGCTGATCGTAAAGTATCTGGTGATGCAAAATTTGGAGAACGGTTTCGGCCTGCCGTAATCCGGATAGAGTCCTGCAGTGGCGGGCAGACGGCCCGCTTGAGTGCCCTTTGCGGGGCAGCGCCGCCTTCAGCAGCGCACCGGCGGGATCTCGTGCACGGAGGTCGTGTAGTTCGGCGAGAGCATCTGCTGCCGCATGCCCCACGCTGGCCGCGCCTGCCAACCCGATGCGCCAAGGCCGGCGGTGCCGCGCCCGAACTTCTGGTTGATCCGGTCCAAGGTGACCATCAGCCTCTCGTTGCCGACCACCGTCGGCCCGAATAGATCCGCCTGCAGCTCATCCGGGCGGGCCAAGTCGAGCAGCGCCACCCCTGCCTTCTTGTATCCGATGCCGTCGCGGAGCAGGCCGCGCAGCAACTTGCGCACGACACCCAGCACAATGGTGGTGTCCGCGGTTGACGCAGGCAGGCCAACAGTCCTGCTTGCGTTGTGCTGCCGCAGTTCCGGCCGGAACACGTCGGAATGGGCGAACACCCAAACGCCGGCGGTGACCAGGCCCCGAGCGCGCAGCTTCTCGCATGCGCGCACAGCGAAGGTGGCCAGCGCTTGGGCAACTGCATCGTGGTCCTCCACGCGGTCTGCAAATGATCGGCTCACCATGATCTGCTGGCGATCCGGCTCCACTTCCTCCAGCTCCATGCAGGGATGCCCCTGAAGCTCGCGCTGAGTGCGCGCCAGCGTCACCCCGAAGGCGGCCAGGATGTCGTCCGCCGGCGCGTCGCGCAGCGCAGCGGCGGTGCTGATGCCCATGGCTTCCAACCGCGGCGCCAGCCGGCGCCCTACACCCCAGAGATCGCCGACCGGAAACGTGCGCAGCACCGCGTCGCGGCAACGGGCTTCCCCGAGGTCAATCACGCCGTCTGCGCCCTTGGCCACCTTGTTGGCCAGCTTGGCCAAGGTCTTCGTGGGGCCGATTCCGATGCAGTTCGGAATGCCGGTCCACCGATGCACGCGCTGCCGCAGATCCCGGGCGAATCGTTCTCGGTTCCGCACACCTTCAAGGTCGATGAAGCTCTCATCGATGCTGTAGACCTCCACCCGGGGCGCGGCTTCGCGCAGGATGGTCACGACGCGGGCGCTCATGTCGCCGTACAGACCGAAGTTTGCCGAGCGCATCTGAAGCCCGTGGCGGCGCACCAGGTGCTTCAGCTCATGAGCCGGCTGGCCCATCTTGATGCCCAACGCCTTGGCTTCGGCCGAGCGCGCGATCGCGCACCCGTCGTTGTTGCTCAGCACCACCAGCGGAACGCCGCGCAGCGCCGGCTGGAACACGCGCTCGCAGCTGGCATAGAAGTTGTTGCCGTCAACGAGCCCGAACATGGCAGCTCCGGCGCTTGATCTGGCGGACGACCCCCACGACGGCGAATACCTCAACCTCGGTGGGTTGCTCGAGCACGATGGGCGGGAAGTCGGGGTTGGCCGAGTGCAGCTCCATGTGGCTCTCGAACAGCTGAAGCACCTTGCAGCTGGGCTGGTTCCCGTCCCAGATAGCAATGACCAGGTCACCGGCCTGCGGAGTAACCGACCGGTCCACCACCAGGATGTCCCCGTCGCTCACGCCGGCGCCACTCATGGACCAGCCATCGGCGCGGTAGAGAAAGGTGGCGGCCGGGTTGCGCACCAGCAGGCGGTGCAGGTCGATGGCCTCGTCCATGAAGTCGTCGGCCGGCGACGGGAAGCCCAGCCGCGCGCGCGCGGCGGCAAGGGGCACGAACTGCGCCGGGCCGTCGATCAGGGCGGGCCCGACGGGCCACGCCAAGGTGTGGGGGAAGGGGAGGGACTGCATGGGGCGTACTCTGGGAGCGGCTTGTCTCACGAGTCGAGACGGAACGCATATTAGTACAATTACTAATGACTGGCTGTGAGGGCGGGTCCGGCCGCTGCTAAACGTGTTCCGCCGCCATGGTGCCGGCTCCGCGCCAGTCGCGACCTGCGCGACAGCGCCCCGGTATCCTGCTGCAATGGCGAAAAGGCAGAAGGATCAGGCCTCATTGGAGGCCCAGGCAGAGGCCAAGCTGCAGCGTGCATCGGACCTTGAACGGGACACCTCGGGGAGTTGGCGAGCTCGTGCTCGCCGTCGGCAGAGCGCGCGACGGTTGAGGGCAACCGCTAGCGACGAACAACGCGCAGCGGGCATTTATTCCATCTCGGAACTGATAGAAGATCTTCCCTTCTGAGCTTTTGGCGAATCCTTTAGCTCACCTATCCGGTTCTGGAACAGACGCTCCCGGAGTTGCCAAGCTTCTATGATCGACGCGCCAAGTTTTAGTGCTGTTGGCAAGAAGGAGCGAAAAATTATCTTCACATATTGCGTCGCAAGAAACTAGTTCAATGCCATTCCACACGCCGCTAGTCTTGAACTTGCTGCTAAAAATAGCTGACAGCTTGGTGGCGAATTCTTCAGCTATCTTGATCGGAGTCTCCATAGGATAGACTACGTAGACCAAGAGTTCGTACGGATCGCCTTCCGTCTCGCGCTCAGTCATGTGCCCATCATCGACGTCGAAATAGAGTGCGCGAATGCCACCTCCGCTCTTCTTCGAAAGTTCGTCAACCTTAGATCTGACCCGATCCATTGCGGATTCGAACGCGTCAGGGAATGCTGACCTTCCGTAGCGCGCGGAAAGCCATCTGCGCAGAATCACTAGTTGGTCAGCGGAAAATTGTTGCTCAAAAAGGGCAGCATTCTGGAAAAAATGTTGCTTGTCAGGTGTCGTCTTGCTGCGCACGTCGAAGTGCAAGCATTGGGCGCTGCCGGTGTTTGCTCCGCAGGAAAGCTCGAGAATGCGCGGATTCTTTCCGTAAGTTTTAGATCCATCCGTTGACGAAGCCGTAGCCGGGATCCACTCGATCTTCGGCTCAACGGAACTTTCAGCCGCGATGTCGCAGTCATGGCTAATCAAAACCCCTAGCGTGCCATCTAGCATCGCTAGGGCTCCTTGCCACCAACTTAGATTCCTTTCTTCGCTCATGTTAGCGGCTCAGGTCAGGTCGACATCATCCAGTCGGCGAAGGCTACCTCGCGACCTCTTCTCAGCCAATCGAGCAGCAATCAGTTCCCGCTGACTAGCGCGTTCCTGGTGCGATGCAAGAATATTCTTAATGAGCGCATCTGCTGAAGAGCCAGCAGCAAACGCCTCCCAAAAATTCTTTCCTGAGTGTATGGATAGTGCCAGTGAGCTCTTGGCTGGAATGCCCGCTTCGGACAGCTTGCGCCCAGCATCTGCCAGTTGATCCAGCTTGATCTGCACGGCAGAGCCAGGTGCGGAGTTATCCTTCATCCAGTTATAGATGGTGGTTCGTGAAACGCCCATGGCTCTTGCCAAGTTTGCGCTGGTTGTCTGAAGTCCTTTGGTAATGACTTCCAATTGGTCGCGGATCGGTGCGACCACCTCACGTCGTACCTGGCTGTTACTCCCATGGTCTTCGACTCGCTCGACCCCAGGCACCATATAGCCGTGAGGATCAGTGCCGGCATAAAGACTGCCACCGGTGCCAGTCATCATGACGCCAGCAAAAATGGCTGCCGTGGCAAGATTCTTAGTTTTTTTGCTATGTTTGATGAAGGCCATTTTATTTCCAGTCCTCCAATGCCTCTGGTGTAACTATCGACCTAAAAACTTCGCTCAAGTCGGACTTTAGTGCCTTGAGGTGAGTTAAAATTTCCGCGCCATCGAATTCTCTAGCAAACCCATTCTGTCCTCCGAAGATTGCGTCCGAGTCAATCATTGCATGCACACCTTCAATGCCACGAAATCTTTCGGGAATTGGGGGTGCAATATGTATGAGATCCGCTGGATAGGAAAGTTGTGTGGATCTAGATAATACTCTGGCCTTGATACGTCTTTCTTCTTTAATCAGTAACGTTTCGTTGAATGTGTAGTCTGCATCCCATTCATCTCCCAATGTGCCGACAAGACCAAGAAACTCTGGGCGGATGTAACGAGTGAGGTCGTCGCTAGGGTGCGCCACTGCATCCAGAAGCCTCATGCCGATCCTCGTATACGAGTCTGGCTCGAGAATCCTTGATGTAACCTCAATTGCTTTTGCCAGTGCGCGCTCAAATACAGACATGGAATCAAACTCAACCGTTTGATACGAAAGTGACTGTTCGCGTAGCACGATAGAATGAGTGGAATCCCTTGAAGCAAACACATGCGCGATCGTCTGCTTCTGGCTGATTTTTGGCTCAGTCGTCCCGGTCGGATCGGCCTTCACCTCAAAGCCAGTCTGTATTGACGCTGAGTATCCTGGGAACCCCTCCTTACGGAGCTGATCTTGGAGCTCAGGTATCAGAGCATCCAACTTAAGGATGGGGCTGTGAAGCACCTGCACGACGGTGTAGAAGACGGGAGCCTTAGAGAGCTTGGCCATGTCAGTTCCTCGGGGGTGACGCCATTTTACACATAAGTTGACACTTTTTTGTGTGAAATTGGTCACGGCCTCCTGAAGACCTGGCCGCTGGGGAGGGCGATGCTTAAGTAACTGTATCTATTGAAAATAGTGACGAGTTCGGCAATTGCATTGGCTTGTGCCTAGAGGATCCCACGTCAGCTCGCGCGGAAGGCAAGTCTTGTGCCTAGCCGCTTGAACACACCACAGCTGCTGCTTTGCCGGTGAGCAGATCCAGCAGCGCCTCAACGGCAGCGCGCTTCTCCGCATCGTACTCAAAGAAGTTGTAGTGCCGCTTCTGGACGCCGCTCAGGCCGTGTGACTGCAGGTGACCACGAACCTCTTCGGACAGGCCCAGCGCCGCGAGCCGCGTTTCCACTGTGCGGCGCAGGTCACCTGGGGTGCACGGCGATGCCAGCTCACCGGCGGTCACCATGTTTGCCACGACTGGGTCCATGATTCCTCGCAACTCGTCATAGGTGGCGGGCGTCTTCCCGGCGGTGAGCGAGAACAGGTGTGGCCCGTCACTATCTCCTCGCAGGGTGGCGAGATCCATGGCCATCCGTGGGAGCAAGGGCACCAGATGCACTCGAGGGAGCCGGCGCCGGCCCTTGATGTCGAGCAGGCGCACGGACCCGGTACCGGTGTCTGCGTCGTGAGCGTGATCTGACCACTGCAAGCGGATCAGCTGTGCGATGCGCTGGCCGCCGGTCAGCAGGTGGAAGCGCAGGAGCGCGCCCTGCCGTCCGGGTATGGCCTCGATCCTTCGCCAGTACGCGCGAAGCTCGGCCACCGAAAGCACCCGGTCGCGCGGCTGTCCGCTGTCGAGGGTCGCAAGGTCGCGCGCGGGGTTCCTGGACACGTTGAGCGCGCGCAGTGCATCAGGGGCGGCCGCATCCTGCTTTGCCGCGATCGCCGCCGCATAGGCCGCACGCAGGTACGAACGGATCTTGCCGCCTTCGCGCAGCTTCTTGCCGCGCACCATGCGGGACAGGATGGGGAGCAGATCATCCAATTCGAGCTCAGAAGCGGGACGCGCCCACAGGGCCGGCCACGGTTCTTCGATGTGGCGCCTGATGGCAGCGCGGGTTGCTGCGGCGGAGACCTTGCCGGCATCCTCCAAGCTCTGGGCGTAAGCCATCATCAGCGCGCCCAGGGTTGCTCCGGAGCGGCGCGTCGACTCGGCCAAGGCGTCGGCCTTCGCACGTTCCGCTGCAGCTGTCTCGGCCGCGATCGCATCGCGCAGATCCCGTTCGCCGGCTTGATACCGGCGGGACAACGCCGCCGCTGACTCGCGCGCCGCGGTCAGTGCCAGGCCGGTGCCGATCAGCAGGCGGTCCCGCTGGCCGTTGGCCTTGGTGTATCGGTAATAGAATCGCAGCTGCCCGCCTGCCAGCTTGCGAACGTCCAGGCAGCCCGCTCCGCGCGGGGCCGGATCGGAAGCCCATTCGCCCGCCGGCAGAGCGGCGAGCCCCTTCGCTGTAAGCATTCCCTTCATTGCGCCCATTGGTGACCGCTCGGTGACCGTTTGTCCCTGGAAAGAGGTGGACGATGATGGGCGCAGGTGGTCGCATAGCCTGAGAAAATCAACCACTTAGCTTAAAGCGGGTCCGCTCATGGAAGGTCATGGAAGCCCCATAGAGGCCTCATAATCCTTTGGTTCCAGGTTCGAATCCTGGTGGGCCCACCATCGAATCAGGCACTTGGCATCAACCGCACTGCCGATTCGCAGGTGCGACAGCTTCTTCCATAGTCACGGCGACGCACTTCTTTTGTTGAGAAGGTGATTTGCGAGTTCCTTGCCGCGGCGCAATTGGGCGCCGTCCAGACCAGCTGCGGCATTGTTCAAGAACGAGGCGCCATAGCGACTTGAACCTGTGCGGAAGTATGCTTCCGCGTATGCATAGGCCATGACCGGGTCTTTCGAGGCCAATGTGCCGTTCTTGTAGATGTCGCTCAAACGCACATATGCGTTCGATTCGCCGGCCGCTCCCGCGGACTCGAGGAATCTAACGGTGTTCTGCTTGTAGTCACGGATCAGATCCGGATCCAGCGAGTTATGTTCGTCTTCAAAAATCCTCGAAGCGTATAGCGCGTAATCGAGCTGGGCGCGGATGTTTCCATGCTCGGCGGCATGGGTGATCGCGGTGAACACCTCTTCACGACTCAGCGGCTCAAGCCAAAGATCCTTGCAGAGCTCGTCGGTCGTACTCCTGACGTGACCCGTGGTGGCGGAGGCCTCGCGATCAATCTGACAACGCAGATTTGTTTCAACCAGTTCGTATGTCGTCGTGGCACTGGCATCGTTCCTGACAACGCGACAATCATGACAGACGCCACTACAACTACCTTGCGTTTCATCGTGTATCCGGTCCCCTGAAAACCCAGCGTCGGCTGAGCTTAGATTTATAAGGCATCTGCTGCTCTCAGCATGCTGCGGCCAGGATCAGATGCCAACACCCATGAGCCCGTGGGCAGTGCGTCATTGAAGGTTTCACCGGAAACTTCTGTCGCGACGTCCTGCACTGGGCATGAAATCGCATGGAATAGGAATATACAAAAATAGAAGCACGGCACATTTCGTTTTTGTTAATTGTGTGTCAACTATCGTTCCGCCCCGGTTTGCGGCGCCAGTAATGGCTTCACCGATTTCGCGATTTAGTTTTTCGCATCGCTTCATGTGCGCTTGCCGGTCGTGCGGCGCAGCTTTCCATCGGCCACGTGTCGATGGCTTTCAGAGAGGTTGATTCATGAAGTTTCTCATTATCCCGGCAGCCCTTGCCGCGACATTACTTGTGTCCGGATGCACAACCAGCAGCTGGATCCAGGCGGCCGGTGGCGTGATGCAGGCAAAGGATGACTATGACAAGCAGGCGCGCAACCAGCGCATCCGCGACGCCAACGCGGCGGCAGCGCGTGCGCGCCGGCAGTGAGCGCCGCCCCCATGACCAAGGCGATCCTGCTGGCGTGTGGTGTCTGCGCGGGTCTGTCCGCATGCATGCCCAGCGTTCTTCAATATGACCGCGGCAATCCGGTCGTGATCAGTTCGCTGCAGCAGGGGGCGACCCGCGAGTCAGTCCTGAGCGCCGCGGGACGGCCGCTGGATGCAATGGTGGTGCCCGGCATCAACGGCGTCTGCTACAACTATCTCCTGCGCAACCGCGGCAACACCTCGCCCTACTATGTGGTCTTCAACGCGCAGGGGCGCGTCGTCAACGCAGGCTATATCGCCTGCGAGAAGGCTCTCGCCGCGGGGTACCTGGATTCCAGTGAGCCAATCAAGCCGCGCTACTGATTGAACGACAACGCGATGCGCACGCGCGTCATCGCAACAGCGATGGCGCCTGGTCGATCCGCCACGCACCATTCAACGCGAGCACCACCGCGAACCTTCCGCACAGCAACACGTCGGCCTCGTTGTTCTCGCGCAGGTAGCGATCCGCCCCCGGCAGCATGAGTACCTCCACATCGCCGATGAAGTCATGCCGCTCGTGATGCCGGGCGCGCACCATCACGCGATACGGCCCGCGAAGTGTGCGCACTACCGGCCGGCTGCCTGCGGCCCGTGTCGCCTTGATCAGATCGATCACGTTCCCGCGCGGCATGCGCCAAACGATGCGCTCGGGTTGGCCGAACCACTCCAGCGCTTTCGCCTCGCGGGTGTGCAGTGCGCGCGTGGGTGGCATGCGACCTAATGCCAGTGCTGCGCGGCGGCTGCGCAACGCACTCCACAGCATGCTGCCTACGATGAACAGCGCGGCGGCCATCAGGTACACGAACACCAGCCCGAACCACGGTGAGCTGTTGGGGATACCGAACAGCATGGCAAAGAAGATGAGCAGCAATACCCCCGTGATCCACTCGACCGTGTTGTTTCTTGTCGCCATGCCGGATCCCTTGAGTCACCCCGCAATACCCGGGGAGCCGGCCATTCTGACCCGGCAGGGGGCGCTCGTCAGCGGTTGGGTGACTTCTTTCGCAGGCTGAGGACGACGATGGCGATCACCGCTGCGATGGCGACCGGGATGAGCATCAAGCCGCCGATGATGATCCAGTGGTAGATACTGAAACTGCCCATGCGTAAGACCTTCCGTTGGTTGCTTCAATCCTACTATTTTTGTCCGTAGGCGGCATCGGGAACTGGGTGCTGGAGCCCATAAGCCGGAAAGAACGCTCGCACAGCGCCTTTGGACCCCTATGCCATCCGGCACGTGGCCGGCGCCGCATCTGCCTGCTAGAAAGGCTGTCACGGACTTCCCCGGGGGTGATGCATGAAGCAACGCGTGTTGTCGGCCTGCGTGATGGCCCTGACCCCGTTCTGCGCCCAGGCGCAGATCGACCTGGCGAACCTGGACAAGGACATGGTCGGCCCACGCACCGACGTCCTCGTGCTGGGCAGCGTCCACCTCAGCGAGCACGAGGCCTTCGATCCCAAAGCACTGTATCCGCTGCTGGACAGGCTCGCAGCCTTCAAGCCCGGCTACATCACCATCGAAGCCATCAGCGGCGAGCAGTGTGACCTGGCCAAGCGCCATGCGGCGGTCTACGGCGATGACTACTGCGCCAGCACGGAGACCGCGAAGACCGCTACGGGGCTGGATGTGCCTGCCGCGATCGTGCAGGTCAACAAGACGTTCGCAACCTGGCCGGCGTCGCCCACGCCTGCGCAGCGTCGCCAACTGGCCGCCCTGTTCCTTGCCGCTGGCGAACGGGCGTCTGCGTACGTGCAGTGGCTGCAGCTGCCCGTGGCCGAGCGACGCGCGGGCGATGGCCTGGATGGCACCCTGGTCGAGCTGCTCAAGCAGATTCAAGCGCGCAAGAACGAGAGCTACCAGATCGCCGCGGTCCTGGCCGCGCGGCTCGGCCTGCAGCGCGTGTACGCGGTCGACGACCATACCGGTGACAATCATCAGATCGCGGACCGCAAGGCGTTCAGCGCGGCGCTCCAGCAGGCGTGGAGTGGGTATGGCCCCACGTTCGATGCCATGACGGAACGCGAAGCGGCCTTCATCGCGTCCAACGATCTGCTCTCGCTGTATCGCAGCGTCAATGAGCCCGCGGCGCTGCAGGTGCTCGCCGAGTCCAACGTGCGCCCGACGCTGGCCGCCGTGTCACCGCAGCACTACCCTCAGATCTGGGTGCAGGGCTGGGAGATCCGCAATCTGCGCATGGTCGCCAACATTCTCGAGGTCGTGCGCGACCACCCGGGCTCCCGCGTGCTCTCCATCGTCGGCGCTTCGCACAAGCCTTGGTTCGATGGTTGGCTGCGGCAGGTCTCGGGGGTGGATATCGTGGATGCACAGGACGTTCTCAAGGAGTAGGAGGGCACCGCCCGCGGCCCCCTCCACGCTGCCTCAGAACCGATAGCCGATTTGCGCACCGACGATGCGCGGGCGGTCGATGGGACCGTAGTAGTTGCCGTCACGGCCGAACGCCAGGTTGTCGAAGATCAACCCGTTGATGCGCCGCTTGTTGGTCAGGTTGTCGACGTACACGCGCGTGCTCCACGGCCCGGTTTCGTAGCCGAGCTGTACGCCGAGGATGGCCACCGCCGGTTGGTAGGCGCGATTGCGTTCGTCCAGCGCCATGCGGCCATTGAAAGAGGATTCCACGCGCGCGAACAGCCCGGAGCGGTGCTGGTAGCGTGCGGCAAGATACGCCGTGTACTGCGGAGTGAGTTTGACGTCGTTGCCGGCCAGACTCTCATTGACGCCGACGAACAGCTTGCGGTACTCGGCGTCGACGTAACCCGCATTTGCCATCAGCGTCAGGCCGGGCAGGACCTCCAGCGCGCCTTCCAGCTCCACACCGCGCGAGCGGATGGATGCATCCGAGCCTACGTAGTCGGAGGAGATCGGCCGGCCGTTGGCATCGGTGGCCAGCTGGATCTCCTGCCAGTTGTCCGAGGTGATGTGGAACACCGCGCCACCGATATGCCCGCGCCCGTTGAGCACGTTCTTCTTGAAGCCGAGCTCGTGGCTCCACATCATTTCCGATTCGTAGCGCAGCACTTTGTCGTTGACCACGTCGCTCTGTGCGGCCGCCAGATTGAAGCCGCCCGGAATGTAGCCCTTGGCGGATGCGGCGTAGAACGAGAGCGTGTCGCTGGCGTCGTAGCGCAGTGAGACGCGCGGGAGCGTGGCGGTGAACGTATGTGCGAGTTCGGCATCGCGATAGAACACCAGCCCGCCCGGGCCAAGGTCGAGCGTGCCTTCACGCTGGCGGGTGGAACGCTTGGCCTGCTCATGGCGCAGACCGAGGCTGGCGGTCAGTTTCGGCAGCGAGGGTGGGGTGTAGCTGGCGGTGCCGAACACGCTGTAGTCCTGGCCATCCGAGCCCTGCAGCGGTGCGAGGTCATAGCTGCCCAGGCCGCGCAACGGCGGGCCGACCAGCGTGCCCAGGATGGAGTCCTTGTGGTGCCGGTAGGTGGAGATGCCGGCGATGTAGGTCAGCGCTTGATCGCTGGGGGAGCTGAAACGCAGTTCGCCGTTCCAGCTGTGCTGCTTGTCGTAGATGCGGCCGGCCAGCGCGGGCGTCGCAGTCATGTCGAAATCGTAGCCGGCGGAGGTGTCTTCCTCCTGGCGATATGACAATGCCGCATCCAGGGTGCCGCGGGACAACTGCCATTGCGCGCTGGTCCCGGCGACGGTTTCGTTCTTTGTGGTGCGCTTGGGCGCATCGTTGATGTAGGTGAAGTCACCGGTACGACGGCCGCCGTTGTAGAGATCGCCGTAGGTACGGTTATACAGGCCGACATCCAGCGGCAGGTACTCGTACTCGAACATCCCGGGTGCACGCGTGCCCAGGTGGTAGGCGATCGCGTTGATGGCCAGCGTATCGGTCGGCTCCCAGCGCAGTTTGCCTTGCAGATAGGTCTCCTTGACCTTGCCGTTGACCCCGTTGAAGGGCGTGAGGTTCTTGAGGTGGCTGTCTTCATCCGAGGCCATGAACGCCACCGAGCCGAACAACCGGTCGCTGTTGCCCAGCGCGCCGCCGAGGAAACCATCCACGCTGCTGCCGTGGCCGTTGCCGAACGAGGTGACGCCGACATTGACCTCGCCCTCGGTGGTTGCCGACGGTGCACGCGTGCGCACCAGTACCAGGCCGGATTCGCTGTTGGCGCCGTAGAGCGTGCCCTGCGGCCCGCGCAGGATCTCCACCGACGCCACATGGTTCAACACCGCGTTGCTCAGCTCGCGGAACGGAATGCCATCGATATAGACCGAGGCCCGGTTGACCAGAAACGGGTTGGACTCGATGCCGCGAATGGAGATGAACATGTCGCTGAGCTGGCCCATCACGTTGAACTTCACGTTGGGGGCCAGCTTGTCCAGGTCGCGGAACTCGGTGACGTGCGCTTCTTTGAGTGCGTCGCGGTTGAGCACGGTGACCGACATGTCGCTCTTGAGGTAGGGCGTATCGCGTTTGCTGCCGGTCACCATGATGCCGTCCAGCTCGGTGGCCGTGGCGGGCGGGGTGGATTGGGCCTGGGCGGGCGCACTGGGCAGCAACTGAAGCGCGGCGAGCACGGCGCCGGCAAGTACAGCGTGTTTCACGAGGAGCCTCTGGGGTGGTGGCGCGCACCACGGTGATGGGGAGGAATCGCGAATGTTATTGTGTAACAATCAGGTGCCGCTGCTCCATTTCCGGAGCGGCCGCTCCAGAACGGGACACCCGATGACCTGCGCCTTTTCCTCACCAACGACTGCCCTGGCTGCACGCGTGGCGTCCGAAAGTGGCGGTCCGCTGGACGCGTGCGTGGGCAATGCCGACGGCTCGGTGCTGATGCTCCGCCATACGTTCGCCGCGGCGCAGGGCGCGATGGGTGAGGGCAGTGCGTTGCGCATCGGGCTGCTCACGGCGGGCGGTGGCGCGTTGTATCAGCGCACGGCGCTTGGACGCATCGCGCAGCCCTGGCGGGCAGGCGCGTTCACTGTGGTGTTGCCGGACTGCCCGGGCGAATTCCGCAGCCCAGCGCTGGCGCTGCTGGGCCTGGCGATCGACGCGCGGCATCTGCAGGGTCGCGGTGTGCGCGTGGAGCAGCTGCATTGGGCGGCGTCGGCGCTGCAGGAGGACCCGGTGATCGCCTCGGTGATGGGGGCGTTGTGGCACTGCGCCGAAGCACATGCCGGTTCTGCCGCGTTCTTTGAGCACGGTGTCGACCTGGTGCTGAAGCGGTTGGCGGGTCTGCCGGTTGCGGCGCCCGCGACGCGACGCGCGTTGTCGCCGACGCACCTCAAGCGCGTGCAGGAACTGATCGATGCCCATCTCGGCGACGATCTGGGCGTTGCCCGCATGGCGCAGGAAGTCGGGCAGGAGGCCAGCGGATTCAGCCGCGGCTTCCGGATCGCAACCGGCATGACGCCTTACGCGTACCTCACGTGGCGCCGGATGGAGGCGGCCAAGCCGATGCTGCTGGCCGGCCGCAGCGTCACCGAGGTCGCCTTGGCGATGGGCTATGCCAACCCCGGCAAGTTCGCCGCGGCGTTCCGGCGGGTGACCGGGCAGGCACCGTCGCGCTGGGCAGGCAACGCGCGAGGTGAACTGGCGGCCCGTGTTTGAGACCATCGGAGGACTGCGCTATCCTGCGCGCCGCTTCCGCTGCCCCGGCAGGACCCCTGTGATGACGCCACCCTGATACCGCGTTGACGACGCGCCGGCCTCTGCGCTGGCTCAGGGAGTGCTTTGTCTTCATCACACAACGCGCCGTGCGCATCGCCGGTGCGTGGAGTCTGTCCATGTCTGTGTCCTACCCGCTGCGCCAGCAATGGCTCGGCAACATCCGCGGTGATCTGCTGTCCGGCGCCGTGGTTGCCCTCGCGCTGATTCCCGAAGCGATCGCCTTTTCCATCATTGCCGGGGTCGACCCCAAGGTTGGCCTGTACGCCTCGTTCTGCATCGCGGTGGTCACCGCCATCGCCGGTGGCCGGCCGGGCATGATCTCCGCCGCCACCGGCGCGATGGCGCTGGTGATGGTCGATCTGGTCCGCGACCACGGCCTGCAGTACCTGTTGGCTGCGACGATCCTGGCCGGGCTGCTGCAGATCGTCGCCGGCGCGCTCAAGCTCGGTGCACTCATGCGCTTCGTCTCGCGCTCGGTGATCACCGGCTTCGTCAACGCGTTGGCCATCCTGATTTTCCTGGCGCAGTTGCCCGAGCTGATCGGGATGCCATGGACGGTGTACGCCGTATGCGCGGCCGGCCTGGCGATCATCTATCTGCTGCCGATGCTGACCCGCGCGGTGCCCTCGCCGCTGGTGGCGATCGTGGTGTTGACCGCACTGTCGATCTGGCTCGGCCTGGACATCCGCACCGTGGGCGACATGGGCGCGCTGCCGGACAGTTTGCCGGCCTTCCTGCTGCCGGACGTGCCGCTCACCTTGGAAACATTGCGCATCCTGCTGCCGGTCTCGGCCACGCTGGCGGTAGTCGGTTTGCTGGAGTCGATGATGACCGCGCAGATTGTGGAAGACATGACCGACACCCCCAGCCAGCGCAACCGTGAGTGCGCCGGGCAGGGCCTGGCCAACATCACCGCTGGGCTGTTCGGCGGCATGGGCGGCTGCGCGATGATCGGGCAGTCGGTGATCAATGTGTCCTCCGGCGGCCGTGGCCGATTGTCCTGCCTGGTGGCGGGCGTGCTGTTGCTGCTGCTGGTGGTCTACGGTGCGGATTGGGTCCGGCAGATTCCGATGGCCGCGCTGGTCGCGGTGATGATCATGGTCAGCATCGGCACCTTCCACTGGCGCTCGTTCGCCGAGTTCCGGCTGCATCCGAAAAGCTCCTCGGTGGTGATGCTGGGCACGGTGGTCGTCACCGTGGCCACGCACGATCTGGCCAAGGGGGTGCTGACCGGCGTGCTGCTGTCGGCGCTGTTCTTCGCCCGCAAGGTGGGACGGATGCTGGACATCGCCGAGGCCGACACGGCCGACGGCACCCGTGTCTACACGGTCAGCGGGCAGGTGTTCTTCGCCTCGGCCGGGCAGTTCGCGGCGGCCTTCGACCTGCTGCAGGTGCCTGAGCGCGTGACCATCGATCTGAGCAGCGCGCACTTCTGGGACCTCAGCGCCGTGGGCGCGCTGGAACGGGTGACCGGCAAACTGCGCGCACGCGGGGCGCAGGTGGAGGTGATCGGACTCAACGCGGCCAGCCAGACGCTGGTGGAGCGGCTGGGGCGCGGCGAGCGTGGTGCGGGCGTTCACTGAACACGGTCAGGAAGCCGCGCTAAACATCGCGCCGATGACGCCGTTATCCAGCTGAGTCCCTTCTCTGGGCCAGCTCCGTCACGGTGCGGGCAGGCGGCATCTCCACAGGGCAGGGCGGTGGCACCGTGGCGTACGACGCGGTGACCCCCAGCACAGGACCAGCCCTCCCGGGAGTGGCGGCGGGCTGCCTGTGCTGATCCGACGTTGCATCGATCCCTGCTGGCCGCGCCGTGATTGCACCGCGTGCGTGCCGGCCCGCAATGGACTGCGTGTTTCCGTGGCGGCGCGTGACTGCGTCCGCCGGTATGCCCTTTTTCCGGAACCGCCCCCATGCCCGTGTCCCGCCCCACTGCTTCCAAGCGCCCTGGCAGCATCGCCAACCGACTGATGCTGGGTACGGCGTTGATCGCCATGCTCTGCTTCGGTGTCACCGCTGCCATCAGCTATCGCGAAGCCAGCGCGTCGCTGGTGGATGCCTCCCGCCACACCATGCAGAGCGAGGCCCAGGCCGAAGCGCTGCGGGTGAGTGGTGATCTCTCCAGTGCTTTCGCCACCAGCCAGGCGCTGGCGCAGAACCTGCTGGTGCAGCGCGCTGCGGGAACGCTGTCGCGGGCGACGGTGTCTGCGGTGATCCACCAGCAGGTGCAGGTGCACCCGGAATGGGTGGGCTTCGGCACGTTGTGGGAACCCGACGCCTTCGATGGCAAGGATGCCGAGTTCGTCGGCGCCGAGGCACACGATGATACCGGCCGGTTCATGAGCTACTGGGCCTGGCACGACGGCGCGCCGATGCAGGATGCGCTGACCGGCTATGACGTGCCCGGCGATGGCGACTGGTATCTCAAGCCGAAGGCGCTCAAGCGGCAGACCGTCGCCGAGCCCTACACCTACGAGATCGGCGGTCAGAAGGTGCTGATGACCACGCTGTCCACCCCAGTGATCGATGACGGCAGCTTCCTTGGGGTCGTGACGGTGGACTTCGCGCTGGCCGCATTGCAGAAGCACCTGGCCGCGCTGCGCCCCATGGAGGAAGGCCATGTGGAACTGATCTCGCCCGGCGGCATCGTGCTGGCCGCGAAGGACGCCAGCGAGATCGGCAAGCGCCGCGAGGATGCGCTGACCACGCAGGTACTGGCGGCGGTCAAGGCAGACAAGACCTTTGATGCCTTCGAACCGGATGCGGCAGGCAACGTGAAGACCTACGTGCCGCTGCGCATCGGCGGCAGCGAAGAGCATTTCGCGCTGGGTGTGATCGTGCCGCATGCGCTGATCACTGCGCAGGCACGTGCGCTGCTGTGGATCATCCTGGCCGTTGGTCTGGGTGCGGCACTGGTGCTCAGCGGCAGCGTGTACGTGCTGCTGCGCCGTCAGGCGATCCGTCCGTTGGCCGATGCCGTCCGCCTGTCCGCAGAGGTGGCCGAGGGGCGTCTGGATACACCGCTGCCGCCCGCGCGTAATGACGAAGTCGGCCGCCTGCTCGAATCGATGCAGCGCATGCGCAGCCAGCTGCGCGCGGTGATGGCCGCGCAGGGTGAGATGGCCCAGCGACATGAGGGGGGCGAGCTGAGCTACCGCATGGACGCGCAGACCTTCCCGGGCGAGTACGGCAAGATGGTGGAAGACACCAACCAGCTGGTGGGCGCCAACATCGCGGTCACGCATCGCCTGGTCGAAGTGATGCAGCGCTACGCGGTCGGTGACCTGAGCCCGGACATGGACCGCCTGCCCGGCGAGCAGGCCGCCTTTACTGCTGCAATGGATACCACCAAGGCCAACCTGCGCGCCATCAATACCCAGATCGGGGATCTGGCCGGGGCGGCGGCGGTGGGGGATTTCAGCCAGCGTGGCGATGTGGTGCGCTTTGACCACGACTTCCGCGCGATGGTCGAAAACCTCAACACCATGATGCAGGTCAGCGATGACAACCTGCAGCAGATTTCCGCGCTGCTGCGTGCCATTGCCGCGGGTGATCTCACGGCGCGCATGCGCGGCGAGTTCCATGGCGTGTTCGCGCGGATGCGTGACGATGCCGATACCACGGTAGCGCAGTTGACCGACATCGTCGGCCGCATCCAGCAGGCCACCGGCAGCATCAACCTCGCCGCCGGCGAGATTGCCGCAGGCAACAGCGACCTGTCGCGCCGCACCGAGCAGCAGGCTGCCAGCCTGGAAGAGACCGCCGCATCGATGGAAGAACTCACCTCCACGGTTCGCCAGAATGCAGACCACGCGGTGCAGGCCAACCAGCTCGCCGCCGGCGCTGCCGAGGTGGCTTCGCAGGGCGGTGTGGTGGTCGGCCAGGTGGTGACCACCATGGCGGGCATCGAGGCCTCGTCCAAGCGCATTGCCGAGATCATCTCGGTGATCGACGGCATCGCGTTCCAGACCAACATCCTGGCGCTGAACGCTGCGGTGGAAGCCGCCCGTGCCGGCGAACAGGGCCGGGGGTTCGCGGTGGTGGCCACCGAAGTGCGCGCACTGGCGCAGCGCTCCGCCGGGGCGGCCAAGGAGATCAAGACCTTGATCGACGACTCGGTCACCCAGGTCAGCGCGGGCTCGGCCCTGGTGCAGACCGCCGGCCGTACGATGGAAGAGATCGTCACCGGCGTGCGCCGGGTCAACGACATCATGGCCGAGATCTCGGCAGCCTCGAAGGAACAGTCCGCCGGTATCGAACAGGTCAACCAGACCATCACCCAGATGGACGAGACTACCCAGCAGAATGCCGCGCTGGTGGAGGAAGCGACGGCGGCCGCGCGCGCGATGGAAGAGCAGGCGCAGCAGCTGGGCACGGCGGTGGCGATCTTCCGCCTGCAGGCCAGTGCGGCGGCGGGCACACCGGCGCGTCGTGCCACCCCCGCGCGGACCGCTGCGCGCGTGCCTGCGGCGGCACTGGTCGGCGAGGACTGGCAGACCTTCTGATCCGGACCGGCGCGCCGGCAGGGCCGGTTCACCCGGTGCTCACCGCCGGGCGTTGGTAATCGGCGCTATTCTGTTTGCCGATGGTGAGCACATGACCTCTCGTTCCGACCGGCTCGGCCTGACCGCGTTGACTGCCCTGGTGGTCGGATCGATGATCGGCGCCGGCATCTTCTCACTGCCACAGAACATCGCGCGCAGCGCCGGCCCGGGTGTGGCCTTGATCGGCTGGATGATCAGCGGCCTGGGCATGTTGATGCTGGCCTTCGTGTTCCAGAACCTGGCCAACCGCAAGCCCGAGCTGGATACCGGTATCTATGCGTACGCGCGCGCCGGGTTCGGCGATTACATCGGCTTTTCCGCGGCGTGGGGCTACTGGGTCTGCTCGCTGCTCGGCAATGTCAGCTACTTCGTGCTGATCTTCAGCGGCCTGGGCTATTTCGTGCCGGCCTTCGGCGAGGGCAATACCTGGCAGGCGGTGGCATGCGCCTCCGTGCTGCTGTGGGCGATGCACGCAATGATCCTGCGTGGCATCCGCCAGGCGGCCCTGGTCAATGCGGTCGTCACTGTCGCCAAGATCGTGCCCATCGTGGTGTTTCTGATCATCGCCGCCGTGGGCTTCAAGGCCGATATCTTCACCGGCGAGTTCTGGGGCACGGCGGAACTGGGCAGCCTGGGTGAGCAGCTGCGGGGCATGATGCTGATCACGGTCTGGGTGTTCATCGGCATCGAGGGTGCCAGCATCTACTCGCGGCGCGCGGCCAAGCGTTCGGATGTCGGGCGCGCGACGATCATCGGGTTTGTGTGCGTGCTCGCGCTGCTGATGCTGGTCAATCTGCTGTCGATGGGCGTACTGCGCCAAGAGGCGCTGGCACAGGCGCGCAATCCCTCGATGGCCTTCGTGCTGGAGGCCATCGTCGGGCCCTGGGGCGCCACGTTGATCATCATCGGCATGATCGTCTCGGTGCTGGGGGCATTGCTGGCATGGGTGCTGCTGTGCGCCGAAGTGCTGTACGCGGCAGCGGGGGATGGCACGATGCCGGCGTTCCTCGGGCGCGAGAACGCACGGCAGGTGCCCGCCAACGCGCTGTGGCTCACCAACGGGCTGATCCAGCTGTTTCTGATCATCACCCTCTTCAGTGCAGGCACCTATACCAGCCTGGTGCTGCTGGGGGCATCGATGAGCCTGGTGCCGTATCTGTTCTCGGCCGGTTACGGTGCATTGCTGGCGCTGCGCGGGGAAACCTATGGCGGACAGCCCGGGCTGCGGGTCCGCGATCTGCTGGTGGCCGGTCTGGCCACGGTATACGCGCTGTGGCTGGTCTATGCCGGTGGGCTGTCACAGGTGCTGCTGTCGGTGTTGCTGTACGCCCCGGGCATTGCCATGTTCGCGGCCGCCAAGCACCAGCATGGGCAGCAACTGTTCACCCGGGCCGAGCAGGTGATCGTGGCAGCCGTGATCGTCGTTGCCGGCTGGGCGGCGTGGGGCCTCTACCAGGGTCATCTGCACCTGGCATGACCGCGCCGGATCGGCTCAGCCTTCCCGGTTGCCGCGCGCCACCAGTTCGGTCAGCAGATCGATCTGCTGTTGTTGCTGTTGCAGGACCTGCAGCAGGATCTGGTTGCTGACCGTATCGACCTTCTCGTGCAATGCCATGATCTCCAGTTCGGCCTTGAGGTTCACTTCGTAATCGTAGCTGGCCATGCGCCGGTCTTTTTCCGCCTGGCGGTTCTGGCTCATCATGATCACGGGCGCCTGGAGCGCGGCCAGCATCGACAGCATCAGGTTGAGGAAGATGTAAGGGTAAGGATCGAACGCGGTCGCACCGAGCACCTCGGTGTTGAGCACCACCCAGATCAGCAGGGCTGCGCCGAACAGCAGGATGAAGCGCCACGAGCCGCCGAACCGCGCGACCTGGTCGGCCAGCCGTTCGCCGAAGGTGGATTGCTCGGCCAGGCGCTGGTTGGGATCGTCGATGACCGCCTGGCGGCCGATGACGCGTTTGGCGATCGCGTCCAGGTCATGGGTCTGGCGGCCCAGCCACCGGGCGGCTTTTTCCAGTCGTTCGCTGTTGGGATGCGTGGACATTGCGGACTCCGGCGGACAGGTGCGGGCAGGTGCGGGCAGGGTGATCCGCGGTGGGAAAACGCATGGTGATGATGTGGCTGCTTCACGCTCCGTCGGAGGCTGCCGGTGGTGGCTGGAAACCGCGACGCCCCAGCCGCAGCGCCAGATGGACCAGCACGATCAACACCGGCACCTCCACCAGCGGCCCGATCAAGGCGGCGAACGCGACCGGTGAACCCAGCCCGAAGGCGGCAATCGCGACGGCGATGGCCAGTTCGAAGTTGTTGCCGGTCGCGGTGAAGGCGATGGCGGTGGTGCGCGGATAGTCGCGTGCGATCCAGCGGCCCATGAAGAAGCTCAGCAGGAACTGCACGAAGAAGTAGATCGTCAGCGGGATGGCGATGCGTACCGCATCCAGCGGAATGCGCACCAGATCGCCGCCCTTGAGGCTGAACATCGCCACGATGGTGAACAGCAGTGCGATCAAGGTGATCGGGCTGATGGCGGGCAGGAAGCGCGTTTCATACCAGTCAGCCCCGCGCACCCGCAGCAGCAGCCGTCGCCCGAGATAGCCGGCCGCGAAGGGAATGCCCAGATACACCAGCACCGCGCCGGCGATGGTCCACGTGCTGACATCGATCACGCTGCGCTGCAGCCCGAACAACGGCGGCAGCACGGTCAGGAACAGCCACGCATAGACGCTGAAGAAGGCGATCTGGAACAGCGAGTTGAACGCGACCAGGCCGGCCACGTACTGATTGTCCCCGCGCGCGAGCTGGTTCCAGACCAGCACCATCGCGATGCAGCGGGCCAGGCCGATCAGGATCAGCCCGGTCATGTACTCCGGCCGGTCGTGCAGGAACAGTGCGGCCAGCGCGAACATCAGCACCGGCCCCACCACCCAGTTCTGCAGCAGCGACAGCGCCAGCACGCGCTTGTCGGCAAAGACGGCGGGCAGCGCCTCGTACTTCACCTTGGCCAGGGGCGGGTACATCATCAGGATCAGGCCGGCGGCGATCGGCAGGTTGGTGCCGCCGATGGTCATGGCGTCCAGCGCGGCGGGCAGGCCGTCGAACAGGGTGCCCAGGGCCACGCCAACCGCCATCGCCGCGAAGATCCACAGGGTGAGCCAGCGGTCCAGGAAGGACAGGCGTGGCGTGGCAGGTGTCGTCATCGCGATGGGCCCGGCAACCAACGGATCAGCACGACGGCGCGCATGGGCCAGCGGAACCGCAGTCCGCCTCGCCGGCGCAGCAGTTCTCGGTGAGGTAGCCGATCAGGCCGTTCATCGCCTCGAAGTCGGCGCGGTAGCAGATGCTGCGCCCACGCGGCTCCGCGCTGACCAGACCGGCCGCGCTCAGTTCCTTGAGGTGGAAGGACAGCGTGGCACCGGGCAGGCCGAGGTCGGCGGCGATTTCCCCGGGCAGGCGGCCACCCCGGCCGGCCTGGACCAGCAGGCGGAAAACGCTCAGGCGGGTGGTATGCCCGAGGGCGGCCAGGGCGTGGGTTGCAGTTTTATGTTCCATGTTTCTAGAATAGTCGAACAATTAAGCCGGAGCAACCTCATGTCCTTGCTGCCCAACCTGACCTGTGCGGCGGTCGATCTCCCGGATCCCAGCCGGTTCGCCGGGCCCGCCAGTGCCCACCCGCCCCGGATCCTGGTGCTGTATGGATCGCTGCGTCCCCAGTCCTACAGCCGCCTGTTGGCCAGGGAAGTCGAGCGCTTGCTGCAGCACCTGGGCGCCGAGGTCCGTCTGTTTGACCCACACGGACTGCCGCTGGCCGATGCGGTGGACGCCGATCACCCCACGGTCCAGCAGCTTCGCGCCTGGTCGCAGTGGTCCGAAGGCCAGGTCTGGATCAGCCCGGAGCGCCACGGCACCCTCAGCGCCGTGTTCAAGAACCAGATCGATTGGCTGCCGTTGTCCGAAGGCAGCGTACGCCCCACCCAGGGCCGCACCCTGGCGGTGATGCAGGTGTGTGGCGGCTCGCAGTCCTTCAACGTGGTCAACGCATTGCGGGTGCTCGGGCGCTGGATGCGGATGGTGACGATCCCCAACCAGTCTTCGGTCGCCAAGGCCTGGCAGGAGTTCGATGCGCAGGGGCGGATGAAACCCTCGGCGTACTACGACCGTGTCGTGGATGTAGTGGAGGAGCTGGTCAAGTTCACCCTGCTGGTCCGTGACAACAGCGATTACCTCACCGACCGCTACAGCGAGCGCAAGGACGACGCGCAGGCGGCGCAGCTGGCCCGCGATGCCGGCGTGGTGGAGCCGGCCGCGACGCTGCCGCTTGCCGTGGGAGACCGCGCATGAAGGCGGTGATCTATCACAACCCGGCCTGCGCGACGTCGCGCAATGTGCTCGCCCTGATGCGCCATGCCGGCGTGGCGCCGGAGGTGGTGGAGTACCTGTGCACTCCGCCGGATCGCGAGCGTCTGATCGCACTGATCGCCGCTGCCGGCCTGCAGGTCCGCGATGCGCTTCGCCAGAAAGGCACCCCGTATGCCGCACTGGGCCTGGCCGATCCAACGCTGGACGACACCCGACTGCTGGATGCGATGCTGGCCCATCCGATCCTGATCAACCGGCCGTTCGTGCAGACCGAACTGGGGGTGCGCCTGGCGCGGCCCTCGGAGACCGTGCTGGAGATCCTGCCGCCGGTGCAGGCGCCGTTCCGCAAGGAAGATGGCGAGGTGGTGATCGACGCCCACGGCCGACGCGCCACAAAAAAGCCCGGTCAATGACCGGGCTCTTATCCACGCCTGCGTGCTGCCTTACCAGCGCATGCCGGCGAAGGGGTTCCAGCTGGTATCGCCCTTTACCTTTTCAAGGTAGTACGAATAGTTGGTGGTCAACGCGATCAGCACCGACCAGGCCACACCGATCGCACGGCCGACCACGTCCGGCAGGAAGGCCACGACGACCATCAGCACCAGGGTGATGCCCAGGATGGTCAGCGCCTTGCGCCACATGCCCAGGATCAGCAGGTAGATCCAGCTGAAGAACAGGGCGAAGAAGTTGAAGTTGACCTTGATCTTCTGGCCGAACGGCAGCGTCTTGTACGCGGCCTTGAAGGTTGGCGAATTGGGGGCGCCGTGCTGTTCGAAGAAGTTGAAGCGGAACTGCCACTTGGGGCTGTAGGGGGAAGCAGTGTTGGAATCCATATCCGAATCGTGTGTTGAAAACGATTACATGATAGCCGCAAGCTCTTGATCCGCGCCAATTTTTCGACGCTCTACATGCCGCCTGTCAGGGACTGCGCGGACCGTCACACATTCGTCCCGGTTTTCCGATAGGGTGCGCAATCCGCGCGGCAGGAAGCCCCGTGGGAAATGAGAAGTCAACGAGATGCCAGACCATGTCCATTGATGTGATGTCCCCCGAGCGCCCGCAAGCAGGGCCGCAGATTACCCCGTGCCCGGTTGCCACCCAGGCGCAACACCTGCTCGCCCAGCTGCAGTTTTCCCAGGTGAGCGCGCGCGCGCTGTCGCGCCCGCCGGTAGAGACCGACCTGGCCATCGCCGCCACCGCCGCCTGAGCCGCTGCCGCGCCTGTCAACGCTGCCGGCCCGACCCCCTCGAGGGCAGAAAAACTGCGCACCACCGGCGCCGCCTGATCCTGCGCAGGCGATGAGGACCGGTCGCGTTGCAGTAGGGGGCTGATCGGCGCCGCCAGCAAGCTGAATGGGCAGAAGCCCATGGCACAGGGCCTGCGCGCCCTTGGCCGCGAGGGGGCCTCCACTTGTCTCGATCCAAAAGCTGAATGCGGAGAAATCCCCGCGCCGCCCTTCGCGCGCACCTTACAATTCGCGCCCTAGACTGAGCCGCATTTTTCGTCTCAAGCGGTTTGGAGAGTTCGTGGGTTCCGGTAGTCACAGACATACGCTGCGTGCCGGTCTCCGGCCCGCGCCGACAGGACGCATGCGTGCCATCGTGTACGCCGGGCTCAGGATGCCCCTTTCCACACTTGGCACCCCCGGCCTGGCACGCCCTGCACAGGGACACCGCGCATGAGTACCCAGACCCTGAACGCCCCGCTGGACGCCGGCCGGGCGACCTTGCCGGCCGAGTCGCCGTTGCCGATGCCTGAGCAGTCCCTGCGCGAAGGGCAGCTGCAGGTTCCGCGCCAGCGCACCTCACCGCGGATGATCGGGCTGCGTCGTTTCTACATCCTGGGCGGTACCGCGGCGATGACCGCCGCCGCCAGCCGGATGATGTGGAAGGTGCTCGCCGTCAATGGCATCAGTGTGCTGGAAGCCTGCCTGCTGGTGCTGTTCGTGGGCCTGTTCGCCTGGATCGCGTTGTCCTTCGCCGGGGCCGTGGCCGGTTTCCTGACCGCGGTATTCGATCGGGGCTACAAGCTCGGCATCGATCCGGACGCGCCGCTGCCGACCGTGCATACGCGCACCGCGCTGCTGATGCCCACCTACAACGAAGATCCGCGCCGGTTGCTGGCCGGGTTGCAGGCGATCTATGAGTCGGTGGCCGAGACCGGCCAGCTGGCGAATTTCGATTTCTACGTGCTCAGCGATACCCGCCGCGATGACATCGGGCAGGCCGAGGAAGCGGCCTTCCACGCGCTGTGCGATGCGGTGGGCGGCCATGACCGCATCTTCTACCGTCGCCGCGGCGACAACAGTGGACGCAAGGCCGGCAACATCGCCGATTGGGTCCGCCGTTTCGGCGGTGCCTACCCGCAGATGCTGATCCTGGACGCCGACAGCCTGATGACCGGCGACACCATCGTGCGCCTGGTCGCGGGCATGGAACACAACCCGGATGTTGGTCTGATCCAGACCCTGCCGGCGGTGGTTGGTGGGCGCACCCTGTTTGCCCGCATGCAGCAGTTCGGCGGGCGCGTATACGGCCCGGTGATCGGCCGCGGCGTGGCGTGGTGGCATGGCGCGGAGAGCAACTATTGGGGCCACAACGCGATCATCCGCACCCAGGCCTTCGCCGAGCAGGCCGGCCTGCCGTCGCTGCCGGGCAAGGAGCCGTTTGGTGGGCACGTGCTCAGCCACGATTTCGTCGAGGCCGCGCTGATGCGCCGTGGCGGCTGGGCCACCCACATGGTGCCCTACCTGAAAGGCAGCTATGAGGAAGGCCCGCCGACCCTGACCGATCTGCTGGTCCGCGACCGCCGCTGGTGCCAGGGCAACCTGCAGCACGCCAAGGTGGTTGGTTCCAAGGGCCTGCACTGGGTCAGCCGGATGCACATGCTGGTCGGCATCGGGCATTACTTCACCGCGCCGATGTGGGCGATGCTGATGCTGATCGGCATCGCGATTCCGCTGTTCCAGGGCGGCATCGACCTCAATGAAGTGCTGCATCTCTCGCCCGGTGTCTACTGGCGCCACCAGGATGAGACCCAGGTGATCCGCATGTTCGCGATCACCATGGTGGTGCTGCTCTCGCCCAAGGTACTGGGCTACCTGGCGATGCTGCTGGAGCCGGTCGAACGCCGTGGCTGCGGTGGCACGATCCGCGCCTTCATTTCGATGCTGCTGGAGACCATCCTCGCCGCGCTGATGGCACCGGTGGTGATGTACGTGCAGTCGCGCGGTGTGGCTGAGGTGCTGGCCGGCAAGGACTCGGGCTGGGACGCGCAGCAGCGCGACGATGGCGGCGTGTCCTGGCTGGCGCTGGCGCGTGGCTACGGCGGGCTGAGTGTGTTCGGCCTGTTCATGGGCGCGCTGGCCTACGCGGTCTCGCCCTCGCTGGCCGCATGGATGGCACCGGTGGTGATCGGCATGGTGCTGGCGATTCCGGTGGTGGGCTTCACCTCCTCGCGCACCGCTGGCGTCTGGATGCACCGGCTGGGCCTGATGGAAATCCCGGAAGAATCGGCACCGCCCAAGGTGCTGGTGCGCGCGGCCGAGCTGCGCCGTGCTGCGGCCGAGGCACATCCCGCCGGCTGATCACGGCAATCCAGGTATCGCCGCCCCATTGCCGCGGGCCGCGGTCATAATGCGGCTTGAACGTACTGGAGCCGCCTGATGCTGGATACCGTGGAAAACGAAACCGGCGCCGACCCGCAGTGGTCGGTGCTGTGGCTGCATGGCCTGGGTGCCGACGGCCATGACTTCGCCCCGATCGTGCCCGAACTGGTGCGCCCGCACTGGCCGGCGATCCGCTTCGTGTTCCCGCATGCGCCGGTGCAGCCGATCACGATCAACAACGGCGTGCCGATGCGCGCCTGGTATGACATCGTCAGCATGGATTTCCGTTCGCGCGCGGACAGCGCCGGCGTGGACGCCTCGATCGTGGAACTGGAGCTGCTGATCGAGCGCGAGGTCGCCCGCGGCATTCCGGCCGAACGCATCCTGCTGGCCGGCTTCTCGCAGGGCGGGGCGGTGATCCTCAGTGCACTGCTGCGTCGCACCCGTCCGCTGGCCGGGCTGATCGCACTGTCCACCTATCTGCCGGATCCGGCCAAGGCAGCTTCCGCGCGCGTGGCCGATGCCATCAGCGTGCCGGTGTTCATGGCCCATGGCACCCAGGATCCGGTGATCCCGGTGGCGATCGCCGAGCACACCGCGCAGACGCTGAGCGCGCTCGGCCTGCCGGTGCAGTGGCACACCTACACGATGGCCCACCAGGTCTGCGCCGAGGAACTGCAGGCGCTGGGCGACTGGCTCGAGGCGCGCTTCGCCGCCTGACGCCATGAGCGACCCGCGCCAGCAGTCCTGGTTGCCCGAGCTGTGCCGCCTGCCGCGGCTGGCGGCGATGCTGGGGTTGGCCGAGCTGGTGGTCGTCGTGGTGGCGCTGGCCCCCGATGGCAGTCGCCACTGGACGCTGCCGGACTTCCTGTCCGCCAGCGGCTTCGCGTTGTGGCTGGCGCTGGCAGTGACGGTCAGCCTGTGCAGCGTGCGCGCGGTGCTCTCGCGCTTGCCCGAAGTGCCGGGCATGGTGCTGGTGGTGCTGATGACCGGGCTGATCGCCGGTGCGTGCGCGGCGATCGTGCATGCGCTGTACGGCGTGCTCGGCGGCAGCAGCTTTGCCCAGGCGGTCGGCTTCTGGCGGTTCACGTTGGGCAGTGCGGCGATGACCGCGCTGATCACTGCCTTGGCGCTGCGCTACTTCTACGTCAGCGACCGCGGCAGCGCGCAGATGCTGGCCAACGCACGGGCCCAGGCGGATGCATTGCAGGCGCGGATCCGGCCGCACTTCCTGTTCAACAGCATGAACCTGATCGCCAGCCTGCTGCGGCGTGATCCGGACGTGGCCGAGCGCGCGGTGCTGGATCTGTCCGATCTGTTCCGCGCAGCCCTCGGTGCCGGCGATGGCGATTCCACCCTGCAGGCCGAGTGCGAACTGGCCGAGCGCTATCTTTCGATCGAATCGCTACGGCTGGGCGAACGGCTGAAAGTGATCTGGCTGCGCGACGAGCCGCTGCCCTGGTCGTTGCCGATGCCGCGGCTGGTACTGCAGCCGCTGGTCGAAAATGCCGTGCTGCATGGCATCTCGCGGGTGCCCGCCGGTGGCACGATCGTGCTGGCACTGTCCAGTGACGGCACGAATCTGCGCATCCGCGTGCGTAACCCGGCACCGGACCCGGCCACGCGCGGGCTGCCGCTCCTGCAGGGCGCCGGGCATGCACAACGCAACATCGCCCATCGCCTGGCCTGGCGCTTCGGCCCGGCCGCGCGGATGACGGGGGCGTGGGCCGACGGCTACTATGCTTGCGAAATCACGGTCCCGGTCCAGTGAGGAAACTGTCTTGAAGGTGGTGATCGCCGACGACGAACCGCTGGCCCGCGAGCGCCTGCGCTCCCTGCTCGCT
Organism: Stenotrophomonas rhizophila; assembly: GCF_003651185.1. GTDB lineage: Bacteria > Pseudomonadota > Gammaproteobacteria > Xanthomonadales > Xanthomonadaceae > Stenotrophomonas > Stenotrophomonas maltophilia_Z. Next base: position 2,019,517 of record NZ_RCDC01000004.1, on the reverse strand, counting down.
GACCAGGCCGGCATCGAGGTGGTGGCCGAGGCCGAGAACGGCGAACAGGCGCTGCACGCCTGCGCCGAGCTGCAACCGGACCTGGTCCTGCTCGACATCGCCATGCCCGGCCTGGACGGGCTGGAAGCCGCGCGCCATCTGGCCACCTTCGAGCCACGCCCGGCGGTGGTGTTCTGCACCGCGTACGACGCGCATGCGCTGTCCGCCTTCGAGGCAGCCGCGATCGACTACCTGATGAAGCCGGTGCGCCCCGAGCGCCTGGCGGCCGCGCTGGAGCGTGCGCGCACCTTCCTCGCCGGCCGCAGTGGCCCGGCGACCCCCGCCAGCCAGCAGGCGCGTACCCTGCTGTGCGCACGCCTGCGCGGCAGCCTGCGGCTGATCCCGGTCGAGGACATCCACTACCTGCAGGCCGAAGAAAAATACGTCGTGGTGCATCACGCCCGCGGCGAAGACCTGCTGGAGGAGTCGCTGAAGTCGCTGGAAGAGGAATTCGGCAACCGCTTCGTGCGCATCCACCGCAATTGCCTGGTCGCCCGGCACGAACTGGTCGAGCTGCGACGAAATGGCGCAGGCCAGGTCCAGGCGGTATTGCGGCATGGCCACGGGCCGCTGGAAGTCAGCCGCCGTTGCGTGGCCAGCCTGAAGCAGGACCTCAAGTACCTGTAGGCGGGGCTGTGCGCGACCGTTGGTCGATACGCCCCTGTGCGTCGATAATGGCGCCATGAAGACCCTGCGCATCGCCACCCGAAAGAGCCCGCTTGCCCTGTGGCAGAGCGAATATGTTGCCGACCGCCTGCGCCAGGCGCATCCCGGTCTGGAGGTGGTGCTGGTGCCGATGAGCACGCGCGGCGACGAGGTGCTGGATCGTTCGCTCGCCGCGATCGGCGGCAAGGGCCTGTTCCTCAAGGAACTGGAACTGGCCATGCTGCGTGGCGAAGCGGACTGCGCCGTGCATTCGCTCAAGGATGTGCCGATGGAGCTGGATGCACCGTTCGCGCTGCCGGCGATGCTGACCCGTCATGACGCGGCCGATGGTTTCATCTCCAATCTGTACGCCTCGCTGGACGCGCTGCCGATCGGCGCGCGGGTAGGCACCTCGTCGCTGCGCCGCCAGGCCCAGCTGCGCGCGCTGCGCCCCGACCTGGAGCTGCAGGACCTGCGCGGCAACGTCAACACGCGCCTGGCCAAGCTGGACAACGGCGGCTACGACGCGATCGTGCTGGCCGTGGCGGGGCTGGAGCGGCTCGGCCTGGGCAACCGCATCGTGGCGCGCCTGGCGGCACCGGACTGGCTGCCGGCCCCGGCACAGGGCGCGGTGACGGTGGAATGCAACGGTGAGGACGCGGAGGTGATGGGCCTGTTCGCAGCGCTGGACGATGCCGACACACGTGCCTGTGTGGAAGCCGAGCGTGCCATGAACCGTGCACTGCACGGCAGCTGCCACGTGCCGGTCGCCGGCTTTGCGCAATGGGAAGGCGAGGATCTGTTCCTGCAGGGCCTGGTCGGCGGTGTGGCCGATGGCCGCATCGTGCGCGCTGAAGCGCGTGGCCCGGCCAGTGATCCGGAGGCGCTGGGCCAGCGCGTGGCGCGTGGCCTGCTCGATGCCGGTGCCGGGGAGCTGCTCGCGGTCTGAGGCGCGTAGTGCCGGCCGCTGGCCGGCAGTCCATGCTGCACAAGGTACGCGATGAGCCGGCCAGCGGCCGGCACTACATCACGACGGCGGGCGCACAGGCGCCCGCAGCGATTACTTGAACTTGTAGACCACGTTCATGGTGGTCAGCGTGTCGGTCTTGCGCTTGTCATCGGCGACGTCGCTGTTGTGGCGCGCCTGCCAGCCGGCCTTCAGCGCCAGATGTTCGTTCATGCTCACCGACACGCCGAAATCGTTCTGCGCGAAGGTGTTGTACGAGCCCGATTCGACCAGCAGCGTGTTCACCAGGTCGGTGTTCGGGGTCAGCGTGTACTTGAGATCGAACAGGCCGCGGCCGATCAGGCCGGTGCGGGTCGCGTCGTCTTCGGTGTTGTGGGTGCGGCGCACACCGGGGCCGATCTGCGCATCCATGTAGAAGCGCTCGGCATCGATGATGCGGGTGCCGTAGCCCAGACCGAACGAGCTCTGGCGGTCGTAGGTGGCGAAATCGTCGCGCTCGTAACGCACCGTGGCGGTGATCTGGCGGTGTTCGCCCAGCTGCAGCGCGCTGCCGGCACTGCCGGTGTAGCGGTTGGCGGTGGTGTTGCGGCGGCGGATGGTGGTGCCGTCGTCGTTGGTATCGGTGTATTCCGAGCGCGAGCGCAGGCCGAACAGATCCATGCTGTGCACCCAGTCATCGTCGGTGTAGCGCAGGCGCAGACGACCGTTGAAGCTCTCGGTATTGCTGTTGCCGCGGGCCGAGGCAAAGCCCAGTTCACCGCCACTGCCGCTCCAGGGGGAGGTCATCGCCGCCAGTTCGGCAGCGTCCTGTGCATAAACCGCCGGGGCGCAGAGCAGCAGGGGAACAAGCAACGAAACGCGCAGGGACATCAACGGTTCTCCGTGATCGGACAAGGGGGAGGGACAACAAGGGGGGGATGATACTTGATGCGTTCAGCGTCACATTCGGCGACGGGCCCCGGCTTTAGGGCACGTTCGGCCTCGGCCCCTGTTCAGGGAATATCGATGCGCAGAGAGGCGTCGTCGAAGCGCGAATAGGTCACGGTGATCCGGAACGGCTGCCCGTTGGTTTCACCCTTGCGCTCGATCTGCACCGGCAGGCCCTGTGCATTGACCCAGTACAGCAGGCCATCCGGCGCGGCGGTTGCATGGCGCACCTCGTATTTGTGCGCGCGCTGGCCACCGGCGCGGTCTTCGCCGAGGTCGCGCACCTGCAGCTGTGCCGGCTCCAGATCGGCCGGCAATGGATTGCGCCACTGGGCCAGCATCCCTTCGGGCACCGGGATCTGGCGTACTTCGCCGGCACGCTGCAGGAAGAACGTGCCGCCAATGATGGTCTGCGGGCCATCGTCGGTGATCAGCCGATAGCGGTCCGGGGCCACGTAGTCCATCTGCGCCTCCAGGGCGCGCGGGCCCTGCATCTTCATCACCGCGTGGAAGCTGTGCAGTTGGCCGAAGCGCTGGCTGGCGGCCAGCACGGTGCCGACCGGGTCGGCCGCCGGTGCGGCCGCGGCAGGCACCGCAGCCGCGGGCGTTTCACTGCGTCCGCAGCCACTGAGCAGCAGGGCGGCGGCGGACAGGGCAAGGGCGGGCAACAGGCGCATGACGGGCGGCAGCAGGCGGTGGGGGCCCCACGATAGCCGAAGATGCAGCCGAAGCCGCCACAACGACGGCGACTCGGACATAATCGGGTCATGGACCGATATGAACGCATCAACGCCCTGCATCGCCTGCTCAAGTCCGCCCGTTACCCGGTAACGGTGGCGGCCCTGCAGGAAAAACTGGAGTGTTCCCGCGCGACTGTCTACCGCGACCTGGCCTTCCTGCGCGATGCGCTGATGGCCCCGGTGGAAGGCGACGGCGAGGCGGGCTTCCGTTACCAGGCCGACGAGAGCGACCGCTTCGAGCTGCCGGGCCTGTGGCTCAGCTCGGAAGAACTGCACGCGCTGCTGGCCTCCCAGCACCTGCTCTCGCGCACGGGGGGCGGCGTGCTGTCCTCGGTGCTGGCCCCGCTGCAGCAGCGGATTGAAGGCCTGCTGGCCGCACAGGCCGGCGTCTCGACCTGGCCGGTTGACCGGGTCCGGGTGATTCCGCACCGCGGCCGCAAGTTCGATGAAGCCAGCTTCCGCGCCGTCGCCTCGGCGGTACTGGAGCGCAAGCAGCTGGCCTTCGAGTACCGGGCCCGCTCCACCGATGAGGCCACCCAGCGCACCGTGTCGCCGCAGCGCATGACCCACTACCGCGACAACTGGTACCTGGATGCGTGGGATCACGGCCGCGAAGGCCTGCGCAGTTTCGCGGTGGACCGCATCTACAAGGCACGCGTGATCGATACCACCGCGCGCGATGTGGATGAGACCGAGCTGGACGAACAGCTGGGCGCCAGCTACGGCATCTTCTCCGGGCCGCCCAAGGGCTGGGCCACCATCGTGTTCAGTGCCAAGGCCGCACGCTGGGTGGCCGATGAGCATTGGCATTCCAAGCAGCAGGGCCGCTTCCTGCCCGATGGCCGCTATGAGTTGAAACTGCCTTACAGCGTCTCGCGCGAACTGCTGATGGACGTGCTGCACTACGGCTCGGACGCGGAAATCGTAGAGCCGGTGATGCTGCGCGAACAGGCCAAGGCGCTGCTGGCACTGGCACTGACCAGTTACGAGTAAGCCGGCCGGGCCGGCATCGGCTCATGCCGTGGGGTCATATGCCCCGGATTCCGCAAGGGCCGGGGCGTGCGGTATCGTGGGGCGTTGCTGCCCTTATGGATCCCGCTGCCCCCATGAAAAAGTACCTGCTGCTCCCGTTGCTCGCCGCCTCGCTGGCCCTGGCTGCCTGCGGCAAGCCGGCCAACGATTCCAAGAAGCTGGTGGTTGCCGCCACCGCGGTGCCGCACGCCGAGATCCTCGCCGTGGTCAAGCCGATCCTGGAAAAGGAAGGCTTGACCCTGGATGTGCGCGTCTTCAATGACTACGTGCAGCCCAACGACCAGCTGGTGCAGAAGCAGGTTGACGTGAACTACTTCCAGACCGAGCCCTATCTGGACGCCTACAACCGGGACCGCAAGACCGACCTGGTCAAGGTGATCGGCGTGCATATCGAGCCGTTCGGTGCGTACTCGCGTCGTTTCAAATCGCTTGATGCGCTGCCCAACGGTGCCGACGTGGTGATCCCCAACGACCCGAGCAACAACAGCCGCGCGCTGATCCTGCTGCACAAGGCTGGCGTGATCACGCTCAAGGACCCGACCAATGCGTTGGCGACCCAGCGCGACATCATCGCCAACCCGAAGCAGCTCAAGTTCCGCGAGCTGGATTCGGCGATGCTGCCGCGCGTGCTGGACCAGGTCGATCTGGCCCTGATCAATACCAACTACGCGCTGGATGCCGGGCTCAACCCGACCCAGGATGCGCTGGCGATCGAAAGCAAGGATTCGCCGTACGTGAACTTCCTCGTCGCCCGCCCGGACAACAAGGACGATGCCCGCGTGCAGCAGCTGGCCAAGGCCCTGACCGGCCCGGAAGTGAAGGCTTTCATCGCCGAGAAGTACAAGGGTGCGGTCCTCCCGGCATTCTGACCGGCACCCACGGTAGAGCCACGCCATGCGTGGCTGGCCGCACCCGCGCGGCAATGATCGCCGACGCGGGCGTCAGCCCACGCGGAAGCCCATCGTCGCCTCCACCGCCTGCTGCCAGCCGCTGTACAGCGCCTCGCGCTGATCCACCGGCATCTGCGGGGTGAAGCGGCGGTCCACCGCCCATTGCTCGGCGATCTCCGCCCGGCTGCGCCAGAACCCGGTGGCCAGCCCGGCCAGATAGGCCGCGCCCAGCGCGGTGGTTTCGGCCACCTGCGGGCGCAGCACCGGCACGCCCAGGATGTCGCTCTGGAACTGCGCCATGAAGTCATTGGCGATCGCACCGCCATCGGCGCGCAGTTCCTTCAGCTCGATCCCCGCATCGGCCTGCATCGCCGCCAGCACGTCGCGGGTCTGGTACGCCATCGATTCCACCGCCGCGCGGATGAAGTGCTCCTTGGTGGTGCCGCGGGTCAGCCCGAACATCGCGCCGCGCACATCGCTGCGCCAGTACGGCGCCCCAAGCCCCACGAACGCGGGTACCAGGTACACGCCGCCATTGTCCGCGGCACGCTCGGCATAGGCCTGGCAATCGCTGGATTTGCCGAACATCCGCAGCCCGTCGCGCAGCCATTGCACCACCGAGCCGGCGACGAAGATCGAGCCCTCCAGTGCGTACTCCACACGTCCATCAATGCCCCACGCGATGGTGGTCAGCAGGCCGTTCTCGGATACCACTGCCTTCTCGCCGGTGTTCATCAGCATGAAACAGCCGGTGCCGTAGGTGTTCTTGGCCATGCCCGGCTCGAAGCAGGCCTGGCCGAACAACGCGGCCTGCTGGTCGCCGGCGATGCCGGCAATGGGCAGGTGCTGGTCGAAGAAGAACTGCGCCTGGGTGGTGGCATACACCTCGCTGGAACTGCGCACCTGCGGCAGCATCGCGCGCGGGATGTTGAACAGCGCCAGCAGTTCATCGTCCCACTGCAGCGCATGGATATCGAACAGCAGCGTGCGCGCGGCATTGGTGACATCGGTGACGTGCGCCTGGCCGCCACTGAGGTTCCAGATCAACCAGCTGTCGATGGTGCCGAACAGCAGCTCGCCGCGTTCAGCACGTGCCTGTGCGCCCTCGACGTGATCGAGGATCCAGCGGATCTTGGTCGCGGAAAAATAGGCATCGATCAACAGCCCCGTCTTGCGCCGGATCAGCGGCTCGTGGCCATCGGCCTTGAGCTGTTCGCAGATCGCATGGCTCTGCCGCGACTGCCACACCACGGCGTTGTGGATCGGCTGCCCGGTAGCCTTGTCCCAGACCACCGTGGTCTCGCGCTGGTTGGTGATGCCGATGCCGGCGATCGTGCGCGGGTCCACCTGGTAGCGGTTCAACAGCTCGGTGATCGTGGTGTAGACACTGGTCAGGATCTCGCGCGGGTCATGCTCCACCCAGCCCGGCTGCGGGAAGATCTGGGTGAACTCGCGTTGCGCGCTGCCGGCGATGCGCCCGGCATGATCGAACAGGATGGCGCGCGAACTGGTCGTGCCCTGGTCGATGGCGAGCACGTAGTGCTTGTCCATGGTCTGCTCCGTGGAAATCGATGCCGTGAGGCGTGACAGGCGTACAGCCTACGGCATCGAAACACGCGCCTGCAGGCTGGCGGCCAGCGCTTCTCGCTGTGCCGCGCCCACGCGCAAGCCCAGGTGGCTTCGGCGCCACAGCACGTCGTCAGCGGTGCGGGCCCATTCGTGCGCGATGAGGTAGTCCAGTTCGCGGTCGTAGAGGCCGCCGCCGTGGTCCTGGCCCAGCGCGTCGAGTGTCTGTGCGCCGGCGAGCAGCCCGACCGCACGGGTGCCGTAGCTGCGGGCCAGGCGCTGCAGCAGGGCAGGGGGCAGGCGAGGGTGGTCACGCTGCAGCGCCTCGGCCACCTCTATGGCGGTGCCGCCATCGCCCCCCGGCAACGGTGGCCCACCGGCAGTCCACGCCGCGCCCATCTCCGGCAGCGCGGGTGCGAGCCGCCCCAGCGCGTCCTCGGCCAGTGCGCGGTAGGTGGTGAGCTTGCCGCCCAGCACGCTCAGCAGCGGCGCGCCGGCCGTATCCACCGCCAGCCGGTAGTCGCGCGTGACCCGCGATGCATCGCGGTGATGATCGGCCAACAGGGGGCGCACCCCGCTGTAGCGCCAGACGATGTCCTCGGCGCGCACCGGAACGCGCACGAACCGGTTCACCGCCTCGAGCAGATAGGCCTGTTCGTCGGCGCGGGGCTGCACCTGCGCCGGGTCGCCGTCGTAGTCGGTATCGGTGGTGCCGATCAGGGTGAAGTCCTGTTCGAACGGAATCGCGAACACCACCCGCTGGTCGGGTTGCTGGAACAGGTACGCACTGTCATGGGCGAACAGGCGCGGCACCACCAGGTGGCTGCCCTGCACCAGCCGCACTCCCAACGGGGCATCGAGTCCGGCCCGTTCCAGCACAGTGCCGGCCCACGGCCCACTGGCATTGACCACGCAGCGCGCGCGGAGGCGCTGCACGTCGCCGTTGGCGGTGCGCAGTACGGCCCACCAGTGATCGTGGTGGCGGATCAATTGTTCGCAGCGGGTGCGTGTGCGGATGTCGGCGCCGCGCTCATGCGCATCGAGCGCGTTGAGCACCACCAGCCGGGCATCGTTGACGCGTGCATCGGCGTAGGTGAAGCCGGTCCGGTAGGCGGGCTGCAATGCAGCGCCGCTCGGATCGCGCTGCAGGTCGATGCGCTGCGAGCGCGGAAAATGGGGATTGGCATGGCCAAGGTGGTCGTAGAGCCACAGGCCCGTGCGCAGCATCCACGCCGGGCGCAGATGGCGTGCATGCGGCAGCACGAAGCGGGTCGGGGCGATCAGATGCGGCGCAAGCTGGCGCAGCGTTTCGCGTTCGTTGAGCGCCTTGCGTACCAGCGCGAACTCGCCCTGCTGCAGGTAGCGCAGGCCGCCATGGATCAGCTTGGTGCTGGCGCTGGAAGTGTGCGCGGCCAAGTCATCCTGCTCGCACAGGCAGACCGACAGGCCGCGTCCTGCTGCGTCGCGGGCGATGCCGGCGCCGTTGATGCCCCCGCCCACCACCAGCACGTCGAAGGATTCGCTCATCGGCTCCCCGGGGCGGACCGGTCCGGTCCATCGTCACCCCAGTGTCGGCCACCGGCCGGCAACGCCCGATGAAAGTTTCAGGCCCCACGTTGCAGGCCCCACAACGACAACGGGCCCGCGAGGGGCCCGTTGTACTTATTGCGTGGAAGTGGAACGGCGTGCTTAGAAGCGCGCGCCGATGCCGAAGCCCACGGTCCACGGATCCAGCTTGGCCTTGTCGCCGGTGCCTTCACCGTTGACGGTCAGCTCCGGGCGCGAATGCATGTAGCGGGCATCGGCACGGGCGAACCAGGTGCTGTTGATGTTCATGTCCACGCCGACGGTGCCGATCGCGCCCTTGGCGGTCTTGACGCCGATATGGCCGATGTCGCTGGCGAGGTCTTCATTGCTGAAGTTGGACTCGTAGTAACCGGCGCCCACGAACGGACGGAACACGTTGTCGGCCTGGCCGAAGTGGTACTGGCCGCTCAGCGCGATCGGCTGCTGCTCGACGGTGCCCAGGCGGGCGCCATCGGTGCCGCGCACGCGGTGATCGAACTTGTCGGCTGCGCCCCACAGTTCCACGGCCCAGTTGTCGTTGATGTAGTAGCTGAAGCTCAGGGTCGGGGCCGGGCCGCCGTCCACCTTGCGCACGCCATCGAGCGGATCGTTCTTGGGCTGCAGCAGCGACACGCCGCCGACCACGGCGAAGTGCTTGCCAGAAGCGGTATCAACAGTGCTGTCCTGCGCGAAAGCAGCCGGCGCAAAAGCAAGAGCAGTCAGGGTAGCCAGGGTCAGGGTACGGATGGAGCGCATGGGGGAATCTCCTCAGGATGTTTTTGTTCTGGGCCCCGGTGTTGTGGGGCGAGGCAACCGTAGTCCCCGCAATATGAATCGCATCCGACGCACGTTAAAATTTAGTTGTTTCCATTCAGCGATCAGTGCGAAACCGCTGCATTTACGGGCGATGATGCGATGCCTGACATTCATTCATCTGGTGATGGTGTGATGGAAACCACAACGTGCATCGGCTTCCCTGCGCAGCTGGACATCGACTGCCGCGTGCTGGTACTCGGTTCGATGCCGGGTGTCGCATCGCTGCAGGCAGGGCAGTACTACGCCCATCCGCGCAATCGTTTCTGGCCGCTGATGGGCGTGCTGTGCGGGATCGACGCGGCGCTTCCTTATCCGGATCGCGTGCGCGCATTGAACGCGCGCGGTGTGGGCGTGTGGGATGTGATCGGGCAGTGCGAGCGACGCGGCAGCCTGGATGCGTCGATCGTGCGCGGCAGTGAAGTGCCCAATGCGCTTGGGGTACTGATCGACGGATGGCCTGCGCTGCGCGCGATCGCCTGCAATGGCGGCACCGCGTACCGGGCGTTCCAGCGTTTCATCGTGCCGGCGCTGCTTGATGCGGCGCACGAGGTGCCGGTCTGGTCGCTGCCCTCCACCAGCCCGGCGAACGCGGCGTGGCCGTTGCCTCGGCTGGTGGAGGCATGGCAGCCGCTGGCCGATGCCATCCGGCGCTGAGGCGGGGACAGCGCCGGACAATACGGTACCGACTGGAAAATTCCACTTTGCACTGTGCCAAGCCCAATCCGGCCAAAGCAGATGCCTGCAACAGCCTGTCCCGGGACAGCGGCGCTGAAAATTCGCCAAGCTGGTTGGCGCTGGCGCGCGAAGCCCCCACAATAGGCGATTCCCTACACCAGATTGCCGGAGTTTTCCCCATGGCCGAAATCAAGGAAGCACTTGTCCCCGATATCGGTGACTACAGCGATATCCCGGTAATCGAGGTGCTGGTCGCCGTTGGAGATACCGTCAAGAAAGACCAGGGTCTGGTGACGCTGGAATCGGACAAGGCCACGATGGAAGTGCCGTCCTCGGTGGCCGGTATCGTCAAGGAAATCAAGGTCAAGATCGGCGACAACCTCTCCGAGGGCAAGCTTGTGGCCCTGATCGAAGTCAGCGAAGCCGCCGCTGCGCCGGCCGCTGCTGCTGCCCCGGCCCCCGCTGCCAAGGCCGAAGCCGCCGAGACCGCGACCAAGGTCGAGCCGGTCGCCACCCAGGCCGAGCCGGACAAGCTGGCCGCCCGTGATATCGAGCAGTCCGCTGCCAAGCCGACCCAGCCGGCCCCGGCCGCCGCTGCCCCGTCGGGTGGCTCGCCGACCAGCCCGCCGGTGGCCTTCAACGCCGACAGCGTGCTGCCGCAGAAGGTGCCCTACGCTTCGCCGGCCGTGCGCGTGTTCGCCCGCGAGCTGGGCGTGGACCTGAACCAGCTGAGCGGCACCGAGAAGGGGGGCCGCATCACCAAGTCCGACGTGCAGAAGTTCGTCAAGTCGGCCCTGGCCGGCGGCGGCGCTGCCACCGGCGGTACTGTGGCGGCCGGTGGCGGTCTGAACCTGCTGCCCTGGCCGAAGGTCGACTTCAGCAAGTTCGGTGAGGTCGAGGTCCAGCCGCTGTCCCGGATCAAGAAGATCTCGGGTGCGAACCTGGCCCGCAACTGGGCGATGATTCCGCATGTCACCCAGTTCGAGCAGGCCGACATCACCGAGCTGGAAGCCCTGCGCGTGGCGCTGAACAAGGAAAACGAGAAGGCCGGCATCAAGCTGACCATGCTCGCCTTCCTGGTCAAGGCCAGCGCCGCGGCGCTGAAGAAGTTCCCGGAGTTCAACGCTTCGCTGGATGCCAGCGGCGAGAACCTGACCCTGAAGAAGTACTTCAACATCGGCTTCGCAGCCGATACGCCGAGCGGCCTGGTCGTGCCGGTGATCCGCGACGTCGACAAGAAGGGTGTGGTGCAGATCGCGCAGGAGTCCGGCGAACTGGCCAAGAAGGCCCGCGACGGCAAGCTCGGCCCGGCCGACATGAGCGGTGGCTGCTTCTCGATCAGCTCGCTGGGCGGCATCGGTGGCACGGCGTTCACCCCGATCGTCAATGCACCGGAAGTGGCCATCCTGGGCGTGTCCAAGTCGTCGATCCAGCCGGTCTGGAATGGCAAGGAGTTCGCCCCGAAGCTGATGCTGCCGTTGTCGCTGAGCTATGACCACCGCGTCATCGACGGCGCGCTGGCTGCCCGCTTCACCACCTACCTCTCGCAGGTGTTGGCCGACATGCGGCGCGTCCTGCTGTGAAGCAGGGCCTGGTCCTGGCCGGGCTGCTGATGGCGCTGCCGATGGCGCAGGCGGGCGCGCGCGAATGCGCGTCCGACCTGGGCCATGGCTGGCCACCGGCGGTCGGCAACTATGGCCAGGCGGTGGAAACCCTGTTCGATGGCACGGTGCAGCCTGCGCTGTCACTGGTGAGCCTGCCCAAGAGTGGCGTGGAGACCGGCGTCGCCTTGCTGCCCGGCTCCCAGGACCAGGCATGGACCCTGCGCTACAGCCGGGCCGACAAGCGCGTCTACACCTGGAACAGCGGCGCCCGCCAGGGCGGTGTGGAACTGCGTGTGGACCAGGCCCCGGACCAGTACCAGGTCAGCATCCCGGCGCCGTTGGCGCAGCGGTTGCTGCACAGCTGGCAGGCCGCGCTGGCCGCGCAGGTGCCCGGCGACCGCAAGGCGCCGGTGCTGGACGGTGACGTGCTGTCCTTCACCGTGGATGGCCAGCGTTACAGCGGCACCCGGCCGGCGTGCGGCGCGGGCCGGCTGATGATGAAACAGGTGGCGCTGCTGATCGAAGCCAGCGACACCAAGGAAAAGAAGCTCGACCGTCGCTGGAAAGATCTGGACGAGTCGCTCGACGAACTGCAGCAACTGCTCGGCGGCAAGGCCGGCTGAGCACCAGGAGAACACGAATGGCCGCAATTGAAATCAAGGTTCCCGACATCGGCGATTACAGCGGTGTCCCGGTGATCGAACTGCTGGTCGCCGTGGGTGACACGGTGAAGAAGGACCAGGGTCTGGTCACGCTGGAATCGGACAAGGCAACGCTGGAAGTGCCGTCCTCGGCCGCCGGTGTGGTCAAGGAAATCAAGGTCAAGCTCGGCGACAACCTCTCCGAAGGCGACGTCGTGCTGCTGCTGGAAGCCGAAGGCGAGGCCGCCGCGCCTGCCGCGCCGGCCAAGGCGGAAGCGCCGAAGGCCGAGGCCGCTCCGGCCAGCAAGCCCCCGGTGACCCCGTCGCACCGCGCCCCGGCCGAACCGGCCGCGCCGCAGCCGGCGCTGTCGTCGGGCAAGCCGGCCGATATCGAGTGCAAGATGGTGGTGCTGGGCGCAGGCCCGGGCGGTTACACCGCTGCCTTCCGTTCGGCCGACCTGGGCGTGGACACCGTGCTGGTCGAGCGTTACGCCAGCCTCGGCGGCGTCTGCCTCAACGTGGGCTGCATCCCGTCCAAGGCGCTGCTGCACGCCGCCGCGGTGATCGATGAAGTCGCCCACGCCGGTGATTTCGGCGTGGAGTTCGGCAAGCCGACCATCACCCTGGACAAGCTGCGCGGCTACAAGGAAAAGGTGGTCACCCAGCTGACCAAGGGCCTGGCCGGCATGGCCAAGCAGCGCAAGGTGCGCACCGTGCAGGGCCTGGCCAGGTTCGTCTCGGCCAATGAGCTGGAGATCGTCGGCGACGACGGCAAGACCCAGCTGCTGCGCTTCGAGCAGTGCATCATCGCGGCCGGTTCGCAGGCGGTGAAGCTGCCGAACTTCCCGTGGGACGACACGCGCGTGATGGATTCCACCGATGCGCTGGAACTGGCCGACGTGCCGGGGTCGCTGCTGGTGGTCGGTGGCGGCATCATCGGCCTGGAAATGGCGACGGTGTATGCGGCGCTGGGCAGCAAGGTGACCGTGGTCGAGTTCATGGAGCAGCTGATGCCGGGCGCTGACAAGGACCTGGTCAAGCCGCTGGCCGATCGCCTGAAGAAGCAGGGCGTCGAGGTCCACCTGAAGACCAAGGCGACCGACGTCAAGGCCGACAAGACCGGCATTACCGTGTCCTTCGAAGCGGCGGTGGAAGGCGAAAAGCCGGGCCTGGACGCCACCACCTTCGACCGCGTGCTGGTCGCGGTGGGCCGCTCGCCGAACGGCAAGAAGATCGATGCCGAGAAGGCTGGCGTGCAGGTCACCGACCGTGGCTTCATCCCGGCCGACCGCCAGATGCGCACCAATGTGCCGCACATCTTTGCGATCGGCGACATCGTCGGCAACCCGATGCTGGCCCACAAGGCTACGCACGAGGGCAAGCTGGCCGCGGAAGTGGCCGCCGGCGAGAAGAAGGAGTGGGTGGCGCGGGTGATTCCGTCGGTGGCTTACACCAATCCGGAAATCGCGTGGGTCGGCGTGACCGAGACCGAAGCCAAGGCCAAGGGCCTGAAGGTCGGCGTGGCCAAGTTCCCGTGGGCCGCCAGCGGCCGCGCGATCGGCATCGGTCGTACCGAGGGCTTCACCAAGCTGATCTTCGACGAAGAGACCCACCGCATCATCGGTGGTGCGATCGTCGGCGTGCACGCGGGTGATCTGCTGGCCGAGATCGGCCTGGCGATCGAGATGGGTGCGGAGGCCGAAGACATCGGCCACACCATCCACGCCCATCCGACGCTGAGCGAATCGGTGGCGATGGCCGCGGAAATCTACGACGGCACGATCACCGATCTGTACATGCCGAAGAAGAAATAATCGGTCGATCACCGCCCTGGGTGGTGGCTCCGGTTCAACGAAAAACCCCGGTGAACGCCGGGGTTTTTTGTTGCTGGTGTTGTCGATCCAGCTTCGCTCGGGATCGCTTCGTTCCGCAAACCGGGCCCCGCCGCGGCCGGTAGGCCGTTGGGCAAATGTCCCCCGGCATCCGCCTCACGGCGGCTGCCTCCTCCTTGATTTTGCCCAACGGCCTACCGGCCGCGGCGGGGCCCGGTTTGCGGAACGAAGCGCCTGACGCTCTCCTGCAGGCCACCACCGGAATTTGTCGAGGCGGGCACGGATACCCTGTGGTGCGAAATCAAGGAGGAGGTGGCGGCCACAGGCCGTCGCCGGGGGACATTCGCACGACAGGGTGTCCGTGCCCGACCCCCAAACAACCCGCAGTTGCTCCCCAAAACAAAGCGCACAAAAAAAACGCGGCCCCCGATATTTCGGAGGCCGCGCTTGGAGAGAGGTAGTGCGAAGGGCTTAGAAGACGAAGCTGACGCCAGCCACCGGACCCTTGAACTCCTGCTTCAGACCGATCGTGCCATCGCTGCCGCTCTGGTCCACGTCCAGCTTGAACCAGTCGTAGCCGGCGAACACGCCGAAGTTCTTGGTGAAGCGGTAATCGACGATCGCATTGGCGCGGCTCAGGTCGCCGTCGTAATCGTCGAAGTTGCCCCACTTGGTGTTCAGGTACTGGCCCTGGAAGGTGATCATCCACTTCTCGGACGGCGTGAAGCTCAAGCGTGCACCGACCACCGGCGCCACACCGTCGGCCTTCTCGTCCAGGAACTCGCCCTGGTACAGGTCGCCGACATCGGCGTAGGCCTTGGTGCTGACCTTGGCGTACTCGGCACCCAGCTGCAGGCCGAGGTCGAACTTCTCGGTGTCCACCACCGAGTAGTCATACACCAGGCTGGCGACCTGGTACTTCAGCTCACCCTTGATGAAGCTGCCGGCCGGCACAGTGGTATCGCCGAAGCTGACACCCTGATCGAGGGTCTCGCGGCGATCCTTGTCGTACTTGAAGTAGTTGAACAGCAGGCGCTGGCGGTTGCTGATACGGAACATGCCGTCAATGCGCGGCTCCCATTCCTTGCCACCGAGGCCGAAATCTTCGGAGAAGCCAACGTCCTGACCCGCGATGTTGGTGTTGCCACGGATCGTGTTGTCCGAATCGATCTGCATCGCACCCAGGCGCAGGGCGAAGCGGTCATCGCCTTCGGCGGCGTGGGACGGAGCGGCGTAGGAGAGTGCGGCCAGAGCGACTGGCACGGCAAGCAGGGAGAGCATCGGGCGCATCGGGGGTCCTTGCGGTGGTTCTAGTGATGTGCCGTCACATTGCCCACTGCGACGTCCACCATTCGTGAAGGTATGGTGGACGCAGTGTGTACCGTTCATGCAGACAGAGGGCACACAGGTCTGCCCCGTGGCCGTTTTCGGATGGAATCACCGTTCACGACCGGCCGCGCTGGGCCTGATTCTGGATCACACAGGCAGCACCGCAAAAAGAGGGTGGCCCCGGAGAGGGCTTCGGGGCCACCCTGTACTGGCCTGCGCGCGGGACGCCGACGAGGATTCAACGGCAGGCTGATGGGTCTGACCCGGGTGCGCGACCAAAGTTCAACATGTTGCACTGCCGCATCGGGCGCCTCTTTGCGCAGTGGGATTGGCCCGAGGGTGGAACAGGTTTCCACAACCCCCCAACGGCGGGCTTACATCCGGGATGAACAGGCAGCGGTTGTCTCTCAAATTGTCCCATTGCTATAATTTGGCGGCTCGACGAGGCGCTGGCTTGCTGCCTCGGCCTTTCCTACTCACAACCATGCAGGACATTCACGTGCTGAACTCCGTTGACGCGGGTCGGCGACTGATGCTGCGCGCAGCGGTTTACCCGCTGGCTGCAGTGGCTGTCCTGGCTCTTGCCCTGCTGCTGTGGGGAGGCCCGAAGGCCGCTCTGGGGGCGCTGCTCTCCGGTGTGGCGGTTTCTGCAGCCGGCTGGGTCGCCGCGCGGATGGCGCTGGGCGGCGGGGTGCAGGCGGCAGGTTCGGCGATGACCCGCCTGATCCTGGCGGTGGTGGCAAAGTGGGTGCTCGTATTCGGCGTCCTGATGGTGGGGTTCCTGGTCTTCAAGCTGCCTGCACTGGCGCTGCTGGCCGGTATCGCCGTCGGGTTGATGTTCCAGGTCCTGGCTCTGGCCAGGCGCTGATCCAATTTATTTAACTCAAGGTTCCGGACACATGGCAGGCGAGGCGCTAACTCCCACCTCCTACATCCAACATCACCTGCAGAATCTTGTGGTGATGCGTGACAGCCCGTGGGCGTTGCATCTGGATACTATCGCCACGTCGGTCCTGATGGGCCTGATCATGGTGTTCGCCTTCTGGATGGCCACGCGCAAAGCGACCGCAGGCGTCCCGGGCAAGTGGCAGGCGTTCATCGAGATCTGCCTGGAGTTCGTTGACCGCCAGGCCAAGGACACCTACCACGGCACCAGCAAGCTGGTGACCCCGATCGCGATCACCATCTTCTTCTGGATCCTCTTGATGAACCTCATCAAGATGATTCCTGCGGATTTCATCGGCTACCCGATGAATGCCTTCACCCAGTGGGTGGCCGGCATGATGGGCGCCGCCCATCCGCATGATTACGCGTTCTGGAAGCCGGTTCCCACCGCCGACGTCAATGCCACCCTGGGCATGTCGATCAGCGTGTTCTTCCTGATGCTGTTCTTCGCGCTGCGCTCCAAGGGCCTGGGTGGCTTCACCAAGGAATTCCTGACCGCGCCGTTCGGCAAGTGGATGCTCCCGTTCAACCTGATCCTCAACATCGTCGAGTGGCTGAGCAAGCCGATTTCGCTGGCGATGCGACTGTTCGGCAACATGTTCGGCGGTGAGATCGTCTTCCTGCTGATCTGGGTGCTGGGCGGTGCGGGTATCGCCGGTGCCATCGCAGGCGGTGCATTCGGCTTGGGCTGGATGCTGTTCCACCTGCTGGTGATTCCGCTGCAGGCGTTCATCTTCATGATGTTGTCCATCGTGTACCTGAGCCTGTCGGAAGACGCTCACTGAGTTTCGCTTCACCCTTCATCCGTTTGTTTCTAAACCCTTAGTTATCCAAAGTTCCAGGAGAAAACCATGTACTTCGCCGTCCTGACCAACCTCGCCCAAGTCCAGAGCTCCACCGTCCTCGCCGTCGGCATCATGATCGGCCTGGCCGCGCTGGGTGCCGGTCTCGGTCTGGCCATCATGTCCGGTAAGTTCCTGGAATCGGCCGCGCGCCAGCCGGAACTGATTCCGGTGCTGCAGGTCCGCATGTTCATCACCGCCGGCCTGATCGATGCCGCGTTCATCATCTCGGTCGCCGTCGGCCTGCTGCTGGCCTTTGCCAACCCGACCATCGGCGAGTTCGTTGCACGTCTGCCGGCCGTTGCGGGCTGATCCAGCGAAAGCGAAACGATCAGGCGCCTTGTGCGCCTGATCGCGGATGAAGGACGGCTGCGCCGCTTCGGGCGGCGCAACCACCCCATCACCCCAGATTGAGCGAACCCCATGGATATCGGTTTTACCCTCGTTGCCCAGGCACTGGCGTTTGCCGGACTGATCTGGATCATCGCGACCAAGATCTGGCCGCCGTTGATGAACGCCATCGAAGAGCGTCAGCAGAAGATCGCTGAAGGCCTTGCCGCTGCTGACCGCAGCCAGAAAGACCTGGCCCAGGCCCAGGAAAAGGTCAACGATGCACTGAAGGATGCGCGCACCAAGGCCAACGAGATCATCGATCAGGCCCATGCACGCGCCAACCAGATCGTTGATGCCGCCAAGAATGAAGCCATCGTCGAAGCCAACCGCCAGAAAGATCTGGCCTACGCCGAGATCGACGCTGCCGCCAACCGTGCCCGTGAAGATCTGCGCAAGCAGGTGTCCGCGCTGGCCGTAAGCGGTGCCGAAAAGCTGCTCAAGCGCGAAATCGACGCCAACGCCCACAAGGCGCTGCTCGACGAGCTGGCCTCGGAGATCTGATCGATGAGCCAGGCCCTCACGCTTGCACGCCCGTATGCCCGCGCCGCGTTCGCGACCGCGCGCGACGAAGGCACGTTCGCGCCGTGGTCGGACGCGCTTGCGTTCTCCGCCCACGTAGCTGCCGACCCGCGCGTGGCGGCCTTGCTGTCGAACCCGGAACTGGATCGCGGCGATGCCGTCGCGATGCTGGTGCCGGAATCGTCCAGCGAGACCTTCGGTCGCTTCCTGGCCATCCTGGCCGATGCGCACCGTCTGCCGCTGCTGCCGGAAATCGCCGGCATGTACGACCAGCTGCGCGCTGAAGCCGAACACGTGGTCAAGGCCACGGTGACCTCGGCCACCGAATTGTCCGGCGCCGAACTGGACGCCATCAAGGCCGCGCTGCGCAAGCGCTTCGGCGCCGAGGTGGATGTGACGACCGCAGTGGATGCGTCGCTGATCGGCGGTGCCGTGATCGACGCCGGTGATGTGGTCATCGATGGCTCGCTCAAGGGCAAGCTGTCGCGCCTGCAGACCGCGCTCGCTAACTGAATTCATTTAACGTCCGGCGTGATCGCCGGCACTAGGACTTGACGATGGCAACCACGCTCAACCCCTCCGAAATCAGCGAACTGATCAAGAACCGCATCGAGAAGGTCAAGCTGGCCGCGGAATCGCGCAACGAAGGCACCGTGACCAGCGTGTCCGACGGCATCGTGCGCATCTTCGGTCTGGCCGACGTGATGCAGGGCGAAATGATCGAACTGCCGAACAACACCTTCGCACTGGCCCTGAACCTGGAGCGCGACTCGGTCGGCGCCGTGGTGCTGGGTGATTACCAGAACCTGCGCGAAGGCGACGTCGCCAAGACCACCGGTCGCATCCTGGAAGTGCCGGTCGGTCCGGAAATGCTGGGCCGCGTCGTGAACGCGCTCGGCGAGCCGATCGACGGCAAGGGCCCGATCGCGGCCAAGGCCACCGCGCCGGTGGAGCGCGTTGCGCCGGGCGTGATCTGGCGCAAGTCGGTCGACCAGCCGGTGCAGACCGGTTACAAGTCCGTCGACTCGATGATCCCGATCGGCCGCGGCCAGCGCGAGCTGGTCATCGGTGACCGCCAGACCGGCAAGACCGCCCTGGCCATCGATGCGGTGATCAACCAGAAAGAAACCGGCATCAAGTGCGTGTACGTCGCGATCGGCCAGAAGGCGTCGACCGTGGCCAACATCGTGCGCAAGCTGGAAGAGAACGGCGCCCTGGCGCACACCGTGGTGGTCGCTGCGACCGCGTCCGAATCGGCCGCGATGCAGTACATCAGCGCCTACTCGGGCTGCACCATGGGTGAGTACTTCATGGACCGCGGCGAAGACGCGCTGATCGTGTACGACGATCTGTCCAAGCAGGCCGTGGCCTACCGCCAGATCTCGCTGCTGCTGAAGCGTCCGCCGGGCCGTGAAGCCTACCCGGGTGACGTGTTCTACCTGCACTCCCGCCTGCTCGAGCGCGCTGCCCGCGTGTCCGAAGAGTATGTGGAAAAGTTCACCAACGGCGCCGTCAAGGGCAAGACCGGCTCGCTCACCGCGCTGCCGATCATCGAAACCCAGGCCGGTGACGTCTCGGCCTTCGTGCCGACCAACGTGATCTCCATCACCGACGGCCAGATCTTCCTGGAAACCGATCTGTTCAACTCGGGCATCCGCCCGGCCGTGAACGCCGGTATCTCGGTGTCGCGCGTCGGTGGTGCGGCCCAGACCAAGATCATCAAGAAGCTGTCCGGCGGCATCCGTATCTCGCTGGCCCAGTACCGTGAGCTGGCGGCGTTCGCGCAGTTCGCCTCGGACCTGGACGAAGCCACCCGCAAGCAGCTTGAGCGCGGTCAGCGCGTCACCGAGCTGATGAAGCAGAAGCAGTACGCCCCGATGTCCATCGCCAACCAGGCGCTGTCGATCTACGCCGTCAACGAGGGTTACCTCGACGACGTGCCGGTCAACAAGCTGCTGGCGCTGGAAGAAGGTCTGCATGCCCACTTCGCCAACACCCAGGGCGAGCTGATCAACAAGATCAACGCGACCGGCGGCTGGGACAACGATATCGAGGCTGCCTTCAAGAAGGGCATCACCGAGTTCAAGACCACCGGCAGCTGGTAAGCCGCATGTAGAGCGGGGCGTTGCCCCGCTTCACTGTGACAAAGCGGAGCACCCCTTCGCTCTACGGGAATAAGAGATGGCAAGCGGACGCGAAATCAAAACCAAGATCAAGAGCGTGCAGAACACCCGCAAGGTGACGCGTGCGCTCGAAATGGTCTCGGCCTCCAAAATCCGCAAGGCGCAGGAGCGGATGAAGACGTCGCGTCCGTATGCGCAGGCGATGAAGCAGGTGATCGGTCACCTGGCCCAGGCCAGCACCGATTACCAGCATCCGTTCCTGGTCCAGCGTGACGAGGTCAAGCGCGTCGGTTACATCGTGGTCTCGTCCGACCGCGGTCTGGCCGGCGGCCTGAACAACAACCTGTTCCGCAAGATGCTGGGCGAAGTGCGCCAGTGGCAGGACAAGGGTGCCGAGATCGATGTGGTCACCGTCGGCCAGAAGGCGTCGACCTTCTTCCGTCGCGTCAAGGTCAACATGGTCGGCACGGTCACCCACATGGGCGATGTGCCGCACCTGGAACAGCTGATCGGCGTGATCAAGGTGATGCTCGATGCATTCACCGACGGCAAGGTCGACCGCGTGTACCTGGTCTACAACCGCTTCATCAATACGATGACGCAGAAAGCCAGCTTCGATCAGCTGCTGCCGTTGCCGGCTGCTGAGAAGCAGGTCGCGCATCACGACTGGGACTACCTGTACGAACCCGACGCTGCGACCGTGCTCGAGCACGTGATGACGCGGTACGTCGAGTCGCTGGTGTACCAGGCGGTGCTGGAAAACGTCGCGTCCGAGCATGCAGCCCGCATGGTCGCGATGAAGTCGGCCAGTGACAACGCGAACAAGCTGATCGGAACCCTGCAGCTGGTCTACAACAAGGCCCGCCAGGCAGCGATCACCCAGGAAATCTCCGAAATCGTCGGCGGCGCGGCAGCAGTCTGACGCGCACAGTCAAAGCACACATTAGAGGATTGCAGCAATGAGTCAGGGCAAGATCGTTCAGATCATCGGCGCCGTCGTCGACGTCGAATTCCCCCGCGAGTCGGTGCCGAAGGTGTACCACGCGCTGAAGGTGGACAACACCGAAATCACGCTGGAAGTGCAGCAGCAGCTGGGTGACGGCGTGGTCCGTTGCATCGCGCTGGGCTCCACCGACGGCCTGAAGCGCAACCTGGTCGCCACCAACACCGAACGCGCCATCTCGGTGCCGGTCGGCGCAGGCACGCTGGGCCGCATCATGGACGTGCTGGGTCGCCCGATCGACGAAGCCGGTCCGGTCACCGCCAGCGACACGTGGGAAATCCATCGTGCCGCGCCGTCGTACGAAGACCAGTCCCCGGCCACCGAGCTGCTGGAAACCGGCATCAAGGTCATCGACCTGATGTGCCCGTTCGCCAAGGGCGGCAAGGTCGGCCTGTTCGGCGGCGCCGGCGTCGGCAAGACCGTCAACATGATGGAACTGATCAACAACATCGCCAAGGCGCACAGCGGTCTGTCCGTGTTCGCCGGCGTGGGTGAGCGTACCCGTGAGGGCAACGACTTCTACCACGAGATGAAGGACTCCAACGTCCTGGACAAGGTCGCGATGGTGTACGGCCAGATGAACGAGCCGCCGGGCAACCGTCTGCGCGTCGCGCTGACCGGCCTGACCATGGCCGAGTACTTCCGCGATGAGAAGGACGAAAACGGCAAGGGCAAGGACGTGCTGCTGTTCGTCGACAACATCTACCGCTACACCCTGGCCGGTACCGAAGTGTCGGCACTGCTGGGCCGTATGCCGTCGGCCGTGGGTTACCAGCCGACCCTGGCCGAGGAAATGGGCGTCCTGCAGGAGCGCATCACCTCCACCAAGAACGGCTCGATCACCTCGATCCAGGCCGTCTACGTGCCCGCCGATGACTTGACCGATCCGTCGCCGGCCACCACCTTCGCCCACTTGGATTCGACCGTGACCCTGTCGCGTTCGATCGCCTCGCTGGGTATCTACCCGGCCGTGGATCCGCTCGACTCGACCAGCCGCCAGATGGACCCGCTGGTCATCGGCCACGAGCATTACGACACCGCCCAGCGCGTCCAGCAGACCTTGCAGAAGTACAAGGAACTGAAGGACATCATCGCCATCCTGGGCATGGACGAACTGTCCGAAGAAGACAAGCAGGCCGTGACCCGCGCCCGCAAGATCGAGCGCTTCTTCAGCCAGCCGTTCCACGTGGCCGAAGTGTTCACCGGTTCGCCGGGCAAGTACGTGTCGCTGAAGGACACCATCCGTGGCTTCAAGGCCATCGTCGATGGCGAATACGACCACCTGCCGGAACAGGCGTTCTACATGGTCGGCAGCATCGAAGAAGCGGTCGAGAAGGCCAAGAAGATGGCTGAAAAGGCCTGATGCGGCGGGGACGGGCGAGATGCCCGTCCCGACCCGTCACACGGGGTGGGCGCAGGCCCACCGCTGAGGACATCCTGCGGTGGGCGCGAGCCCGCCCTAAAGCGAGAAGAGTTTCATGAGCACCATCCGTTGCGACATCGTCAGCGCCGAGCAGGAAATCTTCCGTGGTGAGGCGACCCTGGTCGTGGCCACCGGTGAGCTGGGTGAGCTGGGCATCGCGCCCAAGCATGCCCCGCTGATCACCCGCCTGAAGCCGGGCAAGGTGGTGGTGACCACGCCGAGCGGCGAGCAGATCGACTTCGCCATCTCCGGCGGCATTCTCGAAGTGCAGCCGCAGGTCGTGACCGTGCTGGCCGACACCGCGATCCGTGCCCAGGACATCGACGAAGCCTCGGTCCGCAAGGCCAAGGAAGAAGCCGAGCGCATCCTGGCCAACCGTGGTGAAGCAATGGAAGTGGCCGAAGCGCAGCAGCGCCTGGCGGAAGTGTCCGCCCAGCTGCAGGCGCTTGAGCGCCTGCGCAAGAACCTCAAGCACTAAGCGGGGCGGCGCGACGGCGCCATCCGCGAAGGGGAAAACGCCGGCTTGCCGGCGTTTTTTTTGCCTGCCTCCCGGTACGCCGGATCAGCGGAAGATCAGGGTCCGCATCAGCAGGAACGACAGACCGGCCAGTGCGCCTTCGACCAAGGGTTTGGCCAGCCACGCATAGCGTAGCCCCATGTGCTCGGCGGTCAGCGTCACCAGCAGCGTGCTGATCCCGGTCAGCACCGCCCACAGCAGCGCGAAGCGCACGAACCGCGGCCAGCCCAGACGGTGTTCACCATCGTGGGCGAACGTGTAGCGGCCGTTGAGCCAGAAGCCGAGCAGCATGCCGCTCACGCGCCCCAGCAGGTTGCCGGGTGCGGCTGGCATTCCCAATGCGGTGGCAGCCACGAACACGGCCCAGTCCAACACCAGCTGGATCAGGCCCACGACGAGATAGCGGCTACCTTGGCGGAGGAGACTCACGTGCACTCCGGGTGCGGACAATCCCACATGTTAACGAGCGTCGCACTAGAATTCCCATCAACGATTCCCGGAACGTGATCTACCCATGACCCAGCCCCTGCACGTGATCATCCTGGCCGCCGGCGCCGGCAAGCGCATGAAGTCGGCCCTGCCCAAGGTGCTGCAGCCGATCGCCGGGCGCCCGATGCTCGCCCACGTCATCGACACCGCACGCCAGCTGCAGCCTGAAGCGATCCACGTGGTGTACGGCCATGGCGGCGAAGCGGTGCGCCAGGCATTTGCCGATCAGCCTGACCTGCGCTGGGCCGAGCAGGGCGAGCAGTTGGGCACCGGGCATGCCGTGCTGCAGGCCATGCCGGAAGTGCCGGATGCGGCAACCGTTCTGGTGTTGTACGGCGACGTGCCGTTGATCCGCGGCGAGACGCTGCGCCACCTGCTGTCGCAGCCGGGCCGCCTGGCCGTGCTGGTGGCCGAGGTGGCCGATCCGACCGGCTATGGCCGCATCGTGCGCAATGCCGAGGGCAAGGTCGGCGCGATCGTCGAGCAGAAAGACGCCACCGACGAACAGCGCAGCATCCGCACCATCAATACCGGCATCATCACCGCCGAATCCACGGCACTGCGCCGTTGGTTGTCCCAGCTCTCCAATGCGAACGCGCAGGGCGAGTACTACCTGACCGACATCTTTGCTGCGGCAGCCAGCGATTACACCCCGGCCGAGATGGCGTTCGTGCAGGATCCGCAGGACGCCGAGGGTGCCAACGACCCGTGGCAGCTGGCCCAGCTCGAACGCGCCTGGCAGCTGCGTGAAGTGCGTGCGTTGTGCGCACAGGGCGCGCGCGTACTGGACCCGGCACGGCTGGATATCCGTGGCACGGTGACCGTGGGCAGTGACGTGCAGATCGACGTCAACGTGATCCTGGAGGGACGCGTGGTGCTGGGCGATGGCGTCAGCATCGGTGCGTTCACCCGGCTCAAGGATGTCAGCCTGGCCGCGGGCACCGTGGTCAAGCCGCACTGCGATCTGGACGGGGTGATCAGCGAAGGCGCGGCGGAGATCGGTCCGTTCGCCCGGCTGCGTCCAGGTACCGTCCTCGCGGAGGGCGCGCACGTCGGCAACTTCGTGGAAACCAAGAAGGTCGTGCTCGGCGCGGGCAGCAAGGCCAACCACCTCACCTACCTGGGTGATGCAGTGATCGGCAGCAAGGTCAACATCGGCGCGGGCACCATCACCTGCAACTACGACGGCGTAAACAAATCGCAGACGACCATCGGCGACCGTGCCTTCATCGGGTCCAACAGCTCGCTGGTTGCGCCGGTCGTGATCGGCGAGGGCGCCACGGTGGCGGCCGGCTCGGTGATCACCCGTGGCGCGCCTGCGGACAAGCTGACCGTCGCACGCGCACGCCAGGAAACCATCGACGGCTGGAAGCGCCCCACGAAGAAGTAGTGCCGGCCTGCGGCCGGCGCTAGCGGGTGTCGGCAGGCAGGAACACCGCCACGCACAGGCCACCTTCGCGGCGGTTCTGCAATGAAATGCGGCCGCCGTGCGCTTCGACGATCTCGCGCGTCAGCGCCAGGCCGAGGCCGGTGCCGTTGCGCTTGGTGGAATAGAAGGGCATCAACGCGTTCTGCAGCACCGCTTCGTTCATGCCCTTGCCGCGGTCCAATACCTCCAGCCGCAGCCACTGCGGCAGGCGGGTCAGGCGCAGCTCGACATCCTCATTCGGTGGTTCGGCGTCCGCGCAGGCTTCATGCGCGTTCTTGAGCAGGTTCAACAGCGCCTGCCCGAGCTGGGCGATGTCCACCCGGCTGTGCAGATCATCGGGAATTCCGGCCATGCGGAACGGGATCTGGTGCTGAAGGCCGGTCAGGAACAGGTTCCACTGCACGGTCTGCAACTGCGGCTGCGGCAGCTTGGCGAAGCGCGCGTAGCCCCGGATGAACCCTTCCAGGTGGCGGGCGCGCTCTTCGATGGTAGTGAACACTTCTTCCAGCCGTTCCGTCTTGCCGCGCCGGACCAGCTCGCCACCGGAATGCGCCAACGAGGCGATCGGGGCCAGCGAATTGTTCAACTCGTGGCTGATCACCCGGATCACCTTCTTCCAGGTCTGCACTTCCTGACGGCGCAGCTCAGCGGTCAGCAGGCGGATCAACAGCAGGTCGTGCGGGCGGCCGTTGAGATGGAAGTTGCGGCGGGACAGGTGATAGATCTGCTCGTCGTCTTCATCACGTTCATCATCATTGTCCTGGCCTTCCCCGCGCACCGCGAACAGGCTGTCGCCCCCGCGGGCGATGGCATCGCGCAGCTCGATCGGCATCGTCGCCATGACGTCGTCCATGCGCTGGCCTTCCAGCTTCCAACCGTTGTGCAGCAGCTTGCGCGCCGCCAGGTTGGAGAACACCACGCGCTGCACGCCGTCGCCGCCGTGCGCCAGCAACAGCATCGACACCGGCGTGTTCTGCACCATGGTGTCCAGCAGCAGCTCGCGCTGGACCAGGTCCTGGCGCTGCGCACGCAGCACATCGCCGAGTTCGCGGTGGGCCTGGACCAGATCGCCCAGCTCATCATTGGAGGGCCAATAGATGCCGAAGTTGTATTCGCCGTCGCGGTAGCTGCTGGTGGTGCCGGACAGGGCGCGCAGCAATGAGCGGATCGGCGCCGTCGCGCGGCGCAGGCTCCACCACATCAGCGCCAGCAGCACGACAACCGAGATGCACGTAACCGCCCAGCCATGGTCCAGCCAGAACGCCAGATACCACGGAAATGCAGCCGCCAGTGCCAGCACCGGCAGCAGGCGCAGGAACAGCCGGAAGGTGAACGAGCGCCGCTTCATTCGCGCGGGATGCCGTAACGGTCCATGCGCCGATACAGCGCCTGGCGGCTGAGCCCGAGCTCGGCCGCCGTCTGGGCGATGATGCCGTGGTTGTGGGCCAGTGCGGTTTCGATGCGGCTGCGGTCCGGGTCCACGGTCGGGCTGGCCGCGCGCGGGGCCGCGGCGCGCGGCAGGTTGAGGTCGCCTGCCTCGATGCGCGGTCCGGTGGCGAACAGTTGGGCGCGCTGCAGCACGTTGCGCAGCTCGCGCACATTGCCCGGCCAGGGATGCCGCTGAAGCGCGGTGGCCGCAGCGGTGGACAGTGGCTTGCCACTGTCCAGGAAGCGTTCGGCCAGCGGCAGGATGTCGCCGGGCCGCTCGGCCAGCGGTGGCAGCGCCAGCTCGACGGTATTGAGGCGGTAGTAGAGATCCTCGCGGAACTGGCCATCGCGGATCATCGCGGGCAGATCGGCGTTGGTCGCACTGATGACGCGCACCTTGACCTGCCGCTCGCGGTTGGAGCCCAGTCGTTCGAAGCGGCCGGTTTCCAGCACGCGCAGCAGTTTCATCTGTCCACTGGCAGAGAGATTGCCGATCTCATCCAGGAACAGGGTGCCGCCATCGGCGGCCTCGAACTTGCCTTCGCGTGCCTTGTTGGCACCGGTGTAGGCACCGGCCTCGGCACCGAACAACTCCGCCTCGATCAGCTCGGACGGAATCGCGCCGCAGTTGAGCGCGACGAACGCCCCCTTGGCTACCAGCGAGTTGGCCTGGATGATCTCGGCGATCTTCTCCTTGCCTGCGCCGTTGGGGCCGGTGATCAGTACCGGCAGTGCCGAGCGTGCCACCTGGCAGGCCAGGTTGACCACACGCTCACTGGCCGGATCGGCCACCACGGCGCCGCGCAGATCGTAGCGGGCCTCCAGCGCCGAGCGATCCCGTTGCTCGCGGTCGCGGCGGCGGTCCAGTTCGCGGCGGGTTTCCGACAGCTCCAGCAGGTTGTTGACCGTGATCAGCAGCTTGCGGTCGTCCCATGGCTTGGCCAGGTAGTCCGCGGCGCCCGCCTTGACCAGATCGACCGCACTGCTCAGATGTGTCCAGGCGGTCAACAGGATCACCGGCAGATCCGGATGGCGCGCGCGGATCTGCTGGAACAATGCTTCGCCTTCTTCGCCGGAGGTGGTGTCTTCGGTGAAGTTCATGTCCTGGATCACCAGATCCACCGGCTGTTGTTCCAGGATCGCCAGCCCTTGTTCGGGCGAGATCGCATGCAGCGCCTCGATGTCGTGCAGCGAGAACAGCACGTCTAGGGCGGTGCCGACGCTGGCGTTGTCGTCAATGATCAGGATCGAGGGCATGCGTCAGCGTAGGGCCGGAAGTGGAATCAAGAGTACCGGAGCGCCGGGCCAAGGGGCAGATGGCCCGGCGCGCTTGGCTCAGTTGCCGGCGCCAGGCGCCTGGGGGATGGGCGGGGTCTGCACTGCCAGGACGTCGCTCCAGGCGGCGGTGTTGACATCGACGGTCACCTGGTCGCCCTTGCGCAGCACGACGACGGGCACCCGGGTGGCCTTGTTGCCGACCAGTGCATGGGTGAGGTCGGCCATGCGCCGGACGGGCTGGCCATCCACACGCAGAATCCGATCGCCGCTGCGCACGCCGAAATAGGTGCTTGGCTCGGTGGTGGTAACGCGCACGATGCCATCCCGGGCATCCACCACCAGGTGGTGGCTGTCATCGCGCCACTCCAGGCGCGCGGTATCGGTCTGGGTGGCGGCCAGCGCGGGAGCGCTGGCCAGCAGGAGGGAGAACAACAGGGTAGCGAGTTTGGTCTGGCGCATTTCAGGCACTCCGGGTGGCAACGGCAGGGGGGACGGCGGCGGCACGACGGGCCGGGCCGAAGACAGCGATCTGGCCGAGCAGCCACAGCAGCACCGCGCCGATCGGCAGGTAGCTGATGGGCATGCGCGGCAGCTCGTAGTTGTTCATCAGCCACAGGTTGATCGTGTAGGCCATCAACATGCCCAACACGATCCCCACGGTGGCCAACAGGAAGTTCTCGGTCTGGAAGTAGCGCAGGATCTGGCTGCGGGTTGCCCCCAGCGCACGGCGGATGCCGATCTGCTTGGTGCGCTGCTGCACCCAGAAGCTGGCCAGGCCGACGATGCCCAGTGCAGTGACGACCAGCAATGCCACGCACACGGTGATGAGCAGGCCGACCATGGCGCGGTCATTGGCGAAGTACTTGTTGCGTTGTTCCTCGTAGGTGTACTTGCCGTGCACCAGGCGGCTGGCGTCCACCCGCTCCAGGGCTGCGACGGCGGACTTGAGCACTTCGTCGCGGCGGGTTGGATCGGTGACACGCACCAGGTAGAAGCCCTCGTCATAGGTGGTCCGCAGCGGCAGCACGATCGAGAACTGCGTGTCACCATCACGTGCCGTCGGGCGGGCCAGCACCTTGACGATGCCGATGATGCGCAGCGGCATGGAGCCGCTGTAGATCGTCTTGCCCAGTGCATCGCCGCCGGGGAACATCTTGTCGGCAATTGCCTTGGTGACAACCACCGCCGAGCCCTTGTCCGCCGCGACTTCGTCGTTCTTGACCTCTTCCAGATCGCGATATTCATCGGGCTGGAAATCGCGACCGGCGATCAGCTCCACGCCCAGCGTATCCAGCGCACCTTCCCGGGCGAAGTACTGGGAGGAGCTCAGCGTTGGGCGCTCCTGGTCGGGGACCAGGCCCAGGCTGGTATTCCAGGAGCTGTTGCGGAACGGGATCTGATTCAGCGTCACTGCGCTTTTGACGCCGGGAAGCGCATGCAACGCCGCCAGATCCTCGCGGGTACGTGCCACGGCGTTGACCTGGGGGCCGATGCCGCCCAGCCTGACTTCGATCAGTTCGGTTTCGGCGATGCCGCTGGGCTGGTTGATCTTTTCGATGCGCTGACCAATAAGGAACAGCGCATTGCAGACGATGGCGCAGGTCAGGGCGATCTCCAGCACGATCAGTGCCGCGGCGGTCTTGTGCCGGCGCAGGGTGGAGAGGATGGGACGGATATCCATGGTGTGCTCCGGATCCTTACTGCGATTTGAGTTGGATGGCGGGCGTGACCTGCATGGCGCGCAGCGCCGGCAGGAATCCAGCCAGCAGGCTGGCGACCAGGGTCAGCGCGAAGGTCATCAGCAGCATCTGTCCATCCAGCGTGGCCAACTTGGCGTAGTCCACGGGTTGTTGGCGCACTGCATACAGCCCGACCATCGCCAGTACCAGGCCGAGCAGGCCCCCGGCCAGGCCGACCGTGCCGGCCTCGATCAACGATTGCAGGAAGATCTGGCCACGGCTGGCACCCAGCGCACGGCGTACCCCGATCTCACCACTGCGACGCAGGAATTTGGCCAGCAGCAGGCCCACCGTGTTGATCAGGCAGACCAGCAGGAAGCCCATCGCCAGCCACAACTGCAGGCGCACATCACCGGGGACGACCTTCTTGAAGTCCAGCCATTCCATGACATTGCGCAGGCGCACGTTGTTGGGTCGTTCAAAGCGACCGGCAGCACGCTGCTGATCGGAGTAGTTCTCCAGGTAGCGGCGGTACTCTGCGGCCTGGCCGGGGTTTTCCAGCTCCACCCAGTACTGGATCCAGGTGCAGCTTGCGCTGGGCCCGGTGGGATCGGTCTCGTTGCGACGACCGAAGCAGTCGATACTGCCGTTGCGGTCGAACTTCAACTCGATCGCCGTGGAGAACGGCAGGAAGACGTCCTCGCTGTCGCCGTAGCGACCGGTATACAGATCATAGAAGTGCGGATTGGGGTGCCAGTCGCCGAGCACGCCAACGACGGTCATGGTGTTGCCGTTGACGCGCACCGATTTGCCGACGCTGTTGGCGCCCTCGAACAGCTTCTGGTTGAGTGTCTTGGAAATCACCGCGACCCGGCCGCGACCTTCATCCTCAGTCTCCTTCCACCCTTGGCCGTACAGGAACGGGGTATCGAACATCGGGAAGAAATCGCTCGAGGTGTAGCGCGCATCGGTGCTGAACGGGCGCAGCGTGCTGCTGTCCGGCTCAATGGTGACGCCACCGCCGGTCATCATCGCCTGGCGCTTGGCATGCTTCTCACGAAGCAGCTTGTCCGCATCGAATCGGGTCAGCTGATCGGCGGGCTCTTCTCCGGGCTGATAACCGAGCAGGGGCTGTGGATCAACCAGGACGCTGAACAGCCGGTCGCTCTTCTGCGGAATCGGATCACCGGACAACACATGGAACACGGTCAGCGTGGTCATCGAAGCGCCGATACCCAGCGCGATGGCGATCACCATCAGCGCGGTCAGCACCTTGTTGCGCCGGAAGCTGCGCAGGGCCAGTCGGAAGTAGTAAGCAATCATGGCCGGCCTCAGTCGTTGGCGATGGCGGCGGCAACCGCGGGGCGCGGCGTGGCGAGCACCGGATCGCGCAGCAGGTCGGTGACCTGGCCATCGACGATGTGCACGTTGCGCTTGGCGCGCGCGGCCAGTTCCGGATCGTGGGTGACCATCACGATCGTGGTGCCCTTGGAATTGATCTCTTCCAGCAGCTCCATCACGCCCCGGGCCATCTGGCTGTCCAGGTTGCCGGTCGGTTCATCGGCCAGCAGCAGGCGCGGGCTGCCGGCCAGTGCACGTGCGATCGCGGCGCGCTGCTGCTGGCCACCGGACAGTTCGGCCGGGTAGTGCTTCATGCGCGAGGCCAGGCCCACCTGGCCAAGCGCGTGCTCGATGCGCTGCTTGCGTTCGGCCGCGGGCATGCCGCGGTAGCGCAGCGGCACATCGACGTTGTCGAACAGGTTCAGGTCGGAGATCAGGTTGAAGCCCTGGAAGATGAAGCCGATCTTCTGGTTGCGCAGGCGGCTGCGGGCGTCGTCACCGAGTTGGCTGACGTCCTGGCCATCGAGCAGATAGGTGCCGCTGGTGAAGGTCTCCAGCAGGCCGGCGATGTTGAGGAAGGTGGTCTTGCCAGAACCGGACGGACCGGTCACGGCGACGAACTCCCCTTCGCGGACATGCAGGTCCAGCGACCGCAGGGCATGGGTTTCCACCTGTTCGGTGCGGAAGACTTTGGCGACCGAGCGCATTTCAAGCATGGCTGTTTTCCTTTGAGGGTCGAGAAGATCGAAAGGGACTGAATCAGTTGATGGAGACGCGCTCGGCGTCGCCGAACAGATCACTGCCGGACACCACGACGCGATCGCCGGGCTGCAGGCCAGAGAGGATTTCCACTTCGCCCAAGCTGCTCACACCGAGCTTGACCGGGCGACGGACCGCACTGCTGCCGTCCATGACGTAGGCGTAGCCGTTGCCCTGTTCGACGAACGGGCCACGTTCGATCTTGAGTGCGTTGCGGCGGGTATCGAGCAGCACGCGTGCCTGCATCCGCTGGCTCTGGCGCAGGCCCTGTGGCTGCTTGTCAGCAAAGCGGATGCGGGCGTTGACCTCACCGGCGACCACTTCCGGGGACACCGCGGAGATCTCACCGGCGAACTGGCCGCTGCCGCCGGTCAGCTGTGCCGGCATGCCGATCGACAGCTCGCGCGCGAAGCTCTCCGGCACCTTGATCTCGATCTCGAAGCGGGACAGGTCGACCACGCCCAGGATCGGCGCATTGGCGACGACGTTGGTGTGCTGGGTGGCTTGCACCTGGCCGACCTGGCCATCGAACGGCGCGCGCAGGGTGAGCGCGTCGACCTGACGTTCGACTTCGGTGACCACGGCGCGCTGGCGGTCGGCCAGCAGGCGCTTGTTGCGCGCATCCAGATCGGCGCCCTGGGCCTTGAGCATGGCGTCCTTGCGGGCGTGCTCGAGCTGGATGTCGCTCTTCTTGACGGTGTCCTCGGCCTTGGCGACATCCACCTGCGGCACCGCGCCACCATCGAAGCCGCGTTTGTAGCGCTCCAGGTCGCGCACCGCGGCCTGGCGTTCGATCACGGCCTGGTCGGTGTCTTTCTGGGCGGTGGCGCGGGCCAGCGTGGCATCCAGGCTCGCGCGGCTCGCCTCGGCCTGCAGCCCGGCCAGCGTGGCCTGTTCCTGGGCCAGCTTGCTGCGCAGCTCAGGGCTGTCGATCACGGCCAGCTCCTGGCCCTGCTTGACCACATCACCGGCCACGACCTTCAGATCCACGTTGCCGGCGGAGATCGCATACAGCACCGGGTTGTTGGCCGCGATCACACGGCCGTCCGCAGCGATGTCGCGGACCATGTCGCCCCGGGTGACCTCGGCCACGCGGACACGTGCGCTGTCGAACGAGCGGCTGGCGCCGAGCCAGGCGCGGGCGGCGAAGCCGATCGCCAGCAGCACGACCAGGGCGGCGACCGCCGGCCACAGCCAGCGCTTCCACGGGGCGGGCGCGGCATGCGAGGAAAGGGTCTGGTCCTGGGCGGAAGTGTCGCGGATCATGGGGCTCGTTCGCGGTTGGGTTGTGAAGTACCAAAGCAGACTTCGTGCCAACTTTTCACCCTTTCAAAACAAGGGCTTGCGATCGGGGCGGCGTGTCCGCGTGTCCGCGGACACCGGACCGGACACTTTCGTTAAGCCGACAGCGCCCAAGCCGCCGGGGCGGCCACGCTAGAATGCGAGGCTAACCAGCTGGGATCTGAATCTATGTGCGGCATTGTGGGAGCGATCGCGCATCGCGACGTGGTACCGGTCCTCATCGAAGGCCTGAAGCGACTGGAATACCGGGGCTACGACTCCTCCGGCATTGCCGTGATCGATACCGCCGCCGCCGAGCCTGATGTCCGTCGTGTGCGCCGTACCGGCCGGGTGGCCGAGATGGAGAAGGCCGCCACGAGCGAAGGTTTCCAATCGCTGCTCGGCATCGGCCACACCCGCTGGGCCACCCACGGTGGCGTGACCGAGGCCAATGCGCACCCGCACATCAGCCACGGCGTGGCACTGGTCCACAACGGCATCATCGAGAACCACGAAGAACAGCGCGAGAAGCTGCGCGCGCTGGGCTACACCTTCGAGTCGCAGACCGACACCGAAGTGATCGCGCACCTGATGCACCATCACCTCAAGGAAGGCGACAGCCTGCTGGCGGCGCTGCAGCGCACGGTCAAGGAATTGACCGGTGCCTACGCGCTGGCGGTGATGAGCCGTGCCGAGCCGGAGCACTTTGTGTGCGCGCGCATGGGCTGCCCGCTGCTGGTCGGCGTGGGCGAGGGCGAGAACTTCGTCGCCTCCGATGTCTCGGCGATCCTCCAGGCCACCCGCACGGTGATCTTCCTGGAAGAGGGCGACACCGCCGACATCCGCCGCGACGGCGTGCAGGTCTACGACGAGCACAACCAGCCGATCGTGCGTGAGGTGCACCTGTCGGATGTGTCGCTGGCGTCGCTGGAGCTGGGCCCGTACCGCCACTTCATGCAGAAGGAAATCCACGAGCAGCCGCGCGCGCTGGGCGACACCATCGAAGCGGCGATCGACGCCGGTGGCTTCCCGGCGACCCTGTTCGGCAAGAATGCCGAAGCCGTGCTGTCGGGTATCGAAGGCGTGCAGATCCTTGCCTGCGGCACCAGCTACTACGCCGGCCTGACCGCGCGTTACTGGATCGAAGCGATTGCCGGCCTGCCGTGCAGCGTGGAAGTCGCCAGCGAATACCGTTACCGCGCCGCCTATGCGAATCCCAAGCACCTGATCGTCACCATCTCCCAGTCCGGCGAAACGCTGGATACGATGGAAGCGCTCAAGTACGCCAAGTCGCTCGGCCATCTGCATACGCTCTCGATCTGCAATGTGCCCGAGAGTGCGATTCCGCGCGCCAGTGAACTGGTCTGCTACACCCGTGCCGGTGCCGAGATCGGTGTTGCCTCGACCAAGGCCTTCACTACGCAGCTGGCGGCACTGTTCCAGCTCACCGTGGTGCTGGGCAAGCTGCATGGCCGCATCGATGCCGTGCAGGAAGCGGACTACCTGGAGCAGCTGCGCTTCCTGCCGGGCAGCGTGCAGCACGCGCTGAACATGGAGCCACAGATCGCCGCATGGGCCGAACGCTTCGCACGCAAGAGCAGTGCACTGTTCCTGGGGCGTGGCCTGCATTACCCGATCGCGCTGGAAGGCGCGCTCAAGCTCAAGGAGATCACCTATATCCACGCCGAGGCGTATCCGGCCGGTGAGCTCAAGCACGGCCCGCTGGCGCTGGTGGATGAGGACATGCCGGTGGTGGTGATCGCCCCGAACGACAGCCTGTTGGAGAAGGTCAAATCCAACATGCAGGAAGTGCGTGCGCGCGGTGGTGAGCTGTTCGTGTTCGCCGACCAGGACAGCAACTTCGTCGAGTCCGACGGCGTGCATGTGATCCGCACCCCACGCCATGTGGGCGCGCTGAGCGCCGTCGTGCACACCATCCCGGTGCAGTTGCTGGCTTACCACACCGCACTGGCCCGCGGGACAGACGTGGACAAGCCGCGCAACCTGGCCAAGAGCGTGACGGTGGAGTGATGTGTCCGCCGCCGACGCGGCGCTGACACGTATCCAGGGTGGCCCTGCGGGGTCACCCTTTTTTTTGTGCGATCAGCCTGTTGCAGAGCCACCCCATGGGGTGGCTACCCGGCAATCGGTACCGGAACTTTAGTCTCACCCTGCGGCGGCATTCAGCGACGGTTTTAGTCACGGTGCCATTCTCAGGGTCGTTCACGCTTTCCACGACGAACCGTCCCAGATTTGCAAACTCCTGGCCCAGGGTGCGGTCGTAGAATCGAGTGACCGAGGACCGCGTGGCACTGCCACCGACCTCGCTGCAACCAGGCGCATCTCTCGACTTCAGTAACCTGTAACAGGAAACAAGAATGAACGTCCGCGAACTCCTGCAATCCAAGAAAGAAGCCATCGTCACCATCGATGTGGAAGACACCATCGGTGCGGCCGCGCACAAAATGAGCGCGCACAAGATCGCCGCCCTGGTGGTCATGAAAGATGATGCGCCGGTAAGGATCGTGTCCGAGAAGGACATCGTGCGCAGCCTTGCGGAAGATGGCCCCCAGGCGGGCCGCCGGGTCATTTCCAGCCTGCCGTCGGCCGGGCTGGAAGGCATCGGTCCGGACGCGACGCTCAAACAGGCCATGGCGCTGATGACGTACTCCCGCCATCGTCACCTGATGGTGACCGAGGGCGCCAAGCTGGTCGGCATCCTGAGTCTGGGCGATATCGTCAAGAATCTCCTCAGCGAACTGGAGCTGGAAAAGGCGGTGCTGCAGGACATCTACATGGCCGCGCACTGAGATAGCGCCATCGACATTGACGGGCATTGCCGGCCACTGGCCGGCAACCCCGTACGAGGTCAGTGCTTGCGGTTGATCTCGACGAGCTGCTCAAGGTCATTCTTCAGCAACCGATAGGCGCCATCGCGCGCCTCACCGTCCGGTTGCCGCAGCACCCACGATGGATGCACCGTCGCAAAGGCGCGCGTGCCGTCATCCAGGACGTGCCAGCGCCCGTGGTTCGCCATCAGGTTGAAGCCCGCACCGAACACGGCCGTGGCCGCGGTGGCGCCCAGGCAGACGATCACCTGCGGGCGCACTTTCTCGATTTCCCCCATCAGCCACGGCCGGCAGGCGTTGACGTGGGTGAGCTGCGGCTTGCTGTGGATGCGCCGTTTGCCGCGCCGTTCAAAGCGGAAGTGCTTGACCGCATTGGTCAGGTACAGCGCGCTGCGCTCGATGCCGAGCTCACGTAGCGCACGGTCGAGCAGCTGTCCTGCCGGGCCTACGAACGGGTGGCCGCTGAGGTCCTCGCTGTCGCCGGGTTGCTCGCCGACCAGCATGATCGATGCGTTCGGCGGCCCTTCACCGAACACCGTCTGCGTGGCCGGTTCCCATAGCGGGCAGCGGCGGCATGCCGAGGCAGCATCGCGCAGTGCGCCGAGCGTGGCCGGTGCAGTGTCCGTGACTGCTGGCGCGCCGGTGGCGGGTACAGGAATGCGTCGCCGCGGTGCCTGCGCCTGCCGATCGTGCATCTCCTGCACGCGGTCACCGGCATCACGCACCAGCTGCGGCAGCAACGTGGCTTCGGGCAGATGCTTCCAGTATTTCGCCGGCATCTCCTGCTGCATCATCCGGGTGTTCAGCCGTGCCGGATTGAAGATGTTGGCGTAATAGGTCCGCCACAACTCCTCGCGCGCATCCTCGGTTGGCGCATCGCTCTGCCGGCCGCCGGGGCCGAATGACAGCGCCTGGCCATCCCAGTGCGCGCTGCGCCCCGGCGTGAGAATCGCCCAGCGCATCCCGGCGAAGCGGCGCGCGAAAAACGGAGCGACGCGATCGACGATGTGGTGCTCCGGCTCGAACCAGGCGATGAACGCATCCTGTTGACCCGGCACCTCGCGGAAGCGCACGAAGGCCTTCATCTTGTGCGAGTCGCGGCGTACTGCCTGGCTCAGCGCCATCGCGCGCAGCACGTCCGGGTCGGTGGGGTTGGAGAGGAGGCTGCGCTCGCCGTGGGCGATGCGCCACAGCATGCGATACAGCAGCGACAAGCGCTGCGGGTCGCGGTGGCACAGGCACGTAGCGGCCAGTTCGACGAACACCTTGGCCACATAGGTAGGAGCGTCGTGCGGTGCGCCGGCCTCTGCGTCGGTGCCTTGCAGCGACGGGGCATCCAGCAGCGAGGCTTCTTCGCCGTGCAGCCAGTCCAGCTGCTCGGGTGCCACGGCGTGGCGCAAGGCCAGGCGCGCGGCATCGCGCCACGCCTGCAGCGACCACGGCGGGTCAATGCGAACGCTCCATCGCGCCATTTCAGTGTGCGGCAACCGCATCGAACAGCGAGCCCTGCTTCGGCGGCGGCGCCAGGCGCGCGCGCAGCGTGACCGGGTCATCCAGCTGCTTGCGCGGGTGGTGGTCGGCCAGCTGCACGAACGGCAGCAGCTTGCTCATCGGCGCGCGCAGGCGTGCCACATCGGCTACCCGCAAGCGCCCATGGCGGCGTGCCATCAACACCCGCTTGACGTTGCGCACGCCCAGGCCCGGCACGCGCAGCAGCAGCTCTTTGGGCGCGAGGTTGAGATCGACCGGAAAGCGCTCGGGATGGCGGATCGCCCAAGCTATCTTCGGGTCGATGTCCAGATCGAGCATGCCGCCCTGGGTGGTACTGGTGATCTCGTCCACGCCATACCCGTAGAAGCGCAGCAACCAGTCCGCCTGGTAGAGGCGGTGCTCGCGTGCCAGCGGCGGTGCCTGCAGCGGCAGTGCCTTGCTGGCATCGGGGATGGGGCTGAAGGCGGAGTAGTAGACCCGGCGCATCCGGTAGTTGCCGTAGAGGTTGTCCGCTGCACCGAGAATCTGCTGGTCGCTGGCACCGTCGGCACCGACGATCATCTGTGTGCTCTGGCCGGCCGGCGCGAAGCGCGGTGCGCGCGCCCGGCGGCCACGCGCAGCGGGTGCCGGCATCGGTGAAGCGGCCGATGTCGCGGCGGTACCTGCATCGGACTTGCCCGCCTCCTTGGCCTCCTCGATGCGCCAGCGCAGCTCGCCCATTGCCCCCCGGATCGATGGCAGCGATTTCTCCGGGGCGAAACTGGCCAGCCCGGCCTCGGTCGGCAGCTCGATATTGATCGACAGCCGATCGGCATGGCGCCCCGCGGCGGCGAGCAGTTCCGGCGAGGCTTCGGGAATGGTCTTCAGATGGATGTACCCGGCGAACCGGTGCTCCTCGCGCAGCACCCGCGCGATCTCCACCATCTGCTCCATTGTGTAATCGGCATTACGGATGATGCCGCTGGAGAGAAACAGGCCTTCGATGTAGTTGCGCTTGTAGAAATCCACCGTCAGCGCGACCACTTCCTCCACACTGAAGCGCGCCCGCTGCACGTTGCTG
This sequence comes from Stenotrophomonas rhizophila, assembly GCF_003651185.1. GTDB lineage: Bacteria > Pseudomonadota > Gammaproteobacteria > Xanthomonadales > Xanthomonadaceae > Stenotrophomonas > Stenotrophomonas maltophilia_Z. Next base: position 1,981,399 of record NZ_RCDC01000004.1, on the reverse strand, counting down.
GAGACGCGGTTGACGCAGTACGCGCAGTCGTAGATGCAGAAGTTGGTGAGCAGGATCTTCAGCAGCGACACGCACCGGCCATCCGGCGTGTAGCTGTGGCAGATGCCCATGCCCTCGGTGCTGCCGATGCCGCCGGACGCGCGCGAATCACGCTTGCCCGCGCCGCTGGAGGCGCAGGACGCATCGTATTTCGCGGCATCGGCAAGGATGGCCAGTTTGCGGATCGTCTCCATGGAAAGACCGTACCGGGGCACGATCTCATCCAGTGAGACGCATCAGATACTCCCTGAAGAATTCAGGTTACGCCTCAGCCTTCAAAGGTCACCTTCACCGAGTCCGCGCTGTAGATGGCCGGGCCATGGAACACCACTTCGATGTTGTTGCCATCCGGGTCCAGTGCGAAGGCGGCGTAGTAGCCGGGGTGGTAGGGCCGCTCGCCCGGCGCACCGTTGTCCTTGCCACCGTTGGCCAGTGCCGCCCGGTGGAAGGCCTCGACGGTGGCGCGGTCGCGGGCCTGGAAGGCGAGATGGTGGCGACCGGTGAGCTGGCCGAGCGCCGCCTCGCTGTCCGGCGTGGAAACGAACAGCTCATCGGCCCAGAAATAGGTATCGCCTTCACCGGCGATCGGGATGCCGATCGTGTCGAACACGGCCTGGTAGAAGCGGCGGCTGGCGGCCAGATCCCTGACCACCAGTTGCAGGTGATCGATCAGGCGGCCGCGGTGCAGTTCCATCGTTTCCATACCGACTCCATTGGGTAGTGGGACGGGCGCAGGTATACCACCGCAGGCCCCGCGTGGCATGGGCGCGGTGTCGACCTTGCTGACCAGGCGCCGGCCTGTGTCGGCCCAGGCCCTTCCGCCCGCCCGCGCGCTGACCTACGCTGCGCGCTGGTGTCATGAACGCGCAGGCGGAGGAGGCACGATGCTGTGGATGGTGATGATGGCGCAGGCGGTCGCCGGCGACGCGGGCTACGACCAGGTGCGTGCATGGGCGCAGCGCGATGAGGCCAGCCTGACCCCGGCGGCCTACACGGAGATGCTGGACAGCATGAGCGAGGTTGGGGGTGCCGCCTTCACGCGCTGCATGCCGACCCCCGCGCCGGAGACACTTGCCGCATTCACCGTGGTGTTGCAGCTGGATGCGCAGGGCAAAGTGGTGCGGACGTGGCGCGAAGGCGACGCGGCTGTCGCGCGTTGTGTGGACGCAGGGTTTGCGGGGAAAACCCTGTTCATACCACCGCAGGCGCCGTTCTATGCGGCGTTCGAGTTCCAGGTCCAGCCGTAGCGCCCGCCACGCGCCGATGGAGGCAGGCGCGTCGCGGTGCGTTCGGGATCAGGCGATCGGGGTGTTGGAGATGATCTCCACCCAGTAGCCGTCCGGATCCTTGATGAAGGCCAGGTGCTTCATGCGGCCGTCTTCCAGGCGCTTCTGGTAAGGCACCTGCAGTTCATCGAAGCGCTTGCAGGCGGCCTGGATGTCCGGCACGGACACGCAGATATGGCCAAAGCCGCGCGGGTCGGTATTGCCGTTGTGATAGACCGGGCCGTCCTGGTTTTCGGTGCCATGGTTGTGGGTCAGTTCGAGCACGCCGGGGAGGCCGGCCATCCACACGCGACGCGCGTCGTCGCCCTCGGGGATCTGCGTGCCGGCCGGCAGCAGCGCCAGGAAGTACAGGCTGAACTCGGCCTCGGGGAAGTTGCGCAGGTCGATCAGGCGGAAGCCGAGCACGCGGGTGTAGAAATCCAGCGAGGCGGTGGCGTCCTTGACGCGCAGCATGGTGTGGTTGAACACGAAGCCAGCGGTCTCGGCAGGCACGTCGGCAGCGACGCCGGGGTGCTCGCGGAGGGAGGCGGGAAGGGTCATGGGAGAGGTCCTGTCACGATGAAAAGAAGCGCGATGACGCGCGTGCGGACAAGTTTACGGAACGCGGGTGAGGTCTGGACAAGCGCCTGACAGGGCCACGCAAAAAGTTGCATGTGTAACGAGCGATCGATATCCATCGTTGCTTGTAAAAATAGAGGCGACATCGCACCCGAACAGGCATGGTGGCGCTTGGCGGCGACGTGCGCGCTGGCTATGCTGCAACGCAGGATGGACGCTGGCGCGTGAACCGGGTCGATGCGGGTGGCATCGGCGGGAAGGGAGCTGGCAGAGGCCGACAGGACGGATATCTGCGTGGGGAAACGCGCAGCCGGCAAGGGAGACGCCGACGTCGTAAAGGGGGGAGGGGAGTTGACGCGCCCCGACCGACGCGCTATTCAATGTTTTGTATATACAAATAAACCGAGGCTGTTGAGCGCCCCATGTCCTACCGCTTGATGCTGCCATTGCTGCTGATCGCTCTGCTGGGTGCCGATGGCGTCCTCGGTGCGTGGGCGAGCACGCGCATGGCCCTGCATGCGATGAGCGGCAGCGGTTCACTGGTGGCCGCGCAGGACGGTACGGCGGGCGAGGCCTGCGACCTTCCCCCGCAGGACGCCGCACCGGCGCTGGCCGCGCATGGCAACCACGAGCGCAGCAAACACCGCGGGGATGCCGACTGCGCGGACCGCGCGGCCTGCGATTGCGTCTGCGTGCTGACCTTCTATCCGCCTTCGGCCACCACGCTGTTCGCCACGCGGCATTCGCCGATTTCGATGGACACGCTGTTCCCGCCGCTGGAGGTTCCGCCCCGGAAGCTCTCGCGCGTCTTCCGACCTCCCATCGCCTGATCTTGTCGTTCCGGCGTCGATACGGCGCCTGATGTGATCCGCCGTGGCCATCGTGGCCCGCGGATCTTGCCACCAGACAAGACCCCAAGCGGGAGAGAGAACATGTACGTCAAGACCCATGCCCTGGCCCTGGCCATCGGCACGCTGCTGAGTGCGGCCGTCACCCCATCGCTGCACGCGCAGGAAAGCCAGCCCGGCCAGGCCGGCGCACGCACCCTGGATACGGTCCAGGTGACCGGCAGCCACATCAAGCGCGCCCAGTTGTCCGGCGTCGGCCCGGTCAGCGTGATCGATGCCGAAACCATCCAGCGCTCGGGCGCCACCTCGGTGGATACCCTGCTGCAGCGCCTGCCGGCCTCGGCCGGTTTCGCGGGCAGCCAGAGCAACGCCTACTGGGCCGAAAACGGCTACGGCACGACCCAGGTCAACCTGCGCGGCCTGGGCATCAACCGCACGCTGGTGCTGCTCAATGGCCGCCGTATCGTCAATGGCGGCACCGGGGCCAACAGTTCAGTGGACCTGAACATCATTCCGGTGGCGCTGATCGAGCGCGTTGAAGTGCTCAAGGACGGTGCCTCGGCCATCTACGGTGCCGATGCGGTGGCCGGCGTGGTCAACATCATCACCAAGAAGGGCTTCGACGGGGTGCAGGCCTCGGTACGCTATGGCGAAACCACCCGGGGCGATGGGGATGACACGGCGGTCGATCTGGCCTGGGGCGTGACCGGCGAGCGTGGCTCGTTGATTGCCGGGATCAACTACGCCGAAGGCGGCACCGTGAACATGGCCTCGCGCGCGCCGTGTGGCTTGATCGAATCGGGCGGCAAGCTGGTCTGTTCGGGCAGTTCGGCGACGATCGGCGGGCGCGCGTTGCTGGCCGATGGCGCGCGCATCAACTTCCGCCAGAACCCGGGTGATCCGCTGTTTGAAACCTACAACGCGGCCAAGCACAACTACAACGGCAATCCCACGCTCAACGCGGTCAACCCGATCAAGCGGCTGAGCCTGAGTGTGTTCGGCGACAATCAGCTGAGTGACAGCGTGCGGGTGTTCACCGAACTGATGTACACCAACCGCCAGTCCGTTCAGCTGGCCACCGCCGGTTCGCTGGGGGTCTATCGCCCCATCAACATCGCTGCCAACCACCCGACCAATCCCACCGGGCAGGATCTGCTGCTGCAACGCCGGCGCCTGGAAGAAGCCGGCCCGCGACACTTCTCGCAGGAGACCAATACCTACCGCGCCGTCGTGGGTCTGCAGGGGCAGTTCGGCGTGGGCTGGGACTGGTCGACGGCCTTCAACCTGGGCCGCAACACCGGTGTGGACGGCTCGGACAATGTGGCCAACCTGGATCGCGTCGAGCAGACGTTGAACCGGGCCATCTGCAGCCCCCTGCCGGGGGCCGCGATTCCGTGCGGCAACTACCTGGGCTACGGGAATCTCTCCAGGGAGGTGCTGGATTACATCCTCTACACCTCGCGCGATACCGGTGGCAACGAACAGAAGAGTTTCACCGCCAGCCTCAGCGGCCAGCTCGTGGAGCTGCCCGCCGGCTGGGTGGGCGTGGCCACCGGCGTGGAAGTGCGCAAGGAGCGTGGCTGGCGCAACCCGGATGTGCTGACCGCCCTGGGCATCGGCAACACCAACCAGCAGGACCCGATCTCCGGCGAGTACACCGCCAAGGAGGCGTACGTGGAACTGGCGGTGCCGCTGCTGCAGGACAGCGTGATCGCCGATTCGCTGTACCTCAACCTGGCCGCACGCCTGTCCGATTACGACCTGTTCGGCCGTGACATGAACTACAAGGTCGGCCTGGATTGGCAGGTCAATTCCACGCTGAAACTGCGCGGTACCTATGCGACCGCGTTCCGTATTCCGAACATTCCCGAACTCTTCGGGGGCATCTCCGAAGGTAATCTGACCACCACCGATCCGTGCAGCCGCTGGAGCAGCCTGCCGGCCGACTCGGTAGTGCGGGGCAACTGCCAGGCGGCAGGGGTGCCGGCCAACTACGTGCAGCCGGGCAATACCATCCTGACCACCTCCGGGGGCAACGCGCAGCTCCGCCCGGAAGACGCGACCTCGGTCACCGCGGGCGTGGTGTGGACACCGACGTTCCTGTCCGGGCTCACCTTGACCGCGGACTACTACAACATCCGTATCACCAATGCGATCCAGCGCGTGGCGGGCTCGACCAAGCTGGCGATCTGCTACAACACGCCAGGCCTGGCGCATCCGTTCTGCGATGCCAGCAACTTCACCCGCAACCCGCGCACCGGCGAGGTGGATTTCCTGTCCTCGCAGCCGGTCAATGCCGCCAACGAACGCGCCACCGGCGTCGACCTCGGCGCGCTGTACGAGTTCGGGCTGGCCGGGGTCGATGCCAGCGTCAGCATCGATGCCTCCTACCTGCATCGCTACGACGTGCGTCCCTACGCCGGCGCGGCGGTGATCGAGTACGCCGGCAAGATCACCGGTGGCCGTGGCAGCTATGCGAAATGGCGCGCGCTGGGCGCAGTGAATCTCTCGCGTGAGGCATGGTCGGGCAGTTGGACCGCGCAGTACATCGGCCGCACCGACGACATCAATGCCGCGCGTGGCGCGATTGGCGACCACGCGCCGAGCGTGGTGTATCACAACCTGCAGGCCAAGTACGCCGCGACGCCCGCCCTGGACCTGACCGTGGGTCTGGACAACGCGTTCGACAAGAAGGCGCCCTTCATCCAGAGCTACACCGACGCCAATACCGACACGATGACCTATGACCTGCTGGGTCGTCGCTGGTATGCCCGCATCGGCTATCGCTGGTGATTGCGTGCGCCCCGCCGGTTCGCCGGCGGGGCGCCGTTCCTGAGAGAGGATGAAGACGATGAAACCCGCATTCTGGGCACGACGTGCCCACAAATGGATCGGCCTGATCGTGGGCGTGCAGGCCCTGCTGTGGATGCTCAGTGGCGTCTACATGACGGTGGTGCCGCTGGACGTGATCCATGGCGATCACCTGGCGCATGCGCATGGCGAGGTCCTGCCACGCGCCAGCGAACGGGTCGCCCCGGCCGAGCTGACCACGCGTTATCCCGGGCTGCGTTCGTTCCGGCTCACGCATGTCCTGGAGCGAGAGGTGTTCGATGTACGCGACGCCACCAGCAGATTCCTGGTGGACGCGCGGACCGGCGAGCGGCTGCCGCCGTTGGACCGGGACCAGGCGATCGCACTGGCGCAATCGCTGTATCAGGGAGACGGGCAGGTCAGCCGCGTGGAATGGATCACCCGGGCCCCCGCCGAAGCGAAGACCCGGCCGGTGCCGATGTGGGCGGTGCATTTTGCCGACCGCGGCGACACCACGCTCTACCTGTCGCCGGCCAGCGGTGATCTGCTGGCGCGCCGGCACAGCCTGTGGCGCTGGTTCGACTTCCTGTGGATGTTCCACATCATGGATTACGAAAACCGCACGGACGTCAACAACCTGCTGCTGCGCATCGCTGCCATCGCCGGGCTTGGCTTCGCGCTCAGTGGCGTGTGGCTGCTGTTCTACAGCTTCGGTTCGCGGAGGTCGGCATGACACCGTGGATGCGCACGCTGCACAGATGGCTCGGGTTGATCGTCGGCCTGCAGTTCCTGCTCTGGCTCGGCAGCGGCCTGATGATGAGCCTGCTGGACCCGCAGAAGATCAACGGCACCGCGCACCGCGCGGCCGAGCCCGCGCTGCCGGCCTGGCCGGCCACGACGCTGGCGCCGGCCGAGGCGCTGCGGGCCGCACGCAACGAGGCGGCCACACTGGATACCGGCTGGCTGCTGGACCAGCCGGTGTACCGGTTGCTGTCACCCCAGGGCACCGAGCTGATCGATGCGCACAGCGGCAAGCGCATCGAGATCGACCCGCGCTGGGCCCTGCGGCTGGCACAGGCCTCGTATCGCGGCAGTGGCGTGCCGGCCGATCCGGTCCATCTCGAGAAAACGCTGGAAACACGCGCCCATCCCGATCCGGTCTGGCGCGTGGATTTCGGGGATGAGGCCGGTACCTCGGTGTACGTCTCGGCCCAGAGCGGCCAGGTGCTGGAGCACCGCAACGATACCTGGCGCCTGTTCGACATCTTCTGGATGTTGCACATCATGGATTACACCGAGCGCGCCAACTTCAACAATCCCCTTGTGGTCGGCATGGGCATCGGGGGGCTGTGGCTGTCGTTGACCGGTCTGTGGCTGCTGGTGGCCAGCGTTCACCTGCGCGAGTTCATCCCGCGGCGCTGGCGGCGCCGACGCCAGCTGGCGGTGTTCGCGCCCGGTGGCACGCATCTGCGCACGGTCACCGCGGCCAGCGGCGACAGTGTGTACGTGGCGCTGGCCCGCGAAGGTGTCCACCTCCCCTCCAACTGCGGCGGTGGGCAGAGCTGTGGGTTGTGCGAGGTCCGCGTGCGTGGGGCGGCGTCGCGGGCCACCGCGGCCGATCGTGCGCACCTGCCGGCGGCCAAGCTCAAGGTGGGCAGCCGACTGGCCTGCAACCTGGCGGTGGATGAGGATCTGGAGATCGAAGTCGCCGGTGGTGCCAGCCTCTGGACCGAGCACTGGGCAACCGTTGAAAAGGTGGAGGCGGTGACGCCGTTCCTGCGCGAGATCCATCTGCGCCCCGACCATCCGGCCGATGCGCAGTTCCAGCCGGGCTGCTATCTGCAGCTGCATGTCCCCGAGTACACGGTGGCGCGCAGCGGGCTGTGGCATCCCGCCGAACACCGGCAGGACTGGGACAGGCTGTCGCTGCCGCCGACGCTGCACAACCGCAGCGAGGTGCGCCGGTCGTACTCGCTGTCCTCGCCCGTGGGCGATGTGCAGGGGCGGCTGCTGCTGCTTGCACGGTTCAGTCCCGGCTGGCAGGACAACAAGCGGCATCCGCCGGGCAAGGGCTCCACGTATCTGTACACGCTGCGCGAGGGTGACCGTGTGCGCTACAGCGGCCCCTTCGGTGATTTCGCCTTGAGTGGGGCCGCGCGCGAGAAGGTGTTCATCGGTGCCGGGGCCGGCATGGCACCGCTGCGGGCGATGATTCACCAGCGGCTCGGCGAAGGAGGGCAGGAGCGTATCCACTATTGGTACGGCGCCCGGAACGCACGCGATTGCCCGTATGACCTGCAGATGCAGGCGCTGGCCCAGCGGCATGCCAACTTCAGCTGGCACCCTGTGTGGTCGGAGCAGGCCGGCGGTGCGTGGGCAGGCAGGGATGGCGCGGCGGCTCATGTGCACGAGGTGATGCATGCGCATCTGCTGCAGGCGCATCCGGAGCTGTCCGCCTGCGAGTTCTACCTGTGCGGACCGCCGGCGATGCTGGCGGCCACGCGCCAACTGCTGCAGCGGCTGGGCGTCGACGAGGCGCGGATCGCCTACGACGACTTCAAGATCTGATCGGTCAGGCCCTGCCGGCCGTGTGCCGGCAGGGCGATGCGGATCAGGGGTGCTGCGAGAACCCGCTGACCTTGCCGTCCTGTTCCAGCAATCCGACCGTGAACGACTGCCGGTAGCCATCCGGCGATTCCATGCCAGGCGAGCCGATCGGCATGCCAGGCAGCACCAGGCCGCGCGCCGTGGGGCGTTCGCTCAGCAGGCGCTGGATATCGGCGACCGGAACATGGCCTTCCACCACGTAACCCTCCACTTCGGCGGTGTGGCAGGAGAGCATCTCGTCGGGAATGCCCAGGCGCTGCTTGATGGCGAGCATGTCCTCGGTGTCGTTGACCCGCACCGGGAAGCCGGCGGCGCGGCCGTGCTCGACCCATACGCCGCAGCAGCCACAGTCCGGACTCTTGTGCACGGTGATCAGGGGCAGGTCCTGCGTTGCCGCCGCGACGGAGGGCGGCGACACCGACGCTGTGCCTGCGGTGGTGGTACCGGGCGCTGCCTGGCAGGCGCTGACCAGCAGGGTGGTGCTGAACAGCGCGAGGGCCGGCAGCGCGGTCCTGTTGAAGAAGTTCATGACGTTTCCTTTCTATGGAGATGGCCGCGCACGGCAGCGTTGCCGTGCGCGGTCGCCGGGGTCAAAGCATGTTCATGCCGGTGTCGAATTCCTTCGCATCGAGCTTGCCATCGCGGTTGCGATCGCTCATGTCCAGGTGCGGCAGCAAGGGATGCTCGGCAGGCAGGTCGCTGCGGCGGATGAAGCCGTCGTTGTCACGGTCGAGCTGCTTGAACGCGGCCGCGTGCTTGCTGGTCGGTGTCGCAGCGGGGGGCTTGGCGTGGCCGGCGTGGTGATCGTGTCCGGCGTGGGCCGACTGGGCCAGTGCGGTCGGCGCGGCGGCAAGCAGGGCGACTACGGGCAGCAGGGTGAACAGGCGCATGGGAATCCTTCGAGAAGATGATTGAAAAGGTGGACGGAGACGGGGCTGCAGACGGAGGGCCGGGCCACGTCGCAGACATCGCGGTCGGGGTGGGGAGGCGATGCGATGACTGCAGTGGCGCGCTGCTGACGGTTTCGCCATGGCGAGGTGCATGCGGTCGCCACCCTCGCGCTGTGCGGCGGGCGGCAGACGAGGCAGGCAGCGTCGGCATCGGTCGCCCGTGAGGTGGCCGGCCGTCAGCGGCGGATCAGGCGATGGGAGGGCGGATCCGCCGGTCGGGTGCGAGGCTGCTCCGGCCGGCAATGGCGGGCAGGGGCGCCGTGGATCGCGGCAGGCCCATCAGCAACGGCAGCGCGGCGGGCAGCAGCACTGTGCCCTGTTGTGGGCAGTCGCAGTGATCATCGTCCACACACCCGGCGGCAGGGCCGGGCTGCCCGACGTCTTCGTCGGCGTGCAGCCCCGGGGCCGTGTCATGGCAGCTGCGCTCGGCAGCGCTGCTGCAGGCCACCGCGGTGGGCATCGCCATGGCCGTGGCGGCCCACGCCGAACCGACCGCACTGGCGATCAGCGTCAGGCACAGCAGCAGGAGCGTCAGGGAGCGAGGCAAGCGCAGGGCGGAGGCAGGTTCGGGACCGGCGCTCACCATAGCATCGCCGCCCGGCAAACCCGGCCATTCCGGTACCGCCGGGACGGACGCAGTAGAATCTGCTCAGCCTTCCTTCAAGTGTTCATCCATGTCCCAGCGTGAATGGGTAGCCGCGGCCATCCGCAAGATCGACGCCGATTTCAACCGTTCGGCCGATACCCACCTGATTCCGATGGACCTGCCCGGGTTCGAGGGCATCGACCTGTATTTCAAGGACGAGTCCAGCCACCCCACCGGCAGCCTGAAGCATCGCCTGGCGCGCTCGTTGTTCCTGTATGCGCTGGCCAATGGCTGGCTGCGCGAGGGGCGCCCGGTGATCGAGGCGTCCAGCGGTTCCACGGCGGTGTCCGAGGCATACTTCGCGCGCCTGCTGGGGCTGCCCTTCATCGCGGTGATGCCGGCCACCACCTCGCCGGAGAAGATCGCGGCGATCGAATTCCACGGCGGCCGTTGCCATCTGGTGGAGCGCGCCTGCGACCTGAACTGCGATTCGGAAACGCTGGCCCGCGAAACCGGTGGCCACTTCATGGACCAGTTCACCTACGCCGAGCGTGCCACTGACTGGCGCGCCAACAACAACATCGCCGAATCGATCTTCAAGCAGATGGCCGAGGAGCCGCATCCGGTGCCCGAGTGGATCGTGTGCAGCCCCGGTACCGGCGGCACGGCGGCCACGCTGGGCCGCTATGTGAGCTACCGCCGGCATGACACCCGCATCCTGTGTGCGGACCCGGAAATCTCCGTGTTCTACGACGGCTACTGCGCCGCGCTGGCCGGCCAGCCCTGGCGCGAGCTGACCTGCAATGGGGGCTCGCGGGTGGAAGGCATCGGCCGGCCGCGGGTGGAATCGAGCTTCATTCCGACCAGTGTCGATGCGATGGTCAAGGTGCCCGATGCGCTGAGCCTGGCCGCGATGCGCCACGTCACCCGCCAGCTGGGCCGTCGTGTCGGCGGCTCGACCGGGACCAATTTCATCGGCGTGCTTCAGGCCGCGCAGCTGATGCGTCAGGCAGGCCGCAGCGGCTCGATCGTGACCATCCTGTGCGACAGCGGCGATCGTTACGCACACAGCTATTACAACCCCGCGTGGTATCCGACGCAGGGCATCGACGTGGATGGCGCCGATACGGTGCTCGCGGCCGCAGTGGCCGGGCAGGGGCTGCCGGTGCTGCCCTGCGTCTCGCTGGAAACGCTGTACTGAGCGCGGCACCGGCTCTGGCGTGAACCTGGCCCATCGGCGTACGCCGGGGCCTTGTGCGGGGCGGGGGGCAATGCCATATCGTGGGGTGATGCCGCTGCAGCGGCCCCGTTGTCTGGAGATGCCTGTGACCCCCACCAACCCCCTGCTCGATTTTTCCGGCCTGCCGCGTTTCGATGCGATCCAGCCCGAGCACATCGCCCCGGCGATCGATGCCCTGCTGGCCGACGCCGAGGCCGCGGTGAAAACCGCCGAGACCGTCTCCCCGGTGACCTGGGCAAGCTTCGCCGAGCCGCTGGACGACGCTACCGAGCGCCTGTGGCGCGCGTGGGGCCAGGTCGGCCACCTGCAGGCCGTGGTGAACACCCCGGCGCTGCGCGAGGCCTACAACGCAACCCTGCCCAAGGTGACACGCTTCGGCAGCGCACTGGGCCAGAACCTGGCGCTCTACCAACAGTACCGCGCCCTAGCCGCCACGCCGGAAGCGACGCAATACGGCCCGGCACGTCGCAAGGTGCTGGAGAACGCGCTGCGCGATTTCCGCCTGGGTGGCGCTGAACTCGATGACGCCGGCAAGGCGCGGTACAGCGCGATCCGCGAGGAGCTGTCCGCGCTGTCGGCGACGTTCTCGCAGAATGTGCTTGATGCGACCGATGCCTGGTCGCTGCACGTGGACGACCGCGCCGAACTGGCTGGCCTGCCGGACGACGTGATCGCCGCTGCCCGCAGCGCGGCGGAGAAAGACGGCCTGGCCGGCTGGAAGCTGACGCTGCAGATGCCGTGCTACATCCCCGTGCAGACCTACGCCGAACATCGCCCGCTGCGCGAGGCGCTGTATCGCGCCAACGCGGTGCGCGCCTCCGAGTTCGGCGATGCCGCGCTGGACAACAGCGGCAACATCGATCGCGTGCTGGCGTTGCGTGCGGAGCTGGCCGCACTGCTGGGCTTCGCCAACTACGCCGAGTATTCGATCGCCACCAAGATGGCTGAGGATGCGCCTCAGGTACTGGGCTTCCTGCGCGATCTCGCCGCGCGCGCCAAGCCGTACGCGCAGCGCGACCGTGCCGAGCTGGAGGCGTTCGCCCGCGACGAACTGGGCATGCCGGCGCTGGAGGCATGGGACCTGGCCTTTGCTGCGGAAAAGCTGAAGCAGGCGCGTTACAGCTATTCCGAGCAGGACGTGAAGCAGTATTTCACCGAACCGAAGGTGCTCGATGGCCTGTTCAGTGTGATCCGCAGCCTGTATGGCCTGGAGGTGCAGCCGGATAGTGCGCCGGTGTGGCATCCGGACGTGCGTTTCTTCCGGGTGGTCGATGCGCAGGGCGCGCTGGTGGGGCAGTTCTATCTGGACCTGTACGCGCGCGAAGGCAAGCGCGGTGGCGCGTGGATGGATGATTGCCGCAACCGCCGCGAGACCGCGGCCGGTGTGCAGACGCCGCTGGTGTACCTGGTCTGCAACTTCGGCAAGGGTGCCGAGGGCCAGCCGGCCACCTTCAGCCACAGCGATGTGACCACGCTGTTCCATGAAATGGGGCATGGCCTGCATCAGTTGCTGACCCGCATCGGTGAGCTTGGCGTGGCCGGCATCAACGGCGTGGAGTGGGACGCGGTGGAACTGCCGAGCCAGTTCATGGAGAACTTCTGCTGGGAATGGGACCGCGTGCAGGCGATGACCGCACACGTGAGCACCGGCGAGCCGCTGCCGCGTGCGCTGTTTGACCGCATGCTGGCCGCACGCAATTTCCAGAGCGGCATGTTCACCGTGCGTCAGCTGGAATTCGCGCTGTTCGACATGCAGCTGCACAGCGAGTTCGACCCGACCCAGGACAGTGTGCAGGCGCTGCTGGAGCGGGTGCGCGATGAAGTAGCGGTCAACCGGCCGCCGGCCTGGAATCGCTTCCCCAATCAGTTCAGCCACATCTTTGCCGGTGGCTATGCGGCGGGCTACTACAGCTACAAGTGGGCCGAGGTGCTCAGCGCCGATGCCTATGCCGCGTTCGAGGAAGCGCCGGACAAGGTGACCGAGACCGGTCAACGGTTCCGCGATGAGGTGCTCTCGCGGGGTGGCAGCCGGAGTGCCGCCGAGAACTTCGCCGCGTTCCGTGGGCGCGCGCCGACGGTGGACGCGCTGCTGCGGCATAACGGGATGGTGTGACTGCGGCCGCGTGATCGGGCGGCACGTGGCTCACTCCGCGTAGATCATCTTCCGGCTCATGCCGCCGTCGACGATGTGGTCCTGGCCGGTGATGAAACCGGCCAGGTCCGAGAGCAGGAATACCGCCAGCGCGCCGATGTCCGGCGGCTGGCCAACGCGGCCGACCGGGTGCTGCGCATGATCGCGGCGGGAAAGCGTTGGCGTGCGCCGCCGTGAGGGCGCCTGCCAGGCGTCGGTGGTGATCCAGCCGGGGCTGATGCTGTTGACCCGCACGGCGGGGCCTTCGCTCAACGCCAGCGCATGGGTGAAGGCGACCAGCCCGCCCTTGGCCGCGGCATACGCTTCACTGTCCGGTTCGGACTGCCACGCACGCGTCGAGGCGATGTTGATGATCGCGCCGGCATGCTCGCGCAGGGCGGGCAGGGCGTGCTTGCTGCACAGGAAAGCGCCATGCAGGCTGGAGAGGCGGCGCTGCCACTCGGCCAGCGGCATCTCCGCCAAGGGCGTGCCGTGGGCACTGGCGATGCCGGCATTGTTGACCAGGCCATCCAGGCGGCCGAAGCGCTTCAGCGTCGCCTTGATCAGCGCCTGCACGCTGCGTTCGCTGGCCACATCCGCGCGCTGGAACGCCGCGCGCTCCGGCAGTGCCCACTCCTTCAGACACGCCTTGCCGGCATCGGCATCCAGGTCGGCGATCATCACGCTGCCGCCGGCGCCTAGCACCGACTGCGCGATGCCGCGGCCCACGCCCTGCGCGCCACCGGTGATCAGCACCACGCGATCGCGCAGCGGCTGTGCCGGCCAGTCGAGAATGGCCGGAGTCAGTGGCACGGCGGCATGTCGTTGCGGCCCAGCAGGCGCGTCCAGCCTTCGATGCCGAGCTTGTCCAGCGTGTCGATGTTGCGCTCCACGATCACGTCCGGATCCGGGAACGCGGCGACGGCGCGCTCGACGCTGTCTTCGCGCAGCAGGTGCAGGGTCGGGTAGGGCGCACGGTTGGTGTAGTTGCTCACGTCATCCGGCGCCGCGCCGGCGAACTGGTACTGCGGATGGAAGCTGGCCACCTGCAGGATGCCCTGCAGATCCAGTGCCTCGATCGCGGCATCGGCGTTGTCGAGAAAGTCGTTGTAGTCCAGGAAATCGGTCAGCACGTCCGGATGCACGATCAGCGTGGTGTCGATCTGTTCGGCTGGCGTATCGCGCAGCAGGATCAGCTCTTCGGCCAGCTCTTCCACCAGGGCTTCCGGGGTGGTCGCATCGCTGAGCACGAACCGCACCTGGTCCTTCACGTACACCGCCTTGGCGAACGGGCACAGGTTCAGGCCGATGACGATCTGCTCCAGCCATTTCCGGGTCTCGGCAATGGGGTCGTGGGTGGCAGTGGGGGAAGCATCGTTCATGGCGGGCGGTGTCGCTGGCTGGGGCCGTTGATTGTACGGCGCGGCGGTGAAGCGGGCGGATGCTCGGCTCCACTGTCCATTAACTGGACACCCGTCATCCTGATAAATCCTTATCCGGCAATCACTTGCAGTGATCGAGCCAACGGCCAATAGGCAGTGGCCCGCCGCAGGTATCCAATGGCCGGGTACACGACGCAAGGAGTTCTCAGTGATGGCAACACACGCATTCCTGCCGACGGCCACGTGGTCCGGCAAGCTGTTCGAGGGTCAGTGGAGCCGGGGTGCTGGCACCCAGGACGTGGTCGAGCCCGCCACCGGCGAACGCCTCGGCGAGATCGCGATGGCCGACCCGGCGCAGATCGCGCGCGCCGCCGCCACCGCCGCCAACGCACAGCGCGACTGGGCCAGTGCCCCGTATGACACCCGCGCGCAGATCCTGCGCCGCGCCGCCCAACTGGCCGAAGAGCACAATGACGAGATCGTGCAGTGGCTGGTCCGCGAAAGTGGCTCCACCCAGCTCAAGGCCGGCTTCGAGGCCAAGGTGAACACCAAGGCGCTGCATGAAGCGGCGGCACTGCCCTCGCGCAGCATCGGCGAAGTGCTGCCGTCCGAACCGGGCCGTCTGAATCTGGCGCGCCGCCGCCCTCTGGGCGTGGTGGGTGTGATTGCGCCGTTCAATTTCCCGCTGTATCTGGCCATGCGTGCGGTGGCGCCGGCACTGGCGCTGGGCAATGCGGTGGTGCTCAAGCCCGATCCGCGCACCGCCGTGTGCGGCGGCTTCGTGATCGCACGCCTGTTCGAACTGGCTGGCCTGCCTGCTGGCCTGCTGCACGTGTTGCCGGGGGATGGCGCGGCCGGCGCGGCGCTGACCAGTGACCCGAACATTGCGATGATCCAGTTCACCGGCTCCACCGCTGCCGGGCGCAAGGTCGGTGAAGCGGCGGGTAAACACCTGAAGAAGGTGTCGCTGGAACTGGGCGGCAAGAACTCGCTGATCGTGCTCGACGATGCGGACATGGATCTGGCCATCGCCAACACGGCGTGGGGCGTCTACCTGCACCAGGGCCAGATCTGCATGGCCACCGGCCGCGTGCTGGTCCAGCGCAGCATCCATGCGCGCTTCCTGGAAAAGCTGGTGGCCAAGGCCAGATCGCTCAAGGTCGGCAATCCGGCCGACGGCGAGGTGGCGATCGGGCCGTTGATCAATGCCCAGCAGCGCGACCACGCCGCGCGCATCGTTGCCCAGGCGCAGGCCGCCGGTGCCACCCTGGCAACCGGTGGTGGCTACAAGGATCTGTACTTCGAGCCGACCGTGCTCAGCGATGTGAGCCGCGACAACCCGGCTTTCCACGAAGAGATCTTCGCGCCGGTCGCGGTCGTGGTGCCGTTCGATACCGATGACGAGGCGGTGGAGCTGGCCAACGACAGCGAGTACGGCCTGTCGATGGCGATCGTGTCCAGCAACGTGGGCCGCGCGCTGAAGCTGGGCGAACGGCTGCGCACCGGCCTGCTGCACATCAACGACCAGACCGTGAACGATGAAGTGATCAATCCCTTCGGTGGCGTCGGCGCCTCGGGCAACGGCACCAGCATCGGTGGCCCGTCCAACATCGACGAGTTCACCCAGTGGCAGTGGATGACCGTCAAGGGCGAAGCCCCCGCGTACCCGATCTGATCCAGGAGAACCTCATGACTGCAACAGCAGAACTGCGCGACATCACCGTGGCCGTGGTGCGCGAAAAAGAACAGCCCTTCACGATCGAGAAGGCGCGCATCCGTGGCCCACAGGACGATGAAGTGCTGGTCCGCGTGGTCGCCACCGGCCTGTGCCATACCGACCTGATCGTGCGGGACCAGTACTACCCCGTGCCGCTGCCGGCGGTGCTCGGCCATGAAGGCGCGGGCATCGTCGAAGCACTCGGCCCGGGCGTGAAGGACCTCAAGGTTGGCGACCATGTCGTGCTGACCTACGGCGCCTGCGGCCACTGCAACCCCTGCAGCGGCGGCCACGGTGCCTACTGCAAGGATTTCTTCGGCCTGAACTTCGGTGGCGGTGCGCTGGACGGCTCCACCGCGATCCAGGATCCGGACGGCCACCCGCTGCACGATCACTTCTTCGCGCAGTCCTCCTTCGCCACCTACGCACTGAGCCGCGAAAACAACGCGATCAAGGTGCCCGATGATGCGCCGATAGAGCTGCTTGGCCCGCTTGGTTGCGGCATCCAGACCGGTGCCGGTGCGGTGATCAACTCGCTCAAGGTGACCGCCGGCAGCAGCTTCGCCAGCTTCGGTGCCGGCGCGGTCGGGCTGAGCGCGGTAATGGCCGCACGCGTGGCCGGTGCGACCACCATCATCGCCATCGATGTGGTGCCTTCGCGCCTGGAGCTGGCCAAGGAACTGGGCGCCACGCACGTGATCAACAGCCGCGAGGTCGATGTGGTTGAAGCGGTGCGCGGAATCACTGGCGGCGGCGCGAACTTCGCACTGGAATCCACCGGTCGTCCGGAGGTGCTCGCGCAGGGCATCGAGGCACTCGGCGGGTTGGGGGTGATCGGCGTGGTCGGCGCGCCGAAGCTGGGCACCAAGGCCGAGTTCGACGTCAACAACCTGCTGCTCGGCGGGCGCAGCATCCGCGGCATCGTCGAAGGCGACAGCGTGCCCAAGGTGTTCATTCCGCAGCTGGTGCAGCTGTACCAGCAGGGCCGCTTCCCGTTCGACAAGCTGGTCAAGTTCTACCCGCTGGATCAGATCAACCAGGCCGCCGAGGACAGCACCCGCGGTGTCACCCTCAAGCCGATCCTGACCATCGGCGGGTGAAACGGTCCGTCGCAGGCGTGCATGCCTGCGACGACGTACCAGTCAGCTTTGCGGGAGTAGGCTGTCGGTCCGAGGTGGAGATCGACCGATGGCCGCGATGGTTCTGGAACAGCAGCAGGTATTGGCCGCCGCCCGTCAGCGCTTCGCCGAGGGCGGCGCGCTGATGGACAGCGTGGTCAGCCCGCCGGTGCAGCGCTCCTGGGAGCGTTCGCGCCAGGCCGGGGTGCAGCCGCGGCAGGAGCCGTACTACGCGCCTCTTGCCGCGGCTGCCACGCGCCTGGACGACCCTGCCGACCGCCGCCTCGCACGCTGTGTGCGCGAGGACATGGACCACCTCTGGGCCGCCTTCGGTGGCCGCCAATGGACCCTGTTCTGCGTCAACGCCGATGGCCTGGTCATCGCCCAGCGCGAACACGGCCTGGCCGACGTCCCGGTACTGCGCCCGATCCAGATCGGTCGCCGCCTTCGCGAAATCGACATCGGCACCACCGCACCGGCCTGCAGCCTGGCCGAAGACGCGCCCGCCCTGGTGCGCGGCAACGAGCACTATCTCGACCGCTTCGCCTCGGTGTTCTGCCTGAGCGTCCCGCTGCATGGGCTGGATGGCGAAGTGCTGGGCGCACTGGATATCACCGGCACCGGCGAGCGCGATGCCGAGCTGTTGCACGGCTACTTCCGCCAGGCCGCGCTGTCGGCCGAGAACCGCCTCATGCAGGACCACCGTCCCTGCCACCTGCTGGCCGTGCAACACGACACCCGCTGGCTGCACTCACCGCTGCAGGGACTGCTGGCCATCGAAGAAGACGGCCGCGTGCGTGCCGCCAACCGCGTGGCCCGCCGCCTGTTCGGACTCCCACGACGCGGAGCCTTGCCCCTGCTCACCCTCGAGGGCCTGTTCGCCGGCGCCAGCATCCACCAGCGCCGCCGCCTGCTGCAGAGCGGCCCCGCCCACCGCGTCCGCCTGGATGACGACACCGCCGTGCACGTCCAGTACCTGCGCGGACCGCTCGCACCGCATGCCGGCGTGAAGCTCGATGTGCAGCATGCCAACGCCACGAACGCATCACTGCGCGCGCAGAACACACAGCACGTCCGCGAGACCGTGGCTGCCCACCAGGGCAACGTCAGTGCCGCCGCACGTCAGCTCGGCATCTCACGCACGACGCTGTACAAGCTGATTCGCGCGTAGTAACCAGCGCCCGGCGGTAAACACGCCGGAAGCCGCATCTTTTCGATCTGCGCAACGAGGTTGCCGGCCACGGGCCGGCACTACCGCTTTGCTCGCCCGTCCGCCGAGAAAGCGTCGGGGCGGCGGGTAGGGCCTGGCCTTGCCCGGACCATGAGCGGCATGGATGCCGCGACATGAGCCCCCATGGATGGGTTCGGCGGGTCCGGGCAAGGCCAGGCCCTACCCGCCGCAGCCCTCGCCAATGAATCGCCAGCCTTCTGCGATGAGCTGCCAGCGCCAAAGACAACGAAAGCCCCTCGGCAACAAACAGCGGCGCCCTTCGCTGGCGCCCTTCGCTACAGCCGTCCGGCCAAGATCAATCGCGGAAGTTATCAAACTGCAGCGGAACCTCGAAGGTCTCCTTCCGCAACAGCGCCATCGCATCCTGCAGATCATCGCGCTTCTTGCCCGTCACCCGCAGCTTGTCGCCATTGATCTGACTGTCCACCTTCAACTTGGCCTCCTTGATCGTCGCTGCGATCTTCTTGGCCACCTTCTGCTCGATCCCCTGCTTCACCGTGATCTTCTGCCGCGCACCGGCCAGATTGCTTTCGATATCACCAAACTCCAGGCACGCCGCATCGATCTTCCGCGCCGTCAGGCGCTGACGCAGGATGTCCGTCATCTGCTGCAGCTGGAAATCGCTCGGCGCGGACTGCGTGATCACGCTGTCCTCCAGCACGAACTTCGCGTCCACGCCCTTGAAATCGAAACGCGTGGACAGCTCGCGGTTGGCCTGGTCGACCGCGTTGGTCAGCTCGTGGGTGTCGACTTCGGAAACAACGTCAAAAGAGGGCATGGGCAAACTCCAACGGGTGAATGCCCCCATTCTATCAAGCCGCCATGGACGGGCCGGCCAAGCCGGCGATAATGGGCCATGAACACGCAGAAATCCCCCACCCGCGCCGTCGCCTGGATGCTGATCGCCGTCGCCTGCTTTTCGCTGATGGATGCCGGCATGAAGCAGCTGTCGGCCAGCTATCCCACCCTGCAGGTCACCTTCCTGCGCGGCGCGGCCTCGCTGCCGTTCGTGCTGGTCTGGGTGCTGGCCACCGCCGGCCCGCGCTCGCTGGTGCCCAGGCGCTGGGTCCTGCACCTGCTGCGCGGCGTGCTCGGCATGGTGATGATCGGCTGCTTCGTCTATGCCCTGCGCAGCCTGCCGCTGTCCACCGCCTACACCATCTACTTCGTCGCCCCGCTGCTGATCGCCGCGCTCTCGGTGCCGCTGCTCGGCGAGCACGTGGGCCCGCGCCGCTGGATCGCCATCGGCATCGGCCTGGTCGGCGTGCTGGTCGTGCTGCGCCCCGGTGTCGGCGGGATCATTTCCTTCCCGGGCCTGATGGTGCTGCTGGCCGCCACCGCCTATGCCCTGGCCGCGATCACGGTCAGCATGCTGACCCGTACCGACACCCCGCAGTCGATGGTGGTGTGGTTCCTGGTGATCATGGCCGTCGGCGCCGGCCTGCTGGCGATCCCGGACTGGCAGCCGCTGCAACTGGGCCATGCCGCGCTGATCGCCGGCATGGGCCTGGCCGGGGCAGGGGGGCAGGTCGCCCTGACCCGTGCTTTCCAGCTGGGGGAAGCCTCGATGATCGCGCCGCTGGAGTACACCGGGCTGGTCTGGGTGATCGGCTGGGACCTGCTGTTCTGGGGCGTGCTGCCCGACCAGGTGACCTGGCTGGGCGCGGCGATCATCGTCGCCTCGGGCCTGTACCTGCTGCACCGTGAGCGGGTGCGCCGGGTCCAGCCGCCCCGGCCGCTGGACCACCCCTGAGCCCGGCCGGCGCCCGCTGGCTGGCCGGATCACGGCCTCTTAGAACCAAACGGAATATCATTCCGCGCAACCGCACGGGTCAGGGCCGCCCCGCGCTGGTAGGCTGCACGCCCCCTCCCGTCGATGCCCGGTTGACCGCGAAGTGATCGAGTTCCAGCGCCTGCACAAATCCTATGCCGTCGGCGGCCGCGCGATTGCCGCGCTGCAGCCGCTGGACCTGACCATCGAGGCCGGCGAAGTGTTCGGCATCATCGGCCATTCCGGTGCGGGCAAATCGACCCTGATCCGGCTGATCAACCGGCTCGAGGAGCCCACCGGCGGCCGGCTGCTGATCAACGGCGAGGATGTCACCGCGCTCGATGCCGAGGGCCTGCGGGTGCTGCGCCGGAAGATCGGCATGATCTTCCAGCACTTCAACCTGCTCTCGTCGCGCACCGTAGCCTCCAATGTCGCCTTCCCGCTGGAGCTGGCCGGCACGCCGCGCGCGGAGATCGACGCGCGCGTGGACGAACTGCTGCGTACCGTCGGCCTGGAAGCGCACGCCAACAAGTATCCGGCGCAGTTGTCCGGTGGCCAGAAGCAGCGCGTCGGCATCGCCCGCGCCCTGGCCACCCGCCCGCAGATCCTGCTGTGCGATGAGGCCACCAGTGCGCTGGACCCGCAGACCACCGCCTCGGTGCTCAAGCTGCTGGGCAGGATCAACCGCGAGCTGGGCCTGACCATCGTGCTGATCACCCACGAGATGGACGTGATCCGCCGCGTCTGCGACCGCGTCGCGGTGCTCGATGCCGGCCACCTGGTCGAAACCGGCCCGGTCACCGAGGTGTTCCTGCACCCGCAGCACCCGACCACCCTCCGCTTCGTCAGCGAGTCCGAGCAGGTCGACGAGGGCGAACTGCACAAGGACTTCGAGGCTGTCGCCGGGCGCATCGTGCGCCTGACCTTCCTCGGCGCCGACACCTACGAACCGTTGCTGGGGCGCATCGCGCGCGAGACCGGCGTGGACTACAACATCCTGTCCGGCCGCATCGACCGGATCAAGGACACCCCGTATGGCCAGCTGACCGTGTCGCTGGTCGGGGGCGATGTGCAGGCCGCGCAGGCGGGCTTCGTCGCTGCCGGTGTCCACCTTGAGGAGCTGCGCCGATGATCCTGGCCACCGCAGGCGGGTTCTTCCGCCATCTCGACGCCGGCAAATGGGCCGATATCGGCCAGGCCACGCTGGATACCCTGCTGATGCTCGGCGGCTCACTGCCGCTGACGCTGCTGATCGGCCTGCCGCTGGGCGTACTGCTGTTCCTGACCGGCTCGCCGCAGCTGCACCGCAAGCCGGTGCTGTATGGGGCGCTGGCGCTGCTGGTGAACCTGCTGCGCTCGGTGCCTTTCATCATCCTGATGATCGTGCTGATCCCGCTCACGCTGTGGATGATGGGCACCTCGCTGGGCGTCCGCGGCGCGATCGTGCCGCTGGTGATCGGCGCGGCGCCGTTCTATGCGCGCCTGGTCGAAACCGCGCTGCGCGAAGTGGACCGTGGCGTGATCGAAGCAACCCAGGCGATGGGCGCCACCACGTGGCAGCTGGTCACCCGGGTGCTGCTGCCCGAAGCGCGACCGGGCCTGATCGCCGGCGCCACGGTCACGGTGATCGCGCTGATCGGCTTCACCGCGATGGGGGGCGCGATCGGCTCGGGCGGCCTGGGCGACCTGGCCTTCCGCGATGGCTACCAGCGCTCGCACACCGACGTGGCCCTGGTCACCGTGGTCCTGCTGCTGGTGCTGGTGCAGATCCTGCAGATGATCGGCGACCGCCTGGTCTCGCACTACAGCCGGAAATAACCGCTCGGTACCGACCGTTGGTCGGTACGCCATCCTCGACGCCGCGTCGTGGCTGGCCCTCCAGGCCGAGTACGATCTGAAGACGCTGCCGACCCGTCAGGAAATCGAGCGCAGGGTGCAGCCGCGCGAGGCGGCCTGACCGCCGCCCTTACCGGACGTTCGGCACTTCAAAGCCCAGCCGGTCCACCTGCTCGGGGTGCTGCGGCACGCGCTTGAGCTTGTCGGTGTTGACCCCGTAATCGTCACGCAGGCGGGTGGCGAGCTCCTTGTAGAGCTCTTTGTCCATGTCCGGCTGGCGCGCGAAGATCCAGGCCATCTCGCGGCCCGGGTAGCCGAGCATCGCCCACGAATAATCCGGCGCCACTTCCAGTACGCGGGTATGGGTCGGCACGATCTTGTAGAACCAGGTGCGCCAGTTGTGGTTGCCGCTCTTCTCGTCCACCGAGGCGCGGACGGTCAGTTCCTGCTGCGGCTCGGAGAAGCCATCGCGGTAGCGGTAGGTGATGGATACTTTCTGGTCGCCGCGCAGGCGGAACTGATTGACGCTGCCGACGTGGCCACGCTCGACCGGGTTCGGCACGCGGCCGATCACATACCAGGTGCCCATGAACCGCTGCAGGTCGATCGGCGCATTGGCGCTGTCGACCGCGACCGGGGTCGGCGCGGGTTCCGGTTTGGTCTCATGGCGGAACGCACAGGCTGACAGCAATGCCAGCGAGGAGACCAACAGGACAGCGCGAAGCGGGCGGTTCGAAGACATGCGGCGGGTGGCTCCAGTGGCTGGCAGAGGCATGGTGGGTGGGACAGCGGAGAACGTCAATGCCGGCGCAGCGGTTGTGTGACCGATTCATGCAGCCGCTCGCCGGACATCCCACCTGTCGCGTCCCCTGCAAGGTCGCAGCCCTTGAGATGGCGGCGCGGCAAGGTGACGCATCACTTTCGCACGGAGCTGTGTCATGACCCTGTCGTCTTCCCCACGTTCGTCCGACCGTCCCGATCCCCGCGTGCTGCGCTGCGTCAGGCAGGCCGTCCTTGCCGGGATGGCTTTGGTCCTGGTCTGGCCCGCCGCGCGGGGGCATAGCGAGTGGATCGGCTGGCTGCCGATGTGGCTGATCGGCATGCCGCTGATGGCCTGGTGGAGCCTGCATCGCTTCCGCCTGCCGCTGGCCGGCCTGCTCACCCACGGCGCGCGCCGCCGCCGGGGCCCGCAGGCGCGACGTCGCAGCCGCCCGCTCGCGCGTCCGGCGCGGCCTGACCTTCGACACGTGAGCCGCGGCCAGCCGGTGTGATAGCGTCCCAAGGCTATGACTGTCTGGAGCTCCAATGTCACGATTCGCTTCCGCCTGCCTGGTGGCAGGTCTGATCTCCGCCGGGGCGGCGGGAACTGCCATGGCCGCTGACGCCCCGGCGGACAAGTACGCCTGGCTTGAAGACGTCACCGGCGACAAGCCGCTGGCGTGGGTCAAGGAACAGAACGCCAGTTCCGAAGGCCGCTTGGCCGCGACCCCGGCGTTCAAGCAGATGGAGACCAGCATCCGCGAGGTGCTCGATTCCGACGCCAAGATTCCGGGCGTGCAGAAGATCGGTGACTACTACTACAACTTCTGGAAGGACAAGCAGCACGAGCGCGGCCTCTGGCGTCGCACCACCCTGGCCGAGTACCGCAAGGCCTCGCCGCAGTGGGAAACCGTGCTGGATCTGGATGCACTGAACAAGGCCGAGGGCGAGAACTGGGTCTGGCACGGCGCGGATTGCCTGCGCCCGGATTATTCGCGCTGCCTGATCGCGCTGTCGCGCGGCGGCGCCGATGCCGATGTCACCCGCGAGTTCGATCTGGCCAACAAGACCTGGATCAAGGACGGCTTCTTCCGCCCCGAATCCAAGGGTGGCCTGAACTGGATCGACCGTGACACCGTGTTCGTCTATACCGATTTCGGTGCCGGCACGATGACCACCTCGGGGTATCCGCGCGTGGCCAAGCTGTGGAAGCGCGGCACCCCGATGGCCTCCGCTTCGATGGTGTACGAGGGCAAGCCCGATGACATGTACATCGCGGCCATGCACGACGATACCCCCGGCTACGAGCGCAACCTGGTCAGCCGCACGCTGGCCTTCTACAACAACGAGATCTACCTGCGCGCCGACGATGGCACGCTGACCAAGATCGATGCGCCGAACTCGGCCGAGAAGGGCCTGCGCAAACAATGGCTGACCCTGGAGCTGCGTGAGCCGTGGACCGTTGGCGGCAAGACCTACACCGCCGGTTCGCTGCTGGCCACCAAGCTGGACGATTACCTCGCCGGCAAGCGTGATTTCGACGTGCTGTTCGCGCCGACCGACACCACCTCGCTGGCCGGCACCAGCTGGACCAAGAACCATCTGGTCCTGAACGTGCTGGACGACGTCAAAAGCCGCCTGAGCGTGCTGACGCCGGGCGACAGCGGCTGGAAGACGACGGCCTTCACCGGCGCGCCGTCGTTCGGCACCGTGGCCGTCAGTGCGGTCGACGCCGATGACAGCGATGCGGTGTGGATGACCGTCACCGATTACCTGACCCCGACCACCCTGGCCATCGCCGAGATCGGCAAGCAGCCTGAAGTGCTCAAGACCATGCCGACGTTCTTCAACGCCGACGGCAAGGTGATCGAGCAGCACTTCGCCACCAGCAAGGATGGCACCCGCGTGCCGTACTTCGTGGTGCACCGCAAGGACATGAAGCTGGACGGCTCCAACCCGACCCTGCTGTACGGCTACGGTGGCTTCGAGATCTCGCTGACCCCGTCCTACTCCGGTGGCATGGGCCGCGCGTGGCTGGAGAAGGGCGGTGTATACGTGGTCGCCAACATCCGTGGCGGTGGCGAGTATGGCCCGCGCTGGCACCAGGCGGCGCTCAAGCAGAACCGTCACAAGGCCTACGAAGACATGGCCGCGGTCGCCCGCGATCTGGTCAGCCGCAAGATCACCTCGGCCAAGCACCTGGGCGTGCAGGGCGGCAGCAACGGTGGCCTGCTCACCGGCAACATGCTGACCCAGTACCCGGAACTGTTCGGCGCGGTGGTGATCCAGGTGCCGCTGCTGGACATGAAGCGCTACAGCCACCTGCTGGCCGGCGCGTCGTGGATGGCCGAATACGGCAATCCAGACACGGCCGATTGGGCGTTCATCAAGACCTTCTCGCCGTACCACCTGTTCGACGCCAGCAAGACCTACCCGCCGGTGCTGTTCACCACCTCCACCCGCGATGACCGCGTGCATCCGGCGCATGCCCGCAAGATGGCGGCGATGATGATCGACGCCGGAAAGGACGTGACCTACTACGAGAATATCGAAGGCGGTCACGGCGGCGCGGCGAACAATGCGCAGGCCGCGCATATGTCGGCGTTGGCCTATAGCTTCCTGTGGGAGCAACTCTCCAAGTAAGCTCGGGGTGCTCGACAGCCAGGGGCAGTCGAGCAGCCGGCAGGGAGTGAGCCTGCCGCGGACGTTGTAGCCCCCTGGGGTGGACTCCGGGTGGTGGGGCGTCAGGTTGGCTCCACCCCATTTTCAGCGCCACGCAGCGATGCGTGGCGTTTTTTTATGGGCCGCTCAACGCACCCATGTCTCCAGCCCGCGCGCGATCCGGCGCACCGCCTCTTCCAGGCGCGGCACGTCCTGCGTGTAGGCCAGCCGCACATGCGCGTTGGCGCGGTGGTGGCCAAAGTCCAGGCCTGGGGTGAACGCCACATGCTCCGTTTCCAGGAAATGCGCACAGAACGCCTGCGCGTCATCGGTGAACGCACTCACGTCGGCGTAGAGATAGAACGCGCCTTCCGGTTCCACTTCGATCCGGAAGCCGAGCGCACGCAGCGCCGGCAGCAGGTAATCGCGACGCGCGCGGAACGCGGCGCGGCGCTGTTCGAAAATCGCGATGGACGCCGGCTCGAAACAGGCCAGCGCGGCATGCTGGGCGATGCTGGAGGCGCTGATGTACAGATTCTGCGCGAGCTTCTCCAGCTCACGCACCGCCTGCGGCGGCGCGACCAGCCAGCCCAGGCGCCAGCCGGTCATCCCGTAATACTTCGAGAAGCTGTTGAGGACGAACGCCTCGTCATCGACCTGCAGCACGCTGGCCGCGTCCATGCCGTAGGTGAGGCCGTGGTAGATCTCATCCACCACCAGATGCCCGCCGCGTGCCTTCAGCGACTGCGACAGCGCGGCAAGCTGCGCCGCCGAGAGCACGGTGCCGGTCGGATTGGCCGGCGAGGCGACCAGCGCACCGACGCTGTCCGCGTTCCACTGCCGTGCCACCAGCTCCGGCGTCAGCTGGTAGGCCGTCTCCGGCCCGACCGGCACCAGCTGCGCGGCCCCTTCCACCAACCGCAGGAAGTGCCGGTTGCACGGGTAGCCGGGATCGGCCAGCAACCAGTGCTTGCCGGGATCGACCAGCAGACTGCTGGCCAGCAACAGCGCGCCCGAGCCACCCGGGGTGACCAGGATCCGCTCGGGGTCGATCTGCACCTGGTAGCGGTCCTGGTAGAAGCCCGCAATCGCCTCGCGCAGCGCGGGCAGGCCGCGGGCCGCGGTGTAGCGGGTGTGGCCGGCTGCCAGGGCGGCCTGGCCGGCGCGCACGATCGGTGCAGCGGTGGTGAAGTCCGGCTCGCCGATCTCCAGGTGGATCACATCGTGGCCGGCCTGCTCCAGCGCCTGCGCGCGGGCCAGCAGCGACATCACGTGGAAGGGTTCGATGTCCTGGCTGCGGCGGCTGTAGCCGGTGCCGGTCGGGGGCGTGCGGGAAGTATCCATGGCCTGATGATAGGCGCAGTGACCAACGACAGGCTTGCTGCTGGCCTACTCGCCAGCACAGACTGCACGGACACGGACGCCATTGCATTCCCCCGCCAGGAGCCTTATCTCGTGAAACCCGCCCTTTGTTTACTGGTTGCCAGCCTCATGACCTCCAACGTGCACGCCGCCCCCGCGCTGACCCCGCCCGACGCCGAGAAGCACCCGCACACGGTGAAGGCTCCCTTTGGCGCGACCCGCAGCGACGATTACTACTGGCTGCGCGACGACAAGCGCGAAGACACGAAGATGCTGGCCTATCTGAATGCGGAGAACGCCTATACCGATCAGGTGGTGGCCCCGCTCAAGCCGCTGGAAGACACCCTGTACAAGGAGATCGTCGCCCGCATCAAGCAGGACGATGCCAGCGTGCCCTCGCGTGACCGCGGCTACTGGTATTACACCCGCTTCGAAACCGGCAAGGATTACCCGATCCAGGCGCGCCGCAAGGGCAGCATGGAAGCGCCGGAAGAAATCCTGCTCGACATCAACACGATGGCCGAGGGCAAGGGCTACTTCAACGTGGGCGATGCCGATGTCAGCCAGGACAACCACCTGCTGGCCTGGGTCGAAGACGATGTCGGCCGCCGCCAGTACGTGATCCGTTTCAAGGACCTGCGTACCGGTGAGGTGCTGCCGGATCGCATCGAGAACGTCTCGCCCAACGTGGTCTGGGCCGATGACAACCGCACCCTGTTCTATGTCGAGAATGATCCGGACACCCTGCTCACGGTGCGCGTCAAAAAGCACGTCCTGGGCACTCCGGCCAGCAGCGACGTGCTCGTGTATGAAGAGAAGGACGACAGCTTCTACATGGGCGTCGGCCGCACCCGCGATGATCGTTTCCTGACCATCGAGCTGCACAGCACGGTGAGCTCGGAAACCCGCTACGCCCCGGCTGCCGATCCGCAGGCGTTCACGGTGCTGGCGCCGCGTGCGCGCGACGTGGAATACGATGCCGACCACTTCAACGGCCGTTGGGTGATCCGCACCAACGCTGCGGACGCGAAGAACTTCAAGATCGTCACCGCGCCCAGCGATGCCACCGCGCGCAGCCAGTGGAAAGACTGGGTCGCGCACGATGACGCCGTGCTGATCGAAGGCTTCGAACTGTTCGACGGCTTCACCGCGATCGCCGAGCGCTCCAACGGCCTGGAACGCGTGCGCCTGCTGTTCCCGGATGGCCGCCAGGATTACGTCAAGGCGGATGAGCCCGCCTACTCGATGGGGTTGGCCGCCAACAGCGAGCACGACACCCCGTGGCTGCGTTACGCCTACACCTCGCTGACCACGCCGACCACCACCTACGAGCTCAACACCGTCACCGGTGAACGCCGCCAGCTCAAGCAGCAGCCGGTGATCGGCTATGACCCGTCGCAGTACACCACCGAGCGCGTGTGGGTGACGGCCCGCGATGGCGTCAAGGTGCCGGTGTCGCTGGTGTACCGCAACGGTTTCAAGAAGGACGGCACCGGCGCGCTGTACCAGTACGCCTACGGCAGCTACGGCATGTCGATGGACCCGGGCTTCAACCAGACCGTGGTCAGCCTGCTGGATCGCGGCGTGGTGTATGCCATCGCCCACATCCGCGGCGGCCAGGAAATGGGCCGTGCGTGGTATGAGGACGGCAAGCTGCTCAAGAAGCAGAATACGTTCAACGATTTCGTCGATGTCACCCGCGAACTGGTCCGCCAGGGCTATGCCGCCAAGGATCGCGTCGCCGCCTCCGGTGGCAGCGCCGGTGGCCTTCTGATGGGCGCGGTGGCCAACCAGGCGCCGCAGGACTATCGCGTGATGGTCGCCCAGGTGCCGTTCGTCGATGTGGTCACCACCATGCTCGACGCCAGCATCCCGCTGACCACCAACGAGTATGACGAGTGGGGCAACCCGGAGCAGCGCGAGTATTACGACTACATGCTCACCTACTCGCCGTACGACAACGTCAGCAAGCAGGCGTACCCGGCCCTGTTCGTCGGCACTGGCCTGTGGGATTCGCAGGTGCAGTACTGGGAGCCGGCCAAGTGGGTGGCCAAGCTGCGCGATGACAACACCGGCCACTTCCCGATCGTGTTCCGTACCAACATGGACGCCGGCCACGGCGGCAAATCCGGCCGCTTCCAGCGGTACCACGAGTTGGCCGAGTCGTACGCGTTCGTGCTCGACCAGCTTGGCGTGACCCAGGGCCGGTAATGCCGGTCGCTGGCCGGCGATCCGGTGTCGTCGGCCAGCGTAGTGAGGCCGCCATCGCGGCGGCCCGTCCGGGTCGCTATGCTGGCACCATGTCCCGGTCCGAACGCCCCATGGTTTCCGACGCGCCGGCTGAGCGGCGACGGGTGCGTTTCCGCTGGGCGTGGTGGCTGCTTGCCTATGTCAGCCTGGGCACCGGCATCGTTGGCATCTTCGTACCGGGCCTGCCCACCACCGTGTTCATCCTGATCTCGGCCTGGGCCGCCTCGCGTGGCTCCGAGCGCCTGCACAACCGCCTGCTGGCGCACCCGCAGTTCGGCCCGGCGATCCGCAACTGGCAGGCGCACGGCGCGGTCAGCCGCCGCGGCAAAGGAATGGCGACCCTGACCATGGCGGTGTGCGCGGGCATCATGCTGTGGTGCGTGCCGATCGCCTGGGTGAAGTGGCTCTCCATCGGCAGCATGACCTGCGTGGCGCTGTGGCTGTGGTCCCGGCCGCTGCCGCCAAGGGTGTGATTGCTGCGCTGCCCGTTCATCCAGCCGGCACCCAAGCGCCCAAACACCGCGGCTATACTCGGAGGATGAAGACATCTCCCCGTACCCTCATCTCCCTGACGCTGGCCGCCTCGGCGCTGCTGGTGCTGTCGGCCTGTGGCAACAAGGGCCCGCTGGTCCTGCCGCAGAAGCCGGTCCCGGTCGAAGAACAGCTGGTTGAACCGGCCGCCGACGACGCCACGCCGCCGGCCGCCGATGCCGATACCGATTCCCCGGTGGTTCCTGATCCCGTTCAAGCCCCGGCGCTGAAGGCCAATGACGGGAATGAGTAAGTCGAACACCGCCGCGGCGCTGCGCTTCACCAAGATGCATGGCGCCGGCAATGATTTCGTGGTGTTGGACCTGCGCGATGGCCGCGCGCCGCCGGATGCTGCGCTGGCCGCGCGTCTGGCCGATCGCCACACCGGCGTGGGCTGCGACCAGATCCTGACCATCGAGCCGGCCAAGGCAGACGGCTCGGTCGCCTCGTACCGGATCTGGAATGCCGATGGCAGCAGCTCCGAGCAATGTGGCAACGGCGCGCGCTGCGTGGCGGCCTGGCTGGTGCGCGATGGCGCCGCCACCGGCAGCACCTTCGCGATCGATAGCCCGGTCACCACCCATGCAGTCGAACGGCTGGGCGAAGACCAGTACGCGGTAGCCATGGGCGTGCCGCGGTTCGAGCCGGAGAACGTGCCGCTGATCGGCTTCGCCCGCGCCCGCGAGGAATATCTGCTGCCGCTGCAGGGCGACACGGTGCGCTTCGGCGCGGTTTCGATGGGCAACCCGCACGCCGTGATCGAAGTGGGCCTGGTGGATGCCGCCCCGGTCGAGCGTCTGGGTCCCTTGCTTCAGCAGCACGCCTCGTTCCCGAAATCGGTCAACGTCGGTTTCGTGCAGGTGCTCAGTCCGCAGCACGCGCGCCTGCGCGTGTACGAGCGCGGCGCCGGCGAAACCCTGGCCTGCGGCAGTGGCGCCTGCGCCGCGGCCGTGGTGATGATGCAGCGCGGTCGCCTGCAGCGCGATGCCACGATGTCGCTGCCCGGCGGCGACCTGCGCATCCGCTGGCCGGCCGACGATGCACAGATCGTGATGTCTGGACCCGCAGCCTTCGTCTTTGATGGAGAGTGGAACGCATGAGCGAGACCGCCGAGAAAATCGGGTCGCACGAAGTAGCCGCCTGGCTGCGTCGGCATCCGACCTTCCTGAAGCAGTTCCCGGACCTGGCCCTGACCCTGGTGGTGCCGCGCGATGACGGCCCCACCGCGTCACTGGCCAGCTATCAGCTGGAGGTGCTGCGCGACAAGAACCGTGAGCTGTCGCGACGGCTGGCCGATCTGGCCGCCAACGCGCAGATCAACGAGCGCTTGGCCGTGCGCACGCACCAGCTGACCCTGGCACTGATGAAACAGGACTCGGCGGCGGACACTCTGCGGGCGATGGCCGCCTCGCTGGAAGAGGATTTCGCCGGGGATCTGGTCCGGCTGATCGTGCTGCATCCCGTCGCCGGGCTGGAACAGGCGCCGTGGTTGCAGGTGATCGAGGAGAGTAGCCCGCTGCTGGGTGTGTTCCGCGATTGCCTCAAGGATGGCGAACCGATCTGCGGCCGCCTGCAACCGGAAAAGAACACCGTGCTGTACGCCGGCCGCGCCGAGGAAGTGCAGTCCAGCGCGCTGTTGCCGCTGCCGGGTGTCGGCCTGATCGCGGTCGGCAGCCATGACGGCAATCGGTTCTACCCGGGTATGGGCACGCTGTTCCTGCGCATGATGGGTGAATCGCTGGTCGTTGCGCTGCAGCGTTTCCCGTCGCCCTGACAGCCCGTTGAGCGGAGTCGTCGTGAGCACCGCGCAGGACTTCCTGTCGCACCTTCAAGTGGAGCGCCGCATGTCGGCGCACACGCTGGATGCCTACCGTCGCGATCTGGATGCACTCGCGGCGTGGTCGGAGGGCCAGGGGGCGGTGATCGATACGCTGGACAGCGCGCAGCTGCGCCAGTTCATCGCTGCCGAACACCGCCGCGGGCTGTCGCCCACCTCGCTGCAGCGCCGGCTTTCGGCGTGCCGCAGTTTCTACGCGTGGCTGCTCAAGCACCACCGCATCGCCGCCAATCCGGCCACGGGCCTGAAAGCACCCAAGGCGCCGCGCAAACTGCCGCAGGTGCTCGATGCCGATGAAGCCGTGCAGCTGGTCGAACTGCCCACCGATGCACCGCTCGGCCTGCGCGATCGCGCGCTGCTGGAGCTGTTCTATTCCTCCGGGCTGCGCCTGAGCGAACTGTGCGCGCTGATCTGGCGCGACCTGGATTTCGATACGGGCCTGGTCAACGTGCTGGGCAAGGGCAACCGCGAGCGCCGCGTGCCGTTCGGTTCGCACGCGCGCACCGCGCTGCAGGGCTGGCGGGCCGACAGCGGCGGCGCGGCCACCGCACCGGTGTTTCCGGGGCGCAAAGGCGGCCCCATCACCCAGCGCGCCGTGCAGATCCGCATCCGCCAGCTCGCCCAGCGCCAGGGCCTGTTCAAACACGTACACCCGCATATGCTGCGGCACAGCTTCGCCAGCCACATCCTGGAGTCCTCCGGTGATCTGCGCGGTGTGCAGGAGCTGCTCGGCCATGCCGATATCGCCACCACGCAGATCTACACCCACCTGGATTTCCAGCATCTGGCCAAGGTCTACGACGCTGCGCACCCGCGTGCCAAGCGCCGCAAGAGCGGCAACGAAAGCTGAATCGATCCGCTGCGGCATCCGGGCGCAGGGCAGGGCGGGTTGAAGCGTCGGGCAGCGACCCCACCTCAGTCTTTGTCACCCCGGAGGCTCCATGGACCCCAGTCAGAACCCCAACGTATTTCATGCCACCACCATCATCTCGGTGCGGCGCAATGGGCATGTCGCCGTCGCCGGCGATGGCCAGGTCACGCTCGGCCACACGGTGATGAAGGGCAACGCCCGCAAGGTACGCCGGCTGGGTCGCGAGGGCCAGGTGCTGGCCGGTTTCGCCGGCGCTGCCGCCGATGCCTTCACCCTGTTCGAGCTGTTCGAGGCCAAGCTGGAAAAGCACGGCCAGCTGCAGCGCGCTGCGGTGGAACTGGCCAAGGATTGGCGCACCGAGCGCCGCCTGGGCAAGCTCGAAGCGCTGCTCGCCGTCGCCGACAAGGACACCTCGCTGATCATCAGCGGCACCGGTGATGTGATCGAACCGGAAGACGGCATCATCGCGATCGGTTCCGGCGGCTCCTATGCCCTCTCGGCCGCCCGCGCGCTGATGGCGCATACCGAACTGGATGCCCGCACGATCGCCACCGAGTCGATCAACATCGCCGGTGACATCTGCATCTACACCAATCGCAACGTGGTGGTCGAGGAGCTTTGACCCGGAGGGTCAACGCTCGGTAGAGCCACGCCATGCGTGGCTGCGGTATTCGGTCAGCCACGCATGGCGTGGCTCCACATCAGCGTTACGTCGCTGCCAGGCAGGCCGGTGATACGTCATTCCACCCCATATCCTCGTGAGCACACCCATGCCGCACAAGATTGAAGTTTCTTCCGCCACCATGACCCCGCGCGAGATCGTGCAGGAACTGGACCGGCACATCGTTGGCCAGCACGATGCCAAGCGCGCGGTCGCCATCGCGCTGCGCAACCGCTGGCGCCGCATGCAGCTGCCGGCCGAACTGCGCAACGAAGTCATGCCCAAGAACATCCTGATGATCGGCCCGACCGGCGTCGGCAAGACCGAGATCGCACGTCGCCTTGCCACGCTGGCCAATGCGCCGTTCGTCAAGGTCGAGGCGACCCGCTTCACCGAGGTCGGCTACGTCGGCAAGGACGTGGAGCAGATCATCCGCGACCTGGCCGATACCGCGGTCAAGCTGTATCGCGAGCAGGCCAAGGTGCGCGTGCGCACCCAGGCCGAAGAGCGCGCCGAAGACCGCATCCTCGATGCGCTGCTGCCGCGCCGCAGCACCGGTATCGGCTTCGATGCCGAAGCCGCGCGCAATGAGCCGTCCGCGCAGGACAACGAGACCCGCATCAAGTTCCGCCGCATGCTGCGCAACGGTGAGCTGGACGAGCGCGAGATCGAACTGGAAGTGTCGGCCAATGTCAGCATGGACATCATGACCCCGCCGGGCATGGAAGAAATGGGCCAGCAGCTGCGCCAGATGTTCTCCAGCATGGGCGGCGCGAAGGCGCAGAAGCGCACGCTGTCGATCAAGGCCGCGCGCCCGCTGCTGATCGAGGAAGAGGCCGGCAAGCTGGTCAACGAAGACGACATCCGCAGCGCGGCGATCGAAGCCTGCGAGCAGCACGGCATCGTGTTCATCGATGAGATCGACAAGGTCGCCAAGCGCGGTGACAACGTCGGGGGTGGCGATGTCTCGCGCGAAGGCGTGCAGCGCGATCTGCTGCCGCTGGTGGAAGGCTCCAACGTGTCCACCAAGTACGGCACGATCAAGACCGACCACATCCTGTTCATCGCCTCCGGTGCGTTCCACCTGGCCAAGCCCAGCGATCTGATCCCGGAACTGCAGGGTCGTTTCCCGATCCGCGTGGAGCTGGGCGCGCTGAGCAAGCAGGACTTCGTGCGCATCCTGACCGAGCCGAAGGCCGCGCTGACCAAGCAGTACGAAGCGCTGCTGCAGACTGAAGGCGTCTCGATGAAGTTCACGGTCGATGCGGTGGACCGCTTGGCCGAGATCGCCTTCCAAGTGAACGAGCGCCAGGAAAACATCGGCGCGCGCCGCCTGCACACGGTGCTGGAGCGCCTGCTGGATACGCTGAGCTATGAAGCCCCGGACCGCGATGGTGAGACCATCAGCATCGACCAAGCCTACGTCGACGCGCACCTGGGTGAGCTGGTACAGGATCCGGACTTGAGCCGCTACATCCTGTAACGGCACGCAACGATCGGGTGGTAGGAAGAACGGCGGCACTTCGGTGTCGCCGTTTTTTTTGCTTCTTCTGTCAAACGCTGTCTCCGTTTGGGGCTGCCGCGAGCGTGAGGGCGCCGCAGCGGCCGGCAGGCCCCTCGGCAAATGTCCCCCGGCCGCCGCCTGGCGGCGACGGCCTCCTCCTTGATTTTGCCCAGCGCTCGACCAACCCGTCCTTCGCCTCAGGCGTCGTCGTCGGTTGGCAGGGCGGTCGGCGGGGCGCCCGGGGTGAATACACCCGGCTGCACGAATGCGCTGAGGATCGCATCCAGCGTCTGCGCGCCATCGCGCTGGATCTCGAACAGCTCCGGTTCCAGCATCGCGCTATACAGCACCCCGGTCAGGCTGGTGCTCACGATGCGCGCCACCGTGTCCACGTCCACCCCCTCGCGCAGCTGTCCCAACTCCCGCGCGCGCTGGAACGCGGCCGCGAAAATGCCCAGCTCCTCACGCGATGCCTCCAGCTGCAGCGCCTGCATTGCCTGGCTTTCCACAGACAGATCGTTGCGCAGCATGATTTCCATCATATTGCGCAGGCGTTCGTCTTCGGCCAGCTCCCGGAAGGAGACCAGCAGCGCCGAGCGCAGGTCCAGGATCGGCGTGCTGCGCTTGGCCGAGGTGGTGCGACGCATCCGCTCGATGAACGGCACGCGCTCACGGTCGATCATCGCGGTCAGCACTTCGGCCTTGTTCTTGAAGTGCCAGTACACCGCGCCGCGGGTGAATCCGGCGCGCGCGCCGATCATCGCCAGGCTGGTGCCGGCGACCCCGTATTCATGGAAACAGACCTGGGCCGCATCGAGGATGCCCTCGCGGGTGGCCTGCGCCTCTTCTTTGGTTTTTCTGGCCATTGCGCTGTGCAGTTGCTGGATGAAACCGGCCTGAATTGTACCGCTTTACAAACAAACATGCATGTATGTATATTTGCGCCCCACTGATCCTCAGCGAGGACTGCCTGCGCGCGCCGGCGGGTCTCGTTTCGGATATTTGCCGTCATTTGCTGCCTGTTTGTCGTCATTCTTCGCTTTTATCGGAAGTTGGGCTGCAGGCGCGCCCTTTTTCCGTCTGCGAGCCCCTACCGCCATGTCCAGAACCCCGTACCGTCTTCTCGCGCTGTCCCTCGCGATCGCCCTGACCGTGTCCGCCTGTGGCGGTGGTGAGCAGGAGGGTCCGCAGGGCGGCCCCGGCCAGGTGACCGTGGCCACCCTCAAGGCCGAGCAGGTCGGCCTGACCCGCGAACTGCCGGGCCGCACCAATGCCTTCCTGGTCGCCGAAGTGCGCCCGCAGGTCAATGGCATCGTGGCCAAGCGGCTGTTCACCGAAGGCGGCCTGGTCACTGCGGGCCAGCCGCTGTATCAGCTCGATGACGCCAGCTATCGCGCCCAGGCCAACAGCGCCCGTGCCCAGCTGGCCCGCGCCGAAGCCACCGCCAATGCCGCACGCCTGAGCGCCAAGCGCATCGGCGAGCTGGCCAAGGTCGAGGCGGTCAGCATCCAGGACAACGAGAACGCGATCGCCGCGCTCAAGCAGGCCGAGGCCGATGTGGGCGCCGCGCGTGCCTCGCTGGACGCCGCCAACGTGACGCTGGGCTATGCCCGCATCACCGCGCCGATCAGCGGCCGCATCGGCAAGTCGTCCGTCACCCAGGGCGCACTGGTCAGCGCCGGCCAGGCCGAAGCACTGGCCACCGTGCAGCAGTTGAACCCGATCTATGTCGATCTGACCCAGTCCGCCAGCGAGCTGCTGCAGCTGCGCCGCGAGCTGGCCAGCGGCCGCCTGCAGGACAACCAGACCCTGCCGGTGACGATCCTGCTCGATGACGGCACCGAGTTCGACCACAAGGGCACGCTGGAATTCTCCGAAGTCAGCGTGGACCCGACCACCGGCAGCTACGCGCTGCGGGTCAAGGTCGAGAACCCGGACCAGGTGCTGATGCCGGGCATGTACGTGCGTGCCCAGGTCGGCAGCGGCGTGCGCGACAACGCGATCCTGGTGCCGATGCAGGGCATCGCCCGCGATCCCAAGGGCGATACCAGCGCCATGGTGGTCGGCAAGGACGACAAGGTCGAAGTGCGGCAGGTCAAGGTCAGCCGTTCGCTCGGCGACAAGTGGCTGGTGGAAGACGGGCTGAAGGCGGGTGACAAGGTCATCGTCGAAGGCCTGCAGAAGATCCAGCCGGGCATGCCCGTGCAGGCCACCGAAATGGGCGCGGCCCCGGCCAAGCCGGCCGCCGCGCCGGCGGCTCCCGCCGCCCAGCAGTAACCGGAGAATTCCATGGCACGTTTTTTCATTGATCGCCCCATCTTCGCGTGGGTGATTGCGATCATCATCATGCTCGCCGGTGGCCTGGCGGTGCTCAAGCTGCCGGTGTCGATGTACCCGGAAGTGGCACCGCCGGCCGTCGAGATCAGCGCCAATTATCCGGGTGCATCGGCCAAGGTGGTCGAGGATTCGGTGACGCAGATCATCGAGCAGAACATGAAGGGCCTGGATGGCCTGATCTACTTCTCCTCCAACAGCTCCTCCAATGGCCAGGCCACGATCACGCTGACCTTCCAGAGCGGCACCGACCCGGACATCGCCCAGGTGCAGGTGCAGAACAAGCTGCAGCTGGCCATGCCACTGCTGCCGCAGGAAGTGCAGCGCCAGGGCATCAACGTGGCCAAATCGAGCAGCGGCTTCCTGCAGGTGCTCGGCTTCGTCTCTGAAGATGGCAGCATGGATGCCAACGACATCTCCGATTACGTCGGCTCCAACATCGTCGATCCGCTGAGCCGCGTGCCGGGCGTGGGCAACATCCAGGTGTTCGGTGGCAAGTACGCCATGCGCATCTGGCTGGACCCCAACAAGCTGCACACCTACAAGCTGTCCACTGCCGAAGTGATCGCGGCGATCACCGCGCAGAACGCGCAGGTCGCCATCGGCCAGCTCGGCGGCGCGCCGTCGATCAAGGGCCAGCAGCTCAACGCGACCATCAACGCGCAGGACCGCCTGCAGACCCCGGAGCAGTTCCGCAACATCATCGTGCGCAGCGCGCAGGACGGTGCCGAACTGCGCCTGGCCGACGTGGCCCGCGTGGAGCTGGGCGCGGAATCGTACGACTTCGTCACCCGCTACAACGGCAAGCCTTCCTCGGGTATCGCGATCACCCTGGCCACCGGCGCCAACGCGCTGGCCACCGCCAACGGTGTGCGGGCCACCCTGGATGAAATGGCCCCGAACTTCCCGGCCGGCCTGAAGGCGGTGGTGCCGTATGACACCACGCCGTTCGTGCAGGTCTCGATCAAGGGCGTGATCAAGACCCTGATCGAAGCGATCGTGCTGGTGTTCCTGGTGATGTACCTGTTCCTGCAGAACTTCCGCGCGACCCTGATCCCGACGATCGCGGTGCCGGTGGTGCTGCTGGGCACGTTCGGCATCCTGGCCGCGCTGGGCTTCTCGGTGAACATGCTGACCATGTTCGCGATGGTGCTTGCGATCGGCCTGCTGGTCGATGACGCGATCGTGGTGGTGGAGAACGTCGAGCGGATCATGTCCGAAGAGGGCCTGTCACCGCTGGAAGCGACACGCAAATCGATGACCCAGATCACCGGCGCACTGGTCGGCATCGGCCTGGTGCTGTCGGCGGTGTTCGTGCCGATGGCCTTCATGAGCGGCGCCACCGGCGTCATCTACCGCCAGTTCTCGGCCACCATCGTCTCGGCGATGGCGCTGTCGGTGCTGGTTGCGATCGTGCTGACCCCGGCGCTGTGCGCCACCATGCTCAAGCCGCTCAAGAAGGGCGAGCACCACGTGGCCCACAAGGGCTGGTCGGGTCGCTTCTTCAACGCCTTCAACCGTGGCTTCGACAGCTCCAGCGCGAAGTATCAGCGTGGCGTGCGCGGCATCCTCGGCCGTCCGTGGCGCTTCATGGGTGTGTTTGCTGCGCTCGCCCTGGTGATGGGCCTGCTGTTCATGCGCCTGCCCAGCTCGTTCCTGCCCAATGAAGACCAGGGCATCCTGATGGCGCTGGTGCAGACCCCGGTCGGTGCCACCCAGGAACGTACGCTGGAATCGATCGACAAGCTCGAAAAGCACTTCATGGAGAACGAGGCCGACGCGATCGAGTCGATCTTCTCGGTGCAGGGCTTCAGCTTCGCGGGCATGGGCCAGAACGCGGGCATGGCCTTCGTCAAGCTCAAGGACTGGAAGGACCGCGATGCCGATCAGGGCGCGATGCCGATCACCGGGCGGGCGATGGCGGCGCTGGGCGGAATCAAGGATGCCTTCATCTTCGCCTTCCCGCCGCCGGCAATGCCGGAACTGGGCATCGGGTCGGGCTACACCTTCTTCCTGAAGGACACCAGCGGTGCCGGTCACCAGGCGCTGCTGGACGCACGCAACCAGCTGCTCGGCATGGCTGGGCAGAGCAAGCTGCTGGCCAACGTGCGCCCCAACGGCCAGGAAGACACCCCGCAGCTGCGCATCGACATCGACGTCGGCAAGGCGAGTGCACTGGGCCTGTCGCTGGAGGCGGTCAACACCACGCTGGCGGCGGCGTGGGGCAGCAGC
Organism: Stenotrophomonas rhizophila; assembly: GCF_003651185.1. GTDB lineage: Bacteria > Pseudomonadota > Gammaproteobacteria > Xanthomonadales > Xanthomonadaceae > Stenotrophomonas > Stenotrophomonas maltophilia_Z. The sequence goes on along the minus strand of NZ_RCDC01000004.1, from coordinate 1,942,286 downwards.
TACATCGATGATTTCATCGACCGTGGCCGGGTCAAGCGCGTGTACGTGCAGTCCGATGCGCCGTTCCGCATGAACCCGGAAGACTTCAACCTGTGGTCGGTCAAGAACACCGCCGGTGAGATGGTGCCGTTCTCGGCCTTCGCCAGCCAGCGCTGGGACTATGGTTCGCCGCGCCTGGAGCGCTACAACGGCGTGTCCGCGATGGAAATCCAGGGCGAGCCGGCGCAAGGGGTGGCCTCGGGCGATGCGATGAACGAAGTGGAGAAGCTCGCCAAGCAATTGCCGGCCGGTTTCGACATCGAGTGGACCGCGCTGTCCTACCAGGAACGCCAGGCCGGTTCGCAGACGCCGCTGCTGTACACGCTGTCGCTGCTGATCGTGTTCCTGTGCCTGGCCGCGCTGTATGAAAGCTGGAGCGTACCGACCTCGGTGCTGCTGGTGGCGCCGCTGGGCATCCTCGGCGCAGTGCTGGCCAACACCATGCGTGGCATGGAGCGCGACATCTACTTCCAGGTGGCGATGCTGACCACGGTGGGTCTGACCAGTAAGAACGCGATCCTGATCGTGGAGTTCGCCAAGGAAAACCTGGAGAAGGGCGCGGGCCTGATCGAGGCGACGATGCACGCCGTGCGTGACCGTCTGCGCCCGATCATCATGACCTCGCTGGCCTTCGGCCTGGGCGTGCTGCCGCTGGCGATCGCCTCCGGTGCCGGTTCCGGCGCACAGCAGGCCATCGGTACCGGCGTGCTGGGCGGCATGCTGGTCGGCACGGTGCTGGGTGTGTTCTTCATCCCGCTGTTCTTCGTGGTGGTGCAGCGCGTGTTCAATCGCAAGAAGTACGGCAAGAACGCCGGAGGTTCCGATGCGTAAGCTCATGATGGCCAGCCTGGCGCTGGGGGTGAGCCTGGTGGTGTCCGGTTGCTCGACGCTGGAGCCACGCAGCACCGAAGTTGCCCCGGCGATTCCCTCGCAGTGGCCGGGCACGGCCACCGCGGGGGCGGAGACCGCCACACCGATGGAGGTGGCCGACATCGGCTGGCGCGATTTCTTCGTCGACCCGCGCCTGCAGACGGTGATCACTCAATCCCTGGAGAACAACCGCGACCTGCGCGTGGCCGTGCTCAATGTCGAGCGTGCCCGGGCGCAGTACCGCATCCAGCGCGCTGACCGCGTGCCGGCGGTCGGTGTGCAGGGGCAGATGACCCGCAGTGGCGGCGATGCCCCGGTGACCGAGCAGTTCAGTGCCAACCTCGGCGTGGTCGAGTTCGAACTGGATCTGTTCGGCCGCGTGCGCAACCTCAGCCAGGCGGCGCTGCAGCAGTACTTCGCCGAAGCGGCCAACCGCCGCAGTGCGCAGCTGTCGCTGGTGGCCGAGGTGGCCAATGCGTGGCTGACCTTGGGCGCGGACAGCGAGCAGCTGCGGATCGCCCAAGCGACGCTGGCGACCTATGAGGACTCGCTGCGCCTGACCGAGGCCCGCCGCCAGCTCGGCGGCGCCTCGGCGCTGGAACTGAGCCAGACCCGCACCCTGGTGGAAACCGCGCGCACCGATGTGGCGCGCTTTGCCGGGCAGGTCGCGCAGGACCGCAATGCACTGGTGCTGCTGGCCGGTGGGCCGGTCGATGCCGCGCTGCTGCCGCAGGCGGAGGTGACCGAGGTCGCCAGCGTGCGGCCGCTGCCGGCCGGGATGCCGGGCGATGTGCTGCTGCAGCGGCCGGACGTGATGGCCGCCGAGCACGTGTTGCTCTCGGCCAACGCCAACATCGGTGCGGCGCGCGCGGCGTTCTTCCCGTCGATCAGCCTGACCGGCAGCATCGGGTCGGCCTCGTCGGAGCTGTCGGGTCTGTTCGACAGCGGCACACGCGTGTGGAGCTTCATTCCCAAGCTCACCCTGCCGATCTTCCAGGGCGGTAAGCTGCGCGCCAATCTGGGCATGGCCACGGCGGACCGCGATATCGCGCTGGCGCAGTACGAGAAGGCGATCCAGGTCGGTTTCCGCGAGGCGGCCGATGCCTTGGCGCTCAACGAGAGTCTGGATGCGCAGTTGTCGTCGCAGCAGGCGCTGGTGGCTGCCGCGGAGCAGGCGCAGCAGTTGTCGCAGGCACGCTATGACGCCGGCCTGGACAGCTTCCTGACCCTGCTGGATGCACGCCGTACCGCGTACACCGCACGGCAGTCGCTGGTCAGCACGCAGCTGGCCCAGCAATCCAACCAGGTGGCGTTGTACAAGGTGCTCGGCGGCGGTTGGCACGAGCGCGGGTGAATGATCCACGCGGGTGCGGCCACGTTGCCGCACCTGTGCCGCTCAGGGATCGTCTGCCCGGCCATCGCCGTGGCAGCGGCGCGCGCGATCCAGTGCGCTGCCGGCTTCGCGGGCCATCCGTTCGTACTCGCGGCGGATTTCTTCCAGGCGTTCTTCGTCCAGCTCTTCCAGATCGAGCAGTTCGTTGTTGGCCTCTTTCGTCGCGCGGATCAACTCATCGAGCTTGATCTGGATCGCAGCGGTATCCGCGTTCTGGCTGTGCTGGATCAGGAACACCATCAGGAAGGTGATGATGGTGGTACCGGTGTTGATCACCAGCTGCCAGGTGTCGTTGAACGTGAAGATCGGCCCGCTCAGGGCCCAGACGACCACAATGGTGACCGCCGCCAGGAAGGTCCACGGCGTTCCCGCCGCATAGGACGCCTTCTTGGCGACAAGGTTGAAGAGACTGCGCAGTTTCATGAGGCACGACAGGTGGGAGCCGAGGTGCCTGCATCATTGGAGGGGCGCCGTGCAGGCGCTGTGCAGCCGGCGCGGGTCAGACGCGGGCATGCAGCCGCGGGCGCGAGGACAGGTCCTGGCGGCCGGCATGGTAGACGTGTTCCCAGCACTGGTCGACGAACTGGCGAGCCTGTTCTTCGGACAGGCGCGGCATGATCTGCAGCGCGTAGTGGGTCTGGAACATTTCATCGCGCTGCTCATCGCTGGCACGCGGTTGCGTGATCAGCGAATCGCAGGCGAATTTGATCCACGGCACGTAATGGCCGAATGAGCCCGTCCCGAGGTTGCCGTCGGCGTGACGCTGGCGCCAGTAGCTGACTTCGGCGTCGACATCGATGACGGCAGGGATGGAGATCTGGGCGGAGGACATGGTCACTTCAATATGGGAAGAAGGGAATCTGGATGATGGCGTAGGGCGCGGTGCATGTGATGTCATGGCGATGTGGAGCCGGTGTGGCGGCGTTCGCCCCGTGGCTCGCCCAGCAGCTGCGCGTGGTGGACCACGCCCAGGCGTTCGGCCAGGGTCGCCAGCCGGTTGCAGACCGCGACGCGATGATGCGGATGGGACCGCGTCAACTCATCCTGGATCGCCTGGTAGGCATCCCAGAAAGGCGCGGCGTTGTGGTGGCGTGCGTAGTGCACCTGCAGTCTTTCCCACGCGTCCATCAACGCAGGTTCGACGGAGGAGGTGCGGCGGGTTTGGGCATGCATGACGTCTCCTCGACGATGGTGCCCCCTGTGCAACCACCTTAAGGCGTTCATGCAGCGCGGTTGTTAGTGCGGCGTGTTGGCGATGTCCCACGGCGGTGTGCGGCACGTGAGGGTGTCGCACGCATACATCCGTGGCACAGGGCGTTGCGCCCCGCCTCGCTCACTGAAGCATTCAGAACGTTGCAGCGCCCGCGCGCTGCGTATCGGCATCACGCGGGCGGGTTCCGGGCGGATCCGCGCGGAACGGTGGCCTTTCTTACTCGCCGATGTCTTCGTTCCAGACCTCGGGATGGGCGCTGATGAAGCCGCCAAGCAGGTCGATGCATGCCTGGCTCTGCATGTCGATCACCTTGACCCCGTTCTCGCGCAGCCACGCGATGCCGCCCTGGAAGGTGACCGACTCGCCCACCACCACGGTGCCGATGTTGAACTGGCGCACCAGCCCGCTGCAGTACCAGCACGGGGCCAGGGTGGTGACCATGATGGTGTCCTGGTAGCGGCGCTGGCGGCCGGCCTTGCGGAAGGCATCGGTTTCGCCGTGCACCGAGGGGTCGCCTTCCTGGACGCGGCGGTTGTGGCCGCAGCCGAGCAGGCGGCCATCGTTGTGGTACAGCGCGGCGCCGATCGGGATGCCGCCTTCGGCCAGGCCCTGGCGGGCTTCGGCGATGGCGGTTTCGAGCAGGGCGGCGTAGTCGGGGGTGGTGATCATGCGCAATCCAGGAACGTGAAGGCCCCCATGATAGTGGGCGGCCTGCCGCAACGGCGCCGGCGGTGCGATAATCGTCCCCATGAGCGAATCCCCCTACAAGACTGGCACCACCCATTTCGGCTTCCGCGATGTCGCTGCCAAGGACAAGCAGAAGCTGGTGGGCGAAGTGTTCACCTCGGTCGCGCGCAGCTACGACCTGATGAACGATCTGATGAGCCTGGGCATCCACCGGGCGTGGAAGCGCTACTACGTCGCCACCGCGCAGGTGAAGCCGGGCGACCGCGTGCTGGATCTGGCCGGCGGCACCGGCGATATCGCCGCGCTGATCAAGGAGCGGGTGGGTGATGAGGGTGAAGTGGTGCTGGGCGATATCAACGCCGGCATGCTCTCCGTCGGCCGTGACCGGCTGACCAACCGTGGCCTGGTTGCAGGCCTGAACTACGTGCAATGCAACGCCGAGGCGCTGCCGTTCCCGGATGCGAGCTTCGATCTGGTCACGATCGCCTTCGGCCTGCGCAACGTCACCGACAAGGAAGCCGGCCTGCGCGAGATGCATCGCGTGCTCAAGGCGGGTGGCCAGGCGCGCGTGCTGGAGTTCTCCGAAGTCACCGCCGACTGGTTCAAGCCGATCTACGATTTCCACTCGTTCAAGATCCTGCCCAAGCTGGGCCAGCTGTTCGCGCGGGATGGCGACAGCTACCAGTACCTGGCCGAGAGCATCCGCAAGCATCCGCCGCAGGAGCAGCTCAAGACAATGATGGCCGAGGCCGGTTTCGAGCGCTGCCATTACAAGAACCTGACCGGTGGCATCGTTTCGATTCACTCCGGCTACAAACTTTGAGACAGAGGTCCGGTTCCCGCTGAGGGAGCTCGGCCACACTGCACGCAGGCTGTCGAAGAGGGCCTGCCATGCGTCTGTACCGCGGGCTTGCCCGTGTGTTTCCCCGCTCGTTCACCGCCAAGCTGATGGCGGTGGTGTTCCTTGGCCTGCACGTTCCGCTGCTGGTCCTGCTGCTGTGGATGGCCGCCACCGGCCACTATGAGCGCGGGATGATGTGGACCGTGGTCGGGGTGGTGCTGCTGGCCACGCTGCTCGGCACGGCGATCGCGATGATGGCGCTGTACCGCCTGATGGCGCCGCTGCGCCAGGCCGCCGATGCACTGGAGGCCTACTACGACGAGCAGCGCCTGCCGCATCTGCCCGATCTGGGCCACGATGAGATCGGCCGGCTGCTGCGCAGCATCAACCGCAATCTGCATGGCGTGGACGCCGGCCTGCGTGATCTGCGCCGCAGTGTGCTGCTCGATCCGCTCACCCAGGCCCTGAACCGGCGCGGCTGCGAGCAGGCGCTGGCTGAGTCCGCCGCCTGGGCCAGCGAGAAGGCGCGTCCGCTGACCCTGTTCGTGGTCGATCTGGACAACCTCAAGCCGATCAACGACGCCCACGGCCATCTGGCCGGCGACCAGGTGCTGGTGCGGCTGGTGGAGACCGCGCGACAGTGGCTGCGCGGCCCCGACTGGATCGGGCGCTGGGGCGGTGATGAGTTCCTGCTGGCCGTGCACGCCGATGGCAACGAGGCCGGCGAGCGGGTGACGCGCTGGCTGGCGCAGCTGGCCGCGCCCGCGCGTGCCGGTGACCCGCCGGTACGCGCCAGCGCTGGCGCGGCCGGGTATCGCCCCGGCGATGACCTGCGCGAGGCCTACCGGCGCGCCGATGCGGCGATGTACCGGGCCAAGTACGCCGGGGGCGGGCGCCTGCTGCGCGCCGAGGACTGAATGCGCGAACCGGCACGCATGGCCTGCGCGGGCGCCGGGGACAGGGGGTAAACTGGTCGTTTCACCCTGATCGGTCCCGTTCATGCGATCTCCGTTCCTGTTGATTCCCCTGGCCGTCGCCCTGGCGTCCGGCTGTTCCAAAGAACCGGCGGCTCCGACCGTCGATCCCACTGCCACCGCCCCGGCGAGCACTGCCATGAAAGCCGACAGCCGCAGCCACGATGAAAGCTCGTACGCCGAGCCGGACAAGGTCGTCGTCAAGGACATCGCGCTGGACCTGAAGCTGGATTTCGACAGCAAGCAGATCGGCGGCACCGCGACCTACACGCTGGAGTGGAAGGACAAGGCCGCCAAGCAGCTGGTGCTGGACACCCGCGAGCTGACGGTGGAGAAGGTCGAGGCGATCGCCGCCGACGGCAAGGCTGCCCCGCTGCCGTTCGTGCTGGCGCCGGCCGACAAGGTGTTCGGCAGCAAGCTGAGCATCGAGACCCCGGATCAGCCGGCCAAGGTCGTGATCACCTATCACACCGCACCGACCGCCTCGGGCCTGCAGTGGCTGGAGCCGTCGATGACCGAGGGCAAGAAGCTGCCCTTCATGTTCAGCCAGTCGCAGGCGATCCACGCCCGTTCCTGGGTGCCGCTGCAGGACACCCCGAGCGTGCGCTTCACCTACAGCGCGCACGTGGTCTCGCGCCCGGACGTGATGGTGCTGATGAGCGCCGACAACGATCCCAAGGCCGCGCGTGATGGTGATTACACCTTCAAGATGCCGCAGCCGATCCCGTCCTACCTGCTGGCCATCGCCGCCGGCGACCTGGTGTTCGAGCCGATCTCCGGCCGCTCCGGCGTGTGGGCCGAACCGACCATGGTCGGCAAGGCCGCCAAGGAGTTCGAAGACACCGAGAAAATGATCGGCGCTGCCGAGAAGCTCTACGGCGAATACCGTTGGGGCCGCTACGACATGCTGGTGCTGCCGCCGTCGTTCCCGTTCGGTGGCATGGAAAACCCGCGCCTGACCTTCGCTACCCCGACCGTGATCGTCGGCGACAAGTCGCTGGTCTCGCTGGTGGCCCACGAACTGGCGCACAGCTGGTCGGGCAACCTGGTGACCAACGCCAGCTGGAAGGACATCTGGCTCAACGAGGGCTTCACCACCTACGTGCAGGGCCGCATCACCGAGGCGCTGTACGGCCAGGAAATGGCCGAGATGGAGCGCGAGATCGACCAGAACGATCTGCTCGCCGAAGTGAAGGACATGAGCGCGGCCGACCAGGCCCTCGCCCTGCCGCCGCTGAGCGAGCGTGACCCGGACGAGGCATTGAGCCAGGTCGCCTACGTCAAGGGCGCATGGTTCCTGCAGTTCCTGGAACAGCGCTTCGGCCGCGAGACTTTCGATCCGTTCCTGCGGGGCTGGTTCGATGACCATGCTTTCCAGAGCGCGAACACCGACCAGTTCGTCGAGTACCTGAAGAAGAACCTGCTGTCCAAGAAGCCCGGCGCCGTCAGCGACGCCGAGCTGAAGGCATGGCTGGACGAGCCGGGCATTCCGACGTTCGCGACCAAGGCCCGCTCGCGCAACTTCTCCATCGTCGATACCGCCCGCATCGCCTGGCAGGGCAGCAACACGCTGCCCAACGCACAGATCACCGGCGAGTGGGGCACCCAGGAATGGGTGCACTTCATCGACGGCCTGGGCAAGACCCTGCCGGTGGAGAAGCTGGCCGCGCTGGACAAGGCCTACCACTTCACCGGTACTGCCAACGGCGAGATCGCGATGCGCTGGTATCCGTTGACGATCCGCAGCGGCTACAGCGAAGCGAACGACGCCGCCGGCGCGTTCATCGAGCGCGTTGGCCGTCGCAAGCTGATCATGCCGATCTACGCCGAACTGGTGAAGACGCCGGAAGGCCTGGCCTTCGCCAAGGCGGCCTTCGCCAAGGCCAAGCCGGGCTACCACCCGATCACCACGGGCTCGGTGCAGGACATGCTGGACAAGGCCGAGGCGGGCACGGCCAAGCCGTAATCGCCCGACGCATCGGTTGAACGAAAAACGGCGGGGAAACCCGCCGTTTTTTTATGCCTGCCTGCGTACCGCGAGCCGAGCCCGACCAACTAGCCTCCGCGACTGGATAAGGCATGCTTCTTTGCGTGGAAGCCTATGTCACACCGCGCGCACCGCCAGGAACATGTCCACGCAATCGTGCATCACCTGCTGCTGCTGCGCCGGCGCCAGCGGTGGCTGGCCGAAGGTGATCTGCGGCCAGAACGCAAAGGCCTTGAGCATCGCCTGCAACTGGTGCGCAGCCTCGGCCGGCGGCATGTCCGTGCGCAGCCGGCCATCGGCCTGGGCCGCGCGGATCCAGCCGGTCAGGCCTTCTTCCTTCTCGGCCAGCTTGTCCATCATCGCGCGCGCGCGCTCGGGGGCATGGACCAGTTCGGCCATCGCGACCCGGGAGAGATCGATGAAGCCGGGGTCGTCGAGCAGGCGCATCTTCCGCTGCGCGAAGACCAGCAGCTGCTCGCGCAGCGACTGCGCCGGATCGTACGGCACGACATCCAGCGCCTGGCTGGCTTCGAACAGCTGCCACAGGATCGCGGCGAACAACTCGTCCTTGCTGGCGAAGTGGTTGTACACGGTGCGCTTGGACACCTCGGCCGTGGCCGCGATGCGATCCATGCTGGTGCCGGCGAAACCGAATTCGCGGAACTCGGCCACCGCGGCGCGGAGGATGGCCTCGCGTTTACGGTCGGTGAGGCGGCTGGGGCGGTCGGGGGCGGTCATGCGGATTATTTTACACCGTTCAGTTTACTTTTCGGAAAAGGCAAGTAAACTCGCCGGTGTACTTTCCAGGGCAAGCCCCGCATGAAACGTCGCCTGCCTCGTGTCCTCCTCCTTCTGACGGTGTTGATCGCCATGTCCATTGGCCTGTTGACCTGCGGTGCCCGCCCGGCGGCCGCCTATGACCAGTCGCCGCAATTCGGCGACGGCCGCTTCCACAACCCCACCGGCAAGACCGACCTCGGCTTCTTCCGCACCGTCGGGGTGATGTGGCGTTTCCTGTTCAACAAGCCGGCCGATGCCAGCCCGCTGGCGCCGATCCCGGTGCAGGCGCTGACCCGCCAAGCCCTGCTCGAGGCACCGGACGACAGCCTGTGGCGGTTGGGGCATTCGACGATGCTGATGAAGCTGGACGGCCACTTCTGGCTGACCGACCCGGTGTTCTCCGAGCGTGCCTCGCCGATGTCGTTCATGGGCCCCAAGCGCTTCCATGCGCCCCCGCTCACCATCGACGAACTGCCGCCGATCACCGGCGTGATCGTCTCGCATGACCATTACGACCACCTCGATCACGACGCGATCCAGGCGCTGGCGCCCAAGGTGCAGCACTTCGTCACCGCCCTCGGCGTGGGCGACCGCCTGATCGCGTGGGGCGTGCCGGCGGCGAAGGTCGTGCAGCTGGACTGGTGGCAGGACACCCGCGTGGAAGGCCTGAAGATCGTCGCGACGCCGGCCCAGCACTTCTCCGGCCGCACCCTGGCCGACGGCAACCGGACGCTGTGGGCCTCGTGGGTGATCGACACCGGGCGTACCCGGATTTTCTTCAGCGGTGACACCGGCTATTTCGACGGCTTCGCCCGGATCGGTGAGCGCTATGGCCCGTTCGATCTGACCATGATCGAAACCGGGGCCTACGGCGAGGATTGGCCGGACGTGCACATGCAGCCCGAACAGAGCCTGCAGGCGCACCTGGACGTGCGCGGCAAGGTGATGATGCCGATCCACAACGGCACCTTCGATCTGGCCCTGCACCCATGGACGGAACCGTTCGAGCGCATCACCACGCTGGCGCAGGAACAGGGCGTGCCCCTGACCGCGCCGCACATGGGCGAACGTCTGGATATCCGCGCACCGGCACCGTCCACCCACTGGTGGCGCGAAGGACAGCCGAGCACGGAGTGAAATCGCTGCCCATCGGTGCCACACCGGCGTGCGCCGCTTGGCGATAAAGTAGGCGCAGGCGCCTTGCGCGCCATCGTCCAACACGGAGCACCCAATGAAGCGACTGATCCTGGTAGCGGCCTGCGCCTTTGCGCTGGCAGCGTGCAGCAACCCCGAAGCCGAGCGCCAGGCGCAGCAGGCCGCTGCGGCCGCCGCCAAGGCGCAGCAGGAAGAAAAGGCCGAAGGCGTAGCCAAGCAGTACGACATGGCGGTCGCCGCGCAGGATTGGGAACGTGCCCGCATCCACGGTGGCTCGCTGCTGGACCAGTACAAGGACACCGACGTCGCCGCCCGGATCGAACCGGGCTACGCCGAGGTCAAGGCCAAGGCCGAGGCCGCGCGCGAAACGCGCCGTCTGCAGGCCCTGTGGCAGTACAACCAGATCCCGGTCGGCACCAAGGGCATCCAGTCCTCGGCGCAGATCTACAGCAAGGAGCGCGTGGACGTGGATGGCAGCGGTGCCAAGCCGGTGCAGCTGGTGTTCCGCGATCATCCCGAATGGAAGCGCCATGCGTACCTCGTGCTGCAGGCCGGCGATTTCCGCTGCCCGAAGTGCCAGGTCAAGGTGACCGTCGACGATGGCAAGCCGGTCTCCATGGCCGCCTGGCGCCCGGATACCGATGAAGCGATCGCGATGTTCATCACCGACCAGAAAGCGCTGTGGAACCTGGCGCGCAAGGCCAAGGTGATCAGCATCGAGTTCCCGGTCAAGGCCGGTGGCACGCGCACGGCCGTGTTCGAAACCGGTGGTGTGGATGCCAGCCGCATGCCGTCGTGGTGGCAGTGAGGGGCCTGCCGGCGATCCGTCACTGGGTGTTTGACCTGGACGGCACGCTGACCGTGGCGGTGCACGATTTCCAGCGCATCAAGCGTGACCTCGCGATTCCACCGGACGATGACATCCTCACCCATCTGGCCGCGCTGCCTGCCGAGGAGGCCGCGGCCAAGCATGCGTGGCTGCTCGCACACGAACGTACGCTGGCCGAGCAGGCACAGGCCGCCCCCGGCGCGGTGGCCCTGGTACGCACCCTGCACGCCGCGGGCTGCCGGCTGGGCATCCTGACCCGCAACGCGCGCGAACTCGCCGAGGTGACCCTGCAGGCGATCGGTGTCGGGGGGGTGTTCGCCACCGATGACATCATCGGCCGTGACGAAGCCGAGCCCAAGCCATCACCGGCCGGGCTGCAGTACTTCGTTGCGCGCTGGCAGGCCGTTCCCGCCCAGATGGTGATGGTCGGCGACCATCGCTTCGACCTGGAATGCGGCCGTGCCGCCGGCACCCGCACGTTGCTGGTCAACACCCCGGACAACCCTTGGCCGGGCATGGCCTGCTGGCACCTGGCCGATTGCGGGCAGGTGCTGGCGACATGGGAAGAGAGCCGGGTTTCGGCCTGACTGCAGCGGCAAGTGCCTGCCGCATGATCCGCGGGCGATGGAGCCGGAAAGCAGCCAGGCATGGCCTGGCTCTACCCTCATCCCCCCGATCCCCGTCTGGTGGAGAGCCCCCTTGGTGTTCAAGGGGGCGCGCCAACGGCGCGGGGATGAGGTGGGATGCGCGGGACGGTTGCGCCGCAGGCGCAGTCGTCTCAAGGGGGCGCGCCAGCGGCGCGGGGATCAGGTGGAATGCGCGGGACGGTTGCGCCACAGGCGCAGTCGTCTCAAGGGGGCGCGCCGAAGGCGCGGGGATCAGGTGGAATGCGCGGGCAGTTTGGTTACGCGGTTAACGCGTAACCAAACTGCTGCTTGAACTGCTCATTGAACTCATCGAACGTGAAGCGCTGGTTCTGGGTGCCCGGGTGCTCGACCTTCAGCGCGCCCATCAGGTTGCCCATGCGGCCGATGGTCAGCCAGTCGTAGCCCTTCTCGATGCCGTAGATCAGGCCGGCGCGGAACGCATCGCCACAGCCGGTCGGATCGACCACGCGGCGCTCGTGCGCCGGCGGGATGTCATAGGTCTTTTCCGGGGTGTGGATGACCGCGCCCTTGGGGCCACGGGTGGTGATGTAGGCCTTGACCCGGCTCACGATCGCTTTTTCATCCCAGCCGGTGCGCTCCTGCAGCAGGTTGGATTCGTAGTCGTTGACGACGACGTAGTCGGCCTGCTCGATGAAGGTGCGCAGCTCCGGGCCGTTGAACAGCGGCATGGCCTGGCCCGGGTCGAAGATGAACGGCACGCCGGCCTCGAAGAATTCCTGCGAGTTCTGGATCATGCCCTCGCGCCCATCCGGGCCGACCAGGCCCAGGGTCACGCCCGGCACGTCTTTCACGTGGTTCTCGTAGGACCGCATCATCGCGCCCGGGTGGAAGGCGGTGATCTGGTTGTTGTCGTGATCGGTGGTGATGAACGCCTGCGGGGTGAACAGTTCATCGATCACCTTGACCCGGCTCAGGTCGATGCCCAGGCCCTGGAAGTACTCGCGGTACGGGCCGAAATCCGAACCCACCGTGCCCATCGGGATCGGCTCGCCACCCAGCAGGTACAGGTTGTAGGCGATGTTGCCGGCGCAACCGCCGAATTCACGACGCATGCGCGGCACCAGGAACGACACATTCAGGATGTGCACCTTGTCCGGCAGGATGTGATTCTTGAACTGGTCCGGGAACACCATGATGGTGTCGAAGGCAAGAGAACCACAGATCAAAGCGGACATCGAGTAAGGCCTATGCGGAAGGGGGTTTGAGGCCCGTTGGGCGGGCAACGAAACGGCGCCCTGCGGCGCCCTGCGGCGCAAAGGTTAACGGGTAGGGCGGCTTTGGGCCAGAACCCGGGCTGTCCGGATTGGCCTGAATGGCCGTGAAGGCTGGCTTTCGGCCAGATTTGTCCTTGCTCGCGCACAGGGGGATTGCTAGGCTTGTCGGCCTCGAATTCTGCCCATTTTTTCGCCATCCCGCGTTGGGCGCGACACCCCTCAGGATCAACTCCCAGATGTTCAAGAAACTGCGTGGCATGTTCTCCAATGACCTGTCCATCGACCTGGGCACGGCCAACACCCTCATCTACGTGCGTGGGCAGGGGATCGTGCTGAACGAGCCGTCGGTCGTGGCCGTGCGCCAGGACCGTGCCATCGGTGGTACCCGTTCCGTGGCTGCCGTGGGCGCCGAGGCCAAGCAGATGCTCGGCCGTACCCCGGGCCATATCACCACCATCCGCCCGATGAAGGATGGCGTCATCGCCGACTTCACCTACACCGAGGCGATGCTCAAGCACTTCATCAAGAAGGTCCACAAGTCGCGCTTCCTGCGCCCGAGCCCGCGCGTGCTGGTCTGCGTGCCGGCCGGCTCGACCCAGGTCGAGCGCCGCGCGATCAAGGAATCGGCCGAGGAGGCCGGTGCGCGTGATGTGTTCCTGATCGAAGAGCCCATGGCCGCTGCGATCGGCGCCGGCATGCCGGTCACCGAAGCGCGCGGCTCGATGGTCATCGACATCGGCGGCGGCACCACCGAAGTGGCGGTGATCTCGCTCAACGGCATCGTCTACTCGGCCTCCGTGCGTATCGGCGGCGACCGCTTCGACGAATCGATCACCAACTACGTGCGCCGCAACCACGGCATGCTGATCGGTGAAGCGACCGCCGAGCGGATCAAGGTCGAGCTGGGCTGCGCCTACCCGCAGGCGGAAGTGATCGAGATGGAAATCTCCGGCCGCAACCTCGCCGAGGGCGTGCCGAAGATGATCAAGATCAACTCCAACGAAGTGCTTGAAGCCCTGCATGAGCCGCTCTCGGGCATCGTCAGCGCGGTCAAGCTGGCGCTGGAGCAGACCCCGCCGGAACTGTGCGCCGACGTCGCCGAGCGCGGCATCGTGCTGACCGGTGGTGGCGCCCTGCTGCGTGACATGGACCGCCTGATCTCCGAGGAGACCGGCCTGCACGTGCAGGTGGCCGATGACCCGCTGACCTGCGTGGCCCGCGGTGGTGGTCGTGCGCTGGAGCTGGTGGACATGCACGGCAACGAGTTCTTTGCGCCGGAGTAAGCCGTACCGGCCGTGTATCGTAGACGCGCCTCTGCGGCGTGATGCCTCCAGCAAGCTTCGCTTGCCGGGCGTCACCTCGCCGGGGCGTTGTCGCATGCTGTTCCCGCTGCGCTCTTGTTCCGCGCGCTTCATCCACACTATTTCCAGTCGACGCCTGTGCCGCCTTACGCCGGTCCTCCCGTAGCCTCCCGCCAGGGCGATGCCGCCAGTCCGCTGCGCCTGCTCGCTTACCTGGCGTTGGCCATCACCCTGATCGTGCTTGATGACCAGGCCGGCTGGCTGTCGCGCCTGCGCGCGCAGGCCAACGTGCTGGTGCAGCCGGTATGGGCATTGGCCGGTCTGCCGGGACGGCTCGGCACCCAGGTCAAGGACAACGCGGCCAGCCACGGCCAGCTCGTCACCGAGAACCGCGAGCTGCGCAACCAGTTGCTGATCGCCAATGCGCGCCTGACCCGGCTGCAGACCGCCGCGCTGGACAACGCCCAGCTGCGCGAACTGCTCAACGTGGCCGAGCGCAGTGGCCTGGATGTGCAGCTCGCGCCGATCCTGGATATCGACCTGGACCCGGTGCGCCAGCGCCTGGTGCTGGCGGCCGGCACCCGCGATGGCGTGCATGTCGGCCAGGCGGTGATCGATGCCGGTGGCCTGATGGGCCAGGTGATCGCCACCACCGGCAACAGCGCGACCGTCCTGCTGCTCACCGATCCCGACCATGCCGTGCCCGTCACCGTGGCCCGCAACGGCGTGCGCCTGATCGTCTACGGCCGCGGCGACACCCTGGAACTGCGCGACATTCCGCTCAGTGCCGGGGTGGAAGTGGGCGATGAGATCGTCACCTCGGGGTTGGGCGGGCGCTTCCCGGCCGGCTTCCCGGTCGGCAGCATCACCGCGCTGCGCCCGGATGACACCCACGCCTTCCTGGTCGGTGTGCTGAAGCCGGCCGCCCAGCTCGACCGTGGCCGCGATGTGCTGCTGCTGCGCCCGGGCGAGGCGATCCGCATTCCGCCGAACCTGCGCCGTGATGCGGGCGAAGCCGGTGGCCCGGCCGCGCTGCCGCTGCAGGCCGGCGCGCCGGCAGGCACCGCAGCGCCGGCCAGTGCCACCCCGGCGGGTTCATCCCCGGGCTCCACGGCACCTGCGACGGCGCCCGCCAATGCACCGCAGGCCAACCGGCCCGGTCCATCCGCGCCGGTACCGGTGACTCCGCGTCGCCCCGCAGCCTCGCCTGCGCCCGCGCCTGAAACCGGCGCCGCGCCGCCGGAGGAACAACGATGAGCCGCCTGCGCGACAAACCCTGGGTGCTGCCGGTGAGTCTGGTCGTGGCGCTGCTGCTGGGCCTGTTGCCGCTTCCGGCGCTGCTGCAGCCGCTGCGTCCTTACTGGCTGGCACTGGTGCTGGCCTACTGGGTGATCGAAACACCGGACCGGGTCGGGCTGGGCATCGCCTTCGCCAGCGGCGTGATCGCCGATCTGCTCTACGGCGGCGTGCTCGGCGAGCAGGCGCTGCGGCTGGTGATCCTGACCTTCATCCTGCAGCGCTTCCGCGCGCGGATCCGCTTCTTCCCGATGTCCCAGCAGATCCTGGCGATCGGTGGCCTGCTGTTCAACGACCGCATCGTCAGCGCGGTGGTGCACATCGTGGTCGGCGAGCCGACCCTGCCGTGGTCGTACTGGTGGGCCCCGCTGCTGGGCATGGCGCTGTGGCCGCTGGTGTTCGTGCTGCTGGATGCGCTGCGTTTCGGGCGACGCGGGCGCTGACATGTACATGCGCCGCCAGGCCAAGAATCCGCATGCCGAGGCAGAACAGTTCCGGCGCCGTGCCGCGCTGGGCTTCCTCGGTGTACTGGTATGCCTGTTCGGCCTGGGAGGGTGGTACTTCAAGCTGCAGGTGATGGACCACGACATCTACGCCACGCGCTCGGAGGCCAACCGGATCAAGCCGCGGCCGGTGGTGCCGGGGCGCGGGATGATCTACGACCGCAACGGCCGGCTGCTGGCCGAAAACGTGCCGGCGTTCCGCCTGGACATCACCCCGGACAAGGTCAAGGACATGGACGCCACGCTGGCGGGCCTGTCCAAGATCCTCGCGCTGAGCCCGGAAGATATCGAGACCTTCAACAAGTCGCGCAAGGCACGTCGCAGTTTCCTGCCGGTCACGCTGAAGCTGCGTGTCACCGATGAGGAGATGGCGCGCTTCGCGGTGGACCGCTGGCGCTTCCCCGGCGTGGAGCTGGAGCCGTACCTGACCCGCCGCTACCCGTACGGCGATCTGTTCGCGCACATCATCGGCTACGTCGGCCGGGTCGATGACAAGGATCTGGAGATGCTGGGCGAGGGCAATGCCGCGCTGACCCATATCGGCAAGTCCGGGCTGGAGCGCTATTACGAGCAGCAGCTGCGCGGCAAGGTCGGCTACGAGCAGGTCGAAACCAACGTGCAGGGCCGCGCGATCCGCACCATCGGCCGGGTCGCGGCGCAGTCGGGCAGCGATCTACGGCTGTCCATCGATGCCGATCTGCAGCGCGCGATGGTCGCCGCCTTCGGCGAGTTTGAAGGTGCGGCGGTGGCGATGGACCCGCGCACCGGCGAAGTGCTGGCGATGGTCAGCCTGCCGTCCTACGACCCCAACCTGTTCGTCAACGGCATCTCGCATGCCGATTTCAAGGCGCTCAACGACAATCCCTCGCGGCCGCAGTTCAACCGCCTGGTCCTGGGTGGCGTCGCGCCGGGTTCGACGATCAAGCCGCTGATCGGCCTGGCCGGCCTGGACAGTGGCGTGCGCAAGCCCGAAGACAAGATCCTGTCCACCGGCATGTTCTATCTGCCGGGCACCTCGCGCGGCTGGGGCGATGCCAACCGTGGCGGCCATGGCTGGACCGATCTGCGCAAGTCGATCACCCAGTCGGTCAACACGTACTACTACAGGCTGGCGCTGGATCTGGGCATCGATCGCTTCGACCACTACATGGGCTACTACGGGTTCGGCGCACCGACCGGCATCGATCTGACCGGCGAGATCGGCGGCATCCTGCCCTCGCCGGCGGCCAAGTTCAAGGCACGCAAAGAGCGCTGGTATCCCGGTGATACGGTCAATGTCAGCATCGGCCAGGGCGACTGGAAGGTCACCCCGCTGCAGCTGGTGCATGGCGTGGCGGGCATCGCCGATGGCCAGCTGCGCCAGCCGCACCTGGTGATGCAGCAGCGCGCCGGTTTCGATGCCGACTGGACGGCGACGCCGCCGGGCGAGAGCAAGCCGATCAGCCCTACGCCGGGCAATCTGCAGGCGGTGCGCGAGGGCATGATGGGCACCATGCAGCCGGGCGGCAGCGGCGCGCGGGCAGCCGCGGGCGCGCCGTACGTGATGGCGGGCAAGACCGGTACCGCACAGGTGATCAGCCGGCGCGGTACGGCGGCGGTCAATCCGCGCAGCCTGCCGCTGCATCTGCGCCATCGCGCGCTGTTCGTGGGTTTCGCGCCGGCCGACCATCCGGTGATCGCCGTGGCGATCGCGGTCGAAGGCGGCGGTTACGGTGGCTCGGCCGCTGCACCGATCGCACGCAAGATTTTCGATGCCTGGCTGCTGGGCAAGATGCCCGACGGCCTGGAGCCGCTGGACAGCGAGCGCGGTACCACCGCGATCGGCATCACCGCCTTCGATGGCGGCGATGGCGCCGTGCGCGAGGCGGGCGATGCCGCCGTGGCTGCGCTGGAGTTGATGCCGGTGGTGGTGGGCCTGCCTGCGCCTGCGCCCGCGCCGGACCCCGCTGCACCCGTCCCCAGTGCCACTCCACCCCCGACCGCACCGGAGCGGCCACGATGAAGGTCTTCCTGCGCTGGGCGGTCGACATGGCCGTCCGCTTCAGCAGTTCGCTGGACTGGGTGCTGTGCCTGGCCCTGGCCGCGCTGATGCTGATGGGCCTGGCCGTACTCAAGAGCGCCGGAGGCGACGGCCTGGTGTTCGCCCAGGGGGCGCGCTTCGCGGTTGGCCTGGGCGCGATGTGGGCGATCTCGCGGATCTCGATCCTGCGCATCCGTTCGGCCACGCCGCTGATCTACGCAGTCTCGATGATCCCGTTGCTGGCCGTGTTCGTGCTGGGCACCGGCAAGTACGGCCGCCAGTGGCTGGATCTGAAAGTGTTCTACCTGCAGCCGGCCGAGCTGCTCAAGGTCAGCCTGCCGATGATGGTGGCCTGGTATCTGCACCGCATGCCGCTGCCGCCGCGCTTCTCCACCGTGCTGACCAGTGCGGTGATCATCGGCGTGCCGACCGGGCTGGTGATGCTGCAGCCGGATTTCGGCACCGGTGTGCTGATCGCTGCCAGCGGCGCGTTCGTGCTGCTGCTGGCCGGCCTGCCCTGGTGGTGGGTAGGCGTGGCGGTCGGCGGTGTGGCCGCGGCCGCGCCGGTGGCCTGGTTCTGGCTGCTGCGGCCGTACCAGAAGGACCGCATCATGATGTTCATGGATCCGGAAAGCGACGCGCTCGGCGCGGGCTGGAACATCATCCAGTCCAAGATCGCGATCGGCTCGGGTGGCTTCGATGGCAAGGGCTGGGGGCAGGGCTCGCAGTCGCACCTGAACTTCATTCCCGAGCAGACCACCGACTTCGCCTTCTCCGTGCTCAGCGAGGAGTTCGGGTGGATCGGCGTGGCGATCGTGCTGGCACTGTACCTGGTGGTGATCGGGCGTTGCCTGTGGATCGCCTCGCAGTCGCGCGATACCTATTCGCGGCTGCTGGCCGGCGCGACCGGGCTGGCGTTCTTCGTCTACGTGCTGGTCAACGGCGGCATGATTTCCGGCCTGCTGCCGGTGGTCGGCGTGCCGATGCCGTTGATCAGTTACGGCGGTACCTCGGCGGTCTCGCTGTTGGCCGGCTTCGGGCTGGTGATGGCGGTGCGTCGCCACAATCCGGTACACGGCGGCTACGGCTGAGCGCACGCGATGCGTGCGCCGTGGCCCGGCGGTACGTATCGGCTAAGGATTGCGTCGCCCGCGCGTGTTACGGTCCTGCGCTCGCGCCGGCCCGCCTAGCGGGTCCGCTTTCTGTTCGCCGTGTCGCCTCCTGCTGTGCGTCGCGTCATCCACAGGAGTCGTCCGCATGGTCGAACTACTGCAGCGCGCACGCGCCGTGTTCCATTTCTTTTTCCAAACCCTGGATCTGCCCCTGGTGGGCGCGCTGTGCCTGCTGATGGTGGCCGGCCTGGCCGTCCTGCACAGCGTGGACGGGCCCGTGCATGCGCAGGCGATGCGCTACGGCGCCGGGCTTGCCGCGCTGTGGGGACTGTCGCGGCTGCCGGTGGTGACGCTGCGCGCGTGGTCGCCCTGGATCTACACCTTGTCCTTGCTGCCACTGCTGGCCGTGTATGTGGTCGGCACCGGCAAGTACGGCCAGCGCTGGTTGAACCTGGGCGTGTTCTACCTGCAACCTTCCGAGCTGCTCAAGCTCAGCCTGCCGATGATGATGGCCTGGTACCTGCACAAGCAGCCGTTGCCACCACGGCCGCGCGCGGTGCTGACCGCCGCGTTGCTGATCGGCGGCCCGGCGGTGCTGATCCTGCTGCAGCCCAACCTGGGCACCGCCACGCTGGTGACCGCCAGCGGGGTATTCGCGCTGTTGCTGGCCGGCCTGCGCTGGTGGTGGATGGCCGTCGCGCTGGGGGGGTTGTCGGTGGCCGCGCCGCTGGCCTGGTTCGGCCTGCTGCGGCAATACCAGAAGGATCGCGTGCTGACCTTCCTGTATCCGGAGAACGATCCGCTGGGCACCGGCTGGAACATCATCCAGTCCAAGATCGCGATCGGCTCGGGCGGCCTGCATGGCAAAGGCTGGGGGCAGGGCACCCAGGCCACGCTGGATTTCCTGCCCGAATACACCACGGATTTCGCCTTCTCGGTGCTGGCCGAGGAGTTCGGCTGGGTCGGCGTGGCGGTGGTGCTCAGCCTGTTCCTGTTCGTCACTGCGCGCTGCCTGTGGATCGCCAGCCAGTCGCGTTGTGGTTACTCGCGCCTGCTGGTGGGCACCACCGGCCTGGTGTTCTTCGTCTATGTACTGGTCAACGGCGGCATGATCTCCGGCCTGTTGCCGGTGGTCGGCGTGCCGATGCCGCTGATCAGTTATGGCGGCACCTCGGCGGTCTCACTGCTGGCCAGCTTCGGGCTGGTGATGGCGGCGCGCCAGCATCAGCCGGTGCACGCGACGTGAGTTGCCGGTGCGGCCGCGATTGCGCACCCCAAGCACACGAAAACGGTTTCAGGTGCAAACGTTGTCAACGCGCGGAGATAAAAGTGAGAAGTGGCGCACAGATATGAAGTGACTTGATCTCGATCAATGGACTTGTCGTAAACGGCCTGCACAATGGCGGCCCGCCAACAACGACGCGCTGAGCCAAGCATCGCGGAGGGGGAGTCTGGCGGGGAGTAGTTGACCCAACAGGCAGAGGGGCGAGGCACGCGCTGGGGAGATGCGCGCCGCGCCGCTGCCGATCGGGTCCGGTTTGGCCGGTTGCGTCTGCGGGGATGGGGACGCAACCGGCGGACCTCTTGTGCGTTCTGCGTCTTTCTCAAAAGTGAGACGTGCGTTGCTCGATGGCCCTTCGCCGGGCGGCTGCGGTGAGCCAGCCATGCGCCTTGCCGCATCGCCGCGCGTTCGAGACGGCGACGGCACCTTCGTCAGACTATGAATGGGCAGGGGAGGCAGGGCCTCTCTACACGCGGGCTTAACGGTCGCAAAGAAACTCAGGCAATCCGTTGAGATTCATGGCCTTAGGGGTTTTAATTCATCCATGACCTGCTAACCTGCCGCGATGATTCGACGCTCCCTGGCCTGCATGCTCACGCTCGGTTTGGTCGCTTGTGCGACCCAGCCGCAGACTCCTTCACCGACGCCGCAGGCCTCGGGTGTCCCGGTTACGCCGGCCGCCGGCAACAAGGGGCCCGCCGAAGCCGCCCCCGAAGCCGCCGGTGCCAATGCTGCCCCGGTCGATCTGACCCCAGTGTCCTTCGAGGTGGCCCGCGCCAACTTCGTGCGTGACACCGCCGCCCGCTACGGGATTCCCGCCGCGCAGATCCAGGCAACCCTGGCCCAGGCGCAGATCCGTGATCCGATCATCGCCGCGATGTCGCGCCCGGCCGAGCGGGTCAAACCGTGGAACGAATACCGGCCGATGTTCATCAGCCAGGCGCGGATCGAGGGGGGAAAGAAATTCCTCGCCCAGCACCGCGAAGAGCTGATGCGCGTGCAGCAGCGCACCGGCGTGCCGGCCGAAGTGATCGTGGCGATCATCGGCGTGGAAACCAGCTACGGCGGCAATACCGGTAATTACCGTGTGCTCGATGCGCTGTACACGCTGGCCTTCAAGTACCCGCGCAGCGGCGATCCGGCCAAGCTGGAGCGCGAAGTGCGCCGTGAGCTGTTCTTCCGCGACGAGTTGGCGCGCCTGTTCGCGCTGACCCGCGACGAGAAGCTCGACATCACTGCGATCAAGGGCAGCTACGCCGGCGCGATGGGCATGGGCCAGTTCATGCCGTCCAGCTATCTGGACTATGCGGTGGATGGCAACGGCGATGGCCGTCGCGATCTGTTCAACAGCTACGACGACGTCTTCTCCTCGATCGCCAATTACTTCGTCAAGAAGGGCGGTTGGGTGCGCGGTGGCCCGGTTGCCGTGCCGGCCAGGCTGCAGGCCGGTCGTGAAGAATTCAATCCGACCGAATGGGCGCCGACCTGGACCTTGTCCCAGTTGGCCCAGCGCGGTTACCAGCCCAGCGTCCCGGTCGCGGCCGGCTTGACCGCGACCCCGATCACGCTGGAAGGCAGCACCGGCAAGCAGTACTGGCTGGGCTTCCAGAATTACTACGCCATTACCCGCTACAACCTCTCGAAAATGTACGCGATGGCCGTGTACCAGTTGTCCCAGGCCATCGCCGGACAGGAGTTGCCGCCGGCATGAACACGATCGCACGCTCCAGATGGCTGATCCCGGGTCTGTTGATACTGGCACTGGCCGCCTGCAGCAGTGCGCCGAAGAAACCGGGTGGCAGCACCGCCAGCAGCAGCAAACCGTCCGGCGCGGTGGTGCAGGGCAAGGGCGGACGCCCGGCGCATTGTCCTGACGGGTCGCCCTACAAGGCGGCCGCGGAAGATCCGAGCACGCGCGGTGACTACCGCGCCGGCGGCCTGTACAAGCCCGGCGTGAATGACAGCACCCCCACCTACATCCCGAACGTGGCCTGCATCCCCGAGCCGGACGTGGTCGATCTGCCGCGCTCGCCGATCGGCAACAAATCGCCGTATGTGGTGCTGGGCAAGCAATACCAGGTGATGGACAAGACCCGCGGCTATGCCGAGAAGGGCACCGCCTCGTATTACGGCGCCAAGTTCCACGGCCGCCTGACCTCCAACCGCGAGGTGTACGACATGTATGCCTTCACCGCCGCGCACAAGACGCTGCCGCTGCCGAGCTTCGCCCGGGTCACCAACCTGGACAACGGCGAATCGGTGATCGTGCGGGTCAACGATCGCGGCCCGTTCCACGATGGCCGCGTCGTCGACCTCAGTTATGCCGCCGCCGTGCGCCTGGGCATCACCCAGCGTGGCACCGGCAACGTTGAAGTACGCGCGCTGGCCCCGGGGGATGACAACCTGCTGGCCGACAAGCCCAGCCGCCGCGAGCGCCGCGAGGTCGCCGCCGCTGCGGCAGCCGCCACCACGGCCAGCGCTGCCGCGGCACGCCGCGCCAGCGATATGGATGCCCTGGTCGGCAAGCTGCCGGCCGCCACGGCCACGCCCGCCGCCGCCGCCAAGCCGGCCGGCGAGCAGTACCGCTACCGCGTGGCCGACTCGGCCAAGCCGGGCAACGCCGACAACTTCGATCACTGGATGCGCGACAACGGCGTGCGCGTGGCGACCGGCAAGCCTGCCACCACCCAGGCCGCCAGCGTCAACAGCGCCCCGGTCGCGGTGGCCGCCTTGCCCGCCGCCGCACCTGCAGCGCGCCCGGCACCGGCGCCCAGTGCGACGCTCTCCCAGCAGGTGCTCGGCAGCGTGCTGCTGCAGGTCGCCAGCTTCGCCAGCCGCGACAACGCCACCCGCGCGCTTGGCCAGTTGTCCTCGGCGGGTATCGCCGGGGCCAGCATCAGTGACATCGTCAGTGGCGGGCGCACCCTGTGGCGCCTGCGCGTGCCGGCCCCCGACCACGCCAGTGCCTCGGAACTTGCCGGCCGGATTGCCGGTCTGGGCTTCGGGGCGCCGCAGATCGTGAAGGACTGAGCCTTCCGCTGCCCGCGGCACGCCAGCGCGTGCCGCCGCTCCTTGGGCCTACAATGCCCGTTATCCCTCATCCACCCCTTGGCGCCCCTCCAGGAGCTTGCTGTCCGATGAAATTCCGCTTTGCCGCCGCTGCCATGGCCACGACCCTGTTCGTGGGCATGGTTTCCGCCCAGACCCCCTTGCCGACCCCGACCCCGGCACCGGCGCCTGCTCCCGCCGCCGCCGCACCGGCCACCGTGGCCACGCCGCCGGCTCCGAAGCCCAGCGTCTCCAAGGCCTGGATCCTGATGGATTACGCCACCGGGCAGGTCCTGGCCGGTGAAAACGTGCACGAACAACTGGCCCCGGCCAGCATCACCAAGGTGATGACCTCGTATGTCGTGGCCGCCGAGGTCAAGAACGGCAAGGTCCGTACCGACGACCAGGTGATGATGAGCGAACGCGCCTGGCGCGAGGGCGGCGCCGGCACCGACGGCAGCTACAGCGGCTTCCCGGTCAACCAGACCGCGCGCCTGGAAGACATGGAAAAGGGCATGGCGATCCAGTCCGGCAACGATGCCGCGATCGCCTTGGCCGAACACGTGGCCGGCAGCGAAGAGGCCTTCGCCTCGCTGATGAACAGCTATGCCGCCAAGATCGGCATGAAGGATTCCCACTTCGTCAACGCCCATGGCCTGAGCGCCCCGGGCCACCACACCACCGCCTACGACCTGGCGCTGCTGGGTCGCGCGATGGTGCGTGACTACCCGGAAACCTACGCCTACAACAAGGTGAAGGAATTCACCGTCGGCAACATCACCCAGCCCAACCGCAACCTGCTGCTGTGGCGCGACCAGAGCGTGGACGGCATCAAGACCGGCCATACCTCCGAAGCCGGCTACTGCCTGATGAGCTCGGCTCAGCGCGGCGACCAGCGTCTCGTGGCGGTGGTCCTCGGTGGCGGCTCGGAAAAGCAGCGCGCCGATGACAGCCTGGCGCTGCTCAACTGGGGCTTCCGCTTCTTCGAAACCCACCGCATGTACGAGCCGGGCAAGGTCGTGGCCGAGCACAAGGTGTGGAAGGGCAAGACCGCCACGCTGCAGCTGGGCGTGGCCCAGCCGATGCTGGTCAGCGTCCCGCGTGGCCGCTACAACGATCTCAAGCCGAGCATCGATGTGCCCAAGACCCTCGAAGCCCCGTTCACCGCCGGCCAGCAGGTCGGTACCCTGAAGGTGATGCTGGACAACCAGGTCGTCGCCCAGGCCCCGCTGGTGGCCGTGGCCGCCGTGGAAGAAGCCGGCTTCTTCAAGCGCCTGTGGGACAGCTTCTGGATGTGGTGGGAATCGGAGTAATCCGATTCGACCGCACTAAGAAAAAAGACCGGCGAAAGCCGGTCTTTTCATTTCTGGCGTTACAGCGACCGGCTGATCGTAAAGCTGCCGAACACCGGCGCCTCGCGCTGCCCATCGAACTCGCGCGTGCTGTGGTAGCGCGCCAGCGCGAACTTCCAGCGCCCACGCATCACCGCCAGCCCGTACCCGGCCTGGCCGACCACATGCCGCTTGTCGACACTGTGGCTGTTGCGGAACGTATTGCCGTCCAGCGTGATATCGCGGATCACCCACGCTGCATCGGTCGTGGCGAACAGATGCCACGACCACCCGCTCGGCTTGCCGCCGCGCGTCGGCGCCGTGTTCTCACCGGCGGGGCGCAGCGGGGTACTGCCGAAATCGTCCGGCAGCTTCCAGCCGAAGCGCACCTCGCCACCGGCGTTGACGTGCGTGGCCAGGTTGCCCACCGCGCCGCCGTAATGGCTGATCGCATCCCAGCCCCAGCCGCCCAGGTTCTCGCTGGCATCGGCCGGCCAACGTCGCATCCGCTCATGCGTCAGCATGAACACCGGTTCGTTGTGCAGCTGGTTGTCCCAGCCCTGGAACTTCTCGTCGCCCAGCAGCTCGTGCACCGCGTTCTGCACCTCCTCGCCGAGCGCCCACGGCCCCACCACGCCCACCGCCAGCTGCGTCGTCTGCAGCCGGTCGCCGCGGCGCGCGTTGTACCCGAAGCTGGCGATCAGCACGCCCGCATACGGGCGATCGTCCTCGATCAGGTCCTTCCGGGTGAAATCGGTCGGGGTGAAAATGCCCTGGGCCAGGCTGAAGATCATGTTCTGCTGCTCGAACTCGCCCGGGTGCAGCCGCTCCAGATGGCTGTTGACCCAGCGTGCCAGGCGCGGCAGGCAGGGATCGTCGGTGTAATCGACCAGATTTGGCGAGACCAGGGTGATCTGGGCGCCATTGGTATAGCCCTGATCCTGGTCCTTGCCGCCGAACAGATCGTTGTCGACGCGGAAGTTGACCTGGGGCGGATGCTCGCGCATCGCATCGGGCCCGCATTGAGTCGCGGCATGGGCGGCAGGGGCGGCCAAGGCCAGGAGACCGGCAAGGGCGGCCGGCAGCGCGAAGGGCTTCAGGGACATGGGATACCAGACAGGGATTTATGCTTTCTTAAGCCGATACAGCGTAGTCAGAGCGTGATGTCGTGAACAGCGCTGCGCACGCACTGCTGCGTATCAGTGGCGATACAGGCCTTTTCACGTGCCGTTCGGTACCGCTGTGCGCACGATCAAGCAACGCTTGGGTTCGGGCGCGGGCATCCCCATAATCCCGGTCATGGAGATCAAGTCTGACAACCCCGACCACGGCTTCCAGTTCCCCGGCCAGTTCGAACTCAGCGCCATGGGCGCGGCCGGCAACGACCTGGAACGCGAACTGCCACGCCTGCTCGAGCTCGCCGGGCTGGAAGTACTGACCGAACGGGTCAGCTGGAAACACTCGTCCAACGGCAAGTACGTGTCCGTGCGACTGGTGTTCAAGGCCGACAACCGCGAACAGTACGATGCCGCCCACAACGCGCTGCGCGACCACCCGGAAGTGAAGTGGACGCTGTAGCCAGCTGCGCCACTGCCGCGGCCCCGGGCGACCGGGCGCCGCAACCGGCCATCGTGCGTGACCTCGGCCGCCAGCCCTACGCCCCGGTCTGGCACGCCATGCAGCGCTTCACCGATGCCCGCACCGATGCCACCCGCGATGAACTGTGGGTGGTCGAGCACGACCCGGTGTTCACCCTGGGCCAGGCCGGCAAGGACGAGCACGTGCTCGCCCCCGGCGATATTCCGGTTCTTCATGTCGACCGCGGCGGCCAGGTGACCTACCACGGCCCCGGCCAGCTGGTGATCTATCCGCTGCTGCAGCTGCGGCGGCTGGGAATCGGCGTGCGCGACTACGTGTGCCGCATCGAACAGGCCATCATCGACACCCTGGGCGACTGGAACATCGGCGCCGAGCGCCTGGAGGGCGCGCCCGGGGTCTACGTGGGCGGGGCCAAGGTGGCCGCGCTCGGCATCCGCGTCCGCCGCGGCTGCACCTTCCATGGCCTGTCCTTCAATGTGGCCATGGACCTGGAACCGTTCCGCCGGATCAACCCCTGTGGCTATCAAGGGCTGCAGGTGACCTCGGTGGTAGACTTGGGGGGACCGTCCGGCATGGCGGCCGTCACGCCGGTGCTGCTGGGCCATCTGGCCCGCCAGTTCGGCCTGGACCTCGAGCCGGCCGCTGAACTACCCGATTTGACTGACGCGGCGTGAACGCCGCCGACCAAGGCCATGACTGAAACCACCGCTCGCCTCATTCCCCTGCAGGTTGTGCAGGGCGACACGCCGTCCGCCGCCCCGTTGCAGACGGGCGTCAAACAGATCGGCGGTGACAAGATCGGCCGCTCGCCGGTGCAGTTCGCCGACGTGCCGGTGCTGCGCAAGCCGTCGTGGATCCGCGTGCGGATTCCCTCCGGCAACGCCGTGCAGAACCTCAAGGCCAAGCTGCGTGAGAACCGCCTGGTCACGGTCTGCGAGGAAGCCAGCTGCCCCAACATCCACGAGTGCTTCAGCCACGGCACCGCGACCTTCATGATCCTCGGTGAGGTCTGCACCCGCCGTTGCTCGTTCTGCGACGTCGCCCACGGCCGGCCCAAGCCGCCGGACGCCAATGAACCGGCCAGCCTGTCCCAGACCGTGGCCGACATGGGCCTGAAGTATGTGGTGGTGACCAGCGTGGATCGCGATGACCTGCGCGACGGCGGTGCCCAGCACTTCGCCGACTGCATCGGTGCCATCCGTGCCAAGTCGCCCAAGACCAAGATCGAAGTGCTGACCCCGGACTTCCGCGGCAAGGGCCGCATGGAGCGCGCGCTGGAGATCCTGGCGACCAACCCGCCGGATGTGTTCAACCACAACATCGAAACCGTGCCGGATCTGTACCGCAATGTGCGCCCGGGCGCGGACTACCAGTGGTCCCTGACCCTGCTCAAGAAGTTCAAGGCCCAGCACCCGGAGATCGCCACCAAGTCCGGCATCATGCTCGGCCTCGGCGAGACCCTGGAGCAGGTGCAGGCCACGCTGCGCGACCTGCGCGAGCACGACGTGGACATGATCACGATCGGCCAGTACCTGCAGCCGACCGCACATCACCACCCGGTGCTGCGTTACTGGACCCCCGAGGAGTACAAGGCGCTGGAGGAGTACGGCAATGCGCTGGGCTTCAGCCACGTCGCCTCCGGGCCGATGGTGCGCTCGTCATACCACGCCGACCGCCAGGCGGCCGACGCCGGCGTCGCCGGTTGATCCAGCGGGCCCTTCGGGGCCCGTTCTGCCAATCCCTCCCGTCTTTCCCCGGCCGCGGCCCTGAACCGCGGATGGCCGCAGGCCTGTGCCTGCCCGCCGTTCTGCCCGGTATTCACAAATTTCTCCAACGGCCTCGGTAGGCTGAAGGCCCCGGTGACAAACGCGGCAACTTTCGGCACTGTCGTGGTGTCTGTAATGCACGCAGTCTCTCCCTTGGCAAGGTGCCACGAGCTAGTCCATGAAATTCAAAGCCCCCGCATTCCTGATGGCCCTGGCGCTCACCGCGCCGATGGCACTGGCCGCCTACGCCGATTCGCCCGCGCTGCCCTCGGCGGCCACGGCCGACCAGGTGACCACCTCCAAGCTGGTCTACGGACTGCTTTCGGACAGCCGATACGCCTACCGGCCGCGTGCACTCGATGCCGCGACCTCCAAGGACGTCTTCAAGCGCTACCTGGAGTCGCTCGACAGCAGCAAGCAGTTCTTCACCCAGGCCGACATCACCCGCTTCGCCCCGTTCGAGGCCAACATCGCCACCGCCATCCGCGGCGGCGAGCTGGAGCCGGCGTTCCAGGTGTTCGCGGTCTACAAGCAGCGCGTAGGTGAGCGTGTCGGCTATGCGCGCAAGCTGCTCAAGACGGATTTCGATTTCAGCACCGATGAGAAGTTCGAGTACGACCGCAAGGACGTGCCGTGGGCCGCGAGCAGCGCCGAGCTGGACGATCTGTGGCGCAAGTCGGTCAAGAACGATTGGCTCCGCCTGAAGCTGGCCGGCAAGCAGCCGGCCGAGATCCGCAAGACGCTGGACAAGCGTTACGCCACGCTGGAAAAGTCGGTCAATGAGCTCAAGGGCGAGGACGTGTTCCAGTTCTTCCTCAACGCCTACACCAGCGCGGTGGACCCGCACACCGATTACTTCACTCCGCGCACCGCCGAGAACTTCAACCAGGCGATGTCGCTGTCGCTGGAAGGCATCGGCGCGCAGCTGCAGCGCCAGGACGACATGGTGGTGATCCGCGAGGTCATCGCCGGTGGTCCGGCCGCCGTCAACGGCACGCTCAAGCCGGGCGACCGCATCGTCGGCGTGGGCCAGGGCAAGTCCGGTCCGCTGGAAGACGTGATCGGCTGGCGCATCGATGATGTGGTGGCCAAGATCCGCGGCAAGAGCGATACCCAGGTGCGCCTGGAATTCATTCCGGCCGAAGAGGGCGTCGACGGCAAGCACCACACCCTGGTGCTGACCCGCCAGAAGGTGCGCCTGGCCGAACAGGCCGCCAAGGGCGAGACCCTGACCATCCCGGCCAAGGATGGGGAGCCCGAGCGCAAGGTGGGCGTGATCAAGCTGCCGACCTTCTACCAGGATTTCGAAGGCCGCCGCCGCAACGCCGCCGACTACGCCTCTGCGACCCGTGACGTGGCCAAGCTGCTGGCCGGCTTCAAGGCCGACAAACTCGATGGCGTGGTGCTGGACCTGCGCAACAACGGCGGTGGTTCGCTGGATGAAGCGATCGAACTGACCGGTCTGTTCATCGAACAGGGCCCGGTGGTCCAGGTGCGCGAGTCCGGTGGCCGCGTCACCGTCAACAGCGACCGCAGCGAAGTGGTGGCGTGGGACGGCCCGCTGGCCGTGCTGATCAACCGTGGCTCGGCCTCGGCCTCGGAAATCTTCGCCGGCGCCATCCAGGATTACGGCCGCGGCCTGGTGATCGGTGAGACCACCTTCGGCAAGGGCACCGTGCAGAACATCGTCGACCTCGACCGTTGGCCGAGTGGCGAGACCCAGCGCTTCGGCCAGGTCAAACTGACCATCGCCCAGTTCTTCCGCGTCAGCGGCAGCAGCACCCAGCACAAGGGGGTGGTGCCCGATCTGGCCTTCCCGGCCAGCGTGGACGCCAGCGAGTACGGCGAAAGCACCTACGACAACGCGCTGCCGTGGACCCGCATCGCCGCCGTGCCGCACACCCAGTACGGCAACTTCGGCCCGCTGCTGCCCAAGCTGGAAAGCCGCCACGACACGCGCATCGCTGCCGACAAGGAATTCCAGTGGTGGAACGAGGATGTCGAGCAGTTCCGCGCCGAGAAGGCCAAGAAGTACATCTCGCTCAACGAGGCCGAGCGCCGCGCCGAGCGTGAGAAGCAGGACAAGCAGCGCACCGACCGCCAGGCCATCCGCAAGGAACTGGGCCTGGATCTGGATCCGCTGGCCGATGACAGCAATGACGACGGTCTGACCGGCAACGAGCGCGACATCGTCAAGGATGCCGCCCGTGAGAAGGCGGCCGAAAAGCGTCCGGATCCGCTGCTGCGCGAGTCGGCCGCGATCCTGGCCGATGCGGTCAACCTGCTGGAAGCCGACCGCCCGCTGTCGGCCCAGGTGCTGCCGCAGTCGACCGGTGTGGGCCGCTGGGCGGACTGACCGCCACGGCTGCCGCAGCTGAACCGGTGACAACTCCACAGGCCGCCCTTCGGGGCGGCCTGTGCGTATCCACCTCCTGCCAACGTGCGCAGGTCTATCCTTGGAGGCTGGATTTCCGCAGGAGCGGCCATGCGCTTTCGTCGTGTACGTTCGATCCCGCTGCTGGCGGGGCTCGCCGCTTTGACCGCCTGTGGCGGCCGCGCCGCTGACAGCACGCTGATCCGGGAGTCCTTCGACTCCGGCGATACCTATTCGCGCACCGTGCCCGGCCCGCCTGCCCAGGCCTGCGAGGCCGCACGCCGTACCCTGCTCAGCCAGGGCTACGCGATCGCCCGCGCCGGCGATGACGCAGTGGAGGGCAACAAGAACTTCCAGCCCAAGGATGAAGAGCACGAGCAACTGGTGCTGCGCATCTCCTGTGCGCCGCGCGGCGACCAGGCGCTGGTATTCGTCAGTGCCGTGCAGGATCGCTACGCGCTCAAGAAGAGCCCGACCTCGGCCAGCGTCGGCGTGGGCGCGCTGGGCTCGGTGTCGCTGCCGTTCGGCAGCAATGACGACTCGCTGGTGAAAGTGGCCAGCAGCACCGTGCAGGACGCCACCTTCTACCGCCGCTTCTTCGAGCGCCTGCAGCAGTACTTGCCGGCCGCGGCCGTGCCCGAGCCCACGCCGGCCGCGGCGCCCGCGACAGCCCCGGCTGCGGCGGTGGAGGCCACGCCTGCCACGGTGGTGAGCGATACCCCGGCATCGCTGCGCTGAGCGGGCGGCGGTGCGGCAGGTCATGGCAACAGGATCGCGGCGCTGGCGCCGCCATGCGCTTGCGTTCCTGCTGGGGCTGATCCCGGCGGGCAGCGCGTGGAGCGCGTCGTCCTGTGCGCAGGGCGTGCTGGAGGAGCTTGGCTGGCAGATCGCTGCAGCCGACATCGACGCCCCCAAGGTGCACGGTGGTCCGGTCTGCGAACGCGCCGATCTGCGCCAGGCCCAGAGCGCCGGCGACCTGCGTGTGCAGCTGCCGCGGCAGTGGTCGGCGGACCAGCGGCAGGCCTGGCTGCCCACGTTGTTCGATGACCCGGCCACCGTATGTGCGTACGCCTTCCAGCTTGGCGCCGCTACCCGCCGCGCCACCACCGCGCTGCAGGACAACGACGGCTTCCGCTTCTCGGCGCTGCAGCTGGGCTGGATCGGCTTCGGTGCCGGCGGCGCGCAGGCCAAGGGCTGGGAGCGCTTCCGCAGCTTCGGCCGCGGCTATCAGCCGGCCGGGGCCAACAGTGCGGCGCTGCAGACCTTCTACGAGGGCCGCGTGCGGGCCGAGTGCGGGGTCGGCCGCCAGGTCGCGCAACTGGCGACCCAGCGCGAGCTGTACGGCGATGCCGCGTTCGATCGCGAGTTCTCGGCCGATGAGCTCTCCATCGGCACCTTCCTGACCCTGCACGAGACCGACAGCATCCTGCTCGGCCGGCATGCCGGGGAGTTCCTGGCCGATGGCAAGGCGAAGAAGACCGCCCTGCGCGGGCGGCAGGCCTTCGTCGGCACGCCCGGCTTCATCGAGCACGTGTTCGAGCGGAAGTACCTGGACGACATCAACAACCAGGCCGAGAACTTCGTGGTGGTCGATGTCAGTGATGCGGCGGCACGCGCGCTGCGCGAGCACGAGGGCTTTGCCTACTACGACCGGATCAACCGGCGCATCTGGGCGCTGGCCCAGCGCATGCCGGGCCCGGGACCGCGCCGGTTCGAGCGGCTGCTGATCGAGCGCGATCCGATCTGGCGGCGCGAGGTACCGGCCGAGCAGCAACCGTTGCTGAAGGAACTGGATGCCTTGCTGGACGATCCGTTCTACCAGGGGTTCCTGATTTACGTGCATCCTCGGGGTATACGTCCTATCGGGTACCACATCGCACGCCTGCTCGATCGCAATCCGCGTACACCGTTCGCGATCGAACTGGGGCTGCACAACCTGCATACCACGCTGTATCGGCGCTGGATCGACGCACGCCTTCGCCAGTGCGATGCCCCGCCGCCAGCGTTCCTGCAAGACAACACGACAACTGAGCAAAGGTGATTCATGGATATTGCAATGATCGGGCTGGGCCGCATGGGCGCGAACATGGCCGAGCGGCTGCACCGGGGCGGCCACCACGTGATCGGCGTCGATCCGGGTGAGGCCGCCCGCAGCGCGGCGGCCGCGCGTGGGTTCCAGGTCAGTGCCTCGATCGCCGAGACGCTCGCCGCGCTGCCGGTCCCGCGCGTGGTGTGGCTGATGGTGCCGGCCGGCGTGGTCGACCAGACCCTGGCGTCACTCTCGCCGCATCTGTCCGAAGGCGATGTGGTGATCGACGGCGGCAACTCGTACTACAAGGATTCCATGCGCCGCAGCGAACAGCTGCAGGGCGAGGAGGTGACCTATATCGACTGCGGCACCAGCGGTGGCGTGTGGGGCCTCCAGGAGGGCTACAGCCTGATGATCGGCGGTGACACGGCGGCGGTCGAACGGATCGGGGCGATCTTCCGCACGCTGGCGCCGGGCGAGGACCGTGGCTGGGCGCATGTGGGGCCAAGCGGGGCAGGGCACTTCTGCAAGATGGTCCACAACGGCATCGAGTACGGGATGATGCAGGCCTATGCGGAAGGCTTCGCGTTGATGCAGCACAAGACCGAGTTCAACCTCGATCTGGCGCAGGTGGCCAAGGCCTGGCAGCACGGCAGCGTGGTGCGTTCGTGGCTGCTTGATCTCAGTGCCGACGCACTGGGCCGCAACCCGCAGCTGGACGGCATCGCACCGTATGTCGAAGACTCCGGCGAAGGCCGTTGGACCGTCGCCGAGGCGATTGATCTGGATGTGCCGGCCCCGGTGATCACGCTGTCACTGCTCGAACGCCTGCGCTCGCGCGAGAAGAACTCCTTCAGCGACCGCCTGCTGGCGGCGATGCGCAACGAGTTCGGCGGTCACGCGATCAAGACCACGTAAGACCCATCGATGCGGGCCGAACCCCATCGTCCGGCCCGCATCCACGCATGGCGGAGATCTGCGTGGGCTGGCGTGGCCGACTCAAAGGGTCACCCGCCGCCCGCTGCGTGCACTCTCTGCGCCCGCCTCCAGCAGGCGCATCAGCTGCAGCGCCTGCGCAGTGCTGACCGGCGCTTCGCCCACGCCCAGCATCGCATCGCGGAAGGCCGCATAGAACGCCCGGTAATCGCCGGGCACGTTGTCCACGGTGCTGCGCCGGGTGTGCCCGTCGGCATCGATCCGCACCAGGTGACCGTGCTGCGGATCCAGTCCCCAGCCCGGGGCGCCCGGGGCAATGCCGCGCCGCAGCTGATCTTCCTGCACGTCCAGCCCGTCCTTCAGATAGCTGCCGGCATCGCCATGCACGATGAAGCGCGGGCCGGAGGCGGCCACCAGCGAGCCGGCATGCAGGATCGCGCGATGCCGGGGGTAATGCAGTACCGCATGGAAGTAGTCGTTGCCCAGCGCGTGCTCGCGCTGCGCCATCAGGTCCACACTGATCGCGCCGGGCCCGCCGAACAGCTGCAGCATCTGGTCCAGCAGGTGCGGCCCCAGATCCATCCACAGCCCGCTGCCGGGCGCATCGCTTTCGCGCCAGCGTTCGCGCACCTGTGGGCGGAAGCGGTCGAAGTGGGAATGGCATTCGGCGACGCGGCCGATCCTGCCGTTGTCGATCACCTGCTTGAGCGTGAGGAAGTCGGCATCGTGGCGGCGGTTCTGGAACACCGTCACCACCCGGTCGGCGTCGTGCGCGGCCTGCACCACCGATTCGGCCTCCGCCACGGACAGTGCGAACGGTTTGTCCACCAGCACATGTTTGCCGGCCGCCAGTGCGGCGCGCGCCAGCGGGGCATGCGCATCGTTGGGCGTGGCGATCACCACCGCATCCACCGCCGGGTCATCGAACACCGCCTGCGGGTCATTGCAGATGCGCACATCGGTGAAGCTGCGCAGCAGGCGATCCCGCTGCGAGCTGACGATGCTGTGCAGTGCAAGCCCTGGCGTATGCAGGATCAACGGCGCATGGAACACGCTGCCCGCCAGCCCGTAGCCGATCAAGGCGACCTGAAGTGTGGCGGCCATGGTGCGCTCCAACATAACGGGGCAGGACAGCGTAACGGCTGCGCGCGCGCGGCGGAAATCTGAACGATCGGGCGCCAACCTGAGTGGTTCACGGCAACGTTATGCGGCGCCCACGTCCCGTCCACGGCCGTGCACGGACACTGGCTGCACATCCGCAAAGGAATTCGAACATGACCAACACGACCCGTAATCTGCTTGCTGCTTCGCTGGCCCTGGGCATGGTGCTGGGCACCTCGACTGCCATGGCCAAGGATCCGCCGAAGACCACCGATCATGCCGCGATGACCCATGCCGACAAGCACGATTCGGCCGAGCCGGTCACCGACAGCTGGATCACCACCAAGGTCAAGACCGACCTGCTGACCAGCAAGAACGTCCCGGGTACTGAAGTGAAGGTGGAGACCGTCAATGGCGTCGTCACCCTGACCGGTACCGTGGCCAGCCAGGCCGAGCATGACAAGGCCGTACGCGTGACCCAGCAGATCAAGGGCGTCAAGCGCGTCGATGCTGCCAACCTGAAGGTGGCTGCGACCGCCGCACGCTGAGCCCCATCGCTACATCGCTGAACAGGGCGCGCCTTCGGGCGCGCTTTTTTTTTGGCAGGCCGCCTGCCCCGTATTCACAAAGGGGTGGAGTATATTCAACGCTTCGCCATTGCCGATGGGGCTGCGCGGGCCGGCGCTGCCGCCTGGGCCGGGTCGTCGATGGCATCGAGCTGACGAGGGACTATGGCGCTGGTGTTCAGTGATCAAATCTGGGACCGCTGGCGTCTGCCGGCCTTGGCCCTGGCGGCGGTAGCCATCATCGTGGTGCCGTGGCTCACCCTGCGCAAGCTGGCCAATGACAACATCGATGCGATGAACTGGGTCACCCATACCCAGGATGTCGGGGTGGCGGTCTACCAGCTCCAGGCCGATGTCCGCGATGTCGAATCCGCGGCGTTGACGATGTCCAAGGGCATCGATGCCCCCGGCCTGCGTGAGCGGCTGGCCCAGGCCGACGACATTCCCGGGCGGCTGGCGCGGTTGGCGGAGCTGACCCGCGACAATCCCGATCAGCTGGTCCGGATCGGTCGCATCCAGTCCATGCTCGAGCGCCGGATGGAACTGGCCAAACAGTTGGCCCGTTCCTCGCCCGATGCCGATCAGCGCCAGCTGGTGGCCGACCTGACCACGCGCTACCCGATCCGCAGCCTGGTGGAAGAACTGCAGGCCACCGAGGAGCAGCTGCTCAAGCAGCGCTCCTCGCTGTTTGCCGCACAGCAGCGCCAGGGTGAGTTCGTGTCCTGGTCGGCGCTGGTGGTGCAGTTGCTGTTGCTCGGCCTGGTGCTGTGGCTGTTGCAGCGGCAGATCCGCCACCGCCTCTCTGCCGAACGTGCCTCGCTGCGCGCGGCCGAGCGCGCGGCCTCGGTGCTGCATACCGTGCGCGAGCCGATCGTGCTGCTCGACCGCAGCCTGCGGGTACAGATGCACAACCCCGCGTTCGCCGAACTGTATGGGCTGGACGAGGAGGCCTCGCCCGAAGGACTGCCGCTGGACAGCATCGGCGACGGTGCCTGGGCCGATGCGGTGGTCCGCCAGCGCCTGACCGATGTGCTGCTGCGCGGCCGCGAGCTGTGGGACTACGAGCACGAACAGCGCACCGCCGATGACGTGGTCCGCATCATGCTGATCAACGCGCGGCGCATGCCGTTGCCGGACAAGGATGACGAAGTGGTGCTGATGACGGTCAGCGATGTCACCGTCCAGCGCGCCGTGCAGCTGCGGGTGGAAGAGCTCAACCGCCAGCTGGAAGGGAAGGTCGAGCAGGTCTCCGAGGTCAACCGCGAACTGGAAGCATTCAGCTACTCCGTCTCGCACGATCTGCGCGCGCCGCTGCGTCACGTGGCCGGCTTCTCGGACAAGTTGACCCGTCACCTGGGCGAGGGCGCGGACGAAAAGTCCCTGCATTACCTGGGCGTGATTTCCAATTCGGCCAAGCGCATGGCCGCGTTGATCGACGACCTGCTGGTCTATTCGCGCCTGGGCCGGGCGGCGATGCGGCTGCAGGCCGTGGACATGCAGTCGCTGGTGGCCGACACCCGCGCCATGCTCGATGCCAACCAGCAGAGCGAGTCGGAGAGCAGCGGGGTGCCGCACCATATCGACTGGAAGATCGCGCCGCTGCCGATCATTGTTTCCGATGAAAACATGATGCGGCAGGTCTGGCTGAATCTGCTCGGCAACGCGATCAAGTATTCTTCCAACCGCGAGCCGGCCCGGATCGAGGTCGACTACAAACTGCAGCCGGACGGCAGCCATCTGTTCACCGTGCGCGACAACGGCGCCGGCTTCGACATGGCTTACGCCGGCAAGCTGTTCGGGGTGTTCCAACGGCTGCACAAGGCCAGTGACTACCCCGGCACGGGCATCGGCCTGGCCAGTGTCCGCCGGGTGCTGACCCGCCACGGGGGCCGCATCTGGGCCGAGTCGGTGGTCGATCAGGGCGCCACGTTCCACTTCGTTCTTCCACCCGCGCTCGACGCAATCAACAAGGGCTCCGCCGCATGACCGCTCTCCGTACCATCCTCCTTGCCGAGGACAGCCCCGCCGACGCCGAGATGGCCATCGACGCATTGAAGGAGGCTCGCCTGGCCAACCCGATCGTGCACGTCGAAGACGGCGTGGAAGCGATGGATTACCTGTTGCGCCGTGGTGCCTTCGCCAACCGCGACGAAGGCCTGCCGGCCGTGCTGCTGCTGGATATCAAGATGCCGCGCATGGATGGCCTGGAAGTGCTCAAGGAAATCCGCAACACCGAGGAGCTCAAGCGGCTGCCGGTGGTGATCCTGTCATCCTCGCGCGAGGAAAGCGATCTGGCGCGCAGCTGGGACATGGGCGTGAACGCCTACGTGGTCAAGCCGGTGGACGTGGACCAGTTCTTCGGCGCGGTGCAGACCCTGGGCAAGTTCTGGGGTTTGATCAACCAGGCACCGGAGGTCGAGTAAGACCATGCCGCTGACCGGCCCTGCGTTGGGTGCCCTGCGGATCCTGCTGATCGAGGATTCGCCGGAAGACGCCGAACTGATGTGCGAGCAGATGCTCGACGCTGGCCTGGAGGCCAGCTTCGAGCGGGTCGAGAGCGCGCAGGAACTGCGTGAGGCGCTCGAGCGCGCCGCGCCGGACATCGTGCTGTCCGACCTGAGCATGCCCGGCTTTTCCGGCAATGAAGCGCTGCAGATCGTGCGCGCCGCGTTGCCCGAGGTGCCCTTCATCTTCGTGTCCGGCACGATGGGTGAGGAAAACGCGGTGGCCGCCCTGCACCAGGGCGCCAACGATTACATCATCAAGCACCAGCCGGCGCGCCTGCCCTCGGCGGTGGCGCGTGCCGTGCGCGAAGCGCGCAGCGCGATCGACCGTCAGCGGGTGGAAGCCGAGCTGATGCGCGCGCAGCGTCTGGAAAGCCTGTCGCTGCTGGCAGCCGGCCTGAGCCACGACCTGCGCAACATCCTGCAGCCGCTGCTGATCATGCCGGACCTGATGAAGGCACGCACCGACGATCCGCAGCTGCACCATCTGGCCGACATCATCGCCGAGTGTGGCCGGCGCGGGCATGAGATGGCCGAATCGATGCTGTCCTTCGTGCGCGGTTCGCGCAACAGCAGCGAACACATCTGCCTGGTCCACCTGTTCGAAGGGGTCGAGCTGCTGCTGCGCAGCAACCTGCCCGCCAAGGTCACCCTGCACCTGGAGGTGGCCGACGGCCTGGCGGTGGATGCCAACTACACCGAGCTGCAGCAGGTCCTGCTCAACCTTGCGTTGAATGCCATCCAGGCCATGCCGGACGGCGGCCGGTTGACCCTGCGCGCGGCATCCGCCGCCGATACGCATGGCGAGGACTGGTTGCGGATCTCGGTGACCGATGAAGGCATCGGCATGGATGCCGATACCCTGTCGCATCTGTTCAATCCCTTCTTCACCACCAAGGCCACCGGCACCGGCCTGGGCCTGATTTCGTGCAAGCGCATCATTGAAGGCGCACACGGCAGCATCCACGTCGACAGCCAGCCGGGTGTCGGCACCCGCTTCGATCTGTTGCTGCCGATGCGCGAGATCGCCGACACCGCCGCTACGGTCGATGGGCCGATCGCCGCCGGTACCGGCCAGTCCATCCTGGTCGTGGACGGTGAGGCGACGCGGCTGTCGCTGCTGGGCAACGCGTTGTCCAGCCAGGGCTATCACCTGCAGCTGGCTTCCGATGGTGCGGCCGCGCTGCGCTGGATGCAGCAGGAGAGCATGCCGGCACTGGTGATCGCCGATGCCGGTTCCAAGCTGCTCTCGGCCAGCCACCTGCTGGGCGAGATGGCTACGTTGGGCTATCGCGGGCCGGCGCTGGTGCTGGAAGAAGCCGAGGTGACCGTGCCGCTGGCAGTGTTCCCGCCGGGCATCAATGTGCACGTGCTGCGCAAGCCGCTGGAAATGCAGCAGGTGTTCCGTTCGGTCGCCGAGGCGCTGGAAACCGCCTGATCAGGCCTCCCAGGGGAACCGGGGGAGGCTGGCCACGGCCTGTTCGAGCTTGAAGGACCAGTTGCCGTGGATTTCCGCGTACAGCGGGCTGTCGCCGGCCAGGCGCATGCGCTGGGTGATGCGCAGGTCATCCTTGCGGATCAGCACCAGATCCACCGGCAGCCCGACCGACAGGTTGGAGCGGATGGTGGAATCCAGCGAGACGATGGCGGTGCGCGCAGCGTCTTCCAGCCGCGTCTGCGGGCGCAGGATGCGGTCGAGGATCGGCTTGCCGTACTTGGACTCGCCGATCTGCAGGAACGGGGTTTCCGGCGAGGCCGCGATCGCATTGCCGAGCGGATAGATCATGTACAGCCCCGGATGCTCGCCGCCGATCTGGCCCCCCAGGATCAGCGTGGCCTGGGTCACGATGCCATCCTGGCCCGCCTCATGCGTGCTGGATTTGACCTGGCTGTCGAGCAGCACCCGGCCCACGTACTCGGCCACCTCGAACAGATGCCGGTAGGCGCGCAGGTTTTCCGGGCGCTGTTCCTCCACATCACGGCGCAGCCGTGAGATCAGCAGCTGGGTGGTCGCCAGGTTGCCCGCGGCCATGATGACGAAGGCGGCTTCCCCGGCAAACTCGAACTCGTGCAGCTTGCGGTGCACGCGCACGTCGTCCAGCGACGCGTTGGTGCGGGTGTCGGCGGCGAAGACCAGGCCTTCGTCCACCTCGATGCCGACGCAATAGGTCATGTCGGTGTCCTATGATGTGCACCCCGATTCTATGCGCTGGGCATGTTGCCCCCGTGTGGAATCGCCCCACGTACGCTGAATACCATGACCACTGCGCTCCTGAGCCTGGGCAGCAACCTGCAGCCGCAACAGCACCTTCACGCCGCGGTGGAGGCGCTGCGCGCGCGTTTCGGCGCGATCGCGGTATCGCCGGCCTACCGCACTGCCGCGGTCGGCTTCGACGGCCCGGACTTCCTCAACAACGCCGTGGCGATCGAGACCGAGCTGCCGCTGCAGACGCTGGATGACTGGCTGCACGCGCTGGAAGATGCCCACGGCCGCGACCGCAGCGGCCCGCGCTTCAGCGACCGCACCCTGGATATCGATGTGGTGTTCTACGGCGACCTGATCGTGGAAGGCCCCGGCCACCTGCGCATCCCGCGCCCGGAGCTCAGGCACGCCTTCGTGCTCAAGCCGCTGGCCGACATCGCCCCGGACTTCCGCGATCCGGTCAGCGGACTGACCCTGGAGGCGCTGTGGCGCGCGCATCGGCAGTTCGGCGAGCCGTTCGACACGATGGACCTGCTGCCCGGCTGATCGATGCACCGGGGGGTGCCGGCTGCTGGCCGGCACTGCGCCCACGCTCGGTTCATGCGGAGCCGGCCAGCGGCCGGCACTACCGGGCGGGGCAATCGGCGTTTACGACAACGTCCGCCCGCCATCCACGCGCAGCGTGTGCCCGGTGACGAACGCGGCCTCGGTGGCCAGCCAGTACACCGCCTCGGCGATCTCCTCCACCGTGCCGGTGCGGGCCAGCGGCGTGCGCGCCAGCAGCGCCTGCCGGGCGAAATCGTCCTTGCCCTGTTCCGGCCACAGGATGGCCCCAGGGGCGACCGCGTTGACCCGTATCTTGGGCGCCAGCTCCAGCGCCAGTGAGCGGGTGACCATTTCCAGGGCTGCCTTGGCGGCCGCGTACACCGGGTGGTCGCGCATCGGCTGGGTGCCGTGCAGATCGGTCAGGTTGACGATGCTGCCCTGCTGGCGGCGCAGGTGCGGCGCGGCGGCCTGGGCCAGCAGCAGCGGCGCGCGCGCATTGACCGCGAACAGGTCGTCCCACTGCGCGGCGGTGATCTGGCCGAGCAGGGTGGGGTAGAAGTTGGAGGCGTTGTTGACCAGCGTGTCCAGCCGGCCGAACTGGGCCACGGTCTGGTCGATCAGGTCGGGCAGGGCATCGGCATCGCGCAGATCCGCCTGCAGGGCCAGCACGCTGCCCGGCCGCAGCATGTCCATGTCGAAGGCCATCTGCTGCAGCTCGGTGGTGGAGGTGTGGGCATGCAGCACCACCGACCAGCCACAGGCGTGGAACTGGCGGGCGATGGCCGCGCCGATCCGGCGCGCGCTGCCGGTGATCAGCGCCACGGGCGCGGTATCGGTCATCGGGGGTACTCCCTGCTCAGGCTATGCTGTGCATTGTCACCGCAATCGCCCGCGCCATGCATTCCCCACTGCCCACCCCCGAATCCGACGCCCTGGCCCACAGCGACGAGCTGGCTGCGGCGCTGCGTGCTGAAATCCTCGCCAACGGCGGCGCGATGCCGTTCTCCCGTTTCATGGAGCTGAGCCTGTATACCCCCGGTTGGGGCTATTACAGCGCCGGCGCGAGCAAGTTCGGTGCCGCCGGCGATTTCACCACCTCGCCGGAGATCGGCGCGCTGTTCGCCGCGACCCTGGCCAATGCGATCGCCCCGATAATGCAGCAGCTCGGCCCGGAAGCGCGTTTCATGGAAGTCGGTGGCGGCAGCGGCGCGTTCGCCGAAGTGCTGCTCAAGCGCATGTTGGAACTGGATGCACTGCCTGAACGCTACGCGATCCTGGAGCCCAGCGCGGACCTGCGCGAGCGCCAGCGCGAGCGCCTGGAAATGGCGCTGATCCCGCCGGTGTTCGCCCTGGTGGAATGGCTGGACGGCCCGTTCGATGACGACTGGGACGGCATGGTGTTTGCCAATGAAGTGATCGATGCCTTGCCGACGCCGCGCTTCCTCGCGCGCGATGGCATGGTCTACGAGGAAACCGTCGAGCTGGATGCGCAGGGCGCCTTCGTGCGCGGCGCGCAGCCGGCCGATGCGATGCTCACCGCGGCGGTGCGGCATGTGGAGCACTACCGTCAGAAGCCCTTCGCCGATGGGTACCGTTCCGAACTGCTGCCGCAGCTGCCGTACTGGATCCAGGCGATCGCCGGCGGCCTGAGGCGCGGCGCGATGCTGTTCGTCGATTACGGCTACCCGCGCAACGAGTATTACCAGGACGACCGCGACGACGGCACGGTGCGCGCGTTCTATCGCCACCACGTGCACAACGATCTGTACCGCTGGCCGGGCCTGCAGGACCTGACCGCCTCGGTGGATTTCACCGCGTTGGCCGAGTCGGGCACCGGGGCCGGATTCGAACTGGCCGGTTACTGCACGCAGGCCAGTTTCCTGCTCGGGAACGGGCTGGATACGCTGCTGGAGAAAGCCGACGCGCGCACCGACGAGATCGGCCGCGTACGCCTGCGCGATCAGGTGAAAAAGCTGACGCTGCCGACCGAGATGGGCGAGCGCTTCCAGGTGATGGGCTTCCAGCGCGATGTCGATTTCGAACCCGCCTTCGAACTCGGCGATCTGACCTGGCGTCTGTAAGGTGGCGGCGACACCCGTGCTTAAACCGCTGCGCTGGCCACGGTTCTGGCTGGCGCTGTGGTGGCTGGCGGTGCTGGGCACGATCGTGGTCTGCCTGATCCCGCCGCCGCCGATCCCGTTGCCGGAAAACAGCGACAAGGTCGAGCACTTCCTCGCGTATTTTCTGCTGGCCGCATCCGCCGTGCAGATCTACCAGCGTCGCGCGGCCCTGGTCTGGGCCGCGCTCGGCCTGGTCACGCTGGGCATCGGCATCGAGTTCGCCCAGGGCGCCTTGACCGTCAACCGCATGGCCGACCCGATGGACGCGCTGGCCAACAGCGTCGGCGTGCTGGCCGGCATGGCGATCGTGTTCACCCCGTTGCGCGATCTGCTGGTGCGCCTGCGCGGTTGATGCGTGTGACGCCGGCGACCCAAGACGGGGAGTGCCGGCCGCTGGCCGGCACCCCGGTGCCCCGATTACCGCGGCAACAGCGTCATCTCATCCAGCACCCACATGGTCGGCCGGGTATCACCGGTGAAGCGCACGCACAGATTCTGCGTGCCCTTGAGCGAGCGCGGCAGCGCCGCCTCCAGCGTGATGAACCCATCGGCGCCCGGCGCGGCCGGCAGTGCCACGCTGGCCAGCGGCTTGCCATCGCACTGGCCGCCGAGGATGTCCATTTCCCCATGCGCGCTGCGCTTGGGCGCGAAGCGGCGGTTCGGCTCGTCGTGGGCCAGCTGGAAGTAGTACGGGATCTGTCCGGCGCGGATGCGGAGCGTGGCGATGCCATCCACATCCGCGTCCTTCCACAACCAGCACGGGTTGAAGATGTCCACGTTGAAGATCGCGCGCTCGCCATCGGCCGGGCCGTCGTCTTCCAGGCGCAGCAGCAGCTGGCCTTCGCCCGGGCACTGCGCGAGATGTTCGTCGGTCCGCGACAGCAGCGACCCGGCGGTGATGTCGAAGCGGCTGGCCGCCTTGGCCAACGCCTCGCCGTTGAAGAACGTCGCCGCCTGCAGTGCCACCGGCAGCGGCTGCTGCAGCGGGGCGGTGTAGCGCGGTGACTGCGCGGTGACCGCGCTGCCGTCCACGCTGTAGTGGATGTCGTAACCGAGCGGGGTGCGCAGGGCCAGCGTCGCGGTGCCGGCGGCGCGGTCGTCCGTGCTGTCCAGTTCCACCTGGAATGGCGTCTGCGCATACGCGATGCCCATCGCCTGGTAACGCTTCAGCTGCGCCGGCAGACGCGCCAGGAAATCCGCATAGTCGCGGCGCTCGCGCGGCGACCAGCCGGTCTCGGCCACCGCGGCCAAGCGCGGGAACAGGTTGTGCTGCAGGCGCGCGTAGCTGCGCGTGTGCTCGGTGAACATGTTGGCCTGCAGGCCGAGGATGTGGTGCTGCTTGTCCTTGGCCAGCGCGTCCGGCACCGGCTCGAAGCCGTACACGCGGGCCAGCGGAATCGTCGCCGGGCGGCCCGGCGGCTCGTTCTCCGAGTTGGTCTGCAGGTAGTCCATGTACATGTCGGTCACCGGCGACATGACCACGTCGTGGCCCTCGCTGGCGGCCTTGAGGCCGCCTTCGGTGCCGCGCCAGGACATCACCGTGGCTTCCGGCGGCAGGCCGCCCTCGAGGATTTCATCCCAGCCGATCAGGCGCCGGTCGTGGTGTTCCAGGAAGGTCTCCAGGCGCTTGATGATGTGGCTCTGCATTTCCATCTCATCGCCGGCGCCCACTTCGCGCATGCGCGCCTGCACCCGCGCGGAGGCTTCC
The DNA here is from genome assembly GCF_003651185.1 of Stenotrophomonas rhizophila. GTDB lineage: Bacteria > Pseudomonadota > Gammaproteobacteria > Xanthomonadales > Xanthomonadaceae > Stenotrophomonas > Stenotrophomonas maltophilia_Z. Next base: position 1,898,291 of record NZ_RCDC01000004.1, on the reverse strand, counting down.
CACTGGTCCTTGACCGCTTCGTCGCCACCGACGTGCACGTACTTGGCCGGGAACAACGCGATGACTTCTTCCAGCACGTTCTCAAGGAATTCGAGGGTGCTGTCTTCCGTGTTGAACAGGTTCGGGAACACGCCCCATTCGCTCAGCGGCTTGAGCGGGGTGTCGATCGTGCCGAGCTCCGGATAGGCCGCGATCGCCGCGGTAGCGTGACCGGGCACGTCGATCTCCGGGATCACCTGGATATGGCGCGCGGCGGCATACGCGATCACCTCGCGGATCTGTTCCTGGGTGTAGAACCCGCAGTAGGGACGCTCGGCGCCGGTGACCGGATCGCGGCCACCGTCGCCGGCCGGAATGCGGCAGCTGCCGACGCCGGTCAGTTTCGGGTAGCGCTTGATCTCCATGCGCCAGCCCTGGTCATCGGTGAGGTGCCAATGGAAGGTGTTGAGCTTCTGCTCGGCCATCGCATCGAGGACCTGCTTGATCTCATCCAGGCTCTGGAAGTGGCGGGCCGAATCGAGCATCAGGCCGCGCCAGCTGAAACGGGGCGCATCATCGATGCGCAGCGCCGGAAGCGTGCCATCGCTGCCGCCGGTGAGCAGCTGCGAGAGCGTTGCCGCACCGTAGAACAGACCGGCCTCGGTGGCGGCCTGCACGGTAGCGCCACGCGCGTCCGAACGCAGCTGGTAGCCTTCGGCACCGGTCTTGAGCGTGGCGTCGAGCACGAAGCGGATGCCGTCCTTGCCGCGTCCTTCGCTGACCGTTACCGCCGGGCCACCGCTGTCGCGCAGCAGGGTGGCGAACTGTGCAGCCACGCGGGCGGCGGCCTGGCCCTGTGCATGCACAGGGGTGGCGGTGGTCACGGTGTAGCCGGCCCCGTCGATGCGATCGACCCTGGCGGGCGCGGGGATCAGCATCAGCGAACCGGGCAGGGCCTTCGGGCCAGCCGGTGCCTGTGCGTCGGCGGCCTGGGCCAGCGGTGCGAGGGAGAGTGCCAGTGCGAAGGACAGCAGCGACAGCGAGGTACGACGGGTGCGGGTGTGCATCGGGTCATTCCTTTGTAGCGAATCGGGTTCCACCTGTGAAAACGGGCCCGGAAATCCGGGCCCGTTTCAGGCATTCAGCATAGTGCCAAGGCGATCAGAACTTGAAGTGCAGGGTGGCCATGTAGCGGCGGCCGCTCTTGTAACGCGAGGCCAGGTGATCCTTGTCGCCAAGGTACTGGAAGTACTCTTCATCGAGCAGGTTCTGGGCGTCCACGGTGACCGACCAGTTCTCGTTGAAGGTGTAGCCGAAGCTGGCGCCCAGCTCGGCGTAGTCGTCCACGCTGGCCGGTGCCGAGCCTGCGACGTAGCCGCCGGCCAGGTAGCTGTCACGCCAGTTGTAGGTCAGGCGGGCGTTGATCGGACCCTTTTCGTAGTACGGGCTGAACGCAACCGAGTTGCGCGACTGGTAGGGCAGCGCATCACCGGAATTGTTTTCGCCGTTGGCGTAGGTGTAGTTGGCGGTCAGGCCGAAGCCGCTTTCGCCGAAGGGCTGCTGGTAGCTGAGGTTGAAGCCCTTGACGTGACCGCTGCCGGCATTGCGCGGACGCTGGATGCTGTAGTCGCAATAGCCGTCGGCCGCACAGCCGTTGGTGCCCACGACGTTGGCCCAGGTGGCCGGCGAGGTATCGCGGATCGAGTTGTACTGGCGCTCGGTGACGGCGCTGGTATCGATGTAGTTGTCGATCTTCTTGTAGAACAGCGACCAGGCCACCACCGATTGCGGAGCGAAGTAGTACTCGGCCGACAGGTTGTAGTTCCAGGACTCATACGGCGACAGGGCCGCGTTGCCGCCACTGCCGGTCAGGGTGGTGTCGTTGAGGAAGGTGTTGTTCACCATCTGGTTGTACGGCGCCCACGCGATGACCTTGCTGGCGCCGAAGCGGAACACCCAGTCGCTGTCGGTGTCGTAGACCAGGTTGACCGAGGGCAGCAGGAAGTCTTCCTTCTTGGTCTGGGTCTGCCACTTGCTGTCCAGATCGGTCAGGGTGGGGGTACCGCCGTAGACGAAGCCGCTGCCGGCCGTCTTGGAATCCACGTAGCGCACACCGACGTTGCCGCGTACCGGGCCATTGGAGAAGTTCAACTGCGCATAGGCGGCATTGTTGGTCTGCTCCAGCGCCCAGCTGTTGTTGAGATAGCTGGCCGGATCCGGGTTGGCGAAGTCCAGCGGGCTGCCCTTGACCCAGTTCAGCACGTTGTCGCGGCCGGCCTGGATATGACGGCCCTGGCCATCGGCGAAGCCCTGGATGTCGGTCAGACCGATGGTGCCGACGTCGGCCAGGGTGCCCGGACGCACGCCGCCATACACGTTCAGATCGAAGCTCTCTTCGTGCTTGCCGTGGCGAACGCCGAACTGCAGCTGGTTGAAGATGCTGTCGAACTGCACATTGAAGTCCAGCTGTGCGTAGGTGTCCTTGCTGTCGGTGGAGAAGATGCCGTTGTTGCCGAACCAGCCGCCGGCCGAGCCCCAGTTGGCCGGATTGCGGGCGGCATCGGGGTTGTCGAAGGTGATGCCCTTGTCCAGGTTCCAGCTGAAGCCACCGTTGTAGAACGGTTCGATGAAGTACTGGGCCAGATCCTTGTTTTCGGACTTGCTCTGGCCAGCCTGGCCGCTGATACCCCAGCCTTCACCCTTCCAGGCACCGCGAAGGTCCAGGCCCTTGGTGGTCACTTCGGATTCGCGCACGTTGTTGTCGTAGATCACCGTGCCGCTGTTGGCCGTCGCGCTGGCGTTGGAGTGACCGCTGGTGACCACCCCGTTGCGCACGTCGCCGAGCTGGTTCACCGCACCTACGGTGCCGGGATTCCACGTCAGGAAGGAGTACATCGACTGGTTGTAGTTGTCGAAGTTCTCCTTGATGTACAGGCCGCTCAGGTTGAACTCGAGTTCGTCGGTCGGCTTGAACTGCAGATTGACCACGGCGCTGTCGCGCTTGCGGTCCTGCTGGAACCACGCCGCGTTGACCGAATTGGGCACGTCCGCATTCGGGTCCACGCCCGACGCGTTGGTGAAGGTGGACGCCTTGGCGTAACCAAACACTTCTATGCCCTGACGGTCCACGCGCTCTTCATAGTGCTGCGCGGCCACGTTGATGCCGAAGGTTTCTTCGTCATTCTTCCAGCTGTAGATGGCCGAGGCGTTCGGCTTGCCCTTGCTGGCCTGGTCGCTGTAGCTGTAGCCCACGGAAGCGGCCACTTCGTTGGCGCGCATGTCCAGTGGCTGGCGGGTGTGCATCAGGATGGTGCCGCCCAGGCTGCCTTCAGTCAGGCGCGCTTCGGAGGACTTGATGACTTCCATGCGACCCAGGATCAGCGGCGACAGCAGGGTGTAATCGAAGCCGCGGTTGGGCTGCTCGCCGTACAGCCAGATCGCCTGGGCGACCGGGTGGCCGTCCAGGAAGGACAGGTTGAGGCTGGGGTCGGTGCCGTCGATGCTGACGCGCTCACCCTGGCCGAAGCGGCGGTCCAGCGAGATGCCGGGCAGCTGAGACAGCGCTTCTGCAACGTTCGTACTGGGGAACTTGCCGATGTCCTCGGCGGTGATCGCCTCGGAAATGGTCACGTTGTTGCGCTTGGTATCCAGCGACTTTTCGAGGCTGGCGCGGATGCCGACGACGCTGACGGTGTCCAGGTCGGTGGGGGTACTGGAGGTTTCCTGCGCCTGCGCGCCGAACACCAGACAGCTGAAAATGGCTGCCGAAAGCAGACTCTTGCGATGGTTCATGATGTCTCTCCTCATCAATCCGATGGTTCGCCGGCGACGGCGTGTCTTCTTGCGTCTGGTACGACTTTTCCGCGCGCCCTAAACCGGGGCGTGCCATGGGTGCTGCGTACTACGTAATGCCTTTCCCGGCGCGCCGTCAGGCGGTCGGGTGGTCCCTATGGCCCAGGTACCAGCTGGCAGCGCCGATGACGCCCAGCTGCCCGTGCTCGACCACCTTCACGGGAATACGTTCCAGCGCCTCGCGCATCGGGCCCTTGTTGAGGTACCGCTCGACGAAGGTGCTGTTCAACAGAAAGTCGCGGATCTGCGGCAGGATGCCGCCGGCCAGGTAGACACCGCCGGTGACGCCGTACTGCAGCGCCATGTCCCCGATGGTGCTGCCGAGCAGGCCGCAGAACACATCCAGGCTCTGCCGCGCGAGCGGGTCCTGGTCGGCCATGGCGGCGGCGGTGATCGCATCGGGGGTGGTCAGCGCTGGCGATTGGCCGCTCAACGCACACAGGGCGCGATACAGATTCATCAGGCCGGGGCCGGACAGCGCCTGCTCGACCGAGACATGCGACCGGTCGCGCAGCATCTGCCGCACGATCGCCATCTCCAGTTCGGTGGTGGTGGCCAGGGTCGGCTGGCCGGCTTCGGTCGCCAGCACGACGGCGCCGTGCGGGGTCGGGATCCACACCGCCGCGCCGAGGCCGGTGCCGGGGCCGACCACCAGGGTCGGGCCGCGCGGGGCGGTGGCCGGGCCGGTCAGCTGCAGCACGCCGCTGGCATCGACCTGGGCGGCGGCATAGGCCACGGCCTCGAAGTCATTGACGATGTACACCTGGTCCAGGCCGACATCGCGCTCGATCTGCCGTGCCGACAACGGCCAGGGCAGGTTGGCGGTGATCACCGTGCCGTCGTCGCGGGCATAGCCGGCGGTGGCGACCACGCAATGCGTCGGGCGCGGGCCATCGGCCAGGAAGTCGGACAGGATCGCGCTGAGGCCGGCGTAATCCGCATTGCGGAACTTGCGGTAGTCCAGCAGCTCCACCGGATGGGCCGGATCGGCGCTGGCCTGGACCCGGCCAACCCGGACATGCGTGCCACCCACGTCGGCGGCCAGGAACGGCGGCGTCGCGGCGGGCGGGGCATGGGCCGGAACAGCGTGGGCGGCGTTGGTCACACGGACTCCATCGGTTGGGCGTGGCCAGGGTTGCCCCGGCGATTGAGGCGGAGTCTGTAATCGTTCTGACAACGATGTCAACGATAACCTCACACTTTCGATGCTGCGCCGCAACGTGGGTTTGCGCGGGAAAACGTTTTCATCACACTGCCGTCATGTTTTCGCAAACTGCCGTTAATACGGGCTCCGCTCCGCCCGCGGCGAGCGCTGCCGCCAGATTGCGCAGGTGCAGCAACGGAAAATGCGCGGCGCTGGCGTGAACCAGTTGTTGACAAACCTGGCGGCTGCAACGAATAAATGTGACAACGTTGTTCCCAGCCACTCTTCCGATGCCGCTCCGGCGCCGTCGATGCAGGAGCCTCCTTGATGTCTGCCGTGCCTGCTGCCTCCGCGCGTTCGAGCGTGCTTACCTCGATCCTGATCATCGGCGTGCTGTTCTTCCTGATCGGCTTCTTCACCTGGCTCAACGGCCCGTTGATCACCTTCGTCAAGCTCGCCTTCGAGCTGGATGAGGTGGGCGCCTTCCTGGTGCTGATGGTTTTCTACCTGTCGTATTTCTTCCTGGCCCTGCCGGCCTCGTGGATCCTCAAGCGCACCGGGATGAAGAAGGGCCTGAGCCTGAGCCTGCTGGTGATGGCGGCCGGTGCGGTGGTGTTCGCCCACTTCGCCCAGCAGCGCTGGTACCCGGGCGCGCTCAGTGGCCTGTTCATCATCGGCAGCGGCCTTGCCCTGCTGCAGACGGCGGTCAACCCGTACATCAGCATCCTCGGCCCGATCGAGACCGCGGCCCGGCGCATCGCACTGATGGGCATCTGCAACAAGATCGCCGGCATGCTCGCCCCGGTGCTGATCGGCACGCTGGTGCTGCACGGTATCGGCGATCTGGATGCCCAGGTGAAGGTCGCCGATGCGGCCGCCAAGACGGTGCTGCTCAATGACTTCGCCGCCAAGATCCAGCTGCCGTACATGGCCATGGCCGGGCTGCTGGTGCTGCTGGCGGTGGGCGTGCTGTTCTCGCCGCTGCCCGAACTGAAGACCGCCGAAGCCAATGCCACGCCGGCCCGCGCGCCAGGGGTGGCCGAGCGCACCAGCATCTTCCAGTTCCCGCACCTGTGGCTGGGCGTACTGTGCCTGTTCGTGTACGTCGGCGTGGAAGTGATGGCCGGCGATGCGATCGGCACTTACGGCCACGGCTTCGACCTGCCGCTGGACCAGACCAAGATGTTCACCTCGATCACCCTGGGCGCGATGCTGATCGGCTACCTGGCCGGCCTGGCGCTGATCCCGCACCTGGTCTCACAGTCGCGCTACCTGAGCATCTCGGCGGTGCTGGGCGTGGTGTTCTGCATCGGCGCGCTGCTGACCCACGGCTATGTCTCGGTCGGTTTCGTGGCGGCCTTGGGCTTTGCCAACGCGATGATGTGGCCGGCGATCTTCCCGCTGGCGATCCGCGGCCTGGGCCGCTTCACCGAGACCGGCTCGGCCCTGCTGGTGATGGCCATCGCCGGTGGCGCGATCATTCCCCAGCTGTTCGCCGTGCTCAAGCAGCACTTCGACTTCCAGTGGGTGTTCGCCGGCCTGATGGTGCCCTGCTACCTGTACATCCTGTTCTATTCGATGCGCGGCCACCGCGTCGGGCTGTCCCGCGACGGGCAGTGATCGGCGATCATGGACGCTCAACCGGTCAGCCAGGAAAAGACGATGCGTAGAGCGACCATCAAGGATGTCGCCGAACGGGCCAAGGTATCGCTGAAGACGGTCTCGCGGGTGATCAACAACGAGCCCTCGGTGATGCAGGCCACGCGTGCGCGGGTGCTGCGTGCGATCGCCGAGCTGGACTACGAGCCCGATCCGGCCGCGCGCAACCTGCGCACCGGCACCACGCTGGTGGTTGGGCTGGTCTACGACAACCCCAATCCGTACCACATCATCGGCGTGCAGAACGGCGTGCTCGCGGCCTGCCGAGAGACCGGGTTCGGGCTGCAGATCCATCCCTGCGACTCCAGCTCGCCGATGCTGGCCGAGGAACTGGCCGACTGGGTGCAGCGTTCGCGCCTGGCCGGGCTGGTGCTGACCGCACCGATGTCCGAGCGCAAGGATCTGGTGGCCGCGCTCACCGCGCGCGGGATCAAGCTGGTGCGCATCATTGCCGCCACGGCCGATCCGCAGGACGGCGCCTGTGTGTTCGTCGACGACCGCGAGGCCGCCTATGAAATCACCGAGCATCTGATCCAGCTGGGTCACCAGCGCATCGGCTTTCTCTGGGGCGGCACCTCGCACCGCTCCAGTGGCGAGCGCTATGCCGGTTACGAGGCCGCGCTGCGCGACTACGGCATGACCATCGACAAGCACCTGGTGGTGCAGGGCGATTACACCTTCGACGACGGCTTCCGTGGGGCGCGCCGCCTGCTGGCGCTGCGCGAACCGCCCACCGCGATCTTCGGCTCGAACGATGAAATCGCCGCCGGCGTGCTGGCGGCCGCCAAATCCACCGGCATGAACGTGCCCTACGACCTGTCCATCGCCGGTTTCGAGGACAGCCCGTTCTCGCGCCAGTCCTGGCCGCCGTTGACCACTGCCAAGCAGGCCACTGAAGACATCGCCCGGCATGCCGCGCGCCTGCTGATCGCGCAGCTGCGCAGCGATGCCTACGACGACGCGCCGTTGCAGCTGCAGAACCAGGGCTTCGTGCCGCAGCTGGTGGTGCGTGGTTCCACCGCGCCGATGCGCCCACAGGGTGCACGGCTTCCTTCTCCTGAAACGACCTGAGTCCCCATGTCCCTGCCTGCCCCCCACGACACCCTGATGTACCGCGAAGCCGCCGAGGCTGCCGATGTGATCGCCGCGCAGTTCGCGCGCAACCAGGTGGCCGTGGAGACGCTGGCCGCCAGCCTGCGCGCGGCGCCGCCGCCGTTCGTGGTGACCTGCGCACGGGGCAGTTCCGACCACGCCGCCACCTATGCCAAGTACCTGCTGGAAACGCGCCTCGGGCTGGTCACCGCCTCGGCGTCGCCCTCGGTGGGCTCGGTCTACGAAGCACCCCTGAAGCTGCGCGGCGCGCTGTACATCGTGATCTCGCAGTCGGGCAAAAGCCCGGACCTGCTGCGCAACGCCGAGGCCGCGCGTGCGGCCGGCGCACGCGTGGTGGCGCTGGTGAATGTCGAGGATTCGCCGCTGGCGCAGCTGGCCGAGACGGTGATCCCGCTGGGCGCCGGTGCCGAGCGCAGCGTCGCGGCGACCAAGAGCTACCTGGCCTCGCTGTCGGCGATCCTGCAGCTGGTGGCGTACTGGACCCAGGATGTGGGGCTGATCGCTTCGCTGCGCGCGCTGCCCGATGCGCTGCGTCAGGCCTGGAACAGCGACTGGTCGTCGCTGACCGACGGCCTGGTGCCGGCCCACAATCTGTTCGTGCTTGGCCGCGGTCTTGGCCTGGCCGCCGCGCAGGAAGCGGCGCTGAAGTTCAAGGAAACCTGTGGCCTGCACGCCGAGGCGTACAGCTCGGCCGAGGTCAAGCATGGCCCGATGGCGCTGGTGGGCCCGGGCTTCCCGGTGCTGGCCTTCGCCCAGCCGGATGAAACCGGCGCTGGCACCCGCGCGGTGCTGAGCGAGTTCGCCGCGCGCGATGCGCAGGTGTGGCTGGCCGATGTCGGCGGTGACCTGCCGCTACCGGTCGCGCCGCACCCGGCGTGCGCCCCGCTGCTGACCATCCAGAGTTTCTACCGTGCGATCAATGCGCTGGCGCTGCGCCGTGGTCACAACCCGGACCTGCCGCCGCATCTGAACAAGGTGACGGAAACCGTCTGATGAAAACTGTCCTGCGCAATGCCCGCATCCTGGCCGGTGACGACTTCCGCGATGATCTGGCGGTGGTGATCGAAAGCGGCCGGATCACCGCGCTGGTCTCCGATGCCGCGCCCATGCTCGGCCAGGCCGATGAGCAGGTGGACCTGGGCGGCGGCTGGTTGCTGCCCGGCTTCATCGATGCGCAGGTCAATGGCGGTGGCGGCGTGCTGTTCAACAACAGCCCGGATGTCGCCACGCTGCGCACGCTGGCCCAGGCGCACCGCCGCTTCGGCACCACCGGTCTGCTGCCGACTCTGATCAGCGACGACGTGCAGGTGATGCGCGCGGCCATCGCGGCGACCCGCCAGGCGATCAGCGAGGGCGTGCCAGGCGTACTCGGCATCCATCTGGAAGGCCCGTACATCGCCCCGGCGCGCAAGGGCACGCATGACGCGAACAAGTTCCGCGTGCCCGATGCCGCCGAGATCGCCTTGGCCGCCTCGCTGGACAACGGCGTCACCCTGCTCACGCTGGCGCCCGAGCGGGTGCCGCTGGAGAGCATCCGCGCGCTGGTGGAACGCGGCGTGGTGGTGGCGGCAGGTCATACCGCCGCCAGTTACGAGCAGGCACGTGCCGGCCTGGAGGCCGGTATCCGTGGCTTCACCCATCTGTACAACGCGATGTCACCGCTGACCGGTCGCGAGCCGGGTGCGGTCGGCGCGGCACTGGAAGACCGCGACAGCTGGGTCGGCATCATTGCCGACGGTGTGCATGTGCACCCGGCCAGCCTGCGTGTGGCGCTGGCGACCAAGCCGCGCGGCAAGGTCATGCTGGTCACGGATGCGATGCCGCCGGTGGGTGCGGCAGACCCAAGTTACGAACTGTACGGCGAGGTCATCACTGCGGTGGATGGGGTGGTGCGCAATGCTGCCGGCTCGCTGGCCGGCTCGGCGCTGGACATGGCCACGGCGGTGCGCAACAGCGTGCAGCTGCTGGGCGTGTCGTTGGCCGAAGCGGCGCGCATGGCGTCGACCTACCCTGCGCAGTTCCTGAATCTGGATGACCGCTACGGGCACATCGCCGAAGGACATCACGCCGATCTGGTGCTGCTCGATGACGCGCTGCAGGTGCGCAGCACATGGATCGCCGGACAGCGCGAAGACGTATGAGTGCCGTACCGTCGGGGCGGATGGGCTCGATCGACGCACTGCGCGGCCTGACCGTCGCGGCGATGCTGCTGGTCAACAACCCGGGCGACTGGAGCCATGTCTACGCACCGCTGCTGCACGCGGACTGGCATGGTTTCACCCCGACCGACCTGATTTTCCCGTTGTTCCTGTTCATTGCCGGTGTCTCGATGGCGTTCAGTCTGGCGCCACGCGCGGCCGAGCCGGCCACGCGTCCGGCGCTGGTGCGCGGGGTGCTGCAACGCGCACTGCGCATCCTGATCGCCGGCGCGCTGCTGCACCTGCTGGCGTGGTGGTTGTTCGAACTGCCGGCGTATCGCCTGTGGGGCGTGCTGCAGCGGATCGCCCTGTGCGTGGCGGTGGTCGGCGTGCTGGCGGTCTACACGCGGGCGCGCACGCAATGGGCGCTGATCGTCGGGCTGTTGGCCACCTATGCGGTGATCCTGCTGTCGGCCACCTCCATGGCGCCGTGGGTCAACCCGGCCAGCCGCCTGGATACGGCGCTGTTCGCCCCGTTCCTCTACAAGTATTCCGCGCTCACCGGGCTGGGCCATGACCCGGAAGGCCTGCTGAGCAGCCTCGGGGCGATCGCCACCACCCTGCTGGGCCTGCGCGCCGGCGCGTGGCTGCGTGCCGGCAGGGCACCGCAGCTGACGCTGCTGGCGGCGGGTTGCCTGGCGGTCGGCGGCCTGGCCACGCTGTGGTTGCCCCTGAACAAGCAGTTGTGGACCCCCAGCTTCGTGCTGTGGACCGCAGGTCTGTCCGCGGCTGCGCTGCTGCTGGCCCATCTGTTGATCGATCGCTGGGGCATGCCTGCGCTGGGGCGACGCTTTGGTGTGAATGCGATCGCCGCCTATCTTGGCTCCTCGGCGATGGCGCTGGTGCTCGCTGCAACCGGTGCGTGGGCCTGGGCGTTCCATGCCCTGCAGAGCGCGCTGCCGGAGGCACCAAAGCTGGCCTCGCTCGCGTGCGCGGTGGGCTTCGTGACGATCTGGTGGGGTGTGGTGTGGGTGCTGGATCGCCGGCGTGTCTATCTGAAGATCTGAGCGATCTCTGCAGACTCGCTCACCGCGCGGCGAATGCGGGCGATCCCCTGCCTGAATTTTACGTTCACATCACGGTTGACCAGTAAAAGTACCGGCACACATCTGCGTACTTCACGAAACCGCCTGTTCCTGGCCGTGGCCCATTTGCCGCGCGCCGTCTGTCCCCTCCTCGATGTTGTCCCGCCGGAAATGCAGTCCCAGGCAGCGTCCGCTGCCGTCGTGAATTTCATGGTGATGCGTGCAGTCAGGAGCAGGGGGCTTCGATGACCTGTCATGCCGCCGCCGCCCTCCGTGATGTCCAGAGGAAGCCGCATGCCCAGGTCCACTCTCCACCCCCTCGCGCTCAGCATCGCCGTGCTGCTCCGTTCACGCGGCCTGCTGGGCAGCGCCATCGTCCTGGCCTCGTTCGGCGCACAGGCGGACTGCGTTACCGTCGGCACCACCACCACCTGCACCACGGCCGCACCCAATCCCTATGTGACCCGCGTCGGTAACGGCAACATCGCCATCGAGGATGGACGCACGGTGGATGTCCAGGCCGGTGCCAAGCTGGTGGTGGGTGACGCCAACGCCATCTCGCTGCGCGACAACGCCAACATCCACGTCGGCACCGGTGCGACCGTCAGCGCCACTGCAGTCAGCGCGCCGGGACTGTTCGGCGCGGGCGGCGACACACTGGAATTCCGCACCGGCGGCACCCTGACCGTCGATGCCGGCGGCGAAGTGCTGGCGCTGGGCAGCCAAGGCAGTGCCGAAGTGATCAACTTCCAGGGCGCGGGCAACACCATCGTCAACAGCGGCACCATCCGCGCCAACAACGCCGTGGCGATCTGGTCGCAGAACACCACTGGGCTGAACACCGTGATCAACACCGAGACCGGCATCATCCAGGCACCGGACACGGTGATCGGTGGCTCCGGCAACGGCGCGCTTGACTTCACCAACCGTGGCCAGGTGATCGGCAACATCTCGCTGGCCGGTGGCAATGACATCCTGCGCCTGTATACCGGCTCGTCGATCACCGGCAATTTCAGCGGAGGAGCGGGCAACGACGCGATCTTCCTGAGCGGCATGGGTGATTCCACGCTGCCGGGCAATTTCGTCGGTTTCGAGTCGCTGACCAAGAATGATGCGGGCAAGTGGACACTGACCGGCACCATCACCGGGGTGACCGTGGCCACGGTGGCGCAGGGCACCCTGGCGCTGACCGGCAACAACGCCAATTACACCGGCCCGGTGATCGTCGATCCGGCCGGCATCCTGGAAGCGCGGGCGCAGAGCCTGCCGCCCGGCGTGACCAACAATGGTCTGGTCCGCTTCACCCAGCCCGACGATGGCACCTATGCCGGCAGCATCAACGGCACCGGCGCGCTGGACAAGACCGGTGGCGGCACGCTCACCCTGACCGGCCTCAACAGCGTGGGGGGCGCCAGCAGGCTCAACGGCGGCACCCTGGTGCTGGGCAACACGCTGGAGACCGCCAGCCTGACCATGGCCAACGCCACCACCCTTCAGATTGATGGCGTGCTGCAACGGCAGGGCGGTGGCACGGCGAACGTGATCGGTGCCAGTGGCACACAGTCGCTGATCGTCAATGGCCGGCTCAACGGCGCGGCGCTGCTCGGCGACGGTGATGATCTGCTGGATGTTGCCGGCGTGATCGTCGGCAACGTCGACCAGGGGGCCGGCAACGACACCACGATCATGCGGCCGGGAGGCAGCATCGGTGGCACGCTCGCGCAGGGTCTGGGCGATGATCGCCTGGAGATGCAAGGCGGGCAGATCGTCGGCGCGGTCAGCCAGGGCGCCGGCAATGATGTGCTGCTGATGACCGGCGGCACGCTGGCTTCGGTCGACCAGGGCGACGATGTCGACCAGATCGAAATCAGTGGCGGCACCATTACCGGCACGGTGCAGCAGGGCGGCGGCCGGGACGTGTTCGTCATGACCGGCGGCACCATCGGCGCACTGCTGCAGGGCGATGGCACCGACCGCTTCCGTATGACCGGCGGCCAGATCATCGGCGGCTTCGACGATGGTGACTATGCCGAGATGACCGGCGGGCGCATCGGCCGGGTCAACATGAAGCTGGAGAACAACACCTTCGACATGTCCGGCGGCACCATCGACGGCAACCTCGTCACCGGCTTCGGCAACGACACCATCATCCTTTCCGAGGGCTACATCGGCGGCAACATCAGCGTCAGCGGCGGCGATGATTCGATCACCATCACCGGCGGCACCGTGCGCGGCGAAATCCGTGCCAGCACCGGCAACGATCGGCTGGCCTGGTCCGGCGGCGGTGTGGTCTACGGCGCGGTGGACATGGGCGAAGGCAGTGACGTTGCCACTTTGGCCAACCTCAACGCGTCCCATCTCGGGGCGTTGCCCCTGTTCGACGGCGGCAACGGCACCGACGCGCTGAGCATGGACAACGTCAAGACCGATGGTGTGGCGCGCTTCGCGAACTGGGAGCAGATCGGCCTGGCCAACGATTCCCAGCTCACCTTCGACGGCAACCTGACCCTGGGTGACAGCGGCACGGGCACCGGTACGCTGGACATCGATGCCACCAGCACGCTGTTCGCCGGTGGCCTGGACGCGAGCATCGTGCCGTTCACCGCCGGCCAGCTGGCCACGGTGACCAACGCCGGTCGCATCGACCTGAGCAACGGCGGCAGCCGCGTGGGTGATGCCTTCACCATCGTGGGCAACTACGTGGGCAACGGAGGCGCGCTGTACCTGCAGACCGTGCTGGGCGATGACAGTTCGCTGTCGGACAAGCTGGTGATCGCCAACGGCAGCGCCAGCGGCACCACCGGTATCGGCGTGCTCAACGTTGGCGGCACCGGCGCGGCCACGGTCGCCGACGGCATCATGGTGGTGCAGGCGACCAACGGGGCCAGCACTGCCGCCAACGCGTTCGCGCTGTACAGCCCGGTCGCCGCAGGTGCTTACGAGTACTACCTGTTCAAGGGCGGTGTGAGTGGAGGCAGCGGTGAAAACTGGTACCTGCGCTCCACGGTTACCGCCTCGGCGACCCCGGCGCCGGCGCCGGCGCCGACCATCGAGGTGCCACCGCCGCCGCCGCCGCCCGAAGCCATCGGCACCCCGCCGCCGGCAGTGCCGCCGGCACCGCCGCCGCCCCCGGACGTGAACCCGCCGGATGATCCGGATCCGGTCGCGCCAGAGCCGCCGCCCCCGGCCCCGCCGCCGGCTCCTGCGCCGGTGGCACCCGCGCAGCCGGAGGCGCCGCCGCCGGTGCCTACCGAAGTGCCACCGGTGCCCGGTCCGCTGGCGGTACCGCCAACGCCGGACGCGCGTCCGGCAGAGGGCGACATCATTCCGCTGTACCGGGTGGAAACCCCGGTCTACTCGGTGGTGCCCCCGTTGCTGCGCGAGACGAGCCTGGCCAGCCTGGGCACCTTCCACGAGCGCCAGGGCGAGCAGCGCGTGCAGGCCGGGCAGGGCGGCTTCCGCTCGGCCTGGGCACGCATGATCGGGCAGAGTCATGAGCAGCACTGGGAGGGCGATGCCAAGCCCAGTTTCGACGGTGATCTCCAGGGCATCCAGGCCGGCCTGGACCTGTACGCCAACGGCGATGACAACCACCGCGATCAGGTCGGTGTATTCGTCGGCCGCACCCGCGCGCAGGGCAACGTCAACGGCTTTGCGATCGGCTGGGACAACGTGGCCGTCGGCCGTACCCGCCTGGATGACAAGCACGTGGGCCTGTACTGGACCCGCGTCGGCAGCGAAGGCGGGTATCTGGATGCGGTGGTCCTTCAGAGCCGCTACGACGGTGAGGCCACGTCGGCGCGCGGGCTGGGCATCGACGTGCGTGGCGATGGCACCACCGCGTCGCTGGAAGTGGGCAAGCCGCTGCTGCAGCTCGGGCAGTCCGTATGGTGGCTGGAGCCGCAGGCACAGGTGATCTGGCAGCGCACCTCGATCGACGATGCCGGTGACCGGGTGTCGGCGGTCCGCTTCAAGGCCGACAATGCCTGGACCGGGCGCGTCGGCCTTCGCCTCGCCGCCGATTACGATATCGCCGGCAATGGGTGGCAGCCGTACGCCAAGCTCAATTACTGGCAGACCCTGGACGGCGAAGATCGCATCGACTTCGGCGACAACCGGCTCACCAACCAGCAGGGCTCGCGCGCACTGGAAGTCGGCGTCGGTGTGGTCGCGCGCTTCAATGCCAATGTCAGCGCGTTTGCGGTGGCCGATTACACGCGCGATCTGGAAAGCAGCGCGCAGAAGGAGCGCAAGAGCATCGAGGGGAATATCGGCGTGCGGTTTGATTGGTGAGGCGGTTGTGGGCGCTGGCTGATCCCCGGCACGCTGCCCGCCACGGGTGGCGTGCCCTCATTTCGGGCTGACCGGTCGCCAGGGCGGAGGACGCGCGCTGTTCTTGTGGCCGTGTGCAGCGATATGCTGCGGCCTGCTCAACTACACGGATGTAGCGCGATGGTGATGTTCCTGCGGTCTCGTTGTACGCGCCCGGCGCTGCTGGCCGGTGTGCTGCTTGCACCGATGGCGAACGCACAGGAGATGCCTGCGCCACCGGTACAGCTGCGGATCGTGGCGGTGCTGGAGCGCGAGGCGCTGTACGGCGACAAGGTCGATTGGCAGGCGCTGCGCACCCGCCTGCAGGCTCCCGATGCTGATCCCGCCAAGACCTGGCCGCTGTTGCGCGATGCCATTGCCGTGAGCAGTGGGGGGCATGGGCGGTGGCTGCCGGCGAGCTACCCGTTGCTGCAGTCCTCTTCAAGCCGCGCCACCGTGGCGGGATCCCAGCCACCGCCGGCAACGCAGCGCACACACGAGCACCGCGCCAAGCAGCAACGCACTGACCAGCAGCGCGATATGGATACGGTCGGCCGGCGCATCGGCTGGATGACGGTGGGCGCCTTCAGCGGTGGTGGACCGGGCGACAGCGTGGCCTGGCAGCGGGCGAGTGTTGCGTTTGCAGGCACGCTGCAGGACGCCATCCGCAGCAAGGACCGCGCGGAGCGATGCGGCTGGGTGGTCGACCTGCGGCGCAACACCGGCGGCAACATGTGGCCGATGTTGCTCGGCCTGGCGCCCTTGCTGGAAGACGCGGGCGGCAATGCACCGCGGGTAGGTGCGTTCACCACGGCCGGCTCGGAGCGGTCCTGGTTCTTGCACGGCGGCGCGGTGTGGTTGGAGCAGAAGAACCTGCTGGATGTTGGCGCGGCCGCGTATCGGCTGCGTCATCCCGGCGCACCGGTGGCGGTGCTGTTCGGGCCGCGCACCGCCAGCGCGGGAGAGGCGACGGCACTGGCGTTCCGTGGGCGTGCCAACACCCGAAGCTTCGGCCAGCCCACGGCAGGCGTCTCCACGGGTAACCGGACCGAGCTGCTGCCTGATGGAAGCGCCTTGCTGGTCACCGGCAACGTCATGGTCGATCGCAACGGCCAGGGCGATGGCAGGAAGATCGCGCCGGATGTGGTGATCGGTGAGGGCGAGGATGCTGCGGCGGCCGCAAGGGACTGGCTGCTGGCGCAACCGGCGTGCGCCAGCGCCACCTGAGGCGTCATCCCAGCCGTCGATCAGCGTGTACGCACCGCGCTGATGGCCTTCACCCGCGCCTTGGCCAGCGCTTCCCCCACCGCCGGCCCCTTCAGCCCGGTCAGATCCAGATCGCGCGCCTGCACGGCAAGCGCTGCCTGGTGCAGGCGCTTGAGCGTTTCACCCTGCGGGTAGTCGCTGGCCTCGAAGCCCAGCCGGCCGCGCTTGTCGGCTTCGCAGCACAGCGCGATCTGCGCGATGCGTTCGGGCCGGCGGAACCCATCGCAGCGGCCGAGCAGCTCCAGCACGGTGGCATCGCGCAGCTCATCGATGCGGTGCACGTTGAGATGGTCGCGGCAGACGGCTTCGGCCAGCTGGCGGTGATCGACCGGCACCTTCAGGCGTTCGGCCACTCCACGCAGCGGGGCGACGCCACGCTGCTCATGCATGATGTGCCGCGGCCATTCGGCCGGTGGGGTCAGGCCTTTGCCGAGGTCGTGGGTCAGCGCGGCGAAGCCGATCAGGTCATCGCCCGGGGCCAGCTGCGCGGCCATGTCGCTGACCATTTCCTGGTGCACGCCGGTATCGACTTCCGGATGGAACTCCGCGCGCTGGGGCACACCGTACAGGGCCTCCAGCTCGGGCAGGATCGCACCCAGTGCCTGGGCGTCATGCAGGGTGCGCAGGAACGCGGACGGCCGCGCGGAGGCGAGGGCACGCCTCAGCTCCTGCCAGACGCGTTCGGGCACCAGCGCATCGAGCTCGCCACTGGCGGCGACCTCCCGCATCAGGGCCATCGTCTCGGCGGCGACGGTGAAGCCGAGGGGCGCAAAGCGCGCCATGAAGCGGGCCGCACGCAGCACCCGCAGGGGATCCTCGACGAAGGCCGGGCCGACGTGGCGCAGCACGCGCTGTTGGATATCACCCACGCCGCCATACGGATCCACCAACGCACCGGTGGCTTCATCGCAGGCGATCGCGTTGATGGTGAAATCGCGACGCTGCAGGTCCTCCTCCAGCGTCACAGCGGGATCGGCATCGACCACGAAGCCGCGGTAGCCGCGGCCGGACTTGCGCTCGGTGCGGGCCAGCGCATATTCCTCACCGGTATCCGGATGCAGGAATACCGGGAAATCGCGGCCCACGGCCTTGTACCCCTGCGCGTCCATCTGCGCCTGGGTGGCCCCGACCACGACCCAGTCGCGGTCGCCGGGTGGACACTGCAAGAGGCGGTCACGCACGGCGCCGCCCACCAGATAGATCTTCATGCGGCCATGATAATCGTCAGTCCGCTCAATCCCCGCCCTTGTCGGCGTTGGCCGCGCAGGCGAAGGTCTTGCGCTTGGCCTGCAGGCGGCCGTTCATGCGGTCGGTCACCGGCAGCGCGTCACCGTTCAAGCGCCAGTCGTAGATCACGCTGAAGGCCAGGATGCGCGCGACGTACTCGCGGGTTTCCTTGTAGCTGATCGTCTCGATCCAGATGTCCGGATCGAACCCCGGACGCTGCGACTGCCAGCGGGCGGTCGGGGTCGGGCCGGCGTTGTAGGCGGCAATGGTGACGTAGGGCAGGCCCTCGTACTTGTTCATCAGCTGGCGCAGGTAGGCCGTGCCGATGGCAATGTTGGTATCGGGGTCGTAGAGGCTGGCAGCGCCGCCGTAGTTGGTCAGGCCGATTGACTTGGCCACTGCCGCACCGGTGGCGGGCAGGACCTGCATCAGGCCCATGGCGTTGGCCGGTGAGCGGGCCTTCGGGTTGAAGATGCTCTCGGCGCGGATTTCCGCGGCCACCCAGGCCGGATCGATGGCATTGCGTGCGGACTCGCGGCGGATGCTGTCGTCGTGGTGCAGCGGGAAGCGCAGCGAATACAGGCGCTGCTCGTCCGGGGTCTTGCCGAGCGAAAACACCGCACGGTCGAACCAGCCGTTGTCGCGGGCGACTTCCACGGCGAGGCGGCGCTGCGTGTTGTCATAGCGGCTCAGCGCATCGTTCCACTCGGCCACGGCCCATCCCGCCCGTTCGATCTTGAACAGTTCCATCGCCCGCACGATCGCCGGGTCACGCGCGACCGCCGCCTGCGCCTGGGCGCTGTCGTTGGGTTCCCACGGGCACAGCGTGTAGTTCTGGCCGAGCTGGTCGGCCGCCAGGAAGCCATGGAAGGTGGCCGCGCGGGCGGCCTCACGGAAGGCCGCCTGCGCTTCGCTGCGTTTGCCGGTCTTGTCCAGCATGCGCGCTTCGAAATAGCGCCAGCGCGAGTCGGCGCGCTGGGTCGGGCCCATCTTGCGGATCGCGGTCAGCGCCGCCGGCCAGTCGCCGCGCGACAGCGCTTCGCGCGCACGCCATTCGTGCAGACGCTCGTCATACGCCGATTCGGGCACCGCATTGAGGCGACGGGCGGAGTCCGGACCGTAGGAGGCCACCGTCCACAGCGCGATCTGGTACAGCACCTGCGCGCGCTGCGCGGCGCTCAGCTGCAGCGCGTCGGCGTACTGCGGCAGCTGCTGTTCGGTGGCCCCCGGGTCGGCCTTGGCTAGTTTGGCCAAGCCATCGGTGGCGATCCGCCGGCTGCGCTCATTGCGCGGCCAGTTCAGCGCGCTGGCATTGGGCTTGTCGACGAAGGCGGCATAGGTGTTGGCCAGGGTCAGATCGGCGGCCGGTAGCCCGCGCGCGGCACTGCGCATCACCGCCGGCTGCTGCTCATCGGCAGCGGCATCGATGCGTGCCCAGCGCAGCTCGGCATTCATGCCGCCCTTGGCATCCAGCACCGCGAACACGGGGTCGCAGGCATCAGGCAAGGATTTGCCGGTGCTGCGCCAGATCGCCTGTGCCTCGCTGACCCACTGCGTATCGGCCTTGCCGGTAGCCTGGCGTGCATTGAGCTGGGCGCAGCGCAGGCCGACGTTGGTCGTGTCGGTCCAGTTGGCCAGCAGGGTCGGCCAGTCCTGGCGCCGCGCCACCGCCGGCAGCCATACGTTGCGGAAGCTGGTGGCTACCGCCTGGCCGTTGTAGCGCTTCAGGAAATCCTGCGCCTGCACGTTGCTGACGGTATCGATGTTGCGCCGCAGATTGGCGAACTCCACCCAGCCATACAGCGGGTGCTTGCTCAGTGCCGCTGCCTGGGCAGGATCGAACTGGCCGCGCTCGGCATTGTCGATCACGGCCTTGAGCTGCGCGCGCTGGGCATCCAGGTTCTGGGCATCGGCCACCGGGCTGACCCCGGTGCAGGCCAGCAGGACGGTCGCGCTGAAGAAATAGAGGGGAAGTCGAGTCATGCGGAAAGCATAACGGGGGCCGGTGAAAGGCGGTGAGGGCAATCCGACTCGAGGATGAACGGGCGCCGCTGGGGCGGTCCATTCGCACACCGGTCCATCGCTCCCCCGGTGACCAGGGACGTTGGAAACACGCGCCGCTCGAAACCCCATCGCATCGACGTGCGGCGGCGCATCTGGACGCCATGCCAACGACCCTCGACGGCTGCGCACGGAAGCCGATTCCGAAGCGCTGGCCAGCGCAATCGCCGAGGTTCCCAGTCGTCACCAGATTCCCGACATCACGCGGACGGCGTTCGCGCAGCAGCGGCACGACGACCGCCCCGGATGCCGTCAATATCCCTCGAAAACAGCAGCATGTGCGCTCGCACAGACCGCACACATGCTGCCCCATAGCCGCGCCCGCGCACAGTCGGCTTTGTCGATTCCCCGTGAAAGCGAGGCGCACGTCACTCCTTCACATTTACAGGTTGTTTACAAAGGAGACACTGCCGCCATGCAGGGGGGAGCGGCAGTCCCGCCCAACATTCCTTTGGAGAGAGAGCGAATGAACAACCTGCATCACCGCCCGTTGGCGGTCGCCGTATCGCTGTGCCTGCTGCTGGCTGCACCGGCCCTGGCCAGCGCG
Organism: Stenotrophomonas rhizophila; assembly: GCF_003651185.1. GTDB lineage: Bacteria > Pseudomonadota > Gammaproteobacteria > Xanthomonadales > Xanthomonadaceae > Stenotrophomonas > Stenotrophomonas maltophilia_Z. The sequence continues at coordinate 1,877,909 of NZ_RCDC01000004.1, read as the reverse complement.
CAGGACGCGCCACGCAGTACGACGGATCTGGACCGGGTGGAAGTGACCGGCAGCCGTATCAAGCGGGCCGAAGTGGAAGGGCAGGTGCCGATCCAGACCCTGACCCGCACCGAGATCGAGCGCACCGGCCTGACCTCGATCGGCGACGTGCTGCAGCAGCTGACCGGCTCCGGCTCGGCGCTCAATGCGAAATTCAATTCCTCGGGCAACTTCGGCTTCCCACCCGATGGCAGTGGCGTGGGTGCGGGGTCGGCCCAGGTCGATCTGCGTCACCTGGGCGCCAAGCGCGTGCTGGTGCTGGTCGATGGCATCCGCTGGGTCAATGAATCTTCCGCGTCCGGCGTGGGCGCGGCGACCGATCTGAACACCATTCCGCTGGCCATCGTCGAGCGCATCGAAGTGCTCGAAGACGGCGCTTCATCACTGTATGGCTCCGACGCGATCGCCGGTGTGGTCAACATCATCACCCGCCGTGAATTCGACGGCGCTCAGGTGACGATGAACTATGGCGAGTACACCAAGGGCGATGGCACCCAGAAGGGCGTGGACCTGGCCTGGGGCACCAGCGGTGACCGCTACACCCTGTTCCTGGGGGCGAGCTGGACCAAGCAGGACCCGGTGTATGCGCGCGATCGCGAGCAGTCGCGCTTCCCGATTCCCGGCACCGGGCTGGCCTTCGGCAGTGGTGGCATTCCGCAGGGGCGCTTCAAGTTCGTCGATCCCGCCACCGGGGCGGTACAGGACATCGTACCCAATACCGGCGTAAGCAGCCCGCGTTACGACGGCAGCGCCGGCTGCGACCGCAGTGATGATTATCACTGCTTCACCTCGGCCGACCGCTTCAACTTCGCCGAGTACAACCTGGTGCTCACCCCGTCCGAGCGGAAAGGCATCTTCGGCCAGTTCCGCTTCGATCTCACCGACGACATCCAGTGGTATATCAAGGCGCTTGGCAATCGCCGCGAGTCCACCAACCAGGCCGGTCCGGAGCCGCTGTTCTTCGGCCCCGATGGCGCCACCGGCAACCCGCTGGCCGACAACATCGTGGTCTCCGGCCTCAACCCGTACAACCCGTTCGGCTTCGATCTGGCCGCCTCGGGCAACATGAGCCTGATCGGCCGTCGCCCTGTTGAAGGCGGCGCGCGCGTGTTCGAGCAGGAGGTCAACACCCAGTACTTCGCCACCGGCCTGGTCGGCCAGTTCCAGGCCGCGGATCGCAGCTGGTTCTGGGACCTCAACGGCATGTACAGCAAGAACAAGGCCGAGCAGACCAACTACGGCAGCTACGACATCTACAAGGTCAACATGGCGCTGGGCGATCCGGCGATCTGTGCGGCCACCCCCGGCTGCGTACCGCTGAACATTTTCGGTGGGGTCGGCTCGATCACCCCGGAGATGCTGCGCTGGATCCAGCCAGTAGTGCGTGACCGCAGCCAGAACGAGCTGAGCCTGTTCACCGCCAACCTGAGCAGCGAGCTGTTCACCCTGCCGGCCGGCCCGGTCTCGTTCGCCACCGGCTATGAGTACCGCAAGTACGAGGGCCGCTACGATCCGGATCCGCTGACCGTGATCGGCCACTACAACGGCGTGCCCTCGCTGCCGACCGCCGGTTCCTACGATGTCAACGAGGCCTACCTGGAGCTGAGCGTGCCGATCTTCGCCAAGAGCGCGCTCGGCGAAAAACTCGACCTGAGCCTTGCGGGGCGCTACTCGGATTACTCCACGTTTGGTGGCGAGTTCACCCCGAAGTACGGCCTGCGCTGGCAGGTGACCAATGACTTCGTGCTGCGCACCAGCTACGCCGAAGGCTTCCGCGCACCGTCCATCGGCGAGCTGTATGGCTCGGCCGCGCGTGCCGATCTGCAGCTGTTCGATCCCTGCTCGGTCGGGCTGGGGGGCACGCCGCCGCGCGGCAGTGCCGCCAACTGTGCCGCACTCGGCGTGCCGGGCGGTTTCCAGCAGGCCAACTCGCAGATCTCGGTCACCACCGGCGGCAACGCGGAACTGGATCCGGAGCGCTCGCGCAGCTTCAGCGCCGGCTTCGTGTGGAGCCCGTGGTTCGGCAGCAATGCGTCCTGGTCGGAGCGCTTCGATGTCGAGCTGACGTTCTACCGCCACCACATCGAAGGCGCGATCCAGGCGATCAACGCGCAGACCCAGCTTGATCTGTGCGTGGACACGCTGGACCCGCTGTACTGCAGTGGCATCACGCGCGCCTCCACCGGGGCGGTCAGCAGCTTCAACAACCGGCTGACCAACCTGGGTTCGATCAAGACCGATGGCTGGGATGTGGATCTGTTCTGGACGCTGCCGCAGACGGAGATCGGGCAGTTCAAGCTCGGTTGGCAGAACACCTTCGTCGGCCGCTATGAGGCGTTGGGGGCCGCCGGGCAGAAGCAGCCGCAGGAGCCCGGCGTGGAAGTGGCCGACAGCTCGATCCCGGAATGGACCAGCAATGCCACGCTGAGCTGGAACCTGTCCAACTGGAACGCCTCCTGGACGGTGCGCCACATCTCCAAGCTCACCGAGGCGTGCGGCGACGTGGCCGCCTTCCCGATCTGCAGCAACCAGGCCGAAGGCACCAACGAACTGTCGGCCACCACCTTCCACGACATGCAGGTGGGCTACAAGATCGACTGGATGAAGGGCCTGCAACTCAGCGCCGGCCTGAACAACGTGTTCGACAAGGATCCGCCGATCTGCCTGTCGTGCTCGCTCAACGGCTATGACGCCTCCACCTACGACATCCCGCGCGGGCGCTACTGGTACGTACGCGCGGACCTGCGGTTCTGATCGCGGGCTGATGCGGAGATGACACGCCGGGGCGCCGTGAGGGCGCCCCGGTGCGTTCCGGGCGGACAACCCGGTTGCGAGGACCGGCCATCTCGCGAGTCCGGCCTGCCGATGCTGTTTCCGTCAGGCATCATTGCGCTGCCGGCCAGCGGCCGGCACTACCTCTCTCTCGAACTGTATTGCCATGAACCTGCATACCTGGTGGATCTTCGCCGTGACCGTGTTCGTCCTGTGCGGCACGCCCGGCCCGAACATGCTGCACGTGATGACCCGCAGCGTGCGCGTCGGCTTCCGCCGCAGTATCGCGGCGATGGCCGGCTGCCTGACCGCGCTGGTATTGGCCCTGGCGATCTCCGCCGCCGGGCTGGGCGCGGTGCTCAAGGCCTCGCCGATGGTGTTCGACGTGTTGCGCTACGCCGGCGTGGCGTACCTGGTGTACCTGGGGATCAAGGCCTGGCGCCGCGGTGATGCGCCGATCGACGTCGGCAGCACCTCGGCGCTGGTGCCCAGTTCACGCACCGTGCTGTTCCGCGATGGATTCATCATCGGCATCAGCAACCCGAAGCTGCTGCTGTTCGCCTCGGCGTTCCTGCCGCAGTTCGTCGATCTCACCCAGCCGCAGCTGCCGCAGTTCGTGATCCTGGTGGGCACCTTCGCGGTGATGGAGATGTTCTGGTACGGGGTGTACGCCGCCGGCGGCCGCGGGCTGGCCGGTTATCTGGCCAAGCCGGGGCTGCGCAAGGTGTTCGACCGCGTGGTCGGCACGATCTTCATCGGGTTCGGGTTGGCGCTGCTGCGCGCCAGGCCGTAGTGCCGGCCGCTGGCCGGCAACCAGGCAGGACTTTCATCGTTCATGAGGCTGCCGGCCAGCGGCCGGCACTACCGAGGTCTGGCCGTGCGGCGCCGCGCGTCCGTTGCGCATCGTGCAAAACGCAGAGAGCCGGGCAATGCCCGGTTCTCCTTTGTTGAAGCGTTACGATCAATGACCGATCAGAACGACCAGTTGAACGTGATCGACCCGTTGCGACCATCGCCGTAGGCACCGTAGCCGGTGATCTGCGAGAGGTACTTCTTGTCCAGCAGATTGTTGAGGTTGGCCTGCACGCTGAACTCCGGGGAGATGCGGTAGCGCACGAAGGCGCTCACCAGCGCGTAGCCTTCCTGTTCGAAGCGGCCAAGCCCCGGGATCGGGTAGTAGATACGGTTCTGCCAGTTGGCACCGCCGCCGACCGTCAGTGCGGTGAGCGACTGCGGGGTGTAGCTCGTAAACAGCTTGAGCGTGGTCTGCGGCAGGTTGGTGTTGATGTCCGCGTCGTTGATGTCCTTGGCCACGTAGCGCGACGCACCAAACGTTGCGTTCCAGCCCGGGGCAAGCTCACCGTTGAGTTCGAACTCAACGCCGCGGCTGACGGTGCCGCGCGCGGCGATGTACGCCGTTTCGAGTTCGTTACCGTCTACCTTGTCCATCGTGGCCTGGCCGACGTTGTCCTGCTCGATGCGGAACACGGCCAGCGAGGCGTTCAGGCGGTTATCGAACCACGCGCCCTTGACGCCCACCTCGTAGCTCTTGCCATCGACCGGGTCCAGATAGCTGCCCGCCTTGGTGCGCAGCGTCTGTGGCTGGAAGATCTCGGTGTAGCTGGCGTAGGTGGAATACGTGTCGTTGAGATCGTAGACCAGGCCGGCATACGGCGTGGTGACCTTGTGCGAGCGGTCCGCGTCTTCGCCCTCGCTTTTCCAATCGGTGTAACGAGCACCCAGGATCAGCTTCAACGGATCGGCCAACGACAGGCGGGTCGCCGCGTAGCCGGCCTTCTGGGTGATGGTGCCCTGGCTGGCCAGGCTCAGCGGGTTCCAGTTCGGTTCCGGGATGTTGCCGGTCCAGTTGAGATAGTTGTCGATCGGGCCCCACGCGGTATTGGTGCCGCCGACCTGGAAGTCACCGTAGTTGGCGTACTCGCGCTTGTTGTAGCTCAGGCCGGCCATGAACTGGTGTTCGCGGCCGAACAGTTGGAACGGGCCTTCCACAAAGCCGTCCACGCTGTCGACCTTGCGCTCGGTGTTGTACAGGCCGGCCATTGGCGTGATGCCGCTGCCGGTGACCTTGTCGAAGGCGGTGTAGGACGGGTAGAACAGCTTGTCGTTGGCATTGGTCTTGTCGTGCGTCGCACCGACCTTGACCTTCCAGTCATTGGCGAAAGCATGTTCCAGCGTGGCGAACAGGCGCTTGCTGGTGGTATCCCAGTAGGTCCACCCCGGGTTCGCACTGAAGGTCTTGTCGTACGGTGTGGGGGTGCCGTCGGAGTACCACATCGGGAAGCCACCCCAGGTCGCGCCGTTCGCGCGCTTCTGCTGGTAGTCATAGCCCACGCTCAGCTGGGTATCCGGGGTCAGGTCGGCATCGATCACCGCATAGCCCAGCGTCTTGTGCTGGTCGTAGCGGTCCATCTGCGATTCGGTATCCAGGTAGCTGCCGATCACGCGCGCACGCACCGAGCCGCTGGCGTTCAGCGGGGTGGTCACATCCACCGTGCTGCGGGTGCGGCCCCAGCTGCCGACATTGACCGACAGGTTGCCGGTCAGCTCGGCGCTGTCGGCGTGCTTGCGGATCAGGTTCACCGAGGCGGACGGGTTGCCGGCGCCGGACAGCAGGCCGGTGGCGCCACGCACCACTTCCACGCGGTCGTACAGGGCCAAATCCAGGCCGGAATCGCCGTAGCTCCAGTTCTGCACCATCTGGGTCGGCAGGCCGTCGAACTGGTAGCTGTCGATGTAGAAACCGCGCGCGTAGAACTCGGTGCGCTCGGTATCGGACTGGGTGCTGCTCACGCCGGTGGTGTTGGCCAGCACGTCGATGATGTCATCGAGGTTCTGATCCTCGATGCGCTGGTGGCTGATGATGCTGACCGACTGCGGGATCTCGCGCGGGGCCAGATCGAAGCGGGTACCGGCCGAGGTCCTGCGGACCGAATAGCCTTCGGCGCGCTCGCCCTTGACCACGATCTTGTCCAGGGTGGTGGTGGCGTCAGGGGTCGCATCCTGCGCGAACGCAGGCGCAACGGCAAGGGCGCACAGGGCCACCATCAAGGCCTGCGGCAGCGGGCGACGGTGCATCGACGGGCGGGACAGCACGTGGGCGTAGCGGGGCATCGGCGTTTCCAGAAAGACGGCAACGGGCATGGCCGGCGTCCTGGGTGGCCTGCGGCGGAGCGGGGTGGGGGCAGGAAGCGGCTGGCGGGGGCGGTGACCCGGCGCGGGCTCGATAACTGTTCACGGGTACGCATCCCTTGCGCGACCCGGATCACACTATGGTAATGGCAATCATTCGCATCATCAACCGCATTCGATCTCATCGATCCCGATGATGGTGGGCAGGGTATCTGCGTATTCATCTTGGCGGGGGTCAGCACGCGGGGGCGAGCAGCATGGGCCGTCGCTATCCACGGCACACCCACGCGGCACCCGCGCGCAGGCTTAACACCGGCGCGCCTACCGTAAGCGGGCGCAATCCATCCTCTGCTCCAGGAGACGCCCATGGTCAGCAAGAACACGATCTGCCTCTGGTTCGACGGTACCGCGCTGGACGCCGCCAGCTTCTACGCCGCCACCTTCCCTGACAGTGCGGTGCACGCGGTGCACCACGCGCCGAGCGATTTTCCCTCCGGCAAACAGGGCGATGTGCTCACCGTCGATTTCACCGTCGCCGGCATCCCCTGCATCGGGCTCAACGGCGGGCCGGCGTTCAAACACAGCGAAGCATTCTCCTTCCAGATCGCCACCGATGACCAGGCCGAAACGGACCGGTTGTGGGCTGCGATCGTCGGCAACGATGGCGAGGAAAGTGCGTGTGGCTGGTGTCGCGATAAATGGGGTCTGTCCTGGCAGATCACGCCGCGGGTACTGACCGACGCGGTGACCAGCAAGGACCCCGCCGTGGCCCGGCGCGCGTTCGAGGCGATGATGACCATGCGCAGGATCGACGTGGCGGCCATCGAAGCGGCGGTGAGGGGCTGAGACAACACGCGCGGCGCGTTGCCGCGGACAGCAAGAACGATCAAATGGCGTAGCGCGCGCTGGGTTACGCTGCGGTCCCGTTCATCGGCATGGATCTGGCGGTATGGGTGCGGCACGCAGGGCCCTGTGGTACATCGAAAGCCACTTCGCTGAAAACCCGTCGCTGGCCGATATCGCCCGCGTGGTGGGGGTGTCGCCGTTCCATCTCTCGCGGCTGTTCCAGCTCAGCACCGGCACCTCGGTGGTGCGCTATCTGCGTGGCCGCCGGCTGACCCACGCCGCATATCAGTTGGCGGCCGGGGCTGATGGCATCCTGGAGGTGGCCATCGCTGCTGGTTACGCCTCGCATGCAGCCTTTACCCGCGCATTCTCCGAGCAGTTTGGGCGATCGCCCGAGCAGGTGCGGGAGCAGGGGCTGGGCGGAGTGGTGCTGGTCGAGGCATTGAAACTGATCGACTCCTCGACACCCTGCATGATCGAACCGCATCGCGTGCACCGTGGCGCACTGCGCGTGGCCGGGATCGGTGCGCGCCACACCGCCGCGATCGTCGCATCGATTCCTTCGCAATGGCAGCGCCTGGACGAGGCGCATGGGCTGGGCGCGGAGATCGCCTTTGGTGTGTGCGGCAACAATGACGTTGATGGTGGCTTTGACTACATCGCCGGCGTGGAGATCAGTGCATCCGCGCCCGTGCCCGCCGGCTGCCAGGCGATATCGATCGCGCCCCGCGAGTACCTGGTGGCCTGGCATGCCGCGCACATTTCCGCGATCCGCTCCACCTGGTTCTGGTTGTTGAATGACTATCTGCCGGCGTCCGGCCTGACCCTGGCCGACGCACCGGACCTGGAGCGCTACGACACGCGCTTCGATGACCGCAGTGGCCACGGCGGTGTGGAGATCTGGCTGCCGCTGGCCGACACGTTGCACCCCAAGGAGAGTGACCCATGCGAATGACCGCCCGTTGTTGTGCCGCGCTGCTGGCGCTCTGCCTGCCCCTGTTTGCCGCTGGGGCCGTGCCGCCCGTCGGCGAGCGGCACGGCGTTGCACATACGCCCAGTGCGGCCGTGCGCGATGCCGACCACCGCGACAGCGTGCGCTACACCGTGTGGTACCCGGCACAGCCCGGGGCGCAGGAAACCGCGCTGACGATCGGCCCGCCCGATGCGCCGTTGTTCGAGGTGGGCACGGCCGCCGCCGATGCCGCCATCGCCAACGGACGCTGGCCGGTGCTGCTGCTCTCGCACGGCAACGGCGGCAGCGCACGGATGATGGGCTGGTTCGGTACCGCGATGGCGCGGGCCGGATATGTGGTGATCGCGGTGGATCATCCCGGCAACAACGGGGTGGACCCGATGACCGAGGCCGGCAGCATCCTGATGTGGAACCGTGTGGATGACCTGGCTGCCGCGCTGGCTGCCGTGCAGGCCGACCCCGCGCTGGCGGCGGAGATCGATGCCACGCGGTTGGGCATCGCGGGCTATTCGGCTGGCGGGTTCACTGCCTTGGTTGCCGCGGGCGCACGCCCGGATCTGCAGCGGCTGCTGGCGTTCTGCCGCGCGCATCCTGACGACGGCGTCTGCGCGCCGCAGGCCGAGACTCCGTCACTGACCCTGGCGCGTCGGATGACCGCCGCGGCGACACCGGAACTGGCCCCGTGGGTGGCCAAGGCCGGTGAGGACCGCGCCATTGCCGGGGTACGTGCGGTAGTGCTGATCGCGCCGGCCATGGTGCAGGCCTTCGCCCCGGAGGAACTGGAGAAGGTGAGCCAGCCGGTATCGATCATCGTCGGTGCGGCCGACACGGTGGCCTCACCGGCCACCAACAGCGACATCGCGGCCGCAGGACTGCCGAAGGCGAGGCTGACCACCTTGCCCGCGGTCGGGCACTACGACTTCCTGTCCAGCTGCACCGCCCTGGGCCAGACCCGCGTCGGTGCACTCTGCCAGGTGGTGGCGGACAAGCAGGCCACCCACGGGGCCGCGATCACGGAAGCGACGGCGTTGTTCGATGCCGCGCTGGCGGCCACGCGCTGACCCGGATCACTCGGCGAGGGGAACCGCCAGGCTGCGCTTGAGCGTACTCAGCGCCACCGCGGTGCGGAAGCGCTCGATGTTGTCGTCGTTGCCGAACAGCCGCTCGCTGATCGCTTCGTATTCTTCCATCGAGGTGGCGGTCAGGATCAGCAGGAAATCGGCGTCGCCAGTGATCGCGTAGCACTGCTGCACGGCGGGGTCCTCCTGCACGCGGCGACGGAACGGCGCGACCCGATGTGGTTGCTCGCTGGCGACCCGGACCTCGACCATGATCGTCAGCGGCCGGCCCAGCCGGGCCTGGTCCAGCACGGCGACGTTGCCACGGATGATGCCGGTCTCTTCCAGGCGCTTGATCCGTCGCTGCACCGCCGGGGCAGAGAGGCTCACCGCCTCGGCGATCTCGCGCTGTGGGGTGGCGTTGTCGCGCTGCAGGATCGCCAGGATGGCGCGGTCGAAGCTGTCAGGGGGGTAGGGGAAGGCGGACATGGTGAGTGAAACATGCAGGAAGGCCCCTGCAATTGAGCATCTCCTTCGGCCGTTGCGCAATATCCTGTGCGGATGTCGACCTCCCGCCTCTCCAGCTTCTTCCCCGCCCTTGCCGTGCTCGGCTCGGTCACCTCCTTGGCCGTGGGCACCTCGTATGCCAAACAGCTGTTCCCGCTGATCGGTGCGCAGGGCACCAGCGCGCTGCGCGTGGGTTTCTCGGCGCTGGTGCTGCTGATGGTGTTCCGGCCGTGGCGCTGGACCACCTCGCGCGCCGATGCCGGGGCGATCGTCCGTTACGGCATCACGCTCGGGGTGATGAACCTGCTGTTCTACATGGCGCTGCGCACGATTCCGTTCGGCATCGCGGTGGCGATCGAATTCTGCGGGCCGTTGGCGGTGGCGATGTGGTCCTCGCGGCGGCCGGTCGATTTCGTCTGGGTCGGCTGCGCGCTGGTCGGGCTGTTGCTGCTGCTGCCGCTGGGCCATGGTGAGCCACTGGACCCGGTCGGGGTGATGTTCGCGCTGGGCGCGGCGGTGTGCTGGGCGATGTACATCATCTTCGGCAAGCGCGCCGGGCATCTGCCGGCCGGGCACACGGTCTCGCTGGGGCTGTGCGCGGCGGCGCTGGTGGTGGTGCCGGTGGGCGTGGCGCACGCGGGCATGGCACTGCTGGATCCGAAGATCCTGCTGTTCGGCCTCGGCGTGGCGATCGTCTCCAGCGCGATCCCGATGTCGCTGGAGATGATGGCGCTCAAGCGGCTGCCGAAGGAGACCTTCGGCATCCTGATCAGCATGGAGCCGGCCGTCGCGGCGCTGCTGGCGATGGGGCTGCTGGCCGAGCACCTGACCACGCTGCAATGGGCGGCGATCGGCTGCACCGTGGTGGCCTCGGTAGGGAGCACGTTGACGGCGAAGCGGGTGGTGGTGCCGTTGCCGGGTGCGCCGGCGTAATGCCCTCAGCGCCTGGCCGGTGCGTCCCCGGCCACGTAATAGGCCGCCGTGCTGCGCGGCAGCGGTGCACGCCCGCGGATCCGGTCGGCGATCTTCTCGGCGATCATGATCGTAGTGGCGTTGAGGTTGCCGGTGATGATCCGCGGCATGATCGAGGCATCGACCACACGCAGGCTTTCCATGCCATGCACGCGGCCCTGGCCATCCACCACGCTCATCGCATCGGTGCCCATCGCGCACGAGCACGACGGGTGATACGCGGTCTCCGCATGGGCGCGCACGAAGGCATCCAGTTCGGCATCGCTCTGGCACTCGGCACTCGGGCTGATTTCGCGCCCGCGGTATTCGTCCAGGGCGGGCTGGGCGATGATCTCGCGGGTGATGCGGATCGCATCGCGGAACTCCTGCCAGTCCTGGTCGGTGGACTGGTAGTTGAACAGGATCGAGGGATGCTCACGCGGGTCCAGCGACTTGGCATGCACGTGGCCGCGGCTGGGCGTGCGCATCGAGCCCACATGCGCCTGGAAGCCGTGTTCCTTGACCGCATTGGTGCCGTTGTAATTGATGGCCACCGGCAGGAAGTGGTACTGGATGTTGGGCCAGTCGAACTCCTCGCGGGTGCGGATGAAACCACCGGCTTCGAACTGGTTGCTGGCACCGATGCCGGTGCCGGCGAACAGCCATTCCGCACCGATCGCCGGCTGGTTCCACCACTGCAGCGCCGGGTACAGCGAGACCGGCTTCTTGCAGGCGTACTGCATGTACACCTCCAGGTGATCCTGCAGGTTCTCGCCGACGCCGGGCAGGTCGTGCACCAGCGGCACCCCAAGGGCGGCCAGCAATGCCGGCGCGCCCACGCCGGAGCGCTGCAGGATCTGCGGCGAGGCGATCGCACCGGCACACAGCAGCACCTCGCGGCGGGCGGTGGCGTCAATCGGCTCGGCGCTGCTGCCGGCCAGGTAGCGCACGCCCACCGCGCGCTTGCCGGCGAACAGGATGCGGTCGGTGGTGGCGTGCACCACGATCTCCAGTCCCTCACGGTCCTTGGCCATGTCCAGATAGCCGCGTGCGGTACTGGAGCGGCGTCCGCGCGGGGTCACCGTGCGGTCCATCGGGCCGAAGCCTTCCTGCTGGTAGCCGTTGAGGTCATCGGTACGCGGGTAGCCAGCCTGCACACCGGCCTCGACCATCGCGTGGAACAGCACGTTGTTGCCGTTCTTCGGCGTGGCCACGCTGACCGGCCCGTCGCCGCCGTGGTAATCGTTGGCCCCGATGTCGCGCGTTTCCGCCTTGCGGAAGTACGGCAGCACGTCGTGGTAGCTCCAGTCCTCCAGGCCGTCGAAGCTGGCCCACTGGTCGAAGTCCATCGCGTTGCCGCGGATGTAGCACATGCCGTTGATCAGCGAGGAACCGCCCAGGCCCTTGCCGCGGCCGCACTCCATGCGCCGGTTGTCCATGTAGGGCTCCGGCTCGGTTTCATACGCCCAGTTGTAGCGGCGGCCCTGCAGCGGATAAGCCAGTGCGGCCGGCATCTGGGTGCGGAAATCCATCCGGTAGTCCGGCCCACCGGCTTCCAGCAGCAGCACGCTGACCCCGGCGTCTTCGGTCAGGCGCGCGGCCAGCGTGTTGCCGGCCGACCCGGCGCCGATGATGATGTAGTCGTATTCGCGCTTCATCGCGGTGTCTCCTGGTAAGGCCGGCTCAGAACACCGACGCGTAGCGGTCCAGCTCGATCTGGATGGATTTGGTGCGGGTGTAGGCGCGCAGCGTGGCCAGCCCGTTTTCGCGGCCGACGCCGGATTGCTTGTAGCCGCCCACCGGCATCTGCGCCGGCGATTCGCCCCAGCTGTTGACCCAGCAGATGCCGGCCTCGAGCTGGTGGATCACCCGATGCGCGCGCGCCAGGTCCGGCGTCACCACACCGGCGGCGAGACCGTAATCGGTGTCGTTGGCGCGGCGCACGGCTTCGTCTTCGTCGTCATAGGCGAGCAGGCTCATCACCGGCCCGAAGATCTCTTCGCGCACGATGCGCATGTCATCGCGGCAATCGCTGAAGATGGTCGGTGCCACATAGCAGCCTTTGCCCAACGCGCCGTCGGTCAACCGTTCGCCGCCGCAGACCAGCCGTGCACCCTCGGCCTTGCCGCTGCCGATGTGCTCCAGCACGCGCTGCATGTGGGCGGCGCTGACCAGCGGGCCGAAGTTGGTGTCCTTGGCCAGTGGGTCGCCGATGCGGATGCGCTGGACCCGTTCCAGCAGCTTGGCTTCGAACGCGGCCAGCGCGCTGCGCGGAACGAACACGCGGGTACCGTTGGTGCACACCTGGCCGGAGCTGTAGAAGTTGGCCATCATCGCCACGTCGGCGGCCAGGTCCAGATCGGCGTCCGCGCAGATGATCAGTGGCGACTTGCCGCCCAGCTCCATGGTGACGTCCTTGAGCGTGGAGCTGGAGGCACTGGCCATCACCTTGCGGCCGGTCGCGGTGCCGCCGGTGAAGGAGATCTTCTCGATCAGCGGGTGCTCGGTCAGGGCCGAACCGACGCCGGCACCATCGCCGGGCAACACGTTGAACACGCCATCGGGCAGACCGGCCTCGGTGAAGATCTCCGCCAGCTTCAGCGCGGTCAACGGCGTCACTTCGCTGGGCTTGAAGATCATTGCGTTGCCGGCGGCCAGCGCCGGGGCGGCCTTCCACAGCGCGATCTGGATCGGGTAGTTCCAAGCGCCGATCGCGCCGACCACGCCCAACGGCTCCTGCCGGGTGTAGAAGAAGCTCGCCTCGCGCAGCGGCACCTGGCTGCCTTCGAGACCGTGCATGACGCCGGCGTAGTACTCCAGCACGTCCGCGCCGGTGACCACGTCCACACTGAGCGTTTCGCTCAGGGCCTTGCCGGTGTTGCGCGATTCCAGCTCGGCCAGCGGATCGTTGCGCTCGCGCAGCAGTGCCACCGCCCGCAGCAGGATGCGCGAGCGTTCCACGGTGGTCAGCGCGGCCCACACTTTCTGGCCGGCCTGGGCGCTCTCCACGGCAGCGTCGAGATCGTCGCTGTTGGCGCTGTGGACATTGGCGAGCAGCTCGCCGTTGGCCGGGTTGATGACCTGGAAGGTCTTTCCGCCCTGGGAGGGAACGTAGCGGCCGCCGATGTACAGCAGCTGGTCGGGGAGGGTAGGCATGTCGATGACTCCTTTGCAGCGGGAGATCAGTGCGTCAACGCGTGAGATGCAGGAACTGCAGGTGACGCTCGTACTGATCGATGATGTCGTTGATGATCTGCTGGCGGCTGTAGCCGAACAGCTCGTAGTCCTGTCCACCTTCATAGAGGTGCACTTCGGCGCGGTAGTAACGCTGGTTGCGGAAGCGCTGCGCGGCGAACGAAGGCGTGAGGTAGCCGCGCATGATCACCTGGTAGGTGAAGACCTGTTGTTCGCCATGGTCCACCAGCAGCTCCATGTGACCCGGCTCGAACTTCGTCTGCACATCCAGGCCCTGTTCGAGCAGCTGCGCCGCGACGGCTTCGATCGCCGGCTTCACATCGGTATCCATGAACCGGTACACCTCGTCGCGGACCGGGAAATGCACCGCCTGGGTGATGCGCTGGCGCCAGCCGCGCTGATGCCGCGATTGCCCGATCAACGGGATCGGCGAGTACTGCGAGGCCTTCTTGCGCTGCGACTCTTCGCCCAGTGCACGGGTCAAGCCCCACAGCATCAGCAGCAACACCACCGAGAACGGCAACGAGGCCAGCACCACCGCGGATTTGAGCGCATCCATGCTGCCGGCCAGCAGCAGCCCGGCGGTGACCAGACCGGTCATCACGCCCCAGAACACACGCAGCCAGCGCGGACCGTCGTCTTCCGGATTGCCGCCCTGCGAGGACAGCGTGGACAGCACCACCGTGCCGGAATCGGCCGAGGTGACGAAGAAGATGAAGCTGACGATCACCGTGACCGCGATGACGGTGCGGCTCCACGGGTAGCTTTCCAGCAGCGCGTACAACACGGTCGGTGGGTTCTCCACCGCCATCTGCGCCAGGTGCACCTGGTCGTGGTGCAGAATCTGATCCAGCGCGCTGTTGCCGAAGATCGACAGCCAGGCCAGGGTGAAGCCCAGCGGGATCAGCAGCACGCCGAGCACGAACTCGCGGATGGTGCGGCCGCGCGAGATGCGCGCGATGAACAAGCCTACGAACGGCGCCCAGCCGATCCACCAGGCCCAGTAGAACACCGTCCAGTTGCCCAGCCAGTCCGGGCGCCCGCCGTAGGCGTACACATCGAAGCTCTTGCCGACCACGTTGCCCAGGTAGTCGCCCATGTTCTGCATGAAGGCATTGAGCAGGTACTGGGTGGGGCCGGCGAACAGCATGAACAGCAGCAGCGAGATCGCCAGCAGCATGTTGATGTTGGACATCCAGCGCACGCCCTTTTCCACCCCGGACACGGCCACGGTGATCGCCGCGCCCATCATCAGCACGATCAGCCCGACCTGCACCCAGGCGGCGTGCGGCACCGGGAACAAAGTGTTCAGGCCGGCGTTGAGATGCAGCACGCCAAAGCCCATGTCCGCGCCGAGGCCGAACACGGTGGCCACGATGCCCAGGGCATCCACGGTGTAGCCGATCGGCCCGTTGATGCGCTTGCCGATCAATGGATACAGCGCCGAGCGCAGCGCCAGGGGCAGGTTGTGGCGGTAGGCGAAGTAGGCCAGCGCCATCGCGGCCAGCGCGAACACGCCCCAGCCGTGCAGGCCCCAATGCAGGAACAGCAGCTGCATCGCTTGGCGCGCGCTGGCCTCGCCGCTGCCGGTGCCGCCCTGCGGCGGCAACAGGTAGTGGGTCAGCGGCTCGGAGACGCAGAAGAAGAACAGGGTGATGCTGATGCCGGCGGCGAACAACATGCCGGCCCAGGACAGATAGCTGAACTCCGGCTCGTCATGGTCCGCGCCCAGCTTGACGTTGCCATAGCCGGACAGCGCCACGCCGACCACGAACACCAGGTACACGGTCATCGCCAGCAGGTAATACCAGCCGACATTGCGCGAGGCCCAGGTCTGGGCATCGAGCAGCATCACGCCGGCATCGATGGGAAACACGGTGACCAGAATGGCGAATGCCGCCACGATCGTGGCGGCAAGCAGGAACACGGGTCGAAGCGTGCGCACCTCGGGCAGAGGCGGCTCCACGGTACTCATGGGGTGGGGGATACTCCCGGTGCCGGAGCGGCAGACGGCGGGATTTATCGCACAGGCGCTGTGGACAGCCTGTTTACACCGCCATCAGCCCCGCCGCGCAAGGGCGGCGGGTATACCTGCGTCAGCGCAGCGCGCTGCTGGGCACGTCGATCGACATCGCCAGGGCGAGGTGATCGGAGAACGCGGCCGGTACGGCTTCGGCACTGCGTTGCTGCAGGCCGTCGCTGAGCAGGATGTGGTCGATCGCCCGGTCCGGGCGCCAGCTGGGGAAGGTCGGCACCACGCAGCCCGGCGGCTGCAGCGTCGTCTTCTGGTACAGCACCTGCATTTCCGGGCGTTCGGCCAGGCAGTTGAAATCGCCCATCAGCACGGCATTGGGGTGGTCGGCAAGCAGATCGGCAATAAAGGCCAATTGCGACATGCGCGAATTGGTCCCCAACGACAGATGCGCCACCGCCACCGCCAGGCCCTGGCTGCCTTCACCGAACTTGGCCAGCAGCACGCCGCGCCCGCCGATCCGGCCGGGCAGGGCGTGGTCCTGGACCTCGACCGGCTCGAGCTTGCTGAGCAGGCCGTTGGCGCTGGAGGCCACCCCGCCCATGCGGCGGTTGGGCTGGTGGCTCCAGTAATTGAAGCCCGCGCGCTCGGCGAGGTAGTGGGTTTGGTTGGTGAAGCCCGAGCGCAGGCTGCCGGGGTCGGCTTCCTGCAGGCCGA
Organism: Stenotrophomonas rhizophila; assembly: GCF_003651185.1. Classification (GTDB taxonomy): domain Bacteria; phylum Pseudomonadota; class Gammaproteobacteria; order Xanthomonadales; family Xanthomonadaceae; genus Stenotrophomonas; species Stenotrophomonas maltophilia_Z. The sequence goes on along the minus strand of NZ_RCDC01000004.1, from coordinate 1,861,729 downwards.
CGATGTCGTGTTCGCGGGCCATCTGCGCGATGGCATCCAGGCTGGTTCGTTTGCGCCCGGCCGGCAGTGCGTGCGACCAGCTGCGGGTCACGTAGTCACTGTAGCGGCGGGTGCTCGAACCGGCCTGGATGTTGGCCGTCAGCAGGCGCAGGGTCCGCGTGTGGGGGAAGGTCACGACGGTTCGCTATCGCTGGCTCAGTTGGCCTTGCCGGCGCGTTCGCGCGCGATCAGGTGATCGGCGATGCGCAGCATGTCCGGGAAGCCCTTGCCCTTGACCAGGTACTTGCCGTTGACGATCACCGACGGGGTGCCGGAGATCTTGCTGCGCTGGGCGAACTGCTTGGCCGAGTTGGTCTTGGCGTTGACGGCGAAGCTGCCCATCATCGCGGCGAACTGCTTCGGGTCGGCGCCGTGCTTGCCGTAGAAGTTGGCGATGTCCTCGACCGAATCACGGCCGCGCTCGCCCTTCAGGCTCTGCTCGGCATGGATCGCGGCGTACATGGCTTCGTGGGTCTTTTCCTGCAGGCCCATCGCCTGCGCGGCATAGAACGCACGGCCGTAGTCATCCCAGGTACCGCCGAACATGGCCGGCACGTAGACGAAATTGACGTCGCTCGGCAGACCGGCCTTCCACGGCCCGATCAGCGGCTGGAACGCGGCGCAGGCCGGGCATACGTAACCGAAGATTTCGGCGACTTCGATCTTGCCGGTGGCCGGCTGGAACGGCTGGCCGTTCTCGATCACCACATAGTCGGTGCCGGCAACCGGCTCCGGGCCGGTCGGGCGCGACGAGGCCGGCGCCGGCGCCGGGGTGGTGGCTTCGGCAGCGGCGGTCTCGGCGGCGGCAGTTTCACCGCTGGCGGCCGGGGCCTGCTCGCTCGGGGGGGCCGTTTCGGTGGCCGGGGTGCTGCTCGGTGCGGCCGGCTCAGCCGGGGCGGTGGTGTTGGCGGTACCGTCCTGGGCCTTGCAGGCAGCCAGGATCGGCAGCAGGGCCATGAGCGTAATGGCGAAACGGGTCTTCATCGAAGCATCTCCAGCGGATGAGCATGGTGGGGCCGATGCTGGGAGCACCGGCCAGGGAAGCATGATGACACGCGGAAACGAGCGTCCCGCGTGCACGGTGCGTGATGGTTCAGCGAGCGCTGTTAGAGCGCCTTGCCGCTGCGCGCACGGGCGATCAGGGCATCTGCGTTGCGCAGCATCGACTCGAACGAGTCGCCCTTGACCAGGTACACGCCATTGACGATCAGCGTCGGCGTGCCGGGCACCTTGGTGCGCAGGGCGAAGGCACGGGCGGCCTTGACCTTGGCATCCACGGCGTCGCTCTTGAGCGCGGTGATGTACTGCGCCGGGGCCACGCCGAAGCCCTGGTAGAACGCGGCCAGTTCATCCGGCGAGACGTTCTGCATCGGCAGCGATCCCTTCTCATGCAGGGCATCGAACATCGCGCGGTGGCTGCGCTTGGCCACACCCAGCTGGTCGGCAGCGTAGTAGGCGCGGGCAAACGAATCCCACACGCCCCCGAAAGCGGCCGGCACCGGGGTGAAGCGGACATCCTTGGGCAGCTTGGCGGCCCAGGCTTCCAGCTGCGGTTCGAAGTGCGCGCAGTGCGGGCAGGTGTAGCCGAACATCTCCACGACTTCGATCTTGCCGGCCAGCGGCGCGAACGGACCGGCGTCGGCGATCCGTTCGTAATCCTTGCCCTCCACCAGCGGTGTCGGGGTGGCGGCGAGGGTGGTCAACGGGCTCAGGGCCAGCAGCAACAACATCAGGCGGGGCATCAACGTCATCTACATCCATCTCCATACAGAAAAAACGACGCCGGCCCAGTCGCCGGCGTGCCAGTGAACATACCCCGCCGGCCGGGGTGGCCGCATCCGTCATCCGACCAAGGGAATGCGCTGCGGCGTGGGCGGTCGTTACGGTGGTGCCTGCGTGCCTCCGGCGAGCGGCGTGGCCGCAGCGGCGACGTCATCTGCCCGGTTGTGCAGCCCCTGCAGGTAGCTGGCCAAAGCCTGGATCTCCTGCTCGGTCAACGACTTGGCGATCGTGGCCATGATCTGGAAGTGGGCCTTGTCGGTTTCCTGGGTGGTTCCGGCCTGGTACTCCTGCAGCCGCCGTGCGACATACGCCGCGTGCTGGCCACTGATATGCGGGTAGGCCGGGCCGGGGTTGCCGGCGCCGGTGGGGCCGTGGCACGCCATGCAGGCCGGGATGCCGCGCTCGGCGTCGCCGCCGCGATACAGCTGCTGGCCGATCTCGTAGAACTTCTTGCCGGCGTACGGGCCCTCGGTCACCGCACCATCGTCGGCGATGCCGGCCGTGGCCTTCTGCGTGGCGAAGTAGGCGCCGATGTCGCGCATGTCCTGCGGAGTGAGGTCCTGCACGAACGGCACCATCGCCGCCGAGGCCCCGGAGGTGCGCTGGCCATTGGCGATCAGGGCCATCTGCTGGGCACTGTAGCGTTCGCTCTGGCCGGCGATGCTCGGGTACATCTCCACTGTCGAGTTGCCGTCGGCCGAATGGCAGGCCGCGCAGGCCGCGGCCTTGGTCTGCCCGGCCTTGGGATCGCCCCAGGTGGTTTTGCTGAAATCGACCTCCAGCGAGGCGGTCTTGATCGGCCCGTTGTCCGGCAACGGGGTGATCGAGGTCTGGGCAACGGCAACGGCGGCGAGCAGCGAGACAGCAAGTGCGGAAACGGCAAGAACGCGAGCATGGCGCATGCGGAAGCTCCGTGTGGACCGGCCTGGCGGTTGCGGGACCGCAACCACGGGGATCGCCCGATTATCAACGCCGTTTCCCGCCACGGTCAACGCAGGGTGCAGCAAAACCGAGCGCAGACAGCGCGGATCGGGCCCGGACATGCGATCCTATGCCCATGTCATTGCTCCTCGAACGCGCCCAATACCTGCTTTCGGCCCACAACACCCGGCAATTGCCGGAGGACGTGGGCGCGGAAGTCGCCTTTGCCGGTCGCTCAAACGCCGGCAAGTCCAGTGCCCTCAACGCCCTGACCCGCCAGAACAGCCTGGCCCGGGTCTCCAAGACCCCCGGCCGCACCCAGCAGCTGGTGTTCTTCGAGGTCACCCCGGAGGCCAAACTGGTCGATCTGCCCGGTTACGGCTACGCCAAGGTCCCGCTGGACCTGCAGGCGCACTGGCAGGCCTTCATCGACCAGTACTTCCGTACCCGCGAGGCCCTGCGTGGCCTGGTGGTGGTGATGGACATCCGTCACCCGCTGAGGGACTACGACCGCCAGATGCTCGCCTATGCGGTGCAGCGCGGCCTGCCGGCGCACGCGCTGCTGACCAAGGCCGACAAGCTCGGCCGTGGCCAGCAGGGCATCGCGCTGCAGAAGGTGCGCAAGGAGCTGCAGTCCTCCTTCGGCGATACCGTCAGCGTGCAGACCTTCTCCGGCCCCGCCCGCCAGGGCGTGGATGAAGCCCGTGGGATCATCGGCGGCTGGCTGGGCCTGAACAAGCCGGCGCCGGAAGCGAGCTGACCGCTCGCCCGTAGATCCACGCCATGCGTGGATCTACCGTCGCCGCCATCCGGGCGGATCCTTGCCGTCCCTCTGCCGCCATTCCGCTGTCATCGTGCCGGCAACGGCGCGAACTCGCCCGGCACCCAGGCGAATGCCTCTCCCTCGCGGCGCACATGCCCCAACCCCGGGAACGGCAGGTGCGCGCCGGCTACCCACCAGCCCTGATCCGCGGCCTGCGCCATCATCCGGCGCCGGCTGGCGATCGCGGCCACGCGGTCGCTGTCCGCTTCGAATGAGGCCTGCGGCTGCGCGAACTGCACCGCGTGGAAATGCACGATGTCGCCCCACACCAGCAACTGCTGGCCGGTGCCACCATCGATCCGGTAAGACACATGGCCGACCGTATGGCCGTGGCTGTCCAATGCGGTGATGCCCGCCGGCAATGTGTCGCCAGGTGCAAAGCGCTTCAGTTTCCCGCTCGCCTCATACGGCGCCACCGCCTTGCGCGCCAAGGCGAAGGCAAAGCGCACACCCTGCGGCGCGGTTGCCTCGCTGGCCGGATCCAGCCAGTACGCCGCGTCCGCGGCCGACAGCCACACCGTGGCATTCGGATAGGCGATCTTCTCCTGCGCATCCAGCAGGCCACACAGGTGATCCGGGTGCGCGTGGGTCAGCACCACTTCATCCACATCCGCCGGGTCGTAGCCGGCCTTGCGCAGGTTGCCCAGCACCTGGCCCAGGCCGGGGCCGAAGCATTGCGCGGTGCCGGTATCGACCAGGGTCAGGTGATCGCCCCGCTGCACCAGGTAGGCATTGACCGCGGTCTGCAGGCCCTTGCCATCCTCGGGGACGTAGCGGTGATCAAGCAGGCGGGTGACTGCTCCGGGGGCAATCCCGACCAGTTCCTGCCGGCCCAGCGCGACCGTGCCATCGAACAGCGCGGTGACCTGCAGCGTGCCGATGGTCTGGTGATACACGCCGGGTACCTGCTCGCGCGGGGTGTGCGTGGTGGTGGCCCAGGCGGGGCTGGCGACAACGGCCAGCAACACGGCGGAGGCGAGCGTGCGAACGCGGGGGAAGGGCATGACAGGTTCCGGACAGGGCGGCTGCGCCGCGGTGCCTCCATGCTGCGCGTCCTGTCTGCTGCGTTCCGCTCAGAATGCCGCGCGATCCGCTCGCGCTCAGCTGTTGCCGATCGCCGCTGGTTCCAGCCCATAGCGTTCGGCGAAGCGCTTGTTGAAGCTGCCCAGCGAGCGGTAGCCCACGCGCGCGGCCACGGTCTTCAACGGCAGCCGGGTGGTGTAGAGCAGGCTCATCGCATGCGCGAGCCGCGCATCGGTGATCAGTTCGCGCACGCTGGACTGCTCGCTGGCCAGGCGCCGCCGCAGCGTGGCACCGCTGAGGCCGAGGTGCGCTTCGAAATCGCGTGACTGCCAATCGCGCTCGGGCTGGGCAGCGATCAGATCGCGGATGCGCTCCCCCACGCTGGGTTCGGGGGGAACCAGCAGGCTGCCGTGCCCGCGCCGGCAGAACGCCAAGGCCAGCGAGGCCAGGGCCAGGCGTGCTTCGGTGTAGTGGCCGTGTTCCAGCGCCTGCCGCCATTGCAGCAGGGTTGCGCCATGCTCGGCCAGGGGCAGCCTGGCCAGTGCATCACCGGCCTGCGGCAGCGGCTCGTTCCACAGCGCCCGGGCGGCCGTGAGTGCCTCGGCGCACATCGGCACGATCGCGCTGAGGTACACCCCGCTGTGCGGATCGGGGATGTTCACCACATCGATGCGGCAGCGGCGCGTGATCAGAAACAGATCGCCCGGTGCGAATTCCAGCGATTGCTGCGCGGTACGCACCTGCTTGCGCCCCTGCAGCAGGATCGCGAACTGCGGCTGCGGAATCTCCACGGAGGAGGCGCCATGCTCGCGGCGTGCGGTGATGCACGCATAGCCATCCGCGCGCTGGCAGTCGGCCAGGCTGGCCAGGGTCGCCAGCAGCGAGGTGGTGGTATCAATGGGTGCGGACATGACTCAGCCTGCCACGTTGAACAGCTGGCCGACCAAGGCGGCCGCCGCCATCGCGATCGCGCCCCAGAAGGTCACGCGCAGCGCGCCACGCAGGCGCGAGGCACCGCCGGCATGCGCGGCCAGGGTGCCGGTCAGGCACAGCCCCAACAGCGTCACCACGGTGGTGGCCTGGCCGACCAGCGCATGCGGTGCAAGCAGGGCGGTCAGCACCGGCAGCGCGGCGCCACTGACAAAGGCGCCGGCCGAGGCAAGGGCCGCCTGCATCGGGCGCGCCCGCAGCTCCTCGGTGATGCCCAGCTCATCGCGGGCATGCGCTCCCAGCGCGTCGTGCGCGGTGAGCTGGGTGGCCACTTCATGCGCCAGGTCGGAACTCAGCCCACGATGGCGGTAAATCGCGGCCAGCTCTTCCAGCTCGCTATGCGGGTCGTCGTGCAGTTCGCGCTTCTCCACGGCCAGGTCGGCCCGCTCGGTATCGGCCTGGGACTGCACCGAGACATACTCGCCGGCCGCCATCGACATCGCGCCGGCCACGGTCCCGGCGATGCCGGTGGCCAGGATCGTGGAAGCCGAGGCGCCGCTGGCAGCGATGCCGACCACCAGGCCGGCCACCGAGACAATGCCGTCATTGGCGCCGAGCACAGCGGCGCGCAGCCAACCGACGCGGTCGGAGCGATGGACTTCCGGATGTCGGGATCGACTCATCGAATCAGTGTAGGGGCTGGCGGCGGCCAACGGCGGAATGACTCGCAGCCGCGGCGGGGCCGGCGCAGCGTCAAGCCCATGCCAGTAGGATGCAGAAAACCGTCACGGTGACACGACGGCAGGGGACGCCACGATATAGTGCGCCCTTGCGATGCGGGGGCGTGAACCCCACATCCCCGCCCTGACCAGAATTCTGCGAGCCTCCCCTTGTCGAGCCCCAGCCACGTCGCCGAGACGCCGATCACCGACCGTAATGAACTGGTCGCCACGTTGGCCTCCGGCGAAAAGCCCCAGGCGCAGTGGCGCATCGGCACCGAGCACGAGAAGTTCGGCTTCCGCCTGGATGACCTGCGCCCGCCCACCTTCGACGGCGACCGCGGCATCGAAGCGCTGCTCAACGGCCTGACCCGCTTCGGCTGGGATCCGGTGCAGGAAGACGGACGCACCATCGCGCTGCTGCGCGACAACGCCTCGGTGACCCTGGAACCGGCCGGCCAGCTGGAGTTGTCCGGCGCGGCGGTGGAGACCATCCACCAGACCTGCGTGGAAACCGGCACCCATCTCAATGAAGTGGCGCAGGTCGCTGGCGAACTGCAGCTGGGCTTCCTTGGCATGGGCTTCCAGCCGAAGTGGACGCGCGATGAAATGCCGTGGATGCCCAAGGGCCGCTACAAGATCATGCGCGAGTACATGCCCAAGGTCGGCACGCTCGGCCTGGACATGATGACCCGCACCTGCACGGTGCAGGTCAACCTGGATTACGCCACCGAAGCGGACATGGTGAAGAAGTTCCGCGTGTCGCTGGCGCTGCAGCCGATCGCCACCGCGCTGTTTGCCGATTCGCCGTTCACCGAAGGTGCGCCGAACGGCTACCAGAGCTACCGCTCGCACATCTGGACCGACACCGACAACGACCGCACCGGCATGCTCGACTTCGTCTTCGAAGACGGCTTCGGTTACGAGCGTTATGTCGACTACCTGCTCGATGTGCCGATGTACTTCTCTTACCGCGAGGGCAAGTACCACGATGCCAGCGGCCAGAGCTTCCGCGATTTCATGGTCGGCAAGCTGCCGGTGCTGCCGGGCCAGCTGCCCACGCTGCGCGACTGGTCCGATCACATGACCACCGCCTTCCCGGAAGTGCGCCTGAAGAAGTACCTGGAAATGCGCGGCGCCGATGCCGGCCCGTGGAGCCGCCTGTGCGCGCTGCCCGCGTTCTGGGTAGGCCTGCTGTATGACGATGCCGCGCTCGATGCCGCGTGGGATCTGGTCCGTGATTTCAGCCTGGTCGAGCGCAACGTCCTGCGCGATGGCGTACCGCGCCATGGGTTGAAGCTGCCGTTCCGCAACGGCACCGTGCTGGATCTGTCGCGCGAAGCGTTGAAGATCGCCGTGGCCGGCCTCAAGCGCCGCGCCGCGCGCAATGCCGATGGTCAGGACGAAAGCAAGTTCCTGGAGGTGCTGCAGGAGATCGTCGATTCCGGGCTGACCCCGGCCGATCGCAAGCTGGCGCTGTTCCATGGCGAGTGGGGCGGCAACATCGATCCGCTGTTCAAGGAATTTGCGTACTGAGCGGGCGAAAGCGGTAGTCGGTGGGTCGGGCGCTGGGCGCCCATGCCCTTTCCGGCAAATGTCCCCCGGCGTCGGCCTGCGGCCGCCCCCTCCTCCTTTATTTTGCCTCCAAGGGCATGGGCGCCCAGCGCCCGACCCACCGACCAGCGCCCCACGCTTGGCTTCCCCCTGCTTACCGCACGCCGAGGCCCGTAGCGGCCGGTATGCCCCTGGGCAAAGCACAGGAGGAGGCCGCTCCGCGGCCTGGGGACATTTGCCAAGGGCACACGCGTACAGCTGACAAAAAAACCCCGGCATTGCCGGGGTTTTTCATGTGTGGCTGCGCCGGGATCAGCCCGCCTTTTCCAGCGTGGCCATATCGATCACGAAGCGGTAGCGCACATCGTTCCTGGCCATGCGCTCCCAGGCCTCGTTGACGCTCTTGATGTCGATCACTTCCACATCGCTGACGATGTTGTGCTCGGCACAGAAGTCCATCATCTCCTGCGTTTCGGCCATGCCGCCGATCGCCGAGCCGGTGATGTGCTTGCGGCCGAACATCACCGAAGCGCCCATCAGCGGCGGATCCAGCTCGGTCAGCACGCCGACCAGGCACATCGTGGCATCGCGCTTGAGCAGGGACATGTACGGGTTGGTGTCATGGCTGACCGGGATGGTGTTGAGCAGGAAATCGAAGCTGCCCGCATGTGCCTTCATCTGCGCCGGATCGCGCGAGACCAGCACCTCGTCGGCCCCCAGGCGCTTGGCATCGGCACCCTTTTCCGGGGTGGTGGTGATCATCACCACGGTGGCGCCCATCGCCTTGGCGAACTTCACGCCCATGTGGCCCAGGCCACCCAGGCCGATCACGCCCACCTTCTGGCCGGGGCCGACCTTCCAGTGGCGCAGCGGCGAATAGGTGGTGATGCCGGCGCACAGCAGCGGCGCGGCGGCCTTGAGGTCGAGCGTTGCGGACACCTTCACCACGAAGCGCTGCTCGACCACGATGTGGTCGGAGTAACCGCCGAAGGTCGGCTGGCCGCTCTCGCGCTCGGTGCTGTTGTAGGTGAAGGTCGCGCCCTTCTCGCAGTACTGCTCCAGGTCTTCATCGCAGGCGGCGCAGTGGCGGCAGGAATCGACCATGCAGCCGACGCCGGCGAAGTCGCCGACCTTGAAGCCGGTGACGTTGGCGCCGACCTCGGTCACGCGGCCGATGATCTCGTGGCCCGGCACCATCGGGAACTTGGAACCACCCCAGTCGTCACGGGCCTGGTGCAGATCGGAGTGGCAGATGCCACTGAAGAGAATCTCGATGCGCACGTCATCGGGACCGGCCGCGCGACGTTCGAAGGAGAACGGTACCAGCGGCGCGGTCTGGTCGTGCACCGCATAACCATGGGCGAGGGACATGGGGGAATCCTTGGCAGGTTTGTAGAAAGGCGCTTTACAATACGCCCCGATCCCGTGCACAAAAAGTCAGGATATCGGCATGATTCATCAAGTAAGACTGGATAATCATGGCCACTGACAACCTGACCCATCTGGCAGCCTTCGCCGCCGTGGCCCGCCACCGCAGCTTCCGCAAGGCGGGGGCCGAGCTGGCTCTGTCCACCTCGGCGGTCAGTTATGCGATACGCGCGCTGGAAGAGCGCCTGGGCGTGGGCCTGTTCCACCGCACCACCCGCAGCGTCGCCCTCACCGAAGCCGGCCAGCGCCTGCTCGAACGCCTGCAGCCTGCGTTGGGGCAGGTGCATGACGCGCTGGAGGAGATGAACCATTTCCGTGCCGCACCGGCCGGCCTGTTGCGCATCAATGCCACCCGCGCCGCCGTCCAGACCCAGCTCGGCCCGCGCTTGGCGAAGTTCCTGCTGGCCCATCCGGATGTGCGTCTGGAGCTGGCCCAGGATGACGGTCTGGTCGATATCGTCGCCGGCGGTTACGACGCCGGTGTGCGCCTGCATGAATCGGTACCCGAAGACATGGTCGCCGTGCCGCTCGGGCCGGCACTGCGCGGCTTGATCGTCGGTGCGCCGGCCTACCTTGAAGGACGCGAGATACCCCGGCATCCGCGCGATCTGATCCGCCACGAGTGCGTGCGGTTCCGCTTCGCCAGCGGCCATCTGTACAAGTGGCAGTTCGAACGCGATGGCCAGGCGCTGGAAATCGATGTGCCGGGGCGACTCACCCTCGGCGATCAGAACACCATCCTGCAGGCGGTGGTGGACGGGCTAGGGTTGGCCTACGTGCTGGAGGATTCCGCGCGTCCGTATCTGGACGACGGTCGGCTGGTCGCCGTGCTGGAGGACTGGAGTGAACCGTTCGCGGGCTTTGCGGTGTATTACCCGCGGCAGCGGCAGATGTCATCCGCGCTTCGGGCGTTCATTGATCTGCTGCGCGGGTAGGTCAGCGCCTGGGCCTGCCAGGCTGATGCCACGAACGGGTCAGCAGCGCAGCCTGCGCCAACCCAGTGCAATGAGACTCACGGCAGCAGCCACGAGCAGCGCGCCGGCAACCGTCTGTCCGGCCGCGTATCCATCGGCATAGGCCGCTGCCTGTCCCGTGGTGCCTGCGAGCGGCGATGACAGCACATGCATGGCGCGAAGCAGCAACGCACCGCCGGCAAGGAGGAAAAGGTAAGGGAACACTGCGCGTCGCGTTGGCATCCGAAGGTGAACCTGCATGGCAAATGTGATGTCGTCCATGACGCCGGCTGGCACGTGCGGCGTTCTGCCTGGATTGTTCATGTCAAGCGGAACGCCTGTCAATGGCCTGGATGCTTCGATCCTGTATACTCACCCCCAGTATAGTTAACCGGCCTTGCTCCCATGCCCCATTCACCGCAGGAAAAAAAGCGCGTTCTCGCCCGGGTCCGTCGGATCCGTGGTCAGTGCGATGCGCTGGACCGCGCGCTGGAGGCCGGGGCCGAGTGCGGGCCGGTGCTGCAGCAGATCGCCGCAATCCGCGGTGCCGTCAACGGGCTGATGTCCGAAGTGATGGAAGCGCATCTGCGCGAAGAGTTCGGGCAGCCGGCCCAATCCGATGCGCAGCGCGACGAGCGCGTGCGCGAGATGAGCATGCTGATCCGGTCCTACCTCAAATGAGTGCGCGGACGACCGCGTGCTGCCACATTCTGTTCCCTGCCTTGGAGTGCTCCCCATGAAATCCCGTGCTGCCGTTGCCTTCGCCGCTGGCGAACCGCTCAAGATCGTCGAGATCGACGTCGCTCCGCCGCAGAAGGGCGAAGTGCTGGTCAGGATCACCCACACCGGCGTCTGCCACACCGATGCGTTCACCCTGTCCGGCGACGATCCGGAAGGTCTGTTCCCGGCCGTGCTCGGCCATGAAGGTGCCGGCATCGTGGTCGAAGTGGGCGAGGGCGTCACCAGCGTCAAGCCGGGCGACCACGTCATCCCGCTGTACACCGCCGAGTGCGGCGAGTGCCTGTTCTGTACCTCGGGCAAGACCAACCTGTGCGTGGCCGTGCGCGCCACCCAGGGCAAGGGCGTGATGCCCGATGGCACCACCCGCTTCAGCTACAACGGCGAGCCGATCTACCACTACATGGGCTGCTCCACCTTCAGCGAGTACACCGTGGTGGCTGAAGTGTCGCTGGCCAAGATCAATCCGGAAGCCAACCCGGAACACGTCTGCCTGCTCGGCTGCGGCGTGACCACCGGCATCGGCGCGGTGCACAACACCGCCAAGGTGCAGGAAGGCGATTCGGTGGCGGTGTTCGGGCTGGGCGGCATCGGCCTGGCGGTGATCCAGGGCGCGCGCCAGGCCAAGGCCGGCCGTATCTTCGCGATCGATACCAACCCCTCCAAGTTCGAACTGGCCAAGCAGTTCGGCGCGACCGATTGCATCAACCCGAAGGACCATGACAAGCCGATCCAGCAGGTCATCGTGGAGATGACCACGTGGGGCGTGGACCATACCTTTGAATGCATCGGCAACGTCAACGTGATGCGCGCGGCGCTGGAATGCGCGCACCGTGGCTGGGGCCAGTCGGTGGTGATCGGTGTGGCTGGCTCGGGCCAGGAAATCTCGACCCGTCCGTTCCAGCTGGTCACCGGCCGCTCCTGGAAGGGCACGGCCTTCGGTGGCGTCAAGGGCCGTACCCAGCTGCCGGGCATGGTCGAAGATGCGATGAAGGGTGACATCGAGCTGGCCCCGTTCGTGACCCACACGATGGGCCTGGACGAGATCAACGACGCGTTCGATCTGATGCACGAAGGCAAGTCGATCCGCTCGGTTGTGCATTTCTGAGCCACTACGGGCGGCGCGTGGTCCGCGCCGCCCCTACGGAGAATCACCATGGAACGCATCGAACATCGCGCCGCATCCGGCGGTTGGCAGGACGTGTACCGCCACACCTCGCAGGTGCTGGGCTGCGACATGAACGTCGCCGTGTATCTGCCGCCGCAGGCTGCCACGCAGCCACTGCCGGTGCTGTACTGGCTCAGCGGGCTGACCTGCAACGAACAGAACTTCATCACCAAGGCCGGTGCGCAGCGCTACGCCGCCGAGCATGGCGTGATCCTGGTCGTGCCGGACACCAGCCCGCGCGGCGATGACGTCGCCGATGCCGAAGGCTACGACCTGGGCAAGGGCGCTGGCTTCTATTTGAATGCCAGCGAGCAGCCGTGGGCGGCGCACTACCGCATGTACGACTACGTGGTGGAGGAACTGCCGGCATGGATCGAGGCGCATTTCCCGACGACGGGCGCGCGCAGCATCAGTGGCCACTCGATGGGCGGTCATGGTGCGCTGGTGATCGCATTGAAGAATCCGGGCCGCTACAGGAGCGTCTCGGCGTTCTCGCCGATCGTCGCGCCGACCCGCGTGCCGTGGGGCCAGAAGGCCTTTGCCGCGTACCTCGGCGAGGACCGCGCCAGTTGGGCGGCGTGGGATGCCAGCGAGCTGGTCGCCACCGCGACCGAGCGCCTGCCGTTGCTGGTGGACCAGGGCGGTGGTGATGAGTTCCTCGACACCCAGCTGCAGCCGCAATGGTTGCAGGCGGCCTGCACGGCGGCCGGTCATCCGCTGACGCTGCGCCTGCAGCCCGGTTACGACCACAGCTATTACTTCATCAGCAGCTTCATCGGCGAGCACATCGCGCATCACGCCAAGGCGTTGCACGGGTGATGCCCGCCCAACGGCCACGCAGGAGCGTGGCCGTTGCGTCGCTCATTGGCGATCGTAGGAGAACTGGATGCCGGCAGTGCCGCCGGTCTGGATGAAAAGATCCATGAACGCCGGCACCGTGTCCTGGCGCTGCCAATCGCGCTGCAGCTCACAGAACAGCTGCGGGACGCTGATCATCCTGCCGCCGGCCTGTTCGATGCGGCGCAGGCCGGCGTCATGCGCGGCCAGGGACGTGCCGCCAACGGCATCGACCACGACGTACACCTCGTAGCCCTCCTTCAGGGCATCCAGGGCGGGGAAGGTCAGACAGGCTTCGGTCCACAGGGCGGTCATGATCAGCTTGCGGCGCCCGGTGGCCTGCACCGCTTCGCGGAACGTGGTGTCTTCCCACGCATTGATCGTGGTGCGGTCGTAGGTGGGATGGTCGGCCAGCACCTTGCGCAGCTGCGGAATCGGCGGTTTGTTGAGGCCGCTGCGCACATTGACCGTGGAATGCACGAGCGGCAGCCCGTAGGCGACGGCGGCCTTGGCGGTGCCCACGATGTTGTTGACCAGCAACTGCCGGTCCATCGAGGCGATCGAGTTCACCTGCACCGGCTGGTAGTCGATGATGATGAAGGCGGCGTTCTGCGGGGTCAGCAGGTGATCGGTGACAGGGTCACGGATGGGTTCGCTTGCCATGGGAATACTCCTGGGCGTGGGGAGGCCGCTGGGCGGCCGGGTCATGGCGATGGCAACGACCATCGCCACGGAGGACGGGGGATGCGTCAATCGCGCTGTGAATCCAGCACTTCGCCGGGATTACGTGTGCGCGATCTGGCCGAAGCGGCCGCCATTGAAATCGGCGAAGGCCTGGCGGATGTCGTCCTGGCTGTTCATCACGAAGGGCCCATAACCGACGATCGGCTCGTCGATCGGTTCGCCACTGAGCACCAGCACCGTGGCATCGCTGTTGGCCTCGATCCGCAGGGCGCTGCCATCGCGATCAAGCATCACCAGCTGCGCCTCGTGCACGGTCTGGCTGCCATTGACCTGCACGCTGCCGCGCAGCACGACCAGGGCGACGTGGCGCCCTTCGGGCACCGGCAGGTGGGCGCTGTGCCCCTGGAGCAGCCGCAGGTCCCACACATCCATCGGCGTAAAGGTGCGCGCGGGGCCATGCTGGCCGTCGAACTCACCGGCGATCACGCGCACGCGGCCCGCCTGGTCCGGCAAGGCCACCGACGGAATCTGCGCGTCCAGCAGGGTCTGGTAGCCAGGCGCGGCCATCTTGTCCTTGGCCGGCAGATTCACCCAGAGCTGCACCATCTCCAGCGTGCCGCCGGTGCGGGTGAAGGCGTGGGAGTGGAACTCTTCATGCAGGATGCCGGAGGCGGCGGTCATCCACTGCACATCGCCCGGGCCGATGGTGCCGCCAGCGCCGGTGGAGTCGCGATGCTCGACCTCGCCCTCATAGACGATGGTGACCGTCTCGAAGCCGCGGTGGGGATGCTGGCCAACGCCGCGGGGCTGCGCGGCCGGGGTGAACGCCATCGGACCGGCGTAGTCCAGCAGCAGGAACGGGCTGACCTGCTGGCCGTGGCTGGAATAGGAAAACAGGGTCCGGGCCGGGAAGCCGTCGCCCACCCAATGCGCCTTCGGGGCGCTGTAGATGCCGAGAATCTTCTTCATGTCGTACTCCTCCGGGGCCAGGCCCCTGTCTGATGGAGGAGATGATGGATTCAGGACACTGGCGCCGGTAGTCGGCAGAATCTATCCTCATAGTCCTATCTGGTGAACGCTGGTGGCGGCCGTGCAGGATCTCAATGACCTCTACTATTTCGCCCAGGTGGTCGATCACGGCGGTTTCGCGCCGGCGGGGCGGGCGCTGGGCGTGCCCAAGTCGAAACTCAGCCGCCGGGTGGCGCTGCTCGAAGCGCGGCTGGGGGTGCGCTTGATCCAGCGTTCGACGCGGCACTTCTCGGTTACCGAGGTCGGCCAGACGTTCTACGCGCACTGCAAGGCGATGCTGGTGGAAGCCGAAGCCGCCCAGGAAGCGATCGAACTCACCCGCAGCGAGCCGCGCGGCATTGTCCGGGTGGCCTGCCCGGTCGCGCTGCTGGACACGCGTGTCGGCGAGATGATCGCGGCCTTCCTGGCGCAGTGCCCAGGGGTGGAGATACAGCTGGATGCCACCAACCGCCGGGTCGATCTGATTGCCGAGGGCATCGATATCGCGATCCGGGTGCGGCCACCGCCGCTGCAGGACACCGAGCTGGTGATGCGGGTGCTGGCCGAGCGCAGCCAGTGCCTGGTCGCCAGCCCGTCGTTGATTGAGCGGCTGGGCCTGCCGCAGGTGCCGGCCGATCTCGCCGCACTGCCGAGCATGGAACTGGGCCTGCCGCAGAACGAGCACGTCTGGAATCTGTTCGGCCCGGACGGCACGCGCGCGGACATCCATCATCGGCCGCGTCTGGTCACCCGCGGCATGCTGACCCTGCGCGCAGCCGCGGTGGCGGGCGTGGGCGTGGTGCAGCTGCCGCGGATGATGGTGTGCGACCAGATCGCCGCAGGCACGCTGGTGCATGTGCTGCCCGCGTGGGCGCCACGGCGGGAGATCATCCATGCGGTGTTCCCCTCACGGCGCGGACTGCTGCCCTCCGTACGCGCGCTGATCGATTTCCTGGCGGAACGTTTCCAGCAGCTCGAGGAAGAATAGCCGCCGCTGCCCGGCGCCCTGCCGCGCGCACGCCGTCAACGCGGGATGAATTGATCCCCAGGTGCCGGGCAACCTTGTATGTTGGTCGCAACGCCGCATCGGAATGGGACGCCGCATGGTGGTCTGGCTGTCGGTGCTGTACCTGCTGTGCCATGGCATCGCGCTGGTGCTGCTGCCCGCGCATGCGCTGCCGGTGTCCTATGCGTTCCTGATCGGGGCGCCCCTGCTGGCAGGGCTGGCCTGTGTGTGGCGGGGGCGCCGCAGCGCGTCGATCGTCGGCTGGGTCGCGATGGCGCTGGGCATGGGGTTGTGGGCGGCCGGCATGGTGCTGAACATGTATCAGGAGGTCGGGCGCGGCAATGCCGATGCGACGCCGGGGCTGAGCATGCTGCTGTATGTGCTGTACGGCGTGCCGCTCACGTTCGCGATGGCCCATCCCCGGCAGGAGCCGTGGTATCTCAGTCTGATCGATGCGCTGCTCGCGCTGCTGCTGGGCTACCTGTTCTTTGTCTACACCTTCTCGTTCGCCACGCTCAGCGATGCGGGCGAGGACGGGATCGCACACCTGCGGCTGATGTTCGATGTGGAGAACATCTTCATCGCCGGCTTTGCACTGCTGCGCTGGCGGGCGAGCGAAGATCCCTCGCGGCGCGTGTTCTTCCGCACGTTGTGCGTGTTCGCCTGGGTGTACCTGGGCGTTGCCGCGTACATCAACCATGTCGAGACCGAGGACAGCTACGGCGGCTTGGGCGATCTGCTGATCGATGTGCCGTTCCTGTTGCTGGCGATCATGGCGCTGCGGCCTTCCCGAGGCAGTGAAGTGCGTGTGCCGCGCGCGCTGGTGATGGCCGTTCGCGCCGGGAGCCCATTGATCCTGGCACTGTCGTTGATGGTGGTGTCGGCATTGATGGTCCGCGAGCATCCCTATCTGGCCGTGGCCGGGTTTGCATTGGCCACCGTGGGGTCGGGCCTGCGCAGCGTGTTGATGCAGATGCGTTCGTTCGCGCGGCAGGACCAGCTCGATGCGCTGTCGCGGATCGACAGCCTCACCGGCCTGGCCAACCGACGCCAGTTCGACCAGAGTCTGCGTGACGCGTGGGAGCGGGCGCGGCGAAGCGGGCAGGGCATTGCGCTGCTGATGGTCGATATCGACTGCTTCAAGGCGTTCAACGACCGCTTCGGGCACCCGGCCGGCGATCAGTGCCTGCGCCTGGTCGCTGCAACGTTGGCGGGGTGCGCGGTGCGCAGCACGGATCTGGTTGCCCGTTATGGCGGTGAGGAATTCGCCGTGGTGGTGGCATCGACGCCGCTGGAGGGCGCCCCTGCACTCGCCGAGCGCATGCGCCATGCGGTGGAGCAGCTGCAGTTGCCATCGGCTGAGCCGGGACGACCGGTGACGATCAGCATCGGCGTCGGGACCGTGCCGAGGGTGTTGGAAGCTGATCCTGCCGAGCTGCTGGCGGCGGCGGATGCCGCGCTGTACGCCGCCAAGCGGGGCGGGCGCAATCGGGTGGACGCGGGCGGCGAACCGGGCTGAGCGCGATCAGCGCCCGCCGCCGGGCCAGGGCACGGCCGCGGCCGATGGTTGACCGCACGCCGGGGTTCGCTCAGGCATCGCCACCGCGCACTTCCACCAGCACCGGGCAGGGCGCATGGTCCACCGTCCATTGCCCGACAGAGCGGTCCAGCAGGCGTTCCAGCCGCGACAGGTGGCGATGGCCGATGACGATCAGGTCGCAGCCGTGCTGGCGGGCATGGTCGCGGATCACCTGCGCCGGCTCGCCGGCCGGGTGGTGGCCTATGCCGTCGATACCGCGCTCGCGCAGGCTGTTCAGGGCGGTGGCAAGCAGGCGCTGCGCCTGGTGGACCTGGTCATCGGCGGCCGGATATTCGGCATGGTCGGCGCGCGGCGCGTCATCGGCCAGCGCGAAGGCGGGGTCCAGCACGCACAGCAGGTGCAACCGGGTGGAAGGCCCTGCCAGCGACCCGGCCAGGGCCAGTACCTGGGCGTGCTGTGGGCCGCCATCCAGGGCGACGAGGATCTTGGTGAACATCGGCATTCTCGGCAGAGGGGGCGCTAGGGTGGCGCACCGTCGGCGCTGGACCCATGCCGTGCGCCGCAGCGGAGCCGTGCGTTTGGCGCACCAATCCGGGTTTTGGATTGCAGTAAAGTCACCGCCACACGTTGAAGGTGATACTGCCGTGACCATGCCCGATCTGAACCTGCTCATTGCCCTGGATGCCCTGATCGAGGAGGGCAGCGTCGTGGGCGCGGCGCGGCGGATGAACCTCAGTGCCCCGGCGATGAGCCGTACCCTGGGCCGCATCCGCGAGGCGATCGGCGATCCGGTGCTGGTCCGCGCCGGCCGTGGCCTGGCCCCGACCCCGCGCGCGCTGCAGCTGCGTGAGCAGGTGCGCGGGGTGATCGAGCAGGCCCACCTGGTCTTCAACGCCGGCCGCGAGGTCGACATGCTGACGCTGGAGCGCACCTTCAGCATCCGCGCCAACGATGTGTTTGTCGGCACTTATGGGGGCCGCATGCGCGAGCTGTTCAAGGCGCAGGCGCCGTGTTCGGTGCTGCGGTTCGTGCCCGAGGGCGATGGGGACGACGATGCGATGGCGCAGGGCCGGATCGATCTGCACATCAGTGCTGTCAGCAAGCTGAGCGCCGATACCAAGGTGCAGAACCTGTTCAGTACCTCGTTTTTCGGTGCCGCCCATGAGGGCCACCCGATCTTTGCCGGGGAGATCACTGCCGAGCGCTTCGTGGCCTTCGACCACATCGCCGTATCGCGTCGTGGCCGCTGGTATGGCCCGATCGATGAGGACCTGGAAGCACTGGGGCTGACCCGGCGCGTCGCGCAGATCATGCCGACCTTCCACTCGGCGATCTTCGCCGCGGCCGATTCGGACCTGATCCTGCCGCAGATGCCCAGCGTGATGCTGGGCCGGCTGGAACGCCTCGGGGTGCCGCTGCGCCTGTTCGAACTGCCGATTCCGGTCCGCAGCGCGATTGTCGTGCAGGCATGGCATCCCCGCCTGGACAGCGATCTGGCGCATCGCTGGCTGCGTCGCAGCATCAAGGCGATGTGCGACGCGGAGTCCACGCAGGCCTGACGCACTGCGGCCACGGCCGCCTGCACGGCAACCGGTGAGGCGTGCGTGGGATGCACGCCAGCGATGGCCGGCGCAGCATTTTTCGCAGCATCGGCGCTGCCTAGACTGCCGCTCCCCGTCGTGGAGTGGCCCCATGTCCGTGTTGTTCCCGCTGCATCCCCGATACCCGGGTGGTGTTCGATGACTGCTGTTGCCGCCCCGTTGCCGGCAGCAACTGCCGTGCCAGCTGCACCGCCTGCGCAGGCGGTGTTCGGCCTGCGTCTGGCCGTGGGCCTGTGCGGCGTGCTGCTGGCTGTACTGATCTCCGGTATCAACGAAAACGTCACCAAGGTCGCGCTGGCCGACATCCGGGGCGCGATGGGGTTCAGTGTCGATGACGGCAGCTGGATCATCGCGCTGTACACGGCGATGTCGGTCAGCGCGATGGCGTTTGCGCCGTGGTGTGCGGTGACCTTTTCGCTGCGCCGCTTCGCACTGGTGATGATCGGCGCCTTCATGGTGCTGGGCGTGCTGTGTCCGTTCGCACCGGATCTGCCCTCGTTGCTGATCCTGCGCGCGCTGCAGGGGCTGGCGGGCGGCGCGCTGCCACCGCTGCTGATGAGCGTGGCGCTGCGCTTCCTGCCGCCGGGCATCAAGTTGTACGGCCTGGCCGGCTATGCGCTGACGGCCACGTTCGGGCCGAGCCTGGGCACACCGATGGCCGCGCTGTGGGTGGACTACGTGGGGTGGCACTGGGCGTTCTGGCAGATCGTGCCGTGGTGTGTGGCCGCGCTGGGCATGGTGGCCTGGGGCCTGCCGCAGGACCCGCTGCGGTGGGAGCGTTTCGCGCAGTTCAACGGGGTCGGCCTGGCGCTCGGGTTCCCTGCGCTGGTGATGCTGGTGATCGGCCTGGTGCAGGGGCCGCGCCTGGACTGGTTCGCCTCGCCGTTGATCTGCCTGCTGCTCGGCGGTGGTACCGGCCTGTTGGCGCTGTTCTTCTACAACGAATGGTCGCACCCGCTGCCGTTCTTCAAGCTGCAGCTGCTGGCCAACCGCAATCTGAGCTACGCGCTGATCACGCTGGGTGGCGTGCTGTTCGTGCTGTTGGCGGTGATCATGATTCCCTCCAGCTTCCTGGCCAAGGTGCAGGGCTACCGGCCGCTGCAGACCGCGCCGATGCTGCTGTGGGTCGCTTTGCCGCAGCTGATCGCGCTGCCGCTGGTGGCGACCCTGCTCAACCAGCGCCGGGTGGACAGCCGCTGGGTGCAGGCGGTCGGCCTGGGCCTGCTGGCGTTGGCCTGTGGCCTGGGTGCGCAGCTGACCACCGATTGGCACCGCGACAACTTCGTGTGGCTGCAGGTGATCCAGGTCATCGCCCAGCCGATGGCGGTGCTGCCGCTGCTGATGCTCGCCACCGGCAGCCTGGCGCCGACCGATGGCCCCTTCGCCTCAGCGTGGTTCAACACCGTCAAAGGCTTCGCCGCGGTGCTCGCCGGTGGCCTGCTCGAGGCGGTCACCACCGCGCGCAGCCATCTGCACTCGACCGCGCTGGTTGACCGGATCGGCAACGCGACCTGGCTTGATGTCACCACTGTGCCAGGGCTGGGCGCACGCCTGCATGCGCAGGTGGTCGCGCTGACCTCGGCCGATCTCTATCTCCTCGTCGCGTGGGTGGCGGTGGCGCTGATCGCGCTGATTCCGTGGCTGCCCACACGCATGTATCCGCCACGTCCCGTGGCTTGAATTCAAGGAATTCCCCTGTGTCCCTGCATCGCAACTCCGTTCCCTTCGTCATCGCTGCCGGCCTGCTGCTGCTCGCCGGTGGCGCCGGGTGGCTGCTGCACGATGGCCGCCATCAATCCACCAACAACGCCTATGTCACCGCGGACTTCACCGTGGTCGCGCCGAAGATCGCGGGCTTCGTCAGCGAGGTCTGCGTGCAGGACAACCAGACGGTCAAGGCCGGCGATGTGCTCGCGCGCATCGATGACCGCGACTATCAGGTAGCGCTGGCGGCCGCGCGTGCCGATCTGGCCAATGCACGGGCGCAACTGGCCAATGCGCAGGCCGCGCTGGCGCAGCAGGGTTCGGTGATCGATCAGGCCCAGGCCAGTGTGGACGTCAGCCGCGCCGAGCTCAGCCTCGCCCAGGCCGATCAGCGCCGCTATCACGCGCTGGCCAGCGACGGTGCCGGCACCGTGCAGAACGCACAGCAGGCGCAGTCGCGCCAGGCGGTGGCCAGCGCGCATCTGCAGCAGGGCACGGCCGCCGTGCTCAATGCGCGTCAACGCACCGCGCTGCTGACCGCCAGCGTGCAGTCCGCGCAGGCCGCCGTGCAGCGGGCCGACGCCGCACAGGCCCGTGCCGAACTGGATCTGTCGCATACCGAGCTGCGTGCGCCGATCGATGGCATGGTCGGCCGCCGCGCGGTGCGCGTGGGCGCTTACCTCACCCCGGGCACGCCGGTGCTCGCGGTGGTGCCGCTGCAGCAGGCATTCGTCGTCGCCAACTTCCAGGAAACGCAGATGACGCGCATGCACGCTGGACAGCGCGTAGACGTGCAGGTGGATGTGTTCCCCGGCCAGCCGCTGCACGGCCGGATCGACAGCATCGCCCCGGCAACCGGGGTGACCTTCGCTGCGATCGCGCCGGAGAACGCCACCGGCAACTTCACCAAGGTGGTACAGCGGATACCCGTGAAGATCGTGCTCGACGAAGGCCAACCGCTGGCCGGCAAGCTGCGCGCCGGCATGTCGGTGGAGGCGCGCGTGGATCTGGACAGCGGCGCGCGTGGGCTGCCGGGGGAGGGCGCATGATGATGCGGCAGACGTTGCGCCTGATGGCGGGCAGCGCGCTGTGCACCGCACTGGCCGCCTGCACCCTCGGCCCGGATTTCGTGCGGCCCGAGGCCAACCTGCCAGCGCAGTGGGAGGGCAGAGTGATCACCTCGGCGGCCTTCGCTGATGACGCGGCGTGGTGGAACGGCTTCGAGGATCCGCTGCTGGCGGCACTGGCGAGCCAGGCCATGCAGGCCAATCTGGATGTGCAGCTGGCCGCCAACCGCGTCGCGCAGAGCCGCGCGCTGCGCGGAATCAGTGCCGCCGACCGCGCCCCGGCCGTCGGCGCGACGGTCGGTGCCACCCGTGCGCGCAACAGCGAAGTGGGGTTGAACGATCCGTCCGGCAATGCCGGGCGCGAAGACTACGGGCTGTTCCAGGCCGGTATCGGCCTGAGCTGGGAGCTGGATCTCTGGGGTCGTGTGCGGCGCCAGGTGGAGATCGCCGATGCCCGCGTGCAGATCGCCAACGAAGACTGGCACGCGGTGCAGACCGCGGTGATGGCCGAAACCGCCGGTACCTATCTGCAGCTGCGCGCGACGCGTCAGCTGCTGGCGATCACCGAGGACAACCTGCACATCGCCCGTGACGTGCAGCGGCTGACCCTGGCCCGCCAGCAGCAGGGCGTGGCGACCACCCTGCAGGTGGCCAGTGCGGCCGCACAGGTGGCAGCGCTGGAGGCGCGGGTGGCGCCATTGCAGCATCGGCAATCGCAGCTGCGCAATGCGCTGGCCCTGCTGCTGGGGCGCTCACCGCAGGCGCTGGACGCACAGCTGGAAAACGCACGGCGCGATTGGCCGGCATTGCCCGGCATGGCGGCTGGCCTGCCCAGCGACCTGGTCGAGCGCCGCCCGGACATCCGCCGCGCCGAAGCGGCCCTGCACGCGGCGACGGCTGGCATCGGTGTGGCCAAGGCCAACTTCCTGCCGCGCATCACCCTCACTGGCGATGCCGGCTTCCAGGCCAAACAGCTCGACGACCTGGACGGCTGGAACGCCCATCGTTTCAGCATCGGTCCGGCGATCAGTCTGCCGATCTTCCAGGGCGGCAGGTTGAAAGCGAACCTCGCTCTGAGCCGGTTGCAGCAACGCCAGGCCGCGCTGCAGTTCCAGAAGACGGTGCTGCAGGCGTGGCACGATGTGGACGATGCGATGGACGGGTACAGCGCGGAGCAGCGACGCGGGCAGGCGCTGCAGGTGGCGGTGGAGGAAAGTGATCGTGCCTTGGTCGCTGCGCGTCGTCAGTACCAGGCCGGTGTGATCGACATGCTGGACGTGCTGACCACCCAGCGCATTGCGCTGGACAACCAGGCGGCGCTGGCCGGCAGCCAGGCGGCGGCCGCGATCGCCCGGGTGGATCTGTATCGCGCGCTGGGCGGTGGGTGGGACGATGGCGATGCCGGCGCGGCGCTCGCTGGCAGCGCGTCGGCTGCCAGCGGGGCGGGCAACATGGCTCAACGTACGTTGCGCAGTTCCCAGTGACTGCCGGCCAGCATGCGCAGGCGCTGCTTGAACACGTCGCTGTCGATGCTGGTGGTGGCGCAGAGGTTGATCCGCAGATCATCCTGCGCGCCGGTCACGGTAGCGGCCGGATCGGTCACGCCCCACTGCGGGTCGACCGCGTCGGGATCGTCCTGCTTGGCGCGCCAGCGGTCGAACAGCACCGTGGTACGCAGGGCAGTCTGAAGTTCCTCGGCCAACCCTGCCGCGCCTTGGGCGTGGAAGGACAAGTCCGGATCGTTGCCGCGTGCCTTGGCCGGGTCCGGCAGGCTGATGTCATAACTAACTGGCATGGTTACCTCCATTGAATGCGGCAAGGCTGGCAGAGACGCGGTGCAATCCGCGTGCAGAACCAGCGGCCGTGCCCGGATCGTGGCATGGCCGCTGCGATGCTGACCAGTGCGCTCAGCCGCTGAAGGTATGTGGGCCGTCGGCGAAGCCGATCGTCACCGCGCCCTTGCCCACGTTGACCATGCCGGTCAGGCTCATCACCGCCTCGAACACATCCACGCCATGCGCCTGGCACGTCTCGCGCAGCGCGGTATAACCGGGCAGGGCCTGCAGGTCGGCCAGCTCACCGCCGTAACTGATGCACACCGTTGGCGTCATCAGGCCTGTCTTGACGCGCTGCCCGACGAAGTCGAACAGCTTCTGCACGGCGTTGTCGAAGCCCTTGATCTTGGCCACTGGGCCGGTCTCGCCGCGGTAGCCATGCAGCACCGGCTTGATGTCCAGCGCACTGCCCAATGCCGCGCTGATCAGGCCCACACTCCGGTCACCCTTGTGCCGCGCACGCGCACGCATGTAGTACAGATCGCGGGTGATCATGTAGCCGTGTACGTTGTTGGCCAGCAGCTCCAGCCGCTCGCGGATCTGCTGCACGCTTGCACCGCTGTCGCGCAGGCGCACCGCTTCCACCGCGGTCACGCCCTGCGCGGCGAACAGGTTCTGGGTGTCGAGCACGCGCAGCGCGAACGGCGAGTTGAAGCCTGCCGCCTGCCGCACCGGTTTGTAGTCGTTGAGGATCGCGAAGCTGGCCTGCATCGCGTTGTCGTGGATCGGGCTGCGGGTCTTGGTGATCGTCATGCAGAACACATGGTCGTAATCGATCACCAGCTTGCCCAGGAACAGGTCCCGGATCTGGTTGACGCTGAACGGAATGGTCTCCGCTTCGGCGCCGTGCTCGGCCACATGGGCATGCAGAAAGCTCAGTGTCGCCTGTTCGTCGCGATGGTCGGCCAGCACGGCCTCGCCGATGCGGACGGTGATCGGCAGCAGCACGATGTTGTGTTGTTCAATGAAATCCTGCGGCAGATCGCACGCAGAGTCGACCACGATTCCGATGCGCATCCTGTGCCCCTCCGGCAGGTTGTAGGTTCGGAAACGTGAACGCTATCGCAAAACGGCT
Organism: Stenotrophomonas rhizophila; assembly: GCF_003651185.1. Classification (GTDB taxonomy): domain Bacteria; phylum Pseudomonadota; class Gammaproteobacteria; order Xanthomonadales; family Xanthomonadaceae; genus Stenotrophomonas; species Stenotrophomonas maltophilia_Z. Next base: position 1,837,294 of record NZ_RCDC01000004.1, on the reverse strand, counting down.
CGCCTTGCCTGACCGGGGAGCCGACCCGGGCTCAACGGCTGCGTTCCACGGCCACCGGCAGGTGCTGGATCCGCGCCCATTCGCCCGTCTCGAGCAGGCCTGGATCGGCCAGCACCGCCTGCATCAGCGGGTGGGCATCGTTGCCCCAGAACAGTTCGCTGCCGATCGCCAGCGTCGGGACGCCGAACACGCCGGCCGCCAAAGCCGCATCCGTGTTGCGGCGTAGCGCTTCCTTGACCGACGGCTCGCTGATCGCCGCGGCAACATCGGCGATGTCCAGCATCGCGCCGGGCAGGGCGAGCGCGGCCGCACTGTCACCGGCGTGGCCGTCGCGCCAGATCCAGTTGAACAGGAGGTCGACCGTCTCGTGAGTGGCCCCGGCGGCCAGGCACAGGCGCAGGGCAGCCAGTGGATTGAACGGGTGGCCCGGCGGAAAGCGCAGCGTCACCCCGGCGCTGCGGGCCTGCCACAGCGCCTGCCGATAGGTGAACAGCCGTTTGGCGGGGATCTCGGCAGGGCCCAGATTGCCCAGGTGGTGCAGCACCGCGCCGAAGGCGATCGGCACCGGAACAATGCTCTTGAACTGCGGCAGGGCCTTGAGCTGCTGCCAGTGCAGGTAAGCGAACGGTGAGACGAAATCGAAATACCAGCGCAGGGCCATGATCGGGTGCTCACGTTGCGGACGGTAGTGCCGCCGAATGCAGGGCCGCCGCAGGCAGCGGCCCTGTGCAGGGACTCAGCGCGAGTATGCGCGCGGTTCGCTCGACGCCGGCGCCTGGTAGCGGTCGCGCAGCTCGGTCTGGCGCGAGCGCATCGGCATCGCGCGGCCGCCCAGCCAGACCTGCTCGGCGTAATGCCCGACATCCAGCGGATCGCCTTCCCACAGGACCAGATCGGCCAGCTTGCCCGGCTCGATGGTGCCAAGCCGGTCGCCGATGCCCAGCGCCTGCGCCGGCACCCGGGTCAGGCCCGCCAGGCCATCCTCCCAGGGCAACCCGTTGGCCACTGCATTGCCGGCCAGCTGGCGCATCTTGCGCGCGTTGTGCGAGGCATCATCGCGCTGGGCGAAGCTGACCGGCACGCCGGCCGCCTTCAGTCGCGCCGCGTTCTGCAGGGTCGCGCCGAGCTGGTCGAAGCTGCTCGGCAGATTGCCCAGCCCATCCACGAACACCGGCACGCCGGCCTGGGCCAGCTGCGGGGCAAGACGCCACGCCTCGGCACCGCCGGCGATCGCGATCTTGACCTTCTCGCGGGCGGCCCAGCGCAGCAGCTGACGAATATCGGCCGCGCGGTCGACCTGCACCACGATCCGGCCGTGGCCGGCCAGGTAGCGCGCCAGCGTGGCGCGTCCGGCAGGTGTGAGCAGGGCATGCGGAGAGTCTGCGGGCACGCGGCCACGCGCCTCGCTGACCATCTGTTCCAGCAGCATCCACTGCGCGGCACGCGAGGTGCCGGTCAACTCTGCGCCGGACGCACCTAGGCGGATGAACAGCGCCTGCGGGCCGACCGGATCGGCGCTGCCGTCCAGCCGCATCACGCCGCCCTGGCCGGCGATGAAGCCGCCGCCGGTGTTCGCCCCGAGCAGGGTGAAGCCGATGCCATCCAGCCGCGCCACCGGGATCAGCACCGAGTCCGGATTGAAGGCCAGGGTGACGTCGAATTCCGGGCGCAGCGGCTGGTCTTCCAGTTTGAGCGTGCTGTCGACCGTGGCCGATTCCCCGGACACTTCTTCGATACCGATGTCGGTGATGCCGCCGAACAACGCCGGGGTCAGTGGCTTGCCCGCGGCCTCCACCACGGCCACGCCCGCCGGCGCCGACAGGCCCGGACCGACGGCACGGATCACGCCGCCCTGGATCAGCACATCGCTGTGTTCCAGGCTGCCGCGCGCGGCGGCGGTATGCACGGTGGCGTTGCGGATCAGCAGATCCTGCGCGAACAACGCCGGTGCGATGCAGGCACCGGCGAGCAACAGCAGAGCCTGCGGAAGCAGGCGCATGGAGACGCGGCGGCTCATGGGCGTGCCTCCTGGCCGAGCATGAAGTCCGACAGCGGCTGCCGCCTCACATCCTGCCGGTCATAGACCTGATGGCCATCGACGTAGACCTTTTCGGCCAGCGCGTAGGAACTGAAGGGGCTCCCGTTCCAGACCACCACATCCCCCATCTTGCCGGCCTCCAGGCTGCCGGTCTGCTTCTCCACGCCCAGCGAGCGCGCGGCGTTGGAGGTCAGCCACATCATGGCGCGCTCCGGGGCGATCTCGATGCCGGCGCGGCGTGCGTTGGCGATCACCTTGGCCGCTTCCTGGTTCAGGCGCTGGATGCCCTCCGGGGAATCGGAATGCACGATCGCGCAGCTGTTGGCCGGTCGGTCGACCAGGGCGATGTTGTCCTGGATCCCATCGAACGCTTCCATCTTGAAGCCCCACCAGTCGGCCCACAGCGCACCGCACACGCCTTCCTCGGCGAGCCGGTCGGCCAGTTTGTAGGCCTCCACCGCGTGGTGGAACGCGGCGATCTTGAAGCCGAATTCCTTGGAGAGATCCAGCATCGTGGCCATCTCATCGGCGCGGTAGCAATGGATGTGCACGCGGATGTCGCCCTGGATGGCGCCGGCCAGCGTATCCAGTTTGAGATCGCGCTTGCCGCCACTGTCACCGGCGCTGTCGCCCTTGTCATCGCCACTGAACCAGCGCTTCTTCTTCGGCTGCTTGGGGGTGTTCTTGGCGATGTATTCGCTGGCATCGATGAAGGCCGCGCGGTAACCGGCGACGTTGCCCATGCGCGTGCCCGGCGCGGTGCCCTTGCCGCCGTAGACGCGCTTGGGGTTCTCGCCGCAGGCCATTTTCAGGCCCCACGGCGCGCCGGGAAACTTCATGGCCTGGTAGGTCGTTGCGGGGACGTTCTTCAACGTCACCCCGCGGCCGCCGACCAGGTTGGCCGAGCCGGGCAGCACCTGCATCGAGGTCACGCCGCCGGCCAGTGCCGCGGCAAAGCCGGGGTCCTGCGGCCACACCGAGTGTTCGGCCCAGACATTGGCGGTGACCGGCGCGGTCATCTCGTTGCCGTCGCTGTGCGCGCTGACGCCCGGGCTGGGATACACGCCCAGGTGCGAGTGCACATCGATGATGCCGGGGGTGACCCACTTGCCCTGGCCGTCGACGCGGACCGCATCGGCCGGTGCACTCAGGCCGGTGCCGACTGCTGCGATGCGGCCGCCCCGCAACAGCACATCGGCGTTGTCCAGGCGCACGCCGGTGCCGGTGAGCACCGTGGCGTTGCTGATCAGCACCGGCGCCGAGGCGATCGGTGCGTAGGTGCTGGGGTAGGGATCCTGGAGGAAACGCGACGCGGCGGGCGCCGGCGCGGACACGATCGACATCAACGCCAGGCCAACGCCGACGCTCAACAACTTCTGCATGGTTCTCCCCCAAGCCGCATGGACACAATTCCTCGACGCTATCCGGGACGCGGGTGCTTTGCCAAGTGACCTTTTGCATATTTTTAGCAAATGAGACCTAGCACTGTTATGAGAAGCAATTGTGAACTTTTCATGAACTTTTCGGGTAGGCTCAAAGAGAGCGTTGGGCCGACCTGCACCGGCGGCAACGTGGTGGTGCCACCTAGTTTCAGACCCTGTACCTAGAACCAGATCAAGGAAGTTTCCTGTTCATGACTCTGCACTCGAAGTCCCGCGCGGCCTCTCGTCGCCTGTCGCCGACCCTGCTGGCCTCGGCCATCACCGGCACCCTTTTCGCCGCCATCGTCGCCCCGGCCATGGCCAGTCCCGCCAGCGATGTCCTGGACCGTTACCAGCAGCAGCGCGCCGAGCAGGCCGCGGTAGGCCGCAATCAGCAGAGCACCTCGCTCGCGGCCATGTTCGCCGCACCGATCGGCGCTCCTGGCCAGAACATGTCCCTTCCCAGTCCGCGCGTCAGCGCCGAGGCCGCCAGCCCTATCCTGGGCAAGCCGGGTGATGTGGCAAGTTGGCATAGCGATGAATTCAACGCCGATTGGGGCTTGGCTGCGATGGGGGCCGATTACGCCTACGCACGTGGGCTGACCGGTCAGGGCGTGCGCCTGGGGGTGTTCGATTCGGGCTCTGCTCTTGCCCATGACGAGTTCGCCGGGCGCAACACCTCCAGCATCACCATCGGCAACGGCGGCTGCGCCGACCCGAGCATCGTGGCCGGCGAAGGTGCCTGCGGCAGCACCCGCGGCGACCAGCCCGGGTACAACTACTACGGCCTGGGGCCCGGCGTGCCTCCAGCGCTTGCCGACCGCCTGATCGCCGCGGGCCAGCCATATGGTTTCAGCTACGCCGACCACGGCACGCACGTGCTGGGGACCGTGGGTGCAAACCGCGATGGCACCGGAATGCATGGTGTGGCATTTGGTGCCAACCTGACGGCAGCCCGTGTCTTCGGCGATACGTATTACGAATGGCGCCTTGACCCGGACAACTTCTACAGGCCACGTGCGCTGTATCGCACGGACCCGGATGATGTGGCGACACTGGACATGTACGCACAAGCCGAGGCACAGGGCGTGCGCGTTCTCAACCACAGCTGGGGCATCTCGACCCGGCACGCGACGGTAGGCAGTCTGGACACGCAGTACGCTGCAATCGGTGCGGACTACGGTGTTTACGGCAGTATCTATGGTGAGACGGAGGGTGCATCGGGTTCCAAGCTGATCCAGGTATGGTCGGCAGGCAACTCAGCCGGGGGCATGGCCGGCATCACGGCAGCATTGCCGCGCTGGAACCCTGAGATCGAGCCGTACTGGCTGGCCGTTGCGAACGTCCGTCGCCCCACTGTTGGGGAAACGGACTACGTCATTGATGCCAGTTCCAGCATCTGCGGTGCTGCTGCCAACTGGTGCCTGTCCGCGCCGGGTACCAACATCGCCAGCACCATTGTGTCCGGCGAGATCAACGGTCGCATGGAGCTGACCGAGGACTACCTGCGTTTCTTGATCGAAAGCGAAGCGCCCGAATATACCTACGGCTACAAGACCGGTACCTCGATGGCGGCACCCCATATCACGGGTGCGCTTGGTCTGCTGATGGAGCGCTTCCCGTACCTGGACAACGCGCAGGTACGCGACGTGTTGTTGACCACCGCGCGTGATCTGGGCGCGCCGGGCGTGGATGCGATCTACGGTTGGGGCATGGTCGATCTGAAGACCGCCATCGAAGGCTACGGCATGCTGCGCGTGGACACCGACGTGGTCATGAACCAGAAGGCCGGCGGCCTGAAGGTGTGGGAAGGCGATGCATGGGACGACTGGACCAATGACATCGGCGGCCCGGGCAAGCTGACCAAGTCCGGCATCGGCTGGCTGCGTCTGAGCGGCGACAACCGCTTCAACGGCGCCATCGTGCGTGACGGCATGCTGGAGCTGGACGGCGCCAACGCACTGACAGGGTCGGTCGACGTGCAGGGCGGCCAGTTCCTGCTCAACGGCAGCCTGGTGTCCACCACGCTCAACAGCCTGGGGGGCAGCAGCGTGATCTCCACCACCGGCGTGCTCGAGGGTTCGGCACTCAATGTGACCGGTGGTTCGGTCACCTTCAATGGCCTGCAGCAGGACGCCGGCACCACCGTCGGCAGCGGCGGCAGCTTCGTGCTCAATGGCCGTCTGGTCGACAGTACGCTGACCTCGGCCGGCACCACTGGTGTCAATGCCGGTGCGCTGCTGGACGGGTCAGACCTGCTCGTCACCGCCGGCACCGTGTCCTTCAACGGCGTGCAGCAGGATGGCTCGACCGTGGTCGGCGCAAAGGGCACGCTGAAGGGCGTGGGTACGCTGGGCAGCACGCGCGTCGAGGGCATCATCGCGCCGGGCAACTCGATCGGCACGCTGACCATCAACGGCGATTATGTGCAGACCGCCAGTGGCGTCTACCAGGCCGAGCTGGCCCCGGGCAGCCGCAGCGATCTGCTGCGCGTCACCGGCACCGCCACGCTGGATGGCACCTTGAAGGCCCTGCCGGAAGCCGGCGTGTACTACCTCGGCGAGCAGTTCAACTTCCTGCAGGCCGCCGGTGGCATCAACGGCCAGTTCGCCACGACCGACTTCTCGGCCTTCTCGCCGTTCCTGACGTTCAGTCTGGGCTACAGCGCCAATGGCCTGCGCATCGACGTCGCCCGCGGCAACGCACTGTCCAGCGCCGCGGTCACGCCGAACCAGATCGCCGTGGCCACCAGCGCCGATGGCCTGGCCATCAACCAGGGCCTGCCCAAGCCGCTGACCCAGCTGTTCCCGGCCCAGGTTGGTGCGGCACTGGATGCGCTGAGTGGTGAGCTCCATGCCGCCACGCCGATGGCGCTGGTGGAAAGCAGCCGCTACCTGCGTGATGCGGCGCTGAGCCGTGCCGTGGGCGCGCGCTCGCCCGGCGCCGCTGATGAGGCCGCCGGTGGCGGGGCGTGGGTGCAGGCGATCGGCGGCAGCGGCAAGCTCGATGGCGATGCCAATGCCGCGCGCACCGATTCCAACAGCAACGGTCTGCTGGTCGGTGCCGATCATGTGTTCGGCGGGGGTTGGCAGGTCGGCGGGCTGGTCGGTACCGGCCGGACCGACATCAAGCAGGCGGCCGGTCGCGGCGCCCGTTCGGAGATCGACAACACCCACTTTGGCGCCTACGTGGGCAACCAGTGGGGGGCGTTCGGTCTGCGCGCCGGTCTGGGTTATTCCCGTCATGACGTGGACAGCAAGCGTCAGCTGACGTTTGCCGGCTACCAGGACGCGCTGTCGGCCACGTACGACGCCACCACCCGCCAGGGCTTCATCGAAGGCGCGTACCGCTTTGGTGGGCGCGAAGCTGGCCTGGAGCCGTACCTGCAGTTCGCGCGCGTTGAAGTGGACGTGGACCGCATCTCCGAACAGGGCGGCGCTGCGGCACTGAACGGCCAGGTCGCCGACACCCGCACCAACGTGGCGACCGCCGGTGTTCGCTTTGACAAGGGCCTGAAGACGTCCTGGCAGCAGGAAAGCTGGCTGCACGTCCGCGGTGGCCTCGGCTACCGTCGTGCCTCCGGTGACCGCAGCCAGGTCGCCGATCTGGCCTGGACGGGCGGCAGCAGCTTTGCTGTCAGCGGTGCGGCGATCGCCGACAACGCCGTGGTGGCCGAGCTCGGCCTGTCGGCCTGGCTGAGCCCGCGCAACCAGCTGGAACTGGGTTACAACGGCACCTTCGGTGATGACGCCCGCGACCGCAGCGTCACCGCGCGCTGGTCCGTGCAGTTCTGACCCAGCGCTACCGGTAAACGGAAAAAGGCGGCCATTGGCCGCCTTTTTCCTGCCCGCCGCTGCAAGATCGCGATCGCCACTTGCGCCGCGATCGTCCAACGTGGAATGGTCGGACTGGCGCGGCTCGCGTAGGTCACCCGTGCGACCCTGCATTCACAAGGAAGTGTCGATGAACGTAACCGAAGGCTTTGATCGCAAGCACGCCAGGCATTACTACCTGTTGCTCGTCGTTCTGGCGTTCGCGTCCGGCCTCATGCTGGTGGCCGGATTCTTCGAGCAGTCGCCCAGCGGGCTGCCCAAAGAAGCGCGCATCCTCCTCGCAGCACTCTCCCTGCTGACGGCCACCGCCAGCTACCTGGTGATCAAACGGATCCAGTACGCCTTTCCGTTGGTCGGCATATCGTCCATATCCTTTGCCGCCTCGCTCTGGGCCTTTGGTGCGCCGACGGCCCTTGTCCTGCTGCTTGCCATACCGGCCGCCGTGCTTTTGCTGGCCTGCCTTGTCCTCAAGGGCAGGGCCGATGGGATCGACCACCCCGATTGAGCGGCAACGCTCGACGCCGCCCGGCTGGTCTCGCAGAATTGTCGCCTGTCGTTTGTCGGAACAGCCCCATGAAAACCAAACAGGACATCGTCGAAAACTGGCTGCCGCGGTACACCGGCGTGCCCCTGGAGCAGTTCGGGCAGCACATCCTGCTGACCAACTTCGGTGGCTACCTGCATACGTTTTCCCAGCTGACCGGCGCCCCCATCCAGGGCGCGGACCGGCCGATGGCCAGCGTCACCAGCGACGACATCACCCTGATCAACTTCGGCATGGGCAGCCCGAACGCGGCCATCATCATGGACCTGCTGTCGGCGGTGATGCCCAAGGCGGTGCTGTTTCTGGGCAAGTGCGGTGGGCTCAAGCGCAAAAACCAGCTGGGCGACCTGATCCTGCCCATCGCTGCAATCCGCGGCGAGGGCACTTCCAGCGACTACCTGCCGCCGGAAGTCCCGGCCCTGCCGGCCTTTGCGCTGCAGCGGGCAGTCTCGACCATGGTTCGCGACCTCGGCCACGATTACTGGACCGGCACCGTCTACACCACCAATCGTCGGGTCTGGGAGCATGACGAGGCCTTCAAGGAGAAGCTGCGGGTGATGCGCTGCATGGCCATCGACATGGAGACGGCGACCCTGTTCGCGGCCGGTTTTGCGAACCACATTCCGATCGGGGCCTTGCTGTTGGTGTCCGACCAGCCGATGATTCCCGACGGCGTGAAGACCGAGGTCTCCGATGCCAAGGTCAGCTCCCAGTTCGTCGAGAACCATATCCAGATCGGTATCGAGGCGCTTAAGCTGATACGGCGCAACGGCAAGTCGGTCCGCCACCTGCGTTTTGACGAGTAACGGCAATGGAACGGATGGACGTCTTGGGGCGTGTCATCCACAGGGGTAGTGAATGGACGTGGCGGCACAAGTAGTGGAGTTCTGGCGAGACGCCGGACCGCAGCAGTGGTTCGCGCGCGATGACGCGTTCGATGCGCGGTTTCGCCAGCAATTCCAGGAAGAGCATTTCGCCGCCGCGCGCCGCGCCCGCGAGCATTGGCTGAGCAGTGCCGACGGTGCACTCGCGCTGATGATTCTGCTCGACCAGTTCCCGCGCAATTGCTTCCGCGAGACGGCGCACGCCTATGCCACCGATGGCCTGGCGCGACACTACGCCATGCGTGCGGTAGAGGAAGGGCTGGACCTGCAGCTGGTGCCCAAGCTGCGGGCCTTCATCTACCTGCCGTTCGAACACTCCGAGGATCCGCAGGACCAGGAGCGTTCGGTGGCGATGTTCGATGCGCTGGGCGACAAGGAATACCTGCAGTTCGCCGAACTGCATCGCGACATCATCCGCCGCTTTGGCCGTTTCCCGCACCGTAATGCGGTGCTGGGGCGGATGCCGACGCCGGAGGAGCTGGATTACCTGGCCGAGGGTGGGTTTGCGGGTTGACCGGTGGATGGACGCCACCGGCGCCACGAACAAAAAAACGCCGGCAATGCCGGCGTTTTTCTTTCCCGCAACATGCTGAAGATCAGTACTTCGGCACGCCGTTGTCCACCTCGTTCGACCAGGCGTCGATGCCGCCGGTGATGTTGGACACCTTGGTGAAGCCCAGGGCGCGGAACTGCTCGGCGGCCTGTGCGCTGCGGCCACCGTGGTGGCACAGGAAGGCCAGCGCGGTGTCCTTGGGCAGGGCTTCCAGGCGGGCGCGGTTGTCGCCGTCAAAGGTCTCGAACGGCGCGTTGATCGCCGCGATCGCACGTTCGTCGGCCGGGCGCACGTCGACCACGGTGATGCTGCCGGCACGCAGCTGGTCGTCGGCGTCGCGCACGCTCAGTTCCTGCACGGCCTTGGGCGCGTTCGGGTTGTCGATCGCCAGGCCCTTGCCGCGGATGTCGTCGACCCAGTCGATGGTGATGCCTTCAGCGCGGCGGGCGCTGGCCAGATCGAACTGCACGCGCAGGCCGTTGGACTCGGCGGCGATCGCGTTGTCATCGTGCGGGGCCAGCTGGAAGTTCGGCTGGAAGCGCGCGTCGATGCCCAGCTGCAACGAGGCACCCGGGGAATCGGCCAGCGCGCCACGCAGCATTTCCACGGCGGCCGGGGTCACGGTGATGCGCGGCGGGGTGCGGTCCGGTGCGGCCAGCCCGAGCACGCTGCTCAGCTCACCGTTGCCGGCCATCTGCAGGATGATGTCGCTGCCACCGATCAGCTCGCCATCGATGTACAGCTGCGGAATGGTCGGCCACTCGCCATAGGCTTTGATGCCTTCGCGGATGTCCGCGTCGGCCAGCACGTTGACGTGGTCGAACTCCACCCCGAGGTCCTGCAGGGCGCCGACGGCTTTAGCCGAGAAACCGCACTGCGGCATGCTCGGCTGACCCTTCATGAACAGCACGACGCGGTTGGCGTTGAGAATGGATTCGATGCGCGAGCGCAGGGCGGGATCAAGGGACATGACGGTCAGGGTCCGGATATGCGAACCGCCTATTCTACGCGGCATGGCATCATGGGGCATGACCGTACCGGAAACGTTGTATCGCATTCCCCGCCGCCCCTGGCGCTGGCTGCCGTGGCTGGTGCTGTCGCAGCTGCTGGTGGTGCTGGTCTGGGCCGCCTGGGGCTGGCGCTACGGCCTGCCGCTGATGGTGGCGACCCATGCCCTGTTCATGGTGCCGGTGTTCCTCCCCAACAGCCGCTTCTACGCCCCCGTGCTCAGCCGCCTGCCCGGCGATGCCCGCAAGGTCTGGCTGACCATCGATGATGGCCCGTCGGCGGACACCCCGGCGGTGCTCGATCTGCTGGACCGCTACGAGGCCAGGGCGACCTTTTTCCTGGTCGGTGAACGCGCGCAGGCGCAGCCGGACCTGGTCCGCGCGATGCTGGCCCGCGGGCACAGCCTGGGCAACCACAGCCACCGCCACCCGCAAGCGCGTTTCTGGCGGCTGGGGCGACAGGCCATGGCCGCGGAGATCGCGCAATGCCAGCAGGCCCTCACCGCAATCGCCGGCACGCCACCGCGCTGGTACCGCTCGGTGGTCGGGATGACCAATCCATTCGTGGCCCCTGCGTTGAAACAGTGGCAGCTGACCCGGGTCGGCTGGAGCGCGCGCGGTTTCGACGGGGTGGAGTGCAGGCCCGATCAGGTGGTCGAACGGATCACCCGTGATCTGGCGCCGGGCAGTATCGTGCTGCTGCACGAGGGCGCCGCTCATGGCCACAACCTGGCCATCATCGAGGCGGTGCTGCAGGCGGTGCAGGCACGTGGCCTGCACGCGGGTCTGCCGGACTGACGCCAGCTCGGTACCCGGCGCAGGCCGGGATCAGCTCAGCGAGCCGATGATCATCAGCAGCACCACACCGAGGATGCTGCCGATCGAGATCACCAGGCCGAGGATCGCAAACACACGGCGGCGGTCTGCCTGCAATGCACCGGCCACGCCCAGGCCGAAGGCCACCAGCTGCATCAGCGCGGTGCACATCAGGCTGAGGCCGACCAGGATCGCCGACATCGAGGTCTCCTCCATGCCGCCGGGGGTCGTGGTTTCGATAACGCCGGCCACGACGATCAGGCCCAGCATCAACACGGCACCGCACAGGGCGGTAATGAACGCGGCAATACCCATGCCGGAATGAGGGGGGTGCATCAGGGCTCCTTGTCGATGCGATGAAACGGGGAATCAGGGGGCGAGGGGCTGCGCGGCCGCGGCGTCTGTTGGCGGATGCGAGGCATGCCACTGGTCGCGGATCCAACCGCCCAGCGACAGCTGTGCGATCAGTAGACCCAGCGTCACCAGCAGCGCGATGATGCCGAACAGGCGGCGCCGGCGCGGCTGCAGCACGCTGCCCAGGCCGAGCAGCAGGGCCAGGATGGCCAGGCCGACACTGCTGCCGAGCAGCGCCGCCAGCGACCACGGCAGCTCGCGCATGGCCGCGTGTTCGGGCGCATGCGCGTAATGCATGCTCAGCAGCAGCATCACCAGGCCACAGGCGCTGACGATCAGCGCGGCGATGCCCAGCGCGGAATGTCGAGTCTGTCTTTGCATGGGCGGCTCCGTGCCGGAAAGGGGGGCGAGTATGCGCGCGTGCGGTCGGCGGCGCGAGCCACGGCGACTACGCAGCGAGCGGACGATCGCCGACGATCAGCCAGTTGTTGAACGGGGTATTGCCGTACAGCGGTGTCATCCGCAGGTGCAGCCCGGCGGTTTCCAGCGGGGTGTGCAGGCTCTCGGCGTCGAGGTAGTGGCGTGGGCGCGTGCCCATCCAGCCCACCAGATGCGCGAGCATGTCGGTGATCCGCGTGGCGTGGTCGCGGCCACTGTGGTCAGCCAACGTGGTGCGGATCACCAGCCGCGCCCCGGGGGCCACGCGCGCGGCGGCATCGTGCAGCAGTTGCGCCTGCGCGGGCGCGGGCAGGTACTGCAGCACGTCCAGCAACGCGACGTTGCCGAGGTGGGCGGGCAGGGCGGCACTGGCATCCATGCAGGTGAACCGTGCCTGTGGCAGCGCGGCGCGGGCGCTGGCCTGTTCGGCGCGTGCGACCTTGCCGGCGTCGATGTCCAGGCCGTGATACGGCAATGCATTGCCATGCTCGCGCAGCACGTGGGCCAGCAGCCCGAGGCCGCAGCCGATATCCAGCAAGGGCACGGCAGGGGCATCGTTCAATGCGCCGAGCACGCCGGGATACAGTGGATCGCTGCCGAGTTTGCCGCGGCTGTAGTAATAATCGCGACGGTTGCCGAACCACTGTGCCGGCAGGAACGCCGTGGCGATCCGGCGGGCCTGCTCCCTGCCCAGCGGCAGCGCGGCCTCGCTCAGCGGGTCGGCTCCGCCCACAGCACGCGCGTCACTTCGAACGCGCGCTGGTGCCACAGCGTGTACATCGCGGCGGACGGATGCAGACCATCTTCGGCCAGCATGACGCTCTCGCCGCCCAGCTGGCGGCTCAGGTCCGTGATGTCGACAAAGGCCACGTCATGCTCGGCGCAGATCGCTGCAGCGGCAGCGTTGTAGGCATCCAGTTCCTGCCCGATCTGCACGCGGTCGCGGCCGGACGCCATGGCATAGGGGGTCACGCCCCAGTCCGGGATCGACAGGACCAGCACGCGCGGTGCACGGTCGCCGGCGAAGGCGAGCGCGCGCTGCAGCAGGGCGGTGAAACGCGGGCGGTACTCGTCCACGCTGCGCCCGCGATACTGATCGTTGACCCCGATCAGCAGACTCACCAGCTCGAAGGGCCCCTGCGGTGCGTCGGCGTCGATGCCGGCCTCAAGCTCATCGGTGGTCCAGCCGGTGGTGGCGATGATGGTCGGGTCATCCACAGGCACGCCGATATCGCGCAGGGCCGCGGCCAACTGCATCGGCCAGCGCCCGGCCGGCTCGACACCTTCGCCGATCGTGTAGGAATCGCCCAGCGCCAGGTACGGCAGGCCCATCAGGCCACCGCGCTGCGCGGCTTGAGCGGCACCACCTTGGTGTTGGCCTCGGCACGGCGTGCCAGGGCGCGGTCGATGCGGGCGAACACATCGCGCATCACCTCCGGCTCGGGCAGCAGCGTCACGCGGAAGTGGTGGCGGTAAGGCACGTTGAAGCTCGAGCCCGGGACCACCAGCACGCCTTCTTCGTTCATCAGTTCCAGCGCGAAATCATGGTCATCGAAGCTGCGTGCCGCCGCACCGACCACCGCCGGGAATGCGTACAGCGCGCCGGCCGGAGCCACCAGCGACAGATGCTCGCTGGCGTTGCAGGCCTCGATCACCGCGCGGCGGGTTTCATACAGACGGCCACCGGGTGCGCACAGCGGCGAGATGGTGTCCGGCCCGTTGACCGCCGCATCGATGGCGTACTGGCCCGGCACGTTGGCGCACAGGCGCAGCGCGCTGAGCAGGTCCATCGCCGCACGGAACTCGCCCAGCCGTTCGGCCGCGCCGGACAGCATCGCCCAGCCCACGCGCCAGCCACAGGCGCGATGCACCTTGCTCAGGCCGCTGAAGGTGATGCACGGATGCTCGCCGGCCAGTGGCGCGACCGCATGGAACTGCGCGTCGTCGTAGAGGATCTGGTCGTAGATCTCATCGACCATCAGCAGCAGGTTGTGCTTGGCGGCGATGGCGACGATGCGCTCCAGCAGCTCGCGCGAGTAGCTGGCGCCGCTGGGGTTGTTCGGGTTGATCAGCACGATCGCGCGGGTGCGCGAGGACACCAGCGCCTCGATCTCGACCGGGTCTGGCTGGAAGCCGTTCTCCGGTGCGCAGCGGTAATACACCGGGCGCCCATCGTTGAGGATGGTCGCGGCCGACCACAGCGGGTAATCCGGCGAGGGCACCAGCACTTCATCGCCCGGATTGAGCAGGGCGCGCAGCGACAGGTCGATCAGCTCGCTGACGCCATTGCCGATGAACACCCGGTCCGGGTGCGCATCGGGTGCGCCGCGACGGGCGTAGGCGGCGGCGATGGCTTCGCGCGCCTCCGGCAGGCCCTGCTGGTGGGTGTACGGATCAGTGCGGCCCATGTCATCGGCGATCGCACGCTGCAGGTGCTCAGGCGCGCGGAACCCGAAGTTGCCCGGGTTGCCGATGTTGAGCTTGATCAGCTTGCGGCCCTGGGCCTCCAGCTCCCGCGCTCGTCGCGCCAGTTCGCCCCGGATCTCGTAGCGGACTTCGGACAGGCGCTCGCGAGTGGCGAGCGGCTTCAGCGGGGGCGTGGACATGAACGGGCCGTCATTCAGGCATGGAAACCGCATGGTAGCGGAATTGTTGCGTTGCAGGGCAAGCGTTTCCGGCCCAACGCCCGGCCCTGCAAGGCAGTTGCAGATGAAAGGATTTCCGTCCGTCCACGCCTGCGCCGGTCCCCCGCGGCGACGCCTGGTGGCCACACCCTTTAGAATGGGCACGATGAGCGAACCCAGTGATTACCTTGCCCTGCAGACCATTGGCTGGCCTTGGCCGGGCGGCCCCGAACTGCCGGCTTGGCAGGCCCTGTTCGAGCAGTTCCCGCAGGCGCGCCCGGGCCGGGTGATCGAGCAGCATCGCACCGGGTACATCGTCTCCGATGCGCCGGAAGCGGCGATCAAGACCGAATCCCCGCCGGAATGGCAGCGCCCACGCTTCCCCAGCCACGAGCGCGCGGCGGTCGGCGACTGGGTGCTGCTTGAGGGCATCAAGATCGTTGCCCTGCTGCCCCGGCGCACCGCGATCAAGCGCGGCGCGGCCGGCGAGCATTACCACCAGCAGGTGATCGCGGCCAACATCGATACGGTGTTCATCGTCTGCGGGCTGGATGCGGACTTCAATCCGCGCCGGATCGAGCGCTACCTGCTGCTGGTCGGCGGGGGCGGTGCACAGCCGGTGGTGGTGCTGACCAAGGCCGACCAGACCGAGTACAGCCAGGATGCTCTGGACGTGCTGGAAGAACTGGCTGCGCAGAACATTCCGCTGCTGGCGATCAACGGCAAGGACCCGGCCAGCGCCTCGGCCCTGTTGCCGTGGCTCGCCGCTGGCCAGACCGTGGTACTGGTCGGCTCCTCCGGTGCGGGCAAGTCGACCCTGACCAATACGCTGCTTGGGCATGAGCGCATGAAGACGGCCGATGTGCGCGTCAACGACTCGCGCGGCCGCCACACCACCACCCACCGTGCACTGATTCCGTTGCCGGCCGGGGCCTGCCTGATCGATACACCCGGCATGCGCGAGCTCAAGCCGACCGGCGAGGAGGCCCTGAGCGAAGGCGGCTTCTCCGACGTGGAAGCCCTGTCGGCACAATGCCGTTTCCGCGACTGCGCCCACCAGCGTGAGCCGGGCTGTGCGATCCGCGCGGCCATCGATGACGGCACGCTGGATGAAGAGCGCCTGCTCAACTACTTCAAGCTGAAAGAAGAAGTGGCTGCCGCCGCGGCCAAGCTGGCCGTGCGCCAGGCGCAGCAGGCCATCGAGCGCAAGCACGTCGGCAAGGGTGCGCAATGGCGCCCGGGCGGGAAGGGCGGCCGGCGATAGCTTTTGCTACTGTCCGCCCATGGACACGCCAATGACCGTGGATCGTGACGTCGCCCACCACACCGCGCTCGATGCCCAACTGGTCGAGGCGGTGGGCGGGATCAAACTGCTGGGACTGACCAGCTGGCCGGCCGCGCTGCAGGCGCCGTTCCTGGCCAGCGTCGCCCGCGGTCAGCCGGTGCTGCCGCAGGTCGACTACCCCAAGCTCGATTTCACCGATACCCGCCATCGGCTGGCCGCGATCAGCGCGCAATGCGATCCCGACCATCCCATCGGCCTGTACGTGCAGCGCTCGGCGCACAGCTGGGACCAGGCCGCCGGCCTGCTGGAATCGTTGGGCACCGCCGAGGTGGATCGTTACTCGGTGGAGCTGTTCGGCGCGCCCGAGCAGCCGCTGCCGGGCAACGGCCCCAGCACCCGCGATGCCGCCCGCCACTTCATCCAGATCGCGCAGGAACTGGACCACGAGTTGCTCGCGCCGGAAGAACAGGTGCCGGTCTCGGCCACCGCGCTGCAACTGCAGCTGCAGAGTGATCTGGATGCGTTCTTTGAGTCACGCATCATCAGCGTCCAGCTGGATCCCGACCTGATCTCCAAGGCGGCGGCCGGCCCGAACCGGATTCGCCTGCGCACCAGCGCACGCTTCAGCGCCTACGACCGTGCGCAGCTGTTCCACCACGAGGCGCTGGTGCATTCGCTGACCGCGCTCAACGGCCGCGAGCAGCCGCACCTGCCCAGCCTGGCGCTGTCCTCGCCGCGGGTCACCGCCACCCAGGAAGGGCTGGCGACCTTTGCCGAGCAGATCACCGGCAGCATCGACATCGAGCGCCTCAAGCGCATCAGCCTGCGCACCGAAGCCATCGCCATGGCGCGCGAAGGGGCCGATTTCATCGAGGTGTTCCGCTACTTCTGCGAGGCCGGCCAGAACAACGAAGAGAGCTTCGCCTCCGCCCAGCGCGTGTTCCGCGGGGTACCCCCGAGCGGCGGCGCGGCCTTCACCAAGGACACGGTGTATCTGCGCGGGCTGGTCTCCGTGCATACCTTCTTCCGCCACATGCTCGCCGAAGACCGCCTGCAGGTCTGCCGGTGGCTGTTCGCCGGCAAGATGTCGCTGACCGACGCGATCGCCTTCGCCCCCTTGTTTGAAGAAGGCATCCTGCGCCCGCCGCGCTGGCTGCCGCATTGGGTCAGCCGCGCGAACGGATTGGCCGGCATGCTCGCATTCTCACTGTTCGCCAACCGCATCCGCATGGATCAGCTCGCCCCAGAGTAGTGCCGGCCGCTGGCCGGCTGCCTCGCGCTCCCTCCGCGCGCTCCCATGCGTTAGTGAGCACTGCATCGCAATTCATCTGCGATGACCCGCATCGTAAAGATCCTTTCATCTTCCGCTCGCATGCTGGTCATGCACCTGCGTTGCGCAGGTCATCTTCCCCCATGTAACGGACGACCATGCTTACCCGACCCCTGACGATCGCGGTGGCGCTCGCGCTGTGCGCTGCCAACGCCCACGCTACCGATGTAGACGCCACCGCCGCTGCCAACGTCGCGCTCAGCGCGCAGACCCTGGATACCGTTTCGGTGATCGGCCAGGGCGAGACCCGCCAGGTGCAGCGCATCACGGCCGTGGACAAGGAAGTGCTGCCGCCCGGCACCAGCGGCCAGAAGATCCTCGATCGCCTGCCGGGTGTATCCGTGCAGTCCAACGATGCCTTCGGCGCCAACGAAGAGTCGCAGACGATCAGCCTGCGCGGCTTCGACAAGAGCCGCCTGGGCTACACGCTGGACGGCATTCCACTGGGCGACAACAGCTACGGCAACTACAACGGCCTGAGCATCGCCCGTGCGCTGATCGCCGAGAATCTCGCCGGCGCAGAATTGTCGCAGGGCATCGGCTCGCTGGGCGTCGCCTCGACCAGCAACCTCGGCGGCACCATCCAGTACTTCTCGCAGGACCCGTCCACCGAGTTCGGCGGCAAGGCCAGCGTCACCGTCGGCGATGACAACCAGCGCCGCGGCTACCTGCGCGTGGACACCGGCGACATCAACGGCTTCTCGGCCTATGTGTCCGGCGTGCATCAGGATTCGGACATGTGGGCCGAACCGAACCAGAACCAGACCACCCGCCAGTTCAACGCCAAGGCGATCTGGACCGTGGGTGACAACCGCTTCGGTGCCTTCGCTGCCACCTCGCGCGTGAGCCAGGCCAACTACGCCTACCTGTCCAAGAGCATGCTCGCGCGTGGCCTCGGCTGGGACTGGAACATCTATGCGCCGGACTGGGATCGCGCGGTCGCCGCCGCCTACTGCGCACCGGGCACCTACAACGCGCAGAAGTGCGCGTTCACCGGTGGCGTCAACAGCATCGATGACGCGTACTACCAGAGCCGCGCGCTGCGCGACGACAACCTGTACTCGCTGGATGCCGACCTCGCGCTGGGCGACAGCGCCCGCCTGAAGCTGCTTGGCTACCACCACGAGAACCGCGGCCAGGGCCACTGGTGGGCACCGGGCCAGCCCTCCAACCCGGGGACGCCGGAGATGCTCCCGATCTCCATCCGCAGCACCAACTACACCATCAACCGCCAGGGCATCACCGCCGCACTGAGCTGGCAATGGGGCATCCATTCGCTGGAAGCGGGGCTGTGGTACGAGCGCAACGACCACAACGTGGAGCGCAACTTCTACTACATCACCGGCCCGTTCCTGGATGACGGCTACCTCAACCATCCGGACCGCCGCCTGTTCGACCAGGACTTCGACATCCGCACGCGCCAGTTCTACGTGCAGGACCGCATGCGCTTCCTGGACGACCGCCTGACCGTGGATGTGGGCATCAAGAGCCCGAACACGCGCATGACCGCCAACGCCAAGCCGGGCACCGAAGCCAGCTACGCCTCCGGCACCCTGACCGCCAAGGAATCGGTACTGCCGCAGGCCGGCATCGGCTTCAAGCTGAGCCCGAACCAGGAAGTCTTCGCCTCCTACTCGGAGAACATCGCCGCCTTCGTCGGTGGTGGCAGCGGCGGCCCGCTGCAGGTCTCGCCAGAGTCCTTCGCGGCCAGCGCCGGGTTGGAACCGGAGAAGTCCAAGACGCTGGAAGCCGGCTTCCGTACCTTCGGCGAAAAGTACCAGGCCTCCCTCGCGGCCTATCACGTGACGTTCGACAACCGCCTGCTCTCGCTCAACCCCTGCACCAGCATCGAAGTGGGCACGCGCCCGGAGTGCATCACGCGCTTCATCAACGTGGGCTCGGTGAAAAGCCGCGGCGCGGAACTGACCTTCATCCTCAAGCCGATGGATGGCCTGCAGTGGTACAACGCGCTCTCGTGGAACAAGACCACCTACGAGGACGACTACACCTCGGGCGGTGCGATCGTGCCGGTGGCCGGCAAGATCACGGTGGACACCCCCGAGCGCATGGCCTCCAGTGAGATCAGCTGGAACCGCGATGGCTTCTTCGCGAGTCTGCGCGCGAAGTACACGGGCAAGCGTTATTACACCTACACCAACGATCAGTCGGTGCCGGGTGTGACGACGTTCGATGCGGGGATGGGGTATTCGTTCGGGCCGGGCATGGGGCTGCGCGATATCAAGGTGTCGCTCAATGCGACCAATCTGACGAACAAGCGGTATGCCGGCCAGCTCAGTTCGTTCGCGCCGACGGATCCGTCCGGCACGCGCTATGCGATCCACGCGAGCGCGCCGCGCCAGGTGTTCATGACGGTGGCTGCGGAGTTCTGATCTCCGCTTGCTTGGGCATGGGTAGCCACCGACCGTTGGTCGGTGGCTTTGCCTCCCAGATGACTGGGCCAGGCGTGGGGTGTGTGGGTTCGCGGGACGCGCCGTAAGCCCGTCCATGGGGGCTCGTGAGCCGCATCCATGCGGCACAACGGTCCCGCCAACCCACACACCCCACGCCTCCGACAGTTGGTTGGTGGCCATGGCGAAGCAACGCAACGCCGCAGACGGACAAGGCCGAGGCTACTCGAGCTGAGCCACCTCAGCTGGGAAAGCTACGCAGATCAATCGAACCGAGCGAGCCAAGCGGACCAAGGGACCAAGCAGGGCAAGCGGACCAAGCAGGGCAAGCGGTCCAAGCAGGGCAAGCGGTCCAAGGAAGTCAACGAAGCGAACGAATCCAAGCAAGCCAAGCCAATGCAACGGCGGCACCAAGCGCCGGCTTTTTCGTTGCGCACCAGCTCACTGTCAAAGGGTAGGCACGGGTGGGTTGGCGGGACCGTGTGTTGCCATGGATGGCAACACACGAGCTTACATGGACGTACTTGCAGCGGGTCCCGCCAACCCACCCGTGCCTGCCCAGCGCGACACGGGCCTGCAGTCCGGCTTTTGCCCCACCGTTGCAGTTGCAGTTGCAGTTGCAGTTGCTGTTTCTGTTGCCATTGCCATTGCCATTGCAAGTAGCCCAACGTTCCCGAAATCCCGGAAGAAAAAAAGCCGCGATGCCAACCAGCATCGCGGCTCACCTCGTGGGGGAGGCCACGCATCACGTGGGATGCGCAAAACCATCAGAACATGTGCAGACCACCGTTCACCGCATAATCCGCACCCGTCACATACGCCGCATCGTCCGATGCCAACCACGCACACAGACTCGCCACCTCCTCCGGCTTGCCCAACCGCCGGATCGGCACCGAACCTGCCAGACGATCCAACACATCCGGCGGAAAACTGCTGATCGACTGACTCGCGATATACCCCGGCGAAATCGTATTCACCGTCACACCCCGCGTCGCCACCTCATTGGCCAACGCCCGGCTGAAGCCATGCATCGCCGCCTTCGCCGTCGCGAAGTTCACCTGGCCGATCTGGCCCTTGTGCGCACTCACCGAGCCGATGTTCACGATCCGGCCCCAGCCGCGCGTGCTCATGCCATCGATCACCTGCTTGGTGATGTTGAACAGCGCATGCAGGTTCGAGCCCATCACCGCGTTCCAATCGTCCGGACTCATCTGCCGGAACAGCACATCGCGGCTGCCCCCGGCGTTGTTGACCAGCACATCGATCTCGCCGACCTCGGCCTTCACCTTCGCGAACGCCGCCACGGTCGACGACCAGTCCGCCGCGTTGCCTTCCGATGCGATGAAATCAAAGCCGAGTTCGCGCTGCTCGCGCAGCCAGGCGGCCTTGCGCGGGGAATTGGGTGCGCAGCCGGCCACCACGGTGTGGCCGTTGCGGGCCAGTTTCTGGCAGATGGCAGTGCCGACACTGCCCATGGCGCTGGTGACGTAAGCGATGCGAAGAGTCATGGCGGAACGCTCCTTGGTAGGCGGGTCAGGACGCAAGCGGATACAGGCCGAACAGCAGCCCACCGAACATCAGCAGCATCGAAATGGCGATCGCCCACTTCAGGGTGAACTTCTGGTGGTCGGCGAACTCCACCTTGGCCAGGCCGACCAGCAGGTAGGTCGAGGGCACCAGCGGGCTGAGCAGATGCACCGGCTGGCCGGCCAGCGAGGCGCGCGCCATCTCCACCGGGGTGATGCCGTAGTTGCCGGCCGCTTCGGACAGGATCGGCAGTACGCCGAAGTAGAAGGCGTCGTTGGACATGAAGAAGGTGAACGGCATCGAGGCCAGCGCGGTGATCACCGCCAGGTACGGCCCCCAGCTGTCGGGGATGATCGCCAGGAAGCTGTGCGACATCGCCTCGACCATGCCGGTGTTGTTGAGGATGCCGGTGAAGATGCCCGCCGCAAAGATCAACGAGACCACCGACAGCACGTTGCCGGCATGGTTGACCACGCGGCGGCGCTGCTCGGCCAGGTTCGGGTAGTTGATCACCAGGGCGATCGCGAAGCCGACCATGAATAGTACCGGCATCGGCAGCACACCCAGGATCAGCGCGGTCATCAGCGCGATGGTCAGGCCCAGGTTGACCCACAGCAGCTTCGGGCGCTTGGTGTCTTCGGCGTCTTCCACCGTCGGCAGCGTGTTGCCATCATCGGAGACGCTGTTGTCCATCCAGCTGCCGCCCTGCGGCAGGGTCACCACGCCCAGACGACGGCGCTCCTTCATGCCCAGGTACCAGGCCAACACCAGCACGCCGGCACAGGCGATCACCATCGAGGGGATCAGCGGCACGAACACGTCGGCCGGGTCCACATGCAGCGCGGTGGCGGCGCGGGCGGTCGGGCCGCCCCACGGGGTGAGGTTCATCACGCCACCGGCGAGGATGGTCACGCAGGTCATGTTCAACGCGTTCATGCCCAGGCGCTGATACAGCGGCAGCATCGCCGACACGGTGATCATGTACGTGGTCGAGCCATCACCGTCGAGCGAGATCAGCATCGCCAGGATGGCGGTGCCGAGCACGATCTTCATCGGGTCGCCCTTGACGAAGCGCAGGATGATCCGCACCAGCGGATCGAACAGGCCCGCATCGATCATCACCCCGAAGTACAGGATGGCGAACATCAACATCACGCCGGTCGGCGCGATCTTCTTGATGCCTTCCAGCATCATGTCGTCGATGCCGGCCGCAAAGCCGCCGATCAGCGCGAACAGGATCGGAATGGTGATGAGGGCGACCAGCGGCGAGAGCCGCTTGCTCATGATCAAGTACATGAATGTAATGACCATGCCAAAGCCGAGGATGCTCAGCATCATCTGCATTCTCCAGAAGAAACGGTGCGGAAAGTGGGCATCAGAAGTCGTACTGCAGGCGGCCGGTGACCGCGCGGGTGCGGTCCACGGTGGCCTCGGCCAGGCGGTCGCGGTTGCGGCTTTCGATCAGGTTGAGCATGAAGCGCAGGTTCGGGCGCATGTACCAGTTGCCACCCAGCGTCCACGCCTCGGTCTGGCCGTCGCGCAGGTCGGGTTGGCCGATCAGGTGCTGGTCGCCGCGCATCTGGTCATAGCGCAGTGCCAGTTCGAACGCGCCGGCGGCGTGCTGGAAATCCTTGACCCGCCCGAAGCGCCCGGTCTTGCGGTCGTACACGCGCGATTCGCCGGTGACGAACCAGCTGAGCATCCCGTAGCCGGCCAGGACCTTGCCGCGCTGGCTGCCGTCATCGAACGTGGCGCCGCTGAACTCGCCCTGCCAGGACAGCGGGCCACGCACCTGCGCGTATTCCAGCGACCATTTGTTGACGTCGGTGTCGCGGCCGGCCGAGAAATCGACCAGGGTCAGGCGGCTGTTGTCGGACAGATGACCGGCCGGGCGCGGGCGGATGCGCAGGGCAGGCACGCCGTCCGTGCCCGGGTTGTCGTAGCGCTCATGCGCCAGCGACAGGCCCAGGTGCAGGACATCACCGGCCGTGGCGCCGGGTGCCCAGGTGGCGCGGCCACCGGCGGCGCGGCCCTTGACCTGCCATGCGTCGATGCTTTCCAGGCTGTACGCGCTGGCAGCCCAGGTCATGTCGCCGCGCGCAGCCTGCCAGGACGCGCCCAGCCGGTACAGCGGCGCCAGCGTGGTGCCGGCATTGCCGCGCTCCAGGAAGCTGCCGTAGTTGGAACTGGTGCGGTCATCCAGCGAGAAGAACTGCTTGAACTGGCCCACCGTGAGCTTGCCGGCATCGCCGAAGCTGCGGCTGACGAACACATCCTTGGCCTCGACCCGGTCACCGGAGAAATCCGCTTCCAGCTTGTAGTCGACGGCGAAGAACCTGCCTGAGACATCCACCCAGGCGCGGCGGATCTCGGTGTCGTCCTTGTTCGGGGTGCCGCGACGGTCGTTGTCGAAGTCGGCGAAATCCAGGTGCAGGCGGCCGCCCAGGGTCGCGGTGACCGGCCGGTCGTCATCGCCGTCGTCGGCGGCCCAGGCGGGCGCGGCCCACAACAGCGTGCAGGCGGCCGGCAGGCACCAGCGCAGTGCGTTCAGTTCCATGGACCCTCCCAGGTACCGGATGTTCGGTGATGACGCGATGGCGCAGCCTAGTGCCGGGATGCTGTCATCCACCTGTCAGCCAGTGCTGCACCGCAGCGAAGCGCACGGCGGGGCTCGCACGCGCTAGCATTCCCGCACCTTTTCCGATCCCGACCGATGCGCATCCTGCTGGTGGAAGACAACCCGGACCTGGCCGACGCGATCGTCCGCCGCATGCGCCGCAGTGGCCATGCCGTGGATTGGCAGAGCGATGGACTGGCCGCGGCGAGCGTGCTGCGTTACCAGACCTTCGATCTGGTCGTGCTCGATATCGGCCTGCCGAAACTGGATGGGCTGCGCGTGCTGGCCGGCATGCGCGAGCGCGGTGACAGCACGCCGGTATTGATGCTCACCGCACGTGATGGCATCGAGGACCGCGTGCAGGCACTGGACGTGGGCGCGGATGATTACCTCGGCAAGCCGTTCGATTTCCGCGAGTTCGAAGCGCGCTGCCGTGTGCTGTTGCGGCGTGCCCGTGGGCAGGCCAGCGAGGTGGTGCAGATCGGTGGCTTCCAGTTCGACAACGCCGCGCACCGGGTCAGCCTGGACGGTCAGCCGATCGAGCTGCCGAACCGCGAATACCGGCTGCTGGAGATCCTGATGGGCCGGCTCGGGCAGGTGGTCGGCAAGGACGAGATCGGCAACGGGCTGTTCGGCTTCGATGACGAGGCCGGACCCAACGCCATCGAGCTGTATGTCGGGCGCCTGCGCCGAAAGCTGGCCCAGGCACCCCTGCGCATCGTGACCGTGCGCGGCAGTGGCTATCTGCTTGAGGCGCACGATGCGGCGGCCGAGGGCAGTCCCGATGGTGACTGAGGCCCGCGCGCCATCCTCGATCCGGCGCACGCTGTGGCTGTACCTGGGCGGGTTGATGGCGCTGTTCGCCGTCGCCTTGTTCTTTGGTGCGCGTGACTATGGCCAGCGTGCCGCCAACCGCTCCTACGATCACCTGCTGGTGTCCTCGGCGTTGTCGATCGTTGATTCGGTGGCGCTGGTGGACGCGCAGTGGCAGGTCGATCTGCCGTATGCCGCGCTCGACCTGCTGGCGATGGCACCGGAAGACCGCGTGTTCTATCGCGTCTTCGATGCGCGCAACCAGACCGTGACCGGCTACGACGACCTGCCCGCGCCGCCGCGCACGCCGACCGATCGCCCGCAGTTGTTCGACGCCCCCTACAGCGGTGAAACGGTGCGCTTCGTGGTGGTCTCACGACGGGTCTCATCACCCTCCGCGCAGGCGGAGGTGCGTGTGCAGGTGGGGCAGACCCGGCGGGCGCGCGAGGCGCTGGCACAAGATATGGTGACCCGCGCGCTGGTGGCGATCGTGGTGTTGTCGCTGTTGTCGCTGGCCTTGGTCGCGCTGGGGGTGCACCGTGCGCTGCGCCCGCTGGTGAGGGTCGAACGCGAGTTGTCCAGACGCGAACCCTCCGACCTGCGCCCACTGGATGCGACCACACCGCAGGAGATGGACCAGATGGTCGGCGCGCTGAATCACTTCATGGGCCGGCTCTCGAACAGCAATGAAACCCTGCGGGCGTTCATGGCCGAGGCGGCCCATCAGATGCGCACCCCGCTGGCCGCGCTGCGTGCGCAGGCGCAGTTGGCGCTGGACGACGAAGACCCTGAGGACATGCGCCGCAGCCTGGAGGCCATCGAGCGCAATGCCACGCACATGAGCCGGTTGCTCAATCAGTTGCTCAGCGATGCCAGCGTGATCCATCGCGCCAACCTGCAGCATTTCGCGCTGGTTGACCTGGCCGAGATCGCGCACCAGGCCCTGCACGAGGCGGTGCCACAGGCGTTGCCGGCCCCCCGCGTGCAGCTGGCGGTGACCAGCGATCCGGCGTGGGTCAGCGGCGATGCACTGCTGCTGCGCGAAGCGATCAAGAACCTGATCGACAATGCGCTCAAATACGGTGGTGACGGCGCGTTGCAGGTGGCCCTGACCACCGAGGAGCGCCACTGCGTGTTGACCATTGCCGACCATGGCCCCGGTATTGCACCCGCCGATGCCGAGCGCGTGTTCGAGCGCTTCGCGCGGGGCGAAGGCGCGGCGGCCGGAGGGGCGGGGCTGGGGTTGGCGATCGTCAAGCGGGTGGTGGACAGCCATGGCGGCTGCATCGATCTGTCCAACCGGGTGGACGGCGGCCTGATCGCCACCATCCGGCTGCCGAGGAGGCACGCATGAACGTTCTGACCGGTCTGCTGCTGATGGTGGTCGCTGTCACTGCATCCGCCGATCCCGGCGACGTGCAGCGCTTTCCCGCGCAGGGCACGCCGACCGCGCAGCTGCGCATCCACGGTTCCACCGATATCGAGGTGTTTGCGACTGTCATTGCCGATTACCAGCGGCTGCACCCGGGCACCGAGATCGTCTATGAGGACGTGATCGCGCAGGAGATGTACGCGCGCTACCTGCGTGACCGCAGAAGCTCGACCGCACCGGACATGCTGATCAGCAGCGGCATGGACCTGCAGACCAAGCTGGTCAACGACGGGCATGCGCTGTCGCATCGCTCGGCACAGACTGATGCGCTGCCCGCGTGGGCGCAGTGGCGGCACGAGGCGTTCGGGATCAGCTACGAGCCGGTCGCGATGGTCTACAACACGCGCATGCTGCCGGCGGCGCGCGTGCCACACACGCGCCGCCAATTGCTGGAGCTGTTGCGTGCGCCGGATGCACCGCTGCTGGGCCGGGTGGGCACCTACGACGTGCAGCGCAGCAGCGTCGGGTATCTGCTCGCTACCCAGGATGGTCAGCGCGGCAGCATGGCCGGCGCGCTGCTGGGCGCACTCGGCGACAACCGGGTGCAGCTGGAGGAGCGCACCGGCGTGCTGCTGGACCGGGTCAGCAGCGGACAACTTTCGCTGGTCTACAACGTGCTGGGATCGTATGCGCAGGCCCGCATCGATGCCGGTGCACCGTTGGGCATCATCGAGCCGGAGGACTACACCCTGGTGATGCTGCGTACTGCGGTGATTCCGCGTGGCGGCCAGCACCCCGGGGAAGCCCGCCGGTTCCTGGACTACCTGCTGTCGCCCCGCGGGCAGGAGGTGCTCTCGCGCGAGGCGCGGCTGATGCCGATCCTGCCGGCGGCGGGCCAGCGCCGGGGGGCGTCGCCAGAGCGCAGCTACCGCCCGATCCAGCTCGGCCCGGGCTTGCTGGTGTACCTGGACGGGCTCAAGCGGCGCCAGTTCCTGGACGCGTGGCGCGGCAGCATGCAGCAGGGACGGTGAGGCCGACAACGGCCTCGCCGTCCCTGCTGCCCTCGCATTCCACCTCAACCCCGCGCCGCTGGCGCGCCCCCTTCAACACGAAGGGGGCTTTTCTCCAGACGCTCAACGTGTGTAGGCAGGGTTGGGTTGGCACCTCGGGGATGCTGGGGATGCCTCCGCTGGCCGTTTAACCTCATTACAATCGGCGCATGAGTGACATCACCGTTCTGGTCGCCGACGACCATCCCCTGCTGCGTGCCGCGGTCGTGCATTCGCTTCGCCAGGCGCTGCCACAGGTCACTGTGATCGAAGTGGCCAGCGCCGCCACGCTGGAGACAGCGCTGGACCAGCATGCGGAGATCGAGCTGGTCCTGCTGGATTTGACCATGCCCGGCGCACGCGGGTTCTCCTCGCTGTTGCACGTGCGCGGCGGGCATCCGGATGTGCCCGTGGTGATCGTGTCGTCCAATGACCACCCGCGGGTGATCCGGCGTGCGCAGCAATTCGGCGCAGCCGGCTTCATTCCCAAGTCGGCCCCGGCCGAGACCCTGGGCCAGGCAGTGGCGGCGGTGCTCGATGGCGGGGTGTGGTTCCCGGCGATGGCGGCAGAACGGTCCGAATCCGATGCGCTGCTGGCCACCCGCCTGGCGCAGCTCACCCCGCAGCAGTTCCGCGTGCTGTTGTGCCTGGCCGATGGCCTGCTCAACAAGCAGATCGCCTACGAGCTGGGCCTGGCCGAGAACACGGTCAAGGTGCACGTCACCGCGATTCTGAAGAAGCTGGAATGCCACAGCCGCACACAGGCGGCGGTGCTGGTGAAGGCCCTGGAGCCGGAAGGGGATGCGGGCGCAGGGGTCTAGCGGCGCGTGCTCAGCTGCGATGCCGTAGCAGCAGCTGTGTCATCAGGGCCCGCAGCGCGGGCGGGCGCACCGGCTTGGACAGGAACCCCCAGCCGTTTTCCGCGGCCTGCGCGCGCAGCGCATCGTCGCGCTCTGCGGTGACCAGGATCACCGGCGGGCGCGCGTGCCACAGGTCGCACAGTTGTTCGTACAGGTCCGGTCCGTGCCACTGGCCCATGCGCACATCCAGCAGCAGGAGCTTGGGCACATTGAACGCCGAGGCGATCTCGAGCGCGGCCTGCGGCCCATCGGCCAGTTCCACCTCACAGCCCCAGCGCTCCAACAGCGCGCGGGTGGCGGCGCAGACGCGCGGATCATCGTCGATGCTCCAGACCCGGCAGTGGCGCAACGGACTGTCATCGCCGCTATCGACCACCGGGGCGACCGCGGGCGCCGGTGCGGCCACCACGTCCGCTGCCGCCCCCAACGGCAGGCTTATCGAGAACACACTGCCGCGCCCCAGGGTGGAACGCAGCCGGATCGGATGGCCGAGCAGACGGCCGATCCGCTCCACGATCGCCAGACCCAGCCCGGCCCCGCGTTCCTGGTCCACACCGTCATCCAACCGGCGGAATTCTTCGAAGATCTCGCTCTGCAGGCTCTCCGGTATACCGGGCCCCTGGTCGTGCACTTCGATGCGCAGCTGATCGCCATCGCGGCGGCAGCCGAGCAACACGCGGCCGCGCGGGGTGTAGCGCAGCGCGTTGGAGAGGAAGTTCTGCAGGATGCGGCGCAGCAGCGCTTCATCGCTCACCACCACGGCACGCGTATCCACCCAGTGCAGCTGCAGGCCGCGGCTGTCGGCGGCCAGCCCGAACTCGCGGGCCAGCGTTTCCAGCAGCGGTGACAGTGCGAAGGGGCGCACATGGGTCTGCAGCGCGCCCGATTCCAGCCGCGAGATGTCCAGCAGGCTGTTGAGGATGCCGTCCTGCGCGGCCAGTGCGGCATCCACGTGCTCGCTGAGCTCGCGGGCGTCACCCTGCAGCTTGCCGCGCAGCACTGAGACGAACATCCGCGCCGCGTTCAACGGTTGCAGCAGGTCGTGCACGGCCGAGGCCACGAAGCGCGATTTGTAGCGATTGGCGCGCTCGGCTTCCCGGCGCGCTTCATCCAGATCGCGGGTGCGCTCGGCCACGCGATGTTCCAGCGCATCAGCCAGCGAGCGCAGCTCGCGTGCGGTGTTCTTGTAGGCAGTGATGTCGGCATAGCTGGTGACGAAGCCGCCATCGGGGAGCGGGTTGCCGCGGATCTCCAGCACCGTGCCGTCGTCTTTTTCGCTCTCGCGCATGTGCGGGCGGCCGCTGCGCAGATGGTTCAGGCGACGCTCGATGGCTTCATCGATCGGCCCCGGGCCGAGCAGGCCGCGGCGTGCGTTGTAGCGGAATATCTCCTCGATCGGCCGGCCGACCCGGATCAACCCGGTCGGGAAGCGGAACAGCTCCAGATACCGTGCATTCCAGGCGACCAGCTTCTGCTCGTTGTCGATCACCACCACGCCCTGCGGCAGGTGCGCCAGGCTGCGGCTGAGACCGCTGTCGGCCTGTTGCGCTGCCTGCAGCACGCCATCCTGGGCGGTGCGCAGTTCCTGCGCGTGCTGCTTGAGCACACTCTCCAGCTCGCGCCGGCTGCGCTGCCGGTGCGCGGCCAGGCGCCGGCGCTGCTGCACGAACAGGCCCAGGAAACACAGTGCCAGCCAGATGCCGCCGGCGGCCAGCGCAGCACTCCGGCCGACCGCGGCACTGGCGCTGGCGTCATGCAGCAGGTGCAGCTTCCACTGCGGCTCGTTCAGCGCCAGGGTCTGCCACAGCACCGGCCGTGGCAGCGCAGGCTGCTCCACGCGGACCATGCGCCCGCCATCGGCCAGTACTTCCACGGTGCGTGCCTGCAGGGGTTGCAGTGAGCGGTCCGCGTACTGGCGGGTGGCGAGCATCTCGTTGCGTTCCTGCGGGCCGAGCGGGCGCAGCAGCCGGTAGCGCCAGGCATCGCCATTGGCCAGGAACACCACATCGTGGGCATCGGTGGCCAGCACGATGTCCGGGCTCTGCAGCCACTCCTGTTCGAGCGCGCGCAGTTCGATCTTGATCGCGACCACGCCCAGCACGCTGCCGCCGGCGTCGTAGATCGCCTGGGAGAGGAAGTAGCCCGGCACGGCCGTGGTCATGCCGATGCCGTAGAAGTGCCCACTGCCGTGTGCCATCGCCTGCTGGTAATAGGGGCGGTAGCTGTAGTCCTCGCCGACGTTGCTGGTCGGCTGGTCCCAGTTGCTGGCGGCCACGGCAATGCCGTGCCGGTCGATCAGGGTCAGGGTGGAGGCGCGGGTGACATTGTTGGCCTGGGCCAGCTTGAGATTGAGCCGCTGTCGTTCGGCGGCGCTCAAGGGGTGCGAGACCGCCTGGTGCAGGTCCGGGTCGAGCGCCAGCACCTGCGGCAGGGTGCCGAAACGATCAATGCGCTGCTGCAGGGTCTGGGCATACAGCCCGAGCTGGCGGCGGACCTGCAGGCTTTCATCGTCCAGTGCCCGCTGCTGGGCATAGCGCCCGGCCAGCAGCGCGCACAGCGCCGTGCCGCCGAGCATCAGGACGATGAGCAGCAGCCAGGGACGATAGCGGGAGACGCGGTACATGCCGTCAGTCTAGGCAGGGCAGGGCGGACGCGCATCAACGCGTCCGCCGGGCGGGCTCAGAAGTGCATCTGGGCACGCAGCTCGAAGATCTCCGGCTGGCTGCGCACGCCGCGACGGCTGGCGTCGACCTTGACGTAGTTCGCCTGGAACTTGAAGTGCGAGGTCAGGTACCAGTTGGCGCCGATGGTCCAATCGTGCTGGCGGCCGCCGAACACGTCGGCATCGTCCAGATCGATACGGCTGTAGCGCGTTACCAGCTCCACCGCGCCGTAGTCGTGGGCCGGCTTGACGTTGGCCACGGCACCGGCGTTGTACGGGCGCGATTCGCCGGTCAGGATCCAGCTGGCCATCGCGTACTGGCCGTTGCCGGTGTAATCCGGCTTGCCGTCACGGCTGACCGTGGTCTGCAGCGCTTCGCCCTGCAGCGAGAACGGGCCGCGGATCCAGATGCCTTCCAGGCCGGTGCGCACGATCTTGTCGGCGGTGGTCAGTGCGCCGGAGTCGACCAGGCGGATATCGGTCAAGCCGGCTTCGGGGCGCGCGCGCAGGCGGGCACTGGCCGGGTGCGAAACATCGCGGCCATCGCGGTAACCGCGCGGGTTTTCCTGCGAATAGGCCAGGCCCAAGTGCACGACGTCGCCCGCGGCCTTGACCGGGGTCCACACCGCACGCACGGCCTGGGTAGTGCCGGGGTTGTCGCCCTGCAGGTCCTTGCCGCCATAGGCGCCGGCCTGCAGCAGGTACTGCGGGCGCTCCAGCACCCATTCGGCACCGGTGCGGCGGCCTTCGTAGAACGCCTGCACGGGCAGGGCGGTCTCCAGGAAGCTGCCGGCGCGCGAGGAGGTGCCGGCATCCAGGCCGACCGGGGTCTTCATGTAGCCGAAGCGGAAGCGGCCGATGTCGCTGCCGAAGAAGGCCTTGCTTTCCAAGCGCACGAACACGTCGAGCCAGGTGTCGGCCTGGAAGTCGTAATAGACCATGGCGTCGTACACGCCCTTCTTCTTCAGGGTCGCGCCGAATTCCTTGCGGCGCACGGCGTCGGCATCGTCGATGCCACTGCCGCCGGAGAAGTCGTTGAGGTCGTAGGCAATGTTGGCAGTGGCTGCCAGCTCGGTACCGTCACTGAAGGTGGTCTTGGTCGGCCAGTTGTCCCAGTCGGCCGCGGTGGCGGCGAGCGGGGCGGTGGTCAGGGCCAGGGCGATGAACAGGGGCGTAGGGCGCATGGGCGGTAGCTGCTAGATAAGGGTGGGGCAGAACAACAACGGCCGCGGACGGCAAATCTGTGGGTCTCTCCCCCTGATCCGCTGCCGGGCCACCCGCCGCCGTGGGGGCGCGGTGCCTGGGCAGTGTAGGCAGTCCGGCCAGCTGAACCGGGGGGCTAGTACCAATAGGTTATCTGCGTTGGCGAGATGCGGGCGTAAAAAGGCCACGCCAGATGCCGCCCAGCGCGTCCGGCATCCTTCGTGACACTGCCGGAGCTTTCCATGCACGTTCCCACCACCGCCCCGCTGGCGGCCAAGCCGCTGCCGTTCTACCGCCAACTGTATTTCCAGGTGGTGGTGGCGATCGTTCTCGGTGCCATCCTCGGCCATTACGAGCCGGCCTTCGCCGAATCGCTCAAGCCGCTGGGCGACGCCTTCATCAAGCTGGTGAAGATGATCATCGCCCCGGTGATCTTCCTGACCATCGTCACCGGTATCGCCGGCATGACCCACCTGCGCACCGTGGGCCGGGTCTTCGCCAAATCGATGGCCTACTTCCTGTTCTTCTCCACGCTGGCCCTGATCGTGGGCATGGTGGTGGCGCACGTGGTGCAGCCGGGCGCGGGGATGAACATCAACCCGGCCGATCTGGACCAGACCGCGGTCAACGGCTATGTGCAGAAGTCGCATGAGCTGACCCTGGTCGGCTTCGCGCTGGACATCATCCCGGCCACCCTGGTCAGCGCCTTCGTCGAAGGCAACATCCTGCAGGTGCTGTTCGTGGCGGTGCTGTTCGGCATCGCGCTGGCCCTGACCGGCGCCAAGGGCCGCCCGGTGCTGACCTTCCTGGAGGCGCTGACCGCCCCGGTGTTCCGCCTGGTCCACATCCTGATGAAGGCCGCCCCGATCGGTGCGTTCGGCGCGATCGCCTTCACCATCGGCAAGTACGGGGTCGGCTCGCTGGTCAACCTGGCCTGGCTGGTCGGCTCGTTCTACCTGACCGCCTTCCTGTTCGTGGCGGTGATCCTGGGCGTGGTGTGCCGCCTGTGCGGATTCTCGGTGTTCAAGCTGGCCCGCTACCTCAAGGCCGAGCTGCTGCTGGTGCTGGGTACCTCCTCCTCGGAATCGGCGCTGCCCTCGCTGATGGAGAAGATGGAAAAGGCCGGCTGCAGCAAGTCCGTGGTGGGCCTGGTGGTCCCGACCGGGTACTCGTTCAACCTGGACGGCACCAACATCTACATGACCCTGGCGGCGCTGTTCATCGCCCAGGCGACCAACACCGAACTGACCCTGGGCCACCAGATCGCCCTGCTGCTGGTGGCGATGCTCAGCTCCAAGGGCGCCGCTGGCGTCACCGGTGCCGGCTTCATCACCCTGGCCGCCACCCTGGCGGTGGTGCCGGAAGTGCCGGTGGCCGGCATGGCGCTGATCCTGGGCGTGGACCGCTTCATGAGCGAATGCCGCTCGCTGACCAACTTCATCGGCAATGCGGTGGCCACCGTGGTGGTCTCGCGCTGGGAAAACGCGCTGGATCGCGACCGCCTGGCAATGGTGCTCGATGGCCGTGAGGCCGAGCTGCCGCCGCTGGTCGTGGCCGACCTGCCGGACACGCTGCCGGCCCCGGCGCATTGAGCCCGATGACCTGATTGTGTGGTGCATGGTCGTGCCGTTCCTGCCGGGGCGTCACGGCCATGTTTTATTTTGAAGGCCCGGTGCGCGGTGCTGGAATATGTGCGGTTGCAGCATGACCGCGACAGCGTAGCGACAGGTCCGTCCACGCCAACGGGGGTATGATCCCCTGTTCCTCTCGCCCATTCATCTGCAGAAAGCGATGTCCAACGAAGATTTCAAACAGGCAGCCCTCGACTATCACCGGCTCTCGCCGCCCGGCAAGATCAAGGTCACCGCGACCAAGCCGATGTTGACCCAGCGCGATCTGTCGTTGGCGTACTCCCCGGGCGTGGCGCACGCCTGCGAGGCGATCATGGCCGACCCGCAGCAGGCCAGTGAACTGACCGCCCGCGGCAATCTTGTCGCCGTCATTTCCAACGGTACCGCCGTGCTGGGCCTGGGCAACATCGGCCCGCTGGCCGGCAAGCCGGTGATGGAAGGCAAGGGCGTGCTGTTCCAGAAGTTCGCCGGCATCGATGTGTTCGACATCGAGATCGATGAAAACGACCCGGACAAGCTGGTCGACATCATCGCCTCGCTGGAACCGACCTTCGGCGGCATCAATCTGGAAGACATCAAGGCGCCGGAGTGCTTCATCGTGGAGCGCAAGCTGCGCGAGCGGATGAACATCCCGGTGTTCCATGACGACCAGCACGGCACCGCGATCATCGTCGGCGCGGCCGTGCTCAACGCCATGCTCGTCACCGGCAAGAAGATCGAAGACGTGAAGCTGGCCACCACCGGCATGGGCGCAGCGGGTATCTCCTGCGTCAACATGCTGGTCTCGCTGGGCCTGAAGAAAGAGAACATCCTGGCCTTCGACCGCGACGGCGTGATCCACACCGGCCGCACCGATCTGGACCCGGAGAAGGCGCGCTACGCGCGTGATACCGACAAGCGCACGCTGGCCGAGATCGTCGATGGCGCGGACATCTTCTTGGGCCTGTCGGCCCCGGGCATCCTGACCGCGGACATGGTCAAGACCATGGCCAAGGATCCGGTGATCTTCGCGCTGGCCAACCCGACCCCGGAAATCATGCCGGAAGTGGCCCGTTCGGTCCGCCCGGACGCGCTGATCGGTACCGGTCGTTCGGACTACCCGAACCAGATCAACAACGTGCTGTGCTTCCCGTATCTGTTCCGCGGTGCGCTGGATGTCGGCGCGACCGCGATCAACGAAGAAATGAAGATCGCCTGCGTGCACGCGATCGCCGCGATGGCACGCCGCGAGGCCAGCGACCTGGGCTCGGCCTATGGGGATGAGACCCCGAGCTTCGGCCGTGACTACCTGATTCCGCGTCCGTTCGACCGCCGCCTGCTGGTGGAGCTGTCGGCTGCCGTGGCGCAGGCCGCGATGGATTCCGGCGTGGCTACCCGTCCGGTCGCCGACATGGGCGCCTACCGCGAGAAGCTGGCCCAGTTCGTCTACCGCACCAGCCTGATGATGAAGCCGGTCTACGACCGCGCGCGTTCGGACAAGCAGCGCGTGGTGTACGCCGAAGGCGAGGAAGAAGTGGTGCTGCGCGCCGTGCAGAACGTGGTCGATGAAGGCCTGGCGCAGCCGATCCTGATCGGCCGCCCGGACGTGATCGAGGCCCGCGTCGAACGCCTGGGCCTGCGCATGAAGGCCGGTGTCGATTTCGACATCACCAACATCAACGACGATCCGCGTTTCAACGAGTACTGGCAGTACTACCACAACCTCACCGGCCGTCGTGGTGTGACTGTGGCTGCGGCCAAGAACCTGATGCGCTCGCGCCCGACCCTGATCGCCGCAGTGATGGTGGCGCGTGGCGAAGCCGACGCGATGCTGACCGGCGTGGTCGGCCGCTTCCACAAGAAGCTCGGCTACGTGCGCAGCGTGCTGCCGCTGGAAGCCAAGGTGACCTCGACCTCGGCGATGACCGGCGTGATCAACCAGCAGGGCGTGTTCTTCTTCGTGGATACCCACGTGCAGGAAGACCCGACCGCCGAGCAGATCACCGAGGCGACGCTGCAGGCGGCTTACCGCATGAAGCTGTTCGGCATCGAACCGAAGGTGGCGCTGCTGTCGCACTCCAACTTCGGCAGCCACGACTCCAAGGACGCGCTGAAGATGCGGGCGGTCCGCGAGATGCTGCTCAAGCGCAACCCGCGCTTGAACGTGGATGGCGAAATGCAGGGGGATACCGCATGGGATGAAGCCCTGCGCCAGAAGCTGCTGCCCAACAGCACGCTGAAGGGCCGTGCCAACCTGTTCGTGCTGCCCAACCTGGAAGCGGCCAACATTGCCTACAACCTGGTGCGCGTGTTCACCGACGGCGTGGCGATCGGCCCGATCCTGATGGGCGTGGCCAAGCCGGTGCACATCCTGACCACCAGCGCGACCTCGCGCCGCGTGCTCAACATGACCGCCATCGCGGCCGTGGATGCGCAGATCCGCAAGCAGCTGGAGGCGGAGAAGAACGCGTAAGGCGTTCTTTCCTCCTCTGAGTTGCCAGAACGCGCCCTTCGGGGCGCGTTCTCGTTTCGGGCAGCGAAACCGGTAGCTGCCGACCGTTGGTCGGCAGGCCATGTTTGCCTTCGGCCTGCGGTCGTTGTGGTGCATGCATCTGCCACACACGCGCCGCACGGCGGTCACCGTCCTGCAACGTCCCAAGCGCCCAATACCCCTACGCGGCCCGGCCGTGGCGGCGCTCCGGTGGGGGCGTCGCCACCCTGGGCCCGACCAGATCCTCCACGATCAGCCACGGGAACGGTGTCATGCGCCATCGACGCACGAAGCGGTATTTCCAGCAGCTATTCGCGCTCTACGCCGGGTTGGTCGGCGCGCGCTGAAGACGGCACCGTTGGGACCGGTAGTGCCGGCCGCTGGCCGGCTCCTGGCAGACGCCGACCGGCCACAGACAGTAATCAGCGTGTCTGCACGTACTGCGCCCACAAGGCCGGCAACGCCACGCCGCTGAGTGTTTCCCACAGCGCCGGCGTATAGCGGCCCTCACGCAGGGCACCATCCAGCGCCTTCACCAGCCCGGGATGCTGTGCCTCGCTCCAGGCCAGGAACGCACCGGTCACCCGGTAGCCCGTATCGACGTTCTCCTCCGGTTTGACCTGCGTCGGCAATGCCCAGCCGGCTGCGGCGTTGTCCTTGCCGTAGCGGTCGCGGGCGTAATCGGCGATGCCTTCCACCAGCCAGCCCGGCACGCGCGCATTGGCGTACTCCGGGTAGCCCTGCACGATGTGCATCGCCTCGTGGGTGACCAGATCGATGTCGCCCGGGTGCGTGTGCAACCAGGCCGGGTTGATCGTGATCGTCGCCGCCTGCGCCTTCTCACCGACAAAGGCGATGCCGTCGTAAGCCGGGTCGATCACGATGCCGACCTGCGTCGGTGCGGCCGGATGGAAATCGGCGCGCTCGCGCAGATACGCGCCGAAGAAGGTCTCGATGATGCGCTCGCGCACCGGCGCGGCCAGCGCATCGCTGGCGTCGCGGTAGTGCAGGGTCACGTCCTCGCGGGTCTGCGTGGTCTCGAACGCGTGCGCATCGGCAAGCCCGGCGGTGACGAGCACGGCGGTCAGCAGGCAACGGGGGATCGGCAGGGCAGTCCTCATCGCGTCGCCGCCGGTGCGAGCAGTTCGACTTCCGCCAGTTGCAGGCGACCCGGTGCACCGATGCGCAGCCGGTACTCGGCGTAGCGGCCCGGCTGGGCGATGCGGAACGGTCGGGTCTGCATTGCCCAGGCGAAGGCTTCGCCACGTCGCTGGTCGACCTGCACCCAGCGGCCACCGGTGGTGCGTGCCTCCAGCGTCCACTCGCCACCGCGGATCGGGCCGTTGCCACTGGTCAGTGTGTACATCGCGGGCGTACCCGCTGCGACATTGCTGAAGGTGATCGTGCTCGAGACGCCCAACGGCAGTGCCGTGGCCGCATCGTCATCGATCACCGCGGCGGCCGCGCGGCCATCGCCGAGCTGGGCAGTCGCGCCGCTGCCCAGAAGATCATGCAGCAGGGACGGCTGCTGGCCGCGCGCGGTGAGCGAGCGCGGCGCATCGTCCGGGCCGGTGCCCCAGCGCGAGGGCTCCGGGCCCATGACGAAGTCCAACGTGGCGCCCTTGGCGAGCAGCTCGTGTGGCAGCCAGGTCTTGGTCCACGGCGTGCCGTTGACCTTCAGCGACTGCACGTAGATGTTGGTGGCCGAGTTCTCCGGCGCGTTGACGGTCAGCACCGCGCCGCCCTGCAGCGCCACGCGGGCATGGCGGAACAGCGGCGAGCCGATCACGTACTCCGGTGCGCCCATGCGCAGCGGGTAGATGCCCAGCGAGGCGAACAGGTACCACGCCGAGGTCTCGCCGTTGTCCTCATCGCCCGGGTAGCCCTGGCCGATCTCGCTGCCCAGGTACAGGCGCGAGAGGATCTCGCGCACATGCTGCTGGGTCTTCCACGGCTGCCCGGCATACAGGTACATCCATGGGATGTGGTGGGCCGGCTGGTTGCTGTGCGCGTACATGCCCATGCGCACATCGCGCGCTTCGGTCATCTCGTGGATGGTGCCGCCGTAGGAGCCTGCAAACGCCGCATCGGCGGTTTCCGGCGTGGCGAAGAAGGTATCCAGCTTGGCCGCCAACTGCGCGCGGCCGCCGTACAGGGCCGCCAGGCCTTCACCGTCGTGCGCGGCGGTGAAGGCGAAGGTCCAGCCGTTGGATTCGGTGTAGTCATGGCCCCACACGCGCGGGTCGTAGTCCTTGGCGTCCAGACGCCAGCTGCCATCCGGCTTGCGACCCTGGAAGAAGCCTGCGGCGGGATCGAACAACGTGGCGTAGGTGCCGGCGCGGTGACGGAAGTAGTCGGCCTCGGTCGCATAGCGTTCGCGCGCAGCCGGCGTATCGGCCTGCTTGGCCAGGACCTCGGCCATGTTGGCCACGCCGAAATCGTTGAGTGCGCCTTCCATCGTCCACGACATGCCCTCATGCACGTCGGCAGTGGCATAGCCACGGAACGTGGAACGGTCCATGCCCTTGCGCCCGACATGGCGGTCCGGCGGCACCACGGTCGCGTTCTTCAGTGCGGCAGCGTAGGCCTCCTGCGGGTCGAAGCCACCGATGCCCTTCAGCCACGCATCGGCGAAGGCCACGTCCGAACTGGTGCCCACCATCAGATCGGCATAGCCGGGCGAGGACCAGCGCGCGACCCAGCCACCGGCGCGGTACTGCTCGATGAAACCCTGCACCAGCGCGCCGGCGTCGTCCTTGGTGAACAGCGCATAGGCCGGCCAGGTGGTGCGGAAGGTATCCCAGAAGCCGTTGTTGACGTACACCTTGCCATCGCGCACCGGCGCGAAGCTGCGCGTGGCACTGCCGTCGGTGTTCTCATCCGAGGCGCTGGCCTGGCTGGCATAGCGCCAGTCCGGCGCCGCTGCGGTGCCGGCGTTTTCATGGCCGGAATTGGGGTAGAGGTAGAGGCGGTACAGGTTGGAGTACAAGGTGGTCTTCTGGTCGTCGCTGGCATCGCCCACATCGAAGCGGGCCAGGCGCTGGTCCCACGCTTCCTGCGCACGCGCGGCCACGCGATCCACATCGTCGGCAGCGGCCACTTCCAGGGCCAGGTTATGACGGGCCTGCTCGACCGAGATCAACGAGGTGGCGATGCGCATGGTGACGCGGCGCTCGGCACCCGCATCGAACTTGATGTAGCCGGTCGGGCGGCCGGTCTTCACCGTGCCGCTGCTGCGCCACGGGCGGTCGAAGCTGGCCACCACATACATGCGCGTGGCGCCGGTGGACAGGCCACTGCGCGTATCGGTATAGCCGGAGAGTGTCTGGGTGGCCGCATCCAGCGTCAGCCCGCCGCGTGCGTCGACGTTGTCGAACAGCAGATTGGCATCACCGCCTTCGGGGAACGCGAAGCGGAAGACGGCGGCGTGGTCGGTCGGTGCGATCGAGGCGGCGATGCCGTTGTCGAAGCGCACGTCATAGCGGTACGGGCGGGCCTGCTCGTTCTCGCGCGAGAAGCTCAGCGCACGCTTGCTGCGGTCGGCTTCGGGCACGCCACGGGTCGCCGATGGCATCACCTGGAAGGTCTGGCGGTCGCCCATCCACGGGCTGGGCTGGTGGCTCAGCGCCAGCGCCTGCAGGGCAGGGCGGTTGGCTGCGTCGTTCTGTTCGTTCCAGCGGTACAGCCAGGTCAGCGAGCCGGCATCGGTCACCGGCGTCCAGAAATTGAAGCCGTGCGGCACGGCGGTGGCCGGGAAATTGTTGCCGCGCGAGAAGGTGCCATTGGCCTGCGTGCCGCGGGTGGTCAGCACCCAATCCGAGGGACGTTGCGGCGTACTGCGCGGTTGCGTGTCCAGGCGGACATCGTCGATCCAGCCGGCCACCGGTGCGCCATCGGCGCTGGCCACCTCCACCTCCAGCGCGACCACGCGACGCCCGCGCAGGGCCGGGGTATCGCCCAGACGAACGGCTTTGCGTGCCCACTGCTGCGGGTACAGCGTCTTCGAGTCGCCCTGTGCACGCGCACCCAGTGCCACCCCGTGATGATCGCGCGCAGCGCTCGCCGAGACCCGGGTGCCGTCGTCGAGCACCAGATCGAGCGAGACGTAAGTCGAGGCCACGGTGTCCTTGCCGACGATCTCGGGCAGCACCAGCCAGGACAGGGTGGTATCGGCTTCGATGGCCAGGTCGGTCGTGAACAGCTGGCGGCGCGCCTGGCCGCCGGCGCTGGCGTAGTGCAGCGCGTGCAGGCCGCTGTAGCCGACGCCGGGCTTGGCGGCATAGGGGGCGGCTGGGCCACTGCCGATCCGTACCTGCAGGGCGCCGTCGCCGGCCGCCGCGGCCGGGGCCGGTTGGCCCGGCTCGAAGGAGGTCTGCAGGCCCTGCGCGGCGGCCGGCAGGGCGATCGATACGCAGGCCAGTGCCAGGGCGAGGGGAAGGGCGCGGCGGACGGGGCGCAGGTCGGACAGGGTCATGCAAGGGTCTCCCGGGGAGGGCAGGCGGCAGGCAGGACCCGCATCGATGGCCACGGCGGACGGCGTCGCCCCAGCCATCGTGGACGGCAGGAAAGAGGCGATGCATGTCCGGTGGGGTCGGGCAGGCGATCGGGTCGATGATCGGTACCCGCTGATCCTGCATCACGACAACTGGCTGTGACAAGTGCAATTAGTTCGATCTAAATACGGCAAATTCGTTTCATTTCGAAATATTGACAATGGATTTGGATCGATTTAAAAGGTCCGGTGGTTCTCCCCCCGGATGGCCAGCGCTTCAACCTGGTGCCCTCCGCTCCAGCGGCCTTCGGCGGTCGCCAGATGCTAGAATCGGCGGTCTCGCAACCCCCTTTGTGTGTCCACGCCATGAGCCATACCGCCACCGCGCCCGCCAATGCCGAGAAGCGTTACACCGTGCACCGCAGCGACCTGCCGCTGAGCTGCCCGACGCCGGAAATGGCGCTGTGGAACTCGCACCCGCGCGTGTACCTGCCGATCGAAGACGAGCCCAACTGCGAGGCCGCGTGCCCGTACTGCGGCGCCGTGTTCGTGCTCGCCGACTGATCCGCGGACCACACTGTGCGCCGACTGACCGTGGTGCAGCTGCTGCCGGCGCTGCACTCCGGCGGGGTCGAACGCTCCACCCTTGAGATCGCCTCCGCCCTGGTTGCCGCCGGCCACCGGGCCATCGTCGTGTCCGCCGGTGGGCGCCTGGTCGAGCCGTTGCTCGCCAGTGGCGCCGAACACCTGACCCTGGACATCGGCCGCAAGTCGCTGCTGACGCTGCGCCACGTGCTGACCCTGCGTAACCTGTTCAACGAGGTGGGCGCGGATATCGTGCACGCGCGTTCGCGGTTGCCGGCCTGGCTGGGCCTGTACGCCGTGCGCAACCTGCCGGCGGCCACCCGCCCGCACTGGGTCACCACCGTGCACGGGCTCAACTCGCCGGGCCGCTACAGCGCGGTGATGACCAGCGGCGAGCGCGTGATCTGCGTGTCCAACAGCGTGCGTGAGTTCGTGCGCACGCACTACCCCAGCGTGCCGGCCGAGCGCCTGCAGGTGATACCCCGTGGTGTCGATGTCGCGCAGTTCCCGCGCGTGGGCCGGCAGGATCGGCGTGCGCGCCTGGCCGTGGCCGAGCAGCATCCCGCGCTGGCCGGCGAGGCACCGTTGCTGCTGCTGCCGGGCCGTGGCACCCGCCTGAAAGGGCATCGCCACGCGCTGACGCTGCTGGCCGGGCTGCACGCTGCCGGCGTGCCGGCCACGCTGTGGATGCCAGGCACGCGCGAGCCCGGCCGCGAATCCTATGTCGCCGAGCTGGACGCCCAGGCGCGCAGTCTCGGCGTGTTCGATGCGGTGCTGATGACTGCACCGACCTCACGCATCGCGCAGGCCTATGCGGCCAGCGACCTGGTACTGCAGGTGTCGGACAAAGCCGAAGCGTTTGGCCGCACCGTGGTCGAAGCGCTGTCGGTGGGCCGCCCCGTGCTGGGCTGGAACCATGGCGGCGTCGGCGAGTTGTTGACTCAGCTGCAACCCTCCGGCGCGGTACCCTTGGGCGACGCCGATGCACTGCTGGCGCGCGCGCAGCAGTTGCTGCTGCAGCCGCCCTCACTGCCGACGCGGATCCCGTTTACCTTGCAGGCGATGCAGCGTGACACGCTCCAGCTCTATACCTCCCTCATCGGCTGAGCCCACCGTCCTTCCCGGTTCGCCGGGCTCCCGCGCGGGCCGCTGGGCGCCGTGGTGGGTGATTGCGTTCGTCGCCTTGTGGCCGCTGCCCGGGATCGCCGAGGGCGTGCTGGTGCTGGGTGCGCTGTACGCGGCGGTGCGCATGGTGCAAC
Source organism: Stenotrophomonas rhizophila (assembly GCF_003651185.1). GTDB lineage: Bacteria > Pseudomonadota > Gammaproteobacteria > Xanthomonadales > Xanthomonadaceae > Stenotrophomonas > Stenotrophomonas maltophilia_Z. The sequence continues at coordinate 1,795,219 of NZ_RCDC01000004.1, read as the reverse complement.
TGCGCCTGCAGGGTAAACAGCGTCTGCTCAGCAGCCCTGCGTGGGCACTGACCAGCATCCTGTTCCTGGGCTACTGGCTGCCGCAGGCGTTTTCCGCCTTCGATGCGATCGACCCCGGCACCGCGTGGCGCAAGGCGGCTGCCGGCCTGCGCTATCTGCCGTTCATGTGGCTGGTGGCCATTGCCGTGGCGACCCCGCAGCGGCGCGCGTTGACGCTGGGCGGGCTGGCGCTGATCACCGGCCTGTGGACCGTGGATGCATTGGCGCAGGCGATCATCGGCAGCAGCCCGCTGTTCTGGTCGATGGACCAGCTCAAGTGGGCGGTCAGCGGTCACGGGCTGTGCTCACCGCAGGAGATGGCGGCGGTCGATCGCCTCAGCGGCGTGCTCGGCCCGTGCAACCTCAAGTTCGGCCAGGTGCTGGCCAGCCTGTCACCGTTCCTGCTGTTCGCCGCCGCACGGCGTGCCGGCATTCTCGGCTGGTCACTGGTGGCCGCCGCGGTGGGTGTCGTGCTGGTCCTGGCCGGTTCGCGCGCGGCGTGGCTGACCTATGCACTGGTGCTGGTGTTCTCCGGTTGGCGGCTGATCGGTGTGCGCGGGCTGCTGGCCTGCGTTGCGGTCGGCGCGGTGGCGGCGGTGGCACTGGCGGTGACCGTGCCGCAGGTAGGGGACCGCATCGCGCGTACCGCAATGGCGTGGGAAGGCGAGAACGACGGCGTCAATCAGGCATTGTCCGGCCGGGCCCAGATATGGGCCGCAGCAACCTGCATGATCGAGGAGCATCCGATCAACGGCGTCGGTGCGCGTGGTTTCCGCGACGCTTACCCCGCGTGCAATCCGGACCCGGCCGCCCGGGAAGTGTGGGGCGCCGGCCCGGCCCTGCACGCGCACCAGATCGTGCTCGAGATCCTCGCCGAAACGGGCATCCTCGGCCTGCTGCTGTGGTTGGCGGCCGTGGCCCAGGCGTGGCGCGCGTGGCGTTTTGCACCTCCCGAGGCGCGTGAGCGCGCGCGCCCGGCGATGCTCGCGCTGGCGGTGACGGTGTTCCCGCTCAACACCCACCTGGCGTTCTATTCGACCTTCTGGGGCGGCCTCACGCTGCTGCTGGCCGCGCTGTATGCGGGCAGTCTGTTGGCGAAGGATGAGGCCCAGTAGCGTCGCAGGGGCCCGTCAAGCAGGTAGATCCACGCCGCCTGCTGAGATGCCCGGAGGCATCCGCGTCATCCATCACTGGTAGTAATCGCTCCGGCCACCGGGCTGGCGCTTGAACCGACGGTGGATCCACAGGTACTGGTCCGGCGCCTCGCGCACCATGGCCTCGATGGCCTGATTGACGCGGGCGGTATCGGCCTCGACATCCTCGCTGGGGAAATTCTCCAGCGGTGCGCCGATCTTCAAAAAATACTTGCCGCCTTCGCGACGGTGGAAATACGGGATCACCGCACAGCCGGTCATCCGCGCCAGCTGGTGCGTGGCGGTGATGGTCGAGGCGGTATGGCCGAAGAACGGCACGAACACCGTGTCCTTGCCGCGCATGTCCTGGTCGGGTGCATACCAGAGGAAGCCCCCCTTCTTCAGGTGCCGCACCGTGGCACGGATGTCTTCGTTGGCGTACATCGCCTTGGCGTAGCGCAGGCGGCCGAACTTCACCGCCCACTCGTAGACCGGGTTGCGGTGCTTGCGGTACATGCCGGACAGCTCCACGTGGTCGCACAGCAGGCGGCCGCACATCTCCAGCGTCATGAAGTGGCCGGAGACCAGCAGCACACCGCGGCCTTGGGCCTGCATGCGGTGCAGGTGTTCCAGCCCTTCGATCTGCACCTGCGGGCGGATGCTGTCGATGCTGCCCCACCAGGCCCGCGCGAATTCGAAAATACCGACGCCCAACGCGTCGAAGCTGTCGCGCAGCAGGCGTTGGCGCCAGGCGTCGTCCTTCTCCGGGAAGCACAGCTTCAGGTTGACCTCGGCGGCGCGCCGGCGGCTGCTGGCCAGCCGGTAGGCGACCGTGCCGACGCCGCGCCCGAGCGCGCGCTGCAGCATCCACGGCAGGCGGGCGATCGCGAAGGCGACCAACATGAAGGCGAAGGTCGGCCAGTGGCGCGGATTGCGCAGGGACGGCCGGGTGGCGGTGGAAGCGTTATCGGACATGCCTCGATTCTAATGGATGCGCCCGGATGCGTCCCGGCGCGGCCATCACGGCGGCGCGGCGTGTCTTCCCCGCGCCGCTCCCGTATCCTTTGCGCATGCGTAAAAGCCCTGTCGAATGGATCCTGCGCGGCCTGTACTCGGCCGTGCTGTACCTGCTGTTGCCGATCACCGTGTACCACCTGGTCTGGCGGGGCTTCCGGGTGCGCGAGTACTTCCAGCGCTGGGATGAGCGCTATGCCTCCTATCCGCACTCCAGCGGCCAGCCGCGGGTCTGGCTGCACGCGGTCTCGGTGGGCGAGGTGAATGCTGCCGCGCCACTGGTGAATGCCCTGCGCGCGCTGCGCCCGGACATCCGCTGGGTGATCACCACCATTACCCCGACCGGCTCCGAACGGGTCCGCGCGCTGTGGGGGGATGCGGTCGACCACGTGTACCTGCCCTACGACGTGCCGGGCAGCGTCGGCCGCTTCCTGGGCCACTTCAAGCCCAGCCTGGCGCTGATCCTGGAAACCGAGCTGTGGCCGAACCTGCTGTTCGGCTGCCGCGACCGCCGGATCCCGGTCTACATTCTCAATGCCCGGCTGTCGGCGCGCTCACTGCGTGGCTATCGGCTGCTGCGGCCGCTGATCGGCCGCGCACTGCGCACCGTGACCTGCGTGGCCGCACAGTCGGACGATGATGCCGAGCGCTTCATCCAGCTCGGGGCGCGCCCGGACCAGGTGCAGCCGCTGGGAAACCTGAAATTCGATATCGCCACCCCGAACGTGCAGGACTTCATCGCGCGCTTCCATGCTCTGGTGCCCGCCACGCGCCCGGTCTGGATCGCCGCCAGCACGCACGAGGGCGAAGAGCAGGCCACCCTGGATCTGCATCGTCGCCTGCGCGAGGCGATGCCGGGGGTGCTGCTGTTGTGGGCGCCGCGGCATCCCGAGCGGTTCCCGCGGGTGGAAGCACTGGCCCGCGAGCAGGGCTGGAAGGTCGCCACACGCCGCCAGCAGCAGTGGCCGCTGGCCGATACGGATGTCTTCGTCATCGACACGCTCGGCGAGCTGATGTCGTTCTACGGCTGCGCGCAGGTGGCCTTCGTCGGGGGCAGCCTGCAGGCCATCGGCGGGCACAACCTGCTGGAGCCGGCGGCGATGGGCACGGCCGCTGTCACCGGCCCGCACCTGCACAACTTCGCCGAGATTTCCCGGCGCATGCGCGAAGCCGGTGCGGTGGTGATCGCCGAGGATGCCAGCGGGGTCGGCGATGCACTGCTGACCCTGTTGCGCGATCCGCAGGCACGCGAAGACATGGCCCGCGCGGGGTGTGCGCTGGTGAGCAACGGCCGTGGCGCGTTGAAGCGCACCGTGGCCCTGATCGCCCCGCAGTTGCCGCCGCCGGTGGCGTGATCGCGGCCCGCCTGGCCGCCACGCGCGGCGACCAGGCCTGCCGATCCATCAGCCCGCAGCGACCAGCAGATCGCCCAGGAAGGCGTACGCAAACCCGAAGTAGATGAACACGCCGATCAGATCCATGACCGAGGTGATCATCGGGGCCGACAGGGTGGCCGGATCCGCCCCGATGCGGCGTGCGGCGAACGGCAGCAACGCGCCGATGATGCCGCCGAGCGCGGTGCACACCAGCATGCTCGAGCCCACCACCAGCAGCACGTCCATGCCCACACCCTTGCTGAAGTAAGCCAGGATCGCCTCCAGCACGGCGATGCTGATGCCCAGCGCCGCGGCCACCGGCAGTTCGCGCTGGATCACGAACCCCACATCGCGCCAGCTCAGTTTCAGCTCGCCCAGCGCCATGCTGCGGATCACCAGCGTGGCCGACTGGCTGCCGGTGTTGCCGCCCATGTCCACGATCGGGGCGATGAAGGCGGCCAGCACGATCACCTGCGACAGCAGCTCCTCCTGCGCGGCGACAAACGTACTGGTGACGATGCCGAAGCAGGTCAGGATCGCCAGCCAGAACACACGCACCCGGAACATCTGCTTCAGCGGCGTGCTGCGCACATCAAGATCGTTCCCGTTTCCGCTGACCGTGCCGCCAAAGCGTGCCAGCTGCGAGGCATCCTGCTCCTTCTCGATATCCATCGCATCGTCCACGGTGACGATGCCGATCATGCGATCCCCGCCATTGGTCACCGGCAGCGCGAGCAGGTCGTAGCGACGGATCAGTTCGGCGGCCTGCAGCCTGGGCCAGTGCGCCTTCGCGGCGACCGGCTGCTCATGCATGATCGAGGCGACCGTGCGGTTCTCGTTGGCCAACACCAGATCACGCAGGGCCACCGTGCCGCGCAGCCGCAGCGTGTGGTCGAGCACGAACAGGATGTTCACCGTTTCGCTGTGCAGCGCAGTGGCGCGGATATGTGCCAGCGCCTGGGCCACGGTCATCTCCGGAGACACCCAGACATAATCGGACGTCGTCGCCGAGCCGACCGTGCCCTCCGGATAGGACGCCATCTTGAGGATGTCGTCGCGCTCGACCTTGGTCAGTGCCGGCAGCAGTTTCTGCTTGGCGTCATCGCCGAGCCGGTTGTACAGATCGGCGCGGTCATCCGAGGGCATGTGTTCGAACAGCTGCACCACCGCCTCGCGCGGCATCGCCGCCAGCAGCTGATCCTGGCGTATCTCGGTGAAGTGCGCGAACAGCTCGGCGCGTGCCTGCGGGTCGAGCATCATCAGCAACGGGAGTGTCTTGTCCACGCTCAGCGCGTCGAGCGCATCGACGAGGTCGGACGGATGCGTGGTGGCGGCGATGCTGACAAAGCCGGCCGCGTCGAGGGAGAGCGAGAGGGTGCGGATCGAGAACAGGAGGTCTTCGCGGTTCATGGTGGTTCTCCAGCAGAAAGCGGCGCGTGACGGAGCAACGCGCGGTGATGAGGTACAGGCATCCAGCGCACCGGATTGCGTCCGGCGCGGCAGGTACAGGGCGTGGGCCGCGTGCAGCGTGCAGGCGGCGGGTGAGGTCAATCGTTGCCGTCAGCCGGCACGCATGGCACTACGGTGCGGCCGCGAGATTGAAGCCGAGCGTCAGCCATCGACCATCGCGCTGGTGATGCATGCGGCCGGCCAGCAGATCCACGCTGGCGCCGCGCCAGAGTTCGTGGCGCACGCCGAACTGACTGCTGCGCTGGCGCGTTGCATCGCGGGCGGTTTCGGCCAGGAGTGACCAGTGCGGTGCGGCCACGATTTCCAGGCCGACGCCATCGGTGCGGCCCCGTGCCCCTGCCGTGCGTGCCCAGCCCAGGTTGAGGTGCAGCAGCGTGCGATCAGAGGCACCGAGCGCCACGGTCAGGGGGGCATTGAGGTTCCAATCGTTGGCGCGCGGGCGGTGCCAGTCGCTGCCTACGCCCGCACTGACCGCCACCCCCCAGCGTCGCTGATCGAGATCACGCAGCACGCGCTTGGCGCCCACGGCCCACTGCGTGGCGGCAGTGGCACGTTGATGGCTGACGCCGAGCGACCACTCGGTCCCGGCGATGGTGCAGGCCGGCACGGCCGTCCATTCGTTGCCGGCATCGGTATGCCGGCCCCAGCTTTCCAGCTGGCAGCGACCGGCATCGGTGATCGAGGCGTCATCCACCATCAGGCTGGCGGCGGCGCGGGTGTCGAACGGAAGCATCGCCACGGCCACGAGCGGCAGGGCGAACACACGGGAAACGTGCATGGGCAATCTCCAGGCAAACGGAAACGCCAGCGGCACCCTTCTTGGGGTCGGTGGAACGGCGATACGGATGATGCGAGGCGGGCGAGCGTGTCAGCTGCGCCGGTGGGCCCCGTCCTGTGCGGACGGAACCGACCTTGGGGTCAGTGGGTCCGTCGGCTCAGGAGCAGCAACGAGATCGACTATGACTGTCCAAGGAGGGGGCCTCTGGAGGGAAAGGGAAGGTGGTGCGGGGCGGACCTTAGTCGGCCCATGCCGAGGGGTCAAGCCATTTTCCATGCGACGTGCCGGACTGTGGACCGGTTCACGGTGGAGACTGTGCGCGGGTAGGCATTACGCGATGAAATCGCCGCGGCAGTGATCGCGTGTGTGACGCCCACGATGTGTCGGAATCAACAACCTGCGCGCATAAAAAAACCACCCGCATGCGGGTGGTTTTCTGTCACGCGCTGCGCCGTCGATCAGTTGACGGTGGTGCTCGGCGTGGCCGCCTTCTGGGTGAGCAGGCGGTTGATGTCCTGCAGTTCGGCGATGTCCAGCGTGCCGACCGCCTGGCCCAGCTGCAGGCGGTTCTGCAGGAAGGTGTAGCGGGCGTTGGCGTAGTCCAGCTGCGCGGAGAACAGGATGCGCTGGTTCTGGATCACGTCCAGCACGGTACGCGTACCGACTTCCAGACCGACCTGCGAGGCGTCATAGGCGCTCTGTGCCGACACGACGGCCAGGCGACGCGCTTCCACTTCGCTGATGCCGGCCACCAGGGTCTGGTAGGCATTGCGCGTGTTGCGGTCCAGGGCGCGCTTCTGCTGCTCGTAGCCGTCCTGGGCGATGTCACGCTGGGCCAGGGCCTGGCGCACGCCGGACTGGGTGGCGCCGCCGGAGAAGATCGGCACGTTCAGGGTCAGGCCGACGCTGTTGGTGCGGCGGTCCGGGCTGAAGCTGCTGCCGCCGTCGCCGACGACATCACCCCAGCTGGCCGACTTGCCGGCGGTGGCACCCAGCGACAGGGTCGGGTAGTGCGCGCCGCGGGCGGCCGAGACGCCGGATTCAGCAGCGTTGACCTTCAGTTCCTGCGCCTTCAGCGCCGGGTTCTGCGCAACAGCCTCGTTCACCAGCGTATCGATGGTGGCGTACTTGGCCGGCAGCTCCGGACGGAAATCGGCCGGCAGAGCGCGCAGGTCGGTGACCGGCTGGCCGGTCAGTTCGGTCAGCGCCTGGTAGGCGTCGGCCAGCGTGTTCTGCGCGATGATCGTGTTGGCGCGCGCCTGGTCGTACTGGGCGCGGGCTTCGTGCACGTCGGTGATCGGGGCCAGGCCCACTTCCAGGCGCTTGTCGGCGAAGTCGAACTGCTTCTTGGCAGCGGCTTCGTTGGTCTGCGCGGCCGACAGCGATTCAATGCCCACCAGCACGTTGAAGTACGCCGCCGAGGTGCGCACGATCAGGTCGTCGTTGGCCGAATCCAGGGTGAAATCCGCTGCACGGCTCAGCTCGCGCTGCGACCGCAGATTGGCGAACTGGGTGAAGTTGAAGACGGTCTGGCTGCCGTTGATCGTGTAGTTCCGGCTCTTGGTGGTGAACGAGCTGGAGGTCAGATCATGGTTCGGGTTGGTGCGGCTGCGGTTGAGCGAGGCCTCGCCGTTGAGCTGCGGCAGCAGGGCGGCACGTGCCTGCACAGCGCCTTCCTTGTCGTACAGACGGGTCGACTCGGCAGCCGACAGCTGCGGATCGCCGTTGCGCGCCATTTCGTAGACCTGCAGCAGGTCGGCGGCAGAGGCGGTCATCGGCAGCAGGGCGGCGGCCAGCGCAAAGGCGAGGGATCGGCGGATCATTGCGGCTTCCTTGGACTCAGAGTTGGAACTGGGGTGCCGGGGCGGCACCGCGCAGGTAATCGATATCGGTTTCGAACAGCGATTCAGTGGTGCCGTCCGCCTTGACCAGCACCGCTTCCATGACCGGCGACCGGCCACGGATCACGAACAGTCGACCGCCGGGACGCAGCCACTGGGCGAAACGTGACGGAATGACATCCACCGCGCCGGTGACGCAGATCGCATCGAAGCGGCGCTCGGTGTCCCAGCTCAGGGCGTCGGCGGTTTCGATACGGACGTTGTTGCCCAGGCCGGCAGCGTCCAGACGCGCGCGCGCGGTGGTGGCCAGCTCGGCATCGATTTCCAGGCTCAGCACTTCGCGGGCCAGTTCGCCCATGCAGGCGCTCAGGTAGCCGCTGCCGGTGCCGATTTCCAGCACTTCATCGCCCGGCTGCAGATCCAGCGCCTGCAGCGTGCGGCCTTCGATAACCGGCTTCATCATCTTCTGGCCGTTGCCCAGCGGCAGCTCGATATCAGCGTAAGCCAGAGCCCGGTGCGATTCAGCGACGAACGCCTCCCGCGGCAAGCGTGCCAGTACATCGAGCACGCGGATTTCCAGCACATCCCAGGGGCGGATCTGCTGTTCAACCATCAGTTCGCGGGCGTGGGAGTAATCGATCGTCATGAGGTTCTATATCCAGCGCAGTGGGCCGGCCATTTTACCGGTGCCGGGAGCCGGCGGCGCGCTGAAAGCATCGCTGCCGTCGCGCCGGGGTCGCAGTGCCGGAAGTCACCGCGACCTCCGGTCCATTCAGTTTAGTGCCGCCGGGCATACGCCCGCAGGAAAAAGTCGACGCTGGCGCACACGTGGGCGTCGGCATCGCACTCGGCCGGGGCCGGCCGCAACCCGCACATCATATGCGTATGCAGCTCGCCCTTGATCAAGGTCAGGAACTGGAGGGCGGCGGTCTGGAAGTCGGTGATCTCCAGTTCGCCACGGGCGGCCCGGGCACGCAGGAAGTCCCCCAGTGCATCGGTGGTCCGCTGCGGGCCGGCCAGCCAGAACATTTCGCGGATGCGGTCATCGGTATCGGGCGACATCATCACCCGCTGCACGGCGACGGCCGCATCGGAGGTGATCAGGCTGAAGAAGGCGTGGCCGATGCCCATCAGCTGATCGCGCAGTGGGCCCTCGATGTCGGTGACGAACAGCTCGTCGGGCAGCATCTCGACACATTTGGACTGCACAGCTTCGGTGAAAAGGGTCTCTTTATCGCCGAAATGGCTGTAAACGGTCAGTTTTGATACGCCCGCCTGCGCGGCGATGCTGTCCATGCTGACCCCGTTGTAGCCCTGGTCGACGAACAGCGATTTGGCGGCTTCCAGAATGGCCGCGCGCTTGCCCAGATCCTTCGGGCGCCCCGGCCCGGCGGCCTTGGCGGCCGGCTTGGAAGGCGATGTGGAGGAGGTCGGATCAGTCATCCAATCAATACTAGACCAATCGGTTCGATATTTATACTATACCGGCTGGTTCAATATTGAGGCGGCTGGAACAGAGCGTTTCCAGCGGCTTTTTCCGGGTTACTTTTCAGGTCCAGGACCTCATGAAAAACATGCGATGGATGGGTGGTGGGTTGCTGGCGATCGCGCTGGCAGCATGTGGCAAGCAGGACGCCGAGCCGGTTGCGCCGATTCCGGTGCTGGTGGTCCACCCGGGCACCGTGACCGGCCAGGAAGTGGCTGCCTATCCCGGTGAGATCCGCGCCCGCGAGGAAAGCCCGCTGTCGTTCCGCGTCGGGGGCAACCTGATCAAGCGGCATGTCGATGCCGGCCAGCGCGTGCGCAAGGGCCAACTGCTGGCCGAGCTGGATGCTGCCGACTACGCCTCCCAGGCCAGCGCCTCGCAGGCCCAGCTGGCCGCTGCCGAAGCCGATCTGATCCGCGCCCGTGATGACCAGAAGCGCTACGCCACGCTGGCCGAGCAGCAACTGGTCAGCCAGTCCGCACTCGACAGCCAGACCGCCGCGTTCAAGGCCGCGCAGGGCCAGGCCAATGCCGCCCGCGCCAATCTGGCCGTGGCCCGCAACCAGGCCGAGTACGCCCAGTTGCGCGCGCCGGCCGACGGCGTGATCGCCAGCCGCCAGGCCGAAGCCGGGCAGGTGGTCAGTGCCGGGCAGACCGTGTTCACCCTGGCTGCGGATGGCGGCCGCGAAGTCGTGATCGCCCTGCCGGAAAGCACCATCCGCGATTACCAGGTGGGCCAGCCGGTACAGGTGGAACTGTGGAACCGCCCGGGCCAGCTGTTGGCCGGCACGATCCGTGAGATCGCCCCGGCTGCCGATGCGCAGGGGCGTACCTATGCCACCCGCGTCAGCCTGGCACCGGAAGCGCTGACCGAGGTCGAGCTGGGCCAGAGCGCGCGCGTGTTCGCCGCGGCCGGGCGCCAGGGCACCCTGCAGTTGCCGCTGGCGGCGGTGCAGCGCGGTGCCGATGGGCGCAGCAGCGTGTGGGTGGTCGATCCGGCCAAGCGCACGTTGAAAGCCACGCCGGTGGCGGTCGGTGCGTATGGCGTTGAATCCGTTCCGGTGCTGAGCGGGGTGAACGCGAACGACTGGGTGGTTGCCGCCGGCGGCCATCTGCTGCGCGAGGGCCAGCCGGTGACCGCGGTGGACCGCCAGAACCGCCCGGTGCTGGCACCGGCGGCCAAGCCTGCCGCGCCTGCCACCGGCAAGGGGAACTGATCCCGTGCGCCGCTTCAACCTCTCCGAATGGGCGCTGGGCAACCGGCCACTGGTGCTGTTTGCGATGCTGGCCTTCGCGATCATCGGCGCGTGGTCGTACAAGCACCTGGGCCAGTCCGAGGATCCACCGTTCACCTTCAAGGTGATGGTGGTGCGCACGAACTGGCCCGGCGCGACCGCCGAACAGGTCTCACGCCAGGTCACCGAGCCGATCGAAAAGGCACTGCTGAACACCGGGCAGTACGAGTTCATCCGCTCCTACTCGCGCCCGGGCGAATCGCAGGTGATCTTCGTGGCGCGCGACAGCCTGCGCTCCAAGGCGATTCCCGACCTGTGGTACCAGGTGCGCAAGCGCGTGGGCGACATCAAGCCGACCCTGCCGCGCGAAATCGTCGGCCCGTTCTTCAACGACGAGTTTGGCGATACCTTCGGCAACATCTACGCCTTGACCGGCCAAGGCTTCGACTACGCGGTGATGCGCGATTACGCCGACCGCATCCAGCTGGAACTGCAGCGCGTGCCGGATGTCGGCAAGATCGAGCTGGAAGGCCTGCAGGACGAGAAGGTCTGGATCGAGCTGTCCAACACCAAGCTGGCCACGCTGGGCGTGTCGCTGCAGCAGGTGCAGCAGGCATTGGCCGACCAGAATGCCATTGCCGCCACCAGCTTCTTTGAAACCCCGACCGACCGGGTGCAGCTGCGCGTCACCGGCCAGTTCAAGAGCGTGGAGGACATCCGCAGCTTCCCGATCCAGGCCGGCGACCGCACCGTGCACCTGAGCGACATTGCCGAGATCAAACGTGGTTTTGCCGATCCGGCGTCGCCGAAGATGCGCTTCATGGGCGAAGACGCGATCGGCATCGCCGTGGCGATGAAAGACGGCGGCGACATCCTCAAGCTGGGCAGTACCCTGGATGCCGAATTCGAACGCCTGCAGAAAACGCTGCCGGCTGGCATGCAGCTGCGCAAGGTCTCCGACCAGCCGCATGCGGTGGAGGAGTCCGTCGGCGAGTTCGTGCAGGTGCTCACTGAAGCGGTGGTGATCGTGCTGCTGGTGAGCTTCTTCTCGCTCGGCCTGCGCACCGGCCTGGTGGTGGGTGTGACCATTCCGCTGGTGCTGGCGATGACCTTCTTCGTCATGCATTACTTCGGCATCGGCCTGCACAAGATTTCCCTCGGCGCGCTGGTGCTGGCGCTGGGCCTGCTGGTGGACGATGCGATCATCGCGGTGGAGATGATGGCCACCAAGATGGAGCAGGGCTACGACCGCCTGCGCGCGGCCAGCTTCGCGTGGGAGTCGACCGCGTTCCCGATGCTGACCGGCACGCTGATCACCGCGGCCGGCTTCCTGCCGATCGCCACGGCCGCTTCCAGTACCGGCGAATACACCCGCTCGCTGTTCCAGGTGGTGACCATCGCGCTGGTGGTGTCGTGGATCGCCGCGGTGCTGTTCATCCCGTACCTGGGCGACAAGATGTTGCCGGACCTGTTCAACCCGCAGCCGCCCAAGCCGGACAGCCTGGCAGGGCGCTGGCATGCCCGCCGCCTGCAGTGGGCCGACCGCCATCCCGCGTTCGCGCGCTGGATCGCGCCGAAGGTGCATGCGCACGACCATGATCCGTATCAGCGTCCGTTCTACGTGCGCTTCCGCCGTTTCCTGGATGTCTGCCTGCGCCATCGCTGGTGGGTGATCGCCGCCACGGCCGCGCTGTTCGTGTTCTCGCTGCTGATCTTCCGCTTCGTGCCCCAGCAGTTCTTCCCGGATTCGACCCGCCCGGAACTGATGGTGGACATCGAACTGGCCGAGGGTGCCTCGTTGCAGGCCACCCAGGCGCAGGCGACCAAGCTGGAAAAGCTGCTCAAGGACCGCGAAGGCATCAGCAATTACGTGGCCTACGTGGGCACCGGCTCGCCGCGCTTCTACCTGCCGTTGGACCAGCAGCTGCCGGCCACCAACTTCTCGCAGTTCGTGGTGCTGACCGAGAACGCCACCGCACGTGAGGCGACCCGCGACTGGCTGCTCAAGGACGTGATTCCGCAGTTCCCGGACGTGCAGATGCGCGTGACCCGTCTGGAGAACGGCCCGCCGGTCGGCTACCCGGTGCAGATGCGCATCTCCGGCGAGCACATCGAGCAGGTGCAGGCCATCGCACGGCAGGTGGAAGCCAAGGTGCGCGCAAACCCGCACGTGATGAACGTCAACCTGGATTGGAGCGAGCCGAGCAAAGTGGTGCGGCTGGTGATCGACCAGGACCGTGCACGCGCACTGGGTGTGAGCAGCGCGCAGGTGAGCCAGCTGCTGGGCACGTCGTTGTCGGGCATGAGCGTGAGCACCTATCGGGAGGGCAACCGCCTGATCGAGATGCTGCTGCGTGGCCCGGACAACGAACGTGTGCGGCTGGACATGCTGGGCAGCCTGGCCATTCCGACCGCCAGCGGGACCTCGGTGACGCTGTCGCAGGTGGCGCGCCTGGAGTACGTGTTCGAGGACGGCATCATCTGGCACCGCAACCGCCTGCCGACGGTGACCGTGCGCGCCGACATTGCCGACGCGAAGCAGCCGCTGGACGTGGTGCAGCAGATCCTGCCGACGCTGGAGGGCATCCGTGCCGAGCTGCCGTCCGGCTACCTGCTGGAAACCGGCGGTACGGTGGAGGATTCCACCCGTGGCCAGGATTCGATCAAGGCCGGCATGCCGCTGTTCCTGATCGTGGTGGCCACCTTGCTGATGCTGCAGCTGCGCAGCTTCTCGCGTGCGGCGATGGTGCTGGTCACCGCACCGCTGGGCATCATCGGCGCGACCCTGTTCCTGCTGCTGTTCCGCGCGCCGTTCGGCTTCGTGGCGTTGCTGGGGACGATCGCGCTGGCCGGCATGATCATGCGCAACTCGGTGATCCTGATCGATCAGATCCAGCAGGATATCGACGCCGGGCATGACCGCTGGCACGCGATCATCGATGCCACCGTGCGCCGCTTCCGCCCGATCGTGCTGACCGCGCTGGCGGCGGTGCTGGCGATGATCCCGCTGTCGCGCAGTGCGTTCTACGGCTCGATGGCGATCTCGATCATGGGCGGCCTGATCGTCGGTACCGTGCTGACCCTGGTGTTCCTGCCGGCACTGTATGCGGCGTGGTTCCGGGTGAAGCCGGACGAGGCCAAGACCAGCGAAGGCTGAGGGACGATGAAGCCGGCCGATGGCCGGCTTCATGCTTTCAGTGCGACGCGAATGCCTGTCGTCTTTGCGGTGCCTGCAAGCGCACAATGCACACCGGATTTCTTCGGTCGCGCATGATGTCTTCACGTTCCTCTTCTCGGTTCGCCACTGCGGCGGCGATCGTTCTGCTGATGGTTTCCGCGTTGCCAGCGCAGGCGAACCCCGCTGCCAGTTTCCAGCGCGATCTCGTCGAGCTGCTGGAGTGCCGTGCCTCACCGGCAACGATGCAGGCGGTGACGACCGCGTTGCGTGGCGCACGGTATGGCACACCGCAGGAACGACCGGCCCATCTGAAGGGCTGGAGCTTCACGCGCAGCGGTGACGAGGAGCACGCGACGACCCTCATCGACATGCCGGTGACGTTGACGGCACACGGCATCACAACGCACCGCGTGGTGGCGGATGACATGGGCTTCTCGATCCCCATCGATGCAGGGCAGCGTGCGCGCATCGTTGGCGAGAACGGACTTCGGCACCGGTCGAATACGTTGCGTGAGCCGTTCCAGGTCTGGTCGCCACCAGAGGCATCCGGCGATGCGTCATCGCCGGGCGCCATCGTGGTGAGCAGCGATGGTGAGGGCTATCGGGTGGGATGTGACTACCCCGGTCCGATGCGCGAGGCGCGTGTTCCACCGCGATTGCGCGAGACGGCCACGGCAAGTGATGTTGGCGCCGCGCTCGAATGTCGGGCTGACGACGCTGCCATGCAGCGCATCGCCAACCTGTGGGAGCGTGTGTCGGAACTGTCGCCGCTCGCATGGCCGGACAATGTCCGCGCGGTGGCCGAGCATGAGTACCTTGCCGATGGCCAGGAGATGCCGGTCATGGTCATCACCCTGGAGCAGCCGGCGGCGTTGAAGGGCTTGGCTGCGACGTCGCTCGTCCTCGCGTATGGCGGCTATCTCGCAGCCGACATGGGCGATGCGCGGCTGAAGGCGGTGCTCGATGCCATTGGCCTGGGCGCGGCGGATCGTCAGGCGGAAGGGCATTGGATGCGCGAAGCATCCCGGGAGGCGTCGTCCGGATACACGCGCGTGCAGGCATTCAGCGTGATATCCACCGATGGCGGCGCCGTGCTGGCTGGGTGCATGACGAGCGAGGTCCGCTCGGCGCATTGACCGCTGCGGCGGGAAATGCTGCAGGGCGCAGCGGATGAACACCGCTGCACCGCTTCACCCACCTGCCCTCAGTAAACGCCCTGCGCCAGCATCGCATCGGCCACCTTGACGAAGCCGGCGATATTGGCGCCATCCACGTAGTTCACGCTGCCATCGGCGCGCTTGCCGTGGCGCACGCAGTTGGCATGGATGTCCTTCATGATCCCGTGCAGACGCTCATCGACATCGGCGTGATGCCACGACAGGCGCTGCGCGTTCTGGCTCATTTCCAGCCCCGAGGTGGCCACGCCGCCGGCGTTGCTGGCCTTGCCCGGCGCATACAGGGTGCCCGCCTTGAGGAAGACCTCCATGGCCTCGAGTGTCGATGGCATGTTGGCGCCTTCGGCCACGCACAGCACCCCGTTGTCGACCAGGGCGCGGGCATCGTCTTCGTCCAGCTCGTTCTGGGTGGCACAGGGCAGGGCGATCTCGGCAGGGATGTGCCAGGGGCGCTTGCCGTCCAGGTACTCGAAGCGTGCGTCATCGGCCAGTTCGGACAGGCAACCACGGCGCTCGTTGCGCAGGTCCATCACCTCCTGCAGCGCCTCCTCATCGAAGCCCCCGCGCGCGTACAGGGTACCGCCCGAATCGGAGAGCGTGAGTACTTTCGCGCCGAGTTCGATGGCTTTGATCGCGGCATGCTGGGCCACGTTGCCAGCGCCGGAAATCAACACCTTCGCGCCATCCGTATCGCGCCGCGCGTGGTGCAGCATCTGCTCGACGAAGTAGACCGTACCGAAGCCGGTCGCTTCCGGACGCATCAGGCTGCCACCGTAGGACAGGCCTTTGCCGGTGAACACGCAGGCGGCATTGTTGGTGAGCTTCTTCATCATGCCGGCCATGTAGCCGACCTCGCGCGCGCCCACGCCGATATCGCCAGCCGGTACGTCGGTGTCTGCGCCCAGGTGGCGATGGAGTTCAAGCATCAGCGCCTGGCAGAAGCGCATCACCTCGGTGTCGCTGCGGCCCTTGGGATTGAAATCCGAGCCGCCCTTGCCACCGCCCATCGGCAGGGTGGTCAGCGCGTTCTTCAGGGTCTGCTCGAACGCCAGGAACTTCAGGATCGATTGGTTGACCGACGGATGAAAGCGCATGCCGCCCTTGAACGGGCCGATCGCCGAGCTGTGCTGTACGCGCCAGCCGCGGTTCACATGGGTCTTGCCGGCGTCATCGGCCCAGGCCACGCGGAACTGGATCACCCGCTCCGGCTCTACCAGACGCTCCAGCAGGCCGTGTTCCAGGTAGCGGGGGTGACGCTGCAGGAACGGCCACAGGCTCTGGATCACTTCTTTCACGGCCTGCAGGAATTCCGGCTGATGCGGATCACGCTGGGCCACGTGGTTGAGAAAGTCGTCTGAGGAACGATGATTCAAGGGCTTTCCTTGTTGGGGGCCGGCCGCTGGCAGCGGCGTGACCGACGGGACAGGGAGGCCGTGCGGGATGTAAATACAGGAACGCGGCCCTCAGGCCGCGTCCTTTGCGATCATTGCAGCTTGGCAAGGACCGCGTCGGTCGCTGCGGCGGTACTCACCGCGAAACCCTTGGCTGCAAGGTCGGCGGTGAACACGCCGTCATCCAGCACGGCATACACCGCTGCCTCGACCGTAGCAGCCTCGTCGTCCAGCCCCAGTGAATGCCGCAGCAGCATCGCGGCGCTGAAGATCGTGGCGTACGGATTGGCGATGCCCTTGCCGGCGATGTCCGGCGCCGAGCCGTGGATCGGCTCGTAGATGCCGACCGCACCCGGCTCGCCCAGCGAGGCCGACGGCAGCAGGCCGAGCGAGCCGGCCAGCATCGAGGCTTCGTCGGTGAGGATGTCGCCGAACATGTTCTCGGTCACGATCACGTCGTACTCGCGCGGCTTGGCCAGCAGGTGCATGGCCATCGAATCGACCAGCTGGTGCTCCAAGGCGATGTCCGGGAATTCCTCGCGGCCGATCCGCGCAGCGACATCACGCCACAGGCGTGAGGTCTCCAGCACGTTGGCCTTGTCCACCGAGGTGACCTTGCCGCGGCGGGTCTGTGCCAGCCGGAATGCGCTGCGCATGACGCGCTCGATCTCGCCCACGCTGTAGCTGCACAGGTCGCTGGCGGTATCGGCAGTGCGGGTCTTCTCACCGAAGTAGATGCCGCCGGTCAGCTCACGCACGACCACGAAGTCCACGCCCTCCAGCAGCTCGGCCTTGATCGGCGAGGCACCGAGCGCGGCCGCATGCGTGCGCACCGGGCGCAGATTGGCATACAGCCCCAGCGCCTTGCGGATTGCCAGCAGGCCCTGCTCCGGGCGGACCTTGGCATTCGGGTCGGACCACTTCGGCCCGCCGACCGCACCGAGCAGGATGGCGTCTGCCTTGCGGCAGGCGTCCAGCGTGACGGCCGGCAGCGGCTCGCCGTGGCGATCGATGGCGATGCCACCGATGTCGTGTTCCTGGAACCCGAAGCTGTGCCCGAAACGGGTGGCGACGGCCTCCAGCACCGCCACGGCGGCAGCGGCGACTTCCGGACCGATGCCGTCACCCGGCAATACGACAATCTCAGCGTGCATGTTCACTCTCGTAACGTTCAATGTCAGGGGTACGGCCCAACAGATACCCCAATTGGTCCACGCCTTCCAGCAGGCAGGTCTGTGAGAAGCCGTCCAGCGGGAAGGCATACACGCGCCCATCGGGGGTGCGCAGTTCGCGCGCGGCTACATCGATGGTCAATGCGTCATCCGGGCGCTGCATCAGCGTCTGCACATCGGCTTCGTCCAGCACGATCGGCAGCAGACCGTTCTTCAGCGAGTTGCCGCGGAAGATATCGGCGATCTCGCTGCTGACGATGGCGCGCAGGCCCAGGTCGGTCAGGGCCCACGGCGCATGCTCACGCGAGGAGCCGCAGCCGAAGTTGCGGCCGGCCAGCAGGATGCTGCGGCCGGCGTTGTGCGGCTGGTTGAAGGCGAACGCCGGGTTTGGTACGCCCTCGCTCTGCCAGCGCCAATCATTGAAGGCGTGCTTGCCGAGGCCGACGCGCTCGGTGGTGGACAGAAAGCGCGCCGGAATGATCTGGTCGGTGTCGATGTTGGTCTCGCGCAGCACCACGCTGGTCGAGGTCAGGGTACGGAAGCCGCTCATCAGGCCACCTCCAGCGTGGCATACAGTTCGCGTGGGTCGGCCACGCGGCCGTTCACCGCCGCCCAGGCGGCCGTCATCGGCGAGGCCAGCAGGGTGCGTGAACCGGGGCCTTGGCGGCCTTCGAAATTGCGGTTGCTGGTGCTGACCGCCAGTTGCCCCGGCGCGACCAGATCGCCGTTCATGGCAATGCACATCGAGCAGCCCGGCTCGCGCCATTCGGCACCGGCCGCGCGCACCACCACATCGATGCCTTCGGCTTCGGCCTGGCGCTTGACGATTTCCGAGCCCGGCACCACCAGCATGCGCACGCTCGGGGCGACGCGGCGGCCCTGCAGCACCTGCGCCACTTCGCGCATGTCGCTCAGGCGGCCGTTGGTGCAGGAACCGACGAACACCACATCCACCGGGGTGCCGGCCAGGGTCTGCCCGGCATGGAAGTGCATGTAGTCCAGGCCCTTCTGCGCGGCCGCGTCGTTGGCCGCCGGGATCGGCTGGTCTACGGCGATGGCGGTGCCGGGGTGGGTGCCCCAGGTCAGGGTGGGACGGATGTCGGCGGCCTCGATGTGGACCTCGACATCGAAGCGCGCACCTTCATCGCTGCGCAGCTGCGACCACGCGGCCACGGCAGCATCGAAGTCAGCGCCCTTGGGACCACGCGGGGTGGCGGCCACCCAGTCGAAGGTGATCTGGTCGGGGGCGACCATGCCGGCACGTGCCCCGGCTTCGATGGACATGTTGCACAACGTCATGCGCTGCTCCATGTCCATCGCGTCGATCGCGCTGCCACGGAACTCCAGCACATGACCGGTACCGCCGTTGACGCCGATCACGCCGATGATGTGCAGCACCACGTCCTTGGCGCCGACACCCTGGGCCAGCGCGCCATCGACGGTGATCGCCATCGTTCTGGCTTTACGCTGCAGCAGGCACTGCGTGGCCAGCACATGGCCGACCTCGCTGGTGCCGATACCGAAGGCCAGCGCGCCAAATGCACCATGCGTGGAGGTGTGGCTGTCGCCACAGACGATGGTCATGCCCGGCTGGGTGAAGCCCTGTTCGGGGGCGATCACGTGCACGATGCCGCGGCTGGCCGACTGCAGGTCGAACAGCTCGATGCCGTGCGTGGCGCAGTTGTCGGCCAGCATCGCCACCTGGGCTTCGGAGGCGGCGCTGGCATAGGGCAGCTTGCCGTCGGCGCCGGCTGGCAGGGTGGGGGTGGAGTGATCCATCGTGGCCTTGGTCCGGTCCGGTCGGCGCGGGGAGAGGCCGCGCTCGCGCAGTTCGGTGAAGGCCTGCGGCGAGGTCACTTCGTGGATCAGGTGCAGGTCGATGTACAGCACGGCGGGCGCGCTGTCGGTCTCGGGAACGACGACGTGGGCATCCCACAGTTTGTCGTACAGGGTGCGGGGAGCTGGGGTCATGGACTGGCCTTGCTGCAGTTCGGGATACGTAATGGGGTGCTCAGGCCGCGGCGGTGGTCGCGGGCTGCTCGGCCGTCGCATTGCGCTGGCGCAGCAGACGGTTGGCCACCTCCAGCCACGCCAGTGCGGAGGCTTCGATGATGTCGCGGCTGGTGCCGGTGCCTTCGTACTCCACACCCTCGTGGCGTACGCTCAGGTTGGCTTCGCCGCGCGCATCGGCGCCGATGCCCACACTGTGCACGTGGTAGCTGTCCAGCATCAACTGCACGCCGGTGGCGGCCGACAATGCGCCGAACAGTGCATCGACCGGACCATCGCCCTGCGCCGTCTCGGCAACGCGGTTGCCCTCCGGATCGGACAGCTCGACCAGCGCGTTGGCGCGGCTGCCCACATCGCTGATGGTCATCGAGGCCAGGCGATAGCCGTTCTGGGTCGCGCTGCCCTGCATCAGGGTCTGCAGGTCGGCGTCGGTGACCACGCGCTGCTGTTCGCACAGCGCCTTGAACTGTTCAAAAACGTGTTTCAGTTCCTCCTCGTACAGGAAGAAGCCCAGCGCACGCAGGCGTTGTTCGACCGCGGCGCGGCCACTGTGGCGGCCCAGCACCATCTGCGAGGACTCCCAGCCCACGTCTTCCGGGCGCATGATTTCGTAGGTGCCGCGGTGGCGCAGCATGCCGTGCTGGTGGATGCCCGACTCGTGGGCGAAGGCGTTGGCGCCGACGATCGCCTTGTTGCGCTGGACCGGCATGCCGACCAGGCGCTGCAGCAGCTGCGAGGTGGCCACGATGCGCGGGGTGTTGATGCGCGTGTCTTCGTCGTAGAAGGCATTGCGGACCTTCAGCACCATCGCGATTTCTTCCAGCGAGCAGTTGCCCGCGCGCTCGCCGATCCCGTTGACGGTGCATTCGACCTGACGCGCGCCGCCTTCGATGGCAGCCAGCGAGTTGGCCACGGCCAGGCCCAGATCGTTGTGGCAGTGCGCGCTGAAGATGATGCGGTCGCTGTCCGGCACGCCGGCGATCACGCGCTGGAACATGCCGCGGATCTCTTCCGGCGTGGTGAAGCCCACGGTGTCGGGCAGGTTGATGGTGGTAGCGCCGGCGGCCACGGCCACGCGGGCGACCTCGATCAGGAAGTCTTCCTCGGTACGCGTGGCATCTTCAGCGGAGAACTCCACATCGCCCACGTAGCTGCGGGCCAGGCTGACGTGCTTGTGTACCGACTCCAGTACCTGCTCGCGGGTCATGCGCAGCTTGTGCTCGCGGTGCAGCGGGCTGGTCGACAGGAACACATGCAGGCGCGGGTTCGCCGCGGCCTCCAGCGCCTTGGCCGAGGTTTCGATATCGGCGGCCAGGCAGCGCGACAGCACGGCCAGGGTCGGGCGTCGCACTTCGCGGGCGATCATCGCCATCGCTTCGCGGTCGGACTGGGAGCTGGCCGGGAAGCCGGTTTCCATGACATCCACGCCCAGTTCGTCCAGTGCGCGGGCCATCACCAGCTTCTGCTGCGGGCTCATGCTGCAGCCGGGCGATTGCTCGCCGTCGCGCAGGGTGGTGTCGAAAATTCTGATTCGGGGGGAGTTGGGCATGGTCACCAGGAGGTCTCCTCGACGGCAAGGTCGGATGGGATGGCAGAGGTAGGATTCGAAGCGGAAATCGGGGATGTCGCGAGCACGGTTGGTAGGGGCGGGCGTGTTCGCTCGCTGGCGCGGCGGCGCGGTTTGCGCGGGGGGCGGGGACGGATGTCGGCCAGCAGCTGGGCCAATACCAGCGCATCGATGTTGCCACCGGAGACCACCGCGCACTTGCGCTTGCCGGCGACGCGGCGACCGGCGGCCAGTGCCAGCGCGCCGGCACCTTCGGCGATGACGTGCTCTTCCAGCGCCAGCCGCACCAGCGTCTCGCGCAGCTCGGCTTCACGCACGATCACCACATCGTCCAGCAGTGCACTGCACAGCTTGCGGGTCAGGAAACCGGGAATCTTCACCTTGACGCCGTCGGCCAGGGTGGCGACCGGGGCGATCTCACGCACGTCGCCGCGGATGGCGCGGGCCATCGAATCGACGCCCTCCACCTGTGCACCGACGATGCGCACGCCCTGCGATTTCAGCGCCAGCGCCACGCCGGACGCCAATCCACCGCCACCGATCGGCACGATCACCACGTCCGGCGCATGCGGGGCCAGCTCAATGCCCAAGGTGCCTTGGCCGGCGATCACGTCCGGGTCGTCGAAGGCGGACAGGAAGCGGTAGCCGTGCTGTTCGGCCAGGGCACGGGCGAAGGCGTAGGCCTCGTCGTAGCTCTCGCCGTGCTGGCGTACGGTGGCGCCCCAGTGGGCGACCCCGGCGATCTTGGTGGCCGGTGCACCGTGCGGCATCACCGTGATCGCCGGAATGTTCAAGCGGTAGGCGGCCCACGCCACGCCCTGAGCGTGGTTGCCGGCCGAGGCACAGATGACCGGGCGGTCGTCGCCGCGCTCACGCCCGGCCAGCAGGGCGTTCAATGCACCGCGCACCTTGTAGGAGCCGGTGCGCTGCAGGTTCTCCAGCTTCAGCCACACGCCGAAACGCTCGGCGTAATGCAGCGGCGTGGGCGGCAGGAAGCGGCGCAGCCGTGCCTGCGCGGCCAGCACATCGGCGACGCTTACATCGCCTACGTCCGGTTCCTGCGGGGTACGGCTAGCCGGCATCACGCACCCGGCCATGGTGATCGTTCCAGAGCGACGCGCGCTGCCACGGCGCACGGTGCGACGTACGACCAAGAAGGCACCTCCGTACCGGCACCGATGCAACGGTGCGGGCGTTCATGCGGATACTCCAGTACCGGGCTCCAGTGCGCTGATGCGCACCGACACACAGTCGTAGATCTTCTCGATCTGGCGGCGCAGCGTCTCCGGTGGACGCGTGCTGTCCACCACCAGCTGCAGGTGCCAGCGACCATCGTCGGCGGCATTGGGCGCACCGGCGATCGCGCGCGGCGCGAAGCCGCGGCGTTCGGCCATGCCGATCACGCGCAGCAGCGCGCCTTCGGCCGGGGTCAGCACCAGGTCAAGCCGGTATTGCATTGGGGAACTCCTGGGACTGATGAGCGGGGTTGCTTTCCAGCATCGTGCTGTTGGCATTGTTGGGCGGCACCAGCGGCCACACGTTGGCACGCGCATCGATGGCCACATGCAGCAGGGCCGGGCCGGGCTGGGCCAGCATCGCGGCCAGGCCACCTTCGACATCGTCACGCGCTTCGATGCGCGTGGCCGGAATGCCGAACACCTGCGCCAGCGCGGCGAAATCCGGGTTGTCGGACAGATCGATCTCGCTGTAGCGCTCGGCGAAGAACAGCTCCTGCCACTGGCGGACCATGCCCAGCGAGCTGTTGTCCAGCAGCACGATCTTCACCGGCAGGCGGCAGCGGGCGATGGTGACCAGCTCTTGGACATTCATCATGAAACTGCCATCGCCGGAG
Source organism: Stenotrophomonas rhizophila (assembly GCF_003651185.1). GTDB lineage: Bacteria > Pseudomonadota > Gammaproteobacteria > Xanthomonadales > Xanthomonadaceae > Stenotrophomonas > Stenotrophomonas maltophilia_Z. The sequence continues at coordinate 1,772,503 of NZ_RCDC01000004.1, read as the reverse complement.
ACCAGCACCACGGTGCGATCCGGGCAGGCGAACTGCGCACCCATCGCCGCGGGCAGGCCGAAGCCCATGGTGCCCAACGCGCCGCTGGTCAGGTGGTTGCGCGGGTGGGTGAAGCGGCAATGCTGGGCGACCCACATCTGATGCTGGCCGACATCGCAGGCGATGATCGCATCGCTCGGCGCCAGCTCGCTCAGGCGCTTCAGCAGTGCCGGGGCGTAGATGTGCTTGCCCGGTGCGTCGTAGCGCGGGGCAAAGCGTTCACGATGGCCCTGGCAGCGCTTGGCCCAGGCCTCCTGCGTGGCCGGGGCGGTGGCCGCGGCGGTCAGTGCGCGCAGCGCCGTACCGACATTGCCCGGCACCGCGATGTCGGCGGTGCGCAGCTTGGAGATCTCGTACGCATCGGCATCGATATGCACGACGCGGGCAAACGGGGCGAACTCGTTCAACTTCCCGGTCGCGCGGTCATCGAAACGCGCGCCGACTACCACCAGCAGATCGCTTTCCTGCACGGCCATGTTGGCCGCGCGGGTGCCGTGCATGCCCAGCATGCCCAGGTAGTGGGGATGCTGCGGCGGCAGCGCGCCCAGGCCGCGCAGGGTCAGCACGGTCGGAATACGGGTCGCCTCGACGAAGGCACGGAAGTCCTCCACCGCATCGCCCAGCGCCACGCCACCCCCGGCATAGATCACCGGCTTCTCGGCCCCGGCGATGGCGGCGATGGTCTGCGCGATGGCGTCGTCATTCGGCGCCGGCGGTGCGACCACCGTGGACGGCACGTGGTCGGGCAGGTGCGACGCATCGGCCACCTGCACGTCCTTGGGCAGATCGATCAGCACCGGCCCCGGGCGACCCTCGCGGGCGATGCGGAACGCATCGGCGACCACCTGCGGCAGGTCATCGACCGAGCGCACCAGCCAGCTGTGTTTGACGATCGGCAGGGTCAGCCCGAACACGTCCAGTTCCTGGAACGCGTCGGTGCCCAGTAGCGGGGTGGCGACCTGGCCGGTGATGCAGACCATCGGCACCGAATCGAGCATCGCATCGGCGATGCCGGTGACCAGGTTGGAGGCGCCCGGGCCGGAGGTGGCGACGCAGACGCCGACCCGGCCGCTGGCACGGGCGAAGCCGTTGGCGGCCAGGGCCGCGCCCTGCTCATGGCGGACCAGGATGTGCTTCAGCCCGGAGTCCACCAGGGCGTCATAGAACGGCATGATGGTGCCGCCCGGATAGCCGAACAGCGTATGCACGCCCTCGGCTTCCAGGGCCTGCGTCAACCAGCGTGCGCCGTTGCGGGGCGCGGTGCTGTGAGCGGAGGTATTCATGCGGTGACCTTTACGAAAGCGGGTGGGGGAGCCGCGCGTTTACGCGGCTTGACTTTGCAACCAGACCATCTTGGCGCGCAGTTCTTTGCCTACCTTCTCGATCGGGTGCTCCAGGTCGGCCTGCTTGAACTTGTTGTAGTTCGGCAGGCCCGCTTCGTACTCGGCCACCCAGTTCTTGGTGAAGGTGCCGTTCTGGATATCGGTCAACACGTCCTTCATGCGCGCCTTGGTGCCGGCGTCGATCACACGCGGGCCGCTGACGTAGTCGCCGTACTGCGCGGTTTCGGAGATGAATTCCAGCATGCGGGTGATGCCGCCTTCGTAGAACAGGTCCACGATCAGCTTCAGTTCGTGCAGTACTTCGTAGTAGGCGATTTCCGGCTGGTAGCCGGCTTCGACCAGGGTTTCGAAACCGGCCTGCACCAGGGCCGAAGCGCCACCGCACAGCACGGCCTGCTCGCCGAACAGATCGGTTTCGGTTTCTTCCTTGAAGGTGGTCTGGATCAGGTTGGCGCGCGCGCCACCCAGGCCACCGGCGTAGGCCAGCGCGAACTCGGCGGCCTTGCCGCTCTTGTCCTGGTAGACCGCCCAGATGCACGGCACGCCGCGGCCGATCTCATACTCGCGACGGACCAGTGCACCCGGGCCCTTCGGCGCGACCAGCACCACGTCCAGATCCTCGCGCGGTTTGATCATGTCGAAATGCACGTTCAGACCGTGCGCGAACAGCAGCACCGCGCCCTGTTTCATGTTCGGCGCGAGCACGTCTTCGTAGAGCTTCTTCTGCACCATGTCCGGGGTCAGCACGGCGACCAGATCTGCCTCTTTCACCGCCTCGGCGGGGGCTTTGACGGTGAAGCCGTCGGCCTGAGCCTTGACCTCGGTCGGACCGCCCGGGCGCAGCCCGACGACGACATCGAAACCGGATTCACGCAGATTCAGCGCGTGCGCGCGGCCCTGGCTGCCGTAGCCGACAACAGCGATCTTGATCTGGGGCAGGTCGTTGGTGCTCATGGGGGAGGTCCTTTGGAGGCAAGAAAAAAGAGGGCCGACGGTCAGCGACGCGTCGGCCCATCAGGGGAAGGGGTGGCACCGGCCTGGCCGCGAGCACACGCGAACGCACCCGCCGTGGGGGCGGTGGGCACTGGCTGGCTCGAGGTGGGCTGGCGGGTCATGGTGGAGGGCAACTCAGAGGGGAGGATGGAAATCAAAGGGTTCTGAAACGAAAAAACCCGCACCTGGTCGGGTGCGGGTTTTGATGGATACCTGGCAGTCTTGCTTACACGCCGGTCCGTCCCGCACCTGTTGGTTGGGTAATAAGTACGAGGACGAGAAGCGAATGGATGGAGGCCGCGCCGTGGTCGGCGTGCTCGATGGATTCGCGGGTGGCTGTGCGCTGCAACATGAGATCGAGAAAACCACACGGGTTTTGGCGGTGTCAACCCTGGAAAGACAATTTCCATCGGTTTCGCCTGCATCCACCGCAAGGCCCCGCCGTAGAAGGATGGTTGCGGCTGAAAGCGTTCCGATGAACTGGAATTCAGCATTTTGGTGCAGCGGATTGCGCGGATCGGGGGTCAATTTCAACCTCGGGGCATGACCATTGTGGGATGTCATCCAGCGGCCTCTGCCGCCACCATCGGGTGGCTACCACCCTCAGGAACCACCCCGTGTCCTCACGCCTTGCCCGCGGCCTGCTTGCCGCCGCCGTCCTGTGTGCCCTGCCCGCCGCAGCGATTGCCGCCGACCGGATCACCGGCCACACCTTTGCCACCCGCTCGGAGGTGATCGCCCCGCACGCGATGGCCGCCACTTCCCAGCCCCTCGCCACGCAGATCGCCCTGGACGTGATGAAGTCCGGTGGTTCGGCGGTGGATGCCGCGATCGCGGCCAATGCCGCCCTCGGTTTGATGGAGCCCACCGGCAACGGCGTCGGTGGTGATCTGTTCGCGATCGTGTGGGACCCCAGGACGCAGAAGCTGTATGGCTACAACGGCTCAGGCCGCTCGCCGAAGTCGCTGACCCTGGCCGAGTTCCAGCGCCGCGGCCTGAAGGAGATCCCGGCGACTGGCCCGCTGCCGGTCTCGGTGCCCGGCGCGGTGGATGGCTGGTTCGCCCTGCACGACCGCTTCGGCCGCAAGCCGATGGCCGACAACCTCGCGCCCGCGATCCGTTACGCCCGCGAGGGCCACCCGGTCGCCGAGGTCATCGCCTACTACTGGGACCGCTCGGTGCCCCGGCTGTCCAAGTACCCCGGTTTCACCGAGCAGTTCACGATCGATGGCCATGCCCCGCGCAAGGGCGAGATGTGGAAGAACCCGAACCTGGCCCACACCCTGGAGCAGATCGCCCAGGGCGGCCGCGATGCCTTCTACAAGGGCGACATCGCCCGCACCATCGGCACCTACTTCAAGGCCAACGGTGGCTACCTGAGCTATGACGACATGGCCAGCCATCATGGCGAGTGGGTCGAGCCGGTCAGCAGCAACTACCGTGGCTATGACGTATGGGAGCTGCCGCCGAACAGCCAGGGCATCGCCGCGCTGCAGATCCTCAACGTACTGGAAGGCTACGACTTCTCCAAGATCGCCTTCGGCTCACCCGAGCACGTGCACCTGTTCGTGGAAGCCAAGAAGCTCGCCTTCGCCGACCGCGCGCGCTTCTACACCGATCCGGCATTCCACCCGGCCCCGGTCGACCGGTTGATTTCCAAGGGCTACGCCGCTGAGCGCCGCAAGCTGATCTCGATGGACAAGGCCCTGAGTGAAGTGCAGCCGGGTACGCCCAAGCAGCTGCAGGAAGGCGACACGATTTACATGACCGTGGCGGATGCCGACGGCATGATGGTCTCGCTGATCCAGTCCAACTACCGCGGCATGGGCAGCGGCATGGCGCCTCCGGGCCTGGGGTTCATCCTGCAGGATCGTGGCGAGATGTTCGTGCTGCGCAAGGATCACCCGAACGGCTATGCGCCGGGCAAGCGCCCGTTCCAGACCATCATTCCGGGCTTCGTCACCAAGGACGGCAAGCCGTGGATGAGCTTCGGCGTGATGGGGGGCGCGATGCAGCCGCAGGGCCATGCGCAGATCGTGATGAACATGGTCGACTTCGGGATGAATCTGCAGGAAGCCGGCGATGCGCCGCGCATCCAGCACGAGGGCTCGACCGAGCCGACCGGGCAGGCGACGGCGATGAGCGATGGCGGCGAGGTGAATCTGGAAACCGGCTTCCCGTATGACACGGTGCGCGCGCTGATGCGCAAGGGCCACCGCGTGGTGTTCGCGGATGGTCCTTACGGTGGGTATCAGGCGATCCTGCGTGATCCGGAGACCGGGGTGTACTACGGCGCTTCGGAGAGCCGCAAGGATGGGCAGGCGGCGGGGTACTGATTCTCTCGTGCTCCGTAGTGCCGATCGCTGGTCTGCAGAAGCGCAGAGCAGAGCGTAAAGCAGGACGCTTTGGGGCTACGGGTAGTGGGCCGGCCTGGGTGGGTTGGCGGGACACGCCGTGAATCCATCCATGGAGGCTCATGTCGCCGCATCCATGCGGCTCATGGTCCCGCCAACCCACCCAGGCCGACCCACCCACAATGGATCGGCGCCCATGCGAAAGCGGTAGTAACTGTGTTGCTGGAGGAGCTTCAGCCCCCAGCGGACGGGCGCGGTAGTGCCGGCCGCTGGCCGGCAGCCGTTGGAGATGTGCCCAGGCGCGCTTCAGGCGGGGATCGATTCGCTTTGAGCGTCGCGCATCCGGGCGTTGAGGATGACCAGCATCTTGCGCATGACAGCTACCAAGGCGACCTTGCTCGCCTTTCCTTTGGCTTTCAGGGTCGCGTAAAAGTCACGTAGCTTGGGCTCGTAACGGATGGCAGTTAGCGCCGCCATGTAGAGCGCTTCGCGCACTACGGCCCGGCCCCCGGTGATGCTGCGCTTGCCCTGCCAGGTACCGCTCTCGCGGTTCATGGGGGCCAGGCCGACCAGCGAAGCAATGGCCTTGCTCCCCAGTGTTCCCAGTTCCGGCAGTTCGCAGGCCAAGGTGCTGACCAGGATCGGCCCAGCGCCTTTAAGCGTTCCGATGTTCTTCCAGCCCGGCTGCGCGGCGAGCTGCTCGGCCATGGCCTTGTCCAGCTGTTTAAGATCTTCGGACAGCTGGGCAAGATGGCGCTGCTTGATCGTGATCAGGACTGGATCGGTCAGCTGCCGCAAGCGCTGCATCTCGCTGACGCGCATCTGCACCAGATGACGGCGGCACTGGGCAAATTCGGTCAAACGCCGCTGCCACGGTGCCGGTGGCACGTAGCGGGTGAGCGGTAAAAGGTGCGCCATCTGCGCCAGCACGGCTGCGTCGAGTCGATCGGTTTTGGCAGCACGTCCCGTAGCTTGGGCGAAGCGGCGTGCCCGAGCGGGATTGATGCGGACCATCGGAAGCCCAGCCTCGTGCAAAGCCTCCAGGGCGGCACGCTCGTAGCCGCCGCTGGCTTCCAGAACGACCTGCGTGATGGGCCATTGTTTCAGCCATTGAATCAGCCGCACAAAGCCGCGCTTGTCGTTGCTGAATTGGCGAAACGCCTGTTCATGGACAGCCACATCCAGCGTGGCCTGACTTACGTCGATCCCAATCCCATACATGGCAGAACTCCGCTAGGCTGACAGGGTCGAGAGCTCCCCCCCGCTTGCCCAGTCTTATCAGTCCGAGCGCCAACTCGATCAACTGTTCGGGCGGATCAGGGAGAAACCGGCGTGGGGACCCAAGCTACCTAGCGGTCGCAAGACCTAGAGCCACACGGTCGCCCACGCCGGGCTCTCGGCACCTAAAGTGCCAGATCGGCAAGAGATAAGAGCCACGCCATGCGTGGCTCCTTTTTTCTCAACGATGATCCGATGCGTCAGGTGCACGCTGCTGTGCCGAGCGTTGCTCGGCTGCGTTGCCCGAATTACCCCAAGCGCACTGCGCGGAACGTCGACTGTGTCGAGCTTGGCTACGCTGCTCGCGTTGGAACTCTGACACTGTGAGTCGGGCGCGCCTTGCCTGGCACTGCTCGGCGGCTTTACCAGAACCACCTTGAAACTGTGAGCGGGACGGGGCGGGTGGGTTGTCGGGACCATGAGCGCCATGGATGGCGCGACATGAGCCTCCATGGACGGATTCACGGCGTGTCCCGCCAACCCACCCGTCCCGGCCCGCCCACCGATAGCCCGGGAAACGTGCCGCTCCAGGCGACCAACTCAAGGCGCCCGAGCCGCCTCATCGCGCGTCTCTTCCTGCGCCGCGATCTCCCGCTCGATCCACTCATCCATCAACCGCCGCGCGCGCTGCGCACGGCGCCGCTGCAGCGCATGCTCCATATCCAGTACCCGATACAACGACCACATCACCGCCAGCATCAACAACGCAAACGGCAATGCCGCGATCGTGATCATCCCCTGCAGCGCATTGAGACCGCCCGCCAACAAGAGTACGCCCGCGATCAACGCGATCGCCACGCCCCACACCATCCGGCGCGCCAATGGCGGATCGCCCGCCTCCTCCGTCGACATCGTCGCCAGCACCAGCACCGCCGAATCGGCCGAGGTCACGAAGAAGATCATCAACAACACCAGCGCGATCACCGACAGCACCGTCGGCATCGGCAGGCTGTCGAACATCGTGAACAGCACCGTCTCGTAGCCATTGCCCAGCGCCTGCGCCAGATCCACGTGGCCGAAAATCTGCGACCACAGCGCCGTGCCGCCGAACACCGAGAACCACAGGAAGCCCAGCACGCTCGGCGCGATCACCACGCCCAGCACGAACTCGCGGATGCTGCGCCCACGCGAGACGCGCGCGATGAACGAGCCCACGAACGGCGCCCACGCGATCCACCACGCCCAGTAGAAGATCGTCCAGTCCGCCACCCACGTGCTGCCCGAGAACGGCGACATCCGCAGGCTCATCGTCACCAGTGAATTGAGGTAGGAACCGATCGTGGTGGTGAACGTATCGAAGATGAAGCCGGTCGGCCCGAGCACCAGGATCAGCGCCAGCAGCAATGCCGCCAGGCCGAGGTTGAAGTTCGAGAGCCACTTGATGCCGCGGTGCACGCCACTGGTGGTGGAGGCCATGTACAGCACGAACGCCACCGCGATGATGGTCAACTGCACGGGTACCGAGGCCTGGATACCGAACACGCGCTCAAGGCCGGCCGCGATCTGGATCGTGCCGAAGCCCAGCGTCGTGGCCACACCGATCGCCGTGGCGACTACCGCGGCGACGTTGACCACCGTGCCCATCCAGCCGCGGTGATGCGCGCCGATGATCGGCTGCAGCAGATCGCTGATCAGCCCGCGGCCGTTGCGGTTGAACTGGAACCAGGCCATCGCCAGGCCGATCAGCGCATAGATCGCCCACGGGTGCAGGCCCCAATGGAAGAACGCATAGCGCATCGACGCGCGCGCCGCCTCCATGCTCTGCGGGGCCAGCCCTTCCGGTGGCTTCACGAAGTGCGAGATCGGCTCGGCCGCGCCCCAGAACACCAGGCCGATGCCCATGCCGGCGGCGAACAACATCGACATCCAGCTGGCGTTGGAAAAATCAGGCTCGGCATCCTCGCCGCCGATGCGCAGCGAACCGAAGCGGCCGAAGGCCAGGTACATCAGGAACGACAGCGTGATGAACACCACCAGCAGATACAGCCAGCCGGTACTGCGGATGATGGTGGACAGGCCGCTCTGGACGACCTCGTTGAAGGGGCCCGGCGCGAGGCCGGCGATCAGCACCAGCAGTGCGACCAGTGCGATGGAAATGCGGAACACCATGCTGGCGTGTCTCCGATCAGTAGGGGCGAGCCGAGGCTTGCAATCTCCAGCGGCGCAACGGCAACGACTGGGGCGGATCAAGCCGGTCGAGGCCGGTCAGTACGGACGTCAATGGCGTCGAGCAGAGCGCGGTGTGCACGCGATCGGGAGGCTACCCCCTGACCGCACCGCATACCGCGCTGCAGCATGGTAGTGCATGGCGTGTCGGTGCTCTGTTCACATGCACAGGCCGATCACGTTGGTGTGCGGCTTGGCGGTGCGCCCCTGCGCGCTGCTTTGTGCTCTAATTCGCCCCGAAGCGGGGGTACCGCGGCCCAGTGGCCAAGGTTGAGACAGTCCCTTCGAACCTGATCCGGTTGATACCGGCGTAGGGAAGCTTCGCATCTGCAGATGCATTGCGCCGTAGGGCCACCGTGCCCGGAGACCGCCCGCGATCCGTCCGTCGAGCGCCGCCGTTTCGTCCCTCCCATGCGAATCCCTCGCATAGAACCGCACAGTCCCTGTGCGGGGATTGAACCTAGGACGATGCCTCGATGAACGCACAGCTCTCCGCCCTGCAGCAACAGGCCCAGCAACTCTCCGAATCGGTCACGCGGCCGATTCCCGGCTCGCACAAGATCCACGTGCAGGGCTCGCGCAGCGACCTGCAGGTGCCGATGCGCGAGATCACGCTGACCCGCACGCCCACCTTGTTCGGTGGCGAAGAGAACGCGCCGGTCACCGTGTACGACACCTCCGGCCCGTATACCGATCCGGGGGTCGCCATCGACCTCTCCGCCGGCCTGCCCGCACTGCGCGCCGCCTGGGTGGCCGAGCGTGGCGATACCGAGGTGCTGGAGGGCCTGAGCTCGGTGTTCGGCCGCTCGCGTGAAACCGATGCCCGCCTGGATGCGGTGCGCTTCCCCGCGCGGTTGCAGCCACGCCGTGCACAGGCAGGCGCCAATGTCACCCAGATGCACTACGCACGCCGCGGCATCATCACGCCGGAAATGGAGTTCGTGGCGATCCGCGAGAACCAGCGCCTCGATGCGATCCGCGACGCCGCACTGCTGAAGCAGCATCCCGGCGAGTCCTTTGGTGCTTCGATCCCCAGGGTCATCACCCCCGAGTTCGTCCGCGATGAGATCGCCCGCGGCCGTGCGGTGCTACCCAACAACATCAACCACCCGGAAAGCGAACCGATGATCATCGGCCGCAACTTCCTGACTAAGATCAACGCCAACATCGGCAACAGTGCGGTGTCCTCGGGCATTGCCGAGGAAGTGGAAAAGCTGGTCTGGGCGATCCGTTGGGGCGGCGACACCGTGATGGACCTGTCCACCGGCAAGCACATCCATGAAACGCGTGAGTGGATCGTGCGCAACTCGCCGGTGGCGATCGGCACCGTGCCGATCTACCAGGCCCTGGAGAAGGTCGATGGCCGCGCCGAGGAGCTGAACTGGGCGATCTTCCGCGACACGCTGATCGAGCAGGCCGAGCAGGGCGTGGACTATTTCACCATCCACGCCGGCGTGCTGCTGCGCTACGTGCCGCTGACCGCCAAGCGCGTGACCGGCATCGTCTCGCGCGGTGGCTCGATCATGGCCAAGTGGTGCCTGGCCCATCACAAGGAGAACTTCCTCTACACGCACTTCGAGGACATCTGCGAGATCATGAAGGCCTACGACGTGACCTTCTCGCTGGGCGACGGCCTGCGCCCGGGCTGTATCGCCGATGCCAACGATGCCGCGCAGTTCGGTGAACTGGAGACACTGGGCGAGCTGACGAAGCTCGCGTGGAAGCATGATGTGCAGACCATGATCGAAGGCCCCGGCCACGTGCCGATGCAGCTGATCAAGGAAAACATGGACAAGCAGCTGCGCGAGTGTGGTGAAGCACCGTTCTATACGCTGGGCCCGCTGACCACCGATATCGCGCCGGGCTACGACCACATCACCAGTGCGATCGGTGCGGCCATGATCGGCTGGTACGGCACCGCGATGCTCTGCTATGTCACCCCGAAGGAACACCTGGGCCTGCCCAACCGCCAGGACGTGCGCGACGGCATCATGGCCTACCGCATTGCCGCCCACGCCTCGGACCTGGCCAAGGGCCACCCCGGCGCGCAGGTCCGCGACAACGCGTTGAGCAAGGCGCGTTTTGAATTCCGCTGGGAGGACCAGTTCCACCTTGGGCTGGATCCGGAGAAGGCCAAGGAATTCCATGACGAGACGCTGCCCAAGGATGCGCACAAGCTCGCCCACTTCTGCTCGATGTGCGGCCCGCACTTCTGTTCGATGAAGATCACCCAGGATGTGCGTGACTATGCGGCGGGGCAGGGCCTGGATGCGCAGCAGGCGTTGGAGGCCGGCATGGCCGAAAAGTCCGCGCAGTTCCGGGATCTCGGGGCGCAGGTGTATCGCCAGGAATGAGGCGCCGGCCGTGGCGGGGCGCGCCGCCACGGCCATCATCCGCCGGCGGTGTGATTCCAGCTAAGCTCGGCGCGACCAGGCAGGGGCGGGGACGACGATGGCGATAGCACGCAGCACCAAATGGCTGGCCATCGCGCGCCGGCATCCCTCTGCCTGGCTGTTGGCCGTGCAACTGCTCGGCGTGCTGCTGTATCCGGCAATGGACGAGGCCGGCGCCAGTCGCGCGCTGTTTGGTGCGTTCGGCATCGCCGTGCTCGGCCTGGCCTTGTGGGTGGTACGGCGCAGCCCGCTCGGCATGTGGGTGGCGCTGGTGCTGGCGATCCCCTCGGTGGTGTTCTCCATCTCCGGTGCTCTGTTGGACCGCCCGGCGCTGGTCACCACTGCGCAGCTGCTCGAATGCCTGCTGTACTTCTATACGGCTGGCAGCCTGATCGCCTACATGCTGCAGGACCACAAGGTGACCCGCGACGAGCTGTTCGCGGCGGGGGCCACCTTCACGCTGTTGGCGTGGGCATTCGCCTTCGCGTTCGCGGTGTGCCAGCAGTGGTACCCGGGCAGTTTCGTGGCGACCAGCGAGAGCGAACTGCGGACCTGGATGGAGTTGCTTTATCTGAGCTTCAGCTTGCTGTCCGGGGTCGGCTTGAGCGATGTGGTGCCCATCCATTCACAGGCGCGCGCGCTGGTGATGCTGGAGCAGTTCGCAGGCGTGATGTACGTGGCTTTGGTGGTCTCGCGGCTGGTGGGACTGACCATGCTGACCCGTGCACGAAACTGAATAAAACATAAAAAATTCGCGCCAGAAGGCGCGAATGTTGACGCAATTTATGTGAATTCATCGGCGAGAGAGAGCCTGTTGTCGGCCGCACGCACAGGCGCGGTTAACCGGCATAGGCTAGTATTCGCGCGCCTCGGTGGTTTTGCGGTTTGCGCCGATGGCGTGTGCGGAATCTGGCGGTTCGTCTGGCGGTATCGACTGCGGCGACCGTGTGAATTCCAGTGGTTTTTTGTATTTTCCTCGTGTCCTGGATGATCAGCAACGACAGTGAGCGCCCTTCCGCCGATGTGATTCAGATCGGCGATTTCCTCGTCACTCTCTCCTCGCGGGAAGTGATGAGCGAAGGCATGCGTCGTCCACGTCGACTGACACCCAAAGCATTGGGTGTTCTCAAGGCGCTGCTGCGTTCTCCAGGGGCGGTGGTCACCCGCGATGAACTGTTCGCGGAGGTCTGGCCGGACACGCTGCCGACCAACGACGTGCTGACCCAGGCGGTCACCCAGCTGCGCAAGGCCTTCGCCACTGATGACGATGCGGCCGAACCCTATATCGAGACCATTGCCAAGACCGGTTACCGCCTGCTGATGCCGGTCAGCGTGGTCGAGGATGCCGCACCTGTGTTGCTGCTCGAGCCCGAGCTGCAGCCGGCCTCCGCGGGCGTGCTCGCCGCCGCGCACGTACCGGCGGTACTGCCGCATGCGCGGCCTCCGCAAGACCCGATCAAACGCCGTCGGCGGCGCATTCGCCGCTACGCGGTGATGGTCGTCGGGCTGGTGATGCTGGTGGCGCTGCTGGTGATGGCAGCCCTGCTGATGCAACGCGATCCGCCGGCCTCAGCGGTCGAGGCCGCGGTGGAGGATGGCACGCGGGTGATTGGTAGTCCTCAACGCCCGTATCGCCTGATTACCGCCACGGCAGGATTTGAAACCTATCCCACGCTGTCTCCGGATGGGTCGCAGATCGCCTATGAAGCCGATGTGCCCAGCCGACCGGGCAGCGTCATCAAGGTGCAGACCTCCGGTAACACGCCGGCACGCCTGCTGGTCGAGCCGCCCCCAGGCATGTCCGACCGCTTCCCGAGCTGGTCGCCCAATGGGCGTGAGATCGCGTTCGCCCGGTTCGGTCCGGCCGAAAGCTGCGAGGTGCTGATCGCCAGTGCGACGGGTGGGGCGGTGCGTCACGTGACCCGTTGCGACGGCACTGAGCTGCTCAGCTTCGACTGGACCCCGGATGGTCGCGGCCTGGTCTTCGGCTCGCTGTCCGGCCGGTATGCGCAGCGCGGCATCCGCACCCTGGACATCGCCAGCGGACGCTGGCAGCCGCTCCAATACGATATAGGCAGCGACAACTTCGAATATGCCCCGCGGTACTCGCCGGATGGGCGCTGGATCGTGTTCGTGCGCAATCCGCAGATCGGCGATCTGTGGCGCATGCCGGCTGGGGGGGGCAGCCCGGAGCAGCTGACCGATGACTCGGCGGAGATCCGGGGCTGGGCCTGGCGCGGCGACAGCCGCCATATCGTGTTCGGCCGCCGGGTCGACAGCGAATCGCGCCTGTATGAGCTCGATACCGATACGCGTGTCCTGCGCGACGTCGGTCTGGACGATGCGCAGTCCCCCACCGTGTCCCGGGCGAACGACATGCTCGCCTTCGTACACCGGCGCCCCCAGTTCGGCCTGTTCCGGGTGCCTGTGGAAGCTGGCGCGCTGGGTGTGCCGCAGCGCCTGTTCCCCTCGGGAGGACGTGACTCGCAGCCCATGGTGTCTCCGGACGGTCAGCAGATCGTGTTTTCTTCGGACCGCTCGGGCAGCTATGCACTGTGGTGGGCGGATCTGCAGCGGCCGGAGTCCTTGCGTCCGATCGAGGGCCTCAGGCCCGAAGCGCGCCAGGCCTCGGACTGGTCGCATGACGGCAAGCGCGTGCTGGTATTGGGGCGCGATGAGCATGCCAACCCCGGGATCTATGAGGTCTCCCCGCGCGATGAGCAGACCGTGCGTCTGCCCGTCCCGGTGCGCCAGCCATTGCAGGCGCTGTATGGCAGGGATCCGCTGCAGGTCCTGGTGGTGGAGCGCGACCGTGATGAGCGGATGCGTCTGTCGTTGTTCGATCGCAGCCTGACCCCTTGGCGACTCATCGGCAGCATCGAGGGCGTTTCCCAGGCGCGTTATGACGTCGCAGGCGAGCGCGTGTTGTTTACCCGGCTCTCGGCGGGGGGGCTGTGGCAGGCCGACGCTTCGCTGAGTTCGCAGAGCATCCGCCAGATCAGCGAAGACCGCCCCACGCGCTGGCGCTATCGCACCTGGACCGTGTCCGCGCAGGGGGCGATCGACTATCTCTCCAATCGATCCGATTGCGCCACGGTGTTCACCCGGATTGCGCAGCCGATCGCCGATCAGGAGCATTGCCTGGATGCAGGCCGCCTCAGCGCCAGCAATGGATTCAGCGCAGGACCCGGCGGGGAGGCCCTGTATGTGGCCCTGGCGGTGGCCGATGGCACCGACATCGGGGTGATGTCGCTCCCCGAGCGCGTACCGTCGTTGTTTCCGGGGTTCGTCAAGTCCATGATTTTGAAAACAAAAAACCCTTCGTAACTTCTTCGTGGCGTTCTCGTCTCGAATTCGTATCAATCTCGCCAGGACTTCCTGAGGCAGCGGCCTGATTTGGCAAGACTGCAGGCCAGCAAAGGCAAACTCTCGGTGAAGTCATGCGTCAGCTCTCCCTGGCCGATCGCGGTCAAGCGCTCTCCCTGGACAAGGTCGTCGACGACGGTCCCTTGCCAACCTGTCTGGGTGTGGCCCGGTTGGGCAGTCTGCAGAGTCCTGGGACGACCTTCACTGTGTGGATCCAGTTGCGTGGCAGCGCATGGGTCGAGTCCAAGGAAGGGCGGTTCCGCTTGCGCCAGCGTGAGTGGATCGCCTTCGAGAAGGAATCGCGCCCCATGGTCCAGGCCGGCCGCGACGGTCTGTGCATCGGGCTGAGCCTGGCGCCGGACGCGCTGCGCGCCCTGGGTGAGCTCACCGACTGCAGTCTCTACGCGGGTCGCGGCAGCATGAGCCGCAGCGACGCCCGCGTCGCCCTGCGCCTGTGGCGTGACGTCCTGGCCACCGGCCATCCTACCCAGGCCCTGCGCCCGGTACTGCTGCATCTGGCCGCCCTGCAGCAGGGCATGGCGACTGGCGTGCAGCGCTGCCCGGGGCGCTCACGCAGCCGCAAACGCCAGGTCTTCGGACGCATGCAGCGCGCCCGTCTGTACCTCGAGGGCAACAGCCACCGTGTCGTGCGCATTGGTGAACTGGCCGAACTGACCAATTTCTCCAGCTGGTACCTGTCCAAGACGTTCCAGAGCCTCTACGCGGAAAGCCCGCAATCGCTTTCCGCCCGCCTGCGCCTGGAGCGCGCCGCCGATCTGCTGCGCGATACGGACATGATGGTCGGCGAGGTGGCGGCAGCGAGTGGATTTGACAACTGCTGCAGCTTTGCACGGGCGTTTCGAGCCCGCTTCGGACTGTCCGCGTCACGCTATCGTGAGGCCGGTGCGAATCTCTCGCCAGAGTCGGCAAAGTCTTCGGTTGTCTCACGCAAATAATTCACTGCAACGCAATCGTAACTTTCCGAGGCGTTTTTAACACGCTACTAACGTACCTCGGAGAGATAAATGAATTTTCGTACTCCCGCAGTGCGGCTGGGCCTTCTGCCCGCCGGCATTGCGCTTGCCCTGACGCCGGCCTTTGCTTCGGCGCAGGAAGCAAGCGGCACGACCGACCTGGACCGCATCCAGGTCACCGGCTCACGTATCCGTCAGGCCAGCACCGAGACCGCCCAGCCGGTGATCGCGCTGCAGCGCGCCGACATCGAGAAGCAGGGCTTCACCAGCGTCGCCGACATCGTCCAGAACCTGTCGGCCACCGGCTCGCCGGCCATCAGCCGCGCCGATGCGCTGTCCTCGGGTGAAGAAGTTGGCGGCCAGTACGTCGACCTGCGCAACCTCGGCCCGGAGCGCACCCTGGTGCTGCTCGACGGCAAGCGCATGGGCGTCAGCTCCGGCGGTTACACCGACCTCGCCTCGATCCCGACCTCGGTCGTGGAGCGCATCGAAGTCCTGACCGATGGCGCTTCGGCGATCTACGGTTCCGACGCGATCGCCGGCGTGGTGAACATCATCACCCGCAAGAACTTCGACGGCCTGGAAGCCAGCGTCTACAAGGGCCAGTACGGCCAGGGCGACGGCGACAAGACCACCTACAACTTCGTCTACGGCCAGACCGGCGATCGCGGCTCGATCACCCTCGGCGCCGAGTACAGCGAAGAAAAGCCGGTTCTGGCCAAGAACCGTCGCTACAGCGCCTCGGCCAACGGTTACCGCCATCCGGTGCCGACCGATGAGGACACCAACGGCTGGAGCGCGATCACCGAGAAGGGCGTGCTGGTTACCGATGATGGCAACTACGTCCTGAACCCGGGCGGCGCCTCGAACAACTTCGGCGACTACCACGAGCTGGGCAACGCCGATCTGTCCAACCCGTCGCAGCAGATGTTCCTGTCGACCGGCATCAAGCGTCGTTCGGTCTTCTCCAACGGCCAGTTCGATTTCACCGACAACATCCGCGGTACCGCCAGCGTCCTGTACACCGAACGCGAAGCGCTGCAGCAGATCGCCGGCTATCCGTACCGTTCGGCTGCCTACGACACCCAGATGGACGCCAACAGCGTCTTCAATCCGCTCGATACCGACGTTGATTTCATGCGTCGTACGTGGGAAGTGCCGCGTCAGACCAAGTCCGAGCTCAACACCTTCCGCTTCAGCGGCGGTCTGGAAGGCTCGTTCGAGTTCGCCGACAAGTACTTCGACTGGGATGTGGGCTACGTCTACAACCGCAACAAGGGCGTCAAGACCGGCACCGGCAATCTGTTCATTCCGAACGTGAAGAATGCCGTGGGTCCGTCGTACCTGGATGCGAACGGTGTTGCCCAGTGCGGTACCGCAGCGGCTCCGATCGCCGGCTGCACCCCGTGGAACCCGCTGCTGCCGTACGGCTCCACCGCCGACGGTTCGCTGTCCAACCCGGACCTGCAGAAGTACCTGTTCCTGCCGACCCACGACACCTCGCTGACCACCAGCAAGGTCTACAGCGCCAACCTGAGCGGCGCCATCGTGACCCTGCCGGCCGGCGACCTGTCCTTCGCGACCGGCTACGAGCACCGCGAAGAAGAAGCCGAGTACAACCCGGATGCGCTGCTGCAGTCGGGCCTGAGCACCGACCTGGCCGGTGCGCCGACCGCCGGTGGCTACAAGCTGGACGAGTTCTACCTGGAACTGAATGTGCCGATCCTCGCCGATCTGCCGTTCGCCAAGGAACTGTCGGTCGATATGGCCGGCCGTTACTCGGACTACAACACCTTCGGTGATACGTTCAACTCCAAGTTCGGCCTGAAGTGGAAGCCGATCGACGACCTGCTGGTCCGTGGCACCTATGCCACTGGCTTCCGTGCGCCGACCGTGGCCAACCTGTACGGTGGCACCTCGCAGAGCTTCGACAAGTACACCGACCCGTGCGACACCTCCTTCGGTGCAGCCGTGCGCAACCCCGACGTCGCCGCCCGCTGCGGCGGTGCCGTGCCGGCCAACTTCCGTCAGGAAGCGTCCGGTGGCATCGATGCCACCGGCCCGGGCGCACAGTCGAACTACCCGTACCTGTCCGGCTCCAATGATGGTCTGCTGCCGGAAACCTCCAAGACCTGGACGGTCGGCCTGGTCTACAGCCCGAACTTCGTGCAGGGCCTGGATGTCAGCCTGGACTGGTGGAAGATCCGCATCGACAACGTCATCGCGGCAGAGTCGGTCACCTCGATCCTCAACCAGTGCTACGTGCTGAACAACGCCAACGCCTGTGACCGAGTCACCCGTGACACCGACTCCGGTCAGGTCGTCGACGTGACCCGTACGCTGATCAACGGCGGCTACCAGGAAACCGCAGGTTACGATCTGGGTATCCGTTACCGTCTGCCGGAACTGTCCTTCGGCAATGTCGTCATCGACTGGAAGACCACGTATGTGGACTACCTCGAGTACAAGCGCGACAACGAAGCTGAAACCGCTGTCGAGCAGCACACTGGCTGGGGCACGGGCGACTGGGGCGGCAACTTCCGCGTGCGTTCCAACCTGAACATCGATTGGAGCCTGGGCAACTTCGGCGTCAACTGGGGCATGCGTTACTACTCCGGCCTGAAGGAAGAGTGCGCCTACGATCGCGAAGGCGGCCCGGAGTGCAACAATCCGAGCTACTCGTCGGCCTATACGCTGGCGATCCCGGTGCGCAACACCGGTTCGAACACGTTCCATGACCTGCAGGTGCGTTACACCACCCCGTGGGATGCCACCATCTCGGCAGGCGCGAACAACGTGTTCAACCACGAAGGCCCGGTGATGTACAGCCAGCCGAACTCGAGCTTCTCCTACTACGGCGGCTTCGACATCGGTCGGTTCTACTACCTGAAGTACACCCAGCGCTTCTGATCCATCGAAGCAATGGCGCAAAAAAGGAGGGCGGACCGCAAGGTCCGCCCTCTTTGCGTTGTGGGTAAGGAAACTCTGAGTTTCAGCGAAGGGTGATCCCCCTCACGTTTCGAGTGGAAATTCAGTTGATACCGTCAATCGGTCCAATCTTGGACGATTGAGAGATCGATATGAAAATGACGCTCGCTCAGAAATTTTCGGCCGTGTTCCTTGCGTCCCTCGCGCTTGGCGCCAGTGCATCGCCCAGCCTGATCATCTGCGCAGGAGGGCGCTACTGCGAAGGCGTCCGTGCCGAATGCCTGGCCGAGGGCCGCTCGGCTGCCATGTGTGAGCGCCTCTGGCGTGATTGCGTGCTGGACGCCTGTCCGCAGCGCTGAAACGACGATGGCGCGCCACAGGGCGCGCCATCCTTTGAGAACGTTCCACCTCACACTCAGGCGTCGCTGGCGACCAGCCCCATCAGTGCGTTGGCGTGATCGCGCCACTGCGGCAGCTTGTTGAGCACGCCGGCCCGCTGCAGATACTCCTCGTCCACCGGATCGCCATTGATCAGCGCCAGTGCTACGTGCACCGCACCGGTCACCCAGAAACTGCGGGTGTTCGAGCGCTGCGGCTGCAGGTGGAAGGCCACCGCCTCGATGATCGGCATCGGCAGGCCCCACAGCCCCAGCAGGTAGGCGCCTGCCTCGGCGTGACCCGGGCGATTCTCTGCCGGGTCTTCGGCGCTGCGTTCGTTGCGTACGCCCGGCAGCAGCAGCCCGATGTCGGCCAGCAGGGCCGCGGTGGCGCCCAGTTCGGCGCTGGACTCCGGCAACAGCTTGGCGGCCAGGCGGGAGGCCAGCAGCGCGCGCTGCTGCAGCGAGTTGCGCTCGGCACCGGACAGCGGCTGCGCGGAGAACACTTCGCTGGCCAGGACCAGATCACGCAGGGTGGACAGCCCCAGGCGGGTCACCGCGCTGCGCAGGTCGGAGATGATCCGGCCATTGTTGAAGAAGGCCGAGTTGGAGAGCTGCAGCACCTTGGCCGCGATGGCCGGGTCGGCCGCGACCAGCTTGGCCACGTCGGCGGTGTTGGTATCGTCGTCGTGTTCCAGCGCCTGGGTCAGGGTCAGGTACAGATGCGGCGGGGAGGGCAGCTTCTCGATCCGGCCGATGGCGCTGCGCAGGCGCGCGCTGTCGAGCAGTTCGCGCAGCTCTTCCAGGCTGGTCAGGGCTTCGAGCAGGACCTCCGGGGCCAGCGGCATCGGCAGGAAGCGATGGGCCACGCCGATCAGGCGCGCCGGCGGCGGGCGGTTGCCATGCTCGGCATCCACCAGCGCGATACGGATGGTCTCAGGGCGCAGCGTGCGGATCTGGCCGAGCAGTGTGGTGGCGTTGAGATCGGGCAACTGCGGGCACACGATCACCGCATCCACCGGCGAGCCGGCAACGATGCCCATGGCGCTCTGGCCATCGGTCGCGGTCAGCGGTTGCCACTCTTCCCCAAGATCGGCAATGAATTCCAACAGCTCAGCCGACAGGCTGGCTTCGTCCCCAACAAGCAGAATGCGCACGACACGGTCCCCTGGCTGACCACGGTGAAACGCACCGTGGACGGTGTGAAGAGACGCAATGTACCCAATCCGGCACGAATAGTGATGTGCCGCATTGAAAAAACGTGATGCGCATCGCTCCGGCAGCGGTGTGCCGGAGCGACGCAGGTCAGTCTCAGGCGATGTTGCCGAGGTAGCGCTGGTGCGCTTCGACCAGGATCTTCTTGGCTTCGGCGGCGCCGCCCCAGCCATCCAGCTTGACCCACTTGCCCTTTTCCAGATCCTTGTAGTGCTCGAAGAAGTGGCCGATGCGCTCCAGCCAGTGGCTGGACACCTGCTCGATGTCCTCGACGTGGGCATAGCCACTGAACACCTTGGAGATCGGCACGGCCAGGATCTTCTCGTCGCTGCCGGCTTCGTCGCTCATCTTGAGCACGCCGACCGGACGGCAACGCACCACCGAGCCCGGGACCAGCGGCAGCGGCAGCACCACCAGCACGTCGGCCGGATCGCCATCGCCGCACAGGGTGCTCGGCACATAGCCGTAGTTGCACGGGTAGCGCATCGGGGTGGAGAGGATGCGGTCGACGAAGATCGCGCCGGTTTCCTTGTCCACTTCGTACTTCACCGGCTCGGAATCCTTCGGGATTTCGATGATGACGTTGATTTCTTCCGGCGGGTTCTTGCCCGGCGAAACGAGTTCCAGACCCATGGTCGTGCTCCAGCTGAGAGGGGGTAGGGCGCAAAGTCCGCCATTTTAGGCCCATTGGCGGCCAGCGTGCAGCGGCCGTGCCGCCGATCGGTCGATCCGCAGCGGGCGTGGGCCAGGAAGGTCACCCTGCGCGCGGGGGAGGGTGGGCAGACCGCCACAGGGCAGTGCCGTCAATCCCGACCCTGCCCCGGGCAGAGGGCCGATGGTTGCGCCTGGCCGAGCGGTCGATCATGGCCACGAACCCGCTTGGAGGATGGTGATGACCCTGACAAATCGGATGGCCTGCCTGTCGATGGCGCTCGTCCTGTCCCTCGCGGCGGTGGCCGGGGAGGCCCGCGCCCGCAGTGGTCCGTACGTGGATCTGGTCGACTTCCCCTACACCGAAGCCAACTGGGACCGCTTCTACGATCTCCAGGATCATCTGACCCGGGAGTTCCATGACCTGTGTGGCGATACGTACTGCGAGGGTGAGTTCAGCAACCATGTCGTCCTGCAGTTCCGCTGCTCGGTAAACGCGCCCAGTGGACGCGTCGCGTCCTGCGTGCTGGTCATCGCGGCGGGCAACCTGGAGGTGGAGCCGACCACCGGAGAGGTAGTGCCGGACAGCCGGACTTGGGCGTGCGTGGCGCCGCTGGCGCCCGATACCTCCGTGGAAGCACTGCATGCCGCACTCGGGCGACCTGACGCGTTGACCCGGCCGCTCCCGGGCACACACCGATCCATGCACGACGCGCTGTTCGAGTGCCTCAACTGAGCATGCGCTTCCCCAACGCCGTACAGGAGACACCCATGAAACCGATCTTCCCGAGCGCTCTGCTGGTACTGGCGGTCTGCAGCCTCCCGATGGACGGCCGTACCGCGGAGACCTTCGTCGACGCGCGGACCTACCCGACCCAGGCCGTGGGCTGGGAGCGCTTCCGTGCGGTGGAAGCCCGCTTGGTCGGGGGCTTCAACGACGTCTGCGGCGACACGTTCTGCGAGGGCGAGTACCACAACCTGCAGGCGCTGCGCTTCCGCTGCTCGGTGGAGGCGGCCAGCGGGCGGGTGGAGGAATGCGTGTGGACCTTCACCGGCAGTACCGCCCGCGTCGACGCCGCCAGCGGGGCGATCGTGGTCGATGCGCGGACCTGGGCCTGCCGGGCGCCGTTGGCGGCCAATACGCAGTTGCCTGTGTTGCTGCAGACCCTGGAGCAGGGGCAGGCACTGCACGCCCCGTTGCCGGGCACGCCCGACAGCATGTACGACGGGCTGACCGAGTGCCTGTGAAGCCCACCCGCTCGATCTGCAAACGTGACTGATTCTCATTTGCGGAGTAACATGCCGCGCCTTACGGGTTGTCGTGTCCCTGCGGCCCCGCTTCGTGCATCGGCCCATGTCCACCAACGCCACTACCCTGACCGAGCTGTTGATCCGCGAACGCCCGGCGCTGCTGCGTCTGGTGCAGCGCATTCTTGGCAGCGACAGCGGCGCTGAGGATGTGATCCAGTCCATCTGGTTCAAGGCCCGGGGCGTGGACAGCGGGCAACCGATCAGCAACCCGCGCGCCTATCTGTACCGGCTGGCTGCCAACCTGGCGACCGATCATGGGCGTGAGCGCACGCGCCGCACGCGCCTGTTGGCCGAGCACTACCTGTGGGGCCCGGAGGAGGCGCTCTCAACCGAAGAGCAGGCGATGGCGCAGGACGAACTGCAGCGCGTGCTGGACGCAGCGGAGCACCTGCCCGAGCCGACCCGCACGATCTTCCGCCTCAACCGCCTGCAGGGCATGACCCAGGTGGAGGTCGCCAAACGTCAGGGCGTGTCCGTGACGACCGTGGAAAACCACGTGCGCAGTGCACTGCAGCGATTGGCCTGGGCGCGCAACGGGCGCTGAGCGGCACCGCCTGGGCTTGGGGAAGCCCGTTTCCCATCCGTCTTGATCATAATGCCGTCCCTTCCGGCATCTTCTTCGTCCGCGCGTGATCGCGCGATCCACCGCCAGCCATGAGCCCGCACGAACAACCGCCGATGTCCCGACCCTTGCCGCCGTCCGACCCTGCTGCCGTCCAGGCCCGTGCCTGGATTGCCTGGCTGGCGTCCGGCGCGGTCGAGCCGGTGCAGATGCAGGCCTTCGAGCAGTGGCTGGCCGAGCCTGACAATCGCCGCACGTTCGAATACGAGCGCCAGTTGTGGCGCAGCCTCGGGCCGCGACCGGCGCCCGCCGCGGCTGCAACACGGTCACGGCGCCGGCCGCGGTGGCCGCTGTTCGGGGTGGCCAGCGCGGCGCTGCTCGCGCTTGCGTGGGTGGCACCGGAGGCGTGGCTGCGGCTGCAGGCCGATCACCGCAGCGGGACGGGCATCCAGGCCGTGGCGCTGCCCGATGGCAGCCGCGCCGTGCTCGATGCCGACAGTGCCATCGCGGTCCGGTACGACGGGCAGGTGCGCCGCATCGCGCTGTTGCGCGGGCACGCCTGGTTCCAGGTGACGCCCGATCCGGCGCGTCCGTTCCAGGTGGAGGCGCAGGGCGGTGTGATCGAAGACATCTCCACGGCGTTCGCGGTCGCCAGAGAAGACGATCACGTGGAAACGAGGGTCGAGCAGGGACGGGTCCGGGTCGCAGCGGCCGATCGGGCGGGCTGGACATATCTCGACGCGGGCCAGCGCGCGCGCTTTGCACCGGGCGGGCGGGTCGTGCGGGAGCAGGACGTCGCCCTTGACCGCATCGCCGCATGGCGCGAGGGCGAACTGCTGCTCGAGGCGACCGGGGTCGAGGATGCGGTGCGGCGCATCGCGCGCTATCGCGCCGGCGCCACCTTCGTGCGCGGCGATCTGTCCGCATTGCCGGCCGTCAACGCTGCCTTTCGCATCGACCGGCCGGAGCAGGCACTGGACGCGCTGGCGGTGAGCGCTGGCTTGCGCGTCACCCGGCTGCCAATGGGGGTGGCGATCGTGGCACCGGCCAACATCACGGCGGAGTAGCGCGGCGAGCCCGTGGTCGTGGCATCACGTACACGCACGGGTCTTGGGGCTGCGCACGGTTCGTTCGTCTTACCCGGCATAACGTACCCGCCGCCGCCACGTACGTACGCTGCATCCGCACCCGCGTGCGGGTGACCCGCCTCTGCGGCACTGATCTTCTGACAGGTTTTTCCATGCGCATCTCCACCCGCGCGGGCCATCGTCCGCGCCCGTCACGTCTCTGCATCGCTTTGCTCACTGCTGGCCTGGCGGCCGCGCCCGGCCTGCCGGCATTCGCCCAATCCAGCGCGGTACCCGCTGCGGCGACGCTGCGGTTCGACATTCCCGCCCAGCCGCTGTCCGATGCGCTGCGCACGTACATGCGCCAGTCCGGGGTGCAGGTCGCCTATCCGGCCGCGCTGGCCGAAGGCGTGACCTCCACGGCGGTGGCCGGGCAGATGGATGCGCAGTCTGCCTTGCTGCGCCTGCTGCAGGGGAGCGGGCTGAGCCTGCGCCAGGTCGGGCCGGACGCGGTCACGCTGGAGCGCGCTGCCGTGGCAGCCAACGACGATGGCCTGATCGTCACCGACGCGCTGAGCGTGGCCGGTGACCGCATCGAAGGCGGCGGCGATGCCGAGCGTGCGCTGGAGGTGTACCGCACGGCCGGTTCCAGTGCCTACATCGCGCGCGCCACCATCGAGCGCTTCCGCGGCACCTCCACCGCGGACATCGTCAAGGGCGTGGCCGGCGTCACCGCGGGCGATCCGCGTACCGCCAACGCGCTGGACGTGAACATCCGCGGCATCCAGGGCCAGAGCCGCATCCCGGTGATCATCGACGGCGGTCAGTCCACCATGGATACCTACCGTGGTTACGCAGGCCAGTCGCAGCGCACCTATCTGGATCCGGACCTGATCTCCAACATCACCATCACCAAGGGCCCGAGCCTGGGTGTCAACGCCTCCGGTGGCATCGGCGGCGTGGTGGAGATGGAAACGCTGAAGATCGAAGACGTGCTGCGCGACGGCCGCGATGCCGGGCTGCGCGTGCGCACCGGCATGGCCAATGCCAGCGCCAACAACGTGCCCGCCTATGACGCCGCACCGCGTACCGACCGCAGCGCGCTGGGCAGCCAGTTCTTCAACATCGCCACCGCCAAGCATTGGGATCGTTTCGACCTGGTCGCGGCGTACGCATGGCGCGAGAACGGCAACTATTTCTCGGGCAAGCATGGCTACGACGATTTCCCGCAGACCCGGCGCACCTTGGCGCCGTTGAATCCGCCGGATACCGAGGTGTTCAACACCTCCTCGCGCTCGAAGTCGTTCCTGCTCAAGGGCACTTGGCGCATCGACGACAACCAGACGCTGGAAGCCGGCTACCGCCGCTATGAAGGCACCGCCGGCGAAATCATGGCCTCGCAGATCATCCGTGTGGACCGTGACCGCGTACCGCAGTGGGATCCGGGCCATGTCGACATGGATGCCTACAACCTGCGCTACCGCTTCAACCCGGACAACGAGCTGATCGATCTGAAGGCCAACCTCTGGTACACCGACGCCGACAGCCTGATGTACAACGGCCTGACCGGCATCACGCCGTGGTACTTCGATCGCCGCACCGAGTGGTACGACGGCCCGTCGTTCAATACCGATCCGGGCTACAAGGATGCCTACCGCAATGAGCTGACGCAGACGCGGCTCGGCTTCGATGTGGGCAACACCACGCATCTGGATACCGGCGCCGGGCTGTTCACGCTGGACTACGGTCTGTCCTTCAGCGATGAGGACGTCGGCCCCGGCCCGCACTCGCCGGTCATGCACGACGACCTGGTCAACAACCGCTTCCTGCGCAATGCCGAGCGCAAGGAATACAGTGCGGTGGCCTCGGTCAAATGGCAGCCGGACGAGCATTGGGAAGTGGTGGTCGGTGGCCGCTACAACCGCGTCAACGTGCATGACCGCAACCGCCTGGCCACGCCGGACGCCTACGGCGTGATCGGTCAGTACCGCTACACGCAGTTGCTGGATGGCAACCCGAACCTGCCGGCATGGCGCGCCAAGCGCATCGCCATGCTGAACTGGTATCCGGATGCCAATGGCCAGTTCACCGAGGCCTCGCTGCTGGCTTCGCCGTATGAGAAGGGCACGGTCGGTGACATCACCGGTTGGAACTTCTATGACGCCGATGACGCCGAAGACCTGAGCGTGCCGGTCAGCTGGACCTGGTCGCAGCCGATCCGTCGCCGCGACAGTGCCTTCATGCCCAGCGCCAGCGTTGCCTACCGCTTCGACGAAGACACGATGGTGTATGCGAAGTACGCCGAAGGCGTGAAGCTGCCGAGCCTGTTCGAAACCACGCTGGGCCTGTTCACCGCGGCCAAGCCCACCGGTGAGCTCAAGCCGGAGCGGGCAGGGACTTGGGAAATCGGCGCGAGCACGGTACGCCACAATCTGTTCACCGAGGGCGACCAGGCGGGCTTCAAGCTGGCCTACTTCAACACACGCATCGATGATCTGATCACCCGCGACTACCGCACCCTGTCGGCCGGTCTGATCCGCAACGTGGACCGTTTCAAGGTCTCCGGCGTGGAGTTGCAGTCCAGCTATGACAGCGGCACGGTGTTCGCCGATCTGTCCGCGCACTACTACCTCCAGGCCAAGACCTGCGCGCCGGATATCGCCGCCGAGCGCCGCGCCTACGGGATCCAGCGCAGGATCGAGGAGCTGAAGAACACCCCGGACTGCGTGGATGGTGGCTTTGAAGGCTCCTACAGCAACACCCAGAACCCGCCACGCTACAACGTCAACCTGACCCTGGGCTCGCGCCTGTTCGACCAGCGCCTCAGCGTCGGTACCCGGGTGATCCACAACGCCGGCCCGATCAGCAAGCTGGACAAAGAATGGAACGTCGGTCTGTCGGCGATCCAGCAGCTGTACCGCCCGGCGACCATCGTGGATCTGTTCGCCAGCTGGCAGGCCAGCGAGCAGTTCGCGGTGGACCTCAACGTGGACAACCTGACCGATCGTTACTACCTCGATCCGCTGGCGCTGGGCGTGATGCCCGCACCGGGCCGGACCGTGCGGCTGGCGCTGACCTACCGCTACTGATGCCCGGACACGACAGGGGCCGGCATTGCCGGCCCCTGCGTGCATCCGGCCGGCACACAGGGTGCGCGGCCGGTATCGGCATCCCGCGATCGCTCAGCCCGCGTTGGCCTGTACGGTCGCATCGGCGTGCAGGGCTTCGCTGAGCTCATCGACCACGATCGCCCACTCGGCATCCGAGCGCAGCTGCTCGGTCAGGAACTGGCGCTGCCCCTCGTTCCAGTAGGGTGCTTCGATCAGGCGGATCTCGTTGGACAGCTGGTGATCGCGGATGAAGGCGGCAATCGCCGCCTCGCTGGCGTCCAGGCCGAGCTGCAGGAACAGATTGGTCATGCGCGGTTCGGTGGTGATCATCGTGTCATTCCAGTGGCAGGGCGTGGTCCGTATTATCGGGGCAAGGCCGTGACGGTGGCATGTGACGGTCGCACCGCTGACCGCGCGACAATGGGCTTGGGGTTACCCCCGTGCCAGACGTCTTCAACAGAGAACCGTGCCCCACTTCCCCATCCAAGCAGTGCCATGATCGTCATCGATACTCCCCAAGCCACCCGCAGCCAACGCCTCAAGGCGGCCACCCGTGACAGCCACGGCGCGCTGGACAAGCGCATCATGGCCGGCGACATCTTCGCCAGCCGCGACCTGTTCGCAAAATTCCTGCGCGTGCAGTACCGCTTCCACCGCGATATCGATGCGCTCTACGGCAACCCCGCGCTGGACGCGCTGCTGCCCGATCTGGACGAGCGCCGCCGGCTGCCCCTGATCGCCCGCGACCTGGCCGACCTCGAACAGACGCTGCCGCTGCCGGCGTCGACGCGCCTGGATGGCGATCTGCCGCTGCCGGCCGCCCTGGGCTGGCTGTACGTCGCCGAAGGCTCCAATCTCGGTGGCACCGTGTTGTACAAGATGGCGGCACGTCTTGGCCTGGACAGCAATTTCGGCGCCCGTCACCTGGCCGCCCATCCCGATGGTGCCGCCCGCCACTGGCGCGAGTTCACGGCCGCGCTCGATGGTGTCGCGCTGACCGAGGCGCAGGAGCAGCAGGTGATCGATGCAGCCGATGCGGCGTTCCGCAGCGTGCACGGGCATGTCGAGGAAGAATTCGCATGACCGCCGTCCGCTGCGAGCCCGCTGTGCCGGACCATCGCGGCCACCCATGATGCGCTGGCTCTGGTTCGGCCTGGGCTGGATCATGGTGGCGCTGGGCGTCATCGGTGCACTGCTGCCGGTGATGCCGACCACGATCTTCCTGATCCTGGCGGTCGGCTGCTTCGCGCGCAGCTCGCCGACGTTCGAACGCCGGCTGCTGGAGCATCCCCGTTACGGTCCATCGCTGCGGCTGTGGCGCGAACAGGGCGCGATCAGTCGCAAGGGCAAGGCCTTCGCCGGCGCCGGCATGGCATTCGGGTTCGTCATGTTCTGCTGGGGCGCGCATCCGTCCTGGCCGCTGCTGCTTGGCGTCGGCCTGTTCTTTGCGGCCAGTGCGGCCTATGTGCTGTCACGGCCCGGGCCGCAGCCGTCGGCCACGGCCGATCGCCCGTCGCAGCGCTGAACGTGCTGTCCGCCCGGTACTGATTCCCACCGCCTCGCCCCCGATACTTTCCGCCCCTTTCCTGCCTCCGGCCCTGCACGGTGCCGCGATGCCTCTGACAGACGACTCCGCCCATGACGTTGCCCATCGCTCTTCCTGCCGCCGTGGCGGCACTGCCGCACGACCTGACCCCGTGGGGCATGTACCAAGCCGCCGATGGCGTGGTGCAGAGCGTGATGATCGGACTGGCACTCGCCTCCATCGCCACCTGGACGGTGCTGATTGCCAAGACCTGGGAGCTGGGCCGGCAACGCACGCGGCTGCGCCAGGCACGCGCGCTGCTGCTGCAGGCCGCGCACCTGCCGGTGCCGCAGACCCATGCGTTGCTGGACGACGGCGCGGCGCATGACCTGATCGACGCGGCCCGCACCGAGCTGCGCCTCTCGCAGGACGCGCATGATCCGGTCGGGATCAAGGAACGGGTCGCCTCGCGCCTGGAACGCATCGAGCTGGCGCATGCGCGGCAGCTGCGCACCGGGGTGGGGCTGCTCGCCAGCATCGGCGCGATCGCGCCGTTCGTCGGCTTGTTCGGCACGGTGTGGGGGATCATGAACAGTTTCATCGGCATCGCCCACGCCAACACTACCAACCTGGCCGTGGTCGCACCGGGCATCGCCGAGGCGTTGCTTGCCACTGCGCTCGGCCTGGTCGCAGCGATTCCCGCCGTGGTGATCTACAACCACTTCACCCGCGTGCTGGCCGGCATCCGCGGCTTGCTCGGTGATCTGTCGGCCGGCGTGCAGCAGCTGGTCTCGCGCGATCTGGACCGGCTCGGCAATGCGCCGGCTGTCCGCGACGCGCGCTGAGGACCGGTCATGGCCATCAAGACCGCCCGGCACGACGACGACGCGCTGGAAGAAAGCCACGAAATCAACGTCACCCCCTTCATCGACGTCATGCTGGTGCTGCTGATCATCTTCATGGTCGCCGCGCCGCTGGCCACGGTGGATACGCCGGTGGAGCTGCCGGCCAGCACCGCGCAGCCACAGCCGCGCGATGCCGAACCGGTGTTCCTCTCGGTGCAGGCCGATCTGTCGCTGAGCGTGAACGATGTGCCGGTCGGCACTGACGGGCTGAATGCAACGCTGGAGCGGCTGACCGCTGGCGACCACGAACAGCGCATCTACCTGCGTGCCGATCAGGCCGTGCCGTATGGCGACCTGATGCAGACCATGAACGCGCTGCGCGCGGCCGGGTATCGCCGGATCGCGCTGGTGGGCGTGGAGCAGCGCAGCGAATGAGCCGCGACACCGCCGCGACACTGCGCTGGGCAGGCAGCCTCGCCCTCGTGCTGGCTATGCATGCCGTGCTGATCGGCGGCGCGCTGTGGTGGCAGCAGCGTGCGCCGGTGCGGGTCAGTGACACGCCGGTGGAAGCGGTGATGGTGGAGTTGGCGCCGGTACCGGAGGCGCCGTCCGCACCGCCGAAGGAGATCCCGCCCGGGCCGTTGCAACAGGAACAGCATCGGCCCGAGCCTACGCCGGTGCCCAAGGAGGATCTCCCGCCGGACGACACCCCGGACACGCAGGACGTCCTGCGTCGCGAGACACCCCGCGAAGCAGCGCCGACCGACCAGCACAACGTGGACCAGACCCTGGCACCGCCGGCGGTGTCCGCACGCCCGTCCGAGCGCTATGCCGCCACGCAGACGGTGGCTGGCCGCCAGGGCAGCGCGACCGTCACCTGGCAGGGCCTGCTGCTGGGCCATCTGGAACAGTACCGTCGTTATCCGCGCCAGGCCGAGCGTCTGCGCCAGCAGGGCGTGGCCTATGTGCGCTTCTCGGTGGACCGGCAGGGTAACGCCTCCAACATCCGGCTGGGCCAGAGCAGCGGCCATCCGCTGCTGGATGAGGAAACGTTGGCCACGGTGCGGCGCGGCAGCCCGTTGCCGCCGCCGCCAGCAGAGATCACCGGCGACCCGGTGGAGGTGATGGTGCCGGTGACGTTCTTCCTGCGGCGGCGTTGAGCCGTGTGTGACATGCGCTGCACGGGCGCGCTGGCCTGAGGCCAGCGCGCCCCTCCTGCTTCAGAGCAGTGGCACCAGCAGCAATGCCACGATGTTGATGATCTTGATCAGCGGGTTGATCGCCGGGCCGGCGGTGTCCTTGTAGGGATCACCGACCGTATCGCCGGTCACCGCGGCCTTGTGCGCCTCGCTGCCCTTGCCGCCGAAGTGGCCATCCTCGATGTACTTCTTGGCGTTGTCCCACGCGCCGCCGCCGGTGGTCATCGAGATCGCCACGAACAGCCCGGTGACGATGGTGCCGATCAGCAGGCCGCCGAGCGCGCGTGGCCCGAGCAGCAGCCCGACCACCACCGGTACCGCAACGGGCAACAGCGAGGGGATGATCATTTCGCGGATCGCCGAGCGGGTCAGCAGGTCCACCGCGCGGTCGTACTGCGGCTTGCCGGTGCCGTCCATGATCCCGGGAATCTCGCGGAACTGGCGGCGCACTTCCTCCACCACCGCGCCCGCCGCGCGACCCACCGCTTCCATCGCCATCGCCCCGAACAGATAGGGAATCAGGCCGCCGATCAGCAGGCCGATGATCACCTCATGGTTGGACAGGTCGAAGGCGAAGACCTCGCCGGGATTGGCCGCCTGCAGGTTGTGCGTGTAATCGGCGAACAGCACCAGTGCGGCCAGCGCCGCCGAGCCGATCGCGTAGCCCTTGGTCACCGCCTTGGTGGTATTGCCGACGGCATCCAGCGGATCGGTGATGTCGCGGATCTCCGGCGGCAGTTCGGCCATCTCGGCGATGCCGCCGGCGTTGTCGGTGATCGGGCCGTAGGCGTCCAGCGCCACGATCATGCCCGCCATCGAGAGCATCGCGGTCGCGGCGATGGCGATGCCGTACAGGCCACCGAAGTAGTGCGCCAGCCAGATCGCCACGCACACCGCGATCACCGGCAGGGCGGTGGACTTCATCGAGACGCCGAGGCCGGCGATGATGTTGGTGCCGTGCCCGGTGGTGGAGGCCTGCGCCACGTGCTGCACCGGTTTGTACTGGGTGCCGGTGTAGTACTCGGTGATCCACACGATCAGCCCGGTCAGCACCAGCCCGATCAAGGCGCAGAAATACAGGTTCAGCGCACCGTGCGCGTTGTCCGGCATCAGCTGGGTGGTGATCGGATAGAAGGCGATGGCGGCCAGGACACCGGACACGATCACGCCCTTGTACAGCGCGCCCATGATCGAGCCACCGGGCTTCACCTTGACGAACAGCGCGCCGATGATCGAGGCAATGATCGACACACCGCCCAGCACCAGCGGATACAGCACCGCATTCGCACCGGCCTCGGCGATCATCAGGTTGCCGAGCAGCATCGTGGCGATCACGGTGACGGCGTAGGTTTCAAACAGGTCCGCGGCCATGCCGGCGCAGTCGCCCACGTTGTCGCCCACGTTGTCGGCGATCACCGCCGGGTTGCGCGGGTCATCCTCGGGAATGCCGGCTTCGACCTTGCCGACCAGGTCTGCGCCGACATCGGCGCCCTTGGTGAAGATGCCACCGCCCAGCCGCGCGAAGATCGAGATCAGCGACGAGCCGAACGCCAGCCCGACCAGGGCGTGCAGCGTCTGCGCGACATCCAGCCCGAGTCGCAGCAGCAGCGCGTAGTAGCCGGCCACGCCCAGCAGGCCCAGCCCGACCACCAGCATGCCGGTGATCGCACCGCCACGGAAGGCGACATCCATGGCCGCACTCAGGCCGTTGCGGGCGGCCTCGGCCGTGCGCACATTGGCACGCACCGAAACGTTCATGCCGATGTAGCCGGCCGCACCGGACAGCACGGCACCGATCGCGAAACCGATCGCGGTGTACCAGCTGAGGAAGAGGCCGACCAGCACGAACAGCACGGCACCGGCGATGGCGATGGTCAGGTATTGACGGTTGAGATAGGCGCGCGCGCCTTCCTGGATGGCGGCGGCGATTTCCTGCATGCGGGCATTGCCAGCCGGTTGCCGGAGGATCCAGCGTGCCGACACGATGCCGTAGAGAATCGCGAGAATGGCGCACAACAGCGCCAGAGAAAGCCCGTAACGTTCCAGCATGTCCCCTCCCGGGTGATGGAATGACATCCAGTGAACGGATGAACGTCTCCACGCGGGGGCACAACAGGCTGCAACCATGAACCAACCCGTTCAGACCGTGCCGGTCTTCAAGCGTGTGGCGGTGTTCAGCAATCCCTGGTGGCCCGAGTATGCGGGCAAATCCCCGATGCATGCCAGCAAGGATTTCAAACTGCGCGTGCGTGCCCGGATCGCCAACGACGGAGGTAGTGCCGGCCGCTGGCCGGCAACCACGCAGATCCGGACGAAGGACCCCCTTTGCCACGCCGTTCAGCCATCCACTGGCAGCCTCGGCCCATCCCCCGCCGTTGGAGTCCTGCCATGTCCCCCCGTCATCTGTTGTGGCTGGCCCTGTTGCCCGCCGTGTCCGCCTTCGCCGCGGAAACTCCCGAGCTTCAGCGCGCCGCCGGCACACCGCAGGCGGTAGGCGCGGCCCACACGCTGCGCCAGATTCCCGAAGCCTGCGCACGGCTGGAAGGCGTGTTCACCGGCGAGGCGGCACAGCCGTACAAATTCGCTGTGGTCCGCACCAGCGAGCAGTGCCAGCCGCGTGCGCGCTTTGTCGAGTACGACAAGGCGCAGCCCAGCGAAGCCAAGGGCTGGAAGCTCAATGATGTGATCCGCGTGCCGAATGCCGCCTGCCCGGCGCAGCAGGCGGTGGTGCGCGTGTGGCGCATGCCGGTCACCACCAAGCCGGAACTCGATGGCCAGGGCCAGTCGCGCATCTACCTGGAAGACGCGAAGAAGCAGGCGGCCGCCGGCAAGATCGCGCAGGTGCCGATGTTTGCCGCGCAGATGAAGGTCGAGGGCAAGGCCTGCAACTGACGCCCCGCAACCGCGGGTAGTGCCGGCCGCTGGCCGGCTCCACGCGGACCGTCAGAGGCGCGATGAAACCGGCCGCTGGCCGGCGCCCAGGACGCTGCCGGACACCGCGATGCCGGTCAGCGGCCGGCACTACCGGGTCGATTACGCTTCGAAGGCAGGCAGTTTCTTCTTCACCGCCACGTTCTTCAGCGTCACGTACTTCGGCAGCCCATCGGGCCCGTAAGGCAACGGGGCTTCCCCCTTGATCAGCGGGGCGAGATAGGCGCGGGCCTTGGCGGTGATGCCGAAGCCATCGCGGCGGATGAAGCCGGCCGGCATCTTCTTCTCATGGTTGGCCACCTTGTGCAGCGGGGCTGCCTCGATCTTCCAGCGGTAGGGCGTGTCACTGGTGCGCACGATCACCGGCATCACCGCGTTCTGGCCCTTCAGCGCGAACTGCACCGCCGCCTTGCCCACTGCCTGTGCCTGCTCCCAATCGGTCTTGGAGGCCAGGTGGCGCGCCGAGCGCTGCAGGTAGTCGGGCAGGGTCCAGTGAACCTTGTAGCCCAGCCCATCCTTGACCCGCGCGGCCAGCTGCGAGGCCACGCCACCGAGCTGGGTATGCCCGAACGAATCGGTGCCACCGCCGGCATCGGCGACGAAGCGGCCATCGGCGGTCTGGATGCCTTCGGAGGCGACCACCACGCAGTAGCCCACCCGCTCGACGACCTGTTTCACTTTGGCCAGGAACGCGGCCTCGTCATACGCGCGCTCGGGCAGCAGGATGATGTGCGGGGCGTCGTCGGCGCCCTGGCCGGCCAGGCCCGCAGCCGCCGCGAGCCAGCCGGCGTGGCGGCCCATCGCCTCGTAGACGAATACCTTGGTCGAGGTTTCGGCCATCGCGGCCACATCCAGCGCGGCTTCGCGCACGGAGACGGCGGTGTACTTGGCGGCCGAGCCGAAGCCCGGGCAGGTATCGGTCACCGCCAGATCGTTGTCGATGGTCTTGGGCACGCCGATGCAGGTCAGGTCGTAGTCGAAGGCCTTGGCCAGCTGGGAGACCTTCCACGCGGTATCAGCCGAATCGTTGCCGCCGTTGTAGAGGAACCAGCGCACGTCATGGGCACGCAGCACCTCGAGCAGGCGCGCGTATTTGCCGCGGTCGGCCTCCAGCGATTTGAGCTTGTAGCGGCACGAGCCGAACGCGCCGCCGGGGGTATGGGCCAGGCCGGCGATGGCGGCGGCGGTCTCCTTCGAGGTGTCGATCAGGTCCTCGCGGAGCGCGCCGAGAATACCGTTGCGCGCGGCCAAGACCTTGATTCCTTTGGCCCTTGCCGTGCTGATGACCGCCGAGGCGGTGGCATTGATGACGGCGGTGACGCCGCCTGACTGGGCGTAGAGCAGGGTACCGTTGGGCATGGTGCGACCTTGGTCTGGGGGAAGGACATTGCAGAGACATTACCGGTATGGGGTAAAGTGCGCGTATTGCGGTGCAGCGTGATTGTGGACAATCCCGGGGCGCGCGCCCTTCCATTTTCTTACCACGTTGGAGTCAGGTTGATGCGATTGGTTCTGTTGGGACCGCCCGGTTCGGGCAAGGGGACGCAGGCGACGCGCCTGAAGGAACATCTCTCGATTGCGCACATTTCCACCGGTGATCTGCTGCGCGCTGAAGTCGCCGCCGGCACCGAGCTGGGCAAGCAGGCCAAGGCCGTGATGGACGCTGGCAACCTGGTGTCCGATGACATCCTGCTGGGCATGCTCGAGTCGCGCCTGGGCCAGGACGATGTGGCCAAGGGCTTCATCCTCGACGGTTACCCGCGCAACGTGGCCCAGGCCAACGCGCTGGACAGCCTGCTGGCCAAGATCGGCCAGCCGCTGGATGCCGTGGTGCAGCTGGACGTGCCGACCGAACTGCTGGTCGAGCGCATCGCCGGCCGCGCCGCCGAACAGGGCCGCGCCGATGACAATCCAGAATCGGTGCGCCAGCGCCTGCAGGTCTACAACGACCAGACCGCGCCGGTGGTGGATTTCTATGCCGGCCGCGGCACGCTTGCACGCGTCGATGGCGTGGGCGAACTGAACGACGTGGAAGCGCGCATCCGCGCTGCGATCCAGGCTTGATGCGGGTCGGTGCCGCTACGGCGGCACCGCGCCGGCCGCACGTTTGCAGGCGCCGGAAACACACACGCCCGGCCCCCGAAGGGACCAGGCGTGTGGTTTGAAGGTGCCAGCGAGCGGGCTTGCTCAGAGCCCCGCAGCATGAGCCCCCCTGGGGATGGCCTCTTGGGGAGTAGGACCAATGGGGTACTGCGGCTGGCCAATAGAATTGTGTCCGTCTTCACAGTACGGCGCTATCGGGAATTCCCCGACACCCCGCTTGGCTTTTCTTATAGTCGACTAGGAGTTGTCTGACGGCGATCTCCATCGACGGTGGTGATCGGCGACAATCGCACGCATGAGCACGATCCACATTCTCGGCATTGCAGGCACTTTCATGGGCGGCGTGGCCGCGCTGGCACGCGAGAAGGGCCATACGGTCCGCGGCAGCGACCAGGCGATCTACCCGCCGATGTCCACCCAGCTCGAACGGCTGGGCATCGCACTGGATCCGGGCTACCGCGCCGACAGCGTGGCGCCGGACTGCGACGCGGTGGTGATCGGCAATGCACTCTCGCGCGGCAATCCCGCGGTGGAAGCGGTGCTGGATGCAGGCCAACGCTACATCTCCGGCGCCCAGTGGCTGTCCGAGCAGGTGCTGCCGGGCCGTGACACGCTGGCCGTCGCCGGCACCCACGGCAAGACCACCACCACCACCATCCTGACCTGGCTGCTGCACAGCGCCGGGCGTGAACCTGGCTTCCTGATCGGCGGCGTGGCTGAAGATTTCGGCGTCTCCGCGCGCGTCGGCAGCGGGCGCGAATTCGTGGTCGAGGCCGATGAGTACGACACCGCGTTCTTCGACAAGCGCAGCAAGTTCGTGCACTACCGGCCGCTGGTGGCGATCCTCAACAACCTCGAATACGACCATGCCGATATCTTCCCGGACGTGGCCGCGATCCAGCGCCAGTTCCACCACCTGATCCGCACCGTACCCGCGCGTGGGCGCCTGATCGTCAACGGTGAAGATGCGTATCTCGCTGAAGTGCTGGCGATGGGCTGCTGGACCCCGGTGGATCGCTTCGGTTTCGATCCCTCGCTGGAATGGCATGCCGAGCTGGTGGAGGCCGACGGCAGTGTGTTCGTCGTGCACCATCGCGGCGAGCGGGTCGGTGAAGTGCGCTGGTCGCTGCTCGGCCGCCACAATGTCCTCAACGGGCTGGCCGCGCTGGCTGCCGCGCATGCAGTCGGCGTCGAGCTGGCCACGGTGATCCCGGCGCTGGCCACGTTCCGCAGCGTCAAGCGCCGGCTGGAAGTGATCGGCCAGGCGCGCGGCATCACCCTCTACGACGATTTCGCCCATCACCCCACCGCGATCCGCACCACCCTCGATGGCCTGCGTGCCAAGGTGGGCGATGCCCGCATCGTGGTGGCCATGGAGCCGCGCAGCAATTCGATGCGGCTGGGGGCACACGCACAGGCGCTGGCGCCTTCGCTGGACGGTGCCGACGCGGTGGTGTTCCTGCATCGCCCGGAACTGGCCTGGGATGCGGCCAGCGTGATTGCCGCCGTGCGGGGGGAGGCCCATGCCGTGCCCGATACGGATGCTCTGCTGGCTCAACTGGGCGCGATCGCGGCGCCGGGCGACCATGTGGTGTTCATGTCCAACGGCGGTTTCGACGGGGCCCCGCGTCGTTTCCTCGCGCAGCTGCAGCAGCCCTGAGGGACGCGGGCCATGACCGACACCGCTTCACTGCCCCTGTTCCCGCTGCACACCGTGCTGCTGCCCGGCGCGGTGCTCGGCCTGCGGGTGTTCGAGCGCCGCTACCTGGACATGCTGCGCGAATGCAGCCGTGCCGGGACGGCCTTCGGGGTGTGCCTGATCCTGGACGGTGTGGAGGTCGGTGCGCCGGCGTTGCCGGCGGCCTACGGTGTCGAAGCGCGGATCGAAGATTTCGACGTGGGCGCCGATGGCGTGCTGGTGCTGCGCCTGCGTGGCCAGCGCCGCTTCCATGTGGAGCACACCCGCGTGCGCGACAACGGGCTGATCATCGCCGAGGTGACCTGGTGCGCCGCCGACAGCGACGACGAGCTGCAGCCCGAGCACGCACTGATGGCCACCGTGCTGGAGCACATCATCGAGCAGGCCGGCGCGGCCTTCGCACCGGTCAGCCCGGCGCAGATGGAGCAGGCCAGCTGGGTCGGCTGGCGCCTGGCCGAACTGCTGCCGCTGCAGGACGCGCAACGCCTGCAACTGCTGCAACACGATGACCCGCACCAGCGCCTGCAGGCGCTGCTGGACTGGATGCCGTAACGCGCGGCCCCGCCCCGCGTTACGCCCCTCGGCCGGGTAGCCCCCGGCGCTGCATCACTGGGCCGGCGGCATGCGCACGCGCAGCACCGGCATCTCGGTGTCCGGATGGGTATCGACCTGCTGCGGCAGGCCGTCCAGTGCCTGGCGGACCGCATTGAGCGACGGGTCGATACCCCGCATCGGCCGCCACATCCCGATCAGCTTGAAGTGCTGCTGGTAGTGCAGGGTCTGTGCACTGCCCAGCCACAGCGGTTCGTTGTCCGGCGCTGCCAGGCGTGCCGGTGCGGGCCACAGGCGCAGGGCGAAGATCTCATTGGGTGCGTTGCCCGCCCGCAGCATCAGCAGCGATTCGACCTGCGTATCCAGCGTGGCCGGCAGCACCGGTACCTTGTCCTTGTCCGAGGATTTGTCGAGCATCAACAACGCCTGCTCCCAGCCGGCCTGCGGCTGCACGCGCCAGCCCTGGCTTTCCAGCCGGCGCTGCAGCGGCGCCAGTGGACCGGCCACCTGCACATCCAGCGGCCAGCGCTGATCGTCATCGAACTCATTGCGACGCGAGGGCAGGTGCTGCCACTCGGTCGTCCACCAGGCCTGGGCATCCAGCGGCGCCGGGGTCGGCTGGGCCGGCTCGAAGCGCGCCAGTTTCACCGGGATGTTGCGTGGGGCGTACCAGAGCGCGGCGATGGCGAACGTGCCGTAGAACAGCCATGCCACCGGCTTGACCCAGAACGAGCGGTTGAACCGGCGGCGGTAGGCGATGCCCAGCACCAGCAGCCAGAACAGGCCGAACAGCATGCCGCCGATCACATCGCTCAGCCAATGCGCGCCGAGGTAGATGCGGGCGAAGCCGATCAGGCTGACGATGATGCCCGACAGCAGGTAAGGCCACACACGCGTGCGCCCGGGCAGTTCGCGGGCGATCAGCACGGCGAAGAAGCCGAAGGTGATCGTGGCCATCGTCACCGAGACCGACGGGAAGCCGAAGCCACTGCTGGCATCCGGCGGGCGGACCACGTCCACCGTCGCACCGAGCAGCTTGCACAGCGCCAGCCCGAAGGCGAGGGCGGCCAGCCAGTGCGCGGCCGCCATCCAGCGCCGGCGCCAGACCAGGTAGCCCATGCCTGCCGCCGTGGCCGGCAGCAGGACCTGCCAGGCCCCCAGCGACGCCAGTGCGGCCATCGGGTAATCGGCCAGTGGGTTGCGCAATGCCAGCATCGCGTGGTGCACGGCCAGATCGACCATCAACGGCTCGCCGTGGGCGACCACCGCCATCAACAGCGCGAACCAGCCCCAGCCGAGCAGCAGCAACATCAGCGCCAGCATCGCCAGTGGCACCGACTCACGGCGCTGCGGGTCGAACACGGCGACAGAGTAACGGCCCAGGGTCGGGTGACGCTGCGACCAGGCCAGCAGACTGGCCAGCCAGCTGTCCATGCGCGAGGCCGACCAGCGGTAGCCATACAGCACGATCGCCCACACCAGGCCCATGATCATGCCGAGCAGGGCCAGCACCATCACCAGCCGGCCGGCGACCGCGGCGACCGCGTCATACGCCTCGCCGAGCACCCAGCCGGGTGCCAGGAACAGAACGGCCCAGGACAGGCTGGCGATGCCGCTGGCCTGTATGTAGCGCGACAGCGGCATCTTCATCATGCCGGCGATGGCCGGGACGAACGGGCGGATCGCGCCAACATAGCGCGCCACCAGGATGCTCTTGAAGGCATTGCGGCGGAACATCGTCTCGCCACGATCGAGCAGCTGCGGGTATTTGCTGAAGGGCCAGAAGCCGCGCAGCCGATCGCCCCAGCGCCGGCCTACCCAGTAGCTGAGGCCGTCACCGGCGAATGCGCCCAACGCCGCGCAGGCCACGGCATACGGCCCGGAGATCTCGCCCAGGCCGATGAACACACCGACCGCGAACAACAGCGGCAACGCGGGCACGATCGCGCCCAGCACGATGACCGCATCGCAGAAGGCAATGAGGAAAATGACCGCGCCGGCAAGCACGGGGTGAGCTGAGATCCACGCAAGCGTGGCATCGATCCATGACGAGTCCATCGGGGGATTATAGGGGGCGCAAAGTGACTGACTGCCCGCCAGACGCCGGCAATGTGCAGCTTCTGCAGTGAATGAACGCGATCACCCGCCTAGAATGGCGGCATGACACGCCCTGCCGATCCCGCGCCGACCGCCCTCAAAGCTGACAGTTTTGGCCGCATCCTGCTGATGGAGGAGGATGGCCAGCGCTTCGTGCGCCGTGACCTGGAGGCCACGCCCTGGTGGCTGCGGGTACCTGCGTGGTGGCTGGCCCGGCGCGAGGCGCGCGCGCTGGCGCATCTGGATGGCATGCCGGCCACGCCGCGGTTGCTGGCCTGGAACGGGCGCTGGCTGGATCGCAGCTTCATGGCCGGTGATGCCATGTACCAGCGTCCGCCGCATGGCGATCTGGCCTACTTCCGCGCGGCGCGACGGCTGCTGCAGCAGGTGCATCGCCACGGCATCGCGCACAACGACCTGGCCAAGGAGGCCAATTGGCTGGTGCGCGAAGACGGCTCGCCGGCGTTGATCGATTTCCAGCTGGCGGTGATCGGCAACCCGCGCTCGCGCTGGATGCGCCTGCTGGCCCGCGAGGACCTGCGGCATCTGCTCAAGCACAAGCGCATGTACTGCCGGCAGTCGCTGACCCCGGTGGAAAAGCGGCTGCTCAAA
Organism: Stenotrophomonas rhizophila; assembly: GCF_003651185.1. Lineage (GTDB taxonomy): Bacteria > Pseudomonadota > Gammaproteobacteria > Xanthomonadales > Xanthomonadaceae > Stenotrophomonas > Stenotrophomonas maltophilia_Z. The sequence goes on along the minus strand of NZ_RCDC01000004.1, from coordinate 1,732,813 downwards.
CGCACCTCATGGGTGCGCGATCTCTGGTTCCGTACCGGCAAGCCGGTCTATCGCTTTGTCACGCGGAAAATCCTGCACTGGGAAGACAACGAAGGGCAGGGGCCCAAGCCGTGAGCGCAGGCAGCGCGCACTCGCCGCAATGACCGGGCCAGCGCCGGGCCGAGGCTGACCACGCGCGGGTGATCAGCGCAGATCGAGGATCTGTTTGCCGGCGAAGCGGCGTTGCGCATCGAAATCGTAGGCGACCCGCAGCACCCCATCCTCGGCACACGCATGGCAGGTGCGCAGCGGCGTGCTGTAGATCAGGCGCACGCCGCCGTTGGGCAGGGCTTCGCTGCCGCTGGCTTCGGCCGGGGCAAACGGCGAGGCATCCGGGTGTGCATCCAGGAACGGTTTGACGGTGGCATCGGCGCGCGACATTTCCGGCAGTACGTCCGCATCCACATCCACCGTGTGCCCGGCGCTGTCGACCAGCAGCGTGCCTTCATTGGTGTTGGCACGGAACGGGTATTCGATGGTGGCGATGCCCACGCCGTCCTGGTCCAGCCATGCGCTCACGTAGCCGGGATTGCCCTGCGCACCCAGTTGATGGGCGGCGGCGATCGCCTGCGGGCTGGCCTTGGCCGCCTGCATCGCCTTGGACAGACAATCATCGGCGACCGGTGCCTGGCCACGACAGGCGTCGACCTCGCCGTCCCAGATCGCCGCTTCGCCGAAGGGGGAGGTGCCACCGGCGGTGCCCGGGACGGTAGCCGCGTCCTGCGTCGCCGAGGCGGCAGGATCGCCAGCAGGTTGGCAGGCGCCAAGGGCCAGCACCAGGGCCAACGCGGTCAGGGGAAGGCGGATCGCCGTCATGTCGCTCATTCCATGCAGAACGTGAACGCCCAGTATCGACGCGGCGCATGAATCCGGCGTGTGCGCCGGGGCGGCATAATGCGGATTCACTGCACTCGCATCCAAGGAATTCCGCGCATGGCCAGTCTGCAAGGCAAGACCCTGTTCATCACCGGCGCCTCGCGCGGCATCGGCCTGGCCATTGCGCTGCGTGCAGCACGCGACGGCGCCAACATCGCGATCGCGGCCAAGTCCTCGGTGCCCAATCCGAAGCTGCCCGGCACCATCCACAGCGCTGCCGAGGCAGTGACCGCCGCAGGCGGGCAGGGGCTGGCACTGAAGTGCGACATCCGCGAAGAAGTCCAGGTGCGCGCGGCCGTCGCCGCCACCGTGGATACCTTCGGTGGCATAGACATCCTGATCAACAACGCCAGCGCGATCTGGCTGCGTGGCACGCTGGACACGCCGATGAAACGCTTCGACCTGATGCAGCAGGTCAATTCGCGCGGCAGCTTCCTGTGCGCGCAGGCCTGCCTGCCGCACCTGCTGCAGGCGCCCAACCCGCACATTCTCACGCTGGCACCACCGCCGAGCCTGGACCCGAAGTGGTGGGCCCCGCACACCGGTTACACGCTGGCCAAGATGGGCATGAGCTTCGTCACCCTCGGCCTGGCGGCCGAGTTCGGCCCGCAGGGCGTGGCGGTCAATGCGTTGTGGCCGCGCACGGTGATCGCCACCGATGCGATCAACATGATTCCCGGCGTGGACATCGGGGGCTGCCGCACGCCGGCGATTCTGGCCGATGCCGCGCACGCGGTGCTGTGCCGTGAGGCGGCCGGTTTCAGCGGACAGTTCCTGCTCGATGACGAGGTGTTGGCGCAGGCCGGCATCACCGATCTGAGCGGCTACGCCGTTGATCCATCGCGCCCGCTGATGCCGGATCTGTTCCTGGAGTGACGCGCGCCCGGCGTGCGATGACAGCGGCTGCACACACCGGGCTGTTAAGGTGCGGGCCCCAATTTGTATGGACACTCGCATGTCATTCCGCACACGGACCGCGCCGCTTGCCGCCGCCATTGCCCTGATCAGCCTGCTCGGCGCCTGCAGCAAGGGGCCGGGCAGCGTCGCCGATACCCAGGGCGTGGAGAAGGTGAACGCCTACATCGCCTGCTTCAATGCCGTTGAACAGCCGATCCACGAAGGCTTCCAGCAGTACATCGGCTGGATGCAGGACCCGGAGGCCGGCCCGACCGGCAACGAGAAAAAGGTGCGTGGGCCGGGCACGGTGCTGTCGCATCGCGTGGACGCATGCAATGCCCCGATGGTGGCCGCGCTGGCGATGACGCCGGCCGAGCCGGCACTGGATCCGGCAGCCAGCAATTACCAGAAGACCTTCGTCGACCTGTACGCCTTGATCGAGCAGGCTGACCGTTACTACAGCCGCGAGGACTACCTGCGCGATGACCATGCCGGGATGCGCAGCCAGCATGCGCCGTTGATGAAAGCCTACATGGCCTTCTTCGATGCAGGCACCGCGCTGGATGCCGCACTGGAAAAGCGCGAAGACGAACGCCGTGCCGAGCAGCTCAAGGAGATTGAAGCCTCTGAAGGCCGCTCCATGGCGTACTACCAGATCAAGATCCTCGGTGATGGCAAGCAGCTGACCCAACTGCTCAACACCGAGGCGCCGGACCTGGCCGTGGCCCGCACCCAGCTCACCGCGTTCCAGGCGCTGCTGCAGCAGGCGCAGGATGACAAGGTCGGCAAGGGCGATGCGATGTGGGGGCACCTGGAGCGTGCGGCCGATACGCTGGCCCGTGATGCCGGTCGCCGTATCGAGCGCGTCGAGTCAAAGAAGCCGTACACCCGCAGCGAGCAGATGCTGATCCAGAGCGGCGGCCGGATCAACAACCCGCAGGGCTCGGCCGAAGCGTTGCTGGTCAGCTACAACGACCTGGTCGACATGAGCAACCGCCTGGCGCAGTCCAGCGGCGCACGCTGAGCGGGCGCGCGGCGGGCTGCCAGGCGGCCCGCCCCGCGGTGATCACACGTTGAAGACCGGGGGCAGCTTGTCGCCGCAGTGGCGGCAGTGCAGGGCATCCGGTTCGTGCCCTTCCAGCCCGCAGTGCGGGCAGCCGCGCGCATCCCGGCGCGCGGCATGCTCGGCATCACGCATGGTGTTGGCCAGTTCGGCGGTGTAGATCCCGGTCGGCACCGCGATGATGCTGTAGCCGATCAGGATCAGTACCGAGGTGACGAAGCGGCCCAGCACGGTCTGCGGCACGATGTCGCCGAAGCCCACCGTGGCCATGGTCACCACCGCCCAGTACATGCTGCTGGGGATGCTGGTGAAGCCGTGGTTGGGGCCTTCGATCACATACATCATGGTGCCGGCGATGATGGTGATGGTGATGACCGTGAACAGGAACAACAGCACTTTGCGGCGGCTGCGCCACAGCGACTCCATCAGCACGCCGCTTTCTTCGATGTAGCGGGTCAGCTTGAGGATCCGGAATACCCGCAGGATGCGCAGCGCGCGCACCACCAGCAGGCTCTGCGCGCCGGGGATGAACAGCGACAGGTAGGTCGGCAGGATCGAGGCCAGATCAATGATGCCCCAGATGCTGAATGCGTAGCGCAGCGGGCGTTTGACCACCACCAGCCGCAGCAGGTATTCGCCGGTGAACAGGATCGTGAACCCCCATTCGAGCACGTACAGCCAGTCGGCATAGGCCGCATGGAAGCGCTGCACGCTGTCGAACATGACCACCACCACGCTGGCGATGATCGCGTAGACCAGCAGCAGGTCGAAATTGCGCGAGGGCCGGGTGTCGTGGCGGTAGATGATGTCGAACCACTGGCGGCGCCAGCCGGAGTCGGTGGCGGGGTTGAGCTGGGGGGCAGTGAACGGTCGCATGGGGCGCATTGTGCCCCACCGGCCCAAAGCGCGAGAATGGGATCTTTCCTGAGCCGTTGACCGCCATGACTGCCGCTGCCACCGATCCGCTGTTGTCCCTGTCGCATTACTACCTGCCGGTCTACAAACCGCGCCAGGTGGTGCTCGAACGTGGCCAGGGCGCGCGCGTCTGGGACAACCAGGGCCGCGAATTCATCGATCTGGCCGCCGGCATCGCGGTGTGTGGCCTGGGCCACAACGATCCGGACCTCACCGCCGCGCTGATCGAGCAGGCCGGCAAGCTCTGGCACACCAGCAACGTGTTCTACAGCGAGCCGCCGCTGCGGCTGGCCGAAGAACTGGTCACCGCCTCGCGCTTCGCCGAGCGCGTGTTCCTGTGCAACTCCGGCGCGGAAGCCAATGAAGTGGCGATCAAGCTGGTCCGCAAGTGGGCCTCCTCGCTGGGCCGCCCGGCGCACCAGCGGGTGATCGTGACCTTCCGCGGCAGCTTCCACGGGCGCACGCTGGCGGCGGTGACCGCCACTGCCCAGCCGAAGTACCAGGAAGGCTACGAGCCGCTGCCCGGTGGCTTCCGCTATGTCGATTTCAACGATGAGGTGCAGCTGGAGACCGCGATGGCCGCCGGCGATGTGGCCGCGGTGATGCTGGAGCCGATCCAGGGCGAGGGCGGCGTGATGCCGGCCAAGCCGGGCTTCCTGCAGCGCGTGCGTGAGCTGTGCGACCAGCACAATGCGCTGGTGGTGCTGGATGAGATCCAGGCCGGCATGGGCCGCACCGGTACCCTGTTCGCGCACTGGCAGGACAACATCAAACCGGACATCGTCACCCTGGCCAAGGCACTGGGCGGCGGCTTCCCGATCGGCGCGATGCTGGCCGGCCCGAAGGTGGCCGAGGTGATGCAGTTCGGCGCGCACGGCACCACCTTTGGTGGCAATCCGCTGGCCGCGGCCGTCGCCCGGGTGGCGCTGCGCAAGCTGTCCTCACCGGAGATCGCGCACAACGTGAGCCGTCAGTCGCAGGCGCTGCGCGATGGCCTGGGCAAGATCAACGACGAGTTCAAGGTGTTCAGCCAGGTCCGCGGTCGCGGCCTGATGCTGGGCGCGGTGCTGGACAAGGATTTCGCCGGCCAGGCCGGTCCCCTCCTGGATCACGCCGCCGAACACGGCCTGCTGACCCTGCAGGCCGGGCCGGATGTGCTGCGGTTCGTGCCGTCGCTGAACATCACCGATGAAGAAATCGCCGAAGGCCTGAAGCGTCTGCGCGCGGCCGTGCAGTCGTTCATCGCGTCGCGCTAGCCAACGGCGGTAGCGCCGAACGTTGGTCGGCTGCTGGTGTTCTGGGGCGAGCGCAGCCGACCAACGGTCGGCGCTAGGTCAGGGCGTATCGCTTCATGATCTTGCCGAACGCGCGGCTGTCCGTTGCGGTCTCGGCCTGCAGGCCGGCCAGCCGTGCCCCGCGCACGTTGACGAACAGGTCATCGATGAACAGCGTGCGCTCGGCACGTGCGCCGAGCAGCGTCACCGCCTTGGCGAATATCGCCGGATCCGGCTTGCGCCCGCCCAGCGCACCGCTGCACAGGATGCGGCCGTGCAGCGCATCGGCCAAGGTCGGAAGGAGCTGTGGAATCGTCTGCGCCATCAGCGCGCCGTTGTTGGTCAGGATCCCGATCGGCAGTGCCTGCGCGATCCGTGCCACGCGTTCGATGACGCCAGTCTCCGGGATGCATGCCACGAGGCGCGCGGCCTGCCACTGCGCGATGCTGATCGTGGTCTGCAGCGCATCGCCCAGTTGCTGCAGGTAAGCGTCGGTCGCCATGCCGCTGTCGTAGGCGCGTTCCAGCCCACTGTCGAACAGTGCCGTCTGCACCTGCGCCGCGCTGCAGCCGATGCTGGCGGCCAGATGGCGCACACGCAGGTGTCGCGCATAGCGCACCAGCACGCCATCGAAATCCAGCAGCAGGCACTCGATCACACGCGGCATGGGGAAGTCTCGTCCAGGTCCAGGGCTGACCGTAACCCAGCCGGGGCCTGCGCTGCGACATCGCGTCGCACGTCGCCTGCACGGGCGGTCACTAGAATCGCGGAGACTGCCTGATGGAGATCGCCTTGAAACTGCTTGCCCTCGTGTTGCTTGCCGGCCTGATGCTGGCCCCGGCCGCCCATGCGCGTGTCTGCGCGATCGCCATCGACAGTACCGACCAGATGAGCTTCAGCCAGAAGGAACTCAAGGTTGCCGCGGACTGCACCCAGGTGAAGCTGACCCTGCGCCACACCGGCAAGCTCGCGGCGACCGCGATGGGCCACAACTGGGTACTGACCCGCGCCGCGGATTACCAGCCGGTGGCAATGGCTGGCATGCGCACCACGTTGGCCGACAGCTACCTGCCCAAGGGCGATGCGCGCGTGCTGGCGCATACCCCGGTGATCGGCGGTGGACAAAGCACCAGCGTCACCTTCTCCACCGCCAAGCTGACCAAGGGTGGCGACTACACCTTCTTCTGCTCGTTCCCGGGCCACTTCGCGATGATGAAAGGCCGTTTCGTGTTCGGTTGAAGCAATCAATATTTAACGGGGACGGGGGTCATTATTAACTACCCCCGTCCCCGTTATTTGATCAGCCTTTGACGACCTTGAACGCTTCGCGCGCGGCCTCGAGCGTTGCCTCGATGATGCTGTCGTCGTGTGCGCTGGACAGGAAGCCGGCTTCATACGCCGAGGGGGCGAGGAACACGCCGCGCTCCAGCATCGCGTGGAAGAAGGTGTTGAACGCGGTGATGTCGCACGCGGTCGCCTGGGCGTAGGTTTCCACCTTCTGGTCAGTGAAGAACAGGCCGAACATCGCGCCGACCTGGGTGGTGGTCACTGCCACGCCTGCGTCCGCCGCTGCCGCTTCCAGCCCCGCGCACAGGCGCGCGGCCGAAGCACTCAGGCGATCATGGAAGCCCGGTTCCTGCACCAGTTCCAGCATCGCCAGGCCGGCTGCCATGGCCACCGGATTGCCGCTCAGCGTGCCGGCCTGGTAGATCGGGCCGGCCGGGGAAATCTGCGACATCAGCTCCCGACGACCGCCGTAGGCACCCACGGGCATGCCGCCGCCGATGATCTTGCCGAAGGTGGTCAGGTCCGGGGTAACGCCGTAATGCGCCTGCGCGCCACCGAGCGCCACGCGGAAGCCGGTCATCACTTCATCGAAGATCAGCACCGTGCCGTACTGCGTGCACAGTGCGCGCAGGTGCTGCAGGTAGCCCTCGCGCGGCGGGATGCAGTTGGCGTTGCCCACCACCGGCTCGATGATCAGCCCGGCGATGTGCTCGCCCTGTTCGGCGAACAGCGCGGTGGCCGCTTCGACATCGTTGTAGGGCAGGGTCAGGGTGAGTTCGCTCAGCCCGGCCGGGACACCCGGCGAGGTCGGCACGCCCAAGGTCAGCATGCCGCTGCCGGCCTTGACCAGGAACGAGTCGCCGTGGCCGTGGTAGCAGCCTTCGAACTTGACGATGCGGCTGCGGCCGGTGGCACCGCGTGCCAGCCGGATCGCCGACAGCGTGGCCTCGGTGCCCGAGTTGACCATGCGCACCATCTCGCAGGACGGCACCAGCCGGGTCAGGGTTTCGGCCATGGTGACTTCGGCTTCGCACGGCGCGCCGAAGGACAGACCGTTGCCGATCGCCTGCTTGACCGCCTGGCGCACGGCGGTGTGGTTGTGGCCAACAATCATCGGGCCCCAGGAGCCGACATAATCGATGTAGCGGTTGTCGTCCACGTCGTACAGGTAGGGGCCATCGGCGCGCTTGACGAAGAACGGCTCGCCACCGACCGATTTGAACGCGCGCACCGGCGAGTTGACGCCGCCCGGCAGCAGCGTCTGGGCGCGGGTGAACAGGGCGTGGGACTGGTCGTGGTTCATGCGGTCGTATCCTGGAAGCAAGCGAGGTAGGCGTGCAGCGTGGCGACCGGGTCGGGCGCGGCGTACACGCTGCTGATGACGGCAACCAGATCGGCGCCGGCAGCGATGAGCGGTGTCACATTGTCCGGGCTCAGCCCGCCGATCGCCACCCGGGGCACCCCGAGTGCGGCGCTTTGCCGCAGCAGGTCCGGTGGGGCACGGCGGGTGGTGGCCTTGCTGGTGCTGGGGAAGAAGGCCCCGAAGGCGACGTAGCTGGCGCCAGCGGCGACCGCGCGCTCGGCCAGCGCCAGGGTGTCATAGCAGGAGGCGCCGATGAGGGCGTCCGGGCCGAGCAGGGCACGGGCGGCGGCGATATCGCCATCGTCCTCGCCCAGGTGCACACCGGCCGCGCCGACCGCCTGGGCCAGGGCCACGTCGTCATTGATGAGCAGCGGCGCCGCGTACAGCTGGCACAGGCCCTGCAGCGCAGCGGCCTGGGCGTGGCGCAGGGCCACATCGGCGCTCTTGTTGCGGTACTGCAGCCAGGTGGCGCCGGCCGCCAGCAGCGGCGCGGTGCGCGCCAGCAGCCGCGCGGTATCGGGCTCGTCGGGGGTAATGAGGTAGACGCCGCGGGGCGGCGTGGGGGCTGAAGCGTGATTCATCAATGGCTACCGGTAGCGCAACGGGAGTGGGACAATGAGCGCTGCCAGTTCTTGTCCCGCCGTGATTATCCGATGACCGACGCAACCGCCACCACCTTCCGCACCTGGATGTGCGTTGTCTGCGGCTTCCTGTACCGGGAAGAAGACGGGCTGCCGGACGAGGGCATCGCCCCGGGCACGCGCTGGGAAGACATCCCTGATACATGGACGTGCCCGGACTGCGGCGTGACCAAGGATGATTTCGAAATGGTCGAAGTCGACTGAGGCACCGCCAGGCGCCGCGTCGCGGCACCGTCAGTGCAGGCGCGGCACCACGCCACCGAGGCCGACCAGCTTCTCGCGGACGAACTGGGCATCGCTGGCCTTGGCATTGCGCTTGAGATACAGCCCCAGGTCGTTGCGCGCGCCGGCCTCGTAATCCAGTTGCAGGTAGGCCATGCCGCGATCGCGCAGCGCGTCGTCCTGTTCGGGTGCCAGCTTCAGCAGGCGGTCGGCACTGCGCGCGGCGCGGTCCCATTCGCCGCGTTCCACGTACACGCCATGCAGGTTGCGCAGCATCCTCATCAGGATCGCGCGTGCCGGGGCCGGGTCCAGGATCTGCGCGAGCACGTCGTCGTCGGGGACTTCACCGCCCAGGTGTGAGCGTGCGCGTTCGCGCAGTTCCTCCACGCCCAGTGGGCGGCCGCCGTTGAACGGGTCCATCACCAGCACGCCGTCGTTGAGCGGCAGACGCACCAGGAAGTGCCCGGGGAAGGACACCCCGTCCAGCGGGATGCCGAGCCGGCGCGAGACTTCCATCTGCACCAGCGCCAGCGAGATCGGATTGCCCAGGCGGCGTTCGAAGACCTGGTTCAGATAGCTGTTGCGCGGGTCGTAGTACTCGCCATGGTCGCCGCTGTAGCCCAGCTCGTCGAACAGGTGGCGGTTGACCGCGGCGATCTTCAGCGGCCACATGTCGATCGTGGCGATCTCGGTGCGCAGGTGGTCGGCGTGACTCTGCAGGACCGCGTCGTAGACGGCGGGGTCCAGATCCGGGTATTCGTCCCGGGCGATCAGCAACGCGGTCGGCAACAGCGGCAGCGCCTCGTCATCCAGCTCGGCCAGTGAGTCCCACGTCGGCAATGTGATCTGCCCCTGCATGGGACAAGACTGGCGACAAACGCGCCGCGATTCAAGGGCGCGGCGCGTTTATCAGGGCACTTTTATTTGCCGTCGGCGATGCCGGGGCCGAAGGTGAGTTCGGTGCCGTCCTTGAGCGCCATCTTTTCGGCCTGCCCGGCGTTGAGTTCCAGCACGTAGCGGGCCGGCTCGCTGCTGGGGTAGGGCGGGCAACGATCGCCGGCCGAACACGGCGGCACATCGCGCTGCTGGCTGACCAGGCGGCGCTGCGCATCGAAGTAGAGGATGTCCAGCGCGATCTTGGTGTTCTTCATCCAGTACGCCTGCAGTTCTTCGCGTTCATGGATGAACAGCATGCCGTGGTCCTCGGGCATCTGGTCGCGGAACATCAGCCCGCGGGCGCGGGTATCGTCGTTGGTGGCCAGTTCAACGTGGTAACGGTTGCCGTCCAGTTCCACCCAGTGACGGGCGTTGGTGCTGGCACAGCCGGCCAGGGTGAACAGCAGGAGCAGGGGCAGCAGGCGCAACAGGGACATGGGCGTACCTCGTTGGGGCAGCCGGCGCGGGCGCCGGCCACGGGATCACATCACGATCGGCGGCTCACCGCCGATGATCACCACATCGGCCGGGCGGCGCGCGAACAGGCCGACGCTGACCACGCCCGGCAGCTGGTTGAGCTCGCGCTCCAGCTTGACCGGATCGGTGATCTCCAGGTGGTGGATGTCCAGGATCACGTTGCCGTTGTCGGTGACCACGCCCTCACGCCAGGCCGGCTGGCCGCCGGTCATGTCCATGATGCGGCGGGCGACCAGGCTGCGGGCCATCGGGATCACTTCCACCGGCAGCGGGAACTTGCCCAGCACCTTGACCTGCTTGCTCGGGTCGATGATGCACACGAAGCGCTCGCTGGCCTCGGCGATGATCTTCTCGCGGGTCAGCGCGGCACCGCCGCCCTTGATCAGGTTCTTGTTGCCGTCGCATTCGTCGGCCCCATCCACATACAGCGACAGGTTGCCGGTGTGGTTGAGCTCGAGCACCTCGATGCCGTGCTGCTTCAGGCGCGCGGTGCTCTGGTCCGAGCTGGACACGGCGCCCTTGATGCGGTGCTGGATCTTGGCCAGGGCATCGATGAAGTAGGCCACGGTGGAGCCGGTGCCGACCCCCACGATCATGCCGTCTTCGACGTATTCAATGGCTTTTTCAGCGGCCAGGCGCTTGGCTTCGGACATGGCGGGCAACTCTTGGAGGAAAGGGGTCAGTGCTTTTCCAGCGACAGCAGCAGCTTCCACTGCGCAGCGGTCACCGGGAGGATCGAGAGACGGTTGCCGCGTGCGGTCAGCGGGAATCCTTCGCCCAGCGCATCGGCGTGCAGCTTGATCTCATCCAGCGAAATGGTGTCGCGCAGTTTGCGCTCGAAGGCCACGTCCACCAGCATCCAGCGCGGTTCTTCGCGGGTCGCCTTGGGGTCGTGGTAATCGGATTTGGGATCGAACTGGGTGTCGTCCGGGTAGGCCTCGCTGGCCACCGTGGCCAGCCCGACGATGCCCGGCACCTTGGTGTTGGAGTGGTAGAACATCACCCCGTCGCCGACCTTCATCCCATCGCGCATGAAGTTGCGCGCCTGGTAGTTGCGCACGCCGTTCCAGGGCTCACGGCCCACGCGCTGCAGATCGTCGATGGAAAAGGCGTCCGGTTCGGACTTCATCAGCCAGTAGCGCTTGCGTGCGGTCATGCGGAGTCTTTGATTACGGTAGGTGCCGACCGTTGGTCGGTACGCAGACAAGGGTGGAGACGTCGGTGCAGATCGCATCCACCGCGACGTCCCAGGGTTGCACCGGTAGGTCATCGACCTGCTGGACCGAGAAGCCGACCCCGACCAGCCACGGCGGCGCCGGGCGCTGGTGGCGGAATGCGAAGCTGCGATCATACCAGCCGCCTCCCATGCCCAGCCGGCGCCCCTGTGCGTCGAAACCCACCAGCGGCGCCACGACCAGCGCCATCTGCTCCGGTGCGAGCGTGTCGTCCAGCGCGAGATCGGGTTCGGGGATGCCGAAGCGGTTGGTGGTCAGTGCCTGCCCGGGGCGCCAGGGCGCGAAGCGCAGCGTCTTCTCGTGCAGGACCGGCAGGCAGTAGGTCAGGCCGGCGGGCAACTGCATCTGCCAGCGGTGCAGCGCGATCTCGCCATCCATCGCCCAATAGCCGGCGACATGGCCCTGCGTGGGCGCGAAAGGAAGGGCGAGCAGGCCATCGGCCAACTGTTCGGCGGCGGCCAGGCGCACGGCGGCGGGGAGATCACGGCGGCGTTGGCGCAGCTGCTGGCGCAGTGCGGAGCGCGGGTCGGTCATGCCTGGGTCCGGAGCGTGCGGGGGAAGCGGATAAAACAAGAGCGACGTCCCAAGGGAACGCCGCTCTTGCTGGAATATTGCATTCTCCGCCGTGACGATGCATGCGAAACGACCTTGAACCCGGGGTTCAAGTGGGTACGCTGGGGTTCCATCGGGCTTCCCGCTACAAGGCGGACTTGCACTCCCGGCGCCGTCGCGCACCCGTGGTCGTAATTAAGGGACAAGGCGAATGTTTGCACACGCCGTCGTTCACAGCAGAGAACGCGACGAGGATTATAGCCCTCTTGTGCGATTCGACCAGTCCGTTCGTCGGTCGAATTGCACATCAATTCAGATCGATGAAGACCGCGCGATGCACGTGTGCAATCAATCACCGCGTGGAACCGGTCGCGTGGATCAACCCGCGCTGTCGAAAGCCCGATCCAGGCGGCGATTGAGATCGCTCAGGGTCTGCTGCAGAGCAATGGCCTGCCGGGCGTGCTCATCACGCAGCTGCTGCAGCTCGTGGGCCAGGTTCAGCGCGGCCAGCACCGCGACGCGGTCGACCGCGGCCATCCGGTTGCTGCCGCGGATCTCGCGCATCTTGGCATCCAGCAGCCGGGCAGCGGCGGTCAGGCTCTCGCGTTCCTCGGCCCCCACCCCCACCGTGTATTCACGATCCAGGATGCGGACACTGACCGGTTCGGTCTGGCTCATGTGTGCTGCTCCAGGGACTTGAGGCGGGTGATCATCGCTTCGACCCGGGAGCGGGCCTGTTCGTTCTTGGCCAGCAGCTGGGAGCGCTCGGCCACCAGCTGCTCCTGCTGATGGCGCAGGCTGCGGTTCTCGTCGGCCAGGCGTTCGTTGCGCTCAAGCAACGCCTCGACGCGGGCGGCGAAGGCCTGCAACTGGGCGATGGCGTCGGCGGGTTCCATGTCCGGCACCATAGGCAAGGGCGGACGGGGCGGTCAAGCGAATAATGACGGGGCCTGCCGGCAGTCGGCCCGCCGGTGCCGGGGCGGGGGCCGGGGCGGGCCATGGCAACCCGGTGGACACAGGTGGATTGCTACACTGTGGCGCTCACAAACCGTAGCCCCAAGATGACCGAACTCCCGAGTGTCGACGACGTAAACCAGGCCAGCCAGGCCCTGGGCCTGGGCGCCAGCGCCGCTGAACTGCACGGCGGCCTCTGCGGCTGGCTGTCCGCCGGCGGTGCGCCGGTGCGTGAATGGCCGGCCCGCGTGCTGGCCGATGACAACCTGCCGACCCCGGCCGAAGGTGACGCCCTGGCGCGCCTGCTCGATGCCAGCGTAGCGCAGATGGAAGACCGCGATTTCGCCTTCGAGCTGCTGCTGAGCGATGCCAGCGATACCGCCGCGCAGGCCGATGCGCTGTTCACCTGGGCGCGTGCGTTCCTGGGCGGCTTCGGGCTGGGCTCGGGCCAGAACCGGCCGGCCTTGTCCGAAGAGGGCGATGAAGCCCTGACCGATCTGGCCAAGCTGGCCCAGGCCTCCAGCGAAGACTTCGAAAGCGGCAACGACGACGATGAAGACGCGCTGGCCGAGATCGAGGAGTTCATCCGCGTGGCGGTGCTGCTGCTGCACGGCGACTGTGTGATGGCCGCGCGCCACCGGCAGCGCTTGAACTGAGATGGATATCCGGCAGCTGACCGGCATCTCCGCCGCCGAATACACCCGCCGCCGCCAGCAGTTGATGGAGATGGCCGGCGATGACGCGATCCTGGTGCTGCCGGCCGCATCCGAGCGGGTGCGCAGCCTGGATACGCATTATCCATTCCGCCAGGACTCGGATTTCTGGTACCTGAGCGGCTTCCCGGAACCGGAGGCCGTGCTGGTGCTGATCCCGGGCCGTCGCCATGGCGAGGTGATCCTGTTCTGCCGCGAGCGCGACGCCGACCGCGAAGCCTGGGATGGCGCGCGCGCCGGCCAGGAAGGCGCGGTTTCGCAGTACGGCATGGACGATGCGTACCCGATCGACGATCTGGACGACATCCTGCCCGGCCTGCTGGAAGGGCGCTCGCGGGTGTACTACCACTTCGGCCGCGATGCCGAGTTCGATCTCAAGCTGATCGGCTGGGTCAACCGGGTGCGCTCGCAGGTGCGGCATGGCGCGCAGCCGCCGCATGAATTCCTGGAGCTGGGCCACCTGCTGCACGAACAGCGGCTGTTCAAATCGACCGCGGAAATCGCCGTGATGCAGCGCGCTGCCGACATCAGCGTGCAGGCGCACCGTGCGGCGATGCACGTGGCGCGGCCGGGCATCCATGAGTACGAACTGCAGGCCGATCTGGAGCGTGTGTTCCGTGCCAATGATGCCTGTGCGGCCTACAGCAGCATCGTCGGTGCCGGTACCAACGGCTGCATCCTGCATTACCGCGACAACAACGCGCGCGCGCACGATGGCGATCTGGTCCTGATCGATGCCGGCGCCGAGTACCGCGGCTACGCCAGTGATATCACCCGGACCTTCCCGGTCAACGGCCGCTTCACCGCCGAGCAGCGCGCGCTGCATGATCTGGTCGGTGCGGCGCAGGCTGCGGCACTGGCCCAGGCCCGCCCGGGCAATGCGTACGAGGCTGGCCATCTGGCCGCGGTGGAGACCTTGACCGAGGGCCTGCTGCGGCTCGGCCTGCTCAAGGGCACGCTGGAAGAGAACATCGCCGAAGCGCATTACCAGCGCTTCTACCGGCACAAGACCGGGCACTGGCTGGGCCTGGACGTGCATGACGTAGGCGACTACCGCTTGGCAGGGGACTCGCGGATGCTGGAGCCGGGCATGGTGTTCACCATCGAGCCCGGCCTGTATGTCTCACCGGACGACCGCAGCGTGGAAGCGCGCTGGCGCGGCATCGGGATTCGCACCGAAGACGACGTGCTGATCACCGAGGACGGCCATCAGGTGCTGACCGCAGCGTTGGCGCGCAGTGCCGATGAGATCGAAGAAGAAATGGCCAGGCGCTGATCCGCGCCAGGGTAGCGCCACCCCATGGGTGGCTGCGCTCCGTGCCGGCGTGGTCTTCAGCCACCCATGGGGTGGCTCTACGCGGATACCGGGGCGGCGATCAGCGGCCGGCGGCGGGCACACGATGCAGTGCAGGTACCGACCGTGGGTCGGCACCCGCATCGCCGCTCAGCTGGCGGCCGCAAACACCGGGCGGGTCAGGTTGTCCGCATCGCCCTCGGTGCACAGCACCTCGTCCTCGATCCGCACACCGCCATACGGGCGGAAGAAATCCACGCGGTCCCAGTTGATGCTGGCGCCATTGCCGGCCTGCTTCACTTCGTCCAGCAGCATGTCGATGAAGTACACGCCCGGTTCGATCGTGACCACCATGCCCGGCTCCAGCACGCGGGTCATGCGCAGGTACGGGTGACCCTGCGGGCGCTCGATGCGGCCACCGCGGTCGCTGGCGGCAAAGCCGGCCACGTCATGCACCTGCAGCCCGATCAGATGGCCCAGGCCGTGCGGGAAGAAGGCCGCGCTCACGCCGGTGGCCAACGCCGCTTCCGGCGAGACGTTGAGCACGCCGAAGTCCTTGAGGATGCCCATCAGCGACAGGTGTGCGTCGATGTGCAGCTGCTTGTAGTCCACGCCGGCACGCACAGCGGCGCCCATCTGCTGCTGGGCCGCATCCACGGCATCGATCAGCGCCTGGAATTCGTCATGGCCGCTGGCCGCATAGGTGCGCGTGATGTCGCTGGCATAGCCGTGGGCACTGGCACCGGCGTCGATCAGGAAGCTGCGCAGTGGGGTCGGCGCGCTGCGGCCCAGATCGGTGTAGTGCAGCACGGCCGCATGTTCGTTGAGGCCGATGATGTTGCCGTAGGGCAACTCATTGGCGTCCTGGCCGACCGCACGGCAGTACGCCATGTGGATCTCGAATTCGCTGGCGCCAGCGCGGAAGGCGGCTTCGGCGGCACGGTGGCCGCGCACGCCCAGTCGCTGCGCTTCGCGCATCAGGGCGATTTCATACGGCGTTTTGTAGCCGCGCTGCCAGTCCAGGTAATCGATGACCGGTGCGGGATTGTTCGGCACGAAGGCGCCCAGTGCACTGCGCGGCTCACCGAGGATCGCGCAACGCGCCGCACCCTTGGGCAGCAGCGCCAGCGCCTCGTCGGGCGTGCGGATGATCTGGATATCGACATGCTCCACCCACCAGCCATTCGGCGCACCCGGCACCACGTGCCAGTAATCGAAAGGCTGATGGAAGATCAGGGTCGGGCGCTTGCCGGGGGTGTACACCAGCCAGCTGTTGGGCAGCTTGGTCAGCGGCAGCCAGGCCTTGAAGTTCGGATTCACCGCATACGGGTAATCGCGATCATCAAAGGCCTGGTAATGCAGGGTGCCACTGGGAATCACCAGATGGTCGAAGCCGCCACGGGCCAGCGCTTCATCGGCGCGCTGGCGCATCACGCTGGCATGGTGGGAATACAGGGCGCCGAGGTCTGGCTGGTTCATGGCATGAAGCTCGCTGGCAGTGCGGAATGCAGCCCTAGATTCTGCCGCAATCCGCCAGCGGGCGCTGTGCCGGAACCGGCGCTCAGACTGCCGAAGTTTCCTCGGCGATCCACTGCCGCAGCTGCTCGCGTGATTCGCGGGGCAAGGTCAGGAAGCGGAAGCCCACCCAGGCCTGGCCCGGTGCATGGGTCTGCTCGCTCCAGAGCAGGTGCACGCCGACGTCGATCAGCAGCGGCTGACCCTGCGGGCCGGGAATGGTGAACTGCAACTGGTACAGCGCATCGTCCTGCATCGGCACCGAGGCCAGCATCAGCATGCCGGTTTCGGAGACATTGCCGAGCCGGCCGATCACGGTCTCGGCCATCAGGTCGGTCACGGGGACCAGCTCGGTCACCTGGCGGCGCGGCGCGCGGCGGGTATCGGGTGTGGTCATTCGGCGTTCTCCGCGGGGCTGCCGGCCAGCGAGCGCAGGGTGCGCAGGGTAGCCTGCCAGGCACGATCGATCAGCCTGCCCTTGTCTTCGGTGACGATCCGCACCTGGCCATGGGCCATCAGCCGCGACAGTGCATCCAGCGAGTACTCGCCCACCTTCTGCCCACGTTGATTGACGAACAGCGCGTTGTCGGTGATCAGGCTGTACCAGGACAACCGCTGCCGGCGCACGTCGCCCTGCTGGTTGGTGGTGAACTCGAACCAGGTCCCGAAGGGCAGGGTGCGCAGCTGCCGGTAGCAGTCGTCCTCGGCGGTGCTGCGCGCGAGCGGGGCGACCTTGCGCGGGTCGCTGGCGTCGGCCTGCTCGCCCAGCCGGGTGCGCGCACGCAGGCGGGCGGTGAGTTCGGTGCGTGAACTGCTGTCATCCTCGCCGCCGGGCGTGGACAGGCGCCGCGCGATCGCGGCCGCCTCGTCCTGGTGGTAGCCGACCTGCAGCAGAGCGGACTCGACCTGCTGCCCCAGCACATCATCACGCTCGGCCATGCCCGGCGCCAGGCAGGTCACCTCGGCGATCCGGGCAGTTTCCTGCTGGCGCTGCTGCCACTGCGGCGAGGTCTCGCCGTTGCGCAGCAGGGTGAGCGTGAGCACGTCCGACCACGCCTGTTTCAGCAGCGCCTGCACGAAGCGCGGGGGCGCGGCCTGTGCGCACAACTGCTCGATGCTGGTGCTGGCCTGCTGCTTGGCCGCCTCCAGCCGCTCCTTGCCGCGGGCGGCTTCGACATGCCGCCGCTCGGCCAGTTCGGCCTTGTGGGCCAGCGTGCGGAAGTGCTGCTGGATCTCCTCGTTGGCGGTGTCGAAGACCGCCACATCGCCGTCGTACTCGTTGACCACCTGGTCGACGGCGTGGCCGAGCTTCTGCACCAGCTGCGGGTCCACGTCTTCCTCGCCCAGCCAGTTGGCGCCGGCCTCGGCCACCGCATTGAGCAGTTCGCGCGCCGGGTGCTGGTCGCGCACGAAAAAGGCCGGGTCGGACAGGGCCGCGCGGGCGACCGGCACCTGCAGGCGGGTCAGCAGGTCGGCGGCCACGGCCTCGGGCCGCACCTCGCGCTGGATCTGCCCGTAGAGCATGTCGAGCAGATCGAAAGTGTCGCTGTCCTTGACCGTCAATGACGCCTGCGCGCCATGCTCGGCACGGACCTGGGCGAGCAGCGCGTTGTGCAGATCGGCCATGCTGCGGCGGGCGCCGCCGGGGGCGACCGCTTGGCCCTGCAGCCTGGCCAGCGTGGCGTGCACGGCGTCGGCCGGTACCGCCAGCGCGGGAGGCGCCTCGGGCGCCAGGAAGGCGTTTTCCGTGGGGGTGGCAACGGGCTGGGCCGAGGCGCCGACGGCTTGCGCGGCCAGCGCTGCGCCGCCAGGTACCGCGCCGGCCGCATGTGCCTGCCGGGCAGCGCCCAACAGCTGGTGCAGCGCTGACATTGCCGGTGCACCGAGGTCGGCCGCAGCGGGGCTGGTGGGGGCGCTCGGCGCTGACACGGACGCCGATGCCGTCGGCGGTGCCGCCGCCGCGTCACCGATGGGTGCGGTGCTGTCCGGCGCGGCGGACGCCGTGGCCAGTGCCATGGCTTGCTCGGTCATCGCTGCCCAGCCGGTACTCGGCGCGCTGCCGTTCCAGCCGGTCAGGGGCCGCGCCGCCGCGCCGCCGCGTGCGCCGGGCGGGCCACGCTCGGGACCGGTGATGATCCGGCGCGTGGTTGCCGAGCGGGCGAGATAGGGGGTGTACACCAGCCCTGGAAGCACGCCTTCGTGCGCAAGCAGGATGTTGGCGCGTTCGAGCAGTTCACCCAGCCGCTCCAGCAATTGACGGTCGAACACGCGGTACAGCGCCAGCTGTGTTTCCAGGCCCAGCGCGAAGTCTTCACCCAGTTCGCGCACGATCCGGCACAGCGCCTGCGGCCCGAACGGCAGGTCATCGACATCGAAGGCCGGTCCGGCGGCGAGCACCCCGAAGCGCTGGCCGAGCAACTGCAGGGCGGTGGCCGAGCGCTGGGCTTCGCGGCGGATGATGTCCACCAGCACGATGTCGCGGTCCACGTCGGTGTCGTTGACCAGGGTCAGCGCGGTAGCCGAAACGGATACCTCGGTCGGGACGATGCGCTGGGTGTGGCGGGGGCCGCGCAGGCTGGCCAGGCTCACCGCCACCGCCTCCAGGAAGCGGGGGCCGAACTGCGCGTTGACTTCATGCAGCTGGCGCGCCTGCGCGAAGATGTCCGCCTGGATCTGGCTGTTGCGCGCGCGCTCGGCATCGCGGAACAGCTCGCGCTCGAGCTCCACGATGGTCAGCTTGAGCGGCGCGGTGAGGGTCTGCACTGCCAGCCCGTGCAGCGCGGCCAGCAGGCGGCGCACGCGCGGCGGCGCGGCCACGTCCGCAAAGCGGGTCATGTCGGGCTGGGACGACGAAGGTGCGGGCGCAGACATCCGATGTTCTTCCAGCTCCCCTGAGAACACGGAATCTAACGGTTTCGCCCGGTCCCTGCCAGAAGCGACACGGTTCGGGGTTCCCGGCGCCGGCCAGCGGCCGGCATTACCGTCCGGGCAGGCGCCGCCTGCTCAGGGCAGGAACAGCTCGACCACGTCGTTGGTGAAGCGCCGGCCCAGTTCGGTAGGGATGACCTCATCGCCGGTCACGGTCATCCAGCTCTTGGCCACGGCAATGCGCAGCGGCTCGGCGATCCGCGCCCGGTCCAGGCCGGTACGCGATTCAAAATCCTTCAGGCTGAAGCCTTCATGCAGGCGCAGCAGGTTGAGCATGTACTCGAACGGCAGGCGCTCGGCGCTGATCACATCGTCGCCGCCGATCGAGGCTGCGGTCCCGGCAGTGTCCATGAAGGTCTGCGGATGCTTGTGCTTCCAGCGGCGCAGCACGTGTTCTTCGGCGCCGCTGCTGATCTTGCCGTGTGCACCGGCACCGATCCCCAGGTAGTCGCCAAAGCGCCAGTAATTGAGGTTGTGCTGGCTCTGCCGGCCGGGTTTTGCGTAGGCGCTGACCTCGTACTGCGCATAGCCGGCCTCGGCCAGCATCTGCTGGCAGTGTTCCTGGATGTCCCATGCCGAATCTTCGTCGGGGATGCCCTGCGGCGGCCGCGCGAAGAACACGGTGTTCGGCTCCAGGGTGAGCTGGTAATGCGACATATGCGTGGGCTGCAGCGCGAAGGCGCGCTCCAGGTCATGCTCGGCCTGGGCCAGCGTCTGCTGCGGCAGCGCGTACATCAGATCGATGTTGAAGTTGTCGTAGCCGGCGTCCTGCGCCAGCTTCACCGCCCGCTCGGCCTCGCCACTGTCGTGGATGCGGCCCAGCCGCTTGAGCGCCTCGTCGTTGAAGGTCTGGATGCCGAAGCTGATCCGGTTCACACCGGCGGCGCGGTAACGGTCGAAACGACCATGCTCGGCGGTGCCCGGGTTGGTCTCCAGCGTCACTTCCAGGTTCGGCGCGAAGCGCAGCCGGGCCGAGGCGGCCTGCAGGAAGCGGTCGATCGCCTCCGGCGGGAACAGGCTCGGCGTGCCGCCACCGAAGAACACACTGCTCACCACCCGGCCCCAGACCAGCGGCAGGTCCTGATCGAGATCGCGGATCAACGCGTCGATGTAAGCCTCGAACGGCAGCTCACCCTTGGCCGCATGCGAGTTGAAATCGCAGTACGGGCATTTGCGGACGCACCACGGCAGATGCACGTACAGCGCCAGCGGCGGCGTCACCAGCCGCGGTGCGTGGTCGTGATCACCCGTGCAGGTTTCGCCGGGCAGGTGGGAACAGTGGTCGCGTGCCATCACAGCAGGGCGGGCAGCTTCTGCTTGAGCAGCTGCAGGGCTTTGGCGCGGTGGCTCATCGCGTTTTTCAGGTCCGGCGCCATTTCTGCGGCGGTCTGCGCCAGCACCGGGTCCAGGAACAGCGGGTTGTAGCCGAAGCCGTGGCTGCCACGCAGCTCATCGAGGATCACGCCTTCCCAGCTGCCTTCGCAGATCAGCGGCTGCGGATCATCGGCATGGCGCAGCAGCACGATCACCGCATAGAAGCGGGCGCTGCGACGCTCGGCCGGTACGTCGCGCATCGCCTCGAGCAGCTTGGCGTTGTTGGCGGCATCGTTGGTCGGGCTGCCGGCATAGCGCGCGCTGTACAGGCCGGGTGCGCCGTCGAGCGCATCCACGATCAGGCCCGAATCGTCGGCCAGCGCGGGCAGGCCGGTGCTCTGGCAGGCATGGCGCGCTTTGATCAGGGCGTTCTCGACGAAGGTCAGGCCGGTTTCCGGCACGTCGCTGACACCCAGCTCGCCCTGCGCCACGATCTCCAGCGGCAGGCCGCCGAGCATGGCCTGCAGTTCCTTCAGTTTGCCGGCGTTGCCGCTGGCCAGTACCAGTTTCATTGCTTGGGCTCCAGCAGATCCCACGTGTTGCCGTACAGATCGCCGAACACCGCGACCGTCGCGTAGACCTCCTCGCGTGGGGTTTCGAGGAAGACCACGCCCCGCGCGGTCATCGCCGCGTGGTCGCGCCAGAAATCATCGGTGTTCAGGAAGAAGCCGACCCGGCCACCGGTCTGGTTGCCGATCCGCGCGCGCTGCTCCTCGTTGCTGGCACGCGCCAACAACAAGGCCGCCGCGCTGCCGTCGCCCGGCCCGACCACCACCCAGCGCTTGTCGCCCTGGTCGATGTCCTGGAGCAGGCTGAAGCCCAGCGCGCCGGTGTACCAGGCGATCGCCTCGTCGTAGTCGGCCACCACCAGGGTGGTCAGGGCGATGCGACGGTTCATGCCTGGGCCAGGGCTGCCTGCTGCGCAGCGAACAGATCCTTGATGCCCTTTTCGGCCAGGACCAGCAGCGCATCCAGCTCATCGCGGCGGAAGGCATGGCCTTCGGCGGTGCCCTGCAGTTCGATGAAGCCGCCGCCGTCGTTCATCACGACGTTCATATCGGTATCGCAGTCGCTGTCTTCGGCGTAATCCAGATCCAGCACCGGGGTGCCGCGGTACACGCCAACCGACACCGCCGCGACCGCGCCGAAGATCGGGTTGCGCTTGATGTCGCCGCGCTTGATCAGGAAGTTCACCGCATCCACCAGGGCCACGTAGGCGCCGGTGATCGCCGCGGTGCGGGTGCCGCCGTCGGCCTGCAGCACATCGCAATCGAGCGTGATCGTGCGCTCGCCGAGCGCGCCGCGGTCGATGCAGGCGCGCAGGGTGCGGCCGATCAGGCGCTGGATCTCCAGCGTGCGGCCACCCTGCTTGCCGCGGGCGGCTTCGCGGTCGTTACGGGTGTGGGTCGAACGCGGCAGCATGCCGTACTCAGCGGTCACCCAGCCTTCGCCCTTGCCACGCAGGAAGCCCGGCACGCGGTTTTCCACGCTGGCCGTGCACAGCACGCGGGTCTCGCCGAAGCTGACCAGGACCGAGCCCTCGGCGTGGCGGGTGAAGGCGCGCTCGATGCGCACTTCGCGCAGCTGGTCGGCCTGGCGGCCACTGGGACGGGAATCAGTCATGCTCAAGTTCCGGTAAGACGAGGGATGCGGGGCCACGCCCGGGCCGGGGACCGGCGGGCGAGGAGGCTCTAAGGAGACCGCTAGGGTACCATTTGCACTTTGAGAGCACCGGAAACCCGCATGATTCGAAGCATGACCGCCTATGCCAACGGCGAGCGCGCCACCCGCTGGGGCACGCTGGCCTGTGAGCTGCGCTCGGTCAACCACCGGTTCCTGGAGGTCGGCGTCCGCCTGCCCGAAGAACTGCGTGCGTTGGAGCCGCACCTGCGCGAGCGCGTCGCTTCCCGCTGCAGCCGCGGCAAGATCGATCTGGTCATGCGCCTGCGCGCGCCGGAGGTCACCGGTGCACTGGTGGTCAACGATGCGCTGCTGGGCCAGCTCGGCGAGCTGGCCACCCGGCTGTCCTCGGGCTTCCCGAGCCTGCAGGTGAGCTTCACCGAACTGCTGCAGATGCCGGGCGTGATGCAGGGCGAGGCAGTGGATGCCGCCGCGCTGCATGCCGAGGCCCTGGCGCTGCTGGATACGGCGCTGGACGGCTTCGTCGCCGCGCGTGAGCGTGAAGGCGACAAGCTGGCCACCGCGATCCAGGAACGCGTGGACAGCATCGAGCGCATCGCCGCCGAGGTCACCACCCTGATCCCGCTGATCCGCGAGGGCCAGCGCACCAAGCTGGCCGCCCGCCTGGCCGACCTGCCGCACCCGGTCGATCCCGGCCGGGCCGAGCAGGAACTGGTCATGTGGCTGCAGAAGCTGGACGTGGATGAGGAACTGGATCGCTTGGGCAGCCATATCGCCGAGATCCGCCGCGTCTTCAAGCAGCGTGAGCCGGTCGGCCGCCGCCTGGACTTCCTGCTGCAGGAGTTCAACCGCGAGGCCAATACGCTGGGCTCCAAATCGGTGGACAGCCGCACCTCCAATGCCGCCGTCGAGCTGAAGGTGCTGATCGACCAGATCCGCGAACAGGTGCAGAACATCGAATGAGCAGCCAGATCCCGGCCGTCGGCGCGCCTGCGCGCGGCACCCTGTACATCGTGGCCGCGCCCTCCGGGGCCGGCAAGAGCAGCATCGTCAACGCCACCCTGGCCCGCGACCCGCAGATCGCCCTGTCGATCTCGTTCACCTCGCGCGCCACGCGCCCGGGTGAGATCAATGGCGAGCACTACCACTTCGTCAGCGCCGAGGAATTCGAGCGGATGATCGCCGCCGGTGACTTCTTCGAGCATGCCTGGGTGCATGGCGACTGGAAGGGCACCGCACGGCAGTCGGTCGAGCCACAGCTGTCGGCCGGCCAGGACGTGCTGCTGGAGATCGATTGGCAGGGCGCCCAGCAGGTCCGCCAGCTGGTGCCGGGCACGGTCACCGTGTTCATCCTGCCGCCGTCCAAGCAGGCGCTGCAGGACCGGATGCGCAAGCGCGGGCAGGACAGCGAGGCGGTGATCGCCCAGCGCCTCGCCGCCGCGCGTGAAGAAATGCTGCACTTCAACGACTTCGACTACGTGATCGTCAACGAGGTCTTCGAGACCGCGGTGGACGAGCTGTGTGCCATTTTCACGGCCAGCCGCCTGCGCCGGGAAGCCCAGAAGGTCCGCCACGCGGGCCTCATCCAGGCCCTGCTGACCCAGGATCCGGCCACAACCGACTGATTCTCAACGGGGTGCTAGCCGGTTGGCTTGATTTTGTCCAGCCCTGGCCGGTACAATCCGTCCCCTTTCCCTCATTCGATTGAGCAGCCCTCACCGGCTGCCGGGAGCCCGCATGGCCCGCATCACCGTAGAAGATTGTCTGGAAGTCGTGAACAACCGTTTCGAACTGGTCATGATGGCGTCCAAGCGCGCCCGTCAGCTGGCCAATGGCGTCCAGGCCACCCTGGACAACAGCGAAACCGAAGACAAGCCGACCGTGCTGGCGCTGCGCGAAATTGCCGCCCGCAAGATCGACAACGCCCTGATCGACGAAGTCGAGAAGGCCGAGCGCGAGCGTGCCGAGCGTGAAGCACTGGAATGGGCCGCTGCCGAAGTCGTCGCCGACGAAGACATGTCCAAGAACGACGACTGATCGCCTCGCGCGTCCGTTGTTGTTGCTGCGAACAGCCCGCCTTTTGGCGGGCTGTTTCGTTTGTGCCGCCAGTCGCTGTGGTGAGGGCGTGTTGTTGCAGGTGAAACTCCCTGTTCAGGATTTGCCGATATCACGCCGCTGGCATAGTCTTTGAGCATGAACCCAGGCCCCACTGCCAAGGTCGCCACGCCCGCCGGCGCGGCCGTACCCGACTATGTCCTCCAGCTTGAGCGCGCAGCGCACTATCTGCCGCCCGACCAACTGCCGCTGCTGCGCCGCGCCTGGGAAGTAGGCGCCGCCGCGCATGCCGGCCAGACCCGCAAGTCGGGCGAGCCCTACATTACCCATCCGGTCGCCGTGGCCCAGGTGCTGGCCGAGCTCGGCCTGGACGTGGAGGCGCTGATCGCTGCGATCCTGCACGACACCATCGAAGACACGCCGCTGACCCGCGAGGAGCTGGCCGCCGAGTTCGGCGAAGCCGTGGCCGAGCTGGTCGATGGCGTGACCAAGCTGGACAAGCTGAAGTTCCGTGATCGCCAGGAAGCGGCGGCGGAGAGTTTCCGCAAGATGCTGCTGGCGATGTCGCGCGATCTGCGCGTGATCATGATCAAGCTGGCCGACCGCCTGCACAACATGCGTACGCTGGGTGCGCAGAGCCGCGAGGCACGTGGCCGCATCGCCCGCGAAACGCTGGAAATCTACGCCCCGATCGCGCAGCGGCTGGGCATGAGCCTGGTCAAGAGCGAGCTGCAGAACCTGGGCTTCAAGGCGCTGTATCCGTGGCGCCACGCGATCCTGGAAAAACACATCCGCAGCCAGCCGGTGGTGCGCCGCGAGGCGATGGCGCAGGTGGAAGTGCAGTTGAGCCAGCGCCTGGCCAAGGAAGGGCTGGAGCATCGCCTGGTCAGCCGCATCAAGACCCCGTGGAGCATCTACAACAAGATGCACGACGAGAACAAATCCTTCGACCAGGTCATGGATGTGTTCGGCTTCCGCCTGGTCGTGCGCAACGTGCCCAGCGCCTACCACGCGCTCGGCGCGGTGCATGCCACCTTCAAGCCGCTGGATGGGCGCTTCCGCGATTTCATCGCGATCCCCAAGGCCAACGGCTACCAGTCGCTGCACACGGTGCTGTTCGGGCCGTATGGCTCGCCGATCGAGGTGCAGATCCGTACCGAGGAGATGGACCTGATCGCCGAGCGCGGCGTGGCCGCGCACTGGACCTACAAGTTCGGGGGCGACTCGCCCAACAGCGCACAGAGCCGTGCGCATGCGTGGATCGTGGAGTTGATCGATTCGCAGCGTGCCGCCGGCTCGTCGCTGGAATTCCTGGACAACGTCAAGGTGGATCTGTTTCCGGACGAGGTCTATCTGTTCACGCCCAAGGGCAAGATCCTGGCGCTGCCGCGCAATTCCACGGCGCTGGATTTCGCCTATGCGGTGCATACCGATGTGGGCAACATGGCGGTCGCCTCGCGGGTGGACAAGAAGCTCGTCCCGCTGCGCACCAAGCTGGTCAGTGGGCAGACGGTGGAAGTGATCACCGCGCGTTCGGCCACGCCCAAGCCGCAGTGGCTGGAGTTCGTGGTCAGTTCCAAGGCGCGCACGGCGATCCGTCATCAGCTCAAGCAGCTCGAGCACGAGGACGCGGTGCAGTTGGGCCATCGGATGCTGGACCGCGCGCTGGAGGCGATGGACAGCTCGCTGGAGCGGTTGCCGAAGGGGCGCCTGGATGCGTTCCTGGCCGAGCACCGGTATCCGCGCCTGGAGGCCCTGCTGGCCGAAGTGGCGCTGGGCAACTGGATGCCGAACCAGGCCGCGCAGGCGCTGATGGCGTATGCGGAGCTGCGCGGTGGGGCGCATTCCAAGCATTCGCAGGAAAAGATCCTGATCAATGGCAGCGAGCGCGGAGTAGTGAGCTTCGCGAACTGTTGTCAGCCGATTCCGGGCGACGACATCATGGGCTACCACACGGCCGGCAAGGGCATCGTGGTGCACCGTCTGGACTGCCCGAACCTGGCCGAGCTGCGCAAGTCGCCGGAGCGCTGGGTGCCGATCGGGTGGGATACGACGGTATCCGGGGATTACGACACCTCGTTGATCGTCGAGGTGGAGAACGGGACCGGTGTGCTGGCGCAGTTGGCGGCGGCGATCGCGCAGAGCCATTCCAACATCGAGCGGGTGGATTATCTGGACCGCGATTTCAATGCGGCGGTGCTGGCGTTCAATATCCAGGTGCGCGATCGCAACCATCTGGCGGAAGTGATGCGGCGTCTGCGGCGGTTGTCGGTGGTGCAGTCGGTCAGGCGCCAGTAACGCGCGAGCTGCTACCCGTCAACGGCGGTTCACGTGCGCCTTCTTCCTGCGTGGGGGATGTGACGGGCAGGCCGGGGCAGGACCCGCTGCAAGTACGTCCCTGTAAGCTCGTGTGTTGCCATCCATGGCAACACACGGTCCTGCCCCGGCCCACCCGTCACCTCCCTGCCAGGGCGTGCGGGGGTGCGGAGACAGGTGGCGTGGCTACCGCGAACGGATGGGTCATTGGTGCTGCGCGGTTGGGGGGGCGTCCACGCATGGCGTGGCGCTACCCTTGGGGGCGCTACAATTGCGTTCCCCCTTTTGAATCGTGGAGCTTCCATGTCCCGTCAGATCATTACCAGTGCCAAGGCCCCGGCGGCCATCGGTCCGTATTCGCAGGCTGTGCGTGCGGGCAATACCGTGTACTTCTCGGGCCAGATTCCGCTGGATCCGGCCACCGGTGACATCGTGGGTGTGGGCGATATCGAGGCGCAGGCGCGTCGTGCGTTCGACAACCTGAAGGCCGTGGCCGAAGAGGCCGGTGGTTCGCTGGATCAGATCGTCCGTCTGGGCCTGTACCTGACCGATCTGGGCGAGTTCGCCAAGGTCAATGCGGTCATGCAGGATTACTTCAAGGCGCCGTTCCCGGCACGCTCGACCATCGAAGTGGCGGGTCTGCCGAAGGCGGCCAACTTCGAAGTCGATGCGGTGATGGTGCTCGACCAGGCCTGACGTGGCGCGGTCACGGGCTCCTGCACCGGCGCTGGCCGCAGCCGGGGAGGCATCGTTGTCGATGCTCTCCGGTATCGGGCCGGCGGTGGCGATCAAGCTGGCCGCCCGTGGCCTGTCGTCGCTGCAGGATCTGTGGCTGCATCTGCCGCTGCGCTATGAAGACCGTACCCGGCTGACCACCATTGCCCAGTTGCAGCCGGGCGTGGCGGCGCAGGTGGAGGGGCGGGTGAGTGCGGTCGAGCGCGGGTTCCGCTATCGGCCGGTGCTCAAGGTCGCGATCGAGGATGATTCGTACGGCACGCTGGTGCTGCGTTTCTTCCACTTCCGCGCCCAGCAGGTCGCGCAGTTTGCCGTGGGCACGCGCATCCGCTGCTACGGCACCGCCAAGCCTGGCCATCACGGGCTGGAGATCGTCCACCCCAGTTACCGGGTGATGGGCGGCAATGAAGATGACGAGCTGGGCGACAGCCTCGATCCGGTCTATCCGGCGGTCGAGGGGGTTGGCCCCGCCACGATGCGTAAATTCATCGGCCTGGCGCTGGACAGGCTGCCGGAAGAATCCACGCTGGAACTGCTGCCGGCCGGGTGGTTGTCCGGGCTGGGGTTGCCCTCGCTGCGCAGTGCGCTGCTGACCGTGCACCGGCCACCGCCGGACGCCGATCTGGTGGCGCTGGCCGCGGGCCGGCATCCGGCGCAACGCCGATTGGCCATCGAAGAACTGCTGGCACACCACCTGAGTCTGCGCCGTCAGCGCATGGCGTTGCAGGCGCATCACGCGCCCTCGCTGCGCGGTCAGGGTGCCTTGGTGGCGCAGTTGCGCGACAGCCTGCCGTTCCAGCTGACCGGTGCGCAGCAGCGCGTGTTCGAGCAGATCCGCAAGGACCTGGCCAAGGCGCATCCGATGCTTCGGCTGGTGCAGGGCGATGTCGGCTCGGGCAAGACCGTGGTGGCCGCGTTGGCGGCGATGCTGGCGGTGGAGCGGGGCAAGCAGGTCGCATTGGCCGCACCCACCGAGCTGCTCGCCGAGCAGCATATGAACAATCTGCGCGCCTGGCTGGAGCCGCTGGGCGTGCGCACGGCGTGGCTGGCTGGCAAGGTCACCGGCAAGGCGCGCACCAAGGTGTTGGCCGAGGTCGCCTCGGGCCAGGCGCAGGTGGTGGTCGGTACGCACGCGCTGATGCAGGACAGTGTGGTGTTCAAGGATCTGGCACTGGCGATCGTCGATGAGCAGCACCGTTTCGGCGTGCACCAGCGGCTGGCGCTGCGCGACAAGGGGGCGGGTGGGCGCAGTGTGCCGCACCAGCTGGTGATGACGGCGACGCCGATTCCGCGCACCCTGGCGATGTCCGAGTACGCTGATCTGGATGTCTCGGCGATCGACGAACTGCCGCCCGGGCGCACGCCGGTGCAGACCGTTGCGCTCAACAATGATCGCCGGCCGGAGTTGATCGAGCGTATCGCCGTCGCGTGCCGCGAAGGCCAGCAGGTGTACTGGGTCTGCACGCTGATCGAGGAAAGCGAAGAGCTCGATGCCACGCCCGCGCAGGCCACGTTCGAATCGCTGCAGGCGCTGCTGCCGGGCGTGCGCGTGGGGCTGGTGCACGGGCGGCTGAAGGCGAGTGAGAAACTCGCCACGATGGTCGCCTTCAAGGCCGGCGAGATCGATCTGCTGGTGGCCACCACGGTGATTGAAGTGGGCGTGGACGTGCCCAATGCCTCGTTGATGATCATCGAGAATGCCGAGCGCCTCGGCCTGGCCCAGCTGCACCAGCTGCGCGGCCGGGTGGGGCGCGGCTCGGCCGTATCGCGTTGCGTGCTGCTGTACCAGGCGCCGTTGTCGAACATGGCGCGCGAGCGGCTGGAAACGATGCGGCAGACCAACGATGGCTTCCTGATCGCCGAGAAGGATCTGGAGCTGCGTGGCCCGGGCGAATTGCTGGGCACGCGGCAGACCGGCCTGGCCGGGTTCCGGATGGCCGATCTGGCCCGCGATGCGGATCTGCTGCCAGGTGTGCACGCGCTTGCCGAGCGGCTGCTGGCGGAGGCGCCTGACGTGGCCGATCAGGTGGTGCGACGCTGGATCGGCGCAGCCGTGCGGTACGCGTCGGCATAACGCGCGGGCGGTCGGCAGGGGGCGAAGGCCGGCGCGCGTCCTTCCACGATCAGAGCCGCGAAGTGGCCCATCCGATTGCGGTCGAGTAATCGAAGCAGGAGCCACGCACATTCAACGCCCGTCGGCTTTGTGGCCAACGTGAGGCGTCGGCGGGCGCCGCCTTGTATTTGTCATGACAGGGTGCGAAAGTCCCTTGCCGATTATCAAGACGGCAACGATGAGCAAGAAGATTCCGCTGTTGATCGACACCGACCCCGGTGTCGATGATGCCCTGGCCCTGTTGATGGCCTTCGCCGATGAGCGCCACGATATCGTTGGCCTGACCATCGCCGCCGGCAACGTAGGCCTGGACCACACGGTCCGCAATGCCCTGAAACTGTGCGAAGTGGCTGGCCGCGACGATGTGCCGGTCTACGCCGGTACCGCCGACCCGCTGCTGCACCCCTCTGTCGATGCCGCCCATGTGCACGGCGCCGATGGCTTTGGCGATGTGAACCTGCCGGCCGCCAAGCGCCAGGCCGAGGCCGAACACGCTGCGCTGGCGATCCTGCGCCTGTCGCACGAATACGCCGGTGAGCTGTTCCTGGTCGCACTCGGCCCGCTGACCAACCTGGCGCTGGCCCTGAAGCTCGACCCGACCCTGCCGCAGCGCGTGAAGCGCTTCCTGGTCATGGGCGGGGCGGTGACCTGCCACGGCAACATCACCCCGGCCGCCGAGTTCAACATCGCCTTCGATCCGGAGGCGGCGCACATCGTGTTCACCGGCTTCCCGCACATCGAAGTGGCCGATTGGGAGGCCACCGTCGCCCACGGCCTGCTGCATGCCGACGTCGAGCAGTGGCTGGCGGCGGACAGCGACAAGGCCCGTTTCTACGAGCTCATCTCGCGCCAGACCCGCCTGTGGTCCGAAGACAGCCGTGGCGAGCGCTGGTACGCCGCCGATGCCCTGGCGATGGCCTGGGCGCTGCAGCCGGAAGGCGCGCTGCGGGTCGAATCGCGTCCGCTGAACGTGGAACTGGCCGGCGTGCACAGCCGGGGTGCTACCATTGTCGACTGGAACCGCCAGACCGGGCAGCCTGACAACACTCAGCTGCTGATGGCCTACGACCAGGGTCGCTTCGAGGCCCAGGTGAGGGCGGCACTCGGCGTCTGATGACGCCGCTGCGGCGGACCTTTCGCACGGTTGATGGACCCGGCTTGCCCTTTGCGGCGGCCGGGACTATAATGCCGCTCTTGACCACCAGCCCTTATTACGGTGCGCGCCCATGAAGGCCGATATTCATCCTGCTTACCGCGACGTGGTTTTCCACGACGTTACCTCTGATTTCAAGATCCTGACCCGTTCGACCATGTCCACCAAGGACACGATCAAGTGGGAAGACGGCAACGAGTATCCGCTCGTCAAGGTTGAAATCTCCTCGGCTTCGCATCCGTTCTACACGGGCAAGCACAAGGTGATCGACACCAGCGGCCGTATCGACAAGTTCCAGAAGCGTTTCGGCAAGCCGGCGCCGACCGCGGCCTGATCTGTCGACGCAGCTGCTTGAAAACAACGGTCGCCTCGGCGGCCGTTGTTTTTTGTTGTCCCCGGTTTGCTGAACGCCAGGTGAGGCCTGCATGCCCCGCCGACGGAACGCTGTGTCCGTGCGTTGGCGCGAGCCCTTGCGCGCGCTGGCACAGCGCCTGCGGTGCGGCCTGGAAGCTGCGTCTACGACTTCCGTCCTAGGGCGTCGAAAATGTTGCTGTGCGATAATGGCGGGATCCACGATAACGATCGTGGACTTCCTTCACGTGCCTGACCCATGCGCTTGGGCGGGCGCCTTCCCTCGAGGAGCGCACACAGTGTCCGATCTTGATCAGGTCACGCTCAACGCCGGCGACACGTCGGTTGTTCTGCCAGTCATCAAACCCACGCTCGGCAACGATTGCGTCGATATTTCGAAGCTGACCAAGGAAACCGGTCTCTTCACGTACGACTCCGGCTTCACCGCCACCGCCAGCTGCAAGTCCGCCATCACCTATATCGACGGTGACAAGGGCGTGCTGCTGTATCGCGGCTATCCCATCGAGCAGCTCTCGGAAAAGTCGAGCTACGTCGAAGTGGCCTACCTGCTGATCAACGGCGAGCGTCCGAGCGCCGAGCAGCTGAAGGCCTTCACCGACGAGCTGGCGGCCGAAGCCGATGTGGATCCGTCGATCAACACGCTGATCGGCAGCTTCGCCAAGGATGCCCATCCGATGGCCATCCTGACCGCCGCCATCGCGCAGCTGTCGGGCATCTACCACGCCTCGCTGGACCTGTCCGACGCCGAACAGCGTCGCCACGCCGCGGTGCGCCTGATCGCCAAGGTGCCGACCCTGTCGGCCCTGATCTACCGCCACGGCAAGGGCCTGCCGGCCAACAAGCCGGACACCTCGCTGGATTACGTCAGCCGCTTCCTGAAGCAGACCTTCGAGTCCGCCGATGGCCAGTACGAGCTGAACCAGGACGTGGTCAAGGCACTGGATCTGCTGTTCATCCTGCACGCCGACCATGAGCAGAACGCCTCGACCTCGACCGTGCGTCTGGTCGGTTCGACCGGCGCCAACCCGTACGCATCTGTCGCCGCGGGCGTCACCGCGCTGTGGGGTCCGGCCCACGGCGGTGCCAACGAAGCCGTGCTGAAGATGCTGGAAGAGATCGGTTCGGCCGACAACGTCGAGTCCGCCGTGCTCAAGGCCAAGGACAAGACCTCCGGCTTCCGCCTGATGGGCTTCGGCCACCGCGTGTACAAGAACTTCGACCCGCGCGCCAAGGTCATCGGCGAGATGACCGGCAAGGTGCTCAAGCAGCTGGGCGTGCAGGATCCGCTGCTGGACGTGGCCGTCAAGCTGGAGCAGGCCGCGCTGCAGGACGACTACTTCGTCGCCCGCAAGCTGTACCCGAACGTCGATTTCTACAGCGGCATCATCTACAAGGCGCTGCAGATCCCGACCGAAATGTTCACCGTCATGTTCGCCCTGGGCCGTACCTCCGGCTGGGTGGCACATTGGCTGGAACAGCAGGTCGATCCGGAAATGAAGATCGGCCGTCCGCGCCAGGTCTACACCGGCAGCGACGTGCGCGACTACCAGGGCTGATCGCCCCGGCAGGTTGTGATGAAAACGTCCCGCACTGCGGGGCGTTTTTTTTTGGGGTGCCGGACACCTCTTTTCATACTTCTTGCATGGGCCTCACTTCGATCGAGGTACAACCTTGGCGGTCACCCTCACGCCCATGGAGTCCCTCATGAATCGTTTGATCGCCGTTGTCCTCATCGCCGCACCGCTGAGCCTGGCCAGCGCCGGCGCACATGCCCAGTACACCGGCCCTGGCGCGACCAGTGCGGTCACCACCGTCGCCGAAGCACGCGACCAGCGCGATGACCAGCCCGTCGTGCTGCAGGGCACGCTGATCGCCAAGATCGGCCACGAACGCTATCGCTTCAAGGATGCCACCGGCGAGATCGACGTCGAGATCGATGACAAGGATCTGCCTGACCGGCAGCCCGTCAGCGCGACGACTGTGGTGGAGTTGCAGGGAGAAGTCGATACCCATCGCTTCAAGCCCACCGATATCGATGTGGAGCACGTGCGGATCATCGGCACGCGCTGATCTGCCTGCACCGTCGAACGCTCCGCAGTGCGGGGCGTTCTGCGTTCATCGTCCGGCGGCCCTCAGCGTGTTTCCACATAGCGGCTGGGCGGTTCCCCCAGCACGCGACGGAACGCCGACGAGAACGCACTTGGGCTGGCGTATCCCAGATCCAGTGCGATCCGGGTGACCGGCTGCCCGGCACCCAGGCGTTCGATCGCGGCGAGCAGGCAGACCTGCTGGCGCCATTCGGCAAACCCCACCCCGGTGTCCGCGCGGAACTGGCGGGTGAACGTGCGTCGGCTCATGCCCGCCTCGGCGGCGACCTCATCGAGCGAGGCGGCGATCGAGGGCGCATCGAAGAGCCGCTGGCAGGCGCGCGCCAGGCGCGGGTCGCGGGGCAGCGGTGCATGCAGTGACAGCCGTGGCATCGCAGCGATCTCCGCGACCAGCAACTGCATCAGCCGGCCGGCACGCCCCTCCAGGTCGTACAGTGCCGGCAGATCGACCGCATCGTCCATCAGGTGCCGCAGCAGCGCCGATACGGCATGCACGCCGCAGCGGGCCGGCAACTGGACCGCCGCCACTTCTTCGGCCGCCACGAAGACATTGAGCATCGTGACCGGGCCACGCATCGCCATGGCGTGCGCGACGCCTGCCGGCACCCAGCAGGCACGCTGTGGTGGCACCAGCCAGTGTCCTTCGGGCGTGGTGAGGCTGATGGTGCCGCGCGAGGCAAACGCGAACTGACCGCGCCGATGCGCGTGATCGGGGAAGACGGATCCGGCGGCGTAGTCGTTGGCGGTGACCACCACGGCGCGCGGCAGATCTTCAAAGGGATCGAGCAGGGTATTGCGCATGGCCCGGATTCTATCGTCATCGGCCTGGCGTCGACGGCGGGCCACGCGCCGCCGCCCTAACATCGCGGCCCAACCTCACGTTTCCATGGTGCCGCCATGCCCACTACCTTTCATCGCGTCGGCACTGGCGCCCATCCTGTCCTGGTCCTGCACGGCTGGTTTGGCGACGCCCATGCCTTCGAACCGATCGAGCCGTGGCTGTCCGGTGAGGTGTTCAGCTACGTCTTCATGGACTGCCGCGGCTACGGCGGGATGCGCGATGTGCGTGGCAGCTACACCATCGACGAGATCGCCAATGACGCACTGACCTTGGCCGACACGCTCGGCATCGAGACCTTCAGCCTGGTCGGGCATTCGATGGGCGGCATGGCCATCGAGCGGATCGCGGTGCTCGCCCCGGATCGCGTGCGCGCGCTGGTCGCCGTCGCGCCCGTGCCGTGCGGTGGCATCGCCTACGATTCACCCACGCGGCAGTTGCTTGAAGCGGCCGCAGGCAGCGTGAGCATCCGCCGGGGCATCATCGATCGCAGCACCGGTGGGCGGTTGCCCGCCGCGTGGCTGGACTGGAAGGCGCAGTACTCGATGGCGCACGCCTCGCCGGAGGCATTCGCGGCGTACTTCCCGGCCTGGGCGGACACCGATTTCAGCGCGGAGATTGCGGACCGGCATCCGGTGAAGGTGCTGGTCGGCGAGCACGATCCTGTGTTCAACGCGGCATTGATGGACAGGACCTACCTGCGCCGCTATCGGCAGGCGACCGTGGAGGTGCTGGAAAATGCGGGTCACTACCCGATGAACGAAACGCCGCTGGCCCTGGTCGCGGCGATCGAGCGCTTTCTGGTTCCGTTCGCCGAGGCCTGAAGCAGGCCGCGCGTACTCTCAGCGGCTGCCCAGATAGCCCTCGATCTCGCTGTCGGCCAGCAGCTCCCGGACCTGTGCAGCCGACGCACGCCGCATCGGCTTCTCATCGATCGCCGACAGCGGCGGCTGGCGCAGGCCGTCATACGGCAGTACCGCGATGTCGAAGGTCAGGTCTTCGGCGCTGAACACCCAGACCGGGGCGTCCAGGCTGCGCTCGCGGTCCAGCCGCAACCGGCGCGTCCGTGATTCGGCCGGAATGCCGTGCTCATCGAGGTAGCGCTGCACGGCATCGGCATCGTCGCTGTGCACCTGCAGCTGCACGGGGCTGTTGGCGTCGGCGGTGCCGTCCAGTACGGGGCCACACAGGCGGGGTGAGAAACCCTGCAGAAAGTCCATCGCACGCAGGGCCGCCTCGCGGCGCTGGCGCAACTGCGCGCCATGGTCGGCACCGGCGAACAGGCGCTGGTACTCGCGCAGGGCGTCTTCGATCTCAGTGTTGCGGGGCAGGGAGGCATCGTCATGGATGCCGAGCCGGGTGGCCGCCTTGAGCTTGGCTTGGTGATAGTCGCGGATGCCGCCCTCGGCCATCAGCCGGGCGGCTTCGTGCGCCAGCTGGTGGCGGCGCTCACGGGTCTGCGTGGCTGCATGCTGGCGGGCTCGATGCATGACCGGTACTCCTTGGCGACCTGCACGGCAATGTACACCGGCGATGTGACAGGCGGGTAGAGTCGCGTCACAGGCCGACGCCGGGGGCCATTCGCCGGCAAGGGCATCGCGGCCCAGCGCCCGACTCCCGGGCCGCCGCGCCTGCAAAGATGCAGAGCGCGCTCCATGCTTGCCATGCTGATGGAAAAGAACCAAAAAAAGGCCGGGCAATGCCCGGCCTGTACTCCATCGCGGCGCCGGGCGTAGCCGGCGCATGCGGTCAGAAGATATCGAACGCGGCGTCGTCGGCCTGTGGCGCATGGCTGTTGAAGTCGTACTCCTCCAGCTTCTCCATGTCCTCCACCTTGACCCACTCGGTCGCACCGTTGAGCGTGGCCTGGACCATGCCCGAGGGCGGCTCGTTCTGCGCGATCGGGGTGTCCTTCAGCGCCACGCGCATGTACTCGATCCAGATCGGCAGGGCAGCGCGGCCGCCGTACTCGCGGTAGCCGAGCGAGCGGAAGTCGTCGCGGCCGACCCATACGGTGGTCGCGTAGGGGCCACCGAAACCGGAGAACCACGCATCGCGGTGATCGTTGGTCGAGCCGGTCTTGCCGCCCACGTCCTCGCGGCCGAGCACCTTGGCCGCGGTGCCGGTGCCGCGCTGGACCACGTCGCGCATCATGGAGTTGAGCTGATACGCGGTGCGCGCATCGATCGCGCGCGGGGCGACCTTGGCATCCGGGTTCACCGCTACCGGCGTTTCGGCGGTGGACGTGGCCTGCTGCGGCTTGGCCGGCGCGGCATTGGCCGCCGGTGCGGAGCCGAAGTTGAAGCCATCCACCACCTGGCTGACCGGCACGCCGCTGGTGCCGGCGCAGTCGCGGCAGGCGATGGCCGGGTTCTCCTTGAACACTTCCACGCCGTCGCGGTCGGTCACCCGGTCGATCAGCCAGGTGTCCACGCGCGAGCCGCCGTTGGCGAACACCGCGTAACCACGCGCCACCGAGAGCGGGGTCAGCGAGGCGGTGCCCAGCGACATCGACAGGTTCGGCGGCAGCTCGGCCTCGGCGAAGCCGAACTCGCTGATGTACTTGCGCGCGTAATCCACGCCCATGCCATCAAGCAGCCGCACCGAGACCAGGTTGCGCGACTGCACCAGCGCTTCACGCAGGCGCATCGGGCCGCGGAAGCCGCCGCCGTCGTTCTGCGGCGACCAGGTCTTGCCGCGGCGGTCGCGGAACACGACCGGGGCATCGAGCACGATCGAGGCCGGGTTGAAGCCCTTGTCGAAGGCGGCCGCGTAGATGAAGGGCTTGAAGCTCGAGCCCGGCTGGCGACGCGCCTGGGTGGCACGGTTGAACTTGTTGCCGGAGAAGCTGAAGCCGCCCACCAGTGCCTTCAGTGCGCCGTTTTCAGCGTCCAGTGAGACCAGCGCGGCCTGGCCGCGCGGGATCTGGTCGAGCAGCCACTCGCCTTCCTTCTCGCCGGCGCGCACGCGCACGATGTCGCCGCGGGTGACCAGCTTGGCCGGGGTCTTGTTGGTCCAGCGGGCAGCGCTGGCCGGCAGCACCACCTCGCTGCGGTTGCCCAGCACCACGGTCGCGCTGCCATCGGCGGCGGTGGCTGCCACGATCGCCGGCAGCAGGCCGGTCTGGGCCGGAATGCCGGCCAGCTTGGTGGCCAGCGCGGCGGCATCGGCGTCGGCCGGCACCTCCACGTGCTGCTCCACGCCATGCCAGCCGTGGCGGTGGTCGTAGGCCAGCAGGCCATCGCGCACCGACAGGTTGGCCGCGGTCTGCAGCTCGGCGTTGATCGTGGTGGTCACGTGGTAACCCTTGTTGACCACGTCGCCGCCGAAGCGGGCGATCATTTCCTGGCGCACCAGTTCGGCCACGTAAGGCGCTTCGACCTGCACCGGCGGCTCATGCGCGGTGGCATGCATCGGCACGGCCTTGGCCGCGTCGGCCTCGGCCTGGGAGATGAAGCCCAGGCTGGCCATGCGCTGCAGCACATAGAAGTCGCGGCGCTCACGGGCACGCTCGGGGTTGCTGATCGGGTTGCCCGAGGAAGGGAACTTGGGGATGCCGGCCAGCGAGGCCATCTCATCCAGGTCCAGCTCGCCCAGCTTCTTGCCGTAATAGAACTCGGCCGCGGCGGCCACGCCATACGCGCGGTTACCGAAGAAGCTCTTGTTGAGGTAGAGCTCGAAGATCTCGTCCTTGCTCAGCTCGCTCTCGATCTTGCGTGCCAGCAGGATCTCGGCCAGCTTGCGGGTGTAGCTGTATTCCGAGCTCAGGAAGAACTGGCGGGCGACCTGCTGGGTGATGGTCGAGCCACCGGGCACGCGCCTGTCACTGGTGGTGGCCAGCAGCCAGACCGCGCGGCCGATGCCCTTGTAGTCCACGCCGCCATGCTCGTAGAAGCGGGCATCCTCGGTGGCGAGGAACGCCTGCTTGAGGCGCTCGGGGACGTCCTTCATGGTGATGGGGGTGCGCCGGGTTTCCCCGAACACTGCCATCAGCTTGCCATCGCTGGCATAGACGTACATGGGCTCCTGCATCTCCACGTCGCGCAGGGTCTGCACGTCCGGGAGCTTGGAGGAGACGGCGTAATACAGGCCACCGGCAACCGCGGCGCCGATCAATGCCAGGACCAGGAACGCGACCAGCATCCAGCGCAGCCAACGGCGAAGACGTGTCATCAGTGACAGATTCCGATTGCGAATTTCGTGGTCGCAGAGTATAGATTACGCAAGGGAACGGCTGGGGGTGTTCCCGGGGAGAGCAGTCGATCACCGTCTGGGGACGCGTGAAACGAGCCGTAGTGCTCGTTTTACAGCTTGACGGTTGCGATTTGCAAAAAAAACGTTATTAATGCGCGGTCGCAGGTTCTGCGTCCAAGTGCCCATCGGCAGGGGAGAAACCGTGGGGCTTATCCCAAAAAGCCAGTCGCCTCTTATCGGCGTCGATATCAGCTCGACTGCAGTAAAGCTGTTGCAGTTATCCCGCAGCGGCAATCGTTTCCGCGTGGAACATTACGCCGTGGAACCACTTCCGCCGAATGCGGTGGTGGAAAAGAACATCGTGGAGGTCGAAGCGGTCGGGGAGGCCATTCGACGCGCCGTGAACCGCTCTGGAACCAAGGCACGGCATGCCGCCGCGGCCGTGGCCGGCTCGGCCGTGATCACCAAGCTGATCCCGATGCCCGCCGATCTGGACGAGAACGACATGGAAGCCCAGGTCGAGCTCGAAGCGGTCAACTACATCCCGTACCCGATCGAGGAAGTGAACCTCGATTTCGAAGTGCTGGGTGCGATTCCGAACAACCCGGAAATGGTCCAGGTGCTGTTGGCCGCTTCGCGTTCAGAGAACGTCGAGCTGCGCCAGTCGGCGCTGGAACTGGGCGGGCTGGTGGCACGGGTCATGGACGTGGAGGCCTTCGCGGTCGAGAACGCCTTTGCCCTGGTCGCCAGCGAGCTGCCGGTGGCCAGTGATGGCGTGGTCGCGC
The DNA here is from genome assembly GCF_003651185.1 of Stenotrophomonas rhizophila. Taxonomy (GTDB): domain Bacteria; phylum Pseudomonadota; class Gammaproteobacteria; order Xanthomonadales; family Xanthomonadaceae; genus Stenotrophomonas; species Stenotrophomonas maltophilia_Z. The sequence continues at coordinate 1,693,948 of NZ_RCDC01000004.1, read as the reverse complement.
TGGTGGACATCGGCGCCACCATGACCACCCTGAACGTCCTGCGCGGTGGCCGCAGCCTGTACAGCCGCGAGCAGGTATTCGGCGGCAAGCAGCTGACCGACGAAGTGATGCGCCGGTATGGGCTGACCTACGAAGAGGCCGGGCTGGCCAAGCGCCAGGGCGGGTTGCCGGAAAGCTATGAGATGGAAGTGCTGGAGCCGTTCAAGGAAGCCACGGTCCAGCAGATCAGCCGTCTGCTGCAGTTCTTCTATGCAGGCAGCGAGTTCAACCGGGTCGATCACATCGTGCTCGCCGGCGGTTGCGCGGCCCTGACCGGCCTTCCGGACATGGTGGAAGAGCAGCTGGGCGTGGCCACCGTGGTGGCCAACCCGCTGGCACAGATGACGCTCGGCCCGAAGGTGCAGGCACACGCCCTGGCCCAGGATGCCCCGGCGCTGATGATCGCCACCGGTCTGGCGCTGAGGAGCTTTGACTGATGGCGCGCATCAATTTACTGCCCTGGCGCGCCGAACGGCGCAAGCAACGCCAGCGCGACTTCTACGCCATGCTCGGTGCCGCCGCCATCGGTGGGTTGCTGCTCTCGCTGTTGATCTGGTTCTACTACGACCGTCAGGTCAGCGGGCAGAGCGATCGCAACACCTTCCTGCAGGCCGAGATCGAGAAGGTCAAGGAGCAGAACAAGGAAATCGAACGCCTGGACCGCCAGAAGGACCGCCTGCTGGCGCGCAAGGCCGTGATCGAGGAACTGCAGGCCAAGCGCTCGCAGATGGTGCACCTGTTCGATGCGCTGGTCCGGACCATCCCCGACGGGGTGGTGCTGACCACGCTCAAGCAGGAGGGCGACGTGCTCACCCTGGAAGGCCGCACCCAGTCCAATGCCCGTGTCAGTGCCTACATGCGCAACCTGGAAAGCTCGGGCTGGATGACCAATCCGGAGCTGTCGATCATCGAGGCCAAGGCGCCGGAGCGGGACAAGGCCGGTGCCGCCAGCAGCCCGGTGGCGGACATCAAGTCGCTGCCGTACATGTTCGTGGTCAAGGTCAATCTGCCGGCCCAGAGCAGCGTTACCGAGCTGGCCGCCGATGGCAGCGTGATCGAGCCGACCGCCGATCCGGCACCGCCGGGCGCTACCCCGGTTCCGCCGGTGGCCCCGTTGTCGCCGGCCCCGGCGCCCAACGCACCGGCCTCGCCCGATGCCGCTGATCCGGCCCCGCCGGCCGGCAACAGCCGCATCGTGCCGCCCACGCCCTCCGCGCAACCTGCACAACCGGCGGCGCCGGCCCCGGCCCAGAAGGGGGCCGCCGCATGAGCCAGAAGATCAACCTCAAAGAGCTGGACTTCAACAACATCGGCAATTGGCCGCAGAAGGCCAAGGTCGTGTTCTGCGCGCTGTTGGCGCTGTTCATCGTGATCATGGCCTGGTTCCTGCTGATCAGCGGCAAGCGCGATGAGCTGGCGTCGCTGGAAAGCACCGAGACCCAGCTGCGCACCGAGTTCGAAAAGGAACAGGGCCGCGCGGTCAATCTGGAGCCGCTCAAGCAGCAGCTGACCCAGATGGAACAGGTGCTGCAGCAGATGCTGCGCCAGCTGCCCAGCAAGACCGAGATGCCCGATCTGATCATCGACATCTCCCAGACCGCGTTGTCCAGTGGCCTGTCCAACGAGTTGTTCCAGCCCGGTGCGGAGCAGCCCAAGGAGTTTTACGCTGAAAAGCCGATCGCCCTGCGCATGGTGGGCAGTTACCACCAGTTCGGCGCGTTCGTCAGTGGTGTGGCCTCGTTGCCGCGCGTGGTCATCCTGACCATGCACGACATCAACCTGAAGCCGAAGGATCCCAAGACCGGCATCACCGCCCGCAGCGGTGCGCTGGAGTTGTCCGGAACGGTCAAGACCTACCGTTACCTGGATGATGTGGAGATGGAAGCCCAGGAGAAGGCCGCCGCCGAGAAAGAAAAGGCTGCGAAGGGAGGCCGGAAATGAGCCCTCTGACGTCGACCGCACGGGTAGGTGGTCTGTTGATGGTCGTGCTGCTGGCCGGCTGCGCACGCGGCGTGACCAGTACGCCCGGCGATGCACCGAACCTGGAGAAGTGGGTGGCCGACGTGCGTGCGCGTCCGGCGCCGCCGCTTGAGCCGCTGCCGGTGATGCAGCAGTTCGAGACGTTTGAATATTCCGCGCAGGGGATGCGCGACCCGTTCACCGACGCCTGGACCAATCCGCAAGGGGGATCGGGGCTGCGTCCGGATCCGAACCGCCGCAAGGAGCCGCTGGAAGATTTCCCGCTGGACAGCCTGGACATGGTGGGTTCGATCGGCCGTGGGGGCGGACTCGTCGTGCTGGTGATGGCACCGGACAAGGTCACCTATCGGGTGCGTCCGGGCGTCTATCTGGGGCAGAGCGACGGGCGGGTGACCGGGGTCTTCGAGGACCGGATTGAGCTGATTGAACTGGTGCCGGATGGCGCGGGTGGCTGGCTGGAACGGCCGGCAACGCTCGCGCTTGAAGATCAATGAATGATTATGGGGATAGCACGATGACCTTTTCCAACGCCATGCGGCTGCGTTCCGTCCGGCGCCAGAAGTTGCTCCACCTGTGCGCGCTGGGAGTCGCGCTCATGGTGGCCAACGGCACGCTGATGGCGGCCACGCCCAGCGGCGCAGTGCCCAAGCCGGCGGCCACCACCGCGCCGGCGACCGCGCCGGCCTCGCTGTCGGTGTCCAAGATCGACTTCAAGCGCGGCGACGATGGCGCCGGCCGGCTGATCCTGCAGTTCGATGGCCAGGGCGCGAGCCCGGATCTGCGCAGCCAGGGCAACAGCGTCGTCATCGACGTCGGCAACGCGCGCCTGCCGGAAAACCTGCAGAAGTCGATCAACGTGACCGACTTCGCCACGCCCGTGCAGCGCATCGATCCCAAGCCGTATGGCGGCGGCACGCAGCTGGTGCTCAACACCAACACCGCGTTCGAGTCGCTGGCCTACCAGAGCGGCAACGAATACGTGGTCGAGATCAGCCCGCGCCAGGCCACCCCGGCGACCGGCGCGGTCACCGCCACCTCGGTCAGCCAGGCCGCGGCGGCCCTGGGCCAGCGCGGCTACAGCGGCAAGCCGGTCACCTTCAACTTCCAGGACGTGCCGGTACGCACCGTGCTGCAGCTGGTGGCGGAGGAATCCAACCTCAACGTGGTCGCCTCCGACAGCGTGCAGGGCAACGTGACCCTGCGCCTGATCAACGTGCCGTGGGACCAGGCGCTGGACATCGTGCTGCGGGCCAAGGGCCTGGACAAGCGCCGCGATGGCGGCGTGATCTGGGTGGCACCGCAGCCGGAACTGGCCAAGTTCGAGCAGGACAAGGAAGACGCGCGCATCGCGATCGAGAACCGCGAGGATCTGGTCACCGATTACGTGCAGATCAACTACCACAACGCCGGGGCGATCTTCAAAGCGCTGACCGAAGCCAAGGGCATCGGCGGCGGCAGCGGTGGCAGTGGTGGCAGCTCGCAGGAAGACAGCGGGTTCCTGTCCTCGCGCGGCCGTATCGTGGCCGACGAGCGCACCAACACCCTGATGATCAGCGACATTCCGAAGAAGATCGCGCGCATGCGTGAGCTGATCAGCGTGATCGACCGTCCGGTCGACCAGGTGCTGATCGAAAGCCGGATCGTGATCGCCACCGATACCTTCGCGCGTGAACTCGGCGCCAAGTTCGGCATCAGTGGCAGCCGCCAGGACGTGTTCTTCGGGGCCAACACCGATCAGAACCACAACAACATCAACGACCGCGGTACCAAGGACACCGAGTACCAGAAGGCGATCAACGAGTGGGTGGCCGGTGGCCGCACCGGCGCGATCCCGGTGCGTGGCGCGACCAAGTTCGCCGAAGGCCTGAACTGGAACCTGCCGGTGGCGGCGATCAACAACCCGGGTTCGCTGGCGCTGTCGATCCTCAATGCCGGTTATCTGCTGGATGTGGAGCTCTCGGCGATGCAGGCCGAATCGCGCGGCGAAGTCATCTCCAACCCGCGCGTGGTGACCACCAACCAGCGCGAAGCGGTGATCAAGCAGGGTAAGGAAATCGGCTACGTCACCATCAGCGGTGGTGGTGCGGCCGGCGCCGCGGCCCAGCCCAATGTCCAGTTCAAGGAAGTGGTGCTGGAGCTGAAGGTCACCCCGACCATCACCAACGACAACCGTGTGTTCCTCAACATGGCGGTCAAGAAGGATGAAGTGGAGAGCTACATCCTGCTGGCAGGCTACGGCCAGGTCCCGACCATCAACCGCCGCGAAGTGAACACCGCGGTGCTGGTGGACGACGGCCAGACCGTGGTGATCGGTGGCGTGTACGAGTTCACCGACCGCACCAGCATCAACAAGGTGCCGTTCCTGGGCGACGTGCCGTTCCTGGGCAATCTGTTCAAGAAGCGCAGCCGCAACAAGGACAAGGCCGAACTGCTGGTGTTCGTGACCCCGAAGGTGCTGCGCGTGGCCAAGGCCAATCCGGCCGTCAACTGAGCCGCACCGCTGCTGCAATGACGAAAGGGCCGCCACGTGCGGCCCTTTCTGCGTTCAGCCAATCTTGATGTTGTAACCGGCGCTGTCCTGCCATCATGGCGATGGAACCTCTGCCCACCGTGGAGGTCACATGGATGCCATGAATCTGCCGCCCCCCATGCCCGATACCCCCACGCCCGCTCCGGTGGAGCACGACCGCCTGCACGAGGCCTTCCGCGCGCTGCGTGACGGCCTGTCCTCCGAGATCGTCGGCCAGAGCGCGCTCGTCGAGCGCCTGCTGACCGCATTGCTGGCCGATGGCCACCTGCTGGTCGAGGGCGCCCCCGGCCTGGCCAAGACCACCGCGATCCGTGCGCTGGCCGCCCGGCTCGATGCGGATTTCTCACGCGTGCAGTTCACCCCGGACCTGCTCCCGGCCGATCTGACCGGTACCGAGATCTGGCGCCCGCAGGAAGGTCGCTTTGAATTCGTGCCCGGTCCGATCTTCCATCCGATCCTGCTTGCCGACGAAATCAACCGTGCCCCGGCCAAAGTGCAGTCCGCGCTGCTTGAAGCGATGGGCGAGCGCCAGGTGACCGTCGGCCGCCATACCTATCCGCTGCCGTCGCTGTTCCTGGTGATGGCCACGCAGAACCCGATCGAGCAGGAGGGCACCTTCCCGCTGCCCGAAGCCCAGCTGGACCGCTTCCTGATGCATGTAAGGATCGGTTATCCGGATTCGGAGGCGGAAACCGAAATCCTGCGCCTGGCCCGCGAGCGTGCGCGCGAAGCGCTGTCCACCCCGGCCGCCGCGCCGGCCCGCATGCCGTTGAGCGATGTGTTCGCCGCTCGCAAGGCGGTGCTGTCGCTGCATGTCGCGCCCGCGCTGGAGCGCTATCTCATCGAGATCGTGCTGGCCTCGCGCGATGCCGCGCGTTACGACCCGGCGCTGGCCCGGCGCATCGCCTGGGGCGCGAGCCCCCGTGGCTCCATCGCGCTGGAGCGCTGTGCACGCGCCCGGGCCTGGCTGGCCGGCCGCGACTTCGTCACCCCGGAAGATGTGCGCAACGTCGCGCCCGACGTGCTGCGGCACCGCGTGCTGCCCAGCTATGAAGCCACCGCCGAAGGCTGGGATGGCGAGCGCCTGGTCGCCGAGCTGCTGGCCCGCGTGCCGGCGCCCTGAGCGCGATGGTTACGCCCGTGCATACGGCTACGCCGCTGGAAGGTGATGGCCTGCGGCCGAGCCTGGCCGAGCTGGTGGCGCTGCGCCGCAGTGCGCACCGCGCGCCGCCGGCACGGCGTGGCCGGCTGGGTCACGCCGGCAGTGCGCCGTCGCCCGCGCGCGGGCGTGGGATGGAATACGCCGAGTCCCGCGACTATGTGCCGGGCGATGACGCGCGGCATATCGACTGGCGCGTCACCGCGCGTACCGGGCGTGCGCATACCAAACTCTTCCAGGCCGAGCGCGAACGCTTGACGCTGCTGGTCGCCGACACCGATCCGGTGCTGTATTTCGGCACCCGGGTCCGCTTCAAATCCGTGCAGGCCGCGCGCGTCGGTGCGGTGGCGGCGTGGCTGGCGCAGCGCCAGGGTGACCGCCTGGCTGCGGTGCGTGGCAGCACCCAGGAGCCGCCGATCGCACCGGCCGGGGGCACCCGCGGTGTATTGCGCGTGCTTGACGCCCTGACCCGCTGGTATGCCGAGCCGCCTGCCGAAGACGCCGGCCTGGATCGCGCGCTGGAGCAGGCGGCACGTCTGCTGCGCCCCGGTGCCCGGGTGGTGGTGCTGGCCGATCCGGCGCGCGCCGCCACGATCAGCAGTGCACGCTGGGCCGCGTTGGCCATGCACCATGAGGTGGTGGTGATGCTGCTGGTCGATCCGCTGGAGCTGGCACCGCCGGCCGATGCGCTGCCGTTCCTTTCGCAGGGGCGCCGCGTGCTGCTGGATCTGCGCAGCGCCGCGGTGCGTGAGCACTGGCGCGAACGCTTCGTTGCGCCCCTGGAAGCGCTGCAGAGCCGCTTGGCGGCCCGCCGCATCCAGGTGCATGTGGTGGCCACCGACGATGCCAGCGACAGCTGGCTCAGCCCCTTGCCGACGGCGGTGGTGGCATGAGCGCCGCCGCCTCGCTGCCGCTGCGCGATGTGCAGCTGCCGCCGTCACCGCCTTGGTGGCCGCCCGCGCCGGGCTGGTGGCTGGTGTTCGGCGCGATCGTGCTGGTGGTGGCGGGAATCTGGGTCTGGTATTGGCGCCGGCGGCGTGCGCGCCAGCGCTGGCTGGATCTGTTCGATGCACAGGTCGCCCAGGCCGGTTCGCCGGTGCGGGAGGTGGCGGCGATCGCCGAGCTGTTGCGCCGCGCGGCACGTCAGTACCAGCCCGGGGCGGAACGTCTGCAGGGCAACGCGTGGCTGGCGTTCCTGGATGAGAAGAACAGCCGGGCGTTTTCCGAGGGCGATGGTGCGCTGCTGCTCGATGGTGGCTATCGACCGAGCGTGGATGCCGAGGCGGTGCAGCGGCTGCGCGTGCTGGCCCGCCGCCGCTATCTGTCGCTGCTGACGGAGCGCGGCCGATGATCGCGATGACAGTGCCCACGTGGTTGAGCTGGGTGGACAGCCTGGCGTGGCCGTGGATGTTGTGGGCGCTGCCCTTGCCGATCCTGATGCGCTGGTGGCCCTCGCGGCCCGGTGAAGGTGCCGCGTTGCGGGTGCCGTATGCGGCCGATCAGCTGCAATCGCTCGGGGCTGCCTCGGGCGGTGCCGGGCCACGACTGGGGCGCGCGCTGCTGTGGCTGGCGTGGGCGTGCCTGTGCGTGGCCGCCGCGCGACCGCAGCAGCTGGGCGAAGCGGTGACGCCGCCACAGCAGGGCCGGCAGATGATGCTTGCGGTGGACGTCTCCGGCAGCATGAGCGAAGCGGACATGATGCTTGGCAATCAGGTGGTCGAGCGGCTGACCGCGGCCAAGGCCGTGCTCGCCGATTTCCTCGACCGCCGTGTGGGTGATCGTGTTGGCCTGCTGATCTTCGGTGAGCGTGCCTATACGCTGACCCCGCTGACGGCCGACCTCACCAGCGTGCGTGACCAGCTGCGCGACAGCGTGGTCGGCCTGGCCGGGCGCGAGACCGCGATCGGCGATGCGATCGCGCTGGCAGTCAAACGCCTGCGCGAACAGCCGGAAGGGCAGCGCGTGCTGATCCTGCTCACCGACGGGGTCAGCAATGCCGGCGTGCTTGAACCGCTGCGCGCGGCCGAGCTGGCCCAGGCCGAAGGTGTGCGCGTCTATACGGTGGCCTTCGGCGGCGACGGGGGCATCAGCCTGTTTGGCGTGCAGATCGCCCCCGGCGAAGACCCGGTCGACGAAGCGACTCTGAACAAGATTGCCGAGCTCACCGGCGGGCGCTCGTTCCGTGCGCGCAATACCGATGAGCTGGCCGGCATCTATGCCGAGCTGGAACGGCTGGAGCCGGTCAAATCGGCCGGCCCGGCGGTGCGGCCGCGGATCGAACGCTACGCCCCGCCGCTGGCGCTGGCGTTGCTGCTGGCCGGCTTGGCGTGGCTGTTGCCGAGGCGCTGGACATGAGCGCGAGCTGGAACGCCCTGCATTTTGTCCGCCCCGATGCCTTGTGGGCGCTGCTCGTGCTGCCGCTGCTGGTGGCGATCTGGTGGCTGCGTCGCCATCGCGCCAATGTCTGGCGCCAGACGGTGGATGCGCACCTGCTGCGCCATCTCCTGGTCGGCCGCGACCGTCGCGCCTGGGGCGGGTTGATCCTGCTGTTGCTCGGCACGGCGATCGCCATCGTGGCGCTGGCCGGTCCTTCGTGGCGACAGATCGCGCAGCCGCTGTGGCAGACGCCGTCGCCGCTGGTGGTCGCGCTGGATCTCTCTTCGCGGGTGACCGCGACCGATCTGCCACCGTCGCGTCTGCTGCAGGCGCGCGCCAAGCTGGCCACGCTGCTGCGCGAGCGCCAGGGCGGCGAAGTCGCGCTGCTTGTGTACGCCGACGACGCGTATACCGTGGCCCCGCTGACCGACGACATGGCCAATGTCGCGCTGTATCTGGATGCGCTGGCACCGGAGGTGATGCCGCGCGATGGCCAGCGTGCCGACCGTGCGCTGGAGACGGCGGTGAAGCTGCTGCAGCAATCCGGCGCACGCGGTGGCGACATACTCCTGCTGACCGATCGCGCCGATGCGGATGCCGAACAGGCCGCTGCCTCGGCACGCGCGCAGGGCTTCGTGGTCTCCGTGCTCGGGCTGGGTACGCCGCAGGGCGCGGCCTACCGCAACGGCGAGGGTCAGATCGTGCCGGCGCGCTTGGAGGAGGGCACGCTGCGGGGTGTCGCCAGCCGTGGCGGCGGCCGCTATGCGCGTATCGCCTCCGATGACAAGGATCTCGCGGCGCTCGACGTATTGACCCCGCGGGTCAGTGCCGATGACAGTCGCGAAGGGCAGGGCCGCACGTGGCGCGATGAAGGGTTCTGGCTGTTGCCACCGCTGATGCTGCTGGCCCTGTTCGCCTTCCGGCGGCGCGGCGCGTTGGCGGTGCTGGCGATGATGGCGGCGCTGCCGATGGCGCTGCCGACGACGGCCCACGCCGCCGAGGGAACGTGGTGGCAACGCGCCGACCAGATCGATCAGCAACGCCTGTCCACCGGCGTGGATGCCTACCGCAAGGGCGACTTCAAGGCGGCGCAGCAGCAGTTCGAGGGCATCGATACCGATGCCGGCTGGTACAACCTAGGCAACGCGCTGGCGAAACAGGGCCAGTACGATGCCGCCATCGAGGCCTACGACCGTGCGCTGAAACAGCATCCGGGCATGGCCGATGCGGTCGCCAACCGCGCCGCCGTCGATGCCGCCCGCAAGCGCAGGCCGCCACAGAACAACGACCAGAACAACGATCAGAAGGACGGAAAAAAGCCGCCCTCCGACCAGCCCGATCCCAGCAAGAACCCGGGTCAAGGCAAGGATGGGGATGCGTCGCCGCCGCAGGACAAGGGCGAACAGGGGCAGTCACCGTCGCCCACATCCGCTGATGCAAAGGATGGCCAACCCAAGGGCGGCAAGTCGCCGCAGGCCGCCGACAGCCAGGCGCAGGCCGAGGCTGACGCGGCCCAGCGCGAGCGCATGCAGCAGGCGATGCAGCGCCAGGGGCAGAACGACGGCAACGACAAGGCGCAGGGCCAGGTCAGCGGCACCCCGCAGCAGCGCGAGCAGCAGCAGGCGGTCGAGGCCTGGATGCGGCGGGTACCGGATGACCCCGGCAGCCTGCTGCGGGCCAAGTTCCAGCTGGAAAACGAACGCAGGAAACGGGAAGGGCGATGACACATTCCACGATACAGCGCTGGTTGCGCGCCGGGCTTGCCCTGCTGCTGTGCGCGAGCATGGCCGCGCACGCGCAGACCCGCGCCTGGCTCGACCGCGAGCAGATCACCGACAGCGATACCGTCACCCTCAACATCGAATCCGATGCGGGCGGCGGCGCGCCGGATTATGGCCCGCTGCGGACCGACTTCGATCTCAGCAGCCAGACCAGCAGCCGCCAGGTGCAGTGGAGCAATGGCGCGATGACCGCGCGCGCGCTGTATGCCGTCGCGCTCAGCCCGAAGCGCACCGGCACCCTGCAGATACCTGCCCTGCAGGTGGGCAGCGGCCGCACCCAGCCGCTGACCCTGCAGGTCGGCGCCAGCAGCGCGTCCGCGCCCGCGGCGGCCAGTGGTGATGCTGCGGCCTTCCTCGAAACCGAGGTCGACGATCCCACGCCCTATGTGCAGCAGAGTGTCGGCGTGGTGGTGCGCCTGTTCTACGCCGCGCAACTGCTCAGTGGCGAACTGGTGCTCGATACACCGGCCGGCGCCTCGCTGCAGCGGGTGGGCGATGACCGCACCCTGGTGCGCGAGGTCAATGGGCGCCGCTACAACGTGGTGGAACGGCGCTTCCTGCTGATTCCCGAGCGCAGCGGGCCGCTGGTGCTGCCGGCGGCACAGTTCAACGGGCGCAGCGCGGGCGGCTTCTTCAATGACATGTTCGGCGGCGATGGCCGCCTGCGTGCCGCATCGGCCGAGCGCACGCTGCAGGTCCAGGCGCAACCCGCCTCTGCACCGCAACCGTGGCTGCCGCTGCACGGGCTGCGCCTGCGCTACACCGCAGCGCCCACCACCGGCCGTGCCGGTGAGGCGGCCACGATCGTGGTGGAGGCCGTGGCCGAGGGCGCGACCAAGGCGCAGTTCCCTGAACTGCCCGTGCCCGATGTCGGCCCCGGCGCGCAGGTGTTTGCCGAGCCGCCGCAGTTCGATGAAACCTTCAACGGCACCACCCCGCAGCTCAAGCTGACCCGGCGGTTTGCGATCGTGCCGCGTCAGGCCGGGCCGCTGACCGTGCCGGGGCTGCGCATGGCGTGGTGGGATGTGGCGGCCGGGCAGCCGCGCAATGCCAGCCTGCCGGACCTGCAGCTGGACATCGCCGCCGGTGTGGCCGGCAGTACCGCGCCGGCGCTGCCGGTGGACACCACCTCGGCGCTGCCGGGCGAACCGGCGGCGGCCTCCACCGATCTGCAGCTGGCGCCGGCGCAGGGCGCACCGCGGCCGTGGGGCTGGATCGCACTGTCGGCGGGCCTGGCCGTGCTGTGGCTGCTGACCCTGCTCTGGGGCTGGCGCCGTCGCGGTCGTCGTGTCGCCGTGCGCGATGCCGAAGCGGGCGTGCCCGTCGCTTCGTCCGGAAGCCCGTACACCCGTGCCGACCTGCGCCGGGCGATGGAAGCCGGCGGCCTGGACGAGATCATCGCCGTGCTGGCTGGCATGGGCGGTGTGCAGACCTTCGAGCAGGTGCTGGAGCGCCTCGACAACGCACAACAGCGCGAGACGTTGATCCAGATGCAGGCGGTCCGCTGGGGCGGGCAGGGCGGTGATGTGGGCCAGGCAAGGCAGGCGCTGCGGCGCGCCTTTCATGACGGACCGCACTGGCGGGCCCGTGCGGGCACGCAGAACAATGGCCTCGCGCCGTTGTACCCATCCGCGCATTCATAAAAAGGCGTGTCGGTCAGGGCGGCCGGCTTTGCTAAGCTGATTTCATTTTTTCGAGGAACGCCGCTCCATGACTGAGGCCGCAACGACCCGGCAGAAACTGCCTTTGCACTGGAAAATGGGCATTGGCTTCATCATCGGCCTGGTCCTCGGGCTGACCGTCCATGCCCTCGGTGGCAGCATCGACGGCCTGCATACCGGTGCCAAGTGGGTGATGGATTACATCACCACCCCGGCCTCGGGCCTGTTCCTCAATCTGATCTTCATGCTGATCGTGCCGCTGATCTTCTCGGCGCTGATCATGGGCGTGTCGGAGATGGGCGACATCCGCGCCCTTGGCCGCATCGGCTGGAAGACGCTGGCGTACACCATCGTGCTGTCCGGCATCGCCGTGGGCATCGGCCTGGTGCTGGTCAACGTGCTCAAGCCCGGCGTGGGCGTGGACCCGGTCGTGGCCGCGCAGATGCTGGCCGAGAACGCCGAACGCAGCAAGGAAATCGTCGCCGGTATCCATGGCACGCCGAAGGGCATGGACATGCTGCTGTCGATCGTGCCGGGCAACGTGGTCGAGGCGGCGTCCAGCAACAGCGCGATCCTGTCGCTGATGTTCTTCGCGCTGATGTTCGGCATCGGCATGGTGCTTTCGCCTGAAGAGAAGGTGGCCCCGCTGCGTCGTGCCATCGAAGGCATCTTCGAAGTCTCGATGACGCTGATCAATCTGGTCATCCGCCTGGCCCCGTACGCGGTGGCCTGCTTCATGTTCAACCTGGCCGCCCTGTTCGGCTTCGAGCTGATCATCCGCCTGGGCGCCTACGTGGGCGTGGTGGTGCTGGCGCTGGGCCTGCACATGGTGGTGACCTACGGCGTGGCCGTGTGGCTCTCCGGGCGCTCGCCGCTGGCGTTCTTCCGCGACACCCAGGAGGCCACCGTGATGGCCTTCTCCACCGCCTCCAGCAACGCCACCCTGCCGACCGCGCTGCGCGTGGCCGACCAGATGGGCCTGCCGCAGAAGGTCTCGCGCTTCGTGCTGACCGTGGGCGCCACCGCCAACCAGAACGGCACCGCACTGTTCGAGGGCGTGACGGTCATCTTCCTGGCGCAGTTCTTCGGCGTGGACCTGAGCATCGGCCAGCAGTTCATGGTCATGGCCGTCTGCATCCTGGGCGGCATCGGCACCGCCGGCGTGCCCTCCGGCTCGCTGCCGGTGGTGGCGATGATCTGCGCCATGGTCGGCGTGAACCCGCTGGGCATCGGCCTGATCCTGGGCGTGAACCACTTCCTGGACATGTGCCGTACCGCGCTGAACGTCACCGGCGATCTGGCCCTGACCACCCTGGTGGCCAAGGGCGAGGTGGACGATGGTCCGGTCGTGGCCGCGGTGGCCCCGGCCCCGGCCCCGGCACCCGCCCCGCGCGACTAAGCCCGCGCAGGCCTGCAGGTTCCCGACGCCCCGCCTTGTGCGGGGCGTTGTCGTTAAGGGCCTGGCCTGTCTCCGGCCTGACCCCGCCGATCACCTGTGGGACAATGGGCTGCCCGCAGCTCCGCGGGAGCCTCCCGACTCCGACAGAACCATGACGCAGCCTACCCGCCGCCAGTTGGCCAATGCCATCCGCTTCCTTGCCGCTGATGCGGTCGAAACCGCCAAGTCCGGTCATCCCGGCATGCCGATGGGCATGGCCGACATCGCCGAAGTGCTCTGGAACGACTATCTCCGTCACAACCCGAAGAATCCCAAGTGGTTCAACCGCGACCGCTTCGTGCTGTCCAACGGCCACGGCTCGATGCTGCAGTACGCGCTGCTGCACCTGAGCGGCTACGACCTGCCGATCGAGCAGCTCAAGCAGTTCCGCCAGCTGGGCAGCAAGACCGCCGGCCACCCGGAGCACCATGAAACCCCCGGCGTGGAGACGACCACCGGTCCGCTGGGTCAGGGTCTGGCCAACGCCGTGGGCTTCGCCCTGGCCGAGAAGCTGCTGGCACAGCGCTACAACCGCCCGGAACACGAGATCGTCGACCACCGCACCTGGGTGTTCCTGGGCGATGGCTGCCTGATGGAAGGCATCTCGCATGAAGTCGCCTCGCTGGCCGGCACCTGGGGCCTGTCCAAGCTGGTCTGCTTCTGGGACGACAACCACATCTCCATCGACGGCAACACCGATGGCTGGTTCACCGACAACACCCCCGAGCGTTTCGAAGCCTATGGCTGGAACGTGGTGCGCGGCGTCGATGGCCACGATCCGGACAGCATCAAGGCCGCCATCGACAGCGCGCTGTCGCAGTTCGACAAGCCGACCCTGATCTGCTGCCGCACCACCATCGGCTTCGGTTCACCGAACAAGGCCGGCAAGGAATCCAGCCACGGCGCCCCGCTGGGCAAGGATGAGCTGGAAGCGACCCGCAAGCAGCTGGGCTGGCCGTACGGCCCGTTCGAGATTCCGGAAGAAATCTACGCCGGCTGGCGTGCCGGCGGTACCGGCACCCTGCGCCAGGCCGAGTGGGAACAGCAGTTCGACAAGTACGCCGCGCAGTTCCCGGCCGAAGCCGATGAGCTGATCCGTCGTTCGCACGGCGAGCTGCCGGCCGATTTCATCGCCAAGGCCGATGCCTACATCGCCCAGGTCCAGGCCGATGGCCAGACCATCGCCTCGCGCAAGGCCTCGCAGCTGGCGATCGAAGCGTTCGCGCCGCTGCTGCCGGAACTGGTGGGCGGTTCGGCCGATCTGGCGCACTCCAACCTGACCCTGTGGAAGGCCAGCAAGTCGGTCGCCACCGATGACCCGAACGCCAACTACGTGTACTACGGCGTGCGCGAGTTCGGCATGACCGCGATCGCCAACGGCCTGGCCCTGCATGGCGGGTTCATTCCGTTCGACGCCACCTTCCTGGTGTTCAGCGATTACGCCCGCAACGGCGTGCGCATGAGCGCGCTGATCCCGGCCCACGCGATCCACGTGTACACGCACGATTCGATCGGCCTCGGCGAAGACGGCCCGACCCACCAGCCGGTGGAGCATCTGGCCTCGCTGCGCTATATCCCGAACAACGATGTGTGGCGCCCGTGCGATGCGGTCGAATCGGCGGTCAGCTGGAAGGCCGCGATCACCCGCAAGGACGGCCCGAGCTGCCTGGTGTTCAGCCGCCAGAACCTGCCGCACCAGCCGCGCAGCACCGAGCAGGTCGCCCAGATCGCGCGCGGTGGGTATGTGCTGGCCGATGCGGAAGGTGGCGTGCCGGACGTGATCCTGATCGGCACCGGTTCGGAAGTGGGCCTGGCCGTGACCGCCAAGGCGGAACTGGATGCCGCCGGCATCAAGACCCGCGTGGTGTCGATGCCGTCGACCGATGTCTTCGAGCGTCAGGACGCGGCGTACCGTGAGTCGGTGCTGCCCAACGCCGTGCGCAACCGCGTGGCCGTGGAAGCCGGTGTCACCGGCTTCTGGCGCCAGTACGTGGGCCTGGACGGTGCGGTGGTGGGTATCGACACCTTCGGTGCGTCGGCCCCGGCGGAGGCGCTGTACAAGCACTTCGGCATCACCGCCGAGCACGTCGTGGCTGCGGCCAAGGCGCAGCTGGCGAACTGATGGTGGCGCCGGGCGCTGCCCGGTAGCTGCAACGCGAAAGGCCGGGGATCTCCCCGGCCTTTCGCGTGTTGAAGGGCAAACACCACGCCCTCCTTGATCGAGGGTAGATCCACGCATGGCGTGGATCTACACATCACCCGGCCGCAGTGCGCGCCAACCCCAGCCGCAGCAACCGCGCCTCGATGCGTTCGCCGAACGTCGTCGGCGCCTCCAGCCCCATCCGCTGCAGATAGGCCTGATCGCCATCGCCGGCGGGTTGCGTCACCGCTGACAGCACCGTGCGCAGCTTGGCCATCGGTGTCTGGGTGTTCTGCTTGAGCCAGCCCAAAGCTTTGACGAGATGCTGCTCGACCTCGGTGAAATCACTGCCCAGCGGATAGTCCGGCAGCAGGCCGGACTGGCGGAACGGTGCCAGCGCGGCACTGACGGCGGCGGCCGTGTTGCGCTGCCCATCACCGGTCGCGGTGAAACCAGTCGCCAGCTTCTTCGAGGCCTTCGCCTTGTCCAGCAACGCGGCCTGGAACTGTGCATCGGTGATCGCAGCCATGGCGATCACGCAGTCCTCGTCGGTCATGTTGCGCAGGTCGGCGATGCCGTACTCGTTGATGTACAGATCGCGCAGATGCCGTGGGATCGTGGCGTGCCCGTAGTTCCAGCGCACGTTGGAGTGCAGGACGCCCTTGTCCTCGCGGGTGGCGCGGAAGATCAGCGCGCTGCGTGCACCGGGCAGGGCATGCGCCATCGCCACGAAGTTGTACTGGCCGCCCACGCCGGAGACCACGCGGCCGTCTTCCAGCGCATCGGAGACGGCGGCGCCGAGCGCGGTGGCCATCATGCAGGAGTTGAAGAAGCGCGCATCGCGGCGCTGCATGCGCTCCAGCGTTTCATCGCCGCCGTAGAGCTGGTTGATCTCGCTGATGCGGCGCATGCCGATCGCGCTGCGTTCCTCATCGGGCAGGTCGCGCAGCCACTGGTAGAACTCCGGCGAGCCCAGGTAGAACGCGCCGTGCAGGTACTCGCCCTCGGCCTCGAGCGTGGCGTAGTCGGTGGTCCACGCGGTGCCGTTCTCGATCCGCTGCAACAAGGCCAGATCGTCATGCACCTTGCGCCGGATCACCCCGGTCTGGACCAGCCGGCGGAAGCCTTCGTTGAGCATTTCGCTGCAGCCATACAGACCGATCTCGAACGGCTCCAGGCCACCGCACTCCAGCACGGTCGGGTGGTTGGCCAGACCGGGATCCAGCGCCTGCAGAATCTGGCGGTAACGCGCATTGTCGGTATGCCGCAGCACCAGCGCATGGCTGAGCGCATCGGCCAGCGTGCCGATGCCGATCTGCAGCGTGCCGCCATCGCGCACCAGCGTGCTGGCGTACAGGCCAATCGCGTAGTCGGCATCGCTGACCGGTTGGCGTGGCAGGCCGAACAGCGCCGGGTAGGGCCCCGGGGGCGTGATCACCAGATCGAAGAACGACACATCCACCGTGGCCGAGCCGGCCAGATAGGGCAGCTGCGGATCGATCTCGGCGATCATCAGCGGGCGTGGCAGCCCGCGCGCGACCATCGCATCCAGTGTGTCCTGGGTGATGTCGTTGTTGCACGACAGCGACAGGCGCCGATCATTCGCGCGCATCGCTACTTTCTGCACGATTGCATGCGGCGCGCGCTGCGCCACCGCATCGGCGGCGTGCGTGTAGTTCAGGCTGGTGTAGCTGCGCTGGGCCTGCGAGGAATTCAACAATGCGCCGGACTGCATGTAGAACTCTTCCACCTGCACATGCGACGGCAGCTGGTCGCGCACCATTGCATCGGCGTAGGCCAGCCGCGGGAAGTCCTCCCCGAAGTGACGCTCGGCGAACGGCTTCATGAAGCGTGCTTCCAGCCCGGCACCGCCGCGCGGCGGGTTCAGTGACAGCGCGGTATACAGCTGCAGCGGCCGCGAGGCGTCGTTTTCCACACGGGCATACAGGGCGTTGAGCAGCCGGTGCGGCTTGCCCAGGGCGAGTGGGGCGCCAATGCGCAGGGGGCCATCGACCCGCTGCAGCAGCCAGTCGACGGCGGCGTCCAGGTCGGTCAGGTGTTCGGTCATGCGGCGCTATCCTGCGAAATCATGCGGGTCATTACAGCATTTCCGGTTTGAACAGACGGCGACGCGAGACTTCATCGAATGTTCGGTAGCGTCTCATCGAGGGCTCCGTGGGGCATGCGCCGATGCTGGCAGCGGCTGCATGAACCGGCCGTCGAAGGGTTGACACCGGTGCTGATTACGGGCGTAATCGAATCGTCGATTACGGATGTAAATGATGAGCCAGATCAGTGAAGCCGAAGCCGTGGTGATGGAGGTGCTGTGGCGCAGCCACCCGCTGGGCGCCGACGAGGTGGTCGCCGCGCTGGCCAGCCGGGACTGGGCCGAGCCCACCATCAAGACCCTGCTCAACCGGCTGCTGACCAAGGGCGCGATCAGCGCCGGCCGTGAGGGGCGCCGGTATCTGTACTCGCCGGTGCTGCAGCGCCAGGCCTGGGTGGCCGAGCAGAGCGAAGGCTTCCTGGGCCGTGTCTTCGACGGCCGCATCGCGCCACTGGTGGCGCATTTCAGCCAGCGCGGCGAGCTCAGCGCGCAGGACATCGCCGAACTGAAGCAGCTGATCCAGGCGCTGGACCATGACTGAGCTGCTCGATGGACTGCTGCAGGCCAGCGTATGGCTGTCGGTGGCGACGCTGGTAGTGGCCGCGGCCAGGCCCCTGCTGCTGCGCCTGGGGGGCGCAGCGCTGGCCTACCGCAGCTGGTGGTTGCTGCCGCTGATGCTGATTGTCCCGTACCTGCCGGTGCCGCCGCTGACGATCACCGAGACCGCCCCGGTGATGGCCATGGCCTCGGCCCTGCGCGCGCCTGCCGTGCCCACCGATGCCTCGCAGTGGCCGCTGCTGCTGTTGACGGTGTGGCTGCTGGGCGCGGTGGCGATGGCTGGCATCAGTTGGCGCGCGCAGCGCCGCTTCGAGCATGCCTTGGGCGCGCTGCAGCCGCGCACGGACGGCAGCTGGCAGGCCAGTGGCGACCCGGGCCTGCCGGCGCTGGTCGGGTTGTGGCGGCCGCGGATCGTGGTGGGCCCGGACTTCGAGCAGCGCTTCAGCCCCGCCGAGCAGGACCTGATCCTGCGTCACGAACAGAGCCATCGCCGCCATGGCGATCCCTGGGCGAACGCCGCGCTGGCCGCGCTGCGGTGCGTGTTCTGGTTCCACCCGTTGCTGCCGTGGGCGGCGCGCCGCTTCCTGCGTGACCAGGAACTGGCCTGCGACGCGCGCACGGTCGATCCGCATCCGGCCCTGCGCCGGCTCTACGCCAACGCGCTGCTCAAGGCGCAGTTGGTCCACCCGGTTGCACCGATGGCCTGCCACTGGCGCAGCCAACCGATGTTGAAGGAGCGTATTGCCATGTTGAAGGAACACAAGCGGAAGGCATTGCCGTGGATGACCGGCCAGGTGCTGGTGGTCGGGCTGTGTGTCGGGCTCTGCACGGTGGCCTGGGCCAGCCAGGGCGGCGCGGGTGCCGAGCCGGCGCAGGCCAAAGCGGCAACGAGCGTTGTGGGCGCGCAGGCCCGTGACCTGACGCCGCCGACGTATCCCAAGGCGGCGTTCGATCAGGGCATTTCCGGCAGCGTGATGTTGCGCGTGGAGGTCGATGCGGCTGGCAAGCCGGGCGATGTCCGGGTACTCAGTTCGACACCGGCCGGCGTGTTCGACGAAGCCTCGATCGCTGCAGCCAAGCAATGGACGTTCGAACCGGCGCGCCGGAATGGACAGGCCGTTGCCTCGGCGTTGAAGATTCCGATGACATTCGAACTCGATGCATCGGACCCGACGCTGTGAAGCGGGGGCCGCTGGCCGTGGTCCTGGCGATGCTGGTGGCCGGCTGTGCCAGTCACCCCTCGTCGACCACGGTGGACACGCGTGCCGAGAACGTGGATCACCAGCGTCTGGATCCGAACGTCGGCGCTCAGGGGAGCGGAAAGGTGGAGACGTATCAGCTGGGGCCGACCGAAGGTTACCGGATGCCGCAGCTCAATGCGGGGCCGGACCCGGCTGTCGGTGATCGCGATCCGCGCCGCGCGCTGGCACCGACGACGGTGTGCCTGCAACTGGTGATCGATGCGGAAGGCAAGGTCGAACGTAGTCTGCCAGTGATCGATCGCAGTGACTGTGCCGCCGGCAATGCGCCGGAGAACGCGCCCCTCATGCAGGCTGCCCAGGAAGCGGTGGCGATGTGGCGCTTTGTGCCCGCGGCCGTCTGTCATTTCACTCCGCAGCGCGTGCCGACGGATCGGGGCAACTGCGAGGGCGCCGAGCGCATCGAACCGGTGCCGGTAAGTCTGCTGTACGGCTTCACGTTCGAGATCGTGAAAGGGCAACACGTGGTGCGCCGGCAAGGACGCTGAACAGGTAAGGCGTAGTGTGCCAACCGGGCAACGGGGGGGGGGGGCGGCCAGCGCCGGCGCTACCTTTCCGGACCGCCCTGGATGTTGGCCTTGACCGAGGGCTGCATCAGCTTCGGCTCGGGCAGAGTGGCATCACGGGCTTGGCGGGTGGCGACAAAGTCCGCCTCGCTGATGCCATCGCGCAGGTGGATGTTGTGCGCGCGCTGCGCGCCGATCGTGGTCTGATTGGCGACCTCGCGGCCCCCTGGGCCGTAGTCATGACAGATGAACACACGGGTCGCATCGGGCAATGCCAACATCCGTTGGATCGAGCGGTACAGCTGCGCCGCGTCACCGCCCGGGAAGTCGCAGCGAGCGGTGCCGCCGTCGGGCATGAACAGCGAGTCGCCGGTGAACAGCGCATCGCCGATGCGATAGGCGACGCTGTCGCTGGTGTGCCCCGGCACTGCGATCACTTCGGCGTCGATATCACCGAGGGTGAAGCGCTCGCCATCGGCGAACAGATGGTCGAACTGCGAGCCATCGGTCGGTACATCCAGCGCGTAGCGTGGCGCGAAGGTGCGCTGCACCTGCACGATGCCCTGGC
The DNA here is from genome assembly GCF_003651185.1 of Stenotrophomonas rhizophila. Lineage (GTDB taxonomy): Bacteria > Pseudomonadota > Gammaproteobacteria > Xanthomonadales > Xanthomonadaceae > Stenotrophomonas > Stenotrophomonas maltophilia_Z. Next base: position 1,673,846 of record NZ_RCDC01000004.1, on the reverse strand, counting down.
CCATCGCCAGCGTCGCATCCGGCCACTGGGATTTCAGCCAGCGCCCGGCGCTGACATGGTCGGCGTGGGCATGGGTGTCCAGCAGCCAGCGCACCTGCAGGCCGTGCCCGCGCACATGCGCAAGCAACGGCTGCACCGGCCCGGCGCCGAGTGCATCGGTGTCCGGGTCGTAATCCAGCACGGGGTCGATCACCGCCGCCTGCAACGTCGCCGGGTCATGCACCACGTAGCTGAAGGTGTGGCTGTCCGGGTGGAAGAAACTGGCGACGTGCAGTGACATGGTGCAGACCTCAGCGTTTGCCCAGGGTGTCGTTGAGCAGCACGGCCAAGCGTTCACCGGCCACGCGCAGCTCGCGCTCGGCGACCGGGCGGTAGGTCGCCGCATAGCTGGGGCCCAGCGTACGCTTGTCCGGGTAAACGCCAGGTGCAATGGCGATCCGGCAGCTGGCTTCGGCCCACTGCGCGGCGTCGACAGTGATGTTGGAGCGCTTGCCGAATGCGGGCTTGGGCAGGGCGAGAAGGCGCTTGAGGTACTGGTCGTCATCCAGCGTCTGCTCGTTCAGCATGCCGCTGTCCCACAGCGAGTGCAGGTTGGTACCGCGGTTGTTGAACTGCACCTGGAAATCGTTGCCACCCTTGTCGTGGCCGTAGCCGGCATGCATCGGCTGGTGGATGTCGCCGGCGAAATGCACGACGAACTTCAGCGCCTGCGCGCGCTCTGCATCGGACTTGCTGCGGTCGCCGAGAATCGCGGTCTGTAACTTCAGCGCCTCCACCACGCAGTTGCCGTTCTTGCAGTGCTTCTGCACTTCATAGTGGCAATCGTCTTCGCCGATGTTGACGTAATGCCAGCCGGCCGAGCGCTTGCCCAGGTCCGGATCCTTGGCGCGCAGCTGATCGGCCCAAGGGGCGATGGCGTGCAGTGTCGGGTCCGGCTCGGCGGCGAGCAGACGGTCAACCTCGGCTTGGGTCTGCGGGGTCAGCCGGGTCTCGGCGATCCGCGCCACCAGGCGGTGGCCCTGTGCGCCCCAGGCCAGGGCATCGGTGGAAACGAAGGTGAGGGCCAGCGCGAGGGCGGTGGCCGGGAGCAGGGAAGGCATTTTCATCCGCGGCATTCTAGCGGGCCGGCCGCGCGCGGGCTTGCCGGGATCTGGCCGGCTGCAGCGTCCGGCGGCTTGCGCTAGGCTCGCCGGGTACCCGCATCGGGCGGAATCCGGAGGTCCCCATGGCCCACATCGTTGGCCTGATCGGCGGCATGAGCTGGGAAAGCTCGGCCCACTATTACCGCCTGATCAACGCGCACGTGCGCGACACCTTGGGCGGCCTGCACTCGGGCCGGATCCTGCTGTGGTCGTTCGATTTCGCCGAGATCGAGGCACTGCAGCATGCCGGCGACTGGGACACCGCGACCCAGCGGATGATCGATGCGGCCCAGCGCCTGCAGGGCGCGGGTGCGACGGCCATCGTGATCTGCACCAACACCATGCATCGCATGGCCGATGCGGTGCAGGCGGCGATCCCGATTCCCCTGCTGCACATCGCCGATCCCACGGCCGAGGCGATCAAGGCCGCCGGGCTGCAACGGGTGGGGTTGCTGGGCACGGCGTTCACCATGGAGCAGGATTTCTACACGGGGCGGCTCACGCAGGCGCATGGCCTGGAGGTGCTGATTCCCGAGGCCGATGACCGCGCGGCGGTGCATCGGATCATCTATGGCGAGCTGGTGAAGGGGCAGGTGCTGCCGGCCTCGCGCGAGACCTACCGGGCGGTGATGCAGCGACTGGTGGACCGCGGTGCGCAGGGCATCATCCTGGGCTGCACGGAGATCATGCTGCTGGTCGGCGCGCAGGATGCAACGGTGCCGGTGTTCGATACGACCACGCTGCATGCGCATGCGGCGGGGCGGCATCTGTTGGCCGAATGAGCCAAAAAAAACCCCGGCCGAAGCCGGGGAAACTGTCTTGCTGCGAGGGTGTTGCCTTGTTGGGTTCTGATCCGCCGATCAGAACTTGAACACGTACGACACGCCGTAGGCGAGCGGGTCGATGTTGACGGTGCCGATCTTTTCACCGTTGAGCTTCACCTTGCTGTCGATGTCCATCCAGCGCACATCAACGCGCAGCGAGCCCTTGTCGTTGATCGCGAAATCCAGGCCGGCATGGGCGGCCAGGCCCCAGGAGTCTTCCATCTTCAGCGTGCTGCCAGCCAACGCGCCGCCGGTCTTCTCGCTGAAGAACGTGGTGTAGTTGATGCCGGCGCCTAGGAACGGGGAGACCTTGCCCTTGCTGTTGAAGTGATACTGCAGCGACACCACCGGCGGCAGGTGCTTGGTGCTGCCCACGTTGCCCAGGCCGGCGATGTTGATGTCGTGCTTGAACGGCAGCGCGGCCAGGAGCTCGATGCCCAGGTTGTCGGCGATGAAGTACTCACCGGTGATGGTCGGCTTGATGTCGTTGTCCACATCGACCTTCAGCGTGCCGCCGGCCAGCGAGCCGTTGTTGGACTTTGGGGCGACCTGGTGCACGCCGGCACCGATCGTCCAGTCACCCTTGGACTGGGCCATGGCGGGGGCGGCGGCCAGCGCCAGGGCGGCGGCCAGGCTGGAGAGCAGGAGGGGGGAGGTCTTGCGCATGAGACGGTCTCGTGGCGGGTTGGAATGGCGCCAGTTTTCCCGTCCATGCGCCTGCGCGCCTTGATCCGGATCAATCCGGGTATTTACCGTTGTAACCGGTTCCCATTCGTCTTCCCCGGGCCGGGCCGGTTCCGGCCCTGCTAGAATGAACGCCCCTTTCCATCGGCGCCGCACCGTCGCGGCTGCAGGAGCTTGTGAACATGGCAATCAAGGTTGGCATCAACGGTTTCGGTCGCATCGGGCGCAACGTACTGCGCTCGGCCGTGCTGAACTTCGGCAATGACATCGAAATCGTCGCCATCAACGATCTGCTGGAGCCGGACTACCTGGCGTACATGCTGAAGTACGACTCCGTGCATGGCCGCTTCAAGGCCGATGTGGAAGTCTCCGGCAACGACCTGCTGGTCAACGGCAAGAAGATCCGGCTGACCCAGGAACGCGATCCGGCCAACCTGAAGTGGGACGAGGTCGGCGTGGACGTCGTCATCGAATCCACCGGCCTGTTCCTGACCAAGGAAACCGCGCAGAAGCACATCGACGCGGGCGCCAAGAAGGTGATCCTGTCGGCACCGTCGAAGGACGACACCCCGATGTTCGTGTTCGGCGTGAACGACAAGACCTATGCCGGCCAGGCGATCGTCTCCAACGCGTCGTGCACCACCAACTGCCTGGCCCCGCTGGCCAAGGTCATCAACGACAAGTGGGGCATCAAGCGTGGCCTGATGACCACCGTGCACGCCGCGACCGCCACCCAGAAGACCGTCGATGGCCCGTCCAACAAGGACTGGCGCGGTGGCCGTGGCATCCTGGAAAACATCATTCCGTCCTCCACCGGTGCGGCCAAGGCCGTCGGCGTGGTGATCCCGGAATTGAACAAGAAGCTGACCGGCATGAGCTTCCGCGTGCCGACCTCGGACGTGTCGGTGGTCGATCTGACCGTCGAGCTGGAAAAGGAAGCCACCTACGCCGAGATCTGCGCTGAAGTGAAGGCGCAGAGCGAAGGCGCGCTGAAGGGCATCCTGGGCTACACCGAAGACAAGGTCGTGGCGACCGACTTCCGCGGTGAAACCCACACTTCGGTGTTCGACGCCGATGCCGGCATCGCGCTGGACAGCACCTTCGTCAAGCTGGTGTCGTGGTACGACAACGAATGGGGCTACTCCAACAAGTGCCTGGAAATGGTCAAGGTCGTCGCGGCGTAAGCCAGCGCTGCCCTGCGTCATTCCACAGACCCCGGCCCCGTGCCGGGGTCTGTCGTTTCAGGGGCGCCCGTCAGGGCGTGATCCCGCGTGTGCCGCCGATCCTTTAGCATGGCCCGCGTGCCCTGGCACTGCGCCTGCCGGGTGCAGCCGGGGCGACCTCTTGAGGATGGCCTGGAATGGAAGCTCTGATTGTCCTGCTGGTGCTGGTACTGCTGGCGATCCCGCTGCTGCTGATCGTGGCGCTGGTGATGATCGCCGGCCTGCGCCGCCGCGTCGCCGCGCTGGAGCAACGCGCGGCAGGCTCGGCCTGGGACGCCACGCCGGCACCCGCCGCGCCCGAACGGCCGCTGCGCTGGGCCGACATTGCGTCGGTCGACACCGTGTCCCCGCCGTTGGATGCCGCGCCGCGCACACCGGACGCGTCACCCATTGCGGTGACTGCCCCCGCTGCGCGCGTTGCGCCACTGGACGAACCGGCGCAGCCGCCCCCGCTGCCGCCCCGGTCTGCACCACCGCCGGCACCTGCCGCACCGCAGGAACCGGGCATCGGCGAGCGCATCATCGGCACCCTCAAACAGTGGTTCACCGAGGGCAATGTGCCGGTCAAGATCGGCATGCTGGTGCTGCTGGCCGGTGTGGCCGCGCTGCTCAAGTACGCCAGCGACCAGGGCTGGTTGAACGCACCGATCGAGCTGCGCCTGGCCGCCATCGCGCTGGCGGCGCTGGCCGGGCTGGTGTTCGGCTGGGTGCAGCGCGATACCCGGCACCTGTTCGCGCTGGCGCTGCAGGGCGGGGCGATCGGCATCCTGCTGCTGACCATTTTCGCCGCGTTCAAGCGCTATGACCTGATCCCCGCCGCGCCGGCGTTCGCGCTCAGTGTGCTGCTGATCGCCGGCATGGGCGTGCTGGCGGTGGTGCAGAACTCGCGCACGCTGGCCGTGCTCGGCATCCTGGCCGGCTTCATGGCGCCGATCTGGCTGTCCACCGGCAGCGGCAATCATGTCGCGCTGTTCTCGTATTACGCGGTGCTCAATGCGGCGATCCTGGCGATTGCCTGGTGGCGACCGTGGCGCGCGCTGAACCTGCTCGGCTTTGCCTTCACCTTCGGCATCGGTACCGCCTGGGGCGTGCTCCAGTACAGCCCGGACAAGTTCGCCAGCACCGAGCCGTTCCTGCTGCTGTTCTTCGCCTTCTACCTGCTGATTCCGATCCTCTATGCGCGCCGGCAGCGTGCGGAGAAACGCGATCTGATCGATGGCAGCCTGGTGTTCGGTACGCCGCTGATCGCGTTTTCGTTGCAGGCCGGTCTGCTGCACGACGATCGCCTGCTGCTGGCGTTGTGCTCGCTGGCACTGGCCGCGTTGTATGCGGGATTGGCGTGGGTGCTGATCAAGCGCGAGCGCTATGCCGCACTGGGTCAGTCGCATGCGGTGCTCGCGGTGGGCTTTGCGACGCTGGCGGTGCCGCTGGCGCTGTCTGCACGGGCCACCGCCAGCGTGTTCGCGCTGGAAGGGGCGGCCCTGGCCTGGCTGGGGCTGCGACAGCAGCGCTGGCTGCCGCAGGTCACCGGTGCGTTGTTGACCTTGGGCGCCGCGTTCGGCTTCGTGGTCGGCGCCGATTACTGGCATCTGGACGCCACGGCCATCGCCAACCCGACCTTCATGAGCGGCCTGCTGCTGGCGGTGGCTGGTTTCGCGGCGGCCTTCAGCTATCGCCGCGCGCAGCAGCAGTCGCCGGCCATCGTGTACTACCTGTGGGGCTTGCTGTGGTGGCTGGGCAGTATCAGCCACGAGATCCTGCGCTTCGTCGCCCACCGCAGCGAGCCCGATGCGCTGCTGATCGCCGCGGCCGTCACCGGTTGGCTGGCCGCCGAGATGCATCGGCGCTGGCCGGCACGCGCACTGGTGCTCACCACGCTGGCGATGGTGCTGGCTGCGTTCCCGTTGGCGCTGTGGCAGGCCGATGTGCATGACCAGCCGTTCGCCGGTTATGGCGCACTGGCCTGGGCGGTGTTCGCGCTGCTGGGCGTGCGCAGCCTGTGGTGTCTGCGCGCAGGCGACGACCGCACGTCGCTGGCGGCGCAGTTCCTGTGGTGGTTGCTGTGGCCGTCCGTGGTGTCGCTGGCCTGCCTGTGGCTGGCCGACCGTTTCGCGCTGGCACAGGGTTGGGGCCTGGCCCTGATGCTGTTGCCGTGGCTGCTCGTCACCGCCGTGGCGCTGTTGCGCTGGCGCTGGCTGACGGTGCCGCTTGGCGAACGCTTCGATCCGATGCGCACGCCGCTGCAGGGCACGTTGTTCGCGGTGCTTGGCGTGAGCTGGGCGGGCCTGTTGCTGGTCCCGGCCGGCGCAGCACCGCTGCCGTGGCTGCCGCTGCTCAACCCGGTGGAACTGGCGCAGATCGCCGTTCTGGTGCTCGCTGCGCGCTGGCTGTGGTCTGCGCAGGCGCCGGATGGCCTGCGTGCGATGCGCATACCGGTGCTGGCGATTGCCGGCTTCGTCGCCCTGACCAGCATCACCCTGCACGCCGTGCATCACTGGGGCGGGGTGCCGTGGAACGAGCGCTTGTGGTCTTCGACCCTCGCCCAGACCAGCCTGACCGTGGTGTGGAGCGTGCTCGGCGTGATCAGCTGGGTGTGGGGCTCGCGCCGCGGGCAACGCGTGCTGTGGCTGGTCGGCGCGGTGCTGATGGGCGTGGTGCTGGCCAAGCTGGTGCTGATCGACCGCCAGCACCTGGGCAACCTGTTGGGCATTTCTTCTTTCATCGCCTACGGCCTGCTGTGCACGGTCGTGGGCTATCTGGCACCGGCGCCGCCGCGCGCGCCGGACCCCGCCGTGGAGCCGCAGTCTTGATGACCTTTCGCCCGCTGATCCTCTTCACCGCGCTGGCGCTTCCGGCGCTGGCCCAGGCCCAGGCCCAGGCCCAGGCCGCCGATGACCGCCAGGCCTATCGCCAGCAATGGCCGCTGCAGCTCGCGCAGCCGCAGGCCGGTGCCTACCGGCTGACGCTCGACGATGGCGTCTACCGCACTGCGGTGTCGCCACGCCTGGCCGACGTGCAGGTGTTCAACGCACAAGGCCAGGCACTGCCTTCGGCGCTGCTGGCTGCCGATCAGCCACTGGCGCAGGCGCCACAATGGCAGACGCTGTCCTGGTTCCCATTGCCGCCGATGGCCGGTACCTCCGGCGATGATCTGCAGCTGCTGACCGAGCGCAATACCGACGGCAGCGTGCGCCGGGTGGAAGCGCTGCTGGGACGCGGTGGCGCGGCCGGGCAACCGGCCGGCTGGCTGATCGACGCCAGCGCGCTGAAGACCGGCGTGCAGGCGCTGCGCCTGGACTGGCAGACACAGTCGCCACTGCAGGCGCGCGTTCGCGTGGAGATGAGCAACGATCTGCGCGATTGGCTGCGCATCGCCGACGATGTGCCGCTGGTGGACCTGCAGCACGAAGGCCGCCGCCTGCAGCAGCGCCGCATCGAGATCGCGCGCCAGGCCAAGTACTTCCGGATCCTGCCGATCGGCGCCGATGCCTTGCCGGCGCTGTCCACGGTGCAGGCCGAGTTGGCGCCGGCCGCGCAGGCGATCGCGTGGCGCTGGCAGTCGCTGACCGGTACCGCCGGCAAACCCGGCGAGTTCGAGTATCAGCTGGAAGGGCGCTTCCCGATCGCGCAGGCCGATATCGCCACCGCCGACAACAGCGTGGTGCAGTGGACGCTGTTGAGCCGCGACGATGCCGATCAACCGTGGCAGGTGCGCGCCGGCCCGTGGGTGGCCTATCAGCTGCAGGACGCCGCCGACCGTCGCCAATCGCAGACCCAGCCACTGGCACGCAGTACGCGTGATCGTTACTGGAAGCTGGTGGCCGGCCAGCCGCAGTCGATGCCGGCACCGACGCTCAAGCTTGGCTACCAGCCCGAAGCGCTGGTGTTCCTCAGCCAGGGCGAGCCGCCGTTTGCGGTGGCCGCCGGCAGCGTGCGTGCCGAGCGCCAGGATGCGCCGGTGGCCACGGTGATCGCGCAGCTGCGCGAGCAGCATGGCGCGCAGTGGCAACCGGCGCAGGCAAGCGTGCAGGGCGCACCGGAAGTACTCGCCGGCGATGCCGCAGTGGCCCCGCAGCGCGACTGGAAACAGTGGCTGCTGTGGGCGCTGCTGGTGATCGGCGTGCTGATCGTCGGTGGCTTCGCGGTCAGCCTGCTGCGCCAGCCGCGTCTTAACGGGGACGGGGGTAGTTAAGCGCGCTTAACTACCTCCGTCCCTGTTATGGATTTGCGATGCACCCGCGCAGCCGGGACAATGATGGTCTGCGCCGCACGGCGCCCTTCCTTCTTCAGAGCCAAAGAGTTGCTTATGTCCATCGTTCGCATGACCGACCTCGATCTCTCCGGCAAGCGCGTGCTGATCCGCCAGGATCTGAACGTGCCGATCGACAACGGCCAGATCACCTCCGAGCAGCGCATCACCGCGTCGCTGCCGACGCTGAAGCTGGCGCTGGAGAAGGGCGCCGCCGTGATGGTGACCTCGCACCTGGGGCGTCCGAAGGAAGGCGTGTGGAGTGAAGCCGAATCGCTGGCCCCGGTGGCGCTGCGCCTGTCGCAGCTGCTGGGTGTCCAGGTGCCGCTGGTGCGTGATTGGGTCGATGGCGTGGACGTCGCGCCGGGTTCCATCGTGCTGCTGGAAAACTGCCGCATGAATGTCGGCGAGGGCAAGGACGATGAAGCGCTGGCGAAGAAGTACGCCGCGCTGTGCGATGTGTTCGTCATGGATGCCTTCGGCACCGCGCACCGCGCGCAGGCCTCCACCCATGGCGTGATCCGCTTCGCGCCGGTCGCCGCTGGCGGTCCGCTGCTGATGGCCGAACTGGACGCGCTGGCCAAGGCGCTGCTCGCCCCGGCCCCGCCGCTGCTGGCGATCGTGGCCGGCAGCAAGGTCAGCACCAAGCTCGAACTGCTCTCCAGCCTGGTCGGCAAGGTCGACCAGCTGATCGTCGGCGGTGGCATCGCCAACACCTTCATCGCGGCCGCCGGTTACCCGGTCGGCAAGTCGCTGTATGAGCCGGACCTGCTGGACACCGCCAAGAAGATCGTCGCCGATGCCAAGGCGCGTGGCGCCGACATCCCGCTGCCGACCGACGTGGTGGTGGCCAAGCAGTTCCTGCCGGACGCCGAAGCCACGGTGAAGGCCGTCGCCGACGTGGCCGAGGATGACCTGATCCTGGATATCGGCCCGGAGACGGCCCAGCACTACGTGGGCCTGATCGCCAAGGCCGGCACCGTGGTCTGGAACGGCCCGGTCGGTGTGTTCGAATTCGAGGCCTTCAGCCATGGCACCGAAGCGCTGGCCCGTGCCATCGCGGCCTCGCCGGCGTTCTCGATCGCCGGTGGTGGCGACACCCTGGCCGCGGTGGACAAGTACGACATCGCCGGCGAGGTGAGCTACATCTCCACCGGTGGCGGCGCGTTCCTGGAGTTCCTGGAAGGCAAGACCCTGCCGGCCGTCGCCGCGCTGGAGGCCCGCGGCTCGTGAGCCGCGCTGTGCTGTTCTTCGATCTCGACGGCACGCTGATCGATTCGGCCGTCGGGATCACCGGGTGCGTGGCGCATGCGCTCACCCAGATGGGCCAACCGGTCCCGCCACAGGCCGAACTACGGCGCTGGATCGGGCCGTCGTTGCGCACCAGCTTCGCGCCGTTGTTCAACGATCCGGCCCAGGTCGAACAGGCGGTGACGTATTACCGCGAGCGCTTCGACGTGGTCGGCTGGCGCGAGCATGAGGTCTACCCGCGGATCGGCCAGGTCGTGCAGGCCTTGAAGGGTCGCGGCCATCGGCTGGCGATCGTCACCGCCAAGAACGAGCCGCACGCCCGGCGCATCGTCGAGCACCTGCCGTTCGGTGACTGCTTCGAGGATGTGATCGGCGCCACCCCGGATGGCAGCCGCAGCGAGAAGCCGCAGCTGGTGGCCGAGGCCCTGCGCCGGCTGTCGCTGACCCCGGCGCAGTGCTGGATGATCGGCGACCGGCGCATGGATATCGAAGGCGCGCGTCATCACGGGCTGCGCAATATCGGCGTGTTGTGGGGCTTCGGCGGTGCCGAAGAGCTCACAGCGGCCGGGGCGGCGCACCTCGCGCAGGCACCGGACGACCTGCTCACCCTGATCGATTGAGGGCCGCGGCGGCGATCCGTACGCCGCCGCATGTCCTGCGCAAAGCCCCGCCGCGATTGGCGCTGGCCGGCGGGCGGTCAGATGACTGTCCGCCCGGTCGTCTCGGGCTGTCTGCAGGACAACGGTGAAACCCAAGCGTGCCAGCGGTGTAATCGTATTCATGGGACGTGATGGGTGTGCTAATTTCACTCCTTTAACGGGAGCCCATTAACCATGATTGAGCGTCAGCGTCGCACCAAGATCCTTGCCACCCTCGGACCGGCGACCGACCCGCCGGGCGTGCTGGAGGATCTCTTCCGCGCCGGCGTGAACGTGGTTCGCCTCAACTTCAGCCACGGTGACCCGTCCGGCCAGGCCAAGCGCGCTGCCGATGTACGTGCCGCCGCCGCCCGCGTGGGCGTGGAAGTGGGCATCCTGGCCGATCTGCCGGGCCCGAAGATCCGCATCGAGCGTTTCGCCGAAGGCAAGATCAAGCTCAAGGCGGGCGACCGCTTCGACCTGGTCGCCTCACCGAACGCACCGGCCGGCGACACCACCCAGGTGGGCGTGAGCTACCTCGGCCTGCCGCAGGACGTGGTGGCCGGTGACATCCTGCTGCTCGACGATGGCCTGATGCAGCTGCAGGTCACCGAAGTGCAGGGCGAGCGCATCATCAACACCGTGCTCAACGATGGCGTGCTGTCCGACCGCAAGGGCCTGAACAAGCAGGGCGGTGGCCTGTCGCTGGGCGCGCTGACCGAGCGCGACAAGGAACTGATCGGCATCGTGGCCAAGATCGGCGTGGATTTCATCGCCGTCTCCTTCTGCCGCAATGCGCAGGACATGAACGACGCGCGCGAGATCGCCGAGTCGCACGGCTGCTACGCCGCGCTGGTTTCCAAGATCGAGCGCACCGAAGCGATCGACAACCTGGAAGAGATCGTCGACGCCAGTGACGTGGTCATGGTCGCGCGTGGCGATCTGGGCGTGGAAATCGGCGATGCCGAACTGCCGGGCCTGCAGAAGAAAATCATCAAGGCCTCGCTGGCGCAGAACAAGGTGGTGATCACCGCCACCCAGATGCTGCAGTCGATGGTCGAAAGCCCGATCCCGACCCGCGCCGAAGTGCTGGACGTGGCCAACTCGGTCATCGACGGTACCGATGCGGTGATGCTCTCGGCCGAAACCGCCGCGGGCATGTACCCGGTCAAGGCGGTCGAAGCGATGGCGCGTATCTGCCTCGGTGCCGAACGCCAGTTCCAGACCGAGACCGATTTCGGCGCCTCGCCGCGCAATCTGGAACGTGCCGACCAGGCGATCGCCATGGCCACCATGTTCCTGTCCCAGCACGTAGGCGTGCGCGCGATCGTGGCGATGACCGAATCCGGTGGCACCGCGCGGTACCTGTCGCGCTTCCGTGCCTCGGCACCGGTGTTCGCGGTGACCCGCCATGACGGCGCCCGCCGCCAGATGGCGCTGATGCGCGATGTGTTCCCGATCAACTTCGACAGCCGCGGCCTGACCCCGCGCGAAGCCGCGCGCGGCAGCATCCGCCTGCTGTTCGAAGCGAACCAGCTGCAGAGCGGCGACCGCGTCGTCTTCACCAGCGGCGAGCACATGGAAACCCATGGCGCCACGAACACGCTGCGCCTGCTGGAAGTGGGCGAAGACGGCCGTGCGAGCGGCCTGGGCGAACTCTAAGGGTACGCGTCATCGCATACGCGCTGTCGCCCCACGGTTTGCGCTGCAAACCGTGGGCCCCTTCTTACCATCTCCCAGACCCCCGCCGCTTCGCGGCCGCCCCCTCACTCAGGGGGCTTTCCCCCAGACACATTCGCTCCCCTGGGCCCGTTTAGGGATGGAATCGTTTCCAGATTCCGTGGACGGTCAGTTCACGGGAGGCGGGGTCTATAATTGGGGTTTTCCCGCACCCGCCACAGGAAGTACATGAGCATCGAACAGCTGGCTGAAACCGCACAGGCCATGGTCGCCCCGGGCAAGGGCATCATCGCGATCGACGAATCCACCGGCACCATCGGCAAGCGCTTCGCCAGCGTCGGCCTGGAGAACACCGAGGAGAACCGTCGCGCCTACCGCGAACTGCTGCTCACCACGCCCAAGCTGAACGAGCACATCTCCGGCGCGATCCTGTACGACGAGACCATCCGTCAGTCCACCAAGGACGGCGTCCCGTTCGCCAAGTACATGGCCGCCCAGGGCATCATTCCGGGCATCAAGGTCGACAAGGGCGCGCATGCCCTGGCCGGCTGCCCGGGCGAGCTGGTCACCGAAGGCCTGGACGGCCTGCGCGAGCGCCTGCAGGAGTACTACAAGCTGGGTGCGCGCTTCGCCAAGTGGCGTGCAGTCATCAACATCGGTGAAAGCATCCCGTCGGGCACCTGCATCGAGTCCAACGCCCACGCGCTGGCCCGTTATGCGGCGCTGTGCCAGGAATGCGGCCTGGTGCCGATGGTCGAGCCGGAAGTGATCATGGACGGCGACCACGACATCGAGACCTGCTACGAAGTCACCGAAGCCACCCTGCGTTCGCTGTTCGACGCGCTGTACCAGCAGAACGTGCTGCTGGAAGGCACCATCCTGAAGGCCTCGATGGTCATCTCCGGCAAGGGCTGCGAAGAGCAGGCCGACGTCGAGGAAGTGGCCGAGTCGACCGTGATGTGCCTCAAGAGCACCGTGCCGGCGATCCTGCCGGGCGTGGTGTTCCTGTCCGGTGGCCAGAGCGATGAGCAGTCCACCGCGCATCTGAACGCCATGAACCAGATGGGCAACCTGCCGTGGCCGCTGAGCTTCTCCTACGGCCGCGCCATGCAGCAGGCCGCGCTGAAGCTGTGGGCCAAGGACACCAAGGCCAACGTCGCCAAGGCGCAGCAGACGATCTTCGATCGCGCCAAGGAAAACGGCCAAGCCGCCCTGGGCAAGTGGAACGGCTGATTCACGCCTGACCACCGTCAACGGAAACGCCGGCCTTGTGCCGGCGTTTTTGTTTGCGCGGTGGTCTGCTCAGTGCGCCGCGGCCGGCGGCAACCCGAGCGCCAGTGGCGCGAAGATCGCCGAGGTTGACGGTTCGACCGGCTGACCCAGCGCGGCCAGCGCCGATTGGTAGGCCTTGTACGTCGCCGCGTTGTAGGCCACCAGGATGATCCGGCGCGGCTGGCGATGCGAGCGCTGCCAGGTAAGGGTTTCGGTGGCGGCGATGTGGGCGGCCTGGTGCAGCGGATAGCCGAACACGCCGCAGCTGATCGCCGGGAAGGCGATCGATTCCAGATCCAGCTTTTCGGCCAGCTGCAGCGATTTCCAGTAGCAATTGGCCAGCAGTGCCGGCTCGTCGCGCAGACCGTCCTGCCAGACCGGGCCGACGGTGTGGAACACATGCCTGGCCGGCAGCTCGAAGGCGGGCGTCTGGCGCACCTCACCGGTCGGGCAGCGCATGCCGGGGCGGATCTCCGGCAGGGCGCGGCAGGCGTCGAGCAGCTGCGGACCGGCCGCGCGATGGATCGCGCCGTCCACGCCGCCGCCGCCCAGCAGGGATTCGTTGGCCGCATTGACGATCGCATCCACCGCCAGGGTCGTGATGTCGCCCTGCCACACTTCGATCTTCATGCGTACCGCTCCTTACGTACTGATACCGGGTCCATACAACGAAATGACGTGCCTGACCTGCACCGTAACCTGCAGGACATCTAGGCTGCGTCATCGTCGTCTCAGGCAGTGCGACCCGGCGAGCGCTGGCTGACCTTCACACGATGCCGCCGGATCGCTTCACCGCAGATGAAGCGCCCCATGCAAAACGCCCGCCGATCAGGGCGGGCGCTTCCTTCCTGCGGACCAACGGGCAGATCAGGGCAGACCGGCCAGCCAGTCGTCGTCGGAGCCTTCGTTGATATCGGCAAACAGCGGGGTGGAGAAGTAGCGCTCACCCGTGTCGGGCAGCATCGCCAGGATCACCGCGCCGGGTGCGGCCTTGGCGGCGATGTCCAGCGCGCTGGCGACCGTGGCACCGGCCGAGATGCCCACGAAGATGCCTTCCTCGGCCGCGAGCCGGCGCGAGGTCTCGATGGCGCGCGCGTCGTCGATGGTCAGCAGTTCATCGTAGACACCGCGGTTGAGCACTTCCGGCACGAAGTCGGGGGTCCAGCCCTGGATCTTGTGCGGCTTCCACTCATCGCCCTTGAGCAGGGCGGCGCCTTCCGGTTCGGTGGCGACGATGCGGGTCTCGGGTCGCGCGACCTTGAGCACTTCGCCGACGCCGGTCAGGGTGCCGCCGGTGCCCCAACCGGTCACGAAGTAGTCCAGCCGCTTGCCGGCGAAGTCGCGCAGGATTTCCGGCGCCGTGGTGTTGCGGTGATAGGCCGGGTTGGCCGGGTTGGCGAACTGGCTGGCCAGGAACCAGCCGTGTTCCTCGGCCAGTTCCTTCGCACGGCGGACCATGCCCGAGCCGCGCTCGGCGGCCGGGGTCAGGATCACCTTGGCGCCGTAGGCGCGCATGAGCTTGCGGCGCTCGATCGAGAAGGTCTCCACCATCGTGGCCACGAACTTGTAGCCGCGCGCGGCGGCCACCATCGCCAGCGCCACGCCGGTGTTGCCCGAGGTCGCTTCCACGATGGTATCGCCGGGCTTGAGCAGGCCCTTGGCCTCGGCGTCGAGAATGATCGCCAGCGCTAGGCGGTCCTTGACCGAGCCGCCGGGATTGAACGACTCGACCTTCGCATACAGGGTGACGTGCTCGGGGGCGAGACGGTGCAGGCGCACCACCGGGGTGTTGCCGATGGTGTCCAGGATGGAGTCGTACAGGGCCATGGGAATGCTCCGCAGAAGTCGTTGCCGCCCGGGGGCCGTGCGGCAGGGGAAAGGGTCGGGCCGGTGGCGGCGCAAGGCGCCCGCGCGCGGCCGGGCCGGGGTCGGTCAGACCGTACCGCTGGCATATGACCGCGCGAAATGACCTGATTACCTTCTTAAACAACGTTTGGTTATAAGCTGGTGACGGCATTTGCCCTACAGTCGGATGGCCCCCTCTCCATGCGCCGTATCGCCCGCCCATGACGCTGACCCAACTTCGCTACCTGGTCGCCATTGCCGACGCCGAGCTGAACATCACGCTGGCGGCGTCCCGTGTGCACGCCACCCAGCCCGGCCTGTCCAAACAGCTCAAGCAGTTGGAGGATGAACTCGGGTTCCTGCTGTTCGTGCGCAAGGGCCGCAGCCTGGAAGCGGTGACCCCGGCCGGCGTGGAAGTGATCGGCCGCGCCCGCGCTGTCCTGGGCGAGGCCAACAACATCCGCACCTATGCGGCCAACCAGCGCCGTGAAAGCCAGGGCCAACTGGTGCTCACCACCACGCATACCCAGGCGCGCTTCGTGCTGCCGCCGGCAGTGGCGCGGATCAAGCAGGCCTACCCGCAGGTCAGCGTGCATCTGCAGCAGGCTGCCGAAAGCGACGCGCTGGACCTGCTCAGCCAGGGCGACGCGGACATCGCCATCATCAGCACCGCCGGCGGTGAGCCCACTGCCGGCCTGGCCATTCCGCTGTACCGCTGGCGCCGGCTGGTGCTGGTGCCGCGCGGACACGCGCTGGACCGCCCGGGCGCCGCGCCGGACCTGCAGGCGCTCGCCAGCCACCCGCTGATCAGCTACGAATCCTCCACCCGCGGCAGCTCCTCGCTGCAGCGCGCCTTCGCCAGCGCCGGGCTGACCCCGGACATCGCCTTGACCGCCCTCGATGCGGATCTGATCAAGACGTATGTGCGCACCGGCCTGGGCGTGGGCCTGCTGGCGGAAATGGCGGTCAACGCCAGCGATGAAGACCTGCGGTCCTGGCCGGCCCCGGCGCCGATCGACGAGTGCATCGCCTGGGCCGTGCTGCCGCGCGATCGCGTGCTGCGCGATTACGCGCTGGAACTGGTGCATGTCCTCGCCCCGCAGATCGACACCCGCGACCTGCGCCGGGTGATCGACGGCAACCAGGAAGCCAACTGGCCGCTGCCGCCGACCTGGGAATCACTGACGCAGACCATCACCGTCTAGCGACGGTGATGGCTGCCCGCGCATTCCCCCTCTACCCCGCGCCGTTGGCGCCCCCCTTCAACAGAAGGGGGCTTTTCTCCAGAGGGGGTGAGGGGTTCGGTGGGCGCTTCGAAAGGGCCGCTGCGACGGTTGGTCGCAGGGCTTCGGGCTGCCCTGCCAACGGTCGGGCGCTACCATGACTGGGTGAACGTCCGCCGTCGCCCGTATGCCGTTTTTCTGCAGCTTGCCTTCGTGGCGACGCTGCTGATGGCGCTGGCGCCGCTGGTCAGCCGCTGGCAGCAGGCGCATGCAGGGGCGCCGGTGATGCTGATGCCGACCGGCATGACCCACGCGATGCCGGTGCCGCCCGATGCCCACGCCGGGCACGACATGCAGCACGACATCGCGCAGCGCGACGTGCACCACCACGACATGCAGCAGCACGACATGGCGATGCAGCCCATGCCGATGCACGCCCTGCCAAGCGCCCACGACACCCCCGCATCGTCGCCGCCGATGAGCGAGCATGCCGGGCATGGCGACGCCTGCGAGTACTGCATGATGGCCTCGCGGCTGATGCCGTGGCTGGCGGTGCTGATCCTGCTGTTGCCGGCGATGCCGGTCATTGCACCGCGCGTGCTGCGCGCGGTGCCCACGCCACGCAGCCTGCGCTGGCCCGCCCACGCCGCACGCGGCCCGCCCGCGATCTCCTGAATCCACCGCCTTTTCTGCCTGTGTCGCCGTGATGGCGGCGCGTGCCTGCGTGCTTTTCTGGAGTTCCACCATGAACGTTTCTTCCCGCAGCGCGGGCGCACTGACGCGCCTGTCTGTTTCCCTGTCGCTGGCCCTGGTCGCGCTGCCGCTGCATGCCGCCAACGACGACGCCCGCACCCTCGATACGCTGGTCGTCACCGCCACCGCGCCCTCATCGCCGCTGCACTGGGTCACCGATCCGCGCCTGCCGCGGCAGCCGGTGCCGGCCAGCGATGGCGCTGATTATCTGAAGACGGTTCCCGGCTTCTCGGCGATCCGCAACGGCGGCACCAACGGCGATCCGGTGCTGCGCGGCATGTTCGGTTCGCGCCTGAACATCGTCAGCAACGAAGGCAATCTGATCGGTGCCTGCCCCTCGCGCATGGACAACCCGCTGTCCTACATCGCACCGGAAACCTTCGATCGGTTGACCATCATCAAGGGGCCGCAGAGCGTGCGCTGGGGCGCCGGTGCCTCGGCCGGCACGGTGCGCTTCGAGCGCGATACCCCGCGTTTCGATCAGCCGGGCATGGATATCAACGCCAGCGCCCTGGTCGGCTCGCGCAACCGCAATGACCAGGTGCTGGATCTCACCGCCGGCGCTTCGCCGGGCTATGTGCGCGTCAACGGCAACCGCTCCGAATCGGATGACTACAAGGACGGCAACGGGGATGTGGTGCCCTCCAAGTGGCGCAAGTGGAACAGCGATGTCGCCGTCGGCTGGACACCTGATGCCGATACCGTGCTGGAACTCTCGGCCGGCACCGGCGATGCGATCGCGCGTTACGCCGGCCGCGGCATGGACGGTGCCGCGTTCAAGCGCACAAGCTACGCCGCCCGCTTCGAGAAGGACAACCTGCCCGGTGCATGGGACAAGCTGCAGGCCAACGTGTACTACAACGACGCCGACCACGTGATGGACAACTACACGCTGCGCACGCCGAACCCGGCCAGCAGCATGCCGATGCCGATGGGCTCCAACGTTGATCGCCGCACCACCGGTGGCCGTATCGCCTCGGAATGGCGCTGGCAGGACATCGCCATCGTGGCCGGCGTGGACGCGCAGGACAGCCGCCATCGCAGCCGCAACGCGATGGGTCGCAACGTGTACCGCCAGCAGCCGTGGCGTACCGATGCACGCTTTGAGAACCTCGGGGCGTTCACCGAGATCACGCTGGGCGAGGGCACCGCGCAACGCTGGGTCGGTGGGTTGCGCATCGACCGTGCCGAGGTGAAGGATGAGCGCGCCACCGCCGGCATGATGGCGATGCCGAACCCGACCGCCGGGCAGACCCGTCGCGAGAACCTCGGCAGCGGCTTCGTCCGGTTCGAGCGCGACATCGCACCCGCGTTGACCTGGTACGCCGGCGTCGGCCACAGCGAGCGCATGCCCGACTACTGGGAACTGTTCTCGCCGAATCTCGGCCCGGCCGGCGCGATCAACGCCTTCACCGGCGTGCAGCCGGAAAAAACCACCCAGCTCGATCTGGGCCTGCAGTACCGCACCGACCGCCTCAACGCCTGGGTCTCGGCGTATGCCGGGCGCCTCCAGGACTACATACTGTTCACCTACCGCGACGGCGGCATGATGGGCAGCACCAGCCAGGCCAGCAATGTCGATGCGCGCATTGCCGGCGCCGAGGCGGGCGCGGAGTGGCAGCTGGCGCAGCAGTGGAAACTCGGCGGCACGCTGGCCTATGCCTGGGGCGAGAACCGCAGTGACGGCCGCGCGCTGCCGCAGATGCCGCCGCTGGAAGCCCGGCTCAGCACCGCCTGGGAAGGCGAGCGCTGGACCGTGGGGGCGCTGGCACGCGCGGTCTCGCGTCAGGGCCGGGTCGCGGCGGGGCAGGGCAACGTGGTCGCCCGCGATCTCGGCCCCAGCGCCGGCTTCGCCACCCTGGCCGTGAACGCCAGCTACCGGGTCAACGAGGCGCTGCTGGTGAGTGCGGGCGTGGACAACCTGTTCGACCGCGCCTACAGCGAGCATCTGAACCTGGCCGGCAGCGCCGATTTCGGCTTCCCGGCCGATCCGGTGCGCATCAACGAACCTGGCCGCACCGCCTGGCTGAAAGTGAACTATCGTTACTGAGTACGTTGGCCGGGTGGGGGACCTGTCTCCCGCCCGGCGCCCGGCGCCGCTGGATCCGACACCCCGGCGCGTGCCGCGCACTTCGACATGCGTCGATACATGGCGATACATCCTGTGCAGGCCCCAGCACGGAAAGGCCTTCGCCCGTCACCGGCAGATGTGAACAGGCCGGTAAACGCTTGGCACATATGCCCCGGCTCGACCCCTCTATACACTCGGCGGTCGAGAAACAACCGGGATTGCATCACATGTTGGGACGCATCGCAGCGCGCTTCGCCGCTGGCATCGCCTTGGTCGCTTTGGCAGGGTGTGGCAGTAAAGACGAGGCCGCTCGCCGGCAGGCAGACGCCGTACCGGTCACCACCCAGGTGGTGAAGGCTTCGGCATGGAGCGACACGCTGCAGGCACTGGGCACGGCGAAGGCGCGCGAGTCGGTGACGGTTACCGCCAAGGTCAGCGAAATCATCGAGACGGTGCACTTCGAAAGTGGCCAGCAGGTCAGTGCCGGCACGCCGCTGGTCACCCTGCGCGGCCAGGCCCAGGAAGCCGCGCTGCTGCAGGCCCAGGCCACGTTCCTGGAGGCGGACCAGCTGTACAAGCGCCAGCGCGAACTCGCCGCCCAGCAACTGGTGGCCAGCTCCACGCTGGACACGCAGCGCGCCATCCGCGACGCCGCTGATGCCCGCGTGCGCGAAATGCAGTCCGACATCGGCGACCGCCGGGTGCGTGCGCCGTTCGCCGGCGTGCTGGGCATCCGCCAGGTGAGCGCCGGTTCGCTGGTCACCCCCAGCACCGCGATCACCACGCTCGATGACATCGAGCGCATGCACGTTGACTTCCAGGTGCCCGAAGCCGAGCTGGCCTCGCTGAGCACCGGCGACAAGGTCAACGCGACCAGCGTGGCGTATCCGGGCCGCAACTTCGAAGGCAAGGTCGCCACCATCGATACCCGCGTGGATCCGGGCACGCGTGCGGTCACCGTGCGTGCGGACTTCATCAATGCCGATCACGCACTGCGCCCGGGCATGCTGCTGGATGTGCGCATGTTCCGCCCCGAGCGCCAGGCGCTGGTCATCCCTGAAATCGCGGTCGTCCAGGTCGGACGCGATTCCTACGTGTTCAGGGTCACGCCGGACCAGAGCGTGGAGCGTGCCGACATCGTCGCCGGCGGGCGCCGCAGCGGTGTGGTGGAAATCCGCGAAGGCCTCGCCGTGGGTGACCGCATCGTGGTGGACGGCACCGGCAAGCTGCGCCCGGGCCTGAAGATCCAGGCCGAAGACGCTGCACCGGTCGCGCCGGCCGCGGCCGCGTCGGCCGAACCGGACACCGCCGGATGAAGCTTTCCGACGTTTCCATCCAGCGGCCGGTCTTCGCCGTGGTGATGAGCCTGCTGCTGGTCGTGCTGGGCTTCATGTCATTCACGCGTTTGACCCTGCGCGAACTGCCTGCGATCGATCCGCCGATCGTCTCGGTCTCGGTCGATTACACCGGCGCGTCGGCAGCGGTCATCGAAAGCCGCATCACCCAGGTACTGGAAGATGCGCTGGCCGGCATCGAAGGCATCGATACGATCAACGCGCGCAGCTCCAACGGGCGCTCGCAGGTCAGTATCGAATTCACGTCCAACCGCGATATCGAAGCGGCCGCCAACGATGTGCGCGATGCGGTCAGCCGCGTTGCCGACCGCATGCCCGAAGAGGCGCGGCCGCCGGAAATCGCCAAGGTCGAGAGCGACGCCGACCCCATCATCTGGCTCAACATGAGCTCGACCTCGATGGATACGCTGGAGCTGAGCGACTACGCCGACCGCTACATCGTCGACCGCTTCTCCAGCCTGGATGGCGTGGCCCAGGTGCGTATCGGTGGCCGCCAGCGCTATGCGATGCGGATCTGGCTGGACCGCGACCAGCTCGCCGCGCGCGGCCTCACCGTGGGCGATGTGGAAAGCGCGCTGCGCAACGAGAACGTGGAACTGCCGGCTGGCCGCATCGAATCGGCCGACCGCGATTTCACCCTGCGCGTGGAGCGCAACTACGTCAAACCCGAGGACTTCGCCGGCATCCCGCTCGGCAAGGGCACTGATGGGTACGTGGTGCGCATGGGCGATGTGGCCAAGATCGAACTGGCCTCGTCTGAGCGCCGGGCCTACTACCGCAGCAATGGCGAGCCGAACATCGGCCTGGGCATCGTCAAGACCTCCACCGCCAACGCGCTGGATGTCGCCCGTGAAGCGCGCGCGGAAGCCGACCGGATCAGCAGCACGCTGCCGGAAGGCACCCGCATCTTCGTGGCCTTCGACAACACCACTTTCATCGAGGCCGCGGTCGATCGCGTGTACGCCACGCTGGTCGAGGCGATGCTGCTGGTGCTGGCGGTGATCTGGCTGTTCCTGGGCAGTTTCCGCGCCGCGTTGATTCCCGCGGTGACGGTGCCGGTCTGTCTGATCGCGGCCTTCATCGCGCTGTATGCCTTCGGTTTTTCGATCAACCTGCTGACCCTGCTCGCGCTGGTACTGTGTATCGGCCTGGTGGTGGATGACGCCATCGTCGTGGTGGAGAACGTGCAGCGCCGCATCGATCTGGGCGAGCCGCCGCTGGTCGCCTCCAAACGCGGCACCACCCAGGTGGCGTTCGCGGTCATCGCCACCACCGCGGTGCTGGTCGCGGTGTTCCTGCCGGTCGGCTTCCTGGAAGGCAACACCGGTCGCCTGTTCCGCGAGCTGGCCGTCGCACTGGCCGCGGCGGTGGCGCTGTCGGCGTTCGTGTCGCTGACGCTGACCCCGATGATGGCCTCCAAGCTGCTCAAGCCGCACACCGGCCAGGCACCGAAGGGCCTGCACGGGGTGATCAACCGCAATCTGGATCGCCTGTCGGCCGCCTACGGGCGTTTCCTGGAAGCGCATGTGACCCGCACGTGGGTCTATATCGTGGTGATGATCCTCTCGCTGCTGGCCAGCGCGCTGCTGCTCAAGGTGCTGCCGTCCGAGCTGGCCCCGGCCGAAGACCGCGGCTCCTTCCAGATCATGATCGATGGCCCGGAAGGTGCGGGCTTCGATTACACCGTCGGCCAGGTCCAGCAGGTCGAGAAGATCGTTTCCGGTTTCGTCGGCGAAGATGAGCCGATCGTGCGTGCCAACCCACGCGTGCCCGGCGGCTGGGGCTCCAGCGAGGAAATGCATACCGGCCGCATCAGCGTGTTCCTGCAGCCCTGGCGTCAGCGCGATGTCTCCACCCCGGATGTAGCGGCCGAGCTGCAGACCCACCTCAATGACCTGCGGGGCGTGCGCGTGCGTACCCAGGTGGGTGGCGGTCTGGTGCGCAGCCAGGGCCAGCCGTTCCAGATCGTGCTGGGTGGCCCGGAATACGCGGAGATCGCGCAGTGGCGTGACCGCATGCTGCTGCGCATGGCCGACAACCCTGGCCTGGTCGGTGCGGACTCGGATTACAAGGAAACCCGCCCGCAGATGCGCGTGAACATCGATCGCCAGCGTGCGGCCGATCTGGGCGTATCGGTCACCGCGATCGGCAGCGCGCTGGAAACCATGATGGGCTCGCGCCGCGTCACCACCTTCGTCGACAACGGCGAGGAGTACGACGTGCTGGTCCAGGCCGGGCGCGACGGCCGCGCCTCGCCGTCGGATCTGGCCGCGATCCGCGTGCGTGCCAGTGGCGGCGAACTGGTCCCGCTGTCCAACCTGGTCACGCTCAGCGAAGTGGCCGAAGCCGGCAGCCTCAACCGCTTCAACCGGCTGCGCTCGATCACCATCAACGCCGGCCTGGCCCCGGGCTATCCGCTGGGCGAGGCCATCGCCTGGGCCCAGCAGGTGGCCAGTGAAGAGCTGCCGCAGCATGCGCAGATCAGCTGGAAGGGCGAATCGCGCGAGTACCAGAACGCGGGCAGCGCCGTGCTGCTGACCTTCGCGATGGCGCTGCTGGTGGTGTTCCTGGTGCTGGCTGCGCAGTTCGAGAGCTTCATCCACCCGCTGGTGATCATGCTGACGGTGCCGCTGGGCGTGCTCGGCGCGCTGCTGGGGCTGTATGTCAGTGGTGGCACGATCAACCTGTTCAGCCAGATCGGCATCGTGATGCTGGTGGGCCTGGCGGCCAAGAACGGCATCCTGATCGTGGAGTTCGCCAACCAGCTGCGCGATGAGGGCCGCAACGTGCACCAGGCCATCGTCGAATCGGCGATGGTGCGCCTGCGCCCGATCCTGATGACCTCCATCGCCACCGTGGTCGGTGCGATCCCGCTGGTGGTGGCCGGTGGCCCGGGCTCGGCCAGCCGCGGCACGATCGGCGTGGTGGTGATCTTCGGCGTGACCGTGTCCACGTTCCTGTCGCTGTTCGTGGTGCCGGCGTTCTACTCGCTGCTGGCCCCGTACACCCGCTCGCCGGAAGCCGTGGCGCGTGAACTGGCTCGCCAGGAAGCGCAAACGCCCTCGGTCGGCGGCCATGCCTGACCCGAATGGGCGGCATGGCCGCCCATTCATCGAAATTGCCACTACGCACTCCGGCGCGGATCGTGGAGAATCGACCGGGTCCCAGCCGACGGGGACGTTCCTTTTGTTTCCGCCGACTGGAGAGAGCGCGTGGAAGAAGTAGTCAGTTTCATCAACGGGATCATCTGGAGCAAAGCTCTGATCTTCCTGTGTCTTGCCGCAGGCCTGTACTTCAGTGCCCGTACCCGGTTCATGCAGATCCGTGGGTTCGTGGAAATGTGCCGGCTCACCGTGCAGGGTGAGAAATCCGACGCGGGCGTGTCTTCGTTCCAGGCGCTGGCCATGTCCATGGCCGGCCGGATGGGCATCGGCAACATCGCCGGTGTGGCCACCGCGATCGCCTTCGGCGGCCCCGGTGCGATCTTCTGGATGTGGGTGATGGGCTTCCTCGGTGCGTCCACCTCGTATGTGGAATGCACCCTGGCGCAGATCTACAAGACCAAGGATGCCGAAGGCCGCTACCGCGGTGGCCCGGCGTATTACATCGAAAAGGCCATGGGCCTGAAGTGGTACGCCCTGGCCTTCGCCGTGGCGACCATCATCGCCGCCGGCTTCCTGATGCCGGGCGTGCAGGCCAATGCCATCGCCGACAGCATCATCAACGCCTGCCGCGGCGGCGCCCTGTGCGGGCCGCTGGATGGCCAGTTCATGGGCCTGGAATCGGTGCAGGCGCTCAAGCTGGGCATCGGTATCGTGGTCGCGCTGCTGCTGTCGGTGGTGATCTTCGGCGGCGTCAAGCGCATCGCCAACTTCGCCGAGGTGGTCGTTCCGTTCATGGCCGCCGCCTTCATCCTGATGGCCATCACCATCATGATCATCAACTACGACCGCGTGCCGGACATGTTCCGCACGGTGTTCAGCAGCGCCTTCGGTGCGCATGCCGCGTTCGGCGCGATGATGGGTCTGGCGGTGGAGTGGGGCGTCAAGCGCGGCATCTACGCCAACGAGGCCGGCCAGGGTACCGGCCCGCATGCGGCCGCCGCCTCGGAGGTTTCGCACCCGGCCAAGCAGGGTTACGTGCAGGCCTTCGCGATCTACTTCGACACCATGATGGTGTGCACCGCCACCGCCTTCCTGATCCTGGCCGCGGGCACCTACAACGTGTATTCCCCGGTGCCGGGCGGCGCGCCCGTGTTCGCCGGCCTGGCCGGTGTCGCCGAAGGCGCGGGCTACGCGCAGGCGGCGGTGGAAACCGTCATCCCGGGCTTCGGTGCGGCCTTCGTGGCGATCGCGATCTTCTTCTTCGCCTTCACCACGATCATGGCCTATTACTACATGGCCGAGACCAACCTGACCTACGTCAACAACAACGCCAAGCGCCCGCTGACCGTCCTGCTGCTCCGCCTGGGCATCATCGGCATGGTGATCTTCGGTGCCTTCCACAATGCCGGCATGGCGTGGGCGCTGGGCGACATCGGCGTAGGCCTGATGGCGTGGTTGAACATCATCGCGATCCTGATCGTGCAGAAGCCGGCGATGCTGGCCCTGCGCGACTACGAACGCCAAAAGAAGCTCGGCCTGGATCCGACCTTCGACCCCGATGCACTTGGCATCAAGAACGCCGATTTCTGGCGTACCCGCA
Organism: Stenotrophomonas rhizophila; assembly: GCF_003651185.1. Taxonomy (GTDB): domain Bacteria; phylum Pseudomonadota; class Gammaproteobacteria; order Xanthomonadales; family Xanthomonadaceae; genus Stenotrophomonas; species Stenotrophomonas maltophilia_Z. The sequence continues at coordinate 1,648,932 of NZ_RCDC01000004.1, read as the reverse complement.
AGCTGGAGCTGTCCCGTAGTGAATGATCCCTGGAAGAATGCGCGCCGTCCGTCCTCGCGGCCGCCGCGCGCCACGCCGTTGCCGCCCCGCGAAGGTGGCACGCCGCCGCCGCCCGGCCGCGGCAACGACGAGCTGCGCCTGTACGGCTGGAATGCCGTGCAGGCCCTGTTCGAGCATCGCCCGCAGGCGCTGCGCAAGCTGTACCTGACCGAGGCGCTGATCCCGCGCATGCAGCCAGTGCTGAAATGGTGCGTGGCCAACCGCGTCGGTTACCGCGTGGTGGAAGACGGCGATCTGAACAAGCTCGCCGCGACGACCCACCACGAGGGTCTGGTGGCCGACGTGCTGCGTGCGCCGATGCTGGCGCTGGACGAATGGCTGGCCACGCTGCCGGCCGACAAGCCGGTGCTGGCGCTGTGGCTGGATGGCGTGGGCAACCCGCACAACTTCGGCGCGATCCTGCGCTCGGCGGCGCACTTCGGTGTGGCCGGGCTGCTGCTGCCACCGGATTCCACGCTGGCGCTGTCCGGTGCGGCCGCGCGCGTGGCCGAAGGTGGCGCCGAGGCGGTGCCGCTGGTGCGTCTGCCGGAACTGCCCGAGGCGATGGCGCAGCTGCGCGCGGCCGGGTTGAGTCTGGCTGCCACGCTGGTGGAAGGCGGGGATGATCTGTTCGCCACTACGCTGCCGTCGCGGTTGGTCTACGTCATGGGCGCCGAAGGCGAGGGCATGGATCGCGAGCTGGCGCAGGACTGCGACCACCAGGTTTCCATCCCGGGCACCGGTGCCGTGGAAAGCCTCAACGTCGCCTCGGCGACGGCCGTATTGTTGGCGCAGTGGTACGGACGCAGTCGCGTTTGACCACTGCGAGCGTTTTCGGGGGGAGCGCGGCGTCATTCGCGCCACCCACGGTGTGATCGGTTTCACCGAAATCGTCGTGACTACATCCGATTCGGATTAATCGCATAGTGCATGCAGTGCAAACTGCGCACAGTGCCGGGCGGGCGCTGTGCTGCGTGGGTGAGGAGAGACACCCCCGCAGCGCGGCGATCCGCTTGTCCGGACCGCGAAGGTCTAGCGGCGCTCACCGCGTGGGGTGTGACGTTATCCCGGTAGCCCGGTCGCATTGCGACCGGGCTTTTTTTTTATTCGCTCGGCGGCGTGGTCGGCTTGGCTTCGCTGCCGAAGCTGCCCTCGGCCTCGGCGGCCAGATAGGCGAACACGGTATACGCCGCTACGTTCTGCGCCAGTGCGGCCGGGTCGATCTTGTCGAGCGTGTCGTCCGCGGTGTGGTGCAGGTGGAAGTAGTCGCTGCCATCCTGTGCCAGCCACGCCCACGCGCCACCCTTGGCCGCCAGCGGACCCACGTCCGGGCCCGGGCCACCCTTGTCGGCGGCGTACTCGATGCCGAGCGGCTTGAGCACCTCGGCGATCTGGCGGGTGGCTTCGCGCGAGGTGGCCGGGTTCGGTGAGCCGGTGTTGAAGGCGTAGATGCGGCCCGCGCCGAAATCGCTCTCGGCCGCGAGCTGGTGCAGCACCACATCCTTGGCGTGCGCTTCGGCATACGCTTTGCCGCCGTACAGGCCCTGCTCCTCGTTGGCGAAGGCGATCACGCGGATGGTGCGCTTGGGCGCCTGCTTGAGCTGGCCGATCAGATGGCCGGCCGCCATGGTGATGCCCACGCCGGCGCCGTCATCCACCGCGCCGGTGCCCAGGTCCCAGGAATCGAGGTGACCGCCGATCACCACCACTTCCTTGGGCAGGCTGCGCCCGGTGATCTCGCCGATCACGTTGTACGAGGTCGCCTTGCCGTCCCAGCCGCAATCCAGGCTGAGTTTGAGCGTGGTGCTGCCGAGCGCGACCAGGCGCGCCAGCTGGTTGGCATCGGGCACCGACAGCGCGGCAGCCGGGACCGGGGTCAGGCCGTCATCGAAGCGGGTGATGCCGGTGTGCGGCACGCGGTGCGAATCGGTGCCGGCCGAGCGCATCACGAAGCCGATCGCGCCCTTGCGGATCGCCTCGGACGGGCCCTTGCTGCGCACCGCGCCACCGTTGCCGTAGTCACGGCCATCGCGGTAGGCGGTCATCTGGTAATCGACGAAGGCGATCTTGCCCTTCAGCGAGCCGGCCGGCGCGGCCTGCAGCGCGGCCAGATCGGCGAAGCGCACCACCTCGGCCTCCACCGTGCCGCCCGGGCTGCCGCCCAGTGCGGTGATGGTCAGCGGCTGGGCGTGCTTGCCGATCACTTCGGCGTGCTCACTGCGGCGCTCCCACTTGGGGAAGGTGACCGGCTCGGTCCAAACCTTGTCGAAGCCCAGTGATTTGAACTTCGCCACCGCCCAGGCCACGGCGCGTGCGTCGGCTTCACTGCCGGCGATGCGCGGGCCGATCTCGGTGGTCAGCGATTCGACCACCTTCCAGCCGGTGTCGTCCTTGAGGGCCTGCTCGCGCAGCTCGGCGGCGGTGGCCAGCGAGGTCGGCGGCAGCGTGGTGATACCGGTCGCCGCGAACGCGGGCGCGGCCAGCAGGGCGAGGGAAGATGCGATGGCAAGGACGCGGCGACGCATGGACGAACTCCGGGAAACGGGGCGGAAGCGTCCGAGCTTACCAGCCTCTCCCGCACGCACATGGGCGGGACGTCATGCTCCGGCAGATACTGTTTTCCAAAAGCGAAAGCCCCGCCGGAGCGGGGCTTTCGGCACCACCGGTGGTGCTGCCTCAGTGCTTGAGGTTGTCGCGGATCTCGCGCAGCAGCAGCACTTCTTCACTCGGCGCTGCCGGGGCGGCCGGCTCGGCCTGCTTCTTGCGGGCCAGGCGGTTGATGAACTTGACCACCATGAAGATCGCAAAGGCCACGATCACGAACTGCACCACGGTGTTGAGGAAATCGCCGTAGCCGATCACTACCGCCGGAATCTCTTTGCCATCGGCGGCAATCCGGGCCGGGGCGAGGGTCCAGGCCAGCTCGGAGAAGTCCACCCGGCCGATCATCCAGCCCAACGGCGGCATGATGATCTTGTCCACCAGTGCGGTGACGATCTTGCCGAACGCCGCACCGATGACCACACCCACGGCCAGATCGATGACGTTGCCACGCATGGCGAATTCTTTGAACTCAGTCAGTACACCCATCGGGCTCTCCTGTCGCAGTGGGGAAAAAGACGCAGCAGCGTAACGCAGCGGATGTCATCCAGCGATGATGCCGTGGCGCTCGGCCACGTTTTCCAGGCGCGCGCTGAAACGGTCGCCCGGCTTCAATGCGGCCACGCCCGAGGGCGTGCCCATGAAGACCAGATCGCCCGCGCGCAGTGCCCACAGCTTGGAGAGCTCGTGCAGGATCTCCGGCACGTTCCAGATCATCTGGTCCAGCAGTGATTGCTGACGCACCTCGCCATTGATCTCCAGCGACAGATTGAGGGCGGCCAGATCGCCGACTTCACCGGCCGGCACCAGCTCGCTCACGGGGGCGGACTGGTCAAAACCCTTGGCCGGATCCCACGGGTGGCCCTTGGCTTTGGCCTGCGCCTGCAGATCGCGGCGGGTCAGGTCCAGGCCGACGCCGTAGCCGAACACCAGCGCCTCGGCCTGGTCGACCGGCAACTCGCCGGCAGGCGCGTCCTTGCCGATCGCCACCACCAGCTCCACCTCGTGGTGCAGGTCCTGGGTGGCGAGCGGGTAGGGGATCACATCGTCATGGCCGACCACGATCGCATCGGCCGGCTTGCTGAAGAACATCGGGCGGCCGCGATCGTCGGCAGACGGCACGGCCGCGCCCATTTCGCGCGCGTGATCAGCGAAATTGCGGCCCACACAGTAGATGCGACGCACCGGGAAGGTACCGCCGCCGGCGACCGGAATGCGGGGCTGCTCGGGCGTGGGGATTACATCGGTCATGCGCGCGTCCTGTGGAGAGGTTTCGCCGCAGTCTAGAGCGTTTTCCCGCCGCCACAAACAGAAACGGCCGCGCAGGGCGCGGCCGTCATCAGGAGCAATGCGCGTGGATCAACGCGACATCGGCAAGGCCTGCTTGCGGACCACCCGGTACTCGCCGTCCACGACCTGCGACGGAACGGTGCGCGCACTCTTGCGCTGGGCGAGCAGCTTCCATGCCAGACCGGCGATGATCATCGCCGCGCCCACGAACACACCCACGAACACCAGCGCGGCCAGGATCGCCAGGCCCAACAGACCGACCGCGACGCGCACCAACGGGTGGCGCGGCTTGCGCGGCGCGAACAGGGCACGGAACTGGTTGAACTGGAAGATGCGGCTGTACATGGCACTCTTTTTGGCTGAGGTCAGCAGTGGACGAGTATCCGTGCTGGCTTTTGTCATTGAGTGAAAAAGTCGTTAAACGTACCGCGTGTTCATTTCAAATCAATGACTTGTATTCATCCGGGAGCCAGTGACATGAGTGCGTGAGACACTGTGCTTCCACTGCCTGTTGTAGATGCCATGTCCGTTCCAGAGTCCACCGCCACCGCCCTCATCGCCCTGGATGCCATGGCCGACGGGGGTTTCGCCGAAACCGATGCCACCATTGAGGGCGACAGCGAATCGGTGGTGTTGTACCGCGAGGGTGACCAGGTGCGCGCGTGGCTGAACATCTGCCCGCACGCGGGCCGCCGGTTGGACTGGGCCCCGGGGCAGTTCCTGAAAAGCAAGGACGGCCACCTGGTGTGCGCAGCGCATGGCGCCTCGTTCTCGTTGGACAACGGTGATTGCGTGGCCGGCCCGTGTCGCGGTGATCGCCTGCGCGCGGTGTCCGTGCAGGTGCGCGACGGCCAGGTCTGGCTGGCGTGACAACGACCGGTGGGCCCGGGCCCATCGGTAGGTAGCGACCGTTGGCCGCTACGTCTCAGATGTCGCCCACCGACCGGTAGTGCCGGCCGCTGGCCGGCACGCCCTAGAACATCAGGTTGATCATCAGCACCACCACCGCCGTATAGATCAACGACAGCGGGGCACCGACGCGCCACAGCTCGCGCGGGGTGTAGTTGGCCGGGCCGGTGATCATCGAAATCACCGGGTTGGAGGCCGTCATCAGATTGTTCGAGGCCGACAACGCCACGATCAGCGCAAACGCGGTCGGGCTGCCACCGGCGGCCAGCGCCAGGTTCACCGCGATGGGCACCATCACGATGGTTGCCCCCACGTGGCTGATCACCAGCGAGAACATCGTGGTCAACAGTGCCAGCGCGATTTCCAGCACCCACACCGGGATGCCGGTCGGCAGGCGGTCGATCGTGTGCCCGGCGATCCACGCCGCCGCGCCGCTGCTGTCCATCGCCCAGCCGAGCGGAATCAGCCCGGCCATCATGAATACGGTTTTCCAGTTGATCGAGGCGTAGGCCTCGTCCATGCGCAGCACGCCGGTCAGCAGCATGCCGGCCACGCCGGTCATCAGGGTCAGCGCCACCGGCAGCTTGGAGGTCAGCGCGATCAGGATGGTGATGGCGAAGATGCTCATCGCGATCTTGAATTTGTGCGGCCGCTGCTCACCCTTGGGGTAATCGGTGACCACCACGAAGTCGCGGCTCTTGGCCGCCTGCGCCAGGTCGGTCCAGATGCTGTGGAAGACCAGCATGTCGCCGGCGCGCAGCGCCACGTTGCGCACGTCCTCGCGGATCACCTGCTTGTCGCGGTTGATCGCCAGCAGGCTGATGCCGCGCTGCTTGCGCAGGCGCAGGTCCGAGGCGCTCTTGCCGATCACGTCGGACGTGGGCGGCACCACCGCTTCGGAAATGCCGGCGCGGCTCGGGTTGAACAGATCACCCAGGTGCTTCAGCCGCGAGGACATCCGCAGGAACTGGTTCTGCGCGAAATCGCTGACCTGCTGGCGCGCGCCCATCACGCCCAGCACGCTGCCGACCCAGATCCGCATCTCCGCTGGCGGCGCCAGGCGGGTGTCGTTACCGGTCTTGAGCGCCAGCAGCAGCGGCGCATCGTGCACGTTCTCGGCCTCGCCCAGGGTCATGCCGACCAGCGGGCTCTCGGCGGTGACCACCAGTTCGAACACATCGCCTTCGATGCCGTAGGTCTTGGCGAAGTAGCTCTCGGTGCGCGACGGGGTGACGCCGTCGTTGGCCAGCGTCTCTTCCTCCACCAGCTTGCGATCACCGAAGTAGCGGAAATACAGCAGCGAGGCGATCAGCAGCGCCACGCCGATCGGCAGCGGCGCGAACATCCGCAGCGGCTCGATCGTGGCCAGGCCCGAGGGCAGGTTGTTGTTGGCCGAGGCCAGCAGATCGTTGAGCAGGATCAGTGGCGAGTTGCCGACCATGGTCAGCGCACCGCCCATCACGATGGCCGCGGCGATCGGCAGCAGCAGGCGCTGCAGGGTCAGCCCGGTGCGCGCGGCCAGCCGCGAGGCGACCGGCAGGTACAACGCCATCACCGAGGGGTTCTGCATGAACGAAGAGTTCAAGCCGGCGATCGCGGTGGTCATCATCAGCAGGCGTGTTTCCACGCCATGCCCGCGCCGCAGCAGCCAGGCCGCCAACCGGTTCAGCGCCCCGGTGCGGTCCAGGCCCGCGCCGAGGATGGTGGTGGCGATGATGCTCATCACCGCGTTACCGGAGAAGCCACCGAAGATTTCTTCCGGAGCGATCAGGCCAGTGACGCCGAGCACCACCAGTACCACCAGTGCCACCACGTCGGCGCGGATGCGCTCGAACAGAAACATCGCCATCGTGAAGCCGACCAGCCCCAGAACGAGCTTCATGTCGGTAGTCAGCGTCAGCGCGGTATCCATGGGGTGGCGCGGTTCCTTGTCGGATCAGGTGCGGTCGTACAACAGGTCCCACACGCCATGGCCGAGCTTCTGGCCACGGGTTTCGAAGTGGGTCTGCGGGCGCCATTCCGGCCGCTCGACCTGCCCACGCGGGCCGGCGCGGTTGCTCAGCCCGGCGGTGGCATCGAGCACGTCCCACATCTGCTCGGCATAGTCTTCCCAGTCCGTGGCGCAGTGAAGGCGGCCACCCACGCGCAGCTTGCGCACCAGCAGGTCGGCAAAGCCGGGCTGGATCAGGCGACGCTTGTTGTGGCGCTTCTTGTGCCACGGGTCCGGGAAGTAGATGCGCACTTCATCCAGCGCGCCATCGGCGATTTCCTTTTCCAACACCTCCACGGCATCGTGGTGGTACAGGCGCACGTGGTCGGCGTTGTCGTCGGCCAGGGCATTGAGCAGGCGGCCCACGCCGGGGGCGTGCACTTCCAGGCCGATGTAATCGCGGCTCGGGTCCTGCTGCGCGGCGAAGCGCAGCGCGGCGCCATTGCCGAAGCCGATTTCCAGCACCTTGCGCGCATCGCGCCCGAAGGTGGCATCCAGATCGCGCGGCTCACCGGTGAAGTCCAGCCCGAAGCGCGGCCAGCGGTCATCGAACGCACGCTGCTGGGCGGGAGTGAAGCGGCCCTGGCGCAGCACGAAACTGCGGACCTCGCGGCGGCCTTCGGTGATGGTGAAGGGCTTGGGCGGTGCCTTGGCACCGACGCTGTCGAAAGGATTGGTCATCAGCCGATCAACCCGTCGATCGGTGAGGACGCACTGGCGTAGCGCTTGCGCGGAATGCGCCCGGCCAGGAAAGCCTCGCGGCCGGCTTCCACGGCCTTGCGCATCGCGCTGGCCATCAGGATCGGGTTGCGCGCGCCGGCGATGGCGGTGTTCATCAGCACGCCGTCGCAGCCCAGTTCCATCGCGATGGCCGCATCGGAGGCGGTGCCCACGCCGGCATCGACGATGATCGGCACCTTGGCGTCTTCGATGATCTGCAGCAGGTTGTACTTGTTCTGGATGCCCAGGCCCGAGCCGATCGGCGCGGCCAGCGGCATCACCGCCGCGCAGCCGATCTCTTCCAGGCGCTTGGCCAGGATCGGGTCATCGGAGGTATAGACCATCACCTCGAAGCCGTCCTTGACCAGTTGCTCGGCCGCCTTGAGGGTCTGCACCACATCCGGGTACAGGCTTTTCTGGTCGCCCAGCACTTCCAGCTTGGTCAGGTTGTGGCCGTCCAGCAGTTCGCGGGCCAGCCGGCAGGTGCGCACGGCGTCTTCGGCGGTGTAGCAGCCGGCGGTGTTGGGCAGGATGGTGTAACGGTCCGGCGGCAGCACATCGAGCAGGTTCGGCTCGCCCGGGTTCTGCCCGATGTTGGTGCGGCGGATCGCGACGGTGACGATCCGGGCGCCTGCGGCCTCGGTGGCCAGGCGGGTTTCTTCCAGATCCTTGAACTTGCCGGTGCCGGTGAGCAGGCGGGAAGCATAGGTCTTGCCGGCGATCACCAGCGAATCAGTGGGGGCAGGTGCATTCATGGCCGGAATTATCGCCTATCGCGCGTCACGATGCTGCCTCAGCCGCCGCCCAGCGCATGCACGATCTCGACCACGTCGCCCTCGCGCAGGGGGTGGCTGGCGTGCTGGCTGCGGGTGACGATCTCGCCATTGACCTCGACCGCCACGCGGCGCTCGAGCAGGTCCTCGCTGCGCAGCAGGTCGTGGACGGTGGCGGTGTGCGGAAGCTGGCGGTTCTCGCCGTTGAGCTGGATGTTCATGACGGTATTGTCCCGCAATCACTCCACAGTGCGTACCCTGTGCGCCCCGCGGCAGAGGTGCCGCGAGCGTCAGGCCAATGATGGCCGGGCGGCGGGCTGCCGGGCGTCATGCCGCAGCGCAGCGTGATGCCGGCGAGGTGCAGTGGAAACATGGCACCGTGCGCCGGCGTACGTCCGCCGTCTTCCCCACCCTAAAGGAATTCTCATGTTGCTCAGCAAACGCCCGATCCGTTCCCTCATGGCCGTGGCCATCGCCCTGGCCGCGATGCCGGCCATGGCGCAGTCGCCGTACACCAAGACCGTCTTCATCGGCGACAGCCTGACCGATGCGGGCTACTTCCGCCCGCTGCTGCCGGCCGCGGTGCAGCCGGTGACGGGCCAGTTCACCACCAACCCGGGCTGGACCTGGGCACAGCATGTGGCCAGCTATTACGGCACCAACGGCGCTGCCCACGGCAACGGCCAGAACGGTGACAATTACGCCATCGGCGGCGCTCGTGTCGGTGTGGACACCAGCCAGGTGCTCGCCCCGGGTACCCCGGCCGTGCCGGTGTACTCGCTCAAGACCCAGACCGCGCAGTACCTGGCGGCCAACGGGGGCAAGGCCGACCCGAACGCGCTGTACACCGTGTGGGGCGGTGCCAATGACCTGTTCGCGATCCAGGCCGGTGCGCCGCTGGTCTCCACGCTGACCAATGCCGTCACCGACCAGGTCGGCATCGTCGGCACGCTGAAGGCGGCTGGCGCCGAATACATCGTGGTCCCGACCATTCCGGACGTCGGCCTGACCCCGGGCGCCCGCGCCGGTGGCCCGGCCGGCATGGCCGCCGGTACCGCGCTGGCCAAGGCCTACAACGATGCCCTGTTCGGTGGCCTGAAGGCCGCGGGCCTGCAGGTGATTCCGGTGGATACCTTCCACATCCTGCAGGAAATCGTCGCCAACCCGGGCCAGTACGGCTTCGTCAACGTGACCAGCCCGGCCTGCACCACGGCCTCGTCGCTGACCTGCAACCCGACCAGTTATGTCACCCCGAACGCGGCCAACAGCTACGTGTTCGCCGATGGCGTGCACCCGACCACCGCCACGCACCAGATGCTGGGCGAGTACACCCTGTCGATCCTGGAAGCCCCGCGCAACCAGCAGATCCTGACCCACTCGGCACAGACCATCGGCCGCTCGCGCGCTGACCAGGTCAGCTGGCACGTGGATGGCCGTCCGGCCGACGGCCTGAGCTGGTGGGGCAACCTGCGCGGCGACATGCAGCGCTACGCCCACGCCGATCTGTATGACGGCATGGCCCCGGCCGGCCTGTTCGGTGTGGATTGGGCGCGTGACGGCATGGTGGTCGGCGGCTTCGCCGGCTATGGCCGCATGGACGCCGATTTCGGCAACAACAAGGGCGACTTCACCCAGTCCGATACCACGCTGGGCCTGTTCGCCGGCTGGTATGGCGAGCGCGCCTGGGTCAATGGCCAGCTGAGCTACAGCTGGCTGGATTACGACGTGACCCGCAAGCTGCAGCTCGGCCCGGCAACGCGCATCCACAAGGGCTCGCCGGAAGGCAGCAACCTGACCGCCGCGTTGAACGCCGGCTACGAGTTCGGCACCGAAGGCGGCTTCCGCCACGGTCCGGTCGCCGCCGTGATCTGGCAGAAGGTCAAGCTGGACGGCTACACCGAGTCCAACCTGAGCGCCTCGGCGCTGGGCTATGGCGACCAGGATACGGATTCGACCGTCGGCCGCGTCGGCTGGCAGGCCCGCTTCGATGGCGGCAACGTCAAGCCTTACGTGCAGGTCACCTATGACCACGAGTTCGAGGACAGCAAGCAGGCCAGCGCCTGGCTGCAGACCATGCCGGACGTGGGCATGTACAAGGTGCCGGGCCTGGCGTTCGACAAGAACTACGCCACCGCCGTGCTGGGTGCGCGCCTGAACCTGTGGGGCCTGAGCAGCAACATCGGCATGAGCACCACCACGATGCAGAAGCGTGCACGTGACGTGTCGCTGTTCGCCAGCTTCGGCGGCAGCTTCTGATCCCACTTGCGCAGCGCCCGCCCGCGGGCGCCGTGCACGGCGGCAGAAGAGCGTGAAACAACGGGCGGCCCAGTGCCGCCCGTTGCGTTCGAGGGCCCCGCCCGAATAGACTTACGCCGCGCCTTGCGGGTGTAGCTCAATGGTAGAGCTGTAGCTTCCCAAGCTACTGACGAGGGTTCGATTCCCTTCACCCGCTCCACGCGTCACCTTCCCACGCCAAGCGTCATCGCACGCGCGATGCCTCGAAGGTGAAAGGGTCGCCCCGATCAGGAAAGCGCAGCAGATAACGCGCAACGCGTGTCTTGCCATCCGATAGCAGATAGTCCACCTGCAGGCCACTTGGGTCGGTTTCCATGCCCGGGCCCAGATAGGTATTGCTCGGATAACTGAATCCATTGCCCGCCGCCTTCTGTAGGGCGACGCAACTGCCAAACAGCGGGGGCAGGGTGTACAGGTGCTCACCCTGCAACAGCACCACCAGCGTGTAGCGACCGCCTTTACCACTGCTCACATACTGCATGTCCAGGCACACCGACGTGCCGTGCTGCCAGGCGGTGACGTTGGCCAGATTCTCCGGGTCGATGGGGGTGCCGCTGGGCCAGTTCGGTGGTGCAAGACGGACAGCGCTGCGTAATGGCCACCGCCGCGTACCGACCATCAGCGCCTGGCCATCGAAGGCAATGTCGGGTGCGCCATCGGCCGGGTTCATCTGCAAGGTGCCCGGAACGATCCAATCGGTTGCATCGTAGCGCCGCAGGGCCTGCGTCATCGAGGTGGTCCACAGACACTCGCGCGGTGCGTCCGTGCAGGGCTTGTCGAGTGCGGTTCCCTTTCCCTCGAACAGGGGATCGCCCAACGACCTGTAGAAGTCGCTGTAGCCCGTGAAATGGGCAGGCGCGGCATGCGTGCCCGCTGAGAGCAGAACCCCGAGCAGGGCCGCGAAACAATGACGGGTGGGAGGCGTGGTCATCCGTGTTGCCGGGGCATCTGTGTGGGCGCCCATTATTGTGGAACAACCGCTGGATGCGGGCCGCAGCATCGCCAGGGTGGCCCATCATCGCGGCCTACGCACCGCACGCTATGCTTCGCGCTTTCCTGCCCCCTGCGCCGCGATGAAACTCGCCATCCTGTCCCGCAACAGCAAGCTGTACTCCACGCGTCGCCTGGTGGAGGCCGCGCGTGCGCGGGGCCATACCGTGCGCATCCTCGATCCGTTGCGCTGTTACATGCGCATCGCCGCGGATGGCTTCACCATGCATTACAAGGGGCGGCCGATCACCGGGGTGGACGCGGTGATCCCGCGCATCGGTGCCTCGGTCACCCGCTACGGGACGGCCGTGCTGCGTCAGTTCGAGATGATGGGCGCGCGCACGCCCAACCCCTCAGACGCCATCCTGCGTGCCCGCGACAAGCTGCGCGCCCACCAGATCCTGGCTTCCAAGGGCATCGACATGCCGGTCACGGTGTTCGGCGACAACCCCGATGACACCGTCGATCTGCTCTCGATGCTGGGCCCGCCGCCGCATGTGGTGAAGCTCAACGAGGGCACCCAGGGCCGCGGCGTGATCCTCACCGAAAAGGCCAGCGCCTCGCGCGGCATCGTGGAGGCACTGCGCGGGCTCTATGCCAACTTCCTGATGCAGGAGTTCATCGGCGAGGCGCAGGGCGCCGACCTGCGCTGCCTGGTGGTCGGCGATCAGGTGGTCGGGGCGATGCAACGGCAGGCGCCGGAGGGGGATTTCCGCTCCAATCTGCATGCCGGGGGCAGCGCCCGGGCCGCCAAGGCCAGCCGGGCCGAGCAGCTGGTGGCGGTGCGCTCGGCCAAGGCGCTGGGCCTGGGCGTAGCCGGCGTCGACCTGATCCGCTCCAGCCGCGGCCCGCTGGTGCTGGAGGTCAACTCCACCCCCGGGCTGGAAGGCATCGAGGCGATCTGCCAGGCCGATCTTGCCGGGCGCATCATCGATCATGTCGCGTCCTTGAAAAAACCTGCAAATACAAAGGGTTGATGCGGTTTTCCAAGGTGCGGCAGGGCCTTAACATCGGTTTAATCGGCCCCGGCGTAGGCTCTGTCGAACCGCAGCTCTGCCCTCCTCAGCAGGATCGGTAATCGGGAAACACCTTCAGGCCCGGTCAGCGTCAGCTGTCCGGGCCTTTTTCTGGCCGGCAGCTTCGTTTTCCCCTGCCATCGGTAACTTGTAGGAAGCCTTTCATCCTCGTAGAGTTGGCTCTCATTCATTTTCGGATAAGGAAGTCAGGGATGTCTCGATTGACCGTTATTGCCCTGCTGGGCTGCTTGTCCTTCGCCGTCCATGCCAAGCCGACCGCGGAAGCCGCCGTCACGCTGACCGCTGATGCCCCTGCCGCCCAGCAGCTGACCAGCGTCGAAAACGCACTGCGCAGTGAGGAGTACAGCGAGATGACCCTGGAAAACCGGAGCCGCGTGCAGGCGGCCCTGAACCGGATCCGGGTAAAGCTGGGCAGCAATGAGCGCGTGGACCAGCTTCCGCCACTGCAGCGCACGGATGTGTTCAATGACCAGGAACTCATCAACACTTTGATGAGCACCGCCAAGGAAGACAGCCGGATGGTCTGCCGCAGCGAACGGCCGACCGGCAGCAACCGGCCGCAGCGTGTCTGCGCCACAGTTGCCCAGCGACGCATTGCGACGGAAAGCGCCAAGAACATGATGCGTGAGCTTCAGCCCGCGCAGTCGAATCAGCGCTGAGTTTTGACGCTGCGCCAGCATTCGACGGTGTCTAATGTTAAGAATCGACGCTGTATGGTCAGCTTGAGGTCGCGCAGTCCCCTTCCACATGCTGCCCTGCGGCTCCGTTCTTTCCGTTGAACCCCACGAATCAGAGGTCCCAGTGCGAATTCTCGTCATCGAAGACAACAGCGACATTGCCGCCAACCTGGGCGATTACCTCGAAGACCGCGGTCACACCGTGGACTTCGCAGCCGATGGCGTCACCGGCCTGCACCTGGCGGTCGTCCATGAGTTCGACGCGATCGTGCTGGACCTCAACCTGCCCGGCATGGATGGGATCGAGGTCTGCCGCAAGCTGCGCAACGAGGCGCGCAAGCAGACCCCGGTGCTGATGCTGACGGCGCGCGATTCCCTGGACAACAAACTGGCCGGCTTCGATTCCGGCGCCGATGACTACCTGATCAAGCCGTTCGCGCTGCAGGAAGTGGAGGTGCGTCTGAACGCCCTGTCGCGTCGCGGCAAGGGCGTGCAGACCCGCGTGCTGGAAACCGGCGATCTGGAATACAACCTGGACACGCTGGAAGTGCGCCGCCAAGGCAAGCTGCTGCAGCTCAACCCGACCGCACTGAAGATCCTGCAGGCGCTGATGGAGGCCTCGCCGGCCGTCGTCACCCGCCAGGAGCTGGAAACCCGCGTGTGGGGCGAGGAGCTGCCGGATTCGGATTCCCTGCGCGTGCATATCCACGGCCTGCGCGCCGTGGTCGACAAGCCCTTCGAGGTTCCGATGATCCAGACCCGTCATGGCATCGGATACCGCATCGCCGCGCCGGAAGCCTGATCCGGTGACGGGCAGGGGGGGGCGTCGCCGCGCGCCATATCGGCGCCGGCTGCGCAGCCGCATCATCGTCTCGTTCGTGCTGTTGGGCTTCTGCCTGACCACGCTGTTTGCGTTCGCCACCAACTGGACCCGCGCCCGCGTGGAAAACCAGCTGGTCGAAGATGTGATGAATCGCAACATCAACGAGTACGCCAAGCGATTCGCGGCCGATCCCTCGCGCAGTCCCGACCTGCCCGTGCAGCAGATGTACGCGCGGCTGGTCCGCTCGGACAAGTTCGAAGCGCTGCGCCAGGAACAGCCGGACTGGTACGAATTCAACGACGGCATCCACGGCGTCAGCGGCGTGGATGACGGCGGCAAGCCGTTTTCCTACAAGCTTGCGGTGCGTAAAACGCCGGACGTATGGTTCTTCCTCGCCTATGACATGACCGAGAGCATCCGCGGTGAGAGCCAGCTCAACCGCGCGCTGTTCTTCTCGGTGCTGGTGTTCAGCGTGCTGTCGCTGGTGCTGGGCTGGTGGTCCGCCTCCAAGGTGATGAAGCCGGTGTCCGATCTGGCCGCCCGCCTGCGCGCATATCGCGGTGGCACCAGCGAGCCCGAGCCGCTGGCACCGCGCTTCCCGGACGATGAAGTGGGCCAGCTCGCCCAAGCGCTGGATGACTACTCCGCGCGCCTCACCGAGGTCGTACAGCGCGACCGCGAATTCAATGCGGACGTCAGCCACGAACTGCGCACGCCGCTGGCCGTCATTCGCGGCGCCACCGAACTGCTGCTGACCCGCCCCGATCTCGATCCGAAGGTGCTGCAGCGCCTGCAGCGCATCCAGCGTGCCGAGCAGCAATGTACCGATCTGATCGGTGCGCTGCTGTTGCTCTCGCGCAACGAGCGCGGGCAGGGCAGCAGCAATGTCGCCCGCGTCTCCGAGCAGCTGCTGGATTCGCACCGTGCCCAGCTCGGCGGCAAGCCGCTGGAGTTGATCCTGGAAGGCAACCACGACCTGGTGATCGATGCGCCGGAATCGGCCCTCTCGGTCGCGTTGGGCAACCTGATCGGCAATGCCGTGAAGTACTCCAAGGAAGGCGCGGTGCGCGTGCGCGTGGGCAACAACGCCGTCGAGGTGATCGACAGCGGCCCCGGCCTGAGCGAAGAAGATGCCGCCAAGCTGTTCCAGCGCGGCTATCGCGGAACGCACGCGGGTCATTCGCAGGGTGGGGGTATCGGCCTGTCCATCGTCAGCCGCCTGTGCGATCTCTACGGCTGGCAGGTCAACGTGCGGCCAGGCGCCGGGCGCGGCGTGATTGCCACGCTGACGTTCTCCCCCGCCTGACACGGTAGAGCCGGCCGTTGGTCGGCTCCTCCAGATCTACCGCGCCGCCAACGCCCGATAGGCCCGATCCAGCCGCTCCACATGCGCCTGCAGGTGGTCCGGGTGGCCATCATTGACCACCACATCATCGGCCAATGCCAGGCGCGCCTCGCGGCTGGCCTGGGCGGCGATCATGCGGTCTGCCAAGGCGGTATCGATGCCATCGCGCTGCATCAGCCGTGCATGCTGCACGGCCACCGGCACGTCCACCACCAGGATCCGCTCCAGCCAGGGATACTGCTGGCGGCCACCGGCCTCGGTGAGCAGCGGAATCGCCGCGATCGCATACGGCCCCTCGGCCTGTTCGCAGGTTTCGCGCAGCAACTGACGGATGGCTGGATGGGTGATCGCCTCCAGCGCCTGGCGTTCCTGCGCCGATTCGAAGATGCGGGCCCGCAGGGCGGCACGGTCCAGCTGGCCATCGGCCAGCAGGATGTCGGTGCCAAAGTGGGTAGCGATCCGCGCCAGCCCCTCGCTGCCCGGTGCCACCACCGCGCGTGCGGCCTGATCGGCGTCGGCCACGGTGATGCCCAGTGCCTCGAAGCGGCGGCTGACCTCGCTCTTGCCGGCGGCAATGCCGCCGGTCAGCCCGATCACGAAGCGGCTCATCGCGCGGCCCTCAACGCAGGCCGGCGTAGCTCAGGTAGCCGTCAATCAACGGCTCGCCCCACATGAACACGATCCAGCCGGCAATGGCCAGGTACGGCCCGAACGGGATCGGCGTGGCCCGGTCACGGCCGCGCGAGTACAGCCAGATCGAGCCGATGATCGCGCCCACCACGGACGAGAGCAGGATGATCGGCAGGATGCCCTTGAGCCCGCACCAGGCGCCCAGAGCCGCCAGCAGCTTGAAATCGCCGTGGCCCATGCCTTCCTTGCCGGTGATCTGCTTGAACAGCCACCACACCGACCACAGCGACAGATAGCCCGCCAGCGCACCCAGCAGGGCCGGCTTGGCCGGCATATAGAGATTGTCGCTGGCCGCGATCAGGCCCAGCCACATCAAGGGTAGGGTCAATTGATCCGGCAACAGTTGGGTACGCAGGTCGATCCCGGACAGCGCCACCAGGAAGCAGCTCAGCACGATCGCGCCGAAGCCTTGCCAGCCGAAGCCGAACTGCCAGACGCTGGCGGCCACCAGCACGGCGGTCAGCAGCTCCACCAGCGGGTACTGGATCGAGATCGGGGCATGGCAATGCCGGCACTTGCCGCGCAGCGCCAGCCAGCTGAACAGCGGGATGTTCTCGTACCAGGACAGCTTGTGCTTGCAATGCGGGCAGTGCGAGGGCTCCACCACGATGCCGGGGGGCGGTGGCTCGTAAATGTCCGGCTCTTCCAGCACCTCGCGCGCATCGCGCTTCCACTCCCACTCCAGCCGCTTGGGCAGGCGCAGGATCACCACGTTGAGGAAACTGCCGATAAGCAGTCCCAGTCCGACCGCGGCGGGGTAGCCGAGACCGGGATGCTGGTCGAGAAATGCCATTGATTAGTTATCCAACTACCGCGCCGAGTTTGAAGATGGGCAGGTACATGCCGATCACCATGCCGCCGACGATGGTACCAATGAACACCATGATCATCGGTTCCAGCAGGCTGCTCAGGGCGTCCACGGCATTGTTGACCTCCTGCTCATAATACTCGGCCACCTTGAACAGCATGGTGTCCAGCGCGCCGGCCTCTTCGCCGATGCCAGTCATCTGCACCACCATGTGTGGGAAGATGTTGACCTGCTTCATGGCCATGTTGACCGGGTAACCGACCGACACGTCGTCGCGCATGCGCAGGACAGCCTCTTCGTACACCTTGTTGCCGGTGGCGCCTGCGACGATGCCCAGCGCCTCCACCAGTGGCACGCCGGCCTTGAAGGTGACGGCGGTGGTGCGGGCGAAGCGGGCGATCGCGCTGTTGTTCATGATCTGGCCGATCACCGGCACCTTCAGGATCAGACGATCCATGGTGTGCTGCATTTTGGGGGAGCGTTTGTAGGCAAAAATGAAGCCGATTACGGAGCCTACGCTGACGGCCAGGATCAGCCACCACCACGACACCATGAAGCGAGACATCGCGACGATCATCTGAGTGAACGCGGGAAGCTCAGCGCCGAAGCCCCTGAACACGTCCTCGAACTGAGGCACAACCCAAATCAATAGAATGGAACTGACCAGCAGTGCCACCACGACAACCATGGTGGGGTAGAACAGTGCCTTTTTGATCTTGCCCTTTAGTGCTTCGATGTTCTCCTTGTAGCTGGCAATGGTATCCAGCACCGTTTCGAGTACACCGGCTCCTTCACCGGCCCTTACCAGATTCCGGTACAACTCATCGAATTGGACAGGATGTCGACTGATCGCTTCGTGCAGAGATGAGCCGCCTTCGATATCGGTCCGGATGGATTCGACGAGCTTCCTCATGCGAGGGTTCTTATGTCCGCTACCGATGATCTCCAGTGCACTGACGATCGGTACGCCTGACTTCATCATGATCGCCATCTGGCGACTGAAAAAGGCGATGTCCTTGGCGCCGACGGCGGAGCCTGCTGCGCCAAATATAGGCTTGGGTTTTGGCTTGACCACGCTCGGCATGATGCCTTGCCGCCGCAGTTCAGCTCTTAAAAGGTTGGCGTTCTTGGCGGGCTGTTCGCCCTTCATCTTGACGCCGCGCTTGTCGGTCCCCTCCCAGACAAACGGTTTCATCTCCATGGTGCTACGCGCCACGGGCTCTTTCTTGATCGCGCTACGGCTGACAGACATACAGGGCTCCCCAGCCGCACCTTCCCCAGGCGGGCTATCTCGCCGCATGGTAGCCGGTTCCGGGATGCGTTGGCAGTCCTGTTCGGCGGTCCGCCTTGGTCCGCGCGCCCGACAGGGACTGTCAAAAAGTGACGCAACGGGTCACATTGCCGGATAGGTCGCAAATTGTTGTGAGGGGGGTTCCAATCCTGAAGATTGGTGCCATCATTGCGCCGGGGAATGCTGGGGAGCATTGCTGGCACTGTTGGCACGCAACCTGCTTCGATCCACCCGCACGGGCGCCCGCCTCGCTCACCCGGTCCGCCGGTCAGGCAACGGCCCAGTGCCCTATCTATATTTCTACCTCTAGGGGACGTACGCATGAAGAAGCAGCAGGGCTTTACCCTGATCGAACTGATGATCGTTGTTGCGATCATCGCCATCCTGGCCGCCATCGCATTGCCGGCTTACCAGGATTACGTGGCTCGCGCTCAGGTTTCCGAAGCGATGACCCTGAGCTCGGGTGCCAAAACGGCTGTAACCGAGTACTACGCCGACAAGGGTGCCTTCCCGACCGCCAACGCCGATGCAGGTCTGGCTGCGGCTGCTTCGATCAACGGTAAGTACGTTGAGAGCGTCACCGTCGGCACCGCTGGGGCCATCACCGCTAAGCTGAAGGGTGCCGGTTCTGTCAGCGCAAAGGTTGCTGGTAAGAACTTCGTGCTGACCCCGGATGATGCCGGCGGCAGCATCACTTGGGATTGCAAGACCGGTGGCAGCATCGATCCGAAGTTCCTGCCGTCGTCCTGCCGTTAATTGCGGGTTGGTGGTGGATGTCAGAAAAGGGCCGCCTAGCGGCCCTTTTCTTTGGTAGGAAACGGTTGGAGAGAGTGTCGTGTCCGAACATCGGGTGCGCGCGTTCGCGCGCTGGTCCAAGGCTGCAGCCGTGCTCGCGTTGCCGGTGCTGGGGGCGCTGGTTTTCCTACCGGGTCTGGGGGGCGGCTTCCTGTTTGACGACCAGCCAAATCTGGTCAACGACCCGGACTGGAAGCTCGAACGCCTGAGTTGGTCGACACTGGGGCAATTGTTTGGTTCCGGCATCGCCAGTGCTTTCGGGCGCCCGCTGGCCATGCTGAGTTTTGCGGTGAACCATGTGCTCACCGGGGCCGACCCGGTGCCGCTCAAGGTGACTGGCTTGGCCATGCATCTGATAAACGCCTTGCTAGTGTGGCTGCTTGCTCGTCAACTTATGAGCATGAGCGCCGCGCTGACGGAGAAGAGGCGGCTGGCCGCCGCCTGGGCCGTGGCGTTCGTATGGATGGTGCATCCTATACAGGTTTCCAGCGCCCTCTACATCGTGCAGCGCATGGAGGTCGGCGCTGCTACGGGCATCTTGATGTCACTACTGTGCTACCTGCGTGCACGCGCAGCCATGTGTGCGGGTGGGCGGGCGTGGCCATGGTGGTTGGGCACCGCCTTGGCCGCCGCGTTTGGCCTCGGCTTCAAGGAAACAGCATTACTGGTTCCCGTGTACTGCCTGCTGCTGGAAGTGTTCGTGCTCCGCTTTGCGGCAGCGAGTGTGCCACAGCGGCGCCTGCTGATTTGGGCTTATGCAATTGGTGGCATGGCCGCCCTGATCATCTTCTTTGGCTGGGTGGTTCCTTCCGCGATGTCGCCAACGGCATACGCTACGCGTGACTTTACCCTCTCCGAGCGGCTCTACAGCCAGTTGCCAGCGTTGCTGCTTTACTTGCGGCAGATATTGTTGCCCTGGCCAGAGTCTCTTAGCTTCTATTACGATAATTTCCCAATTTCGCATGATTTGCTGCGTCCCATCGGCACGCTGCTAGCAGGAATGGTGCTGCTGAGCCTCATGTTGGGCGGGTGGCTGCTGCGCAGGCATTGGCCGCTGACGGCTTTCGGCATTGCATGGTTCTTTGCATCGCACGCGCTGACCAGCAATGTGCAGCCCTTGGAGTTGGTGTTCGAGCATCGCAACTACCTGGCGCTGCTGGGCCTCGTGCTCGCGCTGGTGCAACCTCTGGGGGCAGTGCTGAAACCGATGACCACCGACGCGCGCATGCTGATGCTGGCTGTGCCGCTGGTTTATGTAGGTGCCATGGGCTATGTGCAGGCACTCAGTTGGGGTGATCCGGTAAGGCTTGCTTTGACCTTGACTACGCGCAATCCAGAGTCGTCGCGCGCAGGCTATGAGTATGGGCGTCAGCTTCTCGCCTTGGCCGGAAATGATCCCCACACCCTGGGGTGGTCTATGGCGCTCGGCGAGTTCGAACATGCAGCTGCGCTCCCTAACGCATCGCCGTTGGCGGACCAAGCGTTGATTATTCTAGGCAGTCGCAACGGGGATCCGCTCCCAGAAATGGTATGGGCGCGGTTTAGCGAGAAGATGTTGCGCCGCCCTGTAGGTCCTCAGGAGATAGCCGCGCTGGAGGGTGTTGTGGAGTGCAGGGTTGAACAGCGATGCAGGTTCGCTGACGAACACCAGCTTTTTAGGCTGCTGGTCAATGTCGTGCAACGAAATCCTCGTTCCGCCCGGTTGCGTGCGATCTACGCCAACTACGCCTTCAACGTGGTCGGCGACCGAAAGTTGGCGATGCGTATGATCCGCGAAGCGGTGGCGCTTTCCCCTCGGGATCCTGGCTACAGGTTATGGCTATTGCAGGTCGGGTTGGCATCAAACTTGCTCGAACGATCAGAGGCGGAGGAGGCCTTGACACTGCTGCGCAGAGTCAACGGTCGGGGAGCTTACGCCAGTGATATCAAACGCCTGGAGCTCTGGCAGGCGAGCCATTCCTATTCAAGGGGAGAACAATGAAACAACGTGGTTTTACATTGATTGAATTGATGATCGTTGTGGCGATCGTTGCGATTCTGGCCGCAATTGCCTTACCCGCCTATCAAGATTATGTCGCTAGGGCGCAGGTTGCAGAAGGATTCTCGCTGTCGACCGGGGCCAAGGAAGCGATCGCCACTTACTACTCAGATCATGGGCAGTTTCCGGCGAACAATCTGTCGGCGGGCATGGCGCCGCCAGCGTCACTCACAGGGAACCACGTTGGATCAGTGACAGTCGGCACTAGAGGGGATATTCATGTCAAGTTCTCAAGCTCTGCCAGTGCCAAAATAGCCGGACAGGAACTTGTATTGGCTGCGACTGACTCCAATGGCAGTATTAATTGGAGCTGCGGCGGTCTGGAGGGCAAATATCTTCCCTCATCGTGCCGTTGAACATCCTCCAGTGGGCCGGTGCCTGTATTCAAGTGAACCTCACCGCTGACGGTCGCTATCTGCTTCAATAAACGAGGGCGCTTCGCTCCGGCCGGGGAATCTGGTAAACGTAATGTCTCAGACCTTGCTCAAGTCGACGCTGGTGACCGCGCTGGTCCTTGCTGTCCGACTGCCGGCTCAGGCAGTGTCGCTGATCCTGCTAGCACGATTGCTTGGCGCAGATCGGTTCGGCATGTTTGCTGGCGTCGCCGCCGCCTGCGTCTTTCTGGCTGGTTTTGCAACTTTCGGCACTCATCTGACATTGCTCCGAGACGCATCACGCCAGGAGCAAAATTTGCGCACTGGTTTGGCTACGGCGCTTGGCACGACAATGGCCTGCGGCGCTGCATTAGCCGTCGTTTTCGTCATCATAGCGATGAAATTCTTTCCGATTGGAGGGGTAAGCATTGCATTGCTCGCTGTGTCTGAGCTGCTCCTCCAGCCCGTGATCGTCATCCTTGCCGTCCCGCACCATGCCGCAGGTAGTCCAGCAAAAGCGCAGTCGATCCTCTTGTTGACTTTGATCCTCCGCGCACTCTGGATCACCGTGCTCTACTTATTCATCAGCGGAGCGACATTGGAGGACTACATAGCGGGACACTTTGCTTGCAGCATCTTTGCCTTGATAGCTGCCGCATGGCTTTTGCCAACCCCGTCGCCGCGGCTTCGAGAGCTTAACCTTCTTCCGCGGAGTCAATGGCGCGAAAATGGAGGTTATGCTGTTTTGGCCACCACGGCAGCCGCGCCCAGCGAGTTGGACAAAATCACGGCTAGCAAGCTGCTTAACCCTTTGGCGGCTGGCAGCTATGCGGCATCCGCACGTATCGCTGCGGCAATGGTGATTCCTGTAATAGCGTTGATGCTGGCGATGATTCCCAAGCTCTACCGGCGTTCCTCTGTCGCAGATGGACCTACTTCCGACCTGCCACTTTTTTGGGCAACGGTAGGCTATGGTGCGGTCGCGGGCGGTGCGCTGTACTTGCTCGCGCCCGTGCTCGCGCTTTTGATCGGCCCTTCGTATGTTGGTTTAAGTGATTACGTATCCTGGTTTGCTTTCATCGTTCCAGGCATGTGTCTGAGGCTTTCTGCAGTCAATCTCCTCATGACGATGAACTTGCCTTGGCGACGAGCTGCGGTCGAGATGCTTGGTGCTGCCGCGTTGGTCGTCTTTGCTGTGATGTTCGCAAAGTTGCGAGTCGAGGCGCCCGTCTTGATCTCCGTTGCTATTGTCGAGTATGGGATGGCGGCGGTAGGTTGGGTGATGGTCGGTTACTCGAAACGAGTGATCGTCAGTTCCGCTCAGTAGTCATCACAGGAGTCATACGTCGGATCTGTCCGGTGGCCGTGTCCCATGTCGCAAGGACCGCTGCGTAAATTGGTACTGCCGAACGCCCTCGAATTGAGCGTGTGACAGCGCGGCAAGGCAAGGTCACGCAGCGCCCAAGGATGGCGATGGCGCGATCAAAGCTTGAGTGCGGAAAGAGCTTTCTCGCAAGTAGCCAATGGGCACGGTTCAAGTGGTACTCATAGAATAACGAGCCCTTTCGGGCGCTGGCGGAACCGTCATGCTCGATGCACGCACTGTCCGTTGGCCTTAGTTCATGGCCCTCATCACGCAATCTCGCGGACAGCTCAACGTCTTCCCCATAGAAGAAAAACCCTGTATCGAATAAATCAGACCGGATGACTGCTGGGGTAAGTAGCAAGCAGGCGCCCGTCAAATAGGGTTTCGACCCGCGAGTCGAGCGTTGGAGGATAAGGCCTAGGCGCGGATGGTAGTGCCTTACAGGAGGCAGGATCTGACCTGCCTCTCTGATCATCGGTGCCGTCATCGCTACACCACGTTTCAGTGTTTCAACCATGGCGCAAAGGGCTGAGCGACTTATTCGGGCGTCGGAGTTGATCAGGAGTACGGCACTCTCATCGTCAGGTCCCCGTTCGGCTAGCGCGAGATTGATTGCGGCGCCAAAGCCCAAATTGTTTTTTGGCTGAATAAAGATAGAGATGTCGTCGATGGAGCGGGCCAAGCGCAATCGGAGTTGCGCCAATGACACGCCGCCATCTTCCGAGTTGTCGATCACTATAATACTTTTCACGCCCGCGGCCTGCAGCGAGATCAAGCACGCGTGGGTCCGGTCGATCGTTCTGAAATGTAAAACGATAGCTGTCGTTTTCATCATTTCGACTTGCGGCGAGCAACGATGATGGTTTCCTCGCTGTACCTCGGCGAGAGACATGCGATGATATCTGCCGCTAGCTTGAATGTCTTGCGCCAGCCAGCCGGCTGGCCAGTCTCGCGTTCGAATATGCGCGACGATTCTAGCCAAAGGCCGGGACTCTGTAATCCTCGACGTAGGCATCGGACGTCGGTAAAACCAGCGTCGGAAAGCCATCGTTTCAGCAGTGTTTGATCAGGGATCGCTAAATGGAATGGTGGGTGAAATCCCTTCCACGCTTTGCCGAACAATGAAACGCCGATTGCGGAGGGATTGGGTAATCCCATCCAGAGAATCCCTTCCGGCTCCAGCAGGGAGTGTAGGCGCGAGACGAGGCGCACGGGATTCTCCACATGTTCAATGACGTGATTTAGCGTAATCACACTGAATCGGCGCTGGTCCATTGCCGGATCGAATGCATCACCATGAAGCACGTCCAGACCGAAATTTCTGCAAAGCGATGCGGCAGCTTGGTCTGGCTCGCAACCGGAGCACTGTAGTCCCATTTCAATTGCCCGGCGCATGAAATCCCCATTGCCACAGCCGACATCCAGCAGACTCTTGCCGCTGTGGCAGTAATCCTTAGGAATGTTACGCCCTTGAACATCCAGCATCCAGCGAACGGGGAGCAGCAGGGAAAATACGAGTGCCCCAAATGCCGAGCCTTTGGAGCGGTCCACACCAAAGCGGATCTTAATATAGCCGTCAATCCAGCGTCGCTTCCAGCTCCTGGAAACGTGTTCGCCTGGGAGAGGATTGGCGTGAGTAAAGTACTCGGCGTACGCGAAGGGCAGCGAATTGACGTCAGGGCGGTCACGCAAGTACAGGGAGCGGCAGCGAGCACAACGATCGTAGTGCCAGATGTCCGCGAACTGTGTTTCGTCGTCCGCGCGCGCGTAGACCTCCGGCGGCCCAATTGGAATGCCGCCGCAAAGTGGACACGCATTTACCTTGATGCGATTGCCCTTTGACCACTGCGCGAACTTTATGGTCACCTCAGCGTCTCCGAGTAGAGGTTGATATGCGCATCGATAAATCGCTCAAGAGAAAAGTGATGTCCGATTTTCTTCGCTGCGCGAGTGGAGAGTTCATCGAGAAAGGCGCGATTATCTGCCAAGCGGCGAATGGACGCGGCAAATTGAGCGGGGTCTCCAGTGCGGCAAAGCAGTCCGTCGGATTCGTCCGTGATGATTTCGGGTAGAGAAGAAGCATAGGAGGCGACTGCAGGCGTTCCACATGCCATGGACTCGGCAACTGCAAGGCCGAAACCCTCTAGTCTGCTTGGAAAAAGCAAGACGTCGGCCTGCTGAAGCTCTCGAACCAGTTCTGCCTGGTTCAATCGACCAAGAGCGATTGAATCGTCCGTCAATCCCCATTTTGCTGCTTGATCTCTGTTCCCAGTATGCCGGAGCTGAAAATCTGGGCCGAGCTGCTGCATTATAGGGGCGAGCAAGTCCGAGCCCTTTCGGGTTGAAAAGCTGCCGATATACAGGATCTTGAACGGTGATGCTTGGTCAGCTTTATCAATGGCGGGGCGGAAGATGCTTGTGTCCACGCCATTGTGAATTACCGACAGTTCGACGGAGCCGAAGTGAGCTTTCGTTTGGTTGGCAGTGAACTGGCTAACAGCGATCACGTTGGTTGCACGTTGCAGCGCGGCGCGCTCGACGCGCTCAATCCATAGCCGATGGTAGGCTGTGCGAGCGATGCCTCTACGCTTTCCAGAAATGCCGGTGTGAACGCAATGGTGACTCGTCGCCACAATCGGAATGCTGCCTTTGTAGAAACGAGAGTGTAGCCAGGTGTTGATGTGGACTATGTTTGCCCAGCTGGGCGCACGCTGTATTGGAACGGTCCATGGAAAGTACTCCGCTCTCCGATCTATCCACGCGATTTCCGCTCGGAGGCCTTTCAATCTAAGGCCTTCGCAGAGAATTCGAGTGAAGTGATCGGTGCCTGTGCCCGTTCTTACGGCGGGAAACCACACTGCAGGTTCTGCCGTAGGCGGCGGAGCACGTTCGGGGTGTCGTACGTGGAGGTGTGATGGGGGTAGTGACCAGCCATTCATGGTCATGTGAGCCGTCCCAGCAAATCTCGCACCCGAGCGCCAAAGGCGTCCCAGCTGAATTGCAGTGCGAACACGCGCATCGGAGCTGCAGGAAGTGGATTGCGGATAGCCTGGATTACTGCATTGGCGAAACCGGCACTGTCCCCAGGTTCAACCAAAATCCCGGATACCCCGTCCGCGACGGCGTCGGCCACGCCGCCGGAAGCGTATGCGACTGTGGTCAAACTATGTGCGGCGGCTTCAATCGCAACCATTCCAAACCCTTCTGGGTCACTGCGTTGGGATCGCACCGGGAAAACGTGTACTAAAGACGCAAACATGCTGATGCTAAGTTCTTCGTCACTCACTTCACCAATAAATCGAACCCGTTCGCGGACTGCCGGAGGCGTGTTGGCAAGTAACTGAGCCGGCGTTAGTGCTTCCGAACCAAGCGCGTGACTGGCTACGCCACCAGCCACGACCAAAACTGCTTCGGGATACGCCTCCAATACCGTGGGCAGTTCGTCGCGAATGAATTCCAACAATCCCTTTCGGCGCGTCAGACGGCCAACCGATAGCATTAAAGGTCCTTGTCCCAACGCATGGCGTCGGCGAAAGGCGATTCCCTCAGCCGAACGTCGATCGGTGCCGGAAGTGCGGGGGATTTCTGTGCCAGGATGAACAATATGAAGGCGTGCTGGGTCTATCCCTGCCTCAACGGCAAGCGCGGCGGTCGCTCTACTGTTGACGATCACCAAGTCCAGTCGGCGCAGCACTGGCAGCCATAGCTTTCGATAGGCGGTGTGGTCCACGCTGATGTCCAAGCCATGCAGATAAGCTGCGCAGCGGCCCCCGAAAAGACGGCTTGCCATCCATGCATGGGGAGCGGTTAGCCCGCTGCCGGCCAAGTACGTCGCCGGACGATGGTCGGTGCTTTGTATAAGCGTGCACCAAGCGGCGCTTGCTATGAACCTCCACAAAGGCCTCAGCGGCACCTCACGCAGCTTTGTGCCTGCGGGCGATAGGGCAGCCGCACCGTGGGGACCAATCGCCTGCACCTCAAAAGTGCGCTGTAGTTGCTGAAGCAGGTGCCAATTGAGTCGCTCCATGCCGCCCTGCAGTGGTGGCAAGTTGCGAGTTACCAGCAACAGGCGCCTCAGCTGCAGCCGCTCTGCCTTCATTCCCGTTCCCGCCCGTCCCGAGCCGCTAGATAGGTGAGTCCGGTGATCTGTTCGGAGATCAGTCCAATCAGGAAGATGATCACCGACGCGCTGAATAGCAGGGTGCTCATGTTGGTGAAGCGATGCATGGTGGCGAAGGTGTAACCGTAGTACCCCAGTCCGAGCAGAAAGAAGCCTGCCGCAATCGGCGCGAACAACTTCAATGGGGAGTACAGCGTCGCAATCTTGAAGATGATCAGCAGGAAGCGGATGCCATCCTTTATGGGCCGGATGTGGCTGCCGTTGCCTACCCGCTTGCCCACTGGAATCGGTACGTAAGCCACTGGATAGGCGCTGCGGAAGAAGGCCATGGTGCTCGTGGTGGGGTAGCTGAAACCATTAGGCAGCAAGTGCAGGAACTCGCGGAACCTTCGCGCGCGTGCTGCTCGGAAGCCAGAAGTGAGGTCCAAGATCCTGAACCCGGTCATTTGGCTGGCCATCCAGTTGTAGAAGCTGTTGGCCAAGCCGCGGTGGACGTTGGCCTGGCCGCTGCTGTCGCGTGCACCCACGACCATGTCGTAACCCTCAGCCAGCTTAACTAGCAGGGACTCGATATGACTCGGGTCATGCTGGCCGTCGGCGTCCATGAACACCAAGATCTCGCCGTTGGCGGCGCGGGCGCCCCGCTTAATAGAGGCACCGTTCCCCATTGAATAGGGACTCGAAAGGACGGTGGCGCCATGCTCGCGGCCGATCTGGGCCGTCGCATCCGTCGAGCCGTCGTCCACGACGATGATCTCGGCCTCAGGATACAGGCTGCGTAATGCTGGCAAGGTGCGGAGCAGACCCTCCGCTTCGTTCTTGGCCGGCAGGATGATGCTGATACGTTTCACGGTAAGTCCCCAGTTTCCCCGGGGCAATGGTAACCCGCGCCCGGGGGGCGGAGGAGCAACCTCGCAGCTCTGGGGAGCCTATGGCCCAGTCCAGTGTCGGTTTGCAGTAATCTCTAGTCCTGACATGGGGAGCCAGTAGCCAATGAATGCCGTGGTAAATGCCAATCTCGTCGGGATTACAGGCATCGCTCGCCGTCTTGTTCAGGATGGCGTTTTGGAGGAGGCTGTGGCACGCGACGCCATGGCCAAGGCAGGGGCTGCCAAGCAACCACTGCCGCAGTGGTTTGCTGAAAAGAAGGTTGTCACCAGTGCCCAACTGGCTGCCGCCAACGCGCTTGAGTTCGGCATGCCATTGCTCGATGTGTCTGTGTTCGACAACAGCCAGAACGCCATGGGCTTGGTCAGCGAAGAATTGCTGCGTAAGCACCACGTGCTGCCGCTGTTCAAACGTGGCGGAAAGCTCTTCATCGGCACCAGCAACCCCACCCACTCGCTCGACGAAATCAAGTTCCACACCAACCTGGTGGTAGAGCCGATTCTGGTCGATGAAGATCAGATTCGTCGCACGTTGGAACAGTGGCAGTCCAAACAGGACACGCTGGGCTCGGCGCTCGGCGGCGACGACGAGATGGGGGATCTGGACGTCTCCGCGGGCGACGAAGAAGGCGGCATCAGCGACTCTGGCATCGACGCCAAAGGCGATGACACCCCGGTCGTAAAGTTCGTCAACAAAGTCCTCGTCGACGCCATCCGCAAAGGCGCCTCGGACATCCATTTCGAACCCTACGAAGACGACTACCGCGTACGCCTGCGCATTGATGGTCTGCTCAAGAACGTGGCCAAGGCGCCGGTCAAGCTCAACCAGCGCATCGCCGCACGCCTGAAGGTGATGGCGCAGCTGGATATCGCCGAGAAGCGCGTGCCGCAGGATGGCCGCATCAAGCTCAACCTCTCCAAGACCCGCCAGATCGATTTCCGCGTCAGCACGCTGCCGACCCTGTTCGGCGAGAAGGTGGTGCTGCGTATCCTGGATGGCAGCGCCGCCAAGCTGGGCATCGACAAGCTCGGTTACGAGCCGGCCCAGCAGAAGCTGTTCCTGGATGCGATCCACAAGCCGTACGGCATGGTGCTGGTTACCGGTCCAACCGGTTCGGGTAAGACGGTCTCGCTGTATACCGCGCTGGGCATCCTCAACGATGAAACGCGCAACATCTCCACCGCCGAAGACCCGGTGGAAATCCGCTTGCCCGGCGTCAACCAGGTGCAGCAGAACGTCAAGCGCGGCATGACCTTCGCCGCGGCGCTGCGCTCGTTCCTGCGCCAGGATCCGGACATCATCATGGTCGGCGAAATCCGCGACCTGGAAACGGCGGAGATCGCGATCAAGGCGGCGCAGACGGGCCACATGGTGCTCTCCACGCTGCATACCAACGATGCGCCGCAGACCATCGCGCGCCTGATGAACATGGGCATCGCGCCGTACAACATCACCAGCTCGGTGACGTTGGTGATCGCCCAGCGCCTCGCTCGCCGGCTGTGCAACAACTGCAAGCGTCCGGTGGAACTGCCGGCCAATGCGCTGCTGGCCGAGGGTTTCACCCAGGCGCAGCTGGATGCCGGGATCAAGCTGTTCGAGCCGGTCGGCTGCGATGAGTGCACCGAGGGTTACAAGGGCCGTACCGGTCTGTACCAGGTGATGCCGATGACCGATGAGATCTCGACCATCGTGCTGGCCGGTGGCAATGCGCTGCAGATCGCCGAGGCCGCGCAGCTGGCGGGGGTGAATGACCTGCGCCAATCGGCGCTGATCAAGGCCGCGGCCGGGGTGACCGGTCTGGCGGAGATCAATCGTGTGACCAAGGATTGAGCGGCGTCCGCAGATGAGAAAAGGCCCGCGCAAGCGGGCCTTTTTGTCTCTCTACTCCATGCCGAGCTTTTTCAGCTTGTAGCGCAACGCCCGGAAGGTGATGCCCAGCTGTGCGGCGGTACGCGTCTTGTTCCAGCGGTTTTCTTCCAACGCCTTCTGGATGGCGGTGCGCTCCATCTGTTCGATGTAGGAGGGCAGGGCGCCATTGCCGGCCGGCAGATCGACCACGGCTTCTTCCTGGGTGGGCGGCGCATTGCCGGCGCCGAAGCGTGGGGCGTGCTGGGGCAGGCGCAGGTCGCTGGCACCGATCCGGTCTTCTTCGGCCAGGGCGAGGGCGCGCTCGAGGATGTTCTCCAGTTCGCGCACGTTGCCGGGGAAGTGGTACTGGGCCAGGGCTTCCAGCGCCGAGGGCGCCAGCAGCGGGGTCGGGCGGCCGTGGGTGCGGGCCAGCCGGGCCAGGATCGAGGCGGCCAGCGCGGGCAGGTCGCTGCGGCGTTCGCGCAGGGGCGGCACGCGCAGTTCGATCACGTTGATGCGGTAGTACAGATCGTGGCGGAAGCGGCCGTCTTCGACCAGTTCGCCCAGGTCCTTGTGCGTGGCCGAAAGGATGCGCACGTCCACCGGCACTTCGGTGGCGGCACCGACCGGGCGGATCGATTTCTCCTGGATCGCGCGCAGCAGCTTGACCTGCATCTGCAGGGGCAGCTCGGCCACTTCATCCAGGAACAGGGTGCCGCCATGCGCGGCCTGGAACAGGCCGGGCTTGTCCGCATGCGCGCCGCTGAAGCTGCCCTTCTTGTGCCCGAAGAATTCGCTTTCCATCAGTTCGGACGGGATCGCGCCGCAGTTGACCGGCACGAAGGCGCCGGGCGCGCGCGCGCTCTGCGCGTGGATGGTGCGTGCGACCAGTTCCTTGCCGACGCCGGATTCGCCGAGGATGTAGACCGGTGCCTGGCTCCGCGCGACCTTGCCGATGGTGGCACGCAGCACATCCATCGAGGGCGAATCGCCGAGCAGGCGTGCGGCCTGCTCGGGGGCGAGCGGCGCGGGGGCGGCACGTTCGGTGTTGTTGAGTTCCAGTGCGTGCTTGACCAGGCCGCGCAGCACGGAGATGTCCACCGGCTTGCTGACGAAATCGAAGGCGCCGGCCTTCAGGGCTTCCACCGCCAGATCCATGCTGCCAAACGCGGTGATCATCGCCACCGGCGTGCGCGGGTAATGCTGTGCGATCTCGGTGACCAGCTCGATGCCGTTGCCATCGGGCAGGCGCATGTCGGTGATGCACAGGTCGTACGGATTGCTGGCCAGCAGCTCACGGGCTTCGGCGAGGTTGGCTGCGGTGCTGATGCGCAGGCCCATGCGGCCCAGGGTCAGTACCAGCAGTTCGCGGATGTCACGTTCGTCGTCGACGACGAGGGCGCTGCGGGTGTCATTCATAAGGAAGGAAGATAGCCGAGGGCGGTCGTTGGCGACAAATGTTTGACGGTGGCGTCCGGGTGTGCGCGCGGCTCATCCGGCCATCATCGTGTGGGGGCCGGCCAGTACGAGCCGGAAACAGGCACCGCCGGCGGGCACCGAGACGTATTCCAGCCGTGCCTGGTTGGCACGGCACAGTTCGCGGGCGATATACAGGCCCAGCCCGGTGCCGTGCTCGGAGGTGGTGAAGAACGGGCGGAACAGCTGGCTGGCAACCGTCTCGGGAATGCCCGGGCCGCGGTCCATCACATCGATGATGGCGGTGCGGTCCTGACGCGCCACGCGCAGCCGCACGCGCGCCGGCTCTTCGGCCACGCGGCCGTACTTGAGCGCGTTGTGCACCAGCACGGTAAGGATCTGGTGCAGGTGGCGCGGATCGACCAGGGCGTGCACCGAGGTCTCGCTGATGATCGGCTCCACGCTGTCGGTTTCCAGCGACAGGCCCTGTTTGTACTCCAGCACGAAGCGGCGCACGAACGAGGCCAGATCCACGTTCTCCGGATTGGCACGCTCGCGCCGCGCCAGCCCGAGCACGCTTTCGACGATGCCGTTGGTGCGCTGGCATTGCTGGTTGATGATCTGCAGCAGGCGGCGGTCGGTGTCGCCGATATCGGTGGATTCTTCCAGAAGCTGGGCGGCGTAGTTGATCGCCGCCAGCGGGTTGCGGATCTCATGGGCGAGGCTGGCCGAGAAGCGCCCCATCGCCGAGAGCGTCAAGGACTCGGCACGCCGCGAGACCACGGTGGAGTCATCCAGGAACACGAGGGTGAGGTCGCTGCCGGCCAGCAGGCGGGCAAAGCGTGGCTGCACCTCAGGCTGGTCCGGCGAGAGCTGCAGCGGCATTTCTTCGTTGGTCCAGCCGTTGCGCCAGCGCAGCAGCCGGCGGCTCAGCTCGGGTGAGGCACTGCCCAGTTCCAGCCGGCCGCTGCCACTGTTGCCATCGGCATCGCCGAGCAGGGTGGAGGCAGCTTCGTTGGCCAGGGTGATGCGGTTGGCGCCGTCCACCACGATCACGCCGGTGCGCATGCGGCGGATGATCAGCTCGTTGATCTGGAACAGGTTGGCCACTTCATCGCCGCGCTGGTTGGCCAGCTGCTGGTTCATGCGGGCACGGTTGCCGACCTGGTAGCTGATGAAGGCAATGGCCAGATAGCTGGTGACGAACATGGCCAGCTCGGCCAGGGTACGGGTCGGGTCGCCGCCTTCGAGCTGCTTCCAGATGTACTCGCCGGCGGTGGCGGCGCTGGCGGCAGCGGCCAGGCCCAGCCCCATGCTAAGCGGCAGCAGGGTCGCAGCGGCGGCGATGTTGAACAGCAGCGACATCGAGATGCCTGCGCTGGCCCCGGGCAGGGCATGGGCGAGCAGGGTGGCGGCGATGATGTCGGCGGCCACGCTCCACACCACGATGGTGCGCAGCCAGCGCTCGTTGCGCCCGAACAGCAGCACCAGCACGGCCACCACCAGGTAGCCGCTGGCCACGATGGTCGCCAGCCTGGGGTGGTCAGCGGTGCCGACCAGGCCGCTCAGCGGGCTGAACAGCAGCGCGCCGATGACGGTGGCCATCAGCAGGCGGTACAGCGCGAAGAAATACAGCTCGCGCCGCGGTATCGATTCGATGCGGTCGATCAATGAAGCACTGGGTGACACGCCGGAACTCCCCTTCTGGCATGGGGGCAGTGTAGGGGGTCCGGCCGGGTTTGGGGGCAGGCGGCCGGGGCCGGGCGTGTGAAGGCCGGGCGGTATGCAGGCGCCGGCCAGCTGCGCGGCCATGCCACAGGGGGGCCGGGTGGCGGTTCCCGGCAGCTGCCGCAACTGTCTGAAATTGCGCCGGAAACGGCTCCCCGTGCGTGTCTTGGGACTGACTTCTTTGCGCCCGCGCGCTGGGTCGTCCACAATAGTGGGCCCGCCGCGGTCCTTACCGGCGCCCCCGTGAGGGAGCCTTGGAGATGCGTGCGGTCGTTCCTATTCCCACGGTGACGCATGAATTTCCACGAATACCAGTCAAAACAGCTGCTTGCCGAGTACGGCATTCCCGTTCCGGCCGGCAAGGTCGCGGCTACCCCGGACGAAGCGGTTGAAGCTGCCAACGCCCTGGGCCAGGGCCCCTGGATGGTCAAGGCGCAGATCCACGCTGGCGGCCGCGGCAAGGCTGGCGGCGTCAAGTTCTGCAAGACCACCGACGACGTGAAGGCCGCTGCGGCCAAGATGCTCGGCACCAAGATGGCCACCTACCAGACCGCAGGCGTTGAACTGCCGGTCAACCTGGTGCTGGTGACCACCGCCGGTGAGATCGTCAAGGAACTGTACCTGTCGGTGCTGGTTGACCGTGGCACCAAGACCATCACCTACATCGCTTCTTCGGAAGGCGGCGTGGAGATCGAGCAGGTCGCCGCTGAAACCCCCGAGCTGATCCACTCGCTCAACGTCGATTTCGTTGAAGGCGTGCAGGGTTACCACGGCCGTGATTTCGGCTTCAAGCTGGGCCTGACCGCCAAGCAGGCCGGCCAGTTCGCCAACATCATGGTGAACCTGTACCGCCTGTTCAACGAAAAGGACCTGGCCCTGGTTGAAATCAACCCGCTGGCCATCCTGGACGACGGCAACCTGTACGCGCTGGACGGCAAGTTCGACAGCGACGACAACGCCGCGTTCCGTCAGAAGGCTCTGGTTGCCATGCGCGACAAGACCCAGGAAGACGAAACCGAAGTGACCGCTTCGGAGCTGGACATCAACTACGTCACCATGGACGGCAACATCGGCTGCATGGTCAACGGCGCCGGTCTGGCCATGGCCACCATGGACGTCATCAAGCTCAACGGCGGCGAGCCGGCGAACTTCCTGGACGTGGGCGGCGGTGCGAACAAGCAGCGCGTCATCGAAGCGTTCAAGCTGATCCTGTCCTCGGACAAGGTTGAAGGCATCTTCGTCAACATCTTCGGCGGCATCGTCCGCTGCGACATGATTGCCGAAGGCATCATCGCCGCGGTCAAGGAAGTGGGCGTCAAGGTTCCGGTCGTGGTGCGCCTGGAAGGCACCAACGTGGAAGAAGGCAAGCAGCTGCTGCGTGACAGCGGCATGGCCATCATCCCGGCCGACAACATCAACGACGGTGCCAAGAAGGTCGTCGCTGCTGTCAAAGCCGCCGCCTGATATTCCACGGCATCGGACCGTCGGCAGAATCCTGATGTGCCCCCTTGAGTCAAGGGGGCTGGCGCGTCGCGAAGCGACGTGACGGGGGTTCTGGTGGCATGCAGCGGGCATTGACCGAAGGTCGATGCCGATGCGTCCGGAGCCGGTTCAACAAAATTACGAAGGACTCAACGAAATGTCCGTTTTGATTAACAAGAACACCAAGGTGATCGTGCAGGGCTTCACCGGCCAGCAGGGCACCTTCCACGCCACTCAGATGATCGAGTACGGCACCCAGGTTGTTGGCGGCGTGACCCCCGGCAAGGGCGGCACCACCCACATCGATCTGCCGGTCTTCAACACCGTTGCCGACGCCGTGCAGAGCACCGGCGCCAACGCCTCGGTCATCTACGTGCCGCCGCCGTACGCGGCTGACGCGATCCTGGAAGCGGCTGCTGCCGGCATCCAGGTCATCGTGTGCATCACCGAGGGCATCCCGGTGCTGGACATGCTGCGCGTCAAGAACGTGCTGACCCGCTCGCATCCGGACACCGTGCTGGTCGGTCCGAACTGCCCCGGCGTGATCACCCCGGGCGAGTGCAAGATCGGCATCATGCCGGGCCACATCCACATGCCGGGCAAGATCGGCATCGTGTCGCGCTCGGGCACCCTGACCTATGAAGCGGTCAAGCAGACCACCGAAGTCGGCCTGGGCCAGTCCACCTGCATCGGCATCGGTGGTGACCCGATCAACGGCCTGAACTTCGTCGACTGCCTGAAGCTGTTCAACGAAGATCCGCAGACCCTGGGCATCATCATGGTCGGCGAAATCGGCGGCGACGCTGAAGAAGCCGGTGCCGAGTACATCAAGAACCACGTGAAGAAGCCGGTCGTCGGTTTCATCGCGGGCGCCTCGGCTCCGGCCGGCAAGCGCATGGGCCACGCCGGTGCGATCGCATCGGGCGGCAAGGGCACCGCCGAAGGCAAGTTCGCCGCCATGGAAGCTGCCGGTGTTGTCACCGTCCGCTCGCCGGGCGACCTGGGCGCTGCCATCGCCAAGCTGGTGAAATAAGCCGCCCGCCGCGCAAGCGACGGACGTGCGGTAGAGCCGAGCCATGCTCGGCTGCTCCAAACAGAAAGGCCGCCTCCGGGCGGCCTTTCTGCGTTTCAGGCGATACCCGAAGCGGTAGGTCCCGGCCGCTGGAAGGCAAGCACGCCACGTAGTGCCGGCCGCTGGCCGGCTCCTCATCGTGCTGCCGCCGAATGCGTGGTTGCCGGCCAGCGGCCGGCACTACAATGCGTGTATTGCAACTACAGGCTGGACCCCCATGACGTCGCTCCGCATTGCCCTGGCGCAGTTTGATTTCCCGGTTGGCGCAGTGGCGCAGAACACCGACACCATCATCGCGATGATCGCCGAGGCGCGCGATGAGTACGGTGCCGAGCTGGTGGTGTTCCCCGAGCTGGCGATCAGTGGCTATCCGCCGGAGGACCTGCTGTTGCGGCCGGGCTTCCTGTACGACTGCCAGCAGGCGCTGGAGCGCATCGCGGCGGCGACCACCGGCATCGCGGCGGTGGTCGGTTGGCCACAGGCCGCTGGTGCGGTGGTCTACAACGCGGCCAGCGTGCTGCGCGATGGCAAGGTCGAGCACACCTACCGCAAGCGCGAGCTGCCCAATTACGCGGTGTTCGATGAGCGCCGTTACTTCGATGTCGATCCGGACGGCGGCAGCTGCGTGTTCGAGCTGAAGGGCGTGCCGGTGGGCGTGCTGGTCTGTGAAGACCTGTGGTTCGCCGAACCGCTGGCCGATACCGTCCGTGCCGGCGCGCAGCTGGTGGTGGTGCCCAATGCCTCCCCCTACGAGCGTGGCAAGCATGCCCAGCGCGATGCGCTGCTGGCCGAGCGTACCCGCGAGAGCGGGGCGGCGATCGCCTACCTCAACGTGGTGGGCGGCCAGGACGCGCTGGTGTTCGATGGCGCGTCAGTCGTCGCTGACGGCGATGGCACCGTGCATCCGGCCGCTGCGGCCTTCACCGACCAGTGGCTGGTGGTGGATTACGACGCCGGCACCCGCCGTTTCCTGCCACGCGAGTGGATCGACGACGGCGACGAGAGCATGGATGCACTGGCCTGGCGCGCGGTGACCCGCGGGATCCAGGATTACTGCCGCAAGAACGGCTTCAAGAAGGTCTGGCTGGGCCTCTCCGGCGGCATCGATTCGGCCCTGGTGCTGGCGATGGCGGTGGACGCGCTGGGCGCGGCCAATGTCACCGCGGTGCGGCTGCCCTCGCGCTACACAGCGGACATGTCCAACGACCTGGCGGCCGAGCAGTGCCGCGCGCTGGGCGTGACGCTGGAAGCGGTCTCGATCGAGCCGGTGTTCGAGGGGCTGATGGCCGCGCTCGGCCCGATGTTCGAAGGGCAGGCGGCGGATGTGACGGAAGAGAACCTGCAGTCGCGCAGCCGCGGCGTGATCCTGATGGCGCTCTCCAACAAGTTTGGCGGGCTGCTGCTGACCACCGGCAACAAGAGCGAGTATGCGGTGGGCTACGCGACCATCTACGGCGACATGTGTGGCGGCTACGCCCCGCTCAAGGACCTGTACAAGACGGAGGTGTTCGGGCTCTCCAAGTGGCGCAATACCGTGGGCGGCGCCCCGGTGATCCCGCCGGCGGTGATTTCCCGCCCGCCCTCGGCCGAGCTGCGCGCCAACCAGACCGACCAGGATTCGCTGCCGGCCTACGACGTGCTGGACGGCATCCTGTACCGCTACGTGGACCAGGAGCAGTCGCGCGAGGAGATCGTGGCCGCCGGCTACGCCGCCGAGGTGGTGGACCGTGTGCTGCGCCTGGTGCGCACCAGCGAGTGGAAGCGCCATCAGGCGGCCCCGGGGCCGAAGGTCTCGCGCCGGGCGTTCGGGCGTGAGCGGCGGTACCCGATCAGCAATGGGTACAAGGGGTAGGCGTCGGGCGCTACCGTAATAAAAAAGGCCCCTTTCGGGGCCTTTTTCATTACTTGCGGTTCATCGTGGCGTTGCGTTCACCGGTACTGGCGGACTTCTCGCCGGCAAACGGGTTCAGCTTGCGCACCATCCACGGGTACTTCGGCCACTTGCCCTGCAGCCACGGGTGGTCGGGCTGGTTCAGCTCGAGCACGCGGCGGGCATCGTCGGCCAGGGTCTTGTTGCCCAGGTGGGTGTAGGCCTCGCCCAGGGCGGCCACGGCGTCGTACTGGAACGCGCTCTGCGGGTAGTTCTCCAGCAGGAAGTTGGCGCGGCCAGCGGCCGAGACGTAGGCCTCGCGGCGCAGGTAGTACAGGGCGTTGTCCA
The DNA here is from genome assembly GCF_003651185.1 of Stenotrophomonas rhizophila. Taxonomy (GTDB): domain Bacteria; phylum Pseudomonadota; class Gammaproteobacteria; order Xanthomonadales; family Xanthomonadaceae; genus Stenotrophomonas; species Stenotrophomonas maltophilia_Z. The sequence continues at coordinate 1,611,309 of NZ_RCDC01000004.1, read as the reverse complement.
GCTCGTACTGGGCGAACACATCGCGCAGGGCGATCATCCGCTGGCGCGCATCGGCGGCGTAGCGGCTGTTCGGGTAGCGCTCGGTGACGATGGTGAAATCGGCATAGGCCTGGCGCGGGCTCGACAGGTCACGGCGGCTCGGGTCCAGCGACCAGACGCGGCGCAGGAAGACCGTGTCGCGGTTGCCGTTGGCCAGGCCACGCAGGTAGTACAGGTAGGCGATGTTGCGGTGGGTCGGGTAGGTACGGATGAAGCGGTCCACGCTGGACACCGCGTCATCGTGCTTGCCGGCCTTGTACTGCGCGTAGGCGCTTTCGATCATGGCCTGTTCGGTATACGGGCCATACGGGTACTGGGCTACCAGGCGGCGGAAGCTGGCTTCGGCACCGCTCCAGTTCCCCCCTTCCATGAGCTTGTGGCTCTTCTCATAGAGCGTTTCGACCGGCAGGCCTTCATCCGGATTCTTGCCCTTGGTACCGCGGTGACAGCCGGTGGCGACGAAGAGCAGCACCAGCATCAGGGCGGCGAGGCGGACGGGCGCGGACAGCATAACGGAGCGTCGGATCATGGGGTCAGGGCGGGACGCGGCTGGAATACGAAGGGTCGATGATAGCCTAGTGGCCTGTCCCGCGACTGAAACTGGTCGCCCGGACCCCAAAATTGTCCCTATTGCGGTGTACCCCCATGTCCGATACCCCTGCTGATTCCGATTCCCCCCGCCAGGCCATCGTGCCCGATACCGCTGCCGGCCGGCGTTTCGACGCCGTCCTGGCCGAGCTCTTCCCCGAATTCTCCCGGTCCAAGCTGACCGAGTGGATCAAGTCCGGCGACGTCCTGCTGGACGGTGACACCGTGCGCGGCCGTGACCCGGTGCGCGGGGGCGAGGTGGCCAGCCTGCATGTCGTTCTCGACACCCAGACCCATGCCGAGCCGGAGGACATCCCGCTGGAGGTCCTGTACGAGGACGAGCATGTCTTCGTGATCAACAAGCCGGTCGGCCTGGTGGTCCACCCCGGCGCGGGCAACCCGACCGGCACCCTGGTCAATGCGCTGCTGTTCCGCGATCCCTCGCTGGCGGTGCTGCCGCGTGCGGGCATCGTGCACCGCCTGGACAAGGACACCAGCGGGGTGATGGTGATCGCCCGTACGATCCAGGCGCAGACCGCGCTGGTCGAGCAGCTCTCCGCGCGTGAAGTGCACCGCCAGTACCTGGCCGTGGTGGTGGGTGCGCTGGTCTCCGGCGGCACCGCCACCGCCGGCATCGACCGCCACCCGCGCGACCGCATCCGCATGGCCGTGCGCGAAGACGGCAAGGAAGCGATCACCCATTACCGCCTGCGCGAGCGTTTCCGTGCGCACACCGCGCTGGAATGCCGCCTGGAAACCGGCCGTACCCACCAGATCCGCGTGCACATGGCGCATCTGCGTCATCCGATCATCGGCGATCAGCTGTATGGCGGCGCGCTGAAACTGCCCAAGGGCGCCAGCGAGGAGCTGGTCGCCGAACTGCGCGGCTTCAAGCGCCAGGCGCTGCACGCTGAAACGCTGGAGTTCGTGCACCCGATCACCGGCGAGAAGATCAGCAACAGCGCGCCGCCGCCGGCCGACATGCAGGCCCTGCTGCACGCCCTGCGCGAAGACAGCAAGCGCTTCGCCGAGCAGGAACGCAACCGCCGCTGATGGACGCCCCCGTGCCCGTGCTGCCCGCCGACTGGCCCGCCCCGACCGGGGTCCATGCGCTGACCACCCTGCGCTATGGCGCGGGCGGTTCCGTGGCGCCGTTCGACCAGTTCAACATGGGCAACCGCTACGCCGCTGACGGGGATGACCCGGCGCAGGTGCAGCGCAACCGCGACCTGCTCGTGCCCGGGTTGGGCCTGCCCTCGGCGCCGCATTGGCTTCGCCAGGTGCATGGCACCGGCGTGCGGCGCTTCACCGCGCCGCCGACGGCCGTTGGCGTCGAGGCCGAACCCACCGCCGATGCGGCGGTGACCTCGGTTCCGGGCGTGGTGCTGGCCATCCTCACCGCTGACTGCCTGCCGGTGGTCTTCGCCGCCCGCGATGGCGGTGAGATCGGGGCCGCCCATGCCGGTTGGCGTGGGCTGGCCGACGGCATGCTGGAGGCCACCGTGGCCGCCATGCAGACCCCGGCCGCGCAGCTGCAGGCATGGCTGGGCCCGGCGGCCGGGCCCGCGCTGTATGAGATCGGCGAGGATGTGTTCGAGGCCTTCGTCGGGCGCGACGAGGGCGCCGCGGCGGCCTTCGTGGCAACCCGGCCGGGGCACTGGAAGGTGGACCTGTACGCGCTGGCCCGCCGGCGCCTGCAATCGGCAGGGCTGGACCCGGCACACATCAGCGGCGGGCAGTACTGCACGCTGGCGGACCCGCAGCGGTTCTATTCGCATCGGCGCGACCGCCGCACCGGGCGCATGGCGACCCTGGCGTGGATCGCGCCCTGACCGTTGGACGGTAGCAGGGAGCCGGCCAGCGGCCGGCACTACCGCATGCGCTCCCCGTAGCCTGGCTGCATCACTCCCGCCATCACCGGTAGTGCCGGCCGCTGGCCGGCATCACCCTTCCAGCGCCTGCAGATACGTCTGCCGCCAATGATTGATGTCGTAGGTGCGCAGGTGATCCATCATCGCCTGCCAGCGCTCCACGCGCTTCTTCAGCGGCATCGTCGCCGCGGTGGCGATGGCGTCCGCCACGCCATCCAGGTCATGCGGATTGACCAGCAGCGCCTGCTTCAACTCATCGGCGGCACCGGCCAGCAATGACAGCACCAGCACGCCCGGGTTCTCCGGGTCCTGCGAGGCCACGTACTCCTTGGCGACCAGGTTCATGCCGTCGCGCAGCGGCGTCACCAGGCCCACCGCCGCTGCCCGGTAGAAGCCGGTGAGCGTGGCATGGGTGAAGTTCTGGTTGACGTAGCGCAGCGGGGTCCAGTCCGGCGCGGCATGCCCGCCGTTGATGTGCCCGGCGATCTGTTCCAGCTGGCTGCGCAGCTGGCGGTACTCGGTGACATCCCCGCGCGAGACCGGGGCGATCTGCAGATAGGTCAACGAGCCGTGCTGGTCCGGATGACGTTCCAGATACCGTTCGAACCCCTGGAAGCGCTCGGGCAGGCCCTTGGAGTAGTCCAGCCGATCCACGCCGATCGCGAGCTGACGATTGCGCAGGCTCCCGCGCAGGTCCTTGACCGCCGGTTTGTTCGCCCCCGCCTTGGCCTGGCGGGAAATGAAGTCGGTATCGATACCGATCGGGAAGGCGGCAGCGCGGAAACGCCGGCCGCCGGGTGCCTCCAGTTCGCCATCGGGCAGCACGCGGCCACCACCGAACAGACGCACATAGGACTGGAATCGGTCCGCATCGCGCTGGGTCTGGAAGCCGACCAGGTCGTAGGCATACAGGCTGGAGAACAGCCGCAGATGGTCCGGCATCGCCTGCAGCAGATCGGCCGAGGGCATCGGCACGTGCAGGAAGAACCCGATCCGGCAGCCGATGCCACGCTCGCGCAGCAGCGAGGCCAGCGGGATCAGGTGATAATCGTGGATCCAGACGATATCGTCTTCGCGCAGCAGCGGCGCGAGCTTCTCGGCGAACAGCGCGTTGACGCGGCGATAGGTCTCGCGCGTGGCGCGGTCGTAGTCGACCAGGTCCAGCCGGAAGTGCAGCAGTGGCCACAGCGTCCGGTTGGCGAAGCCGTTGTAGTAGCCATCCACGTCGCGCTTGTTGAGGTCCATGGTGACGTAGCGGATGTCTCCGTCCACCTGCTCATGCAGGGTGCCGCTGTTGTCGCGCACGGATTTGCCGCTCCAGCCGAACCACAGGCCGCCACGCTCCTTCAGCGCGGCGAGCAGGCCGACCGCCAGGCCGCCGGCGCGGGATTCACCGGGGACGGCCACCCGGTTGGACACGACGACCAGGCGGCTCATGACGCCTCCTGCCAGCTGCGCGACAGGCGCATGGCGGCGGTGATCAGGCCCACGTGCGAATAGGTCTGCGGGAAGTTGCCCCACGCTTCGCCGTTGTCGAACGCCAGATCCTCCGAGAGCAGGCCCAGATGGTTGCGGCGCTCCAGCAGGGTTTCAAACATCTCGCGTGCTTCGTCCAGGCGACCGATCGCGGCGAGCGCGTCGATGTACCAGAACGTGCAGATGGTGAAGCTGGTTTCCGGCTCGCCGAAATCATCCGGCGCGACGTAGCGATACAGCGCGTTGCCGTGCTTGAGATCGCGGCCGATCGCCTCGACCGTGGCGACGAAGCGCGCATCGGTGGCCTCGATGAAGCCGATATCGGCCAGCAGCAGCAACGACGCATCCAGGCGATGGCCGCCGAAGGTATCGGTGAAGTGGCCGAGTGCTTCGCTCCACGAGTCGCGCATGATGCGCGCATGGATGATGTCGGCGCGCTCGCGCCAATAGGTGGCGCGGTCATCCAGTTTCAATCGCACGGCGATCTTGCACAGGCGGTCACACGCGGCCCAGCACATCGCACTGGTGTAGGTGTGCACTTCGGTGCGGCCGCGGAATTCCCACAGCCCGGCATCGGGTACGTCGTGCAGGGTGAAGGCCTGCTCGCCGAGCGGCTCCAGCCGCGCGAAGGTGTGCGCATCGCCCGGGTCCTGCAGGCGGCGATCGAAGAACAGCTGGGTGGAGGCAAGCACCACGCTGCCGTACACATCGTGCTGGCGCTGCACCCAGGCCAGGTTGCCGCGCCGCACCGGGCCCATCCCGCGGTAGCCGGACAGCGACGCGACTTCGGTTTCCTCCAGCTTGGCCTCGAAGCTGATGCCATACAGCGGTTGCAGGCTGCCATCGGCAGTGGCCAGGTTGAAGATGTAGCCCAGGAACTGCTCCATCGTGCGGGTCGCACCGAGGCGGTTGAGCGTACGCACCACGAAGGCGGCATCGCGCAGCCAGCAGTAGCGGTAATCCCAGTTGCGGATGCTGCCGGGCGCTTCCGGAATGGAGGTGGTCATCGCGGCGATGATCGCGCCGCTGTCCTCGTACTGGCACAGCTTCAGCGTGATCGCGCTGCGGATCACCGCGTCCTGCCATTCCAGCGGGATCGACAGATAGCGCACCCATTCGCGCCAGTAGTCGCGCGTGCGCTGGAAGGATTCCTGCACGTAGCCGCTGAGCGAACGGTTCAGCGATTCGTCCACGCCGAGCACCAGGTGCACCGGGTGGTTGAGCACGAACGGCAGGCCATCGCGGACGAAACGCAGCGGCACATCGGTGGTCAGGCGCAGCACATGGTCGGGCAGTACCCAGCGGATGTGGTTGCTGCCCCACGTCGCATCCGGGACGCGGGCACCCCAGTCGGCCAGCGGCCGCGCGCGCACGATGATGCGTGGGTTGCCGGACAGTGGCCGCACTTGGCGGATCAGGCTGACCGGCCGGTAGAAGCGGTCGTTCTGGCGCCAGCGCGGCGCGAAATCGATGATTTCCAGCGCGCCGCCGTGCTTGTCGCGCAGTACCGTGCGCAGGATGGCGGTGTTGGTCAGGTAGCTCTGCTCGCTGTCGACCATGTCCTCCAGCTCGATGCCGAAGTCACCGCCGTCCTGTTGATTGGGGCCGAGCAGGGCGCAGAAGGTCGGGTCGCCGTCGAAGGTCGGCAGGCAGCTCCAGACGACGCGCGCGTGTTTGTCGATCAGCGCGCCGAAGCTGCCATTGCCGACCACGCCCAGATTCAGATCGGGTTCGCTCATGATGCAGGAAGTCTCGTGTCATGCCGCGGCGGCACACCGGTGGGGGAGACCTGCGCGCGGCGTCAGGGGGCCTTGGGGTCAAGGCATCAGTAGGCATTCTCGCGAAGCCAGGCGTGCACGCTGCGTATCGTCGGCAGCGCGAACACCGCATCGCTGGGCTCGCGTGCACCGACCAGCACGCTCCAGCCGTGCAGGTCGTTGGCCGCGCCGAAGCCGAATTCATCGGTGAGGTCATCGCCGACGAACACCGGCATGCGATCGCGGAACGGCGGCTGCAGCATCAGCTGCCGCATCGCACGGCCTTTGTCGCTGCCTTCGGGGAGGAACTCGATGACATGGTCACCGGGCTGCAGCCGGTAGCCGCCATGGCCCCGGATATGCCGTTCAGCGAAGGCACGCACATCGTTGGCGGCGTGCGGTGCCCCGCGCCAGTGCAGGGCCAGGCTGCGGCCTTTGTCCTCCACCAGTACGCCGGGATAGCCATGCGCGAAACGCATCGCCTGCTGGTGCAGGGCATGCAGCCACTCGCTGGTATCGGCGGAAGGATCGCTGCTCTGCGCGCGCTGCTCATGGTTGCGCAGCTCGTGGCCGTGTAGGCCGGCTGCGGGCAGGCTCAAGGGGGCGAAGAGTTTGTCCAGCTGTGCCAGGGGGCGCCCGCTGATCAGCGCGACCGCGCCATCCAGCCGGTCGCTGATGCGCCCGATCGCTTCACGCACATCGGGCAGCAGCGCGACCGACTCGGGGTCGTCCGCGAATTCGATAAGGGTGCCATCCACGTCCAGGAACAGCGCACAGGCATCGTCCAGCAGCGGCGGCGGCGGACGTTGGGGGAAGTCGTTGGCCATGGTGACCAACATGCCAGCGTGGGTGTGATCGTCAGGTCATGGCATCACGCCACGCGTCTTCCCCGTTCACCGCCGGTAGAGCCGACCATGGGTCGGCTGCACCCCCCGTCAGAACGTATACCGCACGCGCCCGTAGTAGTACGCACCATTGCTGCCGATCGGTGATAGCACGTCGTACGGCAGGTTGCCGAAGTAGTAGATGTCGTCGTTGGACAGATCCGAATAGTTGTCGGTCAGGTTCTGCCCACCCAGCGCCACGCTCCACTGCGGGGTGATCTTGTACTCCACTTCGGCATCCAGCTGCCACTCGGCGCCGTAGGTCTGGCGCGGGATGTAGCCATCACCGAAGTTGAACACACGGGTCACGCTGCCGTAGCGGCTCAGGCGGCTGGTGAGCGACCACTGGTCATTGGCCCAGCTGGCGGCCAGCGCGGCGCGGGTGCGCGGGGTGGCATCGGTCAGCGTATTGGTCTCTTCCACGCCGAACAGCACGTAGTCCGGATCCAGCGCGAGCAGGCCCGGTGGCGTGGCGAGCACGTTCTTCAACGTGGTCTTGGTATAGGCGTAGGTGCCGGTCAGTACCAGTTCGCCATCCCCCAGCGACTGCCGCCAGTTGCTCACCAGTTCCGCGCCGCGGGTGCGGGTGTCGGCGGCATTGACGAAGAAGCTGGCGCTCTGCAGGCCGGCCACGCCGAACTGCTGCTGCACGTAGTCGGTCAGCGCATCACCGGTGATGCTTTCCGACAGTGCGATGCGGTCATCGATATCGATCTGGAAGAAGTCCAGCGAGACATCGAAATGTTCACCGATGCGGCTGGTGAAGCCCAGGCTGGTGTTGAGCGACTTCTCCGGCTTCAGATCGCTGGCGCCGAGGCCGCGCGCGATCGGATTGTTGACCGACAGCACGCGGCCCTGCACCAGTTGGCCGGCGGCGTTGTAACCGGTGGAGGTGGATTCGTAGCCGATCTGCGCCAGCGACGGGGCACGGAAGTTGTTGGAGATCGCACCGCGCAGCGCGAAGGCCGGGGTGAATTCATAGCGCAGGCCGAGCTTGCCGGTGAGCTCACCGCCGAAGTCGTCGCTGTGCTCGTAGCGCGCCGCCAGATCGCTGGAGAAATGCTCGCCGAACTGGCTGGACAGGCTGGCGTAGGCGCTGGCCACATCGCGCGACAGCGAGGTGGCATCCTGCGGAGTCAGGCCGCCGCCGGCCTGCGAGCCGGTCGGGCGATCCGTGAACGGGCCGGCAGCATAGCTGCTCGGGTCGCCCGGGCGGGTCTGGTAATGGTCGCGGCGCGCTTCCAGACCCAGGCCCAGGCTGTGGGTGATGCTGTCGCCCTGCGAGAACACGCGGCCGAGGTCGACGTTCGCCACCGTCAGCTCGTTGCGGTAATCACCGGTCTTGAACCGGGTCGGGCTGGTCGGGCCCAGCGAGGCGTTCAGCGAGTTGCGCAGGCGGTAGGTGAACGTGTTGACGCCGTAATCCAGGCTGGCATCGTAGTTCCACTCGCCCCACTGGCCCTTCGCGCCGGCCACGGCCTGCACGTCGCGGTTCTCGCCTTCGGAAATCGGGCGGTAGCCGTTCGGGTAGATCTGCGCCCAGTTGGCGTCGCTGTCCGGGTAGCGGAAGTAGTTCGCGCCTTCGCTGTCGCGCTGGTTGAAGGTGGCGAAGCTGTAGAACGTGGAGGTCTCACCGAACGGCAGCTGCGCGTTGTACCAGGCGTTCAGATCCTTGGTCTTGCCATCGCCAAGCTCGTAGTTGCGCTTGCCTTGCAGGGCCAGGTTGGTCGGGGTCTGGTCCCACGGCGGGATCTGGTCGAAGCCGGCGCGGTTGGTGCCCTCGTGGTTCTTCAGTTCCAGGCCGACACGCAGGAAGCCGCCGTTGTCGCCCAGCGCAGTGCCGACCTTGGCGCTGGCGTAGCTGGTCTGGCCATCGGTGAGGGTGCGGTCGATCGGCTTGAGGTCGGTGTGGTTGGCGCCGAAGCTGGCTTCGAACGCGCCACCTTCCGGGGCGTCATCGAGGATCACGTTGATCACGCCGGCCACCGCATCGGAGCCATACAACGCGCCGGCGCCATCGCGCAGCACCTCGATGCGCTTGATCGCGCTGACCGGGATCGCGTTGAAGTCGACCGGGGTGGTGCCCTTGCCGATCTTGCTGTCGGTGTTGACCAGCGCGCTGCTGTGGCGGCGCTTGCCGTTGACCAGCACCAGCACCTGATCGGGCGAGAGCCCGCGCAGTTGGGCGGCACGGATGTGGTCGGCACCGCCGGAGTTGGACTGGCGCGGGAAGTTGAACGAGGGCAGCAGCGCCTGCAGCGCGCTGCCCAGTTCGCCATTGACCACACCGGCCTTGCGGATGTCCTCGGCGGTGAGCACGTCCACCGGCGAGGTGGATTCCAGCACGGTCCGGTCCACGGCGCGGGTGCCGGTGACGATCACGGTGTCCAGCGTTTTGGCGGTGGTCGGCGCGTCCTGCGCAAGTACGTCCTGGGCCAGCAGGGGGGAGGAGAGGACGAGCGCGATGGCAAGGCCAAGGCGCGACGCGGACGGACGGGACATGCGGACTCCAGCAGAACGACGAGGGGGAGGAACGGGGGGAGGGGGGACGGGTGGTGCGACCCATGGCCGGCACTACCAATCCATCCGGATGAAGCGATATATTATCTTCGCGTGATGTCCCTGTGTGATGCAAGTCCCATCGGGGTGGTTATCAGCAGATAGCCGTTGGCGATCTGCGCCGGACCCGGATGTCCGGCACGCTCCTTCCCCTGCCTGTCCCTGTGTTTCCGGAGAGTTGTCCATGTCGTTCCGCGCCATTCTGTTTGCCCTGGTCCTGGCCACCAGCGGCTGTGCCAGCGCCGCCCCGGCCGCCAAGCCGACCCCGCCCGCCACTGCCACGGCCACCCTGCAGGGCGACGCCGCGCGCCCGGATGCCGCCGCCGGCTGGGTCCGCAGCGAGCTCTATTTCGGCGTGGGCGAAGAAACCGGCGTGGCCGACCGCCCGCAGACCGAGGGCATCAGTGACGCGCAGTGGCGCGCCTTCCTCGACAAGCAAGTCACGCCGCGCTTCCCGGACGGCCTGACCGTGTTCGACGCCTACGGCCAGTGGCTGTTCCGCGGTGCGCCCGAGCCGAACCGCCTGCGCACCAAGGTGCTGGTGGTCCTGCACGAGAACACCCCGCAGCGCCGCGCCGACATCGAAGCGATCCGCCTGGCGTGGAAGCAGGCCACCGGGCACCAGTCGGTGCTGTGGGCGCAGCAGGCGGTTGAAGTATCGTTCTGATCCAGGGCGCCGCCGTGGCGCTGCACGGAGCGATGATGAAACACAGGGATGCGATGCTGGCCGCGCTGGTGATGGGCCTGGCGGTGACGTGCGCGCACGCGCAGGATGCCGACCCGGCCCGGCTTCAGCTCGAGGTGGCTGCCGGCGTGCAGGTGCAGGCGACGCTGCAGGACGACGGCCGCATTGCCGTCGTACTGACACCGTCGGGCAAGCGTCAGGTGCTGCCGGGGGTGACCGACGCGGACGGCAACGCACGGCTGTCCGCCGAGGACGTCGATTTCGATGGCCGCCCGGAGCTGGTCGCGCGCGCCGCGGTCGGCATGGTCAACGAAGCGGTCGCGGTCTACCGCTACGTTCCAGCGCGACAGGAACTGGTGGCGCTGGCGCCCATCCCGAACGACCGCGCGCAATGCGGTGACTTGATGGGTCTGACCGTGGAGGAAGACAACCGCACCCTGAGCAGCAGCTGCCGCAGCGGGCCGATGTGGTACGTGGATCAGTACCGCTACGACGGCGGTCGCCTGTACCTGTACCGCGCCGAGCGCCTGCTGATGCTCGACGATGTACTCGAGCCTTACGTGTTCGTGAAGCAGACCGCCGACAGCGGTCCGCTGGCGGTCTGGACCACCTTCGATTCTGACGGCAACGTGCTGGAGACGGCCATCGGCGATGGCCTGGAGGCACCGCGCGCCGGTTCGCCGCTGCTGCGCGTTTCCGGCCATGTGAGGGTGGCGCGGCTGCCCTTGTACAGCCAGCCCGGTGATGCCACGACCAAGCGGTATCTGGTGCGCGATGACCGCGTGGAACTGCTGGATGAGCGCGATGGGTGGGTGCAGGTGCGTTATGACAATCCCACACGCGGCGCGGTGCTGGGCTGGGTGAACACGCAGCCGTGATCGCGCGCTGCCACGGGTAAACCCACATGAGTGTCACTTGCCCGGGACTAGGCTGACGCTTCCCCCTCGTCGTGGAAGCATGTCATGAGCAAGCGCGTTGCCGAGATCGTGGTTGAAACCCTGCAGGCCGCCGGTGTCCGTCACTGTTACGGCATCGTCGGCGATACCCTCAATTACGTCACCGATGCCATCCACCACAGCGAGATCGAGTGGGTGCACATGCGGCATGAGGAAGTGGCTGCGTTTGCCGCCGGTGCCGAGTCGTTGATCAGCGGGCAGCTCACCGCCTGCGCCGGCTCGTGCGGCCCCGGTGGCCTGCACTTCATCAACGGCGTGTTCGAGACCAACCGCAACCGCGCGCCGATGGTGTTGATCGCCAGCCAGGTGGTCACCGCCGAGCTGGGCATGGAGTTTCCGCAGGAAGTCGATTTCAAGGCGGTGTACAGCAGCTGCAGCGTGTTCTGCGAACAGGTACAGAGCGCCGAGCAGGCGCGCCGCGTGGTGACCCTTGCCTGCCAGGCCGCCATCAGCCGCCGCGGGGTGGCGGTGGTGATCCTGCCCGCCGACATCAGCGAAGCCGAGGTCAAGCACGATGTGCCGTTCTCGGTGCACTACACCCAGCCGGTACTGCGCCCCTCGGACGATGAACTGCAGCGCATCGCCGCGCTGATCGGCGAGGGCAAGCGGATCGGCATCTATGCCGGTGCCGGTTGCGAGCATGCACACGATGCGCTGGTCGCCCTCGGGGCCAGGCTCAAGGCGCCGATCGCGCATACCTCGCGCGCGAAGGATTTCGTGGAGTACGACAACCCGTACAACATGGGCATGACCGGCATCTTCGGCATCGAGTCCGGGTACCACACGCTGATGGCCTGCGACACGTTGCTGCTGCTCGGCGCGGACTTCGCCTGGGGCCAGTACTACCCGGACAAGGCGACCCTCATCCAGGTGGATCGCGATGGCAGCCATCTTGGCCGCCGGCACCCGGTGAACCTCGGCGTGGTGGGCGATATCGGCCCGACCCTGGAGGCGCTGCTGCCGTTGCTGCCCGAGCGCGAGGACCGCAGCTTCCTGGACGAATGCCTGGAGCACCGCGAGAAGGCGCTCGCCACGCGCGCCAAGGAAGAGCAGCCGGGCGAGGGTGAGCTGATCCACCCGCAGCACCTGACCGCGCTGATCGACCGCCACGCTGCGGACGATGCGTTGTTCACCGCCGACGGTGGCTCGCCGATGGTCTGGATCCTGCGCCATATCCGCGTCAATGGCCGCCGCCGCACGCTGACCAGCCTGCTGCACGGCACGATGGCCAACGCGATGCCGCAGGCGCTGGGCCTGCAGAAGGCCTACCCGGGCCGGCAGGTGATCTCGCTGTCCGGTGACGGTGGCCTGGCGATGCTGCTCGGCGATCTGCTCACCGCGGTGCAGGAAAACCTGCCGATCAAGGTGGTGGTCTACAACAACAGCTCGTTGAACTTCGTGGAGCTGGAGCAGAAGGTCGAAGGCCTGCTGGACAACTACACCGACCTGAAGAACCCCGATTTCGGCCGCTTGGCCGAGGTGATCGGCTTCTACGGGCGCACGGTCACCCGCTCGGAAGACCTGGAGCAGGCCGTGCAGGACATCCTGGCCCATCCCGGCCCGGCGCTGCTGGACGTGCACACCAGCCCGACCGAACTGGTGATGCCGCCGCAGGTGGAGGCCAAGCAGGTGGCCGGAACTGCCCTGTACGCGGCCAAGGCGCTGCTGAGCGGGCGGGTCGGGGATGTGAGGGACCTGCTGGCCAACAACTTCCTCAACAAGCCCTGATCCCCACGCGGTCCGGTAATGCCGGCCGCTGGCCGGCATCCTCAGGATGCTCCAGGCAATGGCGGGAGCCGGCCAGCGGCCGGCACTACCGCGCGGTGCCGCGTCCCCCGTCGGCGGGCGTTTCCCGGCGTTCCATCCATGCGCCTGTTACTGGGGGCGGGGAGGCCCTACCATCGGCTACCCCCCCCTCCCCACGGCCGCCCTGCGCATGTCCGCCACTGCTCCCGTCCCCACCGGACGCCCCCGCTGGTTCGTTGCCGGCGATCTCAATGGTTTCTTCGGCCTGGTGGTCGACAATCTGTCGATCCTCGGCTTCATCGCGATGGCACTGGTCGGCATCTTCCAGTTCCCGGCCGATGTGGTGTTCGGCCGCATGTTCCCGGGCACCGCCTTCGGCGTGCTGGTCGGCAACGTGCTCTACACCTGGATGGCCCGGCGCCTGGCTGCGCGTACCGGCCGTGACGATGTCACCGCGATGCCGCTCGGCCTGGATGCGCCGACCAGCATCGGCATGGCGCTGCTGGTGCTCGGCCCGGCCTTCCTGGCTTTCAAAGGGCAGGGCCTGGCGCCGCACGATGCCGCCATCGCGACCTGGCAGCTGGGCATGGCCTCGCTGGTGATCATGGGCGTGCTCAAGGTAATCCTTTCGTTCTTCGGCGAAGCGGTCACCCGCGCGCTGCCACGTGCCTCGCTGCTCGGCTCCATCGCCGGTATCGCGATCGTGCTGATGGGCTTCCTGCCGCTGCTGGAAACGCTGCGCTCGCCGATCGTCGGCTTCGTCACGCTGGGCCTGCTGCTGTACGTGCTGATCGCCAAGCGCAAGTTGCCGATCCGCGCGCCCGGCGTGCTGGTCGCGTTCGTGTTCGGCACGATCCTGTATTACGGCCTCGGGCTTGCCGGGCTGGGTGCACCGGGCTTCAAGGTGCCTGAGTGGGTGCCGCCGCAGGTGGTGCTGCCGTGGCCGACGCTCGGCTTCATCGACGGCCTGCCGACCGCGATCACCTACCTGCCGCTGCTGCTGCCGTTCGGCCTGCTGATGGTGGTGGGCGGCATCAATGTCTCCGAGAGCGCGCGCGCCGCCGGTGACGATTACCGCACCCGCGACATCCTGCTGGTGGAAGCCATCGCCACGCTGGTGGCCGGCTTCTGCGGCGGTGTGGCGCAGACCACGCCGTACATCGGCCAGCCGGCCTACAAGCACATGGGCGCGCGCAGCGGTTACACGCTGCTGACCGGCCTGTTCGTCGGCATCGGCGGCATGCTGGGCGTGATCTCCGGGCTGGTGCAGTGGCTGCCGCTGGCTGTGCTGGCCCCGATCATTGTGTACGTGGCGATCGACATCACCACCCAGGCCTTCCAGGCCACGCCGCGCGAGCATGCCGGCGCGATGGTGCTGGGCTTCCTGCCCTCGGTGGCGTACCTGCTGGCGATCAAGGCCCCGGGCTGGATCGCACCGGAACAGCTGGCGGCGATGACCACCACCCTGGATGGGCATGGCCTGCCGGAGCTGGCGGTGATCTTCACCCTGGGCAATGGCTTCATCATCACCTCGATGCTGTGGATCGCGGCGGTGGTGGCAATGATCGACGGGAGGCTGCTGCGCGCCTCCGGGTTCCTGCTGGTGGCGGCGGCGCTGACGCTGTTTGGCCTGATCCACTCGGTGGACCCGCGCGGTGGCATCTATCTGCCGTGGCAGCTGGAAGGACTGCCGAAGATCATCAGCTGGCAGTTCACCGGCGCCTATGTGGCGCTGGCCGGGTTGCTGGCGTTGTTGTCGCTGCAGAAGCAGCCCTCAGAACGCGCGTAGCGCTCCGGTCGTGCTACGGATCATGCCTCGCCATCCAGCGCCGGGTAATGCCGGAAGATGCCGTTGGTGTTGAACGGCAGACGGCGTTCGGAGGCGAGATAGGCGGCGATGTTGGGCCGGGTTTCCACCCGGTCCTTCAATGCACGCAGTTGCGGCAGCGTCGGCCACAGCGCCTGCATGCGGCGCGGGAACATGTACTCCAGCCCGCTCAGCAGCTGGAACAGGGAGAGATCCACGTAGGAATGCTCCCGCAGCGGATGCCGCCCGCCGTTGTGCTTGAGCACGTTCTCGAAATAGCCCAGGAACTTGGGCATGCGCTCGCCGCGCATGGAGGCGGCGCGCGCCTTGGCTTCGTGCTTCTGATCCTCGTAGTACATCGACGCTGCGATCGGGTGATGGGTGTCGTGCACCTCAGCGACCAGATCGGCGATGGTCAATTGCAGCTGGAGTGCCTGCTGCCGCCGTGAACTGGCATCCGGGACGAGGCCGAGTTCCGGGCCCAGGTGGTCCAGGATCGCGCCGACCTGGGCGATCACCTGCCGGCCGGTATGCAGAAACGGAGGCGCGAATGGCTGCAGGCCTTCAACCTTGCCCTGCAGGTACGGCTGCATGACCACATCGCCATGGATGCGCGCCATGTCCGTGTAGCCCGCGCCGGCATCTTCCAGCGCCAGCCGCACGAACTCGCCGCGGCCCTGGATGCCGGTCCAGTAATACAGTTCGTAATGCATGCCGCCACTCCGTATGGAACCGACCTCCAGCATCGCCGGTGCTGCCGAAAGCAGGCGTGAGCGCAGCGTGGTTCCCGTGCTAGGGTCGAGCGGGCATGTTGATGGGAGTACGCGATGCGGAAGTGGGTCCTGGGCATGTGCGTGGCGGTGTTGCCGGCCACGGTGGCGGCCGATCCGGTGGCACTGCACGATGGGTTCGGCTACAGCGATGCGGTGCTGCGTGCGGAACTGACCTCGTTGCGTGAGATGAGCGGTGCATCCGGTCCGCGCCGTCACCTCGGTGCAGCGGGCTACCATCGTGTCCGTGGCGAGCTGGCCGCCTCCAACCGTGCAGCACGCCAGTGCCTGGATGAAACCCGGGATGCACCGCCGGCGCTGCAGGGTCTGGCGTTCCTGTGCGAATCCACCCTCGCGGGCAATGCGCTGATCGAGGGCGATATCGCCGGATGGGCGAGCCTGATGCTGCGCGTGCGCGAGGACTACCAGCGCACCATCGTGCCGATGCTCAGGGCCGGCGATGAAGTGCCCGATGTCACCCGGCCGGCGTTCGCGTCCTTCACCACATGGCCGCGCAGCGCGCTGCCCGCAGCCGAGCGGGCGCAGGACGTGGCGGTGCCGATCCAGTTCAGCAATGAGTTGCCCTCGGTGACCCTCACGCTGCACGGCACGCGCGATGGCGCGCCGGTCACCCAAGAGGCCGCCTTCATCGTTGATACCGGGGCCCCGCGCTCGCACATCACCCGCGCGCTGGCCGACTCGCTCGGCCTGGCCGTTACCGAGGGCTTCGTGGTGTCGCGCATCGTCGAGGGCGATATCCAGCAGGCGGGCCTGGTGGCACCGATCGATATCGAGGTGGGTGGGCAGCGGGTGCGTGATGTGTCGTTCAACAGCGAAGCGGCGCGCGAGCTCAACCTGATCGGCCTGGACGTGCTGCGCGCGCTGGGGCGGATCACGCTCTCGCGTGAAACGCTGACGCTGCTGGGAGCACAGACCCCGGCCGCGTGCACGCGCCGGACCGTCTTCACCTCCTCGTTGTGGGGTCCCTTCCAGCAGGTCCGCTTTCCGATCCGGGGCCGCGAGAACAACCTGATGCTGGTCGACACGGGCTTCCATGGGGCCTTCCAGATGCGCGGCGCGCCGCGCTCGTCGGTGCCGGCCGCCGCGATCCAGCGCAGGAACGTGATCACCACGCGCGGTGCGGAGGACATAGAGTACGCGCCCGCCAGCACGCCACTGCAGGTCACCGATAGTTTGAGCGACATTGCGGTGGATATCGCGTTCCAGCCGCCGGATCTGTTCCCTTCGTCGTGGCGGATCGGCTACGGCGTCACCGGGGGCTACACCGTGGCACTGGACCTGCCCGCCGGTCTCGGCTGCCTGGTCCCGCAGCCGCCCGAACCGCCGCTGCTGGCCCGGCCGCCGACGGCCTGACGAACCCTGAATCGGCATCTCATCCACCCTTGAAACACGCCCCCGTAACCGCATTTCAGGGACAGTGCTGGCACGGCCAGCCCCGTTTACATCGAGGACAAGAACATGCGGATGGACAAGCTCACCTCGCGTTTCCAGCAGGCGCTGGCCGACGCGCAGTCGTTGGCCGTGGGCCGCGACCACAACATCATCGAACCGGTGCACGTGTTCAGCGCGCTGCTGGACCAGCAGGGCGGCAGCACGCGCCCGCTGCTGGCCCAGGCCGGCGTCAACGTGCCGGTCTTGCGCGAACGCTTGAATGAAACCCTGGAGGCCCTGCCCAAGGTCTCCGGGCAGGAAGGCAACCTGTCGATCGGCAACGATCTGAACCGGCTGCTCAACAACACCGACAAGCTGGCCCAGCAGCACGGCGATGCCTTCATCGCCAGCGAGTGGTTCGTGCTGGCTGCAGTGGACGATGGCGGCACCCTGGGCATGGCGCTGCGCGCCGCCGGTGCCGACAAGAAGAAGATCGAGACCGCGATCGACAAGGTGCGCGGCGGCGAGACCGTGCAGTCGGAAAACGCCGAAGACCAGCGCCAGGCGCTGGAGAAATACACCATCGACCTGACCGCGCGGGCCGAGACCGGCAAGCTGGATCCGGTGATCGGCCGCGATGAGGAAATCCGTCGCACCATCCAGGTCCTGCAGCGCCGCACCAAGAACAACCCGGTGCTGATCGGCGAGCCCGGCGTGGGCAAGACCGCCATCGTGGAAGGCCTGGCCCAGCGCATCATCAACGACGAAGTGCCCGAGGGCCTGCGTGGCAAGCGCGTGCTCTCGCTGGACATGGGCGCGCTGATCGCCGGCGCCAAGTTCCGCGGTGAGTTCGAAGAGCGCCTCAAGGGCGTGCTCAACGACCTGGCCAAGAGCGAAGGGCAGGTGATCCTGTTCATCGACGAGCTGCACACGATGGTCGGTGCGGGCAAGGCCGATGGCGCGATGGATGCCGGCAACATGCTCAAGCCGGCGCTCGCCCGCGGTGAACTGCACTGCGTCGGCGCGACCACGCTGGACGAATACCGCAAGTACATCGAAAAGGATGCTGCGCTGGAACGCCGCTTCCAGAAGGTGCTGGTCGGCGAGCCGAGCGTGGAAGACACCATCGCGATCCTGCGCGGGCTGAAGGAAAAGTACGCCGTGCACCACGGCGTGGAGATCACCGACCCGGCCATCGTCGCGGCGGCCACGCTCTCGCACCGTTACATCGCCGACCGCCAGCTGCCCGACAAGGCCATCGACCTGATGGACGAGGCCGCCTCGCGCATCCGCATGGAGATCGACTCCAAGCCGGAGGAGCTGGACCGCCTGGAGCGGCGCCTGATCCAGCTCAAGATCCAGCGCGAAATGCTCAAGAAGGAAAAGGACGATGCCTCGCGCCAGCGCCTGGCCGATCTTGAGAATGACATCGATGCGCTGGAGCGCGAGTTCTCCGATCTCAACGAAATCTGGAAGTCGGAGAAGGCCACGCTGCAGGGCGCGACCCGGATCAAGGAACAGATCGAACAGGCCAAGCTGGAACTGGAATCGGCCCAGCGCCGCCAGGATTTCGGCCGCATGAGCGAGATCCAATACGGGCAGCTGCCGCAGCTGGAAAAGCAGCTGGCGGCCGCGCAGGAAGTGGAAACCAGCGAGTTCAAGCTGGTGCAGGATCGGGTCACCGCCGAAGAGATCGCCGAAGTGGTTTCGCGCTGGACCGGCATTCCGGTCAACCGCATGCTGGAAGGTGAGCGCGACAAGCTGCTGCGCATGGAAGACATGCTGCACAACCGCGTGGTCGGCCAGGAAGAAGCGATCAAGGTGGTGTCCGATGCGGTGCGGCGCTCGCGTGCGGGCCTGTCCGATCCGGATCGCCCGAGCGGCTCGTTCCTGTTCCTGGGGCCGACCGGCGTGGGCAAGACCGAACTGTGCAAGGCGCTGGCTGAATTCCTGTTCGACAGCAGCGACGCGATGATCCGCATCGACATGAGCGAGTTCATGGAGAAGCACAGCGTCGCGCGGCTGATCGGTGCGCCCCCGGGCTATGTGGGCTACGAAGAAGGCGGCTACCTCACCGAGGCGGTGCGCCGTCGCCCGTACTCGCTGATTCTGCTGGACGAAGTGGAGAAGGCGCATCCGGATGTGTTCAACATCCTGTTGCAGGTGCTCGACGACGGCCGCCTGACCGATGGCCAGGGCCGCACGGTGGACTTCCGCAATACCGTCATCGTGATGACCTCCAACCTGGGCTCGCACCAGATCCAGGACATGAGCAGCGATGACAGCCCGGAGGCCTACACGCAGATGAAGGCGGCGGTGATGGGGGTGGTGCAGGCGCACTTCCGCCCGGAATTCATCAACCGCCTGGACGACATTGTCGTGTTCCATCCGCTGGACAAGGTGCAGATCAAGCAGATCGCCCGCATCCAGATGCAGGGCCTGGAGAAGCGCCTGGCCGAGCGTGGCCTGCGCATCGAGGTCAGCGACGAGGCCTTCCAGCTGCTGGGCAACGTCGGCTTCGATCCGGTCTACGGCGCCCGCCCGCTCAAGCGTGCCATCCAGTCGCAGCTGGAGAACCCGCTGGCGCAGAAGATCCTCTCCGGCGAGTTCCTCAATGGCGATGTGATCCGGGTCGATGCGGCCGAGGGCAAGCTGGTGTTCGTGAAGGGCTGAGCCCCGCGCGCGCCGGCGGCTTGATAACCGTTGGGCCTCACACCATGCATGTTTGGCATGAACCCCCGCTTCGGCGGGGGTTTTTTGTTCGGTATCGTCGGCATTCACCTGGAGACGATGCGATATGTCCGAACACGGCAGTCCCGAATCACAGTGGCGCGCGGAGACCATCGCGGTGCATGGCGGTTACCGGCCCGATCCCACCACCCGCGCGGTGGCGGTGCCGATCTACCAGACCGTGGCCTACGCCTTCGATGACACCCAGCATGGCGCGGACCTGTTCGACCTGAAGGTGCCGGGCAACATCTACACCCGCATCATGAACCCGACCACCGATGTGCTCGAGCAGCGCATCGCCGCGCTTGAGGGCGGCATCGGCGCGCTCGCCCTGGCCTCGGGCCAGGCCGCGATCACCTACGCGATCCAGACCATCGCCGAGGCCGGCGACAACATCGTCTCGGCCAGTGCGCTGTATGGCGGCACCTACAACCTGTTCGCGCACACGCTGCCGCAGTTCGGGATCGAAACGCGCTTTGCCGACTACCGCGACCCGCAGGCGTTCGACGCGCTGATCGATGACCGCACCAAGGCGGTGTTCGTCGAGTCCATCGGCAACCCGCGCGGTAACATCACCGACATCGAAGCGGTCGCGAAGATCGCGCATGCGCATGGCGTACCGCTGATCGTGGACAACACGGTGGCGACACCGTACCTGCAGCGCTCGTTCGATTTCGGCGCGGACATCGTGGTGCATTCGCTGACCAAGTACCTCGGGGGACATGGCACCAGCCTGGGCGGGGCGATCGTGGATTCCGGACGCTTCCCCTGGGCGGAGCACAAGCAGCGTTTCCGCCGCTTGAACGAGCCGGACGTGAGCTACCACGGCGTGGTCTACACCGAAGCCCTCGGGCCGGCCGCCTACATCGGCCGCGCGCGGGTGGTACCGCTGCGCAATACCGGCGCGGCGATTTCACCGTTCAATTCCTTCCTGATCCTGCAGGGCATCGAGACGCTGGCACTGCGGCTGGACCGGATCAACGCGAACACCCTGGCCGTGGCCAAGCATCTGCAGGGCCATGCCAAGGTGGCCTGGGTCAACTACGGCGCGTTGCCCGACCACCCCGAACACGCGCTGGTGCAGAAGTACCTGCGCGGCCACGGCTCCGGCGTGCTGACCTTCGGCCTGCCCGGGGGCCGCGCCGCCGGCGCGCGCTTCCTGGATGCACTGCAGCTGTTCACCCGTCTGGTGAACCTGGGTGATGCGAAATCCTTGGCCACGCATCCCGCCTCTACCACGCACCGGCAGTTGGATGCGGCCGAGCTGGAGAAGGCGGGCGTCAGCGAAGACACGGTGCGCTTGTCGGTCGGCATCGAGCACATCGACGACCTGCTGGCGGACCTGGAGCAGGCGTTGGCCAAGGCGTAGAGGTGGGACCCACGGCGGCCGGTGCGGGCCGGCCGCCGTGGGGGTTTTGCCATGGCGCCATGGATTCTCTGCCATGGGGGTAGGGCCGCGCATGGCGTGGCTCTACGCGCGGGGTTAGGATCGGCTGACGATCCCCCAACTGCGCAAGATCGGCCACGCGCAGGCGCGGGGCACGGCGCAGGCTGAGCATCACCTAGAGAGGGAGCCCGCCATGCGCCGCATTGCCCAGGTACGCCAGCGCCACGGTATCGATCGTGTCATCGCCCATCTGCAGGCGTGCTTGCGCGCTGGCGATCCCTTGCCCGATCTGGAGGCACTGGCCGCGATCGCGCACCAGTCGCCGTTCCACTTCCATCGCCTGTACCGCGCGCTGACCGGCGAAACGCCCGGGCGCACCGTGGCGCGCCTGCGCCTGCTGCAGGCGCTGACGCTGCTCGGTCAGGCCGAGAGCCGGGTGACCGAGGTCGCCTTGAACGTCGGCTATGAAAGCCCGCAGGCGCTGGCCCGTGCCTGTCGCCAAACGCTGGATGCCACGCCGAGCACGTTGCGTGAGGATGCCGGGCTGCGCAGCCACTGGCAGCAGCGGCTGTCGCTGCCGGCGGGCGATCACGCGGACGGGACGGTGCCGTTGCAAGTTACGGTGACCACGCTGGAGCCTTTCGATGTGGTGGCGCTGCGCACGCAAGGGGCCTTCGATGATCTGGATCAGGCCTTCGGCGAGATCTTCACCTGGGCGGCGGAGCAGGGATGGGCCG
Organism: Stenotrophomonas rhizophila; assembly: GCF_003651185.1. GTDB lineage: Bacteria > Pseudomonadota > Gammaproteobacteria > Xanthomonadales > Xanthomonadaceae > Stenotrophomonas > Stenotrophomonas maltophilia_Z. The sequence continues at coordinate 1,589,925 of NZ_RCDC01000004.1, read as the reverse complement.
AACAGTTGCAGCAGCTGGTCGGCATCGCACGGACGGACCACCGCGACGCGCCGGCGCAGGAATGCGTGTTCGATTGTGCAATGGGGTTCGGGCGCCCGCCGCAGGCGCTACCAGCCCCGCTGCGTGCGCTGACGCTGGGCGGTGGCACGTATGCCGTGCTGCGCCATGTGGGCAGTTACGCAGGGCTGGAGGCCGCCACCGATGCGCTGCTGCGCGACTGGCTGCCCGAGAGCGGCCACACGCTGCGCGACGTCGAGCTGTATTACCACTACCTCGACGATCCGGAAGAGGTCCCTGAGGCGATCCTGCGTGCGGATATCTGCGTGCCGGTCGCGTAGCGCCCCTCACACCACTGGAATGCTGTGCTGCTGCCCCATCGTGCGGTACGGCGGGGTGGACATCACCATCTCCGCCAGCGAGTAGGCCAGTTCGCGCTCGGCCATCACCGTGCCATCGGCACCGTGGGCGAGCAGGTGCTTCACCTCGGCATCGCTATGCGCCCTTGCCAGCAGGGTCAGGCCGGGGTTGAGCGCGCGCAGCTTGGCCAACGTTTCACCGGCTTCCAGCGGCTGCGGGATCGCCAGCACGGCGATCTTGGCGCGCTCGGGATGCGCTTCGGCCAGCACGCGGTCGGAGGCGGCACTGCCGCGGATACCGGGCAGGCCGGCCGCGTGTGCTTCGGCGACGTGTTCCTTGTTGTCGTCGATGATCATGACCGGCACGCCCCGGTCGCGCAGTACCTGCGCCAGCGCGCTGCCGACGCGGCCGTAGCCGATCACGATGGCATGGTCGTGCAGGTCCAGCGACGGGCCCGGCGGCAATTCCGTCTCCACCGTGGTGGGGGCGGTTTCCTGATGCTTCAGCAGCCAGCGGTCGAGCAGGCCGAACACCAGCGGGTTGAGCATGATCGAGATCAGCGCACCGGCCAGCACCAGCGCCTGACCGGTCGGCGGCAGGATCCCCAGCGTCACGCCGAGGCCGGCAATGATGAAGGCGAATTCGCCGATCTGCGCCAGGCTGGCGGAAATCGTCAGTGCGGTACCGGTCGGATGGCCGAACGCGCGCACGATCACGAACGCAGCGGCGGATTTGCCGAACATGATGATCGCCGCGGTGGCCAGGACCTGCCACGGGTGCTCGATCAGGATGGCCGGGTTGAACAGCATGCCGACCGAGACGAAGAACAGCACCGCGAACGCATCGCGCAGCGGCAGTGAATCATTGGCGGCTTTGTGGCTCAGTTCGGATTCGTTGAGCAGCATGCCGGCGAAGAACGCGCCGAGTGCGAACGACACGCCGAACAGCATCGCCGAGCCGAACGCCACGCCCAGTGCGATGGCCAGCACGGCCAGGGTGAACAGCTCGCGCGAACCGGTGCCGGCGATGCGCTCCAGGATCCACGGAATCACCCGGCGCCCGACCACCAGCATCACCGCCACGAACAGGCCCAGCTGCACGAAGGTCCAGCCGATGCTGGCCAGCACGCTGCCGACGGTATGGGTTTCATTGGCCGCATCGGGCCCGAACACGCCGGCCAGGACCGGCATCATCACCAGCGCCAGGACGCAGGCCAGGTCTTCCACGATCAGCCAGCCGATGGCGATCTTGCCGCGCGTGGTTTCCAGCAGGCGCCGTTCTTCCATCGCGCGCAGCAGCACCACGGTACTGGCGGTGGCCAGCGAGAAACCGAATACCACGCCATAGATCACCGGCCAGCCCATCAACGCCGCCAGGCCCCAACCGAGCAGGGTAGCGACCAGGATCTGGCCGATCGCACCCGGGATGGCGATCGCTTTGACCTCCATCAGGTCTTTGAGCGAGAAATGCAGGCCGACCCCGAACATCAGCAGCATCACGCCGATCTCGGCCAGCTGGTTGGCCAGTGCCTGGTCGGCGACGAAGCCGGGGGTGAACGGACCTACGCAGATGCCTGCAATCAGATAACCGACCAGGGGAGACAAACGCAGCTTGTTGGCCAGCGCGCCGAAAATGAAGGCGAGCCCAAGGCCAACGGCAACGATGTTGATCAGGTCGGTGTCATGGTGCATCGGGGCTCGCAAAGAGGGGGGGTACCCCGATTTTCACCGATGCGGCCGGTCCGGGCAAACATCGATGGCCGCAATGCTGCTATGTCCCCGTGGTCAGGTCATGTGCTGTCCGGGACAGCCCGTGGGTTGAACGGTGAATGCGCGGAATCCCGGTTTCCTGCGGCCAGAACGCACATGCCCCGGCGAACCGGGGCATGGGGTTTATCAGGAGGTTGCCGGCCAGCGGCCGGCACTACCTTGGGTTACCACTTGTACGTCACGCGACCGTACACATAGGCGCCGTTGAACCCATACGGCGAGTAGTTGCTGTACGGCAGCATGCCCCAGGTGGAGTTCTGCAGGTCCACGGTGCGGTCCGGGTACTCGTCCAGGATGTTGTCCGCGCCCAGGGTCAGGGTCCAGTTCTCGCTCGGCTTGTAGCTGGCCGAGGCATCGAGCACCCACGAGGCGTCGTAGGTCTGGTCGCGCAGGGCGGTAGCCGAGTTGCGCACCGTGAACGAGCCGTAGCGGGTGGCGGCCAGGTTCAGGTCCCAGCGGTCCGAACGCCAGGTGCCGCTGAGGATGGTCTTGTCGCGCGGGTAGCTGTCCTCGATGCGGCCGATCTCGTCGCGGCCGATCAGCGACTGGGTGATGCCCAGCGCGCCGAACACCGCCGGCGAGGCGATGAACTTCTTCACCTCGGTCTCGTTGTAGCTGTAGGCGGCGGTCAGCTCCAGCGAGCTGGCGGCGAAGGGAATCGTGTAACTGGAGACCGCATCCACACCGCGGGTGCGGGTGTCCACGCCGTTGGTGAAGTAGGAGAACGCGGTGACGCCCGGCAGACCCAGGTTGGCCAGCAGCGCATTGGCGGCGTCATTGGTGGTGATGTTGGTCGACAAGACGATGCGGTCGTCGATGTCGATCTGGTACGCATCCACGGTCAGGTACAGGCGATCCACCGGCTGCAGTACCAGACCCAGGCTGTAGGAGGTCGAGCTTTCGGCCTTCAGCGGGCTGGCGCCCAGGGCCTGCGCGGCAGGGCTGGTGGTCGGGAAGGTGCCGCGTTCGACGAACACGCCGTTGATGATCGTGCTGGTCACCGCCTGGTAGCTCTGCTGGGCCAGCGATGGCGCGCGGAAGCCGCTCGACGCCGTGGCGCGCAGGGCGACCTTGTCGGTGAAGGCATAGCGCGCGGAGAGCTTGCCGGAGAACTTGTCGCCGAAGTCCGAGTAATCCTCATAGCGGCCGGTCACACCGGCGGAGAACTTGTCGGTGAGGTCGGCTTCCAGGCCGGCATAGACGGCGTAGTTGTCGCGGTCGGCATCCACCGCGTTGAGTGGGGTGAAGCCGCCGAAGCCCTGCGCACCGCTTCCGGTATAGGAGTTCAGTTCACCGGCGGACTGCTCCCACTTTTCCTTGCGGTATTCACCGCCGAAGGACAGCGTGACCGGGTAGGCCAGGCCCCAGTCCAGGGTCTTTGTCACATCGGCATTGACGATGTTCTGGGTGTACTCCAGCGCGCCATCGTAGAACGAGCGCGGGCTGTTCACGCCGAGCGCGTAGTTGATGCTGTTACGGGTGTGGAAATCGATCTTGTTGGCGCCGTAGTTGTAGCTGACGTCCCAGTTCCAGCCGCTGTCCGTATCGCCCTTGACCCCGGCGACCAGCGAGCGGTCCTTGGAGTACTGATTGATCTCCGGCACGAAGCCGTCCGGGTAGGTCTGCGCCAGCAGCGCGCCCTGGTTGCTGTTGTTGCGCGAGCGGTAGAACGCGAACGAGGTGATGTCGCGGTTGCTGGCCATCGCGGTGGCGTAGGCCGAGACGTGGTCGCTGAACTGGAAGCTGGCATTGGCCGAGGCCGCGGTAGCATCCACCTGCGGGTCACCGACCACGAAGGTGGTCTGGCCGATGTTCGGGAAGTTGCCCGTGTTGGGCGCGGTGCCCTGGTAGGGGCCGGCGCGGTTGCTCTCGTCCTGCTGGACGATCTGGCCGGCCACATGCACGCTGCCGCGGCCGTCGGCGAAGCCGATACCGGTGTCGCCGGAGAGCTGGTATTTGTTGCCGTCACCGGCCGAGTACTGGCCGGCATCCAGCGCCAGGCTGCCGCCGGAGGAGGACCCCTTGAGCACGATGTTGATCACACCGGCGATGGCGTCCGAGCCGTACTGCGCCGAGGCGCCGTCGCGCAGCACTTCCACCCGCTCGATCGAGGCGATCGGAATCGCGTTGATGTCCACGGCCGACGAGCCACGGCCGATGCTGCCGTTGACGTTGATCTGCGCGGAGGTGTGGCGGCGCTTGCCGTTGACCAGCACCAGCACCTGGTCCGGGGAGAGGCCGCGCAGCTGCGCCGGGCGGATGCCGCTGGTGCCATCGGTCAGCGCCGGGCGCGGGAAGTTCAGCGAGGGCAGGGCGCGGGCCAGCGCGGTGGCCAGCTCGGTGGTGCCGGTGGACTGCAGCGCCTCGGGGGTGATGATGTCGATCGGCGACTGGGACTCGGCCACGGTGCGGTCGGCCACGCGGGTGCCGGTGACGATGATGGTGTCCAGGGTGTTGGCCGCGGTGCGGGCAGGGGCGTCCTGGGCGGTGGCGGCGAAGCTGGACATACCGAGCGCGACAGCTACGGCGGCGGCGAGCGTACTGGTCTTGCGGTTCATCAGGATGTGGCTCCGGTAGTGACGGTGCTGCACCAAAGCGACATCACGACATCGAGGATCGGGTCAGCGAAGGCGGTTGTTGCGGTGCGCAATAGACGGATTAACGGGATATTCATCGCTTGTCAAATTTTCGCCGTTTTCGTAAAAAACGTTGCAGAAGCAACCATTTACGTGGGGCGTTCGATTCGACAGGAGGGTCCCGGGGAAGCGCAGGCAGGGTCGTGGGAGAGAGAAACGAGGCCTGCCGCGCATCCCGGGGCGCGTCAAGTATTCGTTAACGCTAGAATTACGTCGCAGGAAAGGTGCTCACGAGCACATTCCATTCCGTTATATGGACCCCCAAGATGATTTCCCTTCGTAACTTCGCCTTGCGCCGTGGCGAGCGGCTGCTGTTGTCCAACGTCGACCTGACCCTGCATGCGGGGTACCGCGTCGGCGTGGTCGGCCGCAATGGCGCCGGCAAGTCCAGCCTGTTCGCCGCCGTGAAGGGCGAGCTGGAGGCGGACAAGGGCGACGTCGATCTGCCCGGCAAGATCCGCATCGCCAGCGTGGCCCAGGAAACCCCGTCGCTGCCCGATCCGGCGCTGCAGTTCGTGCTGGAGGGCGACACCGAGGTGGCCGCCGTCATGCGTGAAGAGGCGGAGGCCGCGGCGCGTGAAGACTGGGAAGCGGTGGCCACCGCCCACCAGCGTATGGCCGAGATCGGCGCGTATGACGCCGAAGCGCGCGCCGGCAAGCTGCTGCACGGCCTGGGCTTCCCGGCCGAGACCCACTCGCGCGCGGTCTCCTCGTTCTCTGGCGGCTGGCGCGTGCGCCTGAACCTGGCGCGCGCGCTGATGATGCCCAGCGACCTGCTGCTGCTCGACGAACCGACCAACCATCTGGATCTGGACGCCGTGTTCTGGCTGGAACAGTGGCTGCTCAAGTACCCGGGCACCCTGCTGCTGATCTCGCATGACCGCGAGTTCCTGGACAACGTGGCCACCCATACCCTGCATCTGCACGGTGGCGGTGCCAAGCTGTACGTCGGCGGCTATACCGATTTCGAGCGCCAGCGCGCCGAACAGCTGCGCCAGCAGCAGCTCGCCCACGACAAGGAACAGGCCGAGCGCGCGCATCTGCAGAGCTTCATCGATCGCTTCAAGGCGCAGGCCAGCAAGGCCGCGCAGGCGCAGAGCCGCATGAAGCGCCTGGCCAAGCTGGCCGGCACCGAAGCGGTGCGTGCCGAGCGCGAGTTCCGCATCGAGTTCGCGCCGCCGGCCAAACTGCCGTTCTCGCTGATCCGCCTGAACCATGTCGAGGCCGGTTACGGCGCCGATTCGGTGATCCTGCACAACGTGGGCTTCGGCCTGGAAGCCGGCCAGCGCATCGGTCTGCTCGGCCCGAACGGTGCCGGTAAGACCACTCTGGTGAAGACCCTGGTGGGCGAACTGGACCCGATCAGCGGCGAGCGTGCCGCGCATCCGGACCTGCGCATCGGGTATTTCGCCCAGCACACGGTGGAGTCGCTGCACGAAGGGCAGTCGCCGATGGAGCACTTCCGCGATTTGGCCCCGGATGCACCGAACCAGTCCTTCCGCGATTTCCTCGGCAAGTGGAACTTCGCCGGCGACCGCGCGTTTGAACCGGTGGACGGCTTCTCCGGCGGCGAACGTGCGCGTCTGGCCCTGGCACTGATCGCCTACCAGCAGCCGAACGTGCTGCTGCTCGACGAACCGACCAACCACTTGGATCTGGAAATGCGCGAAGCGCTGGCCGAAGCGTTGGCCGACTTCGAAGGCGCGATCGTGATGGTCTCGCATGACCGCCATCTGATCGGTCTGGTCTGCGACACGTTCTGGCGTGTGGCCGATGGCGTGGTCGAACCGTTCGACGGCGATCTGGATGCCTACGCGGCGTGGCTGCGTTCGCGTCCGGCCGCGCAGGGCACCAAGCAGAAGATGGCCGCGGCCGCCCCGGAGCCGGCGCCGCCGACTCCGCCGCTGCCCGCGCGCAAGCCGGCCAACCCGCACAAGCTGGCCGCTGCCGAAGCCAAGGTGGGCGAGCTGGAAGCGCTGCTGGCCGATCTGGACCGCCAGCTGGCCGATCCTTCCAACTACGCCGATGCGACCCGCATGGCGGTGCTTGGCCGTGACCGCGAAGCGACCGCCACCCTGCTCAGCAAGGCCGAGCAGACGTGGATGGAATTGCTGGACGCCTGATCGCGGCGGGTGATGCGGCACGCTGGTACGTGCCGCATCCCGTGTAGATCCACGCCGTGCGTGGATGCGCTCCGTCCCGGCATTGCGTTATCCACGCATGGCGTGGATCTACCGGGTTTCCAGCCATTCCCGGAACCGCCGCGCCGCATCGCTCTCGCTGCGCGAGCGCAGCCGCGTCAGCCAATACCTGCCCAGGTCCAGGGTCTGCGCGAAGGGTTGGATCAAGCGCCCTTGGGCAAGATCCTGCTCGAACATCTTCAACGGCAACAGCGCCACGCCCGCACCTGCGGCGGCGGCACTGGCCAGCGTCAGGGACGAATCAAACACGGGCCCACGCGCGTCCAGCTCCGGCGCGCCAGCGGCCTGCAGCCAGCGTGGCCACTCGTCGCTGCGGTAGGAGCGCAACAACGCCACGTTGGCCAGGTCGCGCGGCTGCCGCAGCGTACGTGCCAACGCAGGTGCACACAGCGGCGCAAACGGGGCATCCAGTACGGCATCGCTGACCTGCCCCTGCCAATCGCCATCACCGAACCGGATCGCCAGGTCCAGCCCTTCACCGGCCAGATCGATGCGGTTGTTGTGGGTCTGCAGGCGCAGTTCGATATCCGGATGGCGCGCGTTGAAATCCCCCAGGCGCGGCAGCAGCCAACCGGTGGCGAAGGTGCCGACCACGCCCACGCTCAACACCTCCCGGAAATGCCCGCCGACGAACCGGTCCAGGCTCACCGCGATGCGGTCGAAGGCCTCGTTGAGCACCGGATACAGGCGGGCGCCTTCATCGGTCAGGGCGACCCCGCGCGGCAACCGGGTGAAGAGCGACACGCCCAGCCGGTCCTCCAGCGCCCGGATCTGATGGCTCAGCGCGGCCTGGCTGACGCACAGTTCCAAGGCGGCACGGGTGAAATTCTGGTGCCGGGCGGCAGCCTCGAAGGCGCGCAGGGCGTTGAGCGGCAGCTGGGGGCGGAGCATGGGGCGAGCCGTGAGCAGGAGTGATGCATCTTCGCACCGAGGGGCAGCTGCGGCGAGCGACTTCCGCAGATGACGCCATTTTCCGCGTTCATTCCCGGGGGGGGATGCCAAGAGGTATGAGGTCAAGTAATGACTTCCGCTGAAAATCCTCGCTGGTGGAGGCGCGGCAACCTGCCAATACTCAGGCCTTCGCCAAGGAGAACCCCATGATCGCTCGACGACAGTTCCTGCAATGGACCGGCGCGGCCGCCGCGTCTGCGCTGGCCGCCACCACCACCGCCTTCGCCAAGACGCCGCTGCCCGCGCCGAAACCTGCCGTCGCGGCGAAAGACTTCGCCGCGTTGGAAGTAGCAAGCGGCGGGCGCCTCGGCGTGACCCTGCTCAACACCGGTACCGGCTGGCGCACCGGCAACCGGCAGGACGAACGCTTCCCGATGTGCAGCACGTTCAAGTTCGTATTGTCCGCCGCGGTGCTGCACCTGGCCGACCAGGGCAGGCTCTCGCTGGACCGGCGCGTGGCCGTGCGCCAGCAGGACATGCTCTCGCATGCGCCGGTGACCACGCGGCACATCGGCAAGGACGTCACCGTGCGCGACCTGTGCCGGGCGACCATGATCACCAGCGACAACCCCGCCGCGAACCTGCTGCTGGGCATGGTGGGTGGGCCGGCCGGCGTGACCGCGTTCCTGCGTGCCAACGGCGATGCGGTGACCCGCAATGACCGTCTCGAGCCGGAGATGAACCGCTTCGCCCCGGGCGACCCGCGCGATACCACCAGCCCGGCCGCGATGGCCGCCAGCCTGCAGCGCTTCGTGCTCGGTGACGTCCTCAAGCCCGCCTCGAAACAGCAGCTGGCCGACTGGCTGATCGACAACGAAACCGGCGATACACGGCTGCGCGCCGGATTGTCCAAGGCGTGGCGGGTGGGTGACAAGACCGGCAGCAATGGCGAGGACACCACCAATGACATCGCCATTCTGTGGCCGCTCGCCGGCGGTGCACCGTGGGTGCTGACCAGCTACCTGCAGGGCGCGACGGTGGACGATGCCGGCCGCAACGACGTGCTGCGCCAGGTGGCAGTGCTTGCCGAAAGCATCATGCAGCACGCCGGGTAAGCCACACCGCCCGGTACGCCACCCCGCCGGCAGGCACCGACCGTTGGTCGGTGCAGCACAGGGTAGTGCCGGCCGCTGGCCGGCAACCCATGAAACCGGCACCGCTTGGCGCCGGCCAGCGGCCGGCACTACCTCTACAACGTCAGCCTTCGGCGTGGCTGTTGCGCACCGCGTCCAGGAAGTCCCGGCCCCAGCGATCCACGTCGTAATACTCCACGCTGCCGAACAGCTGGCGCATGCGCCCGGTGGCTTCCTCGTCGGGCATCGACAACGCCTGCAACAAGCCCGCGGTGAGGTCGGCCGGGTCATGCGGATTGGTCAGCACCGCGCCCTTCAGCTCGGCCGCCGCACCGGCGAATTCGCTCAGCACCAGCACGCCGTTGCTGCCCTCGATGCCCTGCGTGGCCACGAACTCCTTGGACACCAGGTTCAAGCCATCGCGCAACGGGGTGATCCACATCACCTGCGCGGCGGCGTAGTGCGCCACCACCTCTTCGAACGGCAATGCCTGGGCGAAGAAGCGCACGGGGGTCCAGTCGAGCCGCGAGAAGCGCCCGTTGATCCGCCCCACCGCCTGCTCGATCTGGTTCTGCAGCGTGCGGTAGATGGTCATCTCGCGCGCGGCCGGTACGCAGATCATGAGCAGGGTGACTTTGCCCTGGCGATCCGGATGCTGCTCCAGCAACCGCTCGAACGCCTCCAGCTTGGCCAGCGTGCCCTTGGTGTAATCCAGGCGCTCCACTGACAGCACCAGCTTGCGCGCGCCGATCTCGCGGCGCAGCTTGAAGATGTCATTGCGCACGTCGCTGCGGGCGAGCACGTTGTGGATGCGGCGCAGATCGGTGCCGACCGGGTGCGCACCGAGGGCGACTTCGCGGTCGCCCACGCGCAGGCGCGTGGTCATCGTGTCCAGACCCACGGCGCACCCATAGGTGAGGAAGCGCGGGGCACAGCTTTCCCACGCCAGCCGTTCGGCCGGCATCGCACCGCGCACGACGTCCACGAAGTTTTCCACCTGGCGCGGAATGTGGAAGCCGATGTAGTCGCAGCTGAGCAGGCTGCCGATGATCTCGCGGCGCCACGGCACCACATTGAACACATCCGCCGACGGGAAGTAGGTGTGGTGGAAGAAGGCGATCTTCAGGTCCGGGCGCAGTTCACGCAGCGTGGCCGGCACCATCCACAGGTTGTAGTCGTGGATCCACACGGTCGCGCCATGCGCGGCCTCGGCGGCGGTGGCCTCGGCGAACTTGCGGTTGACCTTCAGGAATACCTGCCAGTCTTCTTCGCGGAACTTCGCGCGTTCCCAGAACACGTGCAGCATCGGCCAGAACGCTTCCTTGGAGAAGCGCTTGTAGAAAATGTCCACTTCCTGTTTGCTCAGCGGCACGCGCGCAGCGGTCAGGGTCGGGTAGCGCTCGGCATCCACCGCCAGGTGGGTCTGGAACGGACCGCGCTTGGGTTCATCGATGCCCCAGGCGACCCAGGAGCCCTTCTGGCCGCCTTCGAAGAAGCTCAGCAGCGAGGGGATGATGCCGTTGGGCGAGCGCGGCGGGCGCTGCACCAGCACGCCGTCTTCCATCACTTCATCGAAGGGCAGGCGGTGATAGACCATCACCAGGTCGGCGCCGTCGGCGCGCGCCTGCGGCGGTGGGCGCAGGAAGGGATCGTCATCGGCGAGCAGGCCGAAATGTTCGATCGCTTCGAGGATGCCGCCGCAACCCGGCGCCTGTGCATGGAAGGTGTGCTTCAGGTCGGCCGTCGCGGCAGTCAGCGCCGGCTCGGAATCGCCCACGCACACCCCGCGGAAACCGGAGGTGTACATCGACAGGTCATTGAGGGTGTCACCGGCCACCAGGATGCGGTCGCGCGGGAGCTCCAGCAGGCGCGCAAGCGCGGCCAGGGTGCGGCCCTTGTCGGTGTCCGGCGGCAGGATGTCCAGATAGCGGTCGGCCGAGTACAGCACATCGCAGCCCAGCGCCTGCGCGGCGGCCTGGATCTGCGAGCGCAGCGGCGCCAGCGTGTCCGGATCGCAGAAATACGAGCAGCGGCGTTCCTGCGGCACATCCTGGCGCTGGAGTGCGGTGAACGGACGCATCGCGGCGGCGACCACCTGCTCGCCCGGCCAGTGCGCGTCGATCATCGATTGCAGGGGCTGCAGCGGCTGCAGGGTGTGGCCGTCGACGACGGTCGCACCGACATCGCAGACCACGTAATCCGGGCGCGGAATGGCCGGATCGGAGAGCAGGGGCATCACTGCTTCCAGGCCGCGGCCGGTGATGAAGATCAGGCGGATGCCGGGGTGCTGGTCGACCAGCCGGTAGAGCCGATGACGCGCGGCGGGATCGCCGGCGAGGAAGGTGCCATCCAGATCGGTGGCGAGAATCAATTGCGGGGCCGGCGGCGCCGGCGGTGTACGGGTTGGAGTGAGGGAGGTCGGTGTCGAAACAGTCAATGCACTTCCTTATCGGAGTCAGAGGGGAGGGGGATATCGGGATCCGGCGGCGCGGTGTCGGTCTCGGGCATCAGTTCCAGCGCCGAGGGGGTGGTGCGCAGCATCAGCCGGAAGCCGACCGGATGCGTGCGCAGCCGCTGGAAACTGAGCAGGCGCGCGGTGGTGAACAAGGCCAGCAGCATCAGGACCACCGCGAAGTACAACGGCAGTGCAGGCGCGCCGAACTGTTGCATGGCCGCGCCCGCCAACGCGGGGCCGAGCGCGGCGCCCACGCCATGGACCAGCAGCAGGCTGGAGCAGCCCGAGAGCAGATCTTCGCGCGGCAGGTAATCGAGCATGTGCGCGACCGCGAAGGGATACAGCGCGAAGGCCAGCCCGCCATAGAAGAAAAACAGGCCGAACAGCAGATGGGTCTGCAGCTGGATCATCGGCAGCGAGGCCACCACGGCGATACCCGCCGCGGCCAGGCTCAGTGCGACCAGTCCGGTGCGGCGGTCATGCCCGTCGCTGATGTGACCCAATGGCCATTGCAGCAACGCGCCACCGGCGATGGCGGTCAGCATGAACAGGGCGACGCCATTGCCGTCCAGGCCGACCTCACCAGCGTAGACCGGCAGCAAGCCCCAGAACGCACCCATCGCCAGGCCGGAGAGGCCGGCGGCAACCGTCGCCACCGGGGCCATCGCATACAGCCGCGCCAGTTTCAGGCGCGGCACCGAGGGAATCTCCGGCGGGCGCAGGCGCGTAGCGGTGACCGGCAATACTGCCGCGCAGACCAGGATCGCGGTCAGCATGAACATCGAGGTCGCGCCGGCGTCGCCAAGCATCAGCAGCACCTGGCCGAGCGCCAGTGCCGAGAGGTTGACCACCATGTAGAGCGAGAAAGCGCGGCTGCGCAGGCGCGGGTCTGGCTCGGCGTTGAGCCAGCTCTCGATCACCGTGTAAAGGCCTACCAGCGCGATGCCGGTGAGGATGCGCAGCACGCCCCAACCCACCGGATTGATCCACAGAGGGTGCAACAGCACCGCGATGGCGGCGAGGGCGGCAAAGAAGGCAAACGCACGGATATGGCCGATGCGGCCGATCAGCGAGGGGGCGAAGAAGGTGCCGATGAAAAAACCGGCGAAATAGCCGGACATCACCAACCCCAACGTGCCGGCACCGAAGCCGGCTTCACCCCCGCGCACCGCCAGCAATGTGCCGAGCAGGCCGCTGCCGGTCAGCAGCAGCGCCACACCGGCGAGCAGGGCGGTCAACCGCAACATGCGTGCGCCCTTCGTGGGGAAGAAGGCGAACAAGTCACGTGATTGACCATAACACAGGGGCAATGAAGCCCCGGTTGCAGCGGCGGCGATGCGCGCGTGAACCGGTCTGTCGCATCAGGCGCGCGGTTTGCGCTGCCCGGTCGCGACCGTTAGGGTGGGGGCATGAACGCAGTCAAACTTCTTCCTTTGGCCGCTGCATTGGCGATCACCGCCTGCAGTGGCTCCAACGACACCGTCGGGCATGAGGTGTCGATGGCACCGTCCGATGCCTTCATGTCCGCCGTGGCTGCGCATTGCGGCAAAGCGTTCGAAGGTCGCATCGCGGTCAACGAACCGCGCACCGAGGCGCCGGACCCGTTCGAGGGCAAGCGCCTGGTGATGCATGTGCGTGGCTGCGAGGATCCGGCGCACGAGCTGCGGATTCCGTTCCATGTCGGCGACGACCACTCGCGTACCTGGGTGCTGAGCCGTACCGAGAACGGCCTGCGCCTGAAGCATGATCACCGCCACGAAGATGGCAGCCCGGATGCGGTGACGATGTACGGTGGCGACAGCAAACCGCCGGGTACCGCGCAACGTCAGTCCTTCCCGGTCGATTCGGATTCCGTGGCGATGTTCCGCAAGGCGGACATGCTCGCTTCGGTGCAGAACACCTGGGCGATGGAAGTAGAGCCGGATCAGCGCTTCGTCTACGAATTGACCCGCCCGGGCGGCCGCCACTTCCAGGTGGTGTTCGATCTGAGCAAGCCGGTGGCATTGCCGCCGGCGCCGTGGGGCAGTGAGACGCCCGCGCCGTAACGTTCACCGGTGCCGACCAGCGGTCGGCACCTACCGCGGGCAGTAACGCTCAGCGCGCCCCGAACCGGGCGCGGCAGCCGCCGCTGACCCATAGGCTGCCATTGCTGTAGCCCCAGCTGCGGCCTTCCACGCAGGCCGTGCCCGACAACTGCTGCACCAGCGCCGGGCGACCCTGACGGGCATCCCAGGCACAGGTCTGCTGGCGCTTGTCGTTGCTGCTGCAGGTCACGCTGTAATTGCTGTTGCCGCCACCGCCTCCCCAGTTGCCACCGCTGTTGCCACGCGCTTCGGCGAACTCGCCGCGGCAGCCGCGATTGACCCAGATCGCCCCATTGCGCACGCCCCAGGTCTGGCCCTCGACACACGCCGTACCGGAGATCTGGCGGACCAGGCTTGCGTTGCGCCAGCCGGTGTTGCAGGTGCGCTCGCGGTTATCCTGGCTCTCGCAGCGGATCGTCGCGCCGGTACCGCCACCGCCGCCCCAGTTGCCGCCATTGCCACGGCCCTCGACGAATTCGGCCCGGCAACCGCCGCTGACCCAGACCGTCCCATTGCGCGAGCCCCAGTTGCGGCCCTCGGTACAGGTCGTCCCGGAGATCTGGCGGGACAGCCGGGCACTGCGCCAGCCCGTGTTGCAGACCCGCTCGCGGTTGTCCTGGCTTTCGCAGCGGACCGTGCCGTTGTTGCCGGGGCCGTTGCCGCCGCCATTCCAGCCACCGCCGTTGCCGTTGCCGCGCAGCGAGGTGGCGATGTCCTGCTTGATGTGGGAGAAGTTCCAGCCCGAATTGACCTGGGCCAGGTAGAAGCGCAGCTGGTCGTCCGGGATCCGGCGGCCATTGGACTGGTCGGCGTATTCCTGGGTGATGACCCGGCTGCGGTCGGAGGAGGACAGCTGCGACAGATTCTCCGGGGCATAGGCCCGGGTACTCATCTGGGCGTGGAGGGCCGGGGCCATACAGGCCAGGGCAAGGGTGAGGCAGACGGTGCTCAGACGGCGTTGCATGGCGACATCCCCGTGCGGTCGTTGGTGCGCGGACTATAGGAATGGCCCCGGTTCAGAGCGTGTGATGCCGGGCCGCAGCCCCCGGATTTGCCCCGCCGGGCTGGCGGCCGCAGAATAACGGGCTTTCCGGCGCAGCTTGGCGCCGGCACTCTCCTGCGGAGCTTTACCCCCATGCGTACCCACTTCTGTGGCCTGGTCGACGAGACCCTGATTGGCCAAACCGTAACCCTCGCCGGCTGGACCGACGTTGCCCGCAACCAGGGCGGCGTGGTCTTCATCGATCTGCGTGATCATGAAGGCATCGTGCAGGTGACGGTGGAAGTCGACAACGCCGCTGTATTCGCCGTGGCCGCCAGCCTGGGCTACGAGGACGTGCTGCAGGTGGAAGGCGTGGTGCGCGCGCGCCATGCGGCCAACGACAAGCTCCGCACCGGCAAGGTGGAAGTGATCGCCACGGCCATCACCCTCCTCAACAAGGCCGAGCCGCTGCCGTTCCACGCGCACGAGAACCCGGGCGAAGAAACCCGCCTGAAGTACCGTTACCTGGATCTGCGCCGCCCGGAAATGCAGCGCATGCAGCGCACCCGCATCAAGCTGGTGCAGGCCCTGCGCCGCCACCTGGATGCCACCGGCTTCCAGGACATCGAAACCCCGATCCTGACCAAGGCCACCCCGGAAGGCGCCCGCGACTTCCTGGTGCCGGCGCGCATGCACCCGGGCGAGTTCTACGCCCTGCCGCAGAGCCCGCAGCTGTTCAAGCAGATCCTCATGGTGGCCGGCTTCGACCGTTACTACCAGATCGCGCGCTGCTTCCGCGATGAAGCCCTGCGTGCCGACCGCCAGCTGGAATTCACCCAGCTGGACATGGAGTTTGCCTTCGTGCGCGAGCGCGACGTGCAGGACTTCGTGGAAACCATGATCCGCGCCATCTTCAAGGAAGTGGTGGACGTGGAGCTGGCCGCCAGCTTCCCGCGCATGACCTGGGCCGAAGCGATGCGTCGCTATGGCTCGGACAAGCCGGACCTGCGCATCGCGCTGGAGCTGGTGGACGTGGCCGAGCTGGTCAAGACCAGCGAGTTCCCGGTGTTCACCGCCGCCGCCAATGATGCCGATGGCCGCGTCGCCGCGCTGCGCATCCCGGGTGGTGCCAGCCTGTCGCGCAAGCAGATCGACGACTACGCCGCGCATGCCGCCAAGTACGGCGCCAAGGGCCTGGCCTACATCAAGATCAGCGAGAGCGGCGAAGTTGCCTCGCCGATCGCCAAGTTCTTCAGCGAAGAGGCCTTCGCCGCGCTGGTCGCCCAGGTGGGTGCCGGTAACGGCGACATCGTGTTCTTCGGCGCCGGTGGCTACAACAAGGTCTCCGACTTCATGGGCGCCCTGCGCCTGAAGGCCGGCAAGGACTTCAACCTGGTCGCCGCCGGCTGGGCACCGCTGTGGGTCACCGATTTCCCGATGTTCGAGTACGACGACGAAGCCCAGCGCTACGTCGCCCTGCACCACCCCTTCACCGCACCGGCGGTGGACGACATTGCCGATCTGCGCGCGAATGCGAAGACCGCCGTGTCGCGGGGCTATGACATGGTGCTCAACGGCAACGAGATCGGCGGTGGTTCCATCCGTATCCACCGCTCGGACATGCAGAGCGCGGTGTTCGACCTGCTGGGCATCGGGGCCGAAGAGGCCGAGGGCAAGTTCGGCTTCCTGCTCGACGCGCTGCGTTTCGGCGCGCCGCCGCACGGTGGCATCGCCTTCGGTATCGACCGTATCGCCGCACTGATGGCCGGTACCGAGTCGATCCGCGATGTGATCCCGTTCCCGAAGACCACCGGCGCGCAGTGCCTGATGACCGGTGCCCCGTCGCCGATCCCGGACGAGCAGCTGGCCGAAGTGCATGTCCAGGTCCGTCCGCGCGCGGTCAAGGAATAAGCCGGCAAGCGCCGGCCATCGGTCGGCGTGGGGTGCGGCAGGTACCGGCAGGAGGTCGGTGCCGGGCCGCGCCATCACCGCAGCGTTCAGGTAAATTGGCGGCTCCCGCCGATGCCGATGCTCCCGCCGTGACTCCAGGCCGCTACACCATCCGCCGCGCCACCCCGGACGATGCCCAGACCCTGTCGGTGCTGGCCGCGCGTACCTTCGTGGAAACCTTCGGCCATCTGTACCCGCCCGAGGACCTGCAGGCCTTCCTCGACGAGGCCTACCCGGCGCAGCGCCAGCGCATCATCCTCGAACACCCCGATTACGCGGTCTGGCTGCTGGAACTGGATGGGGTGGCCGTGGGCCACGCCGCTGCCGGGCCGTGTGGGCTGCCGCATGCCGAGGTGCAGCCCGGCGATGGCGAGCTCAAGCGCCTGTACCTGATCAAGGACCAGCAGAGCTGTGGCTGGGGCAGCCGTCTGTTCGAAACGGCGCTTGCCTGGCTGGAACGCGAGGGCCCCCGCACGGTGTGGCTGGGGGTGTGGTCGGAAAACTTCGGCGCGCAGCGCTTCTATGCCCGCTACGGCTTCAGCAAGGTCGGCACCTACGAGTTCCCGGTCGGCAACGTGCGCGACCTGGAGTTCATCCTGCGCCGCCCGCCAACGGCCGCCTGAGCCCGATCCTGACGGGCCGCGATGGCTTCACCTGCCGTTGTCCGGTCCATTCGTCTAATGACGCTGTTTCCTTCTGCAGGCGCCCCGCCCAACGGGCTAGGCTGACACCATGAATCCCCCTGTTTTACTGCTGCATGGCATCTGGAATGCGCGCGCGTGGGTCGGCCCGCTGGCCTGGCGTCTGCGTGCCCGTGGCTTCGCCGTGGATACCTTCGGGTATTCCAGTGTGTTCGGGGGGCCGGAGGTGGCGGTGCCGCAACTGCTGGAGCGGCTCAAGGGCAGCGGTCCGGTCTCGCTGGTCGGGCACAGCCTGGGCGGGCTGGTCGCGCTGGAGGCGCTGCGGCGCGCGCCGGAACTGCCGGTTTCGCGGGTGGTCTGCCTCGGCTCGCCGTTGCGTGGCAGTGTGACCGCGCGCTCGCTGAGCGATCACGGCTGGTCGCTGGCGCTGGGGCGCAGCTCGGAACTGCTGCTGGATGGCCTGCCGGCCTGGGAGGGCAGGGCGCAGGTCGGCCTGATCGCCGGCTCCGTCCCGCACGGGCTGGGCAGCCTGCTGGGCGCCTGTGGCGATGCCTCCGATGGCACCGTGGCGCTGGATGAGACGCAGTTGCCGGGCCTGGCCGACCACTGCGTGATCCCGGCCAGCCATAGCGGGCTGGTGTTCTCGCCGGATGCCGCGCGCCAGACCGCCGCGTTCCTGCGCGATGGCCGGTTCCGCCGGGACGACGCGGCCCACGCTGCCTGATCGGGCCCGGCACTGACACGGGCAGGCCGACGGATCAGGTAGAATTCGCGCCCTGTTCCTGACAGAAACACGAGAGTCACCCCATGGGTAGAGGCCCCTCCATCGAGAACCGCAAAAACGCGTCTGACGCGAAGCGCGGCAAGATTTTCACCAAGATCATCCGCGAGATCGGCGTTGCCGCGCGCGGCGGTGGAGGCGACCCCAACAACAACCCGCGCCTGCGGGTGGCCATGGACAAGGGCCTGTCCTCGAACATGTCCAAGGACGTGATCGAGCGCGCCATCAAGAAGGCGACCGGTGAGCTGGAAGGCGTCGAGTACGAAGAGATCCGCTACGAGGGCTATGCCCCCGGTGGCGTGGCCGTGATCGTGGACTGCCTGACCGACAACCGCGTGCGCACCGTGGCCGATGTCCGCCATGCGTTCAGCAAGTGCGGCGGGAACATGGGCACGGAAGGCTCGGTGTCGTTCATGTTCAAGCGCCTCGGCGTGCTGCACTTCGCCGCCGGTGCGGACGAAGAAGCCGTGACCGAGGCGGCGATCGAGTCCGGCGCGGACGACATCGTGGTCTACCCGGAAGACGGGGCGATCGATGTGGTGACCGCGGCCGACAGCTATCACGCCGTCAAGGATGCGATGGAGGCCGCCGGGTTCACCCCGGACCATGCCGAAATCACCTACCGCGCTGACAACGACATCAAGGTCGAAGGCGACACCGCCTTGCAGGTCAAGAAGCTGCTGGACATGCTCGAAGACCTGGACGACGTGCAGGACGTGTTCTCCAACGCCGATCTCGGCGCGGACGCCTACGCCTGAGCAGGCGCTTCACCGGTCGCTTTGCGCGACCGGTGAGCGGACAATGCGGACCATGATGACTCCAGCCGTTCCCTGTTATCCCCGCCGCATGTGTCCCTTCCGGGCCACGGGCGGCCGTGTGCGTGCCGCATGACCCGCATTCTCGGCATCGACCCCGGTTCGCAGCGCACCGGGGTGGGCATCATTGATGTGGACGCCGCCGGCAAGGTGGTGCATGTGCATCACCTGCCGCTGGTCCTGCTCGGCGCGGACGACTTCCCGCAGCGGATGAAGCTGCTGGTGGTCGGCCTGACTGCCCTGGTCGAGGAATACCGCCCCGACGAAGTGGCCATCGAAAAGGTGTTCATGGCGCGCAACCCGGATTCGGCCTTGAAGCTGGGCCAGGCGCGCGGCGCCGCCATCTCGGCCGTGGTGATGCGCGACCTGCCGGTCAGCGAGTACGCCGCCACCGAGATCAAGCTGGCCGTGGTCGGCCGCGGTGGCGCGGAAAAACAACAGGTCCAACACATGGTCGGGCTCATGCTCAACCTGAAAACCAAGCTGCAGGCCGACGCTGCCGATGCGTTGGCCGTGGCGATCACCCACGCCCATGTCCGGGCGACGGCGCTGCGCCTGGGCGTCAATGCGCGCCAGGCCTGGAGCCGGAAATGAGGAACACTGCATGATTGGTCGTCTGCGCGGGATCGTGGCCTACAAGGCGCCGCCTTGGCTGATGGTGGACGTCAATGGCGTCGGCTACGAGCTGGAGGCGCCGATGAGCACCTTCTACGATCTGCCCGAGCTGGGCCGCGAGGTCACCTTGTTCACCCATTACGCGCAGAAGGAAGACAGCGTCTCGCTGTACGGCTTCCTGCGCGAGGGCGAGCGGCGCCTGTTCCGCGATGTGCAGAAGGTCAGCGGGATCGGTGCCAAGATCGCGCTGGCGGTGCTGTCCGGCGTCAGCGTGGACGAGTTCGCGCGCATGCTGCAGGCCGGTGACATCACCGCGCTGACCCGCATCCCGGGCATCGGCAAGAAGACCGCCGAGCGCATGGTGCTGGAGCTGCGCGACCGCGCGGCCAATTTCGGTGGCGGCGGCGCGCCGATCGCCGGTGCGGCACCGGCCACCGATCCGGTCTCCGAGGCAACCGTGGCCCTGCAGCAGCTGGGCTACAAGCCGACCGAGGCCGCGCGCATGGCGCGCGATGCCAACGCCGAGGGTGACGATGTCGCCACGGTGATCCGCAAGGCCCTCCAGGCCGCGCTGCGCTGAGCCGCGCGCCTGCCGTTTCCTGATACCGACACTACCCACCGCGTCCGCCCGGAGCCCCATGTCCACCACTTCTTCCCAGCACAGCGACGGCCAGGCCCCGCACGGGCACGCGCCGGCCGCCGGTGGCATGGCGCTGATGATCGGCGCCATCGGCGTGGTGTTCGGCGATATCGGCACCAGCCCGCTGTACACGCTGAAGGAAGCGTTCTCCCCGCACTACGGGCTCAACAGCGACCATGACACCGTGCTGGGGGTGCTGTCGCTGGCCTTCTGGGCACTGAACATCGTGGTCACTCTCAAGTACGTCACCATCATCATGCGTGCCGACAATGAAGGCGAGGGCGGCATCATGGCGTTGATGGCGCTGACCCAGCGCACGCTGCGCAACGGGTCGCGCTCGGCCTATGTGGTCGGCATCCTCGGCATTTTCGGCGCCTCGCTGTTCTTCGGCGATGGCGTGATCACCCCGGCGATCTCCGTGCTGGGCGCCGTCGAAGGCCTGGAGGTGGCGGCCCCGGGCCTGCACAACTTCATCGTGCCGATCACCGTGGTGGTGCTGCTGGCGGTGTTCGCGGTGCAGCGCTTCGGCACGGCCAAGATCGGCAAGCTGTTCGGCCCGATCACCTCGATCTGGTTCATTTCGCTGGCGGCGATCGGCATCTGGAACATCGTCGATGCGCCGGAAGTGCTCAAGGCCTTCAACCCGATGTGGGCGCTGCGCTTCTTCATGGAGCACGGCTGGCACGGCATCTTCATCCTCGGCGCGGTGGTGCTGGCGGTGACCGGCGGCGAAGCACTGTATGCGGACATGGGCCATTTCGGCGCCAAGCCGATCCGCCATGCCTGGTACTACTTCGTGCTGCCGTGCCTGGTGCTGAACTACCTGGGGCAGGGCGCCCTGGTGCTGAAGAACCCCGAAGCGGTCAAGAACCCGTTCTTCGAGGCGGTGCCGGAGTGGGGTCTGTACCCGATGATCGTGCTGGCCACGATGGCGGCGGTGATCGCCTCGCAGTCGGTGATCACCGGTGCGTTCTCGGTGTCGCGCCAGGCCATGCAGCTGGGCTACATCCCGCGCATGCGCATCACCCACACCTCGCACGACACCATCGGCCAGATCTACATCCCGGGCATCAACTGGGGTATCGCGGTGATGGTGATCGGGCTGGTGCTGGCGTTCCGCAGCTCCTCCAACCTGGCCGTGGCCTACGGCATTTCGGTCTCGGCGACGATGCTGATCGATACCCTGCTGCTGGCCCTGGTGGCCCGCGCGCTGTGGCCGACCTCGCGCTACTGGATCATCCCGCTGTGCGCGGTGTTCTTCGTGATCGACCTGGGCTTTGTGATCGCCAACGGCGCCAAGCTGCTGCAGGGCGCGTGGTTCCCGGTGGTGCTGGGCATCGTGCTGTTCACCATGATGCGCACCTGGCGGCGTGGCCGCGAGCTGCTGCGCGATGAGATCCGCAAGGACGGCATCCGGATCGATACCTTCCTGCCGGGCCTGATGCTGGCCCCCCCGGTGCGGGTGCCGGGCACCGCCGTGTTCCTGACCGCCGACCCCTCGGTGGCGCCGCACGCGCTGATGCACAACCTCAAGCACAACAAGGTGCTGCATGAGCGCAACGTGTTCCTGCACGTGGTGACCCTGCCGGTGCCGTATGCGCCCTCGGGCCAGCGCCTGAAGATCGAATCGGTGGGCGATGAGTTCTATCGGATCTACGTGCGCTTCGGCTTCATGGAGACCCCGGACGTGCCGCTGGCGCTGATGCGCTCGTGCGACCACGGCGGGATCTACTTCGACCCGATGGACACCACGTTCTTCGCCAGCCGCGAGACCATCGTGGCCACCGCCAACCGCGGCATGCCGATCTGGCGCGACAAGCTGTTCGCGCTGATGCACCGCAACGCCGCGCCGGCGACCGGGTTCTTCCGGATTCCGGGTAATCGATTGGTCGAACTCGGGGCGCAGGTGGAGATCTGACGCCGTCAGATCGCCACCTGCGGCCAAGGTCTGCTTCGCAAACCTTGGGACCCGGGCGCATTCCACCTTATCCCCGCGCCTTCGGCGCGCCCCCTTGAACACCCCATCCGCCCTTGGCGGACTGGGGTGTCCGCGCATTCCACCTTATCCCCGCGCCTTCGGCGCGCCCCCTTGAACAACAAGGGGGCTCTTCCTCCGATTCGATCCCGGTAGTGCCGGCCGCTGGCCGGCTCCGCGGGATGCAGATGTCATTAGGAGCCGGCCAGCGGCCCGCACTACCGGGCGCGGATCGCGCCGCTTTTGCCGCATAATTGCCGAATGACCGACGACCGCATCATCGCCGCCGGTGCCACCCGCGAAGACGAGGGCACCGACGCCAGCATCCGCCCCAAGCGCATGGCCGATTACCTCGGTCAGGCCCCTGTGCGCGAGCAGCTGTCGATCTATATCGAGGCGACCAAGGCCCGTGGCGACGCGCTGGACCACGTGCTGATCTTCGGGCCGCCGGGTCTGGGCAAGACCACGTTGAGCCATGTGATCGCCAATGAGCTGGGGGTCGCGCTGCGCGTCACCTCCGGCCCGGTGATCGAAAAGGCGGGCGATCTGGCTGCGCTGCTGACCAATCTGCAGCCGCACGATGTGCTGTTCATCGACGAAATCCACCGCCTCTCGCCGGTCGTGGAGGAAGTGCTGTACCCGGCGATGGAAGATTTCCAGATCGACATCATGATCGGTGAGGGCCCTGCGGCCCGCTCGATCAAGATCGATCTGCCGCCGTTCACCCTGATCGGCGCGACCACCCGTGCAGGCCTGCTGACCGCGCCGCTGCGCGACCGCTTCGGCATCGTGCACCGGCTGGAGTTCTATACGCCGGAAGAGCTCACCAAGATCGTCCGGCGTTCGGCCAGCATCCTCAACATCGACTGCACCGCCGAAGGCGCGGCCGAGATCGCACGGCGCTCGCGCGGCACCCCGCGTATCGCCAACCGGCTGCTGCGCCGCGTGCGCGACTTCGCCCAGGTGAAGGCGGCGGGCCACATCGATCAGGACGTTGCCCAGGCCGCGATGCAGATGCTCAAGGTCGATCCGGAGGGCTTCGACGAGCTCGATCGGCGCCTGCTGCGGACCATGGTCGATTACTTCGACGGTGGCCCGGTCGGCATCGAGTCGCTGGCGGCCGCCCTGTCTGAAGAGCGTGGCACGCTGGAAGACGTGGTCGAGCCGTACCTGATCCAGCAGGGTTTCCTGATCCGCACCGCGCGGGGCCGCATGTGCACGCACAAGGCCTACCGGCACATGGGGCTGAAGCCGAAAAACCCGCCGGCGGACCTGTTCGCGGAGGTCCCGGATGTCGGTTGAGCCCCGGATTGAGCCCCGATTCAGTTGGCCGACACGCATTTACTGGGAAGATACCGACGCTGGCGGGGTGGTGTACCACGCCCGCTACGTGGCCTTCATGGAACGGGCGCGCACCGAATGGATGCGGGCATTGGGGTATGGTCAGGAGCGCATGCGCTGCGACCACGGCCTGGTGTTCGCGGTACGCAGCATGTCCATGGACTTCCTCAAGCCGGCGCGTCTGGATGATGCGTTGGCGGTCACCGCCACGCTGGTGCAGTGCAAGCGCGCCAGCATGGTGTTCGCCCAGGCCGTCCATCGGGGCGATGAGACACTGCTGACCGCGCAGGTGAAGATCGCCGCGCTGGATGCAACCACCTTCAAACCGCGTGGCATGGACGATGCACTGCATGCCGCGCTGAAACACCTCGAATTTCCAGAATCCGCACACTGAGGAACAACGGATGATCGCAATGCTCCTGGCCCTGCAGGCCACGGTGACCGAAGCGCTGCCGCAGGAAGTCACCAGCGCCGCGGCGCAGACTGTCGCCCAAGCCGCGCATGGCGGTGGCATCAATTACCTGGACCTGATGATCAAGGCCAGCATCCCGGTGAAGATCATCGTGCTGCTGCTGTTGGCCGGCTCGTTCATCAGCTGGGTGATCATCTTCCGCAAGGCGCGCGTGTTCAATGCCGCCAACCGTGAGGCCGACGAGTTCGAAAGTCGCTTCTGGTCCGGTGCGGACCTGGGCAAGCTGTACAGCTCGGCGACCGACCGCAACCGCAAGGTCGGCGGCCTGGAAGCGATCTTCGAAGCCGGTTTCCGCGAGTTCACCCGCCTGCGCGACAAGCGTCGGCTGGATGGCCGGGCCCAGCTCGAGGGTGCGCAGCGCGCCATGCGCACCACCTATACGCGTGAAGTGGACCAGATGGAGCGCAGCCTGGAGCTGCTGGCCAACATCGGCTCGACCGCCCCGTACGTGGGCCTGGTCGGTACCGTGTTCGGCATCATGGTGACCATGCACGACATGATCAACAGCGGTGAGCAGGCCGGTATCGCCTCGGTTGCCCCGGGCATCTCCGAAGCCCTGTTCGCCACCGCGATCGGCCTGTTCGTAGCGATCCCGGCCGTGTGGGCCTACAACCGCTTCACCACCCGCGTGGAGCGCATGTCGGTGCGCTTTGAAACCTTCGCAGAAGAGTTCAGCTCGATCCTGCAGCGCCAGACCGCGGGCGACGAGTAAGCGCCCAGCACAGGAGTCCTGCCATGACCGCAGCCATTGGCCGCCGCAAGCGCCGAAAGCTCAAATCCGAAATCAACGTCGTGCCGTACATCGACGTCATGCTGGTGCTGCTCATCATTTTCATGGTGACCGCGCCGCTGCTCACGCTGAGCTTTGAAGTGGATCTGCCGACCTCCCAGGCCAAGGCCCTGGAGAGCAAGCAGGATCCGGTCGTCGTGTCCGTCCGCCTGGATGGCCAGCTCAGCCTGAAGCTGCCCGAGGCCAAGGACCCGGAGCCGATGGATGCGGCCCGCCTGCAGGCCCAGCTGTCCGCGCTTTCCTCGCAGGACAAGAACCTGCGCGTGATCGTCGCCGCCGACCGGGCCGTGGCCTATGAAAAGGTGGTCGCGGCCATGGACGTGATCAAGCGCGCCAACGTGGAAAAGGTGGGCCTGGCGACCGATGCACACTGAAGCCCTGCCACCGCAGCGCGCACGGGATGAGGAGTGGGGCCTGCCGATCGCGCTGGCGCTCGGCGTCCATCTGCTGCTGGCACTGATCTTCATCGCCGCCTGGTTGTGGTCGCCGCAGCGCACCACCGAAGCGGCCGCGGGCGATCCGGCCATCGAAGCCAGCCTGCAGCTGTCCGCGTCCGAAGCCTCGGCCGCGCGCCAGGCCCTGCGTGCCTCCGAATCGCTGCCGGACCTGCCCGAGCCGGTCGCCGAGCCCGAGCCGATTCCGGAAGACACCGTGCCGCCGCCGCAGCCGTTGCCCGAGCCGCGCCCGCAGGACGCGCCGACGCCGCAGCAATCGCAGGCGCAGGAGCGCATCGCCCAGCCCGATACGGTCGATCAGGAAGCGGTCAACGCGCTGGCGATCTCGGCTGAAAAGGCCAAGCAGGAGCAGGAAGCCAAGCGCCGCCAGGAACAGATCGACCTGACCGAGCGCAAGCGCCAGGAACAGGCCGAGCAGAAGCTGCGCCTGGCCAAACAGCAGGAAGAGGCGGAAAAGAAGAAGCTGGCCGAGCAGGAACAGAAGGCCAATGATGCCAAGGCCGACGCCGAGCGCGACAAGAAGCTTGCCGAAATCCGCCGCAAGCGCGCCCAGGCCGAGAACGAAGCCAAGCTGGCCGAACAGAAGCTGCGCCAGGTCACGGCCGCGCGTGCCGCCAATGCCTCGGCCTCGACCGCCGGGGCGACCGGTGCCGCCAAGCCGGCCGCCGGTGCCGGTGGCACCAGTGACGATCTCAGCGCCAAATACGCGGCGGCCATCCAGCAGAAGGTCTCCGCACAGTGGACCCGTCCGGATTCGGTGCCGCTGGGCCAGCGCTGCCAGGTCTCGATCACCCAGATTCCGGGTGGACAGGTGATCCAGGCCAAGGTCAGCGGCAGCTGCCCGTTCGACGAGGCAGGCCGCCGTTCGATCGAGGCCGCCGTGTTGAATGCCCAGCCGTTGCCGTACCGCGGCTTCGAGTCGGTATTCGCGCGCACCATCAACTTCACGTTCACCGCCCAAGATTGACCCGGCAGACCGCTGATCCCGCCGGATCAGCGGTCGTCGCAGGCGCGTACCGCCCGCCGTTGCGCAGCCCAACGGCGCCTGAAGGGGTTAACAGTGTGTGAGTTTTGTGCGCCAGGTGACTCGGAATTCACACGGCCTTGGTTCATGATTGCGAAACTGTTCACCGCGGTCCTGTTATCCCTCGTTCTGGTTTCCCCCTATTGAGCGCTCCATGAAAAAAATGCCTCGTTGGCTTGCCGTTGTTGCGGCCCTGTTGTTGCCCTTCGCTGCCATGGCGCAGCAGAAGGGGCTGGATATCGACATCATTGGCGGCAATGCCTCCGCCACGCCGATCACCGTCGTCCCCATGCCGTACCAGGGGTCGGCCGGTGCACCGCAGACCGATGTGGCCGCCGTGGTGCGTGCCGATCTGGACCGTTCCGGCCAGTTCCGCAACCTGCCGGAAGCCCAGATCGTCGAAAAGCCGACCCGTGGCAGCGAGATCCAGTTCGCCACCTGGCGTGCGCTGAAGCAGAACTACATCGTGGTCGGCCGGGTGATGGACGCCGGCGCTGGCGCCTACCGCGTCGAATACGAGCTGTACGACGTGCCCAAGGGCGAGCGCCTGCTGGGCCTGGCGATGACCGCCCGTGGCAACGCCATGCGCGATGTCGCCCACCAGATGGCCGATGCCATCTACGAAAAGATCACCGGTGTCCGCGGCGCCTTCTGGACCCGCATCGCCTATGTGACCGCCAGCGGCAAGGGCGATGCCATGCGCTATGCGCTGATGGTGGCCGATTCGGACGGCTTCAACCCGCAGACCATTGTGCGCTCGGCCGAGCCGCTGCTCTCGCCGAGCTGGAGCCCGGACGGCAACAAGCTGGCCTATGTGAGCTTCGAGCGCGGCAACTCGGCGATCTACATCCAGAACATCTCCAGCGGTGCCCGTGAACTGGTCACCAGCTTCCGCGGCATCAACAGCGCCCCGTCGTTCTCGCCCGATGGCCGCCGCCTGGCCCTGTCGCTGTCGCGCAGTGGCAACCCGGAAATCTACGTGATGGATCTGGGCAGCAAGCAGCTGACCCAGCTGACCAACCACTTCGCCATCGATACCGAGCCGACCTGGAGCCCGGATGGCAGCAGCGTCTACTTCACCTCCGACCGTGGCGGCCGCCCGCAGATCTACCAGGTGGCCTCCAGCGGTGGCAGCGCCTCGCGCGTGACCTTCCAGGGCAACTACAACGCCACCCCGAGCCTGTCCTACGACGGCAAGAAGCTGGTGGTCGCCCAGGGCAGCGGCAATACCTACAAGATCGCGATGATGGACAGCAGTACGGGCTCGGCCCGCTGGAACACGCTGTCGCCAGGGTCGCTGGATGAATCGCCGAGCTTCGCGCCCAACGCAAGCATGGTGTTGTACGCCGCCCGTGAGGGTGGTCGTGGAGTGTTGTACGCCGTATCGGCCGATGCGCGCGTGCGCCAGCGGCTGGTTCTGGCCGACGGTGATGTTCGTGAGCCTTCTTGGTCGCCATACCGTACAAAGCGCTAACAGAGTGTTAAGATTTCGCCGTATTCATCCCTCATCCGGCTTTAGGAGCCTCAAAGGTATCGCCATGAACAAGACCACCCGCGTTCTGCTTGTCTCCCTGTTGTCCGTGGCCGCCCTGGCCGGTTGTTCCAAGAAGGTCAAGGAAGTGCCGGCTGCCCCGGTTGATACCGGCAGCACCACCGCTCCGACCGGCCCGTCCACCTCGGGTCTGTACGGTCCGGGTGATCTGGATACCGATTCCTGCCTGCGCCAGCGCGTGGTGTACTTCGATCTGGACCAGGACAGCGTCAAGCCGGAGTTCCAGGCCATCATGGCGTGCCACGCCAAGTACCTGCGTGACCGTCCGTCCTCGCGCATGACCCTGCAGGGCCACACCGATGAGCGCGGTTCGCGTGCTTACAACCAGGCTCTGGGCGAGCGTCGTGGCAACGGCGTGTCCTCGGCACTGCAGGCCAACGGTGGCTCGGCTTCGCAGCTGACCGTCGTGTCCTACGGTGAAGAGCGTCCGGTCTGCACCGAGTCGGGCGAGTCCTGCTGGTCGCAGAACCGTCGCGTCGAGATCGTGTACACGGCTCAGTAATAGATGCGCTTTCGATTTCTATCGATGATCGTTGCGGCAGCCCTCGTGGCTGCCGCACCGGCCAATGCGCAGCGCCAGAGTCTGGCCGACCGCGTCGGCGCGCTTGAGCAGCAGGCGAACAACAACCAGTCCAACATGGACATGCTCAACCAGCTGAATCAGTTGCGTACCCAGTTGCAGGCCCTGCAGTCGCAGGTCGAGCAGCTGCAGCACGACAATGACCAGCTCAAGCAGTCCGCCAAGGACCAGTATCTGGACCTGGACAGCCGCCTGAACCGCCTGGAAGGTGGAGCCCCCGTGCTTCCTGCCGCCCCGGCCTCACCCGCGCCTGCCCCCGCTGCATCCCCGAAACCGGCAACGGCCGCTTCCGAGCGGCCGCCAAGCGTGCACGGCGATGCCGGCAGCCTGGCCGCCAGTGGCGATGAACGCACCGCCTACAATGTCGCCTTCGATTCGCTCAAGGCCGGCAAGTACGACGACTCGGCGCAGCTGTTCATGAGCTTCCTCGAGCTGTACCCCAACGGCGTCTATACCCCCAACGCGCTGTACTGGCTGGGCGAGAGCTATTACGCCACCCGCAATTTCCCGCTGGCTGAGGCGCAGTTCCGCGACCTCATCTCGCGCTACCCGACCCATGACAAGGCGTCCGGTGGCCTGCTCAAGATCGGCCTTTCCCAGTACGGCGAAGGCAAGGTCGACCAGGCCCAGGCGACCCTCGAACAGGTCGTGTCCACGTATCCCGGCTCCGACGCCGCGCGCACCGCGCAGGACCGTCTGCAGTCGATCCGGCTGGGTCAGCAGATCCGCTGAACCCGCTTGGGCCGCTGGAGCGGCCGGGCCCGGTATACTGATGGATCGCCAACCGGGCGCTGCCCGGTCTTCCGTGCCGGGCCATGCCCGGCTGTTGTCGTTTCCGAAGCCGTCCGTCAAGAATCACCGCCATGACCACGACCCTGTCCGCTGCCGCCGCACTCCCCAGTGAGATCGTGCAGTCCCCGTTGCCGCGACTGAAGATCACCGAGATCTTCCTGTCCCTGCAGGGCGAAGCCGATACCGCCGGCTGGCCGACCGTGTTCGTGCGCCTGACCGGCTGCCCGCTGCGCTGTACCTATTGCGATACCGCCTACGCCTTCCACGGCGGCACCTGGTGGGACATCGACGCGATCGTGGACGAAGTGCTGGCCCAAGGCGTGCACCACGTCTGCGTGACCGGTGGCGAGCCGCTGGCGCAGAAGCGCTGCCTGGTGCTGCTGGAGAAGCTCTGCGACGCCGGCCTGGACGTCTCGCTGGAGACCTCCGGTGCGCTGGATGTCAGTGGCGTGGATCCGCGCGTGTCGCGCGTGGTCGACCTGAAGACTCCCGGCTCCGGCGAAATGGCCCGCAACCGGCTGGAGAACCTGCCGCTGCTGACCAAGCGCGACCAGATCAAGTTCGTGCTGTGCAGCCGCGAGGATTACGAGTGGGCCCGCGGCATGGTCCGCGAGCACCGGCTCAACGAGCGCAGCATGGTGCTGTTCTCGCCGAGCAAGAGCGAGGTCAGCCCGCGCGAGCTGGCCGACTGGATCGTGGCCGATCGCCTGCCGGTGCGCTTCCAGATGCAGCTGCACAAGCTGTTGTGGAATGACGAACCCGGGAGGTAACGCCGGCTGCAGCGCTACGGCGCTGCGCATGCCATCGACCACGCCTCACCATCAGTAAAGACGTCCGGCGCGGGACAGCGTGCTGGTTCCCCGCAAACCACCGGAAACACCCCCCATGAAAAAAGCAGTCGTCCTCCTGTCCGGCGGCATGGACTCCGCCGCCGTTGTCGCCATCGCCCGCGAGCAGGGCTTTGCCGTTCACGCCCTGAGCGTGCGCTACGGCCAGCGTCACACCTCCGAACTCGATGCCGCCGCGGCGGTCGCCAGCGCGCTGGGTGCGGTCGCCCACAAGACCGTCAATGTCGACCTGCGCAGCATCGGCGGCTCGGCCCTGACCGATGACATCGACGTCCCGGAAGCGGGCGGCGAGGGCATCCCGGTCACCTACGTGCCGGCGCGCAATACCATCATGCTGTCCGTCGCACTCGGTTGGGCGGAGGTGCTGGGTGCCAACGACATCTTCTGCGGCGTCAACGCGGTGGACTATTCCGGCTACCCGGATTGCCGCCCTGAATTCATCCAGGCCTTCCAGACGCTGGCCAACCTGGCCACCAAGGCGGGCGTGGAAGGTGCGGGTATCCAGGTTCACGCGCCGCTGCAGTTCCTGAGCAAGGCCGATATCGTGCGTGAAGGCGTCCGCCTCGGCGTGGATTTCGGCCTGACCGTGTCCTGCTACAACGCCGACGACCAGGGCCGCGCCTGCGGGCACTGCGATGCCTGCCGCCTGCGCGCGCAGGGCTTCACGGATGCCGGCGTGCCGGACCCGACCCACTACGTGTGATGCGGGACGGGTACGCATGAGCGCGAAGATGCGTTAGAATGCGCACCCCCGGCGTCACGTCGGGGATGCAATGGGCCGTTAGCTCAGTTGGTAGAGCAGAAGACTTTTAATCTTTTGGTCGATGGTTCGAATCCATCACGGCCCACCAATTGCATCATGATCGAGGCGACCGCGAGGTCGCCTTTTTCATGCCTCCAGCGGGGCGCACGCGCCATGGGAGCTCAAGTCCGCGCTACCGAGCTTCATCACAGCGAATTGCGTCTTTCACTGAGACGCAGCAGGGCAAGAACCGATGCCTGTCCATCGCCCGGACGCGCACGCTGTACCTCCCGACCTTGAGCACGACATGCCGCTTCCCGGAGAACGCGTGCATGCCGGCGGTCGATCCGGGGCAGTGGAATGGCAATGGTGATCGATGTCCTGCAGACCGCCGTCGTCTTTGCGACGGTACTGTCTGTTTTTGCTCTCCTACTGCGCGCCTGGCATTGGCACACCGGCGCAGTGTCTCCAGGGTACCGGTCAGGCGCGTGGGCGTCCCTGCGCATCGGTGCGCAGCGAGCGCAACAGGCACACCGCCGAGACCAGGCAGGCTGCGATCACCGCCATCGACAACGGCAGGTGGAAAGCGCGGTGGCCGAACACGGCGAAGCCGAGGTGAATGAGGAACGTCGCGATGCCCAGCGCCGCGCAGACCATCGCAAAGCCGCGCGCCTTGCTGGTCTGCAGCAGCACGTGGCGGTAGCCGAGCAGCACCACGCCGATGGCCAGCAGGTTGAAGACCAGGAAGCCCTGCACGCCACCGGGCAGCAGGAATATCTCCCACTCACGCCAGAATGCGGCGTCGATCTGATGAAGGATCAAGGCAAGCAGGGTGGCGAAGTAGCGTCTTTCCATGGGACAGGCGATGCCGAAGGCTGCGGATCCTGCAGCGTGCACAGTGTAGCGGCGCTCACCGCGTGCCTGCGTGCCGGATTGGCTCCGCCGCGGCCCGCATTCAATGCAGCGCGATGTCGCCGATGAGCGTATCGACCAGCCGCTGCGCGCGGGCCCGTGCGCCTTCGCCACGACGCGGCGCGACCGGCAGGTCCGGGCGGATGCCGGCCACCTCGTCACTGCCATCGGCACGCAGGCGCACGCAATTCGGAACGCGCAGGCGCAGATGCGAATGGGGCAGTTCAGGCATCGCCTGCGCACTCATGAAGCCGCAGCCGTACCCTCCGCTGTGCGTCCCGACGATGCGCGCGATGTGGTTGTCCTGCATCCGCGCCGCGAACATCTCGGCGGAGGACGCCGTCTTTGCATTGGTGAGGACATATACCGGCCCCTTCCAGGCGCCCCAGTGCTCGCGCAGATCCTGTGACCAGTCCAGGCGGTGCGCGATGAGGAAATCATCGAGGGTGTCCACGGCAGGGCTCGGCAACGGGCCCCCGGAGGTACCTGCGGGCACCAGGCGCCGGCATGTGGGGCCGTTCCAGTCGTGCTGTACCCGCCAGGCCCATGACAGATCGCAGGCCGGCAGCGCCGTGGCCCGCCGCGACGCCTGGAACGCCTGCAGCTCCGTAGTGAGCAGCCTGCGGGCTGCGGCGTTGGGGCGGTGATTGCGCAGTGCGTCGTCGAGCCGCTCGTATTGCTCGTCCAGATAGGGCTTGCCGGCCGGGGACTGGCTGACCTGGAGCACGGCGGAGGCAACCGGCTGCGGGGTGAACAGCCGGGTCAGCGTATCGCCACTGTCGTCGCCCCCCGGGTTGTCGCCGACATCCACCAGCACGGCGTCCACTCCGTCCTGTTGGAAACGCCGCAGGCTGGCGGCGATCACCGCGACCCAGCCCCGGGCCAAGGTGCCGCGCATGTCGTCGGTGGAGTCCGCATGCCGCAGTTGCGGCCACAGCGCGTGGCAGAGGCCCGGATAGCGCAAGGCATCGAACTCATGCAGGCGCAGCAGACCCACCGTGTGGCCATCCGGCAGCGAGAGAATGCCGGCGCGCAGCACAGGATCGGCGTCGTCGTTGAGGGGGTGGTAACCGGCCAGCGTTTCCAGCGGCAGGCTGAAATCGTGCCGGCCTTCATCGGCCACGCCGAGCGCGGCACACCCTGCGCTCGCGCCCAGCGTGCGCGGGTCCACAGCAGTGGGCGAGGCCGTGTCGGACGCCTGTTCAAGCGGGTCGAGCAGGCTGAGGTGACCATCCTGGAACCCGGCCAGGAAAGTGCGCAGGGCTTGGCGCGCCTGCGTATCCGTACGTGCTTCAGCCAGCGCACGCTGCGCCGCGGCATCCAGTGCGGGAAGGTCCACGCCACTTTGTGGCGAGGCGACCCATGCCAGATGCGCGTAGTCCTGCTCCAAGGCGCGCTTGAGCGCCACATGGTCGGCCTGCCAAGCGCTGCGATCGAATGCCGGCGCGGCAACGGATGCCCCCGGCGCGGCGACACCCAGCATCGCGAGCATGAATACAGTGCCACTTAACCCTGCCATACAGCCTCCTTGCGACCCGGCGCAGTGCCGCACGGGGCAAGGGTGACGGGATCGTGTGTGCGATCGACTCCGGTCGATCGTAGCCAATGCGCGTGTTCCCCGGAAGTCCCGGTATCGCATCACGCTACCGTCCCCACGACGCGCGCACGATCAGGCGATCCCCGGCCACAGTGGGCCCACGATCCCACGGAGCGCTGTGATGAGTACCGTCCAATCCGGCCACGCGATACGCGAACTCAACCAGATCATCGGCATCGCGCGTGACGGCCACGACATCTACGCCAGAGCCGTCGCCGACGACGGGACGCAGGATCCGCAGTTGAACGCGCTGATGATGCGGATGGCTGCAGCGAAAATGCAGGTCATCGATGGGGTCACGCGGCTGGTGGGCGACGCCGGTGGCCAGCCCGCCCGCCACCGTACCCTGGCCGGCAGCCTCCGTGGCAGCTTCGGCAGGTTGGGTACCGTACTCGGGGATGCGGGCATCCAGTACGCCAGTGAGAGCCAGGCAGCTGAAGCGCGTCTGGTGAGGGCACTCGAAGTGGCCGCGCGCGATGGCGCACTGACGGCACATGCGCGACGAACGCTCAACGGCATGCTGCTGGAGACGCGGCTCGGTTGGGACGACATGCGCCAGGAGGTAGATGAGCTGCGGGGCCGGGATGCATAGTCACCCACACCCTCACCTACACCGTCCAGGAAGCACGCGCATGCGCAGCGTCGCGAATCAACAGCGTCACGAATGAGCTTCGTAGTGAAGTTCGTAGTGAAGGATGCAGGAGATTGAAGGACGCGAGACGTTGAAGGGTGCGGGATGGCGCCGAGTGCGCCTGGTCGCCGTCTGCATGTGAGGGCTGCGCGGATGCGCAGCCCCACCATGCGGCAGAGCGATTACTTCTGCTGCGGCTTGTTGCCTGCGTCAGGGGCGTTCTTGGTGTCCTGTTCCTGCTTCTGCTGCTTGGCCTGCGCGTCCTTGCGATCCTGTTCGGACTGCGGGCCTTTCTGTGCAGCAGCAGCATTTTTGACGTTGTTTTCGTTGTTCTGCATGTTGGACATGGTGTGACTCCAAGGCGACGTGATGTCGCAACCCCAGCGTGGACCTGCCGCTGTTACGCGAGGGTCGCACTGGGATGAGCATCGGGTCAGGGTAGTCTCATGACCAAGTGCTACACCGCGTGGGTGTGACCACCCACGACGCTGCGGGTCCACAACGTCCCTTCATCCGAGCCGCCGAGTTGGTGGACGCGGCCGTCGATGTATCAGGATTGGCAGAGTGTCCCGCAATGGTCGCTGCTGAACGCGGCAATGGCCTGCTGCAGGAGCGGAACCTCGCTTGGGTCCACCTGTTCCAGCGCTTCCTTCAACGCCTCGCGCACCGGCTGCCGTTGCGCGGGCTGCAGCATCTGCGCGTAAGGCGCCGCCGTCTCCGCCAGCGCACCGACCAGGGTCCGCTTCAGCGTGCTGCCCGCCGGCTGGGCACGCATCACCTCCAGCATCTCCAGATACTGGCGTTGCGCATTGCGGCGAAGGGTGTCGGTGCCGCCCGGTCCCAGACCGGCGAGCTCTGCGGGCGTTGCAACGGTCAGCCACGTATCCACCAGGGGCTGCATCCGTGCACCGCACTGCAGCAGGTACGGCAGCAGCAGGCCCAGCGGTGCCTGGAAGCGCTCGGCGTTGTGCTTGCCTTGGCGGGCCTGCTCGCCGGAATGGAGGAGCACGGCTGCTGGCATCGTACCCATGCCGAACTGCATCAACCGGGTGGACAGCGTTACACCGTACTGGCACGCGTTAGTCAGCAGACCCAGGTCCGCCGTCGCGTAGTCCGGCGCCAAGACGTCGGTCGTGTTGGTCACCGCCGCCAGCAGTTGCATGGCGCGTGGGCTGTCGAGCTGCTCCGGTGCGTTGTCGGCGTCGGCTTGCTGCAGCAGTTGCAGGTAATCGCGCGTGGCTTCGTACTGCGCCATGAACTGCGGCGGTATGTCATCGGCACCTGCGGGCGAGGCGACCAGCAACATAACGAGGAGGGCCGCGCCCAGCGGTGTCGGTGCAGGCGCACGCGCCGGCCATGCCAGTCGTCGCGTGAGAGAAGAAAACGGGCTGCCACTCATCCGGGGCATGGTCCTTGGATCGATTCGGGCATGGAGCGTAGGTGAGCCGGGGCAGGGCGGCAACCCGGTGCGCAGCATGCCTCGCCGGGGCATCCTGCGGGTGCCCGGCAATCGGTTGTCCTCGAATGACGGTGAGCAGAGATGCAGGCGTGGCCATGAGCGGTCTGCCTGTGCACACCGCAGAACCGCTTACGGGGGCACAATAGCCAGTCATTCGTTGATCGATGTTGGAGGTGCCATGAACCGTTTCGTCCTGCTGGGTGTGGGGGCGCTTGCGCTCGCGGCCTGTTCCAAGCCGGCGCCGTCCGATACCGCGACTCCGGCAGAGCCGGCCGCGCCGGCCCCCGCTGCCAGCGCGCCCGCCGCCCCCGACAGCCCGACCCTGCAGCCGCCGTCGTTCGATTGCACCAAGGCGCAGTCCCAGGCGGAGACGCTGGTGTGCGGCGACGCGCGCCTGGCCGCACTGGATCGCCAGCTGGCCGCGCTCTACAAGCGGGTGCAGACCAGCCCGGACGAGCTGGACATCGCGGCCGAACAGCGGGGCTGGATCAAGGGGCGTGATGCCTGTTCGCGCGCGGTGGATCCGCACCGTTGCCTGGTGGAGTCCTACCAGACGCGTCTGGTCGAGCTGACCCTCAACGCTGGCGGCATCCAGGTGCCGGCGAAGGTCGAGTACCGCTGCGATGACAACAGCAAGCCGGTGACGGCGGTGTTCTACAACGACATCGACCCGACCGCGGCCGTGGTCAGTTGGGGCAACGATCAGGCGATCGTGTTCCCGGTGCCGGTGACCCGTGAGGAAAACAACGGTGGCCGCTGGGGGCGCGAAGGTGTCGACCTGCGGATCCACAACGACCAGACCACGCTGGAGTTCTACGGCACCACGCTGCAGTGCCAGATCGCCAAGTGATGGCGGCCATCGCCGCGTAGCTCAAGGCACGCGGCGGTAACGCACCTCGTTCTGGCGGTCGCCCACCTCGGTGGTGACGAAGCCCTCGCGGCTCTGGCTGATGTCGAACACGCTGCTGCCGACGTTGAGCTGGCCGCCATTGACCCAGCCATTCAACGACTGCCCACGCGTCTGTGCGCTCATGCGGCCGTCGCTGTCGATGCGCATGCGGATGTCGGCGTTGAAGGTCGGGTTGTAGCCCTCGAACTCGCCGATCATCCAGTTGGGCACGTAGGACGTGTGGCGTGCGCCCTGGTAGTTCTCGTCGTCGTAGCGCGCGTCATCCTTGTTGGCGTTGTGGGCCAACGCGCCGAGAATCGCCGCACCGATCAACACGCCGGCGGCGACCTTGGCGTCGTGGTTGTCATCGTCATGGCGGTCATCGCGATCGTTGCCGCCGTGCACCCGGAACGAGGCGCGGCAGCCATCGTCGACCCACACCTCGCGGCGGTCGTAGTCCCAGTTGCGGCCCTGGCGGCAGTCCGCACCGGACAGTTTGCGGTCCAGGGTGACGTAGCCGGCGCGGGGCAGGGTGCAGGACTGATAGCGGTTGTCGCGGCTCTCACAGGTGACGAAGTCATCCGCGCGTGCGTCGTCCAACGGCAGCATCAACAGCAAGGGCGTGGCCAGCAGCATACGGAAGAGCATGTCGTCGATTCCGGCAAGGAAAAGGAGCGCGTCGCATCGTATGGGAAGCGGGAGACCCCTGTTCCCGGCACCGACGATGGCCACGCGGACATGAAATGCGGATGAAGATCACTGAGCTGCGCGCCCGGACGGCCGCCGGCGACTCGCCTCAGGCGCAGGCTGCCAGCGGGTGCTGGAAGCAGGCACGGATCGCGTCGAGCAGCTCGCTCATGCTGTAAGGCTTGGGCAGGAAGTGCATGCCCGGGCCGAGCTGCGGCACCACCACGGAGGGCTCCAGGCCCGAGGTGACCAGCACCGGCAGCCCGGGCTGTTCCTGCTTGACCCGATGCGCCGCCTCGATGCCACTCACCGCGCCCAGGCAGACATCGGTGAACACCAGATCGAAGCGCTCGCCGGCCTGGAGCAGGCCCAGCGCGGCTTCGGCGGAACTGACCGCTACGACTTCGCACACCTGGCTTTCCAGGGCCATGCGGCTGAGCTCACGGGTGTCTTCGGTGTCTTCGATCAACAGCACGCGGGGTTCGGGATGGTGTTTGGACAACAACATGGAGCGTGGTTCCTGCTTACCCCCGGACAGGGGCGCGCAAGTATCGCGGGGCGATGGTGAGGAGATCGTCGACGGCGCCGAAATGCCCGGTGAACCGGCCGTGCTGCCGGCGTCAGCGCGGGTCAGGCGAGGGCGAGTGAACGTTTTCGACGACGCTGCCAGGCCCATAGCAGCCCGACCGCCAGGCCCGCTGCCGAGAGACGCAGCACCGTCGCCGGCCAGCCGACGGCGGTCGCCTCGGTGATCACGAAGACGTTCCAGGCCAGGTTGAGCGAGACGTGCAGCGCCAGCCCGCTCCACAGGGTGTAATCGTCCAGCGTATTGAGCCCGGCGAACACCAGCCCGCCGATGCCGGTGATGGCGAACACCTGCAGCGCCATGCCGCCGCCGCCGCCGAACGACCACCAGTGGATCGCACCGAAGACCACCGCCTGCACCAGCGCGGCGGCCAGCCACGGCCAACGCTGCTGGCGGTGCGCGAAGATGAAGCCGAAGCCGCGGAAGATGATCTCCTCGGCGAGCGGGAACAGCACGCCGAGCATCAGCAGGGCGAGCAGGTCCTGGGTGGGATTCACACCGCCCAGCCACCACAGGCCGAGCCAGCATGGCAGGGTCGCCAGCAGGGCCAGCGCCGGGCCCTGCCAGCCATTCCAGCGCAACCCGAGCAGCGCGTGCAGGCGTTGCCCGGGACGCAGCACCAGCGCAGCCACGGCCAGCACCAGCAGCACGCCCAGGCCGTTGTCGAGGATGGCCCCGCCATAGGGAATCGGCAGCGTCGGAATTGGCGTGCCCAGCCACGCGGCGAGGTCGCGCAGATTGATCGACACGGCCAGGGTCAGCACCACCACGAAGGTGGCCAGCCAAGTGCGCAGGCGAAGGGACGGCATGGGACGCTCCATATCCAGGGACGGCGTGGATTGTTCGCCATTGCCACACCAGCAGCATGGGGCATAGGTCGGGGGGCCATCGGTCATGGCCGCGTTGCACCACGGTCAGGTGCGACCGGCTAGAGTGCGGCTTTACCCCTTGGACGACCGCCCATGCAATGCCCCGTATGCAAGACCCAAGCGCTGCAGATGTCCGAGCGCCAGGGCATCGAGATCGACTACTGCCCGCAGTGCCGTGGCGTGTGGCTGGACCGAGGCGAGCTGGACAAGATCATCGAGCGCTCGGCCGGTGCCGCCGTACCCGCGCCGGTGCGCGCGGCCGCACCGCCGCCGCCGGCCGCCGTGCAGCACCGTGATACCCGCCACCTGGGCCAGCAGCAGTACGGCGACCAGCAGGGCTACCGCAAGAAAAAGAAAGAGAGCTTCCTGTCGGACCTGTTCGACTTCTGATGTACGCCTGCGCTGCGCTCAGGCGCGGCGCAGGATGAATTCCCGGTCGACGCTGTCGCCGACCGGGAAATCGTATTCGCCCACCTTGCTGCAGCCATAGCGCGCATAGAAGCGCTGCGCACCAACGTTCCCGGACCACACGCCGATCCACAGCGTGCGCCGCTGTGGCTGATCGAGCCACGCCAGGAAGGCGTCCATCAGGCGCGCGCCGTGGCCGCCACTGTGGTGACTGGCGAGCAGGTACAGGCGTTTGAGCTCGATATCGCCCTCGGCGGCATCCGCATGGGGCAGGCTGTTGGGCCCTGCGGCGAGATACCCCACCACACGTTCCCCGGCTTCCAGCAGCCACGCCGCGTTGCGTGGATCGGCGAGCTCGTCACGCTGCGGCTCGACCGAATAGTGGCTGTGCAGGAACGCGTGCAGATCCTGCGGCGGGTAGGAATCGCCGAAGGTTTCGGTATAGGTGGCGATGGCGATCGCCGAGAGGGCGTCGGCATCGGCAACGGTGGCACGGCGGAGGGTCAACATCATGGCGCAAGGCAGGCAGGTGGGGCCGGCAGCTTACGCCATCGCCTGGGGTCGGCCGTGGTTCCGGGTACGTCGGTACCCGGAACCTGTCATGGCTGCTGGATCAGAACCAGACGCGCACGCCCGCCACCCAGCGGGTATCGCGCGCACGTTCGCCGGCTGCTTCGTGGTAGTCGGCGGTATCACCGAACAGCCGCTCGTGGCTGATGCCGATGTAGGGCGCGAAGCGGCGGCTGAACTCGTAGCGCAGGCGCAGCCCGGCCTCGAGTTTGTTCAGGCCGGCGCCATTGCCATACGCCGGCTCGTCCTTGGCCGAGAAACTGGCTTCCACCAGCGGCTGCAGGATCAAGCGGTTGGTCAGCAGCAGCTCGTACTCCACTTCCACCGTGGCCGCGAACTGACCGCCTTCGCCGACATACGCCGTGGCCGAGGTCTCGAACTTGTACGGCGCCAGCCCCTGGATGCCGAACGCCGCCCAGGTGCGCGACTCGGCCGGGCGGAAATCCTGCTTCACGCCGACCAGCACGTCCCACCACGGCGACACGCTGCGGCCGTACATCACCTCCAGATCGGCCGAGCCGGTGCGGCCGTCGCTGCGCTCGCCTTCGCTGCGCAGCCATAGCCTGTTGATGTTGCCACCCACCCAGCCGCTGGCCTCCCATGCCTGGCCGGTGCCGTGCTGGCCGTCCCAGTGTTCGAGGCGGTTGACCAGCAGCAGGCTGTGGATCTCCGGCGCATGCTCCATCGCGCCGTGGTCGATCGGCGGGAACGCGGCGAGGCGGTCGGCGGCGGTCACGACAGGAATCGGTTCGAGCGGTTCGGTAGGGGCAGCCGGCTTCGGCGTGCCATGGCCCATCGCGGCGTGGTCCATCGTTGAATGGTCCATCGTCGCGTGGTCCATCTGGCTGTGATCGGTGCTGCCATGGTCCATCGTCGCGTGGTCCATCTGGTTGTGATCGGTGCTGCCATGGTCCATCGTTGAATGGTCCATCTTGGTGTGATCCATGCTGCCGTGATCCATCGGGCGGTCATCCGCCGGTGGTGTGTCGGCTGTGGTTGTGGTCGGCGCCGTGGCATGGCCGGCATGCGACTGTGCCCAGGCCGGTGCGGCCAACGCCAGCAGCAGGGCGGCGCTCAGTGCGGACAGCGCGGTGAGAGGAGCGCGGCTCATTCTTCGATCCTCACTTCGCGCATCATGCCCGCTTCCATGTGGTACAGCAGGTGGCAGTGGTACGCCCAGCGCCCAAGCGCGTCGGCACGGACGCGGTAGGTGCGGCGGGTGCCCGGCGGCATGTCGATGGTGTGCTTGCGCAGGTGGAACGCGCCGTCCGCGTTTTCCAGATCGCTCCACACGCCGTGCAGATGAATCGGATGCTGCATCATCGTGTCGTTGACCAGCACGATGCGCATGCGCTCGCCGTAGGTCAGGCGCAACGGTTCGGCGCTGGCGAACGGGATGCCGTCGAAGGACCAGCTGAATTTCTCCATATGGCCGGTCAGGTGCAGCTCGACCTCGCGGCCGGGATCACGCCCATCGGGATCGTCGAACAGGCTGCGCATCGCGCCGTAGGTGAGTACGTTGCGGCCGTTGTCGCGCAGGCCGATACCGGGATCATCCAGCTTGGGCTCGGTGGCCATGCTCTGCATGTCCACCAGCGGGTTGCCCTGCTCGCTGGCCGGGTGACGCGGCGCTTTGGGATCGGCACCGTGCGCACCGTGGCCCATGCTGGCACCGCAGCCGCCTTCCATGCCCTTCATGTCGTGGCCTGCCATCCCGTTCGAGGCATGGCCCATGTCGTGGCCCATGTCACTCATGGTCAGCAGCGGGCGCGGGTCGCGGGCGGGAATCGGCGCCTGCAGGCCGTGGCGTACCGCCAGCGTGCCGGCGGCATAGCCGGTGCGGCCCATGTCCTGGCAGAAGATCGTGTACGCGTCCTGGCCGCTGGGTTCGACGATCACATCGAAGGTCTCGGCCGGGGCGATGCGGAATTCATCGATGCTGACCGGGTGGATGTACTGGCCATCGGCGGCGACCACGGTCATCTTCAGGCCAGGGATGCGCACGTCGAAATAGGTCATCGAGCCGCCGTTGATGAAGCGCAGCAGCACCTTTTCGCCACTGCGGAACAGCCCGGTCCAGTTGCCGGCCGGGGCGGTGCCGTTGAGCAGGTAGGTATAGGTGTGGGCGTTGACGTCGGAGATGTCGGTCGGCGTCATCCGCATCCGCCCCCACATGCCGCGGTCGGCGGTGGCGGCGGTCCAGCCGTCCTTGCGGACATCGCGCAGGAAGTCGGGCAGGGTGCGCTTGTAGTAGTTGTCGTACTCGGCGAGCTTCTTCATGCGCCGGAACAGCGCACCGGGGTCCAGGTCGGTCCAGTCCGAGAGCAGGATCACGTGCTCGCGGTCGGCGTGATACGGCGCCGGCTCGAGCGGGTCGATGATCAGCGCGCCGTACAGGCCGGCCTGTTCCTGGAACATGGAATGGCTGTGATACCAGTACGTGCCCGACTGCTTGAGGGTGAAGCGGTACTGGTAGGCCTCGCCCGGGGCGATGCCGTTGAAGCTCAGGCCGGGCACGCCATCCATGTTGGCCGGCAGCAGCAGGCCGTGCCAGTGGATGGAGGTGGGGTGGCCCTGCAGCGTATTGGCGACCCGGATGTTGACCGTCTGGCCTTCGCGCCAGCGCAGGATCGGCGCCGGAAGGCTGCCGTTGACGGTGATCGCCGGGCGGGTGCGGCCGGTGAAATTGGCCAGCGATTCGCCGATGCTCAACTGCACGTCGTGGTGGCTGAGCACCTGCGGGGCAGCGGCCAGGCCGGGGCCGGCGGCGGCGAACGCACGCGGGCTCAGGCCG
The DNA here is from genome assembly GCF_003651185.1 of Stenotrophomonas rhizophila. Classification (GTDB taxonomy): domain Bacteria; phylum Pseudomonadota; class Gammaproteobacteria; order Xanthomonadales; family Xanthomonadaceae; genus Stenotrophomonas; species Stenotrophomonas maltophilia_Z. The sequence goes on along the minus strand of NZ_RCDC01000004.1, from coordinate 1,548,002 downwards.
GTGGCGGCCAGGCCGGCGACCACGCCGCCAGCAGCGACGCCCTGCACGAACAGGCGCCGCGACGGCATGGGCGGGGTGCCCGTGCCGGGTGTTTTAATGAAAGACATTGCAACTCCGGATCTGATTCGAATGGCACACGCGGTGCCGTCAACGCACGCACACCGGGGCATGCGCGCAGAGCATCAGGCAGGCGCTCGCAGCGCGCGGTGGATCAGGCGATCGGAGGGCGGGTGATGCGGTCCAGCGGGGGCATCGGCCGCGACGGATGCGCGGTAAGGATCGGCGCCAGCGACAACGGTGGCGGCGTGGCGATCCACGCGATCTGGACGGTCAGGCTGGGCTGCTGGGCGCAGCTGCGCAGGCAGTCCTTGATCTTGCAGTGGTCGCCATCATGCGGTGCCTGCACGCCGGTGTCGGCGGTGGCCATGGTGTGGTGATCGTGTGCGGCGGGCATCGGCGCGTCGCCATGGCAGGGCGGTGCCGCGCTGCCGGCCACGGCCGGTTCGGCCAGGGCCAGTGCCATCGGGCCGGCCATGGCCACGTTCAGCCCATTGAGCAACAGGCTGAGCATCAGGACGACTCGCAGGAGCAGGCCACTGGCGGACATGGGGCTCACCTTACTGCCAAACCCTGGCGGCCGCACCCGCGGCTGAACGCAGGGTTCAACTCTGGAGCCGGGTCTGACTGAACGCGCCGGGGCATCAGCCTTCCTCGCGCACGATCTCGACCAGGCGGTCGCCGTAGCGGGCCAGCTTGGTGCCGCCGATGCCACCGACCCGGCCCAGGGCGTCAACGCTGGTGGGGCGCTGTTCGGCGATATTGCGCAGGGTGCTGTCGTGGAAGATCACGAAGGCCGGCACGTTCTGCTCGCGCGCGAGTTCGGCACGCAGGCCACGCAGCGCATTGAACAGCGCCAGATCCTGCGGCAGCACCGACAGGCCGGTGCGCTGGCCGCTGCGGTCACGCTCGCGGGCGGCCTTGGGTGTTTCGCGCCGCATCATGACCTTGCGCTGGCCCTTGAGCACCTCGCGGCTGCCATCGGTCAGGCGCAGGCCACCGTACGCGCTGCTGTCCACCTCGAGCAGGCTGGAGGCGACCAGCTGGCGGAACACGCTGCGCCAGCTGCGGGCATCCAGGTCCTTGCCGATCCCGTAGGTACTCAGCTCGGTATGCCCGAACTGACGGACCTTCTCGTTGTCACCGCCGCGCAGGATGTCGATCAGATGGCCGACACCGAAGCGCTGCCCGCTGCGGTAGACGCAGCTCAGCGCTTTCTGGGCGGCGACGCTGGCATCCCAGGCATCCGGCGGCAGCAGGCAGTTGTCGCAGTTGCCGCAGGGTTGGGGATAGGTTTCCCCGAACCCGGCCAGCAGCACCTGGCGGCGGCATTGCATGGATTCGCAGTAGCCGAGCAGGTGGTCGAGTTTGGACCGTTCGAGCGTTTTGCGGTCTTCGCCGGCTTCGGACTGTTCGATCATCTGCTTGAGCAGCACGACGTCGCCGAGCCCATAGCAGAGCCAGGCTTCGGCAGGCTCGCCATCGCGCCCCGCGCGCCCGGTTTCCTGGTAATACCCTTCCATCGATTTGGGCAGATCGGTATGCGCGACGAAGCGCACGTCCGGCTTATCGATGCCCATGCCGAAGGCGATGGTGGCGCACATGACGATGCCATCCTCGCGCAGGAAGCGGCGCTGGTTGGCGGCGCGTACCTCGGCGGGCAGGCCAGCGTGGTAGGGCAGGGCGTTCATGCCCTCCTTGCACAGGAATTCGGCGGTTTCTTCCACCTTGCGCCGCGACATGCAGTAGACGATACCGGCTTCCTGACGGTGGACCTTCAGGAAGTCCAGCAACTGGCGCTTGGCGTTGTCTTTCTGGACGACGGTATAGCGGATGTTGGGCCGGTCGAACGAACTGACGAAGTGCTGGGCGTTGGTCAGGTCCAGGCGTTCGGCGATTTCGCGCTGGGTCGGCGGATCGGCGGTGGCGGTCAGCGCGATGCGCGGGACGTCGGGCCAGCGCTCGTGCAGGACGGTGAGCTGGCGGTATTCGGGGCGGAAGTCGTGGCCCCACTGCGAGACGCAATGGGCTTCATCGATGGCGAACAGCGCGATCCGGCTGCGCGAGAGCAGCGAGAGGAAGCGGCCGGTCAGGAGTCGCTCGGGGGCGACGTAGAGCATGTCCAGTTCGCCGGCGACCAGTTCGCGCTCGACCCGGGCGGCGGTTTCGCCATCGAGGGTGGAGTTGAGGTATTCGGCGCGGACGCCGAGCTGGCGCAGGGCTTCGACCTGGTCCTGCATGAGGGCGATCAGCGGCGAGATGACGATGCCGGTGCCGTCGCGGAGCAGGGAGGGGACCTGGTAGCAGAGCGATTTGCCGCCGCCGGTGGGCATGAGGACGAGCGCGTCATTGCCGGCGGCGACATGCTCGACGATCGCTTGCTGCGGACCGCGGAATTCGTCGTAACCAAAGATGCGGCTGAGCAGGTCGTGCGCGGGGCGGGAAGACATCGCGCTAGTTTACCTTGCCCAGGCTACGGGCCGTGTCCTCTGATGCCGGATCGGCGTGTAGGGATGCCAGGAGCCAAGGCATCAAAGCCTCAAGGCCTCAAAGGCAGAGGCTCAAAGCGCCGGGCGTTCCGTCTTACGGGTTTGGCGCGGTGTGGGTGGGCCTGCAGGACCCGCCGTGAACCCGTCCATGGGGGCTCGTAGTGCGCCATCCATGGCGCCCAACGGTCCTGCAAACCCACCCACACCGCGCCTCCGACACTTGGCTGGTGTCCTGAGGAGAGCCAGTCGAGAGGCAGCCAGAGCCAGTCGAGCGCGGGTCAAACGCACACAGGCGCCAATCGGCGCCTGTGGGTTGTTGCCTGTTGCATCTAGACGTTGCATCTCGACGGGGTGACTTGGCTACTTGCGGCGGGCTGCTTTGGCTTGCCCCACCGTCCATCCAGATCTGTCTGGCGAGTGGGGGCCAGGCCCTGACGGGACCGTCAGGGCGCCAAGGATGGCGCCCACGAGCCCCCAGGGATGGGTTTACGGCGCGTCCCGGCAGGGCCTGGCCCCCGCTCGCCAACACGGAGACCCCGTCAGCCAATGCCTCTGCCTTCGCTTTCAGTCAGCCAGCCAAGCCTGCCGCAACACAACCCCTTACTGCAGCAGCGAACGCAGCATCCAGGCGTACTTTTCGTGGGTCTGCAGACGCTGGGTCATCAGATCCTCGGTTGGTGCGTCGTCCGCATCGTCGGCCACGTCCAGCACTTTGCGCGCCGTACGGCACACCGCCTCGTTGGCGGTGACCAACTGGCGTACCATTTCACGCCAGTCCGCGCTGTCGGTCAGGCCCGGCTCCTCGGCGATCGAGGTCAGGGCCGCGAACTCGCGGTACGAGCCCGGGGCATTGAAGCCCAGTGCACGGATGCGTTCAGCCACGTCATCCAGGGCCGCCCACTGTTCGGTGTACTGGGTCTCGAACATGGTGTGCAGCGAGTTGAACATCGACCCGGTCACGTTCCAATGGAAATTGTGGGTCTTCAGGTAGAGCGTGAACGCATCGGCCTGGAAGGCCGACAGTCCATCGGCGATCTTCTTGCGATCGCCCTCCTTGATCCCGATATCGATGTTCGGGGCCGACGGGGCCGCCGCGCCGAGCTTCTGCTTGGCAGTCTTGGGCTTTGCCGGGGTCTTGGTCGTCTTCGCCATGGGAGAACTCCTTATGGATGGGATGAATCGGATGGCCTTCACAATAGATCAGACTACCCTTTCAGTAGTAAACAAAAGTTCTAAACGAATCGATTGATGAGCGCTATCGAAAAACCACATGCAGCACGCCTGGCCCAGCAGCAGGCCGCCATCAACGGGGCCATGAGCCGCGACCGCGGTCGTTTGCTGGGGATGCTCTCGCGTTGGCGGGCCAAACCGGCGGATACGGGTCTGGCGGCGGCGTTCGAGCAGGCCTTGCAGGCGTCCGTGCAGCGCCGTGAAGCGCGTGCGCTGAATCAGCCGACCATCACTCTGGACGAGCAACTGCCGATTGCGCGTGAAGCCGAGGCCATCACTGCGCTGATCCGCGACCACCAGGTCGTGGTGATCGCCGGTGAAACCGGCTCGGGCAAGACCACCCAGCTGCCCAAGCTGTGCCTGGCCGCCGGCCGTGGCACCGCCGGCATGATCGGCTGCACCCAGCCGCGACGGATCGCCGCACGTGCCGTGGCGACCCGCGTGGCGCAGGAACTGCAGTCCGAGCTGGGCACCACGGTGGGTTACCAGGTGCGCTTCACCGATCGCGTCGGTGACGATACCCGCATCAAGTTCATGACCGACGGCATCCTGCTGGCCGAGATCAGCAGTGACCGCTGGCTGTCCAACTACGACACGATCATCGTCGACGAGGCGCACGAACGCAGCCTCAACATCGATTTCCTGCTCGGCTATCTGAAGCAGCTGCTGAAGAAGCGCCCCGACCTGAAACTGATCGTCACCTCGGCGACCATCGACACCTCGCGCTTCGCCCAGCATTTCGACGATGCCCCGGTGATCAGCGTGGAAGGCCGCACTTTCCCGGTGGAGGTGCGTTACCGGCCGCTGGAAGGCGAGGGCGGTGGCGAGGCGGACGGTGGGCGCGATGGCGAGCGCACCGTCAATGATGCGGTGGTCGCGGCGGTGGATGAAATCACCCGGATCGACCCGCGCGGCGACATCCTGCTGTTCTTCCCGGGCGAGCGCGAAATCCGCGATGCGCACCAGTCGCTGGAACGGCGCAAGTACCGTGGCACCGACGTGCTGCCGCTGTATGCGCGGCTGTCGGTCAAGGATCAGGACCTGGTGTTCAACCCGGGCGCCAACCGGCGCATCGTGCTGGCCACCAACGTCGCTGAGACGTCGCTGACGGTGCCGCGCATCCGCTATGTGATCGACCCGGGTTTCGCCCGCATCAAGCGCTACAGCCCGCGCCAGAAGCTGGACCGGCTGCACATCGAGGCGGTCTCGCAGGCCAGCGCCAACCAGCGCAAGGGCCGCTGCGGCCGGGTGTCCGAAGGTATCTGTTACCGGCTGTATTCCGAAGCGGATTTCCAGTCGCGCCCGGAATTCACCGATCCGGAGATCCGCCGTTCCAGCCTATCCGGAGTGATCCTGCGGATGCTGCAGCTCGGCCTCGGCCGGATCGAGGATTTCCCGTTCCTGGAAGCGCCGGATGAACGCGCGGTCGCCGATGGCTGGCAGCAGTTGGGTGAGCTGGGTGCGGTCGATGCCGAGCGCCGCCTGACGCCGATCGGCCGTCAGATGGCGCGCCTGCCGGTGGACGTGAAACTGGCCCGCATGCTGGTCGCCGCGCAGGCCCAGGGCTGCCTGCGGCCGATGCTGGTGATCGCCTCGTTCCTGGGTATCCAGGACCCCCGTGAGCGCCCGCCGGAAGCGCGCGCCGCCGCCGACAATGCGCATGCGCTGTTCGCCGATGGGCGTTCGGAATTTGTCGGCGTGCTGCGCCTGTGGGACGGCTACCGCCAGGCCCACGAAGACCTGACCCAGTCCAAGCTGCGTGACTGGTGCGGGCGGCATTTCCTTGGTTTCCTGCGCATGCGCGAGTGGCGGGAGCTGCATCGTCAGCTGCGCGTGCTGTGCGAGGAACTGGGATGGAGCGAAGAGCCGGCGGAGACATCGTTGGCACCGTTGCTTGCCGGATCCTCGGCGCCTGCCCCGGCGCGCGATGACGAGGCCAAGATCAAGGCGACGCGTGGCCAGCAGCACCGTGCCGCACGCCTGGCCCGTGAAGGGAAATCCGAGCCGACCCCTGCCCAGAACACGCTGGCGCCGGTCAAGGGGGCCGATTCCGAGGCGCGCAACGCCTTCAGCGACAAAGTACGCGCGGCGGCCTACCAGACCCTGCACCGTGCCTTGATCGCCGGCCTGCCCACGCAGATCGGCCACCGCAGCGACAAGGGCGATTTCCTGGCGCCGCGCCAGCGCCGCTTCCTGCCGTTCCCGGGCTCGACCCTGGCCAAGCGGCCGCCGCCGTGGCTGCTCACCGCGACCTTGCTCGATACCCAGAAAATCTGGGGCCTGACCAACGCGGCGATCGAGCCGGACTGGGTCATCAACGAACTGCCGCATCTGCTGCTGCGCAAGCACTTCGACCCGCACTGGTCGCGCGCGCAGGGCCAGGTACTGGCCTCCGAGCAGATCAGTCTGTTCGGGCTGGTGCTGGCCCCGAAGAAGCCGGTGCACTACGGCCGCATCGCGCCGGGCGAGGCACACGATATCTTCGTGCGGCAGGGCCTGGTGACTGGCGAAATCAACACCCGTGCCGGCTTCGTCGCCGACAACCTCAAGGTGTTGGAGCAGGCGCGCGAAGAAGAGGCCAAGCTGCGCCGTGCCGGCATCGTCGCCGACGAAGGCTGGCAGGCGCGCTGGTACCTGGACCGGATTCCGGCCGAGATCCATTCGGCGATGGGCCTGGATACCTGGTGGAAGGCGCTGGCACCGGAGAAGCGCCGCGCGCTGTCGTGGACGCTGGCCGATCTGCTGCCGGGCGACGGCAGCGACGCCGAGCGTTATCCCAACTACCTGCCGCTGGGCGATGCGCGCTTGCCGCTGCACTACACCTTCGAACCAGGCGCCGACGAAGATGGCGTAACGTTGGAGGTGCCGCTGCATCTGCTCAACGCACTCGATCCGGCACGGTTGTCGTGGCTGGCGCCCGGCTTCGTGGCCGACAAGGCCGCCGCGTTGATCCGCAGCCTGCCCAAGGCGATGCGCCGCAACTATGTACCGGCACCGGACTTCGGTCGCGCGTTCGCCGAGGCCTTCGCCGAGCCGACCGCCGATGACATCCGGGGTGAGCTGGCGCGGTTCCTGTCCCGCGCGACCGGTGCAAAACTGGCGGCGACCGATTTCGACAACGCGTCGCTGGAGACGCACCTGCACATGAATCTGCGCCTGCGCGACGCGGACGGCAACGTACTGGCAACCTCACGCGATCTGGATGCACTGCGTGCCCGCTTCGGCGACCAGGCCGGTGACGCCTTCGCCGCACGTGCCGGGCGTGCGCTGGCGGCGGACGGGTTGCGCGATTTCCCCGCCAGCCCGATCCCGCTGCAGGTGCCCGGCGAAGCCGGCGTGCCGGCCTATCCTGCGTTGGTCGACCAGGGCGAGACCGCCGCGTTGAAGATCTTTGCCGATCGCAACGAGGCGCTGGAGCAGCATCCGCTTGGCGTGCGCCGCCTGCTGGAGATCGCGCTGGCCGACAAGGCCAAGCAAGCGCGCAAACAATTGCCGGTGCCGCCCAAAACCGGCCTGCTGTATGCCGCTATCGAATCGCAGGAGCGGCTGCGTGGTGATCTGGTCGATGCGGCGATGAACGCCGTGCTGGCTGATGGGCTGGGCGATATCCGCGATCCGGCCACGTTCGCCAAACGCAGTGCCGAGGCGGGCAAGGCGTTGTTCGGCGAGGCGATGGCGCGGCTGAAGCTGGCCGACAACATCCTCGCCCACGTGGCCGAACTCAAACCACAGCTGGAAGCGCCGCTGATGGGCTGGGCGCGTGGCAACCTGGATGACATGGAGCAGCAGCTTGCCGCCCTGGTCCATGCCGGTTTCCTGCGTGACACGCCGGCCGACGCGCTGGCGCAGTACCCGCGCTATCTGCGTGCGATGATCCTGCGCACCGAGCGCGCCAAGCGCGATCCACCACGCGATCAGGCCCGCATGCTGGAACTGCGTCCGTTCCTGGATGCGCTGGCACAGGCCGACGCACGCGGCCTGCGCAAGCGGCCCCAGTGGCAGGACCTGCGCTGGGATCTGGAAGAGTTGCGGGTCTCGCTGTTCGCCCAGGAGCTGGGCGCAAAGACCGGCATTTCGGCCAAGAAGCTGGCCCAGCGCGTCGCTGCGCTGCAGAAGGCCTGATCCGGCAACTGCCCCGTGCCGATTCGGCGCGGGGCGCTGGGGGGGACCTGAACCGGCTTACTTGACGCGGCGCACTTTGGCGCGGGTATTGACGCCCTGGACCTGCATGTACCACGCGCCGCCGACGCCGGCAGCGATGCTGACCTCCGGCGACTGGCGGCGGACACCACCGACCTGGACGTCGTCGATCTGCTCCCATTCCTGGGTGTTGGCGAGCACGTAACGCTGCCCCTTGCCGAAGCCGCGGAACTCTCCGGTCAAGGCGCTTTTGATCGGCTCCTTGGTGCCGAAGTCGAAGAAGCCGTGGTTTTTCACGATCACTTCCTGACGACCCTCTTCGCGGGCCTCTTCGCGGGCCTGTTCGCGTGCATCGGCCGCCAGCGCCGCCACTTTGCCCTGCAGCCAGTTGTTGAGCTCGGCCAGTTCCTGCGGCGTGAGCTTCTCCAGCCCGGCGGCCTTGAACTCGGCCGGCGACATCTGCTGCTGCAGATCGCCTTCCACCACGCGCTGGGCCAGCGCCGGTAGCGAGAGGCTCATCATGACGGCCGCACAGGCCAACAACCGCAGACGGGAAAAGCGCATGGCAGGGTCTCTCCTAGGGATAGCCGCAGTGTAGTGCCAGCGCCGGGGCATGTGCACATGCAGGTGATGGCGATTGTCGGGGGGGCGCTGCGGCGCTAGTGTAGGTGGCCTCTGTCTTGTCTGTACGATGCTGTGAACCGCGCTTCCTCCCCCGGCCTGGATGGCTTGTTGACCCGACCCTCGGTGGCTTCGCTGCCGCCTGAGCTGCGCGAGGCATTGCTGCAGCGCTGGCAGCAACCCGAGGCCGATCTGGAAAGGCGCGCAGGCTGGCCGGTGCTGGCCGATACGCTCGATGCGCTGTCATTGCTCTCGGCCGACGAGTCTGCCTTGCTGGCCACGTTGCTGTTCGATCTGCCGTGGTTGCGTGCCGGGCTGGACACGCTGCCGATCGGTGCGCTCAAGCCGGTGGTCGTCGGCCTGCTGGACGGTCTGGACGCTGCCGACCAGGTCTGGGCGCTGCACGCCGGGCGCGAGGCCGGGCGCAACAGCGAAGGCCTGCGCCGCCTGCTGCTCTCGATCATCCGCGATCTGCGTGTGGTGCCGATCCTGCTCGCCCGCCAGCTGGCCCGCATGCGCGGTGCCGATCGCTTGCCCGAGGACGAACGGCGCGCGCTGGCCCAGCTCACCCGCGACATCCACGCGCCGCTGGCCAACCGGCTCGGCATCTGGCAATTGAAGTGGGAGCTGGAGGATCTGGCGTTCCGCCACCTGGAACCGGAGACCTACCGCCGCATCGCGCGCGAGGTGGATGAAACGCGCTTGGCGCGCGAGCGCTATGTCGAGGGCGTCAAAAAGGCGCTGTCGCGTGAACTGCTGGCGCAAGGCATCCGTGCCGAGGTCAGCGGCCGCCCGAAGCACATCTACAGCATCTGGCGGAAGATGCAGAAGAAGCGGCTGGCGTTCGAGCAGTTGTACGACATCCGCGCCGTGCGCGTGATGGTGGACGACGTGGCCGCCTGCTACGCCGCGCTGGGCGTGGTGCATGCACTGTGGGCGCCGGTGCCGAGCGAATTCGACGATTACATCGCACGCCCGAAAGCCAACGATTACCGTTCGCTGCATACCGCCGTGATCGGCCCGGAAGGGCGCACCATCGAAGTGCAGATCCGCACCCACGACATGCATGCCCAGGCCGAGCTCGGCGTGGCCGCGCACTGGCGCTACAAGGAAGGCAGCAAAGGCGCGGAAAAGGCGTTCGACCGCAAGATCACCTGGATGCGCCAGTTGTTGGAGCAATCCCAGGATGGACATGCCAGTGAGCTGGCCGGGGCGCTGGATGCCGAGCTGACCGAAGACCGGGTCTACGCGCTCAGTCCCAAGGACGAGGTGATGGACCTGCCGCAGGGCGCCACGCCGTTGGATTTTGCTTACCACGTGCACACCATGGTCGGGCACCGCTGCCGTGGGGCGAAGGTCAACGGCCGCATCGTGCCGTTGACCTACCGCCTGCGCAGCGGCGACCGGGTCGAGATCCTGACCGGCAAGGAGGCCGATCCCCGGCGCGACTGGCTGCTGGCCTCCAGCGGTTTCCTGGCCAGCAACCGCTCGCGTGAGAAGGTGCGCGGCTGGTTCCACAAGCTGGACCGCGCCCGCAATGTGCAGGCCGGCCGCGAGCTGCTCGAGCGCGAACTCAAGCGCCTCGGCCTGCAGCACGCCGATCTGGCCATCGCGGTGAAGAAGTTCCACGCCGACAGCGTCGATGATCTCTACATCCAGGTGGCCTTGGGTGACACCGGGCCGAACCAGGTCAGCCGCACACTGCTGGAAGCCGAGCGTGCCGCCAGCCAGCCGGCGGTGCCCGCCCTGCCGCGCCCGACGGCGCGGCGCGACAGCGTGCGCAGCGCCGATTTCACCGTCCAGGGCGTGGGCAATCTGCTCGTGCAGCTCGCCCGGTGCTGCCAGCCCGTGGCCGGTGAGCCGATCGTCGGCTACCTCACGCGTGCGCGCGGCGTCACCGTGCACCGCACCGACTGTGCCGCGCTGGCACGTCTGGCCGCGGCCAGCCCGCAGCGCATTCTTCCGGTGGAGTGGGGCCAGGCCGGCGGTGGCTATGAAGTGGACGTGGTGGTCGACGCGGTCGACCGGCGCTGGCTGCTCAAGGACATCACCAACCTGATCGCGCAGGAGGATGCCTATGTGCTGGACATCCACAGCGACAACGTCCGCAACAGTGGCCGTGCGCATCTGCGTCTGCGCTTGAAGGTCAGTGACTACGGCCAGCTTTCGACCCTGCTGGGCAAGCTGGACGCGCTGCCCGGTGTCAGCGAAGCCCGGCGTCTAGGCTGAGCTCACGTGCCCCACGCTAGGCTCGCGCCATGAGCCGGGACGATGACAGGCATGACGCCGCCCACGAGGCACTGCGACGGGTGCGCCGCGAAGGCCGCTGGTGGTGGTTGCAGGCGCGCCATGCCCGGCGCATCTGGCGGTGGGCGTTGTTGGTGGCCGTGCTGCTGTTCGTCAGCCTGGCACTGTTGCGCCGGCCGCTGGCCAACTGGTTCTGGAACGAACCGCAGATCGAGCAGCTGCTCGACCAGGGCGATCGCGCGCTGGCCGCGGGCCGGTTGAGTGCGGCAGACGGTCGTGGCGCACGTGAATCCTTCCAGGCCGCGCTGGCGCTGGACAACGACCGCTTGCAGGCGCGCAGCGGTCTGGCACGCACGGGCCAGGCTGCCCTGCAGCAGGCGCGGGATGCGCTGGACCGGGGCAATGCACCGGCGGCGACCGCCGCGCTGGCGCTGGCCCGCGAACTGCAGGTGCCGCAGCGCGACGCCGATGCGGTGGCGCAGCAGCTGCACGCACACGACCAGGCACGCGCGGGGATCGGGGCGTTGCTTGGTCGCGCCGAAGCGGCCTTGCAGGCGCAGCGGCTCGAGGGCAGCCCCGACAGCGCACTGCCGTTGTTCCAGCAGGTGCTGGCGCTGTCCCCCAACCAGGTGCGCGCGCTGGAGGGGCGCGAGGATGCGCTGTCCGATCTCCTCCAGCAGGCGCGCACGGCGGCCGGCCGCGGCGATGTGGCCAGGGCTGCGGCGCTGGTGCGCAGCGCGCGTGGCTTCGATGCCGGGCATGTCGATCTGCCGGCCACCCAAGAAGCGCTGAACAACGCGCTGGAGCGACGCCAGCGCGAGGGCGAGATCGCGCTGCGCCGGCAGAAGCTGGAGGTTGCGGCCGATGCCTTCGCCGCGGTGCTTTCGGCGCTTCCCGACGATCCTGCCGCGCGCCGTGGCCAGCTGCAGGTCGCCGATGCGCAGCTCACGCGTGCGACGCGGCTGGCCGGCAACTTCCGTTTCGAAGACGCAGCCCGGGCGCTTCAGGTGGCGCAATCGCTGGGCGCGTCCACGCGTTCGGTGGAGGCGGCCCGCCATGTGATCGAGCAGGCGCAGCGCTCCCAGGCGGCACTGAAGACCCCGGCGGTGCCGAGGGCGCAGCGCGAACGCACACTGCAGCGTCTGCTCACGCGCCTGGCGGAGGCGGAGGGCCGTGGCAACTTCCTGGACCCGCCCGGACGCAGTGCCTACGACGCCCTGCGCGAGGCCCAGGGCGTCGCGCCGCAGGACCCGCGGGTGCGTGCCGCCGCGCAGCGCCTGCTGCCCGCAAGCCGGCAGTGCTTTGAAGATCGCCTGCGCGAGAATCGTGTGCTGGCCGCGGGGGCCTGTCTGGACGCCTGGCAGACGCTGTCGACCAATGATGCCGCCCAGGCCGCCGCGCGGCGGCGGCTGGCGCAGCGCTGGCTGGCCATCGGCAGCGAGCGCCTGGGCTCGGGTGACATCGCTTACGCGCAGCAGGCGCTGCAGCAGGCGCAGCGCTGGCAACCGGACCTGCTGGAATTGCCGGCCTTCGCCGAGCGCCTGCGCAGCGCCGGCGGTGGCTCGGGCACTTAATCCAGGAACACCCGCTGCACGGTGGCGCGGGCCGCATCCAGCGAGAAATGATCCACGATGTTCTGCAGCCCGGCGGTCGAGAGCCGGCGCCACAGGGCCTTGTCCTGGTAAAGCTGCACCACGGCCTGCGCGAATGCCTCGGCATCATCGGCCACCAGCACATCCTCGCCATCGCGCAGGTGCATGCCTTCCACGCCACAGGTCGTGGCGACCACCGGCTGCCCATGCGCCATGCTGAGATTCACCTTGCCCTTCACGCCTGCACCGAAGCGCAGCGGCGCGACGGCGATGCGGATGCCATCCATGTAGGGCACCACGTCCGGCACGAACCCGTGGATCTCCACGCCCGGCTGGGTCGCGGCCAGCGCGCGCAGGGTATCGGGCACGGCCGCGCCGATGCAGTGGAAACGGATGTCGGGCAGGTGTGCGCGGATGCGCGCGAAGACCTCACCGATGAACCACTGCATGGCATCCAGGTTGGGCGGATGACGGAAGCCACCGACGAACACCAGGTCGCGCCGCTCGGCCCAGTCAGGGCCGGCCCCAGCAACCTCGTGCAGGTTGGAGATCAGTTCCACGGTTGCGCCTGGCGCATCGACGCGCAGCTGCTCCCGCTCGGCCGCGCTGACCAGCACCGTCACATCCACCTGTTCCATCACCGCCAGCTCGCGTGCGCGGGTGCGCTCGGCATTGCGCAGCAGCCCTGCATCACCGGCGATCTCCGCACCACGGCGTTCGCGCAGGTAGTGCAGGTCAACGGTATCGAAGACCGTGCGGGCCTGCGGCGCAAAGCTGCGCAGCAGCGGCAGGCACTCGTGGGCGACGTGGTAGCGGACCATCATCACCACATCGAAGCGGGCGCCGTTGGCGCGCAGCCACGGCGCCACACCGTCCAGATACGGGGCGTACCAGACCTCCACGCCAAGCGCCTGCAGCGCCTCGGTGGCCGCGCCGCCGTGCTCGCGCCGGGTCGGCACGAACACCACGTGGACCCCGGCTTCAAGCAGCATGCCGATCAGGTTGTACTGGCGCAGCGAGGCCGAGTCGCGGTCCGGCTGCGGCACTTCTTCATCCAGGATCAGGACCTGGCGCTGGGCACGGTGCAGCAGGACTGGCGAGGGAACGCTGCCGACGGCGGGCTGCACCTGCAGTGCGTCGGCCCACTTCGCCGCGAACACGCCGCGGTTGCGGACCTGGTAAGCCTTGATCCCGCTGCCGGTATCGGTGCCGTTGCTGGTGCCCTCGTCATGCACCACCCGGCTGGCCGGTTGTACCAGTACGCGGTGGCCGCTGGCGCGCACGGCGAAAGCCAGGTCGGTGTCTTCGTAATACGCCGGCTTGTAGCGCAGATCGAAGCCGCCGATCTCCTCCCACAGCGCGCGCCGGATCATCAGCGCCGCACCGGAGCAGTAGTCGGCATCGCGCAGCGCGCTGTAGCGCGGATCTTCGGGCGATTCGAAGCGGCCGTAGCTCCAACCACTGCCATCCTGGAAGATCACCCCGCCCGACTCCTGCAGGCGGCCGTCGGGGTAGAGCAGCTGTGAACCGACCAGGCCGGCGCGCGGCACCCGGGCGAAGGTGGCGAGCAGCGCATCCAGCCAGCCGGGCTGCGGCACAGTGTCGTTGTTGAGCAGCACCACGTACTGACCACGCGAACGCGCGACGCCATCGTTGCAGGCCTCGATGAAGCCGCCGTTGCTCGCCCGTATTTCATAGCGCAGGCCGCGGATCTGCGGCATCCAGGTGATCGTCTCGTCGCTGCTGCCGTCGTCCACCACCAGGATCTCGCAGGCGACCTGCGGTGGATGCGCGGCCAGTGCCCGCAGGCAGGCCAACGTATGCGCGGCGTGGTTGTAGACCGGAATGATGATGCTGACCACCGGGCGCTCGCTGGCGGGGACGGTGAACGGCGCGAACGCTGTGGCCTCCGGCAGGTACAGGGGCGCCCCGCGTGGCGCCGGCACGGCCTGGGTATGGACCCGGATGCGCTGCCAGGTAGCACGCCAGCCCCGGGTGCGCAGACTGGCCAGGCTGCGACGGAACAGGCCGAGCATGCGGTTCAGGAAATAGCGAGCATCGGCCAAGGACATCGACATCCCGTTGCAACTCCAGCTTAAGCGGGGGAACCCGGGAGAACGCGCCGCTCGCGGTGGCTGCGTTAGACTCGCCGGAATCCATATTCTCGCATCCCCGTGCCCCGACGCTACGATTCCGACGACATCGACGAGTTCGACGACGACACCGAAAGCCGCGGCCCGCTGTGGCGGCGCCGGTTGATCACCTGGAGCATGGCGGCTGTCGCGCTGGGGTTGGGCTTCCTGATCCCCTATACGGTGTACCTGAACCAACAGGTCACCCAGCGATTCGGTGAGCTGCGCTGGCAGATTCCCACCCGTGTCTATGCGCGCCCGCTGCCGCTGGCGCCCGGCGTGGCGATGGATGCGGCCACGCTCAAGACCGAGCTGGCGGCTTCCGCCTACCGGGATGACGGGATCGGCAAGTCGCCGGCCACGTATACGCAGGAGGGAGGGCGTTTCGTCATCTCCAGCCGTGGCTACAACGACGTCGATGGTCGGGTCGCCCCGCGCCGCGTCGAGCTGAGCCTGTCCGGCGGGTCGATCGCTTCGCTGCGTGACCCCGACACCCGCAAGGCGCTGAAGGCCGCGCGTCTGGATCCGGCCCGTATCGCCACGCTGTACGGCCAGAAGCAGGAAGAGCGCCGGCTGGTGCGGATTGAAGAGACGCCCGAGCTGCTGGTCACCGGCCTGCAGGCGGTGGAGGACAAGGACTTCAACCGCCACCACGGCATCGACCTGAGCGGCATCGCCCGCGCGATCTGGGTGACCGTGCGTTCCGGTGGCCAGAGCCGCCAGGGCGCCTCGACCCTGACCCAGCAGCTGGCCCGCAGCGGCCTGCTCGGGATCGGCAAAGAGCAGACCGTCACCCGCAAGTTCAATGAGGTGCTGTACGCGCTGATCATGGAGGCGCGCTACGACAAGCGCACCATCCTGGAGGCCTACCTCAACCAGGTCTACCTGGGCCAGCGCGGCAGCCAGGCGATCCACGGCATGTCCTCGGGCGCGGAGTTCTGGTTCGGGCGCGATCTGGCCTCCCTCAACACCGAGCATGTCGCTTTGCTGATCGGCCTGGTCAAGGGCCCGTCCTATTACGATCCGCGCCGCAATCCCGAACGTGCGCTGGACCGCCGCAACTTCGTGCTGGGCAAGCTGCGCGACGCCAATCTGATCGACGATGCCGAGTACACGCGTGCGGTCGATGCGCCGCTGGGCGTGCCCAAGACCCCGGGCCTGATCGCGGCCAACCGTTTCCCGGCCTATGTGGATCTGGTCCGCCGCCAGCTCGGTCACGATTACCCCGAGTCGGTGCTGCAGGGCGCCGGCCTGAGCGTGATGACCGGCATGGCACCGTCGGCGCAGGCGTATGCCGAAGGCGCGGTCACCAAGACGATCAAATCACTGGAAAGCAAGCGCCGTCCCGCGTTGCAGGCCGGCCTGGTGCTGACCGACGTGCACAACGGGGATGTGCTGGCCGTGGTCGGGAGCCGTGACGTCTCCGAACCGGGCTTCAACCGCGCCATCGAGGCGCAGCGCCCGGTCGGTTCGCTGCTCAAGCCGTTCGTGTATCTGCTGGCGCTGGCGCAGCCGGACCGCTACTCGCTGTCCAGCTGGGTCGACGATTCGCCGGTGACGGTGCAGCTCAGCCGCGGCAAGCAGTGGTCCCCCGGCAACGCGGACAACCGCAGCCACGGCACGGTCCGCCTGATCGATGCGCTGGCCCATTCCTACAACCAGGCCACGGTGCGGGTGGGCATGCAGGTGGGTCCGGAGCGGGTCACCCAGCTGATCCACGTGCTGGCCGGGATCAAGGCAGACCCCAATCCGGCGGTGATCCTCGGTTCCACCGACCAGAGCCCATATGCGATGGCTCAGCTGTATCAGTTCCTGGCCTCGGGCGGCGAAATCCAGCCGCTGCATGCGGTGCGTGGCGTGCTCGATCCGCAGGGCAAGCTGATGAAGCGCTACGACAAGACCCCGGCGCCGGCGCAGGAGGGCGACTCGATCGCTGCGAACCTGATCAGCATCGGCCTGCAGCAGGTCGTGGCCAGCGGTACTGCGCAGCGCCTCAACGCCGACGGCCTGGGCCGCCTGCAGCCGGCGGGCAAGACCGGCACCACCAATGACGGTCGCGACAGCTGGTACGCCGGCTATACCGGTGACCACTTGGCGGTGATCTGGATGGGCAACGACCAGAACGAACAGGCCGGGCTGTATGGTGCGACCGGCTCGATGCGGGTCTGGTCCGGCATTTTCCAGCGCCTGCCCAGCTCGCCGCTGAAGGTCAGCAACAAGGGCCTGGACTGGCAGTACGTGGAGGCCAGCGGCACGGCCACCACCGATGAAGCCTGCCCCGGCGCGCGTCGCTTCCCGTTCGTGGTGGGTTACACCCCGGCCTATGTACCGTGCACCGCGCCGAGCGCCTTGCCGGAAGGCGAGGGTGGCGAACAGAGTGAAGGCGGTGGCTGGCGCAGTTGGTTCGGCCTGGAGAAAAAGCCCGAGCCTGCCCCCGAACCGGCGCAGAATGCACCGGTCGCCACCCCCGCGCGTCAACCCTGATCGAGGCCTGCCTGCATGACCACCCGTTTCCTGATCCGTTCCGCGTCGCTTGCCACGCTGTGCCTCGCGCTGGCGGCCTGCGTCACTCCGCCGCCGGTGGTGAAGGCACCGGTCGACACCACCACGCCGGCCCAGCGCCTGGCCGCCGTGGATGCCGCCGCGGGCAATGACGACAAAGAGCTGGCCGTGCAGCCGCTGCGCGACAGCGAGGTGGAAGACCTGCGCCAGGCCGCGCATGCCCGTCGCCAGGCCAACGATCTGACCGGCGCTGCGGCGGCGCTCGATCAGGCGCTGGCGATCATGGCCTCGGATCCGTCGGTGCTGCAGGACCGTGCCGAGATCGCCCTGCTGCAGGGCGATTGGGCGGCGGCGGAAACCTTCGCCCGCAAGTCGGTCGAACTGGGCTCCAAGACCGGCCCGCTGTGCCGCCGCCATTGGGCAACGATCGAGCAGTCGCGCCTGGCCCGCGGTGAAAAAGAAAATGCCGCCTCGGCGCATGCCCAGCTGGAAGGCTGCACAGTGCCGGGCATCATGCGCTACTGAGGCCAGCGCGACAGCGGATGCGTGACGGCGTAGCGCCGGGCGCAGCCCGGCAGCCTCTATCATTGTCGTCATGTCCCAACTTGCCCACGCCAGCCGCGATGCCCTCAGTGAGGGCGGTGCGCTCGCCAGCCAGCTCGATGCTTTCGTACCTCGCCCGGCCCAGCTGCGCCTGACCGCGGCGATCGCCGAAGCCTTCGACCAGCGCGACGTGCTGCTGGCCGAGGCCGGCACCGGCACCGGCAAGACCTATGCGTATCTGGTGCCCGCGCTGCTGTCCGGGCTGAAGACCATCATCTCCACCGGCACCCGCGCGCTGCAGGATCAGCTGTATCACCGCGATCTGCCGCGCGTGCGGGCCGCGCTCGGTGTGGGCCACAGCAGTGCGCTGCTGAAGGGGCGCGCCAATTATCTGTGCCGCTATCGGCTGCAGCAGGCCCGGGGCGAACCCCGTTTCAGTTCCCCCGAGCAGGTCGCGCAGTTCCAGCGCATCCTGGCCTGGTCCGGGCGCACGAAGTACGGCGACATGGCCGAGCTGGAGGCTTTGCCGGAGGACTCGCCGCTGTACCCGATGGTGACCTCCACCGTCGATAACTGCCTGGGCACCGAGTGCCCGTTCTGGGATGACTGCTTCGTCGTGCAGGCACGGCAGCGGGCGCAGGCGGCCGACGTGGTGGTGGTCAACCACCACCTGCTGCTGGCCGATCTGGCGCTCAAGCAGGAAGGTTTCGGCGAGATCCTGCCGGGTGCGCAGGCGTTCGTGATCGACGAGGCGCACCAGTTGCCCGAACTGGCGGCCAACTTCTTCGGTGAAGGCTTCGGCATGCGCCCGTGGCAGGAGCTGGCACGCGACTGCCTGGCAGAGAGCCGCAGCGTGGCCGGTGCGCAGGCGGCCCTGCAGGAGCCCGCGGCCGCGCTGGAGCAGACCCTGCGCGACCTGCGCGTGGCGATGGATGGCCTGCCGCCGCGCGGCACCCAGTGGCGCGCGTTGACCGTGCCGCAGGTGCGCGATGGCTTCGATGCGGCGATGAGTACGCTGGTGCAGCTGCGCGATGCGCTGGCCGGCGTGCGCGAGGCGTCGCCCGGTCTGGATGCCTGCCATGCGCGCGCGATGGAAGCGGTCTCACGGTTGTCGCGCTGGCTGGGCGACGATGCGCCGATGCTGGATTTCGACACCGATCCGGACCAAGCGCCGCCGCCAGCGGAGGTGCTCTGGTATGAACTGACACCACGCGGTTTCCGCTGCCAGCGCACGCCGATGGATGTTTCCGGTCCGCTGCGCGAGCATCGGCAGCGCTCGATGGCGGCCTGGGTGTTCACCTCGGCCACGCTGACCGTGGACGGTGGTTTCGAGCATATTTCCCAGCGGCTGGGCCTGGAGGATCCGGTCAGCCTGCTGCAGCCCAGCCCGTTCGACTGGGCCCACCAGGCGCTGTGCTATCTGCCGACCGATCTGCCCGATCCGGCCGCGCGCGGCTTCGGCACCGCGTTGATCCGCGCACTGACGCCGGTACTGGAGGCCTCGCACGGCCGTGCGTTCCTGTTGTTCGCCTCGCACCGCGCACTGCGCGAAGCGGCCGAGGCCCTGCGCGATGCACCGTGGCCGCTGTTCGTGCAGGGCGAGGCGCCGCGCGCGACCCTGCTGCAGCGCTTCCGTGAATCGGGCAACGGCGTCCTGCTGGGCTCGGCCAGTTTCCGCGAGGGCGTGGACGTGGTCGGCGATGCGCTCAGCGTGGTGGTGATCGACAAGCTTCCCTTCGCCGCGCCGGACGATCCGGTGTTCGAAGCGCGGCTGGATGCAATCCGCCGCGACGGCGGCAACCCGTTCCGCGATGAGCAGCTGCCGCAGGCGGTGATTGCGCTCAAGCAGGGCGTGGGCCGCCTGATCCGCAGCGAAACCGATCGCGGTGTGCTGGTGCTGTGTGATCCACGCCTGCTCAGCCGTGGCTATGGCCGGATCTTCCTGGATTCACTGCCGCCGTTCCGGCGTACCCGTTCGCTGACCGATGTGCAGGCCTTCTTTGCGCCACAATGGCCCGTCGCTGACCCCACACCCGTCGCTGCGCCTGCATCACCGCCGCCCGTGCAACGTCTGCCGTCCACCGATGACTTTCCAACTTCCCTGTTCTGACCGCCATGAAACTGCTCGCCTTTGAAACCGCCACCGAAGCCTGTTCCGTTGCCCTGTATGTGGATGGGCAGGTCAGCGAGCGCTTCGAGATCGCCCCGCGCCGCCATGCCGAGCTGAGCCTGCCCTGGGCCGAGGCGCTGCTGGCCGAAGCGGGGGTGGCCCGTTCGCAGCTGGATGCGATCGCGTTGGGGCGGGGGCCGGGCGCGTTCACCGGCGTGCGGCTGGCCATCGCCATCGCCCAGGGGATCGCCCTGGCGCTGGACCGCCCGCTGATCGCGGTCTCCACCCTGCAGGCGCTGGCGCTGCGTGCCCCGGCGGAAGCCGATCATGTACTGGCCAGCATCGACGCGCGCATGGGCGAGGTCTATGCCGCACGCCACATCCGCGTGGACGGGCAGTGGCAGCTGCAGGGCGAGGAGAGCGTGTGCGCGCCCGAGCAGGTCGTGTTGCCTGAGGGTACGCACTGGTTCGGCGTGGGGACTGGCTTCGGCGCGGCCGAGGGCGTGCTGGCGACGCGGTTGGCCGATCAACTGACCGGCGTGGACGCGCTGGCGCTGCCGCGGGCGTCGGACGTGCTGGCCTTGGCGGTACCCGCGTTCCAGCGCGGCGAGGGCGTGGCGCCGGAGCTGGTGGAGCCGGCGTATCTGCGCAACAACGTGGCACTGACCCTGGTGGAACAGCAGGCGGCGCGGGCGGCGAAGCAGGCGGCCTCGTAACGCAGGCGGCCTCGTAGCGCCCAGCTGCGCATCGCATCGTAAGCCCCAGCCACGCATGGCGTGGCACTACCTGCGCGGCGTTCTCGTAGCGCCACGCCGTGCGTGGCTGCGCCCTGCGCCCGATCAGCGATCGTCGCGCAGCTCGCCGCCGGGCAGGAACACCCAGGTGCGGGTCACCTGCAGGATGTCGATCGCATCCTCGGTTCTGGGCAGTGGCGGGAACGGCTGGGCAAGCGTGATCACGCGCAGCGCGGTTTCATCCAGCAACGGCGTGCCGCTCGACTGCAGGATGCGGGCACTTTCGACCGTGCCATCGCGGCGCACACCGACCGTGATCACCACCTGGCCACCGAGCCGGCGGGCGCGGGCCTCATCGGGATAATTCAGATTGCCGACGCGCTCGGCGCGGTCGACCCACGCGCGCAGATAGGTGGCATAGGCGTATTCGCGGGTGCTGGCCGAGACGAACTTGCGGTTCGGCCGCTTGGCGTACTGGGCCGAGCGCAGGTGTACCTCGGCGGCCAGTCGTGCCATCTCCACGTCGCGCTGCTCGCGGGCGGTCATCGGTGCATCCGGGCGGGGGTGCTCGGGAAGCGGCTGTGGCTGCGCCTCGGCGATGGTGTCGGCGCCATTGCGGCTGTTGACCACGCGGGTCTGCGGCGGCGGAACGCTGGCTGCCTCCTGGCGCTGTTGCGGCACCGGTGACAGCCCGGCCTGTGCCTGCGGCACGATCCCGGCCTGGTTGTCGCGCGGGCGCTGCGCCTTGTCGTGGTCGCCACCGCCCTGCTGATTGGCCTGGGCCAGGAAATCGGCCTGCTTGGGGGTCAGCGGGGTCTGGGTCTGGCTGAAGATCACATCCAGGGTGGGCACCAGCGGCGCGCTGTCACTGACCGCGAAGCCGACTCCCAGCAGCAGCAACGCGTGCACGAGCACGGACAGCGTCAGGGTCGCGCCCAGCCGCTGGGATTCGCGCGCCTGCCACGTCGGGGCCGGGACGACGCTGGCGCTCATCGCGGCAGGCTGGCCTCGATCGCATCGAACAGGGTGCCGGCGATGTTCAGTCCGAACTGAGCGTCGAGCTCGCGCACGCAGGTCGGGCTGGTGACATTGACTTCGGTCAGGTAATCGCCGATCACGTCCAGGCCGACGAAGCGCATGCCGCGCCGCTTCATCTCCGGCCCGACCTGGGCGGCGATCCAGCGGTCGCGCTCGCTCAGCGGGCGGCCTTCGCCACGGCCACCGGCGGCCAGGTTGCCACGGAACTCATCGCCCTGCGGAATCCGCGCCAGGCAGTAGTCCACCGGCTCGCCATCGACCAGCAGGATGCGCTTGTCGCCGGCGGTGATGTCCGGGATGAATTTCTGCGCCAGGGCCAGCGTGCGCTCGCCATCGGTCAGGGTTTCCAGGATCACATTGAGGTTGGGATCACCGGTGCCGCTGCGGAAGATCGAGCGCCCGCCCATGCCGTCCAGCGGCTTGAGCACCGCCTGGCCATGTTCGAGCACGAAGGCCTTCAGGTCCGCATTGCGGCGGCTGACCAGGGTCGGCGGGCAGCACTGCGGGAACAGCAGGGCGGCCAGCTTCTCGTTGTAGTCGCGCAGGCCCTGGGGGTCGTTGACGACCATCGCACCGGCCTGCTGGGCGACGCTGAGCACATGGGTGTCGTAGATGAATTCGGCATCCACCGGCGGGTCCTTGCGCATCAGCACCACCTGGCCGGGGCCGAACACGGTCTGGCTGAACTCGCCCAGGGTGAACCAGTCGTTCTTGTCCTCGCGCACCTGCAGCGGGGCGGTGCGGGCGATGGCCTGGCCATCGCGCAGGGCCAGCCCGCCGGGGCTGACGTAGTGCAGCGCATGGCCGCGGCGCTGGGCTTCCAGCAGCATCGCGAAGGTGGTGTCCTTGGCAATCTTGATATGGGCGATGGGGTCCATCACCACGATGACATTCAACGGCATGGTCGCAACCTGGCGGGCAGGCCGATGATGGTAGCGACAATGGGTCCGCAATGCCTGCCCGGGGGCGCGGAACGCAGTGTCCGGCCGGGCGGGCGCCGCCCCGGATTTGCGCAAACGGCCCGGCCCGGGCGCCCGCCGGGCCGCTGGCGCCGGGGCCGCGGTGGGTGTGCTTGAAGCGCGCGGCGGTATTGGGATATAGATACGCTTTCGCAGCGACGCCGGGGATCAGGCAAGCGTCGCGCGCTTGGGGAAAGGTAATGACTGAATACATGGCTGCGGGTGGGGAACTCGCAGGGCTGCGCGTGATGGTCATCGATGATTCGAAGACCATCCGCAGAACTGCGGAAACCCTGCTGAAGCGGGAAGGCTGCGAAGTGGTGACCGCGACCGATGGGTTCGAGGCATTGGCCAAGATCGCCGATCAACAGCCGCAGATCATCTTCGTGGACATCATGATGCCGCGGCTGGACGGGTATCAGACCTGTGCGCTGATCAAGGGCAACCAGCTGTTCAAGTCCACGCCGGTGATCATGCTGTCCTCCAAGGACGGCCTGTTCGACAAGGCACGCGGCCGCATCGTCGGCTCGGAGCAGTACCTGACCAAGCCATTCACGCGTGAAGAACTGCTGGGTGCCATCCGCACATACGTCAACGCCTGACCAGGGGGGAAAGGCACAATGGCTCGAATCGTACTGATCGAGGATTCACCGACCGACCGTGCGGTGTTCACGCAGTGGTTGACCAAGGCCGGTCATGAAGTCCTGGAAGCGGACAACGCCGAGGACGGGCTCAAGCTCGTGCGCGAGCAGTCACCGCAGCTGGTGCTGATGGACGTGGTCCTGCCCGGCATGAGTGGCTTCCAGGCCACCCGTGCGATGGCGCGCGACGCGGCCACCAAGCACATTCCGGTGGTCATCGTCAGCACCAAGGCGATGGAAACCGACAAGGCGTGGGGGCTGCGCCAGGGGGCGGCCGACTACATCGTCAAGCCGCCGCGCGAGGAGGAACTGATCGCGCGGATCAACCAGTTGGTGGTCTGATGCGTTCTCCTTTCGACATCCTCCAAGCCTATGAGCGGCGCAGCCTGGCCCATGCCGTGCAGCTGCCCGAGCGGCAGTTCTCGCAGGACCTGTGGCGTGGCGTCGGCTACCGCGTGGGCAAGCGCCGGCTGGTCTCGGATTTCCGCGAAGTGGTGGAAATCGTGCCGATGCCGCCGATCACCCCGGTGCCGGGCGCCCAGCCGTGGCTGCTGGGCGTGGGCAACCTGCGCGGCAACCTGTTTCCGGTGGTGGACCTGAAGTTCTTCCTGGAAGGCGAGCGCACCGTGCAGCAGGAGGGTCAGCGCGTGCTGATCATGCGCCAGGCCGGCGGCGACGTGGCATTGACCATCGATGAACTGTTCGGCCAGCGCAGCTTCGAGCTGGACCAGGACATTGTCGCCGGCGATCTGGCTACCGGCCGCTATGCGCACTTCATCGACCGTGCGTTCCACGGCGATGGCCATGACTGGGGCGTGTTCTCGCTGTCGCTGCTGTCGCGTACCCCCGAATTCAGGCAGGCCGCGGCCTGACCGCAGGCGCCTGTCTCTCCGTATTGAAGATCGAGGTTGAACGATGAGTACTGCTTCGGAATCCGCCAAGGCCGGCAAGCTCGGCTCGGTGGGCACCAATTTCTGGCTCGGCCTGCTGGCCGTGTCGATGATCGTGTTCGGCGTCAACACCGGTGTAGCGACCTGGCAGGGCAGTCGCCTGGCCAGTGCGAGCACCGATGCGGCGAACCTGCAGGTGCTCTCGCAGCAGCTGGCCAACCAGGGCCGTGAGGCGGTCTCGGGCAACGCGCAGGCGTTCACCGCGTTCAAGCTGACCAAGAGCGACATCGAAAGTACCGTCAGTGGCCTGCAGGGCCGCTACGGCACCGAGACCAATGTCGCCGGGCCGCTGAACACGCTGATCCAGACCTGGGAGCCGCTCGGCAAGAGTGCCGGCCAGCTGGTCGCCAGCGAACCGGCCGTGCTGGCCCTGGCCGGCAACGCCAACAACTTCGTCAACGGCGTGCCCGCACTGCAGGCGCAGCTGAACGAAGTGGTCCGCGCGATGTCGGCCAGTGGCGCGCCGTCCTCGCAGGTCTACAACGCCCTGCAGCAGGTCGTGGTGGTCGGCTCGATGGCCCGCCGCGTGACGGAAATGCGCGCCGGTGGCGCCAATGCGGCTGCCGCGGGCGATGCGCTCGCCCGCGACTCGGTGGTCTTCACCCAGGTGCTCGATGCGCTGCGCAACGGCAACGAGGAACTGGGCATTGCCGCGGTCCGCAACGGTCCGGCGCTGGCCGCGCTGGAGCAGTCGCAGAAGCAGTGGGACACCATGAAGCAGGATGCCGACGCGATCCTGGCCAGCTCGCGCCAGCTGTTCGCCGCGCAGTCCTCGGCCGCGGCCCTGACGGGTGGTTCGGCAGACATGCTGCGCGACAGCAAGAAGCTGTTCGAAGCCTTCTCTTCGTTCGGCTCGCTGCGCGATACCCGCCTGTTCCCCAACTTCTGGCTGGGCGTGGCCTCTGGTGCGTTCTCGCTGATCGCCATCATCGGCTTCGTCGGCAGCACGGTGCGCAGCCGCTCGCGCGAACAGGAACTGCGGTACCAGACCCAGGTGGAATACAACAGCCGCAACCAGCAGGCCATCATGCGGCTGCTGGACGAAATCAGCTCGCTGGGTGAAGGCGACCTGACGGTGAAGGCCTCGGTGACCGAGGACATGACCGGCGCCATCGCCGACGCCATCAACTACGCCGTGGATGAGCTGCGCCACCTGGTGACCACCATCAACGACACCTCGGCCAAGGTCGCCGTGTCGACCCAGGAAACCCAGGCCACCGCGATGCAGCTGGCCGAAGCGGCGGGCCACCAGGCCAACCAGATCACCTCGGCCTCCGACCGCATCGGCGAAATCGCCTCGAGCATCGAGCAGGTGTCGCGCAACTCGGCCGAGTCGGCCGACGTGGCACAGCGCTCGGTGATCATCGCCGCCGAAGGTGCCGGCGTGGTGCGCGAAACGATCCAGGGCATGGACCAGATCCGCGACCAGATCCAGGAAACCTCCAAGCGCATCAAGCGCCTGGGCGAGTCCTCGCAGGAAATCGGCTCGATCGTGGAACTGATCAACGACATTTCCGAGCAGACCAACATCCTAGCGTTGAACGCCGCGGTGCAGGCAGCTTCAGCCGGTGAGGCCGGTCGCGGTTTCGCGGTGGTGGCCGACGAAGTGCAGCGGCTGGCAGAGCGCACCTCCGGTGCGACCCGACGGATCGAAAACCTGGTGCAGGCCATTCAGGCCGATACCAACGAGGCGGTCAGCTCGATGGAGCAGACCACCGCCGAAGTGGTCTCCGGTGCACGCCTGGCCGAAGACGCCGGTACCGCGCTGACCGAAATCGAGCGCGTCTCCAACGCGTTGAACAACCTCATCAAGAACATCTCGATCGCTGCCCAGCAGCAGTCGGCCGCGGCATCGGACATCACCCGCACCATGGGCGTGATCCGTCAGATTACCGGCCAGACCTCGCAGGGCGCGGGACAGACCGCCGAGTCGATCGGCCACCTGGCACAGCTGGCGGCCGACCTGCGCCGCTCGGTCGCCGACTTCAAGCTGCCGGCGTGAGCCGCGGGCAGGGCGGAGAGGGAAGGAACAAGCAGATGATGCATCGCGAGAAATCACCGCACGCCATGTGCGCCGAGCTGCCGGGAGACCTGGCATGAGCACGCTGCGCGATGCCATGAGCCACGCTGCGCTGGGCTGGGTCAAGCCGGAGCTGGACGAGACCCTGCGCCAGGTGCGCAACGAGGTCGAGTACTACGTGGAAGACCCCGCCGATGGCAGCCGGATGCGCTTCTGCGCCGGCTACCTGCACCAGGTGCAGGGCACCCTGCGGATGGTCGAGCTGTATGCCCCGGCGATGGTGGCCGAGGAGCTGGAGCAGCTGGCCAATGCGATCGGTGCCGGTGAGGTGCCCGACCGTGATGAAGCCTGCGCCACGCTGATGCGTGGCAGCGTACTGCTGCCCGATTACCTGGAGCGCCTGCAGAACGGTCACCGCGACATCCCGATCGTGCTGCTGCCGCTGCTCAATGACATCCGCTCGGCGCGCGCCGCGCCGGGCATCAATGAAAGCGTGCTGTTCGCCTTCGCGCCGGACAGCGCGAGCGCCACCGAAGCCGAGCTGGATCACGCGCGCGGCAGCCTGAGCGGGCGCAATCGCGAGCTGCTCGATACGGTCGGCAATGCGGTCAAGGAAGAACTGCTGCGCATCAAGGATGCGCTGGACCTGCACCTGCGTACCGGCGGCGAGCCGGTGCAGCTGCAGACCCAGGTCAACGAGCTGGGCGCGGTGGCCGACACGCTGGGCATGATGGGCCTGGGCGTGGCCCGCGGCGTGGTCGTACAGCAGCGCGACGCGCTGCGCGACGTGGTCGAGGGCGTGCAGCAGATCGATGAAACGCTGCTGCTGGATATCGCCGGCGCGCTGCTCTACGTGGATGCCTCGCTGGATGACCAGGTCGCCCATCTGGGCGCCGGCGGCAGTGGCGAAGACGATCCGAGCGCGGTGGAGAACCGGCGCACGGTGGAGGTGCTGGCGCATGAAGCCATCGCCAACTTCGCTGCGGCGCGCGAGCATTTCGTCGCCTTCATCGAAACCAACTGGAACCACCAGCAGCTGCAGGAAGTACCGCGCCTGCTCGGCGAGGTCGCCGGTGCGCTGCGCATGCTGGATCTGACGGTGCCGGCCGATTACCTGCAGGGCGTGCGCCAGTACATCGCCGTTGAACTGCTCGGCAAGCAGCGCGTGCCCAGCGGGCGCCAGCTGGACACCCTGGCCGACGCCATGGCCAGCCTGGAGTATTACCTCGAGGCCCTGCGCGAACGTCGCCCGGGCCGCGATGAAATCCTGGACATCACCCGCAGCAGCCTGGAAACCCTGCGTTACTGGCCGCTGCCGGCTGCCAACCAGCCTACCCCCGATACCGGGCCGGCGTCGTTGCCGGTCGCGGCCGAACCCATCGAGCTCACGCCGTGGGACACGCCTGCACCGGAGCCGATCAAGCTCGGCGTCACTGCCGACATCCCGCGCCCGGCCAACCTGCCGCCGCCGCTGCCGGAGGTCACCTTCGATCCGCCGCCGGCGAACACCGCCCCGCTGCCCGCGGCACCGGTGGCGCTGGTGTTCGACGCCTCCACCGCCCCGGTCGCCGCCGATGCGCCGCAGTGGACGCTGGCCAGCCATGACGATGTGGACGAACTGCCTACGTTCGCCCATTTCGATCCGGTCATTGCCGAAGTGCCCGCCGGCGCCGGGTGGGACGTCGCGCCGCTGCCGTCCGTGCACGCCGATGCTGTGCACGACGCGGTGGATGTGCCGACGTCGGAGCGTGCGCCCGAGGTTTCGGACGTGTCGCTGGAGATGCCGGCCTTCGTGGCCACGGGCACCGGGTTTGATCCGGTGGCCGCCGAGCACGAGATGCTGGAGCTGAGCGACGAGCCGATCGAATTCACCTTCGATGAGGACCTGCGCAACGCCGACGACGTGCTGTCGCTTCAGATCGATGACAGCGGCACCTACACCGACACCGATAGCGATGGCATTGCCGCGGAGACGGCTGCTTCCAGCCCGTTCGCGCAGAGTGCGGTGGATGTGGAAGCCCTGCCGACGTTCCTGCAGGAGATTCCGGTGGCCTCGGTGGACGACAGTGTCGCCGAGCCGACCGATGCGTTCATCGATGGCACCGACACGGTGCTGCAGGCCGAGGCAGATGCCGCGCTGCCGCCGCCCGCAGTGCAGGATGCGGTCATCCGCCGTATCGAGCTGGACGACGAATCCACCCGCTTCCTGGCCGAACTGGACGCCGCCGCCGCGCAGTTCCGCCCGGAAGGCGCCGGCACTGGTACGGTGCCGGCCACCTCTGCAGCGGCGAGCCCGGCAGTGGCCGTGCCCGCCGACGACACCAGCATCGAGGCCGGCTTCGAGGACGATGGCGAGAACATCGACCAGGACATCCGCGAGGTCTTCATCGAAGAGTTCGACGAAGAACTGGTGAACCTGGGCAACCTGCTCCCGGCTTGGCGCATCGCGCCGGACAACCTGGACCGCCTGCGCCCGATCCGCCGCGTGTTCCATACGCTCAAAGGCAGTGGCCGGCTGGTCGGTGCGCGCACCCTGGGCGAGTTCAGCTGGAAGATCGAGGGCATGCTCAACCGCGTGCTCGATGGCAGCCGCCCGGCCTCACCGGCGGTGGTCGCCCTGGTCGGCCAGGCCTACGAGGTGCTGCCGCAGCTCAATGCCGCGCTGCGCGATGGCAGCCGTGTCACCGCCGATCTGCAGGCCATGCAGGCCATCGCCGATCGCGTGGCCGCCGGTGAGGAGACCTTCCATGTGCCCCTGCAGCGTGCCGCTGCAGCCGCCGTGGCGACGGCCGTGGACAGTGGGACGCCTGACGCTGCGCCGGTGATCGAGAGCACGCCGGCCAACATCGACAGCGTGCTGCGCGAGATCCTGGAAGCCGAGGTTGAGATCCATCAGGCGACGCTGCAGGCGTGGCTGGACGTCGCCGCCGATGCACCCCAGCCAGTGACCGACGGGCTGCTGCGCGCCGTGCACACCATGAACGGCGCCTTCGCCATGACCGACGTGCCGGAGATCACGGCGGTCACCGGTGCGGCGGAAAGCTATATCAAGCGCTCCCTGGCCGCCGATGCACTGCCCAGCGCGGCGGGCATCGACGCGCTCGCCGAGACCAGCGTCGCGATCACCACCACCATGGCGGCACTGCAGGACGAGGCGCCGCGGGTGCCCGTGCAGAACGCGTTGGCGGCCCGCCTGGTCGCCCTGGCCGATACGTTGCCCGAGGCGCGCTGGCCGGCACTGGTCGAGGACGATCTTGACCTGGTGGACGACGAAGCGTCCGTCGAGGCGACTGATGCGGAAGCGGTAACCGAAGCGACGGCGGCAGATGCCGTGGACGTGGCTGCCATCGACGTGGCTGCGGTCGAGGTCCTGGCAGCAGACGCGGATACCGTTGAAGCCGTTGAAGCCGTTGAAGCCGTTGAAGCCGTTGAAGCCGTTGAAGCCGTTGAACCCGTTAAGGCATACGAAGTCGTCGAAGCAGCAGATGCGGATGCCGAGGCAGGGCCGTTCGCCCCGGTCTCCGATGCGCAGGGTGATGCATTCGCCGCGACCGGTGATGACGTGCAGGACGCCGCCGCGCCGCTGCTCGCGACCGCCGACGACACCACGGCTACCGGCGAGCAGCAGGCCGAGATCGATGCCGATGGCCTGAGCGTGATCGAGCCCGGTCGCGCGGCCGCTGAGGCCGACGACGATGCCCTCATCGCCATGGAGCTGACCGGCACGGACGACCTGTCCGCCTACTTCGATGCCGCGCTGCCGGACACCGCGCGCGCAGCAGATGCGCCGCCTTCGCCGGATGTCGCAGCCGAGGACGCGGATCTGGCGTCTGTGCATGCGGGCCTGGAAGCGGTCGAGCTGACCTCGGCCGAGGATCTCTCGCGCTACTTCGATCATCTCGCCGAGCCGGTCACGCCGGAACGTCCGGTCGACGTCGGCGCTGAAACCGACGCCAACTCGGACACCGACACCAGCACCAGCACCAGCACCAGGGCCGAGGCCGAGGCCGAAGGCGTGGCAGACACGGCGACCGACAGCCGCTCCGACTCGGCAGAGGCGACCACCGACGGTCCGGCCGCCGCTGATGTCGATGCCCATGCCCATGACGATGAGCAGGGCAGCGCCTACGCGGTCGCGGTCGATGACGCGGCCAACGACAGCTGGAGCGATACCGATCCGGACAGCGACGAAGACGCCCATGCGCTGGATGAGGTCCTGCCGCCGCCGCCGGCCTTCGGCGAGGTGGTGGACGCCCAGCAGGCGGTGGATGACGGTTTGACCGTCGTCGATGCGCCGGATGCCTCCGATACCGGCGTGCTCGGTCTGGACGCCACGGCTGAGAACGCCGGCGAAGCCGATGCGTTCGCCGAGGCGATCGAGACCACGGCGCCCGATGCCTCCGCCGACGCTGCCTCCCCGGCGCGCTTCTTCGAACTGGAGGACGCACCCGCTGCAACCTTCACGAACGCCCCGGAAGCCGACGACGCCCGCCAGGTGGAGTCCACCGACAGTGACGACCTCGCGCCGGGCGATGCGCTCGATTTCACCCAGCTCGACCAGGAGCTGGTCGATATCTTCGTGGAAGAGGGCAAGGACCTGCTCGACCACTGCGATGGCCTGATCAGCGAGCTGCGCGCCGCGCCCCAGGACCGCGACGTGATCGCCGGCCTGCAGCGCGACCTGCATACCCTCAAGGGTGGCGCGCGCATGGCCGGGATCAACCCGATCGGCGATCTTGGCCACGGCATTGAATCGCTGCTGGAGGCCGTCGCGGCCAACCGCACTGATATCGACCGCAGCGACGTGCACCTGCTGGAGCGCGGGTTCGATCGCCTGCACCAGTTGCTGACCCGCACCGGCCAGCACCGCACCGTGGCGATGCCGGATGACCTGATCGCCGCGTTCGAGCAGCGTACCCAGGGCCGCGCCGAGCCCGAACCGCTCGAGACCGCCCATGACACGCTGCCGTCCGGCGATGCCAAGGTGGAGGCCGCCATCGCCGCGCTCGTGGCGGCGCCGCTGTCGGCACCGGTGCCGCTGGAAACCGTCAGCGAGGAAGATGGTCTGCCGCGGCCGCAGCAGGAACAGGTGCGCGTGCGCGCCGATCTGCTCGACCGGCTGGTCAACCACGCCGGTGAAGTGGCGATCTACCGTTCGCGTCTGGAACAGCAGCTCGGTGCCTTCCGCGGCGCCATGGGCGAACTGGACCGCACCAATGCCCGTCTGCGCGATCAGCTGCGCCGCCTTGATCTGGAAACCGAAGCACAGATCGTGGCGCGCTATCAGCGTGAGCAGGACCAGGCCGATCACACGTTCGACCCGCTGGAACTGGACCGCTTCTCCACGCTGCAGCAGCTCAGCCGCGCGCTGAATGAATCGGCGGCCGATCTGGGCGGTCTGCAAGGCGTGCTCGATGATCTCTCGCGCCAGTACGACGTGCTGCTGCAACAGCAGTCGCGCGTCAGTTCGGAGCTGCAGGACGGCCTGATGCGCGCGCGCATGGTGCCGTTCGATGGTCTCGTGCCGCGCCTGCGCCGGGTCGTGCGCCAGGCGGGCCAGGACACCGGCAAGCAGGTTCACGTCACCCTCGAAGGGACCCACGGCGAACTGGATCGCAACGTGCTCGATCGCATGGTCGCGCCGCTGGAACACATGCTGCGCAACTCGGTGGCGCATGGCCTGGAAACCCCGGAACAGCGCCGTGCCGCGGGCAAGCCGGACGAGGGCGAAATCGCCATCCGCCTGCGCCGCGAAGGCTCGGAAATCGTGCTGGAAGTGGCCGACGATGGCGCCGGGCTGGACCGTGAGGCGATCCGTCGCCGCGCCGAACAGCGGGGCCTGATCGCCGCCGATGCCGTGCTCGGCGATGCCGAACTGGATGCGATGATCTTCTCGCCCGGCTTCAGCACCGCCGACCAGGTCAGCCAGCTGGCCGGCCGTGGCGTGGGCATGGACGTGGTGCACAACGAAGTGCGCCAGCTGGGTGGTTCGGTGGACATCCACTCGGTCAGCGGCCAGGGCGTTACCTTCACCCTGCGCCTGCCGCAGACGCTGGCGGTCACCCAGGCGGTGTTCGTGCAGATCGGCGAGACCACCTTTGCAGTGCCGGTGGCCTCGGTCAGTGGTATCGGCCGGATCTCGCGCGAGCGCTTTGAAACCGCCAACGGCGGGTACCACTACGGTGGCGAAGAATTCGCCCTGCACGATCTGGGTACGCTGATCGGCCAGGCCCAGGCCCGCGCCGAAGGCCAGGCCCAGGTACCGCTGCTGCTGGTCCGCGCCGGCGACCTGCGCGTGGCCGTGGCGATCGACCAGGTGCTGGGCAACCGCGAAATCGTGGTCAAGCCGGTCGGCCTGCAGATCGCCTCGGTGCCGGGCATCTACGGTGCGACGATCACCGGCGATGGCCGCGTGGTGGTGATCCTGGACGTGGCGCCGCTGGTGCGCCGCTACCTGGCCAACCCGCACAAGCCGATCACCGCTGCAGCCAAGGTCAGTGATCGCGATGTGCCGCTGGTGATGGTGGTCGACGATTCGCTGACCATGCGCAAGGTCACCGGCCGCATCCTGGAACGCCACAACTTCGAGGTCACGGTCGCCCGTGACGGTATCGAAGCACTGGAGCGCCTGGATGAGCGGGTGCCCGACCTGATGCTGCTGGATATCGAAATGCCGCGCATGGACGGTTACGAGCTGGCCAGCGTCATGCGCGCCGACCCGCGCTACCAGGGTGTGCCGATCGTGATGATCACGTCGCGCAGCGGCGACAAGCACCGTCAACGTGCCTTTGAACTCGGTGTCCAGCGCTACCTGGGCAAGCCGTACCAGGAACTGGATCTGATGCGCAACGTGTATGACCTGCTGGGGATCGCCCGTGCACGCGAGTGATGCCCATCCCCTGTTGTCGGTGGCCCTGCTGGCCCGTTCCGGGCCGGCACGCGACCGCCTGCGCGAAGCACTCGGCCATGCCGGCGCCCGCCTCGTGCTGGAGGACGACCCCAACACGCTCGACCTGCAGGCGCTGCGTGATGCCGATCCCGGTGCGGTCCTGATCGCGCTGGAACCGGCGATCGAAGACGCCCTGGAGCGGTTGGATCCGGTGTTGGGTTCGCCGTCATTGACCGTGATCTTCGACGAAGCCGAGCTGGCTGCACGCCGCGATGGCTGGGAAGCGCAGCGCTGGGCACGGCATCTGGTGGCCAAGCTGCACGGCCATCAGGACGTGCTGCCGCCGGGTTCGGAACAGGACCAGCAACTGCAGCCCGAACCGGGCCTGCCGGTCACCCCGGCGCAGCTGCATGCCGACGCACCGCTGGAGTTCCATCTGCGCGAAGCCGAGGATGCGGCCGCCGAGGTGCCGGCCGATGGCCTGTACCAGGCGCCGGCGGAGTTGCACGAGCCGGTGTCGCTGGAAGAGGCACTGGCCGCGCTGCAGCCGCTGGAACCCGATCCGGTCGCCCCGGCGATTCCGCCCATTCCGGCCTCGGCACCGCCCGCCGCGGCCGTATCCATCGGCGATCACAGCCGTTGGTCGCTGGTGGAGGATGACGGTGTTGTCGCTGCGCCCCCGTCGATCAACGACACGGCGCCCGCACCCGAGCGCTTCGGCATTGAACGTCTGTCGCTGGTCGAGCTCGAACCCGAGGCCGGTTCCGCCGGTGGCTGCGCGGGCGCGGTGCTGGTCCTGGCCGGCATCGGCGGGCCGGATGCGCTGCGCCGCCTGCTGGCCGCGCTGCCCGAATCGCTGAGCACCGCCGTCCTGGTGCATATGCGCCTGGACGGCGGCCGCTACGGCAATCTGGTCAAGCAGATGGCACGGGTGTCCGCACTGCCGGTGCTGCTGGCCGAGGACGCCCAGCCGGTTGAAGCCGGCCAGGCCTACATCCTGCCGGACGACATCGGCATCGCCATGCGCCAGGGCGGTCTGCAGTTCATCGCCGATACCGCCGGCATCCAGATCGAGGCATTGCCGGCCGCGCACAGCGGCGTGGTCCTGCTCAGCGGTGCGGATGCCGCCCAGGTGGACGCCGTGCTCGCCCTGGCCGCCGCCGGTGCCTGGGTGGCCGGTCAGATCGGCGAAGGCTGCTATGACCCGACCGCGGCCAGTGCCGTCGTTGCGGCCGGGCAGGACGCCGGGGAACCGCCGCAGCTGGCCGCCACCATCGCCGAACGCTGGGGCGTGGACGCCTGAGTGGCGCCGACGCACCTTTGAAGGAAAACCCATGAGCTACGCCAGCAACGACGAAATCCGCGGTGTCCTGATCCAGGCCGGGCACGAACGCGTGCTGCTGCCCAACGCCACCGTGGCCGAAATGATGTCCAAGGTGCCGGTCGAAACCGTTCCCGATGCGCCGGCCTGGCTGGTCGGGCAGATCGCCTGGCACGGCTGGGACGTGCCGCTGCTGTCCTTCGCCCGGCTGTCCGGGCAGGGTGACGAGCCGGTCGTGGCCAACAACAAGGTCGTGGTGCTCAAGGCGCTGGGCGGCAATCCGCGCCGTCCCTACTTCGCCCTGCTGACCCAGACCTTCCCGCAGCTGATCGCGGTGCCGCGCGACGGTCTGCTGGCCGATGCCTCCGAGGAAACCCTGCCACAGGGCGTGCACATGCGCGTGCTGCTGGGCGAGCAGAGCGCGCTGCTGCCGGACCTGGACGCGCTGGAAGCGGCGCTGGACGAATCCTTCCCGGTCGCGGGGTAAATCAATAACGGGGACGGGGGTAGTTAATCGGCACGATTAACTACCCCCGTCCCCGTTATTTTTCCGTCCCCGTTATTTTTCAGCCCAGATCGCCCAGCCGCGCCTGCACGGCGGCGATGGCGGCTAAGCCCGCGGTCTCGGTGCGCAGCACCCGCGGGCCCAGCTGCAAGCCTTGGAAGCCTGCCGCCGTCAGCGCCTGGCGGTCGCGCGGCGACCAGCCGCCTTCCGGGCCGATCGCGATCACCACGCCGCCCGGAGCGGCCGAGAGCGTCGACAAGCGATGCTCGCCCTGTGGATCCAGAGTCAACTTCAGTGCCCCGGCTGGAACCGCGTTGGCGGCGTCCTGCAGTGATCGCGGCGCGGCCACGCTCGGCACGCGGGCGCGGCCGGATTGGCCACAGGCCGAGACCACTACGCTGTGCCAGTGCGCCAGCCGCTTCCCGGCACGCGCCGCATCCAGCTTTACTTCGGTGCGTTCGGCGTTGACCGGCATGAAGGCCTGTACACCGAGTTCGGTGGCCTTCTGCAGAATCAGGTCCATCTTTTCCCCGCGGGCGATGCCCTGCAGCAGGGTGATGTGCAAGGGCGACTCGTTGTCCAGCGCGATGGCACTCTCGATACGCACCTGCGCATCGCGCTTGCCCACTGCCCCCAGCGTGGCGCTGTAATCCTGGCCATCGCCATTGAACAGCACGCAGCCGTCGCCTTCGCGCAGGCGCATCACGCGGACCAGATGGTTGGCGGCGTCCTCGGGCAGTGACAGCACCTGGCCGACCGCCAGCGGATGGTCGATATGGCTGCGGGTCACGCGCATGCGACGGCCTCGTCGATGGCGGCGAGGGTGGTCAGGGCAAGCAGATCCAAGTGTTCATCCTCTACACAGTACGGCGGCATCCAATACAGCACATTGCCCAATGGGCGCAGCACCACCCCGCGTTTGAGCGCGGCTTTATAAGCGTGCAACCCGATCCGGGCTTCGGCCGGGAACGGTGTGCGCTTGTCGCCGTTGCGGGTCAGTTCGAAGGCCACCACCATCCCCGCCTGCCGCACATCGGCGACATGCGCGTGGTCGGCGAATGGCGCGGCGAGCGTGCGCATCACTTCGGCGGTGCTGCGGTTGCGTGCGATAACGTCTTCGCCGGCGAAGATGTCCAGGGTCGCCAGCGCGGCGGCGCAGGCCAGCGGATTGCCGGTGTAGCTGTGCGAATGCAGGAAGGCGCGCTCGCGTGAATCATCCAGGAAGGCGTCGTACAGCGCCTGCGTCGCCAGCACCGCCGACAGCGGCAGGAAACCACCGGTCAGGCCCTTGGACAAACACAGCAGGTCCGGCATTACCCCGGCCTGCTCGCAGGCGAACATCGTGCCGGTGCGGCCGAAGCCGGTGGCGATCTCATCGGCGATCAGGAAGGCACCATTGGCATCGCACAGCGCGCGCGCACGCTGCAGATAGACCGGGTCGTACATGCGCATGCCGCCCGCACACTGCAGGCGCGGTTCCAGGATCACCGCGCAGATCTCGCCCGGGTGCTGGTCGAACAGCGTGGCCAGCGCATCGGCCGCCTGGTGCGCGCGCTGGGCGGCACTCTGGCCCGGCTCGGCCAGGTAGGCATCGGGCGAGGGCGCGAACAGCGCCTCGGTCAGCAGCGGGGCATACACACGCCGATACAGGGGAATATCGCCGACGGACAGCGCGCCCAGGGTTTCGCCGTGATAACCGTTCTCCAGCGCGACGAACCGGGTGCGGTGGTTCTCGCCCCGGTTGCGGAAGTAGTGGAAGGCCATCTTCAGCGCCACCTCGACCCCGGCCGAGCCGTTGTCGGCATAGAACACCTTGGCCAGCGGATCACGCCCGGCCTGGCGTGGCGCGATCGCCAGCAGGCGCTCGGCCAGCTGTACCGCCGGCGCGTGACTGAAGCCGGCCAGCATCACCTGTTCCAGCTGGGTGGCCTGCTGGGCGATGGCCGCGCCGATGCGCGGTTGCGCATGGCCGAACAGATTGGTCCACCAACTGCTCACCGCATCCAGGTAGCGGTGGCCGTCATGGTCGATCAACCAGGGGCCTTCGCCGCGGGCGATCGGCAGCAGGGGCAGGGTGTCGGGATGCTCGCGCATCTGCGTGCACGGGTGCCACAGCACGGCCAGATCGCGTTGCCGCCACTGATCGGCCAGCGTGAGGGGGGCTGGGTCTGCTAGCATTTCGGGCTCATGAACACGTTTTCACCAGTACCCATTCTAGAGATGCTCGCATGAGCCGTCGCCTGCCCATCATCCACCAGATCACGGACGAGGAAAGCGGGCCGTTCCAGCGCCAGCATCTGGATCTGGAGTTTTCCAATGGCGAACGCCGCCGCTTCGAGCGGCTGGTAACCCGCGGCCACGGTGCGGTGGTGGTGGTGCCGATGCTCGATGACGAGACCGTGCTGCTGGTGCGTGAATACGCCGCCGGCATGCACCGTTATGAGTTGGGGCTGGTGAAAGGCCGCATCGATGCCGGGGAAACCCCCGAACAGGCCGCCGACCGCGAGTTGAAGGAAGAGGCCGGTTACGGTGCCCGCCGGGTCGACGTGCTGCGCGCGATGACCCTGGCCCCCACCTATATGAGTCATCAGTCCTGGCTGGTGGTGGCGCGTGATCTGTACCCCGAGCGCCTGGTCGGTGATGAGCCGGAGGAACTGGAGGTCGTGCCGTGGAAGCTGGCCGATCTGGACCAGTTGATGCTGCGCGAGGACTTCTCCGAAGGCCGCTCGCTGGCGGCACTGTTCATCGCCCGCGAGTGGCTGGGACGGAAGGAATGATCAAACTCACGACGGATCTGCGCGAAACCGTCATCGCCATCGCCCAGGACGCGGCCGCCGCCATCATGGCGGTGTATGCCACGCCGTTCGATGTTGAGATCAAATCCGACCACAGCCCGGTCACGGCGGCCGATCTCGGCGCCAACCAGGTGATCGAGCGCGGGCTGGCGCAGCTGACCCCGGAGCTGCCGATCCTCTCCGAGGAATCGGCGCAGGTGCCATGGGAGATCCGCCAGCACTGGGGTGCTTACTGGCTGGTCGACCCGCTGGATGGCACCCGCGAATTCGTCAAACGCAACGACGAGTTCAGCGTCAACATCGCGCTGATCTACCAGGGCGCGCCGGCGTTCGGCGTGGTGCTCGCCCCGGCCACCGGCCAGATCTGGCATGCGATGCGCGGCGAACTCGCCTACCGCCGCGACGGCATGCGCGATTCGGTGCTGCGGACCCGCACGCCCGCCTCGGCGCCGCTGCGGGTGGCCGCCAGCCGCTCGCATCGCAGCGAGCAGACGCAGGCCCTGCTGGACCGCATGGGCGATATCGAGGTGCTCGCCCAGGGCTCCTCGCTGAAGTTCTGCCGCCTGGCCGAAGGCACGTTGGACGTCTACCCGCGGCTGGGCCCGACCTCGGAATGGGACACCGCCGCCGGGCAGTGCGTACTGCACGCCGCCGGGGGCGCGGTGCTCTCGGCCGAGACCGGCAAGCCGTTCCGCTACAACCGCCGCGAGAGCCTGTTGAACGGCGACTTCATCGCGCTGGGCGATACCCGCCTGCCGTGGCGCGCGTGGCTGCCCGCCTGACCTGACTGGAGCAACGATGCCTGCCACCCCCGAACTGGACCGCCTGCTGGGCATCATGGCGCGCCTGCGCGACCCGCTGCAGGGCTGCCCCTGGGACCTGCAGCAGGACTTCGCCAGCATCGCGCCGTACACCATCGAGGAAGCCTACGAGGTCGCCGATGCGATCGACCGCGGCGATCTGGATGACCTCAAGGATGAGCTCGGCGATCTGCTGCTGCAGGTGGTCTTCCACGCGCAGATGGCGCAGGAGCAGGGGGCGTTCGGGTTTGCCGATGTGGCCCGCGCGATCAGCGACAAGATGGAGCGCCGCCATCCGCACGTGTTCGCCCAGGTCCAGGTGGACGGGGCCGAGGACGTCAACAGCAACTGGGAGGCGATCAAGCGCGCAGAGCGTGCTGCAAAGGGCCACACCGATACCTCGGCACTGGCCGGGATCTCGCGTGGCCTGCCGGAGTGGCAGCGGGCGGTGAAGCTGCAGGCACGCGCGGCGCGGGTAGGGTTCGACTGGCCGGGCCCTGCACCGGTGATGGACAAGGTGCGCGAGGAACTGGACGAAGTCGCCGCGGAATTCGCGCGCGGCCCGGTCGAGGAGAATCA
Source organism: Stenotrophomonas rhizophila (assembly GCF_003651185.1). Taxonomy (GTDB): domain Bacteria; phylum Pseudomonadota; class Gammaproteobacteria; order Xanthomonadales; family Xanthomonadaceae; genus Stenotrophomonas; species Stenotrophomonas maltophilia_Z. The sequence goes on along the minus strand of NZ_RCDC01000004.1, from coordinate 1,509,108 downwards.
CGCACGCCTGCAGGAAGAGCTGGGCGATCTGCTGTTCGTCTGCGCCAATCTGGCCCGCCACGCCAAGGTGGATGTGGGCGCCGCGCTGCGCCTGGCCAACCACAAATTCGAACGGCGCTTCCGCGCGATGGAAGCCCAGGCCGAGGCGGCCGGACAGTCCATGGCCGTGCTCGATCTGGAGGCACAGGAAGCGCTCTGGCAGCAGGCCAAGGCCGGCGAACCCGCAGCGTGAAAACGCTGCTGCTGTTCGCGCTGACCGCCGTGGCCGAGATCGTCGGGTGCTACCTGCCCTGGCTGTGGCTGCGCAGGGACGGCAGCGCCTGGTTGCTGTTGCCGGCGGCCGCCAGCCTGGCCTTGTTCGCCTGGCTGCTGACCCTGCACCCGGCGGCCAGCGGCCGCGTCTATGCCGCCTATGGCGGGGTCTATATCGGCACTGCACTGATGTGGCTGTGGCTGGTGGATGGCATCCGTCCCAGCCGCTGGGACCTGCTCGGCGTCGGCCTGTGCCTGGCCGGGATGATGGTGATCATGTTCGCCCCGCGCACCGCCTGATCCTGCCTGACGGGCACCCAGGACACTCCCCGACGCCGGCGTGAAGACGGCGTGGCTATACTCGGGCCTACGATTCCGGGGAAAGGGAGTGACCTGATGTTTCCGACCATGCTGTTCTCGCTGGTGCTGGCCTTCGTGGCCGTTGTCATCCTCTTCAAGGCGGTGCGGATGGTGCCGCAGGGTTACGAATGGACCGTGGAGCGCTTCGGCCGCTACACCCACACCATGTCGCCCGGCCTGCACTTCCTGATCCCGATCGTGTACGGGGTCGGCCGCAAGGTGAACATGATGGAGCAGGTGCTGGACGTGCCGAGCCAGGAAGTGATCACCAAGGACAACGCCGCCGTGCGCGTGGATGGCGTGGTGTTCTTCCAGGTGCTCGATGCGGCCAAGGCGGCCTACGAGGTCGCCAACCTGGAGGTGGCGATGATCGCGCTGGTGCAGACCAACATCCGCACCGTGATCGGCTCGATGGATCTGGATGAATCGCTCAGCCAGCGTGAGGTGATCAATGCCCAGCTGCTGAGCGTGGTCGACCATGCCACCAACCCGTGGGGCGTGAAGGTGAACCGCATCGAGATCCGCGACATCCAGCCACCGCGCGATCTGCTCGATGCGATGGCGCGGCAGATGAAGGCCGAGCGCGAAAAGCGCGCGCAGATCCTGGAGGCCGAAGGCTCGCGTCAGTCCGAGATCCTGCGCGCCGAAGGCGAGAAGCAGGCCACCGTGCTGGAGGCCGAGGGCCGCAAGGAGGCCGCCTTCCGCGATGCCGAAGCGCGCGAGCGCCTGGCCGAGGCGGAGGCCAAGGCGACCACGATGGTCTCCGAGGCGATCGCCCAGGGCGACGTGCAGGCGATCAACTACTTCATCGCGCAGAAGTATGTGGAAGCATTCAAGGAACTGGCGACCTCGCCGAACCAGAAGCTGGTGCTGATGCCGATGGAGGCCAGCGGCGTGATCGGCTCGATCGCCGGCGTGGCCGAACTGGCGCGCGAGGCGTTCGCCAAGCAGGAAGAGAAGAAAGCCACGCGCGGCGTCCCGCCGCGGATCGGGGGCTGACATGCGCTGGGAAGTGGTGGCCTGGGGCGCGCTGGCACTGGTGCTGTTCGCCGCCGAGGCGCTCGCGCCCGGCGCTTTCATGTTGTGGATCGGGATTGGCGCCGCGGCGGTGTTCGTGCTGGTCGCGGTGTTCGCCGACATTCCGCTGCTGTGGCAGGTGGTTGCCTTCGTGGTGCTCAGCGTGGTCTCCATCCAGTGCTACCGGCGCTGGGGGCGATCGCACGATCGCCAGAGTGATCAGCCGCTGTTGAACCGGCGCGCCGAGCAGTTGATCGGGCGGGTGGTCCTGCTCGACCAGGGCATCGTGGCCGGCAAGGGCCGGGCCAAGATCGACGATGCGTTCTGGGTGGTCGCCGGGCCGGATCTGCCGGCCGGCAGCCCGGTGCGCGTGGTGGCGGTGGAAGGGATGACGCTGAAGGTGCAGCAGGCCTGATCCGCGGTTTTCCCGCACCGCCGCAGGCGTTGTGAAGACGGTTCTGGGATAATGATGGCTTGCCTTCATTTCCCCCGGAACCGGTCATGACCCAGAAGACGCTTCTCAACGATACCCACCGCGCACTCGGCGCCAAGATGGTCGACTTCGGTGGCTGGGACATGCCCATTCATTACGGTTCGCAGCTGGACGAGCACCACCTGGTGCGCAGCGATGCCGGCATGTTCGACGTCAGCCACATGACCGTGGTGGATCTGCGCGGGGAGCAGGTCAAGCCGTTTCTGCGCACGCTGCTGGCCAACTCGGTGGACAAGCTCAAGGCCACCGGCAAGGCCCTCTACTCGTGCATGCTCAATGCCCGCGGCGGCGTGATCGACGACCTGATCGTCTATTACATGGCTGACGATTTCTTCCGCATGGTGGTCAATGCCTCCACCCGCGAAAAGGACCTGGCCTGGATCCGCGAGCAGGCGGCCGCCTTCAACGTGGAGGTCCTCGAGCGCGAAGAGCTGGCCATCATCGCCGTGCAGGGCCCCACCGCACGCGAGCGCGTGATCGGCCTGCTGGGCGAGAGCGACCGCGCCGCGCTGGAAAAGCTGGGCCGCTTCGCCGCCCTGGAGACCGCCACCGCCGACGGCACCGCGCTGTTCGTGGCGCGTACCGGCTACACCGGTGAAGACGGTTTCGAGATCCTGCTGCCGCAGACCGCCGTGGTCGCCTTCTGGAATGCCCTGAGCGCTGCGGGTGTGCGCCCGGCCGGCCTGGGTGCGCGCGATACGCTGCGCCTGGAAGCCGGCATGAATCTCTACGGCCAGGACATGGACGAGGAGATCACGCCTTATGAAGCCGGCCTGGCGTGGACCGTGGCACTGGACGAAGGCCGCGACTTCATCGGGCGCGATGTGCTCGAGGCGCAGAAGGCGGCCGGCAACGCCCGCCAGCTGATCGGCCTGGTCATGGATGAGAAGGGCGTGCTGCGTCACGGGCAGGTCGTGCTCACCGCCAGCGGCGAGGGCGAGATCCTGTCCGGCACCTTCTCGCCGACCCTGGGCAAGGGCATCGCGTTCGCCCGCGTGCCTGGCGGCGAACTGGGGGACGTTCGCGTGGATATCCGCGGCAAGCAGATTCCGGTGCGCGTGGTGAAGTTCCCGTTCGTGCGCGAAGGCCAGGCCCAGCCTGGCGTGTTGATCGACGGCTGATGCCGTGATGTATCCGGTGCGGACGCGTTCGTGTCCGCGCCGGTTGGTTACACTACCCCCGTTTCTTGACCCCCCTGATATTCCTCGGAGCAGTCCCATGAGCGAGATCCCCGGCGACCTCAAATTCCTCAAGTCCCACGAGTGGGCACGCGTTGAAGGCAGCGGCCGCGTCACCGTCGGTATTTCCGACCACGCCCAAGGCCTGCTTGGCGACCTGGTCTATGTTGAACTGCCGGAGGTTGGCCAGGAGGTCAAGGCCGGCGAACAGGCGGCCGTGGTCGAGTCGGTCAAGGCCGCTTCGGACGTGTACAGCCCGATCACCGGCACGGTGGTCGAGGTCAATGCGGCCCTGAGCGACAAGCCGGAAACCATCAACGAAGACGCCTACGGCGACGGCTGGATCTATGTCGTCGAAGTGGCTGGCCTGGACGAAGTCAACGACCTGTTGGGTCCGGACGACTACGCCGAGCTGCTGGAAAACGAAGATCACTGATCGTCGTTTCCGCTGAAGAACGGCCGCCCGGTGCGGCCGTTTTTTTTTGCCCGCGCGTCGAGAACGCGCCGATCGCGTTAGTAGTGCGTGAGGATTGCAGTGCACGGGCGATGGGCGGTGGTCGCGACGGCCGGCTCATGACGATCGGTTCGGTGCCGATGCGCGCCGGTGATCTGGTCTTCGCCGACGCGCCGATGGCATGCCGAACAGGCTTCCCGGTGGACCTGCGACGATGCTCAACGGCGAATGCCAGGTACGAACGCGTCGGTGCCGAGCGGTCAAAAGTTTGCGCAGTTACGCGAATCGGGTCGAAAAAAACGCGGGCAGATGTGAAAAGTTTTGCGGTCTGTTTAAGGTGCGCACGGGGAGTCCCGTGGCGGGGGTGATCGCATGCGATGCGCGCGTGGCGTTGCAGGGTGGTACACGGCGATGTTGCGATGTCGCTACACGAAAGTGCTTCTTTTAAGTGTTTTTCTTTTCTGCGTTGTCAGCGTTTGATTGCGTGGGGTGTTCGCGGTGGCGTTGGCATGGCGCTCTCGTCGGCTCGATGACGGGTTCGGAGAGGGGGGCGCCGCAGGGCGCCGGTGTGAAAATTTTTCGCCGGGGTTGTTGACAGTGAAAAAAAGCGTGATTAGGTTTCGCCTCAGCAGACCTTGCCTGCGAACAGAGTGAGCAGAATCGACATCAAGTCGCGAAGCACAACCTGGACATCCACCTCGCGTCCGATGACGGTGGAGATGGCTTCGCTTCCTTCAGCGAACCGCAAGACCCTTCCTGATCCGATATCTGCCTGGCCGCATGTGGCAGGTGTCTCCGTATCCGTCACGACGCGCATGACGCGACGGCGGTCCCCGCGACGCAGCAACGGCGGGTTTGCTTTACCTGGGCGTTTCCACTCCATAGATCACTGACGAGGAGCCATCCCATGGCAACCAAGAAAGCTGCGAAGAAAAAGCCGGCCGCCAAAAAGGCAGCCAAGAAGGTCGCTAAAAAGGCGACTGCCAAGAAGGCCGTGAAGAAGGTAGCCAAGAAGGCGGCTGCCAAGAAGACGGTGAAGAAGGCGGCCAAGAAGGCGACCGTTCGCAAGGCAGCAGTGAAAAAGACGGCAAAGAAGGCAGTGAAGAAGACTGCAAAGAAGGCCGCCACCAAGAAGACCGCGAAGAAGGCAGTGAAGAAGACGGCGAAGAAGGCCGTCAAGAAGACTGCAAAGAAGGCAGCCGCCAAGAAGACCGCGAAAAAGGCGGTAAAGAAGACGGCCAAGAAGGCGACCCGCAAGGTAGCCAAGAAGGCCGCTCCGAAGAAGGCTGCCAAGAAGACCGCCAAAAAGACCGCCAAAAAGGCCACCCGCAAGGTAGCCAAGAAGGCCACCGCCAAGAAGGCGACTGCCCGCAAGGCTCCGGCCAAGAAGGCATCCGCGAAGAAGGCAGTGAAGAAGGTCGCAAAGCGCAAGCCGGCCGTTCGCAAGAAGAAGGCCGCGCCGGTCGCACTGCCGGCAACCCCGGCACCGCTGATCTGAGTTTTTCCCGATAGCCGTACCTGAGACTCCTTCCCTGGCAGCCCAGCGGGGAAGGAGTTTTTTTATGTGCGATACCAAAAACCACAAAAAAGGCGGCCATCCGGCCGCCTTTTGCGATGCCACGTGCGGGCGGGATCAGCGCGGTGATGCGACCGCGCGGTTCGACGAGACGCCCTTGCGCTTGCCTTGCGGGGCGGCGTCCTCGGCCATCAGGTTGTCGCTGCCGAAGTCGGTGTCCACGTCCAGCCAGCGCTGGGTCGGCAGGCCCATCGCCTGGTCCAGTACGGTGGGCAGCAGGCCGCTGGGCAGGCTGCTTTCGCCGTTCCACATGATGGCAATGCCGAGGTCGCGCTCGGGCACCAGGGCGACCAGGCCGCGATAGCCCTGGACGGCACCGGCGTGGAAGATCACTTCATGGCCGGCGTAATCGAAGGTGCGCCAGCCAAGCGCGTAGCCGGCCGAGTTCAGGCGCTCGCGGCGCCAGCCGGACCGCATTTCACCGGGGGTGCTGATCAGACTCGCATGCAGCGTGGCCAGCAACGGGGCGGGCAGGACGTCGGGGCGATGGCCGGTGTGTGCCAGCAGCCATTGCGCCATGTCGCTGGCACTGGCGTTGACGCCGGCGGCCGGGGCGAGGCGGTAGTAGGTGGGCTTGGGCGTGAGCGCAACCCAGCCATTGCGGCTGCGCACATGCGGGCGTGCCCAGCGCGAGCTGGCCTGGATGCCGGCCAGGCCGAGGCTGGCGTCATCCATGCCCAGCGGCTTGAACAGACGGCGCTCGACGGACTGTTCGTAGAAGCTGCCGGAGGCGGCGTAGACCACATCACCAATCAGGCTGAAGGCCACGTTCTGGTAGGCGTAGCAGTCGCCGGGCAGGCACTTGAGCGAGGTGGCCGCCAGTTTGTGGGTGAGCGTGTAGTACTCGGCGTTGGCTTCGACGTCGCGGTCATAGGCGTTGTAGGGCAGGCCGACGCGGTGGCTGAGCAGATCGGCCACGGTCAGGCGCTCGGTCGCTTCGGGCGTGCTCAACTGGAAGCCGGGCACGTAGTCGGTGACCTTGCTGTCCCAGCGCAGCGTGCCGTCGTTGACCAGCAGGCCGGCCATGGTGCCGGCGAAAGCCTTGGACAACGAGGCCAGCCGGAACACGGTGTGCGCGTCGACCTGCTGCGGGTTGTTGACGTCGGTGACGCCGTAGCCGCGCGCGCTGAGCACGCGGCCCCCCTGGACGATCGCAACGGCCATGCCGGGTACGCGCTCGCCGTAGGTGAGCTGCTGCGCCATCGATTCGATCGAGGCCACGTTGAAGCCCTGCGCGGGCGGCTGCACTTTCAGGCCGGCCGGCGTGGTGCGGTACGCGGCAGGTTGGGTATGCGGGGCGGCGCTCGGCGCCGATTCCTCGATGTTGACCGGGAACCCGGCTGGCGCAGCGGCAGGTGTCTGTGCAGTGGAAGACATGGCGATGGGCATCAACATGCCCAACAACCCGGTTGCCGCCGAACGGATCGGTCGGCGCCTGTTGCTCTGGTTCATCGTATGGGTGCCCGTGCGCGACTGCTGTGACCGATTCTAGCGCCGCTTTTCGTGATTGCACAAACGAATCGAAGATGAATGCGTATCGCATTGAAAATACGCGGGTTTTGCCAATCTCCAAAGGATCCGTCACCCGGGCGGTAAGGGCGGTCCAGCGCACCCCTGTTCAGGCAGTTGCAGCGGTCCGGATCCAATGAGCGGCACGCTCAGCGATCATCAGGGTCGGGGCGTTGGTGTTCCCGCTGACCAGGCGCGGCATCACCGAGGCATCCACCACCCGCAGCCGTTCGGTGCCGTGCACGCGCAGGGTGCCCGGATCGACCACCGCCTCGGCATGCTGCCCCATCGCGCAGGTCCCGACCGGGTGGTAGATGGTCTCGGCCTTGGCCCGGATGAAGGCTTCCAGTGCCGCCTCGTCCAGCGCGTTGTGCGGGGGGAACACCGGCGCGCCGCGCCAGCGGTCAAACGCAGGCTGCTGCAGGATCTCGCGCGACAGCCGGGCGCATTCAAGCATGCTCTTCAGATCGTGGCCCGCGGGGTCACCCAGGTAGTTGGCGTGGATGCGCGGCGGCGAGCGCGCATCGGCATCACGCAGGCGCAATTGCCCGCGGCTGCGTGGGTGCAGCGGGCAGGCATGCAGGGTATAGCCATCGCCCGGCAGCCGGTGGCGGCCGTGGTTGTCCAGCATTGCCGGGACGAAATGGAACTGGATGTCGGCGCGCGCATCGGTGGCCAGCGACGAGCGGGCGAAGCCGCCGGCCTCGGCCAGGTTGCTGGTGCCGGCACCACGGTGGCCGCGCAGGAAGTAGTCGAAGGCGATGCGCAGCTCGTTGCTGCGGTCGTAGCTGACGCCCGGTGTGGTGTGCACGACGGTGCAGATGTCCAGGTGGTCCTGCAGGTTGCGGCCGACACCGGGCAGATCCACGCGCGGGGTGATGCCGTGGCAGCGCAACGTGTCCGCCTCGCCGATGCCGGAGAGCATCAGCAGGTGGGGGGAATGGAGCGCGCCGGCGCTGAGGATCACCTCCGCGCCCGCGCGTGCGTGGAGGTGGTGCGCGCCACGCCGATAGTGCACGCCGGTCGCCGTCGTGCCCTCGAAGCTCAGCGCGGTCGCCTGCGCGCCGGTGAGCACCGTCAGGTTGCGCCGGTGGCGTGCCGGGCGCAGGTAGGCGTCCGCACTTGAACACCGTGCGCCGTCGCGCTGGGTGACCTGGTACAGCCCTACGCCGAGCTGCTGGTCACCGTTGAAGTCTGCATTGTGGGGATGGCCGGCTTCCTGCGCGGCGGCGATGAACGCGGCCGAGAGGGGGTTGTGGTGGCGCAGGTCGGACACCGACAGCGGTCCTGCGGCGCCGTGCAGCGCGCTGGCGCCGCGGCTGTTGCGCTCGCTGTGCAGGAACCAGGGCAGCACCTGGTCCCAGCCCCAGCCGATGGCGCCACCCGCTTCCCAGCCGTCGTAGTCGGCGGGGACGCCGCGGATGTAGCACATCGCATTGATCGAGCTGGAGCCGCCCAGCACCTTGCCGCGCGGCCACCACAGACGACGGCCATCCAGGGCAGGCTCCGGCTCGGTCTCCAGGTTCCAGTTGATGCGACGATTGTTGACCAGCCGCGCCAACCCGGCCGGCATGTGGATGAAGGGGTTGCTATCGCGCGGGCCGGCTTCCAGCAGCAGCACCCGGCAGGCCGGGTCTTCGCTGAGCCGGTGGGCCAGCACGCAGCCGGCAGAGCCGGCACCAATGACGATGTAGTCGTACATGCCGCTCCTTGCCGGGTGCGCACCGAGCATAAGACAGGTTGGGGCAGGCAGGGGCTGAGTGGTGAGCCACGCAGCGTTGCACCGATGGGCGTGCCGGAGGCTGGCGATGTTGCGGTGCATCGTTTACCTTGCGCGCTTCGATGCCCGGAGTTCCCCACATGTTGCCGTTGCAACGCCCTTTGTCCGCGCAGAGCGTGCAATGACTGCGGCGGCCGGAACCGGCGCGGCGGCCACTGGCATGTTGAGCGCCTGGCGGCGTTCGCCGCCGCTGATCTGGGCCTCGATCTACTTTTTCTGCCTGCTCAGCGGCTACTACGTGCTGCGCCCGGTGCGCGAAGCGATGGCGGCCTCGTCGGATCTGCAGACCGTGTTTCCGCTGCCGCTGATCCAGTGGTTCGCCGGGCACGGGATCGCCCTGCAGGACTTCGTGCTGCAGTTCCTGTTCACCTGCGTGTTCTTCATCATGCTGGTGCTGCAGCCGCTATACGGCGTGCTGGTGAGCCGCTTCCCGCGCCGGGTGTTCCTGCCGGCGGTGTACGGCTTTTTCATCGTCACCCTGCTCGGCTTCTACGTGATGTTCGAGACCGGCGCGCCGGGGCGGGGCATGGCGTTCTTCTTCTGGATCACCGTCTTCAACCTGTTCGCGGTGGCGGTGTTCTGGAGCTTCATGGCCGACGTGTTCTCCAACGTGGAGGCGCGCGCCTATTACGGCTACCTCGGCGCGGCTGGCACCATCGGCGCCTTCCTGGGGCCGATCATCACCTCGACGCTGGTGCAGCGGGTCGGCATCGCCAACCTGATGCTGGTCTCGGCCGGCTTCCTGCTGATCTGCCTGGGCTGCATCTGGCGGCTGCGCCTGTGGGCGGTGGAACGCGAACAGGAGCGGCAGCTGGTCTCCGGCGAAACGCCGATGGGCGGCAGTGTGTTCGATGGCCTGAAGCTGATCGTGCGTGAGCCGATGCTGCGCTGGCTGGCACTGATGGTGCTGTTCGGCGTGGGCGTGGGCACGATGCTCTACAACGAGCAGGCCTCGATCGTGCGACGGCTGTACCCCGATGCCGCGGCCAGCACGGCGTTTTTCTCGCGCGTGGACCTGGCGGTGAACACCCTGACCCTGATCGTGCAGCTCGGATTCACGCGCTGGCTGCTGTCGCGGTATGGGATCGCCCCGGCGCTGTTGATTCCCGGCGTGGCGATCATCATCGGCTTCTCGATCCTGGCGGCCTCGCCGCTGCCGCTGATGGTGGCGATGGTGCAGGTGATGACCCGCGCCAGCGAGTTCTCACTGGCCAAGCCGGCGCGCGAGACCATCTATACCCGTGTGGACCGCCAGTGGCGCTACAAGGCCGGCGCGGCGATCGACACCGTGGTCTACCGCGGTGCGGACCTGACCTTCGCCTGGGTGCACAAGGGGCTGTCCCTGTTCGGTTCGCACATTGTGTTCGTCGGTGGGCTGGTCGTGGCCGGGGCGATGACCGTCGCAGCATTGGGCCTTCTGCGCGAGGAAAAGAAGCTGCCGGGCGAGCGCCCGGAGTAAGCTCTCTGCAGTCTTCCAGGAACCTGAGCCCATGTATTGGATCGCGCTGTCGTTGACCCTGCTGGTCGCCCTGCTGCACGTGTATTTCCTGGTCCTGGAAATGTTCCTGTGGACCAAGCCGCTGGGCCTGAAGACCTTCCGCAATACGCCGGAAAAGGCGCAGGCCACGCGGGTGCTGGCGGCCAATCAAGGGCTGTACAACGGCTTCCTTGCCGCCGGCCTGTTCTGGGGCCTGTTCGATCACCTGCCGATGCTGGTCAACTTCATGCTGGGCTGCGTGATCGTGGCCGGCTGCTATGGCGCGTACAGCGTGAACAAGCGGATCTTCTTCATCCAGGCTGTGCCGGCGATCCTGGCTGTGGCCGCGTGGTGGATGGTGCCGGCCTGACAGGCGCCAGCCACGCATGGCGTGGCGCTACCCTGCGACAGACGGATTGGATGTAGAGCCACCCATGGGTGGCTGCGCCAACGATCAACGTTTGACCGGCGACACCCACATGGCGATCCGCGCCTCGAACACGGCCGTGCCGGCGTCATCGCGCACCTGCACCTTCACCGGCAGCGCGTAGCCGGTCTCGGCCGCCACGATCGGCTGCTCCGGCGTGGCCACGGCATGCTGCGTGCCGGTCGCCTTGGCCAGGTACTGCACCTCCATGCCCTTCGGGATCCAGCGCATGCCCTTGGGCAGCGAGGCATCCACCATCAGCCCGGCGGTGAGTTCGGCCAGGTTGCACAGCGCGATCGCGTGCACCGTGCCGATGTGGTTGGTGACCTTGCGCCGGTGCGCGATGCGGCCTTCGCAGCGGCCCGGCTCGAGCAGGGTGATGCGCGGGGCGATGCTGGCGAAGTAGGGCGCCTTGACGCACACCGCGCGCGAGAACAGCCAGGTGCCGGCAGGCCAGCGCTGTATGCGGCGGTAGAGCGTGAGCAGTGGAGCGGACATCGGGGGTCTCCCTAAAGAAACGGCGGACCGAAGTCCGCCGTTGTCGTTTACATGGTGGCCGTGATCACGCGGCCTGCGACTGCGCGTCCTTCTGCTGGCGCTTGTAGTAGCCCGCCGAGCGCAGTTCCTCCGGATCGAAGTCGTCCACGGTGATCGTTTCCAGGGTGAGCGTGCGCAGCTCTTCGAGCAGGGTGCGCTCGTCCTGGGTGATCACGCCTTCGGCCACGGCTTCGTCCAGCTGGGTAACGAAGTCCAGCGCTTCGATGCCCTTGGTCTTGAGTGCCTTGATGAACTTGCGCTCCACCGGCTCGGCCATGATCGCCTTGGACAGGTAGCTGTTGATGCGGCCACCCGGGTTGTTCTCGCACGGGGTCAGGAACACGCCATTGGCCAGACGGTCGCGGGCTTCGTTGGGTGCCATCAGCAGTGCGGCCACGCGGTGGCCCAGGCGGTCGCCCGGGGCCTCGGCACGGCGGCCGAACGGGAAGATCAGCGCCCACATCAGCCAGCCGATCGGACGCACCGGGAAGTTGCGCAGCGCGGCCGACAGCGACTCTTCGATCTTGTGCACGCTGTCATGGAAGGCCCAGGCCAGCAACGGCTGGTCGGCGGCCGGGGCGCCTTCGTCGTGGTAACGCTTGAGCATGGCGCTGGTCATGTAGATGTGGCTCAGCACATCGCCCAGGCGGCCGGACAGCGATTCCTTGAACTTCAGCTTGCCGCCCAGCGTCATCATCGAGATGTCGGCCATCAGCGCCAGGTTGGCCGAGTAACGGTCCAGCTTCCGGAAGTAGCGGCGGGTGTAGGCATCGCCCGGGGCGGCACCGAAACGGGCACCGGTCAGGCCGAACCAGAACGAACGCACGGCGTTGGAGATGCCGTAGCGGATGTGGCCGAACAGGCTGCGGTCGAATTCCTGCAGCCCGGCACGGGTGTCCGGATCCTGCGCGGCCTTCATTTCCTTCAACACCCACGGGTGGCACAGGATCGCACCCTGGCCGAAGATCAGCAGGCTGCGGGTCATGATGTTGGCACCCTCGACCGTGATCGCGATCGGCGCGGCCTGCCAACTGCGGCCGGCGAAGTTGCGCGGCCCCAGGATGATGCCCTTGCCGCCGATCACATCCATCACGTCCGAGATCACTTCACGGCTCATGGTGGTGCAGTGGTACTTGGCGATGGCCGACGGCACCGACGGCACGTCGCCGCGGTCCACCGCAGCGGCCGTTGCCTGGCACAGCGCGCTGATCGCGTAGGCCTTGCCACCGATGCGGGCCAGCGCTTCTTCCACGCCCTCGAAGCGGCCGACCGACAGGCCGAACTGCTTGCGGATGCGCGCGTAGGCACCGGTCACCACGGCGCCGGCCTTGGCACCGCCACTGGCGGTGGAGGGCAGGGTGATCGAGCGGCCCACGGCCAGACACTCGTTGAGCATGTTCCAGCCCTTGCCGGCCTTCTCGGCGCCGCCGATCAGCTGGGTCAGCGGGATGAACACATCCTTGCCGCGGATCGGGCCGTTCTGGAAGGTCGAGTTGAGCGGGAAGTGGCGGCGGCCGATTTCCACGCCGGCGGTGTCACGCGGCAGCAGCGCCAGGGTGATGCCGATGTCGCGGGTGGTGCCGATCAGGCCATCCGGGTCGTACATGCGGAAGGCCAGGCCGATCAGCGTGGCTACCGGCGCCAGGGTGATGTAACGCTTGTCGAAGGTGAGCTTGACGCCGAGCACCTGCTCGCCGTTCCACTCGCCCTTGCAGACGATGCCGTAATCGGGAATCGAGGTGGCGTCCGAGCCGGCGAACGGACCGGTCAGGCCGAAGCAGGGCACTTCACGGCCATCGGCCAGGCGCGGCAGGTACTGGTCTTTCTGTTCCTGGGTGCCGTAATGGTTGAGCAGTTCACCCGGGCCCAGCGAGTTGGGCACGCCGACGGTGGAGCTGACCACGCTCGACACCGAGGCCAGCTTCTGGATCACCTTGTGGTGGGCCAGCGCGCTGAAGCCCAGGCCGCCGTATTCCTTCGGAATGATCATGCCGAAGAACTTGTTCTTCTTGATGAAGCTCCACAGCTCTGGCGGCAGGTCGGCGTAGACGTGGGTGATTTCCCAGTCGTTGACCATTTTGCAGAGCTCTTCGACCGGGCCGTCCAGGAACGCCTGTTCCTCCGCAGTGAGCTGCGGCTTGGGGTAGTTCAGCAGGATGTTCCAGTCCGGATCGCCGGTGAACAGCTCGCCTTCGAAACCGACCGAGCCGGTTTCCAGCGCGATGCGCTCGGTCTGCGACAGCGGCGGCAGCACCTTGCGGAACACCTTCATCATCGGCGCGGTCAGCAGCGGCTTGCGGATGAAGGGCAGCAGCAGCGGCACGGCGATGACGGCGACGATGGCCGCAGCCACGATCGTGGCGGTCTGGTTGACGTACGGGATGAACCAGCAGGCGGCCAGCAGCACGAGGCTGATGATCGTCCAGGTGATCAGGCGCATCCGGTGGTAGGCGACGAACGCACCTGCCAACAGGACGACGAGGAAGGGAACGACAATGCTCATGAGCGTGCTCCGGTGACGTGCTCGGTAATGGCGGACGATGCGACGGCGGAGGCCGAGGGCAATACGTCCAGATAGTCCAACACAGTAGCGGTAAAGGCGTTGTTGTCATCACCGGCGACCATATGCGTGGCCTCCGGCAGCTGCACGTGGCGTGCATGTGGCACCAACGCAAGGAACTCGGCCACCGTCTGCGGGGTGACCAGGGTGCTGCGGCCGCCGCTCACCAGCAGCAAGGGACATTTCACCTGGCGCGCCGCCTCGGCGAGCGCGTCCTGGTGGTGTTCACTGTCACGGGCCAGCTCGGCGACCAGACGCGGGTCCCAATGCCAGCGCCAGCGGCCGTGACCGTCCTCGCGCAGCAACGCGCGCAGGGAATCGTCCGACTTGCGCGGGCGGTGCGGCACGTAGGCGGAGATCACATCGGCCGCCTGCGACAGCGAGGCGAAGCCGTCCGGGTGCGCGGTCATGAACATCAGGATCTTTTCGACGCCGGCGGTATCCCAGCGCGGGGTGATGTCCACCAGCACCATCGCCGAGAACAGGCCCGGCCAGCGCGACTCGGCGAGCAGGCCGAACAGGCCGCCCATCGAGGCGGCGATCAGGATCGGCGGCTGCGCCTGCTCGCCGGCCAGCACGATCAGATCATCGGCGAACTGTTCGCCGTGGTAGGGGCGTTCGGCCGGATTCCAGTCTGAATCGCCATGGCCGCGTGCGTCGTAGGACAGGGTCTGGTAACCGGCGCCGACCAGCGCGGAGGCGGTGGCCTGCCAGGCATGCCGGGTCTGGCCGAAGCCGTGGGCGAACAGCACGGTGCCGCGACGCCCCGGGCCCGACCGGGTGGCGGCCAGCACGGCGTTGTGCGCGCCGGTCAGTCGCTCATCGTCAAAACGGGGCAGAGTAGAAGAAGGAGTGACCATACTCGCTAGTATGGACCTGCCCTGTGCGATGTCAATACTTGGGGGTATGGTGGGCACATCCCTTGTGCGGCGAGGCTCCAGGCCCCCATGAGCACATTGACGTACTGCAACCAACCCCGGCGTATGGTTAAATCCACCTATGAATGAACCCGAAGCTTCCGCCGGCGAGCCACGTGCCGGCCGCAACAGCCGCCTCAGTGCTGAAGACTGGGCCCAGGCCGCACTGGATCTGATTGCCGAACAAGGCGTGGGCGCGGTCGCGGTGGAACCGCTGGCGCGGCGCCTGGGTGTCACCAAAGGCAGCTTCTACTGGCACTTCCCCTCGCGCGATGCGTTGCTGCAGGCCGCGCTGGAGCGCTGGGAGCTGTTCGAACAGGAGCAGGTGTTCGGCAGCCTGGCCGACGTGACCGATCCGCGCGTGCGCCTGCGCCAGCTGTTCCAGGTGGTGGCGCATGAAGTGCAGCCGCACATCATCTACAGCGAACTGCTCAAGGCGCTGGACCACCCGATGGTGCGTCCGGTCATCGACCGGGTCTCGCATCGTCGCCTGGAGTATCTGGTCGCCTCGTTCCGCCAGGCGGGGCTGAGCCGGACGGATGCGCAACACCGCGCGCGACTGGCCTATGCGGCCTATGTCGGCTTCCTCCAGCTGTCGCTGCAGCTGCAGCAGCCCAAGCAGGCCCGCGAAGATTTCGAGGCCTATGTGGAGCACGTGATCGAGACGTTGATTCCGCTCGGTTGACCGGCCCGTGACAGGCATGCAGAAGGCCGCGGAAACGCGGCCTTTTGCATGCGTGCCGTTTGCTGGCCACGCGCACCAGCACAAAAAACAACGGCCCCTTTCGGGGCCGTTGCATCAGACGTTGTTGATCAGTGGATCGATCAGAACTTCTGGTTGTACTTCAGGTAGACGAAGCGACCGATGTCGAAGCCGCCGTAGTAGGAGAAGCTGGAATTCGGCTGCGCATACATTGCCGGGCCGACCTTGTTGAACACGTTGTTGGCGCCGACGGAGATGCTGGCGTTCCACGGAGCTGCGTAGGACACCTGCAGGTCGTGGAAGGTCACTGCGCCGGTACGGTTCTGCGGATCGATGTTGCCCTGCGTTTCCGGTGCCGAGAAGTCCGGCAGGTTGCAGCGATCATCGAAGTAGCACGGTTCCTTGGTGCCGGAGAAGTAGCGCAGGCCCCAGTTCACCGACCAGTCATTCAGGCTCCAGCCCAGGTTGAAGTTGGAGCGGATCCGGAAGGTGCTGCCGTAGCCGTTGGCCTGATTCGGCACGGTGTCAGCTTCGTTGGTGGTCTTCGTCTCGTACTTGCTGACGTAGGTGGTGGCCCACTTGGCGCTGACGCGACCGTAGTCGGTGTCCAGAGCATAGTTGACGTCGATATCGAAACCTTCGGTTTCGGTATAGCCGGCATTACGGTTGCCGTAGACCAGGGTGCCGACGATGTTGCCCAGCGACGGATCACGCTGGAACAGTGCGCAACGCGAGGTGACCTGGTTGACATAGCAGTCGCGCAGGATCGTGTTGGCGCTGTCCGAGACGATGGTGTTGTCGATGCGGATGTTCCACCAGTCGACGCCCACGCTCAGGCCACTGACGTAGCTCGGGCTGTATACGAAACCGACGGTCTTGGACTCCGAACTTTCCGGGGTCAGCAGCGGGTTGGAGCCCGAAACGAACGGCACCGGGCTCTGTGCTGCCGAGCCGACGGTCGGGATGAAGCCCTGCTGCAGCTGACGGTAACCCGGGCCGACGGCGGCCAAGCACTGCGGGCTGCCGCCGACGCTGCCATAGACGCTGTCGCACGGATCGACGAAGCTGGTCACGAAGGTCTGCGAACCGCCGCCGTAGAGGTCACCGATGGTCGGGGCGCGGAAGCCCTCGGCATAGGTGGCCCGGACCAGCAGGTCGTCGATCGGACGCCACTTCAGGCCGAACTTGTTGTTGACCGTGTCACCGAAGGTGTTGAAGTCGGAGTAGCGGGTAGCCACGTCCAGCGTCAGTTCCTTGGCGAAGGCAAGGTCGGCCAGGATCGGGATGTTCAGTTCCAGGTAGAACTCGTCGACCGCGTAGGAGCCTTGGGTCGGGCCCGAGGCCAGGTTGGTCGAGTCGCCCGACTGGGCGATGGCATCCGGACGGAAGTTGCCATCCTCCTTGCGGTACTCGTAGCCGACCGCGAAGCCCAGGTCGCCGGCCGGCAGCGGGACGATGGTACCCGACAGGTTGGCGAAGTAGTTGTTCGTGGTGGTCTTGCCGGTCGCATGTTCCTCACGGTAGAGGTACTTTTGAACGTTCGGATCCGCCAGCGAATTGGCAACCGCGCCGGTGCCGAAGCCCGCGAAGGGATTCCACGGCACGCAGCCCGGGATCGCCGCGGCGGGCGAGGTGCCCGTTGCGGGCGTGTAGCACTCCAGCTGCCCCTGCGCATTGACGCGCGACGGGCCCACCGCATTGCGCACGGCCGGGATGTAGAAGTTGCCGTTGTTGGTGATGTTGACGTTGTTTTCGTTGTACAGGTAGCCGGCATCCCAGTTGAAGTACCGGTCACCAATCTCGAACGCGCCTTCCAGCGACGCGGTGAAGCGCCAGGTCGTCATGTCGGTATCGGTGGTACGCGGCACTTCCCAACCACGACGGCGCCAGTTGACGGCCGAAGCGCCACCGGTCGGGTTGAAGGCGCTCAGCGCCGACATCGGGGTGTTCACGCCGGCGGCCTGCGACTGCAGCGGGTAGCCTGCGATCTGACGGTTCGACTCACGCTTGGTGTAGGACAGGTCGCTGGTGAAGCGGACGTTGTCGGTGATGTCGTAGTTGGTGTTGACGTACAGCGAACGGCGCTCCAGCGGCGTCAGCAGGTGCATCTGCTCCGTCGAACGGCTGCGGTCATCGGCGTTCTGGTCATGGAACTGGCTCGCGCCCAGGGCGGTGCCGCCACGGTTCGGTGCCTGCCAAGCGCCGGTGGTGCCGCGACGCCAGTTACCCCACTGGCCGACGACGGAGTAAGCGCCACCGTCACCGACGCCCGGGTAGGTGTCCAGGCTGAACGGACGATCCTTCGCCCAGACGCCCTCTTCCTTGTGGTACTCGGCACCGACGGTGACCGAACCGCGATCGCCGGAGAAGCCGACCATGAAATCAGCGGTTTCCTTCTTGCCGTCGCCCTGGCTGTACTGGCCGGTGTAGAAGTTGGCTTCAGCACCGTCGAAGTTCTTGCGGGTGATGATGTTGATCACGCCGGCCATGGCATCGGAGCCGTAGATCGACGAGGCGCCGTCCTTCAGGACGTCGATGCGCTCAACGATGACGGTCGGGATGGTCGAGACGTCCTGGAAGCCGTCCGGCGAAATGCCCAGACGCTTGCCGTTGACCAGCACCAGCGTACGCTGCGGGCCCAGGTTGCGCAGATCGATGTACGAACCACCGGCTTCCTGGTTGGAGGTCAGCGGCGAGGCGCGGCTGAACGACGGGCTGCCCGCGGCAGAGATGTTCTGCAGGATGTCCGCGACCGAGCTGAAGCCCTGGTTCTGGATGTCTGCGCGGGTGATGGTCAGGACCGGCTGGGCGGTTTCCACGTCAACCTGGCGGATGCGCGAACCGGTGACCGAGATACGGTCCAGGTTGGTGGTGCCAGTGGTTTCCTGAGCGACGGCGCTGCCGGTGCCGGCAGCGCTGGCGATCAGCGCGAGGACGACGGCGTCGCGCAGTTTGTTGCTGTTGCGGTTCATTGGGCTCTCTCTCCAAGTTGACTTGGGTGCAACGTGTTGGGATGGGCTTCAGCGCGGGGACGAAAGGCGTTCCCAATCCGTGAAGCTGACTCGATAGTAACCACGTGCAACTAAAAATTAAAGAGCCGTTAATGTTCCATGTGATTTAGGTGAAATTCGGCAAAGCCTTTGCGGTGTAAGGCTTTAAGCGATATCTACAGCCTAAACAGTCTCATTTGTTAAGATTTTTGTTAAAAAAAATTCACCCTGAATGGGCCGTGCGCGCCCTTGACAGGCAGCCCAAATGAAAAAGGGCGCCTCATGGAGGCGCCCTTTGGATCACGTGTATTGACGGGTCGTCGCAAAGACAGGTCAGAGATCCTGCTCGTACCGCACGTAGGGCACGGTGCCTTCGTCGGTGCTCTCGTTGCGCGGGGCGAACGGATTCTTGCCACGGGTGACCACGTTTTCGGCACCGACGGTGAGCTGGCCGCTCCACGGGGTGCGCCAGGTCAGGCCGACGCCCAGGCCTTCCCACTTCCCGGGCTGGCCGGGTACATCGACCACACGGCCAATGATGTTGCCGCTGAAGTTGCCATAGCCGGCGCCGATGGTGAGGCTTTTGCTGTCCCAGCGGTCGACGATCGCCGGTGAGGCATCCGCGATGGGGACCAGTCGCGCTTTGGCGTAGGTGCCACCGATCGAGACGAAGCCCTCACGGCCGATGTTCTTCTGCCCGAAAACAGTCAGATCGTTCTGTTCGGCGCGCAGCGATGGGGATTTGTTGGGGCCAGCCAGCCAGGCGGGTAAAGTGTCGCGGCCGCTGCCGGCGGTGATGCCCACGCGGCCACCGGGGCGGTTGAACGCGGCGGTCCCACTGACGCGGCGGCTGAGCGTGTTGTCCTCCTCATCGCCCAGCGTCGCCAGCATGCAGTGACTGGCCAATCCGCTGATGCTGGTGCCGCGGCTGCTGTTGCACAGCAGCCCCAGAGAGTCACCCGAGGACAGGCCGAAGGCCGCATCCAGCGAGCTGCGCCCGAAGTGCCAACGGGCACCAACGGCCTGTTCGCCGGTCGGCTCCAGGTAGAGCAGCGCCTCGACCTTGCCGCTGCCCTTGTTCCAGACCGGCAGCACGGTGCCGTCCTGCTTGCCCTTGGCCTGCGCATGCGCGCCCGAGATCGCGCCTAGGGCGATCATCAGGGCCAGCGGTAGACGCAGAAGGGAATGCATGGGAACTCTCAGACAAGCGCGGTGAACACAAGTTCCCGCCGAAGCGGGAGATTGATCCTAGGGCGTTTATGATTTCTTAACAAGTCTTGGTTCTCCCCAGAACAAAACTCGTAGCAAAATTACTGAAGCCGTTCAGGTGCCGGCGAAGATACGTCCATCTCGCGGAACAGTATGTCGAATTCCGTCAAGGGAAAGTGATACTCCTGCCCGCAGAATTCGCAACGCACTTCGACCGCGCCCGTAGGCTCGGCGGCGGCCCGGGCCTCCTCTTCGCCAATGGACTGCAGCATGCCTTCGACCCGCTCGCGCGAGCACGAACAGGCAAAGCGCAGGGCCTTGTCGCCGAGCAGTTCCGGCGTCTCTTCATGGAACAGGCGGTGCAGCAGGTCATGGCCCGGCACCTCCAGCAGTTCCTGCTTGCCCAGGGTCTCGAACAGCGCGCTGGCACGCGACCAGCCGTCCTGATCGCCTTCATCGCCCGGCAGCTTCTGCAGCAGCAGGCCTGCGGCGCGGGTGCCGTCGGCGGCCAGCAGCAGGCGGGTGGGCAGCTGTTCGGACTGGCGGAAATAATCTTCGAAGGCTTCGTCCAGACCGGCTGCGGTCAGACCGACCAGGCTCTGGTAGCGCTGCGGTTCGCGCGGGTCCAAGCCGGGGTTTTCGATGGTGATCGCCAGCAGCGCATCCTCGCCCAGCGCGGTCAGGTCGCGCGGCGCGTCGCCGCCGCCGTCGGCCAGCTGGACGATGCCGCGCAGCGTGCCGGCCGCGGTGCACTCGGCGAACAGGGTGCGCATCGCGGTGTTGCTGCGCAGCTGGATCGACAGGCGGCCATCGACCTTGGTGTGGCCGGTGAACAGCGCCGAGGCCACGCTGGCCTCGCCGAGCAGTTCAGCGGCGCCGGGCGGATAGACCGCGTGCGACAGGATCTCCCGCCAGGTGTCATCAAGGTGCACGTGCACGCCGCGGACGCCGGCATCGGGGAGCAGGAAACGGACAAGGGAGTCGGATTGGGCGGTCATCGGTTCGGTGGCTGCGCGAAAGGAGTGCCGGTTGCCGGATAATGCGCCGACAACCGTGCAAGTAAAGGATGCACCAGTAATGGGGGCAGAGCGCAGCAACCTCAAGGTCGAGCCGGACCTGGAACCGTCACGTCCCCGCCGCCGGCACTGGAAGCGGCTGCTGTGGCTGCCGGTACTGTTTGTCGGCTTCAGCGTGCTGCAGGTGCTGGCCCTGCGTTTCATCGCCCCCCCCGTATCCAGCGTGATGCTGTGGCGCTACGGCGAAGCGTTGGGGGAGGGCGATTGGAGCTACCGGCTGCACTACCAGTGGCGCGACCTGGACCAGATGGCGCCGAGCCTGCCGATCTCGCTGGTGGCCGCCGAGGACCAGCGCTTCCCGGAGCACAACGGCTTTGACCTGCAGGCCATCGAGAAGGCGCGCGACCACAACGCACGCGGCGGCCGCCTGCGCGGGGCCAGTACGATCAGCCAGCAGGTCGCCAAGAACCTGTTCCTGTGGCAGGGCCGCAGCTGGATCCGCAAGGGCCTGGAGGTCTGGTACACGGTGTTGATCGAAGCGCTGTGGCCGAAGTCGCGGATCCTGGAGATGTACGCCAACATCGCCGAGTTCGGCGACGGCATCTATGGCGCGCAGGCCGCGTCCCGGCAGTACTGGAACAAGGACGCGTCGCGGCTGAGCCCGGCCGAAAGCGCGCGGCTGGCGGCGGTGCTGCCAGCACCGCGGCGTTACAACGCGGCCCAGCCGGGGCCCTATGTCCAGCGCCGCGCAACATGGATCCAGCGGCAGGCGCGGCAGCTGGGCGGGAGTGGTTACCTCAGCGAAGACTGAGCGTTCATGTACGTGATTGGCGAACGCTACAATCGCCGCATGAACAGCCCACGCCTGACCGTCGTCGTCGCCGCCCACAATGAAGCGCTTGCCTTGCCGATGCTGCACCCACGGCTGCGTGCGGTGCTCGATGGATTGGTGGGCATCGACGGCCGGGTGTTGTATGTGGACGACGGCAGTACCGATACGACCTGGGACGTCATGCAGGGATTGGCCGCTGCGGACGGCTGCGTCGGCGTGCTGCGGCTCTCGCGGAATTTCGGCAAGGAAGCGGCGCTCACCGCCGGGCTGGATTTCGTCGACGACGGTGCGGTGATGATTCTCGATGCCGATGGTCAGGATCCGCCGGAACTGATTCCCGAGTTTGTTGCGCTGTGGCAGCAGGGCTATGACAACGTGTACGGCACGCGCCTGGTGCGCGACGGCGAAAGCTGGCTCAAGCGGTCAACAGCCAAGGCGTTCTACCGGGTGATCGGGCGGCTGTCCAAGACACCGATTCCGGCCGATACCGGCGACTTCCGCCTGTTGTCGCCGCGCGCGCTGCAGGCGCTGGGTCAGCTGCGTGAGCGCCACCGGTTCATGAAGGGGCTGTTCGGCTGGGTGGGCTTCCGGCGCAAGGCCCTGCCTTACCATCGCCATGCGCGGCTGGTCGGGGAGAGCAAGTTCGGTTTCTGGCGGCTGTGGAACTTCGCGTTGGAAGGGATCACCGGGTTCTCGACCGCGCCGCTGCGGGTGACCACCTATCTGGGCCTGGTGGCGGCGAGTTTCGCGTTCCTGTTCGCGCTGGTCGTGGTGCTCAAGGCCGCGCTGTACGGCGACCGTGTCGCTGGGTGGCCGACGATGATGGCGGTGATCCTGTTCCTTGGCGGGATACAGCTGATCGCGCTGGGCCTGATCGGTGAGTACCTGGGCCGGCTGTACGAAGAATCCAAACAGCGCCCGCTGTACCTGATTGACACCTGGCAGGCCCCGTTCGTGGCAGACTCGGCCCTGCATCCCATCGGTGGAGAGCAGCGAGATGACCACGGTACGACAGCTGTTGGAAGGCAAGTCCCCTGAGGTATTCGCAGTAGCCCCGACGTCGGCGGTGATCGACGCTATCCGGTTGATGGCTGAAAAGGGCATCGGCGCGGTCCTGGTGATGGAAGGCCGGCAACTGGTCGGCATTCTTTCCGAACGCGATTACGCACGCAAGATCGTGCTGCACGAACGCTCGTCACGCACGACCGAAGTCCGCGAGATCATGACCCCCAAGGTGGTGACCGTCGCGCCAGGCGAGCAGGTCGAACATTGCCTGCAACTGGTCACCGATTACCGCATCCGTCACCTTCCGGTGGTCGATGGCAACGGTGTCCTCGGCGTCATCTCGATCGGCGACCTGGTCAAGTCGGTGATCGACGAACAGGCACAGAAACTCGATCAGCTGCAGCAGTACATCGTCGCCGGTTGAGCGTCGATCCATGCTGTCCGGCATGCCGGCCATGCGTCGACATCCGGCCAGAACGGGCCGGAATCACTTGGCGTAGCGGCCACCGCAGTTGCTGTCCTCGCCCGGCCCGGTTTCGATCGTCGCCAGCAGCGCAGCGGGCGGGGCAATGCTGCCCAGCGCCAGGGCGATCGCCCCGCGGATGCCCAATGCCTTGAAGTCCGGCCGGAACGAGGGATCCTTGAACGTGCCACCGATGCGCAGCGGCGAGCGCAGCGCCAGGATGCTCATGTCCTTCGGCCGCGGCCGCAGCAGCAGATCCAGCTGCTCCTGCTTCAGGTCCACCTTGCCCTCGCCGAGAATGAGCGTATCGGTGGTGTCGAAGGCCAGCGAACGGGACTGCATCACGCCGTTGTCCACCCCGAAGTCGCCCCATGCGCAGCGCAATGGGATCTGCTTGTCACCGGTGAACAGGAATTTCAGTGATTCGGCCACGTCCAGCCCGGCCAGCTCCATGATCAGATTGCCGACATGGCCGCGGCCGATCCCGACCGCCACCGTGCCATCGGAACTGCCCAGCATGGCGGCGATGGAATTGCCCTGGCCGGTCAGCTTGACCTCACCACTGATGCCGCCGGAGGCCTGCTCGGCCAGTGTCGCATCGGGGAACAGCTTGCCCAGCTGCACGTTGCGGATGGTGGCCTGCAACTGCGTGGAAATAGCCTGCTTGCGGGCATCCATCCGGATCGTGCTGCGGATATCACCGCCGGCCACACCGAAGTTCAGCGGTTCCAGGCGCAGCAGCCCGTCATTGAGTTTGAGGTGCGCATCCATGTCATCCAGCGGCAGTGCCGGTGAATTGATCCGCTGCGCTTTCCAGCGCACATCGGCATCCATCGCGCGCAGCTTGGACAGGTTGTACGGCGTATCCGGCAGCACCTTGGCACTGGCTGCCAGCGCGGCCGCCTTCGCCTTCTGCTCGGCGTTGGCAGACTCCCCCGCGCCGGTCTTCGGCGGTGCCCCGATGAAGCCGGCCAGATCGTCGAAGTCCAACCGTTTGGAGACCAGATCGGCCGTCAGGAACGGCCGGTCACCGCTCACATCGATCTGCGCGGTCCCGCCCAGATCGCTGTCACCGGCGGTACCGGTGAAATTCTCATAGCGCCAGATCGCATTGTCGCGCTTCAACCGACCGTTGAGCCGGTAGGGCGGGGTGGAGGGAATCGCCACGCCGATCAGCGGGAACAGATCCTCCATGTCCTGCCCGCTCAGCATCAACTCCAGATCGAACACGCGCAACTGGAACGGATTGGTCAACGTCCCACTGGCGATCGCGTGCGTATTGCCGGCGCGCCCATCCAGATGGATGCGGAACGGATGCCCGGTATTGGTCAGCTCCAGCGGCGACTCGGTATTGCCCGCCAGCGAGAACGGATTACCCTGCCAGCGCCCTTTGCCCTTCACCAGCAGCGGCGGACCACTGTCCTTGTCGCGTGGCTTGCCACTGTCGAGCGACACCAGCACATCGGTCCGGCCCGCCGCATCCCGGAACTGCAGCCGCCCATCATCGACCAACAACCGCTGCAGCACCGGCGGATCACCGTCGCTCGGCCCCAGGAAATCCCAATTGCCCGGCTGATTCTTCTCCGGGGCCGTTTCCAGCAACAGATCCGGCCGCGTCAACCGGATCTCCGGAATCCGTACCTGCCCACGCAGCAGCGGCCACACCCGCACATCGATCTCCACCCGATCCGCCGTCGCCATCTGCGGCTGCTTGGCCCACGTCGCATTCGCAAAGGTCAGCCCATCGCCCCGCACCGTCGTCACCCGGCCCAGATCGACATCCAGATCCCCGTTGATATGGAACTCCCGCCCCGTCTTGGCCTGCACCGCCCGTTCCACCGGCCCCTTGAACCAATTCCAATCCCACAACGCGATCAGGATCAGCAGCGCAGCGAACAGAAACACCAGGATCGCCAACCACCGCTGCCCCCGCTTGCCAGGACGACGCCAGCGCCAGCGGGAACGGGAAGGAGCCTCGGACGGAACAGGGGAGGGCACAGTATTCACATCCCCATGGTTGCCCTTGCATCGTGCAGGCAACGCGAAGCATTGGTAAGGGTAGTGTCAGGGTGACGCGTGTCGACCATCGGGGTCGCCGTTGTAGACGCCTTCGGGAGGCGCGGCGCGGTCCCCGTGTGAGGCAAGTCTCGGCATCCGATCCAGCCAGGATCTTGACCTTCCCAGGCCACCAGCCAGCCGTGAGCAGGGCGGTGCGGGTGGGTTGGCGGGACCATGAGCGCCATGGATGGCGCGACATGAGCCTCCATGGATGGATTCACGGCGTGTCCCGCCAACCCACCCGTGCCGACCCCGCCTGGCGCATTCCTGACGCCCGAGTCGCTCTTGCAGTTGTTCTTGCTACTGCGGGTGCCGTTGCCGTTGCTCTTACCTGGCAGGAACAGGGCAGTCAGAGAATCTGCGCAGTCACCGCAACGAAGTGGCACACACTCCCGCCGATCACGAACAGATGCCAGATCGCATGCGAATACGGCACCGACTCCCGGTGATAGAACACCGTCCCCAACGTATAGAACACACCGCCCGCCAACAGCCACCCCAGCGTCCACGCATCCAGCGAATGCCACATCGGCTTGATCGCCACCATCACCATCCAGCCCATCGCGATATAGATGATCGTCGACAGCAGCTTGAACCGGCCGGTATAGAACAGCTTGAACACCACCCCGAACAGCGCCAACGCCCAGATCGCGGTGAACATGCCCCAGCCCCACGGCCCCCCGCGCAGACCGATCAGCGTGAACGGCGTGTACGTACCGGCGATCAACAGATAGATCGCACAGTGATCGAACACCTTCAACCGGCCCTTGGCGACCGGGTGCTGGATCGCGTGATAGAGCGTGGACGCCGTATACAACAGCAGCAATGCCACCCCGAACACGATCGCGCTGGCCAGCTGCCAGCCGTCGCCATAGATGGCGGCCAAGGTGATCAGTACCGCACTGCCAGCCAGTGCAGCGACGGCGCCAAGCCCGTGGGTCAGGGCGCTGGCGATTTCTTCTCGAACGGAAACGACAGAGGTCATGGCGATGATCGGATGTGCGGGGAGGGGGAGCCCGCTCCCCCCTATCATCGCCGCGATGGCGCGCGCATGCACGCGCGCCTGTTCAGCCGGTAGATCGGCCGAGCGATCAGCTGACCGAGATGCTGTGCGCGGCTTCGCGCGTGGCCGCGAAGCGAACCTCCGGCGCGCGCTCCTGCGCCAGCTGCAGGTTGACCCGCGTCGGTGCCAGGTACACCAGCTGGCCGGCCGCATCGATGCTCAGGTTGCCCGCGTTCTTCTCGCGGAACTCTTCCAGCTTCTTCTCATTGCTGCAGGTGACCCAGCGCGCCGTGGTCACGCTGACCGGCTCGAAGGTCGCTTCCACGCCGTACTCGTCCTTCAGGCGATACGCCGCCACATCGAACTGCAGCACACCCACCGCGCCCAGGATCAGGTCGTTGCTCATCAGGGGGCGGAAGAACTGCGTCGCGCCCTCTTCGGAGAGCTGCGCCAATCCCTTCTGCAATTGCTTGAGCTTGAGCGGATCGCGCAGGCGTGCGCGACGGAACAGTTCCGGGGCGAAGTTCGGGATGCCGGTGAAGCTGACCGCTTCGCCTTCGGTGAAGGTGTCACCGATGGAGATCGTGCCGTGGTTGTGGATGCCGATCACATCGCCCGGCCACGCTTCGGCGGCGATCTCGCGGTCGCTGGCCATGAAGGTCAGTGCATTGGCCAGCTTCATTTCCTTGCCGGTGCGCACATGGAAGGTTTTCATGCCGGCCACGAAACGGCCCGAGCACACGCGCATGAACGCCACGCGGTCGCGGTGCTGCGGGTCCATGTTCGCCTGGATCTTGAACACGAAGCCGGTCAGCTTGTTTTCCTGCGGCGCGATGACGCGGCCGGTGGTGGCGCGCGGCTGCGGCGAGGGCGCGTGCTCGACGAAGAAGTCCAGCAGCGGCTGCACGCCGAAGTTGTTCACACCCGAGCCGAAGAACACCGGCGTCTGCTTGCCGGCCAGGTAGGCCTCCACGTCGAACGGATGGCTGGCGCCCTGCACCAGTTCCAGTTCGTCGCGCAGGTCGGCCAGCATGCGCTCGCCGATCTTCTCGGCCAGCCCCGGCGAATCGATCGAGGGGAAGATGGTCGAATCCTGGCGGGTGAAGTTGCGGCCCTGTTCGTACAGGTGCACCTCACCGCTGATCAGGTGGACCACGCCCTTCAGGCGCTGGCCCATGCCGATCGGCCAGGTGACGGGCGCGCACTGGATGCCGAGCACGCTTTCCACTTCATCCAGCAGATCGATGGGCTCCTTGCCCTCGCGGTCGAGCTTGTTGATGAAGGTCATGATCGGCGTGTCGCGCAGCCGGCAGACTTCCATCAGCTTGATGGTGCGCTCTTCCACGCCCTTGGCCACGTCGATCACCATCAGCGCCGAGTCCACCGCGGTAAGCACGCGGTAGGTGTCCTCGCCGAAGTCGGCATGGCCGGGGGTGTCGAGCAGGTTGACGATCTTGCCTTCGTAGGGGAACTGCATCACCGAGGAGGTGACCGAGATCCCGCGCTCCTTTTCCAGCGCCATCCAGTCGGAGGTCGCATGGCGCGCGGCCTTGCGGCCCTTGACCGAACCGGCCATCTGGATCGCACCGCCGAACAGCAGCAGCTTTTCGGTCAGCGTGGTCTTGCCGGCGTCAGGATGGGAAATGATGGCGAAGGTGCGGCGGCGCGCAGCTTCGGTAGCGACTTCGGACATGGCGTGACGCGCCCGCCCGGGGCGCTTTTCATGGAGATAAGCCGCCCAGTATAGCGGGGGCGGGCGTGGCCGGGGTCAGGGCAGGGCGGAGGCGCCGGTCTCGCCCGTGGTGCGGGCGAAGTGCAGCTCGCCTTGTGGGCTGACGATCCGTGCCGGGATCGAGCGCAGCCGCATCCCGGCATTGACCTGGACCGCGAAGTGCAGATGGGGCGCGGCGCTGTAGCCGGTGTTGCCCGATAGGCCGATGCGCTGCCCCGCCTGGACCTGCTCGCCCGGGCGGACCAGCACGCCGTGGTGCTGCAGGTGGGCATACACGGCCATGCTGCCGTCCTCATGCAGCACCCGCACCAGGTTGGCCCGGCCCAGATCGTGGTCCCGGTCCTGCCCATGGCCCTCATACCCGGCCTGGATCTGCATGACGGTTCCTGCGCGCGCGGCGAGTACCGGCGTGCCCTCGGGCAGGGCGAAGTCGATGGCCTCGCGGTTCTCTGTATCGCTGTGACTGAACTGCCCCCGCGGGGCCTGGCTGACCTGGATGCGCGCGGCATCGAACGGCAGCTGGTAGGTCACGTCCTGCGGGCGCGCGCCCGGGTCGCCCGGAACGGCCGTCAGATCCAGGCGGATCGTGGTACTGCCGGCCGGCGGCTGCAGGCGGGTCACCACGATGCTGGCGCCTGCGGCGACCACCGTCTGAAGGGGGAGCCCCGGTAGCGCGGGGGCGCCGGCGGCGGGGCGCAGTTCGACCTGGACCGGCCCGGCCACGCGGTTGTCGACCCGGGCCTGCCAGCGGTCGCCAGCCCCTTCCAGGGCCACCACGGCCAGGGCGGGCGCGTCCACGCCAGCGGCCCGCTGCGCTGGGGTGGCCGCGGCAGGTCGATCGACCTGCCAGCCCTCCCGCCAGTTCGCACCCGGGCCGGCCGAGGCGCTCAGCACCGGGATCATCATCAGCGTCAGGGCAGTGAAACGTAGGCAGCGCAAGGCGTCGGCCGGGCAGGGAGGATCCCGGAGTATGCGCGACTGATGATCATCTGGAATATATATCGCTTCATGCCGATGAAGGGATTGACATGGGCCGGAAGCGCTGGCATCGTGGCTCCACCATCGAGACCGGCAGAGGGACAGGCCCTTTGAAGCCGGGGCAGCCCGCAGACGCGAAAGCGACCTGCGTAGGTGCCAAATCCTGCGGAGACCGTTGGTGTCTTCCGAAAGATGGTTCGAACCGTGCACCGTGCGTGCGCTTCGAACGCGAGCTCCGCGAAAGCTCGATGGCCGTTTTCCTACTTTGGATACCGCCATGAGCTTCGCCACCGCCGCCCCTGTCGCCACCGACTCCTTTGCCCCGCTCAGCGTCCCCGTCGACGCCGGGCTGAACGCCGTACGCGGCGATATCGCGGCGGTGCTGTCGATGCGTCACGGCGGGCCGCGGCCGGTACGCCTGCGCTACGAATGCGTCGGCCGTGCCGATGCGCCGGTGGTGGTGCTGGCCGGCGGTATCTCCGCGCACCGCCATGTGGCGGCCAATGCCGAGTTCCCGGAAAAGGGCTGGGCCGAGGGCCTGGTGGCGGCGGGTCGCGCGCTGGATCCGGCCTCGCTGCGCATCCTGGCGTTCGATTTCATCGGCGCCGACGGCGCGCTCGATCTGCCGATCGATACCGCCGATCAGGCCGATGCGCTGGCGTTGCTGCTCGACCATCTCGGCATCGCCCGCCTTCAGTGCTTCGTGGGCTACTCCTACGGCGCGCTGGTCGGCCAGCAGTTCGCGATCCGTCACCGCCAGCGCGTGCAGAAGCTGATCGCGGTGAGCGGTGCGCATCGCCCGCACCCGTATGCCGCAGCCTGGCGCGCGCTGCAGCGCCGTGCGGTCGCGCTGGGTCAACTGCAGTGCGCCGAGAGCCACGGGCTGTCGCTGGCACGCCAGTTCGCCATGCTCAGCTACCGCACGCCGGAAGAATTCGGCGAGCGCTTCGATGCCGCGCCGGAAGTGGTCAATGGCCGCGTGCGCGTTGCCGCCGAGGACTATCTGGACGCGGCCGGTGCGCAGTACGTCGCCCGCACCCCGGTCGATGCTTATCTGCGCCTGTCCGAATCGATCGACCTGCACCGCATCGACCCGGCCGCCATCCAGGTGCCGACCGTCGTGGTCGCTGTGGAAGGCGATCGCCTGGTCCCGCTGGCCGACTGCGTCGGCCTGGTCGAGGGGCTGGGCCCGCGCGGCAGCCTGCGCGTGCTGCGCTCGCCGTATGGCCATGACGCCTTCCTGAAAGAAACCGATCGCATCGACGCGATCCTCGCCACCGCTTTTCGATCCCCCGGAGAAACCGCATGAGCCGTTCCGCTGGTACCGAGCCGTCCTGTAGCCGCGTCACCGCCGCCGTGCGTGCCGGCATCGACCGTGACACCGCCCATGGCGCGGTGACCCCGCCGATCGTGCTGTCCTCCAACTTCAGCTTCGATGGCTTCGGCAACAAGCGCCAGTACGACTACACGCGCAGCGGCAACCCCACCCGCGATCTGCTCGGTGAAGCGCTGGCCGAACTGGAAGGTGGCGCCGGTGGCGTGATCACCTCCACCGGCATGGGCGCAATCAATCTGGTGCTCAATGCGCTGCTGCAGCCCGGCGATACGCTGGTTGTGCCGCACGATGCGTACGGCGGCAGCTGGCGCCTGTTCAACGCATTGGCGAAGAAGGGCCACTTCGGCCTGATCACCGCCGACCTGACCGACCCGCGCTCGTTGGCCGATGCGCTGGCGCAGTCGCCGACGCTGGTACTGATCGAAACCCCGTCCAACCCGCTGCTGCGCATCACCGACCTGCGCTTCGTCATCGATGCTGCGCACAAGGCCGGTGCCAAGGTCGTCGTCGACAACACCTTCCTGTCGCCGGCGCTGCAGCAGCCGATCAGCTTCGGTGCCGATGTGGTGCTGCACTCCACCACCAAGTACATCAACGGCCACAGCGATGTGGTCGGCGGGGCGGTGATCGCGCGGGATCCGGCGGTGCACGAGCAGCTGGTGTGGTGGGCCAACGCGCTGGGCCTGACCGGTTCGCCGTTCGATGCGTTCCTGACGTTGCGCGGCCTGCGCACGCTCGGTGCGCGTCTGCGTGCGCACCAGGAAAACACGGCGGCCGTGGTCGAGCTGCTGGCCGCCAGCGATGCGGTCGCCAGCGTGTACTACCCGGGCCTGGCCGATCACCCCGGCCATGCGATCGCCGCGCGCCAGCAGAGCGGCTTCGGCGCGATGCTCTCCTTCGAGCTGGCCTCGTGCCCGGGCGAGGATCCGCATGCGGCGGTGCGCGCCTTCGTGGATGGCCTGCGCTGCTTCACCCTGGCCGAATCGCTGGGCGGCGTGGAGAGCCTGGTCGCGCATCCGGCGACCATGACCCACGCGGCCATGACCCCGGAAGCGCGTGCGCATGCCGGGATCAGCGAGGGCCTGCTGCGCCTGTCGGTCGGTATCGAGTCACCGGAAGACCTGGTGGCCGATCTGCAGGCCGGGCTGGAGCGCGCGCAGGTCGTGATCGACCAGCACCGGGACGTGCAGCGCCGTAAACAGGTGGATGCATGAGCGCCGTGCTGAACCTGCCGCTGGCGGACCACCGCAAGCTGGCCCTGCTCGGCACCGGCACGGTCGGCACCGCGTTCGTGCAGCGGTACGCCGCGCTGCAGGATCGCGGCGTCACGCTGCCCTCGTTCTCGTGGCTGGCCAACTCGCGCACGGCGCGCGCCTGCGAACAGACCCCCGCCGATGAGCTCGTGCAGGCCAACCTGGCCGCGCGCGGTGCGGTCGCATTGCAGCCGTGGGCGGAAGCCGAAGGCCTGCGGCGCGGTGATGTGGTGGTCGATGCAACCGCCAGTGACGCGGTCGCCAATTGGCACGAACAGTGGCTGGCGCGGGGCGTGCACGTGGTGACCGCCAACAAGCTCGGCCAAGGCGCACAGTTGGCCCGTGCCCAGGCCATCGCCGACAGCGGCCAGCAGGGTGACGCGCGCTATGGCGACAGTGCCACCGTGGGCGCAGGCCTGCCGCTGCTGAGCAGTCTGCGCGCGCTGGTTGCCGGTGGCGACCGCATCCATCGCGTGGAGGGCGTGCTGTCCGGTTCGCTGGCGTGGCTGTTCCATCACTACGATGGCCAGCGTCCGTTTTCCGCGTGGGTGCGTGAGGCGGCCGAGGCCGGCTACACCGAACCGGACCCGCGGGTGGATCTTTCCGGCGAAGATGTCCGTCGCAAACTGCTGATCCTGGCGCGCGCCAGCGGCATCGCGTTGCGTGCCGAGCAGGTGCAGGTCGCCTCGCTGGTGCCGGAGGCGCTGGCCGCGCTGACGCCGGCGGAGGCCTTGGTCCAGTTGCCGCTGCTGGATGCACCGCTGCAGCAGTATTGGCAGCAGGCCAACGAACAAGGCGATTGCCTGCGCTTCGTCGGTGGCTTCGATCACGACGGTGCTTCGGTGGGCCTGCGCGTCCTGCCGCGCGACCATCCGCTGGCCGGTGGGGCACAGACCGACAACCGGGTCGCGATCCACAGCGACCGGTATCACGCCCAGCCGCTGCTGATCCAGGGGCCGGGTGCCGGGGCGGAGGTCACTGCCGCCGCGTTGCTGGACGACGTGCTGGCGATCGTGCGGCGCTGATTGCCGCGCGATCCCATCAAGACACACGGTAGCGCCAGGCGTGGGCTGGCTGCGTCGGCGGACAACGCTGAGGACGGCCGCTGCCACGCATGGAGTGGCACTACCGGGTGGGCAGGTCAGTCGTGTTGTGAGAGCGCCTTCAGCAATGCCGCGTTGAACCGGGCGGGGTCCTGCACCTGCGGCGAGTGGCCCAGGTCTTCGAAACTCACCAGGGTGGCGCGCGGGATCGCCGCGGCGGCTGCCTTGCCCAAGGCGGGGTAGTTGCCCAGCGTCGCTTTCAGCGCCGGCGGTGCCAGATCACGGCCGATCGCAGTGCGGTCGGTCTGGCCGATGAACAACGTGGTCGGCACCGTCAGCTTGGGCAGCTCATGGACGACCGGCTGGTTGAACACCATGTCCGAGGTCAATGCCTGGCTCCACGCCACCGCCTGTTTGCCAGGGCCGTCGTACATGCGCGACTGCATGCGCACCCACTGCTCGTACTCGGGCTTCCACTGGCCGTTGTAGTACACATCGAGCTGGTACTTCTTGATGCTCTCGAAGGTGGTTTTCAGCTCACCTGCATACCAGGCATCGACGCTGCGCCATGGCACGCCTTTGGCCTTCCAGTCTTCCAGTCCGATCGGGTTGACCAGCGACAGGCTGATCGTGCGCTGCGGATACATCAGTGCGAAACGTGCCGCCAGCATGCCGCCCATCGAATGGCCGACGATGTGCAGCTTGCCCTCGCCATAGCCCAGATGCTCCAGCAGCGCTTCGGTATTGGCAGCCAACTGACCGAACGAGTACTGATAGCGCTCGGGCTTGCTCGATTTGCAGAAACCGATCTGGTCCGGCGCGATCACCCGGTAGCTGGCCGCGCTCAGTGCCGCGATGGTGTCCTTCCAGGTGGCTGCGCAGAAATTCTTGCCGTGCAGCAGCACCACCGTACCGGCAAAGCCTTTGCCACCGGCGGGGACGTCGATGTAGGCCATCTCCAGCGGCTGGCGCTGGGACTCGAACCGGAAGATCTTCACGGGGTACGGGTAGTCGAAGCCTTCCAGTCGCGGGCCGTAGGTGTCGGCGGCGAGGGTGGTCAACGGCAGGCAGGCGAGCAGGGCGGCAGCCAGGATGCGCATGGCGGTCTCCGGAACGGGGGAGCCCTGACTGTACCGGAGCGGCCGTGGAGGCGTGCCGATGATGCGACCGGGGGCAGCCGACCAACGGCCGGCGCTACCCCCGTGGACGGTCGATCAGCACTCGATGACGTTGACCGCCAGCCCGCCGCGGCTGGTTTCCTTGTACTTGTCCTGCATGTCGCGGCCGGTATCGCGCATGGTCTTGATGACCTTGTCCAGCGAGACCTTGTGCTTGCCATCGCCACGCATCGCCATGCGCGAGGCGTTGATCGCCTTGACCGCGCCCATTGCATTGCGCTCGATGCAGGGGATCTGCACCAGCCCGCCGATCGGGTCACAGGTCAGGCCGAGGTTGTGTTCCATGCCGATTTCAGCGGCGTTCTCGATCTGGCTCGGGTTGCCGCCGAGTGCAGCGACCAGCCCGCCGGCCGCCATCGAGCAGGCCACGCCCACTTCGCCCTGGCAGCCGACTTCGGCACCGGAGATCGAGGCGTTTTCCTTGTACAGAATGCCGATCGCCGCCGAGGTCAGCAGGAAATCGAACACGCGCTGTTCGTTGGCACCGGGGCAGAAGCGATCGAAATAATGCAGCACGGCCGGCAGTACGCCGGCAGCGCCGTTGGTCGGGGCGGTGACCACGCGGCCACCGGCGGCGTTTTCTTCGTTCACCGCCAGCGCGTACAGGTTGACCCAGTCCAGCGTGGTCAACGGGTCGCGCATCGCCGCTTCCGGTTTGGAGGACAGTTCGCGGTACAACGCCGGTGCGCGGCGGGAGACATGCAGGCCGCCGGGCAGGGTGCCTTCCTGGCGGATGCCGCGCTCCACGCAGGCCTGCATGGCACTCCAGATCTCGCGCAGGCTATCGCGGATCTCCTCTTCGGTGCGCCAGCACTTCTCGTTCTCGAACATCATCTGGGCGATGCTCAGGCCACTGCGTGCGGTCTGCGCGAGCAGCTCATCGCCGCTCTTGAACGGGTAGGGGAGCGGGGTTTCATCGGGCACGATGCGGTCATCGGCCGCGTCGTCCTGGTTGACCACGAAGCCGCCGCCGACGGAGTAGTAATCGCGCGTGGCGATCACCTGCTCATCCGCGCCGTACGCGGTGAAGCGCATGCCGTTGGTGTGGTACGGCAGCTTCTGGCGTTTGTTCAGGCCCAGGTCGCGCTTCTCGTCGAAGGCGATCTCATGCTGCCCCATCAGGCGGATGCGCTTGCTGCTGCGGATGCGCTCGAGCGTCTCGGGGATGATGTCCGGATCGATCAGGTTCGGGCGCTGGCCCTCCAGCCCGAGCAGCACGGCCTTGTCGGTGCCATGGCCACGGCCGGTCAGGGCCAGCGAGCCGTAGACATCGGCGCGGATGCGCACCACGTCCTGCAGATGGCCCGGATCGAGCAGCCAGCGGTGCACGAAACGTTCGGCAGCCTTCATCGGTCCCACGGTGTGCGAAGAACTCGGGCCAATGCCGATCTTGAAAACGTCGAACGTGCTGACAGCCATGATTGCCAAACTGCGGGTATCGGATGGAGCACTATTCTATGCTGTCGCAGGCGCCAGCCTTGAGTGCGGCGCAACATTTTTCAAGGTGGGTGGGCCGGTGTTTACCTTGTACCAGCGTGATGACTGCCATTTGTGCGACCAGGCCTTGACGGTGCTGGCGCAGGCCCGGGTGGCCGATCTGGACAGTGTGTTCATCGATGACGACACCGCGCTGGAGGCCCGCTACGGGCTGCGGGTGCCGGTGTTGCGCGATGCGCAGGGCCGCGAGCTGGACTGGCCGTTCGATGTGGCAGCGGTAGAGGCCTGGATCGGCTGACACGCAAGCGTCGCTTGGCGGTGCTGTATGCGGTAGTGCCGGCCGCTGGCCGGCTCCCGGGAGTCGATCATCGCGCGAGGAGCCGGCCAGCGGCCGGCACTACCGCCATCTGACGTTACTTCGCCTTCAGGACCACCTTCGTGCTGATCGCGGTCTCGTTCGGGATGGTCTTGGTATCGGCCCAATCACCGCCGCCCACGCCGAAGTCCAGGCGCTTGACCGTTGCCTTGCCGGCCAGCACCGGCTGGGCGCCCGGGGTCCAGGTGAAGGTGAGCGTGACCGGCTTGCTCACGCCACGCAGCTCCAACGTGCCGTCGGCGGCGTACTGGTTGTTGCCCAGCGAGCGGAACTTGGTGGCGCTGTACTTGGCCTGGGCGAACTTGCCCACGTTGAAGAAGTCCGCGCCCTGCAGGGTCGAATCGCGGTCGCTGTTGCCACTCTTGGCACCGGCCAGCGGAATGGTCACTTCCAGCTTGGCATCGTCCAGCTTGGCCGGATCGAAGCTGAGCTTGGTATCAAAGCCCGGGAAGGTGCCGGTGAACACTTCACCGTCGTACTTGGTGGCAAAGGCCAGCACCGAACCGGGTGCCTGCACGTAGTCGGCGGCCAGCACCGGGGCGGTGGCCAGCAGGCCGGCCAGGGCAGCGGCGACCGCGGCCGGGGAGGTGAGCTTGATGTTCATGGTCAATCCTTCTGGGGGGAGGCAAGCCAGCGCTGCGGGAGCATGCGCGCAAGCGTGGCATCGCGTTGGTAAAAATGGTGGTAAAGCGCGGCGCCGGCATGGGCCACGACCACGGCGATCAGCAGCCAGAAGCCCCACTCATGGATGGCGTGCGAGATCTGGGTGACACGTTCATCCGGCGCGCTCAGCTTGGGCACATCGACCAGGCCGAACCAGCGGAACGGACGCAGGCCACTGGCCGAGTCGTACAGCCAGCCCGACAGCGGAATGGCGAACATCAGCACGTACAGCAGCCAATGCGTGGCCGAGGCGACGCGCTCCTGCCAGGTCGGCGTGCCCGGCACCGGATGTGGCGCGCCCGCGTACAGACGCCACAGCAGGCGGGTCACGACCAGGGCCAGGACGGTGATGCCGATCGATTTGTGCATCGTGTAGACCCAGAAATACTTCGGGGTCCTGGGCAATTCGCCCATGGTCAGCCCGACGATGCCCAGGGCGAGGATCAACACGGCGATCAACCAGTGCAGGGTCTGGCTGACGCCGCCCCAGCGGGTCGGGGTGTTCTTGGCGGTCATGGCGTGGTCTCCTGGACCGGCTGTGGGGTATCTGAGTCAACCGGCGGGGCCGGAGTTCCCGGCGCATCGGTGGGGGTGGCGTCGGCGGGATCACCGGCGTTGCGATCGCGCACCGCCTCCGCTTCGATCCGCAGCTGCACCTCATCGCCGATCATCGAGGCCCAGCCGTCCACGCCGAAGGCGCTGCGGCTGAGCGTGGCGGTGGCCGAGAAACCGGCGGTGCGGCGGAACGGCGGCAGCGGATGACGCTTGAGCGCATTGAGGGTGACGGCCAGGGTGACCTCACGGGTCACGCCGCGTACGGTGAGCTGGCCGATGACGTTGGCGTGGTTCGGATCGATCGGTTCAACCCGGGTCGAGACAAACCGCGCCTCGGGGAAGCGCTCGCCGTCGAGCAGGTTGCGCGCCAGTGTGGCGGTGTTCCATTTGTCATCGCCCAGGTCCAGGCGCTGGATCGGCACGCTGACCTCCAGCCGCGCGCTGCGCCAGTCCTCCGGATCGAACACCAGCACGCCTTCGCTGCCGGACACGGTGCCCAGCGCGT
Organism: Stenotrophomonas rhizophila; assembly: GCF_003651185.1. Classification (GTDB taxonomy): domain Bacteria; phylum Pseudomonadota; class Gammaproteobacteria; order Xanthomonadales; family Xanthomonadaceae; genus Stenotrophomonas; species Stenotrophomonas maltophilia_Z. The sequence goes on along the minus strand of NZ_RCDC01000004.1, from coordinate 1,472,236 downwards.
GGGAGAAGCCGGCATGCTCCACCGCGAACAGCACACGGGTGTGCACCGGATCGAGCCGATAGCTGTCCGGGGCGGCGATGGCGAGCAGCGGCGTGGCCGCCAGCAGCAGGGAAAGGGTCAGGCGCTTGAGCAAGGCGCTGGCTCCATAAGGGTCTGGGGCGATCATACGCACAGCTGTGTCATGGGATGCAGCGTCATGGCTGCAACAGATCGTGGTGCGCCCGACAACAGCACGGGCGGCCAATGCTGCCTTCCTTGCACGGGACGGAAACAGCCCGTTCCATCCGCGGCAGCCGCCCCCAGAATGCGGACACCGTCCTGATCGCTGTGTGACAATCCGCACCAACAGGGAGATCCGGATCGATGAGCACGCGCCGCTGGGGTGCAGGCATCGTGCTGTTGGGGCTGTGGTTGTGCGCAGTGCCGTCAGTGTTGGAAGCCGCAGGGACATCGGCAGAGACGCCACGCTTGCGCCGCCTGGGTGCGGCCGAAGGCATGCCGTCGCGCATGGTGCTGGCGCTGGCACAGGATCGCCAAGGCTATATCTGGGCCGGTACCGATGACGGCCTGGCCCGCGTGGACGGGGTCGGCCTGCGGGTCTGGCGGCACGATCCAGCCGAGCCCGGCTCGCTACCCGGCAACGAAGTGGAAACCCTGCTCATCGATCCACAGGATCGTGTCTGGGTAGGCAGCAATGGCGTTGGCCTGAGCATGCTCGGCCCCGACCGCAGCGCGTTTGCGCGGTTCCCCGAGCTCAATGCGGCGTGCGAGGGCCAGTTCTGGTCGCTGGCCTATGCCGCGCAATCGCTGTGGATCGGCACCAACCAGCACGGTATCTGCCGGCGCAGCGAGGACGGGACGCTGGTCAGATACGAGGCCGACGCGAACGATCCGCGCAGCCTGCCCGACAACACCATCTACAGTCTGTTGGCCGATCCGCAGGGGCGGGTCTGGGTGGGGACCTCCAACGGTGTCGCCCGCTGGGATGGCGACCGCTTCACGCGGATCGCGCCGGCCCTGCTGGGCGGTAAAAGCGTATTCCGCCTGACCCGAGAGCCCGATGGCACCGTATGGGCGGGCACCGAAGGCGGGTTGTTCCAGATCGGTGCCGACGACCAGGCCCATCCCGCACCCTGGAAGCTCAGTGCCGATGTACGCGCGGCCACGGTCATCCATGATCGCAATGGCGGTTATTGGCTGGGCACGGCCGATGGCCTGTACCGCGGTGATGCGAGCGCGGTGCGGCTGCTCGCCGGCGACGCCGGCAGTGGCTTCCTGACCGCACGCAGCGGTGTGCTGGACATGCTGCAGGATCATGAAGGCGGCCTGTGGGTCGCGATGCTGACCCAGGGGCTGGCGTATCTGCCGCCGGACTGGAAGCGCTTCTCCAGCTGGTACCAGCTCGACGGCAAGCCATTGGACAGCGTCTATCTGCTCGGCGCGGCCGCGCGGGGCGATACCTATTACATCTCAGGTGCGCACGGCCTCTATACGCTGGATGCGCAGGGCCAGCTGCGCCAGATCGCCGACGACAAACAGATCGGGGTTGGGGCCGCGTGGTCGCTGCTGCCCCGCGAGGACGGCGCGGTGTGGATCGGTCGCGCGGGTCGTTTGAATCTGTACCAGCCGGCTACCGGCATGCTGCGCGAATGGAAGATCGGCGGTGGTGCCGATGTGCGCCAACGCATCGATCTTATCCGCCAGGCGCCCAATGGCGAGCTGTGGCTGTCGATCATGAACTTCGGCATCCAGCGCCGCGATGCCCAGGGCAACGTGCTCGATACCATCCGCAATGACCAGCACCGTGGGCTGACCGAGAACCCGGTTGAGCAGATGGTGTTCGATCCGCGTGGGCAGCTCTGGGTGATGGGCGACAGCATGGGCCTGATGCGGTGGCGCGATGGCCGCTTCGAGCAGGTGCCGGGCATTTCCCGCGGCAGCATCTACGATGCGGCCTGGACCGGCCCGGATGAACTGTGGCTGGCACGTCAGGGCGCGCTGGAGCGCTATCGCTGGGATGGGCTGAGCATGAGCCTGCGCGAACGTGTCGGCGCTGCCCAGGGCATGCCCGCTGTGTCGATGGGCGGGCTCGCGCTGGGCAGTCACGGGCAGGTCTGGGCAACCACCCCGCGTGGGTTGATCTGCTGGCAGGGCGCCGAGCGTCGGCTGCGCTTGTATGGCGAACGCGATGGGCTGCCGGATGTTGAGTTCAGCAACCGCCCACCGGTGCAGGCGCGCGATGGTCGCGTCCTGGCGGTCACCGCGACCGGGTTGGTCGGCTTCGATCCGGATGCGGCGGACATGCTGTTGCCGCCATCGCAGCTGGTGATCGACAGCGTGCAGGTCCGCCGCGACGATGCCGAAGGGCAGCAGATGCTGCCGACGCAGGCACCGATCGTGCTGGGGCCGCAGGACCGCGATCTGATCGTGTCCGCGCGTCTGCTTTCATTCGCCAACCCACACGGCAACCGCTACCGCTACCGGGTCTCCGGGTATGACCAGAACTGGGTGATGCAGGCGGCCGACGGCGAGCGCCTGCTGTCGCGCCTGCCGTCCGGAAGCTACCGCATCGAGGTGCAGGCGGCGACCCCGCAGGGCGCCTGGACGCCGCCCCGTACCCTGGAGCTGGAGGTGCGCCCGCCGTGGTGGCGCAGTGGCTGGGCGGTCGTGGGCTACGTGCTGCTCGGTCTGATCGGGGTCGCAGCGCTGGCGTATGTCGCACGTGCACGCCTGCGCCGCCGCCAGCAGTGGCAGTTGACGGTGCACAAGCAGCAGTTGGCCGAGCAGGCCTCGCAGGCCAAGAGCCGGTTCCTGGCCACGCTGGGGCACGAAGTGCGCACACCGATGACCGGTGTGCTGGGCATGAGCGAGCTGTTGCTGTCCACCACGCTGGATGAGGTGCAGCGCGGCTATGCCGGCTCGATCCAGCATGCGGGCAAGCATCTGCTGCGTCTGGTCAACGATGCGCTGGATCTGGCCCGCATCGAGGCAGGGCGGCTGGAACTGGATCTGCGGCCGTTCGATCTGATGTCGTTGCTGGATCAGGTCGAGGCGTTGATGGAGCCGATGGCCCATCACCGTGGCCTGGCGTTCGAGCGCAGCTTCAACCTGCCCGGCCCAGTGCAGGTCAGCGGCGATGAGATGCGCGTGCGGCAGATCCTGATGAACCTGCTCGGCAATGCGATCAAGTTCACCGAACATGGCCATGTCGGGCTCGGTGTCGAGCTGGCCGATGACGGGCGCGCGATCATCTTCGAGGTCTCCGATACAGGGCCAGGCATCAATCAGGACCAGCAGGAGCGGTTGTTCCATCGCTTCGAACAGGCGGACGGTCCCCGGACCGCGTCGCGTTATGGCGGCAGCGGCCTGGGCCTGGCGATCTGCCAGGAACTGGCGGTGGCGATGGGCGGCCGGATCGAGATCGACAGCCGGCCAGGTGATGGGGCCCGTTTCACTGTATCGCTGCCGCTGCCGTGGACCGTACAGCCGGTTGGCACGCCACGTGACCCGGGCCAGGAGACGCGCACGCAGCTGCCACCGCTGCGCATCCTGCTGGTGGAGGACGATGCCACCGTGGCCGATGTCATCGCCGGTCTGCTGCGCACCCGCGGGCACGACGTGGTGCACGTGCTGCATGGCCTGGGGGCATTGTCAGAAGTAGCGGCAGGCAGCTTCGATGTAGGTCTGCTCGATCTGGACCTGCCGGCGCTGGATGGCATCGCGATTGCCGCGCAGCTGCGCGCGATGGGCTATGAGCTGCCCCTGATCGCGGTGACTGCGCGCTCGGATGCTTACGCCGAGCAGCAGGTGCTGGCCGCCGGATTCAATGGCTTCCTGCGCAAGCCGGTGACCGGCGACATGCTGGTGGATGCGATCGTGCAGGCGCGCGCGGGCAAGTCACTCCTGTACTGAGTGCTCGCGGTTCCGCGGCCACGATTGTCGCGATGTTTCGCAATTGCTCTATTGATCGAAAAGTTCATTCATCGACCTGTGACGCGGTACCGGCCTGATCGGCTTGGTTCCGATGGCTTCGGCCTATCGTGCGGTTCACGCTGCGAAGGATGGTCGGGGTAGGGAGTGTCAGAGGGCCGATCCGGACAGGGGGGCAGGCGCTGGGCAGGCCGGATGCTGGTGGTCCTGCTCTGGCTGCCGATGGTTGCCGCGGCGGGTACGCTTGTCACGTTGCCGTGGCCACGCCCACTCGGTCCGGCCGACGCGCTGCCGACCCCGGTGATCCGTGCGGTCGACGAAGACCGGGAAGGCTACCTCTGGTTCGCCAGCGATGATGGTCTGCTGCGCTTCGATGGCCATCGCTTCCGCGCATGGCGACGGGAACAGGGCCTGCTCGATCTGGACCTGCGCGCGCTGCATGTCGATGCGCAGGATCGGCTCTGGCTGGCCACCGCCTCCCAGGGGCTGGTGAAGCTGTCCGCTGATCGAAGCGTGTTCCAGAGCATGCCCGGGGATGCGGCCGCGGTACTGCCGCGCACTGGCATTGTGCAGGTGACCAGTACGCCTGATGGCACGCTCTGGGTGGGCACGGTCGCGGACGGTTTGTTTGCACGGCAGGCCGATGGCCGTTGGTGCGCCGTCCCCTTACCGCACCCGTTCGGACGCGCGCTGCGGGTGAATGCCTTGGCCGTCGACCGCGACGGCAGCCTGTGGGTCGGCACCTCGCACGGGGTGTTGCGTCGTGCAGGCACGCACTTCGTTGCCGTGCCGCTGCGGCGCGGTGGGCGGGTGGATGTCCAGTCGCTCTGGCCCGATCCGGACGGCGGTGTGTGGGCGGCCACCCGCAGCGGCGTGCACCGCTGGGATGCCGTTGGCACACCGGGGGTGCCGACGGCGCCCGGCATGCCGGTACTGCGCAGCCGCGAAGGAGAATTATGGACCACCGATGCAACCGGCCTGGTACGGCACCCTCACGGACGCGCACCGCAGCCAGTGCCGCTGCGCGACCTCGACGGCACGATCCGCAGGACCGCAGGGGTGAGTCATGCCCTGCAGGACCGTGTCGGTGGGGCGTGGTGGATCGGGCAGGGGCGGGGACTGTGGCATCTTCCTGCGCGCTGGCGCCAGTTCACCCTGCTGCCCGCGGCCCGGGATGGCTGGCCCGGCCTGGATGCGCACTACGTGCTGGCCTTGGCAGCGTCCGCCGGCGAACAGGTGTGGATCGCCGGTGACAATGGGCGCGTGCAGCGCGTGGATGTGCGGACCGGACAGAGCGATACCGGATTCCACTACCGGCCCGAACGCCTGCACCCCGAGGCAGTGGGCATGGCCGAAGATCGTCACGGGCGGCTCTGGTTGACCAGCGGCAACACCCTGTCTCGATACACGCCCGGCACAGGCCAGTTGCGGCATTGGTTGCTGGGTTGGGAGGGCAGTACGGGCGCGGTCGATCTGGAGTCCTGCCGCGACGGCTCGCTGTGGCTGGCGCGTGTTGACCGGATCCAGCGACGTGATGCCGACGGCGCCCTGCAGTTGTCCGCTGTTCCACAGGCACTTGGCCTGATGCCCCCGGCGAACGGCCCGCAACTGCTGTGTACCGACGACGGCGTGCTGTGGGCAACCGATCGCACCGGGCTCAAACGCTGGCTGCCAGCGCAGGAGCGTTTCGCGGCGGTCGACGGTGCCCCGCAGGACGACGTGGGCGCAATCGCGCGGGGTGCGGATGGCGACTACTGGATCAGCAGTCCAGGCGTGTTACGGCGTTACCGGTGGGATGGGCAGCGGCTGCGCAAGACACACAGCTTCGGCGTGGTACACGGTTATCCGCACCTGCTGGCACGGGCGCTGGTGGTGGACGTGCGTGGCGTGGCGTGGGCCGGTGGCACCCGTGGCCTGATCCGGGTCGACCCGCATGGCGGCGGCATACGCCAGTTCGGCAGCGACGATGGCCTGCCTGGACATGACGTGTTGCCGCGACGGATGGTACGCACCGCTGGGGATCATGTGGTCGCTGCCGTACACGAAGGCGGTGTGCTGCTGTTCGATCCGGCCACGATCGTGCGCCCGGCGGGGCATGCCGGGCTCGTGGTCCACGCAATCACCGCGCGGCGCGGCAACGTGCAGGTCACCCTGCCGGTCGGCGTTGCGCCGGTGCCGCTGTCCGGCGGCGATCGGCACGTGCGCGTATCCGCGCGCCTGTTGTCCGGCGGCGAACCCTCGCGCGTGCGCTACCGGTTCCGGTTGCAGGGGCACGACGCGGACTGGCAGGAGAACGGTGCTGCGGGGCAGCGCGTGTTCGAGCGCTTGCCGGTGGGTCTGCAGACGGTGGAGGTCCAGGCGCGGCAAGGCGATGGGGATTGGTCGCCGATTCGCCGCATTGCGCTGCAGGTGGTTCCGGCCTGGTGGCAGACGCGGACCGCGCGGTACGCGGCGGTGGCCGGTGGAACGGCGGCGCTGTGGCTTGGGGCCTGGGGCGGGCTGGCGCGGCGCCGACGGCAACGCCGCTGGCGCCGGCTGCATGCGCGGCAGCACCGCGCCGAGCGGGCGTCGCTGCAGCGCACCCGTTTCCTGGGGACGTTGGGCGCCCGCATACGCGTCCCGATGACCGTGGTGCTGGGCTGGAGCGAGCTGCTGCAGCGTACGCAGCTCACACCGGCGGAGCGGAGCCAGGTCGACAGCCTGCACTACGCCGGCGCACATCTCCTGCGGCTGGTGGATGACGCCCTGGACATGGCCAGCATCGAATCCGGTCAGCTGCAGTTGCAGCCGGGCCCCTTTCTGCTGCAACGGTTGATCGAAGAGGTGCATGCGCTGTTGCTCCCGGTAGCGCAGGGCAAGTCGCTCGCGCTGGTGTGGCACAGCACGCTGCCGGCGACGGCGGTTTTCATCGGCGACGCCCCGCGCCTGCGCCAGATCCTGCTCAATCTGCTGGGCAACGCACTGAAGTTCACCGCACAGGGAGAGGTGCGACTGCAGGTACAGTGCGCAGGCCAGGACCAGGACGTGCTGCTGCGGGTTGTCGATACCGGCCCGGGCATGACCGCAGCGCAGTGCCAGCGCCTGTTCCAGCGTTTCGAACAGGCCGACGGGGCACAGACGGCCGCGCGTTACGGTGGCAGCGGCCTGGGGCTGTCCATTTCCCGCGACCTGGCCCTGGCGATGGGCGGTGACATCACGGTGACCAGCCGTCCCGGCGACGGCGCCTGCTTCCAGGTGCGATTGCCGTTGCCGCGCAGCGATGCCATTCCCAGCGATGCACCATCGTGCGCACCACAGGATGCGAACGGCGCCGGCGAGCTGCGGGTGCTGGTGGTGTATCCGGCCACGAGTGTGACCGATGTGCTGCGCGCTCTGCTCGTCTCGCTCGGCCATGTGGGGCTGTGCGTGCCCGGGCTGGAGGCCATGCCCAAGGCACTGAGGGAGCACGGGCGCTGGGATGTCATCGTGGTGGACCCGGTCCTGTGCGTAGGCGGCGAGCGGGCGGGCGCATGGTTATCGCGTCGCTGGCCGGGGATCCCCAGGGTGGCCCTGACACCGCGCGCGGACATCGGCGCCGAGCGTGAGGCGATTGCGGCGGGGTTCGACCTGTTCCTGCGGCTGCCGGTGAGCCGGGCGACTCTGACGGCGTGTCTGGCCCGATGCCGGCGCGGCCCATGAGCCGGGGCGGCATGCTGCGGTGTCTGTTCGCGCTGCTGTGCTGCCTGCTGCCGGCCGCCGTGCTGGCGTTCCCGAGTCCCGCAGTACGCATCACGACCGTGGATGGGTTGCCATCAAATGTGGTGCATCAGATCGTGGAGGACCGGCAGGGCTACCTCTGGTTCGCCACCGGCGATGGCCTGGCCCGCTATGACGGCAGTGGTTTCCGCGTCTGGCGGATGGAGCATGGGCTGGCCGACAACGAGGTCCGCAGCATCGCGCTGGATGCCTGCGATCAGCTCTGGATAGGCACGGCCAACGGCTACTTACAGCGCCTGTCGGCCGATCGCCAACAGTTTGCGCGGTGGGCAGGACCGTCCGCCCCGGCGATGGCGGCCAGTCCGGTGCTGGCAATCCAGCCGATGGTCGACGGCAGCGTCTGGTTCGGCACCCGGGATGCCGGGCTGTTCCGCCTCACCCGCGATCGTCGCCTGCACCAGTACCTGCCCGCGACCGATGGCCGCGGCCTGCCGTCGGCCCGGGTGGAGCACCTGGTTGCCGATGCCCAGGGCGCTGTGTGGATCGGCAGCGCTGCGGGCCTGGCCCGCTGGCAGGAGGGCCGGTTCCAGTCACCGACGACGCTGGGGGCATCGTCCGCGGCGGTGACCGCCCTGGGCCTGGACGCGCAGGGGCGGTTGTGGTCGAGCACCGCAGAAGGCACCGTGCGGCGGCAGTTGCCGGCGTGGCAGATACAGCGCGAGGGGCGCGAACGCGGACGCTGGCTCGGCCATAGCCGCGCAGGCGGGGACTGGTTCGCTGACGGGTCGACGCTGTGGTGGCAGGACTGGCAGGGGCAGCATCGTCACGCGCTCACTCTGCCGAGATTGCAGGGGCCCAATGAGCCGCGCATCGTGCGCGTGCTGGAAGATCGCCAGGGACGGGTCTGGCTGCTGGGCACCCATCAGGGGGTCTGGCGGCTCGGCGCGCAGTGGCGCCACCTGGAGCGCTTCGCCGCGCCCCTTGCCCACGCCTCCACCGCACCGGGCGGGCTGGCCCCTGCCGCCGACGGGCAGGCGTGGTGGGTGCGCGATGGATGGTTGACACGCATTTCGCCGGAGCACGGATTCAACCGGCCGCGATGGGCCTATGCGCATGCACCCGAGCGCCCCGATCGCCATGTGGTGAGCGACGACGGTCACGGCGGCGTCTGGGTGTTCGCGGCGCCGTGGCTGACCCGTATCGATCCCGTGCGGGGACGGCAGCGGCGCTGGCGGGTGGGGTCCACCGGTGTCCCGGTGGCGTCGCCGCACGCCGCATTGCAGCAGTGTGGCGATCGGCTGTGGCTTGCCGGGAATGGCCGGTTGGAACAGCGCGCAGGTGATGGGCGCCTGCTGGGCAGTGCCACGTACGAGTCAGTGGGGCTGCGTCCCGGCACCGCGGCATTCGCCCTGCACTGTGACATCGCCGGGCAGGTGTGGCTGGGCGACCGCGACGGACTCAAGCAGTGGCAGCCCGCGGCCGGACGTTTCGATCCCGTGCCGGGCGGCCCGCGACGGGAGGTCAGTGCCTTGCACCTGGATGCCGACGGCCGGCTATGGGTTGCTGATGTGGAGGGATGGACGGTATTCCGGAGCGACGCAGGTCGCCTGCATCCCACGCTGCGCCTGGATGCCTCGCACGGCCTGCCCATGGCGCTTGCGCGGGGACTGGCCGGCGCCAGCGACGGGGCGGTCTGGGCGACTACCGCGCGCGGCGTGGTGCGTCTGGCGTTGGACGGTCGCAGTGCCAGGCTCTACACGGCCGACGATGGACTGCCGGTGATGGCATTGGACGACAGCCTGGTGGCAGCCGGCGGCCATCTGCTGGCGATGGATCAGACCGGCAACGTGCTTGCGCTGAATCCGGCCGGGATGTTGACGGCGACGGTGCTTCCCACCTTGGTCATCGACCGTGTGAAAGTGCGCCGCCAGCGGCGCTGGATCGAGTTGCCGGCCGCCGAGCCGCTGCGCCTGAACGCCGATGATCGCGACATCCAGCTGTCAGCGCGCCTGCTCAGCAGCAGCCAGGGGGGGGCCGTCGACTATCGATTCCGGCTGCGTGGCGAAGACCCGGAGTGGGTCCGTGCCGGACAACGCGGTACGCGCGGCTTTCCGCGCCTGCCCGCGGGCGAACATGTACTGGAATTCCAGGCGCGTGGCGAGGATGGGCGTTGGTCGCCGATCCAGCAGACGCATCTGCAGGTGGCCTACAGCGGCTGGGCGCATCCCGGGGCTTGGGCGCTGCTGTGGATGGGCGCGCTCGCAGGGGCGGTGCTGGCAACCTGGGGATTGCGGCATCACCGCGGACGTACAAACGCGTGGCGGGCGGCCACGCGCCGGCAGGCGCGGGCCGAACAGGCCGCGCAGGCCAAGGCGCGTTATCTGGCCACGCTGGGCCATGAAGTGCGGACGCCGCTGACCGGTGTGCTGGGCATGAGCGAGCTGCTGTTGGAGGCGCCGCTGCCCGCGGACGCGCGCGAACAGGTATTGCACATCCAACAGGGCGGACGTGCACTGCTGCAAGTGGTCGATGAAGCGTTGGAGAACGCCAGGCTGCAGGCCGGCAAGGTGGCCTTGCAGCGGCGGCGTTTTGCCCTCGGGCCATGGTGGCTCGACGTGCATGCCGCGGTGGCGTGCGGTCTGGCGGTGTCCGGCTGCCGGCTGTCATCGGCACATCCACTGCCGGCCGACGCCTGTGTCGAGGGCGATCCGGACCGGTTGCGGGAGGCAGTGCAATGGCTGTCCTGCGGACTCGCCGCGCAGAGCGGTGCCACCCTGGTGACTCTGCGCATGGCCTGGCGACCAGGACGCACCGGTCTGCTGCTGGATGTCATGGCCGAGCCGGGCGCCTGTCCGTCTCCTCGGCTGTCCCGGGTGCGCGAGGCGCTGGCCGATGTCGATGTGCTGGTTGATGCGATGCAGGGGCGGTTGTGTGTCCTGCAGCTGCCCGATCGTCGCTGGCAGGCCACATTGAGCGTCCCATTGGACCGTTGCCCATCGCTGCTGGCGGGTCAGGACGCGCAGGACATCGACGATGACATCGATGGTCTGCGGGTGTTGCTGGTGGAAGATGATCCTCTCGTTGCGCAGGTGGTCACGTGGCTGCTGCAGGTACGCGGCCACGTTATCGTCCATGCGGAGCACGCGCTGGCTGCACTGACTGCGCTGGCCCGCCCCGGCACGCAACTGATGCTGTTGGACCTGGACCTGCCGGGCATGGATGGACTGTCATTGCTGCGCCTGCTGCGTCAGCAGGGGCACCGCCTGCCGGTACTGGTGCTCACGGCGCGTCGGGATCCGGATCTTGAAGCGCAGGTCGTGGCCGCGGGGGGCGACGGCCTGGTGCACAAGCCGCTGCAGGGCGATGCGCTGCGGGCTGCGATGCAGCGGATGGGGCCGCCGCGTGTGGATCGTGCCGGCGCGGGGAACGGTTTACTATGCGGGGCGTTGCCCGACGACCGGGGGGGTCAGGGGCGGCAGGCCCGTTCCGGGCGGCGGCGGTGAATGAACGGATAGACCCGGGAGAGCCATTGGTGTTGCGAGTGCTGTGGCCGTTGCTGATCGGCCTGTGTGTGCTCTGGCCGACGCTTGCGTCGGCCCAGCCGGTACCGCCGACGCCGCGGCAACTCACCGTGTTCGATGGTCTGCCATCCAACACCGTCAACCGCATGGCCGAAGATCGCTACGGCTATCTGTGGATCGCCACCAACGATGGCCTGGCCCGCTACGACGGCCGGAATTACCGCATCTGGCGTGCCGAGGACGGCCTGCGCGACAACCACGTCTGGAGCGTGCACGTGGATGCGCGCAATCAGTTGTGGATCGGTACGGAGAATGCCGGCCTGGCGATGATGTCGGCCGATCGCCGCGAGATCCGCTTCTACGACCGTGACAGCCACCCGGAGATCGGCAGCAACACGATCTGGAGCGTGGCGTCCACGCCGGATGGAGCGATCTGGTTCGGGACCTACCAGGGCGGCCTGCATCGGCTGGAGCGCGACGGTACGCTCACGCGCTTCATGCCCGAGCCCGGCAATCCACGCAGTCTGCCGGCCGCATCGGTCGGCTCACTGGCCACCACGCTCGATGGAACATTGTGGATCGGCTCGCAGGCCGGGCTGGCCCGCTGGACCGGCCAGGATTTCGAGCTCGTGCCCAGCGCGCAGCTGCCGGCGCGTGTCATCAACGGGCTCACCCCCGAGGCGGATGGCAGTCTGTGGATCAACAGCAATGCCGGGGTCACGGTGCGTCGGCCGGACGGTCGCTTCGAACCGGCGCCCTGGGCGGTGGCCGAAGGCGATCAGATCCTGGGCATGATGCTGCGCGACGAACAGGGCGGGTATTGGCTCGATACCCGCTCCGGCCTGGGCCGCGCCATGGACGGTCAGTTCCAGCAGGTGCCGCTGTACAGCGCGATCGCGCGTGGGCAGGTGCGCCCGAACTGGACCGGTGCCTATGAAGATCGCGAGGGCGGCATCTGGTTGGCCAGCACCAACGGCGGCCTGTGGCATCTGCTGCCGCGTTGGTGGCAGTTCTCGGTGCTGTCGCGGCTGGAAGATGATCCGGCCTCGCTGCGCAACGCGTATGTGCTGGGCATGGGCGCGGCCGCCGACGGGGGCGTGTGGACGGTCGGCACGCATGGTGCGCTGGACAAGTTCGATCCGGTGAGCGGGCGGGTCGAGCAGCACCGGACCTGGGTGGACGGCACGCAGTGGCTGCAGTCGGTGCTCGAAGATCCGCGCGGCCAGGTCTGGATCGGCTCCTGGGATGCGCTGTTGCGTTACGACCCCGGGCAGAAGCGCATACGGCGCTGGGGGCGCGATGCCGCGGTCGATGCGGCGATGGACGGCGCGATCGAATCCCTGGCGATCTGCGACGGCCAGCGCTTGTGGACCGCATCGGCCAATGGCCTGCAGCAGCGCGACCTGGAGGGACGCGTGCTGCACCGGGTGGCACTGGGCCATGCCGGGCTGAGCACGGGGCAGAACGTGCTGGATATCCGGTGCGGCCCGCAGGATCGGCTGTGGGTGGCCACCGGCCAGGGCCTGCTGCAGTGGGTGGCGGCGCGTTCGCGGTTCGAACCCCTGCCGGGTGGCCCTGCGGCAGGGGTCTACGCCATGGCGCTGGCCGGCGATGACACGGTGTGGCTGTCCGAGGACGGCAAACTCTCGCACTATGCCTGGCAGGGTGATCGGCTGACCCTGCAGGAAGTGATCGGCAGCAGTGCGGGCTACCCGGCGATCAACGCGACCGGGCTGGTGGTGGACCGGCAGGGCGTGGTGTGGGCAGCCAATGCACGCGGGCTGGTGCGGGTCGATCCGGAGGCCGGTAGTGTGCGCCAGTACGGCGTGCACGATGGCCTGCCCAGCCAGGAGTTCCGCCGCCGCACCCTGACGTTGACGCCGAGCGGACGCATCGTTGGCGGCACACCAGCCGGGGTGGTGGTGTTCGATCCGGCGCTGGTCAAGCCGGCGACCCGCCGTGCACCGCTGGTGATCGAACGGGTGGAGGTGCGCCGCGGCGAGCGCGTGCTGGACCTGACCCATGCGGTGCCGCTGGACATCGCCGACGGTGATCGCGACCTGCGGATCGTGGCGCGGCTGCTGTCCTTCGCCGATTCCACCTCCAACAACTATCGTTACCGCCTGGCCGGCTACGATCCGGACTGGGTTGAAGTGGGGCCGGGCGGTGAGCGCCTGTTCTCCCGTCTGCCACCGGGCCGTTACCGGTTGGAGGTGCAGGCACGCTCGGCCGACCATATCTGGTCGCGGGTACAGGTACTGGAGTTCCGCGTGCTGCCACCGTGGTGGCGCAGCCTGTCCGGACTGTTGCTGCTGACCTCGGCGGTGCTGTTGCTGCTCAGCCTGTTCGCCTGGTTGTACCGGCGCCGGCTGCAGCGCCGACATGCCTATCAGCTGGCGCTGCAGAAGCAGGAGCTCGCCGAGCAGGCCTCGATGGCCAAGACGCGCTTTCTGGCCAATCTGGGGCACGAAGTACGCACGCCGATGACGGGGGTGCTGGGCATGAGCGAGCTCTTGCTGTCCTCGCCGTTGAACGCGCAGCAGCGCGGCTACACCGAGTCGATCCGGCATGCCGGCGAGCATCTGCTGCACCTGGTCAACGATGCGCTCGACCTGGCCCGGATCGAATCGGGGCGGCTGGAACTGCAGGCGCAGTCCTTCCAGCTGCAGCGGCCGATCGGCGATGTCTGTGCGCTGATGGCGGCACTGGCCGAACAGAAAGGGCTGCGGTTCGTGGTCGACAACACGGTATCGCCCGGCACGCGCACCATCGGCGATGAACTGCGTGTGCGTCAGATCCTGCTCAATCTGCTGGGCAACGCGGTCAAGTTCACCAGCCACGGCGAAGTACGCCTGACGCTGCGGGCGATCACGCCTGGCCGCGGGTTGCACATCGAAGTATCCGATACCGGACCGGGCATCAGCGCTGATCAGCAGGAGCGCTTGTTCCGTCGCTTCGAGCAGGCCGATGGCGCCCGCACCGCCGCGCAGTACGGGGGCAGCGGGCTGGGCCTGGCGATCTGTCGCGAACTGGCACTGGCCATGCAGGGGCAGATTGGCGTCCAGAGCCAGCTCGGCGTGGGCACGCGCTTCACGGTGACACTGCCGTTGCCGCTGGAGGCCGGGACGACCAACGCGAGCGGAACGGCCGAAGGTGGGCAATGGGTATTGCCACCGTTGCGTATCCTGCTGGTGGAGGACGATCTGACCGTGGCCGAGGTGGTCAGCGGGTTGTTGTCGGCGCGCGGGCATGAGGTGGTACACGCCGAGCACGCGCTGTCGGCGTTGCGCGAGGTCAGCGAGGCGCCGTTCGAGGTGGTGCTGATGGACCTGGATCTGCCCGGGCTGGGTGGCATCGCGCTGGCCGAGCATCTGCGCAGCCAGGGATTCGAGATGCCGTTGATCGCGGTGACGGCGCGGACGGATCCGTCGATCGAGCAGCAGGCACGCCAGGCCGGCTTCGATGCGTTCCTGCGCAAGCCGGTGACCGGCGATCTGCTGGTGGAGGCAATCGCGCGCGTATTGCACGCCACCCGGTAGCAGCGGACCGTTGGTCCGCTGACGGTGTGCCTGCCGTCACGTGCCTGTCGTTACTCGGCGACTTCTTCGACATCCCGCGGCGACGGCCGGGTATCGGGCAGCTGCCAGAAGATCAGCGTGGACGTCAGCGTGATAGCGCCGACGCAGACGAAGGTGGCGTGCAGCGCGGCGGTCGCGCCGTGCGAGGCATCGAGGTGATTGAAGGCCGCGAGCAGACTGCCCGCCGCCGCGGCACCGAAGCCGGTGGCGAGCATCATCACCATCGAGAGCAGGCTGTTGCCGGCACTGGCGAAGTCGCGATCCAGATCGCGCAGGGTGACGGTGTTCATGACGGTGAACTGCAGCGAGTTGACCGCGCCGAACAGCGCCAGCTGCACGATGCGGATCCACAGGTGCTGGCCGGGGGTCATGAAGATGAAACTGGCCATCGCCAGGCCGACAAGAACGGTATTGACCATCAGCACGCGGCGGTAGCCGAAGCGCTCGACGAGTTTGACCGCGTAGCGCTTGGAGACCATGCCGGCGGCGGCGACCGGGATCATCAACAGACCGGCGTTCATCGGGCTCATGCCCATGCCGACCTGCAGCAGCAGTGGAATCAGCAGCGGCATGGCGCTGCTGCCGATGCGCGAGAACAGGTTGCCGAGGATGCCGATGCGGTAGCTGGGCACATGGAACAGCGCGAGCGAGAACAGCGGCGCCGTGGAGTTGGCCGCATGCAGCCAGTAGCCGACAAGCGCGGCGAGGCCGGCGACGGTCATGAGCATGACCAAGGCATGGGGCGTGGCCATGCCGGAGATGCCGTCCAGCGCGAGAGAGAGCACGACCATGCCGAAGGCCAGCATCAGGTAGCCGGCGATGTCGAAGCGGGTGCGGTGCTCGGCGTAGTGGTCGGGCATGATTTTCATGGCCGCGACGTAGCCGATGATGCCGATCGGCAGGTTGATCAGGAACACCCAGTGCCACGAGGCGACTTCGACCAGCCAGCCGCCCAGGGTGGGGCCGATCAGCGGGCCGATCAGGGCGGGGATGGCGATGAAGCTCATGGCGCGCAGGAATTCTTCGCGCGAGACCGAGCGCATGACGGCCAGGCGGCCGACCGGCAGCAGCATGGCACCGCCGATGCCCTGCAGGACGCGTGCACCGACGAGCTGGTGCAGGGTCTGGGCGAGGGCGCAGGCGAGCGAGCCCAGGGTGAACAGGATGATGGCGACCAGGAAGGTGCGCCGTGTGCCGAAGCGGTCGGCGATCCAGCCGGAGGCGGGGATGAAGGTGGCGACGGCGAGGGCGTAGCTGAAGACGACGGACTGCATCTGCAGGGGGCTTTCGCCGAGGCTGCGGGCCATGGCGGGCAGGGCGGTGTTGACGATGGTGGAGTCCAGCATCTGCATGAAGATGGCCAGCGATACGAGCCACAACAGGGGCCGGATCGAGGCGTAGCTGCTGGTCGTCATGGTGCGGGCCTTCGTCAACGAGGGCGATATGATCGCCGATGTGGGATCAGGGTGTGGTCAAGAGACGAAGCCGAAGCCGAAGCCGAAGCATTGGTGCGGTCGGTGTCCCGGAGAGGCTGCGGCACGGGTGGGTCGGCGGGACACGCCGTAAATCCGTCCATGGAGGCTCATGTCGCGCCATCCATGGCGCTCATGGTCCCGCCAACCCACCCGTGCCACACCCATGACAATTGGTTGGCTGCCACGGAAAATGCAGGCCATCACACGCTCGTCTTGATGGCCGGGAATGGACGTGATGCCGGGAATGAGATGGGTAGATCCACGCAATGCGTGGATGGCCGCGCGCCGCGCGGCAATGATCGGCGCCGATCAACTGCTGACGGCATGCGTCGTCCGTCTCGAGGGTGGAAACGAAAGCACGCGTTCTGGATGCAGAACGCGTGCGTCGCTGGCCATGCCCGGGTAGTGCCGGCCGCTGGCCGGCTATCCACCAGCGGCGATCAGCGCCGGCTCAAGCGGTGGACGGCTTCCACCAGCACCTGGACGTGGTCGGGATTCATGTCCGGGGACATGCCGTGGCCGAGGTTGAAGACGTGGCCTTCGCGGGAGCCGCCGTTGCCTTGGGCGTAGCTGTCGAGCACTTGGCCGGCAGCGCGTTCGATGGCGGCGGGGTTGCCGTAGAGGGTGGTGGGGTCGAGGTTGCCCTGCAGGGCGACGCGGCCGCCGGTGCGGGCGACGGCATCGGCGAGGTCCAGGGTCCAGTCAACGCCGAGGGCGTCGGCGCCGGTGTCGGCCAGGGCGCCGAGGTGCAGGCCGGTGCCTTTGCCGAACAGGATCAGCGGGGTGCGGTCGGCCCCTTCACCGCGTTCGAGTTCCTGCGCGATGCGGGTCAGGTAGCGCAGGGAGAATTCGCGGTACATGGTGGGGCTGAGTACGCCGCCCCAGGTGTCGAACACCTGCAGCACCTGGGCGCCGGCCGCGCGCTGGGCGGCAAGGTAGGCGATCACCGCGTCGGTGACGACCGAGAGCAGCTGGTGCAGGGCGGCCGGTTCGTTCAGGGCCATCGCCTTGATGCGGGCGAAGTCCTTGCTGCCGCCACCTTCCACCATGTAGCAGGCCAACGTCCACGGGCTGCCGGAGAAGCCGATCAGGGGCACGCTGCCATCCATTTCGCGATGGATCACGCGCACCGCGTCCATCACGTAGCGCAGTTCGGTTTCCATGTCCGGCACGGCCAGCTTGGCGATGGCGGCCGCGTCGCGGACCGGGTGGCGGAACTTCGGGCCTTCGCCTTCGACGAAGTACAGCTCCAGGCCCATCGCGTCGGGGATGGTGAGGATGTCCGAGAACAGGATGGCGGCATCGAGGTCGAAGCGGCGCAGCGGCTGCAGGGTGACTTCGCAGGCGATATCCGGGTTCTTGGCCATCGCCAGGAAGCTGCCGGCCTTGGCGCGGGTGGCGCGGTACTCGGGCAGGTAGCGGCCGGCCTGGCGCATCAGCCAGACGGGGGTGCAGTCCACCGGTTCGCGGCGCAGGGCGCGCAGCAGGCGATCATGGCGGGAGGGGATGGTCACGGAACGCTTCCTTGGGATCTGGTGGCGCGGGGCCGAATGGGGGCAGGGCGGTGGGGGCCGCTCAGTGCGGCGGATCGCCACTGGTATAGGTCACTTCGTAGCCGCGGTGCAGGTGCGCATCGCGTGCCTTCTCGAACGCGGCCAGCGCCAGGTCTTCCTGCAGGTATTGCTCGCGGCGCAGCTGCCCGCGCCCGCCGATGGGGCCGGACTCGAGCAGCAGCTCCCAGCCACCGAACAGGTCCGGTTGCAGGGTGAGCTGGAGATAGCGGGCCGGATCGGCACCGCGGGCGTGGTGGTGCAGGAAGACGCGCATGCCCCGATTGTAGCCGTGAACGCCGGAGGCGGCCGTCAGCGACGGGCAGGTGCGGCGTAACGTCGCAGGCTCAGCCGGCGGCGAGCACGCGCAGCACGTCGGCCTCGTCGACATCGGCGACCACTTCGGCCCGGCCGATGCCGCGCCACAGCACCAGGCGCAGCCGTCCGGCGACGTTCTTCTTGTCCAGCCGCATCCGGGCCAGCAGCGCCTCGGGCTGCAGGCCGGCAGGAATGGCCACCGGCAGTTCGTAGCGCAGCAGCAGGTCGCGCAGCTGGTCGGTATCAGCGTCCCCGCTCATGCCCAGCTGGGCCGACAGGCGCGCGGCCAGGACCATGCCGACCGCGACGGCTTCGCCGTGGTTGAGGTTGTCGTTGCCGGGTGCGCCGTAGCCCTGTTCGGTTTCGATCGCGTGGCCGAAGGTGTGGCCGAGGTTGAGCAGGGCGCGCTCGCCTTTTTCCAGCGGATCGCGCGCCACGATCTCGGCCTTGTGCTCGCAGCTGCGCGCGATGGCCTGGGCCAGCGCGGTGTCATCGCCGGCCAGCAGCGCGGCATGTTCGGCCTGCAGCCACTGGAAGAACAGCGGGTCGCGGATCGCACCGTACTTGATCACCTCGGCCAGACCGGCCCGCAGCTCGCGCGGGGGCAGGGTACGCAGGGCGGCGGTATCGGCGATGACGGCGCGCGGCGGGTGGAAGGCGCCGACCAGGTTCTTGCCTTCGGGGATGTCCACCGCGGTCTTGCCGCCGACCGAGGAATCGACCATCGCCAGCAGCGAGGTCGGCAACTGCACGCAGTCGACACCGCGCATCCAGCAGGCGGCCGCGAAGCCGGCCAGATCGCCGGCGACGCCGCCACCGAGCGCCATCACGCAGGCATCGCGGGTGGCGCCGAGGGCGGCCAGTGCGGTGATCGCATCGCCGAAGTGGGCCAGGGTCTTGGAGGCTTCGCCGGCCGGCAGCACCAGCTCACCGATCAGCAGGTCCGGGCGCGCGGCGAGCAGCGCCGATGTCACCCCGGCCAGATACAGCGGCGCCACCGAGGAATCGCTGAGCAGCAGCACATGGCGGCCGCGCACATGGCGGGCCAGCAGCTCGCCCTGGCCGAGCAGGCCCGGGCCGATGTGGATGGTGTAGGGGGTGTCGCCGCTGACGGCAACGGTGCGCGGGGAGGGGGTCATTCGGGTGTTTCCTGTCGCTGCCACTGCGCGGCCAGGCGCAGCACCAACTGCGCGGTGGCCTCGGCGGGCGTGTAGAGATCGGTATCCAGGGTGAGGTCGGCCAGGCCCTGGTACAGCGGGTCACGGGCGGCGGCCATGTCGTGCAGTACCTGTTCGCGGTCCGGGCGCTGCAGCAATGGGCGGCCGCGGTCACGGGCCAGCCGCTCCAGCTGGGCCGGCACGCTGACACGCAGGTAGACCACGAAACCACGGCGGGCGATCGCCGCGCGGTTGACCGGATCCAGCACCGCGCCACCGCCGGTGGAGATCAGTTGACCGTGGCCGTCCAGCAGGGCGTGCAGGACCTGCCGCTCGTGCTGGCGGAAGCCGGCCTCCCCGGAGTGCTCGAAGATCGCCGGAATGCTGGCCCCGGTGCTGTCCACGATGGCCTGGTCGGCATCCACGAAGTCCAGCGTGAAGCGCTCGGCCAGCCGGCGCCCGATGCAGGTTTTGCCGGCGCCCATCGGGCCAATCAGGATGAGGTTCGGAGCGGGGTTCATTACCCTCGATCCTAACATCTCCGTGCCATCGCCTTTACGCGCCGGCCCCCATGGTGGGCCGGCGCGGACTGTCCCGCGCGCTACCGGAGCGCCCCATGTCCGTCGCCAAAATCATCGAGATCAACGCGTCCTCCAAAACCAGCGTGGAAGACGCCGTACGCAGTGGCCTGAAGAAGGTGTCCGAAACGGTCAAAGGCATCCAGGGCGCCTGGATCAATGAAACCAAGGTGGTGACCGATGGCGAGGGCAACATCACCGAGTGGCGGGTGAACCTGCGGGTGACCTTCCTGGTCGGTTGATCTCCGCGCACCTACCGGTGGCCGTGGTCAGCGCGTCGGAATGACCCGGCGCTGTTCGTCCAGCGCAATCACGGTGTCTGCCAACGCGGGCAAGGTACGCAGTGCCTGCCGGCTGACCCGTTCGTAATACTGGACGAAGCGCTCCAGCTGGGCGCGGCTCATGCTGCTTCGGTCGGGCTGGGCCGCCTGCAGGTTCTGCTCCTGCTGCCAGCGCCAGCGCGGGATCACCGAGAAATCCGGCGGCTGCAGGAACCATAGCCGGTCGCAGCGCTGCCACAGCGCGGGGTAGTCGGTGGCGAGGGCGTGGTTGCACCAGCGCCGCCAGCGGCCGTCCGCGTCGGCCTCGCGCTCGAGTGCGTTGAGCGGTGGGTCCAGATCGGTCTCGTCCTGCGCCGGGGTCCCGAGGAACCAGCCTTCGAACACCAGCAGGTCGAGCGGGCCGTCGACGCGCGGCCAGTCCTTTTCCGCTTGCCGCTCATCGGCGAGTTTGTCGAAGCGGGGCAGGGCGACCGGGCCGCCGGCCGCAACGGCGTCCAACGTGGCATGGGCCAAGGCCAGGTCGTGGGTGCCCGGCGGACCGCGGGTCAGCAGCAGCGGATGCACCTGCCGTGCCAGACGTTGGCGTTGGGCACGGGTGAGGTACACATCGTCGATGGAGAGCATGGCCGCGCGCAGGCCGCGCGATGCCGCCAATGCGACCACCTGGGCCGCCAGCGTCGATTTGCCACTCCCCTGCAGGCCGCTGATCGCCAATACTGGAACCGCCGCGCCGCAGCCCAGCGCGTCGTCCAGCGCCTGCGCGACCAGTGCATCCGGAAAACCTTTCGTCGGGGGCATGTACGCAGGTGCAGGCATGCAGCGACAATAAACCCAAACCGCGTGACAAGAAAACCGCCATGACCGATCTGTATGCCGAAGCGCTATCCACCTTTGCCGGGCTGTTCGAGGAAGCCAAGGCCAGCCGCGAAGTTGAACCCAATGCGATGACCGTCGCCACGGCCGACCAGAACGGCCAGCCCTCCGCGCGGACGGTGTTGTTGAAGGCGTTCGATGAGCGCGGCTTCGTGTTCTACACCCACCTGGACAGTCACAAGGGCCGTGAGCTGCAGGCCAATCCGCAGGCGGCGCTGCTGTTGCTGTGGCGCAGTCTGCGCGAGGCCGGCATCCAGGTGCGTATCGAAGGCCGCGTGGAGCAGGTCAGCGATGCCGAGGCCGATGCGTATTTCGCCTCGCGGCCGCGCATGAGCCAGATCGGTGCGTGGGCGTCGCTGCAGTCCAGGACGCTGACCTCGCGCGAGGAATTCGATGCGCGCGTGGCCGCCACCGAAGCCAGCTTCGACGGCCGCGACGTGCCTCGCCCGGAAGGGTGGAGCGGGCTGCGCGTGGTGCCGCAGCGGATCGAGTTCTGGTACGGCGCGCAGTTCCGCCTGCATGAGCGTTGGTGCTATGAGATCGGCGCGGACGGGCAGTGGAGCAAGCGGATGCTGTTCCCCTGATCTAGGCAGGCGTTGCCTCGCGCAGCCAACGCCACAGCGTCGTCCGCGAGACCCCCAACTGCGCGCAGGCCTGCTCGCGGTTGCCGCCGCAGTCGGCCAGCAACTGCTGCAGCGCGGCCGCATCCGGTCGCGCCGGCGAGGCAGCGGTGAGCGCTGCCGGGCCGCCGGGGCCTGGCAGCCCCCCTGGGCGCTGCACCGCATGCAGCTCCGGCAACCACTGCAGCATCTGCGGCAGCGACAACGTGCCCGGCTGCTGCTGCCAGTGGATGCGCAGGCGGTCGACCATGTTGCGCAGTTCGCGCACATTGCCCGGCCATGCGTAGTCGCGCAGTCGCGCCATCGCCTCGGCGGACAAGGGGGCGTCCATGCCGGCGAGCTGCCGGAAGAAGTGGCTCACCAGCACGGGGACATCCTCGCGCCGTTCGTCCAGCGTGGGCAGCGCGATGCGCAGCGCGGCCAGACGGTAGTACAGATCGCGGCGGAAGCGTTGTGTGTCCACCAGCGATTCCAGCGTCTGCAGCGTGGCAGCGACCACGCGTACGTCCACCGGCGTCGGCTCGGTGGCGCCCACGCGCAGCACTTCGCGCTCTTCCAGGACTCGCAGCAGCCGGGTCTGGAGCGGCAGCGGCAGTTCGCCGATTTCATCGAGGAACAGGGTGCCGCCCTCGGCCGCTTCCACCAGACCGACACGGCCGCCACGACGTGCGCCGGTGAACGCGCCTTCGGTGTAACCGAACAGCTCGGCTTCCAGCAGTGACTCGCTGATCGCCCCGCAGTTCAGCGCGACGAAACGACCCCGGCGGCCACTGGCGCTATGCAGTTGCCGCGCCACCAGCTCCTTGCCGGTGCCGGTCGCGCCGGTCACCAGCACGGTGCTGTCGTACGGGGCGTACAGCGCAATGTGCTCGCGCACCTGCTGCATCGGCGTGCTGTCGCCGAGCAGGGCGTGGTCCGCCTCCCGGCGCTTGGCAGGTGCCCGCCGCCGCAGTGACGATGCCCCGGAACGGGCCAGGGTCTGGGTCAGCTCCAAGGCATGTTCGAACGCTTGCCGCACCGAGTCCGCCGAGTACAGCAGCACCCCGGGCAGGCCGACCTGCTCGGCATGGTCGATCGCCATGCCGGTGCCGACGATCACCTCGATCCCGTTGGCACGCAGATCGGCGATGCAGTCGCGCGCATCCTCACGGGTCACGAAGCGGCGGTGCTCGATGTCCAGCCCGAAGCTGTGCTGGAAGCTGCCGAAGGTCGGCACATCGGTGGCATGGGTGACCAGACCGATCCGCGGGGCGATCCGGCGTGCCCGTGCCAGCGCTTCCATCAGGTCGAAGCCGTTGGCCTGGATAGGCACCAGCGGTACCTCCAGCCGGCTGCGCAGGTAGGCGGCATTGGAGCCGCCGGCGATGACCACGTCGCAGTGTTCGCGCCGCAGGCGTTGGCCGATCACATCCACCGCCTCCTCGAAGCCGAGATTGATCGGCACGATGCGGGCGCGGCGGTCGAATTCCGGGATCACATCGCCGAGCAGGCCGGTCAGACGTGACACGCTGACCGTCCAGATCACGGGCAGTGGGCCGGCATCCGGATCGGACAGGCGGGAGCGGGGCTGGCTGATGGACATGGGTGTGTTTCGATGTTTCAGTTCCATCCATGTTACAGATGTTTCAATGGTTCAAGGTGAAACGCTGCGGTCATCGCGCTGCCTCAATGAAATCAGACACTTGCCAGCTGGCACGGCCCTTGCGCTTATCGACAGGTCAACCACGATGGAATGCCGCATGAGCACCCCTGTTTCCTCCGCTGGCGCCCGTTTCCGCGCCGCACTGGCCGCCGAATCGCCGTTGCAGGTGATCGGCGCGATCAACGCCAACCACGCGCTGCTGGCCAAGCGCGCCGGCTACCGGGCAATCTATCTGTCCGGCGGCGGCGTCGCGGCCGGCTCGCTGGGCCTGCCGGACCTGGGCATCAACACCCTGGAAGACGTGCTGATCGACGTGCGCCGCATCACCGACGTGTGCGACCTGCCGCTGATGGTGGACATCGACACCGGGTTCGGCCCGAGCGCGTTCAACATCGCGCGCACCGTCAAGTCGCTGATCAAGGCCGGCGCGGCCGCCTGCCACATCGAAGACCAGGTCGGCGCCAAGCGCTGCGGTCACCGCCCGGGCAAGGAGATCGTGTCGCAGGGCGAGATGGTGGACCGGGTCAAGGCCGCCGCCGATGCCAAGACCGATCCGGACTTCTTCCTGATCGCGCGCACCGATGCCATCCAGGTCGACGGTGTGGATGCCGCGATCGAACGGGCCATCGCCTGCGTCGAGGCCGGTGCCGACGGCATCTTCGCCGAGGCCGCCTACGATCTGGATACCTACCGCCGCTTCGTCGATGCGGTGAAGGTGCCGGTGCTGGCCAACATCACCGAGTTCGGTGCCACCCCGCTGTTCAGCCGCGATGAACTGGCTTCGGCCGGCGTCGCCATCCAGCTGTTCCCGCTGTCCGCGTTCCGTGCTGCCAACAAGGCGGCCGAGAACGTGTATGAGACCATTCGCCGCGAGGGCCACCAGCGTAATGTGGTGGAGGCGATGCAGACCCGCGAGGAACTCTACGACCGTATCGGTTACCACGCCTTCGAGCAGCAGCTCGATGCGTTGTTCGCCGCCAAGAAGTAAGACCGCACACTGTTTTCTGGAGGGATCATGAGCGACACCACTACCGCCCCCGGCTTCAAGCCGAAGAAATCCGTCGCCCTGTCGGGCACCGCCGCCGGCAATACCGCGCTGTGCACCGTCGGCCGCAGCGGCAACGACCTGCATTACCGCGGGTATGACATCGCCGATCTGGCCAATACCAGCGAATTCGAGGAAATCGCGCATCTGCTGGTTCACGGCAAACTGCCGACCCGCGCCGAACTGGTCGCCTACAAGACCAAGCTGAAGTCGCTGCGGGGCATTCCCGCCGCGGTCAAGGCCGCGCTGGAAGAACTGCCGCCGTCGGCGCACCCGATGGATGTGATGCGCACTGGCGTTTCCGTGCTCGGCTGCGTGTCGCCGGAGAAGGACGACCACAACCACCCGGGCGCGCGCGACATCGCCGACAAGCTGATGGCCTGCCTGGGCTCGATGCTGCTGTACTGGTATCACTGGAGCCACAACGGTCGTGCGATCGACGTGGAGACCGACGACGACTCCATCGGTGGCCACTTCCTGCACCTGCTGCACGGTGAGAAGCCGCAGGATTCATGGGTCAAGGCGATGCACACCTCGCTGATCCTGTACGCCGAGCACGAGTTCAACGCCTCGACCTTCGCCTGCCGCGTCATCGCCGGCACCGGCAGCGACATGTACAGCGCGATCACCGGCGGTATCGGTGCCCTGCGCGGTCCCAAGCATGGCGGCGCCAATGAAGTGGCCTTCGAAGTGCAGAAGCGCTACGACAGTCCGGACGATGCCGAGGCCGACATCAAGGCCCGCGTGGAGCGCAAGGAAGTCGTGATCGGTTTCGGCCACCCGGTCTACACCGTCAGCGACCCGCGCAACAGCATCATCAAGGACGTCGCACGCGATCTGTCCGCCGAACAGCAGAACGTCAAGATGTACGACATCGCCGAGCGCCTGGAATCGGTGATGTGGGACATCAAGAAGATGTTCCCGAACCTGGATTGGTTCAGCGCGGTCAGCTACCACATGATGGGCGTGCCGACGGCCATGTTCACCCCGCTGTTCGTGATCGCGCGTACCTCCGGTTGGAGCGCGCACATCATCGAGCAGCGCATCGACGGCAAGATCATCCGCCCGAGCGCGAACTACACCGGCCCGGAAGACCAGGCCTTCGTGCCGATCGACCAGCGCAAGTAAGACAGACGTACCGCACCCGTTCGCGGGTGCTTTGCGGAACAGGCCGGCGCGATGCCGGTCTGCTCCGTTGCGGCGTCGCTACTCCTTCTTCGCCGGTGTCACGACGCCCCGGCCCGCCAACAAGCAGCTATCGCCAGCCATGAATACTCAGTACCGCAAGAACCTCCCCGGCACCGCGCTGGACTATTTCGATACCCGTGCCGCCGTGGATGCCATCCAGCCCGGTGCCTATGCCACGCTGCCGTACACCTCGCGCGTGCTGGCCGAAAACCTGGTGCGCCGCTGCGACCCGGCCACGCTGGAGCCCTCGCTGCGCCAGCTGATCGAGCGTCGCCAGGATCTGGATTTTCCGTGGTTCCCGGCACGCGTGGTCTGCCATGACATTCTCGGCCAGACCGCCCTGGTGGATCTGGCCGGCCTGCGCGATGCCATTGCCGATGCCGGCGGTGATCCGGCGCAGATCAATCCAGTGGTGCCGACCCAGCTGATCGTCGATCACTCGCTGGCAGTGGAATATCCCGGCTTCGACAAGGCAGCGTTCGAGAAGAACCGCGCCGTCGAGGACCGCCGCAATGAAGACCGGTTCCACTTCATCAACTGGACCAAGAAGGCGTTCAAGAACGTCGACGTGATTCCGCCGGGCAACGGGATCATGCATCAGATCAATCTGGAGAAGATGTCGCCGGTCGTGCAGGTGCGCGATGGCGTGGCCTTCCCGGATACCTGCGTGGGCACCGACAGCCATACCCCGCATGTGGACGCGCTGGGCGTGATCGCGATCGGCGTGGGTGGCCTGGAAGCGGAGAGCGTGATGCTCGGCCGCGCCTCCTGGATGCGCCTGCCCGACATCATCGGCGTGGAGCTGACCGGCCGGCCGCAGCCGGGCATCACCTGCACCGACGTGGTGCTGGCGCTGACCGAGTTCCTGCGCAAGGAGCGCGTGGTCGGCGCGTGGATCGAGTTCTACGGGGAGGGTGCCAATGCGCTGACCATCGGCGACCGCGCCACCATTTCCAACATGACGCCGGAGTTCGGCGCCACCGCGGCGATGTTCTACATCGACCAGCAGACCCTGGACTACCTGCGCCTGACCGGCCGCGAGGATGCACAGGTCGCGCTGGTGGAAACCTACGCCAAGGCCACCGGCCTGTGGGCTGACGATCTGGTCACCGCACAGTACGAGCGCGTGCTGCAGTTCGACCTGTCCGCCGTGGTGCGCAACATGGCCGGCCCGTCCAACCCGCACAAGCGTGTGGCGACGACCGATCTGGCTGCGCGCGGCATCGCCGATGAAGGCAAGCTGGCCTCGGGCAAACAGGAACAGGCCGATGGCCTGATGCCCGATGGCGCGGTGATCATCGCCGCGATCACCAGCTGCACCAACACCAGCAACCCGCGCAACGTGATTTCCGCGGCATTGCTGGCGCGCAACGCCAACCGCGCCGGCCTGACCCGCAAGCCGTGGGTGAAGAGCTCGCTGGCGCCCGGTTCCAAGGCCGTGCAGCTGTATCTGGAAGAAGCCGGGCTGCTGACCGAACTGGAACAGATGGGCTTTGGCATCGTGGCGTTTGCCTGCACCACCTGCAACGGCATGAGCGGTGCGCTGGACCCGAAGATCCAGCAGGAAGTGATCGATCGCGACCTGTATGCCACTGCCGTGCTCTCGGGCAACCGCAACTTCGACGGCCGCATCCACCCCTACGCCAAGCAGGCCTTCCTGGCCTCGCCGCCGCTGGTGGTCGCGTACGCGATCGCCGGTACGGTGCGTTTCGATATCGAAAAGGATGCGCTCGGCCATGATGCCGACGGCAACCCGATCACGCTGAAGGACCTGTGGCCAAGCGATGCCGAGATCGACGCGGTGGTCAAGGCCAGCGTCAAGCCGGAGCAGTTCCGCAAGGTCTACGACCCGATGTTCACCTTCAAGGTGGAGCACGGCGCCCCGATCAGCCCGCTGTACGATTGGCGCCCGCAGAGCACCTACATCCGCCGCCCGCCTTACTGGGAAGGCGCGCTGGCCGGTGCCCGCAGCCTGACCGGCATGCGCCCGCTGGCCGTGCTCGGCGACAACATCACCACCGATCACCTGTCGCCGTCCAACGCGATCATGGCCAGCAGCGCGGCCGGCGAGTACCTGGCGAAGATGGGCCTGCCCGAGGAAGACTTCAATTCCTACGCGACCCACCGCGGCGACCACCTCACCGCGCAGCGTGCGACGTTTGCCAACCCGAAGCTGATCAACGAAATGGCCGTGGTCGATGGCCAGGTCACGCAGGGCTCGCTGGCGCGCGTGGAGCCGGAAGGCCAGGTCACCCGCATGTGGGAAGCGATCGAAACCTACATGGGCCGCAAGCAGCCGCTGATCATCATCGCCGGTGCCGACTACGGCCAGGGCAGCTCGCGTGACTGGGCCGCCAAGGGCGTGCGCCTGGCCGGCGTGGAAGCCATCGCCGCCGAAGGCTTCGAGCGCATTCATCGCACCAATCTGATCGGCATGGGCGTGCTGCCGCTGGAGTTCAAGGAAGGTGTCAACCGCAAGACCCTGGGCATCGATGGCACCGAAACCTTCGACGTGCTCGGCGAGCGTGTGCCGCGTGCCGAGCTGACCCTGGTCATCCATCGCCGCAATGGTGAACAGCTGCGGGTGCCGGTCACCTGCCGGCTGGATACCGCCGAAGAGGTCTCGATCTACGAGGCCGGTGGCGTGCTGCAGCGGTTCGCGCAGGACTTCCTGGAATCGGCGCAGGTCGCCTGATCCCACCCGCATCACGACGGCCCGGCAACGGGCCGTCGTTCCATCAGGACTTCGATATGGCGTTTCTTCCCCAGCTCCGCATTCCGGCCACCTACCTGCGTGGTGGTACCAGCAAGGGCGTGTTCTTCAAGCTGACCGATCTGCCTGCCGCCGCGCAGGTGCCTGGCCCGGCGCGCGATGCGCTGCTGATGCGCGTGATCGGCTCGCCTGATCCGTATGCCAAGCACACCGATGGCATGGGCGGCGCGACCTCCAGCACCAGCAAGTGCGTGATCCTCTCCGCGCCGTCGGTGCCGGACCACGACGTGGATTATCTGTACGGCCAGGTGGCGATCGAGACGGCGTTCGTCGACTGGAGCGGCAACTGCGGCAACCTCAGCACCGCGGTCGGACCGTTCGCGATCAGCAACGGACTGATCGATCCGGCACGGATTCCGCACAACGGCCTGTGCACCGTGCGGATCTGGCAGGCCAACATCGGCAAGACCATCCTGGCGCACGTGCCGATCGTGGAGGGCCAGGTGCAGGAGGACGGCGATTTTGAACTGGATGGCGTGACCTTCCCGGCCGCGGAGATCCAGCTGGAGTTCCTGGATCCCTCCGATGATGGCGAGGGCGGGGCGATGTTCCCGACCGGCAACCTGGTCGACACGCTCGACGTGCCGGGCGTGGGCAGCTTCCAGGTCACGATGATCACCGCCGGCATTCCGACCATCTTCCTCAACGCGGCCGACCTGGGCTACACCGGTACCGAGCTGCAGCCGGCGATCAACGAGGACAAGGCGGCCCTGGCGCGTTTCGAAGCGATCCGCGCGCACGGCGCGGTGCGCATGGGGCTGATCGAGACCATTGAACAGGCCGCGACCCGCCAGCACACGCCCAAGGTCGCCTTCGTCGCCCCCGCACGGGACTACGTGTCCTCCAGCGGCAAGCAGATCGCCGCCGGCGAGATCGATCTGCACGCGCGCGCGCTGTCCATGGGCAAGCTGCACCACGCGATGATGGGCACCGCCGCGGTCGCCATCGGCACCGCCGCCGCCATCCCGGGCACGCTGGTGAACCTGGCCGCCGGGGGGGGCGAGCGTGAATCGGTGAGCTTCGGCCATCCCTCCGGCACGTTGCGGGTGGGCGCGCAGGCGGCGCTCGTTGACGGTCAGTGGACGGTCACCAAGGCCATCATGAGCCGCAGTGCCCGCGTATTGATGGACGGTGCGGTACGGGTGCCTGCCACCACTGTGTAAGTCCCAACAGGAGAATCGCGATGTCCGGTCATGACAGCCACAGCAACCAGCGCCCCGCTTGGGACACGGTCCTGACCGACATCGTCGATTACGTCCGCGATTACCAGGTCAGCTCGCCGCTGGCGTACACCACCGCGCGGCACTGCCTGATCGATACGCTGGGCTGCGGGTTGGCGGCGCTTTCGTTCCCGGCCTGCAGCAAGCTGCTCGGGCCGCTGGTGCCCGGCATGCAGGTGATCAACGGCGCGCGGGTGCCCGGCACCCGGTTCGAGCTTGATCCGGTGCAGGGCGCGTTCAACATCGGCGCGATGATCCGCTGGCTGGATTTCAACGACACCTGGCTGGCGGCGGAGTGGGGGCATCCGTCCGATAATCTCGGTGGCATCCTCGCCACCGCCGATTGGCTCAGCCGCAATGCCGAGGCGCTGCGGCGGGCACCGCTGACCATGCGCGATGTGCTGGAGGCGATGGTCAAGGCGCATGAAATCCAGGGCTGCCTGGCGCTGGAGAATGCCTTCAACCGGGTCGGGTTGGACCACGTGGTGCTGGTCAAGGTCGCTTCCACCGCGGTGGTGTCTTATATGCTTGGCCTGGATCGCGAGCGCATGCTCAATGCCCTGTCGTTGGCCTGGGTGGATGGGCAGTCGCTGCGCACCTACCGGCACGCGCCCAACACCGGCTCGCGCAAGAGCTGGGCAGCGGGCGATGCCACCAGCCGTGCGGTGCGCCTGTCGCTGATGGCCGCGGCCGGTGAGATGGGCTATCCAAGCGCGCTGACCGCGCCGACCTGGGGCTTCTACGATGTCTCCTTCGGCGGGCAGCCGTTCCGCTTCCAGCGGCCGTACGGCAGCTACGTGATGGAGAACGTGCTGTTCAAGATCAGCTATCCGGCCGAGTTCCATGGCCAGACCGCGGTCGAAGCGGCGATGCAGGTGCATGCGCAGATGCGCGCCAGCGGCAGACGCAGCGAAGACATCGCGCAGATCACCCTGCGCACCCAGCAGGCCTGCCTGCGCATCATCGACAAACCCGGTCCGCTGCATAACCCGGCCGACCGTGACCACTGCGTGCAGTACATGGTGGCGATCGGCCTGATCTTCGGCCGGCTGGTTGCCGAGGACTACGAGGATGACGTGGCGGCCGATCCGCGCATCGATCCGCTGCGGGCGAAGATCACCTGCGTGGAAGCGCCGCAGTTCACGGCCGACTACCTGGACCCGGACAAGCGCAGCATCGCCAACGCACTGCACGTGACCTTCGCCGATGGCAGCACGATGGAGGCCGTGGTGGAGTACCCGCTGGGCCACGCCCGGCGCCGGGCCGAGGGCATCCCGCTGCTGGAGGACAAGTTCCGCCGTCACCTGGCCGGGGTGTTCCCGACCGTGCAGCAGCGCCGGATCCTCGAGGCCTCGCTGGACCCGGTCGCGCTGGAAGCGATGCCGGTGCACGAGTACGTGGACCTCTACGTCGCCGGGTAGAGCCGACCGTTGGTCGGCTGTCCTTGGCGGTGGCCCTGCCGGCCACCCATGACGCCCGGATCGCCCGGGGTCGCCCGCGAACGAGCGGGGACGGCCCGTATACTGGCCGCCTTGTTCAAGGAGTGACGTCATGGCTAGCCGCAGTCGGTTCGGGCAGTGGAGCTGGAAGGGAATCGCGGGCCTGGCGCTGGTCGCCGGCCTGGCCATCGGCGTCGGGGGCTGCAAGCGCAACGACAGCGGCCAGCTGCCCGCCCCATCCGGCGCACCGATCGCGGCCAAGGCCGAGGCCGTCACCGAGTTCACCCTGGTCCGGGCCTACCCGGATCAGAAGAGCGATGGCCTGTCGCTGGCGCTGGAGTTCTCGCGCCCGCTGGTCGGCACCCAGGATTTCGACGCGCTGGTCCGCTTTGCCGAGAAGGTCGGCACCGAGGACAGCAGCTGGTCGCTGTCCGATGACGGCAAGACCCTGCGCTATCCGTTCGTGGAGGCGGCCAAGGAATATTCGCTGATCGTCTCGCCCGACCTGCTCGCCGCCGATGGCAGCCGGATCGGCAAGGAGCTGCGCCAGAAGGTCTTCACCGGCGAGCTCAAGCCGGTGGCCGGGTTCGCCTCCCAGGGCAGCGTGCTGCCGGCCAAGGACAGCCGTGGCCTGCCGGTGGTGTCGGTCAACGTGCCGGAAGTGGACGTGGAGTTCCTGCGCGTGCGCGAGAAGGAACTGCCTGCCTTCTTCAGCCAGTACCAGCGCGGTGGCCGCCGCGGCAGCTGGGAGCTGGAGAGCGAGTACGGCGACAAGACGCCGATGTCGCAGCTGGCCGAGCCGGTGTACGTCAACCGCTTCGTGATCGGCGGCAAGCAGAACGAGCGCGTGCTCACCTACCTGCCCACGCAGGACATCAAGGAGCTGCAGCAGCCCGGTCTGTATTTCGCGGTGATGAAACGCAGCGGCTCGTTCGAAGGCGAGTACGACACTGCCTTCTTCACCGTCAGCGACATCGGCCTGCACACGCGTGCCTACAAGGACACGCTGTTCGTGCACACCGCCTCGCTGCAGAGCGGGGCGTCGCTGAAGAAGATCGAGCTGCGCATCCTGGATGGCAAGGGTGAGGTGGTGCTCAAGGGGGCGACCGATGGCAACGGCAATGCGCTGCTCAATTACACCCTCGATGCCAGCCATGTGCTGATCGCCAGCAGTGGCGGCGATACCTCGATGCTGCCGTTCAACCAGCCCGCGCTGGACCTGAGCGAGTTCGCCGTGGCCGGCCGCGACAACGCCTGGTTCGACGTGTTCACCTGGTCGGGTCGCGACCTGTACCGCCCCGGCGAGACCGTGCGCATCTCGGCCCTGCTGCGCGACAACGACGGCAAGCCGGTGAAGCCACAGCCCGTCTTCCTGCGCCTGAAGCAGCCGGACGGCAAGACCTTCCGCGAGACCCGCCTGACCCCCGGCGAGCAGGGCTACTTCAGCTTCGAGCAGCTGATCCCGGCCGAGGCCCCGACCGGGCGCTGGCAGGTGGAGTTCCGCACCAACCCGGCCAGCAAAGAAGCGATCCAGGGCATGACCCTGCGCATCGAGGAGTTCCTGCCCGAGCGCATGAAGCTGGACCTGGACAGCGCGCAGAAGACGCTCAAGCCGGGCGAGCCGCTCAAGCTGCAGGCCGATGCGGCGTATCTGTACGGTGCGCCGGCCGACGGCAACCGCTTCACCGCGCGATTGGCCGTAGCGGCTGAGCAGTCGCCGGTCGAGTCGCTGCCGGGCTACTTCTTCGGCGACCCGACCACCGCACTGCCGCGCGAGGCGCGCGACGTCATCGATACCGAGTTCCCGGCCGACGGCAAACTTCGCCAGGACGTGGAGTTGCCGGCCGAGGTCAAGCCAACCGCACCGATCGCCGTGGTGCTCTCCGGCAGCGTGTATGAAACCGGTGGCCGCACCGTGACCCGCACGCTGAAGCGGGTGATGTGGCCGGCCGCGGCGCTGGTCGGTGTGCGCCCGCTGTTCGATCCCAAGGACGGCGCGGATGCCAACAGCAACGCGCGCTTCGAACTGATGCGCGTGGACGCGGCGGGCAAGCCGCAGCCGGCCAAGGGCCTGAAGGTCACGCTGGTGCGCGAGCTGCGCGATTACCACTGGACCTTCAACGACAACCGCTGGGATTACGACTTCACCCGCCGCTTCGAGAACAAGGACACCCGCACCGTCGATGCCGGCAGTGCGGCGGTCGGCGTTGATGTCCCGGTGGAGTGGGGCGAGTACCGGCTGGACGTGTTCGATCCGGCCACCGGGCTGACCAGCCGCTATCCGTTCAACGCCGGCTGGAGCTGGAACGACGACAACCGCGGCCTGGATGCGCGCCCGGACAAGGTCAAGCTGGCATTGGACAAGACCGGCTACAAGGCCGGCGACACGGTGCGCGTCACCGTGACCCCGCCGCATGCCGGCAAGGGTGTGCTGATGGTCGAGAGCGACAAGATGCTCTACGTCCAGGATATCGACGCCAAGCCGGGCAGCACCTACGACATTCCGGTCACCGCCGAATGGGAACGTCACGACGTCTACATCACCGCGCTGGTGTTCCGTGGCGGCAGTGCCCCGAGCAAGATCACCCCGGCCCGTGCGGTCGGCGTGGTGCATGTGCCGATGGACCGCAAGGCGCGGCAGATCGCGGTCGGCCTGGTGGCGCCCAAGCAGATGCGCCCGGAGCAGACGCTGCCGGTCACCGTGAGTGCCCCGCAGCTGGCCGGCAAGGTCGCGCATGTGACCGTCTCGGCCGTGGATGTGGGCATCCTCAATATCACCCGCTTCCCGGTGCCCGATGCCGCTGGCCACTTCTTCGCGCAGCGTCGCCTGGGTGTGGATGCGTATGACATCTACAGCCGCGTGATCGAGAGCTTCGACGGCAGCAGCGGCAAGCTGAAGTTCGGTGGCGACATGGCACTGGCGGCGATGCCGCAGGCCAAGCGCCCGACCGCGCGCGTGCAGACCGTGGACCTGTTCTCCGGCCCGGTGAAGCTCGATGCCAAGGGCATCGCGCGGATCGCGCTGAAGGTGCCGGATTTCAACGGCACGCTGCGCGTGTCGGCATTGGTCTATGCCGACGACCAGTACGGCAAGCGCGACGTGGAAACCGTGGTGCGCGCGCCGATCCTGGCCGAAGCCAGCATGCCGCGCGTGATGGCGCCCGGGGATACCAGTACAGTCACCCTGGACGTGCAGAACTTCACCGGCACGCCGGGCGAGTTCAAGGTGCAGGTGGATGGCATCGGCCCGCTGACTCTGGGCGAGTCCAGCCGCACGCTCAAGCTCAACGCCGATGCGAAGAGCACGCTGAGCTTCCCGCTGACCGCGCGCGAGGGCTATACCGTGGCCAAGGTGCGCGTGCGCGTGGATGGCAACGGCTTCAAGGTTGATCGCCGCTATGACCTGCCGGTGCGCGCGGCGTGGCCGCAGGTGCTGCGCGCGCAGACCCGCACGCTGGATCCGCTGGCCGCCGTCACGATGGAAGCCGGCCTGGCCGATGGCCTGATGAACGACTCGGTGACCGCACGCATGCTGGTCAGCGCGCTGCCGCCGATTCCGTTCGCCAGTGCCTTGAACGGTGCACTCAACTATCCGTATGGCTGCGCCGAGCAGACCACCAGCAAGGGCTACGCCGCGCTGATGCTGGATGAGGCGACCTCGGCCATGCTCGGTGCGGACGGGCTGGATGCCAAGACCCGCCGCGAGCGCATGGAAGGTGCCTTCGGCCGCCTGGCCTCGATGCAGGTGGCCAACGGCAACTTCTCGATGTGGGGCGACGACGGCTACATCAATCCGTGGCTGACGCCGTACATCGCCGAGTTCCTGCTCGACGCCAAGGACGCCGGCTTCGCGGTACCGGACAACGTGCTGCAGAAGGCGCTGAACCGTCTGAGCGAAGATCTGCTCTCCGGCGGCAACCAGTTCTATGGCGAGGACCGCCGCGAGAACCTGAAGTTCGCCAACCAGGCCTATTCGGGCTACGTGCTGGCGCGCGTCAACCGCGCGCCACTGGGTACCCTGCGTGCGCTGTACGACAACGAGCGCAGCAAGTCGCTGACCGGCCTGTCGCTGGTGCACCTGGGCATCGCACTGTCCCTGCAGGGCGATCACAAGCGCGGCGATGCGGCCATTGCCGCCGGCTTCGCCAAGACAGGCAGTGACCGGCCGGCGTACTTCGGCGATTACGGCAGCGCGGTGCGCGACGACGCGCTGATGATCGCGCTGCTGCACGAGCGCAAGTTGTCCAAGCCCGCCTACGATGCACGCGCGGTCGATCTCGGCCGCGCGCTGGATGCCCGCCGCAACAGTGGCTGGATGTGGCTGAGCACCCAGGAGCAGGTGGCGCTGGCCCGCATGGGCAAGGCGTTGTCGGCCAACCAGAAGAAACTGGTCTCCGGCGAACTGGTGGTGGGTGGCGAGAGCGAGAGCATCCCGGCACGGCGCATGTTCGGCCGCAGCTTCGACTACGCCGCGCTGGCCAAGGGTGTGCGCTTCACCCCGCAGGGGGAGCCGCCGATGTTCGCCAGCCTGGAAGTGGCCGGCATTCCGCGCAACCCGCCGGAACCGGACAGCCGAACGCTGGGCGTGGAGCGCAGCTGGTACACCACTGATGGCAAGCCGTGGACGCCGCGTCCGCTGAAGGAAGGCGAGGCCCTGATCGTGCGGGTCAGCGTCACCCCGAACGTGGACATGCCCGATGCGCTGCTGACCGATCTGCTGCCGGCCGGGCTGGAGATCGAGAACTTCAACCTCGGCGATGCCAAGCAGTGGGCCGATGTGGTGGTCGACGGGTTGAGCGTCAACGATCGTGGCGATGCGGCCAACATCAAGCACGAGGAGTTCCGCGACGACCGCTACGTGGCCGCGCTGAAACTCTCGCGTGGCAGCACTGCCAAGGTGTTCTATCTGGTGCGTGCGGTCACGCCGGGTACGTATCGCGTGCCGCCGCCGCTGGTGGAGGACATGTACCGTCCCGACCTGCGCGGGGTGGGGCGCAGCCTCCCGGCGTCGCTGACCGTGGTGCAGCCCTGATCGCAGGGCGGGCCGTCCCGGTGACGG
Source organism: Stenotrophomonas rhizophila (assembly GCF_003651185.1). Taxonomy (GTDB): domain Bacteria; phylum Pseudomonadota; class Gammaproteobacteria; order Xanthomonadales; family Xanthomonadaceae; genus Stenotrophomonas; species Stenotrophomonas maltophilia_Z. The sequence goes on along the minus strand of NZ_RCDC01000004.1, from coordinate 1,436,293 downwards.
CCCGCCTGCCTTGCTGCTGAATCGACATGACGTCTCTTTTCTCCAAGCGGTGGTGGGCGTCGGTGCTGCGCGGCGTGCTGCCGTACCTGCGATGGGGCACGGCCGCGGTGCTCGCGTTGCTGCTGGCGCTGGACCTCGCGTTCCCGCCACCGCTGCCCAGGCAGCGCGACACCAGCACCCTGGTGGTGGCGCGCGATGGCACGCCACTGCGCGCCTTCGCCGATGCCGACGGGGTGTGGCGCTACCCGGCCTCGGCCGACAGCGTCTCGCCGCTGTATCTGCAGGCCCTGCTGAACTACGAAGACCGCTGGTTCTGGCGGCATCCCGGCATCAACCCGTGGGGCCTGCTGCGCGCCGGCAAGCAATGGCTGTTCGCGCAGCGGATCGTCTCCGGCGGTTCAACGCTGACCATGCAGGTGGCGCGGATCCTCGATCCGCATACGCGCACGCCGTGGGGCAAAGCCAAGCAGCTGCTGCGCGCGGTGCAGCTGGAACTGCACCTGAGCAAGGCGCAGATCCTGGCGCTGTATCTGGAACGCGCGCCCTATGGCGGCACCATCGAAGGTGTGGAGGCGGCGAGCTGGGCCTATCTGGGCAAGCCGGCCTCGCAGTTGTCGCATGCCGAGGCCGCGTTGCTGGCGGTGCTGCCGCAGTCGCCCAGCCGGTTGCGTCCGGACCGTCATCCGGAGGCGGCACAGCGGGCGCGTGACAAGGTGCTCGAACGCATGGTGTCACTCGGTGTGTGGTCACGCGAGGAGGTCGACGATGCGCGCATCGAACCGGTGGTCACCCGCGCCCTGCAGCCCCCGCTGCATGCGGCGCTGCTCGCCCAGCGCCTGCGCTCGGCCCAGTCGCGGGCGGCGCGGATCGAGAGCACGCTGGATATCGGCCTGCAGCGCACGCTGGAAGAGCGTGTGTCGTCCTACTTTTCGCAGCTGCCCGAGCGCACCTCGGCGGCGTTGCTGGTGGTGGACAACCGCACGCTGGAGGCACGCGCCTACGTCGGTTCGGTAGCGTTCGGCGACAAGCAGCGGCTCGGCCATGTGGACATGGTGCAGGCGTGGCGCTCACCGGGTTCCACGCTCAAACCGTTCCTGTATGGCATGGCGCTGGATGATGGCCTGATCCATTCGGAAAGCCTGATGGTGGATGCGCCACAGAGCTTCGGCGGGTACCGGCCGGGCAACTTCGATGCGGCCTTCAACGGGCCGGTCAGTGCCGCCACGGCCCTGCGGTTGTCGCTCAACGTGCCGGCGGTGGACCTGCTGGATCGGGTCGGCTCGGCGCGTTTTGCCGCACGCCTGTCGCATGCCGGCATCAACCTGCGCTTTCCGCATGGCAGTGCGCCCAATCTCTCGCTGATTCTCGGCGGCACCGGCGCGCGGCTGGAGGATCTGGTCGGCACCTTCGCCGCGTTCAACCGCAACGGCATCGCGGGGCGGGTGCGTTACACCGCCGAGGATGCGGTGATCGAACGGCGCCTGATGTCCCCCGGCGCGGCGTGGATCACCCGCGAGATGCTCGAGTCCAATCCCCGCCCGGGCTACGGCACCGGCACCTTCGATGTCACCGGCCGCCCGCGTGTTGCCTGGAAGACCGGCACCAGTTACGGCTATCGCGATGCCTGGGCGATCGGCACCACGCGGCATTACACGGTGGGCGTCTGGGTAGGGCGTCCGGACGGCACGCCGCTGCCCGGGCAGTACGGCGCGGTGACGGCCCTGCCGCTGATGTTCGAAGTGATCGACAGCCTGCCGCGCCAAGCCGGCGATGCCAGTGTAGCGCCGATGCCGGCGAGCGTGGCGCAGGCCGATATCTGCTGGCCGACCGGCGGCTTGGCCGAACAGACGGCGCCACCGCTGTGCCAACGCCGGATGCCGGCCTTCGTGCTGGACGGGGTCGTGCCACCGACCTTCGCCGAACGCGAGGCGCGGCTGTGGCAGCCGGGTCTGCAGCGGTTCCAGGTGGATGCTCGCACGGGGCTGCGGCTGTCGCCGGAGTGCAGCCGGCCGCATGCGGCGGAGCCGCGTGAGATCGCACGCTGGCCGGCGCTGTTGTCGCCGTGGCTGCCGCAGGCGCAGCGTCAGGCCTCACAGCTGCCGGCACTGTCACCCGATTGCAGCGCCGACGGCCGCGAGAGCGGCGGGACGCTGCATATCGAGGGGCTCAACGACCGCGCCACCCTCGCACGCGCCCCGAATGCCGAGCGCGGCGTGCGCCTGCAACTGCGTGCACTGGGCAACGAAACAACAGTGGATTGGCTGCTGGATGACCGCTGGATTGCCCGCACCGAAGGGGCGCGACTGTTCCAGCGTGATTTCGATGAAGTGGGCGAGCACACATTGACGGCATTGGCCGCCGATGGCGCGTGGACGCAGGTGCGGTTCCGGATCCTGCGCTGATCATGCGGTGCGCAGGGTCTGGCAGTGCCGGCCACGGGCCGGCACTGCCGTCCAACATTACTCCCCGATCCAGCCGTCCAGCAGGTCGGCGAATTCGTCGGCGTGTTCTTCTTCCTGCGCCAGGATCTCTTCGAGGATGCGCTTGGTCGTGGTGTCCTTGTCGCCCACGAAGTTGATCATCTCGCGGTAGCTGTCGATCGCAATGCGCTCGGCAATCAGGTTCTCGCGGACCATGTCGCGCAGGTCGCTGCCTTCCTTGTACTCGGCATGCGAGCGCGCAGTGAGCGTATCCGGGTTGAGATCGGGCTCGCCGCCAAGCTGCACGATGCGTTCGGCCAGCTTGCCGGCGTGCGCCTGTTCCTGCTGTGCGTGTTCCAGGAACTCGGCCTTGATCGAATCGGCGAGCATGCCCTTGGCCATGAAGTAATGGCGGTAGTAGCGCAGCACGCACACGTACTCGGTGGCGAGCGCATCGTTGAGCAGCTTGATCACCGCGTCGCGGTCGGCGCTGTAACTGTCGGTGATGGCGCCGTCTTCGATGTCCTTGCGGGCCTTGGCCCGCAGGGTGGCGGTGTCGCTGATGCCCGGCGGGCGGGCGTTGTCCGGGGCGGTGTTGGGGGTGTTCTTGGCTGGCTTTGACATGGCTGGCCGGGTTCCTCTGTTGCGTGGGTCTAGCGGGGGAGATGCTCCAGCACGTACTGCGCCGAAGACACGTCGAATTTTCCGGGTTCCTCGATGAAGGTCTCGCGCACGACACCGTCTTCGACGTACAGCGCGAAGCGGCGCGAGCGGATGCCCATGCCCGAGCTGCTGGCATCCATTTCCAGGCCGAGCGCACGGGTGAACTCCCCATTGCCGTCAGACAGCAGCTGCAGGCCGTCGGGCACCTGCTGGCTCTCGCCCCAGGCCTTCATAACGAACGGATCGTTGACCGCCATGCAGAACACCTCGATCCCGCGGTGGCGGAATTCGGGGAACTGCTCGATGTAGCCGGGCAGGTGCCGGGCCGAGCAGGTCGGGGTGAATGCGCCGGGCACGCCGAACAGCACCGCTTTGCGCGAATCGAACAGGGCATGGGTATCGATGGTCTCCATGCCCTCGCGGATGCGCTTGAGGGTGACTTCGGGAATGCGGTCGCCAACGTGGATGGTCATGCGGACTCCTTGGACACAGGCAGGGTAGTGAGGGGCATGGGATGGCCATGTCAACACGTTGAAAAGCAGCCGTGCAGACCCATCTGTAGCGGGAAAGGCAGGCCACGGGGGCAGCGTAGCCGTCCGGGAGGTCGGCCGCATTGCGCAGGATCATTCGCGCCCGGCGTCACGGTGGGCCGGTCCGCAGCGGCTAGAATTGCGCGGACGGCGCCCGCCCACGCGGGTGGCCGAACTTAGTCGAGGTGTTTGGATGGAATTCAAGGATTACTACGCCACGCTCGGGGTGGAACCCACCGCGGGCGATGCTGAGATCAAGACCGCTTACCGCCGGTTGGCGCGCAAGTACCACCCGGATGTGAGCAAGGAAGCCGGGGCCGAGGACAAATTCAAGGCGGTCAACGAGGCTTACGAGGCGCTGCGCGATCCGCAGAAGCGCGCGGCCTATGACCAGCTCAAGGCGCAGGGCTACCGGCCCGGCGAGGAGTTCCATACCCCGCCGAACTACGGCGGTGGCCAGGGCTATGACTTCGAAGAGGTGTTCGGGGGCGGCGCCGGTGGCGGCGGCTTCAGCGATTTCTTCGAGAGCCTGTTCGCGCGCCAGCGCGGCGGTGGCGGTGGCCGCGCCAGTGGCTTCGGCGGTGCCAGCCAGGGCCCGCAGCCGACCCGCGATACCCGCGCCAAGCTGTCGGTGCCGCTGGAAGCGGCCTATCAGGGCGACAGCCTGCGCATCAACGTGGGCGGCAAGCAGCTGGATGTGCGCGTGCCCAAGGGCATCCGTCCGGGCCAGGTGATCCGGCTGACCGGGCAGGGTACCGGTGGCGGCAACCTGCTGCTGGAAGTGGAATACGCCGAACACCCGCAGTTCGAGGTGGATGGCCGCAACATTCTGTACACCCTGCAGGTGACCCCGTGGCAGGCCGCACTGGGTACCAGCATCAGCGTGCCGACCCTGGGCGGTGCGGTGGAACTGAAGGTGCCGGCCGAGTCCGATGCTGGCCGCAAGCTGCGCCTGCGTGGCCGCGGGCTGCCGGGCAATCCGGATGGCGATCAGATCGTGGAGCTGGAGATCATCGCGCCGGCGCCCACCGATGAGGCGCAGAAGAAGGCCTACAAGGCGCTGGCCAAGGCATTCGGCGAGAAGGTGTGATGCAGGCGGTGCGCGGCGTCCGGGTCATCGTTGCGCACTGACCAACGGGCGGTGTCTACCGGGCCGGCCGCGATTGCCTTCGCGGTAGCAGCCGACCGTTGGTCGGCTCACCGTGCCATCGGCTCACGCCGTCGGCGGTTCCTGGTGGCTGAAAACGCGCTCCAGCACCTCGGACAGTTCGTCTTCTGAAAACGGCTTGGTGATATAGGCCTTGGCGCCCTGGCGCATGCCCCACATGCGGTCGGTGTCCTGGTCCTTGGTGGTCACCAGGATCACCGGAATGTGCTTGGTCGCCGCGTCGCGTGCCAGCGTGCGGGTTGCCTGGAAGCCATTGAGGTTGGGCATGACCACGTCCATCAGCACCAGATCGGGCAGCTCGGCCTTGGCCGTTTCCACCCCGGCGGCGCCATCGGTGGCGGTCAGGATCTGGTGCCCGAGTTTTTCGACGATCCGCTGTATCCCCAGCAGCTGCGACGGTGAATCGTCGACGATCAGAATGCGTGCCATGGTGTTCCCCGTGTGATGCCCGCAGTGTAGTGCGGGCCTCGCACCGTCGTGAAGCGCCGGGCGTGCCGTCTGTCGCCCGGCTGCCACGCTCAGTCGATTCGTACCACCGTGCGGCCGTGGTTGCCGCCCGCGAGCAGGCTGTCGAACGCCGCGGGCAGGCCATCCAGCCCCACTTCGCCGGTACAGATCGTCTCCAGATGCGCCGGCTTCCACGCGCCGCCCAGCTTGTCCCAGACCGCTTCGCGCAGATCACGCGGTGCGCTGGAGGAGGAGACCCCCAGCAACGACACGCCGCGGATGATGAAGGGCATCACCGTCATCTCCAGCGCAGGGCTGGCGGCCAGGCCGGCACTGACCACCGAACCGTAGGGCACGGTCTGGGCCAGCAGGCTGGTCAGCATCGCGCCGCCGGCATTGTCCAGGCCACCGCCGAAGCGGGCCGATTCCATCGGGCGGGAGGTCGCCAGCACATCACGCGGCAGAACCTCGCGGGCTCCCAGGTTCCGCAGATAGCCGGCCTGGTCGGCCTTGCCGCTGATCGCGTGCACCTCGAAACCGGCCCGGGTGAAGATATCCACTGCCAGCGAGCCGACCCCGCCGGTGGCCCCGGTTACGGCCAGCGGCCCGTGGGCGGGGGTCTGCCGGTTGTCCAGCATCCGCACCAGGGCCAGTGCAGCGGTGAAGCCGGCCGTACCCAGGATCATCGCCTCGCGTGGGGTCAGCCCGGCGGGCTGCGGGATCACCGCGCTGGCGGCCAGGCGCACATACGGGCTGTACCCGCCATCGCGGGTCTCGCTCAGCCCGCACCCGGTGGCGAGCACCGCATCGCCTTCGCGGTAGGCCGGGTCGGTCGAAGCGACCACCGTGCCGGCCACGTCGATGCCGCCGACGAGTGGGAAGCGCCGCAGGATCCTGCCCTTGCCGGTACCGGCCAACGCATCTTTATAGTTGACCGAGGACCAGTGCGCGCGCAGGACCACCTCGCCAGGGTTGAGCTGGTCCAGGCCGATCGGTTCCAGCCCGGCGTGGTAGCCGGTATCGTCCTGGTGGATGCGGAAAGCGTTGAACCGGTCGGGAATTGCCATGAAGATGCCTGACGGGGGAAAACACCACCTTACCCGCTGCTCCGGCGCGCGGGGACCCTCACGGACCTTCGCGGATGCGGTTATGAATCGTTCCCCGAGATGGGTGACCCCTTCCAATCCTGTCGATCTGCCCCATCTAGTAGAATCGACAGCGATTTAACGTTTTAACGGTTGACGGTGCGGGAATGGCCCGCAGGCAACCTTACCTTGATGGAGCGTGCATGGCCTGGAATACACCCGGCGGCAACAAGGGCGGACAAGGCCCCGACGAGAATCGACGTGGGCCGTTCGGTCCTCGCGGTGGCGGCAATGGCGGCGGTTGGGGCGGTTTGCCCGGTCCGCTGAAAGACCTGTTCGATGGCGGCATCCTGCGGTGGGTTGCAGTGGCGGCGGTGTTGCTGTTGCTGTTCTCCAGCTTCCAGCTGATCGGCGAACAGCAACGCGGCGTCGTGCTGCGCTTCGGTCAGTTCCATCGCATCCTGCAGCCTGGCCCGAACTTCAAGCTGCCGTGGCCGCTGGAATCGGTCACCAAGGTCAATGCCACCGAGATCAAGACGTTCAGCAGCCAGGTGCCGGTCCTGACCCGCGACGAGAACATCGTCAACGTCTCGCTCAACGTCCAGTACCGCATCGACGATCCGCGCCTGTACCTGTTCGGCTCGGTCGATGCCGACCAGGTGCTGGAACAGACCGCGCAGAGCGCCGTGCGTGAGCAGGTCGGTCGTGCCGACCTCAACAACGTGCTGAACAACCGTGGCCCGCTGGCCGTGGCCGCCGAAGAGCGCCTGCAGGCCTCGCTCGGCAGCTACCGCACCGGTCTGTCGGTGACCGGCCTGACCCTGCCCGATGCCCGCCCGCCCGAGGAGGTCAAGCCGGCCTTCGACGAGGTCAACGGTGCCCAGCAGGTCAAGGAACGTCTGATCAACGAAGCCCAGGCCTACGCGGCCAAGGTGGTTCCGGAAGCGCGCGGCCAGGCCTCGCGGGCCCGGACCACCGCCGAAGGCTACAAGCAGGCCGTGGTCGCCAAGGCCGAGGGTGATGCCTCGCGCTTCAGCCTGCTGCAGGTCCAGTACAAGGACGCCCCGGAAGTGACGCGCAAGCGCCTGTGGCTGGAAACGGTGCAGAAGGTGCTCTCGGAGAACCGCAAGATCATCGGTGGCGATGGCCGCCAGCTGATCTACGTGCCGATGCCGGGCGACAACCGCACCAGCACCAATGCCGCTCCGGCGGTGACCCCGGAAGTCATGCTGCCGTCGCTGCCTGCCAGCACGGCCGTGGATGGCGTTCGCAATGCGGAGCGTCCGACGACGCGCCCGACCGGTCGTGAGGAGGGCAGCCGATGAGAAGTTCACTGTGGATTGGTCTGGCCGTAGCGGTCCTGCTCGGCCTGCTGGGTTCGGTCTACGTGGTCCGTGAGGACCAGACTGCGATGGTGCTGAACCTGGGCAAGGTGGTCCGTGCGGACATCAAGCCGGGCCTGCACTTCAAGGTGCCGCTGGTGGAAACGGTGCGCGTGTTCGATCGTCGCTTCCAGGTGCTCGATACCGCCCCGGCGCGTTACTTCACTGCCGAGCAGAAGGACGTCAGCGTCGACTTCTTCGCCATCGGTTACATCTCCGACGTGCGCGCGTACTTCCGTGCGACCGGCGGCGATGCCCGCGTGGCCAATGCCCGTCTGGCCCCGATCATCACCGACTCCCTGCGCAACCAGATCAACTCGCGTTCGTTGCAGCAGCTGGTGTCGGGGGATCGCAGCGAACTGATCGCCAACCAGCTGACCGGCATCAACGAGTCGGTCAAGGCGCTGGGCATGCAGATCATCGACCTGCGCATCAAGCAGATCGACCTGCCGACCGACAGCCAGGTGATCAACGATGTGTACGAGCGCATGCGCGCCCAGCGTAAGCAGGAAGCGGCCAAGCTGCGCGCCGAGGGTGAAGAGCAGTCGCTGACCATCCGTGCCCAGGCCGACCGCGAGAGCACCGTGATCGTGGCCGAAGCCGAGCGCGACGCCCAGCAGCTGCGCGGTGCCGGCGATGCCGATGCCGCCCGCATCTACGGCAAGGCCGGCTCGGCCGACCCGTCGTTCTACGCCTTCTACCGCAGCCTGGAGGCCTACCGCGGCTCCATGACCGACGGCAACGGCGTGATCGTGCTCGACAAGAACGACCCGTTCCTGCAGTACCTCAAGAGCGATCGCTGAGGCCGCAGGCGGTAGTCATCCACGGGGACCCGGTGCAGACCGGGTCCCCGTTTTGTTTGTGGAGATGTCATGAAAGATCTGTTCTCGGCCCTGTGCCTGGTCGCCGTGCTCGAAGGCCTGTTCCTGTTCGCCGCCCCGTTGGCCTGGAAGCGGATGGCCGAGCAGCTGCTGATGCTGCGCAGCAGCGCCCTGCGCACCTGGGGCGGAGTGATCCTGCTGGCCGGGCTGACCACCCTGTGGTGGCTCAAGCACTGAGCGGGTTACCGCCATGCGCTGGTTGGTAGTGCCGGCCGCTGGCCGGCTCCATGCCATCCCGCGAGCCGGCCAGTGGCCGGCACCTGCCGCGGCGGTCCTGACCGGCCGGTGAAGTCCACCGGCCCCCGGGGTGGCAGCGGCCACCGGAAACCCGGATAATGCACAAAAGCCGGACGGGCACTCTGTTTCAGAGTCACTCGTCCGGCTTTTTCCGTGTCTGGGTACCCCAGCGTCGGCGCGCTCCCCGCTGGAGCCCGCCACCCCGCGCTGCGCGGCGACCCCGGCATGGTCCCAAACCCGCGGCCCCGATGGCCGCACAAAAACCAGGAGTTACCCGTCATGGGTCAGTCAGTTGTCGTGTTGGGTGCCCAGTGGGGCGATGAAGGCAAGGGCAAGATCGTCGATCTGCTCACCGAGGAAATCGGCGCTGTCGTGCGCTTCCAGGGCGGCCACAATGCCGGCCACACGCTGGTCATCAATGGCAAGAAGACCGTGCTGCACCTGATTCCATCCGGCATCCTGCGTGCAGACGCGCTGTGCCTGATCGGCAACGGCGTGGTGATCTCGCCGGCCGCGCTGCAGAAGGAAATCGCCGAGCTGGAAACCTCCGGCGTGGAAGTGCGTTCGCGCCTGAAGATCTCCCCGGCCGCGCCGCTGATCATGCCGTACCACATCGCCCTGGACCAGGCGCGCGAACGCGCCGCCGGCGGCAAGGCGATCGGCACCACCGGCCGTGGCATCGGCCCGGCGTATGAAGACAAGGTGGCACGTCGCGGCATCCGCATCGCCGACCTGCATTACCCGGCCCAGCTGGAAGAACTCCTGCGCACCGCGCTGGATTACCACAACTTCGTGCTGACCAATTACCTCAAGACCGACGCGGTCGATTTCCAGAAGACCTACGACGAAGCACTGGCCTTCGGCGAATACGTCGAGCCGATGAAGTCCGACGTTGCCGGCATCCTGCATGACCTGCGCAAGCAGGGTAAGCGCGTGCTGTTCGAAGGCGCCCAGGGCGCCCTGCTGGACATCGACCACGGCACCTACCCGTACGTCACCAGCTCCAACACCACCGTCGGTGGCGCATTGGCCGGTGCCGGCGTCGGCGCCGATGCGATCGACTACGTGCTGGGTATCGCCAAGGCCTACGCGACCCGCGTCGGCGGTGGCCCGTTCCCGACCGAGCTGGACGATGAAGTCGGCCAGGGCATCCGCGACCGCGGTGCCGAGTACGGCGCCTCGACCGGCCGCCCGCGTCGTTGCGGCTGGATGGACATCGTCGCGCTCAAGCGCGCGGTGGCCATCAACGGCATCAGCGGCCTGTGCATCACCAAGCTGGACGTGCTCGACGGCATGGAAAAGCTCAAGGTCTGCATCGCGTACGAATACCGCGGCAAGCGTACCGAATACGCCCCGCTGGACGCGCAGGGCTGGGAAGAATGCACGCCGGTGTACCTGGAGTTCCCGGGCTGGACCGAGAACACCCACGGCATCACCAACTGGGATGACCTGCCGCCGGCCGCCCGCGCTTACCTGCGCGCGCTGGAAGAGCTGGCCGGCTGCCCGGTGAGCATCGTCTCGACCGGCCCGGACCGCGACCACACCATGGTCCTGCAGGATCCGTTCGCCTGATCAGGCGCGTAGTGCCGGGCCATGCCCGGCATTGCGTGACTGTGTAAGGTGCAAGGTGTGAAACGAAGCCCCGCGCAAGCGGGGCTTTTTCGTTGCCTCGCCCCCTTCAGCGCCGGCCGACGCCCATCTGCAGTTCCGACAGTTCAAGGTTCTCATCGTGGTTGGCATCCAGGCTCTGGAAGCGCATCTGCGAGGAGCGACGCATCTCCTCGGCACTCAATTCGCCATCGCCGTTGAGGTCGGCGATGCGTACCCATTCCGCCGCCGAGAACTCGCCATCGCGTTGTGGGCCGAGCACCGCCTGCACTTCATCCACGCTCACCCGGTAATTGTGATCCGCATCGACCAGGCGGAAAAAAGCATCTCCGTCGTACTCATCGCGACTGACCTTGCCGTCGCCATTGCGGTCCAGCATCGCGAAACGATCCGGCGCGGTGGCAGGCAGGTCCTGCGCCGCGGCGGCGCTTGCGGCGACAGCGCCGCAGAGAAGGAGCAGGGCAACGCGGTGCGCGAGCATCATCACAGCTGTCTCCAAGACCGCAGGGGGAGGGGGGCATGCCTTCAGCACGCAGTGTCCGCCGCGTCGATGCCCGGGGCAACGGCAATTTCCCGCATTCGCGACAGTAGTTTTACTGGTTGCCCGTGCCCATCGGACCGGCGTGACCACGTCCGCCAGCGCGGGCCCATGGCATGCTGTGCAGCCTCACCAATCAGCAGGGGCGACAGGGTGTCTGAAGATCACGTGGCCACCGGCATGAGCAGCGCGGACCGCGCGTTGCATGCGGTGGTGTCCGAGCTTGAAGCGTTGCTGCGCAGCGACGGGGAAACCCACTGGGCCGACTGGATGCAGCGGGTCATCACCCAGCTTGAGCAGGGCGATCCAGGCGCGCCGGAGAGCGTGCTGCGCGCCTATGGCGGCATGGGGTCGTTCAATGATGTTGCGTTGGGCCTGGATTACAGCAACGGCCACTTCCAGTGGCGCGCAGACGCGGGTGAACTCAATGAGCGCCTGGATGCACTGCGCGGTCGCGCCTGGCAACTGGCGCGGGCGATCCGGGACGCCCCCCCCGGTACGCGTTGATCAAAGGGCCTGCTGCCCCTTCAACACCGGATAAGGATTGATCGATTCGCCTTTCCACCACTGCTTTTCCGGACCCAGTACATGGATCTCGAAATGCAGGTGGGGCGCCTCGGGACTGGCGTTGCCGGTGCTGCCGACATAGCCGATCACCTCACCGCGCTTGATCGTCTTCTTCTCGGCCAGCCCATCGGCGTAGCGGTCCAGATGCGCGTAGTAGTAGCAGTAGCGACCGCTTGGCTCGAACTGGTACACCGTCAGTCCGCCGCGCACACTGTCGAACAGTTTCTCCACCGTCCCGTCCGCGACGGCCAGCACCGGCGTCCCGTTCGGCGCCAGGATGTCGATCGCATCATGCACGCGGCCTTCGCTGCGCGCATCGGTGAAGGTGTCCTGCAGCTGATCGGCCCCGATGCCCTGCACGGGCAGCAGCAGCGCGCCCGCCGCGCCGCTTGTCGGTGCGGGTGTCGAACCGCCCGCGTCCGGCGCGGGCGGTGTGGCTGACGTGTCGGCAGGCACCGGGTTCGTGGCCGGCGTCGTCGGCGGCGGGGCATCAAGCGCTGCGCGGGCCGAACTGGTGGCCGATCCCACCTTGGCCGGTTCGGCGGCGCCGAGCCGGGCGGAGGGGCCGGGCCCCAGCAGCCAGTAGCCGACCACGCCGATCACCAGTCCTACTGCCAGCAGTCGAAAGGTCTTCATGGCTTACTCCTGCATCACGACCGGCACCGAGGTATCGACCGCAGCGGCGACCTGCAGCGCATCCCAGTTGGTCATGCGCACACAGCCGTGCGATTCGGTCTTGCCGACATGGCCGGGTTCGGGCGTGCCGTGCAGGCCGTAGTGGGGCTTGGAGATGTCGATCCAGACCACGCCGACCGGATTGTTCGGGCCCGGCGGCAGGACCGCCTTGCTGTCGCCCGCCTTGGCATCCCAGAACAGCTTGGGGTTGTAGTGGAAGGTGGGATCGCGGGAGATGCCCAGGATCTTCCATTTCCCGATCGGCAGCGGGTCATGCTTGCTGCCCGAGGACACCGGAAACTGCGCGTAGACCTTGCCGTCCGCATCGAACAGCCGCAGCGTGGAGTCGGATTTGTCGATCACCAGCTTGCTGGCCTTCGGCAGCGGGGCGGCCGCGATGTTCGGCACCTGGATCACGCTGCCGGCCTTGCCCAGGTCCACGCCCGGATTGAGCGTCTTCAACAGCTCGGGGGAGGCGTGGAAGCGCTCGCCCAGCGCTTCTTCGATCGAACCGAAGCCCAGGGTTTTCAGCTTGGCCTGCGCGGCCGGACCCTTGGGCACCGGCTGGAACGGACCGGCCACGTCTTCCGCGGTGAGCGTGTAGCGCACCAGCGGCGGGGCGGCATCCGGCTGCAGCGCCTGCCAGGTGGCATCGTCCAGTTCGCCGCTGACCTTCAGCCCGCGTGCGGCCTGGAAGCCGGACACGGCGCGCTTCTGGTTGGAGCCGCGCTCCCCATCGATCTGGCCGGGGGAGAAGTGCGCGCGGTCCAGCAGCACCTGCGCATGCAGATCCGAGCGTGGCCCGGTCGCCAGCGGCGTCGCGTCGGCGTCCGGGATCGCGGCGGGCGCGGGTGCCGTCTGTGCGACCGCCCAACCGGAGGAGGCCCCCAGGGCGAGGGAGAGCGCGGTGAGGCGGGCGAAACGGTGCAGGCGAAGGGACATCGGCAACTCCAGCGGGAACGTGTTTCCACCATGCCTGCCGGGCGTGCGCACTTGCCGTGAAAAGCCTGACGGAGGGCTGAGCGGCGATGCGGGGGCAACGCCGGGGTTATGTGAATCCATTCACAGCGGGCTCACGGCCGTCGGTCAAGGCGCTGCGTCTGGCGCCGATACCAGCCCACCCCCCCACGTTTTTCGGATGTCTCATGGAATTTTTGCGGAACGTCAGCGTTGTCTGGCGTCTAGGCATGGGCTTTGGCCTGTTGTTGCTGCTGGTCGCGGCCGTCGTCGCCACCGGCGCCACCGGGAGTGCGGTACAGAAGCGCGCGATGCAGCAGGTGGTCGAGGTCAACGTGGCCAAGGTGCGGCTGCTCTCGGACATGCTCGATGCCAACAACCAGATGATGGTCGTGCGCCGGGAGATGCTGATCCGCCAGGGCGACGGTCTGGCCGAGGATGAGGCGCGCATCGCCGCGCTGGTCGCGCGCTATGAAGCCAGCTGGGCCGGCTACCAGGCCTTGCCCGCACAGCCGGAAGACAAGGCCGTCGGAGACGCCATCGCGGCCGCCCGCGCGGTGGCGCGTCCGCTCAACAAGCAGATGAGCGAACAGCTGCAGCAGGGCGATTTTGCCGCTGCCACGGCCCTCACCCTGGGCGCCGTGCAGGCCGCTGCCAATGGCTGGAACCAGGCGCTCAGCGATGGCGTGGTCTACGAGGAAAAGGAAAGCCGCGAGGCCGCTGCCGAAGCGATCCGGCTGGGCGAGCGGACCCTGCTGCAGCTGCTGGTGCTGGGCGCGATCGCGCTGGTGGTCGGCATCGCCGCCTCCGTGCTGATCGGCCGCAGCCTGACCGGTCCGCTGGCCCGCGCCGTCGGCCTGGCCACCCGGATGGCCAAGGGTGATCTGGCCCATGACGTCCATCTGGGCGGTCGCGATGAGATCACCCAGCTCGGCAACGCCATGGCCACGGTCCGCCAGGGCGTCCAGGGCGCGATCACCGCGCAGTTGGACATGGCCCGCCAGCATGAGGCCGGTGCCATCAGCCATCGCATGGACGAAACGGCCTTCCCGGGCGATTTCGGCCGGATGATCCGGGCCACCAACGAATTGGTCGGTTCGCACGTGGCCGTCGAGTTCCACATGGTCGAGGTGATGCAGCGCTACGCCATCGGCGACCTGAGCCGTGATCTGGACAGCTACCCGGGCGAGAAGGCCGTGCTGACCACCACCATGGCCACCGTCAAGGCCAGCCTGATGGCGATCAACCAGCAGATCGAGACACTGGCCTCGGCCGCACGTGCCGGCGACTTCTCCGTGCGCGGCGACGAGCCGGCGTTCCAGTTCCAGTTCCGCGCGATGGTCGCCCAGCTCAACGGGATGATGGCCAGCTCGCAGGCCAGCATCGCCGACCTGTCGCAGGTACTGCGCGCGATTTCCACCGGCGACCTGACCTCGCGCATGGACGGCCGGTACGAAGGTGTCTTTGCGCAGATGCGCGACGATGCCAACGCCACCGCGGTGCAGCTGACCGGCATCGTGCAGCAGATCCAGGGCGCGGCCGGCAGCATCAACGATGCCGCGCAGGAACTGGCGGCCGGCCACAATGACCTGTCGCGCCGTACTGAGCAGCAGGCAGCCAACCTGGAAGAAGCGGCGGCCTCGATGGAGGAGCTGACCTCCACGGTCCGGCAGAACGCCGAGCTGGCCAACCAGGCCGACCATGAAGCCCATGCGGCGGGTGCGGCGGTCAAGGCGACCGAGCAGGCGATCGCGCAGATGGCCGCGGTGATGAGCGAGATCGACCAGTCCTCGGCGCGTATCTCCGAGATTTCCTCGGTGATCGACGGCATCGCCTTCCAGACCAACATCCTCGCCCTGAACGCGGCCGTCGAAGCGGCCCGTGCCGGTGAGAACGGACGCGGCTTCGCGGTGGTGGCCACCGAGGTACGCACGTTGGCGCAGCGCGCCGGCACGGCGGCCAAGGAGATCAAGGACCTGATCGATGAGTCCAGCAGCAAGGTCAAGACCGGGCTGAGCGTCACCGTGCAGTCCGAAGCGGCGATCGCCCGCCTGACCCAGGCCAGCTCGCGCACCAATCAGCTGATGAGCGACATTGCCGCCGCGACCAAGGAACAGGCCGCCGGCATCGAGCAGGTCAACCAGGTGGTCGTGCAGATGGACCAGGTGACCCAGCAGAACGCGGCGCTGGTGGAAGAAGCCACCGCCGCCAGCCGCGCGCTGGAGCAGCAGGCGCACGCACTGACCGAATCGGTGGCGGTGTTCACGCTGGAGGACCCCTCTGCAGGCCTGCGCCGCCCGGCGTCACTGCAGGCCGCGTGACGGCACCCGCGCGCTGAGTTGGACGGAAAAGCCCCGCATCGGCGGGGCTTTTTTTCATGCCGATCCAGCCGCCCGGCGCAGCGGCGCGCCCGGCTCAGTCCTCGTTCTCTTCCGCTGCTTCGCGACCCTGCTGGCGGATCAGCGCTTCTTCGCGCGCATCGTTGATCGCATGGCGCACGCCATCCAGATCGATGCTGCTTTCATCCTGTTCGAACTCGCCCGTCAGCACGCTGTCCGGGAGCAGATCGCCGGCCTCGAACAGCGCCCACATCTCCTCGCCGTACCAGGTCTCCAGCAGCTCCGGCGCCCAGCGGCCCAGGTACGCGGTGAGGTTGTTGACGTCGCGCAGCAGCATCGTGCGCGCGGCATTGTTGCCCGCCGCACTGACCACCTGGGGGAAATCGATCACCACCGGGCCTTCCGGGCCGACCAGCACGTTGTACGGCGACAGATCGCCGTGGATCAGGCCGCAGCACAGCATCCGCACGACCTGGCGGACCAGGATCTGGTGGAACTCGCGGGCCTGTTCCGGACTGAGTTCGACCTCGCCCAGGCGCGCGGCGGAATACCCCTCGGCATCGGTCACCAGCTCCATCACCAGCACGCCGTGGAAGTAGCCGTACGGCTCGGGTACGCGCACGCCGGCATCGCGCAGCTGGTACAGCGCCTCCACTTCGGTGTTCTTCCAGGCCGCTTCCTGCTGCTTGCGGCCGTAATTGCTGGCCTTGCCCACGGCGCGCGCTTCGCGGCTGCCACGGACCTTGCGGCCTTCCTGGTACTGCACGCGCTGCTGGAAGCTGCGCTGCGCCATGTCTTTGTAGACCTTCGCGCAGCGCACATCGTCGCCGCTGCGGACCACGTATACCGCTGCTTCCTTGCCGCTCTTGAGCGGGCGGAGCACTTCATCGATCACGCCGTCGTCGATCAGCGCCTGCAAGCCTTGGGGGGTCTTCACGGTATCTCGGGAATCGGCTGGCGCGGGGCCTGCCCTGGAGGGGGAGGGATTTTCGCATCTTCGGGCCGATGGAGCCATCGACACGGCGCTCGGCGGCCCGGTTGTTCAGCTGCGTGCACGTCCACGCGGGCTTGAACTCTGATTCACATCCGGCCTGCAGGCTGACGTCACTTTCCCAAGGAGTGCCGCCCATGATGCTGTCCCTGTTGCGCCATACCGGTGCCGTGCTGGCCTTGTTGCTGGCCGTTCCCTTGCTCCATGCCCGCCCTTCTTCGGCGGGCGATACGGTGCTCATCGTGGTCAGCGGCGAGGGCCGTGACCAGGGCAAGACCCGCCCCGGGTTCGAGATGGACGAATTCGCCCAGGCTTACCTGATCTTCCGCGACAACGGCCTGGCCGTGCAGGTGGCCAGCCCACGCGGCGGGCCGGTGGAGGCCGACAAGTTCGATGCCAAGGAGCCCTTCAATGCACGCGTCCTCGCCGATCCGGCCGCGGCCGCGTTGCTGGCCGATACCCGCGCCACCGCCACCCTCCGGGCGGCCGACTATGCGGCCGTCTACGTGGTCGGGGGCAAGGGGGCGATGTTCGATCTGCCCGCCGATGCCGCACTGCGCGGTCTGCTGGGCGCGATGCACGATCGCGGCGCGGTGGTCGCGGCGGTCTGTCACGGCCCGGCTGCGCTGGTGGACGTGCGGCTGGCGGACGGATCGCTGCTGGTGGCCGGGCGGCGCGTGACCGGCTTCACCAATGCAGAGGAGGGCGTGTTCGGCAAGCGCTGGGCGAAGGAATTCCCGTTCCTGCTGGAAACGGCGCTGCGCGAGCGCGGCGCGCGCTGGGAACAGGCGCCGCTGATGATGCCCAGACTGGTGGTGGACGGTCGCCTGATCACCGGGCAGAACCCGTATTCGACACCGGCCGTCGCCGAGGCGATCGTGCGCGCCACCGGTCGCACCCCGGTCACGCGCACGCCCTGGCGCGATGAGGCCAGCATGGCGCTGGTGCAGCGCCTGCTGGCCGGTGAGGGGGAGGCGGTCAAGCACGAGCTGGCCAGCAACCGTACGGGCTATCACGACCAACTGATCGGCGTGCTCGGCTACTACCAGCTGCAGGCCGCGCAGGACGATGCTGCCGTACGTGACGCGCTGGCGATCATGCAGCTGGCCGCGCCGTACATGAGCGAACCGCAGCTGCCGCTGGGCATCGCCCAGGCGCATTGGCGGCTGGGCGAGGTGGCACAGGCGCGCACGGTGCTCGGCAAACTGCTGGAAACCCACCCGGACATGGCCGAAGCTAAGCAGCTCAAGGACACGATCGAAGGCTGACACCATGGACGACGGCCTGCACATCCTGGTGATCGAGGACAACCCGGCGCTGCGCGCCGGCATGGCCACGCTGCTGGAGGCCCGCGGCCATCGCGTGGCCTTCGCCGCCGATGGCCGCAGCGGCCTGCAGATGGCGCTGGAAGAGCCGCCGGAGGTGCTGGTGCTGGACCTCACCCTCCCGGGCATGGATGGCCTGCGCGTGTGCAGCCATCTGCGTGAACAGGCCGACCGCCACATCCCGATCCTGATGCTGACCGCGCGCGACACGCTGGCCGACAAGCTGGTCGGCTTCCAGGCCGGTGCCGATGACTACCTGGTCAAACCGTTCGCAGGTGAGGAACTGCTGGCGCGATGCCTGGCCCTGGCGCACCGACACGGCCGACGCGGCGGGCACATGCTGCGTATCGGATCGCTCGGCATCGACCGCCGTAGCGGCGCCGTGTGCCGCGGTGAGCAGGCGATCGAGTTGCCGCAGACCGCTTATCGGCTGCTGGTGCTGCTCGCCGAAGCCTGGCCGCGCACGGTGACCCGCAGCGAGTTGATCCGCCGTCTCTGGGGCGATGAGGCGCCGCCGTCGGATCCGCTGCGCTCGCATCTGTACCTGCTGCGCCAGGCGTTGGACAAACCGTTCGAGCGGCCGATGCTCAAGACCGTGCACGATGTCGGCTTCAAGCTGGAGGCCGACGCATGACGGCACGGGTGCATTGCCTGCGCAACCGGTTGATGCTGGCTTTCGCGGTGTTCGCATTGGTGGTGGCCGGCCTGTTCGGCCTGTACGTGGCGGTATTCGTGTACAGCGTGGAGGATCGCTTCTTCGATGCGATGCTTGAGCAGGAAGCGCAGCAGCAGCTGGATCAGCGGGCCACCCGTGGGACGTGGTCGCCGCCGCGCAATGCGTTCACGACGATCCACGACAGCCCTGCCACGTTCCCGTCCGATCTCAAGGCCACCTTCGATGCCGAGCCCTGGCGCCGCGAGATCGCCGGTACGCAGGGGCGGCACTATCACCTGCGGCCGGTGCAGCCGGAAGGAGCCGCCACGCCAGGGTGGCTGGTCGCCGAGGTCAGCCAGCAGCTGGTGGTGCGGCCGATGCGCAGCCAGATCCTGGCGCTGCTGGCCTGGTCCGGACTGGCCGTGGTGGTGGTCGCCATCCTGGCCGGCGCATGGCTGGCTCGACGTACCACGCGGCCCTTGTCGAAGCTGGCAGCGCTGGTCGATGAGATGGTGCCGGACAGGCTGCCGGTGGGGTTCGCCGGGGGCTTCCCCGATGACGAGGTCGGCGTGCTCGCCCGCGGCCTGGACAATCTGAGCGGGCGCGTGCGTGCCTTCATTGCGCGCGAGCATGCCTTCACCCGTGATGCCAGCCATGAGCTGCGCACGCCATTGGCAGTGATCCGCAGCGCTACCGAACAGCTGGCCAGCGAACCGGGCCTGTCCGAGCGTGGGCGGCAGCAGCTTGAGCATGTGCAGCACTCGGCGCGGCAGCTCGAACAGACCGTCATCACCCTGCTCACGCTGGCCCGCGAAGAGAACGTGGAACAGGACGCGACACCACTGGCGGTGCTGCCGGTACTGGAACAGGTGGTGATCGAGCAGGCCGCGCTGCTGGAGGGCAAGCCGGTGGAAGTGCGGGTCGACGTGCCGGCCGACGTGCGCCTGCCGGTGCCCGGGCCGGTGCTGCACATGCTGCTGGCCAATCTGGTCGGCAATGCATTCGCGCATACCCGTTCGGGTGAGGTGCACATCGAGGTGGCGAGCGGGCGGCTTCGGATCCGCAACACCGCCCTGGCGGGCGATGCCGAGGCGATCATGCGGCCGTTCACCAGGGGCGAGGGCAGTGCCGGGTTCGGGCTCGGCCTGGCGATCGTGCAGCGATTGTGCGCCCGCTTCGCCATCGACCTGCGCATCGAAGGGAGCGAGCACGCCACGGTGGCCAGTTTCAGCGTGCAGTGAGGCGATCCGGCATGGCGGCCGCGGCGACCGGGTGCCATCCGGGGCGGGCCCGCTTCCGTCCATCGCCAAAGTGCGCGATGCTCTGCCGAACGGGGGAGGGGCGCATGGGCAACAGGGACGAGGGCAGCAGTCACGGGGATGTCCCGGCGGAGCAGACGCCGACCGATTGGTCGTTGCTGCCGATCACGCATGGCAACGAAGATTCGATGGTGGCCGTGATCTGGCGCCTGCTGCGGCAGGAGCCGGCGCTGATGGTGAGCGCGGGATATGTGTTCCTCTCCGTGCTGGGGCTGTGGTCGAGCTACTTTTTCTACTTCAAATTCCGGCTGTCGATCCTGGACTACCTGCAGGTCAGTGACTTCCTGGTCGCCGGGCTGCGCGATCCGGCCTACCTGTTGATCCTGTTGCTGGGGGCCCTGCTTGCCGTGGTGCTGGGCTGGCCGGAGACGCTGCGGCGGCGCAATCCTGCCAAGGTGGCACGCCTGCGCGCGAGGCACTGGGGATGGCGGATGCTGTTCTCGGAGTCGCCGTGGATGAACTGGGAATTCTCCGGGCTGCGCCCGCTGACCGGCATGTGCATTGCGGTGGTCTGCTTCATGGCATTCGGCGCGGCGCTGTATGCCCTCAGCTCGGCCGAGAAGATCCGCGATGGCAGGGGCGGTACGTCGGTGCAGGTCGTGCTCGGGGGTGACGCGGTCGCGCTGCCCGGCACTGCGAAACTGCTGGGTTCCAGCAGTGCGTTCGTGTTCCTGTGGTGGCCGGAACAACGGCGTGCCGAAGCCGTGCCGATCGGCTCGATCCGCCGGCTGCAGTCGATGCCGCTGCCGGTGAAACCGGTAGCACCTAGAACGGTCACGCCATCGAAGCCGTCCACCGTGCCAGCGCCGCGGTAAGCGCTGCGCCTGCGCTCTGCCGCGTGCTGCTCCAGGCAGCACGCGGTAGATGCACGGCGGGCCCTGTGCGCAGGTCAGGCCTTGCCGGCCGCTCGCTTTCGGGCGCCGGTCGTTGTCGTTTTTGTTGCCGTCTTTTTCGCAGGCGTCCGGGCGGCGGTAGTTGATGCGGATTTCCGGGTGGCCTGCTTCGCGACGGTCTTCTTCGCCGCTCTTTTTGTCGTCTTTTTGACCGCGGTTTTCGCTGTCGCTTTTTCAGCGGCCTCCTTCGCCGTTTTCGTTACGGTCTTCTTGGTGGCCTTCCCGGCGGCTGCTTTCGGAGCGGCCTTCTTGGCAGCGGTTTTCTTTACCGCTGCCTTCTTCGTCGGCGAGGTCTTCGCGGTCTTGGCGGCCGTGTTGTTCGCACTGCCGCGCTTCTTCCCGCCACCATCCTGCTTGTTGACCGTGGCCCAGGCGATGCGTTCGGCGGTGGCCTCGCTGCGGCCCCGCGCTTTCTCGCTTTCCTCGATGTGCTCGGCTGTGCGCTTCTGCTTGTCGGTATAGCTGGATTTATCACCGCGTGGCATGGTCGTGCTCCTGTCTGGTGACGAAGGTGGCGCCGCTCAGGCGAGCGCGCGCACCTTCGGTTCGCGGGCCCACTGCCGCGTAGCGGCGGCAGCAAGGAAGGCCTTTGCGTCCTCGGCCTCGACCACCCCGGCATCGTTGCCGACCCGGGCGACCTTCAACAGCGCCTGTGCGCCGTCGTCGGCGGCGATCGCCTTGAGGTGGGCCCAGGCATCACTGACGAAATCGATCGCGGCCGATTCCTTGCTCAGTTTCTTGGCGGCATCACTGCTGAGCACCACGGCGACCGCATCGAAGACCACCGACGGCGTGCCGGCCAACTGGCCGTCCGCGGCGAGCGTCTTGCCATCGCTGAGCCTGGCGCCACCGATCTTCGGTGCGACCAGCTTCACGCTGGCCCCGGCCTTGTCGGCGGCCTTGCGCAGGTTGGCGATCAGGGCCGCATCGGAGCCTTCGTCGAACAGGATGCCGATGCAGCGGCCGGTGAGCAGGTCCTTGGTGCGGCCGATGATCCGTACCTCGGGCGCCTTCGGGAAATCCTGCGCCGGGGTCTGCGTGGCGGCCGGCTCGGGCAGCGCAGGCATCGCCAGGCCATCGGCCACGCGCTTGGCGAGTGCATCGTCGATGTTGCGCAGGTGACTCACGGTGCGCTCGCGCACCTTGACCGTTTCCACCTTGGACAGCTCGAACACCAGTGCGGAGGCGAGGTGCGCCTGCTCCGGGGCTTCCAGGCTGCGGAAGAACATCCGGGCCTGGCTGTAGTGATCGGCAAAGCTCTCCGCGCGCACGCGGCCCTTGCGGCCGTCATCCGGCGCGGTGGCATGGCTGGGGAAGCCATCGGCGGTCTCACGCGGGCTGTCGCCCTGCAGCGAGCTGGGATCGTAAGCGACCCGGCCCTTCGGGATGTTCATCTGCATGTGGCCGTCGCGCTGGTGGTTGGCGAACGGGCACTTGGGCGCGTTGACCGGGATCTGGTGGAAGTTGGGCCCACCCAGGCGGCTGAGCTGGGTATCCAGATAGGAGAACAGGCGGCCCTGCAGCAGCGGATCGTTGCTGAAGTCGATGCCCGGCGGGACGTTGGCCGGGCAATAGGCGACCTGCTCGGTCTCGGCGAAGAAGTTGTCCGGCCAGCGGTCCAGCACCATGCGTCCGATCACGGTCAGCGGCACCAGCGACTCGGGAATGATCTTGGTCGAATCCAGGTGGTCGAACGGGAAGGCCTCGGCCTGTTCCTCGGTGAACAGCTGCACCGCCAGCTCCCACTCGGGGAAATCGCCGGCGGTGATCGCCTCGAACAGGTCGCGGCGGTGGAAGTCGTTGTCCGCGCTCTGCAGCTTGACCGCCTCATCCCACACGGTGGACTGGATACCCAGCTTCGGCCGCCAGTGGAATTTGACGAAGGTCGACTCGCCGGCATCGTTGATCAGCCGGAAGCTGTGGATGCCGAAGCCTTCGATGGTGCGCAGCGAGCGCGGGATCGTGCGGTCGCTCATCGCCCACATGATCATGTGCATCGATTCGGGCATCAGCGACACGAAGTCCCAGAAAGTATCGTGTGCGCTGGCCGCCTGCGGGAAGGCACGGTCCGGCTCCATCTTCACTGCATGGATCAGGTCAGGGAACTTGATCGCGTCCTGGATGAAGAACACCGGGATGTTGTTGCCGACCAGGTCCCAGTTGCCTTCCTTGGTGTAGAACTTCACCGCGAAGCCGCGCACATCGCGCGGGGTATCGACCGAACCGGCGCCGCCGGCCACGGTGGAGAAGCGGGTGAACAGCGGGGTGCGCACGCCCACTTCGCTCAGGATCCGGGCGCGGGTGTACTCACCCAGCGAGCGGGTCAGCTCGAAGTAACCGTGCGCTGCGCTGCCGCGCGCATGCACGATGCGCTCCGGGATGCGCTCATGGTCGAAGTGGGTGATCTTCTCGCGCAGGATGAAGTCTTCCAGCAGGGTCGGCCCGCGCGGGGTGGCCCGCAGCGAGTTCTGGTTGTCACCGATCGGGATGCCCTGGTTGGTGGTCAGCACCGGGTGGCCGTTGCCCGCACGCTGGTGCAGTTCATCCCCCTCGCCGCGGACATCGGTGGCGGGTGCAGGGGCGTTCTTCGTGCTTTTCTTGCTGGCGGCCATGAGGCGACTCCGGGAGCTGGCGGGAAGGGGGATCGCTTCACACTGGCGGCCGGGGCGTTAATCGAGGGTGCGAAAACCGGGCGCTGCTTGCACCCGCGCTTCACATGCGGTGCCCCGGCGCTGGGTGGCGCGCGTGCGGGCAGGTATCCTTGGGCGCGTCTTCCCCTGTTCTCCCCAACCGCATGCGCGTTGAACCCGCCGACATCGAAGCCCTGTTTGATGCGATCCCCGACGTCCTGTTCTTCATGAAGGACTGCGACGGGCGCTACACGCATATCAACCAGACCATGCTGCGCCGGCTGGGCCTGAAGTCGCGCAAGGACGTGATCGGACGCACCGCGGCGGAGATCTATCCGACCGGGCTGGGCGCGGACTACGCCACCCAGGATGAGCAGGTGCTGGCTGGCAAGGTCATCGAAAACCTGATGGAACTGCATCTGTTCGCCAACCGCGAGCCGGGCTGGTGCCTGACCTGCAAGCGGCCGCTGCTGGTGGAGGGGCAGATCCGCGGGCTGATCGGGATCTCGCGCGACCTGGGCCAGAAGGACAGCCTGGGCACCCAGTACGAACAGCTGCGCCTGGCCCTTGCCCATCTGAATGCGCATTACGCCGAGAACGTGCGCATGCAGACCCTGCTGGACATCACCGGGTTCTCGCTGTCCAAGCTGGAGCGCACCTTCCGCAAGGTGTTCCAGATGACCCCGCAACAGGTGTTGACCCGCTTGCGCATCCAGATGGCGGTGCACCTGCTGCATGGCCCGGACAGCATCGCCAGCATCGGCCAGGCCTGCGGCTTCACCGACCAGAGCGCCTTCACCCGCAAGTTCAAGGCCGAGGTCGGGCTGTCGCCGCGGGCCTACCGTGCCCAGATCGGCGAGCGCGCCGCTGCCTGAGGCGGGGTGGGGCTTCCGGCCTATGCCGTCGCGCGGCCGACAGGGTATGGTGTCGCACTTGTTGCCCGCCAATCGATTCCGATGCCCGCATCCCAGACTCCGGCTCCTGCCACTCCGCCCGCCGATACCCGCCTGGGACACGCGCTCAAGCCCCGCCAGCTGATCATGATGGGCCTGGGCAGCGCGATCGGCGCCGGCCTGTTCCTCGGTTCCGGGGTGGGCGTCCAGGCCGCCGGCCCGGCGGTCCTGCTGTCGTATCTGGTCGCCGGCGCGCTGGTGATCATCGTGATGAACGCGCTCGGCGAAATGGCCGCGGCCAAGCCGACCAGCGGCGCGTTCTCGGTGTACGCCGCCGACGCCATGGGCGCCACCGCCGGCGCCACGGTGGGCTGGCTGTGGTGGGTGCAGCTGGTGATCGTGATCGCCGCTGAAGCGGTCGGTGCGGCCGGCCTGCTCGCCACGGTCTGGCCGGCGATTCCGGTGCCGATGGCGGCGCTGGCCTTCATGCTGTTCTTCACCGCCATCAATCTGCTCGGGGTGAAGAACTTCGGCGAGTTCGAATTCTGGTTCGCGATCCTGAAAGTGGCCGCGATCGTCGGCTTCATCCTGATCGGCGTGGCGTTGCTGATGGGCTGGCTGCCGGACGTGGCCTCGCCGGGCCTGCGCAACTTCACCGAGCACGGTGGCTTCATGCCCAAGGGCCTGGCCGGGATCGGCGCGGCGCTGCTGGTGGTGATATTCGCCTTTGGCGGCACCGAGATCGTGGCGGTGGCCGCGGCCGAAACCGAAGATCCCGAGCGCAGCATCGCCCGTGCGATCCGCACCGTGGCCTGGCGCATCCTGGTGTTCTACATCGGCTCGCTGAGCGTGATCATCGCGGTGGTCCCGTGGACCAGCGAGGCACTCAGGTCGCCGTTCGCGGCGGTGCTGGAAGCGGCCAAGATTCCGGGCGCGGCGACGGCGATCACGCTGATCGCGGTGATCGCGCTGCTGTCGGCGTTGAACGCCAATCTCTACGGTGCGTCGCGGATGATGTATTCGCTGGCGCAGCGCCGCGAGGCGCCGGCGGTGCTGGGCTGGACCGATCCGCGCCAGGTGCCGATCATCGCGGTGCTGGCCAGTGTGCTGTTCGGTTTTGCGGCGACGGTGATGGAGCTGGTGTTCCCGGACAAGGTGTTGCCGGTGCTGCTCAACATCGTGGGCTCGACGTGTCTGTTGGTGTGGACGATTTCGTTGCTGTCGCAGTTGATTCTGCGCCATCGTGCGAACCGGGATGGGACGCGGTTGCCGTTCCGGATGGCGGGGTATCCGTATCTGACGGTGATCGGGTTGGGGGTGCTGGCGCTGATCTTCGGTCTGTTGCTATCCGAAGCGCACACGCGGGTGCAGTTCCTGTCGATGGCGGCGCTGACGGTGGTGATTGCGGCGAGCAGTGAGATCGCGCGTCGGGTGCGTGCTACAGCTAACAGCTAACAGCTAACAGCCGCAGGTTTTGGGGTCCGCTGGTTGGGGCGGGCACGGGTGGGTTGTCGGGACCCGCCGCAAGTACGTCCCTGTAGGCTCGTGTGTTGCCATCCATGGCAACACACGGTCCCGCCAACCCACCCGTGCCCACCCTTTGACAGGGGGCTGGTGGGCGATGGAAAGTCCAAAGCAGAAAGTCCAAAGCAGAAAGCAGCCGAGCTGGTGCTGCGCTGCTCGCTTCTCGAATCTGGATACTCGGCGTTCATCTCAATTCTCAGTGCTCAGTGCCAAGTACTCAGTGCTCGATGCTCGATGCTCGATGCACAGTGCTCGATGTTCAACGCCAATGCCAACGCCAACGCCAACGCCGATGCTGATGCTGATGCCTGGGTGATTGACTGCAACGTGACGCGACGACGGCATGACCTACTGACGCTCATCTCCGCCGCAGGGCATCTGCGTTTGTTTCTTCATGGGCGGCCGACAGGCTGTCGAGGGCGGGGGTGTGTGGGTTGGCGGGACCATGAGCGCCATGGATGGCGCGACATGAGCCTCCATGGACGGATTCACGGCGTGTCCCGCGAACCCACACACCCCCGCCCAGCCTGCAGAATCCAAAGGCGGCTCTCCTCCACGGCGCGCAGGAGCCGGGAGACGGGGAGTCGGCAGCAGCCCATAACAAAAACGGCCCGCTTGCGCGGGCCGTCTGCTGTTGCGTCAGGGCAGGGAGGCTCAGACCTCCACGCCCTCGTCTTCCTTGTACGCATCGACCGGGATGCAGGCGCACATCACGTTCTTGTCGCCGTAGACGTTGTCCACGCGTGCCACCGGCGGCCAGTACTTCTGCTGGCGCAGGCTGGCCAGCGGGAACGCCGCCAGCTCGCGCGGGTAGGCGTGGGCCCACTCGCTGGCCGAGACCGCCGTGGCGGTGTGCGGGGCGTGCTTGAGCGGGTTGTCCTCGCGGTCCAGACGGCCGTCTTCGATCGCGGCGATTTCCTCACGGATCTGGATCATCGCGTTGATGAAGCGATCCAGCTCGTGCAGCGATTCGCTCTCGGTCGGTTCCACCATCAGCGTGCCGGCGACCGGGAAGCTCAGGGTCGGGGCGTGGAAGCCGAAATCGATCAGGCGCTTGGCCACGTCCTCGGCGCCGATGCCGGAGGTCTTCTCCAGCGGTCGCACGTCCAGGATGCACTCGTGCGCCACCAGGCCGTTGCGGCCGGTGTACAGGGTCTTGAAGTGCGGGGCCAGGCGCTTGGCGATGTAGTTGGCGTTGAGCAGGGCCACCTGGGTTGCCTTGCGCAGGCCGGCGGTGCCCATCAGCGTGATGTACATCCAGCTGATCGGCAGGATCGAGGCGCTGCCGAAGCTGGCCGCGCTGACCATGCCGACATCGCCTTCGCCGCCCAGCACCTTCGGCAGGAACGGGGCGAGGTGCGACTTGACCGCACACGGGCCGACGCCCGGGCCACCGCCGCCGTGCGGGATGCAGAAGGTCTTGTGCAGGTTCAGGTGCGAGACGTCCGAGCCCCACTTGCCGGGCTTGGCCACGCCGACCAGGGCGTTCATGTTGGCGCCGTCGGTGTACACCTGGCCGCCGTGCTTGTGCACGATCTCGCAGATATCCACCACCTCTTCCTCGAACACGCCATGCGTGGACGGGTAGGTGATCATCAGCGCGGCCAGGCGGTCGCTGTACTTCTCCGCGTTGACCCGGATGTCCTCCAGGTCGACGTTGCCGTTGGCATCGGTCTTGGTCACCACGACCTTCATGCCGCACATCTGCGCCGAGGCCGGGTTGGTGCCGTGCGCCGAATCCGGGATCAGGCAGACGTCGCGATGGCCCTCGCCGCGCGAGCGGTGGTAGGCGCGGATCGCCAGCAGGCCGGCGTACTCGCCCTGCGCGCCGGAGTTCGGCTGCAGGCTCACCGCGTCGTAACCGGTGCACTCGACCAGCATCGCTTCCAGGCCGTCGATCAGTTCCTTGTAGCCGGTAGCCTGGTCGGCCGGGGCCAGCGGATGGATGTTGGCGAACTCCGGCCAGGTCACCGGGATCATCTCGGCGGTGGCGTTGAGCTTCATGGTGCAGCTGCCCAGCGGGATCATGGTGCGATCCATCGCCAGGTCCTTGTCCGCCAGCGAACGCAGGTAACGCAGCAGTTCGTGTTCGCTGTGGTGGGTGTTGAACACCGGGTGGGTCAGGAAGGCGCTGGTGCGCACCAGATCGGCCGGCAACGCATCGGCGGTGGCCGCATCGAGCGCGTCCACGTCGACGGTCGCACCGAACAGCTGGCCCAGCGCGATGATGTCGGCGCGGGTGGCGGTTTCATCCAGGCTGATGCCGACCGCATCGCTGTCGATCGCACGCAGGTTGATGCGCGCCGCCGCAGCCTTGTCGTGGATCGCCTTGGCGTCCACATCCTTGACGTGCAGGGTGTCGAAGAAATGCTCGCCCACGTTGACGCCGGCGCCGCGCAGCGCGGCGGCCAGGATGCTGGCCAGACGGTGGGTGCGACGGGCGATGCGGGTCAGGCCTTCCGGGCCGTGGTACACGGCGTACATCGAGGCCATCACCGCCAGCAGCACCTGCGCGGTGCAGATGTTGGAGGTCGCCTTCTCGCGGCGGATGTGCTGCTCGCGGGTCTGCAGGGTCAGGCGGTACGCGGCGTTGCCCTGCGCATCGACCGAGACACCGATCAGGCGGCCCGGCATCGAGCGCTTGTAGGCGTCGCGGCAGGCCATGAAAGCGGCATGCGGGCCGCCGAAGCCGAACGGCACGCCGAAGCGCTGCGAGTTGCCGACCACGATGTCCGCACCCCATTCGCCGGGCGCGGCGATCAGGGTCAGTGCCAGCAGGTCGGTGGCCACGGCGACCAGGCCACCGCGCGCGTGCACGGCATCGGCCAGCGCCTTGTAATCGCCGATATGGCCGAAGGTATCCGGGTACTGCAGCAGCACGCCGTAGGCTTCGGCTTCCATCGCCTCGGCCGGGGTGCCCACGCGCAGAACGATGCCCATCGGCTCGGCGCGGGTGCGCAGCAGTTCCAGCGTCTGCGGGTGCACGGCGTCGTGCACGAAGAACGTATCGGACTTCGACTTGGCCGAACGCTTGGCCAGGGTCATCGCTTCGGCGGCGGCGGTGGCCTCATCCAGCAGCGAGGCGTTGGCGATCTCCATGCCCGTGAGGTCGGCGCACAGCGTCTGGAAGTTGATCAGCGCTTCCATGCGGCCCTGCGAAATCTCGGCCTGGTACGGGGTGTAGGCGGTGTACCACGCCGGGTTTTCCAGCACGTTGCGCAGGATGACGTTCGGGGTGAGCGTGCCGTAGTAGCCCTGGCCGATGAAGGTGCGGAACACCTGGTTCTTGTCGGCGATGGCGCGGATCTTGGCCAGTGCCTGCACTTCGGTCAGCGACTCGGGCAGGTCCAGCGGTGCCGGCGATTTGATCCCGGCCGGGACGATCGCATCGGTCAGTGCGTCCAGCGAGGCGTGGCCGACCACATCGAGCATCTGCGCGATTTCGGCGTCGTTGGGGCCGATATGGCGTTCGACGAACGCGTGGCTGTGTTCAAGCTCGCGCAGGGAGGGGGTGTTCTGGGACATGGCTGGCATCTCGGAGAGTGGGCACGCACGTTCGGAAGGCGGCCGGGCCAGGGCGCGTCGCGGGCGACAGCGATCCACCGGACCTTGCGGTCTTCCTGGGTGCCCCTCTGTCCTTTTGCCTGAGAGTTTAAAAGCGCGCATCGGCGTGCTTCGTGCCCCTTCGGCGCCGGCATTCGCCGGTCTCTCCAGAGTTTTGGTACGGGTGGTATCGGGCCTGAGCGATTACGGGCGTTGCGCCTTCGGCAGCGGGTGTCCGCTTCTCCCACCATGTAGCGCGGCGATTATAGCCCAGCCGTTTCGGGCACTGGGCCTTTCCGGCACATGAATACGCAGCCGCGCAGGACCCCGGAAACCCGGCCCGGGCATGGTGCCGGGGGCGGCAAAGGCCTATGATCACTGGATCCTCGTATTCATCTGGCGCCGCCCGTTCCGGGCCAGGCGCCCGCCGTGCAGTGCGCATGGCCGCTGACGGAAGCCCGCATGACGCCCGCCTCACCCTCGACCCGCCGCTTGGCCCTGCTGCTCGCAGGCCTGGCGATGTTCGGTCCGTTCTCGATCGACACCATCTTTCCCGCCTTCCTGCTGCTGGGCGACCGCATGCAGGTGGACCAGGTCGCGGTGCAGCAGACCATCAGCGTGTACCTGCTGTTCTATGGGCTGATGAGCCTGGCCCACGGCCCGCTCTCGGATGCGTTCGGCCGCAAGCGGGTGATCATCGGTGGGCTGGTGCTGTTCATCGGCGCCTCGATCGGCTGTGCGCTGTCGCGGGACATGACCACGTTGCTGGTGTTCCGCGCGCTGCAGGGCGTGACGGCCGGTGTGGGTGTGATCGTCGGCCGCGCCGTGATCCGCGATCTGTACCACGGTGCCGACGCGCAGCGCTTGATGAGCCAGGTCTCGATGATCTTCGGCGTCGCCCCGGCGATCGCCCCGATCATCGGTGGCTGGATCCTGCTCGGCGGCGGCGACTGGCCGTTGATCTTCTGGTTCCTGGTGCTGTTCGGCGTGGTGTTGCTGCTGGCCACCGGCAAGTGGCTGCCCGAAACCCATCCGGTCGAGGCGCGCACGCCACTGTCGATGCGGGAACTGCTGCGCAGCTATGCGCGGATGGGTTCCAATGCGCGCCTGCTGCGTCTTGCTGCAGCCGGTGCGTTCAATTTCTCCGGCATCTTCCTGTATATCGCCTCGGCGCCGGTGTTCGTGATGCAGCACCTGAAGCTCGGCGAAGGCGGATTTGCCTGGTTGTTCATTCCCACCATCGGCGGCATGACCGTGGGCTCGTTCCTGTCCGGGCGCATGGCCGGGCGGATCGTGCCGCAGCGACAGATCGCGATCGGGTTTGCGTTGTGCGCGGTCTCGGCGCTGTTGAACTTCGGCTACGTGGCATCGGTACCGCAGATCGCGCTGCCGTGGGCGGTGATGCCGATCTTCCTGGGCGGCGTCGGCATGGCCTTGATCTTCCCGATCCTGGCGCTGGCCGTGCTGGACATGTACCCGCATCAGCGCGGCCTGGCCTCCTCGATGCAGATGTTCATCCAGCTGATGATCAACACGGTGGTGGCCGGCGTGGTCTCGCCGATGCTCAGCAGCAGCCCGATGCACCTGGCCTTGGGCTACGCGGGCTTCTTCGCCATCGGTGCCGTCTTCTGGTACTGGGAGCGGCGCTGCGAACGCCGCCGCGACCTGCTCACGCCCATCGAGTGAGCCGCATGCATGCCACGCCTGCACACAACGCAGGCGTGGCGGCATTGCCATTGCGCGACTGCGGCGTATCCTGTGCCTTCGCCAGCCAGTTCGTGCTCCACGACAGCCAATACGCTCCCCTGCGGACGCCGCGTCCGCCGCAACTCAGGGTGATTGCATGGCTGCCCATCAGACCTACCGCCTGTTCGATGTCGCGCTCAAGCAGCGCACCGTTCTCTCTCCGTCGCTTACCCGCATGGTCTTCGCTGCGCCCGATGTGGCCAACATGAAGACCGACGGGCCGGATCAGCGTATCAAGGTGTTCTTCCCGCTACCCGGCCAGCCAGCCCCCGAGGTGCCGCAGGGCGAGGACTGGTACGCGCGTTATCGCGCGCTGCCCGACACCGAGCGTGCGCCGATGCGCACCTACACCATCCGTGCGCTGCGCCCTGAAGTGGGCGAAGTTGATGTCGATTTCGTGCTGCACGGCGAGACCGGCCCCGCCTCGCGTTGGGCCATGCAGGCACGTGTCGGCGATCGGGTCGGACTGCTGGCGCCCGATGCGCGGGTCGAGGCCAGCAGCGAGGGCTACGAGTGGAAGCCGCCGGCGCAGGTGAAGCGCGTGCTGTTGGTGGCCGATGACACTGCGCTGCCAGCCGTGGCCGGCATTCTGGAAGACTTGGCGCAGTGGCCGCAGCCGCCGGACGTGCAGGCCTTCCTGGAGGTGGAGCACGAGGCGGATGTAATGCCGCTGCAGGCACCGCCCGGTGCGCAGCTGTTCTGGCTGGCCCGCGAGGGCGCCGCGCATGGTCAGCGGCTGCAGGACGCGGTACGGGCCCGGGTCGGTCCCTCCGGTACGCGCCATGGTGAGCAGGAACTGGCCGAGATCGACATCGATCAGGACATCCTGTGGGAGCAGGCCAGTGCGCCGGGCGGCGGGCTGTATGCCTGGGTCGCCGGCGAGGCCGGCGCGGTGATGGCGGTCCGCCGGCACCTGGTCAAAACCTGTGGTATCGACCGCCAGGCCATCACCTTCATGGGCTATTGGCGGCACGGCAAGGTCCTGGATTGAGAGGGCCGCCCGTGCTGCGATACGGGCTCGCCAGGGTCCGTGCGGTATCCTTGGCGCTTTGCCGCAGTCCGGATTTCCCCATGTCGACCACCTCCAAACTGCGCCGCGACATCCGCCGGCGCCGCGAAACCCAGGCCGCCAACCGCGAGCAGGCCGCCACCCCGCCGGTCGAGCCGCATGCCGAACTGCGCGACCAGCAACGCACGCTGCTGGCCGGTGTGGTGCGCCGCGAGGGTGAGTGGGTGCTGGGCATGGACGGACGCATCGCGGGGCAGACCACCAGCGCGGCACGCGTGCTGGCCTTGATCATGCAGGCCGCCGAACTGCACGAGCGGCAGGGCACGCCGGTCCGGTTGGTGTACTCGGATGCGTTGAAGGATGCCGCGCACGCCGAGGCCAAGGCCGACGGCATGGACTTCGAGCAGTTCAAGACCGAGCTGGCGGCCGCCCTGAAACCCACGTCGTAGCGCCACGCCCTGCGTGGAAGCGCATGAAAAAACCGGCCTTTCGGCCGGTTTTTTCGTTGCGGGCTGCGGCCGGGCGGGCCCGGCCCAACCCACGGGTTACGGTGCCGCGCGCGCCGTCGGTGCGGCCGGGGCCGCAGCGGTGGCCGCCGGCACCTGCCAACCGCACATCTGGCCCTGGTTCTGCTGCTTGAGCCATTCGTTGACCGGGGTGAAGTACTCGATCATCGGGCCGGCATCGAGTTTGTCGCCGCCGGTGATTTCCTTCAGCGTGGCCTGCCACGGCTGGCTGGCGCCCTTGCTCAGCATGGCCCAGAACTTCTGGCCGGCTTCCTTGTTGCCGTAGAAGCTGCACTGATGCAGCGGACCCTTGTAACCGGAGGCATCGCACAGGCCCTTGTAGAACTGGAACTGCAGGATGCGCGCCAGGAAGTAGCGGGTGTACGGGGTGTTGCCCGGCACGTGGTACTTGGCGCCCGCATCGAAGAATTCCTCACCGCGCGCGCTGGCCGGGGCCACGCCCTGGTACTTGGCCTTCAGGTCCCACCACGCCTGGTTGTAATGGTCCGGGGTGATCGAGCCATCGAACACGCCCCAGCGCCAGCGGTCGATCATCAGGCCGAACGGCAGGAACGACACGCCGCTCAGGGCCATGCGCATCTGCGCGTTGATGGTCGCCTCGCGGCTTTCCTGCGGGGCGTCGACCAGGCCGATCGAGTTGAGGTACTGCGGCGTCATCGCCAGCACGATGGTGTCGCCGATCGCTTCATGGAAGCCGTCGTTGGCACCGCCCTGGAACAACGGCGGCAGCGGGTTGTAGGCCAGGTCGTAATAGATATGACCCAGCTCGTGGTAGATCGTGGTGAAATTCTCTTCGTTCGGCTTGATGCACATCTTGGTGCGCACGTCGCCTTCCATGTTCATGTCCCACGCGCTGGCGTGGCAGACCACGTCACGGTCCAGCGGCTTGATGAACTGGGTCTTGTCCCAGTACGACTTCGGCAGTGCCGGCATGCCGAGCGAGACATAGAAGTCCTGCGCGCGCTCGGTCATCTGCTTGGCGGTACGCAGTTCGGCCTCACGCTGCGCCTTGTACAGCGCTTCCACGTTCGCGCCGCTGCCGGCCTTGGCCAGTGCGCCACTGAGGTTGGTCTGGTACTGCTTTTCCAGTGCGGCGGTGATGTCCAGGTTGCCGGCACCGGGATACGGTTCCAGCTGGTCCCACAGGTTGGACCAGTCCTGCTGCCACATGTTGCCGGTCAGGTGCGCGGCGATCAGGCCGCCGTTGACCTCGGCCTTGTCCTTGCCGTACGTGGCATCGAGCTTGGTACGGGCATAGCAGTGCAGCTGCTCGTACATCGGCTTGACCTGGTCCCACAGCCGGTCGGTTTCCGGGCCGATCTGGTCGGCCGGCATGTCGTAGCCGCTGCGCCACATCTGCCCGGCGTCGGCGAAGCCCATTTCTTTGGCACCTTCATTGACCAGGCTGACGAAACGCTCGTAATCAGCGCGCATCGGCTTGGTGGTTCCATGCCAGCCCTGCCAGGCGTCCAGCTGCGCGTCGTAGTCGCGGCTGCGGGCGAGGACCTGTTCCAGATCGCCGAGCTGGCGGCAGGTCTGGGGGTTGGCTTCATCGGTGCAGTATTTGCCGGAGCCATAAGCGCCTTCCATGCGGCTGGCGATGCGGGTCAGCTCGGAGAGCTTGGCCGGGTCGCGCGGGGCGGGCATGGAGGTCATCAGCTTGAGCAGGTGGATCTGGCGCTTGGTGTCTTCGCTCATCGGCTGGCCGTCGTACTGGCCGGCCTGGGCGATCCAGCCGTTGAGCACGGTGAGCCAGCGTTCGTTGGCCTTGGCCGCGACGCGCTCGGAATCGTCATTGATGTAGGTCGAAGACAGCCACTGGGCCGAGGTCATTTCCGGGTACATGGCTTTGTACTCGGCGTTGACGCGGGCGATGAACTGGTCCGCGGTTTCCTTGGACTGGGTGGTGCCCGTGGCCGGTGCATCGGCGGGGGACGGTTCCTTCTGGCAGGCCGCCAGCGTCAGTGCGGCAGCACTGACAGCCAGGGCCAGCAGGAGCGGGCGGTGGTTCACGGGCACATCCTTGGGTGGTGACAGACCGGCGAAGGCTAGTGAAGCGCCGGGCGCACCGCAAGGGGCAGGGCAGCAGGGTTCGGGTGGGATCGTAGCGCCAACGTCAACGGCGTGGCGTCATTGCATCGTGGTTTGGGTCGGTGCGGGCGGGTTGTCGGGACCCCCCGTGAACCCGTCCATGGGGGCTCGATATGCGCCATCCATGGCGCCCGACGGTCCCGCCACGGTCTGGCCTGCCTCGACCAAAACGGAAGAGCGAATAGCTGACAGCAGTGGTCGTTCCGCTTCAAACCTCGCACGACGCAAACAGATCGCGGTCACGCTCATACATCGACGTCTTGACCTGCATCAGCCCCAGCACCGACGGGAACAGATTGTCGTGGTCGGTGTACTTGCCTGCGCGCTCCCGCACGCAGGCCAGGTTGAGCCCGCGGTTGGCGGCGAAGGACGGCGAGAACCACATCGTCATCGGTACGCGGGTCTGCTCCTGCGGGGCGATCGCATACGGCACACCGTGCAGATACAGGCCCTTCTCGCCCAGCGATTCACCATGATCGGAGAGGTAGATCATCGCCGTGTCGTAGTCGTCCATGCCCTTCAGTGTGCCGATCGTGCGCGAGAGCAGGTGATCGGTGTACAACAGCGCGTTGTCGTAACTGTTGGTGATCTGCTCGCGGCTGCACTTGCCCAGGTCCGGCGTATCGCAGGTCGGGGTGAAGCGGCGGAAGCGCGGCGGATAGCGTTCGAAGTAACTCGGCCCGTGGTTGCCCAGCTGGTGCAGGACCACCACGCGGTCACCGGGCCTGGCGCGCACCTGGGTGGCCAGATCGTCGATCAGGATCTCGTCCATGCAGCGCCCGTTGGCGCACAGGGTCGGGTGCTTGGCATCGTCCAGTGCCTGCATTTCCAGGCCCTCGCACACGCCCTTGCAACCGGATTGGTTGTCACGCCACAGCGTGGCAATGCCGGCGTGATCCAGCACGTGCAGCAGCGACTGGTGCGCGCGGATCTTTTTTTCGTCGTAGTCATGCCGTCCATAGGGCGAGAACAGGCAGGGCAGGGAGACTTCGGTACTGGTGCCGCACGAATGCATGTCGGGGAAATTGATCACCCCGGCCTGGGCCAGTTCCGGCGTGGTCTGCTTGGCATAGCCGTTGAGGCCCCAGTTCTGTGCGCGTGCGGTCTCGCCCATCACGATCACCAGCAGGCGCGGGCGGCTGCCCGCGGCACGCGGGGTCACGTTGGCATCCATGCCGATCGGCAGCTTGGGCGCACGCTGGATCGGATTGTCACCGCGCAGCGCCTTGGGCAGGCCGAGCAGGAAGTTCCCGGGCGTGGCCAGGTAACGCACTTCGCGCTGGTTGCGCATCAGCGAGGACATCTCCTGGAAGGAGAGCATCGCCCCGCCGAAGGCGATCAGTGCCGACAGCAGCAGAAAACCGATACGCCACAGAAGGACCCTGCCCAGCGTGCGGCGGCGGAGCTGCACGCGCGAGAGCAGCAGCATCGGTACGAAGGCCAACAGCAGCAGCGGCAGGATCAGGCTCGGCGTGATCAGTTCGCGGCTTTCCTTGTGGTCGGTGGCCAGTACGTTGCGCAGCATGTCCGCATCCAGATAGATGTGGTAACTGCTCATGTAGTGCGCAGCCAGCGCGGTGCCGATCAGCAGCACGCTCAGCACCACCTTGGCATTCCAGCGCCAGACCAGCAGCCCCATCAGCAGGCTGTGCGCGCCGACCAGGAACAGGAACAGCGAGAGGGCGAAACCCATGCTGCCCGGGTGGGTCGCCATTGCGCTGTGCCAGAACAAGCCGTTGCAGGCGACCGCGAAGAACACGCTGGTGAGCAGGATCAAGGTCTCGGTGGTGCACTGCGGGCGCCAGGCGCGCAAGGCAGCCAGCGCCGGGAAGCGTGTAGTACGCGGGAGGGTGGCGCTCATGCCGCGTCTCCCTGCCCACTGACCGGCACCGTGCTGCGTTCGTGCAGCCGGATGCGTTCAACCAGCAGGTACAGGCCCAGCGACACCGCCCAGCAGGTGGCCAGTGTCCACAGATCATGCGACAGGAAATGCGCGCCACGCAGTTGCTGCGAGAACCCGAACACGCCGCCGGCCAGCAGGCCGACCGCCAGGCCGCGCCAGCGCCAGGCGGGGCGCACCATCAAGGCGACGAAGTACAGGCTGATCCACGCAAAGCCAGCGCTGGAGTGCCCACCCGGGAAGCACACCCCGCGCGGCATGCCCGGTGGGCGTGTGGCGAACAGGCCGATGAACTCGCGGGTGCCGCCGTAGCGGGTGAGATCCCACGGGCAGTCCATATTGGTCAATGCCTTGAGCAGCGAGACCAGGCCGGTGCCCAGTGCGACCGCCAGCACCAGGTACAGCAAGGGCCAGCGCCACCCGGCCGCACGTTCGCTGCGCCACGCGTGGAAGCACAGCACGATCGCCACCAGCGCAGCTGCACTGCTGGCCCATTTGCCGGCCTGATGGATCAGGTGAGTGGTGACCCACGCGTTCTGCAGCGCCCACTGCTGCCCTTCCAGGCGATACCACTGGTCGGCCAGCCACTGGTCGCCCCCGGCGCCCATCAGCGCGGCGCTGGCGAGCGCGGTCAACGCCAGCGGAGCCCAGAGGTGATCGCGGAGGAAGCGCGGCGTGGCCGACGCAGCCGGCGCGGAGGAGAGAGCAACGGTGGACGCTGGGAACATGGACAATGGGGCCGGCGGGAGATTCCGGCGCCATGGTCGTCAGCGGGTTGTCGGAGAGGGGTCGGAGCGATGTTGGCCGCCGGTTAAGCGCGACCTTCCGTTCAGTCTTCCTCATCCTGCGCGGTGTCGGTCGCCGTCACGGCGGCATGGCAGTCCGCCTGCCAGGCGGTGCCCGGGAACAGCAGCCAGCGGTTCCGATTGGCGCTGCCGATCTCGATCACCGCCGACGGGTCCACGCAGGGGCTGATCGCCTCATCAAGCACCAGCAGCCAGCGGCGCTGCGGGGCCTGCGCCAACCACGGGCCTGCGGCCTGCCATTGCTGCTCCCACGGCGTTTTGAAGCCGAAATCGGTCACCGGGCGGTCGGCCTGCAGCAGGTTCTGCTCGCGCCAGGCCACCACGCCCAGCTCGGCCTCCGGCCCGATCCGCGTGCCCACCCGCTGCATCACGGCGGACGCGGAGCTGTACGGATCCAGCGTCGGCATCAACACCCAGCCGTACAGATTCCAGAGCAGGAAGGCGGTCGCCACCACCAGTGCGCCCGCGCGCCGTTGGCGCCACCACAGTGCCAAGGCCAGCAGCACCACGCCGAAGGCGATCAGCCAGCCGCCCAATACGGGCAGCAGGGCATCGGGCATGGCACGTCGGGCCAGCTGGAGGTGCGCCCACGCGCTACCGCTCCAGAGCTGTGTGCCGATGTACAGCGCCGCCGTGCCCAGCACCGCGACATACGCCCACAGCAGCCAGCGCAGCCCGGCCCGGCGCAGCAGCCCGGGCAGCAGCGGTGCGGCGGCCAGGCACAGCGCGGGCAGCATCGGGAAGATGTACACCTCGCGCTTGCCCGGGCTGGCGCTGAAGAAGACGAGTACCAGCAGCGCCCACCCCAGCAGCAGCCACCAGCGCCCGTCCAGGCGGTTGAGGCGGCGCCACCACGCGGGGATCAGCGCCGGCAGCAACAGGCTGCCCGGCAACCACAAGGTGACCATCACCTGCAGGTAGTACCAGACGGGCTTCACGTGGTGCCAGGCGTTGGCGTAGCGGGTGCCGGTCTGTTTGAACAGCAGTTCGCGCGCATACGCGTGCAGTGCCGGATCGGACGCGTTGAGCAGGGCGATGCCCAACGGTGCCAGCCAGACCGCCGTGCCGAGCAGGAAGGCCGGCAGCAGCCACCACAGATCGCGCGCGGTGCCCGGCGGCAACGCCGTGCCACGGGCGCGCCAGCGCCACAGGGCAAACGGCACCAGCACCAGCAACGGCAGGAAGCCGACGCCCTTGGTCACCGTGCCCACCCCGGCAGCAAAGCCGGCCAACCACAGCGCCGGGCGGTTGCGGCCCTCCAGCAGGTGGCGCAGCAGCCCCCACAGCGACAGGGTGGTCATCGCTACCAGCACCATGTCGATCTGGGCCCGTTTGGCCATCAGGCCGAACTGCAGGCAGCTGAACAACGCGAGCAGGGCCCACCACCCGACCCGGCGGTTCCACAGGCGCCGGCCCAGGTCCCAGGTCAGCCACAGCGTGAGCAGCGCAGCCAGCAGCGAAGGCACCAGAAAGGCGAGCGCCCAGCCGCCGAACAGCTGGTGGCTGGCGGCCTGCATCCACATGAAGACCGGCGGTTTTTCCGCATACAGTTCGCTGCCGCGGTGGGGCAGCAGCCACTGGCCGGACTCGACCATGGCACGCGCTGCGAGCACGAAACGCGGTTCATCGGGCGGGGAGGGCTGGCGCAGGCCGATGCCGGCGGCCAGTGCCAGCAGCAAGGCAAGGCAGACCAGCACACGCGGCCAGCGCCGCAGGAAGAAGGATTCGGTCACGCCCAGGCTCGTCGGCAAAACAGCCACTGTCTCCCCGACAGCGTAGGAAAAGCGTCGTAAAACCACCCATTGCGACCGGATTCCGACACGGTTCCCGCTACCATGCCTTCAACCGGTCAAGAGAGTCTCCCATGCGGCTGCTGGTCATTGAAGACAACCGTCAGCTGGTTGCCAATCTATTCGATTATTTCGAGTCGCGGGGCCATGTGCTCGATGTCGCGCCCGATGGCGTCACCGGCCTGCACCTGGCCGTGTCGCAGCCCTATGACGCGCTGATCCTGGATTGGATGCTGCCGCGCATGGAAGGCCCGGAGGTGCTGCGCCGGTTGCGTGCTGACCACGGCTCGGAAGTGCCGGTGATCATGCTCACCGCGCGCGATGAGCTGCCAGACAAGATCGCTGGCTTCCGTGCCGGCGCCGACGATTACCTGACCAAGCCGTTCGCGCTGCCCGAGCTGGAAGTGCGCCTGGAAGCGCTGATGGTGCGTGCCAAAGGGCGTAACCCGCGCAAGGTGCTGGAGGTGTCCGACCTCAAGCTGGATCTTTCTACGCTGGAAGCGCAGCGCGACGGCAAGCCGCTGCATCTGTATCCGGCCTGCCGGAAGCTGCTGGAAGTGCTGATGCGCGCCAGCCCCGGCGCAGTCACGCGCCAGCAGCTTGAATTTGCGCTCTGGGGGGATGAACTGCCCGATGGCGATCTGCTGCGCTCGCATGTCTACGAACTGCGCCGCAGCGTCGATGGCCCGTTCCAGCAGAAATTGATCCACACCTTGCCGCGGGTCGGCTACCGCCTCGGCGTGTCGGCTGCGGACAGTGCCGATGAAGTGGCATAAGCGCCCGCCCAATCCAGCGCCGATGCACCGGCGCATGGTGTGGTGGCTGCTGGGCTACCTCGCGCTGATCTCGCTGGCGGTATTCAGCGTGGGCAACTACGTGCACGAACACGCCGAGCACTCGGCATGGCGCGCGCTGCTCAACTCCGAGCTGGACAGCATCGTCAACCACATCGAACACGAGCCGCACTACCGCTGGCAGGATTCGGACACCCTGCGGCTGTTCTACATCAACGGCAGCCCGACGGTGCCGGAGAGCCTGCGCACGCTGCATCCGGGGCTGCACGACGGTGTGGAGGTCAACGGACGCGCCAGCGCGGTGATGGTCCGCGAAACCACGCAGCTGGGGCGGCTGGCACTGGTGCTGGACATCAATGACTTCCATGAGCTGGAGCAGTTCGCCACGCGCTGGGTGCTGCTGGCCGGTGTGCTGATGATCATCGTCACCGTGGTGATGGCGTCCTTCGGCGTCGGTCGCCTGGTACGGCCGCTGAGCTCGCTGGCCCGGCGCATCGACGAGCTGCGGCCGGGTGTTCCCGGGCAACGGGTGGACGTGGACCCACGGGCCAGCTCCGAGCTGTACGTGATCGCCAACGCGCTCAACGACTACCTGGCGCGCAACGAACAGTTCGTTGAACGCGAGCGGATCTTCATCAGCACGGCCAGCCATGAACTGCGCACGCCGATCGCGGTGATCACCGGCGCCTCGGAACTGGCACTCGGCCAGCCGGAGATTCCCGACCGCGCCCGCCAGCAGATGCAGCGGGTGCACCGCACCGCGCAGGGCGTGGAGCAGTTGATCCAGCTGCTGCTGGTGCTGGCGCGCGACCCGGCGCGGCTGGCTGCACTGGGCGAGCGTATCCCGCTGGATCTGCTGGTGCCGGACATCATTGAAGACCATCGTCACCTGATGGGCGACAAGGACCTGCGCATCGAGATCGACGGCCTGGCACGGGTGGATATCGTCGCGCCACTGGGCGTGGTCCAGGCGGCGATCGGCAATCTGCTGCGCAACGCGATCGAGAACAGCGGCCGCGGCACCATCCACATCCAGGTCTCCGGCCAGGCGGTGGTGACCCTGCAGGATCCCGGGCTCGGCATGAGTCCGGAAGAGATCGCGGCGGTACATGCGCGCATGGCGCGGGGCGACCGCAACGAGCAGAGCGGGATCGGCCTGGAGCTGATCGCCCGGCTCTGTGAACATCTGGGCTGGGCGCTGCAGATCGAGCCCTGCGTTCCCCGGGGCACCTGCGTGATCCTCGATCTGGGGGCCTCGCTGCCCGGGCGCAGTGAACGTCCATCGCTGCCTGCGTCGTAATCGTCCTGCTCGCTGCGCCGCAAAGTGTGGCGTCGTGAAGACAATGTTAAGCTCCGGAGGCGCCGCTCTATGCGGCGCTTTTTTTTATCCCTTCGATCGACAGAGGATGGCTTGATGCCGACCGAACCCAGTACTGCCCTGATCACCAATGACATCGTCGGCCTCGGCCTGATCGCCGCCACCCTGGCGGTGATCTTCTGGGCCGCCAGCGGCCCGACCCCGCTCCTCAAGAAGATTTTCGCGTGGGTACCGGCCCTGCTGCTGTGCTACTTCATCCCGGCCATCTACAACACCGCCGGCCTCATCGATGGCCACAACACCTCGCTCTACAACCCGATCGCCCGCGACGTGCTGCTGCCCGCCGCGCTGGTGCTGCTGACCCTGTCGATCGACCTCAAGGGCATCATGAAGCTGGGCCCGAAGCTGCTGGTGATGTTCTGCGCCGGCACGCTGGGCATCATCCTCGGCGCCATCGTGTCGTTCCAGGCGATGTCCTGGATCCACCCGGCCACCGTGGCCGGTGACACCTGGAAGGGCATGGCGGCGCTGGCCGGCAGCTGGATCGGCGGCGGCGCCAACATGGTGGCGATGCGTGAAGTGTTCGGCACCGATGCGACGACGTTCGGCCAGTTCGCCGTGGTCGATGTGGCCTGCGCGAGCCTGTGGATGGCGGTCCTGCTGTTCCTGGCCAACCGCGCCAAGCAGATCGATGCCCGCAGCGGGGCCGATACCCGCGCCATTGATGAGATGAAGGAGCGCATCTCGGCATACGAAGCACAGAATGCCCGCATTCCCAGCCTGACCGACCTGATGGTGATCGTCGGTGTGGGGCTGGGCGGCGTCGGCCTGGCGCATGCCATCGCTGCGCCGCTGAGCAGCTGGTTCAAGGCCAATGTGAGCTGGGCCAGCCAGTTCAGCCTGGACAGCGCGTTCGTCTGGGTGGTGCTGCTGTCCACGGCGCTCGGCCTGGGCCTGAGCTTCACCCGCGCGCGGCGCCTGGAATCGGCCGGTGCCTCGCGTCTTGGCACCCTGTTCCTGTATTTCCTGATCGCCTGCATCGGCATGCAGATGGACCTGCTCTCGCTGCTCGACCGGCCGTGGCTGTTCGCGCTCGGCGCGATCTGGATGCTGACCCACATCCTGGTGCTGTGGATCGCCGCCAAGCTGCTGCGCGCGCCGCTGTTCTTCTTCGCGATCGGTTCGCAGGGCAACATCGGTGCAGCGGCATCGGCACCCGTGGTCGCTGCCGCGTTCCATCCGTCGCTGGCGCCGGTCGGCGTGCTGTTGGGCACCGTGGGCTATGCCACCGGTACCGGCCTGGCGTATGTGACCGGGCTGATCCTGAAATGGATGGCGGGCGCGTAAGCGCGCGCCACGTTGTCGACTCCCGGGGCGGCCTTGATGGCCGCCTCTTTTTTTGGGCGGCGATGACCCGCTGAACGTCATGCGTCTGGGACCCAGGTCACGCGCCGGTGTCAGAAATGGCTGCATGCGACACGAACTGTGAAGGGCGTACGGAATCGTGCTGGCACCGCCGCGTAAGGTCCGTCGGCATGCACTGTGCTGTGCGCCGAACGCGCATGGCATGGATCTTTTGTCGACGGCAGTCGACACCTATCAGGAAGCACGATGAAGACGAAAGACGTGTTGATGTCGGTGATCACCGCCGGCGTACTGATGTTCGCTTCTGTAGTGTCCGTAAAGGCCGCCCCGGGCGAGCGAGGGCATGTGCACGCCGTGGCCGATGCAAGTGCACGCGATGTGGCTGCGTGGCTCGGGCAGCCGGCACGGGCCGGCGCCCTCGTCGCTGCGCTGGCGGCCCACCCCGAGCGCGGGCTGCCGTTGACCGCGGTCCTGGCCGAGAGCGATCCGGGTGGGAACAGCCTGGCGTCGCGGATGCTGTCCGAACGCGATGCTCTGGTCCGCCGATACAAGGGCCTGCCAGCCGCAGATCGCGGTTTGCTGCAGGTCCGCAGCTTCGTGCCTGCCGGGCAGACGCTGAGCGCAGTGGCGCCTGCCGATCTCTGGGTGGCAGTGTTGCCCAAGGGAGACGACCGCACCTGGACCTCCCTGGTGGCCTACGACCGGCACGGGCGTCAGCATCTGCTGGACGCGCAGGTAGCCCCGACCTTCCCGGTATTGATCGTGGACATCGATACCGGGCAGGCAGTCCAGGAAGGCATGGCCCTGATCAATGCCGGGTTGCAGGCGAGGGGACTGCAGTCGGCCGACCGGCTCACGGTGGCCGCCGATGGAGCGACCTCCCTGGATGTCACCCGGCTTGACCGTATCCGCCTGGCCAATGACGGCGAGCCGTGGGCGTTGGGCGGCGCGGAAGTGTTCGCCGTGGTGTCCGGGCTGCAGACAGACAAGGCAGAGCCGGAGATGGCCACGGTGTCACTGCCGTACCTGGACCATGACAAGACCGATTACACCCCGGGCCAACCCTTGGTGATCTGGGGCAACTACCGGTTCGATACCGCCAACGTGCAACTGTTCGAAGACGATGGCGACACCAACTACAAAGACCTGCTGATCGCCCTCACCGAAGGC
The DNA here is from genome assembly GCF_003651185.1 of Stenotrophomonas rhizophila. GTDB lineage: Bacteria > Pseudomonadota > Gammaproteobacteria > Xanthomonadales > Xanthomonadaceae > Stenotrophomonas > Stenotrophomonas maltophilia_Z. The sequence goes on along the minus strand of NZ_RCDC01000004.1, from coordinate 1,392,507 downwards.
GTGAAGCTTGCGCTGGGCGCCTTCGCCCCGGAGTACGCGGTGATTGCCGATATCGGCGGCGCGATCCTCAAGGCCATGCCGAGCAGCTGGTTCACCAACGATACCGACTACCTGGACAGTTTCTACCTGCTGCAACGCGGCCAGACCTATACCGGACGGATGGGGGCGGCGAACAATGCACAGGTGACGTTGAGCCCCCTTACGCTCCAGTAGCGCCGGCCGCTGGCCGGCTCCCCTCGAGGCCTGTCGCAGGCAGTGGCGAACGCGACCCGACAAAAAACGGCGGCGCTTTCGCGCCGCCGTTTTCGAGTGCATCCGCTGCTGGAGGTCAGCAGCAGCGTCCCCCGTTCTTGCCGCTGTAACGCGCCTCCTGGCGCTCGCGGAAGAACGTCTTGTAGTCCATCGGCACGCGGTCCGGATGCTTCTCCAGCACATGCCGGACGTAGTTGTCGTAGTCGGGAATGCCGCAGCACAGCCGTGCGGTCTGCACCAGGCGCCGCCAGATGCGGCGGTGGGCCTGGTACTGACCGGCGGGGACGAGTTCGGTACTCATCACAGGTCCGCCATCTGGTGCGGCTCGAGCGCCACGTACGGGGTTTCCTTGTCGGTGCGCTGCGGCGTGCGGCGGGCCATGAAGATGGTCTTGATCGCGTAGAACAGGATCGAGAACACCACGAACAGGAACAGCACGGTCAGGCCGGTGTTGACGTAGGCGTTGACCACGATCTGGTGCATCTGGCCGACGGTCTTGGCCGGGGCGGTCAGCGTGCCGCTGGCGATCGCATCCTGGTACTTGTGCGCCTGGGCCAGGAAGCCCTGGGCCGGGTTGCTGTCGAAGATCTTGATCAGGCCCGCATACGTGGTGCAGATCAGCAGCCACACGGCCGGCACGCCGGTCACCCAGGCGAAGCGGTCACGCTTCATCTTGAACAGCACCACGGTGCCGAGCATCAGCGCGATACCGGCCAGCATCTGGTTGGAGATGCCGAACAGCGGCCACAGCGTCTGGATGCCACCGAAGGGATCCACCACGCCGGTGTAGAGCAGGTAGCCCCACAGCGCCACGCAACCGGCGGTGGCGATGATGTTGGCGGTCCACGATTCGGTCTTCTTCAGGGCCGGGATGAAGTTGCCCAGCAGGTCCTGCAGCATGAAGCGACCGGCACGGGTACCGGCATCGACCGCGGTGAGGATGAACAGCGCTTCGAACAGGATCGCGAAGTGGTACCAGAACGCCATCATCGCGTTGCTGCCGCTCGGGATCGCCTCGTGCAGGATCTGCGCGATGCCCACCGCCAGCGTCGGTGCGCCACCGGCGCGGTGCAGGATGGTCGGCTCGCCGATTGCCGCGGCCGTGGCCTCCAGCTGCTCGGGGGTGATGATGAAGCCCCACGTATTGCTGATGTAGGCCGCAGCGGAGACCGCATCCGGGCCGATCACGGCCGCCGGTGCGTTCATGGCGAAGTAGATGCCCGGGTCGATGATCGAGGCGGCCACCAGTGCCATCACCGCGACGAACGATTCCATCAGCATGCCGCCGTAGCCGATGTAGCGCATGTGTCGCTCATTGGCGAGCAGCTTGGGCGTGGTACCCGAGGCGATCAGGGCATGGAAACCGGACACCGCGCCACAGGCGATGGTGATGAACAGGAACGGGAACATCCCGCCTTTCCAGACCGGGCCGTCGCCGCTGGCGGCGAACTGGGTCAGGGCCGGCATCTTCAGTTCCGGCATCACGATCAGGATGCCGATGGCCAGCGCCACGATGGTGCCGATCTTGAGGAAGGTGGACAGGTAATCGCGCGGGGCCAGCAGCAGCCACACCGGCAGCACCGAGGCCACGAAGCCGTAGCCGATCAGCATCCAGGTGATCTGGATGCCGGTGAAGGTGAAGGCCGGGCCCCAGACCGGATCGGCGGCGACCTTGCCACCGAACCAGATCGCGGCCAGCAGCAGGATCAGCCCGACCACGGAGATCTCGCCGATCTTGCCCGGGCGGATGTAGCGCATGTACACGCCCATCAGGATCGCGATCGGCATGGTCGCGATGACCGTGAACATGCCCCACGGGCTTTCGGCCAGCGCCTTGACCACCACCATCGCCAGCACCGCCAGGATGATGATCATGATCAGGAAGGCACCGAACAAGGCGATGGTGCCGGGTACCGGCCCCATTTCCTCACGCACCAGGTCACCCAGCGAGCGGCCGTTGCGGCGGCTGGAGAGGAACAGGATCATGAAATCCTGCACCGCGCCGGCCACGACCACGCCCACCACCAGCCAGAGCAGGCCGGGCAGGTAGCCCATCTGCGCGGCCAGCACCGGGCCGACCAGCGGGCCTGCACCGGCGATGGCGGCGAAGTGGTGGCCGAACAGCACGTGTTTGTTGGTCGGGACGTAATCCAGGCCGTCGTTGTTGATCACCGCGGGCGTGGCCCGGGTCGGATCGAGCTGCATCACCTTGTCGGCGATGAACAGGCTGTAGAAGCGATACGCGATGAGATAGATGGAGACCGCAGCGACGACGATCCACAGCGCATTGATGGGTTCACCGCGGCGCAGTGCGACGGTGCCTAGACAGAATGCGCCAAGCAGTGCGATGACTGCCCAACCCAGTTTCGAAAAACCTTTCATGAGATTGCGTCTCCCTGGAGATCGTCGTAAGAGTCCGCCTTGGCACCGACGCGGTCAATGCAATGGCGGGGGCTTGCCGCTAGTACTTTGGTCGTAGGGTGGGGGGGGCGTGTGCCCGTGCACGCCATCGGAACATCACGCTTGGAACAATCGGTTGCGGGCATGACGGTTGGCCGGCGGGGCCGGCGAGGCCATCTTGTTGATCGATCACCGACCCTGGAGTCACCATGAGCAGCCCAACCCCGGTGCGCGTGCTGCGCACCATCCGTGGCATGGCCACCTCCGATGGCGCCGGCGTGCGCCTGACGCGGGTGATCGGTGGGCCGTCGCTGCCCGACCTGGACCCGTTCCTGCTGCTGGATGAATTCGGCACGGACCGCGCCGAGGACTACATCGCCGGCTTCCCCAGTCATCCGCACCGCGGGTTTGAAACCGTCACCTACATGCTCGACGGCCGCATGCGGCACAAGGACAACCACGGCAACGAAGGGCTGCTCACGCCGGGTAGCGTGCAATGGATGACGGCGGGCCGCGGCTTGATCCACTCGGAAATGCCCGAACAGGAATCGGGCCAGATGCGCGGCTTCCAGCTGTGGGTGAACCTGCCAGCGCGCGACAAGATGACGGACCCGAAGTACCAGGAGTTCGCACCGGACCATATTCCGGTCACCGCGCCGGCCGACGGCGTGCAGGTCAAGGTGATCGCCGGCCAGGTGGGTGACACCGTGGGGCCGATCGTGCAGCCGGCCACCGATCCGGTGTACCTGGACATCACCCTGGACGCGCGTGCGGACTGGCGCTACACGCTGCCGGAGGGCCACAACGCGTTTGCCTACGTGTTTGAAGGCGGGCTGGAGATCGGCGAGGGCGACGATGCGCGCCCGGTGGCCAGACAGGAAATGGCGGTGCTCGGCGGCGGTGAGCAGCTGACCCTGCGCGCGGGCGACACCGGTGCGCGCCTGATCCTGGTGGCCGGCCGCCCGCTGCGCGAGCCGGTCATGCGGCATGGGCCGTTCGTGATGAACACCAAGCAGGAGCTGATGCAGGCCTTCGTGGATTTCCAGGAAGGCCGCTTCTGAGGCACGTGGGCGCCGGCCGCTGGCCGGCCAGCGCATGACACCTGACGGTGCGGGAGGCGCCGGCCAGTGGCCGGCGCTCCCTTGGATGACGGGATGAGTGCGGTGCACCGTCCCGGCCTCTTCCTCAGCGCCCGGCGGCCACAGCCGAGGGCGTCAGGTTCATCCCCTGCGCCAGCGATTGCAGCGAACCCAGTTCGCTGTTGTCGCCGGCGTACAGCGCAATCTGCGCGAAACGGTTCTTGTCGAATTTCACCACCGTGATCCGGCGCGTCTCATAGCCCGGCGGTTTCTGGCCGCCCAGGTCGGGCTGGTACCAGTACAGCGTTTCACCGGCGAAGCTGCCTTTTTCCTGACGCAGCGCGCGGTTCAACGGCAGCTCGGGATTGCGCGCGCTCAGCGTCAGGCTGAGCACTTCGCGCCCATCGGCGGCGGTGGCCTTGCACAGGATGAAGTCGCGCTGGGCGAGCGCCTGCCATTGCAGGCCGCTGCTGGCGGGCAGGGACGGACATTCGCTGGTCGATTGCGCCGCAACGGCGCCGGCAGTGACCAGCAGACACACACAGACGACAGCGCGCAGGACGTTCATGGTTCCCCCAAGGTCGATGATCGCGTCCGTCGCTGACAGGCATTCCGGTGGCCGTCGACAACCCAGGCCGTGGTGGCGCATTCCCCGCGCGCGTACCGGATCACTCGCTGCCGTCAGTGTCGGACGAGTGATCGGGACCTTAACGGAATGTGACTCAGTGTACAAATAACGGTTTCAGGTGAACCTTTCTGCGCCGACGCCGGGCGGTCCGGGGGCCGCCCGGCCACACCCGTCAGCGGGGCGCGGCTCCCATCCATTTGTAGACAATGCCGCCGATCAGGCCACCCAGCAGCGGTGCCAGCCAGAACAGCCACAGCTGGCTGAGCGCGCCGCTGCCGGCGAACAGCGCCACGGCGGTGGAGCGCGCCGGATTGACCGAGGTATTGGTGACCGGAATGCTGATCAGATGGATCAACGTCAGCGCCAGGCCGATCGCGATCGGGGCGAAGCCGGCCGGCGCGTTGCCGTGGGTCGCGCCCATGATCACGATCAGGAAGAACGCGGTGAGGACCACTTCACACAGGAAGGCGGCGGCGACACTGTAGCCGCCCGGTGAAAGGGCGCCGTAGCCATTGCTCGCGAACGCGCCGGCCTGGCTGCCATCGATCTGGAAACCCGGCGCACCGGAGGCGATCTGCAGCAGAATGAAACCGGCCAGCGCGCCACCCAGCACCTGCGCCACGATGTAGGGAAGCAGGTCACGGGCAGGGAAACGGCCGCCGGCCCACAGGCCGACACTGACCGCCGGATTGAAGTGCGCGCCGGAGACATGCCCGAACGCATACGCGCCGGTCAGCGCGGTCAGGCCGAAGGCCAATGCCACGCCCACAAAACCGATCCCCAGCGGATTGCCATCACCACCGAACTTGGCCGCCAGCACCGCGCTGCCACACCCGCCCAACACCAACCAGAACGTGCCCAGGAACTCGGCGGCCAGACGTTTGCCCATGCTCATCGACGTGCTCCACGTTATGCCCGGGGTGGGCAGGCGCAACGTAGCTGAATCGGGGTTCATCCGGGTGACGGCCGCGTCAACATCCGACGAACGGTTGCCCGCCGGGGGATCGGCTCAGTACGCGGGCAGCGGAATGAACTCTTTATCGTCCCCCGGAATCGTGCCGAAGCGGCCCGATTCCCAATCGTGCTTGGCCTGCTCGATCCGTTCGCTGGAGCTGGAGACGAAGTTCCACCAGAGGTGGCGTGGCCCGTCGAGCGGTTCGCCCCCCATCAGCATTGCCTTGATCGGGGTCTTGGCGCGCAGGCGGCCGCGTGCACCGGGCTCGGGAATGATCAGGTGCTGGGCGGGAATGTCCACGCCGTCGAGCTGGGCCTGGCCGTCGAGGATGTAGAGCGAACGTTCGGCGTGGCCGGTATCCAGGTCGATTTCCGCATCGGCGTCGAGATCGATGGCCACGTTGAGGGTATCGGCGAACACCTTGACCGGGGATTCTTCGCCGTATGCGCGGCCGGCGATGACGCGCAGCCAGGCACCGTTGCGGCGCTGCTGGGGCAGGGTGGCGGCGGCATGGTGATAGAACGCGGGATCGGTCTCTTCGGCACTCTTCGGCAGCGCCAGCCAGGTCTGCATGCCGTGCAGCGGATGGTCGTGTTCGCGCTCGATGGCAGGCGTGCGTTCGGAGTGGGCGATGCCGCGGCCGGCGGTCATCCAGTTGACGTCGCCGGGGCGGATGACCTGGTCCGAGCCGAGTGTGTCTCGGTGACCGATGGCGCCGGACCAGAGGAAGGTGACGGTGGCCAGGCCGATATGCGGATGCGGGCGGACGTCGATGCCGGTGCCGGGAGAGAGGACGGCCGGGCCCATCTGGTCGACGAAGACGAACGGACCGACGCTACGCGCCTGCAGAGTCGGCACGGCGCGGCGCACCTGCAGGCCACCGATGTCATGGATGCGGGGGGCGATGATGGTCGTCATGCGGGCGGTCTCGCTGGCGGGGACAGAGCGGGAGGATCGCATGCGGGGTGTGGAGGTGGGAGGCCTGTATCGGTAACAGGGTGTTCTGGTTTCACGCGCGAGCACACACAAAAAACGCCAGCGTGCGCTGGCGTTTTCGCGATCCTCAGATCACCGGTTCGCGCAGTACCGGCGACTCCCAGCCCGGGCGCGGGGCGAAGCGATCGCCATAGCGCTGCTGCAGGACCTTGAGGCGTTCGACCAGGGCATCGGCGCCGGTGGCGCGGATGTACTGGATCGGGCCGCCGCGGAACGGGGCGAAGCCGGTGCCGAAGATCACGCCGGCATCGAGCAGGTCGGCGTCGGCGACGACGCCGTCGTGCAGGCAGGCCACCGCTTCGTTGAGCAGTGGCAGGATCAGGCGGTCTTCCAGATCGGCCGGGACCTCGTCGTTGGCGGGGACGTCCGGCTTCTGGGCGCGTCCGTTCTCCCACTTGTACAGGCCCTGGCCGTCCTTCTTGCCACGCTTGCCCTGTTCCACGGTCGCCAGGGCGGCCGGTACCTGCAGGCCAAGGAAGGGCGCCAGTTCCTTGCCCACGCCGGCGGCCACATCCAGGCCAACGGTGTCGAGCAGTTCGATCGGGCCCATCGGCATGCCGAACTTCACCGCGGCCTTGTCCAGCACCGGGCCCGGCACGCCTTCGGCATACGCGGTGGCAGCTTCAAGCATGTACGGGAACAGCACGCGGTTGACCAGGAAGCCAGGGGTGCCGGCCACCGGCACCGGGAACTTGCCCAGCGCCTTGCAGAACGAGGCCAGGCGGCGCTCGGTCTCCGGCGCCATGCCGTCATGATGGATGATTTCCACCAGCGGCATCTGCGCGACCGGGTTGAAGTAATGCAGGCCGGCAAACTGCGCCGGGCGCTGGATGTGGTCGCGCAGTTCGTCCAGCGGGATCGAGGAGGTGTTGGTGGTCAGCAGCGCATCGGCCTTCATCCTCGGCTCCAGCGACTGGTACAGCTCGCGCTTGGCTTCCGGGTTTTCGATGATGGCTTCGATCACCAGATCGGCCTGGGCCACGCCCTCGCCCGCGAGATCGGCTTTCAGGCGCGCGGCCACGGCCGGGCGCTTGCTGTCGTCCTTCACCCGCTTGGCGAACAACGCCTGCGCGCGTTCCATGGCCGGGTCGATGAAGCGCTGCTCGCGATCCTGCAGGGTGACGTTGAAGCCCTTGTAGGCCGACCATGCCGCGATGTCGCCGCCCATTACGCCGGCGCCGACCACGTGCACGTGCTGGATGCCGTGGTCCTTGCCGCCCAGTGCCTTCAGGCGTTCGGTCAGGAAGAAGATACGGATCAGGTTGCGGGCGGTCGGGGTGCCGGCCAGCTTCACCACGGCGCGGCGTTCGGCATCCAGACGGGTCTGGATCGGGCTGCCACCGGTGCGTGCCCAGGTGTTGATCAGTGCGTAGGGAGCGGGGTAATGCTCCTTGCGCGCCTTGCGGGCGACCTGCTTGGCCATCTGCGGTGCGAGCAGCTTGCGCGCCAGCCAGGTGTTGGTGATCCACGCGGTCGCGCGCTGCTTGAACGGCCGGGTGGTGCCCTTCAGCGCGAGCGATACGGCGGTATCGAGCAGCACGGCCGGCGCGACGACCTTGTCGACCAGGCCGATGTTGCGCGCGGCCGAGGCCGACAGATTGCGGCCGGTCAGCATCATGTCCATCGCCGCCGGGGCGCCCACCAGCTGCGGCAGGCGCGAGCTGCCGCCCCAGCCCGGGAAGATGCCCAGCTGGGTTTCCGGCAGGCCGATGCGGGTGGAGGCATCGTTGGAGGCCACGCGGTAACGGCAGGCCAGGGCCAGCTCGGTGCCGCCGCCCAGGCAATGACCGTGGATCGCCGCGACGGTCGGGCAGGGCAGTTCGGCCAGCTTCTGGTAGGTGCTCTGGCCACGGCGGATCGCGTCATTGACGGTGCCGCGGCGGTCGAATTCCTGGAATTCCTTCAGGTCCGCCCCGGCGATGAAGCCGGCCGCCTTGATCGACTGGATCACCACCGCCTTGGGCGGGTCCATCCCGATCCGCTCGATCAGGTCGCCCAGTTCGAGCAGCACGTCCTGCGACATGGCATTGACGCTGCTGTCGTGGCGGTCGAGGCTGAGCACGACGACGCCATCGTCACGGATCTGCGGGTGCCAATGCGAGAAGCGGAGCCCATCGAAGCCTGAGAGCATGGGAACGTTCCATCCGGTTGTGTATGGAGAAGGGGGCTATGATCCAGAGGTTGTTTCCTCCCCGTCAAATCCCTATAGCTGGGGGAGAGATACCGCCGATTCATTGCCTGGATCGGAAACCTTAACGGAACGGTGGTTAAAAGCTGGTGCGGCGCGGTGTGATCGAGCGCTGAACTTTTCCCGGGATTGGCAGTCTCATTGCCCGACGTCGGTTGGGCTGACAGGAGTGCGGCCCCCCATGGCCGAGGTTGAAACACCACAGGAGCTGGACCTGGAGCTGGTCCGACGTGTGCAGCGTGGCGAGAGCGGGGCGTTCGATGTCCTGGTACGCAAGTATCAGCATCGGGTCATCGCGCTGATCGGGCGCTACATCGCGGACTGGAGTGAATGTCAGGACGTGGCCCAGGACACTTTCGTCCGCGCGTATCGCGCGATCGGCAGTTTCCGGGGCGACGCCCAGTTCTATACCTGGCTGCACAGGATCGCCGTGAACACTGCCAAGAACCATCTCGCCGCCCACAACCGCCGCCCGCCCACCGATGACATCGAGATCGGGGACGCCGAGCAGTACGACAGCGGCACCCGCCTGCGCGACACCGACACGCCCGAACGCGAGTTGATGCGCCAGGAGCTGGAACAGACGGTGATGAAGGCGGTGTCGGCGCTGCCTGAAGAGCTGCGGTCGGCCATCACCATGCGCGAGGTGGACGGCCTGAGTTACGACGAAATCGCGCAGAAGATGGGGTGCCCGATCGGCACCGTGCGGTCGCGGATCTTCCGTGCCCGCGAGGCGATCGACACTGAACTTCGGCCGCTGCTCGATGTGGGCAGCGCCACCCGCGAGAAGAGCCGCGCATGAGCCACGATATGTCCAATGATGCTTCCCGGGGCGCGTCCCCCGATAAATTCGACGCCCATTACCGGCAGCAGCTGTCCTCGTTGATCGATGGCGAGCTGTCAGCCGATGAAGCACGTTTCATGCTGCGCCGGCTGGAACACGATGAGGCCTTGTCCAGCTGCAACGAACGCTGGCAGATGCTCGGCGATGTGCTGCGCGGGCAGGCCTGCGCACCGGCGCCGGTCGATTTCGCCGAGCGGGTGCGCATTTCCGTGGCCGCTGAGCCGGCACCCGCGATGCAGGCCAATGTCGAGCGCAGCCATGACCGTCAGGAACGGCGTGGCGGCTGGCGACGCTGGGGCGGGGGGGCGGCGTTGGCCGCCTCCGTCGCGGCCGTGGCGATGTTCATGACCCGCGAGCAGCTGCCGGCCCCGGCCCCGCTGGACGCGCCGACCACCATCATCGCCAGCCAGGCCGAGCTGCCTGCTGCACCGGTGACCGAAGCCTCTGCCGCCGAACAGGCGCTCGCCGTGGCGGCGGTGCCCGCTGCTGCGGTGGCTGCCGCCAGCCGCCGCCAGGACGTGGCGACGGCACGCCGCGCCAGCGCCAGTGCCACGCGTACCCAGCAGGCCGCGCGCAGCGCCGCCGAGCGCAGTGCCGAGCCGCAGCGGGCGATCGCCAGCCAGGCGCCATTGGCCCCGGCCATGCCGGCGGCCGCCGCGCGGCAGTTCCCGTTCGGTGAGGTCGGCACGCTGCAGGCCAAGCCTTGGCCGCGCTCCAGCCTGGCCCCGGCCGCCGGCGGCGCGCTCAATGCGAGCTTCTCCACACAGGCGCCGCAGGCCGCGTTCTATCCGTTCGAGCCGCGCCTGCAGGAGTCGGCCGAGTCGGCCGAACCTGCGCGCCGGCACCGCGACTGAGCATCGTCGCGCTGACGCTCCGCTCCGGCCTGTGCGCCGGAGCGTTCCCCCTTTGTTCCCTGACCCGGAGGTTCGTGTCTGATGACCGCCCGTATCCGTACCCATGCCCTGGCGCTGATCGCCATGACGCTCCCACTGGTGGCCTGCGCGCAGTCGCCGTCGCCATCGCCGGCCACCGCTGCCGCGCCGGCGGCCGCCGCTGCACCCCGCGCGCCGGCGCCGCAGCTGGTCAGTGGCCTGCCGGACTTCACCAATCTGGTCGAACAGGTCGGGCCGGGCGTGGTCAATGTCGAGACCACCATCGTGCGCAGCAACCGCCAGGCACGCATGGCCGGGCCGTCCGACCAGGACATGCCGGAATTCTTCCGTCGCTTCTTCGGCCCGGATTTCCAGATGCCGGGGCAGGGTGCCGACGGTCCCGATGACGGCACCCCGAGCATCCGCGGCCGCGGCATGGGTTCGGGTTTCATCATCTCCGCCGACGGCTACGTGCTGACCAATCACCATGTGGTCGCTGATGCCAGCGAAGTGAAGGTCAAGCTTGGCGATCGCCGTGAGTTCACTGCCAAGGTGGTCGGCAGCGACCAGCAGTACGACGTGGCGCTGCTCAAGATCGACGGAAAGAATCTGCCGACCGTGCGCGTGGGCGACTCCAACACCCTCAAGCCGGGTCAATGGGTGGTCGCGATCGGTTCGCCGTTCGGGCTGGACCACTCCGTCACCGCCGGCGTCGTCAGCGCGGTCGGCCGCAGCACCGGCGGCCCGGACCAGCGCTATGTGCCCTTCATCCAGACCGACGTGGCGATCAACCAGGGCAACTCCGGTGGCCCGCTGCTCAACACCCGCGGTGAAGTGGTCGGCATCAACTCGCAGATCTTCTCCGCTTCCGGTGGCTATATGGGGATCAGCTTCGCGATCCCGATCGACCTTGCGATGGGTGCGGTGGAGCAGATCAAGAAGACCGGCCGGGTCAGCCGTGGCCAGCTCGGCGCGGCGGTCGGCCCGATCGATGGCCTCAAGGCCCAGGGGCTGGGCCTGCCGGACAGCCGTGGCGCGCTGGTCAACGAGGTGGTCGCGGGCAGCGCGGCGCTCAAGGCCGGTATCGAGCCGGGCGATGTGATCCGCTCGGTCAATGGCAGCCCGATCAATACCTTCAGCGATCTGCCGCCGGCCATCGGCGCGCTGCCGCCGGGCAGCAAGGTCCGCCTGAGCGTGCTGCGCGATGGCAAGGAGCGGGAGATCACCGCCACCCTGACCGAACTGGCCGAAGACGCCGAGCGTGGCGCCGCCCGTCCGACCGCGGAAGCGGCCAAGCCCGAGGCCGGCGCCAATGCCCTGCTGGGGCTGGAGGTGGCCGACTTGACCGCCCCGCAGCGCCAGCAGCTGGGCCTGTCGGCGGGCGAGGGCGTGCGCATCACCCGGGTCAACGGCCAGTCCGCGCGTGACGCCGGCCTGTCGCCGGGCCTGGTGGTGCTGCAGGTCGGCCGTACCCCGGTCGGCAGCGTGGCCGCGCTGAACAAGGCGCTGGCCGGATACAGCAAGGGTGACGTGGTCATGTTGCTGATCCGCGCCAACGGCAACAGCGCCTTCGTGGCGGTCAAGGCCGGGCAGTAAGCCCCGCCCCGCCTGCGTTTCCGGGCCCGCTTCGGCGGGCCCGGTCGTTTCTGGGGGGCCGTTGGCGACAATCGCTGCCGGGCCCACGCGGGATCGGGCCGGCCATGCGATAATCCGCAGTCATCCTGACGACGCGACGCGCCGCCGCCACCTATGTCTTCTGATTCGATGCGGTTCATCCGCAACTTCTCCATCATCGCCCACGTCGACCACGGCAAGTCCACGCTGGCCGATCGCATCATCCAGCTTTGCGGCGGCCTCCAGGCCCGTGAGATGGAGGCGCAGGTGCTCGACTCGAACCCGATCGAGCGCGAGCGTGGCATCACCATCAAGGCCCAGTCGGTCTCGCTGCCGTATGTCGCCAAAGACGGCCACACCTACCACCTGAACTTCATCGACACCCCCGGGCATGTCGACTTCTCCTATGAAGTCAGCCGCTCGCTGGCCGCCTGCGAAGGCGCGCTGCTGGTGGTCGATGCCGCCCAGGGCGTGGAAGCACAGTCCGTCGCCAACTGCTACACGGCGGTCGAGCAGGGGCTGGAAGTGGTGCCGGTGATCAACAAGATCGACCTGCCCACCGCCGACATCGACCGTGCCAAGGCCGAGATCGAGGCCGTGATCGGCATCGATGCCACCGACGCCGTGGCGGTCAGTGCCAAGACTGGCCTGAACGTGGGCGACGTGCTGGAGGCGATCGTGCATCGCATCCCGCCGCCGGTGCCGCGCGATACCGACAAGCTGCAGGCGCTGATCATCGACTCGTGGTTCGATAATTACCTCGGCGTGGTCTCGCTGGTGCGCGTGATGCAGGGCCAGATCAAGGCCGGCGACAAGCTGCAGGTGATGTCCACCGGCCGCAATCACCAGGTCGACAACGTCGGCGTGTTCACCCCCAAGCGCAAGGTGCTGCCGACACTGAACGCCGGTGAGGTGGGCTGGGTGACGGCCAGCATCAAGGACGTGCACGGTGCCCCGGTCGGCGACACCCTGACCCTGGCCGCCGATCCGGCCGCCAAGCCGCTGCCGGGCTTCCAGGAAATGCAGCCGCGCGTGTTCGCCGGCCTGTTCCCGGTCGATGCCGAGGATTACCCGGACCTGCGCGAAGCGCTGGACAAGCTGCGCCTGAACGATGCCGCGCTGCGCTTCGAGCCGGAAAGCTCCGAGGCGATGGGCTTCGGCTTCCGCTGCGGGTTCCTGGGCATGCTGCACATGGAAATCGTGCAGGAGCGCCTGGAACGCGAGTACAACCTGGACCTGATCAGCACCGCGCCGACCGTGGTCTATGAAGTGCTCAAGACCGACGGCACCATCATCAACATGGACAACCCGGCCAAGCTGCCGCCGGTGAACATGGTCGATGAGATCCGCGAGCCGATCATCCGCGCCAATGTGCTCACCCCCGAGGAGTACATCGGCAACATCATCAAGCTGTGCGAAGAAAAGCGCGGCAGCCAGATCGGCATCAACTACCTGGGCAGCCAGGTGCAGATCAGCTACGAGCTGCCGATGGCCGAGGTGGTGCTGGACTTCTTTGACAAGCTGAAGTCGGTCAGCCGTGGCTATGCCTCGCTGGACTATCACTTCGTGCGTTTCGATGCCGGTCCGTTCGTCCGTGTGGACGTGCTGATCAACGGCGACAAGGTCGATGCGCTGTCGCTGATCGTGCACCGCAGCCATGCCGACCGCCGTGGCCGCGAGCTGTGCGAGAAGATGAAGGAACTGATCCCGCGCCAGCAGTTCGACGTGGCCATCCAGGCCGCCGTCGGCTCGCAGATCATCTCGCGCACCACGGTCAAGGCGATGCGCAAGAACGTGCTGGCCAAGTGCTATGGTGGCGACGTTTCGCGCAAGAAGAAGCTGCTCGAGAAACAGAAGGAAGGCAAGAAGCGCATGAAGCAGGTCGGCCGCGTGGAAATCCCGCAGGAAGCCTTCCTGGCCGTGCTGCAGATGGACAAGTAAGGCCGGATGGCTTTCCCGGCAGCGGCAGGCGGCACCGGATCGGTGTCGCCGGACGCGCAGGGGCACACCACACCGCTGCAATCGTTCCCAAGGACACTGCATGAAATTGTTTGAGCTCCTCCTGGTCGTACTGACGTTGGCCTCGGGCCTGATCCTGCTGGCCGAAAAGCTGTACTTCGCCAAGCGCCGCGCCCAGCGCGCCGGCCTGCTGGACACCGAGCCGGTGATGGTCGACTACGCGCGGGCGTTCTTCCCGGTGCTGGCGATCGTGCTGGTGGTGCGCAGCTTCATCGCCGAGCCGTACAAGATTCCGTCCAGCTCGATGATGCCCAACCTGCTGATCGGCGATTTCATCCTGGTCAACAAGTTTTCCTACGGCCTGCGCCTGCCACTGAACAACGCCAAGGTGATCCCGTTCGGCGAGCCCAAGCGCGGCGACGTGGTGGTGTTCCATTTCCCGGGCCACTCGGACAACGATCCGGCCAAGGGTGAGAACTTCATCAAGCGCGTGATCGGCGTGCCGGGCGACGAGATCGAGTTCCAGGGCAACGGCCTGATCCTCAACGGCGAGCCGGTCAAATACGACAACAAGGGTCTGTACGCAGGCCACAACGGCCAGGGCGAGGGCAGCTCGCTGCTGGTCGAGCACCTGCCGGGCCGCACGCATACCGTGCTGGAGACCGACTACGCCCGAGGCGAAGGGCAGTGGACCGTCCCGGCCGGCAAGTACCTGGTCATGGGCGACAATCGCGACAACAGTGACGACGGCCGTTTCTGGGGCCTGCTGCCGGAGGAGAATCTCCGTGGCAAGGCGTTCCTGATCTGGCTGAACTGCTCGGGCTGGTTCTGCAAGGACGGCTTCGAACCGTCGCGGATCGGCACGGCCATCCATTGATTCATGGCACACGCGTATCTGGGGAGAACGCAATGAAGAACATGACATCGCAGCGCGGCATCACCTTGACCTCGTTCCTGGTGGTGCTGATCGTGGTCGCCTTCTTCCTGTACATCGGGATGAAGCTGTTCCCGATGTACCAGGAGTACTACGCCGTGCGTTCGGCGATGAAGAGCCTGGCCAAGGAGCCGGGCGTGGGCAACATGGAGCCGCGCCGCATCCAGGAGATGTTCTTCAAGCGCCTGTACATCAATTACTCCGAAAACGTGAAACCCGCCGACGTGAAGTTCGATCGCATCGATGGCGGCTGGAACATGAAGGTCTACTACGAAGTGCGCCGTGAAATGATCGGCAATCTGGACGTGGTGGGCAAATTTGATTCAAACCAGGAATTGACCCGTAGCGGTGCCGACTAAGACCTTCCAACGCGGTGACCTGATCGGTCACGCCTTCAACGATCCGGGCCTGCTCCAGCAGGCGCTGACGCATCGCAGCGCCGGTACGCCCAACAATGAGCGGCTGGAGTTCCTCGGCGACAGCATCGTCAACATGATGGTGGCCCAGGCGCTCTACGAACGCTGGCCCAAAGCCGACGAGGGCGCGCTGACCCGTGCCCGGGCCGAGCTGGTGCGCGAAGGCGCGCTGGCGGTGATCGCGCGCGAGCTGCAGCTGGGCGAGCGCCTGATCCTGGGGCCCGGCGAGATGAAGACCGGCGGCCACCGCCGCGACTCCATCCTGGCCGATGCGCTGGAAGCCGTGGTCGCAGCGATCTACCTCGATGCCGGCTTCGCCGTCTGCCAGACCGTGGTGCTGCCCTGGTTCAACGCCTCGATGCAGGCCCTGCCGGCCACCGGCAAGCCCGAGAAGGACCCCAAGACCCGGCTGCAGGAATGGCTGCAGGCCCGGCAGAAGGCGCTGCCGCTGTACGAGCTGGTGTCAGAATCAGGTGACGATCACGCCAAGACCTTCCGGGTACGCTGCGGCGTAACCGACCCCGCTGTCAGCACCGAAGGCGAAGGTGCCTCGCGACGGCTGGCCGAACAACAAGCGGCTGCCGCCGCCCTTGAGCAACTGGATTCCAAGTGAACGAAGCAACCCCCCATCGTTCCGGCAGCGTGGCCGTCATCGGTCGCCCCAACGTCGGCAAATCCACCCTGACCAACGCCCTGGTGGGCGCCAAGGTCAGCATCGTCTCCAACCGCCCTCAGACCACGCGGCACCGGTTGCTGGGCATTGCCAGCTACCCGGAAGGCCAGATCGTGCTGGTCGATACCCCCGGCCTGCACCGTGCGCAGAAGCGCGCCATGAACCGGGTGATGAACCGCGCCGCGCGCGGCTCGCTCGAGGGCGTGGACGCCGGCATGCTGGTCATCGAGGCCGGCCGCTGGGATGACGAAGACACCCTGGCCTTCAATGTGCTCAGCGACTCGGGCATCCCGGTGGTGCTGGTGGTCAACAAGATCGATCGCCTGAAAGACAAGGGCGCGCTGCTGCCGTTCCTGCAGCAGGTCACCGAAGGCCGCACGTTCGCGGCGGTGCACCCGATCTCGGCGCAGAAGCGCAACGGCCTGGAATCGCTGGTCCGCGACCTGATGAAGCTGTTGCCGGAAGCCCCGCCGATGTTCGGCGAAGACGAGATCACCGACCGCAGCCAGCGCTTCCTCGCCGGTGAACTGGTCCGCGAGCAGCTGATGCGCCAGCTGGGTGAAGAACTGCCGTACGCGACCACGGTCGAGATCGAGCGCTTTGTCGAAGACGGCAACCTGCTGCGCATCGGCGCGGTGATCTGGGTCGAACGCGAAGGCCAGAAGGCGATCGTGATCGGCAAGGCCGGCACCCGCCTGAAGGAAATCGGCGCCAAGTCGCGCCTGCAGATGGAGCGCCTGTTCGGCGCCAAGGTCTTCCTGGAGACCTGGGTGCGCGTGCGCGAGGGCTGGTCCGACGACGAAGCCGCGCTCAAGGCGTTCGGCTACGAATAAGCCGGCCACGGCCCCGGGCGGTTGAGTGATGCGCATCGAGGATGAGCCGGCCTTCGTATTGCACGCCCGGGCCTGGCGGGAGACCAGTCTGCTGGTCGAGGTGCTGACCGAGCAGTACGGCCGCATCGGGGTGCTGGCGCGGGGCGTGTCCAGCCCGCGCAGCCAAGCGTTGCGCGCGGCCCTGCAGCCGCTGCAATGGATCCGGCTCACGGCCGTGCAGCGGGGCGAACTGGCCCAGCTGCGCGGTGCAGAAGCCCTGGACGCTGCGCCCCGGCTCACCGGTGAGGCGATGCTGGCCGGCTTCTATATCAACGAACTGATGATGCGGCTGGCGCCCCGCCAGGATCCGCTGCCGGAGCTCTACGACCACTACGCGCAGGTGCGCGCGCGGCTGCGCGATGGCGAGCCGCTGGCCTGGACCCTGCGACGTTTCGAGCGCGACCTGCTGGAGGCCTTGGGCTTCGGTTTCGATCTGTTGCATGGCAGCGATGAGGAGCCGGTCGACCCGGCGGCACGCTATGAGCTGGATCCCCAGGAGGGGCCGCGCCGCCTGCTCAGCGACCGTGGCGTGGATCAACGCCGGGGCACCGCCACCGGCAGCGCGCTGCTGGCGCTGGCCGCCGATGACATGCCGGGGCCCGAGGATCTGGGCAGCCTGCGCCGACCGATGCGCGCGGTGCTGATGCACCATCTGGGCGGGCGGGGGCTGAAATCCTGGGAAATGCTGGAGGACCTGGCCCGGCGGCGCACGTAAGCGCTGGCGGGCCGCGGCACCGTTGCGGGGTGACTCAAGCGGCGCCGGTGCCCCGGCTGCCGCCCCGTGTTCACTGCAACAGGGCGTCCACTGCCACGCGGAAGCGGCTCTGCGCACCGGTCGAGTCCGGCGCCTGGTGCAACTGCCGGACTGCCCGCGCCAGGCGTGCGGCGCCGACGAACCCACAGCTGGCCTGCAACCGGTGCAGCTGCCCACGCAGAGCCTGCACGTCGTCCTCGCGCAGGGCCTGGGCCACTGCATCGCGCACGCCGGGCAACTCGGCCAGGAACAGTTCGCGCAGGGCGATGAGGTGGTGGCGCTGTCCATTCAGCGCGGCCAGGGCGGTGGTTTCGTCCCAATCCTGGCGCAGGCCGTCGGCGTCGTCCGCTTCCGGGCCGAGCGGCGCCGACAGGCTGCCCGCGGTATGCACCAGGGCGCGGCGGACGGCTTTGAGCAGGTGCTCGCGGCTCAGCGGCTTGACCAGGGTCTCGCTGAAACCGGCATCGCGCAGGCGTGAGTGGATCGAGGTGTCGCCGTCGGCGGTATGCGCCAGTGCCGGGGTATCCGGACGCGAGCGGCGCAGCTCCTGCAGCAGTTGGGTGCCATTGCCGTCGGGCAGGTTCACATCGATCAGCCACAGATCGTGTTGGCTGCCGCGGGCGCGGTCCATGGCCGTGGCCAGTGAATCGGCGGTATCGACCTGGGCCGGCAGGGTTTCCAGCGCGGCCTTGAAGAAGCCGCGGCTGATGGTGTCATCCTCGACGAGCAGGAATCGGGGTATGGGATCCCTCGGGGTCATCTGCATTTGGGCTGCCTCCATGTCAGCTGCGCCCATCTTAAACGTGAAGTGGCCCGCCGCAAGCCTCCCGGCTGCATAGCGGCTCAGCTTGCAGTTGGTATCTGCGACAATACGCACCCTTTTTGCCCGCAGCCTGTTGCCACGTGGCCCGAACCCGCTCCCGCCTCGACCGAACCCCCTTCCAGACCGACATCCTCGACCTCAGCCATGACGGCCGTGGCGTTGCCCGCCGCGACGGCGAGGGTGGCAAGGTCACCTTCATCACCGGCGCGCTGCCGGGTGAGGTGGTGACCGCCGAGCCGACCGCGCGCAATCGCCATTTCGATGAAGCCCGGACCATCGAGGTCGTACAGGCCTCGCCGCAGCGGGTGACCCCGCGCTGCCCGCATTTCGGCGTCTGCGCCGGCTGTGTGCTGCAGCACCTGGAAGAGTCGCAGCAGATCGTGGCCAAGCAGCGCGTGCTGATCGACAACCTGACCCGGATCGGCCACGTCACGCCGGGCACTGTGCTGCCGCCCCTGGTCGGCGACAGCTGGGGTTACCGCCGCAAGGGCCGCTTCTCGGTGCGCCGCGTGGAGAAGAAGGACAAGACCCTGGTCGGTTTCCGCGAGCTGGATCCGCGCTTCGTCGCGGACCTGAGCCAGTGCCTGACCGTCATCCCGGAAATCGGCATGAAGGTCGGCGTGCTGTCCGCGTTCATCGAGACGCTCGATGGCAAACGCGATATCCCCCAGATCGAATTCATCGCCGGGGATGACGCGATCGTCCTGACCATCCGCCATATGCAGCCGCTCAGCGACGCTGACCGCGCCGCATGGACCGCTTTCGGGCAGGAACATGGTTTTGCGATCTCGCTGCAGCCCGGCGGCGTGGAGTCGGTGCACCCGCTGTGGCCGGCCGAGGTGCCGCTGTCGTTCAAGCTGGCACCGTGGGATGTCGAACTGGCGTTCCGCCCGCTGGATTTCATCCAGGTCAACGCCAAGCTCAACGTGCAGATGATCGCCCACGCACTGGCGCTGCTCGATGCCGGCCCGGACGAGCGCGTGCTGGATCTGTTCTGCGGGCTGGGCAACTTCACCCTGCCGCTGGCGCGCACCGTGCGCAACGTGGTGGGTGTGGAAGGCGATGCCGGCCTGGTGGCGCGTGCGAAAGAGAACGCCGTGCGCAACGGGCTGGACAATGCCGAGTTCTACGCAGCGGACCTGACCCAGGACCAGCGCCAGACCCCGTGGATGCGCCAGGGCTTCGACAAGCTGCTGCTGGATCCGCCGCGCTCGGGCGCCATCGAAGTGCTGCAGCAGCTGCCGCTCAAGCAGTTCAAGCGGATCGTCTACGTGAGCTGCCATCCCGGCTCGCTGGCGCGCGACGCCGGCTACCTGGTCAACGAGCAGGGCTTCACTCTGGTCTCGGCCGGCGCGATGGACATGTTCCCGCATACCGCACACGTGGAAAGCATCGCGGTGTTCGAAAAGCGCTGACGGCGTTCGCCCTCAGCGGGCGTCCTCCGGCCCGGCGTTCTGCCACTGGCCTTGTGCATCGAACACATAGGTCTGCGGGTCGGTGCCGCGCTCGGTGTCGTCCCCCGCGGTGACATCGCAGCGGATCTCGGGCGACTGCGTGCTGCGCAGTTCGCAGTCGTCGACCGCAAGAATCTGCAGGCGCTGCTGGAAGGCGCGCAGTGCGTCGCGGGCGGCGGCATCGTCGATGGATGCGGCACGATGATCGAGCTGTTCGATGAGCAGTTCGCGGACCCGCTCGCGCGGGGGGACCGGCGCATCGACATCGGCCCGCTGCATCGCCCAGCCCATGCCCTGCGGAACGAAGCGCAGCATCCGGTAGCGGTTCTTGAGCCCGATCTCCATGCCGATCAGGCACTCGTAGGCGCCGGTGACCGTCGTGCTGGCAAAGCACGGGCCATGCTCGAACCCGCGCGGGGTGAACATCGACTGCAGCAGCAGATCCTGCGCGGAGGCGGCCGGCTTCTTCTCGGCCTCGATCATGGCCATGATCGCCGCGTCGATCTGCGCAGGCGTGGGCGGCGTCGCGGCGAACCCGGGCAGTGGCAGCAGGGTCAGCAACAGGGTGGGGAAGAGCGGCTTCATCGGGCGTCCTTGCAGGGCAGCCAGCCAGTATAGGAGCAGGCCGTGGCCGCATGATCGTGATCGCCGCATACTGTGCGCATGGGCATTGAAATCGAACGTAAATACCGCGTCACCGGTGAGGGTTGGCGCACGGCCGCGCACGCGGTGATCCCGATGGCGCAGGGCTATCTCAACGACACCGCCGCACTGGACAGCGGCGCACAGAAAGCTTCGGTGCGCGTGCGGATCCAGGGCGAGCAGGCCTTCCTCAACATGAAGTCACGCGAGATCGGGCACACCCGGCAGGAGTTCGATTACCCGATCCCGGTGGACGATGCACGCGCGCTGCTGGCGCTGTGTGTCGGCGGGCTGATCGACAAGCGTCGGCATCTGGTCGAGCACCAGGGGCTGCTCTGGGAAGTGGACGAGTTCCTCGGCGAGAACGCCGGGCTGGTGGTGGCCGAAGTCGAGCTCGAGCATGCCGATCAGGCGATCACGCTGCCCGATTGGGCCGGCGCTGAAGTCACCGACGAGGTCCGTTATTACAATCTGGCGCTGGCCGCGCGTCCGTTTTCACGCTGGTCCAGCGCGGAACGCGGCTGACCGCCAGACCTTGTAAACGCCCCGCAGCACCCACAATCTGGCGAGATGAAAATCGATATCTGGTCGGATGTGGTGTGCCCCTGGTGTTGGATCGGCAAGCACCGGTTCCAGCAGGGCCTGGCGCTGTTGGGTGATGACGCCCCCGAGGTGGAGGTGCACTGGCACCCCTTCCTGCTGGATCCCGACGCCGGCACAACCCCGGTACCGCTGCGCGAGGCATATGCGGCCAAGTTCGGCAGTGCCGAGCGCACCGAGCAGATCCTGACCCAGACCCAGACCGCGGCGCGCGCCGAAGGCCTGCCGATGGATTTCGACCAGGGCCAGGTCCGGGTCACCACGCTGCCGGCGCATCGCCTGATGTGGCTGGCCGAGCGTGAAGGAGACCAGGCGGCGGTCGGCGAGGCGCTGTTCCGCGCGCATTTTGCGCAGGGCCGCAACCTGGCCGAGCCGCAGACCCTGATCGATGCCGGCGCTGCCGGTGGCCTCAGCGCCGAACGGGTCACCACACTGCTGGCCGGCGACGAAGGGCTGGCGGAGATCCAGGCCCAACTGGCGCAGGCGCAGCGGTTTGGCATTCAGTCGGTGCCCACCTTTGTGATCGACGATACGTACGCCATCCAGGGCGCCCAGCCGCCGGAGGCCTTCGCCCAGGCGCTGCGCCAGATCGCGGCGGAAACCCCACCGGCAGGGGCTGCCGGGCAGGGCGCTGGCTGCGGCCCGGACGGCTGCGAGGTCTGACGCTGCGCGCGGGTTCTGCGACAATGCGGCAGTGCGCCATGGTGGCGCCCCGTATTGGAGACCCCCCATGCTCGTGATCGGCGTTGCCGGGACCGAACTCACCGCCCAGGAACGCGAGTGGCTGCAGCACGACGCCGTGGCCGGCGTGATCCTGTTCAAGCGCAATTTCGCCTCGCGCAAGCAGGTGGCCGAGTTGTCGGCGGCCATCCGCGCCGCTGCGCCGCGCCCGCAGCTGATCTGCGTGGACCAGGAAGGCGGGCGCGTGCAGCGCTTCCGTGACGGTTACAGCGCGCTGCCGCCGCTGCAGGGTTTCGATGCCCTGTACGCCACCGATCCCGAGGCTGCGCTGGCATTGGCCGAACAGCATGCCTGGCTGATGGCCAGCGAAGTGCGCGCCAGCGGCGTGGATCTCAGCTTCGCCCCGGTGGTCGATCTGGGCCGTGGCAACCTGGCCATCGGCGATCGCGCGTTCAGCGCGGACCCACAGGTCGTGGCTGCGTTCACCGCTGCCTATGTGCGCGGCATGCACAGCGTCGGCATGGCGGCCACGCTCAAGCATTTCCCCGGGCACGGCACCGTGCTGGAAGACACCCATTTCCACGATGCCAGCGACCCGCGTTCGCTCGATGAACTACGCGCACTGGACCTGATCCCGTTCGCGGCCGGCATCACTGCCGGCGCCGATGCGGTGATGATGGCCCACGTGGTCTACCCGCAGGTCGCGCCGGAACCGGCCGGCTACTCGCCACGCTGGATCCAGCAGATCCTGCGCGAGGAGATGGGCTTCCGAGGTGTGGTCTTCTCCGATGATATCGGCATGGCCGCCTCGTTCTCGGCCGGTGGCGTCAAGGCGCGCGTGGATGCGCATCTGGATGCCGGCTGCGACGTGGTGCTGGTCTGCCACCCCGAACTGGTGGAAGAATCACTGCGCGCGGTCGAAGGCCGCACCCTCAACACCGCTGCGCTGCTCGGCCTGATCGGTCGCGGCGCGCTGGGCTGGGACGGCCTGCTGGCCGATTCCCGCCATGGCACCACCCAATCCCGTTTGCTTGACACCCTTGGAAGAACCGTCTGATGCCCAACCTCACCATTTCCCAGGCCCTGGCCCAGGCCGACCTGCTGGTCGACCGTCCCACCATCGACAAGGCCATCGCTGGCATCGCCGACGCCATCGCGCGCGATTACAAGGGCGAGGTCCCGCTGTTCCTGTCGATCATGCACGGCGCACTGCCGTTCGCCGGCCAGCTTGCGCTGGAACTGGGCGCACGCGGCCAGGACGTGCAGTTCGATTATCTGCACGCCACCCGCTACCGCGGTGAAACCACCGGCGGCGATCTGGTATGGAAGCACAAGCCGGCCACCGCGCTGTTCGGGCGCCGCGTGCTGCTGGTCGATGACATCCTCGATGAGGGCTACACGCTGCAGGGCGTGCGCACCTGGTGCCTGGAGCAGGGTGCCACCGATGTGCGCATCGCCGCGCTGACGGTCAAGCTGCACGACCGCGCGCTGCCGGACGTCAAGGCCGACTACGCCGGCATCGACCTGCCGGACCGCTATGTGTTCGGGTTCGGCATGGACGTCAACGAGACGCTGCGCTGCGTGCCGGCCATCTACGCGATGAAGGAATGATGGAACACATTTCTCTTGCCGTCATCGGCGGCACCGGCGTCTACACGCTGGCCCAGCTCGATGACGTGAGCAGCCACCAGATCGAGACCCGGTACGGCACGCCGTCCGGTCCGATCCGCGTCGGCACGCTGCTGGGCCAGCGCGTGGCCTTCCTGGCGCGCCACGGTGAAGGCCACTCGCTGCCGCCGCACAAGATCAACTACCGCGCCAACCTCGCCGCGCTCCAGCAGATCGGTGCGCAGCGCGTGCTCGCGCTCAATACGGTTGGCGGCATCACCGAACAGTTCGGCCCGCGCGTGCTGGCTTGCCCGGACCAGTTGATCGATTACACCTGGGGCCGCATCTCCACCCTGTGCGAAGAGCCGGGTACCGAGGTGCTGCACGTGGACTTCGGCCATCCGTACACCCCGATGCTGCGCAGCAAGGTGCTGGCCGCGGCGAAAGTGACCGGCGTGCGCCTGCAGGACGGTGGCTGCTACGGCGCCACCCAGGGTCCGCGGCTGGAAACCAATGCGGAAATCGCGCGCATGCGCCGCGATGGCTGCGATCTGGTCGGCATGACCGGCATGCCCGAAGCGAGCCTGGCGCGTGAGCTTGGCCTTGACTATGCGTGCCTGGCGATTGTGGCCAACTGGGCCGCCGGCTGTGGCGATGGCGATGAAATCACGATGGCTGAAGTGCTGGCCAATGTGGAGGCTGCCTCCTCCGGTCTGCCCGAATTGATCGGTGAATTGGCACGGGGGTGATTGTCATTACCGTACAAGGTTTGCATACTCCGCCAGTGCGCTGGTTGAGCGTACACCACCCATTCATAGAAGAAGGTCTCGCATTACCATGCCGAACGGTACCGTCAAGTGGTTCAACGACGCCAAGGGATTTGGCTTTATCTCGCCGGAGGACGGCAGCGCCGACGTCTTCGCGCACTTCTCCGCGATCAACTCCAAGGGCTTCCGCAGTCTGCAGGAAGGCCAGAAGGTCACCTATGACGTGACCCAGGGCCCGAAGGGCGCCCAAGCCTCGAACATCGTGCCGGCTGAGTGATTCTTTCAGCTGCGCATTGAAAACCCCGCTTCGGCGGGGTTTTTTTTTCATCAGTGAGTACGCGCATGTCTCCACCTCGCACCATCGCCATCGTCGGCTACGGCACCGCCGGGCAGGCGTTGTCGATCCTGCTTTCACGCGATCATCACGATGTGCACGTGTTCGAGCGTGCCGCAACCCCGGGACCCGTCGGTGCAGGCTTCCTGCTCCAGCCCAGCGGTCTGGACGTGCTCTGGCAGATGGGGCTGCTGCCCGCGGTGCTCCGTCACGGCGCTGCCGTGCGCCGCCTGTACGGCGAGACGCCGTGCGGACGCGCGGTGATGGATATGCGGTACGTCCATCTGGATGCCGCACTGCACGGCGTGGGCATGCAGCGCGGCGCGTTGTTCTCGCTGCTGGCAGCTGCGTGGGAACAGCCGGGCAACCTGCAGGCCGGTACCGCCATCGTCGAGGTGGACACCGCGCAGGGGCGCGTGCGTGATGCGGACGGGCGCTGGCACGGGCCGTACGATCTGGTGATTGCTGCCGATGGTGCCGCCTCCTCGCTGCGCGCGCAGGTGCAGGGCACCACGCTGGACCGCGAATACCCGTGGGGCGCGCTGTGGTGCCTGCTGCCGCGCGGCGACTGGCCGCACGTGGATGAACTGCGGCAACGCTATGTGGCCGCGCGCAAGATGATCGGGCTGCTGCCGGTTGGGACTCGGCCGGGCAACGATGCGCCGCAGCTGAGTTTCTTCTGGAGCCTGCCGCGTGACCGCTTCGCACAGTGGGAGCGTGACGGCATGGCCCGCTGGCTCGACGAGATCGCCACGCTGTGGCCGCAGGCGCACGAGCGCCTCGCCGGCGTGACCGAACCGGGTCAACTGGCCCGCGCCGGGTACCGTGACGCCGTGCTCTCGCGCTGGCATCGCGGGCGGCTGGTGCTGGTCGGCGATGCGGCGCACGCGATGAGTCCACAGCTGGGGCAGGGCGTGAACATGGCGCTGATGGACGCGCTGGCGTTGCGTGACGCACTGCGCGCGCACGCCGATGCCGAGGTCGCGCTGCGCGCCTACCAGGTGCAGCGGCGCGCCCACGTGGCGATCTACCAGTACTGGAGTCGATGGCTGACGCCCTTGTTCCAGTCCGAACGCGATGGACTGGCGCGCGCACGCGATGTGCTGTTCCAACCCATGGGCCGCGTGCCGGGTGGGCGCGGGCATATGCTCCGCGTGCTCAGCGGAACCCAACGTGGCTGGCTGGGCAGACTGCCGTTGTCGCCCGCTTTCGTGCAGGCGATGCATGCCGCGCGAGCGACGGATGGCATCCGCTGATACCCCTGCGTATCGGTGCGCGCACGCCGATGTGAAGGCGTGAATAACATTCATTGACGGTGGACTCACCGCTGGCATGGGACAACACCCTGGCAAACGCAGCGCTCGCGCTTGTCCATGCGCGCCCTGCTGACACCGCCCATGCGCGTCCGATTCCTGATCGCTTGGAGGCCCGCGACGGCGGGGTGGTACGGTGATGCTGCGTTTGCGACCTACGGTCCGGTGGACCGATCGCAACCCAAGGAGATTGAAATGCTGTTCTCGGCCGAAACTCTGGAAAGTGAAATCCGCAAACTGCGCGGACTACTGCAGATGCTGCATGAGGATCAGCCGGACGTGATGGAAGACGTGTTCGAGTTCCATGTGACCAGCCTCATCACGCACGCCGCGCCGGAGCACCATCCGCGCATCCGTGCCGCCGCCCATGACATGCTGACCGCGATCCAACGGCAACCCGTACGGCCCAATCCGAACGCACCGGATATCCGGTTGATGCCGGACCTGTTGGCTTCGGCTGCCTGATCCAGGCAAGGTAGTTGGGGCCACTGACGTCGCGCGCTGCCCGAATCAGCGCGCCGGCAACGCGATGGCCTGGTCTTCGACACAGGCCACCAGCTGCTCGCCGGCACCGAGCACCGGTGCGATGCCGGCGGTGAATCCGGAAAACGCCGGCAGGATCGTCATTCCCTCGCGCATCCAGAACGACGGCCACCGCCGCTGCATGCCGGGCAGGCGCGCCAGCGGGTGCAGATGGCCGCACAGCACATGCAGGCCCGGCTGGCGCTGCGGTGCATGGCGCAGCAGGAAGGGCCCCTCCTGCACACGCTCGCCGAGCAGTTCGATGCCCAGGTCGGCCTTGGGCAACACCCGGTCGTGATTGCCTTCCAGCGCGCCGATCCACAGGTGAGGATGCTGCTCGCGCCATCCCTGCCACTGCCGGTACCACGCCGCGCGATGCGCCGCGCCATGCAGCACATCCCCGAGAATCCACAGATGGCGCACGTCGTGGTGCTGCACCATCGCGCCCAGCCGCTGCAGGTCATCGGACGTACCGCCGCTGGGCAGGCCGATGCCCGACCGCCGGAACAGGTCCGCTTTGCCCAGATGCAGGTCAGCGATCAACAGCGCGTTGCGCGCCGGCCAATGCAGCGCACGCGCGCCGAGCAGGTGGACGGCTTCGCCGGCGAGGGTGATCGGCAGTTCAGGCGCCATGGCGCTTCTCCAGTTGCTGTGCAGCGCGCAGGACGCGGGTCTTCCAGTCTTCGTTGCTGAGTTGGCCGCGCAGCCGCTCGGCCCAGAGGGGGAAGGACAGTGGGCCCAGGCTGGCCGGATGCTGCAGGCTCAGCGTCCGCGCCTGGCAGAGGGTGAGGGCGCGGGCCAGACGCTCAATATCGAGTTGATCGTGCAGCACTTCGTGTTCGGCCAGCGTCAGCAGGATGTGATCCGGATCATGTTGGCGCAGGACGTCGAACAGCAATCCGCTGGAGGCCTGCAGCTGACGCAGGCTGCGCGGTGTCCGCCCCGGCAGCGCGGGTACCAGCATGCCGGAGACGCGCGCGATGTCGCGGAACTGGCGTCGGGCAAGCTCGCCCAGATTGAGGCTCTCGCGCAGATCCGCAAGCAGTCCCTGTGGTTCCAGCAACGCGCGCACGCGTGCCGCATCGATCTCAACCGCACGTGCCGGGGCGAGTACGAAACCGTAATCGTTGGCCGCGTAGCCGAACGTATTGGTCTGCAGGCGCGTCCAGCGCATCGCCATCAACGCGGCCAGCCCTTCATTGACCTGACGGCCGGCGAAGGGATACACGAACACGAACTGGCCTTCGCGCCGGCGGACATGCTCCACCAGCAGCAGCTCAGGCCCAGGCAGGGCCGACAGGCGCATCTGCAGCGCCAACAGCGGCGCCAGCCACTGCATCTCCGGGCTCTCGGGCGGGTGGGCCAGCACTGTTTCCATTTCATGCCCTAGCGCGTCCGACAGCGGCAACCGACCGCCCTGCCAACGCGGCACCACCCCATCGCCGCCGCGTGCCACGCGCACGTAGGCGGTCAGGTTCTCCAGCCGCACCAGTTCCAGCAGGCGGCCGGCGAACTGGAAGCGATCACCGGGCCGCAGCCGGCTGAGGAACTGTTCTTCCACCGCACCCAGCCGGCCGCCGCGCAGGAACTGCACCATGACACTGCCATCGCTGGTGATGGTGCCGATCGACAACCGGTGCCGCAGCGCGACGCGACGGTCGTGCACGCGGTAAATGCCATCGTCATCGCGCACGACCTTGTGGAAATCCGGGTACTGCGACAGCGCGCGGCCGCCCTGCACGATGAACTCCAGCACGCCCTCCCAGTGCGCGCGATCCAGACCGGCGAACGCGTGTGTGCGCCGCACCTGCTCGAACAGCACGTCCGGATCGAAGCCGCCGCCGAGTGCGAAGCTCACCGCATGCTGCGCCAACACATCCAGCGACAAGCGCAGCGGCCGGCGTGCTTCGATGTGGCCGTGGGCCAGCGCGCGCCGCGCAGCCGCGTATTCCACCAGCTCCAGCGCGTGCGAGGGGACACACACGATGTGCCCGGATTCGCCGGGACGATGCCTGGCGCGCCCCGCGCGCTGCAGCAACCGTGCGATACCCTTGGGGCTGCCGATCTGCAGCACCTGGTCGACACTGGGAAAATCCACACCCAGATCCAGGCTGGAAGTGGCGACCACGCAGCGCAGGCGGCCCTCGCGCAGGCCTTCTTCGGCCGCGCGGCGCAACGCCGGGTCGAGCGAGCCGTGATGCAGGGCGAGTGTGGCCGGGTCTTCCGGCCACACCGCCGACAGCGCCTGATGCCAGAGCTCGGCGTGCGCACGGGTGTTGGTGAACAGCAGGCTGGTACGCACCGTCAGCAGTTTTTCGAGCACGCGCTGCAACTGCGACAGACCCAGGTGGCCTGCCCACGGGAAGCGCTCGCCCTGCGCGGGCAGCAGCGTCTCCACACTGACCGGGCGCGGCCGCGCGCCGGCCACCAGCGGGGCATCGGGCACATCGGGCAACAGCACCTCGCGCGCTTCGTCCAGATTGCCCAGCGTCGCTGACAGTCCCCACACCTGCAGCGCGGGCAGGGCATCGCGCAGGCGGCGCAGATTCAACTGCAGCAGCACGCCGCGCTTGTTGCCGAGCAGTTCGTGCCACTCGTCCACCACCACGCAGCGCAGGTGCTGCAGGCGCGCCATCGTGTCGGGATAGCTCAGCAGCAGCGCCAATGATTCAGGCGTGGTCACCAGCACATCCAGCCGCCCTTCTCGCGCCAGGCGCTTGTCGCGCGCGCTGGCATCGCCGGTACGCAGGCCCACCTGCCAGTCCAACCCGAGGGCATCCAGTGGCTCACGCAGCGCGCGCGCGGTGTCGGCGGCCAGTGCGCGCAGCGGGGTGATCCACAGCACCTGCAGGACGGGTACGGGGGTCTTCGCGCGGCCGCGGGTGGTTCGGGGGGGCGGGTTGTTGAGCGCCTGCAGCAACGGGCCACCGAACATGGCCAGCGTCTTGCCGCTGCCGGTCGGTGTGTGCAGCAGGCCGGACGCGCCGGCCAGGTAATGCCGCCACATCGCTTTCTGGAAGGGCAGTGGCGCCCAGCCCCGGCTGGCGAACCACGCCGTCAGCCGGGCCATGGCCTCGCGTCGGGTCACCGCGCCAGTGCCTGCAGCTGGGCCAGGGTGTCGGCCTCGCTGGCGGGTTTGTCATGCCGCCAGCGCAGGATGCGCGGGAAGCGTACGGCGATGCCGGACTTGTGCCGCTTGCTGCGGTTCACCGCTTCGAAGCCGAGCTCGAACACCTGCTCGCCACGCACGCTGCGTACCGGCCCGAAGCGCTCGATCGTGTTCGCGCGGATCCAGCGGTCCAGCGCCAGGATTTCCTTGTCGTCCAGGCCCGAGTACGCCTTGGCCACCGGCACCAGCGTCTCGCCGTCCCACACCCCGAAGGTGTAATCGGTGTAGAGCGTGCTGCGCCGGCCGTGGCCGGACTGCGCGTAGATCATCACCGCATCGATGGTCAGCGGGGCGATCTTCCATTTCCACCAGTCGCCGCGCCGGCGCCCGGCCTGGTAGACCGAGTCGCCGCGTTTGAGCATCAGCCCTTCCACACCGCGCTCGCGGGCCAGATCGCGCTGCGCGGCCGCCGCGCTCCAATCCGCCACGCGGACCGCCGGCGACAGCATCAGGCGCGGGTCCGCCAGCGTGGCGAGCACCTCGGCCAAGCGCGCACGCCGTTGCGAGAGAGGCAAGGCGCGCAGGTCGTCACCGTCCAGTTCGAGCAGATCGTAGGCGAGCACGCGCACCGGCGTATCGCGCAGCGTCTTGGGGCCAGGTTTGAGGCGCTGGATGCGCGTCTGCAGCGCGGTGAAGGGCAGCGGTAGATCATCGCCGTCGGCCCAGGCCAGCAGTTCGCCATCGATCACGCAGCCATCGGGCAGCGCCATCGCCGCCGCTTCAATCTCCGGGAAGCGCCCATCCAGACGTTCTTCGCCGCGCGACCACAGCGCGACCTCGCCCTGGCGGCGCAGCACCTGCAGGCGGATGCCATCCCATTTCCATTCCAGCAGCCAGTCCTCGATCGGCCCGAGCGTGTCGACCTCCGCCTCCAGCGGTGAGGCCAGGAAGAACGGGTAGGGCTGCTGGCGATCTTCCGGCCGCTCTTCCGGTGACAGCAGCGCCGCCAGCAGCCCGGGCGTGGGCACCCAGCTGCCGAGCATGCGCTGGGCGATGCGCGCGATATCAAGGCCCGACCATTCGGCCAGTGCCTGCTGCACCAGCCGCTGCGATACCCCCACGCGCAGCGCGCCGGTCAGCAGCTTGTTGAACACCAGCCGCTCGTCGAAGGCAAGGTGTTGCCAGGCCTGCGTGACCGCGGCGTGGCGCACCGGCTCGGGTTGATTGGCGACCGGCAGCAGCTTCTGCTCGATCCAGTCGGCGAGCGCGATATCCGCCCCGGCCTGCACCGGGTCGTCCATCAGCAGGGTGAGGGTCTCGGCCAGATCGCCGACCTGGTCATAGCTGTCGTCCACCAGCCACGCCGGTGTGTCGGACATCTCGGCGACCCACGCGCGCAGTTCGGCGTTGCCGGCGATCTTCTGCCGCGCACTGGTGACCTTGCCACCGGCCAGCAGGAACAGGGCCCATGCCGCGTCGTGCGGTGGCGCCTGCTGGAAGTAGCGCACCAGCGCGGCGCGCTTGTCGCCGGTAGCGGTGCTGCGGTCGAGTTCGCTGTAAAGCGCGGCGAAGCGTTTCATTCTTCGTCCCCGTAGCCGGTGGCGAACGCTTCGGCGGCGACACCCCGCTCGCGCAGGAACCGGATCAGCGCATCGGTATTGCCGTGGGTGGCGATCACGCGTCGCGCGCCGGTTTCGGCGATGGTGCGCAGCAGGTCGGGCCAGTCGGCGTGATCGGAGACCACAAAGCCGCGATCGTAGTTGCGCCGGCGGCGGTTGCCACGCACCCGCATCCAGCCGGAGGCGAAGCCCAGCTGCGCACGCTTGAAGCGGCGCATCCACGCGCTTCCGGCGGCCGAGGGCGGGGCAAGAATCAGCTTGCCGGCGAACTCGGCACCGCGCGCCTGCTCGCTGACCGGCTCGGTGGCCAGCATCGCAATGCCGGCCTCGCGGTAGACCGCCACGCCGGTGGCGATCGCGCCATGCAGCAGCGCAGGCTGGTCATCCAGTGGCAGCAGTTCGGCCAGGATCCGCTGCGCCTTGCCGAGCGCGTAGCAGAGCAGTACGGCCGCCTCGCCACGTGCTTCGCATTCGCGCCGCCAGGCCACGATGTCGGCGGCCACCTGCGCGGTGTCCGGCCAGCGGTAGACCGGCAGGCCGAAGGTCGCTTCGGTGATGAAGGTGTCGCAGGGCACCACCTCGAACGGATCGCAGCTCGGATCGGGCTGGCGCTTGTAGTCGCCCGAGGCCACCCATACCCGTCCCGCGTGCGCGATCCGCACCTGGGCCGAGCCCAGCACATGCCCGGCCGAATGCAGCGAGACCTCGGTGTCGCCCAAGGGGAAGCGCTCGCCGTACGCGTGCGCGGTGCAGTCCACATCGCCCAGGCGCCAGCGCAGGATCGGCAGGGTCTGCGTGGTGCAGTGGTAATGGCCCATGCCGTTGCGCGCGTGATCGCCATGGCCGTGCGTGATCACCGCACGCGGCACCGGCCGCCACGGGTCGATGTGGAAATCACCGGCCGGGCAGTACAGCCCCTCGGGCCGGAGCACCACCAGGTCTTCGTTGTCGGCATCGGTGTTCATGTCTGCACTGTGCCGCCGCGCTCGTGCAGGAGGTGAGAATCCGCATGAACGGCGGCCTGCAGGGGGATGCGGCAGAATCGGTGCATCTGTCTGCAAGGAGGTCGCCGTGATGACGTCTGCATTGCCCGCGTTCGAAACGCATCAGGTGAGCAACCAGCCGCCACCGTTCGGAGGGCGCAATCTGTGGGCCGACGACGTCGCGCTGGCCGAGGCAGTACAGCGCGAAGGCGGCGCCGCGTTCGCGGGCCAGTTGGCGCGCTATGGCGATCTCGCCGGCGATGAGCTCTATCGGATCGGCTTCGATGCCAATCGCGATCGCCCGCGTCTGCGCACCCACGATGCACAGGGCCATCGCATCGATACCGTCGAGTTCCATCCGGCATACCACCAGCTGATGACGGCGGCGAAAACGCATGGCGTGGCCGGGCTGTCCTGGCACGATGGTCGCCCCGGTGCGCACGTGGCACGCGCGGCGTTGAGCTATCTGCATCACCAGGCCGAGGCGGGTACCAGTTGTCCGCTGACGATGACCCACGCTGCGGTCGCCGTGTTGCGCCAGGATCCGTCGCTCGCCGCCTGGGCGGACAAGGCGGCAGCGCCTCACTACGACCCGCGTGACGTACCGATTGCCGACAAGGCCGGGATCACCCTGGGTATGGGCATGACCGAGAAACAGGGCGGCTCGGACGTACGCAGCAACACCACGCGGGCCGAGCCCCAGGCCGATGGCAGCTATGCGTTGGTGGGCCATAAGTGGTTCTTCTCCGCGCCGATGTCCGATGGCTTCCTGGTGCTGGCGCAGGCGCCGGGCGGCCTGAGCTGTTTCCTCATGCCGCGGCGCCTGGCCGATGGCCACCGCAACGCGTTCCGTCTGATGCGCTTGAAAGACAAGCTTGGCGACTGGTCCAACGCCTCCAGCGAGGTGGAGCTGTGCGGGGCCTGGGCGCAGCGGGTGGGCGAGGAAGGGCGCGGGGTGGCGACCATCATCGGCATGGTCATGATGACGCGGCTGGACTGCATGCTCGGTGCCGCCGCCGAGATGCGCATGGCCCTGGCGCAGGCGCTGCATCACACCCGGCATCGCAGCAGCTTCGGCAAGCAGCTGAGCGAGCACCCGCTGATGGCCAACGTACTGGCGGATCTGGCGATCGAATCCGAAGCGGCCACGGTGTTTGCCCTGCGCGTGGCGCGGGCGGTGGATCAGGCCGGGACGGACTCGCAGCAGGCCGCATTCGCACGCATCACGACGGCGGTGGGCAAGTACTGGGTGTGCAAGCGCGCGGCCGTGTTCGTCAATGAAGCGCAGGAGTGCCTCGGCGGTGCCGGCTATGTGGAGGAGTCGATGCTGCCGCGGCTGTATCGTCAAGCGCCGTTGAATTCGATCTGGGAAGGCAGCGGCAACATCCAGTGCCTGGATGTGCTGCGTGCGCTGTCGCGCGAACCACAGGTGCTGCAGGCGCTGGACGCCGAGCTGGATGCGGTGGCCGGTGTGGATGCGATCTATGACGCGGCACTGCGGGCGTTACGCATGCAGCGTGCGGCAACGCCACAGGAAGCTCAGGCCCGCCGTATCACCGAACGCCTGGCGCTGGTCTTGCAGGCCGCGGTCCTGCTGGGCGCGCAGAGCCCGAACGCATCGGCCTTCGTCCGCTCGCGGCTGGGTGCCGAGCATGGGATGGCCTTCGGGACGTTGCCGGCCGACGTGGATTTCGCGGCCGTGCTGAGCCGCGCTCTGCCGTGAACGCGCCCCAATGAAAACGCCCCCTCCGGAGAGGGGGCGTTGGTCACACCCGAAGACGGCGTGAGGGAGCCGACTCAGCGCTTGGCTTCGTTGGCGTTCTTCTTGGCGTCGTCGGCAACGTCGCGTGCCTTGTCGGCGACTTTCTGCGCCGCGTCGGCGGTTGAGTCGCTGGCATGGGCGGCCGCATCCTTGGCGGCAACCTTGGCTTCGCCAGCGGCCTCGGAGGTCGCTGCGGCTGCGCGGTCGAGCGCCTGCTGGGTGTCGGCGGCGGCGCGCTCGGAGGCGGCAGCGGCATCGTCGGCGGCAGTGCGGGTGGCGGCAGCGGCCTTGTCCACGGCTTCGCGCGCGGCGGCATTGGTGCTGTCGGCAGCCTGGGCGGTATCACGGCGGGCCTGTTCGGCCTCCGGGCCCTTGCACGCGGCCAGGCCGAGCAGCAGGGAAGCAGCCAGCAGGGAGGTGGTCAGCGGACGGATCTTCATGTGGCGCTCCAGAACGGCGATGGATGGGAGGCCAGCCTATTCATGCGTCTGTGAAGAACCGGTGGGTGGCAGGATCTGCACAACCCGCGCCCAAAGAAAAAGCCGCTGGCGAACCAGCGGCTTCTTCAGACGTGCTTGAAGAAAGAAGTTATTACTTCTTGGCTTCTTCAGCAGCGTCCTTGGCCTTCTCGGCGGTGCCTTCGGCAGCCTTGGCAGCGTCAGCAGCCTGGTCGGCAGCAGCGTCGGTGGCAGCGCCGGCAGCCTGGGCAGCGGCATCAGCCGAAGCGTCAGCAGCGGTGGTGGCGGTGTCAGCAGCAGCCTGGGCAGCGTCAGCAGCCGGGGCGCCAGCAGCAGCGGCCTGGTCAGCAGCGGCCTGGGCGTCAGCGGCAGCTTCGTTGGCCGAAGCGGCGGCGTCAGCAGCCTGCTCCTGCTTCGAGCAGGCGGTCAGAGCCAGGCCCAGGGCCATCGCGATCAGCAGCTTGTTGATGCTCATTGTTGTGAATCCTCGTCGTTAGATTAGGCAACGCGCTATTGCGCGCCCGGCAACATGATGACAAGCCACGATTGGCTGTCAAGCGATCGCGCATTCAGTTTTGAGAAATGCGCGTTAAATCAAATCAAATCAATTCGATAGCGATGGCCGTGGCTTCGCCGCCGCCAATGCACAGGGTAGCAATTCCGCGCTTGGCGTCACGCTTGCGCAATGCGTTCACCAGCGTGACCACCAGCCGTGCACCGGACGCACCGATGGGATGACCCAATGCGCAGGCGCCGCCATTGACATTGACCTTGTCGTGCGGAATGCCCAGTTCGCGGATCGGCGCCATCGCGACCACGGCGAAGGCTTCGTTGATCTCGAACAGGTCCACCTGGTCCAGCGTCCAGCCGGTCTTTTCCAGCAGCTTCTGGATCGCACCGATGGGGGCGGTGGTGAACCATTCCGGCGCCTGGGAGTGGGTCGCATGGCCGACGATGCGGGCCAGCGGCTGCAGGCCGCGGGCGGCGGCATCCTCTTCGGACAGCAGCACCACGGCGGCAGCGCCGTCGGAGATGCTCGACGAACTGGCGGCGGTGACGGTGCCGTCCTTCTTGAACGCCGGGCGCAGGGTCGGGATCTTGGCGATGTCCGAGCGGCTCGGCTGCTCGTCCTGTGCGTATTCCACCTCACCCTTGCGCGTGCTGACCTTCACCGGGACGATCTCACCGTCGAAAGCGCCGTTGGCCTGGGCGGCCTGCGCACGGCGCACCGATTCGATGGCGAAGGCATCCTGGTCCTCGCGGCTGACCTGGTACTTCTCCACCGTGCACTCGGCGAACTCGCCCATGGCTTTGCCGTCATAGGCATTGACCAGGCCGTCGTGGGCCATGTGGTCGATCACCTGGAAGTTGCCGAAGCGGTTGCCGGTGCGCGAGTTGGGGATCATGTGCGGGGCGTTGGACATCGACTCCATGCCGCCGGCGACCACGATGCTGGCCGAGCCGGCCTTGATCAGGTCATGCCCCAGCATGATGGCCTTCATGCCCGAGCCGCACACCTTGTTGAGGGTGGTGGCGCCGGTGGAGACCGGAATCCCGGCGGCGATCGCGGCCTGGCGGGCCGGCGCCTGGCCGAGGTTGGCCGGCAGCACGCAGCCCATGATCACTTCGGAAACGTCCGCAGCCGGTACTCCGGACTGCTCCAGGGCCGCGGCGATCACGGTGGACCCCAGGGTCGGGGACGGCACGCCGTTGAACTGGCCCAGGAAGGAGCCGATGGCGGTGCGCTTGGCGGCGGCGATGACGATGTTGGACATGTGCAATCTCTTTGGTGCGTGAGCGAAGAGCGGAATGGGAACGCGGGCGTTGGAAGCCGACGCATTTCCCGGCAGACTGCGTGGGGGTCGGTCCAGTATAGAGGGTCGGCATTGACTGCCGGTGTCTGCCCGGGGGCAGGCAGGTGGGGAAGGTCCATTCACAAGGGGAGCAGGGATGAAGCAGGTTGTGATCGGCAGGTCGGCCTTGGCCGCGGCGTTGGCGTTGGCACTCAGTGCCTGCGGAGGCGGGGGCAGCAATGTCCGCGGGGATCTGGAGCCGTCGCCGCCTCCGACCCAGCCCCCGTCGCCGCCCCCCACCACGCCCCCGACGCCACCGCCGACCACGGCACCGCCGGCACAGCCGGCCTTCGATGCGCACCTGAGCATCATCCAGGCCGGCCCCGCGCAGGCGGCCGGCTGGACCGGCGCTGGCGTGCGCATCGGCGTAGTCGATTCAGGCGTCAACCGCAGCCATCCGGCGCTCAACGGGCGCGTCGTGGCCAGTTACACCTACGTCGATCCGCGGGTGAACAACCCCAACGTGGATGATGTGGTCGGGCATGGCACTGTGGTGTCCCAGTTGGCGGCCGGTCGCCGGGTGGGAAGCTGGCCAGGCGGTGTGGCGACGGATGCGCAGATCGTGTCGGCACGGATCATCGCCGACAAAAGCCCGGTCGATGATGGGTCCGGCAGCGGCAACCAGGTCAGCGGTGCGCTGGGCCTGGCGCCCGTGCACCAGGATCTGATCAATGCCGGCGTCAAGATCATGAACAACTCGTGGGGCGGCCTGTACTGGACCAATCCGGCCGCCACCGCGCCGATTGCCCAGGAGTACCGTCCTTTCATCATCGGCAATGGCGGCCTGGTGGTGTTCGCGACCGGCAACGAGAGCAAGGCCAATCCCTCCAGCATGGCGGCCCTGCCCAGCCAGCCGGGCACCGGCGGCAGCCTGCCGGCAGCGGATCTGGAGCGCGGGTGGCTCAGCGTGACCGCGGTCGATACCGCCGACCCGAGCAAGCTGGCCTCCTACGCCAACGCGTGCGGCGTGGCAGCACGCTATTGCCTTGCGGCCCCGGGCACCGCGGCGTACGTCGATCCGGCCAACACCGGCGGCACGCCCACGTACTACTACGGCTCGGGCACGTCCTATGCAGCGCCGCTGGTCTCCGGCGCGGCCGCGCTGGTGTGGCAGAAGTACCCGTACTTCACCAACGACCTGGTGCGTCAGACCCTGCTCGGCACGGCGACCGATCTCGGCGCGGGTGGCGTGGACAGCACCTTCGGCTATGGCCTGCTCAACATCGCCAAGGCGATCAACGGACCGGCCAGGCTGGACTGGGGCGATACGACGGTCAATGTCAGCACGCCGGGGCTGAATTCGGTATGGAGCAACGACATCAGCGGCAGTGGCGGACTGACCAAGCAGGGTACGGGTGCGTTGACCCTGGCCGGCGCCAATACCTACACCGGTGACACGTTCATCGAGCGCGGCACCCTTGCGTTGCGCGGCGGTGCGTCGCTGCGTTCCAACGTGCTCATCGTGCCGCAGGCAGGTGATCCCAACGCCGCGGCGCTGCAGTTCATGAACGGCACCACGCGGGTGGGCGGCAACGTGGACAACGGCGCCAGCGTGATGCTGCGCAGCGACAATATAGATGCTGTCATCGAAGGCAACTACATCCAGCGTGCCGGCGCGCAACTGGTCGTCGCACTGGGGGCCAACCCGCTCATGGTGAACGGCACCGCCACGCTGGCCGGCACGGTCCGTGTGGACAGCATCATCGCCGGTTACGTGCCCCGTGACGGACGCACGCAGCCACTGCTGCATGCCGATGGTGGGGTGGCCGGCACGTTCGCCAGCGTCACCAATGGGCTGACACCCGGCAGCCTGCTCCAGGCCAGCCTGCTGCACGCCAACAACGACGTCACCATGGTCATCGACCGCATCAGCGTGACCAGCGCCAGCCTCCAGGCCGGCCTGGGCGGCACGGCGCTGGCCTCGGCAGCGCGGGTCGAATCCGCGTTTGAAGTGCTGGATCGCAGCGGCGCGGCACTGGATGGGTTTGCCGACGGGGCCGGGAAGCTGCAGCAGGTGGATGGCGCCAGCGCCTTGCAGGCCAGCCTGGACAGCCTCTCCGGCAAGGCCCACGCCCTGGCCACGGCAGCGACCTTCGACAGCATCGACATGAACCGTCGTGCGCTGTCGGCACGGGTCGGTGATGTGCAGGCCGCGCCACGCCTGCGCGGTGCTTGGCAGAGCACGCTGGGCGAGGCGGGCCAGGGCAGTTTCGCCGGCAACGGCGTGGCGACCCGCGGCTGGATGATGGGCCAGGACATGGCATTGGGCAGCCACGGCATGCTCGGTTTCGCATTCGGTGAAACGCGCAGCTACGGCAGCCGCGCGTGGGGCAGTGACCGTGGTCGCGACCGTCAGTCGCAGGCGCAGGTGTATGCCGGCTGGGGCACGGGCCGCGCGTATGCGATGGGCCAGATCGGCGCCGGCCAGTTCACCCGTGAGATCGATCGCCAGTTGCTGCTCGGTGCCGGGCAGTACGGCGTCAATGCGCGCTATGGCGGCAGCTTCAGCGCGGCCAGCGTGGAGTCGGGCTACCGTTTCGGCAGTGCCACTGCCTCGCTGACGCCTTACCTGGGCGCCGAGTACGCCCGGGTGGACAGCGATGGTTTCAGTGAAACAGGCGGCATGGGCTTCGGGCTGCGCGCGCGCGATGCCGTGAGTACGCGCAGCCAGGCGTTGGCCGGCCTGCGCGCCGAGCGGCGCTGGGGCGGCTGGTCGCTGCGCGGCTATGCCGAATGGCAGCAGCATTTGTCCAGCGACGGCCTTTCGCTGGAGGCCAGCTTCGTCGGCGTCGAGGCCTGGGCGCCGGTAGCAGGGTTGCAGCCGGCCCGCTCGGGCGGGTTGTTCGGGCTCTCGCTGGAGTCGTGGTTGAACCGCAACAGCCGACTGGCGTTCGGGTACGACCAGCGCTTTGGGCCGCGCGGCGATCTGCGTCAGGTGCAGGTGCGCTATTCGGCTGGGTTCTAAACGCGGACCTGGCCGCGACGCAAAAAAAAAAAGAGGGCGCGATCGATGATCGCGCCCTCTTCGTTTGTCAGCGCAACGGCTCAGTTGCCGCGCAGGCTGCCCCGGCGCGGCGTGCTCCGGCCCAGCGGCATCTTCAGCTTGCCGATCGACAGGATGCGCGATTCGGCGATCTGGTCGGCGGCGCGCTGCGGGGCGATGCCCTCGCTCTGCGACAGCGCGAAGATGCGGCCGAGGTTGTGGTAGATGCTGCGGATCAGGCGCATCGCGCGCTCACGGTTGTAGCCGTCGATCTCCAGCGAGACGTTCATGACGCCCCCGGCGTTGACCGCGTAATCCGGTGCGTAGAGGATGCCGCGCGCGTGCAGCTCGTCGCCGACCTCCAGGCTGGAAAGCTGGTTGTTGGCGGTACCACAGACGATCTTGCACTTCAGGCGCGGCAGGGTATCCGGATTGATCGCGCCTTCCAGCGCGCAGGGCGCGAAGATGTCGGCGTTGACGTCGTAGATGTCTTCCGGCTTGACCGCCTCCGCACCGTATTCGGTGACAGCGCGGTCCACGCGCGTGCTGTCCAGGTCGCTGACGTACAGCTTGGCGCCACGATCGCGCAGCAGCTTCACCAGTTCCATGCCGATATGGCCCAGGCCCTGCACCGCGATGCTGGCCTTGCCCACTTCCTCATGGCCCAGCTTGTGCTGCATCGATGCCATCAGCGCCTGCAGCGCGCCGTACGCGGTGAACGGTGCCGGGTCGCCGGAGCCGCCGTGCACCTGGTGTACGCCGGTGACGTACTCGCTCTCCAGGTAAATATTTTCCATGTCGTTGACATCGGTGCCGACGTCCTCGGCGGTGATGTAGCGGCCACCCAGCGAATCGACATAACGGCCAAAAGCGCGGAACAGCACTTCAGTCTTGTCGCGCTTGGGGTCACCGATGATCACCGCTTTGCCACCACCCACGTTGAGGCCGGCCAGGGCGTTCTTGTAGGTCATGGTGCGGCTCAGGCGCAGCGCATCGGCCAAGGCCTCGTCGGTGCTGGCGTAGGGACGCATGCGCACACCGCCCAGGGCCGGGCCGAGGGTGGTGTTGTGGATGGCGATGATCGCCCTCAGACCGGCGTCGCGGCTGTGGCAGAACACCACTTGTTCGTGACCGGTGGTTTCGAGGGTTTCAAATAACATGGTGGCTCCGATGGTGCGAACGGTGGCGAACAGCGGCGAACGCGCCAGCAAAAGGTGGGTTGTAAAACAAAAAAAGCGACGTCGTCGGGTCTCGGACGGGTCGCGCGGCGCCATTCTAGTGCATTCCGACGGACGGTGTTGTCAGGGGTCTTGCGCACCACGGCCATTAAAGTTGCTGAAGCGCAGGCCGATGCCGTGGCAACGGTGTGGATGGCCGGTCATCGCAGGAAGGATCACGTGGGCGCAGTCGCAACAAGGCAAGTGCGGGACCCGGCGCGTCCAGGGCCATGGGCATGAACGGCGCGATGGTTGTCGGCGCCGCTGTGCTGGCGCTGCTTGGCATGGCCGCTGTGCTCGGTCACCGGCGTGCCGTGGTGGCCCGGGCGATGGCGCGTGGCGCCGCCACGCACGGGCGGGCCGCGGCGTTGCCGGTCGCCCCGGTAGCGCCGGGTACCGATCCGGTGGGGGTGCTGCAGGCCGGGCTGCATACGCTGGCACTGGTGCCGCGCAGTGGCGATGCCGCCGACGCGGCGGCCCCGCGCACCGTTGAACTGCGTGATGCCGTCACCGCATCGCTGCTGGCGCGGGACTGGTCGGCCAAACACCTGCCCCGCCGTCCGCAGCTGCTGCCGCAGCTGATCCAGACCGTCAACGACAGCGACGCCTCGGCGCGCGCAATGGCGGGGATCATCAGCCAGGACCCGGTGTTGACCGGCAATCTGCTGCGCATCGCCAACAGCCCGGTCTACCGGGTGCAGGCGCGCCCGGTGGAGACCCTGCAACGCGCGGTCACCCTGGTCGGTACCGATGGCATCCGCCAGATCATCAGCGCGGTGCTGGTGCAGCCGGTGATGCAACTGCAGTGCGATGCCTTTCCGCAGTTCAGCGCGGTGATCTGGGAGCATGCGCTGCTGGCCTCGCGCGCTGCCGCCGACCACGCACGCACCGTGACCCATGAAGATGGCTTCGCGGCGCAGTGGCTGGGCCTGACCCAGGGCCTGGGCGCGGCGCTGGTGATGCGCCATCTGCTCGATGCCTGCACGCAACAGGCGCTCGCCGCCCCGCCGCGTGCGCTGGCGGCCGATCTTCTCGACGGTTGGACCCTGCCGGTGGCCAGCCGCATCGCCGCGGCATGGGAGCTGCCCAAGGCCGTGCACGATGCCTTGATCCGCCAGAGTGGTAGTGGATTGGCGGCCAGCCTGCGCTTTGCGCGTGCGGCGGCGGCGGCCAGCCTGCTGTGCCGCCATGGCCAGATCGGTCAGGTCCAGGCGCTGGCGTTGCTGGAGCAACTGGACGACACGCCGCCGCATGCACTGCAGTGGATCTGGCGGCGCGTGCACGGGCGGGCCGTGGAAACGCTGGAGGGCGAAGAGGCCGAGCTGGACGTGGCCCAGGCCGGCTGAGCTAGAGCTGCGACTCCAGCGGCAGCCAGCTGATCGCGCGTGCGCTGGCCCGCAGCCAGAACCCGGTGTCCGGTTCGGTAGACAGCCAGTGCGGCGGCTGCGCATCCCGCTCCAGCCAACGCACGTCGCCGTCCGGTCCCAGGGCCACCCAGTAGCTCTGGCGTGGGCTGGCCAGGCGCAGGTATTCCCCGCGCAGCTGCGCGGCCAGCACCGGATCGTCGAACAGCACGCCCATCTCGGTGTTCAGATACGCCGAGCGAGGGTCCAGATTGAACGAGCCGACGAAGCCGCGCTGGTCGTCGATCATGAAGGCCTTGGTATGCAGGCTGGCGCCACTGCTGCCGAACAGGCCGCCGCCATCAACGTTGCCGCGCGATTTGAGCTCGTACAGCTGCACGCCACTGCGCAGCAACGGTGCCCGGTAGTGCATGTAACCGCTGTGCACGGCGGCCACGTCATTGGCGGCCAGGGAGTTGGTGATCACCCCGACCTGCGCGCCACGCGCCACCATCGCGCCCAGCCCCTCGGTGCCCTCCTCGCCGGGCACGAAGTAGGGCGAGATCAGCAAGGCTTTGTGCTGCGTGCTCTGCAGCTCCTGCACCAGGCGCGTCACCAGCCAGCCGGCCTGATCGTCGCGGCGGTGCTTCATCGGCGGGTCCGAGGCGATGGCCACGTGGTTTGACCAGTGCAGATCCAGCGCATCGCGGTAATACGATTTCTCCGCCTGCGAACGCGCCACGCGTTCCAGGTAGGGCTTGGCACTGTCCAGGCGCGCTTCGTGCTCGCTTTCGCGGATCAGCAGGCGCAGCTGCGGTTCGGTGTAGAACGCCAGCGCACGGATCGGCACGGCGGTATCGCTGTTCCAGTACTCGTCGAAGATCGTGTTGGCCTGCTGCACCGCTTCGCCGGCCACCAGCAGGTCCAGGTCGCGGAAGTTCACATCCGGGCGTGCGCTGAAATACTCCTCGCCGATGTTGCGGCCACCGACGATCGCCACGCGCCCATCGGCGATCCATGACTTGTTGTGCATCCGGTGGTTGACGCTGAAAACGCGCTGCACCATCTCGACCAGGCGCCAGAGCCCGCTGCGGTTGCGGAACGGGTTGTACAGGCGGATCTCGATGTTGGGGTGCGCATCGAGCGCCATCATCAGCGCGTCCTTGTCCTGCGCGTTCATGTCATCGAGCAGGATGCGTACCCGCACGCCGCGCTCGGCGGCGCGGTACAACTCGTTGGCCATGAGATGGCCGATGAGGTCGTCGTGCCAGATGTAGTACTGCAGGTCCAGGCTGCGCCCGGCGTGCTGGGTGATCACCGCGCGTGCGGCGTATGCGTCCAGCCCGTCGGACAGGAAGGCCACACCGGTCTGGCCGGGGTGCTCGGCCTGCAGGCGGACCAGCTCGCGATCGATCGGGGTCTGGTCGGCCTGCGTGGGCAGCACCGTCGAACGCTCGCCCACGGCCTGCGGGGTGAGGTGATCGGCCAGCAGCAGGCCGCTGAGGACCAGCAGGATCAGCAGGGCGACAACGATCCCCAGCCAGCGCAGCAGCCGGCGCCAGAACGGTTTTTTCTCGGTCATGCCCCGATCGTAAGCGGCCGGGGCGTGCAGGGCGAGTGCTGGCGCGGTTTAGAAACGCTCGTCCGGCGCCAGGTAACGCCACTGGCCCGGGACCAGCTTGCCCATCGCCACGCGGCCGATGCGCAGGCGGCGGATGCTGATGACCTCCAGCCCGACCTGGGCGCACATGTCGCGCAGCTGGCCCGGATGCACCGGCTTGATCGCAAAGCGCAGGCGGGTTTCGTTCTGCCAGCTCACCTTGCACGGTGGCAACGGCCAGCTGCGGAAGCTCAGGCCGTGCGCGAGGCGCTTCATGCCGTAGGGCGCCAGCTCGCCACTGACTTCCACCAGGTATTCCTGCTCCAGCGTTGCGCCGCGATCCTTCAGGTGCGAGATCACGCGCCCGTCCTGACTGACCACCACCAGGCCGCTCTCGTCATCGGACAGCGGCATCACCAGCTGCAGGGCGTGGAAATGCCGCTGCAGCAGGGTCACACCGGTGGCGTCGAGTTCACTGCGGCTTTCCGGGGTCACCAGGGCGCACAGTTCGTCCGAGCGCATGCCGGCCGGCTTGTGCAGCAGCATGCTCACGGTCTCGGTGCGGGTTGCCTCTGCGTTCTCGCGCAGTACGATGTCCTCGTCGGTGACCATCGTCTGCGGCTGTTCGACCACCTGGCCGTTGACGGTCACCCAGCCGCCCTCGATGTAGCGCTGGGCGTCGCCACGGGAGCAGCCGATCAGGCTGGTCAGGCGTTTGTCGAGTCGGATCGGGTC
Organism: Stenotrophomonas rhizophila; assembly: GCF_003651185.1. Classification (GTDB taxonomy): domain Bacteria; phylum Pseudomonadota; class Gammaproteobacteria; order Xanthomonadales; family Xanthomonadaceae; genus Stenotrophomonas; species Stenotrophomonas maltophilia_Z. The sequence goes on along the minus strand of NZ_RCDC01000004.1, from coordinate 1,348,665 downwards.
GGTCATGGGGCAGGCAACATAAAACGGGAAGCGGGCGGGGAGTGTACTGGCTGGGGCCCGGCGCTGCGCGATGAGGGTCGCTGCGGCTCAGGCCGGCGTGCGTTCCAGGTGGGTCAGGTACAGGCGCAGATCGAACTCCAGCTGGTGGTAGTCCGCTTCCATGTGGGTACACAGCTGGTAGAAGGCCTTGTTGTGGTCCGATTCCTTCAGGTGGGCCAGTTCATGCACCACGATCATCTTCAGGAACGGGGCCGGCGCCTCGCGGAACACCGTGGCGATGCGGATCTCTCGGCTGGCCTTGAGCCGGCTGCCCTGCACCCGCGAGACCGTGGTGTGCGTGCCCAGCGCGTGCTTGAGGACCTGCAGCCTGCTGTCGTAGATCACCTTGGACAGCGGCGCGGACTGGCGCAGGTAGCGCTCTTTCAGGCCCTGGGTGTAGTCGTAGAGCTGGCGGTCGTTGCGGACGGTATGCAGTTCGGCATAGCGGCGCTCCAGCCACGGCCCCAGCCGGTCGCCCGCGATCAGCTCGCGCACCTGCTGCTGCAGGGCGTCGGGATAGCCGGCGAGGTACTTCAGGGCGGTCATGCGGGCGGTTGGGGCGGGGCGGGCAGACCAGTATGATGGCCCCCGGAATCCCGCAACAACAGATGCTAGGCGTATGGCGAAGGCAAATCCCCTGCAGGAGCAGCTGCTCAAGGCTGGGCTGGTCAAGAAATCCCAGGTCTCCCAGGCCGCCCGTGAACAGGTGAAAGCCCGTCACGGCAAGGCCCCCGTCGCGCCCAGCGACAGCCAGCGCGAGGCCGAGCGCCTGCGTGCGGAAAAGGCTGAACGCGATCGTGCGCTGGAAGCCGAGCGCAAGGCCAAGGCCCACGCCCAGGAGCTGCAGGCCCAGGTCCGCCAGATCGTCGAGGCGCACAAGGTCAAGCGTGAAGGCGAGAGCGAGTACCGCTTCAACGACGGCACCGTGATCCGCACCCTGCTGGTCAACAACGTGCTGCGCCGCCAGCTGGCCTCGGGCAGCCTGGTGATCGTGCGCCATCGCGACGGTTTCGAACTGCTGCCGCGGGCTGCGGCCGAGAAGGTCCGCGAGCGCGATGCCAGTGTGATCGTGCTCGACAACGCCCAGCCCGGCAGCGAACCGAGCACCGGCAACGCCGAGGACGATGCGTACTACGCCCAGTTCCAGGTGCCGGACGACCTGGTCTGGTAAGCCACGTCTGAAGCGTTCACCCGGCGCCGCGGGCGTTCAGCCCTACGTTGGCTGGGCGCGGTGGACGGGGTCTATGCTGGTGGCCTGACACCGGCATGGGAGACACATCATGGCGACAGGTTGGGCTGGCGACGGTGCCGTCCAGGATCAGATCGACGCCACCGTCGATGAAGCCATCCAGCGGGCACGCGCGCAGCTGCGCGACGGCCCCGGTTTGACCCACTGCGAGCATTGCGACGCGCCCATTCCCGAGGCGCGGCGGAAGGCCGTACCCGGCGTACGCCTGTGCGTGCGCTGCCAGGAAGAAGAGGACGCCGCCCAGCAGGAGGGCAGCGGCTACAACCGCCGCGGCAGCAAGGACAGCCAGCTGCGCTAGGTATCGATCCTGCGCCCGGGCATTGCCTGGCCGATGGCGGCGGGACTCAGCCGTCCCCTTGAATCCCGCCCGGCGCCTGCGAAGGATCGCGCCAACGGCGCACGGTGCGTTGGAAGAACATGTTGTTGGGCATCTGCAGCACCGTGCCTTCATGCCCGCTGCCGGTTTCCTGCAATGTGGTGTAGATCAGGTTGATGTCGATCACGCGGCCCTTGAGTCCAGGCTTCTCACCGTTCTCCAGCAGCTCGATGTAATCGTGCAGGCGGAACGGCCGCGTGGTGAAGATCAGCAGCGTGCAGAAGATGTTGGACAGCACGCTCCACGCCGCGAAGAACGCCACCGCGCCGACCGCGGCGAACCCGGTGAAAGCGGTCCAAAGTACCGTTGCCGAGACGCCCACGATGTTGAGCACGATCAGCAGCACGGTGAAATACACCACGAAGGTGAACACCCGGCGCGCGCCCATGATCATTTCCGGCGGGAGTGTGTAGTGCTCACCGACGCGGCGGATGAGCCGCCGGGCAACCAGCCGCAGCAGCCAGGCCACCAGCAGGGTCACCAGAATCTGCAGGGCAGGGACCCCGTAGTGCAGCCATTCGTGGGTCCAGGCGGGCAGATGGTCTTTCATGGGGGAGGAATTCCTTTGCAGCGTTAGTGCCGATCCCGCCATGGTAATGCCGATGCGCCTCACCGCATCGTGGTGCCGGCTTACTCCGGCTTCCTGCCGTACACATCGAACACAGCGATCATCGCCGAGGCACACAGCGGCGCGTTCTGCGCGTACTGCACACAGACATCGGGTGCTTCAGACCTCAACGTGACCTGGATCTGCAGCGGGCTCCACGGCAGCGTGCAGCCGGTGGCCAGCGAGAGCAGCAGGGCCAGGCAACTGGAAGACATGGGAATACTCCTTGGCGGGGGCCGGTAGTGACATGGGATTGGATGCAGCGCCGGCCAGGAAGGTTTAAAGACCGCAGAAATAATCCGCCTTGCCGCACGCGTGCCACACGCGAGTCCCGTAGCGGCCGGTAGGCCCCTGGGCAAAATCAAGGAGGAGGTCGTCGCCTTAAGGCGGCGGCCGGGCGACATTTGCCGAGGGGCCTGCCGGTTGCTACGGGGCCCTCACGCTCGCAGCAGCCCCAAGCGGAGGCACCTGAAAAGAAAGTCAGAACGGGCTTAAACCTTTTCCATGCCCCCCGCATCCAACGGATATGCTCGACACGACCATGCCCGCCTCCAGCGCCACGACCCAGGCCGACGCCGCCGATGACCACGCCCTGGTGCGTGCCGCGGCGGCCGGCGACGTGACCGCGTACGAACGCATCTACCGACGGCATTCGCCGCGTGTATACGCCGTGCTGTGGCGGCTGTGCGGCGGCCACGCGGCCCGCGCCGAGGATGCCCTGCAGGAGGCCTTCCTGCAGGCATGGCGCGCCCTGCCGGGCTTCCGTTTCGAAAGCAGCCTGGGCACCTGGCTGCACCGCCTGGGCGTGAATGCAGCGCTGATGGAACTGCGCGCCAACGCCACCGGCGATGCGCGCGATGCCGGTGAGGAGGGCTGGGAGTCGCTGGCCATGCTGCCCGCCCAGGACCGCTGCGCCGGCACCTCGATGGACCTGGAGCGCGCGTTGGAAACACTGCCGCCACGGGCCCGCGCGGTCCTGGTCCTGCATGACATCGAAGGGTGGAAACACCAGGAAATCGCCGACCAGCTGCAGATGGCCGTCGGCAGTTCCAAAGCACAGCTGCACCGTGCGCGCGGCCTGCTGCGTGCACGCCTAGGAGAAACCGCATGACCCCCCATGATTCCGATCACGACGAACTGTCCGCTCACGACGAGCTGAGTGCACGCCTGCGCGCCCTGCCAACCGAGCGCGTCCCGCCGGCACGGGTGTGGCAGGGCATTGCCGCGCAGCTGCCAGGCCAGGCCCAGGCCCAGGCCCAGGCCCCGGCCCCGGCCCCGGCGGTTGCGGTGGCAACGCTGCCGACACGCCGCCGGCGGCAACGCTGGCCGCTGCGCATCGGGCTCGGCCTGGCCGCCGCGCTGGCGCTGCTGATGGTGGTGCCGACGCCGGTCCCGCACACGCCGGCACCATCGCTGCTGCAACGCCAGGCCGATGCGATGGCCGGTGAATACCAGCAGGCCATTGCAGCTCTGCCCAGTGCCGATCTCACCGATGAGTGGCGCCCGGCCCTGCATGAACTCGACGCCAGCGCGGACAACATCCGCGCGGCCATCGCTGAAAATCCCCGCTCGCGCTATCTGCTCGGGCAACTGCAGCGTACCTACGCGCTGCGGCTGGAACTCACCCAGCAGGCGGTGCTGTCCGCCGGCCTGCCCACTTGAAGGAGAACCCCATGCGCATTCCTCTGTCCCTGATCGCCGCCCTGGCCCTGTGCCTGCCGCTGGTTGCCCAGGCCGCCACCAACGTCAATGAGCGCCACCCACTGGGGGCCGGCGGCCGCGTGGAGATCAGCAACATCGCCGGCAAAGTGACCGTGCGCGGCTGGGACCGCAGCGACGTGGCGCTGACCGGTTCGATGGCCGATGGGCTCACCCTCAAGCAGGACAAGAGCAGCAACCGGGTGCGCTGGGAAGTGGAGTACCCGCGTGGCCGCAGCAACGGCGGGGCGACCCTGGAGCTGCGCGTGCCGCGTTCGGTGGAAGTGCAGCTGGGCACCATCAGCGCCGACATCGACGTCGCCGACATCGACGTGCGCCGCCTGCAGGCCAACAGTGTCAGCGGCAGCATCACCGCGGCCGGGCGCAGTGGCGAGACCACGTTGAACACGGTCAGTGGTGGCATCCGCTCGCAGCTGCAGACCGCACGCCTGGATGCGCGCACGGTCAGTGGCCAGTTGCTGGCCGGCGGTGGGGCGTCAGGGGAAGTGGCGGCCGAATCGGTTTCCGGCCGGGTCAACGTCAATGCCGGGCGGATCCAGCGGCTGGCGGTGGAAACCGTCTCGGGCAGCCTGGACGTGAGCGCGACCGGCATGGCGCCGGGCGGCAAGGTGACGATGCAGACGGTCAGCGGTTCGGTCGCGCTGAAGCTGCCGGCCACTGTCTCGGCGCAGTTGAACGTCAAGACGTTCAGCGGTGGCATCCAGTCCGACGCCGGGCAGGTGGAAAAGCCGCGTTATGGCCCGGGCAGCAGCCTGGATGCGCGTCTGGGGTCGGGCGATGGGGATATTTCGATCAACTCCCATTCCGGGAGCGTGCGGGTCAGCCTGGGCCGCTGAGTGCGGCCACCGCACCGGCCAATGCCGGTGCGGTCGGCAGCAACGTCAGCCGGCTTTCTTCAGCGCCAGGGTATTGCCCAGCACTTCGATCTTGCCGCCACCTTTACGGAAGGCAGCCAGATCCGCAGCGATGCTCTGGCTGCTGACGGCGGAGTTGGACCCTTGCTTGCGGTCGACGCGAACGGTGTTGCTTGCCTTGGGGGAGGTCTTTGGCGTACGAGCCATGGATGCTCCTGCTATGGATGAAGCGTGGAAGAAAACGTCGACAGATCCTGCTGTTGTCGACGGTAGTCCTGCCGCACGAGGCGGCAATCATCGCCGCCCATGTCGAACTGACGGCAGATCGCGGGTCGCTGCGAGTAGATCGTGCAGCGCAGGTGATACGGGTCGATCGCAGCGCACCAGCCTTCTTCGTTGCGTGCCATCACCGTGCCGCCACGCGCATCGGTGTCCAGCAGGTAACCGGGCACGTTGTCGTCAGGCATGACGGTGACGGTGAGCCGACAGCACACCGCGTCGCAACGACGGCAATCGATGGGGTCGGGCTCGGACGATGTAAGAAGTGCAGCCAGGCGTTCGCCCAATCTGAGTGTCTCTTGGCGGCTCGGGGTGCAGCAGGCTGTGAACGAGCCGGATCACAGCGATGAGCGATCCCGGCACCGCGGACAGGTCCGGACGGTGGCAGCATCGAAGAGGACGGTGGCCTGGGAGGCCCGGAAGATGGTGCTTGTTGCGTCAAGCGCATTGCGCTTTGAAGCCGAAAGATGATAGCGCTTTCGGCGTAACGTTTTGTTAATAAGGCCGTTCACGCCTCTTCAGGCCTTGCGGGGCAAGGCCTGGCGCTGCCGGTGGATCAGTTGGCGGCGGCCAATGCCAGCCCGTGCACCACACCGAAGGACGGATTTCCGCGAACCAGGGTCGAGCCCGGGAACGCGTTGGCCACGGCCTGCTGCAGGTAGCCGGCGCGCGACATGCCGCCGGTCAGGAACACCGCTGCCGGGTCGTGGCCGATGTCGCTGCGCACCTGCTCCAGCAGGGCGGTCAGCTCGCCCAGATACCCGCCGGCGGCGGTCTCCAGCCGCGAGGCATCGATCTGCATCTGCAGGCCGCGCTCGATGAAGTCCAGCGCGCTGTCGTGGCTGGCCACGCTGCTGAGGGCGATCTTGCAGCGCTCGACTTCACGATACAGGCGCGCGGTATTGCCGGTGTCCTGCAGGGCGGTCAGGCGCGGGCCGAACGGCGCGTCCACATCACGGTAGGTGTGCTGGCGGAAATCACGCTGGCGGGTCATGTCCTGCACCATCGCCGCTTCTACATAGTGGTGCGCCGGCACGCGGGTGATGCCGCGGCCGAACAACGGCATGTAGCCGCCCAGACTCAGCGCCAGATCGATATCGGTACCGCCACGGGCGATACCCCAGGCGCGGTGGATGGTCGGGGCCTGGCCGCCGCCCACGCGCGCATGGGCGACATCGGTGGTACCACCGCCGATATCCACCACCACCGCGTCATGCTCCTGCGGGCTCTCGGCGTGGTAATGCATCGCGGCGGCCGCCGGCTCTTCGAGGAAATCGATGCTGTCGAAGCCGGCTGCGATCGCCGCACCGTGCAGGATCTCCAGCGCCTGCGCGTTGCCGGCCTCGCCGATCGAGCTGCGGAACTGGACCGGGCGGCCCAGCGTGGCGGTGCGGATCGGCGTGTCCAGCTGGCGCGAGGCGGTCAGGCGGATGTGCTCGAGGATGTGCGTGGCGATGCCGGCGATGGTCTGGCGCGCACGCGGGTGCAGGTTGTAGCCGAGCATCGACTTGGGGCTCTGCACCAGGTTGCCTTCGTTCTCTTCGAAGTAGGCCTCCAGCGCGTCATCGCCGTAGACCGCGTTCTGCAGCAGGGTGGTGGAGCTGAGCGGGGCGCGCATCTGCTCTTCCATCCACTGCCGGCGCACCACGCGCAGGGCCTCGCGGCGCAGTGCATCGGGGGTACGCTCCTGGCCGGCGGCGCGGGCATCGCGCGCGGCCGCGTCGACCAGCCGGGCCAGATCGTGTTCCAGCGCCGGGGTCAGTTCGAAGTCGTTCGGGTCGCGCATCACCTCGGGGAAATACACCGTGGTGCGGAACTGTTCGGCCTGGCCGAACTGGATCGGCACGACCTTGCCGTCGATCACCACGGCGGCGGCGGAGTTGCTGGTGCCAAAGTCGATGCCGAGTTTCATGCGGGGGCCGGGCCGGTGGTCAGGGGGCGCGCACTTTGCGGCAACGGGACCGCCGACGCAAGGGCAGCAGGTAACGGGCGGTTACACTAACGGCCGTTTCGTAACCGAAGAGCTGTCGATGTCCGCCATTCCCGCCTGCCCGCAGTGCACCCTGGAAAACACCTATGCCGATGGCGCGCTTTTCATCTGCGCGGATTGCGGCCACGAGTGGGCGGCCGGTGACGGTGGCGGCGAGGCCCTGGTGGTACGCGACAGCAACGGCAACGTGCTGGCCGCCGGCGACACCGTGACCGTGATCAAGGACCTGAAGGTGAAGGGCTCCTCGATCCCGCTCAAGCAGGGCACCGTGATCCGCAATATCCGCCTGGTCGAGGACGATGCCGAGCACATCGAAGGCAACTCGGAAAAGATCAAGGGCCTGGTCCTGAAGACCTGCTTCCTCAAGAAGGCCTGAGCCGGCTCAGTTGGCGTTGGTGCCGCGCTGGCGCCAGCGCTGCAGGCTGTCCAGCTTGGCCTGGTAGCGGGATCTGAGGGCGTCGCCGTTTTCGCCGGCCAGATCCCGTGCGCGCTGCATTTCGATCGAGGCCCGGCGCGCATCGCCGGCCAGGAAGTAGCTCCGGGCCAGCGCGAAGTGGAAGGGATGGGCGGTCTCGTAGAGGCGGACGGCCCGGCGGTAGAAACGCACCGCCGCGGCGTAGTCCCGGCGCTGCTCGGCCTGGGCGCCGAACATGTACTGGGCGAAGGGATCGTCGCGCTGTACGCGCGCCAGCCGGCTGGCCAGCAGGCCGGCCTGCCGGGTGTCGCCCGTGCGCCGGTACAGCGCGCTGGCATTGCTCAGGCTGGCGCCATGCCGCGGTTGCAGGCGCAGGGCGGTTCCATAGTCCCTGCGGGCCTGGTCCAGCTTGCCCATGCGCGCATCCAGAACGCCCAGGTTGTTCCAGGCGGCCACGAAGTCCGGCGCCATGCCCAGCGCGGCGCGGAAGTAGGCGCGCGCGCCCCCGGTATCGCCGGCGGCCATGCGGTCGGCCCCGCGGTTGTTGTAGAAATGCGCCAGCGTGCGTTGCCGGTTGATGCGCTGCGGGCCGAGGCGGTCATACAGCACGCTGTGGTCCAGATCGACCGTGCCGCTGCGCCCGTCCAGCACGATGCCCGCGTTGACGTGGCCCACGCTGTAGATCACCCCGGAGGCCTGGTACCAGCTCACCACCTGCGCCACTTCCTGGACATGCGCATCGATGCCGGCGAGGTTGGCAAGGGTGACGAACAGCAGGGTGAACGAGAGGCAGTTGGCGCGCCGCGTCTGCCACGTTTCACCGATCGTATGGGTCGCGTCGGGGTCGTAGGCCAGGTGCAGCCCGTGTTCGTCGAAGATCATCTCGACCAGCCGCTGCAGGCGGCGCTCGCGCGCGTAGCCCGGATCGATGACCCGTTCGTGCAGCAGGGCGAGCAGCGGGGCGGGCACCTCAAGGATCTGCGCCGGCGTGGGCAGTGCGGTGGCGCTTGGCTCAGCTGCGGCCGGCGGCGCCGTGTCGGCCGCCCAGACCGGCGTAGCGGCCACGGCCATCCACGCGATCAGGAAGAGTCTGCATGCGGTCATCGCCGTCACCTCGCGAGGCGTTGGGTCCGTCCACGCCAGTCTAGGCGCGTCGTCGGGCGCCGGCATGCCGTTCATCGGCCGATCGCGCCATCCACAGGGGATGTGGATCAGCGGTCGACAAACATGTGGATAACCGGACGCACCCACTGCGCGGCAACGGTTCTGTGAAGGTGGTCAAAAAAGCACCGCCCGGCTTGCCAGCGTCGCTGCGACGGCCAATCATGCGTGCATGCACGTCGAACCGATTCCGCTGCCCGCCGGGCAGCTTGCCGCGCTGGAAACCGCCTACGCCCTGCCGCCGCGGGCGTATCACAACTGGTCGCACGTCCAGGCCGTCCTGCAGCACTGCCGCACGGTTGCCGAGGCCGGTCCGGGCTGGGTCAGGCCGCGTGAGGTGCACCTGGCCGCGCTCTATCACGACGCCATCTACGACGCGGGCCGGGGCGACAACGAAGCGCGCTCGGCCGACATGGCACGCCAGGCCATCGCACGGTGGCTGCCGGAGGCCGGGATCGATGCGACGCGGGTGGTCGAGCTGATCGAACTGACCGCCCGCCACAGCAAGCTCGCGCCTGGCGACGTCGACCCGGAGGCGGCGCTGTTCCTGGATTGCGACATGGCCATTCTGGGGGCGCCGGCGGCGGTGTTCGATGCGTACGACCGCGGCATCGCCGAGGAGTACGCCGGGCACGTGCCGGGCTTCCTGTTCCGGCTCAACCGCCGGCGCTTTCTCAAGCAGGTGCTGGCGCAACCGCGGATCTTCCTGAGCGACTTCTTCCACCAGCGGCTGGATGCGGCCGCGCGCGACAATCTGCGCCGGCGGGTTGAGCGCTGAACCACGCCCGCTACACTGTGCGCGCTGTTTTCCCTACGTGTGTGGCCATGTCCGTGTCCGTTCCAGATCCCGATCCGCGTCCGCAGCCGCCGGAAGAGCCCGGCCCCAACGAGTGCTGCGGCAGCGGCTGCCCGCTGTGCGTGCTGGATCTGTACAGCGATGAGCTGCAGCGCTATCGCGCCGCGCTGGCCGCCTGGAAGGAGCGTCACCCCGAGTCCACCGACTGACCCCAGGAGCTGGAGATGTCGCGTCCCCTGCCATGCCCTTCCCGCTGGCCCGCGCAGCATCACGGACGTGCCGCCCTGACCACGCTGATGGCGCTGGGGCTGTTCATCGCTACCGCGCTGTGGACGCAATGGGCACGCGATGACCTGGACTGGGTGCAGGCCACCCTGAGCCTGTACCTGCATGGCCCGTGGGGGCTGGCATTGCGCACCGCTTACTGCCTGCTGGCGCTGGCGATCATGCTGCTGGCCGTCTCCCTGCATGCCAACAGTCGCTCGCCGCGACGCAGTGCAGCGGCCCCCCTGCTGTTCTGGGTAGCCGCGCTGGGCCTGATGGGCGTGGCGATCGGCGACAGCTGGCTGCCCGAGCGCGCGCCGCTGCTGGCACCGCTGGTGCACGGGCTGTCGGCCAATACCGCGTTCCTGTGCGTGAGTGTGGCGATGCTGCTGCAGAGCTGGTATCTACGTGCCGATCCGCGCTGGCGCGGCTGGGCCGGGCCGGTCTGGTGGTGGGCCTGGCTGTGCTTCGTGCTGCTGTGGCTGCACGTGCTGTGGCGCGGCCCGCCGCGCGGCGCCGGGCAGAAGCTGGTGATCGCCGTGGTGCTGGTGTGGCTGGTCTCGGTGGCCTGGCAGCTGTGGCGGCAGGCGCGTCGCGACGCGCGCTGAGCGTCCGGCCACGGTCTGTACATGCCCTTGGCGGAGCAGGGGCGTATCGTTGGCACACTAGTCATGGGATGCGCGACGATGCGGCGAGCCGGTTGGGGGATGATGCTGGGTGTGGTGCTGGCGGGGATGTCCGGACAGGCGCTGGCCGCGCCGCCGCCGCTCAGTCACGGTCGTTTCGAGAACGTGCCGGTGTACCTCCCGGACGGTCACCCGCAGCGGGTGGTGGTGTGGTTCGACGGCACTGCCGGCCACCCCGACAGCCAGCAGCGTATCGATGCGCTGCGTGCCGAAGGCGCGCTGGTTGCCCAGGTCGATGTCGCGCATCTGCGCCAGGTGCTGGCCCGCGAGAAGAGCGGTGATTGCGCCTTCGGTGCCGGCGATGTGGAGAATTTCTCGCGCTGGTTCCAGGCCTATCTGCACGTGCCGGGCTACCACCTGCCGCTGATCGGCGGCGATGGCGAGGGCGCGGCGCTGGCGTACGCGGTGGCCGCCGAGGCCGATACCCAGGTATTCGCTGGACTGCTTACCACCGGCTTCTGCCCCTCGGGCGTGCGCGAGCGCAAGGTCTGCGGCGCCGGCAGCAGCCACGGCCGCCTGCAGCCGGCGGAACTGAATTTCCCGTGGTTGAACGCTGCCGGCGATGTGCATTGCCCGGCCGGCGAGTCGGCCGCATTCGTGCGCAAGGTCGGCATGGGGCGCCAGTTCGAGCGCACCGCGCGGGGCGACGCGTTGCCCGGCCTGCTGGCCGCGGCCAAGGTGATCGGCGCGCAGAAGGGCGTCAGCCTGGCGCCGCCGCCGGATGACCTCAAGGGCCTGCCGGTGGTCGATGTGCCGTCGAGCAAGCCGGGCGACACCTTCGCCATCTTCGTCTCCGGCGATGGCGGCTGGGCCGGGCTGGACAAGGAAGTGGCCGCGTCGCTGAGCGAGGCCGGGGTGCCGGTGGTCGGGGTGGATTCGCTGCGTTACTTCTGGACCGCACGCACGCCTGAGGGCTTCGCCCGCGATCTGGAGCGCATCGCCACCCACTACAGCCGCCAGTGGCAGCGCCGCAACGTGGTGCTGGTCGGTTTCTCGCAGGGCGCCGATGTGCTGCCGGCGGCAATCAATCAGCTGTCACCGGCTACCCGGGAATCGGTCTCGATGATCGCGCTGCTCTCGGTGGGCAAGACTGCCGACTATGAGTTCCATGTCAGCAACTGGCTCGGCGGCGGTGGCGATGGCCTGCCGATCGCGCCGGAGGTGGCCAAGCTGCCTGCCGGCAAAACGTTGTGCGTCTTCGGCGAAGACGATGGCGACGCGCTGTGCCCGTCGCTTCCGGCCGGTGGCAATGCGCAGGTCATCAAGCTCCCCGGCGACCATCACTTCAAGGGCGATTACGACCGCCTCGCCGATACCATCGTCCAGCATCTGCCGGCACGCTGAGCGCCTGCGGTCTCTGCCGGCACAGACTCAATCGTGCCGGCGCGGGTCCAGTGAGATCAGCCGTGTCGCATCAAGCAGGGCGGCGGGCAGGTGCACACCGCCCGGCGCGGCCAGATAACGTGCGCGCCAGACCGGGGCGAACTTCGACTTGAAACGGCGCAGGCCGCTGAAGCCGTAGAAGCGTTCGCCATGCCGCGCGACCACGTTGGCGAAGCGGTTCCAGCGCCCGGCCAGGCGATGCTGGGCCAGCCCGGACAGCGGTGCCATGCCCAGCGAGAACCGGTGGAAACCCTGCTCGCGGCCCCACAGGAACAGCTCGATGAACAGGAAATCCATGGTGCCCTTGGGCGCATCATCGACATGCCGCATCAGGTCGACCGACAGCTCATTGCCGGCCGGTGCCTGCCACAGATTGGCGAAGGCCACGATGCGGCCTTCGGCTTCGACCAGCGCGACCGGAAAGCGTGACAGGTAGGCCGGATCGAAACTGCCCAGCGAAAAGCCCTTCTCATCGCCGGCCTTGTCATCCAGCCACTGCTGGGAGACCACCGACAACGCCGGCAGCAATCCCGGTACTTCCTCGGGCGCCGCCACCCGGAAGCTCAAGCCACCGCGCTTGCCGCGGTTCCAGGCTTGGCGCAGATCCGCGCGATCGCGGCCTTCCAGCGTGAACGCCTGCAGCGGCACCATCGCCTCTTCGCCAAGCTTGACCAGGGTCAGGCCGAGGTCGAGATAGGTCTGCCAGTGCGCCTCACCGACCTGGTAGAACACCGGGCGCAGGCCGAGCCGATCGGCTTCCTCACGGAAGCGCCAGATCAGCGCACGCACCACGTCGGGCGGGCCGACCGGATCGCCCATCGCAATCAACGAGCCGCCGTAGCGCTGCATCATCACGAAGCCCCGCTGCGCCTCATCACGCAGCACCGCCTTGTCCGCGGTGAGTACCAGGCACGCCTGGGTGTCTTCGGTTGCTGCCAGGATCGGGGCGAGCGCGTCCAGCGTGGAGGCATCGGCGGCTGGCAACGGGCTGCGCGTGCTGTGCAGCAACCGTGCCAGGCCGAAGATGGTGAGCGCGATCGCTACCAGCAACAAGGCACGCAGCGCGCGTGGCGCGTTGCCCTGCAGCGCGAACTGCCACCACAGCTCGTTCTGGTATTCCACGTGGCTGTAGACGAAGAACAGCAGCCAGATCACCGCGACCAGCACCAGCCCGAGGTTGCGGATCCACGGCCATGACCAGGCCTCGTCCAGCAATGCGCCCTGGCGATAGAACTCGCGGCGCGAGGCCCACAGCGCGGCAGCCACCAGCAGCGCCGACAGCGCGATCAGCACCTGCCCACCGCGCAGCCAGATCGGCAAGGGCGAGAGCACACAGATGCCGAGCGCGAGCATCCACGCGGCGTGGCTGCGCCGCTGCAGGCCCTGGCCGATCAGCAGCAGCGCGACACCGGCCAGACTGCCCAGCAGGTGCGAGGTTTCCAGGATCGGCAGCGAAGCGGAGATCAGGTGCCGGCGCGGCGTCGGCAGGGTGCCGTCGATCACCAGTGCGGCGCCGACGCTGAACACCGCCAGCGCGATGATCTGCGGCAGCCACGGGCGCAGCGCGGTCCAGCCGACCCGGGTCGCACCAGCACCGGCACGCAGCGGGCGGCGCAGCGCCGGCGCAACCGCCAGTGCCGTGGCCAGCAGCAGCGGCAGCACGTAATAGGTCACGCGGTAGATCAGCGCCGCCGCCAGCACCGCAGCGGGCGCCACCTGCGGCAACAGCTTGAGCAGGCTCCACTCGAACACGCCCAGCCCGGCTGGCACGCTGGAGATCAGGCCCGCCAGCACCGCGACCAGATACAGCCCGACGAAACCGGGCAGGCCGGTTGGCGTATCCATCGGCAGCAGCACATAGAACGCCGCACTGGCCAGCACCAGTTCGACCACGCTCAGCGCAGTGACACCGAGCATCGTGCGGCGGTCGGGCAGCCACAAGGCATGCCCGCGGATCTGGAAACTGCGACCTTCACGCCCGACCAGCAGCACCGTGCCGGCATAGGCCAGCAGGCCGAGAACGCCAATGACCCGCACCGCCTGCACCGGGATCGGCAGCGCCAGCGCCGCCGCGCCGGGTTCAAGCAGGAAGGCCAACGCCAGCAGCAGCCACGCACCGAATACGAAGCCCAGTGTGCTCATCAACACTACCTGGCCGATCTCGCCCAGGCTCAGCCCGGCACGGCCATAGCCACGCAGGCGCACGGCACCGCCGGTGAGGGCCGCAAAGCCCAAGGTCTGCCCCAGCGTATGCGCCAGGAACGCGGTGATGCCGACCCGCGCCGGATGCAGGCGCTTGCCGCTGCGGCGCAGACCGATCGCGTCGAAACCGATCAGGCAGGCATAGCTGGCCAGGCCAAGCAGCACGGTCAGCGCGATCTGGCCGGCGCCCAGATGCCGGAACGCCTCGCGGATCGCGCGGTAGCCATGCTCATCGAATTCGTTGGCCAGCCCACGCAGGGCCAAGGCCAGGATCACCAGCGGGATGACGACGGTCGCGGCGCGGCGCCAGGGGGCGCGGGCCGGGGTGGGAGCAGGGGCGGTGTCGGTCATCGGTACAGCGTGCTCCGGGGTGGGCGATGAAAGAGTCAACACAGGCGTGGCCGCCTGACCGGCAAATCGTGCGCCTGATGCCGACGCTTGCCAAGCGGGCGCGGTGTGCGGGCTGTGGCTGCTTTGCGCACCGGGCCCGGCAGGCGCGCGCCGCATCGGTGACAATGCGGTTCCATCCAGAGGAGTAATCGCCATGTTGGAACGTTTCGACGTTGGCCCGCGCATGTCCGAAATGACCGTGCACAACAAGGTCGCCTATCTGTCCGGGCAGATCCCCGAAGACACCAGCCAGGACATCACCGGCCAGACCCGCCAGGTGCTGGAAGAGATCGACAAGCTGCTGGCGCTGGTGGCCAGTGACAAGCAGCACATCCTGCGCGCGGAAATCTTCCTGGCCGATATCAATGATTTCGCCGGCATGAATGCCGCGTGGGATGAGTGGGTGGTGGCCGGCATGACCCCGGCCCGCGCGACGGTGGAAGCCAAGCTGGCGGATGCGAGCTGGAAAGTGGAGATCGTGGTGACGGCGGCATTGCCGTAAGCGCACCGCGCACCGCTGGGCGCCATGGTGATCGACGCATCGCCGTGCGCCCAGACCCTGCCGCCGCCGCAAGGCGCATAGCGGCCGACGCAAGGATCAGGGCGCGCTGACCAGGTCGATGCAGTCCACTGGGCACGGCGGGATGCACAACTCGCAGCCCGTACACAGATCGGCGATGACGGTGTGCATGTACTTGGCGCCGCCGACGATGGCATCCACCGGGCAGGCCTGGATGCACTTGGTGCAGCCGATGCAGTCGGCTTCGATCACCACCGCGACCTGCGGTGCCTTATGTGCACCGCGCGTGCGGTCGAACGGCACCGCCGCCACGCCCAGGACATTCGCCAAGGCACGCGCACCGGCATCACCGCCCGGCGGGCAGTGATCGGTGCCCGCCTCGCCGCGTGCCATCGCCTCGGCATACGGACGGCAGCCGTCATAACCGCATTGCCCGCATTGGGTCTGCGGCAACAGCCGGTCGAGGCGTTCGGTGAGGGTGTCGATGGGGAGGCTCATGGCGTGGCGGTGGCTGCGCGGTGGGGCATCAGGCCCGGCTGTCCCGGGCAGTTGGTGTGCCCGCCGGTGGATCCCGACGCGGCTTCATGGGCTTGCCGCGATACCAGCGCTCGTGGGCGAGTGCCAGCATCGGACGGTCTTCGCGGCTGTCGCCGTACGCGTGGATGCGCAGGTAGCGCGAGAGGTCGAACCGCCGGCGGATGTGGTCGACCTTGCGCGGGCCGCAGTCGCCCTCGGCGTAGCGCCCGGTGAGGCGTCCGTCGTGGCTGTCCAGCCGGTTGCATATCAGTTGCAACCCCATCGCCTCGCACCAAGGGCGCAGGTAGAGGTCCAGCGAGCCGGACACGATCACCACGGTGTGGTGTTGCTTGAGGTGCCAGTGGATCTGCTCGAGCATCTCCGGCCGCATTACGCCGGGCAGTACATCGCGCGCGTAGCCGGCGGCCTGTGCGGTGATGTCCTCCAGATGGCGGTCGGTAAAGGTCAGGCGGGTGACACGGGCGCGCAGGCGTTGCGCCGAGATCAGCTTCAGGCGATAGGCCAGCAACCACGGGCCGACTTTCCACCAGGCCTGTGCCAGCTGCTCGGGCGTGGCCACGCGGCGCAGGAACCGCCCGTAGGTATCGCAGGTGGTGACCGTGTGGTCGAAATCGAACAGCGCCAGTTCCAACCCACACCTCCAGGCAGAAGAGCGTGGCAGGGCGACCCGGTGGCCGCCCTGCCGCAGCGATCAGCGGACCGGCATGCCCGGCAACGCGGCGCTGTCGGCGTCCAGCAGGGCCAGCGCGCCGCCGTCGAAACCGGCCGACAGGATCATGCCTTCGCTCAGGCCGAAGCGCATCTTGCGTGGGGCCAGGTTGGCGATGAAGACCACGCTGCGGCCGACCAGCTGCTCCGGCTCGCCGTAGCTGGCGCGGATGCCGGAGAAGATCTGGCGCTTGCCCAGCTCACCGGCGTCGAGTTCGAAGCGCAGCAGCTTGTCCGACCCTTCCACGAACTCGCAGACCAGCACCTTGCCGATGCGCAGATCCAGCTTGGCGAAGTCGTCGATGCCGATGTAGGCCGGTGCGGCCTCGCCATCGGCCGCAGCAACCGGTGCCGGTGCGGCAGCGGGCTTGGCCGGTTTGGCCGGGGCGGCGGGGGCCGGGGTGGCGGCCTGCAGGGTGTCCTTGGAAGCGTCGGTCATGGCGTCGATTTTTTTCGGGTCGATACGGGTGAACAGGGGCGCGTATACCGCGATGGTATGCGCGGTCAGCGGGGTGGCGATGTCGGTCCAGGCCTGCACGGGCGCGGCCAGGAAGGCCTCGGCCTGCGCGGCGGTGGCCGGCAGCACCGGTTTGAGCGCGGTGACCAGCACGCGGAACAGGTTCAGGCCCTGGGTGCAGACCGATTGCAGCTGCGCGTCGGCGCCGTCCTGCTTGGCGATCACCCACGGCTTTTCATCGTCGATATAGCGGTTGGCTTCGTCGGCCAGCGCCATGGTCTGGCGCAGTGCGCTGGCCGGATCGTTGCGCTCGTACGCCTCGCGGATCGGCGCCAGCGCGGCGACGAAACGGTCGTACTGGGCGGCATCGGGCAGCGCGGCGGCCAGGCGGCCCTCGAAGCGCTTGCTGATGAAGCCGGCGCAGCGGCTGGCCAGGTTGACGAACTTGCCGACCAGATCCGCGTTGACGCGCGCGATGAAGTCACCCAGGTTCAGGTCGAGATCGTCCACGCCGCCGGAGGACTTGGCCGCGAAGTAATAGCGCAACGCTTCCGGTTCCAGCCCGGCATCCAGGAAGGTGCGGGCCATCACGAAGGTGCCGCGCGACTTGGACATCTTGGCGCCATCCACGGTCAGGTAGCCGTTGACGTGCAGGCGGGTCGGCGCGCGGTGGCCGGTGCCGTGCAGCACCGCCGGCCAGAACAGGCCGTGGAAGTTCACGATGTCCTTGCCGATGAAGTGGTGCAGCTCGGTGCTGGTGCCCGCGCGCAGGTGGGCGTCGAAATCTTCGCCGGTCTTCGCGCACAGCGCCTGGAAGCTGGAGAGATAGCCGATCGGCGCATCCAGCCACACGTAGAAGTACTTGCCCGGGTGGCCGGGAATCTGGAAGCCGAAGTACGGCGCATCGCGCGAGATGTCCCACGCGCGCAGGCCACCTTCGGCATTGAGCCACTCACCCAGCTTGGCCTTCACGCCCGGCAGGGCGACGTCGCCGGCCAGCCACTCGCGCAGGAAACCTTCGAAGCGGCCGACCTCGAAGAAGAAATGCTCCGAATCGCGGATTTCCGGCGTGGCGCCGGAGATCACCGATTTGGGGTCCTTCAGGTCGGTCGGGCTGTAGGTGGCGCCGCAGACCTCGCAGTTGTCACCGTACTGATCCGGCGTGCCACAGTTCGGGCAGATGCCCTTGATGTAGCGGTCGGGCAGGAACATGCCCTTGGCCGGGTCGTAGAACTGGGCCACGGAGCGGCGCGCGATGTGGCCTTCGGCCTCGAGCTTGAGGTAGAAGGCTTCGGTCAGTGCCTTGTTGGCCGCCGAGTTGGTCGAGTCGTAATGATCGAACGCCACGCCGAACGCGGCGAAATCGCGCTCATGGCTGGCCTGGATGTTGGCGATGAAGGCCTCCGGGGTCACGCCGGCCTTTTCGGCCGCGAGCATGATCGGGGTGCCGTGGGTGTCATCGGCGCAGACGAACCAGGTCTTGCCGCCGCTCATTCGACGCGCGCGCACCCAGATGTCAGCCTGGATGTAGCCGACCAGGTGGCCCAGGTGCAGCGGGCCGTTGGCGTAGGGCAGGGCGGTGGTGACGAGAGCGGTGCGGGTCATGATGAGCGCTGTTGCCAGGGGAACCGGGGATTATCGCACGCCAAAACGCAGTAACCCGGCCGAAGCCGGGTTACGGGGGCTCAACAGCAGCGCCGGGCTTACTCGCGCACCCAGGTCTGGGCGCGGCAGATGAAGGCCACGCAGCCGGACACGTCCAGCTTGGCGCCGCCGGTCTGCAGCTTCATCTTGGACTTGTAGGTCTTGCCGTTGCCCGGATCCAGGATGGTGCCGCCGGACCAGGCGTTGGTGCCGTCGGCCTTGAGGTTCCACAGGATGGTCATGCCCTTGACCGGCTTGTTCTTGTTGGCGCCTTCGCAGCCGTCGCAGACCGGATTCGGGCCCTTGTCCGAGTGCAGGATGTCCACGACCTTGCCGGTCAGGGTGCCGTTGGTGGCCTGGGTGATCTCCACGATCGACTTCACCTTGCCGGTCTTGTCGTCGATGGTCTTCCAGCGGCCGACGGCGCCGTCGGCGGCGCTGGCCGACATCGCGGCCATCATCAGCGGCAGCGCCAGCAACAGGGTCTTGAAGGTCTTGCGCATGTTCCCCTCCCAGGGATGTCCGTGAACGCCGGCGCAGGTGGCCGGTACAGGGCCGACTGTATACCCATTCGCTCCGGTACGGAACGTGCCGGGTGCACGCTTCAGCCCGCGTCGGCCGGGATCTCGTACAGCTCCAGCGGCAGGTCGTCCGGGTCGGCGAAGAAGGTGAAGCGGCGGCCGGTGTACTCGTCCACCCGGATCGGTTCGCAGGCCACCCCGGCCGCGGTCAGGCGGGCGATCATGGGCTCCAGCGTGTGCACGCGGAAGGCCAGGTGGCGCAGGCCCTGCGCCTCGGGGCGGCTGGGCCGTGTGGGCGCGCCCGGGAACGAGAACAGCTCCAGCTGGCTGCCATCGGGCAGGGCCAGATCGAGCTTCCAGGAGTCGCGCGCCGCGCGGTGGTTTTCGGCGATCACCTGCAGGCCGAGCACCCGGGTGTAGAAGTCTCTGGAGCGGGCGTAATCGGCGCAGATCAGGGCCACGTGGTGGATGCCGATCAGTGGGGAAGTGTCAGAAGCGTTCATTGCAGAGTATCCAGCCAGCGCCGGGCGATCTGCAGCGCCAGCGGATAGGGTTCGGGGGCATTGCGGTTGCTGAGGACGATCACGGTGAGGCGCTGCGCCGGATAGCGCAGGATCACGTTGCGGAAGCCGATGCTCTCGCCGCTGTGCCACTGCGCGCCACCGTTGAGCCGCCAGCCGAAACCGTAGAACGGCACGTCCGTCTCGGCGGTGGGGGTGGCAGGGGAGAACATCTGCTTCAACGATGTCGCCTTCAACAGGCGCTGGTCATACAGCGCCGCATCCCAGCGCGCCAGGTCATCCAGCGAAGAATACACGCCACCATCGCCGAGCACTGCGCTGGTCGGGCTTTGATCGGTGCGCTGCCAGCGCCCGTCGCGCTCGCTGTATCCATAGGCGCGGCGCGCGATATCGTCCACGCCGTCCTGATGCGCCACGCTGTCGCGCATGCCCAGCGGCAGGAAAATCCGCTGGCGCAGGAAGCTGGCGAAATCGGTGCCGGAGGCCTTGCCGACCACCAGCGCCAGCAGCGCGTAGCCGCTGTTGCTGTAACGGTAGGCTGTGCCCGGTGCAAAGTACGTCCGATCCTGGCCTTCCAGCAGGTGCAGCACATCCGGGTCACGCACCTGCGCGGACGCGTCGGTGGCCATCAGGTCTTCGTAATCGATCAGGCCGCTGGTGTGGCTGAGCAGCTGGCGCAGGGTGATGGCATCGGCGGCCGCCGGCAACGAGGGCAGCCAGCGCTGGAGTGGGTCATCCAGGCCCAGCGCACCATCCTCGGCCAGCAGCAGGATCGCCGCGGCGGTGAACTGCTTGCTGACCGAGGCCAGGCGGAAATTGGTCTGCGCGGTCACCGCGGTGCGATCTTCCAGCACCGCCAGCCCGTAGCCGCGCCGGAACACCGGCTGGCCGTCGTGCAGCACCAGTACCGCCGCGCCGGGGACCTGACCATCGTAGCGCTGCATCAGCGCATCGATGCCCGGATCCGGTGGCGTCAGCACCGGCGCTGCGATGACGGTGCCGCTGCCGGCGATGCACATCGCGCTGATCCACACACGCAGATGCCCGACGATGTGCATGCTCGGTTTCCTTCAGGGTTCAGGGCACGGGCGTGGCCGCGCCACTCTGGCTGGCAATCCAGCGGGCGATCTTGGCGTCCAGAATATCCAGCGGCATCGAGCCGTCGCGCAGCACTTCCTCATGGAAGCGACGCGCGTCGAAACGTGCCCCCAGCGAGGCCTTGGCCTTGTCGCGCAGCTCCATCATCTTCAGCTCGCCCAGGCCATTGGCCAGGGTCTGCCCGGGCAGGGCCATGAAGCGCTCCACTTCCGCGGTGGCATCGCTGGCGCTCATGTCCGCGGTCTTGACCAGATAGTCCACGGCCTGGCGCTTGCTCCAGCCCTGCGCGTGCACGCCGGTATCGGCGGACATGCGCGCGGCACGGGTCAGCGCGGCCTGCAGATAGCCGATCCGCTCGTAGGGATCCTGATAGACGCCCAGTTGCTCACCCAGCGATTCGGCATACAGGCCCCAGCCCTCCACGAAGGCGATATCGCCGCCCAGACGACGGAAGCGTGGCAGCTTGTCCAGCTCCTGTTGCAGGCCCAGCTGCACGTGATGGCCGGGAATGCCCTCATGCAGGAACTGCATCGGTGCGGACCAGCGGCGGCGGCTCGGCAGATCGCCGGTGTTGATGTACAGCACGCCCGGGCGCATCCCGTCCGGCAATGGTTGCTGGTAGCTCACCGCCCCGGCGGTGGCCGCGCGTTCGGGCTCGACCGCGCGGATCTCCATCGGGGCCTTGGGCAGCGTGCCGAGCAGCGTCGGCAGGCGCGCGTTGACCTGGCTCTGCAGCTGCTTGTAGCGGTTGAGCAGCGCATCGGCGTTGGCGTACTGGAAATCGCGGTCGGTGCGCATGGTGCGCAGCAGTTTCTGCTGCGAGCCACGGATCTTGTTGTCTTTCATGATCGTGGCGATCTGCGCCTGCAGTGTGGCCACGCGTTGTTCGGCCAGGGCATGGATCTGTTCGGGCGTCAGCGTGGAGGCGGTGCTCTGCACGATGGTCTGCGCATACCAGGCCTTGCCGCCGGGCAGGCCGGCCAGGCCATCGGTGCTGCGCGCGGCCGGCAGGTACTCGGTGGCGATGAAGCCGCGCAGGGCGCGATAGGACGGCATGATGCGGAACTCGATCATGCGCTTGTATTCGGCCGTGATGCGCGCCTTGTCGGCCGCCGGGAAATCGTCGGGCAGATTGCGCACCGGCCCCCAGAAGATGCTCTCTTCCGCGGTCGGCTTGATCACCGCATCCAGCTGCGGCAGTACTTTTTCCATCAGGTCACGCGGTTGCACCACACCGGCGGCCATGCCTTGGCGCATGTTGGCGATGGCCTGCTCGAACAGGGCCGGAATGCCCAGCGAGCGGCGCGACCAGCCATCGTAATCCTGCACCGTGTTGAACGGCTGCGCACCGGAGCCGGAGCCGAGAATGGCCATGATGCTGCCGAGGTTGTAGTACTGGCTCACCGGCAGCATCCAGCCGGGGAACTGCTCGGCGGCCAGCGACATGCGCGCGTCGCGCACGAAGATTTCGTAGCTGAGCAGGTCCTGGCCGGTCAGGCCGTCCGGCCCGATCTTCTCGACCTTGCCCAGCCACTCCACGGTGAAGTCATGCGACTGCTGCCTGTAGGCGGCGGAAAGAATGTTGGGCAGCTGATCGTTGTGGCGGCTGTCGCCCTGGAAGGTGGCCTGCAGCGGATTGAGCCGCATCGAGGCATCCCAGTACTCATCGTAGATCCGGTCCAGCTGCGCGGCCTTGGTCTGCTGGCGCACCAGCGGCTGGCGGGCAGGGGCGGCGGCTGGGCGTGCACGCGGCTTGGCCTTGGGCTTGGCAGCGGGCCGGGACTGGGCCGCTGCGGGCCGGGTGGCCTTCTTCTTGGCAGCTTCGGCCGGAGCGGCAGCGCTGAAGGCCATCAGTACGGCAATGGCAAGCGCCAGGGCGCGGGCGGGGTGGGGCATCGGCTGTTTCCGTAAACGCACAGACACGGGAGCTTGCCCGATTCGCCTGCGTACGGCCAGCATCGGCCCCCGGTCAGGTTTGTCATGTACGGCGGCCAGTCAGCTGCGGCAGCGTGCTGCTGCCGCGATGCTCAACGATCGCCGGCGCGGGTGAACGGCATGGTTTCCGGGGCGACCGCGCCGCCGGAGATGATGAAGCTCATCGCCTGGTCCACGGTCCAGTCGGTGGGCGTGAGCAGCTCAACCGGCACGATTTCCAGATAGCCCGAGGTCGGATTGGGGGTGGTGGGTACGTATACGGCGGCCAGCTCGCGGCCGCTGCCTTCTTCCTTCATCACCCGCGTCACCAGGCCGACCGACTTCATGTCGCGATGCGGGAAGTCGATCAGCACCACACGCTGCGTGCTGCCCGGTTCGGTCTGCAGCATGTCCAGCAGTTTCTTGGCGCTGTCGTAGATGATGCTGGCCAACGGGATGCGCTTGATCACCGCACCGAACCAGCGCAGCAGGCGCTGGCCGATCACGCGGCGGCTGAGTACGCCCACCGAGAGAATCACCAGCAGCGTGGCGGCCAGGGCGATGATGTCCTGCATCCACTCGACCTTGATCCAGCCCAGGTAATGCGGGAACGAGGCGGCGATCTGCTCGGAGAGCGGCACCACCAGCGGGCTGGAAATGCCCGAAAGCAGCACGAACACGAATTTGACCACCACCCAGGTCAGCCAGATCGGCAGCAGGGTCAGCAGGCCGGTCAGGAACAGGCGCTGCAGGGAGGGACGCGGAACGAGTTGGGGGGCTTCGGGCGACATCTGCGCATTGTAGCGGCGGCGATGCCCGGTTTACGCTGCCCATCCCCGCAGGACGCGGGGTCTGGGGAGAATGCTGTGGTGAGGAATGGACTGAAATGGGTGGGCATCTCGATCCTGAGCCTGGTGCTGGCCGTGGCGGGGCTCTGGGCGGCCTCGCGCTTCTGGCCGCTGCCGGCCGAGCAGCGTGAGGCGATGCGGCTGCTGCAGGCGCCGCTGCCCAGGCCTGGTGAGAACGGCTTCACCGCGTTGTGGACCCTGCGCTACGACGGCTTGGATGCCCGCGGGCGCGAGACCCTGATCGCACAGGATGTCGAGCGCTGGCGCAACGGCACGCCTGGCCAGCGGCCGCTAGCGTCCAGCGCGGAAGGGCGGTTCCCCGCGGTCCCGCTGTCGGCGCTGGCGCGTTGTGGCCGCCGGGGTGTCGGCTGTCTTGCAGCGGTGCGTGCAGACCCCGAGGGGTTCGCCGCCACGCATGCCGGCCACGATGCGCTTCACCAGCGCGTGGCCGCGCTGGCCGGCTACGGTCACTTCGTCTCCCCGTTCGAGCCATTCGGCACGGACCCGATGGCGCCGCTGCCCGTCTTTCAGCCGCTGCTTGATCCGCTGTCAGCCCACGCGCTGGCGCATGTACGGGGCGACAGTGGCACCGCACTTGCCGGTGCCTGCGCGGACATCCTCAGTGGTCGGGCGATGACGGGGCAGGGCGATACGCTGATCACCAGCATGGTCGGCGCGGCGATGGTGGAGAGCAACGCGCGGCTGCTGGCGGACATGCTGGTTGAACTGCCCGCCGACGCTGCACTGCCTGCGGTCTGCGCGGCGGCACTGGCGCCGATGACGGCCGGCGAGCAGAGCCTGTGCACGGCGATGCGCGGTGAGTTCGCGTTGGCCCGGGCGGGCGTGCGGCCGTCCACTGGGAACCCTGACGGCCATCGCCTGTTGCTGGATGTGCCGCGCACTCTGGCGCGCATGGCGCCCCGCTATGCGTGGGCGTGCGCCGCCAGTGCAGAACGGGGAGCAGCGCGCGACGCGCCCACGCCCATTCCCGGGCCCGCGCAGGATCGCTTTGCCTGCATCGCCAATCCGCTGGGCTGTGCCGTGGCCAACATCGGCGGGCCGGACATGCGGCAGTATGCCGGCCGCCCGCAGGATGCCGCCGCGATGCTGCGCCTGGTCGCCGCGCAGCGCTGGCTGCGGCAGCAGCCCACGGCATCATCGCAGACGCTGAAGCGCTTGCCCGAGGCGCTGCGTTCGCCCACGCGCGCACCGGTACTCAGCGACGATGGCCAGTGGCTGCAGGTCGATCGGCGTGTGGAGATGGACGAGGCCGGGCCGACAGTGCAGGTGCCGATGCGCGCGCCCGCACGATAAGAGGCGTGCGGCGACGCAGTGCTTACCGATCCTGCGCCGGACCGAAGGGGTCGAAGTCGCTGCCATCGCCTACCGTCTCCAGCGTCCAGCGGCGTGGCGAGGCGAGGGTCTCCCAGCGCACGCTGTCCTGGTCCGATTCGATGCTGCCCGCGGCATGGCGCACGCGGCGGGTCGAGTAATTGATGCTCAGGCTTTCGGTCTGCCCGGAGTTGCGCATCATCGTGTTGCGGTCATAGCCGATCAACGCGAAGGCACCGTTCTGCCAGCGGAAGGTGTAGCTGGCCGAGCCGGTCGACCAGCTGCCGGCGTTGGAGAAGAAGAACAGCGTGGTGCGCAGCGTGCCGCCCACGATCGATACGCCGTCGCCGTCGTCGAACACATCGGACAGGTTCGGGGCCTCGTGGCGGGTGATCAATGTGTGGTTCTGCGCAGCGAGCGTGTAGCCGGCCGGCGTGCCCCAGGCGATGGCGAGGATGCGTGGATTGCTGTCCAGCGGGCTGATGCCGAAGCCATCGTGTTCGACGATGTTGCGCGGGTCCTGCTGGCGCAGCACCAGAACGAGATCATCGCGCTTGTCGCCGTTGAGATCGCCGCGAAGCTGCTGCTCGATGCGCCATCCTGACGGCACGAAACCTTCGGCCCGGGTGGCGTGGGCGGGCAATACCGGATAGTCGACCGGTGGGATCCGCAGTTCCTGCGCGAACGCGGGCAGGGCAGTGAGCAGCAGGGCAGCGAGCAGGGGCAGGCGCATGGTCGTCCGTGGGGTGAAGCGGGCGCGCGAGCATAGCAAGCGCGCGATGACTCATCCCGCGCGCTGGCGCGCCTCGGGCTTGAGGCGCAGGTAGACCTGCTTGCGCACGCGGGCGATCACTTCGCCTTTCGCATCGACAATGTCATTGCTGAACCAGTGCAGGTACTTTTCCCCGCTGGCAGTGGCCGCACGCAGTTGATCCAGCAGCGCCTCGTCCAGCCGGAACTCGGCAACCACCGTCCCGCGGCCCGGCTTGAGGAATTCGATCTCCCCCGCGCGGTCCCAGACGTAGTAATCGCGCCCCAGGTTCTGCATCACGGTGAGCATCCAGAACGGATCGGTCATCGCGAACAGGCTGCCACCGAAGTGGGTGCCCACGTAGTTGCGGTTCCACGGGCGCATGCGCAGTTCGACGCGTACATGGCGGTAGTCCGGGCTGACCGTGGTCACGTGGATGCCCGTGAACAGGAACGGCGGCCACAGGTTGAGGCCAAGGCGGAAGACGGAGGCCTTCATTTGGATCGCATCTCGGTGCTGAGGGTGGCCGGAGTCTACCATTCGCCTGCGTATGGGTGCCTTGGGGGGTCAGCCCGACCCGCCGTCATCGACCGCATACCCATTCCGTCCGGCTCCCTTGGCCCGGTACAGCGCGGCATCGGCGCCTTCGAAGAAGTGCCGCGGCTCGGTGCCGGGCGTCGGCACCCGGGTGAACACGCCGACGGTTACCGTGATGTGCGTGGTCGTG
Organism: Stenotrophomonas rhizophila; assembly: GCF_003651185.1. Lineage (GTDB taxonomy): Bacteria > Pseudomonadota > Gammaproteobacteria > Xanthomonadales > Xanthomonadaceae > Stenotrophomonas > Stenotrophomonas maltophilia_Z. Next base: position 1,322,677 of record NZ_RCDC01000004.1, on the reverse strand, counting down.
CCGTGGCCGGCGGGGATTTCCAGCGCCTGCGCCCGTGCGACCAGATCCTGCACCACCTGTACTGCGCCTTCCGGCGTGGTGTCGGGCAGGATCAGCGCGAACTCGTCGCCGCCAAAGCGCGCGGCCATGTCGCGGGGCCGGCGCGCGTGCGCCCGGATCTCCTGCGCGATCCGGCGCAGCACGGTGTCGCCGGCCTGATGACCGAAATCGTCGTTGTGGCGCTTGAAGTGATCCACGTCGATCAGCACCAGGCTCAGCGGCCGTCCGCTGCGGCGGCCGGCATCGTGCTCGGCCTGCAGGGTCTGCTCGAAGCGCAGCCGGTTGCCCAGCCCGGTGAGTGCATCGCTGTTGGCCTGGCGGCGCCAGGCGCTGACCCGCCACAGCGTCCAGGCCAGGATCACCGCCAGCATGCCGATCAAGGCGGCGGCCGGTGCGAACCACAGGTTGCCGGCGCGCAGCAGCACGAAGCTCGCCAGCAACGTCAACGGCAGGGCGAGCACGCCGCTCAGCCACGCCCGCGGCAGGGTCAACAACAGGCAGCACAGGGCCACCAGCAGCCCGCTGAGGGCGCTCTGCCACGCTGGCGGTAGGGGATTGATCACCTTGTCGGCGAGCAGCATCGAAGCGACGTTGGCCTGGTACTCGCTGCCACTCATCCAGCGCTCGCGGGTGGTTGGGGTCAGCAGGCGCGGCGCGATCCCGCTGGCCGTCATGCCGACCAGCACCAGGCGGCCGCGCAGCAGCGCCGGATCGACCTCGCCGTTGAGCACATCGGCGTAGGAGACCTGCGGGAAGCGTTCGGGCGGACCGGCGTAGCGCACGCGAACGTAGTGGTCGCGTCGCCACTGGTACGGCGACACCAGGTCCGGCTGATCATCGTGCAGCCCGGGCAGCGGGCCGTGGGTGTCCGCCAGCGCCAAGCCAAGGGCCGGCCAGTGCGGTGAGCCGATACCGGCCGTGAGGTACAGGCCGCGGGCGACGCCATCGCCGTCGACTTCGATGTCGCTGTGACCCAGGCTGGCCGCATTGGCGGCGATCAGCGGAATCGGCAGCAGTTCTTCGGCCATGCGCGGGCCACTGGCGGGCGCGGCCAGCACCGGCAGCACCACATGCCCGTTGCGCCGGATCGCCGCCGCCAGTTCGGCATCCTGGGTACTGTCCTGGCGGTCCGGTTCGGACAGCATCAGATCCAGCACGACGCGCGCGGCGCGGGCGTCGGTCAGCCGGTCCAGCAGGCGCGCGTGGGTACCGCGCGGCCACGGCCACTGGCCCAGCTGCTGCAGGCTGTTGTCGTCGATGGCCACGATCAGCAGGCGCGCGTCGGGCGTGTATTCCCAGCCACCGACGTAGGCGTCGTAGACCACCTCATCCTGTTTCCAGAACCACTGCCAGTGACTGGCCGCGACCGCCAGCGCGCCGACCAGTGCGGCCAGCGCGATGCGTTGCGGCCAGGGCAGGTGCAGGGGCGTCACAGCAGCAGCAACAACAACAGCGCACCGCCCCCGGTGGCGTAACAGGTCCGGCACGGCAGGGCGATCTGCTGGGCCGGCGAGAACGGACCGGCGTAACCGTCCTCATCGATGTACTGCACGCGCACGTGCAGCGTGCCGTGCCACGGGCGCTTGATCGAGACCTCCGGCTGGTCCAGTTCCTGATCGAGCAGCGGGGCACGGAAGTCGCCACGACGGTCCAACTGCACGCGATAGCGCTGACCGGGTTCGCCGGCCTGCCAGCGCAGCGTCAGTCGGCCTTTGGCGGCCTCCGGCGGCTGCAGCGCCGGGTCGACCGGTTCGTCGGTGATGGTCAGTGGCAGCGGCTGCCCGAAACGCCCGCGGTCGCCGTTGCGATCCACCGATGCCACGCGCCAGACATACTCGCCCGGGGGGAGGTCCAGGACGGGACGCAGGTGGGTGGCGCGGGTGTCCTGTTCGAGCAGGAGAGGGAGGAACAGCGGATCGCGGGCGATCTGCAGCACCGTGCGCTCGGCCTCGGCCACCCGGGTCCATTCGAAGCGCGGCCGCGCGCTGTTGATGGTCTGGCCATGCAGCGGCCGCACCGTCAGCGGCGCGACCGGCTGGTCACGCACCTGGAAATCCTGCTCGGCATCCAGTCCTTCCACCTGCTCGGCGCTGACCGCGCGGACCAGCAGACGCAGCTCGCCCGGCGGCAGATCGGGCAGGGTGAGCGTGGTGGCGTCGGTATCGCGCGCGAACAGCAGGACCTCCGGCTGGTCGGCGCGGACGACCTCCACCCGGTACCCGGCGGCATCTGTTACCGGCTGCCAGGCCAGCGCCGCGGGCAGGGTGGCCAGCCGCTGCGGTTCGCTCGACAGCACCGGTGCGGGCAGCAGCGCCTCCACGCCGGCCGGGCGTGCGTCGAGCGAGGGGCTGCGGGTGGCCTGGCCGCGGCTGACCAGGCGCTGGCCGCGGGGGTTGCCGACCTGCACGCGGCCTTCCAGCACTTCGGTGGCCGCGCCGCGGCCGTCCTGGCCGGCGCTGACCCGGAAGACGGTGCCACGCACGCTGCTGGTCGCCGTCGGCGCATCGATGATGTAGCGCGAGGCGGGGCCGTTGGCCGGGGTCACCCGGTTGCTGGCGCGCCCCTGTTCCAGGCGCAGGCGGGTATCGACCATGCCGGTGCGGCCGTAGCGGGAGAGCTGGTCGAAGCGCAGGCGCGAACGCTCGCGCAGCTGCAGCCGCGAATCATCGGCAAACACCACGGTGACGCTGGCATCCTCGCCGGTGACCAGTTCCTGCCCGATCCGCAGCAGGTCGCCTTCGATCACCTCGCGATGGGGCTGGCCGTCGGCCTGGCTCTGCACCGGGCCACGCACGGCCAGTACCCGCGCCGGGGCGGGCTGCACCTGCAGCCAGGCGACGGGGAAACGCAGCTGGCTGCCGGGCGGCAGGCGGTAGGGATCGGCGATGCCGTTGTGCGACTGCAGTTGCTCCCAGGCGATGGACGGCTTCAGGTAGCGGGCACTGAGGTCCCAGATCGTGTCGCCGGGGCGGACCCGGTAGGTCCAGTCCTGCGCCAGGACCGGCGCGGCAGACAGCATCATGGCGGCCAGCACCAACAGGCGGGCGGCCATCGGGAAACGGAGGAATCGGGTCAATCTCACGGTCATTCACGGCCCTGCAAGGCGGGGCGCAGCCAAGTAGGCCGCCATGGCCCAGACCTCATCCTCCCCGATGGATCGCAGCCTCCAGTGGGCCGCGGCGGCATTATTGCCCGGGAGTCGTGCAGGGTTTCTGAACGTGATTCACGTCACACATCGAAGTTGCCGGTCTGGATAGGCGGCTTCGTTGGGCCAGCGCCCCCGAAAGGCGCTGGCCGTGGCCGATCAGAACAGCAGCGAGGCCATCCGGCGGCGGTACTGGCCGACCAGGTCTTCATCCTCGATCACTTTGAAGGCATCGATCAGGAGCTTGCGCGGGCGACCGTCGTCGTAGCTGCGGTCGCGGCGCAGCATGTCCAGGAATTGCTCCAGCGCGGCAGCATCCTGCCCGGACAGCAGCAACTGCACGCCGCGCAGGTGGCGCGCCTGCAGATCGTCGCCATTGGCCGCAATGCGCGCCTCCAGCACCTCCGGAGCAGGGGCTTCCTGCAGGGCGCTGGCGAATTCCAGACGGGCGCGGGCGCGCACGGCGCGGTCATCGGTGGAGAGGTTGGCCGGCAGCGCGTCGATCAGGGCGGTGGCCTCGGCGGTGGCGCCGGTCTGCAGCAGGGCCAGGGCCAGATCGAGCTTGAGCTCTTCCTTGTCCGGCTCGGCGGCAATCGCCGCGCGCAGTACATCGACCTGGGCCTGCGGGTCGAGCGGCGGCGCTTCGACGGTTTCTGCCTCGTCCGGGGCCGCTTCAAGCGGGACCACGCCGTGCTGGGTCAGGAACTCGCGCAGCTGGCCTTCCGGCACCGCACCGGGGAAACCGTCCACGATCTGACCGCCCTTGACCAGGAACACGGTTGGCACCGAGCGGATCTGGAAGGCCGCGGCGATCTGCTGTTCCTTGTCGACATCGACCTTGGCCAGCTCGAAGGCGCCGTGATAGTCGCCGGCCAGCTTTTCCAGCATCGGGCCCAGGGTCTTGCAGGGGCCGCACCAGGTGGCCCAGAAATCGACCAGCACGGGGGTCTGCAGGGATTTCTGCAGGACCTCGGTCTCGAAGGTCTCGGTGGTGGCGTCAAAGACGTGGGGCAGATCGCTCATGGTTTCAAATCAACGGGAAACTGGAGAGGAAGTGTATGGTGCCGCCCGCGGCCGGACGCAACCCCACCGGGCGGATTCCGCTTGGAACAGCGACAATGCAGGCCTTCAGACGCAGCCGGGTGAGCCGCATGCAGGGAGTCCAACGTTGGGAAGGTGGCCTGGGCATTGCCGCCGCGGTGTTGTTCGTGGGCGCGGTGCTGGGCTTCGGCGCGGCGCTGCCGCTGTTCGATCCGGTCGGCCATCCGGTCGCGCTGCTCGGGGCGATGGACGTGCCGCATGCGCAGGCGTTCAACATGCTCGGTTTCGCGCTGCCCGGCCTGCTCGCCAGCCTCGTTGCGCTGCGCCTGCTGCTGCGGGTGCCGCGCACCGCGCCGTGGTCGATGCGGGTGGGTGCGCAGTTGCTGATGCTGGCCGGCGTCGGCTTCACCGCGATGGGCGTGCTGCCGCTGGATACCCGTGATCTGGACAACCCGGCCAGCCAGTACCACGCCAGTGCCTGGATGGTGTGGGTGCTGGCCTTCGTGCCGGGCGCGATGATGTCCGGGATCGGCGCGCTGCGGCTGCCGGCGTGGCGCGCCGTGGGCGGCCTGCACCTGGCCTGCGGGGTGGGGGTGCTGCTTGCCGCGTTCGCGCTGCAGGCCCTGCTGCCGGCCCCGATGGCCCAGCGCGTGGCCTTCGGGGTCTGGCTGGTCTGGCTGGTGGCGGTGCTGCCGTTGGCGCCCTCCACGCGGCGCACCTGAGCACAGCCGCAGCCGTTGCTGCGCCCCGGCACGCGCCGTGGCGCGCGGCGAGGGCGGAGGTGTTTCGCCAATCCCCAGTCAATTCAATGAGATGACAGGTTTGGCCGCGACGGTGGGCCACGTCGATTGGAGCCCTTTGCCGCACTGCGGTACCCTGTGCCGCTTTGCCGCCGCACTAGCGTTTTTATGACCAGCGTCGAACCCAACGTTTACGATCCGCAGCAGGTTGAATCCGCCGCCCAGCAGTACTGGGATGCCACCCGTGCCTTCGAGGTCACCGAGACTTCGGAGAAGCCGAAGTTCTACTGCCTCTCGATGCTGCCGTATCCGTCCGGTGCGCTGCACATGGGCCACGTGCGCAACTACACCATCGGTGACGTGATCAGCCGCTACAAGCGGATGACCGGCCACAACGTGCTGCAGCCGATGGGTTGGGATGCTTTCGGCCTGCCGGCCGAGAACGCGGCGATCAAGAACAAGACCGCGCCGGCCAAGTGGACCTACGCCAACATCGAGCACATGCGTGGCCAGTTCAAGGCCATGGGCTATGCGATCGATTGGTCGCGCGAGTTCGCCACCTGCACGCCCGAGTACTACGTGCACGAGCAGCGCATGTTCACCCGCCTGATGCGCAAGGGCCTGGCCTACCGCCGCAACGCGGTGGTGAACTGGGACCCGATCGATCAGACCGTGCTGGCCAACGAGCAGGTCATCGATGGCCGCGGCTGGCGTTCCGGCGCGCTGGTGGAAAAGCGCGAGATCCCGCAGTGGTTCCTGCGCATCACCGATTACGCCCAGGAACTGCTGGACGGCCTGGACGAACTGCCGGGCTGGCCCGACTCGGTCAAGACCATGCAGCGCAACTGGATCGGCCGCTCGGAAGGGCTGGAGATCCAGTTCGATGTGCGTGACGCCGACGGCAGCACGCTGGACCCGCTGCGCGTGTTCACCACCCGGCCGGACACCGTGATGGGCGTGACCTTCGTGTCCATCGCCGGCGAACATCCGCTGGCCCAGCACGCGGCCAAGTCCAACCCGGCGCTGGCCGCGCTGCTGGCCGAGATGAAGCAGGGCGGCGTGTCTGAGGCTGAGCTGGAAACCCAGGAAAAGCGCGGCATGGATACCGGCCTGCGCGCCATCCATCCGGTCACCGGCGCCCAGGTGCCGGTGTGGGTCGCCAACTTCGTGCTGATGGGTTACGGCACCGGCGCGGTGATGGCCGTCCCCGGCCATGATCAGCGCGATAACGAATTCGCCAACAAGTACGGCCTGCCGATCCGCCAGGTCATCGCGTTGAAGTCGCTGCGCAAGGAAGAAAGCGCGTACGACGCCACGCGCTGGCAGGATTGGTACGGCGACAAGACCCGCGAGACCGAGCTGGTCAACTCCGAAGAGTTCGACGGGCTGGACTTCCAGGGCGCCTTCGAGGCACTGGCCGAGCGTTTCGAGCGCAAGGCCCAGGGCCAGCGCCGCGTGAACTATCGTCTGCGCGACTGGGGCGTGAGCCGCCAGCGCTACTGGGGTTGCCCGATCCCGGTGATCTACTGCCCGAAGTGCGGTGCCTTGCCGGTACCGGAAGAGCAGCTGCCGGTGGTCCTGCCGGAGAACGTCAACTTCGTCGGCACCGGCTCGCCGATCAAGGCCGATCCGGAATGGCGCAAGACCACCTGCCCGGACTGCGGCGGCGCGGCCGAGCGCGAGACCGACACCTTCGATACCTTCATGGAATCGAGCTGGTACTACGCGCGTTACACCTCGCCGGGTGCCCGCGATGCGGTGGACAAGCGGGGCAACTACTGGCTGCCGGTGGATCAGTACATCGGTGGCATCGAGCACGCGATCCTGCACCTGATGTACTTCCGTTTCTTCCACAAGCTGCTGCGTGATGCGCGCATGGTGGACAGCAACGAGCCGGCGCAGAATCTGCTGTGCCAGGGCATGGTGATCGCCGAAACCTACTACCGCCCGAACCCGGACGGCTCCAAGGACTGGATCAACCCGGCCGATGTGGATGTGCAGCGTGACGAGCGCGGCCGCATTGTCGGGGCGACCCTGATCGCCGACGGCCAGCCGGTGGTGATCGGCGGCACCGAGAAGATGTCCAAGTCCAAGAACAACGGCGTGGACCCGCAGGTGATGGTGGGCAAGTACGGCGCCGACACCGTGCGCCTGTTCTCGATGTTCGCCGCGCCGCCCGAACAGTCGCTGGAGTGGAACGAAGCCGGCGTGGATGGCATGGCCCGTTTCCTGCGCCGCTTGTGGGCCCAGGTGCAGAAGCATGCCGCTGATGGCGCCGCCCCGGCGCTGGACGTGGCCGCGCTGAATGCCGAGCAGAAGGCGCTGCGCCGCAAGACCCATGAAACCATCGGCAAGGTCGGCGACGACTACGGCCGCCGCCACAGCTTCAACACCGCGATCGCCGCGGTGATGGAGTTGATGAACGCGCTGGCCAAGTTCGATGACGTCAGCGAGCAGGGCCGTGCGGTGCGCCAGGAAGCACTACGCGCCACCGTGCTGCTGCTCAACCCGATCACGCCGCATGCCAGCCATGCGCTGTGGCAGGTGCTGGGCCACGCCGAGGAACTGCTGGAAGACCAGGCGTTCCCGGACGCCGATCCGGCGGCGCTGGTGCGCGATGCGGTGACCCTGGCGGTGCAGGTCAACGGCAAACTGCGCGGCACCATCGACGTCGCTGCCGATGCGCCGCGTGATCAGATCGAAGCACTGGGCCTGGCCGAGCCGAATGCGGCCAAGTTCCTGGAAGGGCTGACCGTGCGCAAGATCATCATCGTGCCGGGCAAGATCGTGAACATCGTGGCGGCCCCGCAGGGCTGATCCCGTCGTGCCACCGGGGGCCTGCGCCTCCGGTGGTACCGATCTCCAAGGGCCGGTCGCAGGCAGATCCTGCAGACCGTCCGGTATCAAGTCCTGTTCACGCGGCATCCGGCAGGATCACTGCTTGTTGCCGCGACCGCCGCGCTCCTACAGACTGTATCCATGACCCGATTCCTGCTTGCCCTTGTCCTGACCGCAACCCTTGCCGGGTGCGGCTTCCATCTGCGCAACAAGTTGATGCTGCCGGCCGATACGGCCGCGGTGCAGGTGGTCTCCACCGCGCCTTACAGTGAGCTGGTCAAGTTGCTCCGCCGTGGCCTGCAGGCCTCCGGTGCGCAGTTGGCGGATCCGGACAGCACCGGCCCGGCCTCGCAGCTGCAGGTATTGTCCGAGCGCTGGGGCGATCTGCCGATCGCGATCGATGCCCAGGGCCGTGCCCAGGAGTACAGCCTGCGCTATGCGGTGATCTTCATCTTCCGCCGCGAAGACGGCAGCGAGCTGGTGCCGCAGCAGGTGATCGAACTCTCGCGCGACTACGTGTCGCCGCCGACCGACGCCACCGGTACCACCACCGAACGCGAAATCCTCGCCGACGAACTGCGCCGTGAGATGTCCGCCTCGATCATGCGGCGTATCGACAGCGTGGTCCGCGCGGAACTGGAGCATGGCCGTGCCCCGGCCAAGTCCGGCACGACCCCGGCCGTGACGCCCGCTGCCACCCCGACCCCGGCGCCGGCGGTACCCGCCGACGTCCCGCAGGGACACTGAATCCGGTCCGCCTGCGGATCGGCCTGCCCGGATGGAACTGCGCCCCGAACAGCTTGCCAGCCAACCGGCCAGCCAGCCGTTGGCCCCGGTCTACCTGATCGCAGGTCCAGAAACGCTGCGTGTGCTGGAAGCGGCCGATGCGGTGCGGGCGCGCGCACGCGCCGAGGGCGTCAACGAGCGCGAAGTCTTCGATGCCGATGGCCGTGACTTCGATTGGCACCAGCTCGATGCCAGCTTCAACGCGCCCAGTCTGTTCAGTGCACGTCGCCTGATGGAACTGCGCCTGCCCAGTGGCAAGCCGGGCAAGGAAGGCGCCGAAGTGATCAGCCAGTTCTGTGCCAACCCGGCGCCGGACGTGATCCTGCTGATCACCTGCAATGAATGGAGCAAGGCCCACCAGACCAAGTGGGCCGATGCCGTTGGCCGCGCCGGGGTTATCTCGGTGGCCTGGGCGATCAAGCCGCATGAACTCACCGAGTGGATCGAGCGCCGGCTGCGTGGCAAGGGCCTGCGCGCCGACCCGCAGGCGGTGCAGCGCCTGGCCGAACGGGTGGAAGGCAACCTGCTCGCCGCCGCCCAGGAAATCGACAAGCTGGCGCTGCTGGCCGATGGCCAGACCCTGGATGTGGACACCATGGAATCGCTGGTGGCCGATGCCGCCCGTTATGACGTGTTCCGTCTGGTCGAGGCGACCTTCTCGGGTCAGCCTGCGGCCGTGCTGCGCATGATCGCCGGCCTGCGTGCCGAAGGTGAAGCGGTGGCGGCGCTGACGCCGATCGTGATCCGCGAGTTGCTCTCCACCGCCGGTCTGGCGCGGGTGCAGGCGCGCGGTGGCAACCTGGCTGCGGAAATGAAGAGCCGCGGCATCTGGGAATCGCGGCAGGCGCCGTTCAAGCGCGCGCTGCAGCGCCATCCCGAGGTCAAGCGCTGGGAGCGCTTCGTGGCCGAAGCCGGGCTGGTGGACCGCATCGCCAAGGGGCGCGCCGATGGCGACGCCTGGCTGGCGCTGGAGCGGCTGCTGATCGCCGTCTCCGAAGCCCGCGCTGTGCGCCTGCTCGCCCGGGCCTGAGCCCATGGGGCTGCGCATCTATTACGGCGGGACCTTCGATCCCGTCCATCTGGGCCATCTGGCCATTGCCCGCGCCGCCCGCGACCAGCTGCAGGTAGCCGTCCGCCTGCTGCCGGCCGCCGATCCACCGCACCGTGCCGCCCCCGGCGCTGCTGCTGCACAGCGCCTGGCCATGCTGGCCCTGGCCATCGGCGATGAGCCCGGCCTGCTGCTGGACCGGCGCGAGCTGGACCGGGCCGAGCGCCAGCCCGGCGTGCCGTCCTACACCGTCGATACGCTGCGCGAGCTGCGCGCCGAGCTGGGCCCGCGCCAGCCGATCGCCTGGCTGGTCGGGGCCGACAGCCTGTTGGCCCTGCCCAGCTGGCACGATTGGAAAGCGCTATTCGAGCTGGCGCATTTCATCGTCGCCGACCGCCCCGGCAGTCCCCTGGCCGCCGCCTGCGACCCGGTGCTGGCGCAGGCCCTGGAAGGGCGCTGGGCCAGCCACGAGCGTGAGCTGTTCAGCGCGCCGGCCGGGCGCCTGATGCGCTTGCAGGCGCCGTTGCGCGAGGAATCGGCCACCGCGGTGCGCGCGCAGATCGCCGCCGCCGGGCCCTGGCAGCAACTGCTGCCTGAGGCGGTGGCGGGCTACATCATCGACCACCGCCTGTACGGCGCGACACCGTCGTGAATACGCGCGGGCCCGCCGCCCCGTATAATCGGCCCCACATTTATCGAGTTGACCCGCTTTGAGCAACCAAGCCCAGCCCCAGACCATCAAGGTCCAACTGCCCAATCCGGCGCCCTCCGTTCTGCAGCTGCTCGAGTGCGTGCGCGGGGCCACCGAAGAACTGAAGGCCAAGGATCTCGTTGAGATCGACGTCATCGGCCGCTCCAGCGTCGCCGATTACATGGTGATCGCCTCGGGCACCTCCAGCCGTCACGTCAAGTCGATCGCCGACGAAGTGGTGAAGTTCGCCAAGAAGCTGGGCGTGATGCCGCTGGGTGTGGAAGGCGAGCGCGAAGCCGAGTGGGTGCTGGTCGACCTGGGCGATGTGATCGTTCACGTGATGCTGCCGCGCGTGCGTGAGTTCTACGCGCTCGAGCGCCTGTGGACCGTGGGCGACCAGCCGCCGATCGAACTGCTCGACGATGCGGACGACGACTACGACGCGCGCTGATCGCAGCGTGCCCGGTCACGACAACGGCGCCGATGGCGCCGTTGTCTTTTGCGGCGCCGCCTGTGGTGGCTGCGGAGGACAGACATGAAAGCCAAGCTGATCGCCACCGGCGAGCGCGCCCCATCCTGGGTGGCGCAGGGCTTTGCCGAGTACCAGAAGCGGCTCTCGCACTGGTTGCCGTTCGAGCTGGTCGAGATCGAACCCGGCCTGCGCGGCAAGGGCCGCGATGCGCGCCGCGCGACCGATGACGAAGGCAAGCGGGTGATCGCCGCGTTGCCGAAAAATGCCTATGTGGTCGCGCTCGACGTGCCGGGACGCCCGCTCAGTTCCGAGCAGCTGGCGCAGCGCCTGGAGCATTGGCGCGGCCAGGGCAGGGACCTGGCCTTCCTGATCGGCGGGCCGGAGGGGCATTCGGCGGAAGTGTCGGCAATGGCTGATGAGAAATGGTCGATCGGCCCGCTGACGCTGCCGCACATGCTGGTGCGCCTGGTAGTGGCCGAGCAGCTGTACCGCGCCGCGGCGATGCTGGCCAACCATCCGTATCACCGCGCGTGAAATAGTTGTCGCCAGACGGGTTACATCTCGCGAAAAACGGGCTACAATGCGCACCCCGCCCGAATAGCTCAGCCGGTTAGAGCACTTGACTGTTAATCAGGGGGTCGTTGGTTCGAGTCCAACTTCGGGCGCCAAGATTTGAAGAAAAGCCTCGCAGCGATGCGGGGCTTTTTCTTGTCCGCGATTTACCCGCGTGCCGCGATCCAAACAAAAAGCCCGGGCAATGCCCGGGCTCCTTGTTCCCCAAGTGCGCTTACCTCATTCGAAGGTGTACTTGGCACCGACGGTGAAGTAACGGCCGATCGCGCCGCTGAAGTGCAGCGGGTTGTAGTTCACGCCACCGTAGGTGGTCGGATCCAGCGGAGCGATGCGGTCGAACAGGTTCTGCACCGATGCGTTCAACTCGAAGGCCTCGGTGATGTTCCAGCGACCGGACAGGTCGAAGGTGGTGAACGAAGAGATCTTGGTGACATCGGTGCCGTCGGCATAGGCGAACTGATACGAGCCGTCCGGACCGCGGAAGTCGGTGTTCTCCATCTTGGAGATGTAGTTGGCCACGCCGCTGACGCTCCACGGGCCCTGCTTCCAGGTGGTGCCGAAGTTGATGCGGTCCTTCGGGGTGCCGATGCAGTTGGTGACGTCGCAGTTGCCGTGCGTGCCGGCATAGTCGACGGTCACGTCGGCATCGGTACGCTCGAACTTGAGCACATGGCTCCACTGCAGGTCCATCTCCAGCTGGCCCGGACCGATGTCGAAGGTCTGGCGGATGTCGGTATCGATACCGCGGACGCGGGTCGATGCAGCGTTGATGTACTGCGTATTGACCGCCAGGATGCTGCCGGTGCCGGGAACACCATTGAGCAGGTTGTTGTCACGCAGCACGTTGCCTGCGGCAATCGCTTCGGCAGTACTGCCCTGGGCGATTTCGTTGGTACGCTTGATCTGCCACGCGTCGACCGTCATCGAGGTGCTTGAGGTCGGCTGCAGCACCAGGCCGACTGAATAACTCTTGGATTCCTCCGGCTTCAGGTCCTGGTTCGGGCGGGTGATGATGGCGACCGGCAGTGCGCCGCAATCGTCATCGGTCGCGCCCGGGGCCGGGTTGCCGCCGGGGCAGCGCACGGGATCGGCAGCGTTGGAGAACGCGGCCAGGCCACCGTCGCCGTTCTCGGCCGGATTCGGCGCGCGGAAGCCTTCGGCATAGCTGCCGCGGACCGCGATCCAGTCGGCCGGGGTCCACTTGATGCCGACCTTCGGCGTCGCCTTGCCCTCGCCGCTTTCATACTTGTCATAGCGCACCGCGCCGGACAGTTCCAACTGCTCCAGTACCGGAGCGGACAGTTCGACGTAACCGGCGTAAACGTTCTGCGTGCCGTCATAGGCCGAGTAACCCAGGCCGATGATGTCGCCCTGGTCGGTATAGGTCTGCGGGGTCAGGCTGTTGCTGGTCTTGCGCCATTCGGTACCCAGCGCCAGGCCAAGCGGGCCACCTTTGAGGTCCATCAGGCTGCGCGACACGGTGAAGTCGAACATGTCCAGGCTGGACTTGGCGCGTGCGCTGATGTCAGGCGAGATGTAGTCATACAGCGCCTGCGAATTGAGCCCGGCGTTGTCGCCGATGCGCCACACCCCGCCTGGGCAGGCCGGGTTCCCAAGCGCGCACTGCACGGCGCTGTAGCGCAGGAAGCCGGTGCGCTTGTTGACCAGATCCGTCCCCGAATGCAGGTAGGCGGTGTCGTAGCTCCACTCACCCCAGTTGCCCTTCACGCCCACCAGGAAGCGGTTGAACTCGTTGGTGTTCTCCGTCACGCGCGGGCCGACATCCCAGGCCGAGTAGCGCAGGCGCGAGGCCTGGCCGGGAATGGGATTGTCCGGATGGGTAGGGCCGAGCACGGTGGCGCCATCGCCGCTGTTGGCGTTGACCGGGCCGCCGGGATAGCCCCAGCCGCCGGACACGCCGGAGGGCGTGTTGCTGAAGGTGGTTTCCTTCTTGGAGTAGCCGATTTCGGTGTAGATCTCACCGCCCTCGCCGAAGGCGAAGCTGGCGCGACCGAACACGTTGACGTACTTCTCTTCCGGGGTCAGGTCACGGTACAGCTGGTTCGGATCCCACAGGCAGCCCTGCTGCTGTGCGGTGACGTCGTTCTGGCCAGGAATGGTGGTAAGGCCCGCACAGCCTGGGAGCGCAACGAGGAAGGCCGGATTGTCAGCGGTCACGGCGCGATCGTCGAAGACCGAACCGGTCGGACCCACACCGCCACGGGTACCGCCGGACAGCGCGGCGCCACCCAGGAACTGGGCGTTGTTGCCGTAGCCCCACGGGCGGATATCGCCGGTGCCGATCCACTTGCGGTTCTTGCGGTCGCTGATCTTGATTGCGTCGGTCTTGCCCACGTCCAGGCTGAAGAACGCATTCCAGCCATCGGTGGCCAGGTCGCCGGTACCGGCGGTCAGGGTGGCCTTCTTGGCATCGCCGTCGCTGTCACCGGACAGGCCGTAGGAGGCGCGCAGGATGGCGCCGTTGAAGTCGCTGCGCAGGATGATGTTGACCACGCCGGCGATGGCATCGGAACCGTAGATCGCAGAAGCGCCGTCCTTGAGGACTTCGATGCGCTCGACCGCATCCAGCGGAATCGTGCTCAGATCGGTGAAGACTTTCTGGCCGTCATCGGCCAGGCCGTAGGTCGCCATGCGGCGGCCGTTCAACAGCACCAGCGTGGAGCCGGCGCCCAGGCCGCGCAGCGAGATGCCCGCGCCACCGCCGGCAAAGCCGTTGCCGAAGGTCTTGGGAATGGAGCCGGACCCATCCGCGGTCAGGGTCTGCAGGTACTCGGCGACCGTGGTCTTGCCGGTGCGGTCAATCTCCTGGCGGGTGACCACCTGGACGGGGGAGGGAGTCTCGGTATTGGTGCGGGGGATGTTCGAGCCGGTCACCGTGATCCGGTCAAGGTTGGTCGCCTGCTCCTGCGCGAACGCGGAGGACGACGCCATGGCGCCCACCAGCAGCAGCGCGCCGCTGGTCAGGATCGTGGAAATGGAATGGGCCAGGGTATTGCGGCGGCTGTCGTCGCGGCGTTGGATCGGGTGTTTCACAGCTTCTCTCCTGACTGGGAAAACCTACATGTGTGAGGGTCGTCATCGAAATCACTGGCGACGGCGCCAATCTAGGTTTCCGGCAGGTGACGCAAGTGTGAAAAATTGCTTAATTCGCGAAAGATCGTGTGAGGGCCTTGTGTGAATGGGGAGAGCCCCGACGGGGCCCTCCCCAGCCCATCAGTGCGGCAACGAAAACTCCACCGGCACCAGGCCATCGGCTTGGACCACCTGCCCATTGACGGTCGCGGGCACGAAGCGCCAATGACGCATTACCTGCTGACGCGCTGCCTGGTCCAGAGCACGAGAGCCGCTGCTCTTTTCGATGCTGACCGCGACGGGGTTGCCATCGGTGCCCACCCGGATGCGCAGCAGGACCGTCCCCTCCTGGCCAAGGCGGATCGCCGCGACGGGATAGGGCGGGGGTGGCGCGCTGCGGTACTGCAGTTGGGCTCCGGCGGCGGGCGAGGGCGCGGCGGGGGCCGGTTCCAGCGCCGGTGCGGCGGTCTCGCTGGCGGGCATCGGTGCCACCGCGGGCGCCTCGTCGAGGGTGGCGGTGGGTGTCGGCAGCGGTGCCGGCGCGCGTTGCGTGGTCACGGGCACGGTCGGGGGGAGCCGCTGCGGGTCCGCTGGAGGGTGACGGATGATCTCCGGCTGCGGCTGCGGCGGCGGAGGCAGCACCCAGCTCACCCGCATGCGCTCGCGCGGGGCCGTGATCAGCGGCTGTGCGGCAGGAATCAACAACAGCATCAGGGCCAGCGCATGGACCGCGATGGCGGTGCTCCACCCGAGCACGCGGGACGCTTCGATGGGCAGCGGGACAACCGGGGACGGGGTACGGACCATGCTCCACTCTCCTTGCCAGATGTGCGGGAACATCAACGTGCCTGCGCGGCGCGTGGGGTCAGGCGGGGCCGCGCACTGACAGCAATACCCGAGCCCGGCACGGGCCGGAAGTCAGGGGCAGGGTGGCGAGTTGGCTGGCAGTCAGGATCCAGCCGCAGACAGCATGACGGCGCCCGCAGGCGCCGTCATGCCAGGCAGGAGCGGGCCGCTGGTCCGCTCTCTTCTGACGTGTTACCGGCCCAGGTCGAACACCACGTCCAGGTTGACCGACACGGTCGATTCGCCCGGCGAGACCGGGGTGGACACGTCGGCTGCCATCGGCGCCGCCGCCGCACGCATCATCACCGGGCGGAAGTTGCCGCCGCCGCTCTCGGAGATGCTCACGATCCGGCGCACGCGCAGGCCCAGCGACTTGGCGTAGGTCTCCGCACGGGCCTGGGCTTTCTTCAGCGCGGCCAGGCGGGCCTCGTCATAGACCGGTTCGGGCTGGTCGATCTCGAACTGCGGGCCGTTGATCTGGTTGGCGCCCTGGGCGGCCAGTGCGTCGAGTACTTTGCCGAGCTTGGCGATGTCGCGCACTTTCAGGCTGACCGTGTTGCTGGCCTGGTACCCGGTGATCTTCGGTGCCTCGTTGTCGGCATAGCGATACTGCGGGCTCAGGTTGACGCCGCTGGTCTGCACATCACGCTCGGCGATGCCGGCGGCCTTGATCGCGGCGAGCACCTTGGTCATCTGCTCGGCGTTCTGGCGCATGGCGGTGTTGCCGTCCACGGCCTGGGTCACCACGCCGGCCGAGAGCGTGGCCACGTCCGGCACGCGCCTGGCCTCGGCATTGGCCGAGATGTTGAGCAGGGTGCCGTCGGCCGGCACGGCGATGGTGGGCTGGGACTGGGCGTGGGCGGTCATCGAAGCTCCCAGGGCAAGGGACAGGGCGAGCAGCAACGGGGACAGGGACGGGCGGCGCATGTACATCTCCTTGTGAAGACGTTGAGGTTGGTGTCGGGGCGATGAACGCGTCGTGAGGTTTGATGGGGTTGATCACGATTCAAGCGTGTTGCTCGCGATTCAGACAGTAGGCTCAGGTTATGCTTCCTCGATGCTTTATCTTGCCTCTCGATCCCCCCGACGAAACGAACTGCTTGCGCGCCTGGAACGACCGTTCCAGGCGCTTGAGCTTCACGTGCCCGAAGTCCGTGCGCCCGACGAGTCCGCCGCCGATTACGTGCAGCGGGTCGCCGCCGACAAGGCGCGCGCCGGGTTGGCGCTTGTCGCGCATGACCCCGAGGCGGTGGTGCTGGGCTCGGACACCGAAGTCGTGCTCGACGGGCGCGTGTTCGGTAAACCGGCCGATGCTGCCGACGCCTGCGCGATGCTGCGCGCGTTGGCCGGGCGCACCCACCAGGTGATGACCGCCGTGGCGCTGGTCGCTGCGGGCCGGGAACAGAGCGTGCTGGTGGTCTCGGAGGTGACGTTCGCGGCGATCGAGGAGGATCGGATCGCAGCCTACGTGGCCAGTGGCGAGCCGATGGACAAAGCCGGTGCCTATGCGATCCAGGGTGGCGCCGAACGATATATCCGCCATCTGGCGGGAAGCTATTCGGGTGTGATGGGTTTGCCCCTGCAACAGACCGAGCAGTTGCTGCAGACGTTCGAACTGAAGGGAGTCGCCCATGTCTGAAGAAATCCTGGTCAATGTCACTCCGCGGGAAACCCGCGTCGCCGTCATCGAGAACGGCATGCTGCAGGAACTGCACATCGAACGTGGCTGGCGCCGCGGCGTGGTCGGCAACATCTACAAGGGCAAGGTGCAGCGGGTGATGCCGGGCATGCAGGCGGCCTTCGTCGAGGTCGGGCTGGAGCGCGCCGCGTTCCTGCACGCCAACGATGTGATCCGCCCGGCCCCGGTGGCCAGCCCGGATACCGAAGGCACCACGTTGCCGCCGCCGTCCTCGGTGCCGATCGTCGAGCTGCTGCGCGACGGCCAGGACATCGTGGTGCAGGTGGTCAAGGACCCGATCGGGACCAAAGGCGCCCGCCTGACCACCCAGATCAGCATTCCCTCGCGTTACATGGTGCTGCTGCCGCAGTCCAAGGTGGTGGGCGTGTCGGCCCGGATCGAGGACGAGGCCGAGCGCGCCCGCCTGAAGAGCCTGGTGACCGAACTGTCGGCCCAGCACGGCGGCTACGGCTACATCGTGCGCACCAATGCCGAAGGCCAGCCGGCGGAGGCGATCGCCGAAGACGTGGCCTACCTGTCGCGGGTCTGGAACGTGGTGGAGCGCCGTGGCCGCGATGCCGCACCGCTCAGCGTGATCTATGAAGACCTGAGCCTGCCGCTGCGCTCGGTGCGCGATCTGATCCGCAAGGACGTGGACAAGGTCAAGGTCGATTCCAAGGAGACCTTCAACCAGCTGCAGGCCTTCGTGGCCAAGTACATGCCGGTGCTGGCCGAGAAACTGGAGCTGTACAGCGGTGATCGCCCGATCTTCGACATGTTCGGGGTCGAGGATGAAATCGGCCGGGCGCTGGACAAGCAGGTCCCGCTGAAGTCCGGTGGCTATCTGGTGATCGACCAGACCGAGGCGATGACGACCATCGACGTGAACACCGGTTCGTTCCTGGGCCAGCGCAACCTCGAAGAGACCGTGTTCCGCACCAATCTGGAGGCCGCGCAGGCGGTGGCGCGGCAACTGAGGCTGCGCAACCTGGGCGGCATCATCATCATCGACTTCATCGATATGGACGATGCCGAGCATCGCCGCCAGGTGCTGCGCACCCTGGAGAAGGCGCTGGCCCGCGACCATGCCAAGACCACCGTCTACGATTTCTCGCCGCTGGGCCTGGTCGAGATGACCCGCAAGCGCACCGTGGAAAGCCTGGAGCGGCAACTGTCCGAGCCGTGCCCGGAGTGCAGTGGGCGGGGCTCGATCAAGACCGCCGAAACGGTCACTTACGAGATCTTCCGCGAGATCACCCGGGCGGTGCGTCAGTTCGATGCGGCGCGCCTGCTGGTGATCGCCTCCTCCAAGGTGGTCGCACGCATCACCGACGAGGAATCCTCGGCGGTGGCCGAACTGGAGGAGTTCCTGGGCAAGAGCATCCGCTTCCAGGCGGACGAGCAGTACCTGCAGGAGCAGTTCGATGTTGTGCTGCTCTGACCGCGGCCGGTCCGGCATTCCCACGTTCCGATGAGCACACCGCTGCGCCTGCGCCTGCGCCGGATCCGCCGCCATGCTGTGTATGCGGTGGCGGTCCTGCTCGTGGGCGTGGCGCTGCTGGTCGGCACTGCCAGCCAGCTGTTGCCCTTGGCCGAGCGTCACCCGGACAAGGTGGCGGCGTGGTTGAGTGCGCGCGCGGGCCAACCGGTGCGCTTCGATGCGCTGGACACCGCCTGGACCCGGCGCGGCCCGCTGCTGCAGCTCACAGGGCTGCGCATCGGTGAAGGGCAGGGCCTGCGCATCGGCGAGGCCGAGGTGCTGGTCTCGATGTATGCCGGCCTGCTGCCGGGCCACTCGCTGACCGAGCTGCGCCTGCGCGGCCTGGCGCTGGTGCTGCAGCGTGCCGACGACGGCCGCTGGTCGGTGCAGGGCCTGCCGCAGTCCGGTGCAGGCGATCCGCTGGAGACACTGCGCCGCCTCGGCGAGCTGCAGGTGATCGGTGGCCGCTTGAAGGTGGACGCGCCCTCGCTGGGCGTGAGCGCGGTGCTACCGCGGATCGACCTGCGCCTGCGCGTCAACGGCCAGCGCCTGCGGGTTGGGGCGCGTGCGTGGGCCGACCCGTCCGCACAGCCGCTGACGGCGGTGCTGGAATTCGAGCGCAAGCGCGGCGATGGTCAGGCCTGGTTCTCGGCCGACCCGGCCGACTTCCGGGCGTGGTCCTCGCTGCTGCAGTTCGGCGGCATCGGCCTGCAGCAGGGTACCGGTGAGTTCAATGCGTGGGTGGACCTGCGCGATCACCGGGTGGTGATGGTCACCACCGATGCGGACCTTCAGAACGTACAGGTGCGCGGCGTGAAGCTGGCGGACGGCACCCACCCGCAGCTCGCGCTGGACACGCTGGAACTGCGCGCACGCTGGCGCTGGGTGCAGGGTGGCTGGCGCGCCGATGCGCCGCGGTTGCGGATCGGCATGGAAGGCAGCACCCAGCAACTGGATGGGCTGCTGCTGGCCGGCGGGCAACACTTCGCGCTGGCCGGCGACAACATCGATGCCACCGCGCTGTTGCGGGGGCTGGCGCTGACCGACCGGATCGATCCCGGCCTGCGCGAGTGGCTGCACGAGGCCGCACCGCAGGTGCGCATGACCCGCGTGCGGGTGGCAGGCGAGCAGGGCGGCCCGCTGTCGGTCGACGGGGATCTGGAAGACATCCGCTTCGCGGCGGTCGGGCATTCGCCCGGGCTCAGCGGTGTGGGCGGGCGCTTCAACGGCGATGCCGATGGCTTCACCCTGGATCTGCAGCCGCAGCAGGTGATGCATTTCGATTGGCCGAGCGGCTTTGGCGAGCGCCACGACGTGCGCCTGGCCGGCCGGTTGGTGGGCTGGCGCGACGAGGCCGGCGGCTGGCGGATCGGCACCCCGGCGCTGCGCGTGCAGGGCACCGATTACGCCGCCGATGTGCGCGGCGGCATCTGGTTCCAGAACAACGGCACGCGCCCCTGGCTGGAACTGGCGGCCAGGATCGACGATGTGCCGATGACGGCGGCCAAGCGATTCTGGATCCATTCCAAGATGAGCAAGACTGCCACCGATTGGCTGGATGCCGCCCTGGTCTCCGGCCAGGTGCGTGGCGGCGTGGGCCTGGTGACCGGCGATCTGGAAGACTGGCCGTTCGACAAGAACAACGGCCGCTTCGAGGCGACCGGCCACATCGACGCCGGCAGCATCCGCTTCCAGCACGACTGGCCGGCGATGAACAAGGTCGATGCCGATATCGCCTTCATCGGCCCGGGCTTCGAACTGCATGGCAAGGGCGACCTGGCCGGGGTGGCGGTGGACCACTTCGATGCCGGCATTCCCGATTTCGGCGAGACCGATCTGTACGTCAAGGCCACCAGCCGCAGCGATGCCGGTGCACTGCTGGCCATGCTCAAGCAGAGTCCGTTGCAGGCCACCTATGGCGAGACGCTGGACAATCTCACTGCGAAGGGGCCGGCCGCGGTCACCTTTGACCTGCTGCAGCCACTGCATCACGACGACGGCGGCGGTCACCTGCAGGGCACGGTCGATCTCAATGGCGCGACCCTCACCGAGAAGCGTTTCGACCTGGTCTTCGAGAACATGCGCGGCACGGCACGCTATGGCCACGGCGGCTTCGATGCGGAGCACCTGGCCGTGCGCCACCAGGGCCAGGACGGGCTGCTCAGCCTGCGCGCCGGGGAGTTCGTGCGGGATCCGCAACAGGCCTTCGAATCCGAGCTGACCGCCTCGCTGGAAGCCGGCGCGCTGTTGGACCGGGCGCCCGAATTGAACTGGCTCAAACCTTACATCCAGGGCACCTCACGCTGGACCATCGGGGTGACCCTGCCCAAGGTCGCGGCCGGCAGCAAGGTCGAGCCGCCCACCGTGCTCAAGCTGCATTCGGATCTGGTCGGCACCACCCTGGAACTGCCTGCGCCGCTGGACAAGCCCGCCGCCACGCCGTTGGCGACGGACGTCACCGCACAGCTGCCGATGGGCAGCGGCCGTGTGGATGTCGCCTTCGGCCAGCGCCTGGCCTTGGCCGCGCGCACGCATGACAACCAGACCGGCGTGCAGGTCACCCTCGGCAGCGACCGCGTGGATCGTGATCCGCCGGCCAGTGGGCTGGTGGTGAACGGGCGCAGCGGCTCGCTGGATGCGCTGGAGTGGATCGCCTTGGCCCGCTCGCCGGATGGCGGCGACGGCAAGAACCCGATGCCGCTGCGGCAGGTGGACGTGCAGGTCGGCCAGCTGCTGCTTGCCGGTGGCGTGTTCCCACAGACCCGGCTGCAACTGCGGCCGACCAGCAGCAGCGTGGACGTGCGCCTGGACGGTCCCTCGCTGGCGGGCGGCCTGAGCGTGCCCAATGCCGAGGGCGGCACCATCGTCGGCAAGCTCAGCCGGGTGCACTGGCAATCGCTGCCGACGCCGGTCAAGGCGCCCAGCGATGGCGCTCCGATCCTGCTGCCACCGGACGTGGCCCTGCCGGCGCGGGTCCAGGCCAGTGCCAATGACACCAATCCGGCCAAAATCCCGCCGCTGTCGCTGGATATCGATGACCTCCAGTTCGGCAAGGCCAAGCTCGGCCAGGCGGTATTGCGCACGCGGCCGATGGCCAACGGCCTGAGCGTGGACCAGCTGCAGTTCCGCGCACCCAAGCAGGAGATCGACGTCAATGGCCGCTGGATGGGCATGGGCGAGGCCGCGCGCAGCCAGTTCAACGTGCAGGTCAAGAGCGAGGACCTGGGGGGACTGATGCAGAACCTGGATTACGGCGGCCAGCTGCGTGGCGGCCAGGGCCAGCTGAGCATGAGCGCCGGCTGGCAGGGCGGCCCGTCCGACTTCCAGCTCGGCGCGCTGCAGGGCCAGCTCGACGTGCAGGCCCGCAACGGCCAGTTGCTGGAACTCGAACCCGGTGCCGGGCGCGTGCTCGGCCTGCTCAGCGTGACCCAGCTGCCGCGCCGGTTGATGTTCGATTTCCGCGATTTCTTCTCCAAGGGCTTCGCCTTCAACCAGGTCGAAGGCCGCGTGGCGTTCGCCGATGGCATGGCCACGACCGACAAGGTGCTGATCGAAGGCCCGGCGGCGAACATCACCATCCGCGGCCAGACCGACCTGCGCCAGCAACGCTTCGATCAGACCATCGACGTCAACCCGCGCGCCGGCAACCTGCTGACCGTGGTCGGCGCGGTCGCCGGCGGGCCGGTGGGGGCGGCGGTCGGTGCAGCGGCCAACGCGGTGCTGTCCAAGCCGCTGGGCGAGATCGGCGCCAAGACGTACCGCGTGACCGGCCCCTGGGCCGAACCCAAGGTCGATGTGATCGACCGCGACGCAGCGCCCAAGCCGGCCCCGGCCGTACCGCCGGCGCGCTGACCCCTTTCCCGCGCCCGGGTTGCGATTGCGCCCGGCGCCCACAGATCAAAGAGCATGAACAACAACGCACTTTCGCTGGCCACCGACCGTCTGCTGCTGCCCGCCGGGCTGGATGCGAACGGTCTGGAACGCACGTTCGGCACCCTGTTGGGCCCGGGCATCGATTTCGGGGATCTCTATTTCCAGCACGCGCGCCGCGAGAGCTGGAGCGTGGAGGACGGCATCGTCAAGGACGGGGCGCATTCGATCGAGCAGGGCGTGGGCGTACGCGCCATCGCCGGCGAGAAGACCGGCTTCGCCTACTCCGATGACATTCACAGCGACGCGCTGCTGGCCGCGGCCAACTCGGCCCGCGCCATCTCCCGCGAGGGCGGGGCACAGTCGGCCCGCTCGCTGGTGCGTGGCAGTGGCCGCGCGCTGTACCCGGCGCTGGACCCCATCGACGGCATGGGCAACGAGGCCAAGGTGGAGATGCTCAAGCGGCTGGACCGCTATCTGCGCGCCGCCGACCCGCGCGTGCAGCAGGTGATGGTCAGCCTTTCCGGCGGCGTGGATACGGTCCTGATCGCGCGCAGCGATGGCGTGCTCGCCGCGGATATCCGCCCGCTGGTGCGCTTGAACGTACAGGTCATCGTCGAGCAGCATGGGCGTCGCGAGTCGGGCTACTCCGGTGGCGGCGGCCGTTACAGCTATGAAGACCTGTTCGCCGATGGGCGCCCGGAAGGTTTTGCCCGCGAGGCGCTGCGCCAGGCGCTGGTGAACCTGGAGGCGGTTCCGGCCCCGGCCGGGGTAATGACCGTGGTGCTGGGCCCGGGCTGGCCCGGCGTGCTGCTGCACGAAGCGGTCGGCCACGGCCTGGAAGGCGACTTCAACCGCAAGGGCACCAGCGTCTACGCCGGCCGGATCGGCGAGCGCGTGGCCGCGCCGGGCGTGACCATCGTTGACGACGGCACCCTGGACGGGCGCCGCGGCTCGCTGAACATCGATGACGAGGGCCACCCGACCCAATGCACCACGCTGATCGAGGACGGCATCCTGGTCGGCTACATGCAGGATTCGCTCAATGCGCGCCTGATGGGCGTGGCCCCGACCGGCAACGGCCGCCGTGAATCATTCGCGCACATGACCATGCCGCGCATGACCAACACCTACATGCGCGCCGGCCAGCACGATCCGGAAGAAATGATCCGCTCGGTCAAGCGTGGCCTGTACGCCGTCAACTTCGGTGGTGGCCAGGTCGACATCACCAGTGGCAAGTACGTGTTCTCGGCCACCGAGGCCTACCTGATCGAAGACGGAAAAATCACCGCGCCGGTGAAGGGCGCCACCCTGATCGGCAACGGGCCGGAAACCATGCAGAAAGTGCGCATGATCGGCAACGATCTGGCCCTGGACGAGGGCGTGGGCATCTGCGGCAAGGATGGCCAGAGTGTGCCGGTCGGCGTGGGCCAGCCGTCCCTGCTGATCGATGGCATCACCGTGGGCGGCACCCAGGCCTGAGCCGGGATGCATTCGCCTGCGCTGCCTGATCACGCGGCCGCCAGCTGGGTGCTGGCGCCGCCGCGTGAGCGCCGGGACTCAGTCCTCGGCGTTCTCGTCGCTGTCGGTGTCGACCGCGTCGTCCAGCGCGTCTTCGGAGCCGGCGTTCACGCCTTCCAGGCCGAGCGCGGCCGGCAGCAGCAGCGCACGCAGCAGCTGGAAGATCTCGCGGTAGGCGCGCGGCGGCTTGTTCTTGGCCTTTTCGGCCTGGGCGTTGCGGACCAGCGTACGCAGCTGCTGGCGGTCGGCATGCGGGTATTCGTCCAGCAACGCGCCCAGCGCCTTGTCGCCGTCCTTGAGCAGGCGTTCGCGCCAGTCTTCCACGCGGTGCATGGTCGCCACTTCACGGCGCGAGGTCTCGCTGTTGGCATCCAGCGCATCGCGGATCGCATCCAGCACGGCGTCGTCTTCGCGGCGCATGTGCTTGGCCAGGAACGCCAGCTGGCGCTTGTGGGCGATATGCGCGGTGATGCGCTTGGCCTCGGCGATGTGCGGCAGCAGATCTTCGGGCACCGGCAGGCGCGCCAGCTGGGCCGGGGTCAGCGAGACCAGCTTTTCGCCCAGGGCCAGCACGTCCAGCGCAGCCCGGCGGTTCTGGCTGCGGCTGATATCAAGGAATTCACCGGTTTCTTCGTCGCGTCCGCGCATCGTCTTATTTCCACATCCGTAAACTGTGCCGGCGTCGCGCCGGGCACTCACCTGTACAGGATAAAGCATTGAACGTGATCTCCCCTGAAGTCTCCCCGGCCGACGACAGCCTGCAGCGCCTGGAGCAGCTGGCCGACATCTCCCAGCGCCTGCTGGAGCGGGCCAAGGCCCTGGGCGCCACCCAGGCCGAGGTCAGCTGCAGCGATGAGCGCGGCCTGGATGTGAACGTGCGCCTGGGCGAGGTCGAAACGGTCGAGTCCACCCGTGACCGCGGCATCGCCGTGACCGTCTACGTCGGCCAGCGCAAGGGCAGCGCCAGCACCGCCGACCTGCGTGAGAGCAGCCTGGAGTCGACCGTGGCCCAGGCCTGCGCGATCGCCCGCCACACCGAGGACGACGAGGCCGCCGGCCTGGCCGAGGCGGCGCTGATGGCCCGTGAATTCCCGGATCTGGACGGCTGGCACCCCTGGGAACTCAGCGCCGATGCGGCGCTGGATCTGGCCCTGGCCTGCGAAGCGGCCGGCCGTGAGGCCGACACCCGCATCAGCAATTCCGACGGTGCCTCGGCGGCGACCGCGCAGAGCCTGTCGGTGTACGCCAACTCGCATGGCTTCATCGGCCGCGAGCGCAGCAGCCACCATTCGATCGGCTGCGCGCTGATCGCCGGGCAGGGCGATGGCATGCAGCGCGACGGTTGGTACAGCAGCGCGCTGGCCCGCGAAGACCTGGACGATGCGGCGTCGATCGGCCGCCGTGCCGCCGCGCGTACCGTGGCCCGGCTGGAGCCGCGCTCGATGACCACGGCGCAGATGCCGGTGCTGTATTCGCCGGAGGTGGCCCGCTCGCTGATCGGCCATCTGCTCGGCGCCGTCTCCGGTGGCGCGCTGTACCGCCGTGCCAGCTTCCTGCTCGACAGCGTCGGCACGCGCCTGTTCCCGGACTGGTTCGGCATCGAAGAGCTGCCGCTGCTGCGCCGTGGGCTGCGCTCGGCCGCCTTCGATGGCGATGGCGTGGCCACCCGCAATTCAGCGCTGATCCGCGATGGCGTGCTGGAGCGCTACATCCTGGGCAGCTATTCGGCACGCAAGCTCGGCCTGCCGACCACCGCCAATGCCGGTGGCGTACACAACCTCAAGGTCACCGCCAACGCGGGTGATCTGGTCTCCATTGCCCGGCAGATGGGCAATGGCCTGCTGGTCACCGAACTGATGGGACAGGGCGTCAACAGCATCACCGGCGACTACTCGCGTGGTGCCGGCGGCTTCCGCGTGGAGAACGGCGAGATCAGCTACCCGGTGGACGGCATCACCATCGCCGGCAACCTCAAGGACATGTTCGCCAGCATCGAAGCGGTGGGCACCGACATCGACCCGCGCTCGCACGTGCACACCGGGTCGATCCTTGTAGGACGAATGACCGTTGCTGGTAACGATTGACGTATTCTATGGAGGCTGCCCTGGCAGGCGGGGAGCCTGCCGCGTGCACTACCCATTACCTCGAACAAGGAGTTTCACGTGAGCGATTTCGATAACGTCACCACCCCGCCGCCGCCGCCGGCCGGCGCTGCACCGGCCGACCAGCGTACGCTGTCGCTGGTAGCCCACCTGCTGGGTATTTTCACCGGCTTCATCGGTGCGCTGATCATCTGGCTGGTGAACAAGGATGACCCGCAGAAGGGCTTCGTGACCGACCAGGCCAAGGAAGCGCTGAACTTCCAGATCACCGTCTTGATCGCCTACGTCATCTCCACCATCCTGCTGGTCGTGTTGATCGGCGGCCTGCTGCTGACCCTGGTATGGATCGCCAACCTGGTGCTGTGCATCCTGGCGGCGGTCAAGGCCAACAACGGTGAAGCCTATCGCTATCCGTTCACCCTGCGCCTGATCAAGTAATCGATCCGCTGCGCTGGAACGAAAAACGCCCGGGAATCCCGGGCGTTTTTTTGTGTCCTGGCGTTGTAGGGCCACGCCATGCGTGGCGGCCTGCGCGATCGCTCAGTGATCCCGCTCAACCGCCAGCTTGGCCAGCGCACGCAGGGCATCGGCCGACTCACCATAGCCGGCCAGACCGTCGAACATCTGCTCGCTCAACGTGCGCAGATGCGCCTTGGCACCGTCCATGCCCAGCAGCGCCGGGAAGGTCGATTTGGCCTGCGCTTCGTCCTTGCCAGCGGTCTTGCCGAGCTGTTCGGAACTGGCCTCGACATCGAGGATGTCATCGCGCACCTGGAAGGCCAGGCCCAGCGCCGAGGCCACCGTATCCAGCGTCGCCATATCCGCGGCAGGTGCTTGGCCGCACAGCGCGCCCATGCGCACCGCAGCGCGGATCAGCGCACCGGTCTTGAGCGCATGCATGCGTTCCAGAGCCTGCAACGGCTGCTGATGGCCAGTGGCGTCGATATCCAAGGCCTGGCCGCCGCACATGCCGGCCGCGCCGGAGGCGTGCGCCAGGGTCTGCAGGCACTCCACGCGCAGCTGCGCTGGCAACGCCGCGTCGGCGATCAGGCTGAAAGCGCGCGTCTGCAGGGCATCGCCGGCGAGGATCGCGGTGGCTTCATCGAAGGCGATATGCGTGGTCGGGCGGCCGCGCCGCAAGGCGTCATCGTCCATCGCCGGCAGATCGTCGTGCACCAGCGAATACGCATGGATCAGCTCCACCGCCATCGCAGGCGCATCCAGTGCGTTTTCGTCGGCGCTGAAGACCCGGCCGCCGGCATAGACCAGCAGCGGCCGCATGCGCTTGCCGCCCCCGAGCACCGCATAACGCATCGCCTGATGCAGCCCTCGGGGGGCATCGGACGGGGAAGGCAGGCCGGCGTCGAGCTGGCTTTCGATACGGTCGCGCCACCGCGCGAACGTGGCCTCAACCGTCATGGCTGGGCGGGTCGAACGGCACGGCGGTGTCGGGCTGGGCCGGATCGCTGAGCAGGCGCACGCGCAGTTCGGCCTGTTCCAGCGCCTGCTGGCACTGGCGGTACAGCCCGACGCCACGTTCGTAGGCGCTGAGCGATTGTTCCAGGCTCATTTCGCCGGTTTCCATCTTCTCCACCAGTTGCTCCAGTTCTTCCAGCGACTGCTCGAAGTGGGCGACCGGGGAGGTTTCATTGGGGGACTTCTTTGCCATGCGCCAAGTGTGGGCTGCTGGCCCGGCGGGGTCAATTCACGCCGCGCCCGGGGTCCACTGCAACTGCGCATGATGGGCCTGCAACCACGGCTGCAGGGCCGCACCGATCACGCGGTCGCCCGCGGCCAGCAGCGTGTCTTCATCAAACAGCAGCGGCAGCTGACGGCGCTGCCACGGCGGCAGGCCCTGCTGTTGCAGCAGATCCTTGAGCGCATGGGAATGTGTGCGCCCGGGCAGCTGGATGCGCTCGCCGCCGCGGCGCGCGCGGATCTGCACGGGGCTGTCGAACCCGGCGTCCGTGCCGAGCAGGCGCAGCGCGCCCCCATCGGGCAGGGCCAGCGGCGCGCGGCCATCCCAGTGCACGCTCCAGTCGGCCGGCAGTGCGAGGCTGGCCGACAGCAAGTGCAACTGCCCGCGCCAACGGCGGATGCGCGCACCCTGCCAGGCAAACTGCGCATCGGCATGGTGCGCGGCCGGGAGCAGCTCGCGTTCGACCGCCTCGACCCCGGCGGCAGGCAGTGGCGGCAGGCCACTGCCACGTACCCAATGCCGCAGCAGGCGTGCACGTCGTTCCACCGGCTGGCGCATCAGCCGCCCGCAGTCGATCACACCGGGGCCGACGCTGCAGCGTTCCAGTGCGTCGCGGTCGGCACTGTCGAGCAGATGCTGGGACTGCGCGCACAACGCGGCGCTGCGCGCGAAGGCGGCATCGGCCTGCGCCCAGCGCTGACGAAGCTGCGGCAGTACCTGCAGGCGCAGGAAATTGCGGTCGGCATCGTCACTGGCGTTGCTGGGGTCTTCGATCCAGTCCAGGCCCTCGGCCTGGGCATGCGCACGCAGGGTGCTGCGCGGAACCTCCAGCAACGGCCGCCACACGGTGCCGGCGCCAAATGCGCTGGTGACCTGCATGGACGCCAATCCATCCACCCCGGAGCCACGCAGCGCCCGCAGCAGGAAGGTTTCGGCCTGGTCGTCGCGATGGTGGGCCAGCGCCAACTGTTCGCCGGGCAGCAGCTGCGAGGCGAACGCCTCACGGCGTGCATGCCGCGCGGCAGCTTCCGGCCCTTGCCCCTGGTTGCGTTGCACCTGGACACGGAGCACCCGCAGCGGGATATTCCAGCGCGCGCACACCTGCGTGCAGTGCACGGTCCAGGCATCGGCCTGCTCCTGCAGGCCATGATGGATATGTACGGCGCGCAGGCCCGCGGTGCGCTGGGCCGCCGAGGTGGCCAGCCAGTGCAGCAGGACGGTGGAATCCAGCCCACCACTGAAGCCCACCAGCACGGGATGGGCGACGGACGGGGGATGGGGAAGCGGGGCTGTCATGGGGACGCGATCTCAGGCAGACCGGCAGTATCGGCGCTGCGCGGCGACGTTGCCACGCAGGGCCGTCATGGCGTGCCGGCATCCATCGCCGGACGCCCGTGCCGATCGATGCGATACCAGGTGCCACCGACCATCGCGATGTGGCCATGATCGTCCGGCGTGCCGGGTCGGCAGCCTTGGCAGACGCGGGCCACCCCGTCATCGAACGCCCAGCCGAAATCGAAGGTGGCCGGGAACGCCTGGCGCAGCTGGGTATCGAAGTAGCCGATGCGCGCGCCCACGCGGCCGCGCACCAATCCTTCCACGACGTAGTCCGGGCCGTTGTCGAAGGTGATCACCGGCAACTGCCGGCCATCGGCACGGACATAGTGGAATCCGCCGCCGGCGTGGACCGCGGCCAGCCCGTCCTGATCGTAGGACAACGACGCCAACGCGTTGGTCTCAAGCGCAAGACGGCCGTTGAGCCACTGGCACCCGCGCAAAGGCTGCAGGCCGTCTTCCTCGGTGAAGGCGGTGCACCCGGTGCCGGCGCCCCAGGCCATGCCGGAGGCGAGCAGGCTGGCTGCCAGCAGCAGGGGCCGCGCGAGGCGGCCCCTGCTCGTTGCGCTGTGACGAAGCCCACGCATCACTTGCTATCGCCGGCCTGGCGCTCGAACGCGGTCGGCTTGGGCAGCTCGACCGGCACGCCCTTGGCGTCGCAGGTGCCGGCCTCGCACAGGCGCAGGCGCAGGCGCGGCGTGGCCTGCACGATCATGTGGTAGATCGCGTTCTGCTCCATCGTGCCGCGCACCGCCTTGCTGCCCGGGCCACGTGCCCAGATGCCGACGTCTTCACCGCCATGCGATTCGCTCTTGGCGGGCACCAGCGCTTCCTGCATGTAATCGGGATGCTCGGTATCCACCGCGGTCAGGTCCGGCCGGCCGGTGCTCGGATCGAAGCTGCTCGGGTTGTGCGGGTAGCGCTTCGGGCCGACCGGCTGCTGGTTGGTGGCACCGGTGTAGCCCGGGCCGTTGGCGTAGGTCAGCGTGGTGTAGGGCAGGCCCAGGCCATCGCGGGCCAGGTCCAGCTTGCCGGCGCCGTCTTCGCCACCCTTGTCCTTGACCTTGCCCAGGATCGGGTTGCCACGTGCCGGGTAGCCGACGAAGTTCAGCGTATGCGAATGGTCGGCGGTGACGATGATCAGGGTGTCCTGATCCGAGGTCGCCTCGACGGCGGCGCGCACCGCATCGGACAGTGCCACGGTATCGGTCAGTGCCCGGTAGGCATTGCCGCTGTGGTTGGCGTGATCGATGCGCGCGCCTTCCACCATCAGCACATAGCCTTCCTGGTGGCGCGACAGGTTGGCGATCGCCGCCTGGGTCAGTTCGGCAAGGCTGGGCTCACCGGCCGGATCCTCCTTGCGCTCGGCTTCGTAGCGCATGTGGTCCGGCTCGAACAGGCCCAGGATCGCCGGTGCGTTCGCGGCGGCCTGCAGCTGCTTGGCGTTCCACACATAGGCACCCTGCGGGTGCGCCTGCTGCCACTCGGTCACCAGGCTGCGCCCGTCCAGGCGCTGGCCGACCTTGTCGTCGTATTCCGGATCGCGCTCTTCCACCGTGGTGAACTCACCGCGGCCACCGCCGAGGGCGACCAGCGGGCCGCGCCCGAAGCGCGAGGTCGACAACAGCTGCTGGGCGATATCGCGGCAGCCGGCGGCCTTGGCCTCGTCCGGCACGTCGGTGTCGTTTTCCCAGTTGCGCTCCGGCGAGTGCGCGTAGGTCGCCGCCGGGGTGGCATGGGTCAGGCGCGCGGTGGAGACCACGCCGGTCGCCATGCCGGCGCTGTCAGCCAGCTGCAACCACGTCAGCAGCCCCTTGTTCAGGCTGTCGGCGCAGTCATTGCGGGTGCCCGCGCTGACCCCGATTGCGCCCATGTGGGTCTTCACGCCGGTGGTGATTGCCGTCATCGTGCCGGCCGAATCCGGCGTCTGCGAATCGGTGTTGTAGGTCTTGCTGAACGCCGTGGCCGGGAAGCGCTCCCAGGACAGCAGGTTCTCCTCGCCCGGATGCCCGTTGCGCTGCCCCTCGAAGATGCGCGCCGCGGCCACCGTGGTCAGGCTCATGCCGTCACCCAGGAACAGGATGACGTTTTTGGCCTTGCCGTCCATCGCACCGGTGCTGGCCGCGCGCGCCGCACCGCTGCGGTACCACCACTGCGGGGTCTCCCCGGCGGGGTGGGCAATGGCCGGCACATCGACCTGGACCGCGCCGGTAGTGGCGCTGGAGGAGGGAGCGGTAGTGGCGCAGGCGCCGAGCAGCAGGGTGGTGACGGCGGCCACCAGAGGCGTGAAACGGGACATGGATGAATGCATCTCACATGTGAAACGGGCGTTCATTATGCAGAACGCCGCAAGGCACGCCGATGACACGCTGATTTTCCGTGTACGCCTCGTTCCACGGCCCCGCTTGGGCTAAGGTGCCTAGCTGTCAAATCATCTCTGGAATGCGCATGAAGCTGGTCTCTGCCTGGTTGCGGATCCCCTTCTGGCAACGGGTCCTCGGCGGCTTCGTCCTCGGCGCACTGGCCGGCTGGCTGCTCGGGCCGGCGGCCGAAACCTGGTTCGGCCCGCTGGGCGATCTCTACGTCACCCTGATCAAGATGATCGCGGTGCCGCTGGTGTTCTTCGCCGTGATCAACGCCATCTCCTCGCTGCACGGTCAGAAGTCCGTGGCGGCGCTGGGCGGGCGCACCTTCCTGTGGTTCATCATCACTGCCGCGCTGGCGGTGTGCGTGGGCCTGGCCGTCGGCACCGTCATGCAGCCCGGCAACGGCGCGCTCAGCCTGAGCATGGACCACGGCTACACCCCGCGCGAAGTACCCAGCGTGATCAAGGTGCTGATGGATGTCGTGCCCTCCAACGTGTTCTACGCGCTGACCGGCATCGGCACCCGCATCAACAGCGCCGGTGAAACCGTCCTGGCCGCCGGGCGCGGCTCGATCCTGCCGGTGATCTTCTTCGCCGGCCTGCTCGGTTTTGCCATGGTCAAGCTCGGCGACAAGGTCAGCGAGGCACGCAAGCTGACCGGGCAGATGAGCGAGATCATGATCCAGGTCACCCGCTTCGTGCTGGAGATCACCCCGCTGGGCACCTTCGGCCTGATCGCCGGCCTGGTCGGCAGCTACGGCTTCGAAAAACTGCTGCCGCTCGGCAACTTCGTGCTCGCCCTGTACATCGCCTGCGCCCTGCACATCGTGGTGGTCTACGGCAGCCTGCTGCTCATGCACGGCCTGAACCCGCTCAAGTTCTTCCGCGGCGCCGCCCCCGGCATGCAGGTCGCCTTCGTCAGCTCCTCCAGCTTCGCCGCCATGCCCGCCGCGATGCGCTCGATCACCCACAACCTCGGCGTCAACAAGGACTACGCTTCCTTCGCCGTCCCCCTCGGCGCCAGCATCAAGATGGACGGCTGCGGCGCGATCTATCCGGCCCTGTGCGCCGTCTTCATCGCCCAGTACACCGGCGTGCCGCTCACCCCCGAGCAGTACATCGTCGTCCTGATCGCCTCGGTCCTGGGCAGCTTCGGCACCGCGGGCGTCCCCGGCACCGCCGTGGTCATGGCCACCGTCGTCCTCAGCGCCGCCAACCTTCCGCTGGAGACCATCGGCTACCTCTACGCCATCGACCGCATCCTGGACATGATGCGCACCATGACCAACGTCACCGGCCAGATGCTGGTCCCGGTGATCGTCGCCAAGGAAACCGGTCTGCTCGACCGTGAGATCTACGACAACCCATCCACCAACCTCGGCGTGGATGAAGGCGAAGAACGAACGTCCTGATGCAGGCACGAACGCACCACCCACAGACCGGCGAGAGCCGGTCTTTTTTTTCCGCTTGGGGTCGCCGCGAGCGTTACGCCCCGAAGCGACCGGCAGGCCCCTCGGCAAATGTCCCCCGGCCGCCGCCTGGCGGCGACGGCCTCCTCCTTTATTTTGCCCAGGCGCCTACCGGCCGCTTCGGGGCTCGTCCGCGGTGGTAGGCGTACTGCAAACCGGTGCTTGCCGTGAGGCGCCAGTGGCTGGACACGATGGGCCGCGCTGCGCTTGTGGGCGAAATCAAGGAGGAGGAGACGGCCGCAGGCCGGCGCCGGGGGACATCCGCCGGCAACCGTAGCGTTGGCCCAGCGCTCGACGCGCCGGCCGCCTCCGCCAGTGAATAGTGACGCGCTACGCTCGCCAGGAATCCACCCTGAATCCGCACCGTAACCCCCTGTATCACCCGGTGTAACACCCGTGATACACCCGCACCACGCTTGCCTCTCAGCGCAACGCCGTCCATCGCCAAACCTATTCATACGCACAAACGCTAACGCCGCTGTAACAGC
This sequence comes from Stenotrophomonas rhizophila, assembly GCF_003651185.1. Taxonomy (GTDB): domain Bacteria; phylum Pseudomonadota; class Gammaproteobacteria; order Xanthomonadales; family Xanthomonadaceae; genus Stenotrophomonas; species Stenotrophomonas maltophilia_Z. The sequence continues at coordinate 1,289,358 of NZ_RCDC01000004.1, read as the reverse complement.
AATGTTGCGCGCCATTAACCGGACTCCCACAAAAACCCCGCAAACACGGGCGTCCGGAACTTGGCACGAATGCTGCTCCATCCCTCCGCATGTCATCGGAGGTCGCCATGGACAGCGTTGCCGCACACCGCACACGACACACCACATTCTGGCTGCTTGCCGCCGCACTCATCGTGCCGGCCGCCGCCGACGCCTCCGGCGCACGCCAGGGCGTCAAAGCACAATCCGGCGAAATCGTCCTGCTGCGTGACGTCTCCGCACGGCCTGCGTACCGCCCTGCGCCCCCCGGCATGGCGCTGATCGCAGACCCCTCACCGCGCCGCGAAATCGGCCACGCCCTCGGCACCTCCACCGGCATGGATGAACTCAGCGACGACGATTACGCCTCGCTCGGTTCCAACACCGGCGCCGGCATTCCCCGCAACGCCACCACCATCGAACGCGTCACCGGCCATACGGTCAACGGCACGCTCGGCAAAGTCACCGACAGCGGCATGCTCTCCAGCGGCCAGTTCAGCAACACCATCGGCGGCCCCATGGGCGCCGTCGGCAACGCGACCCGCGGCATCGGCGACCAGGTGCGTGGCGCACTCGCCCAGTTCCCGCTCGGCCAGCCTGTGGGCGGGCCCGGCAAATGAACGCCGTCCTGCGCACAGCACTGCTGAGCAGCCTGTTGCTGGCTCCCTGGGCTGCACACGCCCAGCAGGGCAACGACTACGCCGCGATGCTTTCCTACCTCAACCAGAGCCGCATCGATGGCCGCACGCTGGCCGGTGCCGACGGCGCCATCACCGTCAACATGGCGGCCGGTGACCTCAACCAGCAGGCCAACCTGATGGGCATCGCCAATGGCCGCAACGCCCACATCCAGGTGGATGCACGCCAGCAGCAGTCCAACAATCTCAGCCTCAGCGACACCGCCATGGACGCCAGCGCCACGCTCGGCGGCCAGGCACTGAACGGCGCCAGCGGCGTCGCATCGATCAACCAGGCCAGCGGCAATGGCAACGCGACGCTCAACGTCGTCACCGCCACGCTGGCGCAACAGGGCATACGCGAAACGAACGACGCGGCTTTGGCCGGGTCGGGCGCACTCGCGTCAGCAGGGGGGCAGGGGGCCGTCAACAGCGGTCGGTCGGCCGGAACTCGCAGGGTGGCGGTCGAAGCCTCCGCGCTGCAGGGATTCGACGGCGTCCTGCAACTCAATCAGATCGCGGGATCCGGCAACGCCACCGCAAACCAACTGAGCATTTCGGTGCAGTCCACCCCGTGAGTAGTCACATCCACCCGATTGTCTGTGATGAGAGAGAGGGCACCATGAACACCAACATGAAACGGACCGTACTGGCCATCGCCGTCGCCGCTGCATCCGCCTCCGCCGGCGCCAATGGCTGGGGCAATGACCGCGACAACCAGAACCAGAGCGCGAACATCAACCACCTGCACAACGTGGCTGAAACGCGCACCAACACCAACACCGATACGAACACCGAAACCAATACCACCACCAACACCGATACCGATTCGCGCACCTGGAACCGGACCTGGAACAACACCCGCAACAACAACAGCACCACCAACACCACCATCAACGACAACGTGACGAGCAATACCAATGTCACCAGCAACCGCGACGTGACCAGCAACCGCAACGTCACCGAGAACGTCAACAAGACCAGCAACATCCAGGCCGACGAACGCCAGGAAAAGAACAACCACGGCGTTGATGTCAACATCGAAAAAGACCTGCGCCTGAGCTCGGACATCAGCTTCTCGGGTGATCCGGAAATCACCGGCTCGATCGATATCGACTCGGCCGCCATCGCCGTCATCGACAACCGCCAGTCGGTCACCAACAACCTGGCCGGCAACAGCCTGGTGACCAACAGCGCCTCGATCGCCGACGACGTCGGTGCCGATGCCTCCGGCAACCTGGGCTTCAACGTCGCCGCCGGCGACAACAACGCCCAGGACAATGCGGCCTCGCTGTCCGCTGCCGATGCGTCCTTCAGCTTCGGCATGGCCGATGCGGAAGTCTTCGTCAACCAGTTCGGCGGTGGCAACACCACCCTCAACTCGGGCGTGACCAACGCCGCGGGCCTGGGTGGCAATGCCTTCAGCGGTGCGTCCGGCAACATTGGTGCCAACGTCGCCTCGGGCAACAACAACGAGCAGAAGAACGCGCTCGCCGCCTCGGTCGCCACCAGCGCCTATGCGACCTCGAGCATCAGCTCCAACCAGGTGTCCTCCGGCAACACCGTCAGCAACGCCGGCTACCTGCAGTCGATGACCGACACCGTGGACGTGAACCTGAGCGGTCGCGTTGCCGGTGCCACGTTGGCCGTCGGTGCGGGCCGTTACAGCGGTTCGGGTAGTGCCTACCAGAAAGACAACTACTACCTGGATACCTGGAGCGGCGCGCTGGATCACCCGAGCGGCAGCGAAACCGGTCATATCGACATGGATAGCGATATCCAGAATGCCACCGCCAACCCGAATCGTCCGGGCGTGGGCGGCATTGCGTTCGATACCGATGAGCGCGGCACCAGCCAGTTCGTTGAACTGGGCGTGGCCGATCTCTACGCGAGCCTGAGCGGCACCGTCTCCACCACCCGTTGGGTGAACGTGGATGCGACCAACACCGCGGCGCTGTCCGGCAGTGCGTTCTCCGGCGCCTCCGGCAACATCGGGGTGAACGTGGCCTCCGGTACCGGCAACCTGCAGGCCAACAGTCTGGCCCTGGCGGTTGCACAGCCCTCCACCGGCGGCGGTGGTGGCGGCGGTCCGGAACAGTAAGTCTGTCCGTTTTCGCAAGCAGTACGCGTTGAGCGCAACAAACCCGGTCATCCGCCAATGACCGGGCTCCCCGGGAGCCCCTGTCCCTTCTCCCCCTTGGGGCAGGGGCTCCTTCCTGAGCCGGAGTACTACATGTCCAGTCGTATGCGCACGTGGGTGCTGGTGTGGGCCTTGTCGGTGCTGATGATGCCGATGGGCATCGTGCGTGCCGGCGACGTCGGCTTCAGTGGTGTGCTGCCCAACGGGGCGGTCCTCACCCAGCGCGTGGAGAGCATGCAGGAACGGCGCTTCCGCAATGTCGTACGGCAACACACCGATTACAGCTGTGGCGCAGCTGCCCTGGCCACGATCCTGCGCTACGCCTACCACCTGGAGGCCGATGAGAGCACGGTGATCGAAGGGATGATGGGGGTCTCGGATCCACAACTGGTCCACCAGCGCGGTTTCTCGCTGCTGGACATCAAGCGTTACGTCGAATCGATGGGCATGCGTGGGCGCGGCTACCGCGTCAATGAAGAGCGCCTGCGCTCACTGCGCGTGCCCGGGCTGGTGTTGATGGATGTGCGGGGCTTCCGCCACTTCGTGGTCCTCAAACAGGTCCGCGGCGATCTGGTGGATGTCGCCGACCCGATCCTGGGCAACCGCAGCATTCCCGTCAGCGAATTTCTCCAGGCGTGGCCGTCGCGCGCCGTGTTTGTCGTGATCGGCAGTGACTTCGATCGCAACACGGTGCTGCTGCAGCCCGGTGAACGGCCGAGTGCCCGTTCGCTGTACGCCAGGCAGGGGCCGATCACCGATGCGGAACTGGTCGATTTCGGATTCACCCATGCCGATCTGTTTTAAGGAGGCACCATGAACATCGCAACCTGGACGCCCGGCATCGTGCTGCTTGCCCTGCTGGGCATCGCGCCGGCGCATGCCGACGAGAGCCGGCCCGGCAAGGGATTGAGCGAGATCCCCGATCCGGAATTGAACCTCATGCGGGGCCGCTACACGGTCGGTGGCAACACCGTGGCGTGGTTCGGCGTCACCATGGTCTCGCAATGGCAGACCGCCGGCGGGCAGTCCGCACAGAGCGCGCTGAAGCTGGGCATGGACTTCAGCCACGGCGGCAGCACACCGAAGATCAGCTTCGCACCGAGCGTGAGTGTGACCGCTGCCGATGCACCGCTGCCGGTGACACCCGGGCGCAGCGTGGATTCCAGCGGCCTGCAGAACGTGGCTGGCCTGAGTCAGAGCATCCAGGTGGCCGGTGACGGCAACCTGGCCAGCAACGCCACCCAGCTCACCGTACGTGATGGCACCGCACCTGCGCCCACCGGCGAAGGGGTGAACCTGGCCAGCGTGCAGCAGGGCGGCGTCAGCGCGCTGGCCCAGCTGGAGGGCAACACGGCCAAGGTGCAGCTGCAGATCGAGGGCGTGGGTGCGGTCCAGCAGTGGATCCGCAACGGCAGCGTCGGGCAGAGCATCGTGTTGGGCAGTGATGGACAGTCGGTGACCAACCGGCTGCAGATCGACCTTGTCCGGCAGTCGCTGGCCAACAACGTTCCGCTCAATCAGAACGTGGCGCAGGCGATGACGCTGGTACGCGGGGTAGGCATGGGGCCGGGCCAGTGAGCTTGCGGCACGGCAGGGGGAGCGACAACACAACAGTGGGCCAAGGCAATGCACACGATGATCCGCGCAACACCGCTGGCGCTGGCGGCGCTGGCACTCATGGCGGCTGCGTCCGCCCAGGCACAGGCACAACAGCCGGCGCCCGATGACGCAGCCGACGTCAAGGCCTTGATGGCGCAGCTGGAAAGCCTGAAAGCCAATTACGCGCAGGAAGTACGCCGCCTGCGCGAGCTGGACATGCAGGTGCAGGCCATGCAGGCGCGGTTGACCGGCAAGACCGCGCCGGTCGCCGGTGCCGCACCTCCACCTCAACAGGCCCTGCCGGCTGGCACGCCCGCCGCACCGGCCAGCGCCGATGGTTACGCCAGCTCGGCGGCCGAAGCGCAGCAGGCCAAACAGGAATCGCGGCGCAGCGTGGATGACGTCAAACAGCAGCAGGCCGCGCTGTTCAGTCGCCGCTTCACGATCGAAAACAGCCTGTCCTACGCGCGCTATGACCGCAAGCAACTCAGCCTCAACGGCTTCCTGGCGTTGGATGCGATCTTCCTGGGCAACATCGCCATCGAGAACGTCGAGTCGGACACGCTGACCTACAACCTGGCCGCGCGCTGGGGTGTCAGTCCGCGCCTTACCTTGAACCTGGACGTCCCGTATCTCGCTCGCAAGACCGTGTTCCAGAAGGGCGGCGCCGGCGGTTCCGCGGCGGCGATCGCGCAGGAAGAAACCACCGGCAACGGCATCGGCGATGTTGGCGTGAGCGCCAACTATCGGTTGTTCGCCGAACGTGGGCGGCTGCCGGAAACCGTGCTGACCGTGGGCGCGACCGCGCCGACCGGGCGTGCACCGTATGGGCTGGACTGGAAGGTGCTCGAGCGCGACGACGATGACTTCATCCGCTTCGCCGTGCCCGAGCAGCAGCCCACCGGCAACGGGGTGTGGCAGGCCAACGTCGGGCTGTCCGCAGTGAAGACCGCCGATCCGGCGATCCTGTTCGCCAACATCGGTTACATCCATTCCTTCCCGCGCAGCTTCGATGACATCGATGCGAACCCGGACACCACCAACCCGGGGGATGTGAAGCTGGGCGGTTCGTATTACTTCGGTGCCGGCGTAGCGTTCGCGTTCAACGAGCGCACCAGCCTGAGCATCTCCTTCAGCGACAAGCTGAGCGCGCGCGCCTCCACGCGCTACAAGAACGGCCAGTGGCTGAAGGTGATCGGCAGTGACGCCAACGCGGGCACGCTCAACCTGGGCATCACCTACGCCCTCAACCAGAAAACCACGCTGGTGAGCCTGCTGGGCATCGGCCTGACCCCGGATGCACCGGACTTCACCCTGGCCTTCAAGGTGCCGTACAGCTTGTAGGCGCGCTGCGCAGGGGGCTACGCCACCGTCCAGGGGTCAGCGCAGTTCGGGGAGCGCCAGCTGGTGCTTGCGGCACAGCCGGTAGACAGTCACCCGCGAGACCTGCATGTGGCGGGCGCAGGCGGCGATGTTGAAGTCGTTCTGGCGCAGGGCATGCAGCAGGGTCTCGCGTTCGGCGACCTGCTTTGCGCCGTGCAGGCCGTGCGCGGTGATGGGCAGCAGCGGCTGGCTCAACTCCAGATCCGCGGCGGTGATCAGTTCGGCATCGCTGACGATCGCTGCACGCTGCACCCGGTTGAGCAGCTCGCGCACATTGCCCGGCCATGCAAAGCGCTCCAGCGCCTGGACGGCATCGGCGGTGAAGCCACGCGCCCGGGTGACGTGGCGATGCCGGAAGCTGGCGAGAAAATGCTGGGCCAGCATCGCGATATCCGTGCCGCGCTCGCGCAGCGGTGGCAGGGGCAGGCGCAGCACGTTGAGCCGATAGAACAGATCGCGCCGGAAGTGGCCCTGTTCGACCGCGGCTTCAAGATCGACGTGGGTGGCGGCCAACACACGCACATCCACCGCCAGCGGCCGGTTGCTGCCGACGCGTTCGACGGTGCCTTCCTGCAGTACACGCAGCAGATTGGTCTGCGCATCCAGCGGCAGGTCGCCGATCTCGTCCAGGAATACGGTGCCGCCACTGGCCGATTCAAACAGGCCCAGGCGCCGCGTTGCCGCACCGGTGAAGGCGCCCCGCTCGTGGCCGAACAGCTCGGACTGGACGAGCGCGGCCGGGATGGCGCCGCAGTTCACCGCCAGGAAGGGACGCGCGTGGCGCGCGGACAGCGCGTGCAGTGCCTGTGCCGCGAGTTCCTTGCCGGTGCCGGTTTCGCCGGTGATCAGTACCGGCAGGTCTACCGGTGCGTACTTGCGGATGGCCGCGCGGGTGACCTGCAGGACCGCGCTGTCGCCGATCAGGGACTGCGGGCCATGGGGCGCGGGCAGGGGTTCGGCGCCCGCCAGCTGCTGCAGCCGCTGCACGACGCGCGGCAGATCGATCGGGGCGGTGTAGGTATCCACACAGGCGGCGAGCAGCGCATCCAGCACCGGCGAGGCGCGCAGCGGAGCGGCCGGCAACAACGCCAGCAGGCTCATGTGGCGGTGGTCGACCAGCAGCTGTTGCAGGTGGGCCAGGTTGGCCGGGACCACGGTACGCAGGTCCAGCAGGCCGACGACCTGATCGCTGCCACGCATGCCGATGCCGGCGCACTGCTCGGGGGCGACGCCGCGCACCTGCCAGCCGGCCGCAGCCAGCGTCGCCCGTTCAAGCGCGAGGGGTTGCCCAAACCAGATCACACACCGGGCAGGAAAATCGGGGACAGCCGCCATGCGTCACCTTGTCGACGAGGATCACGGGCGGTGTCTGCTGCCTGATCGGTTGCCCAGGACGTGCCGCCCCACGTCCGGGTCCGTCCCCCGCCGCGGCGCGCGTGCGCCGGGCGTGTCGCCCGCTGGAAAACAGGCGGTGACAGAGAAAGGAACGCGGGTTGGGCCGGTCAGCGGCCATCGCCGGGCCCAACGAAAAAGGCCGCTGCGGGGCAGCGGCCTTCGATCCATCGGTTCAGCAGGGCGCGTCAGAGATCGACGCGGCGGGCCTGCATGAACTTGCCGCCCCAGTAGCCGCTGACCAGGCTGTCGACGCGGACGTCCTTGCCGGTGCTCGGGGCATGCAGGAAGCGACCTTCGCCGACATAGATGCCGACGTGGTCGACCCGGCCCTTGCGGCCGAAGAACACCAGGTCGCCCGCCGCCAGGGCGTTGCGGTCGTTGATCAGTTCGGCCGCGCCGTCATGGGCCATTTCGCGCGACACGCGCGGCAGTTCCACGCCCAGCGCGGTGCGGAATACATAGCCGACCAGGCCGCTGCAGTCGAAACCACTGTCCGGCGAGGTGCCACCCCAGCGGTACGGGGTGCCGAGCAGGGTCATCGCACGGCGCAGCAGGGACTGGACCTTGCCGTTTTCGGCGGCGTCGCCGGCCACGGTAATGGCGCCGGTGCTGGCGTCGTAGTTGGCGAGCAGGCGGCTCAGATCACCGGCGAACATCGCCGAGCGGTCCATGAGCGGGATGGTGTCGTTGGCGGCCAGGTGCGGAAGCAGGGCGGCGAGGGTGGCGCTGGCAGCGGCATCGGCCTTGCTGCGGGCCGGCGCATCAGCCTTGGGCTTGGCCGGCGCGGAAGAATCGGGGGTGACAGTGACGGGGGATGCAGCAACCTCGGGAGCGGTCGTCGGTGCGGACTGCGCCCAGGCCGGAAGGCTGGCCAGGCAGAGTGCTGCAGCGAGGAAAGCGGGGCGGGCGCGTCGCCGGATGGCGGCGGTCTGGCCTTTGCACGTCAGGTCGTCTGTCGTCACGCGGCGGTCACTGAATAAAAACGATGGGTGATGATGCCGTGTAAGCGCAGTGATTAGGTACAAATTCCGTTAATTTTTCGTTTACAACTATGTGATGTTGGTCACAAAATTGGACCTTACCCCTGTTCAGGTTAGTTAAGGACGCGTTTCGCCCCCGTGTAGTGGTCCTTCCAGTAGGGACCGCCGAGCGAGTCCAGCCGGACGGTGCCGCCGGTGCTGGGGGCGTGCACGAAGCGGCCTTCACCGACATAGATGCCGACATGGAACACGTTGCCCTTGGTGCCGAAAAACACCAGATCGCCCGGCGCCAGGCGCTTGGGATCGATCTTCGGCCCCTGCACGGCGGCCAGATCGCGCGAGGTGCGCGGCAGGCGCAGATCAAGCATCTCGCGGTAGACATAGGCGACCAGGCCGCTGCAGTCGAAGCCGGATTCCGGGGTGTTGCCGCCGTAACGGTAGGGCGTGCCCACCAGGCCGATGGCGCGCATCAGCACTGCGTTGGCGGCCTGCGGGTCGTTCGGGGCCACGCTGGGCCATACCTGGGTGGAGGCGGGCGGCGGGGCCGGGCGGGTGGTCTTGCCGCCGCCACAGGCGCTCAGCAGGGCGATGATCGCCAGCAGGGCCAGGCGGCCGGGCAGGCGGGTCAGGCGCGAAACTGGCGTCATGTGCATGTTGTCCGGATAATGCGCGACCTTAGAAGGCCGTCATGATGGCGGCGTATCCGGCAGGCCACAACCCGCCTCACCCGTCTGCCCTCGGCAGTCTCCAGACCAGAGTTGCGCATGAAGATCGAAAAAGACCGCGTCGTCCGTTTCCATTACACCGTCGCCGAGCAGGGCCAGGAGCCGATCGAGAGCTCCAAGGACCGTGATCCGCTGGCGATCCTGATCGGCCACGGCAACATCATCCCGGGCCTGGAAAACGCCATGATGGACAAGGAAGCCGGCGCCACCTTCGAGGTGGACGTGAAGGCGACCGATGCCTACGGCGAGCGCCGCGAAGGCCTGACCCAGCGCGTGCCCAAGAAGCACTTCGGCACCAGCAAGCTGGTGCCGGGCCAGCAGGTCGTGCTGCAGACCAACTTTGGCCCGCGCGCGGTCACCGTCGAGAAGGTCGGCATGAGCGTGGTCGATGTCGACCTGAACCACCCGATGGCCGGCAAGGACCTGCACTTCAACGTGGAGATCGTTGACGTGCGCGAAGCCAGCAAGGAAGAAATCGAGCACGGCCACGTGCACGGCGACGGCGGCCACCAGCACTGAGTGCTGTAATCCCTCGTTGATCCAACGGCCCGCTTCGGCGGGCCGTTTTCGTTCGTGCGGCAGGCCCCCGCGCGCACGGCATAATGGCGGGCCTGGTCAGCGGATTGCCTGTGAACGCAGCTTCTTCTCCTTTGCAGCCGGTGGGTGCCCACGAGCGCATCGCCGTCATCGACATCCTGCGCGGGTTCGCGCTGCTGGGCATCCTGCTGATGAACATGGAGGCCTTCAGCGGTCCGCTGGACCTGTCCTTCACCGGCATCGATCCGCATTGGCAGGGCGCGGACTACTGGGCCGATGCGGCCATCTACGTGCTGGTCCAGGGCAAGTTCTTCACCCTGTTCTCGCTGCTGTTCGGCGCGGGGTTCTCGGTCATGGCGCAGCGCGCCGACGCGGCCGGTCGCGCATTCGCACCGTTCTATCTGCGCCGCAGTGCGGCACTGCTGCTGATCGGCCTGTGCCACGCGGTGCTGGTGTGGTCCGGCGACATCCTGGTGATCTACGCGTTGATCTCGCTGCTGCTGCTCGCCTGCCGCGAGGCGCCGCGCAGTTGGTTGCCCGCGATGGGCGCGATCAGCTATCTGGGCGCTGCCGCCCTGGTGCTGGTGCTGGGGGCGTTGATGAGCTGGATGGCCAGCATGGAGCACACGCAGGAACCGCTGCGCGAGGCCATCGCCCAGGCCCAACGCACGATCGAGCTGCAGCGCCAGGCGTACGCGCATGGCAGCTGGGGGCAGGCGGTGGGACAGCGCCTGCGTGATCTCGGCGCGATGCTGTCGGGCATCTTCGTGATCGGTCCGGAAGTGCTGGGCATGTTCCTGATCGGCAGTTGGTTCGCGCGCAGTGGCGCGCTGGCCGAACCCGAGCGGTTTGCGCGGCTGTATGCACGGCTGCGCTGGATCGCGTTGCCGGTCGGGCTGGTGCTGATGCTGGGCAGTGCGATCTGGCACCCCTATCAGGCACCTGGCACGCTGGATCTGCGCAGCGGCGTGGCGTATGCGATCAGTGCACTGGCCGGGCTGCTGATGTGCCTGGGCTATCTGGCCTGGATCGTGCACTGGCGCGCACGCCTGCAGATGCTGGCGCCGATGGGGCGGATGGCGCTCACGCATTACATCGGCCAGTCGCTGGTCTGTACCTGGGTGTTCTATGGCTATGGATGGGGCGCGTTCGAAACGATGCCGCGGCTGTGGCAGATCCCGTTCGCGCTGGCGCTGTTCGCGCTGCAGCTCGCGATCAGCCATGCGTGGCTGCGGTACTTCCGGTTCGGGCCGCTGGAGTGGATCTGGCGCGCGATGACCTATCTGCAGTGGCCGCCGTTGCGCCGGGCCTGACACGGCGGTGCCGCGCACCCTCACGTCTGGATCGCAGCCGGTCGTGGCATGCTGGGCAGGAGCATGAGCGTCGGCACCGGCCAGTTGATGGCAGACCTGATCAACGGCCGCGCGCCGGTGATCGGTCCTGCCCCTTACCGAGTTGAGCGATGCCAATGACGATGCAATACGACTATGACCTGATCGTGCTGGGCGGTGGTTCCGGCGGCCTGGCCGCGGCGTTCCGCGCCGCGCAGCACGGCCAGCGGGTAGCGATGCTGGAGCCGGGCGAGCTCGGCGGCACCTGCGTCAATGTCGGCTGCGTGCCGAAGAAGGCGATGTGGCTCGCCGCCGATCTGTCCGGACGCATCGGCCTGGCTGCAGCGATGGGATTCGATGTGCCGGTGCGCCCATCACTGGATTGGAAAGAGCTGGTGGTACATCGCCAGGCGTACATTGCCAACATCCATGCCAGCTATCTCAAGCGCCTGGATGAAAACAAGGTGGTACGGGTGCCGCGTCGTGGCCGCCTCGTGGATGCGCACACCGTGGAGTGCAGCGATGGTGTACGGATCAGCGCCTCGCACATTCTGATCGCAACCGGTGCCCATCCCCAGCGCCCGGACATTCCCGGTGCCGAACTGGGCCTGGTCTCCGATGATTTCTTCAATCTGTGCAGTGCGCCGGAGCGGGTCGCGATCGTGGGCGGTGGCTACATCGCAGTGGAGCTGGCCGGGCTGCTGCAGGCGCTCGGCAGCCGCGTGACCCTGCTGGTCCGTGGTGAACGGTTGCTGGAGCGCTTCGATGCGGAACTGACCGGACAGCTCGCCGATAATCTTCGCCATCAGGGCGTCCAGCTCCATTTCGGGTATCGCCTGCGTGAGTTGCAGCGTGATGGTGATGCGGTGGTGGCGCTCGGGCACGACGGGCCCGCCGATGGTCACTTCGATGCCGTGTTCTTCGCCACTGGCCGGCGCGGTAACAGTGCCGATCTCGGGCTGGAGGCCGTGGGTGTGGTGGTCGGTGAGAAGGGCGAGGTCGAGGTCGACGCGTGGCAGACCACCGCGGTACCCAGCGTGCATGCGGTGGGCGACATCGCCGGCAAGGTTGGCCTGACCCCGGTGGCGATCGCCGCGGCGCGCAAGCTGATGGACCGCCTGTTCGGTGGCCAGCCCCAGGCGAAGATGGACTATGAAAACGTGGCCAGTGTGGTGTTCTCGCATCCGGCCCTGGGCGCGGTGGGGCTGAGCGAAGAAGAGGCCTGTGCGAGATACGGCGATGTGCGCGTGTACCGCAGCAACTTCCGCCCGATGCTGCAGGCGTTGGCTGACGGTACCCAACGCAGCCTGTTCAAGCTGGTCTGCGTGGGCGAGGACGAGCGCGTGGTCGGCGTGCACCTGCTGGGCGAGTCTGCGGATGAAATCCTGCAGGGGTTCGCGCTGGCGGTGAAGATGGGTGTGACCAAGGCCCAGTTCGACGACACCGTGGCGATCCATCCAACCTCCGCAGAAGAAGTCGTACTGATGCGCTGAACGCGCATCAGCGGCGTGCACCTGCCGCAGCCGCAGCAGGGATCCGGGAGTGCCGCCACGCATGCGACAATGGCCGCCCCACCTGCTGCCCAGCCGCCTCCGTGCGGCTGTCCGCCGTCCTGATGTCCTCTCCCGCCTCCTCGCTGCCCACGTCCTCCAGCCGCATCGCCGCCGGCGGTATCGCACTGGCCGCGATCGGCGCGATCGCGGCCTCGGGCAAGGCGGTCATCGTCAAACTCGCCTATCGGCATGGCGTGGACGCCACCACGCTGCTCGCGCTGCGGATGCTGATGGCCTTTCCGCTTTTCGCGGTGTTGGCGGTGTGGTCGGCCCGGCGCGCGCCGGCGCTGTCGTGGGGCGACCGCGGGCGGGTGGTGTGGCTGGGCTTCACCGGTTACTACCTGTCCAGCCTGCTGGACTTCCAGGGCCTGCAGTACATCAGCGTGACACTGGAACGGCTGATCCTGTACTTGAACCCGACCCTGGTGCTGCTGATCAGCCTGGTCCTGCTGAAAAAGCGCCCCGGTCGCTGGCAGGTGGCGGCGCTGGTGCTCAGCTATCTCGGCGTCCTGCTGGCCTTCGGCCATGACCTGCAGCTGGAAGGCGGGCGCATCGTGCTGGGCAGTGCGCTGGTGTTCGCCAGCGCGCTGAGCTATGCGCTGTATCTGTTCGGCAGTGGCCAGGTGGTGGCCCGGATCGGTGCGATCCGCCTGACCGCCTATGCCAGCTGCGTGGCCTGCGTGCTGTGCGTGCTGCACTTCGCGGTGCTCCACCCGATGGCCGCGCTGGGCCAGGCGCCCACGCCGGTGTACTGGCTGTCGCTGATCAATGCCACGGTCTGCACGGTGCTGCCGGTGATGGCGATCATGCTGGCGGTGAAGCGGATCGGTTCGTCGCTGGCCGCCCAGGTGGGTATGCTCGGTCCGGTCTCCACCATCGTGATGAGTCTATGGCTGCTCGACGAACCCATGGGGCCGTGGCAGATCCTCGGCACGGCCCTGGTCCTGCTCGGCGTGCTGCTGGTCAGCCGGGTCCGCGCGTGAACGCGGCCGCCGTGGGCGATGACCCGGCGGCGCAGGCGCGTGCACGGATTCTGGCGGTGATCCGGGCGATTCCGCGCGGGCAGGTGATGGGCTATGGCCAGGTCGCCGCCAAGGCCGGGCTGCCGGGCAGGGCGCGGCTGACCGCACGCGTGCTTGGCATGAATGACGACCCGGAACTGCCGTGGCACCGCGTGCTGCGCTCGGACGGGCGCATCGCGATGCCGGAAGGCTCGGCCGGGTGGAAAGAACAGAGCCAGCGGCTGCGCGCCGAGGGCGTGGCGATCGAGCGGGGGCGGGTCAAGGGCATGCCGGTGGCCGGTGCCAATGATCTGGATGCCGCCCTGTGGGGACCGGGCTGACGCTGCCTGCGCGTTGAATGCCCGCGCTGGCGCGCAGATCGCGGCCGGGTGCTGCGGCTATGATGGGCGCAGTTCCAAAGGATGCCCTCATGTTTCCGCGCCTGCCCACTGTCACCAAAGCGTTGCTGATCGCCAATGCCCTGCTGTTCCTGCTGCAGCAGCCGTTCCTGCTTGGCAATGCCACGTTCGAGCCCTTCATGCTGCAGCCTCTGGGGGGCGGCTTCGATCCGTTCTCGCCGGGCGGCAATTTCCAGCCCTGGCAGCTGCTGACCTATGGCTTCCTGCATGGCAGCTTCGGCCATCTGTTCTTCAACATGCTCGCGCTCTTCATGTTCGGTGCGCCGCTGGAACAGACCTGGGGCGAAAAACGCTTCCTCACCTATTACCTGGTGTGCGTCGCCGGCGCCGGCCTGTGCCAGCTGCTGGTCGGCATGATGCTGGCCGACCCGGCCACGGTGCTGGGTGCTTCGGGTGGCGTGTTCGGCCTGTTGCTGGCCTACGGCATGCTGTTCCCCAACCAGCGGGTGATGCTGCTGTTCCCGCCGATCCCGATGAAGGCACGTACCTTCGTGATCGTGTTCGGCGCGATGGAACTGATGCTGGGCGCCACCGGCTGGCAGCCGGGCGTGGCCCACTTCGCGCACTTGGGCGGCATGCTGTTCGGCTGGCTGTTGATCCGCTACTGGCGCGGCCAACCACCGTTCAACAACCGACGTCCGCCGGGCCCGCCGAAGCGTCCCAACCACCTGCGCAGCATCAAGTAAGGCAAATAACAGGGACGGAGGTAGTTAATAACCACCTCCGTCCCCGTTAAACGAAAAGGGCGCCCAGTGGGCGCCCTTTTCGTTTGCTACATAGCCAGACTCAGCGCCAGACCTTGATCTGGTCGTTGTCCACGCGCTGCATCGGCTGGCCGGGCTTGCAGGTGAAGGTGGCACCGAAGGCCGGCAGGTTGGACAGCGGGCCATTCGTGCGCCAGCGGCCCGGGGCCAGGATGTCCGAGGTCACGCGCTGGGCGGCCACGTTCGGCGACAGCTGCTGCGGCCACAGGCTCGCCCACGCACGGAAGAAGCCCTGCTGGGCGGCCGGCTTGGCCGCCGGTTCGACAGCCTTGTAAGCCTCCCACGCCAGTTCCAGACCGGCCAGGTCGGCCAGATTCTCTTCGCGGGTGAGTTCACCGTTGACCTTGGCACCCTTCACGCCCGGGTAGTCGTAGCCGCTGTACTGCGCGGCCACGCGGTTGCCGAACAGGGTCCAGGCGGTCTTGTCGGCCGGGGTCCACCAGCTGCGCAGTTCGCCCTTGGCATCCACCAGCGCGCCCTTGGCGTCGATCGCACGGGTCAGTTCGTGCGCGACGAGCGCGCCGTAGCTGCCGAACAGGTCGGCGGTATCGCCCTTGGCATTGAACACCGGGCCCTGCAGCACGGCGGCGGTGACGATCAGGCGGTTCTGCGCGATGTCATACGCCAGTGCCGGCTGCTGCGGCAGCACGTCCCAGCGGCGGTCGGCGTTGCCCTTGCCGATGCGCTTCATTTCCTCGCGGTGGCGCCAGGTGGAGGCGATCAGCATGTTGCCGCCGAAGCTACCGCGGCCCATCGGCTGCACCGTGTAGTCCAGATCGCGCAGCGGGGTGCCGATCTCGATCTTCAGCGCAGCCAGCTTGGCCTGTGCTTCGGTCTTGGCCTCATCGCTCATCCAGGTGCTGCGCTTGACCGCATCGATCTGCACTTCGCGGATCTTGTCCACGACCAGCGCTGCCTTGCGACGGTCGTCGGCCGACAGGTGCTTGGCCGCATATTCGCGGCCGACCATCGGGCCGGCAGCCACGTTGATCGCATCCAGCACCTGCTCCCAGCGCGCCGGCGGCAGGGTCTGGCCACGCATCACACGGCCACGGAATTCGAATTCGGCATCGCGGTAGGCCTTGGACAGGTACGGGGCCATCGCATCACCCACGCGCCAGCGCAGGTAGACCTTCCACTGTTCCGGCTTGAGCCGGGTGACCATGCCGTCGAGCTGCTTGAACAGCGCCGGATCGGACAGCGAGACCAGGTCGTCATTGACGCCCTGTGCCTTCAGGAAGGCCTCCAGCTGCAGGTTGCGGTAACGGCTGTTGAGCTCCTTGGTGGAGATCGGCGCGTAGTTGTTGAACGGATTGTTGATGCCGGCCAGCGACTGCGCATTGCGCGCCAGCTCGGTCTCCAGCGCGATCACCGACTGCGATTCGGCATCGAGCTTGTCAGCCGGGGTACCGGTCAGCGCCAGCACCTGCTTGACGTAAGTACGGTAGCGCGCCATCAGCGCGACGGTGTCGGCATCGGTACGGGTATAGAACGCCGGGTCCGGCAGGCCCATGCCGCCCTGCATGAAGTAACCGATGTGGCGGTCCAGCGCCTTCAGGTCCACGTCCGGGGCAAAGTTGAAGGCCACCGGGATGCCGACCTGGTGCAGCGCGGCGATCGAGGCCGGCACGTCCTTGGCCTTCTTGATCGCGTTGATGCGGGTCAGCAACGGGGCGATCGGGTTGGAACCGTCGGCTTCCACCGCGGCCTCGTCCAGGCCGCTGGCCCAGAAGTCGCCGAGCAGCTTCTGCACGTTGCCCTGCGGTGCGGTCATCGCCCCATCCAGCAGTTCACGCTGCTGCTGGCGCGCGCGGTCGGCCAGCTGGCCCAGTGCGGTGGTGGCACCGGTCTGCGGCACCGGATTGGCTTTCAGCCAGGTCGCGTTGGTGGCCTCGTAGAAGTCGCTGCACTGGGCGCTGACGGCCGGCGCGCGGGCGGCGGCCTTCTTCTTCGGCGCGGCGTGCGCATCGTGTGCGATGACCAGGGAGGCCAGGCTCAGGCCCAGGGCAATGGCGAGCGGACGGAGGTTGGACATGTAAAGCGAATCCAGCAGGATTGGGATCGCGCGAGTGTACCAAGCAAAGCGAAACGAGCGTGATGGGGAGCATGCGCCGCAAAAGCAAAGGCCCGGGAGATCCCGGGCCTTTGCATGCATCACCTCACGCGTGGGCGCGATGGCTTACCAGATCACCACCTGCTGGTCGCCGGCGCGCACCATCGGCGAACCGGCTTTGCACTGGAACGCAGCGGCAAAGGTCGGCAGGTTCGACGGGGCACCCATCGCACGGAACTGCGCCGGGGCATGCGGGTCGGTCGCCAGACGGACCTTCATGTTCTCCGGGGTGTACTTGGTGCGCCACACGGTGGCCCAGTTGAAGAAGAAGCGCTGGTCGCGGGTAAAGCCGTCGACCTTCGGGTCTTCCTTGCCGGCCGAGGCCTTCTGCAGGGCGTCGTAGGCGGTGGCCAGGCCACCCAGGTCGGCGATGTTCTCGCCCAGGGTCAGCTTGCCGTTGACCGGCTGGCCGTCCACCTTGTAACCGTCGAACTGCTTGATCAGCTTGCCGGTCAGGCCGCTGAAGTTCTTGGTGTCCGCCTCGGTCCACCAGTTCTCGAAGTTGCCGGTCGGCCCGAAGCGGCTGCCCTGGTCGTCATAACCGTGGGTCATTTCGTGGCCGATCACCGCACCGATGCCGCCGTAGTTCAGCGCATCATCGGCCTTGGGGTCGAAGAACGGCGGCTGCAGGATGGCGGCCGGGAACACGATCTCGTTCTGCAGCGGGTTGTAGTAGGCATTGACCGTCTGCGGGGTCATGCCCCACTCGGTCTTGTCCACCGGCTGGCCGATCTTGGACAGCGCGAACTTGTAATTGAATTCGTTCGCCGCGCGCACGTTGCCCAGGTAGCTGTCGCGACCGGTGGTCAGGCCGCTCCAGTCACGCCACTTGTCCGGGTAGCCGATCTTCGGGGTGAAGGTTTCCCACTTGGCGATCGCCTTGGCCTTGGTCTCGTCGCTCATCCAGGTCAGGCCCTGGATGCGCTCCTTGAGCGAGGCGGCCAGGTTCTTGACCAGTTCTTCCATCTTGGCCTTGGCTTCCGGCGAGAACGCGACCTTGACGTACAGCTGGCCGAACGCATCGCCGGCATCGTTTTCGATGGTGCCCAGCACGCGCTTCCAACGCGGCTTCTGCTCCTTCTGACCGTTCAGGGTCTTACCGTAGAAGTTGTAGTTCTCGTTGACGAAGGCATCGGCCAGGTACGGCGAGGCGCCGTCCACGGTGTGGAAGCGCAGGTAGGCGCGCCACACCGACGGGTCGGTGTCGCCCAGCGCCTTGCTCACTTCCTGGTGGAAGCTCGGCATGGCCAGCGAGAACTTCTCCGGCGCGGCGATGCCCTGGGCCTTGAAGAACTCGGTCCAGCTGAAGTTCGGGGTCAGCGCGTCCGCATCGGCCACGGTGACCGGGTTGTAGAACAGCGAGACATCGCGCGAGAGCTCGACGCTGGACTTGGAGGCCTTGGCCAGGCGGGTTTCGAACTTGACCACATCGGCGGCCTGCTTCTCGGCATCGGCCGTGGCCACGCCGGCCAGTTCCAGCACCTTGGCCACATGGGCCTGGTAGGCCTTGAGCTTGTCGGCGTTCTTGGCGTCGGTGTAGTAAGTGGTGTCGGGCAGGCCGAGGCCGCCCTGGCTGGCGTAGGCCAGGTTCATGCTGGAATTCTTGAAGTCCGCTTCCGGGCCGAAGCCGAACAGCACGTTCTCGCCCTTGGCCGCGCTGGTGCGCAGGTAGTTGGCGATCGCGTCCTTGTCCTGCAGGCCGTCGATGGCGGTCAGTTCGGCCTTGATCGGCTCGATGCCCTGGGCATTGATCTTGGCTTCGTCCATGCCGGTGGCCCAGAAGTCGCCGACGATCTTTTCGATGCCGGCCGGGTTCTTGACCGCCGCGACCTGCTCGGCGAGCTGGTGCTGCACGGCGACCGAGCGCTCGTCCAGGATGGTGAAGGCGCCCCAGCTGGTGCGGTCGGCCGGGATCTCATTGGCGGCCAGCCACTTGCTGTTGACGTAGTCACCGAACGCACCGCAGGCGTCCATGCTGGTGTCCAGATCGGACGGGTGGAAGGCGTTGTAGGCCGGCAGCTTGCTCTCGTCGAGCGTGTACTCGGTGGCGGCGGGGGCCGCCGGCGCGGCGGTGGAGGCTGCGCTGTCCGTGGCCGGGGTTTCGTTCTTGCCGCAGCCGACCAGCGCGGCCGAAACGGCCAGGGTCAGCAGTACCAGTTTGGGTGTACGAGCGATCACGTGATTGGCCTCCAGGCCGGAAAGTCATGCAGGAATGGCCCGGAAGGGCCTGTGGGCCAGACGATACGCCGCTGGCCCGGCCTGCAAGGGTGTCGAAGGTCATGGCCGATGGCAAGAGGCCCGATCCGGTCAACTGCGGACGTGGCCCTGGCCCCGGGCGGACAAGAAAAGCCCCGCCTTGCGGCGGGGCCTGGGGGTGTCATCCCTGGGGGCGGCTCAGTTGGTCTTGGTGCCGAAATCGTACTTGGCCTGCACATACACCGCGCGGCCGTACGGGTTGTAGATGCTGCTGTTGTACGGCGAGGCGATGTTGCCGGCGTAGCTGTGGGCCTGGCCGTCGGGCATCTTGTTGAACACGTTGCTGACCATCACCGAGAGGGTGAGGTTGTCCAACGCCCGGTAGTTCACGCTCAGGTTGTAGGTGGTGTACGAGCCCCACTTGCCAGCCTTGTAACCGGACGGGTGGACGTAGTCGAAGCTCTCGCCCAGGTAGGACATGTAGTTCGGCGTCTTGCCGATGTAGTTGAAGTACAGCGTGGTGGTCCAGCGGTCCTTGGCCCAGCCCACCGACCCATCGGTACGGACCTTGGCGTAGGCGTCGTAGTACCACATCGCATACGGGTCGCGCAGCAGATCCAGGTAGTCATCGCCCGGCTGCGGCTGCAGCTCGCGCTTGAGGATGTTGGTGTAGTTGCTGGCGAACTGCAGCGAGCCGAAGCGGCCGATGTCCTGCACGTACTTGAAGCTGGCCGTCAGGGCCTGCAGGTTCTGGCGCGCGACGTTGAGCTTGGGCGTGAAGATCTGCTCGATGTTGCCGGCGGCATCGCGGGTGATCCAGTCCGCGACGTTCTCGCAGCTGGCCGAGGTCGGGTTGCCCTGGCCATTGCGGCAGTAGTATTCCGCGCGCAGCAGCTGGTCCGAGCTCAGGGTGTCGACTTCGTTGTCGATCTTCCAGTTGTAGTAGTCCACCGAGACAGAGAGGTTATTCATCGGTGCCCAGACCACGCCGGCATTCCAGACATCGGCGGTGATCGGTTCCAGCTCGGTGTTGCCGGCCTGCACGCCGAACACCGATTCGTTGCCGTACGGGCAGGCCAGGGTATCGGCCGGGGCGTAGCCGAGCTGGCCGCAACGGTAGTAATCGACCGCGCCGTTGGCGTAGTAGCCGCTCTCGCCCTGGAAGGCATCGGGCAGGGTCGGCGCACGGAACGCAGTGCCGTACTTGCCGCGGAACAGCAGGCTTTCGATCGGACGGAACTCCACGCCGACGCTGTAGGTGGCCTTGTCGACGGTGTTGTCGGCGATCTTGTAGGCGTCATAGCGGCCCGAACCGGTGACGGTCAGCGAGTCGATCAGCGGCAGGCGCAGTTCGGAGGTGACGGCGTAGTTGCTGCGATGGCCATTGCCGGCTACCGAGGTGGTGCCCCACACGCTGCCATCCATCAAGCGCTCGTCCGGGCGGTAGTCCCAGCCTTCGCTGCCGGCTTCGGCGACCACGGCGAAACCTGCATCGCCACCGGGCAGGGTGAACAGCGAGCCGTTGGTGATCTGGAAGCGGCCCAGGTTCTGCCAGGTCTTGCTCTGGTTGTAGGTGTAGCCGGTGAAGCTCTGGAAATCACCGGCCGGCAGCTGCGAATAGAACGCGCCCCAGTTCGGGCTGTAGATGTTGTAGCCGTCATCGGTGGTGCCCAGCACCGGGCCGAGCACGCGGTCTTCGAAGTAGCTGTCGATGTCATCGGCCCAGCGCACGAAGCCGCGCTCGGTGAGCTTGTACTCGCCGCGGCTGAAGCTGGCGCTGTAGTCCCAGTTGCCGAAGGTGCCACGCCCGCCCAGGGTGACCTGGTAGGCCTTGTTGCGGTCGGTGTTGAGGATGTCCTTGTAGCCGTTCGGCCCGATGTCTTCGGGCGCGAACGCGCGCTGCAGGTTCATGTACTGATCGGTGTCCTGGTCATAGAACGCGCCGAAACTCAGGTCGCTGCCCCAGAACGTATAGCCCGAACCCGGCGTGTACTTGACCTCTTCCAGGCTGTACAACGCATCGGCGAACAGGGTGAAGTTGTCGTTCACATCGAACGTCATCGAGCTGTAGAACTGGCTGCTCTCCTTGTCGTTCTTCAGTGTGCGGTAGCCGGCGCCGTAGGCCGAACCGCAGGACTCGCCGGCCGCGCGGGTGCCCAGCACGGTGGTGCCGCCGAACTGGCCGGCGACGCTGGCGCAGCGGGTCGGATCCATCATCACGAACGCGTTGTTGTCCGCCGGCAGATAGACCAGGAAATCGTTGGCCGGCACCTGCGCGCTGTAGCCGACGCGGTTGTTGGTGCGGGTCAGGTCGCGCTGGTAGCCCCAGATCGGGTTGCTCTTTTCGTACTGCACATTGACCAGCGCATTGAAGCGGTCATCGGCGCTGTTGAAGCCCTTGGCACCGCTGACGCGGATGTTGTTGCCGCCGCCTTCGGTGGTGGCGCCCCCGCGGACGTTGAGCACGCCGCCGTCCATGCGTTCTTTCAGGATGATGTTGACCACACCGGCGATCGCATCCGAGCCGTACAGGGAGGACTGGCCGCCCGGCAGGATCTCAATGCGCTCGACGATGTCGATCGGAATGCCGCTGAGGTTGTTGAACGCGTCGCTGCCGTTGTACAGCGCCGGGTACTGCAGCATCGGCCGGCCATTGATCAGGTACTTGGTATAGCCCGGATCCAGGCCGAACATGCCGGCCGCTTCAGCGCCCTGGGTGAACGAGGCGGCGGTCTGGCCGCCCTGCAGGCCACCGGTGGTCAGCGAAGACTGCTGCAGGACTTCGGAGATGCTGGTGAAGCCGCGGGTCTGGATGTCTTCGGCGGTGACAGTCAGGACCGGCGTGTGGTTCTCGATCTCGGTCTGCGGGATCAAGGACCCGGTGACAGTGACACGATCGAGATTGGTGGCGGCGTTGTCCTGTGCGAAGACGGAGGCGCTGGTGAGCAGCAGGCCGGTGAGAACGGCGGCGGCAAGCGGATGACGCGAGATCGAATTACCTTGGCAAGACATGTGCAACCCCGTGTAGTAGTGATGTCGTGGCTTTCCCTTCCATGGGACTTCTTGACTGCGTTCAACAACGAACCGGTATCAGGCCTGGGCGGCCGTCCTTGGTGGTTTCATTCTGCGTTCAGTTGAAACCGGCGTGCGGCGAACGTAACACACGCTTAACGTGAAATTCTCTGAATGGTCATCGTCGATAAGCGCTGAGCGTTGACGGAAAGTGAAAGGCGTTGAAAAACAATTGCCTGGGACTAAATGAAATTTTATTTATGTTTCGTCAATGAGTGAATGCTGAATATGGCTCGGAATTAACAACTGAGATCGGTGTGCATATGCCTGTCCCATAGGCGCATCGCGCCATGAAAACGTCGGACATGCACATGCCCCTGTTGAGGCGGCGCGTGTCGTTGTAGCCAGGCAGGCGGACGGGCATCACGCCGGTTGCAGGTGCACAAACGCGAAACGCCCCTTTCGGGGCGTTCCGGTTGGCGAACCGGCAGGGCAGGGCCCTGCACGGTCGCCGGTGCTGCCTGCGGCGATTACTTGCCGAAGTCGTACTTGGCCTGGACGTACACGGCACGGCCGTATGCGTTGTACAGGCCGGTGTTGTACGGCGCACCCGAGGTGCCCAGGTAGCTGTAAGCCTGGCCGTCGGGCATCTTGTTGAACACGTTGTTGACCATCAGCGAGAGCGTCAGGTCGTCCTGTGCGCGATAGTTCACGCTCAGGTTGTACGTGGTGTAGGAACCCCACTTGCCTGCGGCCTTGCCCGATGCCGGGTGGACGTAGTCATAGCCATTGATGCCGGCCAGGTAGTTCGGGGTCTTGCCGATGTAGTTCGCGTACAGCGTGGTGGTGAACTTGTCGACCGACCAGCCCACGGACGCATCGCTGCGGACCTTGGCGAAGTTGTCGTAGTTCCACATCGCGATCGGGTTGCCCAGCAGATCCTGGAACTCCTCGCCCGGCTGCGACTGCACTTCACGCTTGAGCATGTTGGTGTAGTTGGCCGAGAACTGCAGCGAGCCGAAACGGCCGATGTCCTGCAGATACTTGAAGCCGACGGTCACGGCCTGCAGGTTCTGGCGAGCCACGTTCATCTTCGGGGTGTACAGGCTGCTCAGGTTGCCGGCGGCGTCGCGCACGACCCAGTCCGCCACGTTCTGGCAGCTGGCCGAGGAACCGTTCGGCAGGCCGTTGCGGCAGTAGTACTCGGCCAGCAGCAACTGGTCGGTGCTGGCCGTATCGACTTCGTTCTCGATCTTCCAGTTGTAGTAGTCGGCCGAGATCGACAGGTTCGGCATCGGTGCCCAGACCACGCCGGCGTTCCAGACGTCGGCCGTGATCGGCTCCAGGTCCGGGTTGCCGGCACGCTCGGAGTACACCGAGACGTTGTCGTGGTAACGGCAGTCGGCGGTATTGCCCGGTGCATAGCCCAGGGTGCCGCAACGGTAGTAATCGGTCGAGTTGGCCGCGTAGTACCCGCTCTTGCCCTGGAAGGCATCGGACAGGGTCGGTGCGCGGAACGCGGTGCCGTACTTGCCGCGGAACAGCAGGCTGTCGATCGGGCGGTATTCCAGGCCCAGGCTGTAGGTGGCCTTGTCGACGGTGTTGTCGGCGATCTTGAACGCATCGTAGCGACCCGAGGCGGTCACCGTGACCTGCTCCAGGACCGGCATGCGCAGCTCGGAGGTCACCGCATAGTTGCTGCGGTGGCCATTGCCGGCCACGGCCGACGAACCCCACACCTGGCCGTCGAGCAGACGCTGGTCGGGCGAGTAATCCCAGCCTTCGCTGCCACCTTCGACCACGACCGCGAAACCGGCGTCACCGCCCGGCAGCGAGAACAGCGAGCCGTTGGTGATCTGCACGCGGCCCAGGTTCTGCCAGGTACGGCTGCGGTTGGTCGCGTAGCCGGTGAAGCTGGCGAAATCTTCCGGCGAGATCGGCGAGTAGAACGCGTCGTAGTTCGGGTTGTAGATGCCCCAGCCGTCGGCCGTGGTGCCCAGCTGCGGGCCCAGGACGTGTTCGGCGAAGTAGTTGTTGATCGGGTCCTTCCAACGCATGAACTTGTTTTCGGTGAGCTTGTACTCACCGCGGGTGAAGCTGGCGCTGTAGTCCCAGTTGCCGGCCATGCCCTTCGCGCCCAGGGTCACCTGGTAGGAGCGGCTCTCGTCACTGTTGAGGACGTCGTTGTAGCCCTGGCCACCGATGTCTTCCGGTGCGAATGCACGCTGCAGGTTCACCACCTTGCCCGAGGACTGGTCGTAGAAGCCGCCCATGCCGCTCTTGGTGCCCCACCACAGGTAGCTGGAGCCGGAGGTGTACTCGGTCTTTTCCTTGCTGTACAGCACGTCGGCGAACAGCTGCAGGTTGTCGTTGACGTCGAAGGTCATCGCGGAATAGAACTGGCCGCTGTCCTTGCCGTTCTTCAGCGTCTTGTAGCCGGCGCCGAAGTAGGTACCGCACGACTGGCCGGTCGGGCGATTGCCCAGCACCGTGGTACCGCCGAACTGGCCGGCCACGTTGGCGCAGTTGTTCGGGTCCATCATGTACAGGCGGTTGGTATCGGCGTCGATGACGGCGAAATCATTGCTCGGCAGCTGTGCGGTGTAGCCGTTGGCATTGGTGGTGCGGGTCAGGTCGCGCTGGTAGCCCCAGATCGGGTTGCTCGACTCGATCTGCACGTTGACCAGTGCGTTGAAGCGGTCATCGAACGCGCTGAAACCATGCGCGCCGCTGAAGCGCACGCTGTTGCCGCCGCCTTCGGTGTAGGTGCCGCCACGAACGGAGATGCTGCCGCCGTCCATGCGTTCCTTGAGGATGATGTTGACCACGCCGGCAATGGCGTCCGAACCGTACAGCGACGACTGGCCGCCCGGCAGGACTTCAATGCGCTCGACGATGTCGATCGGAATGCCGCTGATGTTGTTGAACGTATCGCCGCCGTTGTACAGCGCCGGGTACGACATCATCGGACGGCCGTTGATCAGGTACTTGGTGTAGCCCGGATTCAGGCCGAACATGCCCGAGGCTTCCGCGCCCTGGGTGAAGGACGCCGAGGTCTGGCCGCCCTGGAGGCCGCCGGTGGTCAGCGAGGACTGCTGCAGGACTTCGGCCACGCTGGTGAAGCCGCGGGTCTGGATGTCCTGCGCGGTGATGGACATCACCGGAGTCTGGGTTTCGATATCGGTCTGCGGAATCAGCGAGCCGGTGACGGTGACTTTGTCCAGCGTCGTGGCTTTATCCTGTGCCATGGCCGGAGCGGCTGCAGTGGCGATCAGGGCCGAGAACAATGCAGCGGCGAGCGTGTTGCGACGTGCGGTGGTGCTGTAATTCATTGATAGTCCATAGAACAAAACAGAAAGCACTGACGCCAATGATTCCCTCCCGGAACGCGCGGAAAACGCTCAACGTAGTGCGTTTCGACCGTAACATGAACTTAACGAAAATTGCATGGTTTCGTAGCAATCGCGATTTTCAGTCAGGTGCAGTCAAGGTTGTATAGTGGTGCGTCCCATTGTTGTGTTTCCGGAGTGCCCGCAGTGAGTGCCAGCCAGACGCGTCGTCCCCACGCCAGCCAAGTGCAGAAGGGGTTGTCGCCGCATCCGCGCATCCGCAACGTGATCGCGGTGGGGTCAGGCAAAGGCGGGGTCGGCAAGTCGACCACCGCGGTCAACCTGGCTGTCGCACTTGCCGCGCTCGGCGCGCGCGTGGGCCTGCTGGATGCCGATATCTACGGCCCCAGCGTACCGGCGATGCTTGGCCTGAGCGGTCGCCCGGAGAGTCCGGACAACAAGTCGATCGAGCCGATGCGCGCCTTCGGGGTGGAGACCATGTCGATCGGGTATCTGATCGAGGACGAGACGCCGATGATCTGGCGCGGTCCGATGGCGACCTCGGCGATGACGCAGTTCTTCAACGATACGTTGTGGGACGACCTGGACTATCTGCTGATCGATCTGCCGCCGGGCACCGGTGACATCCAGCTGACCTTGACCCAGAAGATTCCGCTGGCCGGTGCGGTGATCGTCACCACGCCGCAGGACATCGCCACGCTGGATGCGAAGAAGGCGCTGAAGATGTTCGAGAAGGTCGAGGTGCCGGTGCTGGGCATTGTCGAAAACATGGCCGTGCACACCTGCAGCAACTGCGGCCAGGTGGAGCATCTGTTCGGCGAAGGCGGCGGCGAGCGCATGGCTGCCCAGTACGGGGTGCCGCTGCTGGGCTCGCTCCCGCTGGAAATCGGCATCCGCGAGCAGGGCGATGCGGGCACCCCGATCACCGCCGCCGCGCCGGAATCCTCGGCCGCCCAGGCCTATCTGCGCGCCGCGCAGCGCCTGATCGAGGAAGTGGCCAAGCGCCCGCGGGCCAGCATTCCGATCCTGTCCTCGCTGATCTGAGCCGGGGCGGTCGCCGCAGCGGCCCCCGACTACGCGTGCCGGGGCAGGGGGGCTGCGGCATAATGGCGGGCCCGAACCGGCGCAGCCCAGGACCCCCTTACATGAGCATCAAGAGTGACCGCTGGATCCGTCAGATGGCCGAGCAGCAGGGCATGATCGAGCCGTTCGAAGCCGGCCAGGTCAAGCAGGCCAACGGCCAGCGCATCGTCAGCTACGGCACCTCCAGCTACGGCTACGACGTGCGTTGCTCGCGCGAGTTCAAGGTGTTCACCAACATCAACTCCACCATCGTGGACCCGAAGCACTTCGATCCGGGCAGCTTCGTGGACATCGTCGGCGACGAGTGCATCATTCCGCCCAACAGCTTCGCGCTGGCGCGCACCGTGGAGTACTTCCGCATCCCGCGTGACACCCTGGTGGTGTGCCTGGGCAAGAGCACCTACGCGCGCTGCGGCATCATCGTCAACGTGACCCCGCTGGAGCCGGAGTGGGAAGGCCATGTCACCCTGGAATTCAGCAACACCACGCCGCTGCCGGCGCGTATCTACGCCAACGAAGGCGTGGCACAGATGCTGTTCTTCCAGGCCGACAAGGACGATATCTGCGAAACCTCGTACAAGGATCGCGGTGGCAAATACCAGGGCCAGACCGGCGTCACCCTGCCGCGCACCTGATCATCCTGGGTCCACTGCCGCGTGACCGGTAGTGCCGGCCGCTGGCCGGCACCAGACAGCACACAGGAAAAAAGCGCGGATCACTCCGCGCTTTTTTCGTTTCCGTCTTCCCGGCTGGCGTTATTTGCCGCGGCCGAACAGCAACCCGATACCAACGGCCACCAGCACGACCGGCCACCAGGTGAGGATCAGCTTCCCCATGTTCATGTTGGTCCAGCCCAGATTGCTGGCCAGCAGGAACAGGCCGACGAGGATCAGGACGATGGCGGCGACAAGGTTGGAACGCATCAGGGGCAGGGTCCGCTAGGGCTGGGGCGAATATCCTAGCCGTTCCTTCCAGTGTGCGACACGCTCGGCCAGCACCTGTGGATCAAAACGGTGTGCCTGCCCCTGGCCCCAGACCGGGCCCGGCCAAGCCGGATCGCCGACATGGCGCCCGATCACATGGAAATGCAGCTGGCGCACGATGTTGCCCAGCGAGCCGATGTTGATCTTCTCGACCCCATCCGTGCCTTTGAGCGCCTTGCACGCCCGGTTCAATTCGGTGCGCAGCTTGTCCTGCTGCTCGCCGTCCAGATCGATCCACTCGGTCACGCCGCTCAGGCGCGGGACCAGGATCAACCAGGGGTACCTTTCATCGTTCATCAATCGCACTTGCGATAACGGCCCTTCTGCTACCAGTACGCTGTCGGTGGCCAGGCGTGAATCCAGTTCGAACTCGCTCATCCAAGATGCTCCGCAAAGAAGTCCAGGGTGCGTTCCAGCGCCAGGTGGGCGCTGTCTGGATCATACGCATGTCCGACGCTGCGGTTGAAGGCATGATCGGCCGGGTAGACGAAGGTGGCCATCTGCGGCAGCTTCTCGCGGTGGGCTTTGATCGCCTCCGGCGGGATGCTCTTGTCCTGCGCGCCGAAGTGGAACATGACCGGCGCCTTGGGCGTCTCGTCCAGGTACTTCACGTTGCGGGCCCCGTAATAGCTGACCGAGGGCAGGCCCAGCCGCAGCGCGGAGAGCAGGGCGATACTGCCGCCCCAGCAATAGCCGACGGTGCCGACCTTGCCGGCCGGGGCCAGCCGCGAGGCGGCCGCCCGCACGATCTCCAGCGCCTTTTCGACCCCGAGCTCGTCGACCATGGCCAGGCCGGCGGCTACGCCATCGCTGTCGTAAGGCAGCTCCGGCGGTTCGGTGCTGTCCGGGGCCGACCCGACCAGATCGAAGAACGACGGGGCCAGCACCGCATAGCCCTTGGCGGCGTAATCGTCGGCCACCGCGCGGATGTGCGGGTTGGCGCCGAAGATCTCCTGGATCACCACCAGACCCCCGCGCGGCTTGCCTTCCGGCGTCGCCTGCCAGGCGCGGACCGGTCCGTAATGCGTATCGAGTGTGATCCACTCACCCATGGTGCGAGACTCCCGTTGGTTCAGGCATTCATTATCGGCCCCGCGCGGGTTAGCGCGATGTCAGGGGGCATGCCGGATCTGGCGGGATCAGCCCGATCCGGTTCAGGGGCGCGGGCTGAACGCCGGTATACTTGCCGCCGTTTCCGGCCCCAGGTCCCCACGCCATTCCGGCATGGGCCCAGGCCCCCAGAGTCCTTGCGATCCATGTCCCAGCTGAACCCCAAAGTCGGCTTCGTCAGCCTTGGCTGCCCGAAGGCCCTTGTCGATTCCGAGCGCATCCTCACCCAGTTGCGGTCCGAGGGCTACGACATCGTTCCCTCCTACGACGCGGCCGACGTGGTGGTGGTCAACACCTGCGGCTTCATCGATTCGGCCGTGACCGAGTCGCTGGATGCGATCGGCGAGGCGATGAACGCCAACGGCAAGGTGATCGTCACCGGTTGCCTGGGCAAGCGCCCCGAGCAGATCCGCGAGGCCTACCCGAACGTGTTGGCGGTGTCGGGCCCGCAGGACTACATGAGCGTGATGGAGGCCGTCCACGCTGCGCTGCCGCCCAAGCACGATCCCTTCGTGGATCTGGTGCCCGACTACGGTATCAAGCTGACCCCGCGCCACTACGCCTATCTGAAGATTTCCGAAGGCTGCAATCACACGTGCAGCTTCTGCATCATTCCCTCGATGCGTGGCAAGCTGGTCTCGCGCCCGGTCGATGAGGTGCTGCGCGAAGCCGAGCGGCTGGTGCGGGGGGGCGTCAAGGAACTGCTGGTGGTCTCCCAGGACACCTCGGCCTATGGCGTGGATGTGAAGTACGCCGAGCGCATGTGGCGTGACAAGGCCTACCAGACCCGCTTGAAGGCGTTGTGCGAAGGCCTGTCCGAGCTGGATGCGTGGACCCGCATGCATTACGTCTACCCGTACCCGCATGTGGACGAGATCGTGCCGCTGATGGCCGAGAACCGGATCCTGCCCTACCTGGATATCCCGTTCCAGCACGCCAGCCCGCGCATTCTCAAGCTGATGAAGCGCCCGGGCGCGGTCGACAAGACCCTGGAGCGCGTGCAGCGCTGGCGCCAGCTCTGCCCGGACATCACCGTGCGCTCGACCTTCATCGTCGGCTTCCCGGGCGAGACCGA
This sequence comes from Stenotrophomonas rhizophila, assembly GCF_003651185.1. GTDB lineage: Bacteria > Pseudomonadota > Gammaproteobacteria > Xanthomonadales > Xanthomonadaceae > Stenotrophomonas > Stenotrophomonas maltophilia_Z. The sequence goes on along the minus strand of NZ_RCDC01000004.1, from coordinate 1,259,914 downwards.
TGCCGAGTTCGAGGAGCTGCTCAGCTTCCTGGACGAGGCGCAGCTGGACCGCGTGGGCGCGTTCGCCTACTCGCCGGTCACCGGCGCGACCGCCAACGATCTGCCCGGTGCGGTGCCCGAAGAAGTGAAGCAGGAACGCCTGGCACGCTTCATGGAACGCCAGGCGGAGATCTCCGCCGCGCGCCTGGAGGCCAAGATCGGTACCGTGCAGCAGTGCCTGGTCGATGCCATCGAAGACGGCATCGCGGTGGCCCGTTCGAAGGCCGATGCGCCGGAGATCGACGGCCTGGTGCATATCCAGAACGCCGATGAAGCCAAGCTGCGTGTCGGCCAGTTCGTCGATGTCGAGATCACCGAGAGCGACGATCACGACCTGTTTGGTGACGCGATCATCGCGGCGGAAGCGCGCAAGCCGTTCGATCTGCAGGTGCTGTGAACGCAGCGGCGTCGACGGCCGATCACGGCGGTCGACGCCGCTTCATCGCTCCGCCGCGCGAGGCGGTGGATGCGGCCTGCTTCGCGCAGCCGATCTACGCCGGGTTGAGCGACTTCCAGGACCTGATGCTCGCGCCGAACTGGCCCGCCATTGCATCGCTCGATGCACGCCTCGCGCTGCCGGACACGCATCTTGCCGAGCAGGACGAGGCGCTGCTGGCCGACGGCCTGCACTATGAAACCCGCATTGCCGAGCGCGGCCAGATCGCCACGCGTGCGGCCAACTGGCATGACCTGTTCAATGCCCTGATCTGGGCGCGTTACCCCGCCATCAAGCGCGCGCTCAACCGGCAGCAGTGCCGGCACATCGCGGCGATGGCGCCAGGGCAGCGCAACCGGGCGCAGGCCGCGTTGACCCAATTCGACGAGAGCGGCGTGATCGTGCGTGTGCGCGAACCGGCGCTGCTGCGTGCGTGGGACCAGCACGACTGGCAGGCGCTGTTCGGGGATGGGGCAGGGTTGTGGCGACGCGGCGACATTGCCGTCGCGGCAGTGATCGGGCATGCGCTGCTGGAGCAGGCCTTGGTCCCGGAGCGCTTGCTGGTGGGCAAGTGCGTGGTGGTGCAGGGCGATGACGATGCCGCCGCGATTGCCGTGGCTGCGCGGGCAATCACGGACGGTGCAGTGCTCACTGATCCGCTGGAGCTGCGGCCGTTGCCACTGGCGGGGATACCCGGGTGGCACGTCCACCAGGATGCGGCCTTCCATGCGCGGGCCGACTACTTCCGCCCGTTACGCGAGGGTCGTGCGTATCCCGCAGCGCTGGGGTGATTCCATGCGTGGATGTACTTCCTGTCAGCCGGGGTATGCCACCGACAGGATCGCGAACCCATGGCGGCCGCTGGGCAGCTCCACCTCGAACTCATCGTCCACGCGTTTCTTCAGCAGCGCGCGCGCCAACGGCGAATCGATGCTGATCCAGCCTGCACCGGCATCGGTTTCGTCCGGGCCGACGATGCGGTACACGTGGATGTCGCCCGAGTCGACATTCTCCAGCTCGATCGTCGCGCCGAAGAACACCGCGTTCGGATCGGTCGGCGCGGTATCGACAATGCGCAGTGCTTCCAGCCGCTTGGTCAGATAGCGCACGCGCCGGTCGATCTCGCCCAGCTGCTTCTTGCGATAGGTGTACTCGGCATTCTCGGAGCGGTCGCCTTCCGCGGCGGCGGCGGCCAGTGCCTTCACCACTTCCGGGCGTTTGTGCCGCCACAGCTCATCCAGTTCGGTCTTCAGCCGCTGGTGGCCCTGTGCGGTGATCAGGGCCGTGCTTTTTTCCGCGGGGGGGCGCCAACGCGACATCAGGTCTGCTTGTGCTCTTCAAAAGGTGCCGCGCCACAGGGCGCGACACGAAGTATCAGCGTTTTCCGCCGAAAATACCGCCGAGCAGGCCACGCACGATCTGGTTGCCCAGCTTGGTGCCGACGGTGCGCGTGGTCTGCTTGGCCATGGTTTCGATCATGCCCTGGCGGCGCTTGGTGCCGAAGATCGCATCCTTGATGCTCTGGCCGAAGCCACCTTCCTGCGCCTCATCCTGCTGGCGGGTACGGGCTTTGGGTGCATCGGCCTGTTCGACGGTCTTTTGCGCGCGCTGCGCCAACAGTTCGGCTGCCGATTCGCGGTTGATCGCGGTGTCGTAACGGGTGCCGACCGGGCTGCCGGCACGTACCTGGGCACGTTCGGCCTCGGTGATCGCGCCCATCCGGCAACGCGGTGGCGCGATCTGGGTCTGCTGCACGGGCGAGGGGATGCCCTTGTCCTGCAGCGTGGACACCAGCGCTTCACCGGTACCCAGCTTGGCCAGCGTCGCAGCCACGTCGAGTTTGGGATTGGGCACGAAGGTTTCGGCGGCGACCTTCACCGCTTTCTGGTCGCGCGGCGTGAACGCACGCAGCGCGTGCTGCACGCGGTTGCCGAGCTGCCCGAGAATGTTGGCCGGCACGTCATCCGGGAACTGTGAGCAGAAGTAGACGCCCACGCCCTTGGAGCGGATCAGCCGGACCACCTGCTCGATGCGCTGCACCAGCGCCGGCGGTGCGTCATCGAACAGCAGGTGTGCCTCATCGAAGATGAAGACCAGCTTCGGCTTCTCCAGATCGCCCACTTCCGGCAGCGTTTCGAACAGCTCCGAGAGCAGCCACAGCAGGAAGGTGGAATACAGCCGCGGCTTGAGCACAAGCTGGTCGGCGGCGAGGATGCCGATCACGCCGCGGCCATCGTGGTTGACGCGCATGAGGTCGGCCAGCTCCAGCGCAGGCTCGCCGAAGAACGCTTCGCCGCCGTCCTGTGACAGGCGCAGCAGCGAGCGCTGGATCGCCGCCACGGTCTGCGCGCTGACCAGGCCGTATTCGGTGGAGATGTCCTTGCGCTCCTCGGCGACCAGGCCGAGCAGGGCGCGCAGATCATCCAGGTCGAGCAGCAGCAGGCCGCGGTCGTCAGCGAGCTTGAACACGATGTCCAGCACGCCGGCCTGGGTATCGTTGAGTTCCAGGATGCGCGCGAGCAGGGTCGGGCCCATTTCACTGACCGTGGTGCGCACCGGGTGGCCGAGCTTGCCGTACAGGTCCCAGAACACGGTCGGGCTGGCAGCGGGCGCGTAGTCGGCCACGCCGAGGTCGGTCGCGCGCTGCAGCAGCGCCTCGGTCCCGGTACCGGGTACGGCCAGGCCGGACACGTCACCCTTCACATCGGCCAGGAACACCGGCACGCCGATCCGCGAGAAACCCTCGGCCAGCGTCATCAGGGTGACGGTCTTGCCGGTGCCGGTCGCGCCGGCCACCAGGCCATGGCGGTTGCCCAGGCGCGGCAGCAGGGTCACGGGGATATCGTCGGTGATGCCTTTGCCGAGCAGAATCGGATCCATGGTCAACTCGCAGTGTGAATAGGCGGGATTCTAAACGTCGGCGTTGGCCGGCCGGCAGACGGGTTGCCCCGATGCAAGCGGCGCGGCTACTCTGCCCCATCGTTCGCACACAGTGCCAAAAATGCCCGTTCCTGTCTTGCTTGTCCGTGGTTGGCCGCTGTTGGCCGTTGCCGCGATGCTGTCGATCGTCCCCGAGGCCCATGCCCAGCGCGTCTCCGCCCGCGACAAGGCCAAGGTGGAGGCGCTCGACCAGCGCATGACAGCCGCCGAGAAGCGCTACAACGCGGCGCTGGTGCTGGTGAACAATGCCGACCCCAAGGGCACCAACGAGGCCGACGCCGCGCTGGAGGACATGGAGGATGTGATCAGCGCCTGTGTGGCCCAGAAGGGCTGCCAGGTCAGCAACCTGCTGCCGACTTACAAGCGCCTGCTCAAGAGCAACGCCGACAGCCAGCAGGACAGCGAGGACGGCACGGCCATCGCCGACGGCACCCTGCTGGAGGCCGACCCGGACCATGTCGGCCCGCTGGCCGCCGATGTGCCCGAAGCGGCCCGCGCTGCCGCGCTGCTCAACGACAAGCGGCACGCCTTCGATACCATGGTCGAGTACAACCCGGCCGTGCAGGCCGGCATCCGCCGCTGGCTGACCGACATGCGCCCGGCGCTGCTCACCAGTTACGAGAACTACCAGAACCTGCGTGCGGTGATGTGGCCGGAGTGGGAAAAGCGCGGCCTGCCCGAAGCGCTGCTGTTCGGGATCATGGCCAAGGAATCCAACGGCCGCGTGCACGCCTCCTCGCGTGCCGGCGCCGCCGGGCTGATGCAGTTCATGCCCGCCACCGGGCGTCGCTTCGGGCTGGGCCCGGACGGCACCGGCTTTGATACGCGCTTTGATGCCCGCAGCGCGGCCGAGGCCAGCGCGACCTACCTCAACGAACGCATGCGCGAGCTCAACAACAGCGTCGAGCTGTCGCTGGCCGGTTACAACGGCGGTGAAGGCCGCGCCATCCGCGTGTTCCGCCAGTACCCGGGGCAGGGCTTCTGGACCGACAGCGTCTACAACCAGTTCCCGGGCGAGACCAAGGACTACGTACCGATGGTGATCGCTGCGGCGTGGATCTATCTGCACCCGCAGCAGTACGGCGTGGAGTTCCCGAAGATCAGCGCGCAGCCGGCCACGATCCGCCTGGCCAAGTCGACCACGATCTACGAGCTGACCATCTGCCTGGGCAGCAGCGGTACCCGCGACGGCTACATGCGTGCACTGCGCAACCTCAACCCGCGCTATGAGGCCGACGGCTGGATTCCGGCCGGCACCACCATCAACGCGACCACCCGCATCGCCGGCCTGTACAACCGGTTCTGCGTCAGCGGCCCGCGCGCCGACCTGGCCCGCACCCTCATCACCGCCGACCTCAATGCGGCGATCGTGCGGCCTACGGCGGTCAGCTACACCGGCAACGTGGCGGTGGGCAGCGTGGTCCCGGTGGCCCAGCCGCAGGCCATGCCTGCGGTGACCCCGGCCGCGCCGGTAGCCGTCCCGGCCGCCAAGCCCAAGGCCAAGCCGGCCCGCAGTTACAAGGTCGGCAAGGGCGAGACCCTCGGCAAGATCGCCGCCAGGTTCCAGTGCGATGTGCCGACCCTGGCCCGGGCAAACGGCCTCAAGGCGCCGGCCTATTCCCTCAAGCAGGGCCAGAGCATCAAGCTGCAGGGCTGCGACAAGTAAGCCATAACCGGGTAGGCTCGCCGGCATCACGCCTGTGGCCGCCCGGCCCAGCACATCCATCGCAGCCTCGGCCACGTGCCGACGCTCACCGCAACACGCATACAGGACACCCAGATGGATATCACCGCAATCAACGAGATGTTCGCCAACATCCGTGAAAACACCGATTGGGACCTCAACGGCCCGATGCTGTGGGGCTACTTCTTCGTCAACACCACGCCGGAGCCGCTGCACGGCCTGGGCGAGAAGCTGGTCGAACTGGGCTACACCCTGGTGGAAGTGTTCGAGCCGGACCTTGAAGAAGGCGAAGACCCGTACCACGTGCTGCACGTGGAGCGCGCCGAGGTGCACACCGAAGCCTCGCTGGATGCCCGCAACCATGAGCTGCAGGCCCTGGCCGAAGCGAACGGCGTGGAAGACTATGACGGCATGGATGTTGGCCCGGTCGAGATCTGATCGGCGCGATCCGATCGAACCGGACACAACGAAAAACGCCCCGGGAAACCGGGGCGTTTTCATTGGTGCGGATCGCATGGTCTACCAGTAGTGCCGGCCGCTGGCCGGCTCCCCGGAATACCTGCGATGCCGGCCAGCGGCCGGCACCACCGTCACTTCAGGGTGGCCAGTGCCTGCCCCAACTGAACCGCATGCTCGGCATCCAGGTGCGGCGCGAACTCGGCCACCCCCGGCGGCAGCAGCACGATCACGGTGGAGCCGTAGTTGAAGCGCGCCATCTCCGCGAAGCGTTCCAGGGTGATGCCCTTGCCACGGTAATCCTTGCGCGTGATCGTATCGCCGTAGGCCGGAATCTCCTCGCCGCCCCACACCGTCTCCACGCCGGAGACCAGCAGCGCGCCGACCATCACCGAGACCATCGGGCCGAAGTCCGTATCGAAGTGACACACCAGGCGTTCGTTGCGGGCGAACAGCCCCGGCACCCTGTTCACCGCGGCCGGGCCGACGCTGAACAACCGCCCCGGCACGTGCACGGTCTCGCGCAGCGTGCCGGTCCACGGCATGTGCACGCGGTGGTAATCCTTCGGCGACAGATACACCGTGGCGAACAGGCCGTGGTGGAAGACCTCGGCATCCTTGGCATCGCCCAGCAGCTCGGCGGCGGTGAAGGACTGGCCCTTGGCCTGGAAGATGCGCCCATCCTCGATCTTGCCCAGCTGGCTGATCCGGCCATCGGCCGGCATCACCAGCGTGCGCGGATCGGCATCGGCCACGCGCGCGCCCGGCTTCAACGCCCGGGTGAAGAACTGGTTGAAGGTCGGGTAGCTGCGCGGGTCCGGATTGGCGGCTTCGGCCAGATTCACGCCGAACTTGGCGGTTACGGTGTCGATCAGCCAGCGCGAGACCCGCGGGTTGCTGGAGTACGCCAGTCTGCGCGCCATGGACGACAGCAGGCGATGGGGCAGGGCGTAGCTCAGCGTGGTCATCAAACTCATGGGGCGGATTTCTCGGTCAGCAGTTGCAGGTCGCGGGCGATGGCCTGCGCTTGGAAAGGAGGGCGGATCAGACCGGCCAAGCGGCCTTCCGGATCCAGCACGGCCAGGCTGGCCGAGTGTTCGAGGGTGTAATCCTCGGGATTCTCATCGAAGTGCTTGCCCGGCACCTTCTGGAACACGAAGCCCAGCGAGGTGGCGAAACGCTCCAGCGAGGGCACATCGGCCGTCGCGGCCAGCGTGTCCTTATGGAACGCATGCACGTACTCGCCCAGCCGTGCCGGCGTATCGCGCTCGGGATCGACCGAAATGAAGACCAGCCGCGGGCGCAGCGTCTCGGGCAGGGCTTCCCACTGCTTCTGGGCCTGGGCCAGATCGGCCAGCGTGGTCGGGCACACATCCGGGCAGAAGGTGAAGCCCAGGAACACCAGGGTCCAGTGGCCCTTCAGCTCGCCCGGGATCAGCCGGGTGCCGTCGGACTGGCCCAGGTTGAAATCGGGCAGCGGGCGCGGCTGCGGATAGAAGGTGATCGACTCGGTGGCGGGGCGGTCACCGCCCGGCTTGGGCGCGAAGACCTTCTGCGCCACGACCAGTCCCAGCCCGGCGGCGAGGGCGATCAGCAGGATGATGCCGACATTGCGATTGAACATAAGGGCCCCGTCCCGGAAGTGGCCACCATGATAGAGGCAGCCACGCCGGATTGTCGGGAGGGGCGTCGGCACGGGTGGGTAAGCAGTGCCAAGTGCACAGCCGAGCATCGAAACCTGAGCGTCTGGGGCAGGGCACGGATTGCTGTTGGCGAAATGCCGAGCATGGCTCGGCACTACAAAAACCGCCTTCGATGCGTAATTCGTGCGCACCCCGCCTTGGCCTTGGCTGTTCCCGAAAGAACCAACCCACTGTCAACGGCGTGGTGGGGGTGGGAGGGCGGGACCGTCAAGCGGCATGGATGCCGCTTGTCGAGCCCCCAGGGATGGGTTTACGGCGTGTCCCGCCCTCCCACCCCCGCCACGCCAGCCCACGGACTGGCAACCGCCGCATTGGCTTCTGTCTTGATCCTCGCCGTGGCCGTGGCCGTGGCCCTGGCTCCGGCTCCGGCTCCGGCTCCGGCTCGTTTCGACTGCAACGGATGCCCCGGCCCGCCCCAGCGCCTATAATCGGGGGCCACATTGCCTGTTGCCCCGCCATGACCGCCGAAACGGCCGCCGAACTCCACACGATCATCGACCTGATCCGCTACGGCACCAGCCGTTTCAACGCCGCCGGGCTGACCTTCGGGCACAGCTACGACAACGCCCTGGACGAAGCCACCCAGCTGGTCCTGCACAGCCTGCACCTCCCGCATGACCTCGGCCCCGCCTACGGCCAGGCGCGCCTGCTGCAGGACGAAAAGGTCCGCGTGCTGGACCTGTTCCAGCGCCGCATCGACGAGCGCATCCCGGCTGCCTACCTCACCGGTGAGGCCTGGTTCGCCGGCCTGAGCTTCAAGAGCGACACCCGCGCCCTGGTGCCGCGCTCCCCGATCGCCGAACTGATCGAGTGCGGCTTCGAGCCGTGGCTGGCCGGCCGCGATGTCCATCGCGCCCTCGACCTGTGCACCGGCTCGGGCTGCATCGCCATCGCCATGGGCCACTACTACCCCAACTGGGAAGTGGATGGCGTCGACCTCAGCGACGAAGCACTCTCGCTGGCCGAAGAGAACAAGGAACGTCTGCAGACGCAGAACGTCACCCTGCTCAAGTCCGACCTGTTCAACGGCCTGACCGGCCGTCACTACGACCTGATCGTCACCAATCCCCCGTACGTCACCAACGACGAGACCGATGCCCTGCCGCAGGAATACGCCTACGAGCCGGAAATGGGCCTGCGTGCCGGGCACGACGGCCTGGACCTGGTGCTGAAGATCCTGCGCGACGCCCCGCTGCACCTGAGCGAGGATGGTCTGCTGATCTGTGAAGTGGGCGAGTCCGAGCAGCACCTGTACAAGCTGCTGCCCGAAGTGGATTTCCGCTGGGTCGAGTTCAAGGTCGGCCAGATGGGCATCTTCGCCGTGGAGTGCCGCGAACTGATCGCGCACAGCGCCCGCATCACCGAACTGGCAGCGCAGCGGCCGTGAGTTCCAACAGCTTCGGCAAACTGCTGACCGTTACCACCTTCGGCGAATCGCACGGTCCGGCGATCGGCTGCGTGGTGGACGGCTGTCCGCCGGGGCTGGAGATCAGCGCCGACGAATTCGCCCATGATCTGCAGCGGCGGGCCACCGGCAAGAGCCGGCACACCTCCGCGCGGCGTGAAGCGGATGAGATCGAGATCCTCTCCGGGGTGTACGAGGGCCGCACCACCGGCACCCCGATCGGGCTGCTGATCCGCAACACGGATCAGCGCAGCAAGGATTACACCAACATTGCCCAGCAGTTCCGCCCGGGCCATGCCGACTACAGCTACTGGCAGAAGTACGGCATCCGCGATCCGCGCGGGGGTGGTCGTTCTTCCGCGCGCGAAACCACCATGCGCGTCGCCGCCGGTGTCATCGCCAAGAAGTGGCTGCTGCAGCGGCATGGCGTCACCGTGCGTGGTTATCTCTCGCAGCTGGGCGAGATCATCCCGACCGGGTTCGACTGGTCGGCGGTGGAAGACAATCCGTTCTTCTGGCCGGTCGCCGATCAGGTGCCTGCGCTGGAGAGCTACATGGATGCGCTGCGCAAGTCCGGTGATTCGGTCGGTGCGCGCGTCAACGTGGTGGCTGACGGCGTACCGCCGGGCTGGGGCGAGCCGATCTACGGCAAGCTCGATGGCGATCTGGCGGCCGCGCTGATGAGCATCAACGCGGTGAAGGGCGTGGAGATCGGCGATGGCTTTGCCAGTGCCGCGCAGAAGGGCACCGAACACCGTGACCTGCTCACCCCGCAGGGGTTTGCCAGCAACCATGCCGGCGGCATCCTCGGTGGCATCTCCACCGGCCAGCAGGTCACTGCCTCGATCGTGCTCAAGCCGACCTCCAGCCTGCGCCTGCCCGGTGCCACGGTGGACGCCACCGGTACCTCGGTCGAGGTGATCACCACCGGCCGTCACGATCCGTGCGTGGGCATCCGTGCCACCCCGATCGCCGAGGCGATGATGGCCCTGGTGCTGATGGACCAGGCGCTGCGCCACCGCGCCCAGTGCGGTGATGTCGGCCAGATCACCCCGCGCATCCCGGGCACGATCGATGGCTGATCGGCGCCCCAAGGTCTGGGTCAGCCAGCCCCTGTTCGACGATGTCGTCGAACAGCTCGGGCAGCATTTCGACCTGACCATGACCGGCGACGTCACCCGCTATACGCCGCAGATACTGGCCGAACAGCTGGCCCACGTCGACGGCGCGCTGATCACCCTCAACGAACGCATCGGTGCAGCCGAGATCGCCAACGCGCCCCAGCTGCGCGCGATCGCCAACGTCGGTGTGGGCTACAACAACCTGGATATCGACGCGCTCAGCGCCGCCGGCATCCTGGCCAGCAACACCCCGGATGTCCTGACCGAAACCACGGCCGATCTCGGCTTTGCGCTGCTGATGGCCACCGCCCGCCGCATCACCGAATCCGAGCGCTGGCTGCGTGACGGGCAGTGGGGGCAGTGGTCGTTCCAGACCATGCTCGGTGCGGACATCCACGGCAGCACGCTGGGCATCCTCGGCATGGGCCGCATCGGCCAGGGCATTGCCCGTCGCGGTGCGCACGGCTTCGGCATGCGCGTGCTGTACCACAACCGTTCGCGGCTGCCCGAGGCCACCGAGGCCCAGGTCGGCGCGCAGTACGTGGGCCTGGATACGCTGCTGGCGCAGGCCGATCACCTCGTGCTCGTGCTGCCGTACAACGCCGCCTCGCACCACATCATCGGTGCCGATGCGCTGGCAAAGATGAAGCCGACCGCCACGCTGATCAACATCGCCCGCGGCGGCATCGTGGATGAGCTGGCGCTCGCCGATGCACTGGCCAACGGGCGCCTGGCCGCCGCCGGGCTGGATGTGTTCGAAGGCGAACCGACGGTGCGCCCGGAACTGCTCGCCCTGCACAACATCGTGCTGACCCCGCATATCGGCAGCGCCAGCCAGGCCACCCGCCGGGCGATGGTGCAGCTGGCCGTGGACAACCTGACCGCCGCACTGGGGCAGGGCCCGGATGCCGGCCACCCGCCGAGCGCGATCAACGCCGACGCTGTCGCTGCCGTGAAAACCGGCGGCGCGACCGTGGGCGGCAAAAAAATCGACGACGCAAAACGATAGGGAACCGCGCTGGCCAACAGGCGAGGTTCCCGAACCGGTAGGTACCGACCGATGGTCGGCACATATCTCCAAGGCACGGCAGGTACCGATCGTTGGTCGGTACACATCCCCAACGCACGTTACGTATCGGCCACGGGTCGGTACACCCAACAGAGGTTTTCATGAGCAATCCAGATCGTCGTTTCCACCTCGCCGTCGTCGGTGCCACCGGTGCTGTCGGCGAAACCATGCTGGCCATCCTGGCTGAGCGCAACTTCCCGATCGCCACGCTGAGCCTGCTCGCGTCCTCGCGTTCGGCCGGTGGCGAGATCGAGTACCAGGGTGAGAAGATCAAGGTCCAGGACCTGAGCACCTTCGATCCGAACGGCGTGGACATCGCGCTGTTCTCCGCCGGTGGCAGCGTCTCCAAGGAGTTCGGCCCCAAGTTCGCCGCCGCCGGTGCGGTGGTGATCGACAACTCTTCGGCCTTCCGTTACGACGATGACGTGCCGCTGGTCGTCTCCGAAGTGAACCCGGAAGCGCTGAAGAACCGCCCGCGCGGCATCATCGCCAACCCGAACTGCTCGACCATGCAGATGCTGGTCGCACTGGCGCCGCTGCACCGCCAGTATGGCATCGAGCGCATCAATGTGGCCACCTACCAGTCGGTGTCCGGCGGCGGTCGCTCGGCGCTGGAAGAACTCGGCAAGCAGACCGGCCAGTTGCTCAGCTTCCAGGAAATCGACCCGCAGCGCTTCCCGGTGCAGATCGCGTTCAACCTGATCCCGCACATCGATGATTTCCAGGACAACGGCTTCACCAAGGAAGAAATGAAGCTGGTCTGGGAAACCCGCAAGATCCTCGGCGATGACAGCATCCTGGTGAACCCGACCGCCGTGCGCGTGCCGGTGTTCTATGGCCACTCCGAAGCGGTCACCATCGAAACCCGCGACAAGGTCACCCCGGATGCCGCGCGTGAGCTGTTGTCACGTTCGCCGGGCGTGGAGGTGGTCGACAAGCATGAAGCGGGTGGTTATCCGACCCCGGTCACTCACGCGTCGGGCACCGATGCGGTGTACGTCGGCCGCATCCGTGAGGATCTGTCGCACCCGCGTGGCCTGAACCTGTGGATCGTCTCGGACAACATCCGCAAGGGCGCTGCCCTCAATGCCGTGCAGCTGGCCGAACTGGTCGCCGCCGAAGGCTGATCGCGTCGTGGTCGGCGGCATGGGGATGCCGCCGACCGCCCGCATTGAAACATCGCCGATCACGGGGGGAGCCGTTATATTGGCCGCCATGAAGAACCGGGCTCCGGGCGCAGTGCGTCCGCTCAAGTATGTGTCGACGCTGCTGCTGGCCCTGGCCAGCAGTTCCGCCATGGCCCTGGGCCTGGGCGATATCCGGGTGCTGTCCAAACCGGGCCAACCCTTGCTGGCCGAAATCCCGGTCATTTCCGCCGATCCGTCCGAGCTGGAAAACCTCCGCGTTGCGCTGGCCTCGCCAGCGACCTTCGCCCGGGTCGGGCTGGAACCGCCGTCCGGACTGGTCAGCGAGCTGCAGTTTGAGTTGACCCGCAATGCGCAGGGCCGCGCCGTGGTGCGCGTCAGCAGTCATGCGCCCGTGGCGACGCCCGCGTTGAATTTCCTGATCGAAGCTTATTGGGGGCAGGGCCGTCTGGTCCGTGAGTATTCCGCCCTGGTGGATGCGCCCAACAGCGCCGCCGCCGTGGCCGAGCCGGAGATCGTCGCCCCGGCGGGCGCGATGTCCAACGCCATCATCCGTGAGCCTGCGCCGGAGGCGGCAGCCGTCGCTGCGCCGCCGCGCCGTGCTGAACCCGCCGCCGCACCCCGGCCGGCCGCGCCGAGGGCTGCACAGGCCGCCCCGGCCGCGCCCGTCGCCGCCGATGGTAGCGTCACCGTCCAGCGCGGACAGACGCTCTCGCAGATCGCCGGTCCGCTGGCGCGCGAGCAGGGCATCAACCGCGACCAGGCGATGATCGCGCTGCTGCGGGCCAACCCCGAGGCCTTCATCCGTGGCAACGTGAACCTGCTCAAGCAGGGTGCGGTGCTGCGCACGCCGGGCGCCGATGGGCTTGCCCAGATCGATGCACAACAGGCTGCGGCGATTGTGCGCGAGCACACCGCGCAATGGCGGCAGTCGCGCGCGGCGATCCCGCAGCCCGCCGACAGCGGGGGGGCCGCCGCGCCGTCTCCGGCCCCGGCCGCACCGACCGCTGCTGGCCAGGGCGCACGCCTGGAAATCGCGCCGGCCGTCGCCGCCGCCGGCACCACCGCAGGCACAACCACCGGCACCGCTGCCGGCACCGAGGGCGACATGCTGGGTAACGAACAACTGCGACAGGCCAAGGAAGACGTCGCCACGCGCGATGCCGAGATCCAGGAACTGCGCGAACGCGTGGCCGAGCTGGAAAAGCTCAAGGCCCAGCAGCAATCCCTGATCACGATGAAGGACAACGATCTGGCCGCTGCGCAACAGCGCCTGGAGCAGGCACCCGGCACGCGTGACAGCGCCGGCGGTGGCTGGTACTGGTTGGGCCTGGTCGTGCTGCTGCTGGTGGTCGGTGGATGGGCGCTGGTACGCCGCCGCAAGCCATCGCCGCTGCCGCCGCTGTCGCGCGATGGGCTCGATGGCGCGGCATTGGCCGCGGCCGTCCCCGCAGCCGACTATGTGGACGAACTGGCCGCGCAGCAGGAGGACGCGCAGCGCGTGCCCGACGAAGAGACCATTGCAGAGGCCGACGTCTACGCCGGGCTGCGCCGCGAGCCGGTCTTCCCGCTCGCGCCTTCCCCGCACGACGCCGAGCCGCACGATGCCCTCGACGATCCTCGCTGGAGTGCTACCGCGACGGACGAAGCGCCGGTGTTGCCCGAGGCAGAGGCGACGGCGGCGTCTGCGTACAGCATCGAGGCCGACGCTCAGCATGTGAACGTAGACGATGCGCTGTTCCGCGAGCCGACGCCGCTGATCGAGCCGCCAGCGCATGCGCTGGAAGCTGCCGCGCAGCCGTCGTTCCGCGGCGTGTTCGAATTCCCCGATGAAACGGCCACTGCCGAACGTCCAGCAGTCGAAAGCGATGACACCCTCGCGGCCGACGCTGAGCCGGTGACTGCCGGCCATGACGTCACCCTCGATAGTGCCGACTCGGTCGCCGACAACGCGCCCACCGCGCCCATCGGCAGCCCCGGTCGTGATCGACTGGAACTGGCCATCGCCTACCTGGACCTCGGCGATGCCGAGACCGCGCGGACCCTGCTGCACGAAGTGGCCGTCGGCGCCGACCCGCACAGCCAGGCCGAGGCGCGCGAACTGCTGGCGCGACTGGGATGAGCGACGCCCGCCCGCTGGCCGCCCGCGAACGGCGCCTGGACTATGTCGAGTTCGCCTCGCGCGATCCCGCCGCCAGCCGCCACTTCTTCGAGCAGGTGTTCGGCTGGTCGTTCGTGGATTACGGCCCGGACTACACCGCCTTCGACGATGGCCGTTTCCAGGGCGGCTTCTTCCGCGCTGAGCCGCAGACGGCCTCCGCTGGCGGCGCGCCATTGCTGGTGATCTACGCCGATGATCTGCAGCCCATGCTCGAGGCCGTGCTGGCCCAGGGCGGGCAGATCATCAAACCGGTGTTCGCCTTCCCCGGTGGCAGCCGCTTCCAGTTCGTGGAGCCCGGCGGCAACGAGCTGGCCGTATGGTCCGAGCGCGACGCCGTCTGATGCACTACCCGGCGCCTGCGCCGGCCCCCCCAAACCATTGAGGTTCACCATGCGCTACGCACTGGGCGTGGAATACGACGGCAGCGAATTCAAAGGCTGGCAGCAGCTCGGTGAGAGCGGCTGCCCAAGCGTGCAGGCCAGCCTGCAGGATGCGCTGTCCTCGGTGGCCAATGCGCCGATCCAGGTCGTGTGTGCGGGGCGTACCGATGCCGGGGTTCACGGTGAATGCCAGGTCGTGCATTTCGATACCGATGTCGTGCGTGATCCGCGCAGCTGGATGCTGGGCACCACCACGCGCCTGCCGCGCTCCATCGCTGTGCGCTGGTGCGTACCGGTGGCCGACGAGTTCCATGCGCGCTTCGCCGCGCGCGCGCGCCGCTACCGCTACCGTCTGCTCAACCGCCAGGTCCGCCCGGCACTCTATCGGCAGACCCTGAGCTGGGAGCGCCGGCCGCTGGATGCCGAGCTGATGCACGCGGCCGGGCAGGCCCTGTTGGGTGAGAACGACTTCAGCGCCTTCCGCAGCGTGCAGTGCGAGGCCCTGCACGCGCGCCGGCACATGCAGTCGCTCTCGGTGACCCGTCAGGGCGAGGTCGTGGAGGTCGCCGTTCAGGCCAATGCATTCCTTCATCACATGGTGCGCAATATCGTCGGTTCATTGATCCTGGTCGGTTGTGGTGAGCAGCCGGTCGCGTGGATGGGGCAACTGCTGGCCGGGCGCGACCGCACCGTGGCCGGCCCGACCGCTCCGCCGCAGGGATTGGTCTTCGTTGGTCCCCTGTACCCCGACAACTGGCAGCTGCCTGCCGAGGTCACCTTATGAGCCGCTCCTTCTACCGCACCCGTATCAAGTTCTGCGGCATGACCCGTGCCGGCGATGTGCGCCTGGCCGGCGAGCTCGGCGTGGACGCCGTCGGCTTCATCTTCGCCCGCGAGAGCAAGCGCCGGGTCGCCCCGGCCGAGGCGCGCGCCATGCGCCAGGCGATCGCACCGATGGTGGACGTGGTGGCCCTGTTCCGCGACAACACCAAGGAAGAGGTGCGCGAAGTGCTGCGCACTGTGCGGCCGACCCTGCTGCAGTTCCACGGCGACGAAGACGAATCGTTCTGCCGCAGCTTCAACATGCCGTACCTGAAGGCCGTGGCGATGGGGGGCAAGGACGAGGTCAACGCCCGCCAGCTGCAGTTGCGCTACCCCAGCGCGGCCGGCTTCCTGTTCGACAGCCACGCCCCCGGTGGCGGCGGTGGCACGGGCGTGGCCTTCGACTGGACCCGCCTGCCGACCGGCCTGCACCGGCCCTTCCTGCTGGCCGGCGGGATCACCCCGGACAACGTGTTCGACGCGATCGTGGCCACGCTGCCGTGGGGTGTGGATGTGTCCAGTGGCATCGAATCCGAACCGGGCATCAAGGACGGCTACAAGATGCGCAAGTTCGTCGAAGAAGTGCGCCGCGCCGATTGCCACGAAGCGGATTGATCCGCCCACCCTGGGCCTGGCACCCAGCACCCGGTAGTGCCGGCCGTTGGCCGGCAGCCTGATACACCCGCGCACTCACCCCTTCAGCTGCTCCTGCAGCCACCCGGCCAGCGCATCCACCCGCGGATCCGCCGCCCCCTCCGGCGTGGCCAGCGCCCAAAACCCCCCGGTCGCGCCGAATCCCCAGGGTGCCAGCAGCCGGCCGGCGGCCAGCTCATCGGCCACGAGCGGTTCTGGCGCGATCGCCACGCCCAGTCCGGCGACCGCCGCTTCCAGCAGGTAATACAGATGCTCGAAGCCACTGCCCAGCTGCAGCTGTGCCGGCTCCAGCCCATGCGACAGGGCCCAGGCCGGCCACGCCTGCGGGCGTGAGGTCGTATGCAACAGCGATTCGCCCAACAAGGAGGCGGGCGGCTGATGCGCCAGCCGCGCCGCGGCCGGGTGCTGCGGACTCACCACCACGCCCACCCGCTCGGGCGCCAGTTCGCGCACCTGCCAACCGCGTGGCCACGGCGGCTGGGCGAGCAGCAGGACCGCATCCAGGCCCTGCTGCCCGGCGGTGAAGCTCCCGTCCTGGGCGGACCAATGCAGCGGCAGCTGGGGCAGGGCGGTCTGCAGCGCCTGCAGGCGGGGAATCATCCAGCGCGCCAGGATGCTGCCGCTGCAGCCGAGCACCAGCGCTTCGGGCCGCTGCTGGCGCTTGAGCGCCACCACCGCCTCGCGGATCTGCTCGAAGGCACCTTCGCAGGCGGCCTGCAGATCCTCGCCGGCGCGGGTCAGGCGCAGCCCACGCCCTTCGCGCTGGAACAACACGACGCCGAGGTGTTCCTCCAGCAGGCGCAGTTGGCGGCTGATCGCGCCATGGGTGACATGCAGTGCCTCGGCGGCACGGCCAACCCCGCCCAGCCGCGCGGCCGCTTCAAAGCTGCGCAGGGCATTGAGCGGGGGCAACGGTCCGTCGGTCATGTGAGTTTTCCTGACAGGTCGTGGCAGATATTATCGATATTCCTGTCATGACAGGTGCGTTAAATTGGCAGCCTGTCTCCACCGGCTGTCGCGCTATGTCTGCTTCCCCCGTCTCCCCCATCGTCGATTTCCACGCCTACCCCGATGCCAACGGCCATTTCGGCCGCTATGGCGGGAGTTTCGTCGCCGAGACCCTGATCGGACCGTTGCAGGAGCTGGCGGCCGCCTATGACCAAGCGCGTCGCGATCCGGCCTTCATCGCCGCCTACGACAAGGACCTGACCCACTATGTGGGCCGTCCCAGCCCGATCTATCACGCCGAGCGCCTCAGCCAGCAGGTCGGCGGCGCGCAGATCCTGCTCAAGCGCGAGGACCTGAACCACACCGGCGCGCACAAGATCAACAACACCATCGGCCAGGCGTTGCTCGCCGCGCGGATGGGCAAGACGCGCATCATCGCCGAGACCGGCGCCGGCCAGCACGGCGTGGCCAGTGCCACCGTGGCCGCCCGGCTGGGCCTGGAATGCGTGGTGTACATGGGTGCCACCGACATCGAACGGCAGAAGATCAACGTCTACCGCATGAAGCTGCTCGGGGCGACGGTGGTGCCGGTCACCTCCGGCTCGGCCACGCTCAAGGATGCACTCAACGAAGCGATGCGCGACTGGGTCACCAACGTGCGCGACACCTTCTACATCATCGGCACCGTCGCCGGCCCGGACCCGTACCCGCGCATGGTGCGTGACTTCAACGCGATCGTCGGCCGTGAAGCGCGCGCGCAGATGCTGACCGACTACGGCCGCCTGCCCGATGCGATCACCGCCTGCGTCGGTGGTGGCAGCAACGCAATCGGCCTGTTCCATGCCTTCCTCAACGACCGCGACGTGCGCATCGTCGGCGCCGAAGCCGCTGGCGACGGCATCGAGACCGGGCGCCATGCTGCCTCCATCGCGGCCGGTCGCCCGGGTGTGCTGCACGGCAACCGCACCTATGTGATCTGCGACGATGACGGCCAGATCACCGAAACCCATTCGGTCTCGGCCGGCCTGGATTATCCGGGCGTCGGCCCGGAGCATGCGTTCCTGGCCGATGCCGGCCGCGCCGAGTATGTCGGTATCACCGATGACGAAGCGCTGGCTGCGTTCCACCAGTTGGCCCACAGCGAAGGCATCCTGGCCGCGCTGGAATCCAGCCATGCGGTGGCCCAGGCGATCAAGATCGCGCGCGATCTGCCGCGCGACAAGCTGGTGCTGTGCAACCTGTCCGGCCGTGGCGACAAAGACGTGCACACCATCGCTGCCCGCGAGGGTCTCGTTCTGTGAATCCGCTGCTGCGCCAGGGAAGTGCGCTGCTGATGGTGGTCGGCCTGACCGGCTGCGCGCCGCCGGATCCGCCGGTGTTGCCGGCCCCTGCCGCGCCTGTGGGCGCGGTGGCGCCGGCGCGGCAGCTGGCGAGCAATGACGATGACATTGCCAACCGCCCGATCGAGGACGCGCCGGAACCGCCCAAGGCTGCCGATGCGCCCGTTGTGGATGACGCTGCGCCGTCGGTAGTCTCGGTCGCGCTGGATCATGCCGGCGATGTGGTGATCGGGCAGCGCTTCACCGAGCTCGCCGCCGATGGCCCGTGGCATTCGGCCGGCCTGAGCGAAGGCGAGCCCAGCGGCGCCTGCGAGTACTACGAGCGTGGCAACCTGCCCGAAGGCGTCTCGATGATGGTCGAGGATGACCACGTGCAGCGCTTCGAGCTGGCCCCGATCGAGGAATCCTACGAGGCCATCACCCAGCCGGGGCCGTTCGGGCTGCGCCTGGGCATGACGCTGGATGAAGCGCTCAAGCGTCTGCCGCCCGGCAGTACGCGCGCACCGCATGCCTATGACCCGGAAACGGGCGAGTACCTGACCTGGCAGGACCCCGGTTCGGATCTGGCGATCCGGCTGGAGATCTTCGACGGGGTGATATCGAAGCTGTACTGGGGCGCCAGTGGCGCCGTTGAACTGATTGAAGGATGTGCCTGAGATGTCCGTGGACCGTATCGATGCCTGTTTTGCCCGCCTGCGCGATGAGCGCCGCAAGGCGCTGATCCCCTTCATCACCGCCGGCGATCCAGGCCTGGAGGCTACCGTGCCGGTGATGCATGCACTGGCCGCCGCCGGTGCGGACGTGATCGAGCTCGGGGTGCCGTTCTCCGACCCGATGGCCGACGGCCCGACCATCCAGCGCAGCTCCGAGCGTGCGCTGGCCCGTGGGGCAGGGTTGCGCTATGTGCTGGAGACCGTCGCCGCGTTCCGCAA
Source organism: Stenotrophomonas rhizophila (assembly GCF_003651185.1). Classification (GTDB taxonomy): domain Bacteria; phylum Pseudomonadota; class Gammaproteobacteria; order Xanthomonadales; family Xanthomonadaceae; genus Stenotrophomonas; species Stenotrophomonas maltophilia_Z. Next base: position 1,240,679 of record NZ_RCDC01000004.1, on the reverse strand, counting down.
GGACGACGCCACTACCCCGGTGGTGCTGATGGGCTACCTCAACCCGGTCGAGATCCACGGCACGGCCCGCTTCGCGCAGTCCGCCATCGCCGCCGGCGTGGACGGCATCCTGCTGGTCGATCTGCCGCCGGAAGAAGCGGCAGAAACCCGCGAGATCTTCACCGCGGCCGGCCTGGCGCTGATCCTGCTGGCTTCGCCGACGACCGCCGATACCCGCCTGGATACGCTGTCCGCGATGGCCCAGGGCTACCTGTATTACGTCAGCTTCGCCGGCGTGACCGGCGCGTCCGAACGCCTGGACAGCAGTGCGGCCAGTGCCCGCCTGCGCGACCTGCGCCGCCGCTCCAGCGTGCCGGTGGTGGCCGGCTTCGGGATCAAGGATGCGGCCAGTGCCGCGGCCATGGCCGTGGAGGCCGATGGCGTGGTGGTAGGCAGTGCGCTGGTGGCTGCACTGGGTGAGGCGCCCGACGCCACGGCTGCGGCAGCAACCGCGCAGGCATTCCTCACGCCGCTGCGACGTGCCCTCGACGCCGCCTGAAGCACGTAAACGTACGTACCAGAATGGTTTACGTCAGCCCCCCGGCAACCGCCGGGGGGTGCCCGAGCATGGAAACGGTGAGCTAGACTGTCCGCCTTTGCGGCCCCCGGGCCGCCCTGAACGGAAGTAGCATCCCGCATGAGTTGGCTCAGCAAGTTGATGCCGTCTGGCATCCGCACCGACAACGTTCCCAGCAAGAAGCGCAGCGTCCCCGAGGGCCTGTGGGAGAAGTGCAGCAGCTGCGGCAGCGCGCTCTACCGTCCTGAGCTGGAAGAGAACCTGGAAGTCTGCCCCAAGTGTGGCCATCACATGGCCATCCGCGCGCGTGCGCGCCTGGCCGCGCTGTTCGATGCGGACAGCACCACCGAGATCGGTGCGCGCCTGGGGCCGACGGACCTGCTCAAGTTCAAGGACCAGAAAAAGTACAGCGAGCGCATCAAGGCCTCGCAGAAGAACACCGGCGAGTACGACGCACTGATCGCCATGCAGGGCCTGATGAAGGGCCGCCCGCTGGTTGCCTCGGCCTTCGATTTCGCCTTCATGGGCGGCTCGATGGGCTCGGTGGTCGGTGAGCGTTTCTCGCTGGCTGCGGAAAAGGCGCTGGAGATCGGCGCGCCCTACGTGTGCTTCTCCGCCAGTGGCGGCGCGCGCATGCAGGAAGGCCTGTTCTCGCTGATGCAGATGGCCAAGACCTCGGCCGCGCTGGGTCGCCTGCGCGATGCCGGCCTGCCGTACATCTCGGTGCTGACCCATCCGACCACCGGTGGCGTGTCGGCCTCGTTCGCGATGCTGGGTGATATCAACATCGCCGAGCCGCAGGCACTGATCGGTTTCGCCGGCCCGCGCGTGATCGAGCAGACCGTGCGCGAAAAGCTGCCGGAAGGCTTCCAGCGCTCGGAGTTCCTGCTCGAGCACGGTGCGATCGATCAGATCTGCGACCGCCGCGAGATGCGTGACCGCCTGTCGGAGATCCTGGCCATGCTGGCGCGTCAGCCCGCACCCGCACCGGATGCGGCGGCCTGATGGCGTCGCGCAAGTATTTCGGCACCGACGGCATCCGCGGCAAGGTCGGTGAGGGCGTCATCTCCGCCGATTTCGTGCTGCGCCTGGGCAATGCGCTCGGGCGTGCGCTGACCGAGCGCAACGGGCACCGCCCGGTGGTGGTGATCGGCAAGGACACCCGTATCTCCGGCTACATGTTCGAAGCCGCATTGGAAGCCGGGCTGGTCGCCGCCGGCGCCGATGTGCAGCTGCTCGGCCCGATGCCGACGCCGGCGGTAGCCTTCCTCACCCGCACCCTCGGTGCGGATGCGGGTATCGTCATCAGCGCCTCGCACAACCCGCACTACGACAACGGCATCAAGTTCTTCTCCGCCGATGGCGAGAAGCTCGATGACGCCACCGAGCTGGCGCTGGAAGCCGCGCTCGATGCGCCGTTCACCACGGTCGAGTCCGAGCGGCTGGGCAAGGCCATGCGTGCCCGCGATGCGGTTGGCCGCTATATCGAATTCTGCAAGGCCAGCGTGCCGCGCGGGTTCGATCTGCGCGGGCTGAAGATCGTGCTCGACTGCGCGCACGGTGCTACGTACCACGTCGCCCCGCTGCTGTTCCGCGAGATGGGCGCGGAGGTGATCAGCATCGGCGATGCGCCCAACGGCCTGAACATCAACGATGGCGTCGGCTCGATGCACATCGACAATCTCGCTGCGAAAGTGCGTGAGGTTGGGGCCGATTTCGGTATCGCCTTCGACGGCGACGGCGACCGCGTGCTGATGGCCGATGACCAGGGCAATCCGGTCGATGGCGATGATCTGCTGTTCGTGCTGGCCCAGGCCTGGCAGCGCAGTGGGCGCCTGCATGGTCCGGTGGTCGGTACGCTGATGACCAACTTCGGCCTGGAGCAGGCACTGGAACGGCTGAACATCCCGTTCCAGCGCAGCAACGTCGGCGACCGCTACGTGCATCAGGCCCTGGTGGAAAACAATGGCGTGCTCGGCGGCGAAGCCTCCGGTCACCTGTTGTGCCTGGATCGCGCCACCACCGGTGATGCGATCGTCAGCGCGCTGCAGGTGCTGGAAGTGCTGCGCCGTGACGGGACCTCGCTGCGCCAGGCGCTGTCGGTGCTCAACAAGGTGCCGCAGAAGACCGTCAACGTGCGTCTGCAGGGCGCGGCCAAGGCGACCGTGCAGGCCGAGAGCGTGCAGGCCGCGCTGGCGGCTGCGCAGCAGGCAGTGAAAGGGCGTGGGCGTGCGTTCCTGCGCCCCTCGGGCACCGAGCCGGTGGTGCGCGTCACCGTCGAGGCCGACAGCGCCGAGCTGATGCAGTCCACGCTGGACAGCCTCTCGGCAGCGGTGAAGGCAGCTGCCGCGGCCTGAGCCGGGCAGGGATGCCGGAAACTGAAAACGCCCCGGGAGACCGGGGCGTTTTCGTTGCAGCGGCGTGGTGCGTTACGGCCCCGCCACCATCTTCTTCTTCTTCGCCTTGAAGCGATTGAACAGGGGTGCGATCAACGGGTGGTAACTGTAGGCGATGCGCTTGCGCAGCCAGCTCGCCGGCCGGTTGCGGATCGCGAACCGATAGATGTGCCCCGGATCGCCGCCGACCACGTTGCGGCCGAACGGATGCGTGGTATGCAGGTAGTTGAAGCCCTGCGCCCGTGCGATCTGCACGTAGTCCTCGTCGAAATCGCCGTACGGCCAGCACAGCGTGTCCGAGACCGTTCCCAGCTGCTGCTGCAGCACTTCGCGTGCCACCGAGAGGTCGCCGCTGATGCCTTGGCGCTTGTGCTCGCGGGAGATATCCTGCTTGAGCCAGCGCGTGTGCGTGTGGGTATGGCAGTGCACCTCGAACGTGCCGGCGGCGATCATCGCGCGCGCTTCGCTCCAGCGCATCATCACCTCGTCCGGGCGGTTCTCGCGCAGGATCGCCGCCTCGCAGCCGCGATGGTCCGGCGTTGCGGGCAGGGTGGCGCCGGCCTGGCCGGCATGCGGGCGGACATCGCCTTCGCCCATCCAGCCGGTGACCACGAACACGACCGCGTGCATGCCGTACTTGGCCAGGATCGGGTGCGCGTACACCCAGTTGTCCAGGTAGCCGTCATCGAAGGTGATCACGATCGACTTGGCGGGGGTCGGCTTGCCAGCGAGGAAGCCTGCGTACTGGTCCAGCGTCAGCGAGGTCCAGCCGTTGGCCGCCAGCCAGGCGATCTGGCTTTCGAAGTTCTCCGGCGACACCGTGATCATCCCCGGAGAGGGGGAGACATGGTGGTGCATCAGCACCGGGACGGATCTAGCGTTGGCCATGGCCCAGTTCCTTCAACCACTGGTGGTAATAGTGTTCGGTCGCTTCAGTGTGACCGGTCGGGGTGAAACGGTGGGCGCTGCGCATCCACTCCCAGCCCGCCAGGCCCATCTGCTGGCGGCGGTCGGGCTGCTCGATCAGGGTGCGCAGTGCGTTGGTCAACGCAGCCTGATCGCCCAGCGGTGCGAGCAGGGCGTTGCTGCCTTCCACCACCATCTCCGGCACGCCGCCCACGCGCGTGGCGACGATCGGCACGCCGACGTACGCAGCTTCGAGAAACACCGTGCCGGCTGCCTCCTTGTGGGTAGCGAGAGCGAAGATATCGAAACCGGTCATCAGCCGGCAAGCGCCCTGGCGGTAGCCCAGCAAGTGCACCTGGGCGGCGATGCCGAGCTGCTCGCGCAGGGCGATCAGGCGGTCCATCACCGGCTGGCCGTCGCCGACGATCACCAGCTGCACGCGCGCATCGGCGCGGCACAGCGGCGCCATGGCCTGCAGCAGTTCCAGGTGGCCCTTGGGCTCGCGCAGCACCGCGACGCAGCCGACCACGATCTGTTCGTCGTTGAAGCCCAGCTCCGCGCGCACGTCCGCGCGGGTGTCCTGCAGGCACTGCCACGGGTCGCGCTTGGCGATCTGCGACCACTGCGGCGGTACTGCGATCGGCGGGACGATGCCGACGTGCGCGTCCTCGATGCCGCGGCTGACCATCAGCTTCTTCACGAAACTGCTCACCGTCATCACCCGGTGGGGCAGGCCGGTGTAGGTCAGCAGCGAGTTGATCGGACTCATCAGGTGGCGCGAGCGCACCACCAGTGGCGTGCCGCCCAGGCGTGCGCCGGCAGCGGCGATCAGGCTGTCGCGGCGGCTGGTGGTGTTGACCACGTCGTAGCCTTGGCGGCGCACCAGGCGCGAGACTGACCAGATCCCCCGCAGCATGCGCAGCAGGCCGCCCATTTTCAGCGCGTGGACGGTGAAGCCGGCTTCGCGCGCCATCTCGCCCAGGCGGGCGCCGGGCTGGCAGAGCAGGGAGACGTCATGGCCGCGCTCGCGCATGGCCAGCATGTGGCGATAGATGTAGATCTCCTGCCCGCCAAATCCCTTGGCAGCCTCGGTATGGAGAATTTTCAGTGGCACGTTCATCGGTGGACAGTCCATGTGTGGAAAAGCGCCCGTGGCATGCGCGGGCGGCCATCGTCATTGCCTGCGGGATCGCGCCAGCGCATCCCATGCGCTGTGCGGTGCCATGGGTGGAGGGTCATGCGGGTCCATTGGCCACACGCTGGGCCCTGCCGGCGTGAGCCAGCGCAACGCCGTCGGCGATGAGGGGAGGGCAGGGCATCCATGAGGCGGACCGGGCGACGCTGGGAGTAAAGGGGGGCGGCGCGTGAGCGTCGCCGTTAGCCCGTTCTGGCCGTCTGGGCGCGCGCATTGTATCGGTTTGTATCAATGTATCGGTGGCGGGGTTGGCCCGTTCTGGCACAATGTTCAGCCGGGCCACAGCTGGCCCACCGACCACCATGAACAAGCAGGAATCGCTGTGAGCCAGATCCCCACCCTCGATATCACCCGTTTTGACACCGACCGCGACGCGTTCGTGGCCGAGCTGGGTGCGGCCTACCGCGAATGGGGCTTTGCTGGCATCCGCAACCACGGCATTCCGCAGGCCGACATCGACGCCGCGTATGAGGTCTTCAAGGCCTTCTTCGCGTTGCCGGAAGAGACCAAGCGCCAGTACCACGTGCCCGGCAGCGGCGGCGCGCGCGGCTACACCGCCTTCGGCGTGGAGACCGCCAAGGGTTCGCAGCACTTCGATCTGAAGGAGTTCTGGCACATCGGTCGTGAGATCCCGGACGACTCCAAGTACCGTGACGTGATGGCCCCGAACCTGTGGCCGAGCGAGGTCCCGGACTTCCGTGAACGCGGCTACGCCATCTACCAGGCGCTGGACAAGCTGGGTTCGCGCGTCCTGTCGGCGCTGGCCCTGCACATTGGCCTGCCGGAGGATTTCTTCGCCGACAAGACCAACAACGGCAACTCGATCCTGCGTCCGATCCACTACCCGCCGATCACCGCGGAGAACATCCCGAACGTGCGCGCCGGTGCCCATGGCGACATCAACTTCATCACGCTGCTGGTCGGCGCCAGCGCCGCCGGCCTGGAAGTGCAGTCGCACGAGGGCAAGTGGGTGCCGTTCACCTCGGACGCGGACACCATCGTGGTCAACATCGGCGACATGCTGCAGCGCCTGACCAACCATGTGTATCCCTCGACGATCCACCGCGTGGTCAATCCCCCGGGCGAGCAGGCGCGCCAGCCGCGTTATTCGGTGCCGTTCTTCCTGCACCCGAACCCGGATTTCCTGATCGACGTGCTGCCGACCTGCATCACCCCGGAAAACCCGAGCCGCTACCCGGAGCCGATCACCGCCCACGGCTTCCTGGAAGAGCGCCTGCGCGAGATCAAGCTGAAGTAAGCGATCCTACCGGAGCAAGAACGAAGGCCGCCGAAAGGCGGCCTTCTTCGTTTCGTGTATTGCCTGCCTCTGGCTGGCTCCAAACATTGCTGCCCTGGTTGCATTTGGCTATTCGCTGCCCCGTGTTGGGCGAGCGCTGCCATGCCCAGCCGGGACGCGCCGTAAACCCGTCCATGGGGGCTCGACGTGCGCCATCCATGGCGCCCGACGGTCCCGGCTGGGCATGGCAGCGCTCGCCCCGACAGATTGCCTCGCCGGAGAGCAGGGCAGATTCAACGCCGACCCACCGCGTCTTAGCCGTCCCATGCAAGCCGACACACTGTCAGAGGGTGGGCGTGGGTGGGTTGGCGGGACCGTTATGCGCCATGGAAGGCGCATCTCGAGCCCCCATGGGTGAGAGCGCATTGCTTGCGAGGCACTGCCTCGCATGCGTTCGAACGCACAGCCGCCAGCGGCTGGGCCGGGCCGCGGAGCGGGGTTTACGGCGTGTCCCGCCAACCCACCCACGCCCGCCCAGTCCGGGCACGTCCACCGGCCCCGTCGCCCTTGCTTTTGACTTGGGGCCGCAACGAAAAATAAATATCCAATTGAAATGTAAGCGTTTTCTCGCCAACGCCATTTCGTTGCATCCGTTATCATGGCCGGCTGATACCCAAAGGAGCCCCCGCCATGCGCCGCAAGATCGTCGCCGGTAACTGGAAGCTGCACGGCAGCCGCCAATTCGCCACCGACCTGGTCAGTGACCTGGTTGCCGACCTCCCACTGCAGGGCGTCGAAGTCGTGGTCCTGCCGCCGCTCCCATACCTGGGCGAACTGGTCGAAGCCTTCGAAGGGCGCGCCGTCGCCTTTGGCTCCCAGGATGTCAGCAGCAACGAAAAGGGCGCCTACACCGGCGAAGTCTCGGCCACCATGTTGGCTGAAGTCGGTGCCCGCTATGGCCTGGTCGGCCACTCCGAACGCCGCCAGTACCATGCCGAAAGCAGTGAGCTGGTCGCGCGCAAGTTCGCCGCCGCCCTGCATGCCGGCCTGACCCCCATCCTGTGCGTGGGCGAAACCCTCGAACAGCGCGAGGCCCATCAGACCGAGGCGGTCATCGCCGCCCAGCTCGCCCCGGTGCTGGAACTGGTCGGCGCCGCCGGCTTCGCCCAGGCTGTAGTCGCCTATGAGCCGGTCTGGGCCATCGGTACCGGCCGGACCGCCTCCAAGGAGCAGGCCCAGCAGGTCCACGCGTTCATCCGTGGCGAAGTGGCCAAGCTCGATGCTAGAATTGCGGATTCACTGTCGATCCTCTATGGCGGCAGCGTGAAGCCCGACAACGCCGCGGAACTGTTCGCACAGCCCGATGTCGATGGTGGGCTGGTGGGCGGCGCCTCCTTGGTGGCCGCGGACTTCCTTGCCATCGCTGCCGCGGCGGCGGGGCGCTAATTAGTTACGTTGTCGGCCCAACCGCCGGCACGACATGTCCGAGGACGGATTCGAAATGCTGATGTTGATCCTCAATGTGGTCTACGTGCTGGTCGCAGTGGCCATGATCGCGCTCATCCTGATGCAGCGTGGTTCCGGCGCGGCCGCAGGGTCGGGTTTCGGTGCCGGCGCCTCGGGCACTGTGTTCGGCGCGCGTGGCGCGTCCAACTTCCTGTCCAAGTCGACCAAGTGGCTGGCCGTGGTGTTCTTCGGCATCAGCCTCTTCATGGCCTGGTACGCCAGCCATGGCTCGCGCCCGGCGGCGCAGCAGGATCTGGGTCTGATGTCGGCGCCGGCCGCCAGTGCGCCAGTCGCGCCGGCAGGCGAGCTTCCGGTCGTGCCGAAGGCCCCGGAAACCCCGTCGCAGCAGCCTGTTCCGTCGGCCACTGTGCCGGCTCAGGCGGAAACGCCAAAATCTGGTGAAGAAAAGCCTTCGGAAGGCACCCAGACTCGCTGAAGACGGTTACAATATGCGGCGCACTGGAGAACAGCCGGTGCGATCGTAAGCCCAGGTGGCGGAATTGGTAGACGCACTACCTTGAGGTGGTAGCGACGAGAGTCGTAGGGGTTCGAGTCCCCTCTTGGGCACCATTTGTTTGTAAGCGGGTTCGTCTGGCGCGCAAAGCGCCAGGTAGCGGTATCCGTCCACTCCCCCATGCCAAAGCGCCTGCAGGCGCAGCGGCAGAGGCAAGAGAGAATCGCTGTGCTGGCCGAATATTTGCCGTCTCTGCTGTTTCTGATCGTTGCCACCGGTATCGGCGTTGCGCTGATGCTGGTTGGCCGATTCCTCGGTCCCCGACGTCCTGATCTTAAAAAGCTCTCGCCGTACGAATGCGGCTTCGAGGCTTTCGAGGACGCGCGCATGAAGTTCGATGTGCGCTACTACCTGATCGCGATTCAGTTCATCGTATTTGATCTGGAAATCATCTTCATCGTGCCGTGGACCCAGGTCTTCATGGAGCTGGGCGCACGTTCGCTGGTCACGATGGGCCTCTTCGTAGGCATGCTTTTCCTCGGTTTCATTTACGTCTGGAAGAAGGGAGCGCTGGAATGGGAGTAATTCAGACGCTCGACGGCCTGATGAACAACCCGGTCCCGGAAGGGCGGGTCGATGACATCCTGCGCCCCGAAGGCGACAACCCCCTGCTCGAAAAGGGCTACGTGACCACCAGCGTCGATGCGCTGTTGAATTGGGCGCGTACCGGTTCGATGTGGCCGATGACCTTTGGTCTGGCCTGCTGCGCAGTGGAAATGATGCACGCCGGTGCGGCGCGTCTGGATCTTGACCGTTACGGTGTGGTGTTCCGCCCGTCGCCGCGTCAGTCCGACGTGATGATCGTGGCCGGCACCCTGGTCAACAAGATGGCTCCGGCCCTGCGCAAGGTCTATGACCAGATGCCGGACCCGAAGTGGGTCATCTCGATGGGCAGCTGCGCCAACGGTGGCGGCTACTACCACTACTCCTATGCAGTAGTGCGTGGCTGTGACCGCGTGGTGCCGGTGGACATCTATGTCCCCGGCTGCCCACCTACCGCCGAAGCGCTGGTGTACGGGATCCTGCAGTTGCAGAAGAAGATCTGGCGTACGCAGACCATCGCCCGCTGACATCCCTCCTGACAAGAGCACGCCAAGCCCCCATGGCAGAGCAAGCACATTCCTTCATCGACCGACTTTCCGCACGTTTCGCAGGTGCGCAGGTCTTCGTGGTCGAACCCCGCGGCGAAGTGACGCTGGAAGTGCCCGCCGCTGACTGGCATGCCACCGCTCTGGCGCTGCGCGACGAATTCGGTTTCGAGCAGGCGGTTGACCTGTGCGGCCTGGACTACCTCGGCTATGGCAGCGACGAATGGGATACGGCCGATGTGTCGTCCCAGGGCTTCAGCCGTGGCGTGGAGGGCAAGTCCGTCGGTCGTTTCGCCTGGGGTGAATTCCCCACCCGCGAAACCAGCGATGGCGCCCAGCCGCAGCCGATCCCGCTGCAGCGTTTTGCCGTGGTTACCCAGCTGCGTTCCTACCAGCACAACCTCACGATGCGCATCCGTTGCTTTGCGCCGAACGAGGAGCTGCCGGTGGTCGCGTCATTGACCAACATCTGGCCAGGCCTGAACTGGTTCGAGCGTGAAGCGTTCGATCTGTTCGGCGTGATCTTCGAAGGTCACCCGGACCTGCGCCGGATCCTGACCGACTACGGTTTCGTCGGGCACCCGTTCCGCAAGGATTTCCCGCTGATCGGCAACGTCGAAGTGCGCTACGACGAAGAGAAGCAGCGCGTGATCTACGAGCCGGTGACCTCGGTCGAGCCGCGCGTCGGCGTGCCGCGTGTCATCCGTGACGACGCCCGTTTCCAGACCGCTGCCGGCGAAAGCGCGCAGACGGAGGCAAGCAAGTGAGTGAATTCCACCAGGCCAGCCAGGCCTTTGCGAGCAATCCGGCCGAACTCCGGCAGGAGATCCGCAACTACACGATGAACTTCGGTCCGCAGCATCCGGCCGCGCACGGTGTGCTGCGCCTGATCCTGGAAATGGACGGCGAAACCATCATGCGTGCCGACCCCCACGTGGGCCTGCTGCACCGTGGTACCGAAAAGCTGGCCGAGTCCAAGCCGTTCAACCAGTCGATCGGCTACATGGATCGCCTGGATTACGTGTCGATGATGTGCAACGAGCACGCCTATGTGCGCGCGATCGAAACCCTGATGGGGATCGAGGCGCCCGAGCGTGCCCAGTACATCCGCACCATGTTCGACGAAATCACCCGCATCCTGAATCACCTGATGTGGCTGGGGTCCAACGCGCTCGATCTGGGCGCGATGGCGGTCATGCTGTACGCCTTCCGCGAGCGCGAAGAGCTGATGGACTGCTATGAAGCGGTCTCCGGCGCGCGCATGCATGCGGCGTATTACCGTCCGGGCGGCGTCTACCGCGACCTGCCGGACCACATGCCCAAGTACAAGGAATCGCGCTGGCACAAGGGCAAGGCCCTGAAGAACCTCAACGCCTCGCGCGAAGGTTCGCTGCTGGATTTCCTGGAGAACTTCACCGTTGAATTCCCCAAGCGCGTCGACGAATACGAAACCCTGCTGACCGACAACCGTATCTGGAAGCAGCGTACGGTCGGCATCGGCGTGGTCACCCCGGAACTGGCCCATGCCTGGGGCATGACCGGCGTGATGCTGCGCGGCTCGGGCATTGCCTGGGATCTGCGCAAGAAGCAGCCGTATGCCAAGTACGACGCGGTCGAGTTCGACATCCCGCTCGGCAAGGAAGGTGACTGCTACGACCGTTACCTGTGCCGCGTGGCCGAGATGCGCGAATCCAACCGCATCATCAAGCAGTGCGTGACCTGGCTGAAGGCCAACCCGGGTCCGGTCATGGTCAAGAACTTCAAGGTCGCGCCGCCCAGCCGCGAAGACATGAAGGACGACATGGAAGCGCTGATCCATCACTTCAAGCTGTTCAGTGAAGGCTACTGCGTCCCGGCCGGCGAAACCTACGCCGCCGTCGAAGCGCCCAAGGGCGAGTTCGGCTGCTACCTGATGTCCGATGGTGCCAACAAGCCGTTCCGCGTGCATCTGCGCGCGCCGGGCTTCGCCCATCTGTCCTCGATCGACTCGATCGTGCGCGGGCACATGCTCGCCGACGTGGTGGCCATGATCGGCACCTACGATCTGGTGTTCGGCGAGGTGGACCGGTGATCGCATCCGCTTGCACGACGCCTGACACCCGCCGGCTGCTGCCGGCGCTGCAGGCTCTGGTTTTTAACGATTTCGTATTCGCTGAGGTCGGCCGATGAAGGCGACAGGTAATTTCGAGGCGGCGCGTGACGTCGACCCGATGGTGGTCTTGAATGACAAGACCCGTGCGCACATCGATCACTGGCTGGCCAAGTTCCCGCCGGATCGCAAGCGCTCGGCTGTCCTGCAGGGCCTGCACGCCGCACAGGAACAGAATGCGGGCTGGCTGACCGACGAGCTGATCGCCGGCGTCGCCAAGTACCTGGATCTGCCGCCGGTGTGGGCCTACGAGGTCGCCAGCTTCTACTCGATGTTCGAACTGGAGAAGGTCGGCCGCCACAACGTCGCCTTCTGCACCAACATCAGCTGCTGGTTGAACGGTGCCGAAGACCTGGTCGCGCACGCCGAGAAGAAGCTCGGCTGCAAGACCGGTCAGTCCACCGCCGATGGCCGCATCTACCTCAAGCGCGAAGAAGAATGCCTGGCCGGTTGCGCCGGTGCGCCGATGATGGTCATCAATGGCCATTACCACGAGCGCCTGACCGTCGAGAAAGTCGACGAGCTGCTGGACGGGTTGGAGTAAGACATGGCACATCATCACGCACCCAGTGGTCCGGTCGGTCCCAAACCGTTGCCGCACCAGGTGGTCTACACCACCCTGCATTACGACACTCCGTGGTCGTATGAAAGCTACCTCAAGACCGGCGGCTACGCTGCCCTGCGCAAGATCCTCGAAGAGAAGATCTCGCCGGAGCAGGTCATCGAGATGGTCAAGCAGTCCAACCTGCGCGGCCGTGGCGGCGCGGGCTTCCCGACCGGCCTGAAGTGGTCCTTCATGCCCAAGGGCACCATGCAGAAGTACATCCTGTGCAACTCGGATGAATCCGAGCCGGGGACCTGCAAGGACCGCGACATCCTGCGTTACAACCCGCATTCGGTCGTGGAAGGCATGGCGATCGCCTGCTACGCCACCGGCTCGACCGTGGGCTACAACTACCTGCGTGGTGAGTTCCACCACGAGCCGTTCGAGAACTTCGAGCAGGCCCTGGCCGACGCATACGCGAACGGCTGGCTGGGCAAGGACATCCTCGGCAGCGGCGTGGACATCGACATCTACGGTGCGCTGGGTGCCGGCGCCTACATCTGCGGCGAAGAAACCGCGCTGATGGAATCGCTGGAAGGCAAGAAGGGCCAGCCGCGTTACAAGCCGCCGTTCCCGGCCAACTTCGGCCTGTACGGCAAGCCGTCGACGATCAACAACACCGAGACCTATGCCTCGGTGCCGGCGATCATCCGCAACGGCCCGGAATGGTTCGCAGGCCTGAGCCTGACCAAGAACGGCGGTCCGAAGATCTTCTCGGTCTCCGGTTGCGTGCAGAAGGGTGGCAACTTCGAAGTGCCGCTGGGCACCACCTTCGACGACCTGCTGGAAATGGCCGGTGGTCTGAAGCCGGGCCGCACGCTCAAGGGTGCGGTCCCGGGCGGCGTTTCGATGCCGGTGCTGAAGGCCGAAGAGCTCAAGGGCCTGCAGATGGACTACGACACCCTGCGTGCCCTGGGCACCGGTCTGGGGTCGGGCGCCATCGTGGTGCTGGATGACAGCGTCTGCTGCGTCAAGTTCGCCTGCCGCATCTCGCAGTTCTTCCACAAGGAATCCTGCGGGCAGTGCACCCCGTGCCGTGAAGGCACCGGCTGGATGCACCGCGTGCTGGAGCGCATCGTTGCCGGCAAGGCCACGATGGAAGACCTGCATCAGTTGAAGACGGTGGCCGGCCAGATTGAAGGTCATACCATCTGCGCGTTCGGTGAAGCGGCGGCATGGCCCATCCAGGGCTTCCTGCGCCAGTTCTGGGACGAATTCGAGTACTACATCGTCAACGGTCATTCGATGGTTGACGGCAAGAAGGTGGAGGCAGCCGCCGCATGAGCGCGCAACCCGTAAACCCGAGCGTGCCACCGGATCATGTGACCGTCGAAATCGACGGCCAGTCCCTGGTCGTGCCCAAGGGCTCGATGATCATCCAGGCCGCCGACAAGGCGGGTATTCCGATCCCGCGCTTCTGCTACCACGAGAAGCTGCCGATCGCCGCCAACTGCCGCATGTGCCTGGTCGACGTGGAAAAGTCGCCCAAGCCGGCGCCGGCCTGCGCCACGCCCGTCATGGATGGCATGAAGGTCGCCACCCGCAGTGAAAAGGCGCTGAAGTTCCAGCGCTCGGTGATGGAATTCCTGCTGATCAACCATCCGCTGGACTGCCCGATCTGCGATCAGGGCGGCGAGTGCGAGCTGCAGGACGTTTCGCTGGGCTATGGCCGTTCGGTCAGCCGCTTCAACGAGCGCAAGCGCGTGGTGCCCGACGAGGACATCGGTCCGCTGGTCGCCACCGAAATGACCCGCTGCATCCAGTGCACCCGCTGCGTCCGCTTCACGGCCGACGTTGCCGGTACTTACGAGCTGGGTGGCATGTACCGCGGTGAGAACCTGCAGATCGGCACCTACGACGGCAAGCCGCTGACCACCGAGCTGTCCGGCAACGTGGTCGACGTCTGCCCGGTCGGTGCGCTGACCAACAAGGTGTTCCAGTTCCGCGCCCGGCCGTGGGAACTGACCGCGCGCGAATCGCTGGGCTACCACGACGCGATGGGCTCGAACCTGTTCCTGCACGTGCGCCGCGGCGAAGTACTGCGCGTGGTGCCGCGCGACAACGAGTCGGTCAACGAATGCTGGCTGTCCGATCGGGACCGCTATTCGCACCAGGGCCTGTACAGCGAAGACCGTGCGGTCAAGCCGCTGCGCAAGGTCAATGGCGAGTGGAAGGAAGTGAGCTGGGCCGAAGGCCTGGCCGCGGCCAAGGAGATCTTCGCCGCCCACCAGGGTGACGACCTCGGCGTGCTGGTGCACCCGTCGGCCTCGAACGAGGAGGGTGCACTGCTGGCCCGTCTCGCCGCCGGCCTGGGCACCACGAACATCGATCACCGCATCAACAACCGCGATTTCTCCGACGCCGCCACCGCCGAAGTCTTCGGCCTGCCGCTGGCCGAGATCGAAGGCGCGGACAGCATCGTCGTGCTCGGCAGCAACATCCGCCACGAGCTGCCGCTGCTGCATGCCCGCCTGCGCAAGGCGCAGACCACGCGCAACGCGAAGATCCACGCCGTCAACCCGGTGGACTTCGATTTCGCCTTCAAGCTGGCCAGCAAGCAGATCGTCGCCCCGTCGGCCTTCATCGACGCACTGGGCAACGCCGCGCTGCGCGATGCCGTGAAGGGCGCGAGCAACGCCGTGCTGATCGTCGGTGGCATCGCCGAAAACCACCCGCAGGCCGCCGCGATCCGCGCCGCTGCGCGTGATTTCGCCGCCGCGACCGGTGCCAAGCTGTGCCGCATCCCGCAGGGCGCCAATGCCGTGGGTCTGACCCGCGCCGGCGTGCTGCCGGCCGGCAAGGACGTCAACGCCATGCTGGCCCAGCCGCGCAAGGCCTATGCGATCTACGGCATCGAGCCGGGCCTGGACTTCGCTGACGCCGCCGCTGCCCGCAAGGCACTGGCCGGTGCCCAGGTGGTGGCCTTCAGCCAGTTCGCCTGTGCCTCGACCCGCGACATCGCCGACGTGATCCTGCCGATCGGCGCGCTGCCGGAAGTGGATGCCACCCTGACCAACCTCGATGGTCGCGAGCAGTCGGCCCGTGCCGGCGGCAAGCTGCCGGGCGAGGCGCGTGAAGGCTGGCGTGTGCTGCGTGCACTGGGCGGCGAGATGTCGCTGGCCGGTTTCGAGTTCACCGATCTGGCCGGCCTGCGCGCCAGCCTGGCGCCGGTCAGCGTCACCGTCTCGTCCTCGGCGGCAATGCCGGTGGCAGGCGAGGGCCTGGAAGTGACCTCGACCGCCGCGATCTACCGCACCGATGCGGTGGTCCGTCGCGCCCAGGCACTGCAGTCGCATCCGCTCAACACCGCCCCGCGCATCGTGCTCAACGCCGACGACGCTGCCCGCCTGCAGTTGGTGGAAGGCCAGATGGCCAAGGTCGGCACCGATGCCGGCCGCGCCACCCTGCCGGTGGTGGTCGACGCCCGCGTTGCGGCCGGGTCGGTCTGGATTGAATCGGGCCACGGTGCAACCGCACCGCTGGGTGCCGCACGCGTAACGGTGGTGGCTGCATGAACGAATTGCTGTTGAACGCAGTTGACCCGCTGCACCAGTGGCTGCTGTCACTGGGCGACATCGGCGCGCTGCTCTGGATCATCCTGAAGATCCTGGTGATCGCCATGCCGGTGATCATCTCGGTGGCCTTCTACGTGGTCTGGGAGCGCAAGCTGATCGGCTGGATGCACGTGCGTCATGGCCCGATGTATGTCGGCATGGGCATCTTCCAGGCCTTCGCCGACGTCTTCAAACTGCTGTTCAAGGAGATCATCCAGCCGAGCAGCTCGCACAAGGCGATGTTCATCCTTGCGCCGCTGATCACGCTGGGCCCGGCCTTCGCGGCCTGGTCGGTGATTCCCTTCGACGCACAGATCGTGCTGTCCAACGCCAACGCCGGTCTGCTGTACCTGTTGGCAATGACCTCGCTGGGCGTGTACGGCATCATCCTGGCCGGTTGGGCCTCCAACTCGAAGTACGCGTTCCTGGGTGCCATGCGCGCCTCGGCGCAGATGATCAGCTACGAAATCGCGATGGGCTTTGCCCTGGTCGGCGTGATGATCGCCTCGGGCAGCCTCAACCTGAGCAGCATCGTGATGGCGCAGGCGGGCAACTCCGGTCTGTTCGACTGGTTCCTGCTGCCGCTGTTCCCGTTGTTCATCGTGTACTGGGTGTCCGGCGTCGCCGAAACCAACCGCGCGCCGTTCGACGTCGTGGAAGGTGAATCGGAAATCGTGGCCGGCCACATGGTCGAATACTCCGGTGGTGCATTCGCGCTGTTCTTCCTGGCCGAATACGCCAACATGATCCTGATCAGCTTCCTGATCTCGATCTTCTTCCTCGGTGGTTGGCTGAGCCCGCTCCAGGGCTGGATCACGGCAGACATCTCGCCGTGGATCGACTGGATCTGGAAGGGCGGCTGGCCGTGGCTGCTGCTGAAGGTCTTCTTCTTCGCCAGCTCCTACATCTGGTTCCGTGCCAGCTTCCCGCGCTTCCGTTACGACCAGATCATGCGTCTGGGCTGGAAGGTCTTCATCCCGCTCACCATCTTCTGGATTGCAGTGACGGCGTTGATGGTGTTTTACGGCGTGATCCAGAAGGGCGTCTAAGCGATGAACCGAATTACCCATTACTTCAAAAGCCTGCTGCTCCTTGAGCTGCTCGGTGGTCTGTGGCTGACCCTGAAGTACGCCTTCAAGCCGAAGTACACGATGATGTACCCGATGGAGAAGTTCCCGCAGTCGCCGCGTTTCCGCGGTCTGCATGCACTTCGCCGCTATCCCAACGGTGAGGAACGCTGCATCGCATGCAAACTGTGCGAAGCGGTGTGCCCGGCGCTGGCGATCACCATCGATTCGGCCAAGCGCGAGGACGGCACCCGCCGTACCACCCGTTACGACATCGATCTGTTCAAGTGCATCTTCTGCGGCTTCTGTGAAGAAAGCTGCCCGGTGGACTCGATCGTCGAGACCCACATTCTCGAGTACCACTTCGAGAACCGTGGCGAGAACATCGTTACCAAGCCGCAGCTGCTGGCCATCGGTGATCGGCTTGAAGCCGAGATCGCCGAGCGTCGCGCCGCCGATGCCGCTTTCCGCTGAGGTCGAATGATGGATTGGGTAAATATCAGTTTCTGGGTCTTCTCCATCGTGGCGGGCATTTCCGCTGCGGCGGTGATCAGCGTGCGCAATCCGGTCTACGCCGTGTTGTGCCTGATCCTGACCTTCTTCTCCGTGGCCTGCATCTGGATCCTGGTCGGGGCCGAGTTCCTCGGTGTCGCGCTGGTGCTGGTCTACGTCGGCGCGGTCATGGTGCTGTTCCTGTTCGTGGTGATGATGCTGGACATCGATCCCTCCAACCTGCGTGAGGGCTGGGTACGTTACCTGCCGCTCGGCCTGGTGGTGGCGGTGACGATGCTCGTGCAGATGCTGGTGCTGATCGGCGTGAAGGGCAGGGCGGTCAATCCGTTCCCGGCCGACAACGCTGCCGCGCTGGCGGCTGACACCTCCAACATCACCTGGCTGGCCCGCAGCCTGTTCACCGAGTACCTGCTGCCGTTCGAGTTCGCTGCCGTCATCCTGACCGTGGCCGTGGTTGCCGCCGTCATGCTGACCCTGCGTCGCCGCACCGGCCTGAAGACCCAGAACCCGTCCGAGCAGACCATGGTCAAGGGCAGCGATCGCCTGCGCATCGTCAAGATGGATGTGGAGAAGCCGGTCGTGCACACCAATATCAAGCCGTCCAGCAACGAGGAGGCGCAGCCATGATCACGCTTGGCCACATTCTGGCGCTGGGTGCGGTGCTGTTCTGCATCAGCCTTGCCGGCATTTTCCTCAACCGCAAGAACATCATCGTGCTGTTGATGTCCATCGAGTTGATGCTGCTGTCGGTCAACATCAATTTCGTCGGGTTCTCGCGTGAGATGGGTGATACGGCCGGACAGCTGTTCGTCTTCTTCATCCTGACCGTGGCCGCGGCCGAGGCCGCCATCGGCCTCGCGATCCTGGTAACCCTGTTCCGTACTCGCCGCACCATCAATGTCGGCGAAGTCGATTCGCTGAAGGGCTGATCCGTAGATGGAAATCACTCTCTCCAAGAGTCTGTTGATCGCAGTGGTGCTCGCACCGCTGTTCGGCAGCATCATCGCCGGCCTGTTCGGTCGTCAGGTCGGTCGCGCTGGCGCGCAGGCGGTCACCATCCTCGGCGTGGCGGTCAGCTGCGTGCTGTCCAGCTACGTGCTGTACATGCTGCTGTGGGGCGGCGCCCAGCCGTTCAACCAGAACCTCTATACGTTCTTCGACGTGGGCCAGTACTCGGCGCACGTCGGCTTCATGGTCGACAAGCTCACCGCGATGATGATGGTCGTGGTGACCTTCGTATCCTTCCTGGTGCACGTGTACACCATCGGCTACATGCAGGATGACCCGGGCTACCAGCGGTTCTTCAGCTACATCTCGCTGTTCACCTTCTCGATGCTCACCCTGGTAATGAGCAACAACTTCCTGCAGCTGTTCTTCGGCTGGGAAGCGGTGGGCCTGGTGTCGTACCTGCTGATCGGGTTCTGGTTCAAGCGCCCGACCGCCATCTTCGCCAACATGAAGGCCTTCCTGGTCAACCGTGTCGGTGACTTCGGCTTCATCCTCGGCATCGCCGGCGTGTTGTGGGTGTTTGGCACCCTGGATTACGCCACCGTGTTCGCCAACGCCCAGGTGCTGGGCCACCCGGATGCGCTGATCCAGATCTGGTCGGGCACGATCGATCTGTTCGGCACCTCCATCCCGGTGATGAGCGAGCCGGTGATCTGGTCGGTCGCCACCGTGATCTGCATCTGCCTGTTCATCGGTGCGATGGGCAAGTCGGCCCAGGTGCCGCTGCACGTCTGGCTGCCGGACTCGATGGAAGGCCCGACCCCGATCTCGGCCCTGATCCATGCCGCGACCATGGTCACCGCGGGCATCTTCATGGTCACCCGCATGTCGCCGCTGTTCGAGCTGTCGCAGACCGCGCTGAACTTCGTGCTCTTCATCGGCGCCACCACCGCGTTCTTCACCGGCCTGATCGGCATCGTGCAGAACGACATCAAGCGCGTCGTCGCGTACTCCACGCTGTCCCAGCTGGGTTACATGACCGTCGCCCTGGGTGTGTCGGCGTACTCGGCGGCCGTGTTCCACCTGATGACCCACGCCTTCTTCAAGGCGCTGCTGTTCCTCGGCGCGGGCTCGGTGATCATCGCCATGCACCACGAGCAGGACATGCGCAAGATGGGCGGCCTGCGCAAGTACATGCCGATCACCTTCGTCACCATGTGGATCGGTACGCTGGCCCTGGTCGGTACCCCGTTCTTCTCCGGCTTCTACTCCAAGGACACCATCATCGAGGCCGCGCAGCACCACGCGCATGTGTCCTCGAGCTGGGTGGCAACCTACGGGTACTGGGCGGTGCTGGGTGGCGTGGTCGTGACCAGCTTCTACAGCTTCCGCCTGCTGTTCCTGACCTTCCATGGCAAGGAGCGCTTCCGCGACGCGCATGATGCCCATGGCGACGCGCATGATGCCCATGGCGACGGCCATGACGATAAGCACGCCGGTCACGGCCATGACGATCACCACGCCGCTGACGCGCATGCCGCCGACGCCCACCACGGCGACGCGCATCATGACGATCATGGCCACGGCCATGGCGCGCATGAGCCGCACGAAACCCCGTGGGTGGTGACGCTGCCGCTGATCCTGCTGGCGATCCCCTCGATGGTCATCGGTTTCTTCAGCATCGGTCCGATGCTGTATGGCACCGACTGGGCCGGCGACCACGCCGACGCCGCCATCCCGGGCCAGGTGCATTCGTTCTTCACCGGCATCGTTGATTTCTACGACCCGGCGCGCAACACCATCGGTGCGCTGGCCGAAGAGTTCCACGGCCCGGTGGCCTTCGCGATCCACGGCATGATGGCCCCGGCCTTCATCCTGACGGTGGTCGGCTTCCTGCTGGCGGCGCTGTTCTACCTGTGGAAGCCGGAACTGGCCGGCAAGGCCCGCAAGACCTTCGCGCCGATCGTGTCGGTGCTGGAGAACAAGTACGGCTTCGACAAGCTCTGGATCGGCGGTTTCGCCGGCGGCGGTATCAAGCTCGGCAAGGTTTCGCGCGCGATCGACACGAATGTGGTCGATGGTGTGGTGGTCAACGGTTCGGCGCGCCTGATCGATCTGGCGGCCAACCTGCTGCGTCGCACCCAATCCGGTTTCCTCTATCACTACGCCTTCGCGATGATCATCGGCCTGATTGCCCTTCTGGGCGTCCTGATGCATTACCTGCGTTGATGACCTGTACGGAATAAGAAGACGTGTCGAACTGGCCCCTACTTAGTGTTCTCATCTGGCTGCCGATCATCGGCGGTGCCTTGATCCTTGCCATCCGTGATGCCCAAACCGCCCGGTGGGCGTCCCTGGGCGTCGCGGTGCTGACCTTCGTGGCCAGCCTGTCGCTGCTCAGCGGCTATGACACGGGAATCGACGCGCTGCAGTTCGTCGAGACCCGCGCCTGGATTCCCGCCTACGACATCGGCTACAACCTCGGCGTCGACGGCATCGCGATCGCGCTGATCCTGCTGACCACGCTGGTCTCGGTGTTGGCCCTGATCGGTGCCTGGAGCGCGATCGACAAGCGCGTGAACCAGTACGTGGCCGCCTTCCTGATGCTGGAAGGTGTCACCGTCGGTATCTTCTCGGCGACGGACGCGATGCTGTTCTACGTGTTCTTCGAAGCGATGCTGATCCCGATGTTCCTGATCATCGGTGTCTGGGGCGGCCCGCGCCGCATCTATGCCGCGCTGAAGTTCTTCCTGTACACCTTCCTCGGCTCGGTGCTGATGCTGGTGGCCCTGATCTACCTGTACCTGAAGGGCGGCAGCTTCCAGCTGGCCGACCTGTACCAGCTGCAGCTGTCGGGCAAGGAACAGACCTGGATCTTCTTCGCCTTCCTGATCGCCTTCGCGGTCAAGGTGCCGATGTTCCCGGTCCACACCTGGCTGCCGGACGCCCACGTGGAAGCGCCGACCGCCGGCTCGGTGATCCTGGCCGCCATCGCCCTGAAGATCGGTGGCTACGGCTTCCTGCGCTTCAACCTGCCGATCGTGCCGGACGCCTCGCATGAATGGGCCTGGCTGGTGATCGCGCTGTCGCTCATTGCGGTGATCTACGTCGGCCTGGTCGCCCTGGTGCAGGACGACATGAAGAAGCTGATCGCCTATTCGTCGATCGCGCACATGGGCTTCGTCACCCTGGGCACCTTCATCGCCCTGTGGCTGGTGCGTGACGCCGGCAACCCGGACGCAGCCCGCTTGGGCCTGCAGGGCGCGATGGTGCAGATGGTCTCGCACGGTTTCGTGTCCGGCGCGATGTTCTCCTGCGTGGGTGTGCTGTACGACCGCATGCACAGCCGCCGCATCGCCGATTACGGCGGCGTGGTCAACGTGATGCCCTGGTTCGCCACCTTCGCCATGCTGTTCTTCATGGCCAATGCGGGCCTGCCGGGTACCAGCGGTTTCGTCGGTGAATTCATGATCATCATGGCCAGCTTCCAGCGCAATCCGTGGCTGGCACTCGGCGCGGCGAGCACCCTGGTGATCACCGCGGCGTATACGCTGTGGCTGTACAAGCGCGTGTTCTTCGGTGAGGTGGCCAATGCCCATGTCGCCGAACTGAAGGACATCAACGGTCGCGAGTGGCTGGTGTTGGGTGTATTCGCCGTGGGCACCCTTGCCCTGGGCCTGTACCCCAAGCCGCTGACCGACCTGATGGAGCCCTCGATCGCGAAGCTGGCGATGCAGATCGCATCCAGCAAGCTGCTGTAATCGGGCCGTCGAGAGTATTGATTCCAGGATTTGATGATGACCACCTCGCCGCTGTTGCCACTGACCGCCGCTGACCTCCCGCCGCTCGCTCCCGAGCTGGTGCTGGTTGGCAGTGCGTTCGCCCTGTTGATGCTTGATCTTTTCATCAGTGAGAAGAACAAGATCTGGACCCACCTGTTCTCGATCGCTGCGCTGGCGGTCGTGTTCTTCATGCTCGCCACCGGAGTGGGCGGGCAGGGCGAGGTCTTCCACGGCATGTTCGTCCGCGACAACGCGGCCGACGTGATGAAGACCGTGATCGTGCTGTGCAGCGGCCTGACCCTGATCTACGGTTGGAGCTACCTGCGCGAGCGCAAGCTCTACCAGGGCGAGATCCCGGTGCTGATCCTGTTCGCCACCGCGGGCATGATGATCCTGGTCTCGGCCGGCAGCCTGCTGATGGTCTATCTTGGCCTGGAACTGCTGGCGCTGTGCTCCTACGCCCTGGTCGCCAGCAACCGTGAAAACGGCCTGGCTTCGGAAGCGGCGATGAAGTACATCGTGCTCGGCTCGCTCGCCTCGGGCCTGCTGCTGTACGGCATGTCGCTGATCTACGGCGCCACCGGCTCGCTGCACCTGGACGCCATCAACGCGGCCATTCCGCATACCGAAGAGAAGATGCTGCTGCTGACCGGCGCGGTGTTCATGATCGCCGGCGTGGCCTTCAAGCTGGGTGCGGCACCGTTCCACATGTGGCTGCCCGACGTCTACCAGGGTGCCCCGGCACCGGTCGCGCTGTTCATCAGCTCGGCCCCGAAGCTGGCGGCGTTCGGCATGGCCTACCGCCTGCTGGAAATGGGCGTGGGTCCGCTGGCCGACGAGTGGAAGTACCTGATCGGTGGTCTGGCCGCACTGTCGCTGGTGATCGGCAATCTGATGGCGATCGCGCAGACCAACCTCAAGCGCATGCTCGCGTTCTCGACCGTCTCGCACATCGGCTTCCTGCTGATGGGCATGGCCGGTGGTGGCGAGCGGGGTTACTCGGCGGCGCTGTTCTATGCCCTGAGCTACGCGATCATGTCCACTGCTGCGTTCGGCGCGATCATCGCCTTGTCGCGGAATGGCTTTGAAGCCGAGAGGATCGAAGACTTCAAGGGTCTGAATGCCCGCAACCCGTGGATGGCCGGCCTGGTGCTGTGCATCATGGCGTCGCTGGCAGGCATCCCGCCGTTCCTGGGCTTCTGGACCAAACTGGCCGTGCTCGGTGCCGCGATCCAAGGCGACATGCTGTGGCTGGCCATGGTCGGCGTGATCTGCGCCGTGATCGGCTGCTTCTACTACCTGCGCGTCATCAAGGTCATGTACTTCGATGAGCCGGTGGGTGAGCCGCTGCCGGCCAACAACGACCGCGTGCTGGGCGTGGTGCTGGGCGTGAATGCCCTGGCGCTGCTGGCCCTGGGCGTGGCGTGGAACCCGATCATGGTGTGGTGCCAGCAGGCATTTCCACATATTTCGTAAAAAACGATACAAACGTGCGCAACTCGTGTAATATTCATCTCCTGAGTTGTTGATGCAGCGGTTTCGCCAGAACATCGTTGCTAGGAAGCCCCCCGGGTCTTCCGCACTCATCCGCTTCTGCTGCGGGGTGGAGCAGTCTGGCAGCTCGTCGGGCTCATAACCCGAAGGTCGCAGGTTCAAATCCTGCCCCCGCTACCATATAGCTCCGGTGCAAACCGGAGGCAGTGGACGAATCAAGCGATACCGGAAACGGTGTCGCTTTTTTCGTTCCTGGGTCTGGCTCGCCTTTCACAGCCGATGTTTCAAAGGGGTTGCACGGGAACTCAAACTCCCTTACAATTCCGCTTCTGCTGCGGGGTGGAGCAGTCTGGCAGCTCGTCGGGCTCATAACCCGAAGGTCGCAGGTTCAAATCCTGCCCCCGCTACCACAGAAAATCTGCAGTGCAGATGCAGTAGACGAAAAGGCGATCTCGTCGACGAGGTCGCTTTTTTCGTTGTGGCATCGCCTGAAATGTTGCCCGCCTTTGCTTGCGACTTCAGTGACTGGCCAGCCATTTCCGTAGGCAGCGGTGTGGGCAGGTTGGCGGGACCATTGGGCGACATGGATGTCGCCCATGAGCCCCCATGGGTGAGGGCGCATTGCCTGCGAGGCACTGCCTCGCATGCGTTCGAACGCACAGCCGCCAGCGGCTGGGCCGGGCCGCGGAGCGGGGTTCACGGCGCGTCCCGCGGACCTGCCTGCACCGATGCCCTCGACGAAAGCCTAAACAGCCCGCCTTCGCTGTTCAGCTTTCCGAATAGAGGCGCCAGTAGCCACCCCAACCATTGCACCAGCGCGGTGCACCGGCTATCATCAGTGGCTTAGCGGACTGTCTACTCATCTCCTGTCAACGGAAATGAACAGGCCCCGCAACCGGCTTCCAGGAACGGCAACCTGTACCCAGGCCGCCGTGACCCCCGGAACGCTGGGCTCGCAGGAACGCACCACGTGCGCATCTGCACCGGAATCCAGCATGACCGGAGTTGTACCGGACAGGGGCCCAACGGGCCCTTTGTTGTTTCCGGAAGGTGGTCCATGCAACGGACCAGACCCGTATTTCTTTTCAACGAATCAAGGCCGACTGTGAGCGACAAGGCAACCGAAATCGCGAATCTGCTCGCCCCCACCGTTCAGTCGCTGGGTCTCGAGCTGCTGGGCGTGGAATATCTGACCGCCCCGGGTGGTGCCACGCTGCGCCTGTACATCGACGTGCCGCTGGCCGAACAGCCCGAGCGCATCGTCAACATCGACGACTGCGAACGCGTCAGCCGCGAAGTGTCCGCCCAGCTGGACGTCGAGGACCCGATCACGGCGAACTACACGCTGGAAGTGTCTTCGCCGGGCGTGGACCGCCCGCTGTTCACCGGCGACCAGTTCGAGCGCGCCATCGGCGAATCCGCCAAGGTGACGCTGAGCCTGCCGCAGGACGGCCGCCGCCGTCTGCAGGGCGAGATCCTCGCCGTGGATATCGAACAAGGCACGGTCACCTTCAAGGTCGACAATGCCCCGTTTACCGCCGACATCGACAACATCGACAAGGCGCGCATCATGCCGGACTGGGCCGCCCTCGGCCTGGCTCCGACCAAACCGACTGGCCCGGCACCCAAACAGGGTGGCAAGGCGAACAAGAAACCATCCAACGAGCCGGCGGCCAAAAAGCCGCGCGCGGAGTGAGCCAATGAGCAAGGAACTTTTGCTGGTAGTGGATGCGGTCGCCAACGAAAAAGGCGTCCCGCGCGAAGTCATCTTCGATGCCATCGAGGCAGCGTTGGCTTCGGCTGCCAAAAAGCGTTACCCGGAAGAAGAAGTGCTGGCCCGTGTGTCGATCGACCACAAGGACGGCAACTACGAAACCTTCCGCCGCTGGGAAGTGGTGGCCGATGACGTGGTCATGGAGTCCCCGGACCGCCAGATCCGTCTGATGGACGCCATCGATGAAGCCGACGGCGTGGAAGTCGGCGACTACATCGAAGAGCAGATCGAAAACCCGGACTTCGGCCGTATCGCCGCACAGGCCGCCAAGCAGGTGATCGTCCAGCGCGTGCGCGAGGCCGAGCGTCAGCAGGTGGTCGATGCATGGAAGGATCGCGTCGGTGAACTGGTCACCGGTGTGGTCAAGCGCGCCGAGCGCGGCAACATCTATGTGGACCTGGGCGGCAACGCCGAGGCCTTCATTCCGAAGGACAAGGGCATTCCGCGCGACGTACTGCGCGCTGGCGACCGCGTGCGCGGTTACCTGGCCGAAGTTCGCTCCGAACCGCGTGGCCCGCAGCTGTTCATCAGCCGCGCCGCCCCGGAATTCATGATCGAACTGTTCAAGCTCGAAGTGCCGGAAGTCGGCCAGGGCCTGGTCGAGATCAAGGCCTGTGCACGTGATCCGGGCGACCGCGCCAAGATCGCCGTGCTGGCCCACGATTCGCGTACCGATCCGATCGGTGCCTGCATCGGCATGCGCGGTTCGCGCGTGCAGGCCGTGTCCAACGAGCTCAATGGCGAGCGCGTGGACATCGTGCTGTGGAACGAGAACCCCGCCAACTTCGTCATCAACGCGATGGCGCCGGCGGAAGTGCAGTCGATCATCGTCGATGAAGAAAAGCACTCGATGGACCTGGCCGTGGCGGAAGAGCGCCTGGCCCAGGCGATCGGCAAGGGCGGCCAGAACGTCCGTCTTGCCAGCCGCCTGACCGGTTGGCAGCTCAATGTGATGACCCAGGACCAGGTGACCGCCAAGTCCGAGGCAGAGCAGGGTGTTGCCCGCCAGCTGTTCATGGACAAGCTGGAAGTGGATGAAGAAATCGCCGCCATCCTGGTGACCGAAGGCTTCAACACCGTGGAAGAAATCGCCTACGTCCCGGTCGGCGAACTGCTGGCCGTGGAAGGCTTCGACGAAGACATCGTCGAAGAGCTGCGTGCCCGTGCCCGCGATGCGCTGCTCAACGAAGCGCTCGCGGTGGAAGAAGGTCTGGAAGACGGCTCGCCGTCGGAAGACCTGCTCGCCCTGGAAGGCATGGACGAGGCAACTGCCTACGCCCTGGCCGGTCACGGCGTGCGTACCAGTGAGGACCTGTCGGACCTGGCCGCCGACGAGATCCTCGAGTTCGGCATCGAGGACATGGACCAGGAGCGCGCCGCCGCCCTGATCCTTGCCGCCCGAGCCGAGGAGATCGCCCGCCTGGAGCGCGGCGAATGAGCCAGCGATGAACAGTGCCCTGACCCGCTCAGGGCTTAGACTCCGCGCTGCCTTCGCACGTTTCGAGGGAGCGCCAACCAGATCATAGGATCCGAATGTCGCAGCAAACCACCATCCGCAAGCTTGCCGAACTGGTCAACACCCCGGTCGATAAACTGCTCGTACAACTTGCCGAAGCCGGCATGAAGTTCAGCGGTCCCGACCAGGTCGTGACCAGTACCGAAAAGGTGAAGCTCCTGGGCTTCCTTCGTCGCTCGCACGGCAAGACCGAGCAGCCCGTCGAGAGCACCGACGAAGCCGCCAAGAAGATCACCCTGAACCGTCGCAAGTTGCAGGAAGTGACCGTCAGTGCCGGCCGCAGCAAGACGACCGTCAACGTGGAAGTGCGCCAGAAGCGTACCTACATGAAGGACGCCAGCGGCAAGCCGATGACCGCGGATGAGGAGCGCGCCGACATCCTGCGCAAGCTGGAGGAATCCCGCCAGCGCAATCTGGACGAGCAGCGCGCACTGGCCGAGAAGGACCGTGCGCGCGACGAAGAAATCGCCCGCAAGCGTCAGGAAGAAATCGACGCCAAGGAACGTGCCGAAGCCGAGCGCAAGGCGGCCGAAGCCGCTGCTGAAGCGGCCAAGAACGCACCGCCGGCCCCGGCCCCGGCTGCGGCCAAGCCGGCTGCTGCCGATGCACCGGCCCGCAACGCGCGCCCGGCTGCACCGTCGGCTGCCCGTCCGGCACCGCGTTCGGACGATCGCAACTCGAACAACAACAACAACCGTCCGGGCGCCAAGCGCGACGACGATGGTGGCAACCGCTTCGCCGGTCAGCTGCATCTGTCGGCCGCCGATCGTGCCCGCCGCGGCAACAACAGCAACTCGCGCGGTCGTCCGACCGGGCGCGTGCAGCACGGCAGCCGCCGTGACAGCAACCAGTCGCGCAGCGGCGGTGGTGCCCATGGGTTCGAACGTCCGGTCGCGCCGATCGTGCGTGACGTCACCATCGGCGACACCATCACCGTCGCCGATCTGGCCCAGAAGCTGGCCGTCAAGGGCGGCGATGTGGTCAAGGCGCTGTTCAAGATGGGCGTCATGGCGACCATCACCCAGACCATCGACCATGACACCGCCGCGCTGGTGACCGAAGAACTCGGCCACAACGTGATCCGTGCCAACACCAACGACGCCGAAGACGCGCTGCTGGCGCTGGCCGGTGGCAACCAGGGCGAGCCGGTGGCACGTCCGCCGGTGGTCACCATCATGGGCCACGTCGATCACGGCAAGACCTCGCTGCTGGATTACATCCGCCGCACCAAGGTCGCCACGGGCGAAGCCGGTGGCATCACCCAGCACATCGGTGCGTACCACGTTGAAACGCCGAAGGGCGTGATCAGCTTCCTGGATACCCCGGGCCACGCGGCGTTTACGTCCATGCGTGCCCGCGGTGCCAAGCTGACCGACATCGTGGTGCTGGTGGTGGCGGCCGATGACGGCGTCATGCCGCAGACCAAGGAAGCCATCCAGCACGCCCGTTCGGCGGGTGTGCCGCTGATCGTGGCGATCAACAAGATCGACAAGTCCGGTGCCGATCCGATGCGCGTCAAGAACGAGCTGCTCACCGAGCAGGTCGTCTCCGAAGATTTCGGTGGTGACGTGCAGATGGTCGAGATCTCGGCCAAGGCCGGGCTGGGCATCGACGACCTGCTGGACGCGATCTCGATCCAGGCCGAACTGCTGGAACTGAAGGCCGTGGCCGACGGTCGCGCCACCGGCGTGGTCATCGAGTCCTCGCTGGACAAGGGCCGTGGCCCGATCGCCACCGTGCTGGTGCAGCAGGGTTCGCTGAAGAAGGGCGATTACCTGGTCTGTGGTATCCAGTACGGCCGCGTGCGCGCCCTGTTCGACGAAACCGGCGCACAGCCTGATCAGGCTGGCCCGTCGATTCCGGTGCAGGTGCTGGGTCTGTCCGGCGTGCCGGATGCCGGTGATGACTTCGTCGTGGTTGAAGACGAGCGTCTGGCCAAGGACGTTGCGCAGCAGCGCGAAACCAAGCGCCGTGAATCGCGCCTGGTGCAGTCCGCGGGCAGCCGCATGGAAGACATCATGGCGACCCTGGGCAAGGGCGATGGCCAGCAGGTGCTGAACCTGGTGATCAAGGCCGACGTGCAGGGTTCGGTGCAGGCGCTGAGCCAGGCACTGGTCGCGCTGTCCAACGACGACATCCGCATCAACGTGATCCACTCTGGCGTGGGCGGCATCACCGAATCGGACGCCAACTCGGCGGTTGCCTCCAAGGCCACCGTGATCGGCTTCAACGTGCGTGCCGACGCCTCCGCGCGTCGCATCATCGAGTCCAACGGTGTGGACCTGCGTTACTTCTCGATCATCTATGACGTGATCGATCAGGTGAAGCAGGTGGCCTCCGGTCTGCTCGGCGTGGAAATCCGCGAAGAGATCATCGGTATCGCCCAGGTCCGCGATGTGTTCCGCAGCTCGAAGTTCGGTGCGGTCGCAGGCTGCATGATCATCGAAGGCACGGTGAAGCGCAGCAAGCCGATCCGCGTCCTGCGCGACAGCGTCGTGGTCTTCGAAGGCGAGCTGGAATCGCTGCGTCGCTTCAAGGAGAACGTCGAAGAAGTCCGCAACGGTACCGAATGCGGTATCGGCGTGAAGGCTTACAACGACGTCAAGCCGGGTGATCAGATCGAGTGCTTCGAGCGTATCGAAGTGCCGCGCACCCTGTAATGTTCCAGGCCGGACCGCATCGCGCGGTCCGGCTTTTTCGCTTACGCATCACCCTTCAAGACGAGTCCGCCTACCGTGCCAAAGACCTTCCATCGAACCGACCGTGTTTCCGCCCAGATCCGCCGCGAACTGGGGACGCTCGTGCACAACGCCGTGCGTGTACACGGCCTGCCTTCGGTGAGCGTCTCCGACGTGGAAATCACCCGTGACATGGCGCATGCCAAGATCTTCGTCACCGCGCTGATGCCCGAACGTTCGGTGGAGGCCATGAAAGGCCTGAAGGAATTGGCCTGGGAGCTGCGGATGGAGCTGGCGCGGGCGATGAAGCTGCGCCACGTGCCCGAGCTGCACTTCCACTACGATGATTCGGTGGATCGCGGCGAGCGCATCGACAACATCCTGCGCGATCTGCCCGATACGTTGGCGGCAGAGAAGAGCCGGCAGGGTGATGACGGCGGCGAAGACGACGAAGGCGAAGACGCCGACGAAGGCGAAAAGAAAGCCTGATGGACCAACAGCCCGAAAGGGCTGTTGTCTTATGGGGCGGGGCCTGTCGCAGTGCGACCGCTCCGCCGGAGGCCGGATTGACCGGCAGCGCCACACGGCGCCGTTTTGAATTGAATGCATGGCACCCCGAATTTCATTCCGCCGCCTGGATGGCATCCTGCTGCTCGACAAGCCGACCGGCATGAGCTCCAACGCGGCCCTGCAGGTGGCCCGCCGCCTGTACCGCGCCGAGAAGGGCGGCCACACCGGGAGCCTGGATCCGCTGGCCACCGGTCTGCTGCCACTGTGCTTCGGTGAAGCGACCAAGATCGCGGGCCTGCTGCTCGGCTCGGCCAAGGCCTATGACGCCGAGGTGGTGCTGGGCCAGACCACCGATACCGACGATTCCGATGGCACCGTGCTGCGCGAGCGCCCGGTCCCGGCCATCAGTGCGGCCGAACTGGAGGCGGCGCTGGCACCGCTGCGCGGTCGCATCCGCCAGCGCGCCCCGATCTACTCCGCGCTCAAGCAGGGGGGTGAGCCGCTGTACCTGAAGGCCCGCCGTGGCGAGGCGATCGAAGCGCCGGAGCGCGATGTGGAGGTCCACGTTCTGGAGGTGCTGACGCAGCAGCCGACCCGGCTGTCGCTGCGGGTGACCTGCGGTTCAGGCACCTACATCCGCAGCCTGGCCCGCGATCTTGGCGAGACGCTGGGCTGCGGCGCCCATATCGCCGGCCTGCGCCGGCTCTGGGTGGATCCCTTCCGTGAGGCACCGATGGTCACCCTGGACACCCTGCGCGCCTTGGCCGAGCAGGGCGATGAAGCCGGCATGGAGGCCCTGCTGCTGCCGCTGGACGCGGGGCTGGCCCATTACCCCCGGGTCACGCTGGACGACGAGCAGACCCGTCGCTTCCGCGTCGGGCAGCGGATCCGGGACGCCAGCTGGCCGCAGGGTGGGGTGGTGGTCTTCGGCCCGGCGGAGGCAATCCAGGGCTTGGGCCAGGTCGACGAGACCGGTCTGCTGGCCCCGCAGCGCCTGTTCAACCTCTGAGCGAGCCGCCCGGGCACCACCCCGGTCCTTGTTCCTGACGCCCGCGGACGTTACAATTCCGCGGCCTTTTCAGGCTTCCCGCGTTCTGCGGGTTCATCCTTTCGTTAACGGCGAGTCGCGCGGTACGTCAATGGGACGTTTCTGCGGGCCACGCATCCAAGAGAAAACAGATATGTCGATCGACACCCAGAAAGTCATTGAAGACAACAAGCGCAGCGCGGCTGACACCGGCTCCCCGGAAGTCCAGGTCGCTCTGCTGACCGCCCGCATCGAACTGCTGACCGGCCACTTCAAGACCCACAAGAAGGATCACCACAGCCGTCGTGGTCTGCTGCAGATGGTCAACCGCCGCCGCAGCCTGCTGGACTACCTGAAGAAGAAAGACGCTCCGCGTTACAAGGCCCTGATCGAAAAGCTCGGCCTGCGTCGCTAAGCACGAACCCCCACCGCGGCGCAGGAATGCGCCGCGGTTTTGTTTTGGCAGTACCGCATCAAACGTATGGGCCGGACAACCGGTCACCCGTCGGCGGCAAGGGTCGCCCGCGGTCCATTGAAGAAAGCATCATCCAAGGAAACCCCCGTGGCAAAAATCACCAAAACCTTCCAGTACGGCAAGCACACCGTCACGCTTGAAACCGGCGAAATCGCCCGTCAGGCCGGCGGTGCCGTCATCGTCAAGTTCGACGACACCGTGCTGCTGGTCTCCGCCGTTGCCGCCAAGAGCGCGCGTGAGGGCCAGGACTTCTTCCCCCTGACCTGCGACTATCAGGAGAAGTTCTACGCAGGTGGCCGTATCCCGGGCGGTTTCTTCAAGCGCGAAGGCCGCGCGACCGAAAAAGAGACGCTGATTTCGCGCCTGATCGATCGCCCGATCCGTCCGCTGTTCCCGGAAGACTACAAGAACGAAGTTCAGATCATCGCCACGGTGATGTCGCTGAACCCGGACATCGATGGCGACATCGCTGCCCTGATCGGCGCCTCGGCTGCGCTGTCGCTGGCCGGCACCCCGTTCAAGGGTCCGATCGCCGCCGCCAAGGTGGGTTACAAGAACGGTGAGTACATCCTCAACCCGACCGTGACCGAACTGAAGGATTCGGAGCTGGAGCTGGTTGTCGCCGGTACCGCCAACGCCGTGCTGATGGTGGAATCCGAAGCCGCGCTGCTGTCCGAAGACGTGATGCTGGGCGCTGTGACCTTCGGTCACCGCGAAATGCAGAAGGTCATCAACGCGATCAACGAGCTGACCGTGGAAGCCGGCACCAAGCCGTCGACCTGGGAAGCCCCGGCCAAGAACGACGTGCTGATCAGCGCCCTGCAGGAAGCCATCGGCCCGCGCCTGGGCGAAGCCTTCCAGGTGCGCGACAAGCTGCAGCGCCGTGACGCCATCTCGGCGATCAAGAAGGACGTGGTCGAGTCGCTGGCTGGCCGTGTGGCCGCCGAAGGCTGGAACCCGGCCGAGCTGTCGAAGGAATTCGGCGAGCTGGAATACAGCACCATGCGCAACTCGGTGCTCGACACCAAGGTCCGCATCGACGGCCGTGCGCTGGACACCGTCCGCCCGATCTCGGTCAAGACCGGCATCCTGCCGCGTACCCACGGCTCCTCGCTGTTCACCCGCGGTGAAACGCAGGCCATCGTGACCATCACCCTGGGCACCGCCCGTGATGGCCAGGTCATCGATGCCGTCGCCGGTGAGTACAAGGAAAACTTCCTCTTCCATTACAACTTCCCCCCCTACTCGGTGGGCGAGACCGGCCGCATGATGGGCCCGAAGCGTCGCGAAATCGGCCACGGCCGTCTCGCCAAGCGCGGCGTGCTGGCAGTGATGCCGTCGCTGGAAGCCTTCCCGTACACCATCCGCGTGGTCTCGGAAATCACTGAATCCAACGGCTCCTCGTCGATGGCCTCGGTATGCGGTTCCTCGCTGGCCCTGATGGACGCCGGCGTGCCGGTGAAGTCGCCGGTGGCCGGTATCGCCATGGGTCTGGTCAAGGAAGGCGAGCGCTTCGTCGTCCTGTCCGACATCCTGGGTGATGAAGATCACCTGGGCGACATGGACTTCAAGGTCGCCGGTACCGCTGAGGGCATCTCCGCCCTGCAGATGGACATCAAGATCGAAGGCATCACCGAAGAGATCATGAAGCAGGCACTGCAGCAGGCCAAGGCTGGCCGTCTGCACATCCTGGGTGAAATGGCCCACGGCCTGACCGCCCCGCGCGAAGAGCTGTCGGACTACGCGCCGCGCCTGCTGACCATCAAGATCCACCCGGACAAGATCCGCGAAGTGATCGGCAAGGGTGGTTCCACCATCCAGGCCATCACCAAGGAAACCGGCACCCAGATCGACATCCAGGATGACGGCACCATCGTCATCGCATCGGTCAATGCCATCGCTGCGCAGGCTGCCAAGGCCCGCATCGAGCAGATCACCTCGGACGTCGAGCCGGGCCGCATCTACGAAGGCAAGGTCGCCAAGATCATGGACTTCGGTGCGTTCGTCACGATCCTGCCGGGCAAGGACGGTCTGGTCCACGTGTCGCAGATCTCCAGCGACCGCGTCGAGAAGGTCGGCGATGTGCTGAAGGAAGGCGATGTGGTCAAGGTCAAGGTGCTGGAAGTCGACAAGCAGGGCCGTATCCGCCTGTCGATGAAGGCCGTCGAAGAAGGCGAGGGCGCCCCGGCCGCCGAGTAATCGGCCCACGCCGATCTCGCGGTAGGTGAGGACCGTCGGTCCTCACGCCTACGCAGACAAGAAAAAAGCGGGCTTCGGCCCGCTTTTTTTGTGCCCGCGTTCTGCGCAGCGGGGCGTGCGGGACAGATTGCGTGTTCATGCGCCGCAGTCGACGCCCTCGGGTGACATGTCTGTGGCGCTTACCCGCTCGCGCTGCGCGGCCTGCAGACCGTCGCCAGGCCCGCGCGGGTCAGCCGTGCGTGTCCGCCGGACGGATTCGCAGGACATCACCGCGTAAAGCGCCCACACACCACATCGCGCTGCTAACGTGGCCTCGCCTTCGATCCGGGAGATCCCATGTTCCGTTCTACTGTCGCTGTCCTCGCCGTCCTGATCGCCAGCGTCATGCCGCAGGCCGCTTCCGCCGCCGAGCCGTTGCCCAAGGTGATCGGTGCGTATTACCCCGGCGGCTCCGCCGAGCGCTATCCGGTGGAGAACACTCCGGCCGATACGCTGACCCATCTGTTCTACGCGTTCGCCACCATCGATCAAGGGCAATGCGTGGTCGCGCCGGAGGCGGATGCGCACTTCAAGGCGCTGGCCACGCTCAAGCGCGCGCATCCCAAGCTGCACACGTTGATCTCGATCGGCGGCTGGAACGCCGGGGGCTTCTCCGATGCAGCACTGACCGCCCAAAGCCGCCAGCGCTTCGTGTCTTCCTGCGTGGCGATGTTCTTCGAGCGTCATCGCGGCAGCTTTGACGGCGTGGACATCGACTGGGAGTTCCCCGTGTATGGCGGCCCGGCCGAGATCACCGACCGCCCGGAGGATCGCCGCAACATGACCCTGCTGGTGCGCGAGTTCCGCCGCCAGCTGGATGCGCTGGACAAGGCCGACGGCCAGCACCGGCTGGTCACCGCCGCACTGCCGGCCGGCCGCGTGCAGACCGATGGGCCGTATGATCCGGCACGGAGCTATGAGCTCAAGGCGCTCGGCCGCACGCTCGATTTCATCAACCTGATGAGCTACGACATGGGCACCGGCTTTTCAGCGGTGTCCACCTTCAACGCGCCGCTGCACGAGGTGCCCGAAGATCCGCTGGCACCCGGGCTGAAGCGCTGGAACAGCGTGGCCGGCGCGGTGGCCTACTACGAGCAGCAGGGCGTGCCGAAGGAGAAGCTGGTGCTGGGGATGCCGTTCTACGGCCGCGGCTTCAAGCTTGAAGGCGACGCCAATCATGGCCTCTACCAGCCCTACAGCGTGCCGCATCCGGCCGGCGACTGGCGGCAGATCCAGGCCAGCATGCTCGGCCAACCCGGCTGGCAGCGGCACTGGCACCGGGTTGCGCAGAGCCCGTGGTTGTACAACGCCACCGAGAAGGTCTTCGTCAGCTTCGAGGATCCCACCTCGATCGGCCTGCGCGCGAAGTTCGCCAAGGACAGCGGCCTGCGCGGTGTCTTCATGTGGGAGCTGACCGGCGACGATGCGCAGGGCAGCCTGCTCAAGGCGATGGTGGCGCCGTTCCAGGGCCCTGCGAAGTAAGCCCCGCGGGAAGGGGCACCGCGACGCAGGCACGTGCCCTATGCTTGCCGGCATGGAGACCGTCCGCCTGCTGGATCTGCACATCGACCGCACCGCACAGCAAGTGCGGCGCGGGGATGAGGTGTTGCCGGTCAACGGGCTGAGTTGGCGGCTGTTGGAGTGTCTGCTGGCGCATGGCGACGCCGTCGTCGATTTCGACACGCTGGCCGAGCAGGTGTGGGCACCGGCGGTGGTCGGCGAGGATGCGATCAGCCAGCGGGTGAAGTTGCTCAGGCAGGCCTTGGGCGATGACAGCCGACGGCCACGGTATGTGCGCTCGGTGCGCGGCCGTGGCTACCAGCTGTGCACACCGCCGCAGCCGGTGATGCACGACACCGTTGCCACCGGTACCACTGAGGGTGCCCGCGCGACACGCAGGCACGGACGTACACACTGGGTCTGGATGGCAGCGGGAATGACAGCGGCCGCAGCGGTTGGCGCGTTGATCGTGATCCGCCCCGGCACCGCGCCGGTGTCGCCTGCCGATCCGGTGCTGCAGCGTGCTGCGTATTACGCGGGCATCGGCCAGGCCAGCAACAACGAGCGCGCGATGGCGTTGTACCGCCAGGCGCTGCAGATCGACCCCGAATCACTGGCGGCGCGGCGCGGGCTCGCGCGGGCGCTGGCTGCGGATGCCTGCCTGTTCAATGGCGCCCGCGAGCGCGCGCAGGAGGCATTGGTGCTGGCCGGCCAGGGGGTCCGCATGGCGCCGGACGATGCGGCCGGATGGGCGGCGCGGGGCTACGCCTACGATTGCCTCGGCGCGATGCCGCAGGCCATGGCCGACTACCAGCAGGCCCTGCAGCGCGACCCGGATGATGAGCGCACCCGCGCCTCGCTGGCCTATCTGCGTCAGGAACGCGGGTACCTTGCGCAGGCGCTGCAGGACAACCTGTCGCTGCGCGCGCCCGAGCGGGTTCGCTTCCGCGACGTGCAGGTCGCGCGCGAACTGGAGCTGCTCGGTTTCACCGATGCCGCCGCGCGCCGCCATGCACACAACTTCCAGCTCTATCCCGACAATGTGTTCGCCAACATCGCCTGGCCGCACAGCCTGCTGGCGATGGGCGAGCCGGGCAAGGCGCAGCAGGCGCTCGATCAGGCGCTGGCCCGCGGCACGCCGCATCCGCAACTGCTGCGCCTGCAAGGCGAACTGCTGCTGTTGAAGGGGGACCGGCAGGGCGCTGCAGAGGCCTTCGAGCGTAGCCGTGCCCTGCGTCCGCAGCAGTCGATGGGGCAGACCCTGGCCGGGCTGTATGGCGATGAGGCCGCCACGCCGGCGTGGGTCGCCACGCGCCTGCATGCGCTGGAGGGCCAGGCGGACGATGGTTGGTCGGATACCGCGCTGGAACGCGCGTTGTTGCTGCAGGCGCGGGGCGACGCCGCCGCAGCGCTGGCGGCCCTGCATCACGCGGTGAACGCCGGCTTCCGCGATGCGGCGTGGTTGCGCGCCACCCCCTTGTTTGCGCCGCTGCACGGTGCGGCCGGCTGGCAGGGACTGCTCGACACGATCGAGGCGGACGTATCTGCCCAGCGTGCCCAGGTGTTGGCCGCCCCGTGGCGGCCAACAGACCTCCAGGGCCTCAGCGCAGCGCGGGCAGCAGGAACTCGGTAAGGATGCGGCGCGACTGCGGGTGGGCGTAGCTGCGGTTGTAGGCCTGGCTGGTGATCACCGCCACCAGCTTTTTCTCCGGCATCACGAACACGTAGTTGCCACCGTTGCCGGACATCGTCCACACGGTGCTGCCGTGCCCATCGACCGGAAGCTTCAGCCCCCACCACTGATAGCCGTAGTCGCTGCCATCACCGGCGGTGGCCTGCGCGCTGAGCATCGCCCGCACATAGCCGGCGGGGATCAGCTGCTTGCCCTGCCAGCGGCCCTCGGCCAGCACCAGTTCGCCCAACCGTGCCAGGTCCCGGCTGCGGTAACGCGTCCCACCGCCGCCCATGCCGATGCCCTCCGGTGAGCGGTTCCATCTGCTCGTGGTGATGCCCAGCGGGCGCTCCAGCACCTGCGCGGCGTAGTCGGCCAAGGGTCGCTTCGTGGCCTGTTCCAGTACCGCGCCGAGCACGAAGGAATTGACCGTGCAGTAGGCATGCGCGCGGCCGTGCGGGCTGTCTTCCGGTCGCGTCATCCACGGTGCGAAGCCTTTGACCGGCAGCGACAGCGCGAAGTCCAGCCAGTGCTCGGTCACGTACATGCGCTCTTCGTTGCCGGCCGAGAATGCATTCTCGTCATCGCACTCCCACAGCGTGCTCATGGTGAGCAGGTCTTCCACCGTCATCGCGCGCAGCCGGGGATCGACGGGATGGCCAGCGGTGAACGCGGGAAAGTAGTCGTAAACACGGGCCTGTACGCCGGGCAGGGACCCGTCGCCGATGGCCGCGCCGACCAGCATCGCGGTCACGCTCTTGCTGGCCGAGCGCACGTCATTGAGGGTCTCCGCCGTGCCGCCGTTGAAGTAGCCCTCGTACGCCACCTGGCCGTCCACCAGCAGCAGCACGCTGGTGACCTGTTTGATGTCCTGGCTGGCGATCGCCGATTCCAGTGCGGTGATCCGGGCGCTGTCCAGCGCCGCGGGTGCGGCGGGAGCGGTGAGTGGCAGGGCGGCCGCCAGGGCGAAGACCAGGGCGGCAAGTCGGTGTTGGTGGTGGTGCATGGGCAAGGCTCCTCGAGATGAGGGCCGACTACGCCATGACGCGGTCTGAAGTGCTGGAAAGGCGCCTGAAGAATTCTGAAAGCCCGCCGCAGCAGGCCTCCAGGCTAATCAGCGCGGTGCACTCCAGACGCTGTTCGGGTCGCCATGCCGCGCGCGGCGCAGGCTCGCACGGGCCAGCGTGGCAAACCCGAACGCCAGTGCGAGTGCCACGGCATCCACCCAGAACAGCGGCCAGTAGCCACGTGCCGCGCTCGCCCACGGCCAGTAGCCGGTCAGACCGCCGTGCGCCACCGCCACCAGTGCGGTGCTGATGGCGGCCGCCCACAGCAGCTCGCGGGCGGCCTGGTCGGGGCGACGCAGTGCCGCCCACAGCGCACACGCGGCCCAGGTGGCGAAACAGATCCAGCGGATGCCGTGATCCACTGCCTGCGGCGCGATCTGCTCCAGGATCTGCGCGCCCACGAAGCTCGCCGAGACTGCCACGCACAGCCCGATGCAGACCCCCACCGTGGCCCGGGCCATGTTGATCTGCGCGCGCCCCTGTTCCACCTGGCGCCGCTTGCGCCGCGATTCGATCCACAGCAGGTTGCCCGAGTAGAACAGGAAGGCGCCGCCCAGGCCGAGCAGGAAGTACAACCACACCACCACGCCATTGCCGAACTCGCCGAAGTGCAGCGCGTAGGCCGCACTGAGGGTGGCATGGTTGGCATCGCGCTGGCCGGGCAACTGGCTGCTCAGCAGGCGGCCTGTGGCCGCATCCAGGCCGACCGCGCCGAGCGGCCCCAGGGTGCCGCCGGATTCGCCGGTGATCTCGATCGTCGCGTTGGCATCGCCGGCATGGGCGAGCTTCAGGAAGGCTGGTTCGAAATCGGCCACGCCCTGCGCGCGCGCTACCTCGATGGCGCGTGCGTGCAGCATGCGCAGGTGGGTGTCATCGCCGGGCTGGCCGCTGGGCTCGCGTACCGGGGCGGTGTCCATCGCCGCCGGCACCGCCTGCAGCAGCTTGCCGTCGAAGATCAGCGGATTCAGCGCCGCCATCTGCAGGAAGATCAGGCAGAGCAGCGCGCCGGTGACCGCGAACATCAGGTGGAAGGGCAGGCTGAGCACGCCGATCACATTGTGCGCGTCCTGCCACATCTGCTTGAGGTTGCGGCCCGGGCGCAGCGCGAACAGATCGCCCAGCAGTCTGGGCAGGTGGATGACCAGGCCACTGAGCAGGGCCACGCCATACAGCAGGCTGACGATGCCCATCAGGTAGGTGCCCGCGACCGGCAGGCCCAGGCTGTAATGCAGCTCGTTGACCAGCTCGGCCAGCCCGGTCTGTGGCGGGTTCACGCTGCCGTCGTAATGGTCCAGCCAGGCGTACAGCCACGTGCCCTTGGCATCCTGCCAATACGCGATCGGCTGCGGATGATCCGCCCCCGGGAAGGTCATGCCCACGTGGGCGCGTGCGGCCGGGTGGCGCTCAAGTACGCCTTCGAGCAGGCGCTGCGCGTCGTCCAGGCTCGCGGCCGGGGTATCCACCGCATGCGGGGTCTGCCACAGCGGCAGGTCGTGGTGGAACAGGGTCAGCGCACCGGCGTAGAACGCCACGAACAGCGCGAAACCGGCCACCAGGCCGACCCACGTATGCAGCGTGGTGAAGGTGCGCAGGGTCTGGGAACTGAACTTCATCGTATCGCTCTCATTGCACCGCGCCGGTCAGGCGCAGCAGCCACAACAGGCCAAATCCGGCCAGGGCGGTCGCGCTCATCACGGCCCACGCCCGCATCCCGGTGCGGAAGCTGAAGGCCCAGATCGCCGCCAGCATCCACAGCGGAATGAAGGCGATCAGGCTGGGTACCAGTGCGCTCTGCCACGGCCCCGGCGGCAGCCAGGCGACCAGGCCGGTGGCCGCGGCCGCGACGAAGAACCCCGCCAGGAGGCCGGCGCCCGCGCGGGCCCACATCAGCGCATCACCTGTGCCGGGCGGTGCCAGGCAGCAAGCAGCGGCAGCAGAACCGCCACCAGCATCCAGCTGCACAGCATCACCACCACGCCGGTGGCGATGCCCAGATTGGCGATCCACAGCCACAGTGCCGCCACCGCAGCCACCAGACTGATCTGCCGGCCCAGCCGGCCGGCACGGCGCAGGCGCGGCCAGCGGCAGTGCGGTGAGGCGGCATACAGCGCCAGCGCCGAGAACGCCGAGCCGGCCAGCGCCAGGCTGCAGAAGCCAAGCGAGGTCAGGGCGACGGTGATCATCGGGCGGCCGCCGGCACGGGCGGCAGGGCGCGGCAGGCCGGGAAGGAAGCGGGGCAGGGCATGGGGGAATCCAATCGGCAAACCTGTCCTGGGCAGGACAGTAATCCGCGCATGGTAATCATTGCGGTTTGTGTGCGCCACACGGGCGCATTCAGGCGGTCCGGTCCCTCGGTCGCAGCGGCAGCGGCGCATTCATCGGCGGATTGGTTTAAGATCAGGGCATCTCTATCGAGGCAACAAGGTGGCCCGCGCCCTGCGCCGGTCTAGCGTGTGACATGAGCACTACCACCGCCCACCGCTGAACGCCCCCGACGGCCCCTGACGCAGGCGCCTTCGTGGCGCTTTTTTATTGCCTCGCCCCCGGATTCTCCAGGCCCCCTTGCGGGCCACCAGACCAAAGCACTCTCATGATCGCGATCACGCTCCCCGACGGCAGCCGCCGTGAATTCGAAAACCCCGTCAGTGTCATGGACGTCGCCCAGTCCATCGGCGCCGGCCTGGCCAAGGCCACCATCGCCGGCTCGGTCGATGGCGTGCTGGTCGATGCCAGTGACGTCATCGACCACGATGCCAGCCTGCGCATCATCACCGCCAAGGACGAGGAGGGCGTGGAGATCATCCGCCACTCCGCCGCCCATCTGGTCGGCCATGCGGTCAAGCAGCTGTACCCGGACGTCAAGATGGTGATCGGCCCGGTCATCGCCGAAGGCTTCTACTACGACATCTACTCCGAGCGCCCGTTCACGCCCGACGACATGGCCGCCATCGAAAAGCGCATGGCTGAGCTGATCGCGCAGGACTACGACGTCATCAAGAAGGTCACCCCGCGTGCGGAGGTCATCGAGATCTTCAAGGCGCGTGGCGAAGACTACAAGCTGCGCCTGATCGACGACATGTCGCCGGAGATCCAGGCCATGGGCATGTACTACCACCAGGAATACGTGGACATGTGCCGCGGCCCGCACGTGCCCAACACGCGCTTCCTGAAGGCCTTCAAGCTGACCCGCATTTCCGGTGCCTACTGGCGCGGCGATGCCAAGAACGAGCAGCTGCAGCGCATCTACGGCACCGCCTGGGCCGACAAGAAGCAGCTCGAGGCCTACATCAAGCGCATCGAAGAAGCCGAAATGCGCGACCACCGCCGCATCGGCAAGCAGCAGGAGCTGTTCCACCTGCAGGAAGAGGCGCCGGGCCTGGTGTTCTGGCACCCCAAGGGCTGGGCGCTGTGGCAGGTGGTCGAGCAGCACATGCGCCGTGTGTACCGCGACAGCGGCTACGGCGAAGTGCGCTGCCCGCAGATCCTGGATGTGTCGCTGTGGCAGAAGTCGGGCCACTGGGACAACTACCAGGAAAACATGTTCTTCACCGAATCGGAGAAGCGCACCTACGCGGTCAAGCCGATGAACTGCCCGGGCCACATCCAGGTGTTCAACCAGGGCCTGCACAGCTACCGCGATCTGCCGATCCGCTACGGTGAGTTCGGCTCGTGCCACCGCAACGAGCCCTCCGGTGCGCTGCACGGCATCCTGCGCGTGCGTGGTTTCACCCAGGACGACGGCCACGTGTTCTGCACCGAGTCGCAGATCGAAGCTGAAGTGACGGCGTTCCACCAGCAGGCGCTGGCGGTCTACACGACCTTCGGTTTCGACGAGATCCAGATCAAGATCGCGCTGCGCCCGGAAAAGCGCCTTGGCGATGACGCCACCTGGGACAAGGCCGAAGCCGCGCTGCGTTCGGCCCTGGGCAACTGTGGGGTCGAGTGGCAGGAGCTGCCGGGCGAGGGCGCCTTCTACGGCCCGAAGATCGAGTACCACCTCAAGGACGCCATCGGCCGTACCTGGCAGCTGGGCACGATGCAGGTCGATTTCATGATGCCCGGCCGCCTCGGCGCCGAGTACGTGGACGAAAACAGCCAGAAGAAGCACCCGGTCATGCTGCACCGGGCGATCGTCGGCTCGATGGAGCGGTTCATCGGCATCCTGATCGAGCACCACGCCGGTTCCTTCCCGTCCTGGCTGGCTCCGACCCAGGTGGTGGTGGCCAATATCACCGATGCGCAGGCTGAATACGTCAGCGAAGTGCGGAAAACCCTTGCAGATCAAGGCTTCCGCGTGAACGCCGATTTGCGCAACGAGAAGATCGGATATAAGATTCGCGAGCATACGCTGCAGCGGGTCCCGTACCTGCTGGTGGTTGGCGACCGTGAGAAGGAAAATGGCGCCGTGGCCGTGCGTACGCGCTCTGGCGAAGATCTGGGCAGCATGTCCGTCCAGGCCTTCATCGAGCGGTTGCAGGCAGAACAGTCCGTGTAAGAAAGTCCCGGCCCTGCGGATGCTCCGCGATGGGCCGGTTTGATTCCTCTGGGAGATTGCAATATCAGTACCCCTGACAACAAACAGAACCGCAAGAATCAGGAAATCCGGGTGCCGCGCGTCCGCGTGATCGGCAGCGACGGAGAGATGATTGGTGTGTTGACGCGTGACGAAGCGCTGTCGATGGCCGAAGACGAAGGTCTGGACCTGGTCGAGATTCAGCCGCAGGCTGATCCGCCGGTGTGCAAGATCATGGACTTCGGCAAGTTCAAGTTCGAAGCGCAGAAGAAGGCCAACGAGGCCAAGAAGAAGACCAAGCAGGTCGAGATCAAGGAAGTGAAGTTCCGCCCGGTCACCGATGAAGGTGATTACCAGATCAAGCTGCGCAAGATGCGCGGTTTCCTGGAAGAGGGCGACAAGATCAAGGTCAACATCCGCTTCCGTGGCCGTGAAATGAGCCATCAGGAACTGGGTCGCGAAATGGCCAGCCGGATCGAAGGTGATCTGGGCGAGGACATCGTGATCGAGTCCCGTCCGCGCCTTGAAGGCCGGCAGATGGTGATGATGATCGCGCCGAAGAAGAAGTAACCGGCCATCGGCCCCAGCCCGGACGGGCGGGGCGTAGCGCCGGGCCATGCCCGGCTGCCGGCGCCGCCGGCGTCGAGTGCTTCAGATTCGCGTTACAAGGCACGGGCGCCTTTTCAGGCGCCTGCTGCCGTTTGCCCTGGCCGCAGCCTCTGCGGCCCGTCCGGCGGGCGTTCCACGCCTGCCGGCACCGGTAAACACCCGCCCAATCAAGCGTTTGCAACTGCCTGGATTCACGGGCATAATGGGCGGCCCCGTTTTGCGGGGGTGCTGTTTTGAACGGTTTCCCGCCCCACAAAGGCACGCTGTTTCAACGGCAAACAGGACCGGCCTGGTTCCCATAGGGGATCCCGGGCTTACAAGCAGGCAAGGGCACGGACGGAAAGTGTGGCAATGCCACCGCCCTGGTCAGTGACAAAACATCATCAAGGACATAGCAATGCCCAAGATCAAGACCAACCGGGCGGCGGCCAAGCGCTTCCGCAAGACCGCGTCCGGCAAGTTCAAGGCTGGCCACGCCAACCGTAGCCACATCCTCACGAAGAAGTCGACCAAGCGGAAGCGCAATCTGCGTCAGACGAACCATGTTCGTGCAGAAGACGCAGGCCGTTTGAACCGTATGCTTCCCTACCTCTGAGGACTGACCCATGGCACGAGTAAAGCGTGGCGTACAGGCGCGTCGCCGCCACAAGAAAATTCTGACCCTGGCGAAGGGTTACTACAACGCTCGCCGCAAGGTCTTCCGCGTTGCCAAGCAGGCCGTGATCAAGGCACAGCAGTACGCCTACATCGGTCGTAAGCAGAAGAAGCGCAACTTCCGTTCGCTGTGGATCACCCGCATCAACGCGGCTGCCCGCATCAACGG
This sequence comes from Stenotrophomonas rhizophila, assembly GCF_003651185.1. Lineage (GTDB taxonomy): Bacteria > Pseudomonadota > Gammaproteobacteria > Xanthomonadales > Xanthomonadaceae > Stenotrophomonas > Stenotrophomonas maltophilia_Z. Next base: position 1,196,768 of record NZ_RCDC01000004.1, on the reverse strand, counting down.
CCTGAGCTACAGCCGTTTCATGAACGGCCTGCTCAAGTCCGGCATCACCCTGGACCGTAAGGTTCTGGCTGACATCGCCGTGCACGACGCAGCTGGTTTTGCTGCACTGGCCGAAAAGGCCAAGGGCGCACTGGCGGCATAAGTCCATTCCCCTGCCGTTGCCGTTCACGCGCAACGGCTGTGGGTAAGGCAAATGCATGGGGAAGGGCGCAAGTCCTTCCCCATTCTTTTTTGTGTTGGCGGTGGCCCTCCCGGTGCCATCGATCGACAGCGGTGGCGACGGGGGTCGGCCCGACGCGCATCGCGATGGCATACCGACGCGAGGCTCCGGCTATCCATGAGTGACATCCAATCCCTGACCACGCAGGCACTGGCCGACGTGGCCGCTGCCCAGAGCCCCGATGCGCTGGAAGCCCTGCGCGTGGCCCTGCTGGGCAAGAACGGCAGCATCACCGCCCAGCTCAAGCAGCTCGGTGGCCTGCCGGCCGATGAGCGCAAAGCCGCCGGCGAAGCCATCAACCGTGCCCGTGATGCGCTGACCAGCGCGCTGGGTGATCGCAAGACCGTGCTGGAAGACGCTGCGCTGGACGCGCGCCTGGCCGCCGAAGCGATCGATATCACCCTGCCGGGCCGTCGCGAAGAGCGCGGTGGCCTGCACCCGGTGACCCGTACCCTCGAGCGCATCACCGAGATCTTCGGCCGCCTCGGTTACGAGCTCTCCGAAGGCCCGGAAATCGAAGACGACTGGCACAACTTCGAAGCGCTGAACTTCCCGCCGCACCACCCGGCGCGCGCGATGCACGACACCTTCTATTTCGGCGATGGCCGCCTGCTGCGCACGCACACCTCCGGTGTGCAGGTGCGCTACATGGGCGAACACGCACCGCCGCTGCGCATGATCGCGGCCGGCAAGGTGTACCGCAGCGACAGCGACCAGACCCATTCGCCGATGTTCCACCAGGTGGAAGGTCTGCTGGTCGATGAGCACTCCACGTTTGCCGATCTCAAGGGCACGCTGTCCGAGTTCGTGCGCGCGTTCTTCGAGCGCGATTTCGAGATGCGGTTCCGTCCCAGCTACTTCCCCTTCGTGGAACCCGGCGCGGAAGTGGACATCGCCTGGCAGCAGCCCGATGGCAGCACCCGCTGGCTGGAAGTGCTCGGCTGCGGCATGGTCCACCCCAACGTGCTGCGCAGCGTCGGCATCGATCCGGAACGCTACACCGGCTTCGCCTTCGGCCTGGGCGTGGAGCGCTTTGCGATGCTGCGTTACGGCGTCAACGACCTGCGCGCGTTCTTCGAAAACGACGTGCGGTTCCTGAAGCAGTTCGCGTAACAGCGGAACCGCCGGGCTGCCCCCGGCGCGACGTCGCACCACCATTCATCACGGCCCAGGCGCCTGCGCCGGGTCCACTAGGGTGACACCATGAAATTCTCTGAAAACTGGCTGCGCAGCCACGTCCCGACCACCGTCTCGCGCGATGAACTCAGCGCGGTGCTGACCGCCATCGGTCTGGAAGTGGAAGCGGTCGATGCGCTGGGCGATGGCCTGCAGCATGTGGTCGTGGCGAAGATCATTTCCGCCGAACGCCACCCCGAAGCCGACCGCCTGCAGATCTGCCAGGTCGATGCGGGGCAGGGCGAGCACCTGCAGATCGTCTGTGGCGCGCCGAACGCGCGCCCGGGCCTGGTCGCGCCGCTGGCGATGGTCGGCGCGCAGATCGGCGATCTGAAGATCAAGCCGGCCAAGCTGCGTGGTGTGGAATCCAACGGCATGCTGTGCTCGGCCAAGGAACTGGGTCTGGACACCGATGCCTCCGGCCTGTTCGAACTGCCGGACGATGCGCCGGTCGGCCAGACGCTGGTGGAGTACCTCGGCCTGCCCGACGCCAGCATCGAGATCAAGCTGACCCCCAACCGCGCCGACTGCTTCAGCATCCGCGGCATCGCCTTCGACGTGGCCGCCGCGTGCGCCAGTGAAGTGGTGCCGTTCGACGCCGCGCCGGTCGCCGCCGTGGGCACGCGTGAGCTGACGATCCAGCTGGACGCCGGCGCCGAAGCCCCGCGGTACGTCGGCCGCGTGATCGAAGGCGTCAACGCCCGCGCCGCGACCCCGCTGTGGATGGCCGAGCGCCTGCGCCGCAGTGGCGTGCGCCCGGTCTCGCTGCTGGTGGACGTCACCCAGTACGTCATGCTGGAACTCGGCCAGCCGATGCATGCCTTCGATCTGGGCACCCTGCAGGGCAGCATCGGCGTGCGCCGTTCGCGCGCGGGTGAAACCCTGAAGCTGCTCGACGGCCGCGACGCCGCGCTGGACGACAGCTTCCTGCTGGTCACCGACGCCGATCGGCCGATCGCGCTGGCCGGCCTGATGGGCGGCTTCGATACGCGCGTCACCGACGACACCACGAACGTATTCCTGGAGGCCGCGCATTTCGCGCCCGCCGCGATCATGGGCCGGGGCCGCAAGCTCGGCCTGCACACTGATGCCGGCCACCGCTTCGAACGCGGCGTCGACCCGGTGCTGCCGCGCGCGGCGATCGAGTACGCCACCCGCCTGATTCTGGACCTGGCCGGCGGCACGCCTGCGCCGGTCACCGAGGCCGTGCGCGAAGCGGACCTGCCGGCGACCGCCACCATCGGTCTGCGCCGCGCCCGTATCGCGCGCGTGCTGGGCATCCAGATCGCCGATGCTGATGTGGAGCGCATCCTGCGCGCGCTGGGCATGGAGGTGGCCGCGACCGCCGATGGCTGGCAGGTCACCGCGCCGAGCCGTCGCTTCGATATCGCCATCGAAGAAGACCTGATCGAAGAGCTGGCCCGTATCCACGGCTACGAGCAGATCCCGACCACGCTGCCGGGCGGTGCCTCGCGCGTGGCGATGCCGACCGAGACCCGCCTGGACGACCTGAGCGTCCGTCGCCAACTGGTCGCCCGCGATCTGCAGGAAACCATCAACTACGCCTTCGTCGATGCCGCGTTGCTCGCGCAGTGGCAGCTGGACGAGGGTCTGGTCGCGCTGGCCAACCCGCTGTCGGCCGAACTGGCGGTGATGCGTCCGTCGCTGCTGCCGGGCCTGGTCGCCACCCTGGGCCGCAATGCCGCCCGCCAGCTGGGCCGCGTGCGCCTGTTCGAACTGGGCCGCGTATTCCATCAGCAGGCCGGCGAAGGCCAGCCCGCGCCGCTGGAAACCCAGCGCGTGGCCGCCGCGATCTGTGGCGATGCCGACACCCAGCAGTGGGGTCTGCCGACCCGCAAGGTCGATTTCCACGACCTCAAGGGCGACCTGGAATCGCTGGCCGCGGCCAGTGGCGCGGAGCTGGCGTTCACGCCGTCGCAGCGTCCGTATGGCCACCCGGCACGGTCGGCCGAGGTCTCCCGTGACGGCGTCAGCCTGGGCTGGATCGGCCAGATCCACCCGCGCCTGGCCAAGGCCATGGAGATCGACGTGGACGTGTTCGCCTTCGAGTTGGACCTGGCGCCGTTGGCCGCCCGCGCGCTGCCGCGCGCGACCGAGCTGTCGCGCTTCCCGTCGATGCGCCGCGATCTGGCCTTCCTGGTGCCCGAGGCCGCGGCCTGGGCCGACCTGGAAGCCACCCTGCGCCGCGCCGTCGGGCCGCTCCTGCGGGAGGTCACCCTGTTCGACCGGTACGTCGGCCAGGGGGTCGAGCCGGGGTTCAAGAGTCTCGCTATGGGCTTGATTTTGCAGGACAAGTCGCGCACTCTGACGGACCGCGACGTGGATGCGGTGGTGGCCGAGGCGGTCTCTGCCATGGAGCGTGAACATCACGCCCGGATCCGCGGTTGAGCGGGAAGCATGGGGGATAGCAGGCAATGGCATTGACCAAGGCGGAGATGGCCGAAAAGCTGTTCGACGAAGTCGGTCTGAACAAGCGCGAAGCCAAGGAATTTGTCGACGCGTTCTTCGATGTGCTGCGTGAAGCATTGGAACAGGGACGTCAGGTGAAGCTGTCCGGCTTCGGGAATTTCGACCTGCGGCGCAAGAACCAGCGCCCGGGTCGCAACCCCAAGACCGGTGAGGAAATTCCGATTTCCGCCCGTACGGTGGTCACCTTCCGTCCGGGCCAGAAGCTCAAGGAAAGGGTAGAGGCATATGCTGGATCCGGGCAGTAACCGAGAACTTCCGCCGATACCGGCCAAGCGCTACTTCACCATCGGTGAGGTCAGCGAACTGTGCGACGTCAAGCCGCACGTGCTGCGTTACTGGGAAACCGAGTTCCCCAGTCTCGAGCCGGCCAAGCGCCGCGGCAACCGCCGCTACTACCAGCGCCACGACGTGCTGATGGTCCGCCAGATCCGCGGCCTGCTCTATGAGCAGGGCTACACCATCGGCGGCGCGCGTCTGCGCCTGGAAGGTGCCGATGCGCGCGAGGAATCGGCGCTGAGCAACCAGATCATCAAGCAGACGCGGATGGAACTGGAAGAAGTGCTGCAATTGCTGCGCCGCTGAACCATTTTTCACGCAAACCCGTTATACTCGTCGGCCCGCTGAGAGGCGGGGACATTGCCAGCATCATCGGGGCGTAGCGCAGCCTGGTAGCGCATCTGCCTGGGGGGCAGAGGGTCGTCGGTTCAAATCCGGCCGTCCCGACCAATGTTGGTGATTCGATCAAAGGCTTGTGCAGCGATGCGCAGGCCTTTTTTCTGTTTGGGCTGCTGTCGGTTGCCGGTCATACCGCAGCCCGATCAACGTGGCGATCGCCTTGGCGTTGTCCGGTTGCGCGGGTGCCGTCGGTGCGTAGTACGCCGGTCGCACATTTCTTCCGGCGGGTCATTCGCCGTTGGATGCAGGCCGCGATTTGAGGGTATAACGCCGTTGCCTCAATGCCCGTGCAACGGCAGCGGCCGGTCGATCACCACGTCCTTCATCACCAGGGTAGAGGTCAGCCGTTGCACGCCGGGCAGGGCAGAGAGGTGTTCGTCGTAGAGCTGACGGAACGCGGCCAGGTCGCGGGTGATGACGTGCAGCAGGTAGTCCGGATCGCCGAACAGACGCTGCGCCTGCAGCACCTGTGGCACGTCGGCCACCGCGTGTTCGAAGGCGTCCACCGCGCGGCGGTCGCCGTCGCGCAGGGTGATGAACACCAGGGCCGAGAACTTCAGGCCCAGGGCGGCGGGATCCAGCTCGGCGCGGTAGCCGCGGATCGCGCCGGACTGCTCCAAGGCACGTACCCGGCGGTGGCAGGGCGAGACGCTCAGCCCGATGCGCTCGGCCAGTTCGGTCACGGTGAGGCGCCCGTCTTTCTGCAACTCGGCAAGAATCCGCTGATCGATGATGTCCATGCGCAAGAGTTTCCTCCTGATGCGCATTGCAGGGCAAGTATTTGGAAGCACATTCCAGAGTCGTGGGAATATTCTTCCGTCTGGCACGCAGATCGCGGCAAGACCGCCCTTTGGACCCCATGCAACCCAGCGTCATCGTCGCCTTCTGGGCGGTTTCGATCCTCTTCGTGCTCACCCCCGGTGCGGATTGGGCGCATGCGATCGCTGCCGGCCTGCGCGGGCGGGCGGTGGTGCCAGCGGTGGCCGGGCTGCTGTCTGGCCATCTGCTGGCGATCGCGCTGGTCGCTGCGGGCGTCGGCGCGATGTTCACCCAGGCGCCGGTCGCGCTGCACGTACTGACCGTCCTGGGCGCGTTGTATCTGCTGTGGCTGGGCATCGGGCTGCTGCGCCATCCGCCGGTGGCCGCAGCGGACGATGCGGGAGCGGTGACGGGGTGGCGCCACTGGGCGGTCAAGGGCGTCTGTGTCAGCGGGCTCAATCCCAAGGTGCTGTTGTTGTTTCTGGCGCTGCTGCCCCAGTTCATTTCCGCCAGCGCGGCATGGGCGATGCCTGTGCAGATCATCGCGCTGGGCATGGTGCACCTGGTCAGCTGCGCGGCGGTCTATCTGGCCGTCGGGTATGGCGCCGGTGCCGTGCTGCGCACGCGCCCGCGTGCATCACGCGTGGTCGGCCGCGTCTCGGGCGCCGCCATGATCCTGATCGCCGTGCTGTTGCTGAGCGGAACCGGCACACTCTGACCCCACGTTGTCCCCACGAGGATCCTGGCATGACCGAACAGCTCCATCCCTACGCGACGCCGGGCAGCGCCCCGGCCCCGGCACCGCGCGTGCGTATTCCGCATCTGCAGCAGATGAAGGAGCGCGGCGAAAAGTGGGCCATGCTCACCGCCTACGACATGTACACCGCGGCGATCTTCGAAGACGCCGGCATTCCGGTGCTGCTGATCGGCGATTCGGCGTCCAACAACGTGTTCGGCAACGACTCGCTGTTGCCGGTCACGGTTGATGAGCTGATGCCGCTGGTGCGCGCGGTGAGCCGCTGCACGCGGCGGCCGCTGGTGATCGCCGATCTGCCGTTCGGTTCCTATCAGGCCTCGCCGGAGCAGTGCTTCCACACGGCGGTGCGTTTCATGAAGGAAGGCGGGGCCCACGCGGTCAAGCTGGAGGGCGGCATCGAAATGGTGCCGCAGGTGCGCAAGCTGGTCAGCTGCGGCATCCCGGTGATGGCGCACATCGGCTTCACCCCGCAGTCGGAGCATCAGCTGGGTGGCTTCCGCGTGCAGGGGCGGGGCGAGGATGGCGCACGGCTGATCGAGGAAGCGCGCGCGCTGGAGGCTGCAGGTGCCTTCGCGGTGCTGATGGAAATGGTGCCCGGCGCGGTCGCTGCACAGATCACCGCCGCGCTTAGAATTCCGACGGTGGGCATCGGGGCGGGCAGCGATTGCGATGCACAGGTGCTGGTCTGGCAGGACATGGCGGGGCTGCGCACCGGCAAGCTGCCGCGCTTCGTGAAGCAGTACGCGGATATGCACGGCTTGCTGCAGAAGGCCGCGCGTGAGTTCGCGGAAGAGGTGGGGGCAGGCACGTTCCCCGGCCCGGAACACACGTTCTGATCGACGCACGTACCGCCTGAGGCGCGTGTCCACGGTATCGCCGCGCGGCGATACCGTGTCGCCTGCGTCATCGAATCGTCATGCGAGCCACGTACCTTCGCCGCACCTGGGGGCGAGGTGGGATCGTGGCCGAACACGCAAAACGGCGTTTGGCGCGCATGTTTCAGGAACAGGGGCCGGTGCTGAGGGGATTCTTCACCCGCCGCGGTGCGCGTCAGGATGCCGAGGACATGGTGCAGGAAACCTATCTGCGCCTGCTGCGCGCACATGAGGATCAAGGCGAGGCGATCGCCAATCCGGAGGCCTACCTGTTCACTGTCGCGCAGAATCTCGCACGCGAGCAGGCCGCGCGCCGGCGCTGGTTGATGCTGCCGATCGATGATCTTGAGAACCTCACCACGCTGTTGACCGGCGAGGAAACCGTGGAAGACGCCGCCGAGCGTGAGCAGCGCCGCACGCACCTGCAGACGCTGCTGGGCACCTTGCCCGAGCACACCCGCGCTGTGCTGGTGATGCAGTATCGCGATGGGCTCAGCTACAAGGAGATCGCCGAGCGGCTCGGCGTGTCCTCGCACATGGTCAAGAAGCATGTGGTGCGCGGGCTGTCCGTGTGTCGCCGTGCGCTGGCCGGTCATGCGGAGGCGTGGTGAGCGAGATGCCCGCCCCACGCCCGTCCCTCGCCAACGAGGCCGCGCACTGGCATGCGCTGCAGCGCCAGGGCGGGGTGACCCCCGAGCAGCAACGCCAGTTCATGAAATGGCTGGTGACCTCACCCGCACACCTGCGCGAGTACATCACGGTCAGCCGCGTCGCCAGCGAGCTCAGTGATGCGCTGCGCGGCATGGCAGTGGATCTGGATGCACTGATCGCCGCCGGGCCGCCGCCCGCCGACCACAACGTGGTGGCCTTGCCGGTGCGGCGACGCCCTCCACCGCCCGCGGCCTCCCGTGCGCCGCGCCGGCACCTGCCGGGCATCGCCGCAGCGGCCGCGTTGCTGCTGGGTGTCGTGTTCGTAGGGCACATGGCGTGGCCACAGACCCGGCACTATGTGGCGGAGCACGGCGCACCACAGCGATTTACGCTGCCGGACCACACCGTCGTGTATCTGAACGCGGAAAGTGAATTGTCGATCCGCTTCACCTTGTTGAGCCGCCGCGTGGAGCTGTCGCGCGGGCAGGCCAGCTTTGTGGTGGCCGAGGAACGCCGTCCCTTTGCCGTGCATGCGGCCGGGCTGGAGGTGCGCGATATCGGCACGACGTTCGACGTGTCGCTGCGGCGCGAGCAGGCGCGGATCGAGGTGGCCGAGGGCAGCGTGCAGATCCGCGGCGACTCGGGCCAGGGCCGGCTGCTCGCCGATCTTCGCGCGGGCCAGAGTGCCTACATCGACTACCGCGATCAGACCGTCAGCCTCCGCCAGCAGCATGCGGACACGATGACCGCCTGGTGGCGTCGCCGCGTGGTGTTCCAGGATGAGCCGCTGCGCGAGGTGGCCGAGCAGTTCAATCGCCTCAACCGCGTGCGCCTGCAGGTGGACGACGATGTCGCCGGGGCACTGCGACTGACCGGCAACCTGCGTGGCGACGATCTTGCATCACTTCGTACCTTCCTCGATCAGCAGCCATCGCTGCGCACGCGCGTGGTCGACAAACAGATCCACGTGAGCAGCCGAGCAGCGGCGGAAACCAGCGCGAAACAACAGTAATTGCACTATCCGCGCGTCATCGCGCGGCGCACATCGAGCGGCTGTCAAAAAAAATTCATCGAAATGCCGGTGCCCGATCCTCGCCCTGCGCCCTCGTAGTCCAGGCAAGCGCGAACGATTCCGTCTCGCGACGCTCATACCACCCCACTGGACTTCTACGATGCGCCGCATTCTTTTCCTTTCGATCGCTCTTGCCCTGCAGAGCGCCGCCGTCACCGCCACCGCGCAGGAGACCCGCGTGGCCAGCGAGGCGATTCCCGCCCAACCGCTGGACCGTGCACTCAACGATCTCTCGCGCCAGACCGGCCTGCAGTTCGTCTACAACGCGCAGCAGGCCGGCAACCCGCGCACCCGCGCGATGCCGGCGGGGCTGGCCCCGCAGCAGGCACTGGAGCAGCTGCTGGACGGCACCGGCCTTCGCTATCGGTATCTCAACGACACCACGGTGACCATCGAAGCACGCAGTGATACCGCACCGTCGGGAACATCCGCCGTGCCCGTCGCCACATCGGCCCTGGCATTTGAAGCGGCCCCCGCAGCGGAAGGCGCCGGCCTGCAGCAGCTGGAGCGCATCGACGTGGTGGGCAGCTACAGCCGCAGCCTGGAGCAGGCAGTGGACATCAAGCGCGCCACCATCGGTTTCTCCGACTCGATCGTGGCCACCGACGTGGCCGACTTTCCCGAGCAGAACCTGGCCGAAGCCCTGCAGCGCATGCCGGGCGTGACCATCGAGCGTGACAAGGGTCTGGGCAGCCGCGTCAACGTGCGTGGCCTGCCATCGGAGTACACGCATGTCTCGATCAACAACCTGGCCACGGCATCGGGCAGCGGTGGTCGCGATATCGAATTCGACATCTTCGCCTCGGAGATCATCCAGCAGGTCACGGTGCTGAAGTCGCCGACTGCGGCGGATGAGGAGGGTGGCATCGCCGGCTCCGTGCAGATCTCCACCGCACGCCCGTTCGACTACACCGGCCGCAAGCTGGTGGCGTCGGTGGAAGGGGCGCACAACTCGATTTCCGAAGAGGTGGACCCGAAATTCTCTTTCCTGGCCAGCGACACCTGGGGCGACTGGGGTGGCCTGGTGTCCTTCGCCACGGCCAAGCGCAGCAACCGCACGGACGCGACGTCGGGCATCAACTTCCGCCCCATGTCGCGCTTCCTTGGTGCCTCGGGCACGCGCGGCACGCAGGCCGCCGCGGTGCTGGCACGCGATGCCGGCGTGGTGGTCAAGAACCGCAACAACACCGATGAAAGCAACCTGATCGTGTTCCAGGACAAAGTGGGCGACCGCGTGTTCGTCAACGACCAGGACAAGTGGGGTGCCACCGCATCGCTGCAGTACAAGCCGAGCAGCCGCTTCAGCCTGACTTTCGATGCGATGCGCGGCGGCTACGACACCACCGAAGACGAGTACGACGCGGCGGCATATTCGGCGTCCAGCCGAAGCACGCTGGAGACCATCCATGATTACGACGCCAGCACGCTGTCGCAGTACGGCATCGTGGTGCTGCGCGATGTGTCCTACACCGCCACCCAGCACGAGATGCTGAGCAAGGAGCGGATCAACAAGACCGATTTCAGCCAGTACAGCGTGGCAATGGATTGGCAGGACGACACCTGGGGCGTGGATGCGATGGTCGGTTACTCCGGCGCCGACAAGACGTTGGATGCCAGCAACCTCAAGCATGTGGCCTACGCGCCCTCGCGGACCCGCTGGACCGGCAAGAGCGGGGAGACGATTCCCAGCGCCAACCCGGCCAGCATCGACATGTACAACGCCTCGGACAAGTACCTGTTCGAAGCGTATGAGACGACGCTGGAGAAGGTCAGCGATGACAAGTATGCCGCCCAGGTGGATGTGACCAAGGCGCTGGAACTGGCCTTCCTGCCGGCGCTGCGCAGCGTGCAGTTCGGCGCGCGCTACACCGACAAGTCCAAGCAGCGCGAGTATGGCGAAGCCAAGATCTACGGGCCGGGGGCGGGTGACAACAGCTGGGTGAACAAGCGCACCCTGGCCGACAGTCCGCTGCAGTCGATTGCCGATATCGTGCCGGGCGGTGGCTATTCGGTGAAAGACCTGGACTGGAAGATGGTCTCCAACGACTACGCACGCAGTGCGTTCCGCTATCCGGGCTTCGCAACGCCGTTTGATCCGGGCCAGTACTACCGGGTCGACGAGAACGTGACCAGTCTGTACGCGATGACCGACATCGGCTTCGATGTGGGCCGCGTGCCGGTCTCGATCAACGCCGGCGTGCGCTATGTGGATACCTCGGTGCAGTCCTCCGGCTTCCACCCGATCCAGCGGGCAGATGGCACCACCGGCTATACCGACACGCCCGTCTCGCGCAAAGGCAGCTACAACGATCTGCTGCCGAGCCTGAATGCCACTGCCGAACTGGCCGAGGGCCTGGTGCTGCGGGGCGCCGCCTCCAAGACGTTCATCCGCCCGGCGTTGACCGACATCGCCTACAAGCGCACCGCCAGCTGGAGTTCGTTCCGCTTCACCGATGGCAACGCGGATCTGCAGCCCACCTATGCCAAGCAATGGGAGCTGGGTCTGGAGAAGTACCTGGACAACGGCGGGCTGCTGGCGGCCTCGTACTTCCACAAGAAGATCGACGGCGTGGTGATCAATGCGCTGACCGGCGTGGTGCCGGATGTGGCGGTCTACAACGCCAACGGCTCGCTCAACGGCACCTATGATTTCGACGTGTACCAGCCGATCAATGCCGACGGCACCTATGTGGTGAAAGGCGTCGAGCTGATCGCGCAGCTGCCGCTGAGCATGCTGCACCGTTCGCTGGAAGGCTTCGGCATCAATGCCAACTACACGATGCTGGACAGCTCGCTGGCCGGCGAATCCGATCTGGGCGTGAGCACGCCGATGCCGGGGCTCTCGGAGAAGTCATACAACATGACCGTCTACTATGAGAACGACCGCTTCGACGCGCGCGTGTCGTACAACCACAAGGGAGAGTACGTCGAATCGATCGGCTACAACATGTACCCGATCTGGCGCGATGACTACGGCCAGCTGGATGTGTCGATCGGCTACCGCCTGACCGACAGCATCAAGCTCAGCCTGAAGGGCATCAACCTGACCAACCAGGCGACCACCGGCTACACGATGGATCCCGCGTTCCCGACGATGTACGAGCGCTCCGGCCGCCGGATCAGCCTCGGCCTGCGCGCGGACTTCTGAGCCACCTTCGCGGTGCATCCGGAGGCACGTGCGCGTGCCCCGGATGCGGCTGCCCGTTTGTGAGGAACATACGATGCGACATGTTTTCTTCCTGCCGCTTGTGGCGGTGCTGGCGTGGCCGGCGGTCTCGCAGGCTGCCGATGACGATGCCGGCCGCAGCTGGCAGGCTGGCGACCACCATGTCCACAGCGAGTGGAGCGTGGATTGGGATCGCAGCACCACGCCGCCCACGCCGATCCGTGGTGGCGACTCGTCCTACACCCGCACCCATAACGCCCAGCAGGCGCTCGCCAATGGGCTGAGCTGGATGGTGCATACCGATCATGGCGGGCCGGGGCATTCGGCGGTCACCCGGGACCATGCGTGGCCGGCGCTGCTGGAGGCCCGGCGCGAGGTGCCCGGACTGATCCAGTTCAATGGCATGGAATTCGACGTGCCGGCCGGCGAGCACGCCTCGCTGATCATCGCCCCAGGCCCGGATGAGCGAGAGCAGCTGGTCGCGATCGAACGCGATTACGGCCGCAGCGAGCCGCTGCAGGGAAGCCGCGACGACGGGCAGACGATGCTCGATGCACTGGCCCACATGCGGGCGCTGCCGGCACCGCCGCTGATGTTCATCAATCACCCCGCGCGCACTGCCACCGCCATGGGCCGGTGGGGCGACGTCGAGCCCGATGAGCTGCGCGCCTGGCATGCGGCTGCACCGCAGGTGCTGGTTGGTATGGAAGGCGCGCCGGGCCATCAGGCCACCCGTGTCCATCGCGGCCTGTATCGCAACGCGGATGCACCGACCCTGGGAGGATTCGACCAGATGACGGCAACCGTCGGCGGGATCTGGGACACGCTGTTGTCCCAGGGGCATCGCTTCTGGATCACGGCCAGCTCCGATTCGCACGTCAACCAGCGTGATGGCGGCAGTGACTTCGATCCGGGCCAATACAGCAAGACCCATGTCTGGGCGCGGCAGGACGCCGAGGACATCCTTGATGGCCTTCGCCACGGGCGCATGTTCGCGGTGACCGGCGATCTGATCGATGCACTGGAGCTGCGGGTGACTGCGAACGACGACGAGGCACGTAGCGCCACGATGGGCGGCACGCTGTCGATGTCGCCTGACGCCTCCATGCGCGTGGAACTGCGGGTGCGTGTGCCGGCGTCAGTCAATCACGCTGGCCAGCCCCCGGTGCTGGATCACGTCGAGCTGATAGTGGGCAGCCCTGGAAAAAGCGATGCTCCTGTTATGCAGACGCGTGTATTCCGCGCCAGTGACTGGCAAGTGGACGGCGCATGGCGAACGGTATCCTGGGTGTTGCCGGCGCCTGCACAGGGCGGATTCGTTCGTGTACGCGGCAGCAGCACCCCTGAAGTGGCGCCGTTGCCCGATGTGCCAGGCGAAGATCCCTGGCAGGACCTGTGGTTCTATTCCAATCCCGTGTTTGTCGAGGTCGCGCGCTGAGTTGGCGTCGATCCGGTGGTGAGTCGTGCGCGGCTGCAGATCATCGAGGTAGAGTGATCGCTTACCTCATGGACGCGGAAGGAAATGCATATGGCGGTACGAGCGTTGTTGGCAGCCGATCTCGAACAGGCCAGCCGTGTGTGCATGGCCGCCTTCATGGGGGCGGTGGCGGAATCACTGCCCCCCCTTGGGATCGAGACCTTTGCCCGTATCGCCTCGGTGGAGGGGTTCCGCGCGCGCATGGTGCAGGACAATGTGATGCTGGCCTACGCGCAGGAGGATCGGCTCATCGGTATCGCCGAGCTCAAGGAAGGCCGTCACGTGGCCATGCTGTTTGTCGACCCGGCGGCCCAGCAGCAGGGGGTCGGCAAGGCCCTGATGGCGGCCATGATCGAGCAGGCGCGTGTGGAGGTGCTGACCGTGAGCGCGTCGCTCTCGTCGGTACCCGCCTATGAGCGCTATGGCTTTACCTGCACAGGGGAGGCAGCGGAATCTTCCGGGCTGCGCTACCAGCCGATGGAAATGCGCGTGGCGCCGGGCGCCTGACTTCACGCCGTTCAGTCGGCGCGTTCACGAAGGTGAGACAGTCGGCTGGCTACCGTGGAGTCCTGTCATTCAACCCGATTCGGGGAAAGGATCATCATGATCAAGTGGGCCATCATTTTTGCCGTCATCGGCCTGATCGCCGGTGCCCTCGGTTTCGCCGGCATCGGCGGCGCTGCGATCGGGATCGCCAAGTTCCTGTTCTGGGCGGGCATCATCATCGCTGTGGTGCTGTTCGTGCTGGGCATGACCATCGCCAAGAAGGTGACCTGACCCGCCGCGCCAAGACGTTGCGGTTCCAGACAAAGGCCTGCGCGGTTTCGTGCAGGCCTTTTCGTTGGCGATGCAGCAGGGTGCCCCGCAAACCTCACTCGAAATACACCGACACCCCAAGGCCAGCCTGCGTGTCCGGGCTGTCGTCATCCAGCCCCACATCGAATGAGGCATCCAACTGGACCGTCGGGGTCACCATCCAGGTGATGCCTGCGCCGGCAATCCCGGTCGAGGGCTCGCCGTGGGTGTCGGTGAAGCCGGCCTCCAGATAGGTGCTGACGGTATCGGTGGCGGAGAAGCTCAGGCTCGGCGCCCAGCTGACGCTGTCCTCGCTGGCACCGCGGGTCACATTGGCGTACAGCGCGCCTGTCCAGCGATCATCGAAGCTGTACTCATAGCTCGCACCCAGCGCGTACTGCGTGGCGCCCTCGCTGAAGTCGCGCGAGCCGGTGGCGAACGTGGTGCTGGCCAGCAGCGCCACGGCGTGCTTTTCCGAGGACAAGGGCAGGGCGAACTTCAGGCCGAGGCCCAGGTCTCCAGCACCGCGGCTGTGCTCGGCCGGTGCATCGCGCGGCGCCACCCGCAGGTGGTTCCAGGGCGAGGTGAAGGCCTGCAGTTCGAGATGCTCGACCAAGCCGATCCGGAGATTGATGTCGGCGCTGTACTGCGTGCTCAGCACGCCCGCGCCGTCGCGGTCGCGGCTGAAGCTGGGCAATCCCGCCTCCAGCGCGACGCCACCGCGGGGCAGTGTCGAGGCGGCGAAGCCGATGCCGGGGCGGTCGAAGGCGAGGTCCGGCGGCGCGTCCCGTTGGGCGTGCACGGCATCGCAGAACAGCAGGGACAGCAGCAGGGCCGAACACCGCATGGGCACGCTCCGGGCCGGCCGATACCGGCATCAAGAAGCAGTCAGCCTGCCTCTTGGCCGGAATGTAGCACGGTGATTCCGGCGGTCATGTGCAGGTGTCGGTGGCGTTTCGTCACTCAGTGCGTCGGCCGGGTCATGGCGATGAGGGCATCGCGCACGCGCTCGGTCGCGGCTTCCGGCGTGGCGTCACAGCCGAGCACGCAGGCGCGGAGCAGGAACCCATCGGCGGCGTGCCGTGCAGCGGTCAGCTGCGCATCGCGACGGTCCAGCGGATGCTCGCGCAGCACCGTATCCAGCCACGACCGTCGCGCAGTGATCCATTCACTGTCGACCTGGTGCGGGCGACACGCGGGACTGATGGTGCGCCCGATGTCGAACAGCTCGGCGATGTAAGCCCGTGAGAACCGGCCGTGGGCCTGGCTGTCGCGGTCCATGCGGTGCAGGATCGCGCGGTGGAGATTGGCCACGATCGTGTGCGCGGCGAGGTCATCGTTGGCTGCTTGCAGCAGCGGGGTATCGGTTGCGTTGTGCATTCGCGCCTCCAGGACACCGGTAGGGGAAAAACGAAGAATCAGCCGCGCGGCAGGACCGGATCACCCTGCCGCAGCAGGGTGTCCAGCAGCGCGACGACGCGTTCACCCTGGCCCTCACAGGCCAGTTCGAACGTGGTCTGCCCGTCGAGCGCGGGCAGTGGGGAATGCAGAATCCATTCAAGAACGGCGGCGCGGTCCGGTTCGATCTGCAAGGCCAGATCCGCGACACGACGTACGATTCCCTGACGCATGATCAGAATCCGTAACTGAGGGAGAGCGCGGCGGTATCCATGTGGTCGCCACGGGTCATCGGGCTGTCGCGCACGGCATCGGCCAGCGAGGTGCGGCGGATCGACGCGGTCGCGGTCCAGCGCGGCCCCAGCGGCATCACGGCGGCAATGTCCATGTAGGGCGACACACCGCTGCCGGACGAGTAGCGCGCCAGGCCGCTGCGTGCCGCTTCGCGCTCACTGACGCCGAAGTAGTAGTCGTTGAGATCGGCGCTGGTGTAGGTCACGCCCACCGCGGGCATGAAGGTCACGCGGCCGGCCGGGATCGGGTAGGCGTACCGGGCATCGGCCGAGAAGCCGCCGCCGTGTCCGGTGACTTCCGCCTGCGCATTGGCCTGCAGTACGCCCCATTCGGCCTGGTGCCGCCAGGAGACGCCCAGCATGCCGGACAGGCTGCGGTTGTCGAGCTGGCGCAGTTGCGGGTCGTGGCTGTCGCGGCGCTTGAAGCGCATCACGTACGGCGAGGCGGTCAGGGCAAGCTCGGACCGCGCGGTCTGGTGCAGCCGATAGCCCACGCTGCCACCGCGGAAGAAGAACGAACGGCCTTCCCAGCTGACGATCGGGGCGGCTAGACGATCGGTGTCATAGCCGGCATAGGGGGCCTTGAGCGCCACGACGGCGATGCCGATGCTGCTTTTCCTGGCGCCCTCGGGCGCATCAGCCGCCTGCGCACTGGCGGCGGTGAATGCACTGGCCAGGGCCAGGCCAAACAGGGGAAGGGAAGGGCGCGGGGAACGAAAACGGACGTGCATGGACCTGCCGAGGGGGAACAACCGGAGTGTCATGGTGGGCGCCCTACATTGTCGGAACGTTACGTCCGGCTGCGCGGTACCATCGCCTCCTTCGTACCCCGCAAGGCACCGCCCCATGCGCCTTCTTCTCCTGGAAGATGATCCGGAAATGGCCAGCGCGATCCAGGTCAGCCTGGCGCGCCACGGCATGGTGATCGACGTGGTCGGCACGATGGCGCAGGCCGATGAAGCCCTCAAGGCCGGCGTCCACCAGATCCTGCTGCTGGACCGGCAGCTGCCCGACGGCGACGGTGCCAGCTTTGTCCGGATCGCGCGTGAGCGCGTGCCGAACCTGCCGGTGATCATGCTGACCGCGCGCGATTCGGTGGCCGATCGGGTCACCGGCCTGGACGTGGGCGCGGATGATTACCTGACCAAGCCGTTCGCGGTCGAAGAGCTGCTTGCGCGCATCCGCGCGATCTCGCGGCGGCCCTCGCAGATCACCCTGCCGGTGTTGTCGCTGGGCCGGCTGCAGTTCGATTTCGTGGCGCGCGAAGCCCGCGTGTCAGAGCTGCTGCTCGCGCTGCCGCGGCGGCAGCTGCTGGTGCTCGAAGCACTGGCACTGCGGCAAGGGCGCACGGTGGGCCGCGCCTCGTTGCTGGAAGCCGTGTACGGCTTTGACGATGCCATCCAATCCAATGCGCTGGATGCGCATGTCTCCAAGCTGCGCAAAGCGCTGCTGGAAGCCGACGCGGGCGTGGAGATCCACGTCATGCGCGGCATCGGGTATCTGCTCAAGGACACGCCGTGAGATTGCTCAAACCCGATTCGCTGGCGTTCAACCTGGTGTGGAAGGTCTGCCTGATCCAGGCGGCCACGATCGCCCTGGCGTTGAGCGCGATGGTGTTGACCTACGGCGACCGCCGTTCGGCCTATATCGACTGGAAGACCAGCGACCAGATCGCATCGGCCATCACCTTCGGTGCCCAGGGACTGGAGGCGGATCTGCCGAAGGTGGCGCTGGCCGTGCCACGGCCGCCGGCGATGTTCTGGTTCGCCGCGGCCGATGAGCGTGGCCGACGCCTGGTGCATGGCGATGTTCCCGTGCAGTACCGTCAGTTGGTGGCACGGCTGGATCAGATCGAGCAGACCGACATCCGTACCCGCATCAATGCCGATGCGCTTGCCGTGCGCGTGGTGGTCGTTGTTCGGCCGGAAGGGCGGTTGCACGTGGCGGTAGGCGGCATTCCCGAACGCAGCATCGTGCGGCAGCTGCTGTTGATCTTCCGCTACCTGGGCGGCTGGATCGCGTTGCCGGTGCTGGTGATCACGCTGGTGGTGGCGCCATGGGTGATCCATCGCGCGCTGCGCGGGGTCAACCGCGTGGCGGCGCAGGCCGCAGCGATCCAGGTCAACGAGCGCGGCAGCGGCCTGGATACGCGTGCCGTGCCGCTGGAGATCTATCCGCTGGTGGACGCCTTCAACGCGGCCGTGCGCCGCATCGGTGAAAGCTACGATGCGCAGGATCGCTTCCTCGCCGGTGCCGCGCATGAGCTGCGCATGCCGATCGCGATCCTCGCCACGCGCCTGGCCGATCTGCCGCCCGGCGATGCGCGTTCGCGCCTGCAGCTGGACCTGAGCCGGCTGAGCAACATCGCCGAGCAGCTGCTGGATCTGCAGCGGCTGGACCGGCATGGCAGCCAGTCCCAGCGTATCGACCTGTCCGCGTTGACCCGCGACGTGGCCGCCGATGTCGCACCACTGGTGGTGGATGCCGGCTACGGCTTTTCGGTGGATGCACCGGATCAGCCGATCTGGGTTCGCGGGGATCCCCATGCGCTGCACCGGGTCATCGCCAGCCTGCTGCAGAACGCCATCGCCCACGGTGGCGGCCGCGGCATGATCGCCGTGGCACTTCATGATGATGGCGGCCTGTCGGTCAGTGATGAAGGCCCGGGCGTGCCGGAGGCCGAGCGGCTGTCCGTGTTCGAGCCGTTCCACCGATTGCGGCCCAGCGGCAGCGGCAGCGGGCTGGGCCTGCACCTGGCCCGCGAGATCGTGCTGCGTCACGCCGGCACCATCGCCGTGGACAGCGCCCCCGGTGGTGGCGCGCGGTTCCTGGTGGTCCTGCCAGTGGACGCGCGGCCGTTTCCGGGCGCGTCCCCGGCATGACGCCCTGTCCGCCCTGTCCGGTTGCGCCGCCTATGACGAGATCAGCGTGGCGCCGGCGCGGCGCAGTAGGCGGTGATGGCCTCGGCGGTGTTCTCCAACCCGTTTGCATTGGCCAACTCCCACGGACGTTCGCACTGCTGTGTGCGTTCGCACCAACGGTAGCCTGCCGAGCCGATGCACCCATGCGCATCGCGGTCCGAGCCGGGTACGCCTGCCGTGGGCGAGGAGGGTGACGGCGCAGGATGGGCGCAGGCGGTGAGGGCGGCGAGCAGGGGAAGCAGGGGAAGCAGGGCGGCTCGAATGGACATGCAGGCTCCGTAGGCGCTTGAGGTCGCGGGCAGTCTCGCGCCGGGTCCGTCGATGTCACGTGCAGGATGCAGGGTTCACTCCTCCATCACCCGGCGTGGGCTGATATGACGCTGGAGGATTCCGCCGATGCTGCGTTGTAGTCCGTGACCAGCACCGCGGAACGCGATGATGCGTTGAAGCAGGATGCGTGCGACCCGCCTGTGTGGACATCGCGGGTATCAGGTTTGACGCCAGGTTGTCAGCGCCACTGCCAGGAGGCACGTCATGAAAACACTGTTTTCGATCCGTCACATCGCATTCGCTGCGGCGCTCACCTGCGTCTCCGCCCGGGCCGATGCCTGCACCCGCGTGGTGTATCTGGGCGACAATCAGGATGTGATCACGGCCCGCTCGATGGATTGGAAGAGCGATGTGGCCACCAACCTGTGGGTGCTGCCCAAAGGCATCGACCGCGATGGCCAGGCCGGCCCGCGCTCGATCCGCTGGACCTCACGCTACGGCAGCGTGGTCGCCACCGGGTATGACATCTCCACCACCGATGGACTCAACGAAGCGGGGTTGTCAGCCAATCTGTTGTGGCTGGCAGAATCGCAGTACCCGCAGCAACGTGGCAGCAAACCGGGATTGGCGATCTCGTTGTGGGCGCAATACGTGCTCGACAACTTCGCCACCGTTGCCGAGGCCGTCGCCGCGCTGGAGCGCGAGCCGTTTTCGATCGTGACGGACAAGGTGCCGGGCGAGTCCCGGCTGGCCACGCTGCACCTGTCATTGTCCGATGCCAGCGGTGACAGCGCCATCGTGGAATACATCAACGGCAAGCAGGTGATCCATCACGATCGCGCCTATCAGGTGATGACCAACTCGCCGGTGTTCGATCAGCAACTGGCGCTCAATACGTATTGGCAGGAAATCGGTGGCACCGTGATGCTGCCCGGCACCAACCGCTCGGCCGATCGCTTCGCTCGCGCGAAGTTCTACATCAACGCCATTCCCAAAAGCGAGGATCCCGTGGTCGCATTGGCCAGTGTGTTCAGTGTGATCCGCAATGTGTCCGTGCCGTATGGCATCACCACGCCGGGTGAGCCGAACATCTCCTCCACCCGCTGGCGGACCGTGGCCGACCACAAGCGCAAGCTGTATTTCTTTGAATCGGCGATGACGCCCAATACCTTCTGGGTAGACCTCAACAAGGCCGATTTCTCGCGCGGTGCCCCGGTGTTGAAACTGGACCTGGGGCCGGACCAGCGCAACGTGTTCGCGGGCGACGCGCTGCCCCGGTTCCAGCCGGCGGAACCGTTCCGGTTCCTGGGCACCGACGGCTGAGCAAAATCAGACTAATCCGATAACAACGGGCTTCAACCTGCTCTATCGTTCCTGCTGAGGGATGGATCCCTCACGTCGTGAGCTTTTCGCCCAGGCATGCCGCAAAGGAACGATCCGCATGGTGATCAAACTGCAACACATCGAACGCCGCTGGCACGTCGTGCACCCGGCCAAATCCGCACCGATTGCGTTCCGCAGCGGGGCCACCGCCTTCGATTTCGCCGATGCCCTGGCACGCGAGTACCATGCCGAGACCGGCGACAGCAGCGCCGTCCGGGTGCAGGTGCTGGAGACCTACGTGGACGCCGTCCGCTACGGCTGAGCCGGCCATCCAAGGCTGTTCGTGCGGATGTGACCGCCGGCCGCCCGCCCAGTCAGCCACGCGTCGGGTACCTAAATAGGGGATGAAATCAGCGACTTCTGGCCTATGTCGCGGCGCCGGACGATCACCGATCCTGTGCGCCTCCCCCAACACGCAACGAGGATCCCATGTCGAACACCAGCCCTTCCCAGGCCGCCAGACGATTGCGCTGGGCCGTGGTGCCGGCGCTGATGGCGCTGGCCGGCGCTGCCCAGGCGCAGAACTACGACCGCTATGACGACGGTTACAACGGCGGTCCGGTACGCTGCGAATCGATCAAGAACCGCACGCAGCAGTGCGCCTTGCCAGGGCGTGCACGCCTGGTGCGGCAGATCTCCGGCTCGCCCTGCGTTGAAGGCCAGACCTGGGGCCAGGCACGCAACGGCGTGTGGGTGACGCAGGGCTGCCGGGCCGAGTTCATTGCCGAGGGCGGTCGCGGCGGCCGCTGGAATGGCGGTGGGGGCGGCTGGGGCCACAACGGCGGCGGCAACAACGGCCGGGGCCAGATCCTGACCTGCGATTCCAACGACCATCGCCGTCAGCGCTGCGTGGCCAATGTCCGCCGCGAGGCGCGGCTGATCCGCCAGACTTCGCGTAATGCCTGCATCGAAGGGCGGACCTGGGGCTGGGACCGCACCGGCGTCTGGGTGGATGGCGGCTGCCGCGCCCAGTTCCAGATCTACTGATGGCTGGTGCACAGCGCTTGAGCGCCCCCTGAGTGCTCAAACGAACGAGGCCGCGTCGATTGGACGCGGCCTCGCTGTTTTTTGCGGAGCACTCGCCCAAGGGCGGTGGGCAGCGTGTCAGCCTGCCGCGCTGAGCGTCTGGCCGCTCTTGACCAGCATCGGCCAACGCTTGAGCACGGCCTGGCGGATGCCATCGGCATTGATGCCGGCTTCGGCCAGCAGGTCTTCACGGCTGGCATGGTGCTGGAAGCTGTCCGGCAGGCCCAGGTGCAGGAACGGCTTGAGCACGTTCTCGGCATTGAGCAGCTCGGCCACGCCGGAGCCGGCACCGCCGGCGACCACGTTGTCTTCGATGGTGACGAAGCCTTCGTGGCGCTGCGCAAGTTCCAGCAGCAGGGCCCGGTCCAGCGGCTTGATGAAACGCATGTTGACCACGGTCAGGCCCAGTTCGCGGCCGACCTGTTCGGCGGCCGTCACCGTGCTGCCGAACGCGAGCAGGGCGATCCGGCTGCCCTGCAGGCGCAGATCGGCCTTGCCGATCTCCAGCGTGGCCAGATCCGTGCCGGCGGCGATGCCGGTCCCGCTGCCACGCGGGTAGCGCACCGCGGCCGGGCCGGCATAGCGCAGCCCGGTGGTCAGCATCTGGCGGCACTCGGCCTCATCGGACGGCGCCATCACCACCATGTGCGGCACGCAGCGCAGGAAGCTCAAATCCAGGTTGCCGGCATGGGTCGCGCCATCCGGGCCGACCACGCCGGCACGGTCGATCGCGAACAGCACGTCCAGCTCCTGAACGGCCACATCGTGCACCAGCTGGTCGTAGGCGCGCTGCAGGAAGGTCGAGTAGATCGCCACCACCGGCTTGGCGCCCTGGGTGGCCATGCCGGCCGCCAGGGTCACCGCGTGCTGCTCGGCGATGGCCACATCGAAGTAGCGCTCCGGATATTCCTTGCTGAAGCGCACCAGGCCCGAGCCTTCGCGCATCGCCGGGGTGATGCCCATCAGCTTCGGCTCGGCCGCGGCGGCATCGCACAGCCAGTCACTGAAGACGTCGGTATAGGTCGGCTTCTTGGCCCCGCCCTTGGAGACCAGGCCCTTGTCCGGATCGAACGGGCCGACCGCGTGGTACCCGATCTGATCACCTTCGGCGCGCTCGTAGCCCTTGCCCTTGGTGGTCATCACGTGCAGCAGCTTCAGGCCCTTCAGGCTCTTGAGCGTCTTCAGCGTGGCGACCAGCGCCGGCACGTCGTGGCCGTCGATCGGCCCGGTGTAATGGAAGCCCATTTCCTCGAAGAACGTGGACGGCACGAACATGCCCTTCCAGTGCTCTTCCCAGCGCTTGACGAAGCGCGCGGTCGGGTTGTGCTTCTTGTCGCCGAGGATCTTCTTGCCGCCTTCGCGCAGCGCATTGAGCGTGCGGCTGCCGGTGGCGCGGCCGAGCATCTTGGTCAGCCCGCCCACGGCTTCGGAGATCGACATGTTGTTGTCGTTGAGGATCACCAGCAGGTTCGGTTCCTGCTCCATGCCGCCGGCGTGGTTGAGCGCCTCGTAAGCCATGCCGGCGGTCATCGCGCCATCACCAATCACGGCCACGACCTTGCGGTCATCGCCTTCGGCCTGGCGTGCGATCGCCATGCCAAGCGCCGCCGAGATGGAGGTGGAGGAATGGCCGACGCCAAAGGTGTCGTACTCGCTTTCCTCACGCTTGGGGAACGGCGCGACGCCGTCCTTCTGCTTGACCGTGTGGATCTCGTCGCGGCGGCCGGTCAGGATCTTGTGCGGGTAGGTCTGATGACCCACATCCCACACCAGCTGATCGACGGGCGTCTGATAGAGGTAGTGCAGTGCGACGGTCAGTTCGATCACGCCCAGCCCGGCGCCGAAATGGCCGCCACTCTTGCCGACCGACTCAATCAGGTAGGCACGCAGTTCATCCGCGATCGCGGGCAGTTCGGATTCTTCGAACCTGCGCAGGTCATCCGGTGACTGGATGCGCGCAAGGCGGGGATAGCGGGCGGAATCGATCATGTTTATCGCGCTTCTTCTGAGCGCCTATTTTCCCCCCCAAATGAGGGTGGGGCAAGCAAACCGCCTTTTCAGTGAGTAAACGGTGACGGAGGCTGCGACAGAACGTCGCAGCGCGCTCAGGCGCAGAGCTTGGAACGCTTGGGCAACTGCGCCTTCAGGAAGGCCATCTGATCGGCCAGGATGTTGCGGTTGGACAGGATCATGTGTTCGATCCAGCTCGGCCGATAGGGCACGGCGAGCAGCGGCATGCTGGCCTGCTGCGGGGTCCGGTTGCTCTTGCGCGAGTTGCAGTGGAAGCAGGCGCTGACCACGTTCTCCCACACGTCCAGGCCCCCCTTGGACAGCGGCATGACGTGGTCGCGGGTCAGCTGCGGGCGGTTGAACTGTTGCCCGCAGTAAAGGCACAGGTGCGAATCGCGCGCGAACAGCGCGGGATTGGACAGATTCGGGGTGGGGTCGATCGCGCGGGAGCGCGCATGCCCGCGGGCGGCGATGATCGGGTGCAGGTCCAGGCCGCTCTGCAGGCCGGTGGTGCGGCAGATGCCGCCGTGGATGTGCAGGCAGGGGTCGCCCAGGGTCCAGGCGACCGCGCCACGCGCGTAGAGGCAGGAGGCGTCCTGCCAATTGATCCAGTCGAGTACGCGCCCGTGGGCGTCCAGGGCCAATAACCGCACCGATCCGGGCCGATGCAGCGTAACGATCGGCGACACCTCGGCGACCGGGGCGGACGAGGCTCCGGTATCGATCAGACCCAAGCGTGTAGTGTCTGTCTCCATCGGGAAAACAGCTTATACCCGAATCGTTACGAATTGGGTATAGGGGCTTGCGCCCCTACCCGATTCGTAACGATTCGGACAGGCATTCCACCTTGACCCCCCGCCTTCGGCGCGCCCCCTTGAACATCAAGGGGGCTTTTCTCCAGAAGGTGTATCCGGGGTGCCGACCAACGGTCGGCACCTACCGACGATCAGGTATCGGTGTTCCGACTGCCGGTCGGCACCTGCGTGGCAATCAGGTAGCCACCGACCGTTGGTCGGTGGTCTGGCGACCGATCAACCTTCGCCGAAGTGCGCGTCGGTCATGGCCATCAACGGTTCGGCGCCGGACTGGATCGCGGCGGCGTGGCTGAGCGTGCGCGGCAGCACGCGGGCGAAGTAGAAGCGGGCCGTCTCGCGCTTGGCCTGCTTGAACGCGTCGCTCTGCGCGGAGGCCTCGGCGGCGGCGACGCTGCGGGCCCACCAGTAGGCCAGCACCACATAGCCCGAGTAGAACAGGTAATCGAAGCTGGCTGCGCCCAGTTCGTCCGGGTTGGTGGCCGCGCGCTGCAGGGTCGCCATGGTCAGCGTGGCCCATTCGTCGGCCTTGGCGCGCAGCGGGGCAATGAACTCGGCCAGCGCTTCGTTGCCTTCATTGGCCTTGGCGAAGGCCTCGATCTCGGCCAGCATCAGCTTCAGCCCCGCGCCCTGGCTGGAAGCGGTCTTGCGGCCGATCAGGTCCAGCGCCTGGATGCCGGTGGTGCCTTCGTACAGCGTGGTGATGCGCGCATCGCGGGCCAACTGCTCCATGCCGTGCTCGCGGATGTAGCCATGGCCACCGAAGCACTGCAGCGCGTTGTAGGTGTTCTCGATGCCCCATTCGGTCTGGCAGGCCTTGGAGATCGGGGTCAGGAAGCTCACCAGCGTGTCCGCGCGTTCGCGCTCGCCGGCATCCTCGGCGTGGTGGGCGACGTCGATCAGGGTCGCCGCGTGCAGGGCCAGCAGGCGGCTGCCTTCGACCAGCGATTTGATGGTCAGCAGCATGCGCCGCACATCCGGGTGGACCAGAATCGGGTCGGCCGGCTTCTCCGGATTCTTCGCACCGCTCAACGAACGCGACTGCAGGCGCTCGCGGCTGTACTTCAGCGCGTTCTGGTAGGCCCGCTCGGAAAGGCCGATGCCCTGCAGGCCGACGCCCAGGCGCGCGGTGTTCATCATGGTGAACATTGCCTGCAGGCCCTTGTGCGGTTGCCCGACCAGATACCCTTCGGCACCGTCGAAATTCATCACGCAGGTGACCGAGCCCTTGATGCCCATCTTGTGTTCGATCGAGCCGCAGCGCAGCGCATTGCGCTCGCCCACCTTGCCCTCGCGATCGACCTTGAACTTCGGGGTGACGAACAGCGAAATGCCCTTGGCCCCGGCCGGTGCATCCGGCAGCTTGGCCAGCACCAGGTGCACGATGTTCTCGGTGAGGTCGTGCTCGCCGGCGGTGATGAAGATCTTGGTGCCGGTGATCGCGTAGCTGCCATCCGCGTTCGGCTCGGCCTTGGTCTTGAGCAGGCCAAGATCAGTGCCGCAATGCGGTTCGGTCAGGCACATGGTGCCGGTCCAGCGGCCTTCGATCAGCGGCTTGAGGAAGGCGTCCTGCTGCCAGGCCTCGCCATGCTGCTTGAGCGCTTCGATCGCACCGTGCGAGAGCAGCGGGAAGTTGCCCCACGCCAGGTTGGCGGCGTTGATCATTTCGTTGAGCGGCACGCCCAGCGTATGCGGCAGGCCCTGGCCACCCAGTTCCGGTGCCGCGGTCAGACCGGTCCAGCCGCCGTCCACGAACTGGGCGTAGGCCTGCTTGAAGCCCGGCGGGGTGGTGACCTCGCCGGTGGCCTGGTCGAGGACGCAGCCGATCTCATCGCCCACGCTGTTCAACGGCGCCAGCACGCTGGCGCTGAAACGGCCGGCTTCTTCCAGCACGGCATCCACCACATCGGCGGTGGCATCGGTCAGGCCAAGGCGCGCGAACAGCGGCTCGACCTTGAGCACGTCATGCAGGGCGAAACGGATATCGGAAAGCGGGGCGGTGTAGCTGCTCATCGGGGACAGTCTCGATCAGTGGCGAAGGGTGGCGGAAAGCCCGCCGGTCAGCGCAGGACGCCGGGCAGGCCGGGAGCCTGGTTGAGCGTGCTGCGGCTATCAATCTCGAACGTGCGTTGCTTCTTTTCCTGCGGGGTGGCACTTACCGTGCCCTTGAGCGAATAGCCCAGGGTGCGGTTGCCGGCCAGTGCATCGGCCATCACCAGGCGGGCGCCCGAGCTCGGTTTGATGTCCACGTTGACCACATCGGCCGAGACCCCGCCAATGGACAGTGCGGGCTTCAGCTGCAGCTGCCCGGCATCCTCATCGCTCACCTTCAACTGCAGCGCGACGTTGTCGAAGGTCATGGGCATCGAACTGAAGTTCTGCAGGCGCAGCGCAACCGTCCAGCTGCCATCGGCACGCACCGTCAACTCCTGCACGCTGGCGGCCGGCTCGGAAACGCGTTTGACCGTCTTGTTGCAGGCGGTCAGGGCCAGCGAGGCGATGACGATCAGGGCAAGGGCGAGGCGGGGACGGAAGCGGTGGGACATGGCGCAATCCTCAGGCGGGTGTTGCATGGGTACGAGCATACTACGGCGTATGGTGTTCGCGCTGCCTGTGGCAGCGAGATGCAAGGGTAGGGCACCGGGATGACCGGGCCACGTGCTTTTAGTCGTGGGGAGGGCCGGGCCGGCCCGGGCGTGGGGTGAGGCCGGGCCGGGTCAGTCCAGCGGCGCCATCACCCGCAGCGGGGCGAGGTCATAGCCCATCGCCTCGGCGCGGGCCTTGAGCTGCTCGAACAGGGCGGTATCCATGCTCGGCGACCGCGACAGGATCCACAGGTACTTGCGGTCCGGTTCACCGACCACCGCCCATTGGTACTCCGGGTCCAGTGCGATCACCCAGTAGTCGGCCCAGACCAGTGGCACCCAGGACAGCCAGTCCGGCACGAAGCGCACCTGCAACCGGCCCGGTTGACCCTCGACCGGGCGTGCCACGCCATCGGCGGCGACGCGGTCGCCATCGGCTTCGCGGCAGGCGTTGTGCACGCTGATCCGTCCATCGGCACGCAGGCTGTAGGTGGCGGTGATGTCGCCCACGCATTTCTTCTGGAACGAGACCGGCAGGTGCGCGATCTCATGCCATTGGCCGGCATAGCGGTCCATGTCCAGCGTCTCCACCGAGGTCACCGGCGCGGCGGCCCCGGCCGACCCGGAGGCGGCGAGGGCGAGCAGGGCACTGATCAGATAGCGGCTGCGCATTGTCGACACTCCACACAAGACGCAGCGAGCTTAGGCACAGGCTGAGCGGAATTTGTGAATATTCCGTCATGCAGTGGCCGTCCCACGTCGCTGACGTGCGCGTGGCAGCATGCGGCACCCGCGCTACCGACTGTCAGCGGAGAGTTCCCGCGTGGCGTTGCCGCTCTCGTCCAGGAAGCGCACCTTGGCATCTCCAGAGGGCGTGACCACCAACTCAAGCCGCGGCTTTCCTTGACCATCGCGCAGGGTCAGCATGGCATCGCGCGCATCAGACTTGCCAAGGAACACGCGCTCGGTGATCGCAGGAATGCCCTTCCGATGAAGTGCTTCGTCCCGCTCGGAGAAGAACGGGCGGGACAGGCCATCGGCAACATCATTGAAGGTCAGCCCGGCGTAGTGTGTGCCCGCGTCGTCCACGCCCAGCAGCTGCATCTGCTGATCCTGCTGATAGCGATCAAAGGTCAGGCTCATGCCGCTGGAGGGTTTGCCGCTCTTGTCGAGCGAACCGTTGTAGATCAGCCCGCCGTTTTCCGTGCCTTCATCGTTGAAGAACAGCATGCCTGCCATCGGGCGCGGATGAGGTTGCTCCTTGTTGTGAATGACCACGCCAGGAAACAGTGTGCGATTGGAGATCGCCAGCCGCAACGTTCCGTCAGGTTCCTTGATGTTGATGCGCTGCGCATCAATGACATCAAAGCTGGCGCTGCGCTGTGACGTCGCACCCATCATCAACGCGGCCATGGTGAGCAGGCCAGCCGCTGCGCAGCCCAGCGTCAGTCGCCGTTGGTTTCGCTGCAGATGCGCGATCTGCGCCTGCAGCACTTCGATGCCTTCGGACATTCACCTCTCCCTGTGTGTGCGGCCATGGGGACGAACAAGCGCGGCCGCAGACGATCCTGTCCGCCGGGTGAGCATGCCAGCGCGTGGCGATGGACGGCAAGGCGCGCAACGGCCTGCCCGCGGAAATCATCCCTGAGCGGTGTGCCCGCTTTGCAGCGCGCGATGGATCTCCGCCTCGATCATCGCTTCATCGTCGCGTGCGGCCCAGCGGCTGATCGTGACGATCACCGGCACCGCGCCGGCCATGAAGTAGGCAGCAGGCACCACCGCCAGACTGGCCAACAGCGCAGGCGCGAGGTCGTGTGTGTGTTGCCAGTGCTTCACCACCGCCACCAACGGAACGATGAGCAGGCTGACGAACATGCCGATCATCAGGGTGCGGATGAAGGGATGCATCTGGAACGCACCTTCAAGCCGCGTGCCGCGTTCGGTGGGGATGCACTGACCGATGAAATACGGCTTGAAAGAATTGGACACGAACGGGCGCGTCCAGCACAGGCGGATCCGTTGAGCGGAGGCCGTCCCGCGCATTCCGGCGACAGAGAGACGCGGGCCATGCTGGATCGACTGCTTGAGGCGCAGCACGGTCACATCGATCGGGGATGTGCTGTGGAAGGTAACGGGACGTTTGCCGAACAGCGCGGCGAACAAAGCACGAACCATGTGCGGAACCTCCTTCCTTGAACGCTGCGCGATGTGGCGACGCCGCACAACAGACAAAAAAAATGACCTGCATTTCTGCAGGTCATCTGAAATTGTGGTGGCCGGGGACGGAATCGAACCGCCGACACGGGGATTTTCAATCCCCTGCTCTACCAACTGAGCTACCCGGCCACTTCATCGCTGCGTTGCCGCTGGCGAGGACGCGAATAATACGGAGGTATGAGGGGTTCGGCAAGCGTTTCGCGAAAAAAATTTCACATTTGTTTCCAAACCCGTGTCCGCCCACATCCAAGTGCTTGATCCAGCGGGCCCGAGCACATCACACAAGCGCATGAACGTCGGTTCAGGCGGATGCTTTCCGCCGGTGCAGTTGATCAGCCCGTGGTGGATCGTGGGTCGTCGGGAATGCACCACAACAGCACGAAGCCGATCACCATCATGATCGCCGCCAGCACCAATGCGCCCTGGTAGCTGCCGCTGTCGCGCGCCAGCGTGCCGGCGATCGCGGGGGCGATGATCTGGGCGACGCCATAACTCAGCGTCAGCGTCGCCATCGCCTTGGCAGGATTGTGCGGGTAGTGGCGACCGACCACGGTCAGGGTCAGGCTGACGATGCCGGCGAAGGTCAGGCCGAACAGCACGGCGCTGGCCGCGCCGGCCCACAGCCCGCCATCCAGCAAGGGCAATACGAAGGACGTAGCCTGCAACGCATAGGCGAGCATCAATGCACGGATCAGTCCAAGCCGGTTCGAGAGCCGATCCCAGGCAAACGTCGAGGGGATGGCAGTGAGGCCGACCAGGACCCACACCCAACTGCCGTGGCCGGCGAAGGCAGGGGTCTCCACCAGGATGGCGACGATGAAGGTCGCGCTGACCACGAAGCCGACCCCCGCGCAGAAGTACGAGGCGATCAGCAGCCAGCGCCAGCGCCGCCCGGGTGGCGGGGGAGCATTGGCCCCAGTGGCACTGGAGATCGCTGCCGGCGGCGGCATCCATGCCCAGGCCGGGATCAGGAACACCACCGCGAGGGTGCCCAGCGCGATCCACTGCCGGGAGGACGCCAGTTGATCGGCCATCGCCGCAGCCGCCAGGCCCGAGACCGCGATCCCCACCCCGAGGCCGGCGAAGTGCAGGCCGAGCTGTGGGCGGCGCTGATGGGCGAGCAGCCAATGGAGCACCAGCCCGGAGGCGAGCAGCAGGCCGGCGGTGCTGGACAGGCCGGCCACGAAGCGCAGCACGCCCCAGGTGGCCATGTCCGTGGTGGTGCCCATCAGGCCGGTGGATACCACTGCCAGGACCAGTCCGATGCGGTAGAAGCGGAATTTCAGCTGCATGTCGCCGACCCGGGCGACCAGCACAGTGCCGGCCAGGTAGCCCAGATAGTTGAACGTTGCCAGCCAGCCGCCGCCGGCTGCCGTGAGCCCGGCGTCGAGTCGCATCACCGGCAGCAGCGGGGTGTAGGCAAAGCGCGCCAGGCCAACCGTGAGTACCAGCGCGCAGATGCCGGCCGTGATGACCTGCCAGGCGTGGCGGGGAGGCGGGATCAAGAGTGACATGGGTGGGGAGGGCAGCGGGGAGGGCCCATGGTCCGTGGACAGAGGTGACCGCGTCTTTCGATAGAATGACCCATCCTGTCGATGAGGCGTCACATGGCCACGGCGGAACCCACTGCTCCGGGTTGGCGCGAAGTCCTGGTGCCGCCGCTGCGGCGTCTGCCGTGGCCGGTGGTGGCGCGCAGCCAGCGGCTGGAGGCGGGCGAGCGCTTCCCGCCGCACGTGCACGGCTGGAACCAGCTGGTCCACGCCAGCACGGGTGTGCTGCAGGCCAGCGCGGGGCAGGCCCGTCACGTGATCACCCCGCATCAGGCGCTGTGGGTGCCGACGGGCACGCTGCATCACACCGGCGCGTTGAGCACTTCGGCATTCCGCAATCTGTACGTGGATGATGCCCCGGATCTGGGCATGCCCACGCGCTGCGTGGTCCTGGAAGTGTTACCGCTGCTGCGCGAACTGATCATCGAACGCGACCGCACCGTGCCCGATCACGACCGCACCTACTACACCACCTTGTGCACGCTGATCACCGCGCAGTTGCCGCGCCAGCCGCAACACACCCGGCACCTGCCATGGCCGCAGGACGCGCGCCTGCAGCGCTGGTGCCAGGCACTCTACGAGCAGCCGGCCGATACCCGCAGCGTGGAGGACTGGGCACCGTTGCTGGGGGCATCGGCACGGACTCTGGCACGCCATTTCGAACGCGAGACCGGCATGCGCCTGCGCGACTGGCGGTTGCGGCTGCGCCTGCTGCGCGCCATCGAGTGGCTGGCGCAGGGGCGTTCGCCCACGGTAATCGCGCACGAGCTGGGCTATGCCTCGGCATCGGCGTTCAACTACATGTTCCGGATCGAGATGGGCATGAGCCCGCTGCAATGGAAGCGCGCACGCACTACGGCGTGACCGGGCAGGCCAGGCTGACCAGCCGCTCATCCTCGAAGCGTGCACGGATCGTGCCGTTGTCGGCTTTGCCTGCGGGCCACTCCGCTTCGGCGCCCGCACCAGGCAGGGGATTGCCCAAGTGGAAGTACACGCGGCCACGGCTGTCGCCGACCTGCACTTTGTTGCATGCCACGATAGGTGAAGCCATCTCGCCGCAGTCGCCCTGCAGCAGGCACAGGCGCGTGTGGCACTTGCCTGCACCGGACGACCAATGGCCTTGCGCGGCCAGGCAACCGGGCTCGGTCGCCAGGATCGCCCAGCATGCCAAGCCGAACACCGTGGTGGCGGACATCAACACGGGCAGCAGGTAGCGGCGTCGGCTGGAAGAGGGAACGTTCATGACGCGATCATGCGCCTTGGCCTGCGGCGCGGGCAACGGATGATCGGTGCAGCGTATGGATGGAATGCTGTGACGCCATCCAGAGCGTCGGTCGCTGTCGCGCAAAGGCCAGGCCACCTCCGCATCGCGCCGCACCGATGGAACGCTGTTTTGCCCCCCCGTCTGGACGTGCCTGGACGGCGTACTGTCGGGATTCCTTTTTCATCTCCCCCGGAGCGATCCGCTGATGAACGCACTCACCAACAAACGCATCGTGCTCGCTTCGCGCCCGAACGGCGCCCCGGTCGCGGCTAACTTCCGTGTCGAACAGGTGCCGGTTCCCGCGCTGGGCCCAGGCCAGGTGCTGCTGCGCAATCGATACCTGTCCCTGGATCCTTATATGCGCGGTCGCATGGAAGAAGGGCCGTCCTACGCCGCCCCGGTTGCGCTGGATGCAGTGATGGAGGGGCGCACCGTTGCCGAGGTGCTCGCCTCCCACCATCCGGATGTTGCGGCCGGCGAGCATGTCCTGGCACCGGGTAACTGGCAGACGCATGCCGTCATCGACGGCGATCAGCTCAGCCGCAAGCTGGAAGACAACGGCCTGCCGATCAGCACTGCACTGGGCGTGTACGGCATGCCCGGATTCACGGCGTACGTGGGCCTGCAGGAAATCGGCAAGCTGCAGCCGGGCGAAACGCTCGTGGTGGCTGCTGCCAGCGGCCCGGTGGGCGCAACGGTCGGGCAGATCGCCAAGCTGCAGGGTGCGCGCACGGTGGGCATTGCCGGTGGCGAGCAGAAGCGCGCGTATCTGGAAACGCTGGGCTTCGATGTGGCGCTGGATCACCGCGCCGACGATTTCGCTGCGCAGTTGCGTGCGGCGGTGCCCGACGGCATCGATGTCTACTTCGAGAACGTCGGCGGGCATGTGTTCGATGCGGTGGCGCCGTTGCTCAACGACTTCGCACGCATTCCGGTCTGCGGCACTATCGCTACCTACAACGCGCGCGGCGCGGTGCTGCCCGGGCCGGATCGGCTGCCCGGCTTCATGAGCCAGGTGCTGCGCCAGCGCCTGACCGTGCGCGGCTTCATCCAGTCCGATCTGCACGCCTTCTTCCCCGCGTTCCTGCACGACATGGGGCAGTGGCTGAGGGACGGCCGCGTGCAGTATCGCGAGGACATCGTGGCGGGATTGGAGAACGCGCCCGAGGCGTTCTTCGGCCTGCTCAAGGGGCGCAACTTCGGCAAGCTGGTGGTCAAGCTGGAGTGACCGACGCCTCACGCGTGAGCGCGCTGTGTGCGAGGCCGCGCCGATCGTGATTTGTGCATCACGATCGGCTGGTTAGTCTGCCCGGGAAGGCGCCGCCCCGGCGCCCGCACGAGTGAGTAGACCTATGGCTGACACCAAGCCCAGCGAACACGGCAAGCAGGAAGGCATCGAAGAAAGCCAGCAGGACCGCAAGCAGGACGAAACCGCCAAGCAGCGGCCGGGACAGACCGATCAGGCGATCCATGATGCAGGCACGCGCCGGCCGGAGCGCAAGGACAATCCCGAGGGCGCGTAAGCAACCGCGCGCGGGCTGCAGAAACAAGAACGCCCCGGGAACCTGATTCCCGGGGCGTTCTGTTGAATAGTGGTGGAGCCAAGGAGGATCGAACTCCTGACCTCGTCGATGCGAACGACGCGCTCTCCCAGCTGAGCTATGGCCCCACGTATGCTGCTGCTGCGTGGCGTCACCGGCCTCGGCCGTACCCCGCAATGGGCCTAGTCTAGCGCCGACCGGCGGCGCCTGCCAAGTGGGACCTGCGTTGGGTTCAGTGCCTGGCCCGCGCCGTGGCGGGCGCGCGTTCCACCTGCTGCAGCAGGGCTTTGTCCAGTTTGGCCGCCACCCCGACGCTGCGCCCGGCCAGGTTGGCCACCACGAAACTGACCGAACTGCCCAGCACCTGCGCCGTCTCGGACAGGCTCAACCCGTAGTCCTGTTCCAGCCACTGCGCCATCCCGGCGGTGGCCGCGCGCAGGGCATCATCCAGCGAGCCGGCCTGGCCCAGGACCATCAACTGCGTCGCTGATTCCACCCGCGGCGCTGACTGCGCACGGGACTTGATCACCTCCACGCTGAACTCCACGTCCATCGAGGTCTCCAGCGCGTACTGCGAGGTTTCGCCATCGCCCTGCAGCGCGTGCGCATCGCCCAGGTAGAGCAGGGCGCCGGGCTGGGATACCGGCAGATACACGGTGGCGCCCTCGCGGATTTCGTTGAAGTCCATGTTGCCGCCGAAGCGGCCGGTGTCGCCGGTGGAGATCGGCGCGTTGCCAAACCCTGGTGCCACCGCCAGCCCGCCAAGCATCGGCCTGACCGGCACCCAGAAGTCCTTGAGCTTGCCGGTGGCCGCCTCTGGGCGGGCACGGCCGCGTTCGCGGTCCAGGGTCCAGCGCACCGGTTTGTCCAGTGCGGTGGCCTTTGCTGCCAAGGCCGGTGTTAGCGCGCGTCCCACGATGCTGTCCAGACTATCGGCGTAGCCGCGGTTCAAGCGCAGGCGTTTGATGTGGATCGCCAGCACATCGCCGGGCTCGGCCTCCATCACGTAGAACGGCCCCGTCTGCGGATTGCCGAACAGCGCCCGGGTCTGGCCGTTGGCATCCACGCCGCCGGAATCCAGCGTCGTGGTGCGCACGCTGTCGCCCGGCCAGACCGTCAGCACGGGCGCGCGGTGGGGCGAAAACTCATTCGAATAGGAGGTGGGCACGAAGTCATGCTGGCGTGGGCCGCCGGCCGGCCGCTCGGGCAGGCGGCGCGCGCTGAAG
This sequence comes from Stenotrophomonas rhizophila, assembly GCF_003651185.1. Classification (GTDB taxonomy): domain Bacteria; phylum Pseudomonadota; class Gammaproteobacteria; order Xanthomonadales; family Xanthomonadaceae; genus Stenotrophomonas; species Stenotrophomonas maltophilia_Z. Next base: position 1,162,159 of record NZ_RCDC01000004.1, on the reverse strand, counting down.
GGATGCATCGCGCGTCGCTCGCTGGCGTTGGTGTCGGGATAATCGGCCGTACCGCGCAGGGTCGTGCCGGTCTGCTCGCCACGGAAGCGGTAGGTCGCGCCATCGCTGCCGGTGACGACAAACGCCAGCGTGGTGCCCTGGCGGCTGCCCTGCAGACTATCCCCATCGAAACGCCCCTCCACCGGACCCTGCTGGTCGGGCAGGGTGAGCAGCTGGTAGGCCGGGTTTCCCCACAGGTCGGTGGTGACCAGCCACTGTGCGGGCGGTTCGGCGGCCTGGGCGGCCGAGGCGGACAACAACAGGAGCAGGCAGGCCAGCGGGCGAGAGGACATGCGGGGATCTCGTGGATGACCGGTTCAGTGTTCGCCGCCGCTGCCAGGGCGACAAGTGCCGGGCGACACGTGACCGATGGCCCGGAAAGCATCAAACGCGAACCCCGCCCTTCCGGCGCGCGCCTTGGCCGGGCATAATCCGCGCCAGAAAACGCGGCCGCATAGCCAGTGGACCAGGGGGGCCGGACAGCCGTCGCCCACAACGCCCTGACACCAATCTGCAACATCCAGCCAATACCGTGCCGCATCGCTGTCTCCACAGCGATGCCGATTTCCTATGGTGCCCGGCCATCTGCCGGATGCCCCGATCTGTACTACCCGAGACCTCTGCATGCCCGCTCTACGCCACGCCCCTGTGTCGACGCGTCTTCTCTCCCGTTCCCTCTCCGCTGCCGTGCTGCCGCGCCGCCGCGCGCTGGCGCTGGCCTGCGCCTCCGCTGCGCTGATGCTGTCCGCTGCCGCCTCGGCGCAGGACGCGCAGTCCGCCAGCGCGACCTCGCTGGACACCATCACCGTCACCGCCGACCACCGCGAGCGCAACCTGCAGGAAGTGCCGGTGTCGGTCGGCGTGGTGCAGGGCGAGAAGATCCGTGATTACACCGCTGGCGGCGATGACACCCTGCTGGCCCTGTCGGGCAAGGTGCCGAGCTTCTACGCCGAAACCACCACCGGCCGCATCTTCCCGCGCTTCTACATCCGTGGCCTGGGCAACATCGATTTCTACCTGGGTGCCTCGCAGCCGGTGTCGATCATCCAGGACGACGTGGTGCTTGAACACGTGGTGCTGAAGTCCAACCCGGTCTACGACGTGGACCAGATCGAGGTGCTGCGCGGCCCGCAGGGCACGCTGTTCGGCCGCAACACCACCGCCGGCATCGTCAAGTTCGACACGATCAAGCCGAGCCAGGATTACAGCGGCCGCGTGCAGGCCAGCTATGGCTCCTACGGCAGCGTGGCCATCGATGGCGGCTTCGGCGGCCCGATCAACGACATCGCCTCGTTCCGCGTGTCGGCGCTGTACCAGCACCGCGATGATTACGTCGACAACACCTACAGCGGCCCGAGCGCCGATGGCACGGTCTCGCCGAAGAAGAACGCGATGGGCGGCTTCGACGACCGCAACGTGCGTGCGCAGCTGCTGCTGCAGCCGAGCGACAACTTCTCGCTGCTGGCCTCGGCCCACGCACGCGATTACGACGGCACCTCGACCCTGTTCCTGCGCAGCGCGCTGACCAAGGGTTCCAACACGACCGACGTGCCGCGCGACAAGGTCGCCTACGACGAAGCCGACAACAACCCGCAGGCCTACAAGACCTACGGCGGCTCGGTGAAGGCGATCTACGATTTCGGCAACGTCTCGCTGACCTCGATCACTGCCTACGAGACTACCTCCGGTTACAGCCGCGGTGACACCGACGGCGGCGCCGCGGTGAACTATCCGGTCAATGGCGTGCCGAACGGCTACGGCCAGTCGATGGGCCAGATCCGCGATCTGGACCAGTGGACCCAGGAATTCCGTCTGGCCAACGCCGATGACAACCGCCTGAAGTGGCAGGTCGGCGCGTTCTACTTCGACGGCCGCGACACCACCGATTTCTACCAGCGCGCCTGGTTCCTGCAGGGCAATGCCCGCAACCCGAACAACTGGGTGCGCCTGCGTAACGTCAATACCTCCTGGGCCGGGTTCGGCCAGGTCAGCTATGACGTGACCGACAAGTTCACCCTGACCGCCGGCCTGCGCCAGACCAGGGACGAGAAGAAGACCCGTCTGCTCAAGACCGCCGATACCGCCGCCGGTGCCGTGACCTACAAGGGCCGCACCTACGTGGAAATGTCCGACACCACGCCGAGCTGGGACCTCAGCGCGATGTACGCGTTTAACCCGCAGCTGAGCGTGTATGCGCGCGTGGCCCGCGGCTTCCGCGGCCCGACCATCCAGGGCCGCTCGGCCGTGTTCAATGCCGATTTCACCACGGCGAACTCGGAAACCATCCTGTCCTGGGAAGCGGGCATCAAGAGCAGCCTGTGGGACAACCGCCTGCGCGTGAACGCCGCCGCGTTCACCTACGTGGTCAACGACATCCAGCTCAACGGCAACGATTCGGACGGCAACGGCGTGCTGTTCAACGCCGACAAGGCCAAGGCCTACGGTCTGGAAGCGGACATGGAGCTGCGCCCGATCCCGAACCTGGCCCTGAGCGCCGGTGTCAGCCTGCTGCACAGCGAAATCCAGGACGACCGCGTGTACGCGCAGGTCTGTGCCCTGAATGGCGCCGTGGTCTGCACCGTGAATGACCCGACCATCAAGGTCGGTGCCAACACCTTCGCGCAGATCAACGGCAACCCGCTGCCGAATGCACCGAAGTACAACATCAACCTGGCCGCGCGTTACGACATGCCGGTCAATGACAGCGATGTGTTCTTCATCTCCACCGACTGGAACAAGCAGGGCTACACCAGCTTCGTGCTGTATGACTCGGCCGAGTTCAACGCCAAGGGCAGCTTCGAAGGCGGCCTGAAGCTGGGTTACTCCGCCAACTACGGTGCGTGGGAAGTGGCGCTGTTCGCGCGCAACATCACCAATGAGAAGAACCTCAAGGGTGTGATCGAGAACTACATGGCCGCGGTCTACAACGAACCGCGCACCGTGGGCGTTTCGCTCAACATGAACTGGTAAGTCACGCGATCACCGGTGCCGCAGGGCACCGGTGAGCATGATGCGTGTTTCGACAACGCCCCGCATCTGCGGGGCGTTGTCGTTTCTGTTACCTGGCGGGCGCTGCAGCCGGCGCCAGTTCGGCGAACAATCCACCCAGCACGCCCATGGTGGCCTGGTCGGCGCCCATGTCTTCGGCGGCGTTGGCGATGGCGATCACGCCGTTGTTCTGGCCGGGGAACAGCACCACCCAGGCCAGCCAGTTGCCGTCTGAGCCGCCGTGCACCAGCACCGGCCCCTGACGACCGGCAATCGACGGCTGCACGCCCCAGTCCAGCCCGGATCCGCTGCCCGGCTGCGCGGTCTGCATCAGCGCGTACGAGGCCGGTGTCAGCAGCGTGCCTTTGCCCTGGCCGCCGGCGAGCTGATCGATGGCGAACAGCGCCAGATCCTGCAGGCGCATGTGCAGATTACCGGCGGCGGTGTAGAGCGGCGGCACTCCGTCATCGGCCTTCTGCGGCGCGGTGGTCACCGGCTTGCCGGCGCGATGGCCCAGCGGTTGCCCCGCCGGGGTCGGGCCGAACCCGGCACCGGTCATGCCCAGTGGCTGGAACACTTCGCGCTGCATCAGCGTTTCCACGTCCTTGCCAGTGGCACGTTCGGCGATCACCGCCGCGATCAGGAAGCCGCTGTTGCTGTAGGCGAATTCGGTGCCGGGCGGGTGCACCGGCGCTTCGGCCAAGGCTGCCTTGACGTAAGCCTCGCGCTGCACGGGCAGGGCCCGCGTATCAACGAAGAACGCATCCAGTGCGGCGGCGTCGGTGAGGTTTTCCGGCAGGCCGGCGCGGTGCGAGAGCAACTGCACCAGGGTGACGCTGCGGTAGGCCGGCTGCATCTGTGCGGTAAGGTCGGGCAACAAGGTCGACAGCGGTGCATCCCAGCGCAGCACACCCTGTTCAACGAGCCGCGCGATCATCGCCACCGTGATCGGCTTGCCGGTGGAGCCGATCATCCATTGATCGTCCGTGGTGACCGGTGTCGTCGCATCATTGCGACGGACGCCATGCACGGCATGTTCGGCGATCTTGCCATCGCGGATGACCAGCACGCCCATCGCAGGCGTGGCGGTGCCCTGCAGGGCCTGTGCGAGCCGTTCGTTCAGATCATCGGCAGCGCTGGCCGTAGTGGCCGCCAGCAGCAGGGTCGCGCCGAGCCAGCGCTGCAGGCGGCGCGGGGTGCGGCGAGGGGAGGGGGCGTTCCTTCGAGTCGCGATCAGATGCATGGGAGTCCTTTGCGCAGCCGCGTGGGCAGAACCTGCGCCGACGGCGCGGTCCTGCGGGATGCCGTGTCCGGACCGGGCCTGTTGCAGGCGCGGAGCGTTGCGTGCGATTCACTCTTGCATGCGGTTTGAACGTGCGTATGTGTCTGCGGTCATGCCGATGACGACATGTCAGGGACGGTGTGCGCTTCGTTCAGGATTCGACGGCAGTGGGCCGTCGTCAGTGCACTCGCAAGGTGATGCGAGCGGCGCATCGGTGCGGTCAGATCCGCACCGATGCGTGAGGCTCATGCAGTCGGCGGCAACAGCGCCGAGAGGATCGGTTCGAGCTGCGCCTGGCGCCAGCCGGCCAACGCCGTCGGCCACTGGCGGCTTTCCAGGTAGCTTTCCAGATGCTTGCGCGAGGCGAGCACGCCATCGGGCAGACCGAGTTCGGCGCTGCGCGCGCTGACGGCATCCTGCAGCCGCTTGAGGGCTTGTTTGTTGGCATCGTTGGCCGGCAGCGCCAGCGGTGCCTCGGCTTCGTCGGCGAGCGGGGTGATCAGCGCCTGCCACACCTGGGCGGCCAGTTTGCGGGGGGCCTTCGGGAAGCCCTCCATCAGCTTGGACAGCGCATCCACATCGGCCGGCGGGGTACGTGCGAGCACCGCAGCCAGTTCGTTGTCGAGCACCCAGCTGCGCGGCTTGTCGCTGGCGCGGGCCTGGACGTCGCGCCAGCGCAGCAACCGCAGCAGACGCAGTTGCGCGGGGGTATCCATGAACTGTGCCGAGCGCATCGCCACGTGCGGCCAACGCTCTTCATCGTGTTCGACACTGGCGAGCAGGCGCTCGGCATCGTCCTGCAGCCACTGGCGGCGGCCCAGTTCCTGCAGGCGCGCGTCGAGGGTGTCGTGGATCTGGAACAGGTATTCCACGTCGTCGGCGGCGTATTCCAGCTGCGCCTCCGAGAGTGGGCGGCGCATCCAGTCCGAGCGGGTTTCGCCCTTGGCCAAGGTGACGCCGGTGACTGCCGTGACCAGTTTCTGGTAACCCATGCCGCCGCCGATGCCGGCCAGCGATGCACCGATCTGGGTATCGAACAGCGGGCGCGGCAGCACGCCGCAGGCGACCTTGAAGGTAACCAGGTCTTCGCTGGCGCTGTGCATGATCTTGAGGATGGAGGTGTCGGCCAGCCACGGGGCCAGGGCCTCGTTCATGCCGGGGATCAGCGGGTCGATCAGCAGGATTTCATCGCCGACGGCCATCTGCACCAGCGCCAGCTGCGGCCAGTAGGTGCGTTCGCGGATGAACTCGGTGTCCAGGCCGATGCGGGTGGGGCGCTGGCGGTAGCGCTCGTCCAGTTCCGCCGGGGTTTTGATCCAGTAAGCCACGTGGGATTCCATGTACTGCAAAGGGGTGCTCAGGTCGGGGAGGATAGCCTAACGCCACGCCACGCCACGGCCGGCATCCCGCCGTGCGGTGATGAACGCCCGGGCCGGGGACGGTCGCCCCCCGCGACGGTGGCGATTATGATGATCCCCTGCCTGCGCCTGCGGCATGCCCCCTGGATCGCCATCGCGCCCCGGGCGGCGGCTTGCGACGTGGCGTGGGCACCAGCAAGACGATGACACGCCCCAAGGACCCCCATTTGCGACCGTCAGGCCCATTGCCGCTGCTGTTCACTGCTCTGTTGGGCATGCTGGCCGCATGTTCTCCCGCGCCCGCGCCCGCGCCGGCACCGTCGGCAGCGCCGGCCGCCAAGCCGGCTGCCGCACCGGCCAAAGCGAGCGCGCCGGTGGCGCAGGTCACCATCGGAGGCGAGGACGCTGCCGAGACGGTGGAGCGCTGGCAGCCACCTGCCGTCACCCTCGTTGACGACGACGTTGTCCAGGCTCGCCGCGATGCCGCACGCGCCTTCGAGGAAGACCGGCTGTACCGCACCGCCGAGGACGCGATCCCGATCTGGCTTGCCCTGCTGCAGCACGACCCCAAGGACCGCGTGGCCGAGGCCGGGCTGAAACGCGCGCGGCAACGCCTGCTGCAGGAAGCCTCAGCGTTGTTGGAGCGGCCGCTCAAGCAGCGCGAGGCCTTGGCCCAGGCCAGCGAGATGGCCCTGGTATTGCTGACCCTGGCGCCGGACGATCCCAAGGTGCGCGAGCTGCAGTCGCGGGTGGAAATTGCCCAGCGCGTGGTGGCGTACAACCGCGCCGGCGAAGACGATCTGCGCGCGGACCGCATCGGCGAAGACGGCGATGGCGCCATTCCCAATTTCCGTGAAGCACTCGCACTGGACGCGGACAACCCCCGCGCCCGGCAAGGGCTGGCAGCGGCCGAGAGCGCGCTGATCCGGCGTGCCGAGACGGCGGCGCTGGCGGCCGATTTCGCGACGGCCGGTACCTGGCTGGCCGAAGCGGCCAAGGTCCGGGATTCCTCCATCACCATTGCCGACGCCTTCGAACGTATCGAAACGATCCGCTCCGACACCCTGGCGCGGCTGCGTAACGAGGGCCTGCGCGATCTGGCCACGCCGCAGGGACTCAAGCCGGCCCGGCAGAAGCTGGAAGATGCCCTGCGCATCGCGCTGCCCGGTGATCCTGTCGTGGGGCAGCTGCGCGAGCGCATCGAACTGGTCACCCATTACGGCAGCTTCCGGCCGCGGCAGGTGTTCAGCGATGCGCTGCGCGATGGCGGCCGCGGGCCGCAGATGATCGTGGTGCCGCACGGCGGCTTCCAGATGGGCGCGGCCGAGAACGAGCTCGGCGCGACCGATGCCGAGAAGCCCGCGCACTACGTGCGCTTCGAGCGTGGTTTCGCGATGTCGATCACCGAAGTGACGGTCGCCGATTTCCGCCGCTATGTGCAGGCTACCAAGGCCCGCCCCCGGGCCACGCGGCGCGGTCATTCGATCGTGTATGACGAGCGCAGCGGCAACTTCGTCCGGCGCAGCGGGGTGGACTGGCAGTCCGATTACAACGGGGCCGAGGCGATCGCCAACCTGCCGGTGATGCACGTCAGCGTACGCGATGCCGAGAATTACGCGACCTGGCTGTCCGAGCAGACCGGGCGCTCCTACCGGCTGCCCAGTGAGGCCGAATTCGAATACGCCCTGCGCGCCGGCAGCAGCGGCCGGTACCCGTGGGGCGATGCAGGCACGCCGCCCGCGCGTGCGGGCAATTTCACCGGGGCCGAGGATGTCTCGCCCTCCGGGCGGCACTGGTACAACGCCTTCGTCGGCTACGGCGATGGGTATTGGGGGCCGGCGCCGGTGGCCAGCTTCGATCCCAACCCGTGGGGCCTGCACGACATCGCCGGCAACCTCAGCGAATGGGTGGCCGACTGCTGGCATGCCAGCTACCGGCGTGCGCCGTCCGATGGCGTGGCCTGGTTCAACCCGGGCTGCCGGCAGCGCGTGATCCGCGGTGGCAACTGGGCCAATGCGCCGGCGCAGACCCGCGCGGCCTGGCGGCAATCGCAGGATTCGGACACCACCAGCGCACGGATCGGCTTCCGCCTGGTGCGCGGCATCTGAGGGACGTCCCCGCGGTGAGGTGAGCGGATTTCACCCGGCGCCACGGCGCGCGTTCTAGGATTGGCACAGTGTCGGGCAGGGTGCCGCGGCCATCTCAGGAACCACGCGCATGCGCAACGATCCATTCGGCGGTCAGCAGCAGGGCCGCGCCCGGCGGCCGGGCCTGTTCGGCAACATCCGCTGGTGGGTGCTGCTGGCCTTCGCCGGCTATGCCGCGTTCTATTGGTTCTCCAACCGTGCGGTGGATCCGTATACCGGCGAGAGCGTGCTGATCGACAGCTCGCTCGATGCGACCCAGGAAAAGGCGCTGGGCCTGCAGGCCTACCAGGAAATCCTGGCGCAGGAGCGGCCGCTGGATCCCAGTGCACCGCAGTCGCGCGAAATCCAGGCGATCGCCCAGCGCCTGATCGCCAAGGTGGACGTGGTGGAGACCGCCCTCGCCGAAGAACATGGCCTGAAGCCAGCCCATTTCGCGCGGGATTTCGAATGGGAAGTCAACGTGATCCCCTCCGATCAGGCCAACGCCTTCTGCCTGCCGGGCGGCAAGATGGCGGTCTACACCGGGTTGATTCCGGTCGCGCGTACGGTGGATGCGATGGCGGTGGTGATGGGGCATGAAATCGCACATGCCTTGCTGCGCCATGGCGCCCAGCGCATGGCCCAGCAGAAGATGACCCAGATCGGGCAGATGGCCGGTGCCGCCAGCGGCATGGACCCGCAACAGCAGCAGATGATGATGTCGGCGATGGGCTACGGCTACCTGCTGCCGTACGCGCGCAGCCATGAAACCCAGGCCGATGAAGTAGGCCTGATGCTGGCCGCGGCAGCGTGTTTCGATCCGCAGGAAGCGATTCCGCTGTGGGAGCGGATGGGACAGGCCAGTGGTGGGCAGTCGACGTCGGAATTCGCGTCCACGCATCCCAACCCGGGCACGCGCATCCAGAACCTGCAGGCGTTGATGCCCAAGGCGATGGAATACCGGCAGAAATTCTGCGAAAGCGCGGGACGTTGAAGGCGAACCGCGCAGCGGCTTGGGCGCGCCGGATCAGCGCGCCGGTTCGTTGACGGTTACGTCGATCACGCCGTCCTGCACGCGTGCCTTGAGCGTGTCGCCCGGGCGCACCTGCAACGGCGAACGCACCAGACTGCCATCGTCCTCGCGGGTCAGGATCGCGTAACCACGCGCGACGGTGGCCAGCGGGCTGACTGCTTCCATCGAACGGGCGAGGGCACGCAGGCGCAGGGCGTCGCGCTGCAGCTGGCGACCGATCGCGCTGTCCGCACGCGGCTGCAGGCGTTGCAGGCGCTCACGCAGGGCATCCAGCCGGCGCTGCGGATGACCGCTGCGCAGCACGGCCGCCGCGTGGCGCAGCTGGGCCAGACGGCCCTGATGCTGTGTCGTCCACGCTGCGTGCAGACGGCGCGCGACGTCCTGCTGACGGCGCTGCAACAGCTGCAGGCGTGATTGCGGGCTCTGTGCGTTGAGGCGGAGCAGGGCACGGTCCGCGCGCTGCATCGCCTGCCCCAGGCTGTGCCGTTGCAGCTGCGCCAGACGTGCATCGAGGCGACGCACACGCAGCAGCAGGTCACGCTGATCAGGCACCAGCAGTTCGGCCGCGACCGACGGCGTCGGCGCGCGCAGATCGGCGGCGAAGTCGGCCAGGCTGAAGTCGGTTTCGTGGCCCACGGCAGACACCACCGGGGTCTGGCTGGCCGCGATCGCGCGGGTCAGCTGCTCGTCGTTGAAGGCCCAGAGATCTTCCATCGAGCCGCCACCGCGGGTCAGCAGGATCACGTCATAGCGGCCGCTGGCATCGGCGCCACGCAGCAGCGAAGTGATCTGCGCGGCTGCGCTGTCGCCCTGCACCAAGCTGGGCAGCAGATCGACCTCGAGCATCGGGAAACGCCGTTCAAGGACGCTCAGCACGTCGCGCACCGCCGCGCCGGTCGGCGAGGTGATCACCGCCAGGCGACGCACATGCGCCGGCAGCGGGCGTTTACGCTCCGGCGCGAACAGGCCCTCGGCCTCCAGGCGTGCCTTGAGCTGCTCGAAGGCGCGGCGCAGGGCGCCTTCGCCGGCTTCCTCCATGTGGTCGAGCACCATCTGGTACTCGCCGCGGGCTTCGTACAGGGTCAGCCGGCCACGCGCGAGCACGCGCATGCCTTCGCGCGGCACGAACTTCAGCCACTGGCTCTTGGGCTTGAACAACGCCGCGCGGACTTGCGAGCGCGCATCCTTCAGCGTGAAATATAGATGGCCCGAGGCAGGGCGCGTCACGCTGCCCAGTTCGGCCTCCACCCAGATCAGGGGAAACGCGCCTTCCAGCAGGTCGCGGGCCAGGATGTTGAGCTGGCTGGGCGTGAGAATCTGCGCGCTGCGGTCCATGGAGGAATCAGGCCAAACGGTACGAACGGGGGGCCATGGTCGCACGTCGGCGGCGATGCTTCATCCCGCGGAGGTGCGGTTGGCGTGCTGCTGCAGCGCCCACGCCACGTGCTCGCGCACGATCGTCGAAGGATGCTCGCGTCGTGCCTGCAGCGCGGCCAGTGTTTCGGCGTGGGTGGGGGCATTGCCCAGCGCCACGGCAATGTTGCGCAGCCAGCGTTCATGTCCGCTGCGGCGGATCGGGCTGCCCTCGGTGCGGCGCAGGAACTCGTCTTCTTCCCAAGCGAACAGCTGGGCGAGCGAGGCGGTGTCCAGATCGTTGCGCGCGCGGAAATCCGGCTCGTCGGTGCGCTTGGCGAACTTGTTCCAGGGGCAGACCAGCTGGCAGTCGTCGCAGCCGTAAATGCGGTTGCCCATCGCCGTGCGCATGTCCTCGGGAATCGCGCCGTCGTGTTCAATGGTGAGGTAGGAGATGCAGCGGCGTGCATCCAGGCGGTGCGGGGCGATGATCGCCTGGGTCGGGCAGACATCGATGCAGCGCGTGCAGGTGCCGCAGTGTGCGGTGGCCGGTGTATCCACCGGCAGCGGCAGGTCGACGTAGATTTCGCCGATGAAGAACCACGAGCCGCCCTGTTTGTCGATCAGGCAGGTGTGCTTGCCGATCCAGCCCAGCCCGGCATTGCGGGCGAGCGCACGCTCCAGCACCGGGGCCGAATCGACGAACACGCGATAGCCGAACGGCCCGATCTCCGCGGCGATGCTGTCGGCGAACTTCTGCAACCGGTTGCGCATCAGCTTGTGGTAATCGCGGCCCAGCGCATAGCGCGCCACGTAGGCGCGGTCGCCATCGTGCAGGGTGGCCCAGGCTTCGGCGTCGTCCTTGTGGCCGTAATCCATGCCGACCGAGATCACCCGCACCGTGCCCGGCAGCAGTTCATCCGGCCGCGCACGCAGCGTGCCGTGGCGCGCCATCCACTCCATCGTGCCGTACAGGCCCTTGCCCAGCCAATCGGCCAGGTGCGCCTCGTCTTCGCGCAGATCGATGCCGGACACCCCGCAGCGCTGGAAGCCGTGCACGCCCGCGATCGCACGGATGCGTTCGGCGGCACGGGCCAGATGGACGGGGGCGGGCAGGGGAACGGCGGACATGGCCTGGGCGGAAACGGAGCCTGGGGAGGGCGCGGCAAGGCTGCGCCTGGGCGACAAGTATAGAATCCCGGCATGCCCCAGCTTGCTGAACTGTTCGATATCGCCGCTGCGCGCCGCCTGGATGCGCAGGCCAGTGCCTTGCTGGGCGATGGCGGTGCCTCGCTGATGGAACAGGCCGGCCAGGCCGCCTGGCACTGCCTGCTGGAGCGCTGGCCGCAGGCGCAGCGCATCGGTGTGGTGGTGGGGACCGGCAACAACGGCGGCGATGGCTACGTGCTGGCCCGTCTGGCCCGTGAAGCCGGCCGCCCGGTGACGGTGCTGCGGCTCGACACCGATGCGCCGGCTACCCCGTTGTCGCAGCGGGCTGAGCAGGCGTTCCTCGCCACCGGCGGTGCGGTGGGGCGCTTCGATGGCGTTCTCCCGCCGATGGACCTGCTGGTGGACGCGCTGTTCGGCATCGGCCTGAACCGCGCGCCGGCCGGTGCCGCGGTGGATCTGGTCACGGCCATCAACGGCGCTGGCGTGCCGGTGCTGTCGCTGGACGTGCCCAGCGGGGTGGATGCGCGCACCGGTCACGTGCCGGGCGTTGCCATCCGTGCCACGGTCACCCTGCAGTTCATCGTGCGCCACCAGGGGCTGTATACCGGCGCAGCGCTGGAGCATGTCGGCGGTCGCCGCCTGGCCGCGCTGGATCTGCCTGCAGACGCTGGGCAAGGCGTGCAGCACAGCGCCGAGTGCTGGCAGCAACCGCGCCTGCGCGCGCAGCTGCCGGCGCGGCGCGCCAACACCCACAAGGGCGAATCCGGCCACGTGCTGTGCGTGGGCGGCAACCTCGGCAGCGGTGGCGCGGTGATGCTGGCCAGTGAATCGGCGTTGCGCGCCGGCGCAGGGCTGGTCAGTGTGGCGACCCAGTCACCGCATGTCGCACCGCTGTTGGCGCGCCTGCCCGAAGCGATGGTGCATGCCGTGCAGGACGCGCAGGAGCTGCAGGCCCTGCTGCCCCGCGCGGGTGTGATTGCGATCGGGCCTGGCCTGGGCCAGGACGACTGGGCGCACGAACTCTGGCGCCAGGTGCTGGCCAGCGGCAAGCCGCTGGTGATCGATGCCGACGCCCTGAACCTGCTGGCCAAGGCGCCGCAGCCACTCCATGACGCGATCCTGACCCCGCACCCGGGGGAGGCCGCGCGCCTGCTTGGGCTGAGCACCGCGCAGGTGCAGGCCGACCGCTTCACGGCTGCCAAAGCGCTTGCCGAGCGTTTCCACGCGGTGGTGGTGCTCAAGGGCGCCGGCACCGTGGTCGCCGCGCCCGATGCGCTGCCGCGGGTGATGGCCGCCGGCAATCCCGGCATGGCCGTAGGTGGCATGGGCGACCTGCTCACCGGCATCATTGCCGCCCTGCGTGCGCAGGGGCTGGGCGCCTTCGATGCCGCCAGCACCGGCGCATTGCTGCACAGCCTGGCCGGCGATGCCGCCGCCAGTGACGGCCAGCGGGGCCTGCTTCCCACCGATCTGCTGGCGCCGCTGCGCCGGTTGGTCAATCCGGACGTTTGAACATGATCGAGTTTTTCCTCGCGCAGACCGAAGACACCGACCTGCTCGGGCAACGGCTGGCCGCGACCCGGCCGCCGCAGGCGGTGATGCAGCTGCAGGGCGACCTGGGGGCCGGTAAATCCACCCTGGCCCGCGCACTGCTGCGCGCGCTGGGCGTGCAGGGGGCGATCCGCAGCCCGACCTACACCCTGGTGGAGCGCTACCCGCTGGCCGACGGCCACGAGGCCTGGCACCTGGATCTGTACCGGATCGGCAACGCGCAGGAGCTGGATTTCCTCGGGCTGGACGAAGGCAGCGCCTCGCTGTGGCTGGTCGAATGGCCCGAGCGCGGTGCCGGTGCATTGCCGCCGACGGACCTCGAAGTGGCCCTGGATATCCAAGGACAGGGGCGTCGCGCCCGGCTCACCGCCACCAGTCCGGCCGGTCGTGAATGGCTCGCACGGCTGCCCCAAGGGGGTGACTTGCAGGCCCTTTCTGTCGGCTGACACTAGGAAACACCGGCAGGTTACGGATTATTAAGGGAAAAGGAGTTGCATTTCATTCAGCGCGGTGATTGAATCCAGACCCATGCCAATGGGGAAATCACTCGCCGCCCTCTGCACTGCCGTCGGACTCTGTCTGGCGAGCGCGCTGTCGTGGGCGGGCGAAGTCCGCCAGGTGGCCGTGGAGACCGGTGCGACCGGTACCCGTGCGGAGATTTCGCTGGCCGGCAGCGGGGGCTACAAGACCCTGTCCCTGGCCGGTCCGAACCGGCTGGTGGTGGATTTCCCGGATTCCAGCGCGATCCGCAACCTCACACTGCCTGCGCCCAAGGGCGTGGTCACCGCTGTCCGCACCGGGCAGCCGGTGCCAGGCACGTTCCGCGTGGTGTTCGATCTGGCCGAATCGGTCGCGCCGTTCCGCCCGCAGATGATCAAGCAGGGCAATGAGTCGCGCTTGGTGATCGAGTGGCCGGGCGATGCGCCGGCCGCGGCCACCGTTGCCAGTGCGGCCGCGCCGACCCCGGCCGCAGCACCTTCGCCCACGCCAGCGGCTTCGACGCCGGCCACCGCGCCGGCACCGACCCCTGCACCGACCCCCGCCCAGACTGCACAGGCACGCAGCGATGCCGCGCGCGCCACCGCGTTGCTGACCGCGTCGGTACGCCAGCAGGCCAGCGCCACGGTCGCCACCTCGGCGCCGGGCCCGGCTGCCGCGACGGCCACCACGGTCAACGTCGCTGCCGCAGGGACCGCCAACGCGGCCAGCAACAGTGCGTCGCCGGCCGCGATCCTGGCCGGCCAGTCGACCCCGGCGGTCGTGGCCAGTGCCCCGGTTCCGGCGCCCGCGCCGACCCCGGCGCTGCAGGACAACCCGCGTCCGGCCATGCCCAGCGACGCTTCGCGCGTGAAGATGCGCGCCGGCATGCGTCCACTGGTGATCGCGATCGATCCCGGCCATGGCGGCCAGGATCCCGGCGCCGTCGGCCCGACCGGCAAGCGCGAAAAAGACATCACCCTGGCGGTGGCACGTGAACTGGCCCGCCAGGTCAACGCGACGCCCGGGCTGAAGGCCTACCTGACCCGCGACAGCGACGTGTTCATTCCGCTGCCGATGCGCGCGCAGAAAGCGCGTGCGGCCAAGGCCGACATGTTCATCTCGATCCACGCCGATGCCGCCGAGAACCGGGCCGCGACCGGCTCGTCGGTGTACGTGCTCTCCACCAAGGGCGCCTCCTCGCAGCGTGCGCGCTGGCTGGCCGACAAGGAAAACGCCGCCGATCTGGTGGGTGGCGTGCGCCTGCAGCAGACCGAAGGCACCCTGGCCAACGTGCTGCTGGATCTGGCCCAGAGCGGTTACATGAAGGCCTCCGAAGACGCGGCCGGGCATGTGCTGGGCGGCCTGAAGCGGATCGGCAAGAATCACAAGCCCAACATTGAACGTGCGAACTTCGCGGTGCTGCGCACCTCGGACATGCCGGCCATGCTGGTCGAAACCGCCTTCATCTCCAACCCGGATGAAGAGCGCCGCCTGATCGATCCGGCCTACCAGCGCCAGATCGCCGGTGCGGTGCTGGATGGTGTGCACACCTTCTTCAGCCGTCAGCCGCCGCCGGGCACCCTGTACGCCGCGCGCGCGCAGGCTGAAATCGATGCCGCCGGCACCGTGGCGGGCGGCAGCAAGTAACCCCGCCGGGCTGCACCGCCCGGCGCACGCTATCATCACGGGATGACGTCCGTTTCCCGAATTCCCACCGCTGCCATGCCTGCCACCTCCACTGCCTGGAGGTGCGCATGAGCATCCGCCAACTCCCTGAGATCCTGATCAACCAGATCGCCGCCGGCGAAGTGGTCGAACGCCCTGCGTCCGTGGTCAAGGAACTGGTCGAAAACGCGTTGGATGCCGGTGCGACCCGCGTGGATATCGACCTGGAAGAGGGCGGTGTGCGGCTGATCCGCATCCGCGACGACGGCGGTGGCATCGCTCCGGAAGAGCTGCCGTTGGCCGTGTCGCGGCATGCAACCAGCAAGATCGCCAGCCTGGATGATCTGGAATCGGTGGCGACGCTCGGCTTCCGCGGCGAAGCGCTGCCGTCGATCGCCTCGGTCAGCCGCTTCACCCTGAGCTCGCGCCGCGCCATCGACGAGCACGGTTCGGCCCTGCATATCGAGGGCGGCCGGCTGGGCGAAGTCACCCCGCGCGCGCAGGCGCCCGGCACCACGGTAGAAGTGCGCGAGCTGTTCTACAACGTGCCGGCGCGCCGCAAGTTCCTGCGCGCCGAGCGCACCGAGCTGGGCCATATCGAAGAGTGGTTGCGCTCGCTCGCGCTGGCGCGTCCGGATGTGGAGCTGCGCGTGTCGCACAACGGCAAACCCTCGCGCCGCTACAAGCCCGGCGATCTGTACTCGGATGCGCGCCTGGGCGAAACACTGGGCGAAGACTTCGCCAACCAGGCGTTGCGGGTGGACCACAGCGGGGCCGGCCTGCGCCTGCACGGCTGGATCGCGCAGCCGCACTATTCGCGGGCCAGCACCGATCAGCAGTACCTGTACGTCAACGGCCGTTCGGTACGCGATCGCAGTGTCGCCCATGCGGTGAAGATGGCCTACGGCGACGTGCTGTTCCATGGCCGTCAGCCGGCGTATGTGCTGTTCCTGGAACTCGACCCGACCCGCGTGGACGTCAACGTGCACCCGGCCAAGCACGAGGTTCGCTTCCGCGACTCGCGCCTGATCCACGATTTCGTCTACCGCACGCTCAAGGAGGCGCTGGCTGAAACCCGTGCCGGCATGACCGCGGCCGGTCCCCAGGTGCATGCCACCGAGAGTGTCGCCACTGCGGCGCCGGCCTACGGCCTGCCGTCCGCCGGCAGCACCGGCTATGCACTCGCCGGTAACGGTGCAGGCGGTGGCGGTGGCATGGGCGGCGACTGGCGCCCGCAGCAATCACCGTTGGGGCTGCGCGTGGCCGATGCGCCGTCCGCCTATGCAGCGCTGTATGGCGCGCCGGGCGGTACCGCAGCGACCAGCAGCCTGGCGCCGATGCCGAGCGAAAACGGCCTGCCGGTGACCGCAGCCGACAGTGGCGTACCGCCGCTGGGCTATGCGATCGCACAGCTGCATGGCATCTACATCCTCGCCGAGAACGCCGAAGGCCTGATCGTGGTGGACATGCACGCCGCGCACGAGCGCATCGGTTACGAGCGCCTGAAAACCGCGCACGATGGCATGGGCCTGCATGCGCAGCCGCTGCTGGTGCCGATCACCCTGGCGGTGGGCGAACGCGATGCCGACACCGCCGAGCGCGAGGCCGAGACCTTGACCTCGCTGGGCTTTGAAATCACCCGCGCTGGGCCGGGCTCACTGCATGTGCGCAGCATTCCGGCATTGCTGGCCAATGCCGAACCCGAAGCGCTGCTGCGCGACGTGCTGACCGACCTGCGCGAGCATGGCCAGAGCCGACGCATCGCCAGTGCCCGCGACGAACTGCTGTCCACCATGGCCTGCCATGGTGCCGTGCGCGCCAACCGGCGCCTGACCGTGCCGGAAATGAACGGCCTGCTGCGCGACATGGAAATCACCGAACGCTCGGGTCAGTGCAATCACGGCCGACCGACCTGGGCGCGTTTTTCGCTGGCGGAAATCGACCGCTGGTTCCTGCGCGGACGTTGAGAGGAAGGTCATGAAGCACTGGGGAGTGTGGGCCGCCGCGTTGCTGCTGGCAGTGAGCGTGTCAGGATGCGGCGAAAAGAACGAGGCGGCACCGGCGAAGGTGGCGATCGATCCGGCCTTCGCCGCCGAACAACAGCAGTGGCGCCAACAGCGCTACGAAGAACTGCACGCCGCCGATGGCTGGACCAGCCTGGTTGGCCTGCACTGGCTGGAATACAAGGCGCACTACATCGGGCGTGGGCCGGGCAGCGGCATCCGTCTGGCGGTCGGCCCGGACAAGCTGGGCATGGTCGCGCGTGACGGCAACACCGTCTGGTTCACGCCGGAGCGTGGCGTGCCGATGCGCGTGGAGGGCAAGCCGGTCACCGGCCGCATCCGCTTCTTCAGCGATCGCGATCCCACCCCGACAGTCATCGCCTTCGATGACGACAAGGGCCGGCTCAGCCTGATCCATCGCGGTGAGCGCTTCGCGCTGCGGGTCAAGCACGCCGATGCCCCCTCGCGGACGAACTTCACCGGCCTGACCTACTGGCCGGGTGGTCCGTCCTGGCGCATCACCGCGCGCTTCGTGCCACATCCGGCCGGCAAGACGCTGCCGATCGTGGACATCACCGGGCTGACCACGAACATGCCCAATGCCGGCACGCTGGAATTCGAACGCGACGGCCACACTTGGCGGCTGGAGGCGATTGGTGAGCCTGGGCGCGAGCTGTTCGTGATCTTCGGCGATCGCACCAGCGGCCACGGCAGCTATCCGGCCGGCCGCTATCTCGATCTGCCCGCGCCCGATGACCAGGGCCGGGTGGTGATCGATTTCAATCACGCCTACAACCCGCCGTGCGCGTTCACGCCGTTCGCGACGTGTCCACTGACACCCCCTGAAAACCGCCTGGACCTGCGTGTGGACGCAGGTGAGCAGGCGTACCACGCCCCTGAAGGAGAGGCTTGATGATCTCGATGTTGTCGCGTGTCGTATCCCCGTTGCTGATCGCTGCGAGCCTGTTGGTCGGTACGGGCAGCGCCGACGCGCGCCCGGTGGCGCCGAGCGCGCCGACAGCGGCGAAAGCCACCCCGCCGGTCCCGCTGCTGTGGAAGGTGACCGGCCCGGGCGACAGCCGCCTGTATCTGCTGGGTTCGTTCCATCTGCTGCAGCCGAGCGATTACCCGCTCTCTGCCGATGTCGACCAGGCGTTCACGGCCTCGCAGCGGGTGGTGTTCGAGCTGTCGCCGCAGGACATGGAATCGCCGCAGCTGGCGCAGAAAATGGTGCAGGCCGCGATGCGCACCGATGGCTCGGAGCTCAAACGCGACCTGGACGCTGCGACCTGGACCAGGCTGCAGGCCTATGCGCAGGAGAACAAGCTGCCACTGGCCCAACTGCAGGGCATGAAGCCGTGGTTCGTCGGCCTGACCATCACCCTGAGTCAGTTCACCAAGATGGGACTGGACCCCGCGCTCGGCCTGGATCGCCATTTCATGACCCGCGCCGCGAGTGCCGGCAAGGCGACCGCCGGGCTGGAAGACATCGATACCCAGATCGCGGTGCTGTCGGGGATGACGGCCAAGGAACAGCAGCAGATGGTGGCCGAAGCGCTGGAACAGGCCGGCAAGGGCGACGAGATGGGGCGCAAGCTGCATGATGCCTGGCGCCGTGGCGACGACAAGCTGTTGTGGACCTCGATGGCCACCGAGATGCGCGGCCAGTACCCGCAGCTGTACAAGCGCATCAACACCGACCGCAACGATGCCTGGGTACCCAAGCTGCAGCAGCATCTGCAGGCCGGGCAGGGCGGCACGATGGTGGTGGTCGGCACGCTGCATCTGCTCGGCAACGACGGCGTGGTCGAGAAGCTGCGCGCCAAGGGCTACAAGGTCGAGCGGGTCTGCACTGGCTGTGCCAAGCCCAAGCGCTGATGGGCGCGGCTGGACGGCGATAGGGCTGGCTGGCCGGCGACGGTGACGTCGCCCAGCCCCGAAACGAGAAAAGGCGCGGCCCGAGGGCTGCGCCTTTTTCTTTGTTGCGCCACGCCGGGGGCTCAGCGGCGGGTTTTGCCTGCACCCGGTGCCGGCGTTTCCGGCTTCTTGCCGGTACCCGTACCCGTACCCGTGGCGGTACCTGTCCCGGTGCTACCCGGGCGGCCGCCGAAGCCGGTGCCCATGTTGCGCTGGAAGTCCTGCCACATCTCCATGTTGCGCTCGGTCAGCTGGTTCATCATCGCCCAGGGAGTCTGGCCGAGGAGATTGCCCATCTGCTGGCGGAACTGCTGCTGCTGGTCCAGGAAGACCTGCATGCTGCGCTCCAGGTAATTGCCCATGAAGCCCTGCAGCGAGTCCCCATAGAAGCGGATCAGCTGGCTGAGCAGCTGGGTGGACAGCATCGGTTCGCCGTCCTGCTCCTGGTCGGCGATGATCTGCAGCAGCACCGAGCGGGTCAGGTCATCGCCGCTCTTGGCATCACGCACCTCGAAGTCCTCACCGTCCAGGATCAGCTGGCGCACATCCTCTATGGTGATGTAGCTGGAGATTTCCGTGTCGTAGAGCCGGCGGTTCGGGTACTTCTTGATAATGCGGGTCGCAGCCATGAAGCAGTCACTCATCACAGTAGGCGCGCAGCATGGCGCAGTGCAGCAGCCTATGCAACCGCCATAGGTAGCAAGGGGCCGCATTTATGTTGCGCAACATGGAGTGCAGCAATTTCGGCCGTTACCACCCCATATGGTGGCCGCCGTTGATGTCCAGGTTGGAGCCGGTGATCCAAGAGGCTTCCTCGTTGACCAGGAAGGCCACCGCGTAGGCGATCTCCTCCGGCTTGCCGAGGCGGCCGGTGGGGATGTCGGCAATGATCTTGGCGCGCACTTCGTCCGGCACGGCCATCACCATGTCGGTGGCCACGTAGCCCGGCGAAATCGTATTCACGGTGATGCCGAAGCCCGCATTCTCGCGCGCCAGCGAAATGGTGAAGCCGTGCATGCCGGCCTTGGCGGCGGCGTAGTTGGCCTGGCCGTACTGGCCCTTCAGGCCGTTGATCGAGCTGATCTGGATGACCCGGCCCCAGCCGCGGCGGCGCATGCCTTCGATGACCGGGCGGGTGACGTTGAACACCGAGTTGAGGTTGGTGTTGATGACGTCGTGCCACTGGTCCGCACGCATGCGGTGGAAGGTGGTGTCTCGGGTGATGCCGGCGTTGTTGATCAGGATCTCGACCGGGCCCAGCGCCGCTTCAACGGCCTGCACCATGCTCTCGGCGGTGCCCGGGTCGGACACATCGCCCGGGAAGATCGCCACATCGCAGCCGCGCGCCAACATCTTCTCGCGCCAGGCCTTGGCTTTGGCTTCGTCGCGGTAGTTGGTGGCGACCCGATGGCCCTGGTCGGCCAGGCGTTGGCAGATGGCAGTACCGATACCGCCGGTACCACCGGTGACCAGTGCGACGCGAGATGTCATGAGCAGCTACTCCGAAAGGCAGGGCGAACAAGGGGGAACAGGATTCTGCAACATCAGCGGGCAAAAGGGGCGGCCTCGCCAGCGGCGTGCGGCAGCGGAATGTCGCCCGGTGGCAATCGCGCCGGATCAAAGCCATCGGCCGCCTGCCGAAGCCACCCGCCCACCTCATCGGCCCCTGCACCGATCGCCGGATCCTGGCCCAGCTGCGCCCATGCCCGGCGCAGCGCTGGCAGCGGCTGGGCGGGGTCCACCGGCAGCGCCGCCTCGGACTTGGAGAGCTTGCGTCCCTCCGGGCCGAGCAGCAGCGGCAGATGCAGGTAGCGCGGTGTCGGCAGACCCAGGGCCTGCTGCAGCAGGATCTGGCGCGGCGTGGATTCGAGCAGATCGGCCCCGCGCACCACGTCGGTCACGCGCTGCGCGCCATCGTCGACCACCACTGCCAGTTGATAGGCCCAGAAGCCATCGGCCCGGCGCAGCACGAAATCGCCGACATTTGCGTGCACGTCCTGCACGATGCGGCCCTGCAAGCCGTCGTCGAACCCCACCACGCTGTCCGGTGGCACCCGCAGCCGCACCGCCGGTTGCGCACGCGCGGCGCGGGCCACGCAGTGGTGATGGATGCCGCCCTGCGCGGCCAGCTCGCTGCGGCTGCAGTGGCAGGCAAACGCCTTGCCCTCGCGCAGCAGCCGGTCCAGCGCGCCCTGGTACAGCGCATCGCGCTGGCTCTGATGGACGATCGGCCCGTCACTGCACAGCCCGAAGGCGGCCAGTGCGGCCAGTTGGCCGCTCACCGCGCCAGGCACCGTTCGAGGAGGATCGACGTCCTCCACGCGCACCAGCCACTGGCCGCCGGCGTGGCGGGCGAGCAGCCAACTGCCGAGCGCCGCCAGCAGCGAGCCGGGGTGCAGGGGGCCGGTAGGCGAGGGCGCAAAGCGCCCGCAATAGGAGGTATCAGACATGGACTATGAATCGTCGGTCAGTTTGCGACTTGAATTCAAGCTGAAGTCACCGCAGATTTGCACTCATCAACCTCCCATGAGCGTCCTTTTCCCATGTTCAGTCGCATTGCTCTCTTCCTGCTGACCAACTTTGCGGTGCTGATCCTGGCCGGCATCGTGATGTCGGTACTGGGCGTCAATCCCAACCAGATGAGCGGCCTGCTGGTCTTCGCGGCCATCTTCGGTTTCGGCGGCTCGTTCATCTCGCTGCTGCTCTCCAAGTTCATGGCCAAGCGCTCCACCGGCGCCGTCGTGATCACCGAGCCGCGCAACCCGACCGAACGCTGGCTGTTGGCCACCGTGGAACGGCAGGCCCGCGAAGCCGGCATCGGCATGCCCGAAGTGGCGGTTTACGAAGGCCCGGAAATAAACGCCTTCGCCACCGGCGCCAACCGCAACAAGGCCCTGGTCGCCGTCTCCACCGGCCTGCTGCACAACATGAGCGAAGACGAAGCCGAAGCCGTGCTCGGCCATGAAATCGCCCACGTCGCCAATGGCGACATGATTACCATGGCCCTGCTGCAGGGTGTGCTCAACACCTTCGTGATCGTCCTGGCCCGCATCGTCGGCGGCTTCATCGACAGCGCCCTGTCCGGCAACCGCGAAGGCGGCGGCCGCGGCTTTGCGTACTACATCATCGTGTTCGTCCTGGAAATGGTGTTCGGCCTGTTCGCCACCATGATCTCCATGTGGTTCTCCCGTCACCGCGAATTCCGCGCCGACGCCGGTGGCGCCCACCTGGCTGGCCGCCAGAAGATGATCGCCGCCCTGGAACGCCTGAAGGTCAACCACGGCCAGAGCACGCTGCCGACCCAGATCGCCGCCTTCGGCATCGCCGGCGGCGCCGCCAAGAAGCTGTTCATGAGCCACCCCCCGCTGGACGAGCGCATCGCCGCCCTGCGCGCCGCCAACAACACCGTGGTGTAACCCACACCGCAGTGCGCAGAGCAGAACGCCCGGCTCCCGCCGGGCGTTTTTTGTTGGGCGGGCGCCCGCGACCAAAAAATGTCAGTGCCGTCCAGTAGATGTCAGGAGCGTTGAGCTCTCCCATCCGCCACATCGAGATCTGTCGAGAGGCCGGTGGGTAGCCTGGGCCAAGACCGTCAGGGCGCCATGGATGGCACCCACGAGCCCCCAGGGATGGGTTTACGGCGCGTCTTGGCCCAGGCTACCCACCGGCCTCTCGCCCTCAGCAATGGAAGCGCTGCCGCTGCCGTTGCCGTTACCGTTGCCAGCATTCAACAGCAGCCGACCAGCGGTCGGCACTACCGAAGCACGACGAGCCAGGCTCGCTATGACGCGTCCAGAACGGCGCACGATGACAGCCCACAAACAACAACGGCGCCCGAAGGCGCCGTCATCCTGCAGATCAGATCCAGCCCGATCAGAACTTCGCGTCGAACTCCGCCGCGTAGCCCGTATTGACCAGCACCTTCTGCAGCGCATCGCTGATCTTCACGTTGCCCGCGACGATCTGCTGGGTTTCCGGACCACGGCTGTCCATGCGGGCCGGGGTCGCGCCCTTGAAATCGCACACACGGCCACCGGCCTCACGGACCAGCAGCACACCGGCGGCGATGTCCCAGGCCTTCACACCGGCCTCGAAGTACGCATCGGCACGGCCACAGGCCACATAGGCCAGATCCAGCGCCGCCGAACCCGTGCGGCGCACGTCTTCGGCCTGTACCAGCAGCGCGTCCACCGCCTTCAGCTGCGCGCTCGTGCGCTGGCGCTCACGCGGTGCAAAACCGGTATGGATCATCGCGCCGCCCAGATCCTTGCGCTCGGCAATCCGGATACGGCGGTCATTGAACACCGCGCCCGCACCACGGCTGGCGGTGAACAGTTCATTGCGAAGCGGATCGAAGATCACCGCGTCGATCGGCTCACCGTTCTCGACCAGGGCGATGGACACGCAGTAATGCGGGAAGCCGCGCAGGTAGTTGCTGGTGCCGTCCAGCGGATCGATGACCCACATGTAACGGTTGACCGACTGCACGCCACCTTCCTCACCCATGATCCCGTATTCGGGATAGGCGCGCTTGAGTTCCTTGACGATGACCTTTTCCGCATCTGCATCGACTTCACTGGCATAGTCCATGCGGCCCTTCTGCACGACGTTCAACGCCTCGAGCTTGTTGATGTTGCGCAACAGGACGTTGCCGGCGAGGCGGGCGGCCTTGACCATGACGGTGACGGCGGGTTTCTGCATGGCGAAAAGCTCCCGTAAAGGCAGAGTAGGGGTTTGGCGGGGGAAAAGAGCGGTCCCGGCGCAGAGGCCGGCCGCACAGTTTACCATTTGTCGCTGTCCTGCTCGCATTTGGCCTGTTCATGTCCGTTCAAACCGCTCCCGCCCGCATCCGCTTTGTCCTGGTCGGCACCCAGCACCCCGGAAACATGGGGGCGGCCGCACGCGCCATGAAAACCATGGGCCTGGGCCGCCTGGTCCTGGTCGCCCCGGAAAAACCGCTGGATGAAGAGGCCTTCCGACGCTCGGCCGGTGCCGAAGACGTCCTCGGCAACGCGCCGGTCGTGGCGACCCTGGCCGAGGCCGTGGCCGACTGCCGGTTCGTGCTGGGCTGTACCGCCCGCTCGCGCCGGGTCCAGCTGGAAGAGCTGCTGCCTGCCGTGGCTGCCCAGCGCGTGCTGGCCAAGGCGGCCGAGCCGGCCGAAGTGGCCTTCGTGTTCGGCCGTGAACGCACCGGCCTGACCAATGAAGAGCTGCAGCTCTGCCACGCCGCCGTCCATATTCCGTCCAACCCGGACTTCAGTTCATTGAATCTGGCCGCCGCCGTCCAGGTGCTGGCCTATGAAGTGCGCATGGCCATTCTCGGCGCGGCCGATGCCCCGGCCGCCGCCCCGGCCGACCCCGGCTTCGGCGAAGCGCCGGCCAGCCATGCCCAGGTGGAAGGCCTGTTCGGCCAGCTGGGTGACACCTTGGATGAGATCGATTTCCACAAGGGCCGTGCCCCTGAATCGGCGATGCGCAAGCTGCGCCGCCTGTTTCTGCGCACCGAATTGAGCGAACAGGAAGTGCGCCTGCTGCGCGGCATCCTCTCCGACGCACAGCGCATGGCGAGATTGGCGACCAATAAGCCCCTGTAAGCTGACGCAGTTCTCATTTTTTCGGGTAGTCTGTCTCGATTCCTTGGGGGGAGTGATGGGCTTGTCGGGACTGCGAAGGCTGCTGCAGAGCGTAGTGCTGTGTCTGGCCATCGTCGCGATGACCGGCCCGGTGTGGGCCGGGCCCGCTCAAGTGCTGGTGCTGGGCCGGATCAGCGACGACCCCAGGTCACACTATGCGCAACTGCAGCCCCTGCTCGATTACGTGATTCCGCGCATGCACGATGTTGGTATCACCGAAGGCCGCATCCTGATGGCGCGCGATACCCAGCAGATGGGCAGTTACCTGCGCCGCGGCCGTGTCGATTGGGTGACCGAGACCTCCGGTACCGCCGTCGCGCTGGGGTTGCGCAGCGGCGCCAGGCCGCTGCTGCTGACCGAGCGCAGCGGCGTTCGCGACTACTACACCGTGTTTTTCGTGCGCCGCGACAGCCCCATCCAGACGCTGGGAGACCTGCGTGGGCACACCCTGGCGTTGCAGAACGTGGCCTCCACCAGCGCGTATCTGGTGCCGGTGATGACCCTGCTGCAGCATGGCGAGACGCCGGAAATCCTGGCCTCGATCGGCGATGTCGCCGCGCCGGATACGGTGGGTTACGTGTTCGCCCGGTCGGAATCGAACATCGCCACGTTCGTCCATAAGGGGCTGGTCGATGCCGGTGCGGTGAGCAGCGTGGACTGGTCCGATGCCAAGCGCATTCCGGCCAATTTCCTGCGCGATTTCCGCATCATCCATCGCACCGAACCGTATCCGCGTGCGGTCGAAATGGTGCGTGACGACCTGGATCCGAAGGTGCGCGACCGGTTGCAGCAGGTGCTGCTGGATGCCGCATCGGATCCGCAGGCGCAGCCGGCATTGAAAACATTTTTTGGTACGTCCGGGTTCCACCGGGTGGATGCGCAGATGCAGCACCGGCTGGATGAATTGAAACAAGGCTTGACGCGCGTGCGGATGGAAGTGGAATGAGTCGCTTGGGTTCGGGAATGCAGGCCCGCTTCGTGCTGGCGATGGGCGGCGCGATGCTGGTCGTGGTGGCGATCGTGGCCGTGGTGCTGGGGCGCCAGGCGACGATGCAGGATGAGGTGCAGCACCTCAGCGGGACGGTCATCCATGACCTGTTCGACCGCAGTGTGCGCAGCCGTGGCGAAGCGCTGGCGCGGGAGCTGTCCGATGCGCTGGCCAATCCGCTCTATTACAACGACCTGGAGCAGGTCGGCGCGCTGGTACGCAATACCTCGCGGCAGCAGGTGGTGCGCTATGTGCTGGTATTCGATGACAACGGCAGGCTGATCCACGACGGCACGGTGGACGTGCTCGAGTTTGGCCAGCCGATGACCGATCCGCTCGCGGCGGGCGCGGCCGGCGCGCGCGCGCTGGTGGTGCAGCAGTCGCCCAAGGTGCTCGACAACGCGATGCCGATCATGATCGGCAACCAGCGGATCGGCGGCGTGCGCGTGGGGATGGCGCTGGACGATGTGCAGGCCATGGAGCAGCAGGCCAACCAGACCCTGGGCGATCGCCTGCAGCAGGTCGGCAAGCGGCACCTGGGCTGGCTGCTGCTGATGCTCGGCCTGCTGGTTGGAATCGGCGCGGTGGTGATCATCTACGTGCAGCGCACCCTGGTCACGCCGATCCGCTGGCTGGCCGGTGCCGCCCGCCAGATCGAGGCCGGCGATTACACCCTGCAGATGCCGGAGATCCGGCGCCAGGATGAGGTCGGTGAGCTGATGCGCGCGTTCGGTCGCATGAGCCAGGCAATTGCCCGGCACGACCGTGAGGTGCGGCACATGGCCTATACCGATGCCCTGACCGGGCTGACCAACCGGCTGGCTTTCCGCGAGGCGCTGGATCACCGCTTGATGGCGGCGCGGGCCTCCGGGCATCGGCTGGGGCTGCTGTTCGCTGACATGGACGATTTCAAGCGCGTCAACGACACGCTGGGCCACGAGGCCGGTGACGAGGCCTTGCTGCAGTTCGCACAGCGGATCAGCGCGGCGGTGGCCCAGGCCGGCGGCGATGAGGCGCTGCTGGCGCGCTTCGGTGGCGATGAGTTCGTGATCCTGATCGGTGACGGCGATGTTCCCGCCGGGGCCCGTGAGCTGGCCGAGATACTCGTGCGTGAACTGGGCAAGCCGCTGGTGGTGCAGGGCCGCGAGTTGTTCCTGGGCACCTCGATCGGCGTGACCCTGTTTCCGGACGATGCCGCCGATGCCACCACGCTGCTCAAGAACGGCGACATCGCGATGTACCAGGCCAAGATGGCCGGCAAGAACTGCTACCGCTACTACAGCCGGGCCATGGATCACGCGGTCGAGCGCCGCGTGCACATGGAGCAGGAGCTGCGCGGTGCCTGGGAGCGCGGCGAACTGCGGCTGGCCTATCAGCCGATCTACCGGACCCGCGACCGCCGCATGGTCGGCGTGGAGGTACTGCTGCGCTGGCAGCACCCCACCCTGGGCACGATTCCGCCCTCGGTGTTCATCGAAGTGGCCGAGCAGAGTGGGCTGATCGAGGTGATCGGCCCCAAGGTGCTGCGCGCGGCCTGCACCGAGGCGGTGCAGTGGCCACCCGGCGCCGATGGTGAAGGGCTGTTCGTCTCGGTCAACGTGTCACCGCGCCAGCTGCGGGGCGGCGAGCTGCCGACTCTGGTCGCCGAGTGCCTGCGCGACACCGGGCTGCCGGCGTCGCGCCTGCACCTGGAACTGACCGAAACCGCCGTGATCGGCGATGAAATGCTGGCTGCCGCGCTGCTGGACAAGCTGCACCGGACCGGCGTCAAGGTCTGGCTGGACGATTTCGGAACCGGCTTCTCCGGCCTGAGTCATCTGCGCCAGGTGCCGGTGGACGGGGTCAAGATCGACAAGAGCTTCGTGGCCGACATGCAGCGTGACCCGGACGATCTGGCGTTGACCACGGCGATCATCGCCATGGCCCATGCGCTGGGGATCACCGTGGTGGCCGAAGGTATCGAGCAGGAAGTGCAGTTCGATCTGCTGGCCCAGCGCGGCTGCGACCTGGCCCAGGGCTACTGGCTGAGCCATCCGGTCAGCGCGACCGAGGTGGTGCAGCTGCTCGAATCGGGCAGCTGACGCTAGACCGGGCGCTTGCTGCTGTCGCCGGAGATCTCGCGGACCAGCTTGGGCACCAGGTAGCCGGACAGGCGTGCGGTCAGCTGTGCATGCAGGTCCTTGGCGGTGTCGTCGGCCACTTCGAAATGGGCGACGCCTTCGACCCGGTCCACCTGATACAGGTAATAGGGCAGCACGCCCGCCGCGAAACTGCGCTCGCTCAACGCCTGCAGCGCCTGGATCGAATCGTTGACCCCGCGCAGCAGCACCGCCTGGTTGAGCAGGGTGGCGCCGGCCGCGCGCAGGCGCGCCATCGCAGCATCCACGGTCGCATCGAATTCGTTGGCGTGGTTGGCATGGATCACGAACGCCACCGGCCACGGCAGCGAGGCGATCCACTGCACCAGCTCGTCGTCCACGCGTTCGGGCAGCACCACTGGCAGGCGGCTGTGGATGCGCAGGCGGCGCAGGTGCGGAATCTGCTTCAGGGCCTGGGTCAGCTCCACCAGCTTGTGGGTCGCCAGCGACAGCGGGTCGCCGCCGGACAGGATCACCTCGTCGATGTCCGGGTCCTGCGCGATCGCGTCGACCGCATCGCGCCAGCCCTCGCGGGCCGCGTTCTCGGCGCCGTAGTCGAAATGGCGGCGGAAGCAGTAGCGGCAGTTGATCGCGCAGCTGCCGGTGGTGACCAGCAGGGCACGGCCGCGGTATTTCTGGATGACCCCGGTGGCCTTCTTGGCCGCGCCGTCGCCCACCGCATCCAGGCTGAAGCCGGGCACGACCTTCAGCTCGTCGGTGATCGGCAGGACCTGCCGGAGCAGGGGGTCATGCCGGTCGCCATGGCGCATCCGGGCCGCGAAGCCCTGCGGCACGCGCACCGCGAACTGGCCGGCCGCCTCGTCAGAGACCCCCAGCGCCACCGGATCCAGCCCCAGCTGCCGCAGCAGCTCGCGCGGGTCGCGGATCGCCTCGCGCCACCGTTGCTGCCAGCGGACGGGGGCGGCCAGGGGCATGGCGGAAAGCTGCATGGAATGGGGGCCTGCGGTTATCATGTGGGTCAGAAATATCGAGTCACCCCACCGGTGTCGGTGGGATTTCCCATTCTATCCGGCTCGCCGCGCCTGCGCGGCGTTTGCCCATTCAGGAGTTTCAGCATGGCCACTGTTGGCATGAACGACGTCAAGAACGGGATGAAGATCCTGGTCAACAATGAACCAGCGGTCATCACCGAGACCGAATACGTCAAGCCGGGCAAGGGCCAGGCCTTCACCCGCATGAAGTACCGCTTCATCAAGTCGGGCCGTGTGGTCGAAATGACCATGAAGGCTACCGATGACGTGGAGAAGGCCGATGTTGTCGATACCAATATGGACTTCATGTACAGCGACGGCGAGTTCTGGCACTTCATGGACCCGGAATCCTTCGAGCAGGTGCAGGCCACCAAGGCCGGCATGGGCGGCGCCGAGAAGTGGCTGAAGGGCGAAGAGTCCTGCATCGTCACCCTGTGGAACGGCGAGCCGATCTTCGTGCAGCCGCCGAACTTCGTGGAACTGAAGATCACCGAAACCGATCCGGGCGTCCGTGGCGACACTTCGGGCGGCGGCGGCAAGCCGGCCACCCTGGAAACCGGCGCGGTGGTCCGCGTGCCGCTGTTCGTCAACCAGGATGAAATCATCAAGGTCGACACCCGCTCGGGCGAATACTCCGCACGCGCAGGCAAGTAATCCGGGTACGCGGCAGCGCATCCGCGCTGGCGCTCCCACGATCCGCGCCGCGGATCGTGGGCCCCAACTCACCCGCATCCACACCCCGCCGCTTCGCGGCCGTCCCTGATTCAGGGGCTAGTCCTCCAGAAGCATCGCGGTAGCCGTCCAGCATGGGACCGGTCTTCTGAAGGTTCGAGGTAGGCCCTGCCGTAGGCTGACCTGTTTCTCCAGCAAAGTGAGCCCGCATGACCGACACCGCACGCATTCCCGAAACCTGTGACCTGCTGATCGAAGCCGGTTACGTGGTCCCGATCGAACCGCATGCGGTGGTGCTGGAAGACCACGCCGTGGCCGTACGTGGCAGCGAAATCATCGCGATCCTGCCGCGCGCCGAGGCCCGTGCGCGCTTTGCCCCCGTCCAGACCGTCTCGCGTCCCGACGCCGCCCTGATGCCGGGTCTGGTCAACGCGCACACCCACAATCCCATGACCCTGCTGCGGGGCGTCGCCGACGACCTGCCGCTGATGGTCTGGCTGCAGCAGCACATCTGGCCGGTGGAAGCGGCGGTGATCGGGCCGGAGTTCGTGGCCGACGGCACCACCCTGGCGATCGCCGAGATGCTGCGCGGCGGTACCACCTGCGCCAACGAAAACTACTTCTTCTCCGACGTCCAGGCCGCCGTCTACAAGCAGCACGGGTTCCGTGCGCTGGTCGGTGCGGTGATCATCGATTTCCCGACCGCCTGGGCCAAGACCGACGACGAGTACTTCGCCAAGGCCGGCGACCTGCACGACCAGTGGCGCAACGATCCGCTGATCGGCACCTCGTTCGCCCCGCACGCGCCGTACACCGTCAACGACGCGAACTTCGAACGCGTGCGCATGCTGTCCGACCAGCTGGACATGCAGGTGCACCTGCACACGCATGAAACCGCGCAGGAAATCAGCGACTCGCTCAAGCTGCACGGCCAGCGTCCGCTGGCGCGTCTGGATCGGCTCGGCCTGGTCAACGACCGCCTGATCGCGGTGCACATGACCCAGTTGACCGAGGCCGAGATCCACCTCTGCGCCGAGCGCGGCGTCAGCGTGGTGCATTGCCCCGAATCCAACCTCAAGCTGGCTTCCGGGTTCTGCCCGGCGTGCGCGCTGCAGCGCGCCGGTGTGAACCTGGCGATCGGCACCGATGGCTGCGCCAGCAACAATGACCTGGACATGTTCAGCGAGAACCGCACCGCGGCGATCCTGGCCAAGGCCGTGGCCAATGACGCCACCGCGCTGGACGCGGCCACCACGCTGCGTGCGGCCACCCTGGGCGGCGCACGCGCGCTGGGCTTCGGCGACCGCATCGGCTCGATCGAGGTCGGCAAGCAGGCCGATCTGGTCTGCGTGGATCTCTCCGCGCTGGAAACCCAACCGTTGCACCATGTGCTCTCTCAGCTTGTCTACGCGGCCGGCCGCCACCAGGTCAGCGATGTCTGGATCGCCGGCCAGCCCAAGCTGGTCCAGCGCGAACTGGTCGGCATGGACACCGCCGCGATCGTCGCCAACGCCCGCCAGTGGCGCGAGCGTATCCGACACATCCGTGCTTGATGCATCAAGGATCCCCATGAACACCCCCCATGCTTCCACCAATTTCGATCAGGCCGAACTGGACAAGTTCGCCGCGCTCGCCAACCGCTGGTGGGACGTCGATGGCCCGCAGAAGCCGCTGCACGCGTTGAACCCGGTGCGCCTGCAGTACGTCGCCCAGCGCGTCACCCTGCGCGGTGCCCGCGTGCTCGATATCGGCTGCGGTGGCGGGCTGCTCAGCGAGGCGCTGGCCAAGGAAGGCGCGGACGTCACCGCGATCGATCTGGCCCCGGAACTGGTCAAGGTCGCCCGCCTGCACGGGCTGGAGTCGGGCGTCACGGTCGACTACCGCGTGCAGGCCGCTGAAGACCTGGCCGCCGAACAGCCGGGCAGCTTCGATGTGGTCACCTGCATGGAAATGCTCGAGCATGTGCCGGACCCGGGCGCGATCATCGCCGCCTGCCATCGCCTGCTCAAGCCGGGCGGCCAGCTGTTCCTGTCCACCGTGAACCGCACCCCGGCCGCGTTCGCCGTGGCGATCGTCGGTGCCGAGTACGTGGCGCGGCTGCTGCCGAAGGGCACGCACCACTACCAGGATTTCATCAAGCCGGCCGAGCTGGGCAAGTGGCTGCGCGAGGCCGATTTCAACCTGCGCGATGTCAGCGGCATGGCGTATGAGCCGTGGCGCAACCGTGCCCGCCTGAGCACGCGCACCGACATCAATTACCTGGCCCACGCGGTCAAGCCGGACGACGCGGCTCGTGTCTGAGTTCGGTTTCCCGCCGGCGGTGCTGTTCGATCTGGACGGCACCCTGCTGGACAGCGCACCGGACATGCTGGCCACCGCCAACGCGATGCTGGCCGCGCGCGAGCGCGCGCCGATCACCCTGGGTGCGCTGCGCCCGGTGGTCTCCAAGGGCTCGCGTGCGATGGTCTCGGTGGCCTTTCCCGAGCTGGGGCAGGCCGAGCGTGATGCGCTGGTGCCGGAGTTCCTGGCGCGCTACGAAGGCCTGATCGGCCAGCATGCCGTGCTGTTTGATGGCATCGCCGGGATGCTCGACGCGCTCGATGCGGCCGGCTGCGCGTGGGGCATCGTCACCAACAAGCCCGAATACCTGGCCCGGCTGATCGTGCCGCAGCTGGGCTGGGAACAGCGCTGCAAGGTGCTGATCGGCGGCGATACCCTGGCCCAGCGCAAGCCGCATCCACTGCCGCTGCTGGCTGCCGCCGAGCGCATGGGCATCGCCCCGGGTACCTGTGTCTACGTGGGCGATGACGAGCGCGACATCGTCGCCGCCAACGCCGCCGGCATGGCCTCGGTCGCCGCGCTGTGGGGCTATCGGCTCGATGCCGACGATCCCATGGCCTGGGGCGCCGACACGCTGATCGCACGTCCCGAACACCTGCAACATGCCAAGGCGTGGCCGCTTCCGCGCACGCTCTAGCCTTTCAAGGAATACACCGTGAGTACTCCCAGCGCCCTGGACAGTTTCCTGGACAAGTGGCGGACCCGCTGGCCCGAGTGGCAGGTGGCCGAACGCTTCGTGCCCGAGCACCAGCGCACCCTGGTGGTGGCGTGGTTCTCGCTGCTGCAGGAGTTCGACGACATCCTCAATACCGCCGGCGACCCGTTGCCGTCCGACGCCAAACTGGCGTGGTGGGGTGAAGAGCTGCGCAGCTGGTCCGCACAGCGCTCGCGCCATCCGCTGGGCCGCGTGCTTGAGCCGGTGCGCGCGCCGTGGGCGCAGCTGGCCGAGACCCTGCCGGATCTGATCGACGCGCGTGCGGTGCCGGTCGATCCGGCGCAGGCGCTGCGCGCGCTGCAGGCCTATGCGGCCGCGGTGGCCGCGGTCGAAGCGGTGATGTTCGATACCCCGGCGCGTGGCGATGTCGCCACCCCGGTGCTGTTGCAGACCCTGGCCCAGCGGCTGCACGAGAGTGGCGTTGCCGCCATTCCGCGTTCGCTGCTGGCCGAGGATGACACCGCCGCACCGCGCAGGTGGGCGCAGCAGTTGCTGGCGAAGTGGCCGGCGCGGGTTGCCGGCCCGCGGCCCCGCCGGCTGTACGCCGCGTTGGCCCGTGCCCGCCAGCAGACCTGGGCGCAGGACCGTCAGTACCAGGCCACGCCGATGCGTACGCTGTGGCTGACCTGGTGGGCTGCGCGAGGCTGAGCGTGGGTGCCGGCCAGCGGCCGGCCCTCCGTTACTTTCCGCGTTCCAGCACCAGCAGCGGGTCGATGCGGGTATCGAACCAGTTCATGCCCCAATGCAGGTGCGGGCCGGTCGCGCGACCGGTCGCACCGACAGCGGCGATCACTTGGCCCTGCTCGACGCGGTCGCCGACCTTCACGTCGATGCGCGACAGATGCAGGAAGTTCGAACTGATCCCGAAGCCGTGATCCAGCAGCAGCGTGCCGCCTGTCAGGTACAGGTCCGGGCCGGCGAAGGTGACCACGCCGGCGGCCGGTGCCTTCACCGGGGTGCCGGTCGGCACCGCGATGTCCATGCCGGAGTGGCCCGAACCGGGTTGGCCGTTATAGACGCGCGCATTGCCGAAGCGGCCGCTGATGCGGCCCTGCACCGGCCAGATGAAGGCCTGTGCGAAGTCGGCGCGATTGTCATCGCGGGCACGCGCGGCGGTGACCTGCGCCTGCTCACGCTTGATCCGTTCGGCAATCGCCGGCGGCGGATTGACCGTCTTCGGCGGCACGCCATTGACGCGCTCGGTCGGCCAGTCACGCGGGGTGACCGCGATGCTGGCCGTTTCGCTGCCGCCGTCCGGGCGCGTCACCTGCACCTGCAGTGGACCTTTCTCATCGCGGCCGATGCCGAACACCACGCTGCCGTACCCGCTCACGCGCAGGGTGCGGCCGCCGTACTGCACGACGCTGCCGGCCGGCACCTTGCCGATCACCATCGCGCCCTGCGAGGCGCTGGCCGGAAACACCACGCGCGCATCGGCCTGGGCCACGGCGGGCGAGGGCAGTAGACTGCCCATCGCCGCGACGCCTGCGGCCGCCAGGGCCGCGCGCAACACCCGTGCCCGCATCAGCGGTCGAAGCTCATGCGCTGGCCGTTCGGCGAGCCCACCAGCTTCTCGCCATCCCAGGCCAACTGCCCGTTGACCCAGGTCGAGGCAATGCGCGAACGGAAGGTGGTGCCTTCAAACGGCGACCAGCCGCACTTGGACAGCACGTCTTCGCGCTTGACGGTGAACGGCACGTCTTCGACCAGCACCAGATCGGCGAAGTAGCCTTCGCGCAGGTAGCCACGCTGGCTGACATCGAACAGCTGCGCCGGCGCGTGCGCGAACTTCTGCACGACCTGGGTGATCTCCAGTTTGCCTTCGTGTACCAGTTCCAGCGCGGCGACCAGCGCGTACTGCACCAGCGGCAGGCCGGACGGCGCCTGTGCATAGGGCTTCTGCTTTTCTTCCCAGGTGTGCGGCGCATGATCGGTGGCGAGCACGTCGATCACGTCATCGGCCACGGCGCGGGTCAGCGCCTCGCGGTCGCTGGCTTCCTTGATCGCCGGGTTGCACTTGATCAGGTTGCCCAGCCGTGCGTAATCGCTGCGGTCGAAACGCAGGAAGTGGATGCACGTTTCGGCGGTGATCTGCTTGCGGCTGCCATCGGCGCGGATCAGCGGGCCGCGTTCGAACAGGGCCAGCTCATCAGCGGTGGAGATGTGCAGCACGTGCAGGCGGGTACCGTGCTTCCTGGCCAGCGACACGGCCAGCTCGGAGGACTTCAGGCAGGCCTCGCGCGAGCGGATGTCCGGGTGCTGCTCGGCACTCAGGGCATCGCCATACTTCTCGGCGTACTCCTTGGCCTTGGCATCGATCATCGGCGTGTCTTCGCAGTGCGTGATGATCGGCGTGGGCGCATCGCGGAAGATCGCATCGAGCGTTTCCGGGTTGTCGACCAGCATGTTGCCGGTGGAGGCGCCCATGAACACCTTGATGCCCGGCGCGGTCTTGGGATCCAGCGACTGGATGTGGGCCAGGTTGTCGTTGCTGGCGCCCATGTAGAAGCCGTAGTTGGCGCGTGCGCGGCCGGCGGCGGCATCGTATTTGGCCTGCAGGATCTCGGCGTTGAGCGTGGGTGGATTGGTGTTGGGCATGTCCATGAAGCTGGTCAGGCCCCCGGCGACGGCCGCGGCCGATTCGGTCGCGATGTCGCCCTTGTGGGTCAGGCCGGGCTCACGGAAATGGACCTGGTCGTCGATCATGCCCGGCAGCAGCCAGCGGCCGGCGGCGTCGACGACGGTTTCGCCGGGGCGGGCATCCAAACCGGGGCCGATCTGCGCGATGCGGCCATCTTCGATGCGCAGGTCCCCCTGGGTGATGGTGCCTTCGTTGACCAAGCGGGCGTTGACGATGAGCGTGGAGGACATTCAGTGTTTTCCTGTGCAGCGGCAGGTGGCGTCATGCGCGGCGCGCGGGGGCACCTCGTCGATGCCACCGGGATG
Source organism: Stenotrophomonas rhizophila (assembly GCF_003651185.1). Classification (GTDB taxonomy): domain Bacteria; phylum Pseudomonadota; class Gammaproteobacteria; order Xanthomonadales; family Xanthomonadaceae; genus Stenotrophomonas; species Stenotrophomonas maltophilia_Z. Next base: position 1,126,770 of record NZ_RCDC01000004.1, on the reverse strand, counting down.
GAAGGGATGGCAGCGGCCCAGCCGGCGCGCGGCCAGCCAGCTGCCGCGCGCGGGGCCATGGGTGGCGATGGCTTGCATGGCGTATTCAGAACAGCTGGGCATGAAGCGGCAACGCGGCCCCAGCAACGGGCTGATGAAGCGCTTGTAGAAGCGCAGCAGGGCGATGAGCAGGCGTGAGATCACCCCCCAATCTTATTCCAGTTGGCATGAAGGGCGCATTTGTCGCAGGATGGGGCGTTGGACCCGTCCGCACCCACGCGCGCGACGGGCCACCCCGGCGGTGTCGCCGGGTCAGGTACCGAACTGCGCACGTTGGCCCGCCTGCCAGGTGGACCGGTCGCACGCCTTGCGACTCCGGGGCTGAACGGAGTAGGCGGTGTGGTTGCTGCTGCTGGTCGGGTAGGCTATAAAGGCCCGCTTTCCCGGGCCCCGGGGAATCCAAGGAAGAGCGTTTCGTGGCTGCTAAAAAAACTGCAAAGAAGGCCGTCAAGGCCGCCAAGAAAACCGCCAAGCCTGTTGTAAAGAAGTTGGCGGCCAAGTCCGTTGCCAGGAAGCCGGCCGCCAAGCCGGCTGGCAAGCCTGCATCCAAACAACCGGCGGCCAGGACGGCACCCGTTAAAAAGGCGGCCAGCACGTCGCCGGCCAGGACCGTCAAGAAGGCTGTCGCCAAGAAGCCTGCTGCCAAGACGGTGGTGGCCAAGAAGACCGTCGCCAAGAAGGTCGTTGCCAAGAAGTCGACGGTCGCCAAGCCGGTTGCCACGCCCGCCAAGCGCGCGGCAGGCAAGCCGGTGAGCAAGGCGCCCGTCAAGAAAGCCGCTGCCAGCAAGACGGCAGCCAAGAAGACCGTGACGCCTGCTGTCGCCAAACCGGCGGCCAAGCCGGCACCGGCGAAGAAGACCGCAGTCAAGCAGGCACCGGCTACGCCGGTGAAGGCCAGCAAGACCGCCAGCAAGCCCGTGGCACCCAAGCCGGCCACCAAGCCGGTTGCAGCACCCGTAGTGAAGTCCGCACCGAAGCCGGCATCGCCGGCGCCGGCCAAGTCTGTCCCGGCCAAGAGCCCGGCCAAGGCGGCACCTTCTCCGGCGTCCGCGCCGGCGCCGGTCGCCCCTGTCGCCGCCTCCAAGGCCCCGCAAAACAAGAATCCCGTGCCCGTTTCGAAATCGCCTGCAAAAACCCCCGCCAAGTCCGAGTCCGCCCCCAAGCCCGTGTCCCGTCCGGTCGGCAAGGTCGCCGTTGCCGTGGCAGCGCGTTCGGCCGCCCCGGCCCCTCGCACCAAGGTGAAGGTGGTGGAATACAAGACTGACGAAGCCACCGGTCGTCCGATCCTGCCCGACGGTTACAAGCCGAGCGCGGAAGAGGAATACATGAGCCCGCTGCAGCTGGAGTATTTCCGCCAGCGCCTGCAGCACTGGCGCAATGATCTGGTGGAGGAATCCAAGCAGACCATCGCGAATCTGCAGGAGGAAGTGCGTGATATCGGCGATGAGGCCGAGCGCGCCACCCGCGAGACTGAGAACTCGCTGGAACTGCGTACCCGCGATCGTTATCGCAAGCTGATCGGCAAGATCAACAGCACGCTGAAGCGTCTGGAAGATGGCGATTACGGTTTCTGTGTGGATACGGGCGAAGAAATTGGCCTGGACCGTCTGGAAGCCCGCCTGACCGCTGAGCGCACGATCGATGCGCAGGAGCGTTGGGAGCATCTGCAGAAGCAGCAGGGCGACTGATCGCGCTGTTGGTTGTGCTGTTCTACGAAAAAACCCGGCTTCGGCCGGGTTTTTTTTGGCTGGCTGTTTGTTTTTGGTTCGGGTTGGTTCGGGTTGGTCGCGAAGGGCGTTGGCGCCTTGCTGTCTGGTGCTCGAGTGGGTCGGGCAGCCCGGTCCGGGACCCGCCGTAAACCCATCCATGGGGGCTCGTAGTGCGGCATCCATGCCGCACGCGGTCCCGGACCGGGCTACCCGACCCACTCCCGATACGTTCACGGGTGGGCGGCTGGAAGAGCCTGGACTCCCGCTTTCGGCACGCTCTGAATCAGCTGCCAGGGTTGGCTGGGCCTTCAGGAACTACCAAACGCTGGTCTGGATGCTTGTGCCGCGGCGCGCGGTATTCATGTGTGGTGTGGATCTACCGGCTAGGCGGGCGCGCCGAAAATTACGCAATCTGCAATCCGCTTGCACCCGGAGGCGAGACCGAAGCCGCAAGACGCAAGACGCAAGCCGCAAGCCGTAAGCGGTATGTCGTAAGCCAGCAGCTAACAGCCAAAAGCCAAAAGCTAAGCGCTGACAGCTGACAGCGAACAACCGGCGTCGCACTCCGTGAGTGATAAGCGGTGAGGAGTCGGCTATTTGCTTTTTGCCTGTCGTCGTTTGTTCTTCGCTGTTGATTCCGCGCAAGCAACCCACTGTCCATGGGTGGACGGGTGGCGCAGTGAAGGACCGTGTGCGGCATGGATGCCGCACTACGAGCCCCCATGGATGGGTTTACGGCGGGTCCTGCACTGCGCTGCCCGGCCGCCCAACCCCAGGCACAGGAAGGCGCCGAGCCGACAACGCATGCACCCCAACCGCGCGGCGCCAGCCAACCAGCTGGCCAGCACCAAGCAATGAGCCGGCCAAATGCTCAATGCAGATCGCGCAGGTTCAACCGCCGCAGCGTCGGATTCTTCCACGCCGTAATGCCCGCCACGCTCAACACCGCAAAGCCGCCCAGCACCACCGCCGGGACCAGCCCCAACAGCTTGGCCATCGTGCCCGCATAGAACGCACCCAGCTCATTGGACGAACTGATGAAAATGCCATTGATCGACGACACCCGACCACGCATCTCCTCCGGCGTCGCCAACTGCAGAATCGTCGAACGCACCACCACCGACACACCGTCGAACGCACCGTAGAACAACAGGATCGCCGCCGACAGCCAGAAATTCGACGACAGCCCGAAGCCGATCACGCACAGGCCAAAGCCGGCCACCGCGAACAACAGCACACGCCCCGCATTGCGCTGCAGCGGCCGACGCGCCAGCCACAGCCCCACGCACACCGAACCCAGCGCCGGCGCCGCACGCAGCACGCCCAGCCCCTCCGGGCCGTGATGCAGAATCTCGTGCAGGAACGCCGGCAGCATCGCCACCACGCCGCCGAGCAACACCGAAAACATGTCCAGCGCCATCGCCCCGACCATGATCTTGTTGCCCAGCACGAACCGGCCGCCCTCGGCGATGCTCTTGAAGATCGGCGCCGCCGGGCCCGTGTGCACCGGCTCGGAGACGCGCAGCGCCGCCAGGCAGCCCAGCGCGATCAGCGACACGCCTACCGCCACGCCATAGGCCACGCCCTTGCCGCCCCACGCCACCAGCGCACCGCCCAGGGCCGGCCCGAGCACCATGCCGGCCTGGAAGACGACCGCGCCAAGGCCGGCTCCGCGGGCGTACTGCGTACGCTCCAGCACGCGGGCGAACAGAGCGTTGTAGATCGGCGAGAGGAACGCGCGGACCATGCCGGTCAGGGCGATCGCCGCATAGATCGGCCACACTCCGTGGAACGGCAGCCAGCCCTGGGCGACCGCGGTCAACACCAGTGCGGTCATCACCAGCCCGCTGCAGGCGACCATGCCCAGCCGGCGGCGGGGCAGGTGGTCGACCAGGTAGCCGGCAAACGGCGCCACGCAGAAGAACGGCAGCACCTCGGCCAGGCCGACCAGGCCCAGCGAGAACGGATTGCGGGTGACCTCGTAGATATGCCAGCCGACCGTCACCGCGACGATCTGGTAGGACAGCATCGCGAAGATGCGGTACGCCAGCACCAGCGAAAAGCCTGGGCGGGCCAGCAGCTGCAGGGCGCTGTCCGGCTCCTGCGGATCGGCGGAGAGCGTCACGACTGCGCTTGGGCGGTGTCGCGGATGAAGGCCAGCATCGCCGCGACGCCGTTGCTGCGGGTCGGCGACAGGTGGCGCGACAGCCCGATGTCCTGGATGTAGTTCGGCTCGGTGGCCAGGATGTCGGCCGCCGAACGGCCCGAGTAGACGCGCAGGGCCAGGTAAATGAGCCCGGAGACGATCGCCGAATCACTGATGGCGTGGAAGCGCAGCGCCTCGGCATTGCCGTCCGGCACGATCCAGACCATGGACTGGCAGCCGAGCAGGCGATGTTCCTCGGTTTTCCACGCTTCCGGGAAGGGGGGCAGTTTGCGGCCGAGGTCGATCAGGTACTGGTAGCGCTCGGACCAGTCACCGAAGAACGCGAATTCCTCGGCGATGGCTGCCTGGGCTTCAGCAGCGGTGGGTTCGAGCGGGAACGGGGAGGTGGGGGTCATGGGGGCTCCGGGTCGGTGTTCGCCGTCCGTGGGTGACCGTGCAGTTGCGGGGGGAGGCAGCCCGGCCGTCCGTGGCCGGGGCGATGTCATGGCAATGCCCAGTGGATCGGGCGGTGTCGGGTAGCGCCCGACGGTCAGCCGGGCGGTCGTTCAGCGCTTGCGCGACCAGCGCACGCCTTGGGCGGTGTCTTCCAGCACGATGCCCTCGGCGGCCAACTGGTCGCGGATCGCATCGGCGCGGGCGAAGTCGCGGGCCTGCTTGGCAGCGGCGCGTTCATCGATCAGGGCCTGGATGGCCGCATCGTCGTCGTTGCCGCCTGCGGTGCCAAACCAGGCCGCGGGATCCTGCTGCAGCAGGCCCAGCGCCAGGCCGGCACCGAGCAGCGCGGACTTCCAGTGCGCCTTGTCGGCGTCGGCAGCCTTGCGTGCCTCACCGGCGATACGGGCCAGCTCGGCCAGTGCCTGTGGGGTGTTGAGGTCGTCATCCAGCGCGGCCTCGATCTCGGCCGGAATCACCGCAGCGGCGTCCACCCCGACCAGATCGCGCAGGGTGCCGTACAGGCGGTCCAGGGTGCGCACCGACTGCTCGATCAGCGCATCGGACCAGTCCAGCGGCTGCCGGTAGTGGGCCGACAGCAGGGCATAGCGCAGCGCCTCGGGGGCATGCTGGCGGACCAGATCGTGCACGCGCTCGATGTTGCCGATCGACTTGCTCATCTTGGCGCCGCCGAAGTTGAGCATGCCGTTGTGCAGCCAGAACCGGGCGAAGGTCTGCCCGCCGTGCGCGCACTCGCTCTGGGCGATCTCGTTCTCGTGGTGCGGGAACTGCAGGTCCACGCCGCCGGCATGGATATCGATGGTCGGCCCCAGGTGCGCGGCGGCCATCGCCGAGCACTCGATGTGCCAGCCCGGGCGGCCACGGCCCCAGGGCGACTCCCAGCCGGGCAGGTCGTCGCTGGAGGGCTTCCAGAGCACGAAATCGCCCGGGTCGCGCTTGTACGGGGCGACATCCACGCGCGCACCGGCCAGCATCTCGTCAGGGTCACGGCGCGAGAGCTTGCCGTAGTCGGCGTAGGAGCTCACCGAGAACAGCACGTGGCCTTCGGCCGCATAGGCATGCCCGTTGGCGATCAGCTGCTCGATCATCGTCACGATCTGCGGAATGTGCGCGGTGGCTTCCGGCTCGATGTCCGGCGGCACCACGCCCAGCGCGGCCATGTCCTCGCGGTAGGCGGCGGCGAAACGGTCGGTGATGGTGCTGATCGGGACGTGCTGCTCGCGCGCGGCCGTGTTGATCTTGTCATCCACGTCGGTGATGTTGCGGGCATAGCGCAGGCCGCCGAAGCGGCGGCGCAGCAGATCGGCCAGTACCCCGAACACCACCGGCCCACGGGCATTGCCGATGTGGACGTAGTTGTAGACCGTGGGGCCACACACATACAGGGTCGGACAGGTCGGATCGAGCGGGGTGAACGGTTCGAGCTGGCGTGTCAGGTTGTTGTGCAGGCGCAGGGTCATGAGGGTCGGGAGCGGGGGTAAGCGGTCGATTTTAGAACGTGTCGGGGGCTTTGGGGGGATGTGGGCAGGGCAGGCAGGCGACCCCGGCCGCCGGCGGTGTGGCTGAAGGCTTCAGGGGTTCCGTCCCGTCGTGGCGGGCTTCCGGCCCCGCAGGTGGGGTCGGCCTATGGGCAGAAACGTCACGGAAGGGTAATGTTCAGCCCCTTGTGCTTGCCACTGCCTAAACTATCCCTCTTGTCCTTTTCCTTGTTGCCAATGAAATCCGCTTCGTTGTTGACGCTGGTCTGCCTGCTCGGAAGTGCCGCCTTCGGGGCGTGCGCCCAGGAGGGTGAGGTGCGCAACCGGGTGGTGATCGTGGAGAACGTCAAGTTCGACTACGCCCAGGTGCTCAACGTCGAGCCGGTCTTCCAGACCCTGCGCGCCACCCGCACTGAAGAGCACTGCGAGCCGGTCTCCACCCGCACGCTCGCGCCGGTCAACGTCACCGGCGAGGAGCCGCAGGAAGACAAGGGCCGCTTCGGCCGCTTCATGGATTCGGTGCGCTCGATCTTCCGCCGGGAGGACGGCAGCACCGACGAAAGTGGCTACTCAGAAACGGTGGTGGTCGAGGCCACGCCGGCCAACACCGGGCCGTTGTTGACCCGGGATTGCAAGATCATCCCGGTCGGCCGTGAGTTCCGCCGCCCGATCGCCTACGACGTGGACTACGTCTACAAGGGCACCAAGTACCGTTCCCGCCTGCCTGAAGACCCGGGCAACCGGCTCAAGATCCGCGTTTCGATCACCCCGTGGGTGGGCAACGAGCAGGCCGGTGGCGCCAACCCGTGACACCTCCCGTCGCCTCACGGGCGACGCCTTCAACCTGAATTTCCATTCAGGCCTTGCACCCGCCCCGGGTGCATGCAAAGATGGGCGGCCATGAAACTCACCGACTTCCAGCACGACACCAGCGCCGCCCGTATGGCTACGGGCATGACGTCGCGTGCCCGCCGACCGGAACCCCACATTTTCGCTGGGTAACCGGAGCTTCGTGCTGCCTGTTTGGAAAACCCAGCCCCCGCGCTGGGTTTTTTCGTTTCTACGATCTGAAAAGTTTCATCTGTATACGTTTTGTTGAGCCCTGAACGCGCCCCGGCGCCCCCAACCCCTGCCGGAAACGGTGGAAAACCAGCCGCAAAGGATCGATCGATGTCCCTGAAGCACTTCCTGAACACCCAGGATTGGAGCCGCACCGACCTGGATGCCCTGTTGACCCAGGCCGCGTTGTTCAAGCGCAACAAACTGGGCGACGAGCTCAAGGGCAAGTCGATTGCCCTGGTGTTCTTCAATCCCTCCATGCGCACCCGCACCAGCTTCGAGCTGGGCGCGTTCCAGCTGGGCGGCCACGCGATCGTGCTGCAGCCGGGCAAAGACGCCTGGCCGATCGAGTTCAACCTGGGCTCGGTGATGGACGGGGACACCGAGGAGCACATCGCCGAAGTGGCCAAAGTGCTGGGCCGCTATGTGGACCTGATCGGCGTGCGTGCCTTCCCGAAGTTCATCGACTGGACCAAGGACCGCGAGGACGAAGTGCTCAAGAGCTTCGCCAAGTACTCGCCGGTGCCGGTGATCAACATGGAAACCATCACCCACCCGTGCCAGGAACTGGCCCACGTGATGGCCCTGCAGGAACACTTCGGCACCCAGGACCTGCGCGGCAAGAAGTACGTGCTGACCTGGACCTATCACCCCAAGCCGCTCAACACCGCGGTGGCCAACTCGGCGCTGACCATCGCCACCCGCATGGGCATGGACGTGACCCTGCTGTGCCCGACCCCGGATTACATCCTGGATGAGCGCTACATGGGCTGGGCCGAGCAGAACGTCGCCGAGAGCGGCGGTTCGCTGCAGGTCAGCCATGACATCGCCAGTGCCTACGCCGGCGCGGACGTGGTGTACGCCAAGAGCTGGGGCGCGCTGCCGTTCTTCGGCAACTGGGAACCGGAGAAGCCGATCCGCGATCAGTACAAGCACTTCATCGTCGACGAAGCCAAGATGGCGCTCACCAACAACGGTGTCTTCAGCCACTGCCTGCCGCTGCGTCGCAACGTGAAAGCGACCGACGGCGTGATGGATTCGGCGCAGTGCATCGCGATCGACGAAGCCGAAAACCGCCTGCATGTGCAGAAGGCGATCATGTCGGCATTGATCAGCCGCTGATCGAACGCCTCCAATGGTGCAGCCACGCATGGCGTGGCTCTACCCGCACCAACCCAGATTCTTACCGCATCCCCCTATTGGACCTGACCCCCATGAGCAACAAAGACATCGTCCTGGCCTTCTCCGGCGGACTCGACACCAGCTTCTGCGTGCCTTACCTGCAGGAGCGCGGCTACAACGTGCACACCGTGTTCGCCGATACCGGCGGCGTGGATGACGAAGAGCGCGATTTCATCGAGCAGCGTGCCGCCGAGCTGGGCGTCACCAGCCACGTCACCGTCGATGGTGGCCCGGCGATCTGGAGTGGTTTCGTCAAGCCGTTCGTGTGGGCCGGCGAAGGCTACCAGGGCCAGTACCCGCTGCTGGTCTCCGATCGCTACCTGATCGTGGATGCCGCGCTCAAGCGCGCCGCCGAGCTGGGCACCAACATCATCGCCCACGGCTGCACCGGCATGGGCAACGACCAGGTCCGTTTCGACCTGGCCGTGAAGGCACTGGGCGATTACCAGATCGTCGCGCCGATCCGTGAGATCCAGAAGGAACACACCCAGACCCGCGCCTATGAGCAGAAGTACCTGGAAGAGCGTGGCTTCGGCGTGCGTGCCAAGCAGCAGGCCTACACCATCAACGAGAACCTGCTCGGCCTGACCATGTCCGGCGGCGAGATCGACCGTTGGGAAGCCCCGGGCGAGGGTGCCCGCGGCTGGTGCGCCCCGCGCAGCGAATGGCCGGTCGAGCCGCTCACCGTGACCCTGACGTTCGTCGAAGGCGAAGCGGTCGAGCTGGATGGCAAGGCGCTGCCGGGTGAGCAGATCCTGGCCAAGCTCAACAAGCTGTTCGCCCCGTACGGCGTCGGCCGTGGCGTCTACACCGGTGACACCGTGATCGGCCTGAAGGGCCGCATCGTGTTTGAAGCGCCGGGCCTGGTCTCGCTGCTGGCCGCGCACCGTGCGCTGGAAGATGCGGTGCTGACCAAGCAGCAGAACCGCTTCAAGCCGGACGTGGCACGCAAGTGGGTGGAGCTGGTGTACGAAGGCTTCTACCACGACCCGCTCAAGACCGACATCGAGGCCTTCCTGAAGTCCTCGCAGACCAAGGTCAACGGTGAAGTGGTGCTGGAGACCCGTGGTGGCCGTGTGGATGCCGTGGCCGTGAAGTCGCCGCACCTGCTCAACGCCAAGGGCGCCACCTATGCACAGTCGGCCGACTGGGGCGTGGAAGAGGCCGAAGGCTTCATCAAGCTGTTCGGCATGAGCTCGACGTTGTATGCGCAGGTGAATCGCTGATCGATTGATCGACGTGTCCGGCGGGTGCGCGCCACCCGCCGGGCGTTGAACTGGACCGAGACCATGAACCTGCACGTCTGCACCGATAAACAGCGGCTCGATGTCGCGCTGATTCACCGGTATCTGTCGACCCAAGCGTATTGGAGCGAAGGGATTCCACGGGAAACGGTGCAGCGGGCGATCGACGGCTCCTTGTGCATCGGCGGCTATCTGGACGATGGCAGTCAGGTGGCCTTTGCCCGGGTGATCACCGACGGTGCGACCTTCGGCTACCTGGCCGATGTGTTCGTGCTGCCCGACCACCGGGGGCGCGGCTACAGCACGGCGTTGATCGAGGCGTTGCTGGCGCAGCCGGCGCTGCAGGGCCTGCGCCGTTTCATGCTCGCCACCCGCGACGCGCATGGCCTGTACGCGCGTTTCGGATTCGATGCTCCGGCGCGCCCGGAGCTGCTGATGGAAATTGCGCGACCCACGATCTACCAGGATGCGGCCGTTGCCGCAGTGAAGGACTGACCCGCATGCTCGAAAACACCCTTACCCACCTGCAGGCCCTGGTGTCGTTCGACACGCGCAATCCGCCGCGTGCGATCACCACCGGCGGCATCTTCGATTACCTGCGTGCGAACCTGCCCGGGTTCAATGTGGAGGTGATCGACCATGGCGACGGTGCAGTCAGCCTGTATGCGGTGCGTGGCACCCCGAAGTACCTGTTCAACGTGCACCTGGATACCGTGCCGGATTCGCCGCATTGGACGGCCGATCCGCACGTGATGCGGCGCGCCGAGGACCGCGTGATCGGACTGGGCGTGTGCGACATCAAGGGCGCCGCGGCGGCGTTGGTGGCGGCTGCGAACGCCAGTGATGGCGACGCCGCGTTTCTGTTCTCCAGCGACGAGGAGGCCAACGACCCGCGTTGCATCGCCGCGTTCCTCGCCCGTGGCATTGCGTATGAAGCGGTGCTGGTGGCCGAGCCGACGATGAGCGAAGCGGTACTCGCGCACCGTGGCATCAGCTCGGTGCTGATGCAGTTCAAGGGCCGCGCCGGGCATGCCTCGGGCAAGCAGGATGCGGCCGCCAGCGCACTGCATCAGGCGATGCGCTGGGGCAACCGCGCGTTGGACCATGTCGAGTCGTTGTCGCATGCGCGCTTCGGCGGGCTCACCGGCCTGCGCTTCAACATCGGGCGCGTGGAAGGCGGCATCAAGGCCAACATGATCGCACCCGCCGCCGAGGTGCGCTTCGGCTTCCGCCCGCTGCCGTCGATGGATATCGATGCGCTGCTGGCCACCTTTGCCGGTTTCGCCGAACCGGAGGCCGCGGTGTTCACCGAGACCTTCCGTGGGCCCAGCTTCCCGGCCGGCGATATTGCCGAAGCAGAAAACCGCCGGCTGGCCGCGCGTGACGTGGCCGATGCGCTGGATATCCCGATCGGCAACGCGGTGGATTTCTGGACCGAGGCTTCGCTGTTCTCGGCCGGGGGTTACACCACGCTGGTGTACGGCCCGGGCGACATCGCCCAGGCCCACACCGCCGATGAGTTCGTGACACTGGAGCAGCTGCAGCGTTACGCCGCGTCCGTGCACCGCATCATTGCGCACGGCGCCTGATCGAATGACGCCGTCGTGGTCCCCCACTGACGGAACTCCCATCGCGGCCCCGGCCGCCTGCGACGATATCGAAATGCCTTCTTCCCAGCCCCACCGCCAGACCCGTCAGACCATCGTGCGCCTGCTCTCGAGCATGGCCAGCGCGAAGGAAATCAGCCAGTACCTCAAGCGTTTCTCGCAGCTGGACGCCAAACGCTTCGCCGTGGTCAAAGTCGGCGGCGCGGTGCTGCGCGATGACCTGGAGGCGCTGACCTCCTCGCTGTCGTTCCTGCAGGAAGTCGGCCTGACCCCGATCGTGCTGCATGGCGCCGGCCCGCAGCTGGATGCCGAACTGTCGGCGGCCGGCATCGAGAAGCAGACCGTCAACGGCCTGCGCGTGACCTCGGCCGAAGGCCTGGCGATCGTGCGCCGGGTGTTCCAGGCCTCCAATCTGCAGCTGGTCGAAGCCCTGCAGCAGAACGGCGCACGCGCGACCTCGATCACCGGCGGCGTGTTCGAAGCCGAGTACCTGGATCAGGACACCTACGGCCTGGTCGGTGAGGTCAAGAAGGTCAACCTGGCCCCGATCGAAGCAAGCCTGCGTGCCGGCTCGATCCCGGTGATCACCAGCCTGGGCGAAACCCGCTGCGGGCAGATCCTCAACGTCAACGCCGATTTCGCCGCCAATGAGCTGGTGCAGGAACTGCAGCCCTACAAGATCATCTTCCTGACCGGCACCGGCGGCCTGCTTGATGAAGAGGGCAAGGTGATCGATTCGATCAACCTGTCCACCGAGTACGACCAGCTGATGCAGCAGCCGTGGATCCATGGCGGCATGCGGGTCAAGATCGAGCAGATCAAGGACCTGCTCGATCGCCTGCCGCTGGAATCGTCGGTGTCGATCACCCGCCCGGCGGACCTGGCCAAGGAGCTGTTCACCCACAAGGGCTCGGGCACGCTGGTGCGCAAGGGCGAGAAGGTGCTGCGCGCCACCGCGTGGGATGCGCTCGATCTGCCGCGCCTGAAGCAGCTGATCGAATCCAGCTTCGGCCGTACCCTGGTGCCGGACTACTTCCAGAAAACCAAGCTGCTGCGCGCCTACGTCAGTGAGAACTACCGCACCGCGGTGATCCTTACCGACGAGCCCGAAGGCGTCTACCTGGACAAGTTCGCGGTGCTCGATGACGCGCAGGGCGAAGGCCTTGGCCGCGCGGTCTGGAATGTCATGCTGGACGAAACCCCACAGCTGTTCTGGCGCTCGCGCAACGGCAACCCGATCAATCACTTCTATTACGCGCAATCCGATGGCTGCTACAAGCAGGGCCACTGGAAAGTGTTCTGGTTCGGCGCCGATGGCTTCGACCGCATCAAAGCGTACGTCGAGCATTGCGCCGCACGCACCCCCAGCCTGGAGGGCTGAACCTCATGAATCTCGCCGATTGGACCAAGGTCCCCACACTGGCCGGCACCCACGCCCGGCTGGAGCCGCTGCAGATGGCGCACATCGATGGCCTGCGCGGTGCACTGGGGGATGGCACCTTGTCCAAGCTCTGGTACACCCAGGTGCCGAGTGCGAAGACCATGACCGCCTATGTCCAGGCCGCGCTTCAGGCGCAGGCCGAGGGCAAGGTGCTGCCGTTCGCGGTCCTCAACGAGGCCGATGAAGTGGTCGGCACCACCCGCTACTACGATCTGGACGCCGAGGTGCCGCGCCTGAGCATCGGCTACACCTGGTATGGCGAGGCCGCCCAGCGCACCGGCATCAACACCGAGACCAAGCTGATGCTGCTCACCCACGCCTTCGAGCGGCTGGAATGCCTGAGCGTGGTGTTCGAGACCAGCTGGTTCAACCTTACCTCGCGCACCGCGATCGCACGGTTGGGCGCCAAGCAGGACGGCGTGCTGCGCAACCACAAGCGCCACCCGGATGGCACCCCGCGCGATACCGTCATCTTCTCCATCATCGATGCGGAATGGCCGGGGGTGAAACGCCACCTGCAGCACCGCCTGGACGCACACGCATGAGCACCAAGATCTTCACTGTCGGCATCGTCGGCGCCCGCGGCCACACCGGCGCCGAGCTGATCAAACTGATCGCCGCCCACCCGCGCCTGCAGCTGGGCTTCGTGTCCTCGCGCGAACTGGCTGGCCAGCGCGTGAGCGACCACCACAGCGATTGGCACGGTGAACTGCAGTTCGAGAACCTGGATGCGGATGCTGTCGCCGCCAAGGGCATGGACGCCGTGATCCTGGCACTGCCCAATGGCCTGTCCGCGCCGTTCGTCACCGCGCTGGATGCGGCCAGGCCGGACACGGTGATCGTCGATCTGTCGGCCGATCACCGCTTCGAGCCGAGCTGGTATTACGGCCTGCCGGAGCTGACCCGGGGCGACTACCTGGGCCAGAAGCACATCAGCAACCCGGGCTGCTACGCCACCGCGATGCAGCTGGCGATCAGCCCGCTGCTGCAGCAGCTGGCCGGCCCGCCGCAGTGCTTTGGTGTTTCCGGCTACTCCGGCGCGGGCACCACGCCCTCGGACAAGAACAATCCCGAACTGCTGCGCGACAACCTGATGCCGTATGCGCTGACCAACCATGTGCACGAGCGTGAAGTGACCGCGCACCTGCGCGTGCCGGTCGAATTCATGCCGCATGTGGCGCCGCACTTCCGCGGCATCACCATGACCGTGAACCTGTGGCTCAACACGGTGGTCACGCGCGAGGACGTGATCGCTCTCTATCAGAAGTACTACGCCAACGAAGCGTTGATCGACGTGATCGACGAAGCGCCCTGGGTAAGCCAGATTGCGGGCCGGCACGGCGTGCAGATCGGCGGCTTCGACGTGGCCCCGGGCGGCAAGCGCGTGGTGGTGGTGGCGACTCTGGACAACCTGCTCAAGGGCGCGGCCACCCAGGCGATGCAGAACCTCAACCTGGCGCTGGGCCTGGACGAACTGGCTTCCATCCCGCACTGAATTCCCACGGCGCAGCGCGGCCCCCTGCGCGCGCCCTGACAACCCGGCGGAGCGAATCCGCCTACGGAGCAAGACATGGCAGACCTTCTGTGGCAGAAGCCCGGCGTGGCGGTAGACGCCAAGATCCAGACCTTCCTGGCCGGCGATGATGTGATCCTGGACCGCGCGTTCTTCCTGTACGACGTGGCGGCCAGCAAGGCGCATGCGCAGGGCCTGGAGAACATCGGCATCCTCGCCCACGACGAGCGCATCGGCCTGCAGCGCGAGCTGGACGTGCTGGCCGAGGATTTCCGCAGTGGCGCGTTCGTGCTGGATGAGCGCTTCGAGGATTGCCACTCGGCGATCGAAGCGCGCCTGACCGAGCGCCTCGGCGATGCCGGCCGCAAGATCCACACCGGGCGCAGCCGCAACGACCAGATCCTGGTGGCGACCCGGCTGTGGCTGAAGGACAAGCTGCTGCGCGTGGCCGAGCTGAGCCGCGAGATCGCCAAGGTCGCGCTGGATCGCGCCGAGGCCGAAAAAGACCTGCCGGTGCCGGGCTATACCCACATCCAGCGCGCCGTGGTGTCCTCGGCGGGCATGTGGTGGGCCGGCTGGGCCGAAGCCTTCATCGACAACGCGATCCGCGCGCACGACACCTTCACCCTGATCGATGCCAATCCGCTCGGCACGGCCGCCGGTTATGGCGTGAACCTGCCGCTGGACCGCGCGCACACCACCGAGGCACTCGGCTTCGCGCGGATGCAGATCTCGCCGATCTACGCGCAGCTCTCGCGCGGCAAGTTCGAGCTGGCCGCACTGGAAGCGCTTGGCGGCGCCACCCTGGATCTGCGCCGCATCGCATGGGACCTGTCGCTGTTCACCAGCGGCGAGTTCGGCTTTGTCGCGCTGCCCGCGCAGTACACCACCGGCAGTTCGATCATGCCGAACAAGCGCAACCCGGACGTGATCGAACTGATGCGTGCCACCCACGCCAGCGTGGCCGCGGCCCGCACCGAGATCGAGCAGTTGCTGTCGCTGCCGTCGGGCTATCACCGCGATCTGCAGAGCAGCAAGGGCGCGATCTTCCATGGCTTCGGCCGCGGTCTGGCCGCGCTGGAACTGCTGCCAGCGCTGCTGGCCAACCTGGAATGGCGCGATGACAAGCTGCGTGCGGCGATCGACTCGGGCATGTACGCCACCGATGTCGCCGTGGAAGCGGCGGTGGCCGGTGTGCCGTTCCGCGAGGCCTACAAGGCCGCCGCCGCGGCGGCGGATACGGCCGGGCAGGGGCGGACCCCCGAAGGCAGCCTGGCCGCGCGCGTGTCGCCCGGCGCGGCCGCCGACCTGCGGCTGGATGAACTGCGCGCCCGCTGGGCCGCACTGGTGTAATCACGACGGCGGCCGCAAGGCCGCCGTTTTTGTAACGTCTTGCCGGGCGAGCCCGGGAAAAGGATCCACATGAAAACCTGTTACCTGGTGATGGTCACCCGCACGCCGGACTTCCGCGATGACGTGGGTGCCGAGCACGTGCGCTTTCTCGATGCGGTGCGGGCCCGCGGGCAGCTGCTGCTGACCGGGGGCTTCACCGACAAGAGCGGTGGCGCCTACGTGCTGCAGGACATCGCCGACCTGGCCGCCGCGCAGGCGCTGGTCGACACTGATCCGCTGCTGGTGCACGGCAGTGCCACCGCCCGTATCCACGAATGGAGCACGCGCTGAGCGCACCGATCACATGAACCAGTCCGTGCCTTCGCCGTTTACCGAACAAGCCGTTCCGCAGTGGAAACGTGCCGTCCTCAAAGTGGGCAGCAGCCTGCTGGCCGCTGACGGCGGCGGTCTCTCGCCCCGCCACGCACTGGGGCTGGCCCAGTTCGTCTCGGCCAATGTCCTGGCCGGGCGTGAAGTGGTGATCGTGTCCTCCGGCGCGGTCGCCGCTGGCCGGGCGATCGTGCCGCGCGCGCTGGAAGCCGGGGCGGCGATGGCCGCACGGCAGGCACTGGCCGCGCTGGGCCAGGCACAGCTGATCGGGCTGTGGCAGCGCTTCTTCGAACGTCCGGTGGCGCAGGTGCTGCTGACCCATGACGACCTGCGCAACCGCCGCCGCTACCTCAATGCCCGGGCCACGCTCAACGAACTGCTGCGGCTGGGCGCGCTGCCGGTGGTCAACGAGAACGACACCGTCTCGGTGGATGAGCTCAAGCTCGGCGACAACGACAATCTCGCGGCGACCGTCGCTGCGCTGATCGACGCCGATGTGCTGTTCATCGCCACCGATATCGACGGCCTGTACAGCGCCGACCCGCGGCGTGATCCGCAGGCGCGGCCGATCCACGATGTGCCCGAGCTGACCGTCGAGGTGCTGGCGATGGCCGGGGGGGCCGGCAGCGGCGCGGGCACCGGCGGCATGCATACCAAGCTGGAGGCCGCAGCCAAGGCCGGGCGTGTCGGCATCGAGACCTGCCTGTTCAACGGGCGCAGCGCCGAGGTGGTGCGCGCGCTCAGCCAGGGCCGCCTCTTCGGTACCCGCATCCATGCCGCGCAGACCCGCGTGGCCGCGCGCAAATACTGGCTGCGGCACGCACCGCTGGAACCGGGCGCGATCCTGGTCGATACCGGTGCGGCCGATGCGCTGCGTGGCAAGGGCGCCTCGCTGCTGCCCGGCGGCGTGGTCGGTGCGGAGGGTGACTTCCGCCGCGGTGACATGGTCGAGATCCGGCAACGCACCGAGGCCGGCGAGGTCTGCCTGGCCCGTGGCGTCAGCCAGTACTCGGCCAGCGACATCCGCCGCGTCGCCGGGCGTCACTCGCGCGACATCGAAAGCGTGCTCGGCTACAACTACGGTGGCAACGTCATCCACCGTGACGATCTGGTGCTGTTGTGATTGCGTCCCCGCCGTGTTTTTTCAAGGATATTGAGATGGTCGCCAGCTCCACTACCGACATCCGCACCCAGGCGCTGGCCTGCCGCGAGGCTGCCCAGCAACTTGCTCAGCTGTCATCCGCCGCCAAGGCCGAACTGCTGGAGGCCATGGCCACCGCGCTGGACGCCGATACCGATGCGATTCTCGCCGCCAACGCCCGCGATCTTGCTGCGGCCACGGAGAAGGGCGTGGGCACGGCGATGCTGGATCGCCTGGCCTTGAACCCGCCGCGTCTGGCCGGTATCGCCGCCGCCCTGCGCGAGGTCGCCGCATTGCCCGATCCGGTCGGCCAGGTGACCCGCGATGATGTGCGCCCCAATGGCATCCGCGTTCAGAAAGTGCGCGTACCGCTGGGCGTCATCGCGATGATCTACGAGGCGCGCCCCAACGTGACCGCCGATGCGGCAGCGCTGTGCATCAAGGCCGGCAACGGCGTGATCCTGCGCGGCGGCTCGGAGGCGATCCACTCCAACACCGCGATTGCCGCCTCGCTCAAGCGCGCGCTGCGCGAGGCCGGCATTGCCGATGCAGCACTGACGCTGGTCGAGGATCTGCGCCGCGAGACCATGCTGGCGCTGCTGCAGCTCAACGACCTGATCGACCTGGCGATTCCACGCGGCGGGGAAGGGTTGATCCGCTTCGTGGCCGAGCATGCCCGCGTACCGGTGATCAAGCATTACAAGGGCGTCTGCCATCTGTACGTGGACCGCGCCGCCGATCCTGCACTGGCGCTGCGCCTGCTGGTGGATGGCAAGTGCAGCCGGCCGTCGGCCTGCAACTCGCTGGAGACGCTGCTGGTCCATGCCGACCTCGCGCCGACCTTCCTGCCCTTGGCGGCGAAAGCGCTGGCCGAACGTGGGGTGCAGCTACGCGCCGATGCGGTGGCACGCCAGTGGCTGCCCGATGCAGAGGCAGCCAGCGAAGACGATTACGCCGCCGAGTATCTGGATCTGATCCTCGCCGTGCGCGTGGTGGAAGACCTCGACCACGCCCTCGCGCATATCCAGCAGTACAGCTCGGACCACACCGAAGTGATCGCGACCGAGGATGCCGCGGCGGCGGAGCGCTTCGTGCACGCGTTGCGCTCAGCGGTGGTGATGGTCAACGCCTCCTCGCGCTTCTCCGATGGTGGCGAGCTCGGCCTGGGTGCGGAGATCGGCATCTCCACCACCCGCCTGCATGCCTACGGCCCGATGGGACTGGAAGCGCTCACCGTGGAGCGCTTCGTCGTCCGCGGCGAAGGCCAGACACGCACGTAATCGGTCGTGCCGGCCAGCGGCCGGCACGAGCCTCAACCGGCCAGCGCCTGCGCTGTCACCCGCACCGGCCGCGCGTGGTCATCCATGTGCAGGGTCACCGCCTTGCCATCGGCCAGCAGGGATGCCACCGCAGCGCTCGCGCCCAGGTCGTGCGCCATCTCTTCACGGGTCACATCGTCATGCGGCAGCCGGCGCTCCTTGCCCGAAAACCGCATGCGGTTGTACTCGGCCCAGGCGATCAGCAGCGCTGCGCAGCACACCAGCATCACCGGCAGCGCGATGACCACGAACGGATCGACCGTCTGCTTCTGTTCGTACAGCTGCGCCCAGGCCATCCGCCCGCCGAGCAGCCAAGAGATCAGCGTCACCAACGGTGCCCACAGGTAGAAGTAGAACGCCCAGAAGGCGATGGTCACAAAGCCCCAGGCAGTACGCTGCAGGCGTGGCTGCTGGCGCGGTTTCTGGATCAGCCGCGAGTCGAAGCGGCGGGTGGATTTGACAGTGTTCATCGGATACCCCGGTCAGGACTGACCCAGACCGCGCGCTTGCCACGACGCTTGAAGATCGTCTTGGGGAACGCCACCAGGGTCGTGAACAGACTGATGAGCCAGTACGCCATCGGGTACCAGATCACCCAGAAGTAATTACGTCCAATATGCGTTTCGTAACGTCGGTCGATGATCAGGCTGCTGGCGAACTGCAGCAGGCAGACCAGCGCCAGGATCACGCCATGCCACTGCGGCAGCAGCGTGGCGATGTACAGCTCGGGCGGCAGCGTCATGAACTTGCCCAGTGCCCACAGCACGATGATGGCCAGCATCGTGTACGCCCACAGCACGCTGAGGATGTACTCCAGCAGCACGCCCCACATGCGGCGCTTGCGCCAGTGGAACAGCGAGCCGCCATGCCGCAGCAGCACTTCCACGCCGCCCTGGGCCCAGCGCAGGCGCTGCCGCCACAGCCCCTTCAGCGTTTCCGGCATCAGGATGAAGCACAGCGCATTGGGCTCGTAGCGGATGTCCCAATGATCCAGCTGCAGGCGCCAGCTGATGTCGATGTCCTCGGTGACCATGTCGTCGGACCAGTACCCGATCCGATGCAGGGCAGTACGGCGGAACGCGGCGATCACCCCGGAGATGGTGAAGATGCGCCCATACACCCGCTGCGCGCGCTTGATCATGCCGATGATCGAGGAGAACTCGGCCACCTGCAGCCGGCCCAGCAGGGTGGAACGGTTGCGGATGCGCGGGTTGCCGGTGACCGCGCCCACGCGCGGGCCGGAGGTCAGGTGCCAGACCATCCAGTGGGTGGCGTATTCCTCCAGCATCGCATCGCCATCGATGCAGACCAGGAACTCCGAGCGTGCCGCCAGCGCGCCCATGCGCAGCGCATTGGCCTTGCCCAGGTTGCGGTCCAGATGCACCACGCGCAGGCGTGGGTGCAGGGCGGCCAGGGCATCCAGCCGTGCCCCGGTGTCGTCGCTGCTGCCATCGTTGATGGCGATGACTTCGAAATCCGGGTAGTTCTGCTTGAGCGCCGAACCGAGGGTGTCGTCCAGATTCTCCGCCTCGTTGTGGCACGGGATCAGGATCGACGCGAACGGATACTCGGCCATCGGCGGCGGATCATCACGGTCGCGTGCCTTGCGTTCGCGCCGGAAGAAGTAATACAGGCCGCCGGACATCCAGAAGAACGCCATCACCATCGGGTAGAAGAAGGCGAACTGGAACAAGGTGTAGAGAAGAGGATGCATGGCGACCTCACTTTTCCTCGTACGGGAAGCTGCGGGCCGACATGGCCGCGCGCGCGTCATACGTGGAGGGACGTCCGGCGATGAAGTCATCCGGATACCAGGCGAAATGACGCACGCCCTGCGCCTGTAGACGACGGATCTGCGCGCGCAGGCGGTCGCCGGGGATCGGCTTGCCGGTGCGCCAGTCCAGCGTCTGCAGCTCGAACATCGTCTGCGACAACTGCGGATCGTGTTGCTTCACCGCCACCACCAGCCGGTCCAGCCAGCGTTCCGGGCTGCGGCTGCCTTCCATCCACGGCATCGCCATCAAAGCGGTGTGGTCGTAGGCCTTGTTGAACAGGTCCAGGCGCTGGGCGAACCAGCTCGCGCTCTGCGGTTCCAGCACGGGCTGGGCATACAGGTTTCGCACGGTGCCCAGCTTCGGCCGCCAGCGCTGCGCGGCGGTGCGCAGCTCCAGCGTGAAGTCGATCAGGGCCTGGGTACGTGCACCGTCATCGCCTTCCTGCGGCAGCTGGGTCAGCTCGGTGTCGCGCAGGTAGGCGTCATCGTGGAAGAGCAGGCCCTCGAAGTACGAGTTGATCGCGAGGTCTTCGTAGATGTCATCGATGATCTTGCGGACCTGGGGCCGGGTGAAGTCCAGCCGGAAGATGCCGTCGCTTTCCGGGCTCTCGATGGCCAGCGCCTTGCGGATGGCCGGATCCTTGAGCTCGTAGCCCAGCACCGGCAGCCACGCAAACACCTTCACCCCCGCGCGCGTCTTGAGCTGCCACGCCACGCGGTTGAACAGGTCCGCACGCATCGGCAGATGGCGGTTGGGGAAGTACAGCGCATCGGCCGAGCCGTTGCCGTCCGGATCGGCGAAGGCCTGCAGGAACACGTGGGTCGGGCCGATCTTCTTGACCCGGTCGATCAGCGCATCCAGGTTCTTGCCCTGTTGCACCGGGTCGGCATCGTAGACCGCATCCAGGTCGATCTGCAGCGCCCGCATGCCATCGCGTTCGACATCGCGGCGCAGTTCATAAGCCAGCTGCACCACGGTCGGGTTGTTGGTCACCAGCAACCGGGCCAGACCGTGCAGATCACGCTTGACCGGCGTGCTGCGCCCTTCCAGATCGAACGAGACCGGCATGCCCAGCTGCTCGGCGATGTCGTTGCTCAGCGCGTTGTAGGCCGCGTACGGCCACACGATCGCCTTGGGGCTGACGCCGACATTGCGCTGGATGCGCTCCACGCTGCGGCCCAGGTCGGCGCGCAGGCGGGTCTCGTAGTCGGCCGCGGTTTCATAGGTCCTGCGGGCCGGATCGTAGGTCCGGGTGATCACCGCCGGGGTGGAGTTGCCCTGCGGATTGGACTGCACGCCATGGTGCAGGTTGTCGGTGTGGCTGGCCAGTTCGATCAGTCCGCTTTTCTGCATCTCGCGCAGCTGCGCCCAGGTCAGGAAATCATCGCGGGTGAACGGGCGGTAGCCGTAGTCGATCTGGCGCCCGGCCGGCATGTCCACGTAGTCGGTGATCACCGCGACCAGCGCCGGATAGTTGTAGGCGCGCAGCAGCGGGAAGACCTTGCTGTACACGCTGCGCAGGCCGTCATCGAAGGTCAGCAGTACCGGCTTGGGGGGCAGCGGCGTGCCGCCCTGCGAGGCGGTGATCAGCTGCGACAGCGACACCGGGTGATACCCATGCGCGGACAGCCAGTCCAGGTGTGCGGCGAAGTTCTGCGTGCTCACGGCATACGCGTCCGGGTCGCCGCGGGCGGCGACCTCGTCGCGGATGTCGTGGTAGCTGAGCACCAGCAGCCCGTTGTCGGCGGCATCAAGTACGGCCGGTGGTTGCTGTGCCTGGGCCGGCAGCACCGCGGTGAGCAGGGCCAGCAACAGCCAGCGGGTCCAGCGCTTCAAGTCCATGTGCCGCATGTCATTCTCCCCACCGCAGGCCGGCATCCAGGCCGATGTGTCGTTCACGCTGTCCGTCATAGACCGGTCGCGACCAGCGGATGCCGTACTCGAAAATGCGGCCTTCGCCGAGCTGCCACTCATGGCGATACTCGGCCGAGGGCACGATCGCGCTGCCATAACCCTGCTGCCAGTACTGGCCCACGGAGACGGTCAGGCGATGCCGGAAGTGGCGTTCGTAGTGGCGCCATAACTGCTGGTCCACGCGCAGGCCGATCTCCACCGAGTGATCCTCGGAGGGATTGAAATAGGGCACGTCATCGCGGCTGCCGCGGCTGGCATACACGCTGCCCAGACCGTCCAGGAATACCGTCGGCCGGGTCATCAGGCGCTGCTCGATGGCGGTGCTGACGGTATCGCGACGGTTGCCGTCGTCGTAGCGGAACTGGCTGGCCCCCACGCTCCAGTGGGTGCGCTCGTCGCGGCGATAGTCGGCCGCCAGTGCGATGCTGTCGGCCGTGATGCCGGAGACGCGTGCCTGCATCGAGGCATCCGGGTCATTGCGTGCGGCAGTGATGCCGGCATGCCATTGATCGCTGAACTGCCAGCCGAACCCGGCGCTGAGGCCGGTATCGCCGATGTGGTCGTTGGCGCGGTTGACGAAGGCTTCGGCATCGGCGCGGCCGTAGCGGTAGCGCGTGCCCGCGCCGATCCGCAACGGGTCGATGGTCTGGTCCTGGAAATCCACGCTGCGCCGATCGGCGAACGCGACCAGGCGCCAGCGGTCGTCCAGCACCGGGGACTGCACTTCCACGCCGTAGCGGCCGTCATCATTGCCCAGCGGCGATGCACCGCCACCGCCCGAGCTGCGCCCACCTTCGGCGTAGGCATGCCATTGCCAGCCACGGTGCGCACGCCAGCTGCGGTCCATGCGTTGCACGGAGGGCTGGTTGGGGTAGGCGGCAAGCAGCGTGTCGTGGACCGGTCGCGCCAGGTCATCGCGCTGCACCTGTACATAGGCGTCGTACTGACCCAGGCGCGCAGGTACGTCGCGCGGGTCCAGCGTGTTGGCCATGCTGTAGCGCTCCAGCGCCCGTCGTGGCCAGCCACGCATCAGGTAGATGTTGCCCAGCGAGGACTGCGTGCCGGTGTTGCCCGGGCCGATCTCGACCATCTTCTCCAGATCGCGCTGGGCGGTGGGCAGGTCGCCACTGTAGGCACGCACCATGGCCAGGTTGAGGTCGGCCTCGTAGCGCGGCCAGTTCGCATAGGGTGCCTTGGCACCGTTCGCCCAGCGCCACGCGGGCTCATCGGCCTGCCACTTCTTCAGCAGGGCGATCGCGGTGTCGGCCTGCTCGTCCTCCAGATACGCATAGGCCAGTTCCGAGCGCGCCTGCGGCAGTGACGGATCGGCTTTGAGCGCGGCGTCCAGCACCGGGATCGCCTCGGCCGGATGCTGCGTGGCCATCAGCGAATCGCCGACGGCGGCCAGCAGATAGTTCGGCACCGGGTGGCCCTCGGCGAGCAGCGTGCGGTACTCCTCGCGCACCTGTGCATGACGCCCCAGCCGGTTGAGCAGGATCAGCCGGTCATAGCGGATCCGCAGCGGGGCCTGCTGCACGGGGGTGCCATCGCGTTCGAGGTACTGCTGCATCTGCACCAGCGCGGCATCGGCTTCATCCAGGCGGGTGTCCTCGCTGGGGCCATAGGCCAGGCTCCAGCCCACCAGCTTGGCCAGGTAATTGCCTTCCAGCCGTTCTTTCTGTGCCGCATCGAACAGGGTGGGGCGCGCCAGATACAGCTGCCAGGCGCGGTGCGCGTTGCCGATGTCCGCCAGGGTCAGCACCTGCAGGCGATACAGCAGTGCGTCGTCGGGCGATTGCACCCGTGCCCGCTCGATCGCGGCCAGTGCATCCAGCCAATGGGCCTGGTCGCGGTAGTGGCCGATCTCGGCCAACGCGTCAGCCTGCGGGTCGGCGGCTGCGGTGGCCGGAGTGGAGAAAGCGAGTGCGGCGCATGCCAGGCCGACGCTGAGCGCCAGCGGCCGATGGTCGTACATGGAACCCCCCTTGGAGCATCCTTTCAAAGGTGTGTTGCGTCAAAAGTGTGACGCACATCACATGCCAATCGTGCCTGACTGCGCAGTTGTTGCCAAATCGTTAATGGCCGGGTACGGCCGATCAGCCCCCGGGTGGAACCCGGAGGGGAAAGGCAAGCCATTGAATTGCTACGGATTCAGACCATGTCGCCAACATGGACAGCGCACTCCATCGCCATGAAGCTGTTCAGCCGGCTGGCGACGCCAGAGGCTCCGAACACTGCCCGGTGCAGCCCACCGGGTCAGTTAGCGACACGCTACGTCAGCAGTTGCGCACAGCGCGTGTAGATGGACGCGCCGGGGCGCTTACCACTGGTCTTCGAGCTTCTGCGGTTTGCAGGCGACCCACGAGGCGCACAACAGCACCACCGCGCACAGCACCAGGAAGCCGAACGGCAGGTGCCAGCCACCGCTGACCGCGTGCAGCCAGCCGAACAGGAACGGCCCCAGGCAGCTGAAGGCATAGCCCACGCCCTGCATGAAGCCGGACAACGCGGCCGAACCGGCGGGGGTGCGGGTGCGCAGGTTGATCAGGGTCAACGCCAACGGGAACGTGGACGGCCCGATGCCGAGCAGCACCGCCCACAGCCACGGGGCCTTCATCGGGGCGAACAACAGGCCGGCGAAGGCGATCAGAAACGCGCTGAAGCCGATCAGCACCAGCCCGAAAGGATTGCGCAGGCGCACGGCCAGGGCCGGCATGGTCAGCGATGGCAGCAGGCCGCAGGCCGCGAAGATCGCCACCATGATGCCGCCGAATGCCGGTGTTGCACCGGCCTCGACCACGATCCGCGGCAGCCAGGTGAACATCGAATAGGTCATCAACGAGGTCATGCCGAACATCAGGGTCATGCCCCACGCCAGCGGGGTCTTCCAGACCTTGCCGTGCGGCGCGCTGGAGGGATCGTTGGCAGCGCTGATCGTGTCCGGGTGCGGACGGGCGCGGGAGAGCATCAGCCACGGCAGTGCCGCAGCCAGCGACATCAGCGCCCAGATGCCCAGCGATACGCGCCAGCCCGCCTGCTGCGCGACGGGTACCGCCAGCAGGGCCGGCATCATCGTGCCGATCTGCAGCACGGTGATGTAGAGCGTGCTCATGGTGCCCACGCGGTTGGCGAAGTAACGCTTCACCAGCGGCGGTACGACCACGTTGCCGATCCCCATGCCGGCCAGCGCCACCACCGAGCCGAACAGCAGGCTGCCCACGCCGCCGGCCATCGAGCGCAGCAGCAGGCCCACGGTGGCCAGGCTCATCGCCAGCAAGGCGGTGCGCTCCAGGCCCAGGCGGCGCGCCACTGCCGGGGTGGTCACGCCGAACAGCGCGAAGGCGGCCGTCGGCAGCATGCCGAGCACGCCGGTCATGGTGGTGCCGAAGCCGAAGGTCTGGCCGAGCACATCCAATAGCGGGGTCAGCGAGGTGACCGCGGTGCGCAGGTTCAAGGCCGCCAGCAGGATGGCGGCAAAGGCCAGCAGGCGTCCGTGCAGCAGGGACTGGGACGGTGAAGTGGGGTGAGTCATCAGCATGGTTCCTGACAGGTGGCGCACCGCGGCCTCAGGCACGCGGGTGCAACGGCAGAGACCGGCCAGCGGCCGGCATCTGCGGGGTAGGGGACTGGGCCGCCGCCGAAGGCGGGGCCAGGACCGGCCATTGTACGGGTTCGATCCCGACAGGTCCCTCATCGAGGCCCTCGGCAGGCGCTACGTGTGAAAACGTCTTCACAACAAGGGTCGCGCGATCTCCTTCCATGTGAGCTACGTCAAAAAAATGACTATTTAGGAAAATACCTACACGCCGACGGGTGCTTGCCCTACCGAGTGAGTGGGGTTTTTGACGGTTTTCATGTCGCAAATAGCTCTTAAATTGGCGGGCCTCCATAGGGGCGGTCTATAGCGAACGATGGTTCGTGCCAGCCCACGTTCGAGATCCTGCATGCCAAACAACGTATTCCCCACCCCGGCTCGCGCCGGTACTCACGGCGCTTCCCCGCGCGCATGGCTGCTGGCCCCGCTGGCGGCCGCGCTCGCCCTGATCTGCTCGCCCGTGCACGCCCAGCAGCTGCCTGCCCCGGATCAGGAACTGCTCCGCCAGCAGGAGCGCGAACGCGCGCTGCGCGAGCAGCTTGAAACCCGGCCCGATGCGCGCCTGCAGGAAGCACCGGTAGCGGCCCCGGAGCGGCTGCCCACCGATGAGGCCCCCTGTTTCGTGATCGAACGCATCACCTTGGGCGGTGAGCAGGCCGAGCGATTCCAGTGGGCGCTGGCTGCGGCCAACGTCAAAGGCGACCCGGCGCTTGGCCGTTGCCTGGGCACCACCGGGATCAACGTGGTGATGTCGCGCGTGCAGAACGCCATCGTGGAACGCGGCTTTGTCACCACACGCGTGTTGGCCCAACCGCAGGACCTGACCACTGGCACGCTGGAGTTGACCGTCGTACCCGGCACGCTGCGCCAGATCCGGTTCGCCGAGGGCACCCATCGCGACGCCACCTTGTGGAATGCGATCCCCGCGCGCAGTGGCGACCTGCTCAACCTGCGCGATATCGAACAGGGACTGGAGAACTTCAAGCGGGTACCGACCGCCGAGGCCGACATCCAGATCAGCCCGGCCGAAGGCGCCGATGCCGCGCCCGGGCAGAGCGACCTGGTCGTGCAGTGGTCGCAGCAGCGGCTGGTGCGCTTCAACCTGAGCCTGGACGATTCCGGGAGCAAGGCCACCGGCAAGACCCAGGCCGGTGCGACGATGTCGCTGGACCACGCGCTGCGCCAGAACGACCTGTTCTACGTCAACCTCAACCATGACGTGTTCAGCGGCGGCAAGCGCGGCACCAAGGGCTTCACCTTCCACTACTCCGTGCCTGTCGGCTACTGGCTGTTCGGCGCCACGCGCAGCGGCTACGAATACGAGCAGACCGTGGCCGGCAACCAGCAGTCGTATCTGTACAGCGGCGAAAGCTACAACGCCGAAGTACGGGCAACGCGCCTGCTGTTCCGCAACGCGAGCAGCAAGACCAGCATGTACCTGCGCGCGTGGGAGCGCGACTCGCGCAACTTCATCGACGACACCGAAATCCTGGTGCAGCGCCGGCGCATGGGCGGCTGGGAACTCGGCCTGAACCACCGGCATTTCATCGGCCAGGCCACGCTGGATGGCACCGTCGGCTTCCGCCGCGGCACCGGGGCATTCGGCTCGATCGCAGCGCCCGAGGAGCTGTTCGGTGAAGCCACCTCGCACCCGAAGATCTACTTCGCCGACGCCCAGCTGAGCGTCCCGTTCCAGCTGGGCCAGCAGCGCCTGCGTTACACCGGCAGCTGGCGCGCGCAGTGGAACCGTGGCGGGCTGGTGCCGCAGGACCGCTTCGCGATCGGTGGCCGCTACACCGTGCGCGGCTTCGATGGCGAGATGTCGCTGATGGGCGAACGCGGTTGGCTCATCCGCAACGACATCGGCTTGGCACTCGGCGGTGGGCAGGAGTTCTACGTCGGCGCCGATTACGGCCATGTCGGCGGCAGCGCCACGCAATGGCAGCTGGGCAATGACCTCGCAGGCACGGTGATCGGCCTGCGCGGGTCCTATCGCGGCCTGTATTGGGACGGCTTCGTCGGCGCCCCGTTGAACAAGCCGTCTGGCTTCCAGAACGCGTACACGGTCACCGAATTCACCCTGAGCTGGTCGTTCTGATTTCAGTGCGGGCGCGTTCGCGCCGCACCGACCGCACGCACACAAAGGAATTGTAATGAACAAGCATCTGTACCGCCTCGTGTTCAACCACGCCCTCATGCTCTGGCAGGTCGCCGCGGAAATCACCCCGCGCCCCGGCGGCGCCGGTACCGGGCAGGATGGCGATCGCACGGCGGCACTGCGCCCGATGGCCTTCGCGTTGTGGGTGATGCTGGGCTGGGTCGGCGTGAGCGGCCTGGCCGCGGCGCAGGTGGTGGCCGATCCGAACGCACCGGGCAACCAGCGCCCGACCGTGCTGGAAACCGCCAACGGCACGCCGCAGATCAACATCCAGACCCCCAGTGCGGCGGGTGTCTCGCGCAATACCTACCAGCGTTTCGATGTCGACCAGCAGGGCGCCATCCTCAACAATTCGCGCGGCAACACGCAGTCCCAGCTCGGTGGCTGGGTACAGGGCAATCCGTGGCTGGCCGGTGGCACCGCACGGGTGATCCTCAACGAGATCAACGGCGCCAACCCGAGCCAGCTGCGCGGCTACGTGGAAGTTGCCGGCGACCGTGCGCAGGTGGTGATCGCCAACCCCGCTGGTATCGATTGCGATGGCTGCGGCTTCATCAACGCCAACCGCATCACCCTGACCACCGGCACGCCGACGTTCAACGGCGGCGCGTTGGAGGGCTATCGCGTGCAGGGCGGGGCAATCCATATCTTTGGCGCCGGCATGGATGCCAGCCGGGTCGACTACACCGATCTGATCGCGCGCTCGGTGCAGCTCAATGCGGGCCTCTGGGCACAGCAGCTGCAGGTCACCACTGGCGCCAATACGGTGAGCGCCGATCTGAGCCGCGTGCAGGCCCAAGCGGCCGACGGCAGCACGCCGCAGTACGCGCTCGACGTCGCCCAGCTCGGCGGCATGTATGCCAACAAGATTCTGCTGATGGGCACCGAGCATGGGGTAGGCGTGCGCAACGCCGGCAATCTCGGCGCGCAGACCGGTGAGCTGGTGGTCACCGTCGATGGCCGGCTGGAAAACACCGGCAAACTGCAGGCGCGCGATGACACCGGCATCGCGGCCAGCGGCGGTGTGCGCAATGAAGGTCTGGTCAGCGCGGGTCGCGAGTTGAACCTGCGCACCGGCCAGGATCTGGACAACCGCGGCGGCCAGCTCAATGGCACCCGTCTGGATGTGGAAGCCGCCTCGCTGGTCAACCGCGACGGGCGCATTGAGCAGGCGGGTGTGCAGGCGTTGGCGGTAGAGAGTGGGCAGCTGAACAACCGCGACAAGGGCAGCATCGGCGCGCTGGCCCAGCAGGATGGCACCGCACCGACGACGCCAGGCACGGGGGAAGGCACGGGCAACCCAGGAACACCGGGCACCGGCAACGGCAGCACCGACGGCAGCGCGCCGGGCGTGATTCCGCCGACCACCGCGCCGCTCGCGCAGGGCCGCGTGGTGATTGCCGGCCTGCTCGACAACAATGCCGGCGCGGTGCTGGCCGGTGGCGATATCGATCTGCGCGCCAGTGGGTTGGACAACGACGCCGGCAGCATCGGCGTGCGCGACCTGAGCGTGAACGGTGGTGTGCTGTCCAATCGGCAGGGCGAACTGACCACCCAGCGCGACCTGCGCGTGCAGGGCCAGGCACTGCACAACGACGCGGGCGCATTGAATGTGGGCGGCGCCCTCGATGTGCGCACCACGCAGCTGTCCAACCGCAGCGGCAAGATCGCCCACAGCGGCACTGCACCCGCGCAGCTTCAGGTGGCAGGCACGCTCGATAACACCGACGGCAGTCTCGCCAGCAACGCCGCTTCGCTGGCGCTGACCAGTGCAATGCTGGTCAACACCGATGGCACGCTGCTGCACGCCGGCAGCGACGGCCTGCAGCTCACCACCGGCACGCTGGACGGCCAGCGCGGCGAGATCGCCACGGCTGGAACGCTCAGCCTGCGCGCAGGGCAGGTCGACCATCGCCAGGCGGAACTGCAGGCCGGCACGCTCGATCTCCAGGTCGATACGCTCGACAACCGTGGCGGCCAGCTGCTGGCGACCGGCAGCCAGGCCAACCGCATCAAGGCGGCAACCGCGCTGGACAACAGCGGTGGCACGCTCGCCAGCAACGGCGATCTGGCCATCGATACCGCGCTGTTGAGCAACGCGGGTGGGCAGGTGCAGCAGGCCGGCAGCGGCCGCCTGGACGTCACCGCGGCGACCTTGGCCGGGGCAGGCGGCAAGCTGCTGAGCAATGGCGCGCTACACCTGCAGGGACAGCGCATCGACGTCTCCGGCGGTATCGCCTCGGCGGTGCGCATGGAGATCGACGCCGGGCAGTTGGACAACCGTCGGGGTGAGCTGATCGCCACCGGCACCGACACACTTGGCCTGCGCGTGACCCACGCGCTGCAAAACGATAGCGGTCAGATCATCGGCAATGGTGCGCTCGCCGTGGAGGCGGGCAGCCTCTCCAACCGCGACGGCAAGCTGCTGGCGGCAGGCAATGCGGCCTCCGCGCTGCAGGTGGCCGGTGTGATCGACAACCAGCGCGGCACACTGGCCAGCGCGGGCGATCTGACCCTGCAGGCTGGCCAGCTGGACAACCAGGCTGGCACGGTCCAGGCGGCCGGTGACCGTGCATTGCAGCTGAGCGTGGACGGCTTGCTCGACAACCGCCAGGGTGGCCTGATCGCCTCCGGTGGTGCGCAGCAGCTGCGCGCCGGCAGCCTCGACAATCGCAGCGGCACCGTCAACGCGGGCGATACGCTCGGCGTGGCGGTGACGCAGGCGCTGGACAACAGCGCCGGCACCGTTGCTGCCAACGGCACGCTGCAGGTGCAGGCCGGCCGCATCGTCAACCGTGAGGCGGGCACGCTGGCCTCGGTCGAGGGCGATGTCACGCTCGATAGCGCGAGCGCTATCGACAACACCGCCGGTGTGATCCAGGCCGAACGTGCGCTCTCGGTCGCCAGTCAGGGGCTGACCAACGTGCGTGGCACCCTGGCGGGCGCGTCCGTTGCTCTCGATACGGGCCTGGGGGGCGTGGACAACAGTGAGGGCATCCTCGCCGCCACCGGCGGCACGCTGGATATCCGCAGTGGCGCGCTGGAGAACCGCGCTGGCCTGCTGCAGTCCAGTGCGGCGATGCGCATCGATACCCACGGCCAGCGCCTGGGCAACACCGAGGCGGGCGCGCGCGGTGGTATCGTCAGCGGTGCTGGGCTGACCCTCCGCGCGGGTGAGCTGGACAACCGGGCCGGCCTTGTCCAGGCGCAGGCGGCGCTGGATGCGCGGCTGGCCTCGCTGGACAACCGCAGCGGCGGGCAGGTGGGTAGCGGGGCCTCGTTGCTGCTGCAGGCGCAGCGCGTGGATAACAGCGGTGGCCGTCTCCAGGCCGCCCAGAATCTGACCCTCGATCTGAGCGGTGAGCTGGTCAACCAGGCCGGGCTGGCCGTGGCCGGTGGCGATCTGGTCGCCCGGGCCGCGCGCATCGACAACCGCGCCACGAGCGGCGGCGGCACCGCGCTCGGGCTGCAGGGTCGCAACGTGGACCTCACTGCCGCGCAGATCGACAACAGCAGCGGCATGATCGCTGCCGACCAGCGCATTGCGCTGCAGGCGACCGATGCACTGCTCAACCAGCAGGGGCTGGTGTCCTCGGCGGGCAGCCTGGACGTGCACGCCGGCCAGGTCGGCAACACCGACGGCACGCTGCTGTCGGCGGGCAACCAGACGCTGCATGCCAACGCGCTCAACGGTACGGGCCGGGTGTTGTCGCAGGGCGACCTGGTGCTGGCGCTGCAGCAGGACTACCGCAACGATGGCCAGATCACCGCCAATGGCAAGGCCACCGTTTCCACGCAGGGGCTGTGGACCAATGCAGGCAAGGTGCAGGCCGGGGATCTGAACCTGCACGCACGCCAGATCGACAACCTCGCCACGGGTGAGATCAGCGGCATCCGCACCCAGGTACGCGCCGATGGCGTGCTCGGCAACCGTGGGCTGATCGATGGCGTGGATACCCGCGTCGATGCCGATGTGATCCTCAACGTCGGCACCGGTCGCATCTATGGCGACCGCCTGTCGATCGGTGCCAACACCCTGGTCAACAGTGACGAAACGCTGGAGGGCGTGACCCGCGCCGCCACCATTGCCGCGCGTGAGCGCCTGGATATCGGCGCCGGCACCGTGGTCAACCGCGAGCAGGCGCTGATCTTCAGCGCCGGCGGTGGCGACAATGCACTCAACATCGGCGGTGCGCTGGATGCGCAGGGGCATGCGGTCGGTCGCGCCGGCTCGGTGCACAATGCCAGCGCGACCATCGAGTCGCTGGGTGGCGTGAGCATCGATGCCGCGCGCCTGCTCAACAGCAACGAGCATTTCGCCACCACTGAAGTGATGGTGGTGGGCCCGACCAAGAAGCTGTACATCCAGCCCAAGGGCACGCCGGGCATGCACGATGCCAGCGAGTTCACCTGGTCCAGCTGGAGCCGCGCCGGCAAGTACTGGTGGAAGAACGGCAACGGCGACGTCAAGGACTGGACCCAGTACGACGTCACCCATACCGAGTACGAAACCCAGGTCGCCTCCAGCGCGCCCGGCCGCATCATTTCCGGCGGCAACATGAGCCTGCGCGGCGATGAGCTGATCAACGACAAGAGCCAGATCCTGGCCGGCGGTGCGTTGCTGGGCGACCTGGGCAACCTGCGCAACATCGATGCGTTCGGCGAGTACCGGGTGCACGAGGAAGGCACCAGCCAGTACACCTACAGTCGCTGGCGCGGTGGTTTCAAGCGCTATCACGAACGCAAGTGGGACCGGAAGATCGCCTATCGCCCGGCCGATGAAGTGCGCACCATCAACCTGGGCGTCACCCGGACGGCCGAGCACACCCGCGACGGTGGCAGCGGCTATCAGGTGGGCGGCGTCAGCACCGGTTCCGTCGGTGGGCAGGTCGGTGGCGCAGCCGAGGCCGGTGCCGTGGGTGGGCAGCGCCAGGTGACCGAAGTCAGCGCCAGCGTGGCCTCGCTGGCCGGGCCCGGCAGCACTGCCGGCACCGGTGCGCAGGGTGCGGCGGGCAACCAGCCGACCGTGATCCGCACCATCGGCGTGGAGGCCGAACTGCCGCAGAGCAGCCTGTTCCAGAGCGGCCCGGATGCCGGCCAGTACCTGGTCGAAACCGATCCGCGTTTTGCCGATTACCGCAGCTGGCTCGGCTCGGAGTACCTGCTGCAGAAGATGGGCGTGGACCCGGCCAACGTGCAGAAGCGCTTGGGCGATGGGTTCTACGAACAGAAGCTGGTCCGCGATCAGGTCGCCCAGCTCACCGGCCGCCGCTTCCTGGATGGCTACGCCGACGATGAAGCGCAGTACCGCGCGCTGCTCGACAACGCGGCCACCATCGCCGACGCATGGGGCCTGCGCCCGGGCGTGGCGCTGACCCCGGCGCAGATGGCCCAGCTCACCA
The DNA here is from genome assembly GCF_003651185.1 of Stenotrophomonas rhizophila. Lineage (GTDB taxonomy): Bacteria > Pseudomonadota > Gammaproteobacteria > Xanthomonadales > Xanthomonadaceae > Stenotrophomonas > Stenotrophomonas maltophilia_Z. Next base: position 1,093,852 of record NZ_RCDC01000004.1, on the reverse strand, counting down.
GCGACATCGTCTGGCTGGTCGAGCAGCGCGTCACCCTGGCCGATGGCAGCACCACCACCGCACTGGTTCCGCAGGTGTATGTGCGCGTGCGCCCCGGCGATATCGACGGCACCGGTACGCTGCTGGCCGGCCGCTCGGTGGAGCTGAACCTGCGCGGCGACCTGGTCAACAGCGGCACCATTGCTGGCCGCACCGCGGTGAAGATCGACGCGCAGAACCTGCGCAACCTCGACGGCCGCATCAGCGGTGACACGGTCAGTGCCAACGCGCGTACCGATCTGGACAACCTCGGCGGCCTGATCGATGCGCGCAGCGTGCTGGTCGCCAGCGCCGGCCGTGATCTCAACATGGTCACCACCACCCGCAGCGGTCAGAACACCGCGGGGTTGAGCGACTTCAGCCGGACCAACATCGATCGCGTGGCCGGGTTGTTCGTGAGCGACCAGGGCGCCACGTTGCTGGCCAAGGCCGGCCGCGATCTGCGCATGGACGGCGCCCAGGTGGTCAACACCGGTGCACAGGGCCAGACCCTGCTCGCGGCGGGGCGGGATCTCTCCCTGGGCACGGTCACCGAGGCGCGCCAGGAAAACAATGTCCGCAACAACGACAACTACCTGCGCCAAGGCTACGTGCGCGAGGTCGGCACCACCCTCGATACCGCCGGGGCCGTGCAGCTGCAGGCCGGGCATGACGTGAACCTGCGCGCCGCGCAGGTCTACAGCAGCGATGGCGCGATCTCGGTGATGGCCGACAACGACGTCAGCATCGCCAGCGGCGAGCAGAGCAACAACTGGAGCGAGGGCCGCAAGCACACCCATCGCGGGCTGTTGAAGTCCACCACCAACACCACGCGCGACAGCCTGGAGGAAACCCAGGCCATCGCCAGCACGCTCAGCGGGCACCAGGTGGCGGTGCGCGGCAACAACATCACCGTGACCGGCAGCAACGTGGTCTCCGATGCGGGCACCGTGCTGCTGGCCGACAACGATCTGACCGTGCAGGCGGCGACCAACACGCGCGGTGAGAGCCACTACAAGCGCAAGGATGAAAGCGGCTTCCTCTACAACGGCGGCGTCGCGTTCACGGTCGGCACGCAGATGCAGAGCCGCGATGCCAAGGACGTGAGTACCAGTGCCTCGGCGTCCACCATCGGCTCCACCGCGGGCAACGTGGTGATGGTGGCGGGCAACAACTACCGCCAGGTTGGCAGCCACGTCGTCGCGCCCGAGGGCGACATCGACATCCATGCGCGCAAGGTCGACATCGTGGAGGCCCGCGAGACCGGCGTCGCCACCCAGGAGGACAAGTTCCGCCAGGCCGGCCTGACGGTGGCGCTGACCGCGCCGGTGATCTCGGCGATCCAGAGCGCCGAGCAGATGAAGAAGGCGGCCAGCCAGACCGACGACAGCCGCATGAAGACGCTGGCGGCGGCGACCACCGTGCTCAATACGGCGGCAGCGGTGGGTGCGGTGCAGGCCGATCCGGGCGCGGCGGGCGGCATCAACATCTCCATCACCGTGGGCGGCGCACGCAGCGACAGCAAGACCACCACCACGCATGACAACGCAGCCGGCTCCAGCATCACCGCGGGCGGCGACGTGCGCATCAGTGCCACGGGCGCGGGCAAGGACTCGGATCTGACCGTGATTGGCAGCACCATCAACGCCGGCAACAACGCCTACCTGCGGGCCGATGGCGATATCGCCCTGCTGGCGGCGAAGAACACGCAGGAAACCGATCGCAAGAGCAGCGCGGCCAGCGGTGGTGTCGGCGTGGCCATCAGCATCGGCTCCGGCGGTGCCAGTGCGGGCATCACCGCCAACGCCAGTGGCTCCAAGGGCAAGGGCGAGGGCACCGACGTGCAGTGGACCAACAGCCACGTCAACGCCGGCAACACGCTGGTGCTCGAATCCGGTGGCGACACCACCCTGCGTGGCGCGGTGGCCAGCGGCCGCGAGGTGATCGCCGATATCGGCGGCGACCTCAACATCGAGAGCCTGCAGGACACCTCCACCTTCCAAAGCAAGGACACCAGTGTCGGCGGCAGTGTCACGGTCGGCTTGGGTTTCTCCGGCAGCGCCAGCTACGGCAACACCAAGGTCGATGGTGACTACGCCAGTGTTGTCGAGCAGAGCGGGATCAAGGCGGGCGACGGTGGCTACCAGGTGCGCGTAGGCGGCAATACCGATCTGATCGGTGGCGTGATCGCCTCCAGCGAGCAGGCCATCGCCGACGGTCGCAACCAGCTGATCACCAGCACATTGAGTGTGCGCGATCTGGACAACCGCAGCGATTACAAGGCCAGCAGCCTGAGCCTGTCCGGCGGCTTCAGCAAGAGCGGCACAGGCGGCCCGTCCAATGGCGGCAACAGCGGCCGTGGCAACGACGGCACGCCCGGGTCCACCGGTGCAGCCGGGCAGGGCAGCAGCTGGTCGTGGCAGAACTATGGCAACGATGCCAGCGCCGCCGCACCCGGCTATGCCAGCGACAAGGGCAGCGATGCCAGCACCACCCGCAGCGGTATCAGCGCAGGCGCGCTGACCATCACCGATGGCAACGCGCAGCTGGCCAAGACCGGCAAGAGCATCGACGACACCCTGGCCAGCCTCAATCGCGGTGTGCTCAGTGGCGACGATGCCAACGGGCTGATCCGTAACTGGGATCCGGTGGAGCTCGCGCAGAAGGTGCAGGCCGAAGCGCAGATCAGCGCAGCGTTCACCCAGCAGGCGCACAGTGCCGTGGGCAGCTATGTGGCCAGCCGCGGCGCCAGCATCAAGGAGCGTTACGAGGAAGCCTCCACGCCGGAGCAGAAGGCTGCGCTGCAGGCTGAAGCCGATGAACTGCGCACGCAGGAGAAGATGCTCAACATCCTGATCGGCGCGGTGACCGGCTCGGCGACCAGCGCGGTCTCCAAGGAGGCGCTGGCCAGTGCGGCGGACTGGATGCGGCAGGAGATGATCAAGAACTCGCAGTTGTTCCCGGGTGTCACCGACGGCGTGACGACACTGGACAACATCCACGGAAAGAGTGCCGGTGTGGATGGCGATGAGTTCAAGATCGGGGGAACCCGCGTGGACCTGGATCAGCTGTGCGGACCTGGCAGCATCCGCTGTGCAACGAATCCAGACGGCACACTTGCCCTGGATTCGCTGGGACGCGTGCAGTTCGACGATAAACAGGGGGGATTGACCCTCGCCCAGTACCTGGCGTCGGAGGAAGGCAAGAAACTGGGCGGCGTAACTGGGGGTATCCAAGGCTGGACAGGGACGCTGCGAGGCGACCCCTACAAGCCAGGAGACTGGCAGGACAGGCTGATCGAGTACTTCGCCGGCCCGCATGACATGATCGGCGGGCAACTTGCAGGGTTGTACGATGAGCAGGGGAATGCACGTCGTGGCCGTCCATGGGCGCTGTCCACCTTCCACGAAGGCTGGACCGTCGTCGCGATTCCCGTGGCGGCTCCCTTCGCAATGGCGAAGGCGCTGCCGCCCCAGGTCTGGTCCGCGATCTCCATTCTTGCCGGTGCCAGTCGATGACATCCCTCCTCAATCCCTCAAAGAAAAGGTACGTCAGCATGAGTTCCCCGCGTGCAGGAAACAGGCTCCTACTTGCCTGTGTAACGTTGATGCTCGCCAGTTGTGGCATCGGCGGTATGTGGATGAATGGAGATCCGTCCGTGGGCAGGAACATCGTTCCACCGCGCGATCATTGGCAGAAAGCAGGCAATGACCCCGCGGCCCGCAGTGCGGACTGGCTCGGTTGTGGCGGGGCGGACAGCGGCGGTTACAACGTCGCCACGTCGGATGGATCGAGCTCTGCGGTGATCCAGCAGGCGATGAGCCGCAAGTTCGACGACATGCAGCGTTGCATGATGTCCCGCGGGTATCAATACACGGGCTCCTGCGAAGGCGATATACGCAGTCAATATCCCGCATGCCAGAAGTAAGGCGTCTGCGGACATCCTGGACGAAGCGCATGAAGCAGGTTCGAAGGCGAAGCTGTACGGGGTTCGGTCTGCTGATGGCGGTAGCGGTCATGACGGGCTGCACCGCGGGCAACGGGCGCTTATGCGGCCCGCAGACGCCGCGCGCCTACTGTGACAAGAAAACCCACGACGCCTTGGCCAATCCCCCTTCGCAGCGCGACAGCTGGGCCGCGGGCACGGCAGATGCCTCGCAACTGGGGGCGGCGTGGGTGGCATGCGGCGGCATGGCGAACGGCAACGTCGGCATCGATCAGCAGGGCGGCAACGGTCCCGAAACCGTGCAGCGCCTCACCCGGAAGAATGACGACGTCCAGCGCTGCATGATGCAAAAGGGATACCGATACACCGGGACATGCTCAGGGGATACTGCGAGTCGATTCCCCGCCTGCCAGTCGCGATGAACGTGCGGCGACCTCGTGGCGTTGCGTTCACCGCTGCACCTGCTCCCTGGGATCGGCGGACGGCGCATGAGCACCCTCGCGCGAGCCGGAGGGTCAGACGTATATCGATGCTGATGGCGATCGTACTTTTCGCGGTTGCAGGCTGTGCCAGCACTCCCGCTGTACCGGGGCAGGTGGCGGTGACGGACATGGGGCCTGTTCCGGCGGGTTCCGTTCGTGTCATGCCGACGCGGCAGTACTGGCGCAAGGCGGGGGCGAGCAAGGCCGACGCGGACCTGGCCCGGCAGCAATGCAGCCAGCACCTGCGCAACACCGACGAGTACGTTGGGCTTCTCAAGGAGAGCGCCGTGATCACGAAGATCTGGCATGCCGAACGTACCTCGGCACAGAAGAAGCGGCGCAAAGAGATCGCCGCTCGGCTGGGCCAGCTCCATGATGCATGCATGGCCGGCGAGGGGTTCGAGTTCGTGCGTCGTGGGTTTCCGGTGGAGTGAATACGATGCGCATGACACTGCTGTTCGTCCGTAGGGGGTTCATCTGTCGCAAGCATCCCGCCAAACGGCACACCGGTCGTGCGACGGTGGTGCTCGGCATGCTGTTCGGGCTGACCGCCTGTGGTGCAGGTGGGATGTGGATGAATGGAAACCCTGCCGCAACCCGGCAGCTGGTGCCGCCGGGCCACGACTGGAGCAGGCCGGACGCAGGTGCCCTGGTGCGTGATACGGACTGGCAGGCCTGCGGCGGCCAACGCAGCGGGAACATCTCCCCAGACCGGCAAGGTGCCACGGGTGAGGAAACCGCCCATCTTTCACGCGACAAGCTCTACGCGGCACAACGGTGCATGCTGGGGAAGGGCTACCGCTACACCGGCAGCTGCGGAGGGGAGATCCGCAGCCGCTACCCGGCCTGCCAATCGCCAGACACAAAAAAACCCGGAGGACAGTGACGTCTTCCAGGCTTGATTGTGACCATCAGATGGTCGGGGAGACAGGATTCGAACCTGCGACCTCTACGTCCCGAACGTAGCGCTCTACCAGACTGAGCTACACCCCGTAAGGAGCCGCCTATTGTATCGATCCCGCCGGTCGGCGGCAAGGGGGGATCGCGTTTTTCGCCTTCGGTGCCGTGTTGCCACGGCCCTTGATAAAGAAGCCTGGAAACGTGTTCCCAGGCTTCAATACGACCACCGAAGTGGTCGGGGAGACAGGATTCGAACCTGCGACCTCTACGTCCCGAACGTAGCGCTCTACCAGACTGAGCTACACCCCGAAGGAGCCGACAAGGATACGGTGTGAAGACCCGATCGGCAACCTTTTTTTAGCCTTCTTCGTGATCCGTACGGCTCTGCTCGCGGGCTTCGAACCACATGCCGTTGAGAATGGCCACGACCGAAGCCAGCCCTGCACCCAGAATCCAAGCGAAGTACCACATGGTAAGTCTCCTATGGCGCCGTGGGGCGCGTCAGTAAGCGTTGGGGTTGTCGCCCATCTCTTCGGCCGTGGTCTTGCCCTTCATCACGCGGTAGACCCAGGAGGTGTAGGCGATGATGATCGGCAGGAAGATGGCCGTGGCGATCAGCATGATCCCCAGGGTCAGGTGGCTGGAGGAGCTGTCCCAGACGGTCAGGCTGGAGCCCGGCTGACTGGAGGAGGGCAGCAGGAACGGGAAAATCGCAAAACCGACGGTCAGGATGATGCCGGCGATCGACGCCCCCGAGGCAAGGAACGCCAGGCCACCACGGCGGGCCCGCAGCAGTACCGCGCTGGCCAGCGCACCCACCAGCCCGAGGATCGGGGCCAGCAGGGTCAGCGGCATGCTCTGGTAGTTGCGCAGCCAGCCACCGGCCACCGCACCGACGGCCGCGGTCTTGAGCAGCGGGTTGGTCGGGCCATCGGTCACCACCTGCGAGGTGATCTGGTAGCCCGGCAGGCCGAAGGCCACCCAGACGCCGGCCAGGGCGAACAGCACGAAGGTCAGCACCGCCGCGACGCTGCCGTAGCGGGCCGAGCGCTCGGCCACCGGGCCATCGGTCTTGAGCACCAGCATCGCGGCACCGTGCGAGACCACCATCGCCACGCTGACCAACCCCGCCACCAGCGCGAACGGGTTGAGCAGGCCGATCAGGGTGCCGGTGTAGAAGATGCGCATGCTGTCATCGAAGTGGAACGGCACGCCGACCAGCACATTGCCCACCGCCACGCCGGCGATCAGTGCCGGCAGCAGGCCGCCGACGAACAGCGCACGGTCCCAGTTCTCGCGCCAGCGCTTGCCGGGCATCTTGCTGCGGTACTTGAAGGCGACCGGGCGCAGGATCAGCCCGAACAGCATCAGGAACACCGCCAGGTAGAAGCCGGAGAAGCTGACCGCGTACAGCGGCGGCCAGGCGGCGAAGATCGCACCGCCACCGAGCACCAGCCACACCTGGTTGCCTTCCCATACCGGGCCGACGGTGTTGATCACCAGCCGGCGTTCGTCATCGGTCCTGGCCACGAACGGCAGCAACGTGCCAACGCCGAGGTCGAAACCGTCCATCACCGCCCAGGCGATCAGCAGGATGCCGAGCAGCAGCCACCAGATCACGCGGAGCGTGGTGTAATCGAGTCCAATGAATTCCATCTGGGTTCTCCTGCCTTACGCCCGACCGTGGGTCGGCGCAGCGGCATTGGGGGAAAGGGACGTGGCTGCAGCCTGCAGCGACGGCAGGATGTCGTCCGGGCCCTTGCGGATCGCCTTGAGCATCAGCTTCACTTCGATGATCAACAGCACCGTGTACAGCGCGGTGAACACGGCCAGCGTGGTCAGGATTTCATGCAGGGCCAGGCCCGAGGCGGCGTAGAAGGTCGGCAGCACGCCGTCCACCGCCCACGGCTGGCGACCGTACTCGGCCACGAACCAACCGCATTCGATCGCGATCCACGGCGCCGGCAGCGACCACAGGGCAAGCTTGAGGAACCAGCGCTTGTCCTGGAAGTTGTGGCGGCACGAGTAGTAGAAGGCCAGTGCGAAGAAGGCGATCAGGTAGAAGCCCAGCCCGGCCATGATGCGGAAGGTCCAGAACAGCGGGGCGACCCGCGGCACGGTATCCATCGCGGCCTTGGAGATTTCTTCCGGGGTGGCGTTGAGGATGTCCTCGCGATAGCGCTTGAGCAGCAGGCCGTGGCCCAGATCCTGCCAATGGCGGTCGAACATCTCGCGCGCTTCGACGTCGTTCTTGTCCTTGCGCACGCGCTCCAGCGCACCGTAGGCCAGCTGGCCGCCGCGGATGCGGTTCTCGGCGCGTTCCACCAGCTCCAGGATGCCCGGGATCGGCTGGTCCAGCGAACGGGTGGCGATCAGGCCCATCAGGTAAGGGATCTTGATCGCGTAATCGTTCTGCTGGGTGGTCTGGTTCGGAATGCCGAAGGCGGTGAAGTCGGCCGGCGCACGCTCGGTTTCCCACATCGCTTCGATCGCGGCCAGCTTCATCTTCTGGTGTTCGCTGGCGGCATAGCCGCTTTCGTCACCCAGCACCACCACCGACAGCGAGGACAGCAGGCCGAAGGCGGCCGCCACCGCGAAGGAGCGGCGTGCCATGTCCTTGTGCTTGTTGCGCAGCAGGAACAGGGCGCTGATCGACATCACGAACACCGCACCGGTCACGTAGCCGGCGCTGACCGTGTGCACGAACTTGGCCTGGGCCACCGGGTTGAACAGCACGGCGGCGAAATCCACCACCTCCATGCGCATCGTTTCCGGGTTGAAGATCGCGCCGGTCGGGTTCTGCATCCAGCCGTTGGCGATCAGGATCCACACCGCCGAGAGGTTGGTGCCCAGGGCCATCAGCCAGGTCACGGTGAGGTGCTTGACCGGGCTCAGGCGCTTCCAGCCGAAGAAGAACAGACCGATGAAGGTCGCTTCCAGGAAGAACGCCATCAGGCCTTCGATCGCCAGCGGTGCGCCGAAGATATCGCCGACGTAATGGCTGTAATACGACCAGTTCATGCCGAACTGGAATTCCATCACGATGCCGGTGGCGACGCCGATGGCGAAGTTGATGCCGAACAACGTGCCCCAGAACAGCGTCATCTGGCGCCAGACCTGTTTGCGGGTCATGACGTAGACGCTCTCCATGATGGCCACCATGAAGGACAGGCCAAGCGTGAGGGGAACGAAAAGGAAGTGGTACATCGCGGTCAGAGCGAATTGCAGCCGCGACAGTTCTACGACTGTCTGATCAATCATGGCCTGGCTACCTCGTTGGGTTTTGCCGTTTCAGGTGGCGGGAAGGGGGGTCTACGGGGTGAATTCTGTGACCAGCAACTTCAAACAGCCTTGATTCAGATCAATGTACAAACGCACTCGCACGGGGATCGTAGGCCATCCCGCCCCTGCGACCGCTGGCCGCACGGGGGCGGGGCCAGCACCTACTACAATCGACGGAACCTCCCTGTGGCCGCCAGTGACTTGTTTTGAGCATACCCCCCGACGCGACCATTGTTGAGACAACCGCCCTGCGCCGCCGTCGCCTGCACTGGCTGGGTGGGCTGGCGGCGGCCGCCCGCGGCAAGCAGCGCTTGGCGGCGATCTGCATCTGCCTGTCCGGCGCCCTGCTGATCGGGCAGGCGGCCGCCATCGCCTGGTTGATCCAGGCGGTGCTGGTCGATCACCGCCCCCTGGCCGACGCCACGCCCGTGCTGCTGGGCTTGCTGGCGGTGCTGGGCATCCGCACCCTGTTGGGGAGTGCGACCCAGGCGGCGGCCGGTGAGGTCGCCGATGCGGCGCGGCTGGCGCTGCGTGAACGGGTTTATCAGCGGCTGCTGGGGCGCGGGCCCCTGTGGCTGCGCCAGCAACGCACCGGCGAACTCGGCGAACTGATGCTCGCCCATGCCGATGCGATCGAGAATTATTACGCCGGTTACCAGCCGGTCCGCATCGAAGTGGTGGTGGTTCCGCTGCTGATCGCCATCGCCGTGGCCTGGACCGATTGGGTGATCGCGCTGATTCTCTTGTTCACCGCGCCGCTGGTGCCGTTCTTCATGATGCTGGTCGGTTGGGGCGCTGAAGCCGCCGGCCGCGCGCAGCTGGGCGAACTGGCGCGGATGAGCGGCCACTTCGCTGATCGCATCAAGGGGCTCGGCCTGCTGCGCCTGTACGGGCGGGGCGAGGCCGAGCTGGACGGTGTGGCCACGGCGGCCGAAGGCGTGCGTGAGCGCACCTTGAAAGTGCTGCGGATCGCCTTCCTCTCTTCGACAGTGCTGGAGTTCTTCGCGTCGGTCAGCGTGGCGATGGTCGCGTTGTATCTGGGCCTGAGCTATCTCGGCCTGATGTCGTTGCATGCGCAGGTGCCGACGCTGGGCGTGGGCATGTTCTGCCTGCTGCTGGCACCGGAGTTCTATGCACCGCTGCGGCGCTTGGCCGCGCACTACCACGATCGCGCCAACGCCCTGGCCGCGGCGGCCGAAGTGGAGCGTCTGCTTGGCGAGTTGCCGGACGCACCCGTGGCCGAGGAGGCATCGCCGGCCACCGCACGTGCTCCGGAACTGCTGGAACAGCACGCGCCGCCGGTGGTGGTACGCGGGGTGAGCCTGCGACCACTGGGTGCGCATCACGATGTGGTGCAGCAGCTCTCGTTCCAGATCGAGCCGGGGCAGCGCGTGGCGCTGGTCGGCCCCAGCGGCAGTGGCAAGAGCACGTTGCTGGAAGCGCTGGCCGGCTGGTTGCCCCCGCGCGAGGGCAGCATCGTGCTGCGCCCCGGGTTGGACGTGGGCTACGCCGGGCAGCGCCCCTATCTGTTCCACGGCACGATCGCCGACAACCTGCGCCTGGCCGCACCCGGCGCGACCGATGCGCACCTGCGCGCCGTGGCCGAGGCCGCCCAGGTAATGCGGTTTGCCGCCGCACTCCCACAGGGGCTGGACACCGTGATCGGTGAGCGCGGCTTCGGATTGTCCGGTGGCGAAGCGCGCCGCATCGGCCTGGCCCGGCTGCTGCTGCGCGATCCACAGCTGCTGCTGCTCGACGAGCCGACCGCTTTCCTCGATCCCGATACCGAAGCCGATCTGCTGCGTACCCTGGCCGCCTTCGCGCGTGGGCGCAGCGTGGTGATCGCCACCCACAGCGAGACCGCGATGCGCTGGGCCGATACCCGCCTGACCTTGACCGCCGGCGGCGCGCGCCTGGCCTCGGAGGTAACGCCATGAAGGCGGCGCACATCGATTCGCTGAAGGGTGTGTTCGCCCGGCACCGCGGCCGCCTGCTGCTGACTGTGCTGCTGCTGTGGACGACGATGCTGGCTGGCACCGCGCTGCTCGGGTTGTCCGGTGGTTTCCTCACTGCCGCCGCCCTGGCCGGCGCGGCCGGGCTCGGCAACGGCTTCAACTTCTTCTCGCCCTCGGCGGGCATCCGCGGGCTGACCATGGCGCGCATCGTGTCGCGCTACTTCGAAAAACTGGTCGGCCACGATGTCACCCTGCGCATCGCACGCGATCTGCGCGTGTGGTTCTTCCGTCGCGCGCTGCCACTCGCACCGGCGCGCTTGGCCGGTGTACGCACCGGTGAACTGCTGGCGCGGCTGATGTCGGACATCGGCGAGGTCGATGGCCTGTTGGTGCGCGCGATCGGCCCGCTGCTGGCGCTGGGCGGCGTCTCGCTGGTCGCGGTGGTGTCGGCCGGCATCATCTATCTGCCGGCGGCCGGTCTGCTGGCGGTGCTCGCCTTGCTGATCGGGGTGGGCGTGCCGTGGCTGACCGTGCGTGGCGCGGCCGACCAGGAGCGCGACCGCGCGCTGCACCGTGCGCAGCTGCGTACCCAATCCTTCGAAGGGCTGGAAGGCGCGGCCGATCTTGCTGCGCTGCAGGCGCGCGAGCATTGGAACCAGCGCGTGCTGGTGGCAGCCAAACAGCTGAAGTCGCGTGACAAACGTCGCCGCTGGCGCTTGATCAGTGGCAATGCGCTGCATGGTCTGTGTGGCGCGGGTGGCTTGGTGGCGATGCTGTGGCTGGCCCTGCATGCGTTCGAGCGTGGCAGCGTGGATGCCGCGCTGGCGGCGGCACTGGTGTTTCTGACCGTCGCACTGCTGGAGCTGTGGGCCGGGATCGGGCTGGCCTGGCAATCGTGGTTGTCCGGCCGCGTCGCCGCGGTGCGGCTGGAGGCGATCGTGGATCAGGCGCCGGGCGTGGTCGAGCCCGACGCGCCGCTGGCCGTGCCATCCGTGCCCGCAACGCTGCGATTCGATCACGTGGTGTTCCGTTGGCCCGGCCAGGCGCGCGTGTTGCTGGACCATGTGCAACTGGAACTCGCACCGGGCGAACGGATCGCGATCCGCGGTGACAGCGGCAGTGGCAAGACCACGCTGTCCTCGCTGCTGCTGCGACTATGGGATCCGGAGGCCGGCAGCGTGCGTTACGGCGATGCGGATATCCGCAGTGTCGCGCAGGCCGACTGGCACCGTCAGATCGCCTGGCTCCCGCAGAACGCGCCGGTGTTCGCTGGCACCGTGGCGGACAACCTGCGGCTCGGCGATGCACAGGCCAGCGATGCACGACTGTGGCAGGTACTGGCGGAGGTCCGTCTGCACGCGTGGGCCGAGCAGATCGGTGGGTTGGCGGCGTGGGTGGGCGAGAACGGCGCGACCATGTCAGCCGGGCAGGCACGGCGCCTGGCGCTGGCGCGCGCGCTGCTGCGTGACGCACCGATCCTGTTGCTGGATGAGCCCACCGAAGGCCTGGATGTGGATACCGCGCATGCGCTGCTGCAGGACATGGTGGCGGCGCTGGGCAACCGCAGTCTGTTGATGATCACCCACGACGAACTGCCGGAGGGCATCGTGCATCGCAGCTATCGTTTGCGGGATGGGCGGTTGGAAGGGTAGCGGCGAGGGCGATCCGCACGCAGCGTGTAAAGCATCCACGCATGGCGTGGATCTACCCTGGGATGCTGCCGTTGTGGATCAGCCAGCCCAGCGCCGTTATGTTGATCACTACCGCCACCCAGAACACTCGCTGGAAGGAGGCCTTGCGGTTCTTGTGGCGCAGCACGGCCTGCGCCATCAACGCACCCGGCCAACCGCCCAGCAGGGCCAGGCCCTGCAGCGTGCTTTCCGGTGTGCGCTGGCGATCATTCCGGGCGGCGGATTTGTCATGCCAATACCAGAGGTATGTCACCACGCTCAGGGCGAGGTAGGCACCCGGTACCCACGTCGGCCAGTGCTGCCACATCGCCACGGCAATGAGGCCTGCGAGGAACACCAGCGCGATGGCCGTACGTGGCAATCGATCCGGCCCCGCACCCCGCACCGCAGCGCGTGCAGCAGGGCGGCCCCCATCGCGGTCCAGCGCAAACCGCACCGCGCCCGCGTTGCGGCGCCCCTGCGCATCGGTCTGAATGTCATAGGTGATTACATCGCCCAGTACCGGGCGTCGATCGCGTGCCGAGAATGCGCGGATATGTACGAAGCATCGCTCGCCGCCGCCATTGGGGTGCACGAAGCCGAATCCGCGCGCCTCGTTCCACTCGCTGATCTTTCCTTGAAGGCGCATGGGTAAACTCAGAGTGAAGACAGGAAACCGCTGACCGCCGGCCCGAACCGCGCGACATCCACCAGGAACGCATCGTGCCCCTGCGGCGAATCCAGCCCGATGAACTGCGCATCGGCACCGCCGGCGCGCAGGCCCTCGGCGATCTGCTGTTGCTGCTGCACCGGGAACAGGATGTCGGTGTTGGCGCCGATCGCCAGTGCCTTGCCCACCCGGATGCGGGCCAGCCCCGCCATCACGTCGCCGTCGGCGTATTCGGCCAGGTCGAACCAGTCCATCGAGCGGCTCAGGTACAGATAGCAGTTGGGATCGAAGAAGCGCACGAAACGGCGGGCATGGCCTTCCAGGTAGCTTTCGACCTGGAACTCCAGGCCGAACGGATCGTCATCGGCCTGGTCCGAATCCAACCGTACGCGGCCGAAGCGGCCATCCCATTCCAGCGCGGAGCGATAGGTGATCACGCCGAGCTTGCGGGCCATGCGCATGCCCGATTCCGGGTAGGCCTGGTCGGTATAGCGCCCGCCATTCCACTGCGGATCAAGCCGGATCGCCTCGCGTTGCAGCGAGCGGATCGCGATGGAGAACGGCAGCGCCTGGGCACTGCCGGAAATATTGATATGGCTGCGCGCGAGGCCCGGGTGCAGCATCAGCAGGGCCAACGCGGTCATCCCGCCCATCGAGTTGCCGATCACGCAGGCCAGCTCGGTCACGCCCAAGGCGCGCACCACCTCCACCGCCGCCCGCGCGCCATCTTCGATGGACAGTTCGGGGAAGCGCAGGCCATACAGTTCGCCCGTCGCCGGATCGAGACTGGCCGGCCCGGTGGAGCCTTTGCAGCTGCCCAGCGAGTTCACGCAGATCACGAACCAGCGGTCGGTATCGATCGGCTTGCCTGGGCCAACCATCGCCTCCCACCAGCCGGCGGCCGGGTTGTCGGCGTTGGCCGCGGCATGCGCATCGGGCGAGAGCCCGGTGACGATCAATACTGCATTGCCGGCATCGGCCGCGAGCGTGCCCCAGGTTTCGTAGGCAACGTGCGCACCGCGCAGTTCACCGCCGCGCTTGAACGCGAACGGCGAGGGCAGGGCGTGATAACGGGTGCCGGGGGGAATGAATTCAGTCATGCGCGCAGTTTAGCCGGGCGCCGCGATGGCGCCGTAGTGGTGAGCGGCACGCTGCGTCGCGGCCGCGCATCGGTCATGGGCGATCAAACACCAGGGGCACCGGCCCGGCATGCGGCAGACGCACCCGTACCGGCGTGGTTTCCAGATCGTCCGGCTGGCGGTTGGCCTGGCCCGAACGCGACAGCCGCGCAATGACCTCAACCTCCTGCACCTGCGAGAGCGTGCTGGTCGGCATCGGGCTGTCGCCATCGCCAAGGGTGACCAGCAGCGGCACCTGGCTGGCCGGATGCTTCTGCACCGCGATCGGCATCGGCGGGCCATCGGGTGCGCGCGCGATCACGAACACGCTCGCGTTGGCCAACGCGGGATCCAACGTGGTTCCGGGTGCGAACCGGACCTGCACCGTGAGGGCGTGGTTGCCCGCCGCCGCAGGGACGGAGGTTCCGGTCATGGGCGGCAGCCCGGCAGTGCCGCGGGCGATGGCGATCTGCTCGCGCAACGCGCGCGCCGCGCCCGGCTCCAGGCGTGGCAGAAGCGCTTCCCAGGCGGCCGCCGCTTCGGCGTCCTGCCCGCGCTGGCGCAGGGCAATGCCGATCAGCCAGCCGGCGCGTTCGCTCTCCGGCGCGAGTGCGTTGGCGTGACGCAGCCATTGCAGGGCCTGGTCATCGAATTGTTTGCCCGGCGCGGCCTGTGCGCGCGCCTGCGCCGCTTCGACCAGCACGCCGGGGTCGTCCGGGGCGAGTTGCACCGCGCGGTCAAACGCGGCCGTGGCCTCGGCCAGCTTGCCCAGGGCCAGCTGCGAGCGGCCAAGCAGAGCCCAGCCATCGGCGCGCTGCGGGTCTTTCGCCAGCGCCTGTTGCAGCGCCTGCACGCCATCCTCCAGCGTGGCAGGCTCGTCGCTGGCCGCCGTCCGCTCGGCGGCATCCGGCGTGCCGACCAGCAGGTACAGCGCGCCACCGGCCAACCCAAGGGCCAGCATCGCGATCACGAAGGGGCGGCGTTGGCCGCCTGCACGCAGCGGCCACAGCACGCGTGCCGCCACGGCAGCGGCGACGACCGCGGCACTCAGGGCCATCCAAAGGCTCACCAGCGCTCCTCGCTCTTGTCCATCGGTTCGATCCCGCGGCTGCGACGGCGCACCACCCAGACCAGCACGCCCGCGCCGAGCAGCAGCGCCACCGGCGGCCCGAACCAGAGCAGCGCATTGCGTGCTTCCATCGGCGGCCGGTACAGCACGAACTCGCCATAGCGATCGACCAGGAACTGCTTGATCTGCGCATCGCTGTTGCCCTGCTGCATCAGCACCAGCACTTCGCGGCGCAGGTCGTGCGCGATCTGCGCATTGGAATCGGCCAGCGACTGGTTCTGGCACTGCACGCAGCGCAGCTCGGCGGCCAGCGCGTGGAAGCGGGCTTCCTCGGCGGCATCGCGGTACTGCAACGGAGTCGGGTCGGAGACGGCCTGCGCCATCACCGGCGAGGCCATGGCGAGCGACAGCGCGAGCAGCGCCGCGCCGGGCCCGTGGATCCTGCGCTTACGGCGAGGCGGGCAGCTGCGGCTGGGCATTGGCACGCTCCACCTTTTCCAGTTCCGGGATCAGCTGGGTATCGATCACGCGCTGGCTGAGCGCGCCACTGTACTTCCAGCGCACCACGCCACTGGCATCGACCAGGAAGGTCTCCGGCGCGGCGGTGACGCCCCAGTCGATCGCGGTGCGGCCTTCGATGTCGCTCAGCACCAGCACGAACGGATTGCCCAGCTGTTCCAGCCAGCGCAGGGCATCGGCCGGCTCGTCCTTCCAGTTGTAGCCGATCACGCGCACGCGCTTGGTTTCGGCGAACCTGGTCAGGATCGGGTGTTCATCGCGGCAGGCCGCGCACCAGCTGCCCCACACGTTGAGCACGTAGGGGGCGCCGCGCAGTTCAGCGCTGCTGACCTTGATGTGCGGGTCGTGCAGCACCGGCAGCTCGAAGGCCGGTGCGGGCTTGCCGATCAGTGCCGAGGGCAGGACATCGCGGTCCGGCGCGCCGGATTTCATCACCCCGTAGATCATCAGCCCCAGCAGCCCGAAGAAGAACAGCACCCCGATGACGATGGCCACGGGCGGCAGCGGGCGGGAGGCGGGGCGGGGATCGGACACGGGAAACTCCTAGGGACGACGGAAACGACGATCGGCGGCGGTGACGAAGCCACCCAGTGCCATCAGCAGCGCGCCCAGCCAGACCCAGCGGACGAACGGTTTGATGTGCACGCGCACGGCCCATGCATTGTTGCCCAGCGATTCGCCGAGTGCCACGTAAACATCGCCGTTGAGGCGGGCGTGGATGCCGGCCTCGGTCATCACCTGCCCGCCACTGGCGTACAGGCGTTTTTCCGGATGCAGCAGCGCCAACTGGCGGTCGTGCTGGAACACGCGCAGGTGGCCGCGATCGGCGACGTAGTTCGGGCCTTGCTGATGGTCCACGCCTTCGAAGCGCACTTCGTAGGTGCCGACCACCAGCGACTGCCCGGGGGCGAGCGCGACTTCGCGCTGCACGTTCAACGCTTCCACCAGCAGTGCGCCGGCCAGGAACACGGCCACGCCGCCATGGGCCAGCAGCATGCCGATCATCTCGGCAGTGAACCTGCCGTTGCCGCGCAGGCGGGTCCACACGAAGCGCCCGGTACCGAACGCGACCCAGGCCGCACCGGTCACGCCGGCAGCGGTCTTCAACGCGCCCTGCGGTGCCATGAAGTACGCGATCACGCCCAGCAGCAGCGCCAGCCCGGCCCACGGTGCCAGCATCGCCAACCGCCGCGAGGCCTGGTCGCGCTGCCAGTTGACCAGCGGCCCGAACGGCAGCAGCGCCACCAGCGGCGCCATCAACACCACGAACAGCGTGCCGAAGTAGGGCGGCCCGACCGAGACCTTGCCCAGGCCCAACGCATCGGCCAGCAGCGGATACAGCGTGCCGAGCAGGACCATGCCGCAGGCGGCGGCCAGCAGCAGGTTGTTGGCCAGCAGCAGGGTCTCGCGCGAGGTCGGCAGGAAGCCGCGGCGCGGATCCTCGCTGGTCAGCGCGCCAGCCCGCAGCGCGTACAGCAGCAGCGCGCCGCCGATCACCAGCGCCAGGAAGATCAGGATGAAGGTGCCGCGCGAGGGATCGGCCGCGAACGAGTGCACGCTGGTCAGCACGCCCGAGCGCACCAGGAAGGTGCCGAGCAGCGACAGTGCGAACGCGGCGATGGCCAGCAGCAGCGTCCAGCTGGCGAAGCTGCCGCGTTTCTCGGTAACCGCCTGCGAATGAATCAGTGCCGCACCGGCCAGCCACGGCATGAAGCTGGCGTTCTCGACCGGATCCCAGAACCACCAGCCGCCCCAGCCCAGTTCGTAATACGCCCACCAGCTGCCCAGTGCGATGCCGATGGTCAGAAAGCCCCAGGCCACATTGGTCCACGGCCGGGTCCAGCGCAGCCAGCGCGCATCCACGCGCCCTTCCAGCAGCGCGGCGATCGCGAACGCGAACGGCACCGCGAAGCCCACGTACCCGATGTACAGCATCGGCGGGTGGATGATCAGCCCGGGATCCTGCAGCAGCGGATTGAGGTCGCGTCCTTCCAGCGGCGCCGGGAGCAGCCGCGCGAACGGGTTGGAGGTGAAGATCAGGAAGGCGAGAAAGCCGATGCTGATGATGCCAAGCACGCCCAGTACGCGGGCGGACACCTCGGCCGGCAGGCGTTTGGACCACAGCGCGACGGCGCCGCACCACAGCGCCAGCACCAGCGCCCACAGCAGCAGGGAGCCTTCATGCGCGCCCCACACCGCCGAGTAGCGGTAGGCCAGTGGCAGCAGCGAGTTGGAATTCTCCGCCACATAGCGCACCGAGAAATCCTGGGTGACGAACGCCGCTGTCAGCACGCCGAACGCCCCAAGCAGCAGCGCCAGCTGCGCGTAGGCCGCCGGTCGCGCCACCGCCATCCACGCGGCGCGGCCACGATGGGCGCCCCACAGCGGCAGTACGGTCTGCAGCACGGCCATCAACAGTGCGGTGACCAGCAGGATCTGCCCCAGTTCCGGCAGCACTCAGTACGTCTCCGGCGCCGGCACGGGCACATCGTGTTTGATATGCGCCTGCCCCATCTTGTCGGCCACTTCCTTGGGCATGTAGGTCTCGTCGTGCTTGGCCAGCACTTCTTCGGCAACGAAACGGCCGTCCTGCAGGCGCCCGGTGGCGACCACGGCAGTGCCTTCGGCGAACAGGTCCGGGAGGATCCGCGAGGTGATCACCGGCAGGGTCGCGTCACCATCGGTGACCACGAAGTGCGCATCCAGCGAACCGGGCGCGCGCTGCAGCGACCCTTTGACCACCATGCCGCCCAGGCGGAACCGGGCGTGATCGCCGGCATCGCCGCGCAGCACTTCGGAGGGGGTATAGAGGTAGGCGATATTGCGCTGCAGGGCCATCGCGACCAGCGCGGTCGCCAGGCCGGAGGCGAGCACCAGCAGCATCACCCAGAGCAGGCGACGACGCCGGACCGGATTCATCGGGTCAGCTCCGGCGCCAGCGGCGGTGCGCTGCCTGCTGCAGTGCGGGCCTGCTGGCGCTGCTGGCGGCGCGCGGCCAGGCGGCGCGCCCAGCGCAGGCGCAGCCAGGAGCCGATGGCATCGCTGCCGAGTACCAGCACGAACACCGCGTAGGCGGCGATCACATAAGGCAGATGGGTCACGGGCGGCTGTCCTCCAGCGGGGCACGGGTGCCAGCGGCGACCCAGGCCTTGCCGGCCTCGCGCAGCAGGTTGTCGGCGCGGGCCTTGGCCAGCAGCGAGCCGGCGAACCACAGCTTGGTGCCGATCACCATCAGCCACAGTGGCAGTGCCATGCTGGCATCCAGCGTGGACGCGCCGAACAGGCGGATGGTCTGGCCCTGGTGCAGGCTGCCCCACCATTCCACGGAATAGCGGATCACCGGGAGCAGGCTCACCCCGACGATGGCCAGCAGGCCCGCTGCGCGCGCGGCGCTGCGGCGGTCCTCGATGGCGTGGTACAGGCCGATCACGCCCAGGTACAGGAACAGCAGGATCAGCTCGGTGGTCATGCGCGGGTCCCAGTCCCACCATGTGCCCCAGGTCGGCTTGCCCCAGATGCTGCCGGTGAGCAGGGTGATCAGGGTGAAGCCAGCGCCGAGCGGGGCACAGGCCATTGCCAGGATTTCGCAGGTCTTGATCCGCCAGATCAGCGCGATCGCCGCGTACAGCGCCATCAGCGCGAACACGAACAGGCTCATCCACGCGCTCGGCACGTGGATGTAGAGAATCCGGAAGCTGTCCAGCTGCTTGGAATCGGCCGGCACCACGGCCAGCGCCTGCCAGATGCCGACCAGCAGCACCGGCACCGCCGCCAGGTAGAACACCCGCGACCAGCGCGCGGCAAAGCGGTCGAAGGTGGGCGGCGAACCGAGTTGGTGGAACCAGCGGACGATCGGGTGCATGCGGCAGTGGCTATCCAACGAAGGGCGACGATGGAACGGACGTGGAGTGGCTCGGTAACGGATGACGCGGAGGCAGGTGACGCTCACAACGCAGCGCACGCCACCGACAGTACGCCATACCGCTCAACTCAGCGAGATGCGGATCGCCGCGGCCGTCGCCAGCGGGGCCAGCACCAACGCCACCACCAGCCCGGCGCCCAGCATCAGCAGCGCGCCGATCGGGTCCTGGCCGCGGGCGACCGCCGCCACACTGCCCGCGCCGAACACCAGCACCGGCACATACAGCGGCAGGGCCAGCAGCGCCACGAGAATACCAGAGCGCCGGATGCCGACCGTCAGCGCGGCGACCACCCCGCCGATCAGGCTCAGCAGCGGCGTTCCCAGCAGCAACGATGCCAGCAACATCGGCAGCTGGTCATGCGGCAGATGCAGCATTTCCGCCAGCAGCGGCGACATCACGATCAGCGGCAGGGCGGTGGTGAGCCAGTGCACCAGCACCCTCACCAGCACCAGCCAGGCCAGCGGCACCGGGGCCAGCAGCCATTGCTCCAGCGAGCCATCTTCGGCGTCGCTGCGGAACAGTGAATCCAGGGCCAGTTGGCCGGCCAGCAGCACCGCCAGCCACATCACGGCGGCGGCGACGCGTGCCATCGCCTCGGGGTCGCGGCCCAGTGCCAATGCGAACAGCACCACCACCAGCAACGCGAACAGCAAGGGCTGCAACGCATCGCCGCGGCGGCGCCAGAGCAGGCGCATGTCGCGGCCGACCAGCGCCCGTGCGGTCTGCCACAGACCCGGTTCGGTACCCGGGGCGATCATGCCGCCGCTCCCAGGGTCAGCAGGCGCGTACGCACCGGTGGCGCGGCATACGCGCCGTGGGTGGTGACCAGGGCGGCACCGCCGCTGCGCAGGTGCGCGGAAATCATGCGGTTCACCAGGTTGATGCCGTCCAGATCGAGATTGGCGTACGGCTCGTCAAGCAGCCATAGCGGCGCGGGCGAGAGCCAGATGCGGGCCAGTGCCAGGCGGCGCTTCTGCCCGGCCGACAGCTGCCGCACCAAGGTGTCCTCATAGCCGGCCAGGCCGACGATCGCCAGCGCGTTGCCGGGCATCTGGCGGGCGCGGCGGCCGTGCAGCCCGCACAGGAAATGCAGGTTCTCCAGCGTGTCCAGGTCCGGCTTCAGCGCGGGCAGGTGGCTCAGGTAGGCCACGTAGTTGGCGCGCTCCTTGTGCCCGGCGCGCTTGCCATCGATCTCGACCTGGCCGCTGCCGGCGCGCAGCAGGCCGGCCAGCACCCGCAGCAGGGTGGTCTTGCCGGCGCCGTTGTCGCCCTGCACCAGCAGGGCTTCGCCGGCATCCACGTGCAGGTCCAGCGGGCCGAAGACGGGTTCGTCGTTGCGACTGAAGCCAAGGCCATGCGCGGCCAGCAACGGAGGGGCGTTCAAGGGGCGGGATCTTTGCACCGGAATGGGCCGCCATTGTATCGGGGGAACGGGCGGGATGATTTGCGTACACTGGGAGTTCTCCCGGTTCTTTCCCTGCTGCCGATGCAACCGCAAACCAAGCTGCCCAAGGTGGGCACCACCATCTTCACCGTGATGTCCCAGCTCGCCGCCGAACACGGCGCGGTCAACCTTGGCCAGGGGTTCCCGGATTTCTCCGCACCGCAGCGGCTGATCGATGAAACCATCGCCGCGATGCAGGGCGGACTCAACCAGTACCCGCCGATGACCGGCGTGGCGCCGCTGCGCCAGGCCATCGCGCAGAAGTCGCTGGATCTGTACGGCGCCCAGGTGGATCCGGATACCGAGATCACCGTCACCAGTGGCGCCACCGAGGCGATCTTCAACGCCATCCACGCCGTGGTCCGCCCCGGCGAGGAAGTGATCGTGCTTGATCCGGCCTACGACTGCTACGAGCCGGCGATCGACCTGGCCGGCGCGCGGGCCGTGCACGTGCCGCTGGACCCGCAGACCTTCGCGGTCGACTGGGACCGCGTGCGTGCCGCGATCACCCCGCGCACCCGCCTGCTGATGGTCAACACGCCGCACAACCCGTCCGGCGCGATGCTGACCGCCGAGGACATGCAGGCGCTGGCCGATGTGCTGCGCGGTACCGATATCTATCTGATTTCCGATGAGGTGTACGAGCACATCATCTACGACGGTCGTCGCCACGAATCCTCGCTGCGCCATCCGGAACTGCGCGCGCGCGCGTTCGTCATTTCCAGCTTCGGCAAGACCTACCACTGCACCGGCTGGAAGATCGGTTATGCCATCGCGCCGCCGGCGATGACCGCCGAGTTCCGCAAAGTGCACCAGTACAACACCTTCACCAGCTTCGGCCCGGCCCAATACGGTTTCGCTGCCATGATCCGCGATGAGCCCGAGCACCATCTGGAGCTGGGCGCGTTCTACCAGGCCAAGCGCGACCGCTTCCGCGAGCAGCTGCTGACCACGCGCCTGACACCCCTGTCGGTGCCGGGCGGCTACTTCCAGCTGGTGGATTACTCGGCCGTCAGCGATCTGCCAGACCACGAATTCGTGAAATGGCTGACCATCGAGCAGGGCGTGGCGGCGATCCCGCTGTCGCCGTTCTATGAGACCGCCCCGGCCGGCCAGCGCCTGGTCCGCCTGTGCTTTGCCAAGAACGACGCCACGATGGACGCGGCGATCGAACGCCTGCGGGCCCTGTGATGAGTGCCGTGACCGGGCTGCAGGATCTGCGCATTTCCCTGATCCAGGGCGACACCCGCTGGCACGACCCGGCGGGCAATCGCGCGCATTACGGTGCGCTGCTGGCGCCGCTGGCCGGGCGGACCGATCTGGTGATCCTGCCGGAGACCTTCACCAGTGGCTTCTCCAACGAGGCCATCGACAAGGCCGAGGGCATGGACGGCCCCACCGTCGCCTGGATCCGCGAGCAGGCTGTGCGGCTGGGCGCGGCGGTCACCGGCAGCGTGCAGCTGCGGGTGGGCGAGGGCGTCTACAACCGCTTGCTGTGGGCCACGCCGGAGGGCGAGCTTGAGTACTACGACAAGCGCCACCTGTTCCGTTACGGCGGCGAGCACGAACGCTATGCCGCTGGCCGCGAGCGCCTGTGCGTGGAATGGAAAAGCTGGCGGATCAATCCGCAGGTCTGCTACGACCTGCGTTTCCCGGTGTTCTGCCGCAACCGCTACAACGTCGAGCGCGCCGACCAGCTGGATTTCGATCTGCAGATTTTCGTGGCCAACTGGCCGTCGGCCCGCGCCTATGCCTGGAAGACGCTGCTGCGCGCGCGCGCGATCGAGAACCTCTGCTATGTGGCGGCGGTCAACCGGATCGGTGTGGACGGCAACGAACTGCATTACGCCGGCGACAGTGCCGTGATCGATTTCCTCGGCCAGCCGCAGGTGGAAGTACACGAGCGCGAGCAGGTGGTCACCACCACGATCTCGGCGGCGGCACTGGCCGCGCACCGTGCGCGCTTCCCGGCGATGCTCGATGCGGACAGCTTCAGCCTGCAGGAACGCAGTTGATGGCTGAACGGATGCCGGAGGCGCGCGATACGCATCATCCGCGCCACACGCGCGCGCTGCTAGATTCGGCTCGTTACCCCTTCAGTACGAGCGGACCTGCATGAAGAAGTTCTCCCTGGCATTGATCGCACTGGCTGGCATCCCGGCCGCACAGGCCGCCGGCAACATTGATTGCGAGCTGCACTACACCCTGGCCGGCTGGTCGGTGCTGTACAAGACCGCCTCGGGGACCGGCACCATCCAGTGCGACAACGGCACCCGCATCCCGGTCAAGATCACCGCCAAGGGCGGCGGCCTCACCGTGGGCAAGTCGAAGATCGTCGACGGCAAGGGCAAGTTCTCCGGTGCCTACTCGGTCAACGACCTGATCGGTTCCTATGCGGCCGTTGAAGCGCACGCCGGCGCGGACAAATCCAGCAATGCGCAGGTGATGACCAAGGGCGATGTATCGCTGGCCCTGGCCGGGACCGGCAAGGGCTGGGATCTGGGCATTGGGGTGGGGCGCTTCACCATCGAACGCCGTTGAGGGTGAGTTGACCCAACAAAAAACCCCGGCCGAAGCCGGGGTTTTTTTGTGTCACTGATCAGCCGCCGCGCGGGCCGCCACCACGGTGACCGCCGCCACCCGGGCCGCGGTTGCCGCCGGGGCGACCGCCCGGGCCGCCGGGACCACGAGCACCGGGGCCACCCGGGCCACGGTTGCCGCCCGGACCACCCGGACCACGGTTGCCACCGGGACCGCCGGGGCCGCGCGCACTGGCGCCACCCGGGCCGCGTGCGCCGGGACCACCCGGGCCACGGTTGCCACCCGGACCACCCGGACCGCGGTTACCCGCCGGACGCGCGCTGCCGTACGGGCTGGCGCCCGGATTGGCGTGATCGGACGGGAAGCTCGGGGCATTGCCCGGATGACCGTACGGATGGCGGGAAGGACCCTGGCCACCCTGGGCACCGCGGTTGCCACCGCCACCCGGACCGGCCGGACGGCCTTGGCCACCGTAGCCGCCACGGCTTTCGCCACCGCCGGCGTAACCGCCACGACCTTCAGCACCGCCGCCGTAGCTGCCGCGCCCCGGGCCGCCTGCGCCACCCGGACCCTTCGGCTTGCCATACGGACGGCCCTGGCCACCGGCACCTGCGCCGGCGCCCGGACCACGCGCGCCGGGACCACGGGCAGCGCCCGGGCCGGCATTGCGGTGGCCGCTCGGCCCGGTGCTGACACCGTCCGGCACGTACCAGCTGCGGAACGCCGCCGGGTTGCCTTCCGGAAGTGCCCGGTTGCCCTTGTCCGGGCGAGCCTTGAACGGGCGCTGCGACTGCTTGGCCGCTGCTTCGCCGCTGACCGTCAGGCCACCCTTGAAGCCGCCGCCCTTGCCGCCGCGGCCACGGCCGCGCTCTTCGCGCACGTTGTCGAAACGACGCAGTTCGCGGCCTTCATCGGCCGAGTTGTGGCCGTTGACGTAGGCGTTGCCACGGCCGCCGTCGCGCGAAACGCGCACGGTGGTCTTGGCGGCACGACGCTGACCGATCACCGGCTGCAGGGTCAGTGCCGACGGGGCACCTTCTTCCAGCTTCAGTTCGGCGCGCAGCGCTTCAACCTGCTTGGCCGGCAGTTCGACCGACTGGCCACGCAGCAGTTCGCGCGGCAGGCTGACCTTGCCGTAGCGCGTGCGCTTGAGGCGGCTGACCTGGCAGCCCTGGGATTCCCACAGGCGGCGCACTTCGCGGTTGCGGCCTTCCTTGACCACCACGCGGAACCAGTCGTGCGAATCGGTGCCGCCGATGCGTTCGATCTCGTCGAACTTGGCCGGGCCGTCTTCCAGCGCGACGCCACGGGCGAGGCGGTCAACGATGCTGTCGGGCACCTTCTCTTCGCCTTCCGGGGCGCGCACGCGCACCACGTACTCGCGCTCGACCTCGTAGGAGGGGTGCATCATCGCGTTGGCCAGCTCACCGTCGGTGGTCGCCAGCAGCAGGCCGGTGGTGTTGATGTCCAGGCGGCCGATCGCAATCCAGCGCGCGCCCTTCAGGGCAGGCAGCGCTTCGAACACGGTCGGGCGACCTTCGGGGTCTTCGCGCGTGGTCACTTCGCCTTCCGGCTTGTTGTAGGCCAGCACGCGGGACGTTTCAGTCAGCGCGGTGGCGACGAAGCCACGGCCGTCCAGCTCGACCTTGTCGCCGCTCTTGATCGACTGGCCGGTCTGCGCGACCTCGCCATTGACCTTGACCAGGCCATCGGCGATGCGCTGTTCCAGCGCGCGGCGCGAACCCAGGCCGGCCTGCGCCAGCACTTTGTGCAGGCGCTCTTCGAGCTTGGGCTGTTCGGAGGCGGATTCGCGCTTGAGCGAAAGCTTGTTCAACGATGGCTTGCGGGGGGTGTCACTCATTTACTTGGCTCCGGCCGGCAACGGATGCGTCGGCCTCTGGTTCGGGATCGGCTTCGTCAACAGCCACGGTCGTCTTCGCGACGGCGTTGTTTCCGGTTTCGTTCTGGGGCGCCGCGCGCTCTCCCGGCGCGGTATCGGGTTCGCCATCGCTGGCGGTCGTATCCGCGTCGTCGTCGGCAAGCGACAACGGCGCATGGGATGGGGTGTCGGTGGCGTCTGCAGCATCGGGCGCCTCGCTATTGTCCGGTTCTGCCAGTTGCTCCGCCAGTCGCGCCGAGGCCAGCGCCACGCGGGCTGCCAACCGGGCCGCTGCAGGGTCCACTGGGTCCGCCGGGTCCGCCGGTGCTGGAGTGGCGTCATCATTGGCCGCGTCCGTCTCCAGCTCGGCCTCCGGGGTCGCCGCGCCGGCGGGCAGGCGACCGGCCGGCTGGCCTTCGCTGTCCAGCGGCAGCTGCGGTTCCAGCTCGCCCAGGTCGCGCAACTCGGACAGCGGCGGCAGTTCGTCCAGGCGCTTGAGCCCGAAATAATCCAGGAAGCCCTTGGTGGTCCCGAACAGCGCCGGTTTGCCGGGCACGTCGCGGTGGCCGATCACGCGGATCCATTCGCGCTCTTCCAGGGCCTGGATGATGTTGCTGCTGACCGCCACACCGCGGACCTGTTCGATCTCGCCGCGGGTGATCGGCTGGCGGTAGGCGATCAATGCCAGCGTTTCCAGCGTGGCACGGGTGTAGCGGGTCTTGCGCTCCGTCCACAGCCGGGTGATGTAGCCATGCACTTCGCTGGTGACCTGGAAGCGGAAGCCGGAGGCCACCTCGACCAGCTCCACGCCGCGGTCCTGGCAGCCTTCGCGCAGCAGTTCCAGCGCGCGTTCGATGCTGCCCGGCGGTGCCGGTTCCTCTTCCGGGAACAGGCCCTGCAGCTGCGCCAGCGTCAACGGCTCACTGGCCGCCAGCAGGGCGCCTTCGACAATACGGTTGATCAGCGGTTGATCCATGCGTGGGTCGGGTGCTCAGTCGGATTCGTTGGCGGCGGCGTCGTTGTCGTCGAACTCGCTGTTGAATTGCAGCGGTTCGTTGGTGTTGCCGGCGGCCAGGGACTTGACGTAGATCGGCGCCAGCGGAGCTTCCTGGACGATGTCCAGCAGCTGTTCCTTGGCCAGTTCCAGCAGGGCCAGGAAGGTGACCAGCACCCCCAGCTTGCCTTCTTCGGCGGTGAACAGCGTTTCAAACCGGTAGAACCTGCCGTCTTCCAGACGACCCAGCACGTCGCCCATCCGCTGGCGCACGCTCAGTGCCTCGCGTTTGATCGCGTGGCCGGTGAACAGCTCGGCGCGCTTGAGCACGTCGTGCAGCGCCATCAGCATTTCCTTCAGATCCACCGGCGGCGGCAGCTTGACGGCCGCGCGGTCAGGGACGAAGGCGTGGACCACGGTGGTGTCGCGGTCCTGGCGGGGCAGGCTGTCGATGTCCTCGGCGGCCTGCTTGAAACGTTCGTACTCCTGCAGCCGGCGCACCAGCTCGGCGCGCGGATCGGCTTCCTCGCCCTCGATGCTGGGCGGCCGCGGCAACAGCATCCGCGACTTCACTTCGGCCAGGATCGCCGCCATCACCAGGTACTCGGCCGCCAGTTCGAAGCGCAGCTCCTGCATGACGTTGATGTACTCGACATACTGGCGGGTGATCTCGGCGACCGGGATATCCAGGATGTCCAGGTTCTGCCGGCGGATCAGGTACAGCAGCAGGTCCAGCGGACCCTCGAACGCATCCAGGATGACTTCCAGCGCGTCCGGCGGGATGTACAGGTCCTGCGGAATCTGCAGGACCGGCTGTCCATGCACCACGGCCAGCGGCATTTCCTGCTGCTGTGGGGCGGGCACTCGGATTGGCGGGTTCGCGTCGGGCGCGAGTTCGGCAGTCATCAAATAGACGTCAGTATTGCAACGGACCGGTCGCCGCACCATGCCAGCGTCCGGAACGGTCCCGGGCGGCAGGATGGCAAGCCATGACACGCCTGGGTCGGCGCGATTCCACACTTCAAACAGCAAGGCGCGCCGCGATGGGCAGCGACAGAACTACGGGGAGGTCGTCTACGTGTGCTGGTGTGGGGCAGTGGATCGGTCGTCGGCTGGCGGTGGAGCCGGTTGCCGACGGGGCGCTGCATCCAGCCACGTGCAATGGACATAAGACTACGGGGTTGCCGCGCCAGTGTCCAGCCAGCCCCGCTAGAATGCCCGGGATTGATTCAACAAGACCTCGGAGTTGCCCGTGTGGTATGTGATTGAAGGCTATGACGGCACCGATGTGCTGGCCGCCCGTCTGGCGTCGCGCCCGGCCCATCTGGCCCGGCTGCAGGCCCTGCAGGACGAGGGGCGGCTGCTGCTGGCCGGCCCGTGCCCGGCCATCGACAGCGAAGATCCCGGCCCGGCCGGCTTCAGTGGCAGCGTGGTGATCGCCGCGTTCGATTCGCTGACCCACGCCCAGGACTGGGCCGCCGCCGATCCGTATGTAGAGGCGGGCGTCTACGTGCGCGTCCAGGTGCGTCCGTTCCGCAAGGTCCTGCCATGAACCGGGTCGAGCGCATCCGGCAGGCGCTGCAGCAGGCACTGGATCCGGAACTGCTGGAGGTCAAGGATGACAGCCACCGCCACGCCGGCCATGAGGGCGCGCGTGACGGCCGGGGGCACTTCAAGGTGCACGTGGTCAGCGCAGCCTTCGAAGGAAAGCTCCCGCTGGCGCGCCATCGGGCCGTCTATGCGGCCCTGGGAACGATGATGGAGACCGATATCCACGCGTTGTCCATCCGTGCCGAGACACCGGTCAAAAACCGCTGAAACCCTTGTCCCGCCTTGTCCTGGCCAGTCCCGAAAGGGGCCGACATGGACAGCTTTTGGTTACCGCCGTACGACATGAGGCTAACGTAGTGTTTACATTCGGGTTTGAAAACGCTTACATTCCGCGCCAAGCCCAGATCTCTAAGCCGTGGAGGGCGGCGAAGTGAACAAGGCAGCGATCACTATCAAAGATGTCGCCCGTGAAGCCCGTGTCTCTGTTGCCACGGTCTCGCGCGCACTCAATGGCCATGAAAATGTTGCCGAGCCCGTGCGCAAGCTGGTGCTGGAGGTGGCAGCGCGACTGCGCTATACCCCGCATGCAGCGGCCCGGAGCCTGAGCAGCCGACGGACCAACACCATTGGCGTGGTGTTGCCCGATCTCTATGGCGAATTCTTCTCCGAACTGATGCGTGGCATCGATGGGGTGGCCCGCGAGCGTCGCCAGCATCTGCTCGTGTCCAGTTACCACGGTGACCAGGAGCAGCAGGGCGCGGCCCTGCGGGCCATGCGCGGTCGTGTCGATGGGTTGCTGGTGCTTTCGCCGTATGCCGAGAGCCCCGGCTTCCTGACCGACAACCTGCCGCAGTCGTTGCCCACGGTGCTGATCAACACGTATCTGCCCGAGCAGGATCATCCGGTGCTGAGCATCGATGACCATGCCGGCGCGATGGCCATGACCCGTCACCTGCTGGACGTCGGGCATCGGCGCATCGCCTTCATTTCCGGTCCGGACCTCAACTACGACGCCCGTGAGCGCCTGCGCGGTTTCCGCGATGCGCTGGCGGCCTTCGGCGATGCTGCCGAAGGGATCGAGTTGCCCGGTGACTTTGACGAAGCTTCCGGCCATCGCGCCGGACAGGAGTTGCTGGCAGCCGGCACGCTGCCCGATGCGGTGTTCGCCGCCAACGACATGATGGCGCTGGGGTGTCTGTATGCGTTCGCGCAGGCAGGTGTCCGGGTGCCGGCCGATGTCGCCTTGGCGGGTTTCGATGACATTCCGCTGGCACGTTTCGTTCACCCATCGTTGACAACGATGCAGGTGAGTATCGCCGACCTCGGCGATAAGGCCGCGACGCGCCTGTTGCAGTTGATGGATGGCAACAACACAGAAGGGGCCGGCGACAAGCAGACGCTCGTGCCGACCCTGATCGTGCGTGATTCGAGCAAAGCCAGAACCCAGCAGTAGGTCACGACCGTTGGTCGTGACGCCCTAAAAAAACGCACCACATAAAACGACAGGGGCCGCAAAGACGGCCACCACCACCCGGAGAGTTACATGACGTATTCCAATCACCGCAACCGCGCGCCCGCACGCAGTCTGTTGTCCAGCGCGCTGGTCACCTGCCTGATGCTGGGCGCCGCCCCGAGCGTGATGGCGCAGTCGGCCACCTCGTCGCTGCGCGGCCAGGTCGCCGAGGCTGCCGCCGGCACCGAAGTCACCGCCACCAACGTGGCCAGCGGCACCGTGCGCCGCGCCACCACCCGTGCCGATGGCAGCTACTCGCTGATGGGCCTGGACCCGGGCACCTACAACGTGGTGGCCAATGGCCAGACGCAGAAGGTGACGGTCACCGTGGCCTCCACCGCGACCCTGAACTTCAGCGGCGCGCCGGCCAACGGCAGCACTGCCAACGCCACCAACCTGGACACGGTCAACGTCATTGCACCGACCCTGCTGCAGGAAGTGCGTACCTCCGAAGTGGGCAAGACCGTCAGCCTGCAGCAGATCCAGACCACCCCGCAGGTGTCGCGCAACTTCCTGGAATTCGCCGACGCGGTGCCGGGCCTGATCTTCACCCGTGATGCCAAGGGCAACACCTCCCTGCGCGGCGGTGCCACCAACTCCGACGGCACCAACGTCTATATCGACGGCGTGGGCCAGAAGAGCTACGTCAAGGGCGGCGGCGTGGCCGGCCAGTCCGGCAGCGCCGGCAACCCGTTCCCGCAGCTGGCGATCGGCGAATACAAGGTCATCAGCGGCAACTACAAGGCCGAGTACGGCCAGGTGTCGAGCGCGGCCGTGACCGCGGCCACCAAGTCCGGCACCAACGAGTTCAAGGGTGAAACCTTCTACCGTTACACCAACGAAGACATGCGCGCCAAGACCCCGGCCGAGCGTCAGGCTGGCCAGACGAAAGAGGCATCGGCCGAGAAGGAATACGGTTTTGCATTGGGTGGTCCGATCATCCAGGACAAGGCCCACTTCTTCGTGACCTATGAAGCCAAGCGCTTCGACTTGCCGGTCACCATCGCGCCTGACGGCGCGGTCGGCCGAGCTGCCGCCCTGCTGCCGCCGGAAGGCGCCGCCGGCCTCGGCCCGGCCAGCCAGCCGTTCCAGCAGGATCTGATCTTCGCCAAGGTCGACTTCGAGCCGACCGACAACGATCGCATCGAGCTGACCTTCCAGGACCGCGATGAAACCCAGTCGCAGTTCAGCGGCCAGACCGCGCCGGAAGCCGGCCGTGAAGTGGTCAACACCGACCGTCGTTACGCCCTGCGCTGGAACCACAGCGGCGAGCGTTACTACAACGAACTGATGGTCACCCACGAAGATTCGTTCAACAACCCGACCCCGCTGACCCTGGCCAACGGCATCACCTACACCGCGCCGGACGGCACCGAAGACCGCACCGTGGTGAAGATCGGTGGCGCATCGGCGCTGGATTCGCAGGTGAAGGGCCAGAAGGGCTGGTCGATCGAAGACAACCTGACCCTGGATGGCATCCAGTGGGCGGGCGACCACACCATCAAGATGGGCGCCAAGTACAAGCAGATCGACCTGTACGCATCCGATGCTGCGCAGATCAACCCGACCTTCACCTACACCCTGGGCGATCCGGACTTCCCGGATTCCATCCCGTACAAGGCGCAGTTCGTCAAGCCGGTGACCGGCGTGTCGGGCGTGTCGGGCGAAGTGCGTTCGAAGTCCAAGCAGATCGGCCTGTTCATCCAGGACGACTGGCAGGTCAACGACCACCTGCAGCTCAACCTCGGCCTGCGTTGGGACTACGAGAAGACGCCGTCCTACCTGGACTTCGTGACCCCGCAGCAGGTGGTCGACGCGATCTACTCGCAGGATCCGCGCGCGGCCGCTGGCCAGACCTACGCCGATTCGCTGGCGCTGGGTGGCCTGAACATCGGCGATTACATCAGCACCGGCAAAAACCGCAAGGCGTTCAAGGATGCCTGGCAGCCGCGCCTGGGCTTCTCGTATGACCTCAACGCCGACGAGCAGCACGTGTTCCACGGTGGTGCCGGTCGTTCGTACGATCGCGACCTGTTCGACAACCTGCAGCTGGAAACCACCAAGCTGGCCCTGCCGCAGCCGACCATCTACTTCCGCAACCCGTCGACCGGCACCTGCATCAACGGCCAGGCCGCCTGCTACGACTGGAACCCGAACCTGCTCAACGGGATCGGCAACCTGCAGGCCCTGGTCGGCTCGACCAGCAATGCCGGTCTGGAAGTGGACCTGCTGAACAACAACCTCAAGGTGCCGTACTCGGATCAGTTCAGCTTCGGCATGAGCAACCAGGTGGGTGAGTGGCTGACCGATGCCACCATCTCCCGCACCCTGAGCTACGACGGCTTCGCCTTCACCCTGGGCAACCGTTACCCGACCGGCCAGTTCTTCGATGACCCGCGCCTGTGCGGCGGCACCGACCCGGGCCTGAGCCAGGCCTGGAGCTGCAACGTGCCGGGCTTCGGCAGCCTGATCATCGGCCAGCAGGGCATCAAGACCCGTGCGACCCAGGTCCTGCTGTCGGCGCAGAAGCCGTTCACCCAGGAAAGCGGCTGGGGCACCTCGGTGGCCTACACCTGGACCACCGCGCGCCACAACCGCGACATCAACGAGAAGTACGCGTTCGACCGCGGCCTGATCGAAGATTATCCGACCATCCGTTCCAACGGCGCGCCGCGCCACCGCCTGGTGGTCACCGGTTCGTACGCGGGCTTCTGGGGCATCACCTTCGGCGGCAAGGTCACCCTGGCCACCCCGACGGCCGTCAACGACTGGTACGGCGTGCCGCAGGCCAGTGGCTACGACCTGCCGACGCCGCAGGCCGCGGTGCCCAACGCCAATGGCAAGTTCCTGCTGGGTGGCAAGATCTTCGGCTACCGTTCGGTCGATCTGCAGGCGACGAAGACGTTCAAGATGGCGGGCGATACCGAGCTGTACGCGCGTATCGACATCATCAACGTGTTCAACTTCGACAACTTCGCCACCTACAACTACTTCAAGACCGACGGCAAGCTGCAGGCCAGCTACAACGAGACCGGCGATATCGTCGGTACGCCGCGCCAGGTGAAGGCCGAAGTCGGCTTCCGCTTCTGATGCAGCACACGGCCCCGTCTTCGGACGGGGCCGGTTTCATGGCAATGGCTGGCCTTCGGGCCAGTCCATTGTCCAGGCCGGTGCCACGGAGGGTGGCAGCGGCCTGGGCAATGACCGCGGCTTTGGACCACGCCTGCGTGGTTTTTTTAGGCCGCGTTCTGTAAACGATTTCAGGTCATTGGACGTTATGCTTCCCAGTCACGAACACTGTAGAAGGAGTTGGCCCATGCAGGCACGCCACCTGTTGACCGCCGCGACGATCAGTCTCGCCGTCGCTGCCTGCCAGCCGCAGGCCCAGCAGGAGCCGGCCAAGCCCAAGCCGCCCGTGATCCTGGTCGAGGCGGACGTGCCGCCGCGGCCGATGAAGCCGGAGCTGCCGCCGCTGTTCGACGATATCGAGCGCCGCACCTTCCAGTTCTTCTGGGATACCACCAACGAGGTCAACGGGCTCAGCCCGGACCGTTATCCGTCGCGCCCGTTCGCCAGCATCGCCTCGGTGGGCTATGCGCTGACCGCCTATCCGATCGGCATCGAGAACGGCTGGGTCAGCCGCAACCAGGCGATCGACCGCACCCTGCTGACGCTGAAGTTCTTCCGCGACCTGCCGATGGGCCCGCAGCGCACCGGCAAGGGCGGTTACAAAGGCTTCTACTACCACTTCCTGGACATGCAGGAAGGCCGCCGCTATGACAGCTGGGTGGAACTGTCCAGCGTGGATACCGCGCTGCTGATGATGGGCGTGCTGTTCGCGCAGTCCTATTACGACGGTGACGACGCGCGCGAAAAAGAGATCCGCGAGATCGCCGATACGCTGTACAAGCGCGTGGACTGGCCGTGGCTGCAGCAGCGCGCGCCGCTGATCTCGATGGGCTGGTTCCCGGAAAGCGGCTTCATCGACCACGACTGGATGGGCTACAACGAGGCGATGATGGTCTACATCCTCGCGCTCGGCTCGCCCACCCACCCGGTCAGCCCGGACGCCTGGACGGTCTGGACGCGTACCTACGACAACGACTGGGGCGTCTACCAGGGCCAGGAATACCTGTCCTTCGGCCCGCTGTTCGGCCACCAGTACACGCATGTGTGGGTGGACTTCCGCGACATCCAGGATGCCTACATGCGCGAGCGGGGCAGTACCTACTTCCTCAACAGCCGTTCGGCCGCCCTGGCGCAGCGCGAGTACGCGATCGCCAACCCGATGAACTGGAAGGATTACGGCCAGAACGTATGGGGCCTGACCGCCAGCGACGGTCCGCAGAACACCACCCAGGAATACCGGGGCGAGCAGCGCCAGTTCCGCCATTACTCTTCGCGCGGCGCCGGCCTGCGCGAGAACTTCGATGACGGCACCATCGCGCCGACCGCGGCGATCGCCTCGATCGTGTTCGCGCCGGAAGAAGTCATCCCGGCCGCGGTGGAGATGCACAAGCGCTATGGCGATTACATCTATTCCAGCTACGGCTTCCTGGATTCGTTCAACCCGAGTTTCAACTACGACATCCCGATCAAGACCGGTCGCCTGGTGCCGGATCGCGGCTGGGTGGCCAGCGATTACATCGGTATCGACCAAGGCCCGATCCTGACCATGATCGCCAACTACCGGAACGATTTCGTCTGGGATGTGATGAAGAAGAACGCCCATATCCGCAAGGGTCTGGAGCGTGCCGGCTTCAGTGGTGGCTGGTTGACTCCGGAAGGCGAGGATCAGCCGATGGAACTGCAGAAAGATGAAAAGGCGGCCTCGGCCCGCTCGGTCGGCATCGCCGAATCGCGCGCGGCGGCCGCCCAGGAACAGAAGAACAATTCCAATTCGAACCGCAACCAGCAGCAGGGGAAGTAAGCAGTGCCATCGTCGTCGCGCCCGAAGCTGGGGTTGAGTCTGTTGCTGCTGCTGGTCGGCAGCCTGTTGTTGAGTGCCTGCCGGAAAGAACCGGAAGGGGTCACCGTGCGTTTCTGGGCGATGGGCCGCGAGGCCGAAGTGGTCACCGGCCTGATCCGCGAGTTTGAAGCGGAAAACCCGGGCATTCATGTGGATGTCCAGAACATCCCGTGGACGGCCGCGCATGAAAAACTGTTAACCGCATTCGCGGCCGACGGGCTGCCGGATGTGTGCCAGCTGGGCAACACCTGGATTCCCGAGTTCGCCGAGCTCAACACCCTGACCCCGCTGCAGCCCTATGTGGCACAGTCCAAGGTGGTGGACCCGGCCGACTACTTCCAGGGCATCTGGGACACCAACGTCATCCATGACGAACTGGTCGGCGTGCCGTGGTACGTCGATACGCGCCTGCTGTATTACCGCAAGGACATGCTGGCCAAGGCCGGCTATGACCACCCGCCGCGTACCTGGGGCGAGTGGAACGAGATGATGGCGGCGATCAAGAAGATGCAGGGCGCGAACCGCTATGCGGTGCTGATGCCGATCAACGAGTTCGAGCAGCAGCTGTCCTTCGCCCTGCAGCAGCCCGATCCGCTGCTGCGTGACGATGACACCCGTGGCAACTTCAGCAGCCCCGGCTTCCGCAGGACGCTGGGCTTCTACGAAAACATGTTCGCGCAGGGCTGGGCCCCGCGCATGTCCGAGACGCAGATCTCCAACGTCTGGGATGAGTTCTTCCGCGGCTTCAACGTGTTCTACGTGTCCGGCCCCTGGAACATCCGCGAGTTCAAGAAGCTGCAGCCCAAGGCGCTGGAGGGGCAGTGGGGCACCGCTGCGCTGCCGGGTCCGGACGGCCCCGGCGCCGGCATCGCCGGGGGTACCAGCCTGGTGATCTTCCGTTCTTCGCAGCAGAAGGAAGCCTCGTGGAAGCTGATCGAGTTCCTGTCGCGCCCGGCGATCCAGGAGCGCTTCCATTCGATCATCGGTGACCTGCCGCCACGGCGCAGCACCTGGGAATACCCCTCGCTGGCCAACGACCCGTTGGCGCAGCCGTTCCGCGATCAGCTCGAGCGGGTCAAGCCCACGCCGAAAGTGCTGGAGTGGGAGCGCATCGTGCAGGAAATGCGGATCATCACCGAACAGGTGGTGCGTGGTGGCATGGATCAGGACGTAGCAGTGAAAGAACTGGACAAGCGCGTGGACAAGGTCCTCGCCAAACGCCGTTGGATGCATGAGCAGCACCGCCAGGACTCGTCTGGCGTAAGCGACAAGCAGCACTCCAGTGCGGTCGCAACGGAGGCGGCACCATGAAGCAGCGTTCGCTTGCCGGTTGGATGTTTGCCGGCCCGGCCATCCTGGTCATCGCGGTGTTCTTCGGCCTGCCGGTGTTCTCGGCGCTGGCGCTGAGCATCACCGATTTCGATCTGTACGCACTGGCCGATGGCGAAAACCTGCGTTTCGTCGGCCTGGGCAACTACATCGATCTGCTGCAGACCCCGATGTTCTGGAAGTCGCTGTGGAATACCACCTACTTCGTGATCGTCGGCGTGCCGATGTCGATCGCGGTATCGCTGGGCGCGGCGATCCTGCTCAACGCGCCGGCCGCCCGCTTCAAGGCGTTGTTCCGTACCGCGCTGTTCGCCCCGGTGGTGACCACCCTGGTGGCGGTGGCGGTGATCTGGCGTTACCTGTTCCATACCAGCTACGGCCTGGTGAACTACGGCCTGGGCCATCTGGGCATCAGCCCGATTGACTGGCTGGGCGACCCGAACTGGGCGATGCCGACCATCATGCTGTTCGCGGTGTGGAAGAACTTCGGCTACAACATGGTGATCTTCCTGGCCGGCCTGCAGGCGATCCCGCATGACCTGTACGAGGCCGCGCGCATCGACGGTGCCTCGCGCTGGAAGCAGTTCCTGCACATCACCCTGCCGATGCTGGGCCCGGTACTGCTGGTGGTCGGTGTGATCACCGTGTCCGGTTATTTCCAGCTGTTCGCCGAGCCCTACGTGATGACGCGTGGCGACCCACTGCAGAGCACGGTCAGCGTGCTGTATTTCATGTTCGAAGAAGGCTTCAAGTGGTGGAACCTGGGCCGCGCCTCCGCGGTGGCGTTCCTGCTGTTCCTGATCATCCTGGGCGTGACCAGCATCATGCTGCGTTTCGGCCGCAAGAGGCAGTTGGTATGAGTCGTGAAATCGGTCAATCGCGCTGGCATGCCTGGTGGGTCAATGGTGGCCTGCTGGTGCTTGCCGCGCTGAGCCTGGCGCCGCTGTTGTGGATGCTGTCGGTGTCGTTCATGCCGACCGGCGAGGCGGCGCATTTCCCGCCGCCGCTGCTGCCGTCCTCGCTGACCACCGCGAACTACCACGAGTTGTTCGCGCGCACCGGGATGGCCAACAACTTCGTCAACAGCCTGATGGTGTCGCTGGCCATCACCTTCGGCTCGCTGCTGCTCAACACCATGGCCGGCTACGCCTTCGCCAAGTTGCGCTTCGCCGGCCGCGAGCGCATCTTCCAGCTGCTGCTGGCCGCACTGGTGATCCCCGCGCAGGTGGCGATGCTGCCGCTGTTCCTGCTGATGAAGCAGCTGGGCCTGGTCAACAACTTCGGTGGCGTGATCGTGCCGGCGCTGGCCACCGTGTTCGGCATCTTCCTGGTGCGCCAGTACGCCCGTTCGATCCCGGATGAGCTGCTCGAAGCGGCCCGCATCGACGGGGCAGGGGAGCTGCGGATCTTCTTCCAGATCGTGCTGCCGATGCTCAAGCCGGTGCTGGTGACCCTGTCGATCTTCACCTTCATGGCGGCCTGGAACGATTTCATGTGGCCCTTGATCGTGTTGACCGACCAGGAGCACTACACTCTCCCGGTGGCCCTGGCCACGCTCTCGCGCGAGCACATCATGGACGTTGAAATGATGATGGCCGGCGCGGTGGTCACGGTGGTTCCGGTGCTGCTGCTGTTCCTGGCATTGCAGCGTTATTACATCCAAGGTCTGTTGCTGGGGAGTGTCAAAGGGTGAAGCATGCCGTCGTCGCGGTGGGTCTGGGTCTGGTCTGGTCACTGGCGGCCTCGGCCGCACCGCCGGCGACGCCGGTGTTGCCCGCACCCAAGGTGCTGGACAGCTTCGATGACATGACCCCGTGGAAGCTGGTCGTCTCCGATCAGGTCAGCGGCTCGCTGCGCAGCGTGGCCGGCAGTGGCGGTGGCCGCGCGCTGTGTGTGGATTACGACTTCCACAACGTGTCCGGCTATGTCGGCATACGCCGCGAGCTGGGCATCCAGTACCCGGAGAATTACCAGTTCGGCTTCCAGCTGCGTGGCGATTCCCCCGCCAACGATCTGCAGTTCAAGCTGATCGATGCCAGTGGCGACAACGTGTGGTGGGTCAATCGCCCCGGCTATGCGTTCCCCAAGGCGTGGACGCCGGTGCAGTACCGCAAGCGCCAGATCGACAAGGCCTGGGGCCCGGAGACGGACAAGACGCTCAAGCGCAGCGCTGCGATGGAGTTCACGATCTACAGCAAGGTCGGTGGCAAGGGCACGGTCTGTTTCGACCGGCTCACGCTGCAGGGCCTGCCGCCGGCCGATACATCTTCGCTGAGCCCCTCGGTGATCGCCGATACCGCCACCGCGCTGCAGAACCGCATCGTCGATGGCAAGCCGGACACGGTCTGGATCAGCGGCGGTGTGGCCGAACAGACCATCAGCCTGGACCTGCACAAGGTGCGCGAGTTTGGCGGGGCGGTGATCGAATGGCTGCCCGGGCTGGAGGCCACACGCTACGTGGTGCGTTCCTCGGCCGATGGGCGCAACTGGAACACGCTGCGCGAGGTGACCGCCGGCGGCGGTGGCCGCGACTGGCTGGCGCTGCCGGATACGGAAGCGCGGTACCTGCGCTTCGACCTCAAGGGCGGCCCGAGCTGGCGCTACGGTATCCGCGATATCACGCTCAAGCCGCTCGAGTTCGCCGATACCCCGAATGATTTCGTCCGCTCGGTCGGTGCCGACCTGCCACGCGGTTCGGTGCCACGTGGCTTCACCGGCGAGCAGCCGTACTGGACGCTGCTCGGGTTGGATGGCGGTCGCGAGCAGGCCTTGATCGGCGAAGACGGTGCGCTGGAAGTGGCCAAGTCCAGCTTCAGCGTCGAACCGTTCGTGCTGGTCGACAACAAACTGCTGAGCTGGGCCGACGTAAAAACCAGCCAAGCGCTGCAGGACGATTACCTGCCTATCGCCAACGTCGGCTGGACCCACGACAAGGCTGGCCTGCAGGTGACCGGCTTCGTGCAGGGCACGCCGGACAACGCGCAGCTGGTCGGTCGTTACACCCTGCGCAACCCGGACAAGGTGGCCCACGAGTACACCCTGGCCCTGGCCGTGCGCCCATGGCAGGTGAACCCGCCGACCCAGTTCCTCAATACCGTCGGCGGCGTCAGCCGGATCGACAACCTGTCCTTCGACCCGACCCATGTCGACGTCAACGGCACGCCGCGCCTGTACCCGGCACAGGCACCGGACGCGGCCTTCGCCACCGCGTTCGACAGCAAGTTCGACGTGGTCCACCTGGCCAGCGGCAAGCTGCCAGGCACCACCGAAGTGAAGGACAGCACCGGCCTGGCCTCGGGTGCGCTGCTGTACCGCTGGAAGCTGGAGCCTGGCCAGAGCCGCGAGGTCGCCATCGTGCTGCCGCAGACCGGCAACTGGGCGATGCCCAAGGCCTTCGATGCGGCCAAGGCGCAGCAGCAGGTCGCTTCGATGTGGCGGACCAAACTGGACCAGGTGACGCTGCAGGTCCCCGCGGCTGGCAAGCCGCTGGCCGATACGCTGCGCACCGCGTTGGCGCACATGCTGATTTCGCGCATCGGCCCCAGCCTGCAGCCGGGCACGCGTTCGTATTCGCGTAGCTGGATCCGCGATGGCGCGATGATTTCCGAAGGCCTGCTGCGGATGGGCCGCAGTGATGCGGTGCGCCAGTACGTGAACTGGTATGCGCCCTATCAGTTCGACAATGGCAAGGTGCCGTGCTGCGTGGACTCGCGCGGCAGTGACCCGGTGCCGGAGAACGACAGCCACGGCGAGTTGATCTTCAACATCGCCGAGTACTGGCGCTACACCGGCGACTCCACCTTCCTGGAGCTGATGTGGCCGCATGTGCAGGGCGCCTACCAGTACATGGAGCAGCTGCGCCTGAGCGAGCGCACCGAAGACAACCGCGCGCGCAACCCCGCCTTCTACGGGATGATGCCGGTCTCGATCAGTCACGAAGGGTATTCGGCCAAGCCGATGCATTCGTACTGGGACAACTTCTGGGCGCTGCGTGGCTACAAGGACGCGGCGATCATCGCCAGCACGCTGGGCAAGGCCGAAGCGCTGCAGATCAGTGAATCGCGCGATCAGTTCCGTGACGACCTGCAGGCTTCGCTGCTGGCGGCGACCGCGCAGCACAAGATCGACTATCTGCCCGGTTCAGCCGAACGGGCGATTTCGATGCCACCTCGACCACCATCGCACTGGCGCCGGCCGGCGAGCAGGGGCGCCTGCCGCAGCCGTACTTGAACAACACCTTCGAGCGCTACTGGAGCGAGTTCGAAGCGCGCCGCGATGGCAAGCGCGAGTGGAAGGACTACACCCCGTACGAGTGGCGCAACGTGGCCGCCTTCGTGCGCCTGGGCTGGCGTGACCGCGCCTGGCAGGCGACCGAGTTCTTCTTCAAGGACCGTGCACCGCAGCCGTGGAACCAGTGGGCCGAAGTGGTCTCGCGCACGCCGCGCAAACCGTTCTTCCTGGGTGACCTGCCACATGCGTGGGTGGCCTCGGACTTCGTGCGTTCGGCATTGGACATGTTCGCCTACAGCCGCGACATCGACGACAGCCTGGTGCTGGCCGCGGGCGTGCCGTCGCGCTGGCTGGAAGGCAAGGGCGTGGGCGTGCAGGGCCTGCGCACACCGAACGGGCAGCTCAACTACGCGCTGATCCGCAACGACAAGCAGCTCACCCTGACCGTGTCGGCCGGCCTGGTGCCGCCGGCCGGTGGCGTGGTGCTGCCGTGGCCGTACAGCGGCGAGCCTGGCGCCACCACCGTCAATGGTGAGCCGGCGGAATGGGTGGGCGGCGAACTGCGTGTGATGCAGGTGCCGGCCAAGGTCGAGATCGAGATTCCGGCGTCGGTACGCCGGGCGGAACGCAAGGCACCGTAATGCGGCAGATGACGATGATGATGCGCGGCCTGCTGGCCGCCGTGCTGGCGTCCGCGCCGCTGGTGGCACTGGCGCAGGGCACCGTGGCGGCGCCCGCGCAGGAGATGACCATGGTCACCTTCAATCTTCACCACGACCGCGAGAACTGGCCGGCCCGCCGCCAGGTGATCCTGCGTGAACTGCAGGCACTGCAGCCCGATGCGATCGCGCTGCAGGAAGTGATCCAGAAGCCCCATGTGCGCAACCAGGCCGCATGGTTGGCGCGCAAGCTGGGCTATGAGTATCAGTTCGTCTCGACCGATCCGCCGGGGCGTTTCAAGCGCTACGGCAATGCCCTGCTGACCCGGCGGCCGGTGCTGTCGCGCAACGACCATCTGCTGGCGCCGCTGGGCGACTACCGGACCGTGGCGCATCTGCGCATCGATGTGGACGGTCGCCCGGTCAATGTTTATGCCACGCATTTGAACGAGCGTTCGGACGAGGTCGGCAGCCGCATCCGTGGAGAACAGGTGGCGGATCTGCTGGCCTTCATCGCGCAGAGCGCAGGCGACGCGCCGGTGGTCGTGGCGGGTGACTTCAACGCGCTGGTGGACGCCGGGGACCTGAGCGAGCTGCGCAATCACTACGGCGACAGCTACGGCAGCGTGCACGTCAACAACGAACTGGCCCAGGTCAGCACGCTCAACCGGCACTACTACGACGCGCCCTCGCGCATCGACCATATTTTCTTCCAGCAGGATCGACTGCTTGCCCGTGAGGCGAAGATCCTGTTCGACCAGCCGTACGCCGATGGCCGCTGGGCCTCGGATCATTACGGCGTGTGGACCCGGCTGCAGTTCGCGCCGGCCACCGGAAACGCCGGCGCGACGACGCCCTGAGGCGCGCGCCGCGTCATCGGTGATGGCGTAGCGCGCGACCGGCTGCCTCCACGCATGGCGTGGATCTGCCCTTGACGTATTCCGTGCAGGATCCACGCGTGGCGTGGGTCTACCCTTGATGCATCCGATGGCCCGTGTAGATCCACGCCATGCGTGGATGCGCTCAGCGCCGCCATCATGACCGGTTGACGCACGCCACTGCATGCGCCATCCCCCCCCCAAACGCAGACAGCGGCCCGAAGGCCGCTGTCTGTTTGTTGCGTCACTCACTCAGGATCAGAGCGTGTCTTTCTTTTCCTGGTCGGCCTTGTCGCCTTCCTCGGCCTGCGGGGCATCGGTGGGGATGTCCTCGCGCGCTTCGGCCTGCGCGGCCTGTTCGGCGGCGTTGGTCGCCGCCGGGGTGTCGCTGGCGGCCGAACCGAACAACTGACCGTTGTGCACGACCGGGCCGGCCGGGGCCGATTCGGTGCGGGCTTGCGGGGCTGCCGGCTGTGCCGGCGCCTGGGTCGCATCGACGGCATCCAGCATGCTGGTCTGCACCGGTGCGACGGTCGGCTCCTTCACTTCCTGCGGGGCGGCCTCAACAACCGGGGCCGCCGGAGCAGCAACCGGAGCCGGAGCCGCCGGAGCAGCCACCGGGGCCGGGGCGGTCGCCGCCGGAGCAGCTACCGGAGCCGGAGCTGCCGGAGCAGCTGCCGGAGCAGCTGCCGGAGCAGCTGCCGGAGCAGCGACCGGGGCCGGAGCCACCGGAGCAGCGACCGGAGCCGGAGCCACCGGAGCAGCCACCGGAGCCGCCGGAGCCGGCCTCGGGCTTTCCACGAACGGCACCGGGTCGTTGTAGGAGGCCGGGGCCTTCTCAGCGACCGGCTCGACGGCCGGCGCAGCGGCCTTCTCGACGACCGGGGTTGGTGCCTTCTCGGCCACCGGGGCCGGGGTCGGCTCGGCATGACCAGCGGTCACGACCGGGCTGCTGACCACGGCGACCGGAGCGGCGGCAGCCACTGCCGCCACCGGGGCCGGGCGCGGGGCCTGGACAGGTGCGGGGGCAGCGGCCGGCGCGTTGCCGGATTCGTCGTCGAACTCGAACTCCGGCTGCGGCTGACCGTTATTGGCGACCTGGCGCTCGGCCGGGGCGGCGGTATCGCCGTCCTGATCGCCGTCCTGGTCGTCGCCCTCGTCATCCAGACCGTTGTCGTCACCATTCAGGCCATCGCTGCCGGCAGCCTGCTCACCGTTGCCACGACGACGACGACGGCCACCGCGACGGCCACGACGACGACGCGAAGCGCCTTCGCCGGTACCGTCTTCGGCATTGGCCGGCGCGTCACCCTGTTCGGTGGCGTCGGTGTCGCCCAGCTGTGCATCCTCGGCCGGAGCGGCCTTGGCCGTTTCCTGGACGTGGGCGGCCGGCGCGGCGCCATCGGTGGCGACCACGGCAGCCGCAGCGATCACGGCGGCGTCGGCAGCGACCGGTGCGGCGGTGGTCGGCTTGGGTGCATCGGCCTGCGGCTGACGCGCGGGCTTCTCGCTCATGGCCGGCTTGTCGCCGTCGTTCTGCTGCGGCTTGGCCTGGCCGTTCTGGCCCTGCTTCTGCTTCAGCTTCGGCTGCTGCTGGTCATTGCGCGGTTCATTGCGCGGCTTGGCCGGCTGCTGCTCGTTGCGCGGCTTGCCCTGCGCGGGTGCCTGCACCTGTGCCGCATTGCCATTGGCCGGTGCGGCGGTGTCCTGGCGGCGCTCCTCACGGCGCTCGCCCTTCGGGCCACGTTCGCCACGCTCACCACGGTCCTTGCCACGGCCCTGCGCCTGCGCATTGCCGTTGCCACCACGTTCGCCACGCTCATCGCGGCGGCCGTTGCGGTCTTTGCCGTTGCGATCCTTGTTGCGACCGTTGCGGTTGCCGTCCTGGCCCGAGCGGTTGCTCGGCTGCGGTGCGGCGGCCGGGGCCGGTTCGCCACCGAAGATGCGCTTTAGCCAACCCACCACGCCGGTTGCCGCCGGGGTGGCAACGGGGGCCGCGACCGGGGCCGGTGCGGCTTCCGGTTCCGGGGCGTCACGCACCGGGGCCGGCTGGCTGTGCTTGACCTGGGTCACCACCGGGGCGACCGGGATGTTCAGCTGGGCCTTGGTCAGCGCGTGCACCGGCAGCTTGCGCGGGGTACCGCGCTGGTAGCTCGGCTTGCCGCTTTCTTCGCCCAGCTCGTTCTCACGCAGGCGGGTTACTTCGTAATGCGGGGTGTGCAACTGCTCATCGGCGACGATCACGATCGGCGCGTCATGGCGCTGTTCGATCTCGCGCAGCGCGCTGCGCTTTTCGTTGAGCAGGTAGTTGGCGATCTCGACCGGGGCCTGGACCAGCACCTGCCCGGTGTTCTCCTTCATCGCATGCTCTTCAGCCACGCGGATGATGGAGAGCGACAGCGACTCGACGCTGCGCATGCGGCCATGGCCGTCGCAACGCGGGCAGACGATCTGGCTGGATTCGCCCAGGCTCGGACGCAGGCGCTGGCGGCTCATTTCCATCAGGCCGAAGCGCGAGATGCGGCCCAGCTGCACGCGCGCACGGTCGTACTTGAGCGCGTTCTGCAGGCGGTTCTCGACTTCGCGCTGGTGCTTGTTGGAGGCCATGTCGATGAAGTCGATGACCACCAGGCCGCCCAGATCGCGCAGGCGCAGCTGGCGGGCCACTTCGTC
Organism: Stenotrophomonas rhizophila; assembly: GCF_003651185.1. Taxonomy (GTDB): domain Bacteria; phylum Pseudomonadota; class Gammaproteobacteria; order Xanthomonadales; family Xanthomonadaceae; genus Stenotrophomonas; species Stenotrophomonas maltophilia_Z. The sequence continues at coordinate 1,049,640 of NZ_RCDC01000004.1, read as the reverse complement.
GGCCGCTTCCAGGTTGGTCTGGAACGCGGTGTCCTCGATGTCGCTGCCCTTGGTGGCGCGCGAGGAGTTGACGTCGATGGCGGTCAGCGCTTCGGTCTGGTCGACCACGATCGAGCCGCCCGACGGCAGGCGGACGTTGCGTTCATACGCGCCTTCGATCTGCGATTCGATCTGGAAGCGGTTGAACAGCGGGATGTCGTCCTTGTAATGCTTGAGCTTGCGCAGGGTCTGCGGCATCACCTGCTGCATGAACTCCTGGGCGGTCTCGTACAGCTCTTCGGTGTCCACCAGGATCTCGCCGACATCGGCGCGCAGGTAGTCACGCAGGGCGCGCACGATCAGGCGCGATTCCTGGTAGATCAGGAACGAGGCCGGCTTGGTCAGTGCCGCTTCGGCGATCGACTTCCAGACCTGCAGCAGGTAATCCAGATCCCACTGCAGCTCTTCGGCATCGCGGCCGACGCCGGCGGTGCGGATGATCACGCCCATGTCGTCGGGGATGTTCAGCTTGTCCAGCGCTTCCTTCAGCGCGGCGCGGTCTTCGCCCTCGATGCGACGCGAGACGCCACCGGCGCTCGGCGAGTTCGGCATCAGCACCATGTAGCGGCCGGCCAGCGAGATGAACGTGGTCAGGGCAGCGCCCTTGTTGCCGCGTTCTTCCTTGTCCACCTGGACCACGACTTCCTGGCCCTCACGCAGCAGCTCGCGGATGCCGGCCTTGTTGTGGTCGACGCCGGCCTGGAAGTAATCGCGGGAGATTTCCTTCAGCGGCAGGAAGCCATGGCGCTCACCGCCGTATTCGACGAAGGCCGCTTCCAGTGAAGGCTCAAGGCGCGTGATGCGACCCTTGTAGATGTTCGACTTTTTCTGTTCCTTGGACGGCTGTTCGATGTCGATGTCGTACAGCGTCTGGCCATCCACGATGGCTACCCGCAGCTCTTCAGCCTGCGTGGCATTGATCAGCATTCGCTTCATTCTTGCGTTCCTCGCGCGCTGCTACCGCGCGGAACGCCATGGGGTTTCGCTTCTGGTCACGCTTCACCGCCCATCGCGCATGCGCGGGGAGGGCGGTTTGGGTTTCCAGCGCTACAACACCACGGCAGGCCGCGGGAGCGCTTCATTTGTTTTGGTTTGGGTGTAACGGGGCCGGAGGCAGCTTTCAGCCAGGCTGGAGCGCCACAGGGACATGTTCAGCGCGAATGCGTGTCAGACATCCGGCGATGGCCGGGACCGCCGGTGAGCCGCTAACATGGCCGCCCCGGGGGCGGTGGCTGCGCACTGTGCCGGAATCGCGGGAAGTCGGGCTTCTGGCCCAGAGCAACTTCCAACGAAATCAATCCCTTATCTCGCCTGCCGAGTGTAACAGAATAAAAGGCCAATGACCGTTACCGAGCCCACCCCCAAAGCCGCTGAAGCCATGACCAGCGTACGTATCATCACTGTCCCGGCCGACCGCGCCGGGCAACGCCTGGACAACTTCCTGCTCGGCCAGCTCAAGGGTGCACCGCGCAGCCTGATCTACAAGCTCGTCCGCAGTGGCCAGGTCCGCGTCAATGGTGGCCGCGCCAAGGCCGAGCGCAAGCTCGAGGGCGGCGACGAAGTCCGGGTCCCGCCGGTCCGTCTCAACGAGGAAGGCGACAAAGCGGGTCCGCCCGCGGCATTCATGAAACGGCTGGAAGATGCCATCGTGTTCGAAGACGATCGGTTGCTGGCCCTGAACAAGCCGTCGGGCGTGGCCAGCCACGGCGGCAGTGGCATCAGCTTCGGCGCGATCGAGACGCTGCGTGCCCTGCGTCCGGGAAAGACCCTGGAACTGGTGCATCGGCTGGACCGGGATACCTCGGGCCTGCTGATCGTGGCCAAGAAGCGCTCGGCGCTGAGCGAGCTGCAGGCGCTGCTGCGCGAAGACCACGGCGCCGGCATCCGCAAGCGCTACCTGACCCTGCTGGCCGGCCGCATGCCCGATGGCACCATGACCGTGGATGCCCCGTTGCACGTGGGTCTGCGCCAGGGCGGCGAGCGGCACGTGCAGGTCAATCCGATCGGCAAGGAGTCGATCAGCCACTTCAAGGTGCTGGAGCGCAAGGGCGGGCATTCGTACTGTGAGGTCCGCATCGAAACCGGCCGCACCCACCAGATCCGCGTACATGCCCAGCATCTGGGTCATCCGGTGGCCGGTGACGACAAGTACGGCGATCCGGACGTCAACAAGCGGCTTCGTGAGCAGATCGGCCTGAAACGGCTGTTCCTGCACGCGGCCTCGCTGGAGTTCGCCCTGGACGCGGGCAAGACGCCGTACCTGATCAATGCACCGCTCGCCGAGGAGCTCGTCGAGGTGTTGAACCGGTTGAAGTGAGCGCCGGCAGATAACGCCGTGCCGAACGGAGGGTAGTGCCGGCCGCTGGCCGGCTCTGCACCGTCACCATTTGAACAACACCAGGCTGATCGCCAGGCTGCCCATGCCGGCCACCAGACCGTACACGGTCTCGTGGCCCTTGGCGTAGCGCTTGGCCGCCGGCAGCAGTTCATCCAAGGCCAGGAACACCATCACCCCGGAAATGATGCCGAACACCCAGCCGAAGGTGGCGTGGTTGAGGACCCCCGACAGGACCACGTACCCGATCGCCGCGCCGATCGGCTCCGCCAACCCGGACAGCAGGCTGGCGCCGAACGCGTAGAACTTGTTCTGCGTGGCGAAATACACCGGGACCGCGATCGCGATGCCCTCGGGGATGTTGTGGATGGCGATGGCGAAGGCCAGCGGCATGCCCACCGACGGGCTTTCCAGCGTGGCGAAGAACGTTGCCAGCCCCTCGGGGAAGTTATGCGCGGTGATCGCCACCGCCGTCAGCAGGCCGACCCGCTTGATGTAGGCCTTGTTGTTGTCGCGGAACAGCGGGTCCTGCTTGTCCAGACTCTCGTGCGGGTTCGGGATCAGGTGGTCGATCACCACGATCAGCAGCACGCCGACCAGGAAGGCCGCGGTGCCGTAGGCGAAGCCCAGCCGGGCGTCATAGGCCTGGGTGAACGAGTCGATTGCCTTGTTGAGGATCTCGGTCAGCGAGACGAAAACCATCGCGCCACCGGCAAAGGCCAGCCCGAACGCCAGCAGGCGCGGGTTGGGCCGGCGCGAGAACAGCACCATCAGGCTGCCCAGCGCGGTGGCCAGGCCGGCGGCCAGGGTGACCGCCAGGGCGATCCATACGTTTTCACTGGAAATATCAGGCATCCGCCAACGCGTCCTTGTACGAGAAAAGTGCGCCATGCGATCCCAACCTCCGCACCGGACCGCTCAAATGCGGTGCTGCGTGGGGGCGGTGTTCACCGGGCGCGTGGCGACGCGTTGATCCGACGGGCGCCTTGACGATCCATGATGCGCGGTTTGCGGCGGCTGACCTCAATACAACGCGACGATCAGCCGCCGCGGCGCAGCCGTTCTTCGACCGCGAAGCACTGGTCGGGCTTGGGCTGCGGCGGGTTGAAGCTGACCGGCACCTGGATCGTGGTCGAGACCGCCTGCCCGGCGCGGGTGGCCGCCTTGAACTGCCAGGCCTGTACGGCCTTCTGTGCCTGCTCGTCGAGCTGGGCATTGCCGCTGCCGCTGGCGAGCTGGACCTGGCTGGGCTGGCCATCGGCGGCGATGGTCACCTTGAAGGTGCTGGTGCCGCCGATCCCCTGGCAGGCCAGTTCGATCGGGTACTCCGGCGGGGGCGTCTTGACCGCGGCGACCTCGGTGGGTGCAGCGACCGGGGCGGCCGGTTCGGCGGGCGTCTTGTTGCACCCGGCCAGGGCGGCCAGGGCAAGGCTGGACAGCATGATGTACTGCAATTTCATGGGCTTACTCCGTCAGGGCCGAGGCTTTCGCCGCGCAGATGAAGTCGTTCTCGCTCAGGCCGCCCACATCGTGGGTGGAGAAGCGCACCACGGCGCGGTCGTAATGCACGCCCAGGTCCGGGTGGTGGTCCTCGCGATGGGCCACCCAGGCCAAGGCGTTCACGAAGGCCATGGTGCCGTGGTAGTTGTCGAAGCGGAAGGTGCGGGTCAGCGCCTGGCCGGCCTCGGCCAGCTCCCAGCCGGGAATCTGCGCCAGCAGCTCGGTGACCCGGGCGGTGCCGAGCTTGTGGTCGCTGCCTTTGCGCGGCACGCAGTGCGCTTGCGCCAGCGGAATCAGGTCGGCCATGGGTTCCTCCACATCTGGATGACTGAACAATGCGCGGTCCGGTGTATAAACCGAATGAGCGCATAACAAGGGATTGGCTAGAATAGCCCGATGATCCAGATATCCGACACTGCCCAATCCTATTTCCGCAAGCTGATCGAACGTGAGGCCGTGCCCGGCATGGGTGTGCGCCTGACCGCCGTCGATGCGGGTACCCCGCGCGCCGATGCCCGCCTGGAGTTCGCTGATCCCAGTGAACTGCTGGGTGATGAGTGGGCGGTGGACTGCGATGGCTTCACCCTTTACGTGGCCGCCGCCAGTGTGGCCTGGGTCGATGGCGCCGAGATCGACTTCGTCACCAATGCCACCGGCAGCCAGCAGCTGACCATCAAGGCCCCCAAGATCAAGGGCGAGGCGCCGACCGAAGGCTCCTCGCTGGTCGAGCGCGTGCGCTGGGTGGTGGAGAATGAAGTCAATCCGCAGCTGGCCTCGCACGGCGGCAAGGTCGCGGTGCAGGAAGTCTCGGCCGATGGCGTGGTGCTGCTGCGCTTCGGCGGTGGCTGCCAGGGCTGCGGCATGGCCGACGTCACGCTCAAGCAGGGCATTGAAAAGACCCTGATGGGGCGGGTGCCCGGCATCACCGCGGTGCGCGATGCGACCGACCACGACAGTGGCGACGCGCCGTACATTCCCCGCGGCACGGCAGCCTGATCCCGCTGCGTGCCACTGCGCCGGGCTGACGACATCCTCGAGTGGCTGCTGGCTCGCCAGCCGGACACGCGCTTTCTTGAAAAAACCACCGGCCTCCCCTATGGGTGGGGCCTGTGGCTACGTGCGTTGTCGCCGTTGCCGCGTCCGTTCCGGGCCAGCGAAGTGCTGGCCGAGCTGGCCCAGCGTGAGCCGGTACGGCACGGCGGGCGGCTGCCGGCGCTGAGTTTCGTGCAGGCGATGCGCCGGCTGCTCTGGCAGGGCTGGGAACCGGCCCCGCGCGACCAGCGCTGGATGCGCTGGACCTCGGCGGTGATCAGCGCGTTGTTGCATCTGTTGTTCGCCGTGGCGCTGCTGTGGGTCGCCTTGATCCGGCCGCCCAGCGAACCGGAACAAGGCGGTGAGAGCGGGCGTGTGCAGGTGGCGTTCGTTGGACGCGGCGCGCCGCAGCAGGAAGAGGGCGCGCAACCTGCCACTGCCGAGCCGGCCACGGCGGAAGCTGCGATCGCTGCGGCGATGGCCAATGCCCAGGCGATGGCGCAGGCCGAGGCCGATGCGCAGACAGCATCGGCCCCACAGCCGACCGCAGCGCCGGCGCCACCGAGCGAGCCGCAACCGGCGCCACCCGCGCCGGCGACGCCCGCGGTGGAGCAGCCCGTCCAGGCGACCGAGGTGGCCGAGGCCACCACCGATTTCGTGGTGCCGCCGACCAGCGTCCCGCGCACCGAAGTACGTGTGATGACGCGCGAACCGCAGGACATTGCCGTCCGTGAGCGCACCGTGGTCACGGTGGAGACGCCGACGCCGCGTGCCACCGTACCGGCGCCGCGCCCGGCCGAACCGCAGGTGCGCACGCCCGAGCTGAGCGTGCAGGAGCGGCAGGTCACCGTGGTCGAAGCGCCGACACCCACCGTGGCCATTCCCGGGCCGCGCGTGGAGGCCACCGTGCCCCAACGTGACGTGCAGGTGCGCGAACGCGAGATCCGGCCGGTGAGCGCGCCGGCGGTGAGCGTGGCCACATTGCCCGCGCGCGAGGTGGCTGTGTCCGGTCGAACGCCGGATGTCGCCGTGCGCGAGCGCGCGGTGCCCAACGCCGCCCCGCGCCCGGCACCGCCATCACCGGCGGCGGCGGCGGCGAGCAATGCCAGCAGTGCTGCGAGTGCGTCCGCTGCAGCGCGCGCCCCGGCGAGCCCCTCCAAGGCGCCCCCGGGCAGTTGGGCCACGCCCAACCGTTCCGACGACTGGGGTGCGGCCAATCATCCGCAGGATGCCGACCTCAATGGCAGGGCCGTGAGTGCGACCCAAGGCAATGCCGGCAGCCTGTTCAAGGCCGATGGCAGCGTGCGCGTGCCTGGCCAGGAGGGGCGCGCAAACAGCGAGCGTGGCGCGCCGGGCGGCGATAAGGACGGCTGGAGCAAGGAGCGCATCGCGCAGTCCGGCACATGGCTCAAGCGCCCGCCGTACGACTACACGCCGACCTCGTTCGACAAGTACTGGGCCCCCAACGAATCGCTGCTGGCCGAGTGGGTACGCAAGGGCATCAAGGCCGTCGAGATTCCGATCCCAGGCACGAGTTCGTCCATTTCCTGCGTGATTTCCGTGCTGCAGTTCGGTGGCGGCTGCGGCCTGAGCGATCCGAACATGCAGGACCAGCCGGCCATCGCCCGCCCGCCGCCGGACATCCCGTTCAAGAAAGAACTGCAGGAAGACAACGGCAGCCGATGAGGCTGTGCCTCATCGGCAGTAGAGCCACCCCAGGGGTGGCCGCCCTGGGGTCAGGCATCAGGGGCGTCACAGCAAAGCATGGCGTGGCTCTGCCCGGAGAGGGTGTTACGGCGTCGCGGCGTCCTCGTCCAGTTCCACGTCTGCATCGCGCAGTGCCACGAACGCCCAGAACGGCACGTTGCTGTCGCTCCAGTAGCGGCTGGCTTCGTCGAGCACATCCAGCAGCGTGTCGAAATCGGCACCGGCATCGCTGCGCAGGGCATCGGCGTCGCTGAAGAACAGCGCATAGCCGTTCGCCGGCAGCCAGGCCAGGTCGCGCAGGTTATCGGTCAGCGCATCCCAGTTGCCGCCGAAGCCGGTTGGAAAATCCAGGCGTGCGGCCAGGCGCATCAGCAGCGTGCGTTTGTCGTGGCAGCCGTCCAGATCGATCTGGATCACGCGCAGGCCGGCATCGCGCATCGCGGCCGACAAGGGGGCGACATCATCGTTGCCGATCGCATAGATACCGGCATTGTTGATGTCGTGCAGGCCCAACTCGAATCCGTCATGCGTCATTGCCAGCTCCCGGCAGGTGGAACGTCGAAACTGCGGAACGTTTCATAGTGATCATCGGTGTAGAACCAGCCAGTAGGGGGTGTGCCGCCGGTGACGATGCGCCGCGCACCGCGATTGCCGGCGCCGGGCGTGTCCACCGTGTATTCGTGGTAATAGCCGCGCGGCCGCTGCGGCAGGCGCTGTTCGCGGTTGCTGAAAATGCTGCCGTCCTGCCGGTGCGGGTACGGGCCGCCGCGCTGGATCAGTGCGATGGTGTCGCGCGCCTCGGCGGGCAGGAACGGGGGCAGGGGATCGCGCGCTGCCTTGGCCGATGCCGGTGATGACGTCGCGGCACTGGCGGGCGGCGCGGCATCCGGTTGCGTCAGCGATGGCGCGAACTGCGGAGCGGGCGGGCGTTGGGCCAGCTTGATGGCGGCCAGGCCGCCCACCAGCAGCACGATGGCGATCAACAACAGCAGTGGCTTGCGCATGAGGGGCCAAGGGCGATGGGCGAGGCGACTACTCTACTGCGATCATCGCCCCGCACGGTGAGGCCCAGCCGAACAGGCGTGCTGCGCTGCGAGGGAGCCCACCTCGCCCGGCGTGCACCGTCACTGTCGCGTCACGATCCGGACACGCGACCGACCGCACAGGACGAAGTTTCCTTTACATGGCCCTTGGTAAGCTTATCGGCCATCCCCATCATCGACTCCGCAACGCCCGGTCTTTGCCGGGTGAGTGAGCTACCAGGAGAACCACATGGCCTATACCCTCCCCAAGCTGTCCTACGCCTACGACGCGCTCGAGCCGCATATCGACGCAGCGACGATGGAAATCCACCACACCAAGCATCACCAGACGTACATCAACAACGTCAACGCCGCGCTGGAAGGCACCGAGTTCGCCGATCTGCCGGTGGAAGAACTGGTCAAGAAGACCAAGTCGCTTCCGGAAAACCTGCAGGGCGTCGTGCGCAACAACGGCGGCGGCCATGCCAACCACACCCTGTTCTGGACCGTGATGTCGCCCAACGGCGGCGGTGCACCGGTGGGCGACGTGGCCAAGGCCATCGATTCGCAGCTGGGCGGCCTGGAGAAGTTCAAGGAAGCCTTCACCAAGGCCGCACTGACCCGCTTCGGCAGCGGCTGGGCCTGGCTGAGCGTCACCCCGGACAAGAAGGTCGTGGTGGAAAGCAGCGCCAACCAGGACAGCCCGCTGATGGACGGCAACACGCCGATCCTGGCCCTGGACGTGTGGGAGCACGCGTACTACCTGAAGTACCAGAACCGTCGCCCGGAATACATCGGCGCGTTCTTCAACGTCGTCGACTGGAATGAAGTCGAGCGTCGTTACCAGGACGCCATTGCCTGATCGGCAGGGTCACCTGAAACGAGAACGGCCAGGCAGCGATGCCTGGCCGTTCTTCGTTGCGCCGCCGGGAGCCCTGCGACATCAGGGCGCGCTGGTGCTCTCCGGCGTCTGCAGGCGCAGGGTCGCCATGGTGCCCAGACGCATCGTGGCGGGGTCACTTTCGCTGGCCGGCAGCTTGATGCTGTCCTGGCGGATGCCGCCGAAATACTTCACCTGGAACAGCACGTCCAGGCCGTGCCCACGTGCCGCGCCGGCCAGTGAGGGCGGATCCACGCGTTCGCCGGGGTTCTTGCGGGCCGGCTGGAAGCCCGGCGTGCTGCCCACCAGTTCGGTGATCTCGGCGGAGAAATCGCCGGCGATCAGCGAGGGCAGGCCCTCGGCGGTCGCGCCGATCCAGGTCATCAGGTCGCTGGTCTGGTGCCGGCGGATCTGCGCGTCGTCCGGCTCCGGCCGCAGCCGGGCCACGTAGATGTTGATCAGCTCTTCGCGCAGCTTGATCCGCACCATGCCGGCGGCGCTGAACTGCCCGGGCGGGTGCAGCAGGGTGACGGCGTCGTCGGTGACCGGCAACCGGGTCAGCATCGCGCTGCCATGGCGCAACGGCTGGCTGGGCGGATCGGCGGTGACGAAATCGCAGCTGTAGCGCAGACGGCTGGCCAGCCAGCAGGCCGGGTTACGCCCCTGGGTCTGCAGCACGCGCTGCACCGCGATCACGTCCGGCTGCATGGATTCGAGCAGCTGCAGCACCTGGTCCCGCCGTTGCTGCCACTGCGCATCGTCCTGCGTCGGCAGTTCCAGCGTGGCGATCTTCAGCGAGGGCAGGGCATCCTCGGCCTGGCGTGCGTGCGCGCCTGCGGCGGGGGCCGCCAGCAACAGCAGCAGGATCCAGCCTGTCCAACGTCGGGTCCCACCAGTGATGTGCGTGCGCATAACGATAAGTTTACGCTTCCGCCGTCGACGATCCGTGACATGGGTGCCATCCCGCGCGGCCGTTTTCGGCCTGCCTGCCATGTCCGGCGCCGCCTGTCATGCAGCTGTGCAGCGTGCGCTGGGGTAGGGGCTTCCGGTAATCTTGGTCCTTTCGTGTTTGCAGGACAGCCCCACAGGATGAGCAATATCGCAGCCGCCAGCGCAGGCAAAGGAAAGATGCCGCGCCAGATTCCCTACATCATCGGCAATGAGGCCTGCGAACGCTTCAGCTTCTATGGGATGCGCAACATCCTGGTGCAGTTCCTGATCACCTCGCTGCTGCTGCAGGAGATCACCGCCGATGGCCGTGCCGGCGAGGCCAAGGACATCATGCACAGCTTCATGATCGGCGTGTATTTCTTCCCGCTGCTTGGTGGCTGGCTGGCCGACAAGTTTTTCGGCAAGTACCACACCATCCTGTGGTTCAGCCTCATTTACTGCGCCGGCCACGCCTGCCTGGCCATCTTCGAGGACAGCCGCCAGGGCTTCTTCGTCGGCCTGGGCCTGATCGCGCTGGGCGCCGGTGGCATCAAGCCGCTGGTGGCCTCGTTCATGGGTGATCAGTTCGACCAGAGCAACAAGCATCTGGCCAAGCTCGTGTTCGATGCCTTCTACTGGATCATCAACTTCGGCTCGCTGTTCGCCTCGCTGCTGATCCCGCTGGCACTGAAGAACCTGGGCCCGTCGTGGGCCTTCGGCATCCCGGGCATCCTGATGTTCGTGGCCACCTTCGTGTTCTGGATGGGCCGCAAGCGCTATGTGCTGGTGTCGCTGCCGCCGAAGGACCCGCATTCGTTCGGCAACGTGGTGCGCACCGCGCTGTCGGCGCAGGTGCCGGGCAAGGGCCGTCCGGGGCGTACGCTGGCGATCCTCGGTGCGGTGCTGGCGGTGGCCTCGATGGGGCTGGTGGGCAGCCTGGGCATCGTGATCTGCCTGTGCATCGCGCTGGTCCTGCTGCTGGCCGGTATCGGTGGCGGCACCTGGATCCAGCTGGACCGCGCCCGTGCAGTGCATCCGGCCGAGGCCGTGGAAGGTGTGCGCTCGGTGCTGCGCGTGCTGGTGATCTTCGCGCTGACCACGCCGTTCTTCTCGCTGTTCGACCAGAAGGCCTCGACCTGGGTGTTGCAGGGCCAGCAGATGGCCATGCCGAGCTGGTTCACCGCCTCGCAGATGCAGGCGCTGAACCCGCTGCTGGTGATGATCCTCATCCCGTTCAACAACCTGGTGCTGTACCCGATGCTGCGCCGCTTCGGCTTCGAGCCGACCGCGCTGCGCCGGATGACCGCCGGTATCGCCTTCAGCGGCCTGGCCTGGATCGTGGTTGGTGGCATCCAGGTGATGATGGATGGCGGCAACGTCATGTCCATCTTCTGGCAGATGCTGCCCTACGCGCTGCTCACCTTCGGTGAGGTGCTGGTCTCGGCCACCGGCCTGGAGTTCGCCTACAGCCAGGCGCCGCAGGCGATGAAGGGCGTGGTGATGAGCTTCTGGAACCTGACCACCACCATCGGCAACCTGTGGGTGCTGCTGTCCAACGCGGCGGTGCGCAACGATACGGTGACCCACCAGATCGCCAGTACCGGCTTGAGCGAGGCGGCGTTCCTGATGTTCTTCTTCGCCGGCTTTGCGTTCCTGGCGGCGTTGGCCTTCGGTTGGTATGCCAAGCGCTATCGTATGGTCGACAACTACCGCACCGCCTGAGCCTGACATGACCCCAGTCAACCTGCTGCTGATCGCCATCACCGTCATCGTGTCGTGGATGGCGTTCAAGAACCGTGCGCTCGCCGACCGCCTGATCCTGTGGCCGCCGGCGGTGGACCGCAACCGTCAGTACGATCGCCTGATCACGTACGGGTTCATCCACGCCGATCTGTCGCACCTGGCGTTCAACATGATCACGCTGTTCTTCTTCGGCGGCTTCATCGAACAGGTGATGCTGCAGTTGAGCGGCAGCTACCTGACCTATCCGGCGTTCTATCTGGGTGCATTGCTGGTGTCGATCCTGCCGAGCTATCTGAAGAACCAGAAGAACCCCAACTACCTCAGCCTGGGGGCATCGGGCGCGGTGTCGGCGGTGTTGTTCGCCTTCATCCTGATCAAGCCGTGGTCGATCATCCTGGTGCTGTTCATTCCGGCCCCGGCGATCATCTATGCGGTGTTCTACGTGGGCTACAGCATCTGGATGGACCGCCGCGGCGGCGATCGCATCAACCACAGCGCGCATCTGGCCGGTGCGGCCTTCGGTGTGCTGTTCATGCTGGCCATGCAGCCGAGCATCTTCAGCCACTTCCTGCGTGAGCTGAGCAACCCGACCTTCCGCCTCGGCGGTTGAGTCCGGGCCTACCGACCAACGGTCGGTACCTGCAACGTGGTACCTGGCGCGGGTAGCTCACGACCGTTGGTCGTGAGCCCGGTAACCGTCAGGCGTGAGCGTCTCAGCCGTCAGGCAGCCTTCTTGCCGTCTACGCCATAGGTGCTGAGCAGGCGGGAATAGACCTCGTTGTCGATCTGGTCGAATTCCCAACCCTGGGTCTGGCCGTTCACGGCCAACTGGAACAAGCCTTCCAGCAGGGAGGTGTCGGCGTCGCCGTGGGGGGCGGGGGCAGGTGCGGTGTTGTCCATGCGGACCTCCGGAAAGCGGGTGCGTACAGGCAGGTCTTCGCAAAAGCCATGCCAGCTTTCACGCCCTGTCCGACTCCGGTATCGGCCGGAGGACGCCGGGCTTTAGGGCGGGATGTGACGCAGCACGTCGCTGCTTGCCCCTGTTCAGGCTTCACGCGATCATGGCGGCCGGCTGCGCACTATCGCTGCAGTCGCCGCAGGAGACACCGCTCATGGCTTCGGTCACGCCGCCCGGACTGGCTTACGAGGTGGAGCACGATCTGGCCAATCACCGCTTCCAGGCCCGGGTCAAAGGGCATCTGGCGCTGCTGGATTACCAGATCAAGCGCAAGCGGATGATCATCACCCATACCGAGGTGCCGGAGCCGATCGCTGGCCGTGGCGTGGCGGGTGAGTTGACCAAGGTGGCGCTGCGCTATGCGCGCGAACAGAAATTCAAGGTGGTGCCGGCCTGCGCTTACGCCGAGGCGTTCCTGCAGCGGCACGAGGAGTACGACGACCTGCTGGTCCGATGACGACAGCGGGTCATGCTTCAGGGATGGCCGATCATGATGGTGGGTTACAACAAGGGGATTTCAGGATGAACATCGCAGGAAACCGTCGCGCGCTGCGCGCCAGCGCGTTGGCCATGGCCATGGGCGTGGTGGTGCTGGCAGGCTGCAACAAGCACGACGGCGACACACAAGCACCGGCGGCGCCGGTCGACACGGCTGCCGAACCTGTCGCGCCCGCGGTGGCGCCCGACGCACCGGTCGAGCTGCGCGATGTGATCGAAACCTCGCCGCAGGCCGTGGTCGGAATCACCTACCCGCCGGACATCGCCCGGTATCCGGGCTTGGCCAAGGCGCTGGGCGGCTATGCCGACAGTGCGCGGGCAGAGCTGCAGCAGGCGCTGGACGGGCTGGGCAACGACAAGCCGACCATGCCCTACGAGCTTTCGCTGACCTTCGAGAAGGTGCTGGAAACGCCGCAGCTGGTGGTGGTGACCGCCGATGGCAGCCGCTATACCGGCGGTGCGCACGGTGAGCCGCTGGTGGCGCGCTTTGTGTGGCTGCCGGAGCAGCAGCAGATGCTGACCGCCGACAAGCTGGTGGCCGATGCCAAGGGCTGGAAAGCGATCAGCGATTACGTGGCCGACCAGCTGCGCGAGCGCGTGGCGACCCGGTTGAGCGGCGATGAATTGGAGCCGGCACAGATGCAGGAATCGCTGCGCAATGCCAGCCGGATGATCGCCGACGGCACCGGGCCAAGTGCCGACAACTTCAGCCAGTTCCAGCCGCTGACCGGTTCCGACGGGCGCATCTCTGCGATACGCTTCGTGTTCCCGCCCTACCAGGTAGGGCCGTACTCGGACGGCACGCAGACCGTGGACGTCCCGGCCGCCGTGCTGGTGCCGCACGTGGGTCAGGATGTCGCAGGGTTGTTCGCCCGGGGCTGATCGACGGAGGCGATGTGGACGCTGGGCTGCAACGACGGGTGACAGGGTTGCTGCATGAGGCGGGGATCACCGTGGAAGGTGACCAGCCGCAGGACATCACGGTGCACGACCCGCGCTTCTACGCGCGGGTCATGGCCCACGGCTCGCTGGGCCTGGGCGAGAGTTACATGGACGGGCAGTGGGATGCCCGCGCGCTGGATGACGTCCTCTTTCATCTGATGCAGGCGCATCTGGACGAGCGCGTGCACGGCTGGCGCGATCTGGCCGATGCGCTCAAGGCGAGGGTGTTCAACCTGCAGGCCGGGGCCGGCAGTTTCGAGGTCGGCCGGCGCCATTACGATCTGGGCAACGATCTGTACGAGGCGATGCTCGGCCAACGCCTGGTCTACAGCTGTGGCTACTGGCGCCAGGCAACGGATCTGGATGCCGCCCAGGAGGCCAAGCTCGATCTGATCTGCCGCAAGCTGGGGCTGCGCGCTGGCCAGCGCATTCTGGATATCGGCTGCGGGTGGGGCGAGGCGCTGAAATTCGCGGCCGAGCGCTATGGCGTGTCCGGGGTGGGCGTGACGATCTCGCAGGAACAGGCGGAGTATGCGCGCCAGTTGTGCGCGGGGCTGCCGATCGAGATCCGGCTGCAGGACTATCACGCGGTGGACGAGTCGTTCGACGCGATCCTGTCAGTGGGCATGTTCGAGCACGTAGGCGACAAGAACTATCGTGGCTACTTCGAGATGGCGCGGCGCTGCCTGCGGCCGGAGGGATTGTTCCTGCTGCATTCGATCGGCAGCAATCTGTCGCGGCATCGTACCGATCCGTGGATCGCCAAGTACATTTTCCCGAACTCGATGCTGCCCTCGGCCGCGCAGGTGACGGAGGCGTTCGAGGGGCTGTTCGTGTTGGAGGATTGGCACAACTTCGGCACCGATTACGACCGGACGCTGCAGGCGTGGCGGGCCAATATCGAGGCGGCGTGGCCACGGCTGGATGCGCAGCGCTATGACGAACGCTTCCGCCGGATGTGGCAGTTCTATCTGGCCGGCTCGATGGCGAGTTTCCGCTGCCGGCATGCGCAGTTGTGGCAGTTGGTGTTGTCGCCGGATGGTGTGCCGGGGGGGTATGTGGCGCCGCGGTGAGGGCAACAAAAAAACGCCCGGTAATGCCGGGCGTTTTTCGTACTGCACGTCCTTGAAACAGACGCTTACTTCTTGCTGTCACCCGAGGTCAGGCCGCGCTTTTCGAGCAGCGGCTCGATCTGCGGGGCGTGCCCGGCGAAGTTCTGGAACAGCTCCATCGCATCCACGCTGCCGCCCTTGGAGAGCAGGGTCTGGCGGAAGTGGTCGCCGTTCTTGCGGCTCAGGCCACCGTTTTCGCGGAACCACTTCTGGGTGTTGGCATCGAGCACTTCGGACCAGATGTAGGCGTAGTAGCCGGCCGAGTAGCCGCCCATGATGTGGCTGAAGTACGGGGTCTTGTAACGCGGCGGGACCGGCGCGTAGAAGATGCCGTCCTTGGCCAGGGCCTCGGCTTCGAACTTCATCACGTCCTTGGCAGCCGGCACCTGGTCCGGGCCGATCTGGTGCCAGCGCTGGTCGAGCATGGCCGCACCGAGGTATTCGGTGGTGGCGAAGCCCTGGTTGAACTTGGCGGCAGCGACGACCTTGTCGAGCAGGGCCTGCGGCATGGCCGTGCCGTTCTGGTAGTGCTTGGCGTAGTTCTTCAGGATGACCGGATCATCGGCCCACATCTCGTTGACCTGCGAGGGGAACTCGACGAAGTCGCGCGGCACCGAGGTGCCCGAGAAATAGGGGTACTTCACGTTCGAGAACATGCCGTGCAGGGCATGGCCGAATTCGTGGAAGGTGGTGGTCACTTCATCCCAGGTCAGCAGGGTCGGCTTGCCGGCCGGCGGCTTGGGGATGTTGAGGTGGTTGGCGACCACCGGCTTGAAGCCGGTCAGCTCGGACTGCGAGACATACGAGTTCATCCATGCACCACCGCGCTTGGAGGCGCGTGCGTACGGGTCGAAGATGAAGATCGCCAGCTGGCTGCCGTCGGCATCGAACACGTCGTAGACGGTGACGTCTTCGTGGTAGACCGGCAGGTCGGTGCGCTGCTTGAAGGTCAGGCCGAATTCGAGCTGGGCGGCGTGGAAGACGCCGTTTTCGAGCACGTTCTTCATTTCGAAGTACGGCTTGAGCTGGGATTCGTCGAAGTTGTACTTGGCCTGGCGGACCTTCTCGCTGTAGAACGCCCAGTCCCATGCTTCGAGCTTGAAGGTGGGCTTGCCGGCGGCCTTCTGTTCCTTGTCGATCATGGCCTGCAGGTCGGCGGCTTCGCGCTTGGCGTTGGCGACGGCGGCCGGGGCGAGCTGGCCGAGCATGGCGTTGACGGCTTCGGGGGTCTTGGCGGTCTGGTTGGTGAGGTTGTAGGCGGCGAAGTTCGCAAAGCCCATCAGCTTGGCCTTGTCGGCACGCAGCTGCATGATGCGCGAGACCAGGGCGGTGTTGTCGTACTCGCCGCCGCGGCTGCCGCGGGTGATGGAGGCTTCGTAGATCTTCTGGCGCAGCGCGCGGTTGGCCAGGTTGGTCAGCGGCGGCTGGCCGGTGGTGTTGAGCAGGGTGATGACGTACTTGCCGTCCTGGCCACGGGCCTTGGCGGCTTCGGCAGCGGCGGAGATCTGCTCCTGCGAGAGACCGGCCAGCTCCTTGACGTCATCAACGGTGATCGCCGAGGCGTTCACTTCGGCCAGCACGTTCTGGCTGAACTTGGTGCCCAGGTTGGCCAGTTCGGCGTTCATTTCCTTGAGCTTGGTCTTGTCGGCTTCGGACAGCTTGGCGCCGGCGCGGACGTAGCTCTCGTAGTACTTCTCGACCAGGCGCACGCCTTCGGCGTCGAGGCCGAGCGCCGCGCGACCGTCGTACAGGCTCTGGATGCGGGCGAACAGCTTGCCGTTCAGCGCGATGGCGTCGCTGTGCGCGGCGAAGCGGGCGGAGTAATCGGCCTGCAGCTTCTTGCGTGCGTCGTTGGTGTCGGCGCCGACGAGGCTGAAGAAGACGGTGGTGGCGCGATCCAGGGTGTCACCGCTCTTTTCCAGGGCGATGATGGTGTTGTCGAAGGTCGGCTTGGCCTTGTTGTTGGCGATCGCGTCGACTTCCTTCAGTTGCTGGGCCATGCCGGCGTCGAAGGCGGGCGCGAAGTCGCTGTCCTTGATCTTGTCGAACTGCGGGAAGTGCAGCGGCAGCGGGCTGTCGGCGAAGAACGGGTTGGCCTGCTGGGCGGTGGTCGCGGCCGGGGTGGCGGCGGTGGCGGAATAGGCGGGCAGGGCAAGGCCGAGGGTCACGGCGACGGCGAGGGCAAGACGGGTGGTCAAGGGGAGTTCTCCGGTCAGACAAGTCTTTGAGGGTAACCCGAGCCGTTGGGGAGCGGCTTGTGTCGAAAGGCATGTTTTGGCCGGACCACGGCCGGGGCATTGCGAAAGGGCGCGGTCACAGCAACAGCAACAGCAACAGCGGCGATGGGCTGCTGCGAGGCGCGGGGCGGGTGGGGGCCGGCGGGGCACGCTGTGAATACGTCCATGTACGCTCGTAGTGCGCCATCCATGGCGCACTACGGCCCCGCCAACCCCCACCCGCCCCGCGCCGGACACTGTCCGGCGCCTCGAAAAGCGGCGTGCGGCCAAGATTAGGAGCGGTAGTGCCGGCCGCTGGCCGGCTCCCCAGCCGTGCAGGACAAGTCCAGCGGGCGAGCTAAGATGAGGTCTTTCCACCGGAACCCCTGCCATGACCACTGCCTTCGATTTCCCGTTCGTGGATCTGTCCGGCCAGCCGCAGGCGTTGGCGCAGTATCGGGGCAAGGTGTTGTTGCTGGTCAATGTGGCCAGCAAGTGCGGCTTTACGCCGCAGTACGAGGGCTTGGAGGCGCTGTGGCGGGAGTTCGGGCCGCGGGGGCTGGTGGTGGTCGGGTTTCCCTGCGATCAGTTCGGACACCAGGAGCCGGGCGATGCGGCGCAGATCGGGGAATTCTGCTCGCTGAGCTACGGGGTCAGTTTCCCGATGTCGGACAAGGTGGAGGTCAACGGCGCCGGCGCTGATCCGCTATGGCAGTGGCTCAAGGCCGAGAAGGCCGGGGTGTTGGGTACGCGCGGGATCAAGTGGAACTTCAGCAAGTTCCTGGTCGGCCGCGATGGGCAGGTGCTGGCGCGCTACGCGCCGACTGACAAGCCCGAATCGCTGCGCGGGGATATCGGCGCGGCGCTGGGCTGAGGCGGTTGCCCGACCACGACGGGCCGTGATCGGGGAGCGCCGGCCGCTGGCCGGCTGCTCGTGTTGCATGATCTTCGCGGGCCCAGCCACGCATGGCGTGGCTCTACGTCATTTTTCGACGAAGGCGCGCTCGAACACGTAGTGGCCCGGCGTGCCGATGCGCGGGGAGGTCTGGAAGCCGCGGCTGTCCAGCACGGTGCGCAGGTCGGCCAGCATCTGCGGGCTGCCGCAGATCATGGCGCGGTCGTTTTCCGGATCCAGCGGCGGCAGGCCGAGGGTCTTCTGCATCTCGCCGCTTTCCATCAGCGAGGTCAGCCGGCCCTGGTTGGGGAAGGCCTCGCGGGTCACCGCCGGGTAGTAGAGCAGCTTGTCGCCGATCATCTCGCCGAGGAATTCGTGCTCGCGCAGTTCCTTCTCGAACAGGTCGCGGTAGGCCAGGTCCTTTTCGTAGCGCACGCCGTGGGTGAGGATCACCTTGTCGAAACGCTCGTAGGTTTCCGGGTCCTTGATCACCGACAGCCACGGCGCAAGACCGGTGCCGGTGCCGAGCAGGTACAGGTGCTTGCCCGGGTGCAGGTCGCTGATCAGCAGGGTGCCGGTGGGCTTCTTGCCGACCAGCACTTTGTCGCCCGGCTGGATGTGCTGCAGGCGCGAGGTCAGCGGGCCGTCCTGGACCTTGATGCTGAAGAACTCCAGGTTTTCTTCCCAGTTGGCACTGGCGATGGAGTACGCGCGCAGCAGCGGCCGCGCCTCGGTTTCCAGGCCGATCATCACGAACTGGCCGTTCTCGAAGCGGAAGCCGCTGTCGCGGGTCGTGGTGAAGCTGAAGTAGGCATCGGTCCAGTGACGGACCTCAAGCACCGTTTCGGCGCCAAAAGCGGAAGACATGGGGGTGGGGTTCTGGTCGGTTTCGTCGGGTCTAGTTTATCTCAAATGAGATAAATTCTCATTGACTGGCTGGGCAGGCCCGCCAGGCGTGGGTTTCAGCGATAGCCAGCGGCCTGCAGCTCGAACAGTTCGGCGTAGCGGCCGCCCTGGGTCATCAGTTCGGCGTGGGTTCCGCTGGCCTCGATCCGGCCGCCGGCCAGCACCAGGATGCGGTCGGCCATGCGCACCGAGGAGAAGCGGTGCGAGATCAGCACCGCGGTGCGGTTGTCGGACAGTTCCTTGAAGCGCTGGAACACCTCGAACTCGCTGCGGGCATCCAGGGCCGCGGTCGGTTCATCGAGGATCATGACCTGCGCATTGCGCATGTAGGCGCGGGCGATCGCGATCTTCTGCCATTGCCCACCGGACAGGTCCACGCCCATCTTGAAGCGGCGGCCGATGAGCTGGTCGTAGCCGCCGGGCAGGCCGGCGATCACTTCATCGGCCATGCCACGGCGCGCAGCATCGCGGATGCGGGCGTCGTCGGTCATCGCCTCGACCAGGC
This sequence comes from Stenotrophomonas rhizophila, assembly GCF_003651185.1. GTDB lineage: Bacteria > Pseudomonadota > Gammaproteobacteria > Xanthomonadales > Xanthomonadaceae > Stenotrophomonas > Stenotrophomonas maltophilia_Z. The sequence continues at coordinate 1,030,420 of NZ_RCDC01000004.1, read as the reverse complement.
CGACGCCGATGTTCTCGCCGGCGCTGAGGTTGTAGCGCACGAAGTCCTGGAAGATCACGCCCATGTTGGCCCGCAGGTCATCGAGGTCGTAATCACGCAGGTCGCGGCCATCAAGCAGGATGCGGCCTTCATCGGGGTCGTACAGGCGGGCCAGCAGCTTGACCAGGGTGGTCTTGCCGGCACCGTTCTCGCCGACCAGCGCCAGCACTTCGCCGGCACGCAGGTCGAAATCCAGATGGCGCACCGCCCAGCTTTCGGCATCGGGATACCGGAAGCCGACGTTCTCGAACACGAAGCCCTGGGTGATCGGTTGTGGGATGGCGATGGCGTCAGGCCGCGAATGGATCTCCGGTTCGATCTGGAAGAACGAAAACAGGTCGTCCAGATACAGCGCTTGCCCGGCGACCTGCGAAAAACCGATCAGCAGGCCTTCCAGCAGCTGGCGCAGGCGCAGGAAACTGCCGGCCAGGAAGGTGAGGTCGCCGATCGAGAAATCGCCGCGCACGGTGCGCCAGGCGATGTAAGCGTACGCCGCGTAGTACCCGAGCGTTCCCAGCGCGGCGAGCAGCGTGCCCCAGATCGCACGCTTGCGCGCCAGGGCGCGGTTGGCGAGGTAGAACTTCTCGGCCAGCCGTTTGTAGCGGTCGATCAGGAAGCGATGGAGGTTGAAGATCTTCACCTCCTTGGCGGTCTCAACGCTGGCCCCGATCTGGCGCAGGTACTCCAGCTGGCGGCGCTCGGGCGTCCACTGGAAATTGAGGCTGTAGCCGGCAGCGTTGAAATGCGATTCGCCGATGAACGCCGGGATCAGCGCCACCGCGAGGAGCAGGATCAACCAGGGCGCGTACACGATCAGGCCGACCGCGAGACTGGCCACGGTGATGCTGTCCTGCACCTGGCCGAACAGCTGGCTCATCAGGTTCATCCGGCCCATGGTCTGGCGGCGTGCGCGGTCCAGCTTGTCCTGCAGGTCGGGGTCTTCGAAATCCTCCAGGTCCAGTTCGGCGGCGTGTTCCATCAGGCGCACGCTGGTGACGTTGGTGAACAGCTCCGACAGCAACGTATCGGCGTAGCTGACCATGCGGCCGAGCAGGTCCGAGGCCATGGCCAGGCCGAACTCGAGTGCGAGCAGACCGAGCAGCGGGTTCAGCAGCCCGCTGGAAAGTGCCTCGCCGAACGGCGGGAAGCCCGCATCGTGCTGGCTGAGCAGTACCGCCGCATCGATGATCAGCTTGCCGACATACAGCATCGCCACCGGCAGCAATGCACGGATCACGCGCAGGCCGAGGCTGGCCAGGGTCAGCCCGGGGCTGGTCTGCCAGACCTGGCGCAGGAACGGGGGCAGATTGCGCATCGCGTTGACGCGCTCGCGCAGGCTGGGATTCTTCTGGCCGGGTGCACCGGCAGCGGGGGAGGCGGGCATGGGCGACATTGTGCGCGTCGTGACCGTGGTTGATGCATGAATTCAATGCACGCGCAGATTGCGGACGCATACGCACCACAGCGCAGGAGTGCGCGCGGACCGCAGCCCGGCAGTGCCGGCCGCTGGCCGGCTCCACGTGGCAGCCAGCATCGTGCAGAGCCGGCCAGCGGCCGGCACTACCCGGTGCTTACGGCAGGGGCGGCAACAGCCCGGCGCCGAGGCGGTTCCAGGCGTTGATCACCGCGATGCCCATGCTCAGGTCGCTGATGCCCTTTTCATCGAAGTGCGGCAACAGTGCCTCGTACGCGGCATCGGAGGGCGCTGCGCAGCTCAGCCGGGTCAGTGCCTCGGCCCAGCCCAGCGCGGCACGCTCGCGCGCATCGAAGAAGCGGCTCTCGTGCCAGGCCGGCAGCGTATCGAGCTTGCGCGGTTCGATTCCCCCCTTGCGCAGGGTGGTGCCGTGCATGTCCATGCAGTAGCCGCAGCCATTGATCTGCGAGACACGCAGGAACACCAGCTCCATCAACACAGGATCGATGGAGCTGTCGTGGACGGCCTTGCTGGTGGCCAGCAGGCCCTTGAAGGCCTCGGCGGCCAGACGGGTGTACGGAACGCGGGGTGAAGCGGACATGTGGGTACTCCATGACGGCCACAATGGCCGTCTTCATCAGGAGGACGCGCCAGCCTCGCGCGCTGTGACAAGCGCAGTGAGTTTTTCCGGATTGAGCACGCTGAGCACGCGCACGATACGCCCTGCATCGACCGTGATCATCGTGACCGAGTGCAACTGGTCCCCGGCAAAACGCAGGATCGCCGGCTCGCCGTTGACCTGGCCCAGCTGGGCTGGATGCTGGCCGTTGCGGCGCGCGATCGCCCAGTACAGCTGCGCGATGCGCTCGGCGCCGAGCAGGGGACGGATTGCCGCCGTCACGCGGCCACCGCCATCGGAGATCATCTCGGCGTTGGCGTCGAGCAGCGCGCGGATCGCCGCCAGGTCGCCCTGCTGGGAGGCGTCCATGAAGCGTGCCAGGAGGTTGCGGTGCTGCGCCGGCGAGACCGCGAAGCGTGGGGCGCCGGTCTGCAGCCGCTGCCGCGCCCGATGGACCAGCTGCCGGCAGTTGGCCGGGGCGTGCTCCAGCAGCGGGGCGATGTCCGGGTAGTCATAGTCGAACACGTCCTTGAGCAGGAAGGCGGCACGCTCGTCCGGCGTGAGCTGCTCCAGCAGGGCAAGGAACGCCACGGAAACCTCGTCGGCCAACGCATGGCGCTGGGCCGGGTCCTGCAGCGGGTCCGGGTCCAGGGTGATCTCCAGCGGCTCGGGCAGCCACGGCCCCACGTACTCCAGGCGTGCGCTGCGGCGGGCGCGCAGCCGGTCCAGGCCCAGCCGGGTGGTGGCGGTGACCAGCCAGCCTTCCGGGTCGCGGATCACGGTGGTGTCGGCGCCCTGCCAGCGCAGCCAGGCATCCTGGACGATGTCCTCGGCGTCGCTGCGGCTGCCCAGCAGGCGGTAGGCCAGGGCGAACAGGCGGGGGCGGTGGGTCTGGAAGGTATCGGTCGGGGTCATGCCGGAAGGACGCGGCCGGGCAGGCCGCTGTGACAAGGCTGGGCGGCCACTGTGCACCAAACGCCGCGGCCGCGAGCGATTCTCAACGCCGCCCGGCGGTAGTTGTTAAAATCGGCGGTTCAACCCCGCCAGCCTCCAGCAAGCGAGCAAGTCGTGACATCGATCAAGCAGGAAGACCTCATCCAGTCCATCGCCGACGCGCTGCAGTACATCTCGTACTACCACCCGGTCGATTACATCAAGAGCCTCAACGCTGCCTACGAGCGCGAAGAGTCGCCGGCCGCGAAGGAGGCGATGGCCCAGATCCTGATCAACTCGCGCATGTGCGCCGAAGGCCACCGGCCGATCTGCCAGGACACCGGCATCGTGACCGTGTTCCTGGAAATCGGCATGAACGTGCGCTGGGACGACGCCACGATGGGCGTGGAGGACATGGCCAACGAAGGCGTGCGCCGTGCCTACAACTACCCGGACAACAAGCTGCGCGCCTCGGTGCTGGCCGATCCGGCCGGCAAGCGCATCAACACCAGGGACAACACCCCGGGCGTGGTCAACGTCAAGGTGGTGCCGGGTGACACCGTGGAGGTGATCGTCGCGGCCAAGGGCGGCGGTTCGGAAGCCAAGTCCAAGTTCGCCATGCTCAACCCGTCCGATTCGATCGTGGACTGGGTCCTCAAGACCGTGCCGACCATGGGCGCCGGCTGGTGCCCGCCGGGCATGCTCGGCATCGGCATCGGCGGTACCGCCGAGAAGGCGATGCTGCTGGCCAAGGAGTCGCTGATGGAGCCGATCGACATCAACGAGCTCAAGGCCCGTGGCGCCTCCAACCGTGCCGAAGAACTGCGCCTGGAACTGTTCGACAAGGTGAACGCGTTGGGCATCGGCGCGCAGGGCCTGGGCGGCCTGACCACTGTGCTGGACATCAAGGTCAAGGATTTCCCCACCCACGCGGCCAACCTGCCGGTGGCGATGATCCCGAACTGCGCGGCCACCCGCCATGCGCATTTCACGCTGGATGGCAGCGGCCCGGTGATGCTCGATCCGCCGTCGCTGGAAGACTGGCCGCAGATCACCTATGACGCCTCCAAGGGCACCCGGGTCGATCTGGACACGATCACTCCGGAAGACGTCGCCAGCTGGACGCCGGGCCAGACCCTGCTGCTCAACGGCAAGCTGCTGACCGGCCGAGACGCCGCGCACAAGCGCATGGTGGAGATGCTGGACAAGGGCGAGCCGCTGCCGGTCGACCTCAAGGGCCGCTTCATCTACTACGTCGGCCCGGTCGATCCGGTGCGCGACGAAGTGGTGGGCCCGGCCGGCCCGACCACCGCCACCCGCATGGACAAGTTCACCCGCCAGGTGCTGGAACAGACCGGCCTGCTGGGCATGGTCGGCAAGGCCGAGCGCGGCCCGGCGGCGATCGAAGCGATCCGTGACAACAAGTCGGCCTACCTGATGGCGGTCGGCGGCTCGGCGTACCTGGTCTCCAAGGCGATCAAGGCGGCCAAGGTGGTGGGCTTCGCGGATCTGGGCATGGAAGCGATCTACGAGTTCACCGTGCAGGACATGCCGGTGACCGTGGCGGTGGATTCCACCGGCGAGTCCGTGCACCAGACCGGCCCGCGCGAATGGCAGGCCCGCATCGGCAAGATTCCAGTTGTGGTCGCCTGAGGCCTCCGGTCGCGGCAACGCTGGAAACGAAAACGGCGCCCCAGGGCGCCGTTTTTCGTGGCTGACGCTGGCAGGCACCGACCGTTGGCCGCTACTTCCCCTCAGCGGCGCGCGTCCACCAGCATGCGCACCGCCAGCGCGCCGAGCACCGTGCCCATCAGGCCACGCTGTACCGTCTGCCAGCGCGGGCGCCCGGCCAGAAAGGTGGCGATACTGCCGGCGGCCAGTACGATCAGTGCGTTGACACTGACGCTGGTTGCGATCTGCACCAGCCCGAGCACCACCGATTGCACCATCACGCTGCCATGCCCACGGGGCTGGATGAACTGCGGCAGCAGCGAGAGATACATCACGGCGATCTTCGGATTGAGCAGCGCGGTGAACAGGCCCATGCCGAACAATCTGCGCGGGCTGTCATGGTCCAGCGTGCGCAGCTGGAACGGCGAACGTCCGCCAGGGCGCAGCGCCTGCCAGGCGAGGTACAGCAGATACGCCGCGCCGGCGAAACGCAACACATCGTAGGCATGCGGCACTGCCATCAGCAGCGCGGTGATGCCCAGTGCCGCGCACACCAGATACACCAGAAAACCCAGCGCGACACCGCTCAGCGAGATCAGCCCGGCGGTGCGTCCCTGGCAGATCGAGCGCGAGATCAGATAGATCATGTTCGGCCCGGGCGTCAGCACCATCCCCAGCGAAATCAGACCGAAGGCGAGCAGAGCGGACGAATCGGGCATGGGGGGATCCTGGGCTGGCGGCGGGGCAGAGGACGCATTCTGCGAGCGTCCGCGGCGCAGTGGCAGAGACAGAACGCGTCCCCATCGCCCGTGCTCTGTACCCATGTGATGGCACGGAGCGCGGGCGCATACTGTGCGCCTCCCTCAAGAGGCCCTGAGCATGCGCACCACGTTGTATGGATCGCCGAGTACCGCCGCCCTGGTCGTCCATTGGCTCTTGCTGGAACTGCAGATCGAGCACGATCTGGTGCTGCTGGATTTCGACAAGCGCGAGCACAAGGATGCAGCGTATCTCGCTTTGAATCCCGCGGGCCTGGTGCCGACGCTGGTGCTGGACGGGCAGGTATTGACCGAAGCGGCAGCGATCGCGCTGCATCTGGCAGACCGCCATCCGGAAGCGGCCCTGCTGCCAGCACCGGGGTCTGCCGACCGCGCCGAGGCGTACCGCTGGATGTTCTGGTGCGCCAACACCGTACAGCCGGCGTACCGGGCGTGGTTCTACCCGCAGGAAATGGCGGGCCCCGAGCACGTGGACGCGACCCGCCAGCGTGCGCGCGAGCGGTTGGAAGGCGCCTGGCAGCATCTGACCGAGCACCTGTCCACGCGCGGCCCGTATGTGCTGGGCGAGTCGTTGAGCGTGGTCGATTTCATGTTGGTGATGCTGATGCGCTGGTCGCGCAACATGCCCACGCCCAGTGACACCTGGCCGGCATTGAAGACGTACGCGGATCGCCTGAAAGCACGGCCGGCGTTCGCCGAGGTCTACCGGCGCGAGGGCATCACCGACTGGCGCTGACAGGGTTCAGTCGACGTACTCGTCGAAGGTCCGTCGTGCACGGAATGGCATCAGGTGCTGGTTGAGCAGCCCCTTGGGCACGGTCTCCAGTTTCATGACGCCGTATTCCTGCGGCCATTCGCGCTGATCCCGGGGCAGTTTGAAGGTGCCCATCAGCATGTCCACCAGCGGTAGGTGGATGGCGTAGTTGACGTCGACGTACTCCTGTTGCCGCGCGTGATGCCAATGGTGGTAGCGCGGCAGCACCAGCAGGTACTCCAGCCACCCGAACCGGATGCCCAGGTTGGCGTGGGCCAACACCGCCTGCAGACCCACCAGGATCACGTAGGCATTGATCGCCGGGGTCGAGAAGCCGAGTACCAGCAGTGGCAGCAGCACGCAGCTGCGGGTGATGACGATTTCGACGAAATGGATGCGCGAGCCGGCCAGCCAATCCATGTGCCGGCTGGAGTGGTGAACGGCGTGGAAGCGCCAGAGCCATGGGGTGTTGTGATACGCGCGGTGCAGAAGTGCCTGGGCCATGTCCGCGACGAATACCGCGATCAGGAACTGCAGCCACACCGGCATCGACTGGATCAGCGTCTTGAGCGCAGGGAACGCGGCCAGCCCGGCAATGGTCGAGGTCGAGGCGGTCACCAGGATCAGGATGAACTGCACCAGCACGTGGCTCATGAAGAAATAGCCGACATCGGTACGCCAGCCCGGCCGTAGCGGCGAGAGTACGTGTTTGCCGAGGTAGCGCTCCAGCGGCACGAATACCAGTGCCGAGAAGAACAGCGACAGCACAAACCAGTCCAGACCCAGCGAGTAGGGTGTCTGTCCGATCGCATCGAACTGCACGTTGGTACCCCCCAGCAGCACCGCCAGGGTGGCGCTGCCGACGCCGATCGTGGCGATCCGCTTGTTGCGGTCGCGCAGGATCGCCAGGGTGCCCATGATGAAGGCGGCGGCCAGCCCGACCAGCAGCAGGTGGCGGGCGAACTGTTCGTTGTAGACCGCGCGGAACTCGCGGCTGGTCAACAGATCCGGAAAATGGAAGCAGGCCACGCCCATCAGGCTTAGCAGGCCCAGCAGAGCCGAGCCGTAGGCGAAGAACGAGCGTTGTGGTCGGGCCATCCGCTGGCATCCAGGTGAAAGGGCGGGGCTATTGTGGGCGCCGGAGCCGGCGTAACGGAAGAGGCATTTGCGGCTGCGGTGGCAGCCCGGTATTAATTTGGAAAACAAGCAGTGCTACATTCCGGGCATGCACACATGCCGGCCAAGGCCGGATGCTTTCGACACGGAGCACGACGATGCCGAGGATGCTTTCCGCCCTGCTGTTGATCCTGCTGGTCACCGCCTGCAGCAGTGATGGCGATTTCCACACCGCCCCGCCCAGCCTGCGCGAGGTCACCGCCGCCAATCAGTGCATGCAGCAGTGCCAACGCCAGTACGACAGTTGCATGACCAACCGGACGGGATTTGGCAGCGGCGACAGCTGTGGCGCCGGGGTGGCGACCCAGCGCGACGCGAAGTGCGACAAGATCGACAACCCGGACCTGCGTAAATCATGCCAGGCCAGCAGCGACTACTGCCGCAACCGGCTGCCCGCGCTGACCTGCGGCGAGGATAACAGCCGGTGCACCAGCCGCTGCGGGGGCAGCTGAGGCACGGCCTTAGGCTGGCAGGATCGCCAGCACCGTCTCCGGCGGCCGGCACAGGCGTGCGCCGCGCGGGGTCTCCACGATCGGGCGGTTGATCAGCTCCGGGTGGGCGACCATCGCCTCGATCAGCGCGGCATCGGGCAACGCGTCATCGTCCAGCCCGAGCGAACCATAGGCCGGCTCCTTGCTGCGCAGCAACGCGCGCGGGGCGATGCCCATGCGCGTGATCAGCCCTGCCAGCGTGGCACGGTCCGGCGGCGTCTTCAGGTACTCGACCACCACCGGCTCGATGCCGTGTTCACGCAGGATCTCCAGCGCCCCGCGCGAGTTGCTGCAGCGCGGGTTGTGCCAGATCGTCACGGCCATCAATACCACTCCAGCAGCGACACACCCAGGCCGACATAGGTGGCCTTGTGGTTGTAATCGATCATGCTCTCGCCGTAACCATCGAAGATCTGCACGTGGCCGCGCAGCAGATTGCTGATCGGGAAGCCGTAATCGAGCTGCAGCGCACCGTGCGAACGGTCGCCGCCGCGCAGCGAGTGACGCGCCATCAGCGAGACTTCGTGACCGTTCTTGTTCCAGGTCAGGGTGGCGTCACCGCGGCCCATGTAATCGGAGATGTCCGGGTTGTTGTCGTCCTTGCGATCTTCCGGAATGCGATACCACGGGCGCAGCACCAGCGCCCAGTTTTCGCGGTCCAGGCCGACGGTGGCGATCACCCGGTTCCAGCTGCGCGACAGGGGATCGGCGCGACCGTTGGACATGTGGTTGATGCTGATCCCGCTCATGCGCCCGCGCCAGCCGCCGATCGAGTAGCCGTTGCGGAACATCAGCATCACTTCCGGCTCGTAATTGGTCTCACGGAACGGGCGCGAGTTGTCGGCGTTGTAGGCCTGCCAGCGCGAGCTCTGCGTGTAGCCGGCCCAGATGTCGCCGTTGTCGCCGAACAGATTCTCCACGATCTTGGTCTTGAAGCTGAGCTGGAACTTCAGTTCCGCGCTGTCCAACTGCTGCGAGGTGGTGACCGTGTTGACCGGATTGGGCGACTGCGGCATCTGGTTCTTGTCGCTGGTCCAGAACGCGGGAAGCAGGTAGACCGGCTTGTAGGCGCGCAGCTGGAACGCGCCGAGCTTGGAGTCCTGCGCGAGCTCCCAGCGGCTGTCGAGCAGCGAGCCCTTGCCGGCATTGGCCAGCGCATCTTCATGGCCGTCGTTCTTGAACACTTCTCCGAGGCGCTGCTTGACCCGCTGCGTCGCGGGCGCGTCGGCGTCGGCACTGCGGGCGGCATGACGTTCTTCCCGGCGCTCCTGCTTGGCGGCGGTGGCAGCGGCATCGGCGGCCAGGGTGACCTCGGGCGTACGCCCGAACAGCGTGTCGTAGCAGGCCAGGCGCGCTGCGTCTGTGTCCACCTGGGCGCAGGCCTCCGGCGAGGCCGGGGTGGGCGCGGCTTCCTGGGCAGCAGCAGGCAGCGCCGCGCAGGCCAGGGCCAGGGCGGTGAACAGGGCGGAGCGGGAATGGGGAATGGTCATGGGAGCAGGGCCGCGTGACAAGAATGAATGGGTCAACCGGCACAGTGTGGCCGCTGAGGACTATTCCCGCCAGCGCACGACACGGTCGATCTGATCCGGTTTATGCCGGTCAATGGTGTGGTCAGGGCGTGAAGCCGTCACGCCGCCGCCGGTCAGAAGAACCACGCGAACGCGAACAGGCCCAGCATCGCGATCACCAGCGCCAGTTTCAAGGCGAACCCGAGCAGGATGCCAACCCAGGTTGCCAGGCCCACCTTGGTCGAACGGCCGAGCTCGCGGGTATGCCAATACTCGCCCAGCAGCGCACCGGCCAGCGGCCCGACGAACAGGCCGATCGGCATGAAGAACAGCCCGGCGATGCTGCCGATGAAGGTGCCCCACAGCGCCTTGCGGCTGGCGCCGACCCGCTGGGCGCCGACCACCGTGGCGAGGATGTCCACCGCGAAGGAGAGCAGGGTCAGCAGCCCCAGTACCGCCAGGGGCATCCAGCCCACATGGACAAAGCCATCTGCCCATGCCGCCAGCAGCAGGCCGGCGAACACCAGGGGAATTCCGGGCAGGGCCGGGAGGAGGATGCCGGCGATGCCGACCAGTACCAGGAGGGCTGCTAGCAGATACAAGATGAATGAAGGGTCCATGCTGTCGAGTATGGTTCCTGAAATGGGGTTGACATCGGAAGCTTTTAGCTAGTTGCTTTTTCGTTTTGCCCGGGTTAAGTTGCAGACGCTGAGCTTGGCAAGGTCACCGTGGATCGTGGCCTGATGATGGTAGATCTTCCAGATCCGCTGCATCGTTGCACCCCGCTTCCCCTTGCTGTCAGCCGCCTGTACGGGTGTATCCAACAACAAGACAGTTAGGGAGTAGCTGAGATGGCTGAGAAGGGCACCGTCAAGTGGTTCAACGACGCGAAGGGTTTCGGGTTCATCAGCCGTGAGAGCGGCGAAGATGTGTTCGTGCACTTCCGTGCGATCGAATCCCAGGGCTTCAAGAGCCTGAAGGAAGGTCAAGCGGTCGAGTTCGAAGTGGTCACGGGCCAGAAGGGCCTGCAGGCCGACAAGGTCAAGCCGCTCTGAGCGCAGACCGGGTCCTGCCTGGTTGAAACACGAAAAGGGCCCGCTTGCGCGGGCCCTTTTTTATCTACGCGTGCGTTGCGCCGATCAGCGCAGGATCACCTTGCCGTTGACCACGCGCACGTAGGTATTCTCGCGGATGCCACCCAGATCACGCTGGTTGACGACGACGGTACGGCCGTCATCCATGCGCACGGTGATGTCGAACGTATCGCTGGTCACGTTCTTCTGGATCTGGTTGCCGGCCAGCGCACCACCCACCGCGCCTGCGGCGGCGGCGATGTTCTTGTTGCCACGGCTGCCACCGGTGTGGTCGGAGATCTCATGGCCGGCGACGGCGCCGACGATGCCACCCAGCACCGCGCCGGTCGCGCTCGGTGCGCTGCGGCCCGAAGCGACCTGATTGATACGGGTCACGATGCCGCAGTCCGCGCAGCGGTTGGTGTTGTAGTTGCCGCCGGAATTGCCGTAACCGTTGTTGTAACCACTGCTGCCGTAGCCCGGCGAGGTGGTGGCACAGCCAGCCAGGGCGACGGTGGCAACGGCAGCGGCGGCAATCAGTTGAATCTTCATGGTGTATCTCCTGGCCAGAGGGGTGGTCGAATGCGTCTGGTGCGCATGGAGCAGATCGTGTCCTGTGCTGCGTGAACAGCGTGCCAATCCCGGTGCGCCAGGGTGGCTGGAAGATGAATCAGCGGAAATCCTGGTGGCAGGCCTTGCAGTCGGTCTGGATCTTCTCCACCAGCGTAGCCATGCCCGGGCAGTCGGTCGGCGGCGCGGCCAGGGCCTCATTGAGGGTGGCGCGCAGGGCGCTGGCGTGCTGCTGGAAGCCTTGGCTGTCCTTCAGGCCGGGAAAGGCCAGGTCCAGATCATTGGAGAGCGAGCGCAGCGTCTGCAGCCGCGGCACGGTGTCGGCCAGGCTGCAGCGGTTCTGCGCCTGCGCCGCCTGAAGCAACTGCACCTGGCGGTTCATCACGTGCATCAGCGAATCCGGGAAGGGGTCCTGGCGGGCCTGGATCGCGCGCGAGACCATCACCGTGGCGATCAGGCCGATCACCAGGCCAAGCAGGCCGACGAACAGATAGCGGTACGCGGCGGACGGGCGGCGGGGCGGGGACATAGGGTCGTTCATGGTGAGGGCTTCGGTGAGGGTGGCTGCGGCGATGGTACGACGCGTCCTGTCCACGGCGCGTCCCGGAGCGCCCTGTGCACATTAAAATAGGGGCATGAAGAACGACGTATTGCGCGAACGATTTGCCGGCATCGACCGGTTGTATGGGGTAGGCACCGTGGATCTGCTTGCCACCCGCCGGGTGGCGGTGGTGGGCATGGGCGGCGTCGGCTCGTGGGTGGTCGAAGCGCTGGCGCGCACGGCGGTGGGCCATCTGACCCTGATCGATGCCGATGACATCTGCGTGTCCAACACCAACCGCCAGCTGCCGGCGCTGGCCGGCCAGTACGGCCGCAACAAGGCCGAGGCGATGGCCGAGCGCTGCCGGGCGATCAACCCGGACATCAGTGTCGATGCGGTCGCCTCTTTCTTGACCGTGTCCAACATGGTCGAGCTGCTGGACCGCGATTTCGATCTGGTGATCGATGCCTGCGACAGCTTCCGGGTCAAGGTCGAGACCATCGCCTGGTGCCGCCGCCGCAAGCTGCCGATCCTGACCGTGGGCGCGGCCGGCGGTCGTACCGATCCCACCCTGGTGCGGATCCGCGATGTCTCGCGCACCGAACACGACGCGATGATGGCGCTGATCCGCAAGAAGCTGCGCAGCGATTTCAACTTCCCCAAGAACGCCTCGCGTTACTTCGGCGTGCCGGCGGTGTACTCGCTGGAAAACGTGAAGTACCCGCAGGCCGACGGCAGCGTGTGTGGCATCCGCCCGAACCTCGGGGCCGACGCGGCGCTGAAGCTGGACTGCGGCGCCGGGCTGGGCGCGGCCACGCATATCACCGGCGCGTTCGCGTTCGCGGCGGTGGGCAAGGCGCTGGAGATGTTGATGAAGAAGCCGGCCACGGCGGTCACGGCCGACTGAGCCGCTGCGGTCACGCAGTGGACCGGCTTACGCGTCCAACCCGAGGCCGGGCCGGTCCGCGACGACTTTCGCCACAAAGTCCATGACCGTGCGTACCGATGGCGAGCGCCGGAGGTCACGGTGCACCACCAGCCAGATGTCACGCGAGAACGGCGCCCCGTCATGCTCCAGCGGAGTCAGTCCGGGCGCGGCATCACCCAGAAAGCGCGGCAACGCGGCCACGCCCGCTCCGGCCAGAGCGGCTGCCCGATGACTGCTGATGTCGCTCAGTTCGCACGCCACGGTCCGGCTTCCCGCGATCTGCAACAGCCACTGCTGCTGGGGCATGTCAGCAAACTGCGTGTCATAGGCAATGAAGGCCCAGTCTTCGGGCCGCCGGGTGGCGACGTACTCGTGGCTGGCATAGAGCGCGAACGGCATTCGTCCGATTCTGCGCACAACGCTGCTGGCTTCCTTGGGACGGACCAGCCGCAGAGCCACATCCGCCTCGCGGCGGGCGAGTGATACCTGCTGGGCTTGGGCCGACACGGAAAGTTGAATGCCGGGCTGCGCTGCCCGGAAGTCGGCAACCCGTTCCGCCAGCAGGTGCGCCACCAGCACTGGCGGTGCACTAAGCGTCACCCTGGCATTGACGGCCTCCTGGCTGGCCCGGCTCACGCGGGCGACAGCAAATGCTGAGGCGTCCATGGCCTTGGCGTGCTCGTAAATCTGGACGCCCATCGCGGTAAGGCGGACGGAGCGTGGCAAGCGCTCGACCAGCGCAACCTGCAGTTCGACCTCCAGCGCCGCAACACGACGGCTGACGGTTGCATGGTCGACATGCAACGCCCGAGCCGCGCCTGACAAGGTGCCGTCGCGCGCAACCGCCAGGAAATGACGGAGATTCTCCCAGTCGAACATCGGTGCGTTTTCGCAGGTATGGAGTGTGATTTCGGGGAATTTTCGAGGGTGCTCGCCAAGCCTAGCATGGGCGGTCTCTTCTGCTTGTGGGACCCCAATGACAGCTTTTTCTGCTTCCGCGCGCGGTACGCTCTGGGCCGCCGCGCTCGGCTTCGTGGTGGTGCTGCTGGACATCAGTGTGGTCAATGTTGCACTGGATGCCCTGCAGCATGAATTTTCAACCGATGTGGCCGGCTTGCAGTGGGTGGTCAATGCCTACACCTTGGCTTTCGCCGCTCTGCTGCTTACCAGCGGGGCGCTGGGCGACCGCTTCGGCGCGCGCCGGCTCTATCTCTCGGGCTTGGTGGTGTTCACTCTGGCGTCGGCTGCCTGCGGGCTTTCGGGCAGTCTGACTGTGATGGTCGGGGCCAGACTGATCCAGGGCATGGGCGCGGCGTTGCTGGTACCCAACTCGCTGGTCATGGTGCAGCAGGCATTTCCGGACAGCCAGGCACGTAGTCGTGCCGTCGGTTGGTGGGGCGCTCTCGGGGGAGCGGCCCTGGCTGCCGGTCCCGTGCTGGGCGGAGTGCTGGTAGCGCATGCAGGCTGGCGCAGCGTGTTTCTGATCAACCTTCCGATGGGTTTGATCGGGATCTGCCTGACGCTTCGGCATGCGGCGCCTTCCGGCGGCGGACATCGGCGTGGCCTCGATTGGAGTGGGCAGGTGGCTGCCATGGTTGCGCTGGCAGCGACGACCATGACCCTGATCGAGGCAGGTCAGCTGGGTTGGGGGCATGGCGTGGTGCGCGGAGGGGCCCTGTTGGCGCTCATGTCCCTCACGGCCTTCCTGTGGATTGAAGCTCGCAGCACCTCACCCATGCTGCCATTGAATCTGTTTCGGAATCACACGTTCTCCATCGTCTCGCTGGCAGGCGTCGCGGTGAATTTCGCCTATTACGGGCTGATTTTTGTGTTCAGTCTGTTTTTTCAGATGCAGCAGCATCTATCCCCGCAACAGACCGGCCTGGCCTTTCTGCCGATGACCCTCGTTCTGGTCGCACTCAATGTGGTGGCGGGGCGCCTGATTACGCGGCTCGGTCCCAGGTTGCTGATGTTCATGGGTCTTGCGCTGGCAGGATCGGGTTACCTGTTGTTGATGCCGGTGAGCATCGGGGGCCATTACGCGCTGTTGATCGTACCGATGCTGATGGCGGCAAGCGGGGTCGCCTTGGTGGTGCCGACCATGACCAACGCGACGCTTGCATCGATCGACCGGTCGCGGGCAGGCATCGCCTCCAGCGTACTGAACTGTGCGCGACAGGTCGGCGGCATGCTGGGTGTCGCCCTGTTCGGCAGCCTGATCGGCGATGGCGCGCCGGATGCATTCATGCATGGCATGCACATCTCGATCGGCATGTCGGCGGCAGCGCTATTGCTGGCGAGCGTCCTGTGCTGGTCTGGCATGCGGCCGGGGCCGCTGCACCCGTTGCGCGCTTCAGGAGAAACCGTGAAGCCCGAATAGGCTGCGCGCATTGGCCGTGGTCTGCGCGGCAATCACGTCGGCCCGCTCCCCGCGCAGTCGCGCCACCGTCTCCAGGATCACCGGCAAGCGTGCCGGTTCATTACGCTCTCCACGGATCCCAGCATCCGGCTGATCCGGCGCATCGGTTTCCAGGAGCAGCTGCTCCAGCGGCATGCTGGCGACCAGGCGGTGCAGGCGCTGGGCGCGGTCATAGGTGAGCGGGCCGCCCAGTCCGATCAGGAAGCCCAGCTGGTGCAGTTGCCGCGCCTGCTCGGGGCTGCCGGAGAAGCTGTGCACCACGCCGCGCAGCCCGCCGATCTGCTTGATCGCCGCGATCACCGCATCCACCGCGCGGCGCGCATGCACGATCACCGGCAGGTCGAATTCGCGTGCCAGCCGCAGCTGGCCCAGGAAGTAGTGCAGCTGAGCGTCCACGTCCAGACCCTCCACGAAGAAGTCCAGCCCGCATTCCCCAACCGCGCAGGGGCGCTCGCGTTCGAGCCACGCACGCAGAGCCTCCAGGTGTTCGGGGCGGTGCTGGTCCAGAAACATCGGGTGCAGTCCGTAGGCCGAGTGCAGCCCGTCGGCCAGCCGGCACGCATCGCGCAGGCCGGGCCAACTGGCGGCAGTGACGGCGGGAACGACCTGGGCCATGACGCCGGCCGCGCGCGCGCGCGCGATCACTTCAGGGCGATCCGCATCGAACTCGCCCGCATCCAGGTGGCAGTGGCTGTCGATCAACCTCACGCGCGGCGCTTGGCCGGCAGCGGCGGGGGAAGCTTGTCGCCGCGTCGCTTCCAGTTGGCCAGCAGCAGTGTGCCCAGGCCAAACAGGACTTCATCCACGAACGGCAGCGGATCGGGAATCACCAGCGTCACTGCGAACAGGGCGGCGGTGATCTTGAACAGGGTGGGGTAGCGCAGCCGACGGGCCCATTCCAGCACCGGCAACAGTATGGGATTGGACATGAGGCACTCCTGGGCAGATGCTGTAAACGCTATCACGAGCCCAAGGCTCACCGAACCTGAATGGGCGACCGGATGTTCACGATCCGTGGAGATTCCGTTCAGGGTGGCCGTGCTGGAATTCACTCAAGAACGTTGCGGATCGTCCGCAAGGAGCCGGTTATGAAAAGTACAACTACTACTGCGTTGGTCGCTGCGGGTGCGCTGCTGGTTGGCGGTATCGCCACCGCTGCCTTCATGAAGGGCGGCAGTTCCTCGCCCGATGCGGTGACCGCTGCTCAGACCCGGCCCACTCTGGACACCACGCCACTGGCCGACGATGGCGCGCGCACCGATCAGCTGGCCATTGAAGACAAGGCGGGCAAGCTCGAGTACGCCGACATCGTCAAGGTCGATCCGCTGACCAAGAAGGAAAAGGCCTTCGCCACCGTGATCGGCACCGAGCCGGTGCGCGAGACCTCCAGCACGCAGACGCCGCATGAAGTCTGCCAGGACGTGGTGGTGCAGGAACGCCTGCCCGAGCGCGACGGCAACGTTGGCGGTACCGTCGCCGGTGCGGTCATCGGTGGCCTGCTGGGCAACCAGGTCGGTGGTGGCAATGGCCGCAAGGCCGCCACGGCCGCCGGTGCCGTTGCCGGCGGCATGATCGGCAACCAGGTGGACAAGCGCCATGTGGGTGGCCGCGTGGTCAACCGCACCGAGCGCCAGTGCCATACCGAAACCGCGACCTCCGAGTCGACCCGCGTGACCGGCTACAACGTGACCTACCGCAATGAAGACGGCACCACCGGCACCATGCGCATGGCCAGCAAGCCGGGCAACCGCATCCCGATGGGCACCACCAATGCGGTCACCGGTTACAACGTGACCTACCGTTACGACGGCGCCGAGAAGACCGTGAAGATGGACAACAAGCCGAGCAGCGATCGCCTGCCGATGATCGATGGCCAGCTGGTCACCCAGACCGCTGCACTGGATGCGAACAGGCAGTAAGTTCCTGCAGCTCCAAATGCACCACCCGCACGCCGGCATCTGCCGGCGTGCTGCGTTTTGGGGCGAGCCGCACGGCACGCCGATCACGGCATCTGCGATCATGCCGGCACGCATGCAACACACGAGGGCGCCATGAGCATTTTCGACCTCCAGCTGGAGACCGACCGTCTGATCCTGCGCCCACCGCGCGCCGAGGATTTCGATGCCTTCCTGCGCTTCTGCTCGGACCCCGAGGTGATGCAGCACCTCGGTGGCGTGCAGGCCCCGTCGCAGGCGTGGCGCAGTTTCAGCTGCCTGGTCGGCAGTTGGCATCTGTACGGGTTTTCGATGTTTTCGGTGATCGAAAAGAGCAGCGGTGAGTGGGTCGGCCGCATGGGCCCCTGGCAGCCGCTGGACTGGCCGGGCACCGAGGTCGGCTGGAGCATCCGCCGCGAGAGTTGGGGCAGGGGCTATGCGCCCGAAGCGGCCGTGGCCAGCATGGACTGGGCGTTCGACACGCTGGGCTGGGACGAGGTCATCCACACCATCGATGCCGCCAACGAAAACTCCAAGGTCGTCGCGCGCAAGCTGGGCAGCTCGCTGCTGCGCATGGGCGAGCTGCCGCCGCCGCATGCCGGCAAGCCAATCGAGATCTGGGGCCAGTCGCGGCAGCAGTGGCAGCAGCGCCGCGCCGGGCAGCGGTGATGCTGCACCCGCGCTTGGCAAAGGCGATGGGGTGAGGCCAGACTCGGCATCGCGGGCGAGCCGCCCGCGGTGCATGAGCAAGCGTCCATCCGGCTATCCGCCTACGCAACACGTCCCGGAGGGTGATGCATGTTTGCCGTGGTTCCCGATCCGATTCCCGCGCGCATGAAGGGCCTCAACCGGGCCGAGATCTGCGACGCCAACTTCATCGATTTCGTGCAGCAGTGGCGTGGCGAGCCTGCGCCGAGGCCAGCCCCCGGCAGCCCCGTCCTGCCCGGCAGCACGCTGGATGCGCAGGGCTTTGCCGACCTCTTCGAGTCGCAGCTGATCAGCCGCCACCTGGACCTGATGGCGCGCGTGCTGCGGGTGCAGAACAAGGTCTTCTACACCATCGGTTCGTCCGGGCATGAAGGCAATGCGCTGGTGGCGCGGCTGGCCCGGCATACCGATCCGGCCTTCCTGCATTACCGCTCCGGCGGCTTCATGGCCGAGCGCTTCCGCAAGCTGCCGGGCATGGATCCGGTGATGGATGCGGCGCTTTCGTTTGCGGCCAGTCGGGACGATCCTGCCAGCGGCGGACGCCACAAGGTGTGGGGCAGCAAGCCCCTGTGGGTACTGCCGCAGACCTCGACGATCGCCTCGCACCTGCCCAAGGCCCTGGGCACCGCGCTGGCCATCGAAAGCGGGCGACGCATCGGTCACACGCTGCCGATTCCCGAGGACAGCGTGGTGATCTGCTCCTTCGGCGATGCCTCGGCCAACCACGCCACCGCGCAGACCGCGTTCAACACGGCGGCGTGGGCGGCCTACCAGCGGCTGCCCGCGCCGATCCTGTTCGTCTGCGAAGACAACGGCATCGGCATTTCGGTCAAGACCCCGGACGGCTGGATCGCGCAGAGTTTCGCGCACCGCCCGGGCCTGGATTACTTCTTCGCTGATGGGCTGGATCTGGTCGAGGGGCATGCGCAGGTCGAGCGCGCGCTGGCGCATTGCCGGCAGACCCGCCGTCCGACCTTCCTGCACCTGCGTACCACGCGTCTGATGGGCCATGCGGGCACCGATTTCGAGATCGAATGGCGGCCGTTGCCGGAGCTGTGCGCCGCCGAGGCCAGCGATCCGCTGCTGCGCTCGGCGGCGATCGCGATGCAGTCCGGGTGGATGACCGCCGCGCAGGTGCTCGATCTGTACGAGCGCGTGCGCGCGCGCTGCTTCGCCGCGGCCGCCGAGGCGGACCGACGCCCGAAGCTGACCGCTCTCGCCGAGGTCATCGCCCCACTGGCGCCGTACTCGCCGGCGGCGGTGCATGCCGAAGCTACGCGCGTGGCCGCCGATGACGCGCGTGCTGCCGCATTTGGGGGTGCGTCGCAGTTGCCGGAAATACAGCCGCCGCGCCATCTGGCGATCCAGATCAACCAGGCCCTGCACGATCTGATGGCCAAGTACCCGGCCACGCTGCTGTTCGGCGAGGACGTCGCGCAGAAAGGTGGGGTGTACACGGTCAGCAAGGGGCTGCTCAAGGCGTTTGGCCCACGCCGCGTGTTCAACACCCTGCTGGACGAAACCATGATCCTGGGCATGGCGCAGGGCCTGGCCAACCTGGGCATGCTGCCGATCCCGGAGATCCAGTACCTGGCTTACCTGCACAACGCGGCCGACCAGCTGCGTGGCGAGGCGTGCTCGCTGCAGTTCTTCTCCAACGATCAGTACCGCAACCCGATGCTGGTGCGCATTGCCGGGCTGGGCTACCAGAAGGGCTTCGGCGGGCATTTCCACAACGACAACTCGATCGCTGCGCTGCGCGACATTCCCGGCCTGGTGGTCGGCTGTCCCTCGCGCGGCGACGATGCGGCGATGATGCTGCGCACCCTGGCGGCGCTGGCGACCGTCGATGGCCGCGTCGCGGTGTTCCTCGAGCCGATCGCGCTGTACATGACCAAGGACCTGCACGCGCCGGGCGATGGCCAATGGCTGTTCCCGTATCCGGCCGCCGACCAGGCACTGGTGCTCGGCGAGGGCCGGGTCTACGCGCCGGAGGCCAGTGACCTGGTCATCTTCACCTACGGCAATGGCGTGCCGATGAGCCTGCGGGCGGCGCGGGCGATCGAGCAGCAGCTGGGCTGGCAGGTGCGCATTGTCGACCTGCGCTGGCTGGTGCCGCTCAATACCGGTTTCATCGCTGGCCAGGCTGCCGATGCCCAGCGCGTGCTGGTGGTCGATGAGGGGCGGCACAGCGCCGGGGTGGGCGAGGGCGTGATCACCGCGCTGGTCGAGGCCGGGCTGGGGCACCTGCCGATCCGGCGGGTATGCGGGGCCGATAGCTACACGCCGCTGGCGGGGGCAGCATTGTGCGTGCTTCCAAGCGACAATGCGGTATTGAACGCCGCCCTCGCGCTGGCGCAGGACCATTGATACATGTGTGGATTGGCAGGCATGTTGCTGCCCGCTCCGGCAAGGGAGCAGGCAGCACTGGAAGAACAGGCGCGGCGCATGGGCGACGCATTGGTGCACCGCGGCCCGGATGACAGCGGGGTGTGGGCCGATGCCTCGGCCGGCATCGCGCTGGCGCACCGCCGGCTGAGCATCCTGGACCTGTCGCCGCTGGGCCATCAGCCGATGACCTCGGCCGATGGCCGCTACGTGCTGGCCTACAACGGCGAGGTCTACAACTTCGCCGAGCTGCGCGCCGAGCTCGACGCACTGGGGCATGGTTTCCGCGGCCATTCGGATACCGAAGTGCTGCTCGCGGCGATCACCGAATGGGGCTTGGACGAGACCCTGCAGCGCAGCAACGGCATGTTCGCCATCGCTTTGTGGGACCGCGCCGAGCACTGCCTGTGGCTGGCCCGCGACCGGGTCGGCAAGAAACCGCTGTACTACGGCTGGGCCGGTGAAACGCTGGTGTTCGGCTCCGAGCTCAAGGCCCTGTGGCAGCACCCGGCCTTCGACAACGAGGTCGACCGCGATGCGCTGACCCTGCTGCTGCGGCTGGATTACATTCCCGCGCCGCACTGCATCCACGAACGCTGTTTCAAGCTGATGCCCGGCCGCGTGCTGCGGCTGGACGCCGAGGCGGTAGCCGCCGGTGCTGCCGCGCATCGCCCGGACCAGTTGCAGCAGCCGTTCTGGAACGCGCGCGAGCGCATGCAGCAGGCCCTGGCCGCGCCGTTCACCGGCAATGAGGCCGAGGCCGAAGAACGTCTGGATGCCGTGCTGCGCGACGCGGTCGCGCTGCGCATGGTGGCCGATGTGCCGGTCGGCGTCTTCCTCTCCGGCGGCACCGATTCCTCGGTGGTGGCCGCCTTGATGCAGGCACAGTCGAGCCAGCCGGTGCACAGTTTCAGCATCGGCTTCACCGGCTCGGATCATGACGAGGCGCCGCTGGCCAAGTCGCTGGCCCAGCACCTGGGCTGCGATCACACCGAGCTGTATGTCAGCGGTGCCGACGCGCTCGCGGTGGTGCCCAGCCTGCCGGCAATGTTCGATGAACCCTTCGCCGATGCCTCGCAGGTGCCCACGGCGCTGGTTGCCAAGCTGGCGCGGCAGGGCGTGACCGTGGCGCTGTCCGGCGACGGTGGCGATGAACTGTTCTTCGGCTACACCCGTTACCAGCGGGCGATGCGCAACTGGCGCCTGCTGGGCAAGGTGCCGGCGCCGCTGCGGCGCTGGATGGCCAGCCATGCGCATACGCAGGGCGAGGCCTCGCGCACGGGCGGGCTGGCCGCGCTGCTGGCCGAGTCCGGCGCGCGCGGCATCGGCGATGTCTACCGCAACCGCATTTCGCGCTGGCGCGATCCGGTGGCCGCCGTTCGCGGTGCACAGGCGGCCGGCAGTTTCTACGACCTGGCCGATCCGCTGCACGGCGCCGGCTCACCGGCGGACGCGATGATGCTGGCCGATTTCAGTACCTATCTGCCCGATGATCTGCTGTGCAAAGTGGACCGCACCAGCATGGCGGTCAGCCTGGAGGCGCGTGCCCCGCTGCTGGACTGGCGGGTGGCCGAGTTCGCCTGGTCGCTGCCGATGGCGATGAAACAGCGCGATGGCGTCAGCAAGTACCTGCTCAAGCGCGTGCTGGGCCGCTATGTACCGCAGGATATGGTGCACCGCCCCAAACGCGGCTTCGGTGCCCCGGTCAGCGCGTGGCTCAAGGGCGACCTGCGTGGCTGGGCCGATGAACTGCTGGATCCGGCGCGGCTGGCCGAGGAGGGGGTGTTCAACGTCGAGGCGGTGGCGCCGCTGTGGCAGCAGTTCAAGCAGGGCGAGCGCAAATGGCACACGCATCTGTGGAACGTGCTGATGTTCCAGGCCTGGCAGGCGCATTGGCGCAAGGCACGCGCCGACGTGACGCGCGCATAGCGCGACGCGTGCGAGTACATCTGGACGGAAGGCAGCCACCCATGGGTGGCTGACGCCGCCTTCACCGTTGCCGAAGGTGGTCCCGCCTAGGCTGGGCCTTTCCCCCAACGGAGCGAACGTGATGGCCGAATTCAAGATTGCCGTACTGGTCGGCAGCCTGCGCAAGGGCTCGCACAACCAGGCGTTGGCTCACGCGCTGGAGAAACTGGCCACCGGCAAGGCGGTGTTCTCCTACGTGGAGATCGGCGACCTGCCGTTGTACAACCAGGATTTCGACAAGGACTATCCCAGCCAGGGCCTTCGCTTGAAGCAGCAGATCCGGGATGCCGATGCGGTGCTGTTCGTCACCCCCGAATACAACCGCTCGGTCCCGGGCGTGCTCAAGAACGCCATCGACCTGGGCTCGCGCCCGTATGGCGACAGTGCCTTCGCCGGCAAGCCGGCGGCGGTGATCGGCGCCTCGATCGGGGTGATCGGCACGGCGCTGGCCCAGCAGCACCTGCGCAACATCCTGGCCTACCTGGACATGCCGGTGCTGGGCCAGCCCGAGGCCTTCCTGCACTTCAAGGAAGGGCTGATCGATGCGCACGGCACGATCAGCAACGAGGGCACCAAGGACTTCCTGCAGGGCTTCGTGGACACATTCATCGCCTGGGTCGGCACCCACGGCGGCACGCACTGATCCACCGCGAGCGGGTCAGGCTTCTGCGATAATGGCGGGGACGGGCGCCGCAAGGGCGTCCGTCGCACGCGATGCGACGGCCCCGGCCGATCGTACCGGCAGGCGCCGGTATCCCCAGCTCATCCACTGTTTATCCACAGGTTTGTGCATGGCTGCGGGGCGCCCCGCGTGCCTACCATGTCCTACGCCTCATACTGCAGGAAGTACGCCCCCCATGTCCGCCCGTTCTGGCTTCCGTTCCGACCGCAAAGACCGCGGTGACCGCTTTGATCGCGATGAAATGCGCATCGACGCCCTGCGCGTGCCGCCGCATTCGATCGAGGCCGAACAGGCGGTGCTGGGCGGGCTGATGCTGGCCCCGGAGAGCTATGACCGGGTCAACGACCAGCTGACCGAAACCGACTTCTACCGCCGCGATCACCAGATGATCTACCGCGCGATCCGCGAGCTGTCCGAACGCGACCGCCCGTTCGATGCGGTGACGCTGGGCGAGTGGTTCGAATCGCAGGGCAAGATGGAGTTGGTCGGCGATGGCGCGTACCTGATCGAGCTGGCGAGCACCACGCCGTCAGCCGCCAACATCAGCGCCTACGCGGAAATCGTGCGTGACAAAGCGGTGCTGCGCCAGCTGATCCAGGTCGGCACGGACATCGTCAACGACGGCTTCCAGCCCGAAGGCCGCGAGAGCAGCGAACTGCTCTCGGCAGCGGAAAAATCGGTGTTCGCGATCGCCGAGCAGGGCGCGCGCGGGCGCACTGATTTCGTGGCGATGCCGGGCGCGCTGAAAGACGCCTTCGAAGAGCTGCGCAACCGCTTTGAGAACGGCGGCAACATCACCGGTCTGCCGACCGGCTATACCGATTTCGATGCGATGACCGCCGGCCTGCAGCCGACCGATCTGATCATCCTGGCCGCGCGACCGGCCATGGGCAAGACCACGCTGGCGCTGAACATCGCCGAGTACGCCGCGATCAAGTCCAAGAAGGGCGTGGCGGTGTTCTCGATGGAAATGTCGGCCTCGCAGCTGGCCATGCGTCTGATTTCCTCCAACGGCCGCATCAACGCCCAGCGCCTGCGTACCGGTCAGCTGGAAGATGAGGATTGGAGCCGGGTCACCGGTGCGATCCGGATGCTGAAGGAAACCAAGATCTTCATCGACGATACGCCGGGCGTGTCGCCGGAAATCCTGCGTTCCAAGTGCCGCCGCCTCAAGCGCGAGCACGACCTGGGCCTGATCGTGATCGACTACCTGCAGCTGATGAGCGTGCCGGGCAACAGCGAAAACCGCGCGACCGAAATCTCGGAGATCTCGCGGTCGTTGAAGGGCCTGGCCAAGGAACTCAACGTGCCGGTCATCGCGCTCTCCCAGCTCAACCGCTCGCTGGAAACGCGTACCGACAAGCGCCCGGTGATGGCCGATCTTCGTGAATCCGGCGCTATCGAGCAGGATGCGGACATGATCGTGTTCATCTACCGCGACGACTACTACAACAAGGAAACCTCGCCGGACAAGGGCCTGGCCGAGATCATCATCGGCAAGCACCGAGGCGGCCCGACCGGCTCGTGCAAGCTCAAGTTCTTCGGCGAATACACCCGGTTCGACAACCTGTCGCACGATTCGGTGGGTTCGTTCGAGTAACGCCAAAGGCGTTACGGTAGTGCCGGCCGCTGGCCGGCTCCTATGGAACTGTCATCGTGCAGAGCCGGCCAGCGGCCGGCACTGCCGTTTCATCGGCGTATCCCGGGTTTCGTCGCAAACCCGTTGCAGTGCGCGCGGGCTGGGCGCGATGGTGGTCTCCGGGCGGCAGGGTGCCGCCAACGGAGACGTGCGATGAAGACCCTGTTCGCCTTGGGCGTGTGGTGCCTGCTGTTCGTGCTGTGCTGGCCGCTGGCGATCCTGGCCCTGGTGGCGTGGCCGTTCGTGTGGCTGTTGAGCCTGCCGTTCCGGCTGGTGGGCATCACCTTCTCGGCACTGTTCGCGTTCCTGGGCGCGCTGCTCATGCTGCCGGCGCGGGTCCTGGGTGGCGGGCGCCCGGCGACGGCCTGAACAACACCGCGATCGGGTAGTGCCGGCCGCTGGCCGGCTGCTCTTCTGTCGGGATGGCGTGGAGCCGGCCAGCGGCCGGCACAGTACCTGTCGCCCACAAAAAACCCCGCCGAGGCGGGGTTTTTCGTTACGGCACCAACGCCGGCTCAGTTCGCCTTGTGGATCGCGCGCTTGCTGACGGCCATAGCGGCGTCATGCACCACTTCGGACAACGACGGGTGGGCGTGGCAGATGCGCGCCAGGTCGTCGGCCGAACCGCTGAACTCCATGGTCAGCACGCCTTCGTGCACCAGCTCGGAGACATTCGCGCCAACCAGGTGCATGCCCAGGATGCGATCGGTCTCGGCATGCGCCAGGACCTTCACGAAGCCGGTCGGCTCGATCATCGCCACGGCACGGCCGTTGGCGGCGAACGGGAAGCTGCCCGCCTTGTACGGGATGCCTTCGTCCTTGAGCTGCTGCTCGGTCTTGCCGACCCAGGCCAGCTCCGGCTCGGTGTAGATTACCCACGGGATGGTGTCGAAGTTGACGTGGCCCGGCAGGCCCGCGATCAGCTCGGCCACGGCGATGCCTTCCTCGAAGCCCTTGTGCGCCAGCATCGGGCCGCGCACGCAGTCACCGACCGCCCAGACGCCATTGACGCCGGTGTGGCAGTGCGCGTCCACTTCGATCTGGCCACGCTCGTTGATCTTGACGCCGGTACCTTCGGCCAGCAGGCCCTTGGTGGCGGCGCGACGGCCAACGGCCACCAGCAGCTTGTCCACGATCAGGCTCTTCTCGCCTTCACCATCGGTGTAGGTCAGGGCGACTTCCTTCTTCTTGCCCTTGCCGGTCACCTCGGCCTTGGAGACCTTGGCGCCCAGGCGGATGTCCAGGCCCTGCTTCTTGAATTCCTTCAAGGCGGTCTTGGCCACTTCGGCATCGGCGGCCGCCAGGAAGTCCGGCAGGGCTTCCAGGATGGTCACTTCCGAACCGAGGCGCTTCCAGACGCTGCCCAGTTCCAGGCCGATCACGCCGGCACCGATCACGGCCAGGCGGGCGGGGACTTCGGTGAAGTCCAGGCCGCCGACGTTGTCGACGATGGTCTCGCCGTCGAACTTGGCGAACGGCAGTTCGATCGAATCCGAACCGGCGGCGATGATGACGTTGGTGCCCTTCAGCTCGACTTCCGAGCCGTCGTGCTGCTTCACCTTGACGATGTTGCCCGGCTGCAGCTCACCGAAACCGTAATACGCGGTGACCTTGTTCGCCTTGAACAGCATGGCGATGCCGCCGGTGAACTGCTTGACGATCTTGTCCTTGCGGCCAACCATCGCCTCGACGTCCATCTTGGCGTCCTTGAAGCTGATGCCGTGGTCGCCAAAGATGTGGCCCATGTTCCAGAACTGGCGCGAGGAATCCAGCAGCGCCTTGGACGGGATGCAGCCCACGCGCAGGCAGGTGCCGCCCAGGGCCGGCTTGCCGTCCTTGCCCAGCGCAGCGTCGATGCAGGCGGTCTTCAGACCCAGCTGCGCGGCGCGGATGGCGGCATGGTAGCCGGCCGGGCCGGCACCGATGACGACGACGTCGAATTGTTCAGCCATTGAGATATTCCTTGTTTCTTTACCAGAACCCCTCCGCGCAGGCGCGGAGGGGTGGGAGGTCTTACAGGCCGAACAGCATGCGGCCCGGGTTTTCCAGCTGGTTCTTGATGTCCACCAGGAACTGGACCGAGTCCTTGCCATCGATGATGCGGTGATCGTAGGACAGCGCCAGGTACATCATCGGCGCGATCACGACCTGGCCGTTCTGGGCGATCGGACGCTCCTTGATGGCGTGCATGCCCAGGATGGCGCTCTGCGGCGGGTTGATGATCGGGGTCGACAGCAGCGAGCCGAAGGTGCCGCCGTTGGTCACGGTGAAGGTGCCGCCCTGCAGTTCTTCCAGGCTCAGCTTGCCGTCACGGGCCTTCTTGGCGTAGTCGGCGATGGTCTTTTCGATGTCGGCGAAGGACATGCGCTCGACGTTGCGCAGGACCGGGGTCACCAGACCCTTCTCGGTCGACACGGCGATCGAGATGTCCGAGTAGCCGTGATAGATGATGTCATCACCATCGATCGAGGCATTGACCAGCGGGAAGCGCTGCAGCGCGTTGGCGGCGGCCTTCACGAAGAAGCTCATGAAGCCCAGCTTGATGCCGTGGGCCTTGACGAACTCGTCCTGCAGATCCTTGCGCGCGGCCGAGACCTTGGACAGGTCGACCTCGTTGAAGGTGGTCAGCATCGCGGTGCCGTTCTTGGACTGCATCAGGCGTTCGGCGATGCGCTTGCGGATGCGGGTCATCGGCACGCGTTCTTCCGGACGTGCGCCACCCGACTTGCCGGCGCCACCGTTACGGGCGAAGTTGACGATGTCTTCCTTGGTCACTGCGCCACGACGGCCGGTGCCGTCCACGTCGGCCGGGTTCACGCCTTCAGTGATGGCGGTGAAGCGGGCGCCCGGGGGCAGGGAGTCGGCAGCGGACTTGGCGGCCGGTGCGGGCGCTGCGGCAGCGGCCGGAGCCGCCGCCTTGGCCGGTGCGGCCTCGGCCTTCTTCTCTTCCGCGGCCGGCGCCGGGGCATCGGCCACGGCGCCTTCTTCGATGATCGCCACGACCTGGCTGGAGGTCACAGTGGCGCCCACCTCGAACTTGATCTCCTTCAGCACGCCGTCGACCGGCGACGGCACTTCCAGGACGACCTTGTCGGTTTCCAGATCAAGCAGGTTTTCATCGCGCTTGACGGCATCGCCGACCTTCTTGTGCCAGGTGGCGATGGTGCCGTCGGCGACGGATTCGGGCAGTACCGGGGCTTTGACTTCGGTGGCCATGCGGGAGCTTCCTGGTTTGTCTTTTCTAGAATGAGGGGGAGAGTTATTCAGCGACCGAGTCGTTGAACGGGTTGACCAGGGCATCGGCGATCAGCTTCTGCTGTTCGATGATGTGGTCAGCCATGTGTCCAGCGGCCGGCGATGCCGAACGGGCGCGACCTGCGTAATGGATGCTCTGGCCATCGGCCAGGCACGCCTGCAGGTGGTGACGGATCTGGTACCAGGCACCCTGGTTCTGCGGTTCTTCCTGACACCACACCACATCGGCCGCCTTGCCATACTTCTTCAGCTCTGCTGCCAGTGCCACGCGCGGGAACGGATACAGCTGCTCCACGCGGATGATGGCGACATCGTCCTGGCCACGCTTGGTCTGGTCTTCCAGCAGGTCGTAGTAGACCTTGCCCGAGCACAGCACCACGCGCTTGACCTTCTTGGCGTCTGCGTTGGCATCGCCGATCAGGTGCTGGAACTCGCCGTTGGCCAGTTCCTCCAGGGTCGACACGGCCAGCTTGTGGCGCAGCAGCGACTTGGGCGACATCACGATCAGCGGCTTGCGGGTGGTCATGCGCATCTGGCGACGCAGCATGTGGTACGCCTGCGCCGGGGTCGACGGCACGCACACCAGCATGTTCTCCAGTGCGCACAGCTGCAGGAAGCGCTCCAGGCGCGCGGAGCTGTGCTCCGGGCCCTGGCCTTCGTAACCGTGCGGCAGCAGCAGGGTCAGGCCGGTGATGCGGCCCCACTTGGCTTCGCCGGCGGCGATGAACTGATCGATCACGACCTGGGCGCCGTTGGCGAAATCGCCGAACTGGCCTTCCCAGATGCACAGGGTGTTCGGATCGGTGGTGGAGAAGCCGTACTCATAGGCCATCACCGCTTCTTCGCTGAGCAGCGAATCGATGATGGTGGCCTGTTCCGGCGACTCGACCAGCTGGCGCAGCGGCAGGTAGTAGTTGTCGGTCTTCTGGTCGTGCAGGATCGCGTGGCGGTGCGTGAACGTACCGCGGCCCACGTCCTGGCCGACCAGGCGCAGGTTGTTGCCTTCGTCGAGGATCGTGGCGTAGGCCAGGTTCTCGGCAAAGCCCCAGTCGCCCGGGATCTCGCCGGCGGCCATCTTGCGGCGGTCGTCATAGACCTTGGCCACGCGCGAGTGCAGTTCCACGCCTTCAGGCACGGTGTTGATCATCTGCGCCAGCTGCTTGACCTTCTCCATGCCGACCGCGGTGGAGACCGCGTCGGAGAGCTTGCCGTTGAGCAGCTTGGGCCAATCCACGTACATCTTGCTGGTGGCCGGGGTCTTTTCGACCTGGGCCAGCTCGGTGGTGACTTCGCCGGCATCGAGCTTGTTGCGGTAGGCATCGACCAGCGCCTTGCCGCCACCGGCTTCGATCACGCCGGCAGCTTCCAGCGCCGCGGCGTACAGCTCGCGGGTGGTCTGGTGCTTGCGGATCACCTGGTACATCAGCGGCTGGGTGATCGCCGGTTCGTCGGCCTCGTTATGGCCCCAACGGCGGTAGCACATCAGATCGATGACCACGTCCTTGGCGAACTTCTGGCGGAACTCGAAGGCCAGCTGGGCAGCAAACACCACGGCTTCCGGATCGTCGCCATTCACGTGCAGCACCGGGGCGGCGATCATCTTGGCCACGTCGGTGGCGTAGCGCGTGGAGCGCGTATCCAGCGGGTTGGAGGTGGTGAAACCGACCTGGTTGTTGACCACGATGTGCACCGTGCCACCGACGGCGAAGCCGCGGGCCTGGGACATCTGGAACAGCTCCATCACCACGCCCTGGCCGGAGAAGGCCGCGTCGCCGTGGATCAGGATCGGCATCACCTGCTTGCGGGCGGTATCGCCACGACGTTCCTGGCGCGAGCGCACGCTGCCGGCCACGACGGGATCGGCGATTTCCAGGTGCGACGGGTTGAACGCCAGCGCCAGGTGGACGGCGCCGCCCGGGGTGGAGACGTCGGCGGAGAAGCCCATGTGGTACTTCACGTCGCCGGCGGAGGCGTGGTCATCGTGCTCGAACTTGCCTTCGAACTCGTCGAACAGCTTGCGCGGGCTCTTGCCGAGTGTATTGACCAGCACGTTCAGGCGGCCGCGGTGGGCCATGCCGATCACCACGTCCTTGACGCCATCCTTGCCAGCGTCACGGATGATGGTGTCCATCATCGGGATCAGCGCATCGCCGCCTTCCAGCGAGAAGCGCTTCTGGCCGACGTACTTGGTGTGCAGGTAGCGCTCCAGACCCTCGGCAGCCGTCAGGCGCTCCAGGGTGCGGCGCTGGGTATCGGCATCCAGGTTGTAGTTGCCACCGGCCAGCTCCAGGCGCTGGTACAGCCACTGGCGCTGCTCGACCTCGGAGATGTGCATGAATTCCGCACCGATCGAGCCGGTGTAGGTCTTCTTCAGGCGCTCCAGCAGGTCGCGCAGTTTCATGCGCGGCTGCCCGGCGACACCGCCGGTGCTGAACTCACTGCCCAGGTCGCTTTCCGACAGGCTGTGGAACGGCAGGCCCAGATCCGGCGGATTGGTCGGCGCGGTCAGGCTCAGCGGGTCCAGGCGGGCGGCCATGTGGCCACGCGAACGGTAGGCGGTGATCAGGCGGCCGACATTGCGCTCGCGCTCGTCGCCGGCACCGGCGGCGGTGCCGCTCTTGACGGCATTCTTGGCGGCGTCGGCAATGTGGGCGATGACGGCCGAATGCGGAATATCACCGGCTTCGCGGCCCTGGAAGCCGTCGAAGTAGGTCTTCCATTTGGGATCGACACTGTCCGGAGAAACGAGGTACTGCTCGTACAGATCCTCGATATAGGAGGCGTTGCCGCCGGCGAGCTGCGAAGATTGCGCAAACTGCTTCAGTTGATTGTCCACGATGGAGAGTCGGATTCGCTTGTGGGGTAAGGCTTCGATGATCCGGCAGGGAAAAGTGAATAGCCCTGCGCGGGCGGTATCTAACACCCCAAATTGTACCCCCATCGAGACAGGAAGGGGCACCGTACGGGCCAGTGCGGGGACCGCGGTGTCATTCCCAGACAGGTTCGGGAGCGTGGGGTGAGCTACAGGCCCAGTGCGCGCAGTTCGCTGCAATCACGCGAACGTTCCCATACGCGCTGCAAACCGTCCTGCAACGGTCGTGAACGTGCAGGCTGGGACAAACCCGCCTCACCGTCGAAGCGGTGGCCACTCAGACGAAAGTAGTAGTCGCCGGCGTCATTGAGCAGACAGGCCGATGCCGTGGCGCGGTCGATCGGATCGCTTGCTTCGCGCACCCGGAATACGCTCGGCAGGCGCTGCAGCAGGGTCAACAGGGGCGAGCCGGCCTGATGGATGGCGGCGCTGTCGTGGACGATCAGCCAGGCATGTTTGTCGTGGCGGGCGGTGGCGTAGCGGCGCAGCGCCTCCAGCACCGGCGGTGCATCAAGCAGGCCGGGGTCAAGCTGGCGGCTGTGGATCCAGAGCTGGCGGCGGGCGCGGTGGACCAGCGCGGTGGTGATCGCCACGGCGTCCTCGGCCCGGTCGATCGCGACCGCCCCGGACAGGGCCAGGCGCATGTGCTGGTGGGCGATGCCGGCCTCTTCGAACACCTCGCCCTCGGGCAGGAAGCCCTGCCGGGTGTAGAACACGCGGGCCGGCAGCTGCGCATGCAGCCCGACCTCGCGCCAGCCACGGGCCCGGGCCTGCTCGATCAGGGCCTGCAGCAGGGCGTCGCCGACGCCTTTGCCGCGCCAGGCCGCAAGCACCGCCATCCGGCCGATCCGGCCCTCCGGGGTGAGCCGGCCGGCACCGATCGGCGTGCCGTCGGTGTCCCGGGCCAGCACGTGCACGCTCAGGGGATCAAGCGCGTCGATCTCCAGCTCGGCCGGTACCTGCTGTTCCTCGACGAACACGGTGAACCGCACCCGGTGCAGCGCGGCGTGCTGCGCCGGGTAATCGACCACGTCAACCTGGAAACCGGAGGCGGCCATGGCGGGCGGGCGGATCAGCCGCGCGGGGGCTCGTCCTTGCCGTCGGTCTCGTCGCTGTCGTCGAAATCGACGATCACTTCGATGCCGTCGTCATGGATGGTGACCTCGTGCACATCGGCCTGGATGGCCTCGTCATCGATGACCTCGACCGCCTCGGTGCCGTCGACGATGTCGTACTCGGCGACGTAGTTGTCGTCGTCCTCGAACCCGGCATCGTCCACCAGCTGGTAGAAGCCGCCGGCGACCAGCGCCTGCACGGCATCGCGGCTCTTGGCCGAGAGCTTCTGGTACAGCGCCGCGCCGATCTGTTCGGCGCCGGCCAGCACCTGCGCATCCTTGACCGGCAGGGCGAAGTCCAGGCCGCTGCAGTACAGGCTGGCACCGCGCTTGGCACGACGCCAGGCCAGCCGCGCCCACGGGTGGCGCTGCAGTTCCACGCCTGCGCCCAGTGCGGCTTCGATTTCTTCGCGCGGCAGCGGTTCGCCGTGCGCCATCACTTCCCCGGCGGCGCGGTAGGTGGTGATGAAGCGGCCGAACCAGTCGCCGAGCCTGTCCGGATCGTTCATGCGGATGGCGTTGAGCGCTTCGACCACGCGGTTCATCGAGACCACGTCGATTTCGTTCGGATCTTCAGGCACCTTCAGGTCCGGATCCTGGTAGCGGATGGACTCGTCGGCACCGTCGATCAGGGTATCGAGGTAGTCGCTGATCAGCTCGGCGGAGGCCGGGGCGCGCATGCCGAAGGAGAAGGTCAGGCAGGGATCTTCGGCGACGCCGTTGTGCGGCACGTTCGGCGGCAGGTACAGCATGTCGCCCGGGGCCAGCACCCAGTCGTGGGTCGGCTTGAAGCGGCGCAGCAGCTTGAGTTCGACGTCGTCGCGGAAGTCCAGCGGCGGGCGCTTGCCCTTGATGGATTCGCTGGCGTCGATCTGCCAGCGGCGATGGCCATGGGCCTGCAGCAGGAAGACATCGTACTGGTCCACATGGGCGCCGACCGAGCCGCCGGTGGCGGCGAAGCTGATCATCACGTCATCCATGCGCCAGCGCGGCAGGAAGTTGAAGTGGCTGATCAGGGCGCGCACGTCGGCGTCCCACTTGTCCACGTCCTGGACCAGCAGGGTCCAGTCGTGGTCGGGCATGCCGGGGAACTCTTCTTCCTGGAACGGGCCGGTGCGCACGCTCCAGCCATCGGTGGCACGATCGTGCGTGATCAGGCGCGACAGCGCACCTTCTTCGCAGGCCAGGCCGGCGAGGTCTTCGGGCTGGACCGGGGTTTCGAAATCGGGGAACGCGCCACGGATGAGCAGCGGGCGCTTCTGCCAGTAATCGCGCAGGAAGGTGGCGGCGGGCATGCCCAGCGGCAGGCCGGGGCGGGCCTGGATGTCGATGACGGGGGTTTTGGTCTTGCGTGCGGCCATGGGGGAGATCCTTGCAGCGTATAGACGGGTATTGGGGGGCGCGACGGTGCCGCGCCCATGCCTTCAGATCGCCTTGGCCAGGTCCGCCGCCAGGCCGATGTAGCCGCCCGGGGTCAGGGCGCGCAGGCTCTGCTTGGCGTCGGCCGGCAGCTCCAGGGATTCGACGAAGGCCTGCATCGATTCGGTGGTGATGCCCTGGCCACGGGTGAGGGCCTTGAGCTGTTCGTAAGGGTTGGGCAGGCCGTGGCGGCGCATGACGGTCTGCACGGCTTCGGCCAGCACTTCCCACGCGGCGTCCAGGTCGGCGTCCAGGCGTTCCGGGTTCACGGTCAGCTTGCCCAGGCCCTTGGCCAGCGAGTCCAGGGCGACCTCGGTGTGGCCGAACGCGGTGCCGACCGCGCGCAGCACGGTGGAGTCGGTCAGGTCACGCTGCCAGCGGCTGATCGGCAGCTTGGCGCTGAAATGCTCGAACAGGGCGTTGGCGATGCCGAAGTTGCCTTCGGCGTTTTCGAAATCGATCGGGTTGACCTTGTGCGGCATGGTCGAGGAGCCGACTTCGCCTTCCTTGAGCTTCTGCTTGAAGTAGCCCAGCGAGATATAGCCCCAGACGTCGCGGGCCAGATCGATCAGGATGATGTTGGCGCGGCGCGCGGCATCGCCGATCTCGGCGACGTTGTCGTGCGGCTCGATCTGGGTGGTGTACGGATTGAACACCAGGCCGAGGCTTTCCACGAAGCGCTGGGCGAAGGCCGGCCAGTCAACGTCGGGGTAGGCGATGACGTGCGCGTTGTAGTTGCCCACCGCGCCGTTGATCTTGCCGGTCAGCTCCACTGCGGCGATCTGGCGGCGCTGGCGCTCCAGACGGGCCACGACGTTGGCCACTTCCTTGCCCAGGGTGGTCGGCGAGGCGGTCTGGCCGTGGGTGCGCGACAGCATCGGCTGGGCAGCCTGGGCGTGGGCCAGGGCGCGCAGCACGCCGGCGATGTTGTCCAGCGACGGCAGCAGCACCTCGCGGCGGGCCTGCTCAAGCATCAGGCCGTAGCTGAGGTTGTTGATGTCTTCGCTGGTACAGGCGAAATGCACGAACTCCAGCGCCGGGCCCAGCTCGGCATCGGCGGTGAGCTGCTCCTTGATGAAGTACTCCACGGCCTTGACGTCGTGGTTGGTGGTGCGCTCGATCTCCTTCACCCGCGCGGCGTGGGCCGGGGCGAAGTCATCGGCCAGGGCCCGCAGGCGCGCGGTGGCAGCGGCCGAGAACGGGGCCAGTTCGACGATGCCCGGCTCATTGGCCAGTGCCAGCAGCCATTCCACTTCCACCTTCACGCGGGCCTTGATCAGGCCGTATTCGGAGAAGATCGGGCGCAGGGCGTCGACCTTGCCGGCGTAGCGGCCATCGAGCGGGGACAGGGCGAGCAGGGCGAATTCGGACATGGCAGGGCGCAGATCGGTGGCAGCGGGGGCCGTCATTCTACGCTGCCCCGGCGTCCTCGGCCTGTGCCATGCGCACCGTCACCGCCTGGATCCGGTGCCCGGCCATGCGCTTGATCGTGAACAGGTGCCCGTCGATCTCCAGCTGCTCGCCTTCCTCGGGCAGGCGCTGGAGCTGGTGCACGATCAGCCCGCCGACCGAATTGAGGTGGTCCGGCGCGCTCAGGTCATGCCCCAGCAGCCGCTCCAGCCGGAAGATGGAGGTCGAGCCGGCCACCAGCAGGGTGCCGTCCGCGCCGCGGGTCGGGGCGTCCTTGACGACATGCGGGTGCTCGTCCTCGATATCGCCGACCACCACTTCCAGCAGGTCTTCCAGGGTGAAGTAGCCCAGGATGCGGCCGTGTTCTTCCACGCACAGTGCCAGGTGGGTGGTGCCGGTGCGGAAGCGCTCCAGCACCAGCGGCACCGGGGTCTCCAGCGCGATCAGGTTGGCCGGGCGCAGCAGCGGGCGCAGATCGTCGGTTGGGTTGCCGCGGGCGATTTCCACCAGCAGGTCCTTCATGTGCAGGATGCCGAGCACTTCCTCGCCGTCGCGGTCGAACCAGGGGTAGCGGCTGTAGCGGCTCTCGGCGAACTCGGCCATCACGTCGGCCAGGCTCATCCCGTCGCGGAACGAACGCATATGGTCGCGTGAGCGCATCAGGTCGCCGGCCACCAGTTCGGGCAGTTCCAGGGCGTGGCTCATCAGGGTGAGGTCCTGGTCCGGCGCGCTGCCGGTGGGCTGCTGGCGGCCCACGATGAGCTTGAGCTCCTCGCGCGAATAACGGTGCGAGGTGTGCTCCACATCCCCCCAGCCGGCCAGGCGCAGCAGCGCGTTGGCGCTGTTGTTGAGCAGCCAGATGGCCGGGTACATCGCCCAGTAGAACAGGTACAGCGGTGCGGCCGTCCACAGTGACATCGCTTCCGGGCGGCGGATCGCCATCGACTTCGGGGCCAGTTCGCCCAGCACGATGTGCAGGAACGAGATGATGCTGAAGGCGATGATGAAAGCGGTCAGGCGCGAGGCTTCCGGGGTCAACCCCAGCGTATCGAACAGCGGCTGCAGCAGATGCGCGAACGCCGGTTCACCCACCCAGCCCAGGCCCAGCGAGGACAGTGTGATGCCCAGCTGGCAGGCGGACAGATACGCATCCAGGTGCGCGTGCACGTTGAGCAGCAGGCGCCCACGCCAGCCGTTTTTTTCCGCAAGGCCCACGGCCTGGGTGTGGCGCAGCTTGACCAGCGCGAACTCGGCGGCCACGAAGAAACCGTTGAGCACCACCAGCAGCAGCGCCAGCGCAAGGAGCAGGAGGTTGCCGATCATTCGCGGCCCCGCAGCGGCGCTGCCAGGGGCGAGGGGGTACCCGCGGTCGCCGGGGCGGCGAGGGCGGTCATCGGTGCGTGCGCGGCGGCACGCCCGGTACTACTGTCGGGATCGTCACCCATGGGGGCGGCAGGCTGTCTGAATGGAAGCGAATCCCGAGTCTAGCCGATCCATCGCGGCCTTGGGTTTCAACGGCGCTTGGGAGTATCGTGATGCGAGCCGCCAGCCAGGGAATCAGGCCCGTTGCCAGCCGCAGGTTCCCTTTCATCCACGAAAGATGTGCGGAGTTGAAGCAATGAGCAAGGGTTTCAGGATTGAACACGACAGCATGGGCGAGCTGCAGGTGCCCGCCGATGCATTGTGGGGCGCGCAGACCCAGCGCGCCGTCGATAATTTCCCGGTGTCGGGCCAACGTATGCCGCGCGGTTTCATCCGCGCGCTCGGCCTGGTCAAAGGCGCTGCGGCGAACGTCAATGTCGAGCTGGGCCATCTGCCGCGCAACATCGGCAAGGCCATCGAAGCGGCGGCGGCGGACGTTGCCGACGGCCGCCACGACGCGCACTTCCCGATCGATGTGTACCAGACCGGTTCGGGCACCTCCTCGAACATGAATGCCAACGAGGTCATCGCCACGCTCGCCAACCGCGCGGGCAAGGCCGGCAAGACCGCGGTGCATCCCAACGATCACGTCAACCAGGGGCAGAGCTCCAACGATGTGATTCCCACCGCGCTGCGTGTCTCCGCGCTGCTGGGCGTGCATGAGCAGCTGCTGCCTTCGCTGGTGCACCTGCGCAAGACCATCGACAAGCGCGGCCGCGCACTGCGCAAGGTGGTCAAGACCGGCCGCACCCATCTGATGGATGCGATGCCGCTGACCTTCGAACAGGAATTCGGCGCGTGGTCGGCGCAGTTGTCCTCGGCCCAGGATCGGATCGAAGACAGCCTCAAGCGGCTGCGTCGCCTGCCATTGGGTGGCACGGCGATCGGCACCGGCATCAATGCCGACCCGCGCTTCGGCGCGCTGGTGGCCAAGCAGCTCAAGCAGCAGACCGGCATCAAGTTCGACAGCGCCGAGAACAAGTTCGAAGGCCTGGCCGCACAGGACGATGCGGTCGAACTGTCCGGCCAGCTCAATGCGTTGGCGGTGGCACTGATCAAGATCGCCAACGACCTGCGCTGGATGAATGCCGGGCCGCTGGCCGGGCTGGGCGAGATCGAACTGCCGGCGCTGCAGCCGGGCAGCTCGATCATGCCGGGCAAGGTCAATCCGGTGATTCCCGAAGCCACCGTGATGGTGTGTGCCCAGGTGATCGGCCACCACACCGCGATCACCGTGGCCGGCCAGACCGGCAACTTCCAGTTGAACGTGACGCTGCCGCTGATCGCGGCCAACCTGCTTGATGGCATCCATCTGCTGGCCAACATCACCCGCCTGCTCGCCGATACCGCAATCGCCGGGTTGAAGGTGCGCGAGGATCGCGTCCGCGAGGCACTGGATCGCAACCCGATCCTGGTGACCGCCTTGAACCCGATCATCGGCTACGAGAAGGCGGCGGCAATTGCCAAGCGCGCCTACAAGGAACAACGCCCGGTGCTGGACGTGGCCAAGGAAGACAGTGGCCTGTCCGAAGCCGAACTGCGCAGGTTGCTGGATCCGGCGGCACTGACTGCCGGTGGCATCCATGGCGGTGGAGGTGGGGGCGGTTGACCGCTCGCACTACCTGAAACGAAAAACGGGCCGAACGGCCCGTTTTTTTGTGCGTGAGCTCCGTATCGGCCGGCGGGCCCCAGGGCAAAATCAAGGAGGAGGCCGTCGCCGCCAGGCGGCGGACGGGGGACATTTGCCCAGGGGCCTGCCGGTCACTGCGGGGCTCGCGCACACACTCAGTGGCGAGCGGCCTGCAGGTTGCCGAAGGTTTCGGTGTAGTCCTTGAATTCCGGAATCTTCGTGATCAGGTCCGGCGGGATCGGCTGCATGCCCTCGGGGACCTGGATCTTCACCGAGCGCTTGGCCGGGTCCGGCGGGGCGTCGGTCAGGGTGTTCTGGCGCAGCACCTGCAGCTGGCCGAACATGCCCTGCAGCATCGCCTGCTGCTCTTCGTTGAGCGGAATCTCGATCTCATCGATCTTCATGTGCCCGTTGGGCAGGATGATGATGTTCGGCGCAGGCGCGCGGCGCACGGTGACCATGCCGTCGCTGACGGTGATCTTCGGCTTGCTGCGCTCGGCGCGGTGATTGCGGTACTCCTGATCGCAACCGGTGGCGACCAGGCAGAACAGGGCGAACAGCAACAGACTCAGCTTCTTCATGAGCAGGCAACGCATGCGACGGGAAGGGGGATTGTAGTCCTCCGGCGCCGGGAAGGGCCTGCCTGCGACGCATCGTCGCAGGCAGTGCCGGGATTACTTGCCGCAGTCGTCGATGTCGCTCTGGTCCATCGTTGCGTAGGGCTGGAAGGCCGGCAGCGCAGCGGCCAGCGCCTGCTGCTTCACCATCATGCCGGGTAGCAGCCCGCACAGCTTCTTGGCCTGGTCCTCGATTTTCCTGGCCTCGTCGTTCACGCGCGCCTCGATGCCCTGGGTGTCGCCGGAGAACATGCCCTTGATGGCTTCGCCGGCCGCCTTCACGCCGAGATTGGCACCGGCCACGCCGATCTCCATGCCGGCACTGGCCAGCTGCTCGACCTGCTTGCGGTAGTCCAGCAGCAGCGCACGCTGGTGGGCATCCACGGTAACGGCCTTGCCATCAATGAGCAGGTCGCCCTGCGGGCTGATCTCCGCCTTCGGGGTCTTCCCGTTGGCGATGGAAATGTTGCCCTGGCTGATCTCCCGGCGGGCCTTCTCGGTGGCCTCCTGCACGGTCTTGCCGATGCCATCGGTATCCAGCGTGCTGGTCGCCGGGGCGGCGGCGCTCTGGTCGGCGGGCGCCTTGCCCTTGCCACTGTCGGGGGCGGTACAGGCTGCGATCGGCAGGCACAACAGCAGGGCAGGCAGCAGCAGTCGAGTCGTCATGATGCGTATCCGTCAGAGGAGAAGAGAGGCTTACTTGCCGCGCGGCAGTTCCACCCGGCCGCGCACGTTGCTGTGGCGGATGTCGCCGCTGCCGCTGTTGGCCACGCGCAGGTCGCCGCCGACATCGCGCGCGGTGACATCGCCGGAGCCATGGCGGTCCACGGTGACGCTGCCGCCGATATCGCGCAGGTCGGTGTCGCCGGAGCCGACGGTGCCGACGCGCACGTTGCCCTTGGCTTTGCGCACATCGGTATCACCGGAGCCGACCACGCCGATCTCGACGTTGCCACCCACGGTATCCAGCTCGAAGTCGCCCGAGCCGATCGTGCCGACCTTGGCATCGCCGCGGATGTTGCGGGCCTTGAAATCGCCGGAACCGACCGACAGCAGGTTCAGCGCACCGGCACCGTCGAGGATGACATCGCCCGAGCCGACCGCTGCGGTCACCAGGCCTTTGATCTGCTGAACCTTGATGTCACCCGAGCCGACGTCGGCGCTCAGCGAGTGCGCACCGGTGACGCTGGCATCGCCGGAGCCAACCTTGAGCTGGACCAGGATCGAGTCCGGTACGGTGCCGCGCATGTCCAGGTAGGCATAGCTGCTGCCGCTGATGGTGAGCGTGTTGCGGGCGTCGCGCTGCAGGCGGACGACCAGCTTGTCGCCGACCTTCTGCTGGGTCACGGTCAGTTCGCGCAGCCAATCCGCATTGGAGGCGCAGGCGCGCCCCCCGAGCTGGGCCGCACCCGGCCCGGCCTGCAGCACCAGGTCGTGCTGGTTCACTTCGAACACCACCGCCTTGGCGCCGGCCAGGTCGAGCTTGAGGTCACGCACTTCGTTGAACTTGCACTGCGGTTCATCGGCGAGGGCGGTCAGCGGCAGCAACAACAGGGAAGCAACAGCGAGCGTGCGGATCATGGGTGGCTCCTCAGTGAAGGGCAGGGATCAGATTTCGCCGGCGCGGCGGCGCAGGCGGATGGCCAGGAACAGGAACACCACGCCGGCGGCGGCACCGATCCACAGTTCCGGCATGGCGAAGGTAGCCAGCTGGTGGCTCGGGCCCAGTTCGTTGACCAGGTTGTCCATGTTGCCGTTGCCGCTGAACATCGACTCGCCGCGGTAGAACTGGTCGCTGGCCGGGACCGCGCTGAGCAGCAGGCGGCCCACGATGTGCTTCCAGAACCAGCCGCCGGTCAGGTCGAACAGGGTCATCACCTTGGTGGTGCTGACGATGATGCCGGCGAACAGCGGCAGCATCACCGCCCACAGGAACGGCTTGGTCTTGGCCCAGGCCGAGCACAGCAGCAGCCAGCCAACGGTCGGCAGGGCCCAGAGCAGGTAGACCGGGATCCAGGACAGGTGACCGGCGAGAATGGTCAGTGGGCTGGCCGGGCCCCAGATCAGCAGCATCGGGTCGCCGCCGTGGGCGATCACCACGATCGAGATCATCACCAGGAAGCCGAACATGGTCAGGGCCGAGGCAATCACCGCGATGAGCGGGGCGATCAGCAGCGCACTCACGGCCTTGGACAGGACGGTGGACGTATCCGACAGCGGCAGCGACTTCCAGAACAGGATGCTGCGATCGCGACGGTCGTCGTACAGGGCGCCCAGGCAGTAGAAGAACACCACGAAGGCGAGCACGATCAGCGGCCAGCCCGAGCTCAGGATCAGGGTCAGATCCAGGCCGTTGGCCAGGTCATGCAGGTTCTTGGCATCGAGCTTGCTGGTCAGCAGGCTCAGGTCCAGTCCGTTGATGCTGACGTTTTCGTCGTTGAGGTGGAGGCCGCCACTCTTGACCGCACGGTGCATGGCCACCAGGCCGAACACGATGCCGAGCAGGCTCATCACCAGCGAGATGCCACCGGCGATCACCGGCGCATACAGGAACCCGCCACGGTTTTCCCAGTACTCACGCTTGAGCAGCCACTTGAACGAACTGGCCTTGCTGATGGGGTGGTTGACGGTGTTCATGCGTAGGTTCCCTTCATGATGGCCACGAACAGATCCGCCAGCCCCGGGCTGCGGATTTCCCCCAAGGGCGTGAGTTGGGCGCGTGGCACCCCGTCGAACAGCAGCACGGTCTTGCCGAAGGGCAGGGCGCGTTCGTCGATCGGCTTGAGTGCGCGCGCGGCCTCGACGGCATCGGCCGACACCAGCACTTCGGTATAGCGCTCGCCGATGTCTTCCATATCGGTGGTGAGCACGATGCGGCCATCACGGATGAACATCACATCGGTGAGGATGTGCTCGATCTCTTCCACCTGGTGGGTGGTGACGATGATCGTCTTCTGCTCATCGAAGTAGTCCTCCAGCAGACGCTGGTAGAACTCCTTGCGGTACAGGATGTCCAGGCCCAGGGTCGGCTCGTCCAGCACCAGCACCTTGGCATCGATGGCCATCACCAGGGCCAGGTGCAGCTGCACGATCATGCCCTTGGACAGTTCGCGCACGCGCTGCTTGGGATGCAGCTTGGTGGAGGCCAGGAAGCGCTCGCAGCGCGCCCGGTCGAAACGCGGATGGGTGCCGGCGACGAAATCGATCGCCTCGCGCACCTTCATCCAGCGCGGCAGCACCGCCACGTCGGCGATGAAGCACACATCGTTCATCAGGGCATTGCGCTGCTCGGTCGGGTCCAGCCCGAGCACGCGCAGCTCGCCTTCCACCGAGGTCAGGCCGAGCAGCGCCTTGAGCAGGGTGGTCTTGCCGGCGCCGTTGGGGCCGATCAGGCCGGTGATGCGGCCGGGCGCGATCGTGAAGCTGGTGTTGTCCAGCGCCACGGTCTGTTTATAGGCCTTGCGCAGGCCTCGAGCGGAAATGACGACATCACTTGCAACGGCATTCATGAGGATTTCCCCTGGGGCAGCAATTCGTCGAGGTTCAGGCCCAGGCGCTGGATGCGCTCCAGGACCAGCGGCCATTCTTCATTGAGGAAGCGGTCGCGCTCGCTGCTGCGCAGCTGCGTGGCCGCTTCCTCGGTCATGAACATGCCCAGGCCGCGGCGCTTTTCGACCAGGCCTTCATCAGCCAGTTCCTGGTAGGCGCGCGATACGGTGATGGGGTTGAGCTGGTACTCGGCGGCAACCTGCCGGACCGAAGGCAGGGCGTCGCCGGGCTTGATGATGCCGTCAAGCATCATGGCGATCACGCGCTCTTTCAGCTGGCGGTAGATCGGAGCACCATCGCTCCATTGAATATCGCTCATGGTCAGCTCCGTGGGTTCAGCGACTGCGCGAATGAGAAGTAAGGCATGGACAGGGAGCTGTGCAGCCGGCGGGGGGGCGTGGGGGCGCCGTTGGCGGTCCCTGCCTCGATGACGCCTGCGTCCTGCGGGCCTTCAAACACATCGGCGCTGGCAGGGCTGCCAGCGTCACCGGAGGGGGTGCCGAACCAGCCGAGCAGGAGCAGCGCCGAGGCGGCGGTGACGGCTTTGGCGGCGTGGCGGTGGCGCATGCGGTTCATGGGCTTCCCCTGTCTAGGTGACTGGTGTTGTATGCAACTATAACACCGGCACGCCGAAGATCAACAGGGGGCGATACCCAACTGATGGCAGGGGCCTGGCGGCCCCGTCCGGAATCTCCCAAGTCTTTGAATGGAAAGGATGTTTGTTGGATGCGCGACGTCGACATGCGCCAGCGCACATTCATTGATGTCAATGGTATGGCAAGCCGTAAGCGCATTCAGGCAATGGGATGCGGATGCCCGCTACCGCAACCGACACCGCCAAACGCGGCAAAGCAGCCCCCGAATGCGCTGGGCCCGCGCCCTGCATGGGGCGCTGCGACCGCGTTGCTTGCGTGTGCCTGAAACCGGCGGACCGGCGGCGTCCGGCGGCAAAAACACCGGTGATATAGTGCCCGCCGCAGCCTTGGCAGCCCTTGCCAGGCCCGTTCACCCCCTCGTTGTCCCCACTTTGGAGTGTCGCGATGCACCACGTGTCTCTGTCGTCTGTCCGTCGCGACCGCGCTGCGCGCCGGGCGCCTTGGTCCCTGCTGTTGCTGGCGGCCAGCCTGCTGGTGGGCGCGTCGGCCCAGGCGGCCGATCTGCTGGATGTGAGCTACCGCCCGCTGGCCGGCAAGGGCGAGGTCAACCTGGCCAAGCAGTACGGCGGCAAGGTGCTGCTGGTGGTCAATACCGCCAGCAAGTGCGGTTTCACCCCGCAGTACGAAGGTCTGGAGGCGCTGCAGCGCAAGTACGCCGCGCGTGGTTTCTCGGTGCTTGGCTTCCCCTCCAACGACTTCAAGGGTCAGGAGCCGGGCGATGAGAGCCAGATCCAGGAGTTCTGCACGCTGACCTACGGCGTGAAGTTCCCGATGTTCCAGAAGGTGGTGGTGACCGGGCCGGATGCGACGCCGCTGTACCGCAGTCTCGCCACCGCCACGGGCGTGTCTCCGGGCTGGAACTTCCACAAGTATCTGATCGGCCGCGATGGCCGGGTGGTAGCGCAGTTCCCGAGCAAGGTCACGCCGGACGATCCGAAGCTGGTGGCGGCGATCGAACGTGAACTCTCTGTCACCACCAACACGCGCTGACGATATCGACATCTCGGACGCGCGTGCGACAATGGTTGCTTTCGCGCCGACGTCGGCGTCCAGTCACTTCCAGGAATGCAGCGAATGAAGATGGGAATGCGCGGCGCCGCGGCGTCGGTTCTGATTCTGGCGATGGGTGCCACCGGTACCGCGATGTCGCAACAACCAGCCGCCCGCGCGGCTGTCAAGGAGACTTCCACTTTGAACACCCAACGGGAAAAGCTCGGCTACGCCATCGGTATCGATGTGGCCAATTCGTTCGGTCCGATCTCCAGCGAGATCGACCTGGCCGCCCTGCGTCGCGGTGTGACCAATGCCTTTGAAGGCAAGCAGCCGCTGATCAGCCAGGAAGAGGCGCAGAAGACCGATGCCGCCCTGCGCCAGGCCGTGATGGCCAAGAGCGGCCAGCCGGTTCCGGGCGTTGCGCCGGGCACCGCGCCGCCGAAGGTGGACCGTGAAAAGGTCGGCCTGATGCTGGGCAGCTTCGCCGTGGGCCCGTCGCTGGCACCGCTGAAGGACGATCTGGACCTGGACGCGCTGTTCGATGCGGTCAGCACCACCTTCAACAACGGCACTCCGAAGATGAGCGCCGAGCAGGCCAAGGCCACGCTGGAAGGCTTCATGAAGGGCAAGCAGGCTGAAATGGACGCCAAGTCCGCCGCCCAGGCCGGTACCAACCGCGTGGATGGCAACAACTTCCTGGCCAAGAACAAGACCGCGCCGGGCGTGGTGACCACCGCCTCGGGCCTGCAGTACCAGGTGCTGCGCCCGGGTTCGGGCGAGCGCCCGATGCCGACCAGCAAGGTGCGCGTGAACTACGAAGGCAAGCTGCTCGACGGCACCGTGTTCGACAGCAGCTACCAGCGTGGCCAGCCGATCGAGTTCGGTCTGGACCAGGTGATCAAGGGGTGGTCCGAAGGCGTTTCGCTGATGCCGACCGGCTCGAAGTACCGCTTCTGGATTCCGGGCGAGCTGGCCTATGGCGAGCAGGGCACCCCGGGTGGCCCGATCGGTCCGAACGCGACGCTGACGTTCGACGTCGAGCTGCTGAACGTTCTGCCGTAACGGATCTGGAGCACCACCGCCCATGCGCGTTGCGATTTTCGGTACCGGCTACGTCGGTCTTGTCACGGGTACCTGCCTGGCCGAGGTTGGCCACCAGGTGATCTGTGTCGATATCGACCAGGCCAAGGTCGACGGCCTCAACAACGGGATCGTTCCGATCTATGAGCCCGGCCTGGAGCCGATGGTCAAGGCCAACCACGATGCGTCGCGGTTGACCTTCACCTGCGACGCCGCCGCCGCGATCGCGCATGGCCAGGTGATTTTCATTGCCGTGGGCACGCCACCGGACGAGGACGGCAGTGCCGACCTGCAGTACGTGCTGGCCGTGGCCCGCACCATCGGCCGGCACATCACCGTGCCGGTGGTGGTGGTGAACAAATCGACCGTGCCGGTAGGCACGGCCGACAAAGTCCGTGAGGCCATCGCGCAGGCGCTGGCCGACCGCGGCGTGGAGATCGCGTTCGACGTGGTCTCCAACCCCGAATTCCTCAAGGAAGGTGACGCGGTCGCCGACTGCATGCGGCCGGACCGCATCGTGGTGGGCGCGTCCAATCCCGAATCGGTCGC
This sequence comes from Stenotrophomonas rhizophila, assembly GCF_003651185.1. GTDB lineage: Bacteria > Pseudomonadota > Gammaproteobacteria > Xanthomonadales > Xanthomonadaceae > Stenotrophomonas > Stenotrophomonas maltophilia_Z. The sequence continues at coordinate 985,619 of NZ_RCDC01000004.1, read as the reverse complement.
GCTGATGCGCCGCCTGTATGCGCCGTTCAACCGCAACCACGACCGCGTGGTGGAGATGGACGTGCGCTCGGCGGAGCTGACCAAGTACGCGGCCAACGCGATGCTGGCGACCAAGATTTCGTTCATGAACGAAATCGCCAACATCGCCGAGAAGGTCGGTGCCGATATCGAGCAGGTCCGCCAGGGCATCGGCTCGGATCCGCGCATCGGCTGGCACTTCATCTACCCCGGCGCCGGGTACGGTGGCTCGTGCTTCCCCAAGGATGTGCAGGCGCTGGCCCGGACCGCCCAGCAGTACGGCCATGAGCCGAAGCTGTTGAACGCGGTCGAAGCCGTCAACGAACACCAGAAGGGCCATCTGTACGCCCTGATCCAGCGCCACTACGACCGTGGCGAGGATGAAGGCGTGCGCGGCAAGACCTTCGCGGTGTGGGGCCTGGCGTTCAAGCCCAACACCGATGACATGCGTGAAGCCTCCAGCCGCCGCCTGCTGGCGCAGCTGTGGGAGGCCGGTGCGCAGGTGCGCGCCTACGATCCTGAAGCGACCGAAGAAGCGCGCCGCATTTTCGGTGAGCGCGATGATCTGGTGTTCTGCGACAACGCTTATGACGCCCTCGAGGGCGCCGATGCGCTGGTCGTGGTGACCGAATGGAAGCAGTTCCGCAGCCCGGATTTCGTCCGCCTGCGTGAAATGCTCAACGATGCGGTCGTGTTCGACGGCCGCAATCTGTACGACCCGCAGGACATCGAAGCCGCGGGCCTGGCTTATTACGGCATTGGCCGGGGACGTTCGTTGAATGCATGAGTCCACACCCTCCGAGCGCGAACAGGCACTGGAAGCACGCCTGATCGAGCTGGAAATGCGCGTCTCCTTCCAGGAGCAGGCGTTGGCCGAACTGAGCGAGGCCCTGGCCGATGCGCGCATGGAAGGCAACCGCAATGCCGACCTGACCCGCATCCTGCTCGAAGACCTCGGCAAGGTCCGCACCGCGTTGTATTCCGATTCGGCCGAAGAGCCGCCGCCGCCGCACTACTGATCTGACGTCATGAGCGATACTCTCCGCGACCAGCTGCTGGGCCTTGGCTTCAAAGCCGCGCCCAAACCCGAACGAACCAACGACCGCAAGCCGGATCGTCGACCCGACGCGCGCCGCGATGGCCGCCCGGCCGGCAAGCCGCAGGGCGCGCGCCCGGCCGGCAAGCCCGGCGAGGGCCAGCGGCCCGCCCGCGACGGCGAGCGCCGCCCGCAGGGCAAGGGCCGCCCCGCTGGTGCCCGCCCGCCGCAGGGCGCACCCGGCAAGCCGCGCTCGCGCGAGGACATCGACCTCGCCAAGGCGTATGCGATCCGTGCGCAGAAGGAAAAAGACGACCGTATCGAGGCCGAGCGCCTGAAGCAGGAAGAAGCCCGTCTGCGTCGCGAAGCCAAGGCCAAGCTGGAGGTCCTGCTGGAAGGCAAGTCCCTCAACGCTGAAGCGGCCGACATCGCGCGCCACTTCCCGTACGGCGGCAAGATCAAGCGTATCTACGTCACCGCCGACCAGCTCAGGGCACTCAATGCCGGCGAGCTCGGCGTGCTGCAGCAGAACGGCCGCTATGTGCTGGTGACTGCCGCGGTGCTGGCCGAAGCCGAAGCGGTGTTCGCACCGTCGGTGGCGCTGAAGGTCGATCCGGATGCGCCGGCCGGTGAAGATCCGTATGCCGATCCGCAGTACCAGGTGCCCGACGACCTGGTCTGGTAAACCAACGCAACCATTGTTGAACGCACTGGGCGCCGTGAGGCGCCCAGTGCATGTCAGGAGCAGGGCCATGCAGGAACGCAGTCCCGGGTATTTCCCGCATATCGATGGCCTGCGTGCGATCGCGGTCCTGGCGGTCATCCTCTATCACCTCAAGGCGAGCTGGTTGCCGGGCGGCTTCACTGGTGTGGACGTGTTCTTCGTCATCTCCGGTTTCGTGGTCAGCGCCTCGGTGGATCGCCTGCCGGCGGTCGGCGGCTGGGCCGGGCTGGCACGCTTCTATGCGCGCCGCATGCGTCGCATCGCTCCGGCACTGGTGGTCTGCCTGCTGGTAACGGCGATGCTCAGCGCGTTGCTGATTCCCGAATCCTGGCTCAGCGAGACCAGCGACAAGACCGGCCGGATGGCGTTCGTCGGGCTGAGCAACTGGGTGCTCGCCAGCACCGGCAACGATTACTTCTCGCCGCGCACCGAGTTCAATCCGTACACCCATACCTGGTCGCTGGGTGTGGAAGAGCAGTTCTATCTGCTGTTCCCGCTGTTGTTCCTGGCGTGGGCCAAAGGCCCGCGTGGGCGCTGGCTGTCGCTGGGCCTGTTCGGCGTGGCAACCGTGGCATCGCTGGGCTATGCGGTGTTCCGCGCGCGACAGGGCGGCCATGAGATCGATGCGTTCTACCTCACGACCACGCGCTTCTGGCAGCTGGGCGCTGGCGTGCTGCTGTTCCAGCTGCTGTCCCTGAGCGGGCGGTTCACGCCGCCGCCGGTGCCGCCGCGCGGTATCAGCTGGCGCTCGCCGCTGCTGGTGCTGAGCCTTGCGGCGCTGGGCTATGGTTTGTGGGCCGCACGGCCGGGGCATTCGCCATGGATCGATGGGCTGTGGCCGGTAGTGGGCACGCTGGGGTTGCTGGGCCTGCTGCAGCGCTCACCCGGGGGCTGGGTCGGGCGGGCGCTGGCGACCACACCGATGGTGACGATCGGTCGGCTGTCCTACTCGCTGTACCTGTGGCACTGGCCGGTCTTCGTGCTGTTCCGCTGGACGGTGGGCCTGGAGACGGTGGCCACCGGCGGCGCCGCGCTGCTGTGCGTGGCACTGTTGTCCTGGCTGTCGTGGCGCTGGGTGGAACAGCCCCTGCGGCATGGTGCGCGCTGGGGCGTCAGCAACGCGCGCTGGGTCGTGGTCGGGCTGGGCGTACTGGTGCTTGGCGCCGGCCTGCAGGCGGCGCTGGTCAAGACCCAGCAGTACACCTCGCTCAGCGTGGTCAGCCGTGCCCCGCTGGACTGGTATCCGTATGCCAAGGGGTTGAAGAAGGAGATCCCGGACTGCCGCGTGCGGGTCAGCAACGTGCCGGTGCTGGGCGGGCAAGCGCGTCTGTATGCGCGTGGTGAGTGCCCGGGACGCACCGCATCCACCCGCCAACTGTTCGTGGCCGGCGATTCGCATGCGCTGGCCTACCACGAAATGCTGCAGCGCCTGGCTGTGCTGGATGGAGCGCCGATCCGACTGTATGGCAGCGGAGGTTGCGCGCTGGTCGGGCTGCGCGCCTGGCAGGGGCCCAATCCGGCGTGCGAGGCCTATGCGCGCAATGTGCTGGACGATATCCAGGCGCGTGCGCAGCCGGGCGATGTGGTGCTGTTGGCAGGGCTGCGGCTGCCGCGCCTGTCCGAACAGTACGCACTGTTCGATGTCGCGCAGGTTCGCGCTGCCCATCTCAGCGAGGCGGCCAATGCAGGCCGTACCGCCGAAATATCTCACTGGATCGAGCAGCTCACGCCGCTGGCCGATCGCGGTGTTCACATCGTGCTGGAGGCGCCCAAACCCGTTTTGCCAGCGCCCCCGTACCGGTGCTCGGATGTGTTCAACCGGCACAATCCGATCTGCGCCAACGGCATGACCGTGCCGCGCACCGAGATCGAGCAGTTGCGTGCGCCGGTATTGGCCGGCCTGCAGCAGGTGGCTGCAGGTCTGCCCGGCGCGTCGATCTGGGATCCGATGCCGTTGCTGTGCCCCGGCGAGCAATGCCTGCCGACACGTGAGGGCAAGCCGCTGTTCTTCGATGGTGATCATCTCAGCGGCTATGGCAATCGTCTGCTGCTGCCTGATTTCCAGGCGCAGCTGAAGCGGTGGGAGACGACGGCGCCCGCCGTCGCCCCCTGAATCACACACCCCGCGATCAGTCGCGGGTAGCCGTGTCTGCAGCGGCCTCGATCGGGCCGGCGACCCGCTGGCCGGCTTGCCAGACCGCGCCAATGCGCTGCGTGTTGGCGATATCCACCAGCGGATCGGCATCGAGCACCAGCAGGTCGGCGCGCTTGCCGGCGGCAATGCGGCCGCGGTCGGTCAGCCCCAGCAATGCCGCCGCCTGCGTGGTGGCGACCTGCAAGGCTTCGGAGGGCGTCAGCCCGGCTTCCACCAACAGCTGCAGTTCGCGATGTTCAGCCACGCCGATCACCCGTTGCGGCATCGCGCCGGCATCGGTGCCGAAGCCGAGCTTCACTCCCGCCGCATGCAGGCGGCGCACGTTGTCCAGATTGGTCGCGACCGCCTTGCGCGCGGCGGGTATGCCGTCGCTGGCCAGCTGGCTGCGCTGCCAGTCCGGCTGCGACCAGCGCGCCAGCACATCGGCGTGCAGTGCCTGGCGCAGGAAGGGCTTCTGCAATGCCAGCGGATGCTCGGCATACCAGTAATTGGCCTCGTCGATGGCGATGGTGGGGATGTACCAGGTGCCCTGGTCGCGCATCTTCCGCGCCAGCATCGGGTCCACCGCGCGGTCGCGGATACCGTGGGCGAGGATGTCGACCTTGGCATCGACCAGGTCGCGGGCCTGCTCCAGATCGTGGATGTGCGCGGCAACCTTGAGCCCGCGCGCATGCGCTTCGGCGATGGCGGCGCGATACACCTCCGGAGTCATCATCGGGCGTTTGCCACCGAGGTCGTCCACCCACAGCTTGATCAGGTCCACGCCATCGGCATGCTGGGTGGCCACGGCCGCGCGCGCCTCTTCGGCGTTGCGCGGGCGTGCCACCGGATCGTGGCGCAGGCCCATGGTGTCGGCCGGGGGCGCACCCTCCGGGGCGCCGATACCGCCGCCGGCACCGTACAGCTGCGCACCCAGGCCGGGATCGATGTTGATCCCCTTGCGGAGGGTGAAGAAGTCCGCGCCGTTCATGCCCAGCGCCGTCACCGTGGTGATGCCGTAGCGCTGGAACTGGCGCAGATCGCGCACCACGTTGTCATGGGTGTAGAAGCGGTCGCCGTGTTCCAGCCCCTGCGTATTGCCGACGTGGGCATGGTCGCTGACCAGCCCGGGCAACAAGGTCTTGCCGCTGTAATCGATGCGGCGGGCACCGGTCGCCGCCGCGGGCAGCGGCGTGCCGACATGCACGATCCGTGGGCCGTCGATCAGCACCGGGGTGACGCCAAGGTCGCGCGTGCCATCGAAGACGCGGGCGTTTTCGAACAGGATCGGCTCGGCTGCGGCAGGCAGGGCGGTGGTGGCGGCAAGCAGCAGCGCCCACAGGCGGGTCGGTCGCATCGGCGGCTCCAGTCAGGGGGAGCCTTGAGCCTACCCCATCCGGGGGATCGTGTTGCCGGACTGTGGCCGGTACGCCCGGGAGCGGACGATCAGCGCGTGCGCGCCCGCAGCAGCGGCAGACTGATCGCAAAGAAGCACAACAGTGCGCCAGCCAATGCAAAGCCACTGCCCGCGAGGAACGCGGTACGGCCCTGATCGATCGGCCACAACTGGCCCGCGATCAGTGCGCCGAGCACGCCGCCCACTCCGGAGGAGAAGCCGTACAACAAACCCTGGCCATGGCCGTTCAGGCGCCCGGGGAAGTAGGTGGCCAGCATCTGCATCGCGGCGGCGAAGAAGGCGGCAAAACCGAGCGCATGCGCAGTCTGGGCGAGGAGCATCACCGGCAGGTTCTCCGGGAACAGCGCGGTCACCGCCCAGCGCACCGCGGAACTGAGCAGGGCGATCAGCAGCATCCAGCTGGCGTCATAGCGGCGGAAGAAGCGGCCGATGGTGAAGAACACACCCACTTCGAACACCACCCCGACCGTCCACAGCACGCCCAGCGTGGAGGTCGCGTAGCCGTGGTGATCCATGTAGACCGAGAAGAAGGTGTAATAGGGGCCGAACGACAGCTGCTCCATGAACGCGGCCAGGAAGAACGCCAGCACCTGCGGCTTGCGCACGATCGCCCAGAATCCACTGGCATCACCGTCGTTGCGCTGCAGGTTGCGTGCGTAGTGGTTGGCAAAGCCCGAGGCGGTCAGCAGGCCGAACAGCGGCAGCATCAACCACGGCAGCAGATGTGCGTTGCCGGCGCCGCCGTCGCCTTCGATGATCCAGCCGAACAGCATCACCACGGCGATGAAGCCCAGCGAGCCCCACACCCGGATCAGCCCATAGCGATGGCTGTCGCTGCCCAGGTGGGTCAACGTGATCGATTCGAACTGTGGCATCACCGCGTTGTAGAAGAAACAGAACGCGATCATCGCCGGGTACAGCCACGGCTGCGGCAACGGCAGCAGGAACGCGCAGAAGGTCAGCAGGGTGATCACGCAGCCCAGCCGCAGCCAGAAGATCGGGCGCGGCGAGGCGGCGGCGAGGGAGGTCCAGGTGGTGGGCGCCACGATGCGGGTGGCATACCAGATGCCCATCATCACGCTGATCGCGGTGACGCTCATGCCGCGCGAGGTCAGGAACAACGACCAGTACGGTGTGAACGCGCCCAGAGCGGCGTAGTAGAACAGGTAGAACGAGGACAGGCGGACGGCCGGTACGGCGTCGCGGGGGAGGGCGGTCATGCGGGATCTCGGTGACGACCGGTGCATTATGGACGCGCGCACCCGGGCACGGGGTGGGCGACCGCCTTATTCCGGATCGTAATCCAGATTGGACGCCAGCCAGCGCTCGGCCTGTACACGGTCCACGCCCTTGCGCTTGGCGTAATCGACCACCTGCTCGCGGGTGACACGGCCGACCACGAAATACTGGCTCTGCGGGTGGCTGAAGTAGTAGCCCGACACCGCCGCGGTGGGCAGCATCGCAAAGCTCTCGGTCAGCTGCATGTCCGCGTTGCGCTCGGCATCCAGCAAGCGGAACAGCGTGGCTTTCTCGCTGTGCTCGGGGCAGGCCGGGTAGCCGGGCGCAGGGCGGATGCCGGCGTACTTCTCGGCGATCAGCGATTCGTTGTCCAGCTGCTCATCGGGCTGGTAGCCCCAGTAATCCATGCGCACGTGCTGGTGCAGGCGCTCGGCCAGGGCCTCGGCCAGGCGGTCGGCCAGTGCCTTGAGCAGGATCGCGTTGTAGTCGTCGTGGTCGGCCTCGAAGCGGGCCACGTGCGGGTCGATGCCGATGCCGGCGGTCACCGCGAACGCGCCGATCCAGTCCTGCTTGCCGCTGTCGGCCGGGGCGATGAAATCGGCCAGGCAGAAATCCGGGCGCTCGACCGGCTTGTCCACCTGCTGGCGCAGGAAGTGCAGCACGGCCGGGCCATTGTCGGTACGCAGGTGCACATCATCGCCAACGCTGTTGGCCGGCCACAGGCCGAATACGGCCTTGGCGGTCAGCCACTTCTCCTCGACGATGCGGGTGAGCATCGCGCGGGCGTCCTTGTACAGATCGGTGGCCTGCGGGCCGACGATCTCATCGGTGAGGATCGCCGGAAACTTGCCGGCCAGTTCCCAGGCCTGGAAGAACGGCGTCCAGTCGATCACCTCGACCAGGTCGGCCAGCGGGTAATCGTCGAGCACATGCAGGCCCGGCTTGCGCGGTGCCGGCGGTGTGTAGGTGGCCCAGTCGCCCACGAACCGCTGGGCGCGTGCCTTGGCGAGGGTGACCAACCGCTTGGCGTCGCCACGATTGCGGTGGCGCTGGCGGATGTCGGCGTAGTCGGCCTCGTTGGCAGCCACGAAGGCATCGCGCAGCTCTCGCGAGATCAGCGATTGCGCCACGCCGACCGCGCGCGAGGCGTCCTTCACCCACACCGTGGGTGCCTTGTAGTGCGGATCGATCTTCAGCGCGGTGTGCGCGCGCGAGGTGGTCGCACCGCCGATCATCAGCGGCATCGTGAAGCCCTGGCGCTCCATCTCGCGCGCGACGTGGCTCATCTCTTCCAGCGAGGGCGTGATCAGGCCGGACAGGCCGATGATGTCGGCGTTCTCGGCGCGCGCGGCATCCAGGATCTTCTGTGCCGGCACCATCACGCCCAGATCGATCACGTCGAAGTTGTTGCAGGCCAGGACCACGCCGACGATGTTCTTGCCGATGTCGTGCACGTCACCCTTGACCGTGGCCATGATGATCTTGCCGTTGCTCTTGGCAGTGTCGCCGCTGCGGGCCTTTTCCGCCTCGATGTACGGCAGCAGGTAGGCCACCGCCTTCTTCATCACGCGTGCGGACTTGACCACCTGCGGCAGGAACATCTTGCCGGCGCCGAACAGGTCGCCCACGATGTTCATGCCGTCCATCAGCGGTCCTTCGATCACATCCAGCGGACGGGTCGAGCGCGCACGGGCTTCTTCGGTGTCCTGCTCGACCCACGCATCCATGCCGTGCACCAGCGCATGCGCGAGGCGATCATTGACCGGCTTTTCGCGCCAGGCGAGGTCTTCGCCGCGCACTTCGCCCTTCTTGCCCTTGTAGCGCTCGGCAATTTCCAGCAGGCGCTCGGTGCCGTCACTGCGGCGGTTGAGGATCACATCCTCCACGCGCTCGCGCAGCTCGGCGTCCAGATCATCGTAGATCGGCATCGCGCCCGCGTTGACGATGCCCATGTCCATGCCCGCGCCGATGGCATGGAACAGGAACACCGAGTGGATCGCCTGGCGCACGGTTTCATTGCCGCGGAACGAGAACGACACGTTGGAGACGCCGCCGGAGACATGGCAGTGCGGCAGGGTGCGTTTGATGATGCGGGTGGCTTCGATGAAGTCGACCGCGTAGTTGTCGTGCTCTTCGATGCCGGTGGCGACGGCGAAGATGTTCGGGTCGAAGATGATGTCTTGGGGCGGGAAGCCGACCTGCTCGGTCAGGACCCGGTAGGCGCGGGTGCAGATCTCGACCTTGCGCGCGCAGGTATCGGCCTGGCCGTCCTCATCGAAGGCCATCACCACGGCGGCCGCACCGTAGCGCAGCACCTTGCGTGCCTGTTCGATGAACTGCGCTTCGCCTTCCTTGAGCGAGATCGAGTTGACCACGCTCTTGCCCTGCAGGCACTTCAGACCCGCTTCGATCACGCTCCACTTGGAGGAGTCGACCATCACCGGAATCCGGGCGATGTCCGGCTCGGACATGATCAGGTTGAGGTAGCGCGTCATCGCCTTTTCGGAATCGATCAGGCCCTCGTCCATGTTGACGTCGAGGATCTGCGCGCCGTTGGCGACCTGCTGGCGCGCCACTTCCACCGCCTCTTCATAGCGTTCTTCCTTCACCAGCTTGCGGAACTGCGCGCTGCCGGTGACGTTGGTGCGCTCCCCGATGTTGACGAACAGCAGGTCCGGGGTGATGACCAGCGGCTCGAGACCGGACAGGCGGGTGTGGCGGGAAGACGTCATGGGCAGGCTGGCACGGGCTGGCGGAGGAGGGTCAACGACAACGGGAGCGTGGGGCGGATGCGGTCATGCCGCGTCTTCCAGCGGTGGTGCGGGCAGGCGGCGCGGCGGCAGATCGGCCACCGCTTCGGCAATCGCGCGGATGTGCGCCGGGGTGGTGCCGCAGCAGCCGCCCACCAGGTTGAGCAGACCGGCGCTGGCGAACTCGCGCAGCGTGGTGGCCATTTCTTCCGGGGTTTCGTCGTACTCGCCGAAGGCATTGGGCAGGCCGGCATTGGGATGCGCGCTGACCAGACACTCGGCCACAGTGGACAATGTCTCCACGTGGGGCCGCATGTCGCTGGCGCCGAGCGCGCAGTTCAGCCCGATCGACAGCGGCCGGCCATGCGCGACCGAGGCGTAGAACGCCTCGGCCGTCTGCCCGGAGAGGGTGCGGCCGGAGGCATCGGTGATCGTGCCGGAGATCATCACCGGCAGTCGACCACCGCGCGCATCGAACACTTCTTCGATGGCGAACAGCGCGGCCTTGGCGTTGAGCGTATCGAAGATGGTTTCCACCATCAGGGTGTCGGCGCCACCGTCGATCAGGCCATCGATGGCTTCGCGGTAGGTCTCGCGCAGCGCATCGAAGCTGGTATTGCGGAAGCCGGGATCGTTCACGTCCGGGCTGATCGACGCGGTGCGGCTGGTCGGGCCGAGCACGCCGATCACGAAGCGCGGTTTGCCCGGCGTGGTCGCCGCGACTGCATCGCAGCAGGCACGCGCCACTGCAGCACCGGCTTTGTTGAGCTCGTAGACCAGGTGTTCAAGGTGGTAGTCGGCCTGGCTGACCGAGGTCGCATTGAACGTATTGGTCTCGACCAGATCGGCGCCGGCCTCCAGGTACGCGGTATGGATGCCGCCGATCACCTCCGGGCGGGTCAGCAACAGCAGGTCGTTGTTGCCCTTGAGGTCATGTCCCTCCGGCGTGTCACCGGTCGCGGCATGATCGCAGCCGGGCTCGTGCTGGTGGTCGTAACCGCCGGCGAAGCGCGCGCCGCGGTAATCGTCCTCTTCCAGCCCATGGCGCTGGATCATCGTGCCCATGGCGCCATCGATGATCAGGATGCGCTGGGCCAGCGCCGTTTCCAGCGCATGCACGCGGTCGGGGTGGAGCCAGGGCAGGGATGGCATGGGCAGACCTCAGGGCTTGCTGGCAATCAGCGAAATGACTTCGAAATGCGGCGGGCGCTTCTCGCGGGTCACGGTTTCCAGGCTGGAAACGACCAGGCCGGCCTTCTCCACGAACTTGCGCAGTTCCTTGTCGCTGAAGCCGAGGTTGACGTGGCCATAGGCATCCACGGCCGCACGGTGTTCGTGGCGGGCCAGGCTGCACAACAGCAGGCGACCACCCGGGCGCAGCACGCGCGCGCCCTCGGCGACGGCCTGCGCCGGCTTGGCCGCATAGGTCAGTGCGTGCATCAGCACCACCAGGTCGAAACTCTGGTCGGGGAAGGGCAACGCGTGCATATCGCCTTCGCGCACTTCCACATTGGCCAGCCGGCGCAGGCGCTCGCTGGCAGCGGCGACCACGCGCGCGCTGGTGTCGATACAGATGTAGCGCTTGGCGTGCGGCGCCACAAGCTCGGCCAGCACGCCGTCACCGGAGGCGATATCGAGCACGTCACCGGTTTCCAGCAACGGCAGAGCGGTGCGTGCCAGCGCTTCCCAGGTGCGACCCGGGGAATAATGGCGCTCCATGTCGCCGGCGACGCTGTCGGCCCAGTTCTGGTCCGCCGCTCGGCTGGCCATGACGGCAGCCACGCGCTCAGCGTCCTGGCGCAGCAGCGGGTCGTCGCTGCCGGTGCTCAGGGCATGCCACAATGCGCGCTGCGCCGGATCCAGCGCAGCGTCATCGAAGCGGTAATACGCCGAGACGCCAGAGCGACGGTCGCGTACCAGGCCGGCTTCCTTGAGCCGGGCCAGGTGGGTGGACACCCGCGGCTGCGCCAGCGTGGTGATGGCCGACAGCTCGGCCACAGTGAGTTCTTCCTGTTCCAGCAGCGCCAGCAGGCGCACCCGGGTGGCGTCGGCAAACACTTTCAGCCGGACGGACCAGTCCTCGAGATCCATAAATATCTACCTATCGCGATATAGAGATATTTTCGTCCTTTGGCGGCGGTGCGGTCAAGTCAGGCGTGCTTTCCCCGGCCCCCGGTACAATCGCCCGACCGGGCCGCGCGCACTGCGGCCCTTATCACTCTGTACCCGGGAGGGTGTTGTGGATTTCAGTTTTACCGAAGAGCAGTTGATGCTGCAGGACGTTGCGCGCCGAATCGCGCAGGAAAAAATCGCGCCCAGCGCCGAACACCACGACCGCACCGGCGAGTTCCCGCTGGAGAACATTCGCCTGCTGGGCGAGAACGGGCTGATGGGCATTGAAGTGCCCGAAGCCTACGGCGGTGCGGGCATGGACCCGATCGCCTACGTCCTGGCGATGGTGGAGGTCGCCGCCGGGGACGCTGCGCATTCGACGATCATGTCGGTCAACAACTCGCTGTTCTGCAACGGCATCCTGACCCACGGCAGCGAAGCGCAGAAGCAGAAGTATGTGCGCGCCATCGCCGAGGGCGAGGCCATCGGTGCGTTCGCGCTGACCGAGCCGCAGTCCGGTTCGGATGCGACAGCCATGCGCTGCCGCGCGGTCAAGCAGGCCGACGGCACCTACGTGATCAACGGCAAGAAGAGCTGGATCACCTCCGGCCCGGTGGCCAAGTACATCGTGCTGTTTGCGATGACCGATCCGGAACAGGGCGCGCGTGGCATCACCGCCTTCATGATCGACACCGACAAGGCCGGCTTCCACCGGGGCAAGACCGAGCCGAAGCTGGGCATCCGCGCCTCGGCCACCTGCGAAATCGAGTTCCAGGACTACGTGGCCAGCGCCGACGACGTGCTGGGCAAGGAAGGTGAGGGCTTCAAGATCGCCATGGGCGTGCTTGACGCCGGCCGCATCGGCATCGCCTCCCAGGCCATCGGCATCGCCCGCGCTGCCTATGAGGCCACGATCGAGTACGTGAAGGACCGCAAGGCCTTCGGCGCGGCGATCGGCACTTTCCAGATGACCCAAGCGAAGATCGCCGACATGAAGTGCAAGCTGGATGCAGCCCTGCTGCTGACGCTGCGCGCGGCGTGGGTGAAGGGGCAGGGCAAGCGCTTCAGCAACGAAGCGGCGATCGCCAAGCTGACCGCCTCCGAAGCGGCGATGTGGATTACCCACCAGGCCGTGCAGATCCACGGTGGCATGGGCTATTCCAAGGAAATGCCGCTGGAGCGCTACTTCCGTGATGCCAAGATCACCGAGATCTACGAGGGCACCTCGGAAATCCAGCGGTTGGTGATCGCGCGCAACGAGACCGGGCTGCGCTGATCGATAGGACAGCGGCGCCCGTTGGGCGCCGCTGGTCGGTCCGGGGCCTCTGAAGTGGCCTTGAGAGGTTGCGGACGCTCCAGCGTCGGATCAAGGTAGGTGCCGACCGCTGGTCGGAACGCGGGGTAGTGCAGAATGTGCGGCCCCGTTCTGCAGGTCACCCCATGGTTATTTATCGAGGCGCAGGGTTCCTGACCCTGCTCACCCCCATTGCCGCCCTGTTGCTGCTGATGTGGCTGTGGCCGGATCCTGCGGTTGCCAAAGGCAATACCTCGCTGGCGCAGCTGCTGGTCGGATTCGGCATCGGCGCAGCGATCAATGTCGTGCTCGGCATCGTGCTCAACCGCGGCCCGCGCGCGGTGGGCGAGCATGCCCGCCATCACTTCTTCTACATGCCAATGCAGTGGCCGTCGTTGGTGATCGTGTTGGTATGCGCGGCAGTAGCGTTGCTGCGCTGAGACCATTTGGTAGTGCCGGCCGTCGGCCGGCAACCCGGCGATCCTTGCCTGGCAGGTGCCCGGAGCAGCCGGCAAGCGGCCGTCATTACCTGGTCCCCCGATGCGTGCCCCCGCTCAGCCACACATGGTGTGGCTCTACCCGTCATGCGGCGCACACAAAAAAGCCCCGGCTCGCGCCGGGGCTTTTTCATTCCAGCGTGACCACCCACGGTGGTCACCTGGCGGTGGGGCAACCGTGGCTGCCCCTGTGCATCAACGATCCGGACGGTGGGCCGTATTGGCTTCGCCCTGGCGTTCCAGGAACTCCTTGGACGGTTCGTCCAGCTTGTCACCCAGCATGCGGCGGACCACCACGAAGAACACCGGGATCATCAACAGACCCAGGAAGGTGGCGAACACCATGCCGCCGATCACGCCGGTACCGATGGCGTGACGCGCGTTGGCACCGGCACCGGTGGAGATGGCCATCGGCACCACGCCCATGATGAAGGCAAACGAGGTCATCAGGATCGGGCGGAAACGCAGGCGGGAGGCTTCGATGGTCGCCTCGCGCAGGTTCTTGCCTGCGGCCCGCTGCTCAACCGCGAACTCCACGATCAGGATCGCGTTCTTCGCCGCCAGGCCGATCACCGTGATCAGGCCGATCTTGAAGTACAGATCGTTCGGCAGGCCACGTGCCAGCGAGAAGGCCAGGGCGCCGAGGACACCCAGTGGCACCACCAGCAGCACCGCCACCGGGATCGACCAGCTTTCATACAGCGCGGCAAGGCAGAGGAACACCACCACGATGGACAGCACCAGCAGCAGGGTCGCGGCGTTGCCGGCCAGGATTTCCTGGTAGGACATGCCCGACCAGTCGTAGCCGAAGCCGGCTGGCAGGTCGTCGTTGACGATCCGCTCCATCGCCTGCATCGCCTCGCCCGAGCTGCGCCCGGCCGCCTGCGAACCGACGATGTTGACCGCCGAGTAGCCGTTGTAGCGGCTCAGCGACGGCGGTGCGGACACCCACTCGGACTTCACCACGGTGCTCAGCGGGATCATCGCCTGCGTGCCGTCGGGATTGGTCTGCAGCGTGCTGGGCGTGTAGAAGCTGTTCAACGATTCCGCACCGGTGCGATACGGGCCATCGGCCTGCAGGGTCACGCGCTTGATGCGGCCTTCGTAGAAGAAGTCGTTGACGTACACCGGGGCCAGCATCAGCTGGATGGTGCTGTACACGTCCGACACCGACAGGCCCATGGTCTGCGCCTGCACGCGGTCCACGTGCAACTGCAGCTGCGGGGCGTTTTCCAGGCCGTTCGGGCGCACGCCGGTCAGCAGGTCGCTTTCCTGCGCCGCCTTGCCGAGCAGGATGTTGCGGGCCTGCGTCAGCTGCTCATAGCCCACGCCGCCACGGTCCTGCAGCCACATGTCGAAGCCGCCGAACTGGCCCAGGCCCTGCACGGTCGGCAGGTTGACCACGAAGATCTGCGCTTCCTTGATCCCGTAGAACGCGCCGTTCATGTTGTTGATGAACTCGGGCACCGTGATGTCACGGTCCGCCCAGGGCTTGAGGCGGATGAAGCCCATGCCCACGTTTTCACCGGAGCCGACGAAGCTGAAACCAGCCACCTGCAGCATGCCTTCGAAGCCATCCTGCTTTTCCAGGATGCCGCGCATCTGGGCAAAGGCGTGGTTGGTCTGCGACTTGGTCGAGCCCGGCGGCAGCTGCACGATCGCCAGCGCGTAGCCCTGGTCTTCTTCGGGCAGGAAGCTGCCCGGCATGCGCGTGAACAGGAAACCGCACAGCACGGTCAGCACCACGAACAGGATCATCCAGCGCGGGGCATGCTTCACCGCCGAGGTGATGTGGCCCACGTAGGTGTTGCTGACCTTGTCGTAGTACTTGTTGAAGGTGCGGTAGACGATGTTCGGCTTGTCGTTGTGCGTCGGCTTGAGGAACGTCGCGCACAGCGCCGGGGTGAAGCCCAGGGCCAGGAAGGCCGAGAAGGCCATCGCGATGGCGATGGTCAGCGCGAACTGCTTGTAGATCTCGCCGGCGGCGCCGCCCTGCAGGGCCGACGGAATGAACACCGCGGCCAGCACCACGGTGATGGCCACCACCGCACCGGTGATCTGGGTCATGGCCTTCTGGGTGGCGGCCTTGGGCGGCAGCTTCTCCTCGGTCATGATGCGTTCGACGTTCTCGATGACCACGATGGCGTCATCGACCACGATGCCGATCGCCAGCACCATCGCAAACAGCGTCAGCTGGTTGATGGTGAAGCCGATGATGCTCATGCCCAGGAACGTGCCCAGCAGCGCGACCGGGATGACCAGGGTCGGGATCAGCGTGGCGCGGAAGTTCTGCAGGAAGATCAGCATCACCAGGAACACCAGCACGACCGCTTCGATCAGGGTCTTGACCACTTCCTCGATCGAGATCTTCACGAAGGTGGTGCTGTCGTACGGCGAGAACCAGCTGACACCAGCCGGGAAGCTCGGTTTGAGCTCATCCATCTTCGAGGTGACCGCATTGGCCACGTTCAGCGCGTTGGCGCCCGGCAGCAGCTGGATCGCGAAGGCACCGGTCGGCTTGCCGTTGTACTGGGTGTCAAAACCGTAGTTGTTCGCACCGAAGGCGATCCGGGCGACGTCCTTGAGCAGCACGCGCGAGCCGTCGGCATTGGCGCGCAGGATGATGTTCTCGAACTCTTCCGGCGAGCTGAAGCGGCCTTCGGCCGACACGGTCGCGGTGAAGTAGTGCCCCTCGGGCGAGGGATCCGAGCCCAGCGAACCGGCCGCGAACTGCACGTTCTGGTCCTTGATCGCGGCCAGTACCTGGGTGGCCGACAGGCCGTAACCCTGCATCTTTTCCGGGTTGAGCCAGATATTCATGGCGTACTCGGAACCGAACTGCTGGGTGCTGCCCACGCCGGGGATACGCGAGATCTGGTCGAGCACGCGCGAACCGACGATGTCGTTGAGGGCGTCGCGGTCGATCGAGGCGCTGTCGGACTGCAGGGCCACCACCATCAGGAAGCCGGCGTTGGCCTTGGCCACCACCACGCCCTGCTGGGTCACTTCGGTCGGCAGGCGAGGCGTTGCCAGCGAGACCTTGTTCTGCACCTGGACCTGGGCGATATCGGCATCGGTGCCGGTTTCGAAGGTCAAGGTGATGGTGACGCGGCCGTTGGAGGCCGAAGAGGAACTGAAGTACAGCAGGTGATCGATACCGGTCAGCTGCTGCTCGATCACCTGGGTGACCGACTTTTCGGCGGTGTCGGCGCTGGCGCCGGGGTAGGTGGCGCTCACCGTCACCTGGGGAGGCGCGATGCTCGGGTAGGACTCCACGCCCAGACCCAGGATCGAGATCACGCCCGCAAGCGAGATCAGGATCGCGACCACCCAGGCGAATACCGGGTGTTCAATGAAAAATTTAGGCATGACGGAGGATTCCCGTTATTGCTTGTTCGGTTCGGCAGCCGGAGCGGCGTCGGACTTTGCGGCGGCGGCATCAGCCGGGGCGGCCGCGGCATCGGGCTTGGCGGCAGCCGCCGGAGCAGTACCTGCCGGGGCAGCACCCGCCGGCGCCTGGCCATTGCCGTTGCCGGCGGCCGGGTTCCACGGGGCGGCCTTGGCCGGTTCGCCTTCCTTGACCTTCTGTACGCCGGCCACGATCACCTGATCGCCGGCATCCAGACCACCGCTGACCAGCCAGTTGCTGCCCTGCTGGCCTTCGCTCTTCACATTCTTGCGGGCAACCTTGCCGTCCTTGCCCACCACCAGCACGTAGCCGCCGGTGGTGTCGCGCTGCAGCGCCTGCAGGGGCACCAGGTAGGCGTTGTTGCGCTCACCCAGGGTCGCCTGGAAGCTGACGAAGGCACCCGGCAGCAGGATCTGCTGCGGGTTGGGCAGCACCGCGCGCAGCGAGACCGCGCCGGTGGCCGGGTCGACCGTGGTCGAGGAGAAATCCAGTGTGCCCGGCTGGTCGTAGACGGTGCCGTCAGCCAGCTTCACCTGCACGGTGGACTTGCCGTCACCACTAAGGGCCAGTGCGCCCTTGGCCTGGGCTGCGCGCATCTGGGTCAACTCATCCACGCTCATCGAGAAGTTCACGTACAGCGGGTCGAGCTGATCCACGGTGGTCAGCAGGGTCACATCGCCCTGGCCAACCAGCGCACCTTCAGTGACCTGCTGCTTGCCAGCGCGGCCGCTGATCGGCGAGCGCACTTCGGCATAGCCGAGGTTGATCTTCGCGCTGGCCAGCGAGGCCTGGGCCTGCTGCACGGCGGCAGCGGCAGTGCGCTCGGTGGCTTCGGCTGCATCCAGGTCGGACTTGGAGACGTAGGCCTGCGGCGCCAGCGAGCGGGCGCGGTTGGCAGCGGCCTTGGCATTGGCGGCGGTGGCCTGGGCCGAGGCCAGTTCGGCCTGCGCAGCATTGAGCGAGGCACGCAGGGGAGCCGGATCGATCAGGAACAGCACCTGGCCTTCCTTCACATCCGAGCCTTCCTGATAGACGCGCTTGAGCAGCACGCCCGGCACGCGGGCCCGGACGTCGGCACTGCGGAACGGCGACAGACGGCCGACCAGTTCACGCTGCAACGGCAGGGTCTGCGGCTTGGCCTCGATCACGCCCACCTCCGGCGGCGGCGGGGCCTGCTGCTCTTCCTTCTTGCAGGCGGTCAACGCAAGGGCGACTGCGCACGTCAGGGCAAGGGTGCGGAGTGGGGCGATCATCAGGAGAAGCTCCGGTGTTGGTTTGAATACGAAGCCGTGGCGGCTTCGGGCGCGGCGAACGCGCGCAGGAAGCTGTCAACGGAGAATTCTGCCCAGCGGCGGCGCACGGCGGCGTCAGCGCGATGGGGGATATGGAAGCGCTGTTTTTCGACATCCAAGCCGGCGATCATGCTCAATAGCAGTTCAGCCATGAAGTGCGGGTCGTCATGCCTCAATTGGCCGCGGGCAGAGCGTGTTGCCAGCCATTCAGATACGTGAAGCGCCAGGGCCCCGGCGCCGTCCTGATAGAGGGTACGGGCTTCCTGGGGGAACTGGCTGGATTCTGTCGCGATCAGCCTTCGGGCCTGGACCACATGCGGCTGGTTGAAATGGTCCAGGTAGTCGTTGGCGAACTGCAGCAGGCTGCCACGCAGGTCATCACCGTCGAGTGAGCGCAGCCCGGCGGTCGCGCGGCAGACATGCCGCTGCATCACCCGGCGCAGCAGTTCCTGCTTGCTGCCGTAGCGGCTGTAGAGCGTCTGCTTGGAGCAGCCCGCGTGCTGGGCCACGGCGTCCATGCTCAATTGCATGCCCTGGCTGGCCAGCAGTTCGCGCACAGCATCGAACACGCGATGATCGCGCGCGTCCATGGCGCTGGCGGCGGGGGGTGGGGGAGTCACGGGGTGGACTATACCGTCCAGTTCAGAATTGTAGAAGCCTTGTCTTTCCGTCGCGTTTGATGACCAACGTCACGTTGTAACCGACGCGGCCGATGCTGCGTCGGATGAAACCCCGATGCGTTGATCCGTACCCGGCCGAATTGACGGTGGCGATGTAAACGGGACCCAACCCGAATCACCTTATTCCGTCCTGCAGCAAGGTATTTCTGTGCGGTAGGCCTACAATTTCATTTTCCCAACTGAGCAACACGCACCGCTCCGTCATGAAACCGCAGAAACCAGCAGCCAAGACCGTGAAAAACAAATCCAAACCAGCCGATACGCAGACTGTTTCGCCAGTGGGCTTCTCGCTGGAGCCGGTGTACACGGCCTTGCGCAAGCGCTACCCGTCGGCCGGGCAGGCCGAGGCAGTGGCTTTTGCCGCCGACTTCTACAAGCGCATGGAGGCGGACGAGTTCCCGCACCACAGCGCCGAGGAGTGGGCTGCACTGGCAGCGGACACGCTGGAATTTGCGCGCGTGCGCAAGTCCGGCAAGGCCAACGTCCGCGTGTTCAACCCGACGCTGAAGAGCAACGGGTGGGAGTCGCCGCACACGGTGCTGCAGATCGTCAACGACGATATGCCGTTCCTGGTCGACACCGTCACGATGTCGCTGGCCGAGCATGGCGTCGGCGTGCACGTGCTGGGTCACCCGGTGATCCGTTTCGCGCGTGACAAGGCCGGCAAGCTGACCGGTGTCAGCGACGGCACCGCCGAATCGGTGATGCTGCTGGAGATCGACCGCCAGCCGGCCGAGGCGATGGCCGACGTCGAGAAGGCGATCATCAAGGCGCTGGACGAGGTGCGTGCCATCGTCCGCGATTGGGACGCGATGCGTGCCAAGGCGCAGAGCCTGGCCGATGACCTCGGCAGCCGCCAGCTGCCCGTCGATGCCGCCTCGCGCGCTGAGGCGCAGGAGTTCCTGCGCTGGGCCGCCGACAACCACTTCACCTTCTTCGGTTACCGCGAATACCGCGTCGAGAAGCAGGGCAAGGAAGACGTGCTGGCGCCGTTGAACGACACCGGCCTGGGCCTGATGCGCGGGCAGGACAAGTCCGCTGCACGTCCGGTCAAGACCCTCGCCGCGCAGGGCCTCAATGCCACCACCGGGTTGAAGGACGCGCTGATCCTGACCAAGACCAATGCCCGCTCGCGCGTGCATCGCGCCGGTTACATGGATTACATCGGCGTGCTCGAATTCGACGCCAAGGGCAAGATCATCGGCGAGCAGCGCTTCCTGGGTCTGTTCACCTCCAGCGCGTACAACCGCCGCCCGTGGGAAATCCCGCTGGTGCGCCAGCGCCACGAATACGTGATGAGCAAGTCCGGCCTGGCACCGAGCAGCCACAGCGGCAAGGCCCTGCGCCACATCCTGGAAACCCTGCCGCGCGAAGAGCTGTTCCAGTCCAGCGAGGACGAACTGTTCCGCACCGCCATGGGCGTGCTGGGCCTGCAGGAGCGCGTGCGCAGCCGTCTGTTCCTGCGCCGTGACAAGTACAGCCGTTTCATCTCCGCGCTGGTGTACCTGCCGCGCGAACGCTTCAACACCGATGTGCGCCTGCGCATCGAAGCCATGCTCAAGGACGCCCTGCAGGGCGAGTACGTGGACAGCTCGGTCGTGCTCGGTGAGTCGCCGCTGGCCCAGGTGCACCTGATCGTGCGCCCGAAGGCTGGCCAGACCCTGGAAGTGGATACCAGCGCACTGGAGCAGAAGCTTGCCCAGGTGCTGCGCAACTGGCAGGACGATCTGCGCGAAGCGCTGGTGGCCCGTCACGGTGAGGGCGAAGGCCTGCGCATCGCGGCGCGTATCGGCAAGGCGTTGCCGGCCGGCTACATCGAAGACTCCAGCACCGAGATCGCCGCCAATGACGTCAGCCAGCTGGATGCGCTGACCGGCCCGGACGATCTGCGCCTGAGCCTGCAGGCCGTGCAGCGCGAAGGCGGCGATGGCCTGCGCCTGAAGCTGTATCGCCAGCTGGACGATATCCCGCTGTCCGATGCGCTGCCGATGATGGAAAACATGGGCCTGCGTGTCATCGCCGAGCGTCCGTACCGTCTGACGGTCGATAACGCCCCGGTGTACGTGCAGGACTTCGAAGTGGAATCGGTGGCCGGGGCGATCGATGCGCCGAGCGTTGATGCCGCCTTCGGTGAAACCTTTGCCCGCGTGTGGCACGGCGATGCGGAGAACGATGGCTTCAACCGCCTCGTGCTCGCCGCCGGTCTGCACTGGCGCCAGGTCGCGATGCTGCGTGGCTACTGCAAGTACCTGCTGCAGACCGGCGTGCCGTTCTCGCAGGCCTATGTGGAAGGCACCTTCACCCGTTACCCGCTGCTGGCCCGCCTGCTGGTGGAGCTGTTCGAAGCCCGCTTCGATCCGGCCACCGGCCACGAGAGCAAGGACGCGATCGCCGAGGGCCAAGCCCAGCTGCGCGCGCACCTGACCGTGCTCGCCGGCGGTGACGAAGCCACCCTGAAAGTGCTCAAGACCGTGGTCGATGCGCGCAAGGGCGACCGCACCGTGCAGATGGACGCCGCGCGCGATGCGCTGCTCAAGCTGATGGACCGCGTCTCCAGCCTCGATGAAGACCGCATCCTGCGCAGCTTCATGGGCGTGATCGATGCGACCCTGCGCACCAGCTACTACCAGACCGATGCCGAGGGCCGCCCGGGCCACGTCATCAGCTTCAAGTTCGATTCGGCGCTGGTGCCGGACCTGCCCAAGCCGCGCCCGTACCGCGAAATCTTCGTGTACGGCCCGCGCGTGGAAGGTACCCACCTGCGTTTCGGTGCCGTTGCCCGTGGCGGCCTGCGCTGGTCGGACCGTCGCGAAGATTTCCGTACCGAGGTGCTGGGCCTGGTCAAGGCACAGATGGTCAAGAACACCGTGATCGTGCCGGTCGGCGCGAAGGGCGGCTTCTTCGCCAAGATGCCGCCGGTCAACGGTGACCGTGATGCGGTGTTCGCCAACGGCGTGGCCTGCTACAAGCTGTTCATCCAGGGCCTGCTGGACATCACCGACAACATCGTCAACAACAAGATCGTGCCGCCGGTGGACGTGGTCCGCCACGACATGGACGACCCGTACCTGGTGGTGGCCGCCGACAAGGGCACCGCGACCTTCTCCGACATCGCCAACGGCCTGGCCGTGGCGCACGGCTTCTGGATGGGCGATGCGTTCGCCTCCGGTGGCTCGGTCGGTTACGACCACAAGGGCATGGGCATCACCGCCCGCGGTGCGTGGGAGTCGGTCAAGCGCCACTTCCGTGCGCTGGGCCGTGACAGCCAGAGCCAGGACTTCACCGCGGTCGGCGTGGGCGACATGTCCGGCGACGTGTTCGGCAACGGCATGCTGTTGTCGCGCCACATCCGCCTGGTGGCTGCATTCGATCACCGCCACATCTTCCTGGACCCGAACCCGGATGCGGCCACGACCTTCGTCGAGCGCGAGCGTCTGTTCACCGTGCCGCGCTCCAGCTGGGCCGATTACGATGCCAAGCTGATCAGCAAGGGCGGCGGCGTGTACCCGCGTACGCTGAAGTCGATCGAGATCACCCCGCAGGTGCGTGAGGTGCTCGGCCTGGACGAGGGCATCAAGTCGATGACCCCGAACGATCTGATGAGCGCGATCCTCAAGGCGCCGGTCGATCTGTTGTGGAACGGCGGCATCGGTACCTACGTCAAGGCGGCCAGCGAGCAGCACAGCGATGTCGGCGACCGCGCCAACAACGCGCTGCGCGTCAATGGCGGCGAGCTGCGCTGCAAGGTGGTGGGCGAGGGCGGCAACCTGGGCATGACCCAGCTGGGCCGTATCGAAGCCGCCCAGGCCGGCGTGCTGCTCAACACCGACTTCATCGACAACTCGGCCGGTGTGGACACCTCCGATCACGAAGTCAACATCAAGATCCTGCTCAACGATGTGGTGCGTGCCAAAAAGTTGACCGTCGAACAGCGCAACAAGCTGCTGGCCTCGATGACCGACGAAGTGGCCGCGCTGGTGCTGATGGACAACTACCGTCAGAACCAGGCGCTGAGCCTGATGGAACGCATGGCGGTCAAGCGCCTGGGTTCCAAGCAGCACTTCATCCGCACGCTGGAACAGCAGGGCCTGCTGGATCGCCAGATCGAGTACCTGCCCTCGGATGCGGAACTGTCCGCACGCAAGGCGCGTGGCCAGGGCCTGACCCGTCCGGAACTGTCGGTGCTGTTGTCCTACTCCAAGCTGGTGGCCTTCCAGCAGCTGCTGGAGTCGGACATTCCGGAAGATCCCTACCTGTCCAAGGAGCTGCAGCGCTACTTCCCGACGCCGCTGCAGAAGAAGTACGCCGATGCGATGGAGCGTCACCGCCTGAAGCGCGAAATCATCGCCACGGCCGTGACCAACCAGACCATCAACCGCATGGGCGCCACCTTCCTGATGCGCATGCAGGAAGACACCGGCCGCACCGTGGCCGAGGTCGCCAAGGCGTACACGATCAGCCGTGAAACGCTGGATGCACGCGCCCTGTGGGCACAGATCGACGCCCTCGACGGCACGTTGCCGGAGTCGGTGCAGATCGACGCGCTGGAAGTGATCTGGAAGCTGCAGCGTTCGTTCGTGCGCTGGCTGCTCTCGCGCCCGGGCGCCATGCCGGGCATCACCGAAGCGGTCAACCGCTACCAGGCTGCCTTCAACGACATCCGCGATGCCTCGGGCGTGCTGCCCGATTCGCAGCGCCCGGCCTACGAGGCCAGCGTGCAGGAGTGGAAGGACAAGGGCCTGCCGCCGGCGTTGTCGCAGCAGCTCTCGGAACTGCAGTTCCTGGAGCCGGCGTTCGACATCATCGAGCTGGCCCGCACCCGCAAGCTCAAGCCGGTGGACGTCTCCAAGGTCCACTTCCGCCTGGGCGACGCCCTGCAGCTGCCGTGGCTGTTCGAGCAGATCGACGCGCTGGAGGTCAA
Source organism: Stenotrophomonas rhizophila (assembly GCF_003651185.1). GTDB lineage: Bacteria > Pseudomonadota > Gammaproteobacteria > Xanthomonadales > Xanthomonadaceae > Stenotrophomonas > Stenotrophomonas maltophilia_Z. The sequence continues at coordinate 962,096 of NZ_RCDC01000004.1, read as the reverse complement.
CGGCCGCTGGCACGCCGTGGCCCGTGGCGTGCTGCGCGACGAGCTGGCCGCCCACCATCGCAACCTGGCTGCCCAGGTCCTGTCGATGAAGGGCAGCAGCGCCGAAGCCAAGGTCGCCGCCTGGATGGGGCGCGATGACAGCAGCCTGCGCTTCACCCTGGCGATGCTGGCCGAGCTGGCCGAGCAGAAGACCCTGGACTACCCGACCGTGTCGGTCGCGGTGCAGCGCCTGGGTCAGCTGGCCTCGCATGGTGCGTAAGCGCATGGTGCGTTGGCGCATTCGCGCTGACGCCCCACGGTTTGCCTAGCAAACCGTGGGCCCCATGCAGACGATGCGTCCAGACCCCCGCGCCTTCGGCGCGCCCCCCTGACTCAGGGGGGCTCTGCTCCAGAGGGATGGGCGGGGGGCCGGTAACGGCATTGCATGAGAAACACACGGCTCCGCTTCGGCGGGGCCGTTTTCGTTTCCGTTCGTGCCGGCCCGCGACCGGCACGAACGGTTATGCTCTTGCCGGCATACCCCACCCGGATTCACCGATGAGCGACACCCCCCGTATCGCCTTCCTGGCCAGTTCCACCGAAGCGGCGCAGCTCGCCCTGGCACAGATGCGGGCCCGCTACGGCGACTACGCGCCCGAGCAGGCCGAGGTGCTGTGCCCGTTGGGCGGTGATGGCTTCCTGCTGCAGACCCTGCATCGCTACGGCGCGCTGGATCGGCCCGTGTTCGGCATGAAGCTGGGCACGGTCGGGTTCCTGATGAACCAGTTCCGTGATGACGATCTGCCCGCGCGCCTGGCGGCCGCCGAGCCGGCCAACCTGCGGCCGCTGGAGATGCTGGCCCTGACCGAGTCCGGCACCACCACCGGGTCGCTGGCCTACAACGACGTCTCGCTGCTGCGCCAGACCCGCCAGGCCGCGCATATCGGCATCGACCTCAACGGCCAGGAACGCGTGGCCGAGCTGATCGGCGACGGGGTGCTGGTCGCCACGCCTGCCGGCAGCACGGCGTACAACTATTCCGCGCATGGCCCGATCCTTCCGCTGGGCTCGCACACGATCGCGCTGACCCCGTTGGCGCCGTACCGTCCGCGCCGCTGGCGCGGGGCGATCCTCAAGGCCGACACCGAAGTGCGGTTCCGCGTTCTCGACCCCTACAAGCGCCCGGTCAGCGTCACCGCCGATTCGCATGAAACCCGCGATGTGGTGGAAGTGACCATCCGTGAATCGCGCGAACGCCGCGTCACCATGCTGTTCGACCCGGAGCACAATCTGGAAGACCGGATCCTGAGCGAGCAGTTCATGTTCTGACGGCGCACGGCCGTGGCGGCCATGCTCTGTGGGAGAATGGCTGGCCGGCCGCTGCGGCCGCATTGGATTGCTGATTGCCATGGGCGACAACACCCCCCGTTTGCTGACCGTTGCCGTGACGTCGCGGGCCCTGTTCGATCTGGAAGAGGGGCACGCGCTGTTCGAGGCCGAAGGCGTCGATGCCTACGCCGAGTACCAGCGCAAGCACGAAGATGATGTGCTGCGCCCCGGCGTGGCCTTCCCGGTGGTGCGCAAGCTGCTCGCGCTCAACCAGGGCCAGTCACCGGAACAGCCGCGGGTGGAAGTGATCCTGCTGTCGCGCAACTCGGCCGATACCGGCCTGCGCATCTTCAATTCGATCCAGCACTACGACCTGGGCATCATCCGCGCGACCTTCACCGCGGGCGAGCCGACCTGGCCGTATGTGAAGCCGTTCGGCACCGATCTGTTCCTGTCGGCCAACCCCGAATCGGTGCGGCGCGCGCTGCTGCACGGGATCGCTGCCGCGACCATCCTGCCCAAGCCGCCGGGCGAGACCATCGCCGCGGCCGAACAGGTCGATCTGGGCCGTCCGCTGGGCCAGCTGCGCATCGCCTTCGATGGTGATGCGGTGATCTTTGGCGATGAGAGCGAACGCATCTCGCGCGAGCAGGGCGTGGAAGCCTTCGGCCGCCATGAGCGTGAGAACGCCCGTGAGCCGCTCAGCGGTGGCCCCTTCCGCAACTTCCTCTCGGCGCTGCATACGCTGCAGGCCGTGTTCCCCTCGGGCGAAGATGCGCCGATCCGCACTGCGCTGGTGACGGCGCGCTCGGCGCCGGCGCACGAGCGGGTGATCCGCACGCTGCGCGAGTGGGGCGTGCGTCTGGACGAAGCGCTGTTCCTCGGCGGCCGCCACAAGGGCCCATTCCTGGAAGCCTTCGGCGCGGACATCTTCTTCGACGATTCGCAGCACAACATCGACAGCGCGCTGCAGCACCAGAGCGTGGCCGCCGGGCACGTGCCGCACGGGGTGGCCAACGACGGTTGATGCGCCACGGGGGTGCGTGGGATCCGTGTACCGACCCACGGTCGGTACCTACGGGATCGGCAGGACCGACGGCGCAGTGGTGTCAGGATTGAGCGGCAGGCGGATGTCGACCAGCCGCCAGCGCAGCCCCGAGCGCTGCAGGATGAAGACCACCGGCGCGCCCTGCGGCGTGTAGGTGGTGGCGGTGAACCGCGACAGCGACTCGAATCGGTGAGTGGCGCCCTTCAGGGGCCGCGCCGGCCGTGGCGCCGCATAGGCGTCATTGCTGGGGCTGTCCAGATCGTTGCTGGCGCGCTTCCACAGGGTGTGGCCCTCCAGCAGCGCACCGATGCCGGTGGGGGTGACCAGCGCGTCTACGGCGGTCGCGCTGAGCCGGTCGCCGGCCGAGAGCAGCAACGCGCCAAACAGGCTGGACTGCATGTCCGGACCCGCGCGGCGGACCACGTAATCGCTCAGCTGGGCGCGCAGGTTGGCGCGCAGCATCGGAAAATCCACGTAACGGTCGAGTTTGGCGGTATCGCGCTGTTCGATCGCGCGGCTGAGGCCATGCACGGTCACGTAGGGGCCGCTGAACACGATGCCGGCCAGCACCAGCAGCACGGTGACCAGCAACCAGAGCAGCTTCTTCATCGGGTCTGCCTTGTCGTCATGGTGCCCAGCTTGACCCAGCGGGTGTCAGTGCACGTGAAGCTCAGAACTCCAGGTCCAGCGCCGCGCACAGGTAATCCACGAAGGGGGCCAGCGTGACCAGGTCGGCCGCGATGGTCTGGCGCAGGCGCGGGCCGGTCATCGTGGCGTCGTCCAGCGAGCGCCAGAACACCCAGTTGCGGTGCTTGAGATCGTCGATGAATTCGAACTCCGGCTCGAACCCGCGCGGGGCGCGGACCAGCTTCTCGCTTTCCTCGAAATCGAACGTCTTGCGCAGCACCGGCGAATGCGCGGCGGCCTTCCAGCTGCCGGGGTTGTCGACGATGAAGTGCCGCACCTTGCGCTGGGTGGCCGGCTCGGGATGCCACAGCCCCGCGCCGACGAAGCTCTCGCCCGGCTGCAGGTGGATATAGAACGACGGCGCTGGAACCTGCTTGCGGCGCTCATGGAACAGGCGCGCGCCCTGCCAGCTCTTGTAGGGCGACTTGTCGTTGGAGAAGCGCGCATCGCGGTAGATGCGGAACAACGAGCCACCCACGGTGCGCGGGTCGGCGCGGAAGTGCTCGCTGACCGCGGCCAGGTCCGGCTGCAGATCGGTGATCAGGCGCAGGAACGGCTGGCGGACGTGCGCTTCGTACGTCGGCTTGTGCTCGTTGAACCAGGTCTTGTCGTTGTTGCGGGCCAGGCCACGCAGGAACGTGAAGGTCGCCGGGCTGAAATAGGTGCTCATAGGCTGCTCTGCAGGTGGGTGCCCCAGTCGCGCAGCTGCTGCAGCAGGGCGAGCTTGCCGGCGTCGTTGGCATGCTCTGCGGCCAGTGCATCCAGCTGCGCGGTGAACTGCGGCAGGGTCTGTTCGCCCAGCGATGCATCGCCGAGCAGGCGCTGGCGACGATAGTCGTTCCAGCGTGAGCGCTCGGTAGTGTCCAGGGTGTCCAGGTAGTTGCGGGCGCGGTACCGGAACAGCAGCTCGGGCATGCGCGGATCCCGCAGGCGCTCGGCGAAGCTGGCCAGTTCGGCCGGCGGGCTGGTGCGGATGCGGGCCATCAGGGATTTGTCGCCGTCGGCCAGGAAGCCGTCATACAGCGACGCATCGACATCGCTTGGCGCCAGGGTGCGCTCGCCGGAGTACACCTGGCGGACCTTCTCGGCCAGTGCGGGACCGATCTGGCGCAGCCGCTCGGCCTTGGCTTCGATTGCGGCCGGGTCGATACCCAGGCGCGCATGGTCGGCCGGGCGAAGATGGTTCCAGGCGACCAGCGCCGGGACCTTGTTGAGGTGCACCTCCTTGAGCGGCACGCGCTGCTCGCCCTCGGCCATGTCGGCGGCGCGGGTGTACAGGCGTGCGGCGATGGTTTCCGGCGGCAGATCGAGCAGCGGCTCGATATCGCCGTCCAGATCGAGCGCGATGATGCGGTTGTTGATGAAGGGATGGCGCGCCAGTGGCAGTACCGGTGCGGCGCACATGCGTTGGGCGGGGTAGCGCATCGAGATGTGCAGCACCGGCTGCATTGCATCCACATCCAGCAGGCTACCCACGAAGCGCTTGTCGCGCAGCTTCAGCGCGTAGTCCCACAGCCGTGGCTGGGCCTGCTTGAACAGCTTCGCCAGGCCGATTGTCGCGTACACATCGGACAGCGCTTCATGCGCATCGCCCTGACGGACGTTGTTGGCCGTGGCCAGGTGCTCGAGCTTGAACGAGGTGGCGCCGTCTTCGCGCTGCGGCCAGACAATCCCGTCCGGGCGCAGCGCATGCAGCAGCCGCATCATGTCCAGCAGATCCCAGCGCGAATTGCCGTTGCGCCACTCGCGCTCGTAGGGGTCGTAGAAGTTGCGGAACAGCCCGTGGCGGACGAATTCATCGTCGAAGCGCAGCGTGTTGTAACCCAGCGAGCAGGTGCCCGGCTGCGCCATCAGGTCGTTGATCCGCGCGAACGCCTCGGCCTCGGTGACGCCGGCGCTCAGTGCGTGCTGCGGGGTGATACCGGTGATCAGGGTGGCGACCGGGGAGGGCAGCAGATCATCGGCCGGTTTGACGTAGAAGCTGACCGGTTCTTCGATGATGTTGAGATCGGCATCGGTGCGGATACCGGCGAACTGCGCGATGCGCGTGCGGCGCGGGTCCTGACCGAAGGTTTCCAGGTCATAGAACAGGAAGCTGTCGGCCATCAGTGCGCACCCTCCAGGACGGGCAGTTGTTCGTGGACCAGCCGCTCCAGTGCGGCCCAGTCGATATGCGCCAGGCTGTCGTGCCCGGCAGTAGCTTGCTCCAGCATGCGCCGCTGCAGCTCGGTGCGCGCCATCGCAACGGCGTACGGGGTCCGCAGGAAGGTGACCATCGTGTAATGCGGCACGAAGCGGGTCGGCCAGCGCGCCTGCAGCGCCTGTTCCAGTTCGCGCTGCAGCAGGAACTGCGGATCGGCCACGCGGTCGCGCATCTCCAGGTAGTTCTCCAGCGCCATCTGCTGGATCGCCTCGGCATTCGGCTTGCGGTCCGCTTCGAATGCAGCGAAGGCCTCGCCCAGCGAATCCTGCTCCAGCAGATGCGCGGCCAGGGCGATGCAATCCTCGAAGGCGCAGTTCATGCCTTGGCCGTGGAACGGCACCATTGCGTGCGCGGCATCGCCGATCAGCACCGCGCGGCCCTTCATGTGCCAGTGCTTGAGATGCAGCGTGCCGAGCAGGCCCGGCGGATGCTGCTCCCAGTCGCGGCGCAGGTTCGGGATAAGCGCCAGCGCATCGGGGAAGTCGCGCGCGAACAGCGCCTCGGCCTCGGCTCCGCTGTTGGTGGTGGCAAAGCTCGGATCGCCCTCGTTGGGCAGGAACAGCGTGACCGTGAACGTGCCTTCGTCGTTCGGCAACGCGATGCACATGTAGTGCCCGCGCGGCCAGATATGCAGTGCGTTGGCCTCGATCCGGAACCCACCATCGTCGGTCGGCGGGATCTCCAGCTCCTTGTAGGAGTGATCCAGGAAGTCGATGCGCTCGTCCAGCGGCTGCTTGCGGTTCATCGCCGCGCGCAGCGCCGAACCGGCACCGTCGGCCCCGATCAGGGTATCGAAGCGGATATCGTGCGGCTGGTCGTCGCGGTCATCGATGAAGCGTGCGTAGCCCGCATCGAAGTCCACCGTATGCAGGCGCCGGTGGAAGTGCACGGTGGCACCGGCATCCTCGGCCAGCTGCAGCAACGTGGTGTTGAGGTCCTTGCGATGGATCGACCAGATCACCTCGCTGTCGTCCCGCCCGTAGCGCTGCAGCTGCAGTTCGCCCTCGCGCGGGTGAATCATGCGCCCACGCATCATCACCGCCTTGGCCATGACCGCGTTTTCGACCCCGGCCTGGCGCAGCGCATGCCGGCCACGTTCGGCGAGCGCCAGATTGATCGAACGACCGGACTCGTAATCGCTCACGCGCGGATCGCCGCGGCGCTCATACAAGGTGATCTGCCAGCCCTGGCGGGACAGCAGGATGGCCAGCAATGAACCGGCCAGGCCAGCGCCGATGATGCTCAGCGAGCGGGAGGGGGTAGCGATCAAGGCGATGTCCGTGGGGGCGGGGAGGGCGGTCGGGTCAGAGACCGGCCCAGGCTTCCACTTCCTCGACGAAGTGGTGCAGGTCGAGGTAGCGGTTGTACAGCGGTGTCGGCGAGATGCGGATCACGTCGGGCTCGCGCCAGTCGCCGAGCATGCCCACGGTCTGCAGGTACTCGAACAGGCTGCGGCCGCGCTCGCGGCCACCGGCCACACGCAGCGAGAGCTGGCAGCCTCGGCGCTCCGGCTCGGAAGGCGTCAGCACCTCCAGCACACCGGACAGGCGCGCACGCACCAGCGCATCCAGCATCCCGGTCAGGCGCAGCGATTTGGTCCGCAGCGCATCGATGCCACCGGCTTTGTCGACGACATCAAGGGCAGCGCGCAGCGGGGCCAGACCCAGCACCGGCGGATTGCTGAGCTGCCAGCCTTCGGCACCGACCGCGGGCACGAACTGCGGCGCCATCTTGAAGCGGGTGGCTTCTTCATGGCCCCACCAGCCGGCGAAGCGCGGCAGCGTGGCATCGCGGTGATGGCGTTCGTGCACGAAGCAGCCGGCCACGGCGCCCGGGCCGGCGTTGAGGTACTTGTAATGGCACCACACGGCGAAATCCGGCGCGATATCGTGCAGCTGCAGCGGCACATTGCCGACCGAATGCGCCAGATCGAAACCGACGCGGGCGCCCTGCAGACGCGCCATGCGGGTGATGGCGTCCAGATCGAACACCTGGCCACTGCGGTACTGCACGCCGGGCCACAGCACCAGCGCCAGGCGCGGCCCGTGTTCGGTGATCGCGCGTTCGATCGCCTGCAGCGAGATCGTGCCGTTGGGCTCATCGGGCTGCACCTCGATCAGATCGGTATCGGGGTTGAAGCCATGGAAGCGGATCTGCGATTCCACTGCATGCCGATCCGTCGGGAAGGCGCCGGCCTCCATGAGGATGACGGGGCGCTCGGCGGTGGGCCGGTAGAAGCTGACCATCATCAGGTGCAGGTTGACGCTGAGGGTGTTCATCGCCACGACTTCGCTGGGCAGGGCGCCCACCACGCGAGCGAGCTGTTCGCTCACCAGGCGGTGGTAGTGCAGCCACTGGGTGTCGCCGGTGAAGTGGCCTTCGACGGCCAGCGAGGCCCATTTATCCATGACTTCCTGGACGGCGGCACGTGCGCCGCGCGGCTGCAGACCCAGCGAGTTGCCGACGAAGTAGGTCTGGTCGCGGTGGTTGTGCTGGGGGAAGACGAATTCGTTGCGCAGGGCGCGCAGCGGGTCGGCGGCGTCCAGGGCAACGGCATGGGTGCGGCTGAGGAGTTCGGACATGGTGCAACCGGCGGTGTCAGTGAGCCGACAGTTTATCCGGGTGGTGGGGGTGTGGGCTGAATCTGGCTTGCGGTGCTGTTTTGGCGTGGGCTGGTGGTTGGCGCTCTAGCTGGAGGCCGGAGCCAACGCCAACGCCAAAGCCAAAGCCAAAGCCAAAGCCAATGCGTACGGGGTGACGTTCCAGTGTACGGGCCGGTGTGGGTGGGTCTGCTGGACCCGCCGCAAGTACGTCCGTGTAGGCTCGTAGTGCGGCATCCATGCCGCACACGGTCCTGCAGACCCACCCACACCGACCCGCTGACAATTGGTCGGTGCGTACGGGAAAAGGCGGGCGCCTGCGCCTTGGACTGTTCACTGGTGCAGTTTGAGCGCGGAGGCCGGGTGAGCCAACAGCGGTGGACGATGCATCCACTTGCCGACGCTTGGCACTGTCCGCCGTGATCGGACACAACGGTATTGCTCGCTCACCCAATTTGCCGGTCTTCGCTCAACTTTCGGAGCTGGTCCAGACTTAATCGCAGTCGCAGTCGCAGTCGCAGTCGCAGTCGTTCATGCCTGCGCCGAGGTTGGCGGCGCTGGGACCAGCGCAGCTTGGTTTTGCTTGTGAGGCTGCGGCGCAGTATCAGCAGAAGCAGTCACGGCAGCAGAAGCAGCAGAAGCAGCAGAAGCAGCAGAAGCAGCAGGAGCAGCAGCAGAAGCAGCAGAAGCAGCAGAAGCAGCAGAAGCAGCAGAAGCAGCAGAGGCCGCGCTAGCTCCAGCGTTGCTCTTTTCCATGCGCACCGCGAAGTGTGGATGGGTCGGTGGGGGTGGGTTTCCGGGACCGTGTGCGGCATGGATGCCGCACTACGAGCCTACATGGACGTACTTGCGGCGGGTCCAGGAAACCCGCCCCCGCCGGCCCACTCCCAGTCCACTCAACGGGTGGCTTTCAAGCTTTCAAGCTTCCGAGCTTCCAAGCTATCACCCCTCAACAGCGACCTTCGCAGGCAACGGATCCACGTGTCCGCACGCATCGCACGTGCGCAACTCCAGCGAAGAGTGATAGCGATCGAACACCTTCGGCAGATCCGTCTCGATGTTCTCCAGTGCGAAAAACTCCTCGTACAACTTGTGATTGCACCGCTCGCAGAACCACATCAACCCATCGCGCTCATGCGCCAGCCGCTTGCGCTCCACCACCAGGCCCACACCGCCCGGCGGGCGGCGCGGCGAATGTGGCACACCGCCCGGCAACAGGAAGATCTCGCCCGCGCGGATCGGAATGTCGCGCACCGCGCCATCCTCCTGCACCTTCAGCGTCATCTCCCCTTCAAGCTGATAGAACCACTCCGGGCCCTCGTCGTAATGGAAATCCGTGCGGCTGTTCGGGCCGCCGACCACCATCACGATGAAATCGCCGTTCTCGATCATCTTGTTGCCGACCGGCGGCTTCAACAGATGCCGGTGTTCTTCGATCCAGCCGAGCAGATTGATGGGCGAGGCAAGCATGGGCGATGTCCGTAAAAGGAAGAATCAGTCGCGCCGACCGTGGCGCGGCACGTAGGACAGCGCCTTCTCGTAGGCCGGCTGCAGGTCTTCCGGTGCGCCCACGTCGATGCCCATCTCGCGCACCCGGCCATCCTTCAGGCTGTATACCCAGCCGTGCACCATCAGCTTCTGGCCGCGTGCCCACGCGTCCTGCACGATAGTCGAGCGGCAGGCGTTGACCACCTGCTCGATCACGTTCAACTCGCACAGGCGCGCATGCTTCAGCGCAGGATCCTCGATCGCGTCCATGATGGCCGAGTGTTTCTGCGCCACATCGCCGACATGGCGCAGCCAGTTGTCGGCCAGGCCCACGCGCGTGTTGTTCAAGCTGGCGTGCACGCCGCCGCAGCCGTAATGGCCCACGATCAGGATGTGCTTCACCTTCAGCTGATCCACGGCGTACTGGATCACGCTCAGGCAGTTCAGATCCGTATGCACCACGACGTTGGCCACGTTGCGGTGCACGAACACCTCACCCGGCGCCATGCCGATGATCTGGTTGGCCGGCACGCGCGAATCGGAACAGCCGATCCACAGGTATTCCGGGTGCTGCTGCTTGGCCAGCTGGTGGAAGAACTCCGGGTCTTCTTTCTCGATCCGGTCCGCCCATTCGCGGTTGTTCTGCAGCAGCTTGTGGATGTCTTTCATCGTGCGGGGTCCCTGACGTCGGGTGGGGGCAAGGCGCGGCCAGGGTGGCCGCGTCGTCGCAGGAGTGGGGAAGGTCAGTCGGCGGCAGGGCCGCCCTCGCGGCGCCAGCGCATCCACTGCGCCAGCTCGCGTGATGCCGGGGCGTCCAGTGCCGACAGCGCATCGATCACGCTGGACTGGTTGGCCTCGGGGTGGTTCTGGCTGAGCTTGAGTTTGATCTGCACCTTGGCCGGGCGGAAGCGGAAACCGACGATGCCGGCGAGCATGCGCTGTTGGCGCGGCTCGATCGGCAGCAGGTCCCAGTCACCGCCGACCTGTGCTTCATAGTGCGCGCTCAGGCCGTCCAGCATGGCGATCAATGTGTCCGGATCGGTGGTCGGTTCCAGCACCCCGCGCAGTTCCGCAGCGGCGTAGTTCCAGGTCGGGACGCGTGCCTGTGCTTCCTTGTCCGGGTACCACCCCGGCGATACATACGCATGCGGGCCGTGCACCAGCATCAACGCGGGGCCTGCATGGCCCGCCTGCGGGTTGGGCTTGGCCCAGTGGCCTTCGATCAGGATGCCGTCAGCATCGCGCCGGTACAGCACCGGCATCCGCGTGGCCTGCGGCAGGCCGTCGGCCCCGGTCGTGACGAGGGTGACGAACGCATCGCGCGCCAGCAGCCGGTCCAGCCAGATCAGGTCGGTCTCGACGAAGGCGGACGGGATGAACATCGTCGGTTACGCGCGGGCGCCCAGGCTCTGGACCATGCGGCCGTGCAATGCGTCATCGCTGTCGGCCTGTGGCGGCTGCACTTCATGCAGCGAGAAGCCGCGCACCAGGGCGTCTTCTTCATCCAGACCGTCGTAGGCGACGAACTCGGCGTCGAACAGCTGCGAGCGCGCGGTGTCTTCGCTGTCATAGCTCAGCGTGTTGCCGTCGCTGTCCAGCACTTCGGCGGTGCCGGCCGGGCGCACGCGCAGGCGGGCCCAGATCAGGGTGTTGCCCAGGCTGGCCAGGAACCACTCGTCGTGGTGGGAGGTGTCGTCGTTCATGTGATTACCATCGAAAGCAGCCAGAGCAGGGCAGCCATGCCCAGTCCAGCAAGCAGCGTAAGCAGGGAAAGCCAGGCCGGCGCGGCCAGGCCGGTCAGCGAGCGGTCGGTGCTCTGGCGATAGTCGCGCCCGAGCAGCCAGCGCAGCGCATCCGGGCGCAGAAATGCGCCCGTGCCGAAACGATCCGCCAGCGCCGGGTGGCGGTCGCGGATGTGGACCAGGGTCAGCGGCCAGAAGATCACGAAGGCACTGAACCCGGCGATCGCCACGCCGACGAAACACAGCGCGAAGAACAGGGTCATGGTTCAGTGCCTCCGTAGGTCGATCAGAATTCGGCGCTGCCCGGTGCGCGCGGGTAGGGGATCGCATCGCGGATGTTGCTCAGCCCGCAGACGTAGACCACCAGGCGCTCGAAGCCCAGGCCGAAGCCGGCGTGCGGCACCGAACCGTAGCGGCGGAAATCGCGGTACCAGCCGTAGTGCGCCGGATCCAGGCCGAACTGCGCCATGCGCGCATCCAGCACATCCAGGCGCTCTTCACGCTGGCTGCCGCCGATGATCTCGCCGATGCCCGGGGCCAGCACGTCCATCGCCGCAACGGTCTTGCCGTCGTCGTTCAGGCGCATGTAGAACGCCTTGATGTGCTCGGGGTAGTTGGTCACCACCACCGGGCGGCCGATGTGTTCTTCGGTCAGCCAGCGCTCGTGCTCGGTCTGCAGGTCCAGGCCCCATTCGACCGGGAAGTCGAACTTCTTGCCCGAGTTCTGCAGCAGCTTCACCGCTTCGGTGTAGTCGATCTGCTCGAACGGGGCGTTGATGAAGCCTTCCAGCTTGGTGATCGCGTTCTTGTCCACCCGCTCGGCCAGGAAGGCCAGGTCATCGCCACGCTCATCGAGCACCGCGCGGAACAGGTACTTCAGGAACTGCTCGGCCAGGCGCGCGTCTTCGGCCAGATCGGCGAAGGCGATTTCCGGCTCGATCATCCAGAACTCGGCCAGATGGCGGGTGGTGTTGGAGTTCTCGGCACGGAAGGTCGGGCCGAAGGTGTAGACCTTGCTCAGCGCCAGGCAGTAGGCCTCGACGTTCAGCTGGCCGGACACGGTCAGGAAGGTTTCCTTGCCGAAGAAATCGCGGCTGAAATCCACCTCGCCCTTTTCGTTGCGCGGCAGGTTGGCCATGTCCAGGGTCGAGACCCGGAACATCTGGCCGGCACCTTCGGCATCGGACGTGGTCACGATCGGGGTGCTGATCCAGTTGAAGCCATTCTGGTGGAAGAACCGGTGCACGGCCTGGGCCAGGCAGTTGCGGATGCGGGTGACCGCACCGAACAGGTTCGTGCGCGGGCGCAGGTGCGCCACTTCCCGCAGGAACTCCGGGCTCATCGGCTTGGGCTGGATCGGGTAGGTCAGCGGGTCTTCGACCAGGCCCACGATCTCGATGTCGCTGGCCTGGATCTCGAAGGACTGGCCCTTGCCCTGGGATTTGACCAGGGTGCCGCGGGCGATCACCGAGCAGCCCGGGGTCAGGCTCTTGATGTCGTCGAAATTGGCCAGGGTGTCATTGGCCACCACCTGGATGGGGGCGAAGCAGGAGCCATCGGTGACATTGACGAAGGCAAGCGCCGCAGAGCCGCGCACCGTGCGGACCCATCCGCGTACTGTTGCCTCGCCGCCTTCCGGGATCTTCCCGGCAAGCGCATGTTCAACGCTGACCACCGTCATGACTTGAATCCTCTGTTGATCGACTCGATCTCTGAACACGGAGTTTAACGGGTGCGGTGTTCGGCTTGCGAGGCATTTCTCGCGTCCCCCGGGGCTGCGCGCCGTGTGAACCGCAGCTGCGGCCGCCGAGGCCGGGCCGCGCCATACCCTCTATAATGATCACGATCCGCTGGAGTTGCCTGTCATGGCCGTAAGCCTTACCCCTGTTGCCTTTGCCCGTGTGCAGAAGTTCGTCGAGCAGACCCCCGGTGCGCTGGGCCTGCGTTTCGGCGTGACCCGCACCGGCTGTTCCGGCTGGGGGCACATCACCGATCTGGCCCGCGATGAGCGCGAAGGCGACACCGTTTTCGAGCAGGACGGGGTCCGCATCTATGTGGATGCCACCAGCCTGGAGCTGGTGGACGGCACCGAGATCGACTTCGGCAAGCACGGGCTGAGCGAGACCTTCACGTTCAGGAACCCGAACGCGACCGCGGAATGCGGCTGCGGCGAGAGTTTCACGACCGAGGCCGACAAGGCCTGATCGCCCGCGCGCCGGGCCTGTTCAGCCCGCCCGGCTTGCCTGAAACCCCTTCTGCTGCCACAATGCGCGGCTTCCTGCCTGATTCCGGGCAGGACCCTTGCCCCACCGCGTTCACCTGCGGGGGGCTGTCCGGCCCTCAAAGGGCCACATCCGAAAGGTAAAAACACATGAGTCGTCATTACGAAGTCGTGTTCCTGGTCCATCCGGACCAGAGCGAACAGGTCCCGGCCATGATCGAGCGCTACAAGGCGCTGGTCGAGAACGGCAACGGCACCATCCATCGTCTGGAAGATTGGGGCCGTCGTCAGCTGGCTTACCCGATCCAGAACCTGGTGAAGGCCCACTACGTCATGCTCAACATTGAGTGCGACCAGGCCGTGCTGAGCGAGCTGGTGGAAAGCTTCCGCTTCAACGACGCCGTGCTGCGCAACCTCGTCATCAAGCGTGACGAAGCTGACACCGAGCAGTCGCTGATCATGAAGAGCAAGGACGAGAAGGGTGACAAGCCCGAGCGTGGCGAGCGTCGTCGTCGTGATGACGAAGAAGGTGAAACCACCCCCGCCGCCGCTGACACCGATGCCGGCGAAGACGCCGCTTCGGCCGCTTAAGGAGCACTGACATGTCCAAGTTCTTCCGTCGTCGCAAGTTCTGCAAGTTCACGGCCGAAGGTGTCAAGGAGATCGATTACAAGGATCTCAACACCCTGCGCCAGTACCTCACCGAGAACGGCAAGATCGTGCCGAGCCGCGTGACCGGTACCAAGTCGAAGTACCAGCGCCAGCTGGCAACGGCCGTCAAGCGCGCCCGTTTCCTGGCCCTGATCCCGTACACCGACAACCACGACGTCTGATGAAGGCTGGCGACTTCGAGTCGCCGCTTTCGCGGATCCGGCCGCCCGCGCTGTAAAGCGTCGGGCGGTTTAAGGATTCGCCGTTCGGATATTCGGACAGCCATCCGCTGCGGGGCCTGAGCCTCGCTAACGAATACATATTTGGAGCTACACCATGAAGCTGATTCTTCTTCAGAAGGTCACCAACCTCGGCGGTCTGGGCGATCTGGTCGACGTGAAGCCGGGCTACGGCCGCAACTTCCTCGTCCCGACCGGCAAGGCCGTTCCGGCCACCGCGACCAACGTGGCTGAGTTCGAAGCCAAGCGCGCTGATTACGAAGCCAAGGCCCAGTCGATCCACGCTGACGCCGAAGCCCGCAAGGCGAAGCTGGAAGGCAAGAGCGTCACGATCGCTGCGAACGCGTCGACCGAAGGCAAGTTGTACGGTTCGGTTGGCCCGCGCGATATCGCCGAAGCCTTCACCGCTGTCGGCCTGCCGCTGGAAAAGAGCGAAGTGATCCTGGGCGAAGGCGCGTTCCGCAACGTGGGCGAGTACGAGGTGACTGTTCACCTGCACGCCGACGTGGAAACCACCGTCAAGGTGGTTGTGGAAGCCGAAAAGGCCTGATCCCTGCCGAAAGGCGGGAGTCACTGAAACGGGCGCCCGCGAGGGTGCCCGTTTTTGTTTGTGGCAACGGCAGCGGCAGCGGCTGGGCGCCTTGATGACATCGGTGGGAGTGCGCCGGGTAGCCTGGGCCGGGACCCGCCGTAAACCCATCCATGGGGGCTCGTAATGCGCCATCCATGGCGCATTACGGTCCCGGCCCAGGCTACCCGGCACCCTCCAGCCAAATGTCCGGTCCGGGCGGTTGGAAGAGCTGGCGTCCGCCGGCTGTGGCGGGCGGTACCCAAGCCGGCATGTTGGTGGTCCAGCTCTCAGGTAGATCCACGCCATGCGTGGATGTTCTTGCTTCCCCGTCCCCCAGCCACGCATGGCGTGGCTCTCCCGCGCCGTTCCGACGCACAGACGATGGCGGCTCAGCTCGATTTGAGTCATTCCGCTCGGGTCAGGCCAGGCCAGGTCAATCCAAGGCTGCCATGCCTTGGCTCTCAGCCTGCACACCAGCCATGTGTCTACGGGATGGCGTGGGTGGGGTGGCGGGACCATAAGGCGCCATGGATGGCGCCTTATGAGCCCCCATGGACGGGTTCACGGCGGGTCCCGCGACCCCCCCCACGCCGTCCCGCCACGCACCAACCTGAAATGCCGCTTCTGCTCTGGCTCTGGCTACGGCTGCACGGCCACGGCCACGGCCACGGCCAACACCAACCCCCGCAGCCCGCTGAACACCCGCCCCGTTATACTCAGGCTATCGCGTCGCCCCCGGGGCCATTGAAACCCTGCAACATCAATGGCTTGAAGGGTAAATCCGCTCCGTAATCCACCATGGTGGGGGTCGCTTCAGGCCTTCGCCCGGAAAACCATCACGCCATGCGTCTGTCCACGATCAAGCTGTCCGGATTCAAATCCTTCGTCGATCCGACCACGCTGCACCTGCCGACCAACATGACCGGCGTGGTGGGGCCCAATGGCTGTGGCAAATCGAACATCATCGACGCCGTGCGCTGGGTCATGGGCGAAAGCTCCGCCAGCCGCCTGCGCGGCGACTCGCTCACCGACGTCATCTTCTCCGGCTCCTCCGCCCGCAAGCCCGTCTCGCAGGCCACCGTCGAACTGATCTTCGACAACACCGACCACACCATCACCGGCGAGTACGCCTCGTTCAACGAGATCTCGGTGAAGCGTACCGTCAGCCGCGATGGCAGCAGCAACTACTACCTCAACGGCACCAAGTGCCGCCGCCGCGACATCACCGATCTGTTCCTCGGCACCGGCCTGGGGCCGCGCAGCTACTCGATCATCGAGCAGGGCATGATCAGCAAGATCATCGAGGCCCGGCCCGAAGACCTGCGTGTGTATCTGGAAGAAGCCGCCGGCATCTCCAAGTACAAGGAGCGCCGCAAGGAAACTGAAACCCGCATCCGGCATACCCGCGAAAACCTGGATCGCCTGGGCGACCTGCGCGAGGAAATCGGCAAGCAGCTCGAACACCTCAAGCGCCAGGCGCGCCAGGCCGAGCAGTACCAGGCGTTGCAGGAAGAGCGCAAGGTCAAGGATGCCGAGTGGAAGGCGCTGGAGTACCGCGGCCTGGATGGGCGCCTCGGGGGCCTGCGCGAAGCGCTGTCGCGCGAGGAAACGCGCCTGCAGCAGTTGATCGCCGAACAGCGTGACGCCGAAGCCCGCATTGAAACCAGCCGCCTGCGCCGCGAAGAAGCCTCCGATGCGCTCAACACCGCGCAGGCCGAGGTGTACCAGGTCGGCAGTACGCTGGCGCGCCTTGAGCAGCAGATCCAGCATCAGCGCGAGATGTCGCAGCGACTCAACAAGGCGCGCGATGAAGCCCAGCAGGCACTGGCCGATCTGGGCCAGCACATCAGTGGCGATGAGGCCAAGCTGATGGTGCTGCGCGAGGCGGTCGATGACGCCGAGCCGCGCCTGGAGCAGCTGCAGGAAGAGAACGAAATCAAGCAGGAAGCCCTGCGCGACGCCGAGGCCCGTCTGGCCGATTGGCAGCAGCGCTGGGAAGCCCATACCCGCAATACCTCGGAAGCCTCGCGCGCCGGTGAAGTTGAACGTACCCGCGTGGACTATCTGGACCGCCAGGTGCTGGAAGCCGACCGCCGCCGCGAGTCGCTGCAGGCCGAGCGCACCGGGCTGGATCTGGACGCATTGGCCGAGGTGTTCGAGGAGCTGCACATCCAGCACGAGACCCAGAAGGCCTCGCTGGACACGCTCAACGAACAGGTGGAAGAACGCAAACTTGTCGTGGCCGGGCTGCAGGATCGCCAGCGTACCGGCCAGACCGAGCTGGCCGAGATCCGCAAGCAGGCCCAGGCCGCACGCGGCCGTTTGTCCTCGCTGGAAACCCTGCAGCAGGCCGCGCTGGGCCAGGAGCAGGGCGCTGCGGTGGCATGGCTGAAGGCGCGTGGGCTGGATTCCGGCGCGCGCGTCGGTGAGCGCCTGACCGTGGAGAGTGGCTGGGAAAACGCCGTGGAAAGCGCGCTCGGTCAGCTGATCGAAGGTGTGTTGGTCGATGCACCGGAATCGCTGGTGGATGCGCTGGGCGAACTCGGCGAAGGCCGCATCGCGCTGGTCTCTGCCGAGCAGGCCGCGCTGGACGTCGCCCCGACCTCCTTGGCCGCGAAAGTGCAGGGCCCGACGGCGATCCGTCGCCTGCTGGCGCGCCTGCATGCCGCCGAGGATCTCGAGGCCGCGCGTGCACTGCAGGCGACGCTGGGTGAGGGCGATTCGGTCATTACCCGCGGTGGCGAGCGCTTGGGCGAGGGCTGGGTGCGCGTGTCGCGCTCCGGCGCGGCCAAGCAGGGCGCGCTGCTGCGTGAGCGCGAGATCGTCACCCTGCGCGAGCAGATTGAAACCCTGCAGGACCGCGAAGCGGCCCTGGAACAGCAGTTGTCCGGTTTCCGTGACCAGTTGCTGGCGGGTGAGCAGCAGCGCGAAGACGCGCAGCGCGAGCTGTACCTGGCGCATCGCAGCGTGTCCGAACTCGGCGGTCAGCTGCAGAGCCAGCAGGGCAAAGTGGAGGCCGCACGCACCCGCATCGATCGCATCGAAGGCGAGCTGGTGCAACTGCTGGAAACGCTGGATGCCGGCCGCGAGCAGGTGCGCGAAGCGCGCGCGCGGCTGGACGATGCGGTCACCAGCATGGGCGATCTGGAATCGGTCCGCGCCGCGCTGGAGGGCGAGCGCCGCCAGCTCACCGATGCGCGCGATCAGGCGCGCGACCAGGCGCGCAACGTACGCGAGGCGGCGCACTCGCTGGCACTGACCCTGGAATCACAACGGGCGCAGATCGCCTCGCTGAGCCAGGCACTGGAGCGCATGAGCACGCAGCGCGGGCAGCTGGATACCCGCTTGGGCGAACTGCACTCGCAGCTCGACGAAGGCGATTCGCCGGTCAAGACGCTCGAAGCCGAACACCAGAACGCGCTCGGCGAGCGCGTGCGTGCAGACCGCGTGCTCGGTGAGGCCCGTACGCTGCTGGATGGCATCGATGCCGAGCTGCGCACCTTCGAACAGACCCGCCATCAGCGCGACGAACAGGCGCTGGCGCAGCGCGAGCGGATTTCCCAGCGCAAGCTGGATCAGCAGGCGCTGGTGCTCAGCGCCGACCAGCTGTCGGCCTCGGTGGAGAAGGCCGGGTTCGTGCTGCAGGACGTGATCAACGGCCTGCCCGAGGATGCGCGCATCACCGACTGGGAGCAGACGGTCCATCAGATCGACGGCCGCATGCGCCGCCTGGAGCCGGTGAACCTGGCCGCCATCCAGGAATACGGCGAGGCCTCGCAGCGTTCGGAATACCTGGACGCCCAGAACACCGACCTCACCACCGCGCTGGAAACCCTGGAAGACGCGATCCGCAAGATCGACCGCGAGACCCGCGGCCGCTTCAAGGACACCTTCGACCGGGTCAATGCCGGCGTGCAGCAGCTGTATCCGCGCCTGTTCGGTGGTGGCCACGCGTATCTGGAATTGACAGGTGAAGACCTGCTCGACACCGGTGTTGCGATCATGGCGCGGCCGCCGGGCAAGCGGGTATCGAGCATCTCGCTGCTGTCCGGTGGCGAGAAGGCGATGACCGCGGTGGCGCTGGTGTTTGCGATCTTCCAGCTCAACCCGGCGCCGTTCTGCCTGCTGGACGAGGTGGACGCGCCACTGGACGAAGCCAACGTCGGCCGCCTGGCCAACATGGTCAAGGAAATGAGCGAGAAGGTTCAGTTCCTGTTTGTGAGCCACAACAAGGCCACGATGGAGGCGGCGCACCAGCTTTCCGGCGTGACCATGCGCGAACCGGGCGTCAGCCGACTGGTCAGTGTCGACCTGGAGGAAGCCGCACGATTGGCGGGCGCGGCGTGACGTGCCATCCTTAAGTACCTGAATGATTTAGCCGGAGAACCTCCCGAATGTCCGACATGGCACTGCTCCGCATCGGCATCCTGGCCGCCGGCCTGCTGTTGATCGCTGCGATCTTCCTGTTTGGCCGTCCGAAAAAGAAAATGCAGGGCCGCCGCGTCGAGGGTGCCGAAGGCACCAACGGCCAGCGCCGCGAGCCCGTACTGGGCGAGGGCGAGATCCCGGCCGACGGCGCTGCGCCCGTGGTGGGCGAAGACGGCGTGACCCAGCCCGAACTCGGCCTGCCCGAGGTGGATGCCGGTCCGGCCAGTGACCTTGGCAAGCGCACCACCCAGGATTTCGACAAGATCGTCTCGCTGTTCGTGGCCGCCCGTGCCGGTGAGCAGCTGCGTGGCGAAGACATCGTCGTCGCTGCGGAAAAGACCGGCCTGGTGTTCGGCCACATGAATGTCTTCCACCGTCTGGTCGAAGGCCACCCCGAGCGTGGCCCGATCTTCTCGATGGCCAGCATCATGAAGCCGGGCAGTTTCGACATGGCCAACATCCGCGAGATGGAAACGCCGGCGATCGCCTTCTTCTTGACCCTGCCGGCGCCGCTGACCGCGCTGGACGCCTGGGAAAAGATGCTGCCGACCGTGCAGCGCATGGGCGAACTGCTCGATGGCGTGGTGCTCGATGACAGTCGCAACGCCCTGGGCCGCCAGCGCATCGCGCACATCCGCGACGAACTGCGTGCCTACGACCGCCAGCACCAGGCCCCGCCGCTGACCAAAGCACCGCGTTGGTGATCATGTAGAGCCGACCAACGGTCGGCGCTACATTTACCCGTTGCGGCTGACCACCGCCTCGAACGCCTCACGGAACCGGGCCATCTCGGCCTCGGTGCCGACCGTTACCCGCACCCGCTGCGGCCAGATCGACCAGCTGCGGCCGATGACCACGCCGCGCTCGGCCATCGCCGCGGAAAATGCTGCGCCGTCGCGCTGCACATCGACCACGAAACAGTTCGCTTCGGAAGGCACGCAGGTAAAACCGCGCTTGCCCAGCCAGCTGATGGTCTCCTGCCGCACCACGGCATTCTCTGCGTTGCGCTGCGCAATCAACCCCGGATCGCGCAGGCTCGCCAGGCCGGCGGCCACCGCCGTGACCGGCAACGGGTTGTCGCCCAGGCTGGCCAGTTCCTTCAGCCGATCCGGATGCGCAGCTGCCACACCCAGGCGCAGGCCGGCCATGCCGTAGAGCTTGGAGAAGGTGCGCAGCACGATCACGTCATCGCGCTGCATCACCTGGGCAATCACCGAGCGTTGTTCGCTGTATTGCAGGTAGGCCTCATCGACCAGCACCCGGGTCTGCGCAGGCTTGTTGGCCAGCAGCCAGGCGATGTCGGCCGCCGGGGTGATCGAGCCGGTGGGATTGTTGGGGTTGCACAGGTACAGCAAGCCGGCATTGACCGTCGCGGCAGCCGCCGCCATCGCATGCACGTCGTGTGCCCCGTCGGCGCGCAGCGGCACCTTGGCCACGGTGGCCCCACGCGCAGCCGCAAGATCGCCCAGCGCCTCGAAGGTGGGATCAGCGACCACCAGCCCCGCGCCAGGCGAGGTCCAGAGCACTGCCGCCCGGTTCAGTGGCTCGCTTGAGCCCGGATACAGCCGCACGTGATCCTTGCCGATGCCTTCCTGCTGGGCGAGCAGGTCGCGCAGCTCGCCGGCCAGCGCAAACAGATACCGCCCGCTGCCGGCGACGATGTCGCGTGCCGCGGCCTGCGCGGCGGGCGATGGCCCATACGGGCATTCGTTGAAGTTCAGCAGCACCGGTCCCGCACTGGCGGGGAGCGTGCGCGACGGCGCGGCCGATGCAGGCAGTGCACCCAGGCCGGACAACGCAAGGCCGGTGCCGGCCAACTGCAGGAACGAGCGACGGGAAGCGACGAGGGCAGGGGTCACGGGGCACCGGAAACAAGGGGTTTGGCGCACGCTAGCGCCACGGCGGATCGGCGGCAAGCGTTCTTCACTGCGCGCAGGAGCGGGGGGAGGGGTAAAATTGAATGCCCCACCAGGATCGCCTTCCGCATGACCCCCAGCCCCGCCGCACGTGCCGACGTCCTGCGCCGCCAGATCGAGGAGGCCGGCAAGGCCTACCACGAGCGCGACGAGCAGCTGATTCCCGACGTCGAGTACGACCGGCTGGTGCGCGAGCTGGAAGCGATCGAGCAGGCGCACCCCGAGCTCATCACCGCAGACTCGCCCACCCGGCAGGTGGGGGGGAAGGCTTCTTCGCGCTTCGCCGAGGTCCGCCATGCGGTGCCGATGCTGTCGCTGGGCAACGCCTTCAGCGATGAAGAAGTCCAGGATTTCGTGCGCCGCATCAGCGAGCGCCTGCGCCGGAGCACGCTTTACTTCTCCGCCGAACCCAAGCTCGACGGCCTGGCGATCAGCCTGCGCTACGAGAATGGCCGCTTCGTCCAGGGCGCAACCCGGGGTGATGGCGCCACCGGTGAGGATGTCAGTGCCAACCTGCGCCAGATCAGCGTGATCCCGCAGGTGCTCAAAGGCGAGGGCTGGCCTGGGGTGTTGGAAGTACGCGGCGAGGTCTATATGGCCCGCGCTGATTTCGAGGCCTACAACGCCGATGCCCGCCTGCATGACGGCAAGGTGCTGGCCAATCCGCGCAATGCCGCGGCCGGCTCGCTGCGCCAGCTGGATCCGAAGATGAGCGCCAGGCGCAAGCTCAGTTTCTACGCCTATGGCATCGGCCAGGTCGACGGCGGTGAACTGCCGCCCACCCACTCGGCCACGCTGGCCCAGCTGCGTGCATGGGGCTTCCCGGTCAGCGACCTGTGCCAGGTGGTGGAGGGCGCGGAGGGGCTGCTCGCCTATTACCGTGATATCGGCGAGCGCCGCGATGGCCTGGCCTTCGATATCGATGGGGTGGTCTACAAGCTCGATGACCGTGCCGGCCAGGAACAGATGGGCTTCGTCGCGCGTGCACCGCGCTGGGCGATCGCGCACAAGTTCCCGGCGCAGGAACAGACCACCACGGTGGAGGCGATCGAGATCCAGATCGGCCGCACCGGTGCGGCGACTCCGGTGGCGCGTCTGGCGCCGGTCGCGGTAGCTGGCGTGATCGTCTCCAACGCGACGCTGCACAACGCCGACCAGATCGCGCGTCTGGATGTCCGCGTGGGCGATACGGTGATCGTGCGCCGCGCCGGCGATGTGATCCCGGAAGTGGTCAGCGTGATCGCCGATCGCCGCCCCGCCGGTACCACACCGTGGCAGATGCCCTCGCAGTGCCCGGTGTGCGGCTCGGAGATCGTCCGCGAAGAGGGCGAGGCCGCCTGGCGCTGCTCGGGTGAGTTGAGCTGCCCGGCGCAGCGCAAGGAAGCCATCGCGCACTTCGCCTCGCGCCGTGCGATGGATATCGACGGATTGGGCGGCAAGTACATCGAGACGCTGGTCGATGCCGGCATCGTGCGCGGCGTGTCGGATCTGTACCGTCTGCAGCGCGATCAACTGCTGCAGCTCAAGCTGGTGCTGGATGCCGAATCGCCCGAGGCGCTGGCCAGCCAGATCGGCCTGCATCTGCCGCCGGAAGGCAGTGGCGACTATCTCCGCGGGCTGCTCAAGCTGGATGGCAGCGATGCGGGATGGCGCGCGCAGGCGCTGGCGATGCCGGCCACGTTCACCTGGAACACGAAGAAGATCGCCACCAAGTGGGCCGACAATCTGATCGGCGCCATCGACGCCAGCCGTACCACCACGCTGGAGCGCCTGTTGTTCGCGCTGGGCATCGAGCATGTCGGTGAAAGCACCGCCAAGGCCCTGGCGACCTGGTTCGGCGATCTGCAGCTGATCCGCCACCTGCCGTGGCCGCTGTTCAAGCGCGTGCCCGATATCGGCGGCGAAGTCGCGCGCTCGCTCGGCCACTTCTTCGAACAGGCCGGCAACCAGGAGGCGATCGATGCCCTGCTGCAGGTCGGTCAGGTGCGCATCAGCGATGTGCACCCGCCGATCGCCAAGCTGCGCGAGGGTCTGGATTTCGCGCAGTTGTTGGTCGAGGCGGAGATTCCGGGCATCACCCGCCTGCGCGCCGAGAAGCTGGTCGCCGTGCTGCCGGACGCTGCCGCGCTGCTGGATGCCGAGCCGGTACGCTTCGTGGCCGCCGGCCTGCCCAACGAGGTGGCCATGGGCCTGGCCGACTGGCTGGACAGCGAGGGCCACGGCCCGATGTTGCTCAAGGCCGAGGAGTACCGCCAGAGGCTGCTGGCGCTGGCGCCGGAACAGGCCGAGCAGGCAGCAGGTCCGCTGGAGGGCCAGACCGCCGTGCTGACCGGAACGTTGTCGCAGATGAATCGCGATGAGGCCAAGGCGCGCCTGGAAGCGTTGGGCGCCAAGGTGGCCGGCAGTGTGTCCAAGAAGACCTCGTTCGTGGTGGCGGGCGCCGAGGCCGGCTCCAAGCTGACCAAGGCGCAGGAGCTGGGCGTGCCGGTCTGGGACGAAGACCAGCTGGTCGCTTTCCTCGCGCAGCATTGAACAAGAGAGATCGCATGCAGACCATTCCCCTTGATTTCCGCCTGGCCACCGTGGCTGACACCGCGCTGTTGATCGGGCTGATGCGTGATTTCTACGCCGAAGATAAACTCGATTTCGACGACACCCGGGTCCGCAATGCCTTGGCCGCACTGCTGGAAGATCCGCGCAATGGCGAAGTGTTGTTGTGGCTGGACGAGGCGGGCGCTGTGGTGGGTTATGGGGCGCTGGCGATGGGCTTCAGCCTGGAGCAGGGCGGTCATTTCGCGCTGCTGGACGAGCTCTACCTGGCCCATGCCGCGCGCGGCAGAGGGCGCGGCAAGCAGGCGCTGGCGATTCTGGAGCAGCGTGCCAATGCGCGGGGCGTGGAACGCATGCGCCTGGAGGTAAACCACCACAACGAACTGGCGCGCCGGTTGTACCTGGCCACCGGCTATGTGGATGACACCCGCGATCTGCTCACCCTGCCGTTGGCCCAGCGCCTGAAGGACGCGCGCGCATGATCGCCGCGCTGCGCCAGCGTGCCGCGCTCAACGCGCTGATCCGCAGCTTCTTCGCCGCGCGCGATGTGCTGGAGGTGGAAACGCCGATCCTCTCCGCCGCCGGCAATACCGAGCCGAACATCGACAGCTTCCACACCCGCTTCAGCGGGCACGTGGATGCAGGCACGCCGCAACGCTGGCTACGCACCTCGCCGGAGTTTCCGCTCAAGCGGCTGCTCGCCGCCGGGGTGGGGGACTGTTACGAACTCGGCCGCGTGTTCCGTAATGGCGAGGCCGGTGGCCGCCACAACCCCGAGTTCACCATGCTGGAGTGGTATCGGGTCGGCTGGGATCAACGCCGCTTGATGGGCGAGACCGCCGAGCTGGTGCGCGCCGCGCTGCAGCTGGTCCAGCGCGAGGCCACGTTGGAGGTGATCGATTACCGCGGTCTCTACCAGCGGCACATCGGGCTGGACCCGTTCCAGGCCAACCTGGAACAGCTGCAGGCGCCGCTGGCCGAGATCCGCATCGATGCCGATGGGCTCACCCGCGACGATTGGCTCGATCTGCTGATGACCCACTGCATCCAGCCGCACTTCCGTGACGACACCATGACGGTCGTGCATGACTGGCCCGCGACCCAGGCGGCACTGGCCCGGATCCGTCCCGGTACACCGCCCCTGGCCGAGCGTTTCGAGCTGTACCTGGGCAGTGTCGAACTGGCCAATGGCTATCACGAGCTGAACGACGCGGTTGAGCAACGCGCGCGTTTCGAGCGCGACCATGCGATACGCACCGCACGTGGCGACGTGCTGCCGCCGCTGGATGAACACCTGCTCGCAGCGCTGCCGGACCTGCCCGATTGCGCGGGTGTCGCGGTCGGTGTGGACCGCTTGTTGATGGCGATGAACGGCACCGGCCGGATCGCCGATGTGCTGGCTCTGGATTTCGCCCACGCCTGAGGCGTTTTGACGCATTCGCGTCTTGCGCGGCCTGCATGATGATGCTCTGATCACACCGGATGTCCGAAGGTGGTCAGGTGATCGTTCAGGCGTGGCAGGGATCGAGTTGATGAAGCTGTTGGTAGGCGCGGGCATGCCCTTGTGGCCGGTGTTGCTGTGGACTGCGCTGATGCCGGAGACGGCCCTCGCGCAGGCGGGCGGCTATGCCGGCGAAGTGGTGCGCTGCGAATCGCGCGATATGGGATGGGTGCACTGCGATATTCCCACCGAGCGCGGCGTGGATCTGATCCGCCAGCTGTCCGACAACAGTTGTGTGCGTGGCTCGGAGTGGGGCACCGATCGCTCCGGCGTCTGGGTCACCTTGGGCTGCCGCGCTGAGTTCCGCGCGCGCACGGCCGTTGCCGCCACCCGCGCCGATGGAGAGCGTCGCACGCGCCGCGTCGTGCGCTGTGAATCCAATGGCCGCCCGCAGAGCTGTCCGGTGGTGTTGCAGGGTGCGCCGGTGCGCCTGCTTCGCCAGCTCACCTCGCTGCCGTGTCGCGAAGGTCACAGCTGGGGCTACCGCCGCAACGAGATCTGGGTGACCCGCGGTTGCCAGGGCGAGTTCGAGGTCGGTGCCGCCGATGGCAGCGGCTTCCTCAACGTGCCACGCATTCTCGTCTGCGAATCCAAATCCCGTCAGCGCCGCTTCTGTGGCGCCGGGATCACCCACGGTGCCACGCTCAACAAGCAGCTCTCCGGCACGCCCTGCGAGCAGGGCAGCAGTTGGGGCTGGGACAGCCGCGGGGTATGGGTGGACAAGGGCTGCCGCGCCGAGTTCGCGGTCAACTGAGCACGCGATTCCGCCCGCATCGGCGCGCCGCTACAATGGGCCGATGAACGCATCCACCGATATCGATTACGCCCGTTACGACCATATCCGCCCGATCCTGTGGACCGGCGAGAGCCTGCAGCTGCTCGACCAGCGCAAACTGCCGTTCATTGTCGAGCACGTGGAGTGCCGCGACAGCGATGCAGTCGCCGAGGCCATCCACGCGCTGACCGTGCGCGGCGCGCCGGCCATCGGCATTGCGGCCGCCTGGGGTGTGGTACTGGCGGCCAACGAGGTGCAGGCCGATGATGGCGCCCAGGCGCTGCTGAAGCTGGAACCGGCGCTGCAGCGCCTCAATGCCTCCCGCCCGACCGCCGTGAATCTGGCCTGGGCGCTGGCCCGGATGCGCCGCGCGCTGGCCCCGGCCGGTGCCGACTGGCAGCAGGTGCTGGCTGCCGAGGCGCAGGCGATCGCCGAGGAGGACCTGGCTGCCAACCGTCACATGGGCGCGCTGGGCGCTTGCTTGATCGAGGCGGGCAGCGGCGTGCTGACCCACTGCAACACCGGCTCGCTGGCCACCGCCGGCTTCGGTACCGCGTTGGGCGTGATCCGTGCCGGCATGGCCCAGCACCGCATCGCCCGCGTGTTCGCCGGTGAGACCCGGCCGTGGCTGCAGGGCGCGCGCCTGACCGTGTGGGAGCTGCAGCAGGACGGCATCGACGCCACCCTGATCGCCGATTCGGCGGCCTCGCACCTGATGAAGACCGGTGCGGTGCAGTGGGTCATCGTGGGTGCGGACCGCATCTGCGCCAACGGGGATACCGCCAACAAGATCGGCACCTACCAGCTGGCCATCGCCGCCCGCCACCACGGCGTGAAGTTCATGGTGGTGGCGCCGTCCTCCACAGTGGACATGGACACCGCCGACGGCGAGCAGATCGAGATCGAGCAGCGCGACCCGGGCGAGCTGTACGGCGTGGGCGGCACCCGCACCGTGGCCGAGGGCATCGCCGCCTGGAACCCGGTGTTCGATGTCACCCCGGGCAGCCTGATCGATGCCATCGTGACCGAACGCGGGGTGATCCTGAGCCCGACAGTGGCCAACATGCAGGCCGCCTTCGGCTGAGGCCTGCTGCGGCCCGCGCCACGACCAAGGGTCGTGGCCTGCCCGGTAGCGGCCAACCGTTGGTCGGTACCGCCGATGAGCATGGGTCGGTACCCACCCCAGCGTCCGGCAACGCCCTCGTAAGTTCCTGATTCTTGCCGGTAAAACCCCCGTAAAAGCAGGCGGAGAACGGCCTGCTGTGGTAGAATCCAACGGTTAATCGAGATTCCGGCGCAACTGCCCCGAAAGGGCGGTCGTGACGGACTGGACCGCTACCAGACAACGGAACCCGAATGGCAGAAACCGCCAAGGAAATCATCCAGGTCAACCTGGAAGACGAGATGCGCAAGAGTTACCTCGATTACGCGATGAGCGTGATCGTGGGGCGCGCACTCCCGGATGCGCGCGATGGCCTCAAGCCGGTGCATCGCCGCGTGCTGTTCGCGATGAGTGAACTCAACGCGCACGCCAACAAGCCTTACTTCAAGTCGGCGCGTATCGTCGGTGACGTCATCGGTAAGTACCACCCGCATGGCGATCAGTCGGTGTACGACACGCTGGTGCGTCTGGCGCAGCCGTTCTCGCTGCGTTACATGCTGGTCGATGGCCAGGGTAACTTCGGCTCGGTCGACGGCGACTCCGCCGCTGCGATGCGATACACCGAAGCCCGCATGTCCAAGCTCACCCATGAGCTGATGGCGGACATCGAGAAGGAAACGGTCGATTTCCAGCCCAACTACGACGAGAAGGAACTGGAGCCGACGGTCATGCCGACCCGGTTCCCGAACCTGCTGGTCAATGGTTCGGCCGGTATCGCGGTGGGCATGGCGACCAACATCCCGCCGCACAACCTGACCGAATCGATCAACGCCTGCATCGCGCTGATCGACAATCCCGAGATCGACGTCGACGGCCTGATGGAGTTCATCCCGGGCCCGGACTTCCCGACCGCAGGCATCATCAACGGCACCGCCGGCATCGTTGCCGGGTACCGGACCGGTCGTGGCCGTGTGCGCATCCGCGCCAAGGCCGAGGTCGAAGTGGCTGACAACGGCCGCGAATCGATCATCGTGACCGAGATCCCGTACCAGGTGAACAAGGCCCGGTTGATCGAGAAGATCGCCGAGCTGGTCAAGGAAAAGAAGCTCGAAGGCATCAGTGAACTGCGCGATGAGTCCGACAAGGACGGCATGCGCATCTTCATCGAGATCAAGCGTGGCGAGTCGGCGGAAGTGGTGTTGAACAACCTCTACCAGCAGACCCAGATGGAGTCGGTGTTCGGCATCAACATGGTGGCGCTGGTGGATGGCCGCCCGCAGTTGATGAACCTCAAGCAGATGCTCGAGGCCTTCGTGCGTCACCGCCGCGAAGTGGTCACCCGCCGCACCGTGTTCGAGCTGCGCAAGGCGCGTGCCCGTGCGCACGTGCTGGAAGGCCTGACCGTCGCGCTGGCCAACATCGACGAGATGATCGAACTGATCAAGACCTCGCCGAACCCCACCGAAGCGCGCGAACGCATGCTCGCCCGCCTGTGGGAGCCGGGCCTGGTCGGCTCGATGCTGGGCGCCGCCGGTGCCGAAGCGTCGCGTCCGGATGATCTGCCCAAGGGTGTGGGCCTGCTCGAGGGCGGCTACCAGCTGACCGAGATCCAGGCGACCCAGATCCTGGAAATGCGCCTGCATCGCCTGACCGGGCTGGAGCAGGACCGCCTGACCGACGAGTACAAGCAGCTGCTGGAAGTGATCGCCGGGCTGATCGAAATCCTGGAAGATCCCGACCGTCTGCTGCAGGTAATCCGCGAAGAGCTGATCAACGTGCGTACCGAGTTCGGTGACGAACGCCGCACCGAGATCCGCCACAGCGAAGAAGACCTGGACATCCTCGACCTGATCGCCCCGGAAGACGTGGTGGTCACCCTGTCGCACGCCGGCTATGCCAAGCGCCAGCCGGTCAGCGCCTACCGGGCCCAGCGCCGCGGTGGCCGTGGCCGCAGCGCCGCGTCGACCAAGGAAGAGGATTTCATCGAACAGCTGTGGCTGGTCAACACGCACGATACGTTGCTGACCTTCACCAGTGCGGGCAAGGTATTCTGGCTGCCGGTGCATCAGCTGCCGGAAGCCGGTTCCAACGCCCGTGGCCGCCCGATCATCAACTGGATTCCGCTGGAAGCCGGTGAGCGGGTGCAGGCCGTGCTGCCGGTCCGCGAGTATGCCGAAGGCCAGTTCGTGTTCTTCGCCACCCGCAACGGCACCGTCAAGAAGACCCCGCTCAGCGAGTTCGCCTTCCGTCTGGCACGCGGCAAGATCGCGATCAACCTCGATGAGGGTGACGCGCTGGTCGGCGTCGGCCTGACCGACGGTGAGCGCGACATCCTGCTGTTCGCCTCCAACGGCAAGACCGTGCGCTTTGGTGAGGACAAGGTCCGCTCGATGGGCCGTACCGCTACCGGCGTGCGCGGCATCAAGATGCCCAAGGGCGAGGAAGTGGTCAGTCTGATCGTGGCCGAGAGTGCAGGCGGCAGTGAAGACGAGAACGAGGATGAAAGCCAGGTCGACGAGACCGTGATCGACAGCGGCGATGCCGTGATCGAGAACGGGGCTGACGATGACAACGCGCTGTACATCCTGACCGCGACCGAGAACGGCTACGGCAAGCGCACCCCGCTGCCGGATTACCCACGCAAGGGCCGTGGCACGCAGGGCGTGATCGGCATCCAGACCACCGAGCGCAACGGCAAGCTGGTGCGTGCGGTGCTGATGGGGCCGCGCGACGAAGTGCTGCTGATTTCCGATGGTGGCACCCTGGTGCGCACCCGTGGTTCGGAAATCTCGCGCGTCGGCCGCAACACGCAGGGCGTGACCCTGATCCGTCTGTCCAAGGAAGAGAAACTCCAGGCGGTTGAACGCATGGACGCCTCGCTGGACGAGGGTGTGGAAGAAGAGACACCGGCAGCCATCGAGGCCAGCCCGGCAGTGACACCCCCGGAGGCGTAAGCCCTGCCAGTGGGAGTCATACGGAGAACGCCGGCACACGCCGGCGTTTTTCGTTGTGGGGCAGGGGCTTGCCGGGTTTCATCGTCGGCTGTGCCGACGTTGGCGACCGCTGCAAAGAACGCGCAACGTTCACGACCCCGGTGGGATAAGAGCCGCGGGGCCGGCAGCAATGTCGGCGATCTTCGCGCTTCAGGAGAGACCGATGTCCACCACGACGCAGACCCGCCGCACCCGCCATTGGCTGGTGGCTGTGCTGGCCATTGTCATTCTGTTGCTGGGGGTTGTATTCACCGCAGGGGGCGCTTGGCTCGCCAGCCTCGGTGGTTCCTGGTACTACGTGCTGGCCGGTGTCGGCCTGTTGATCTCTGGCGTACAGCTGTGGCGGGGCCGTTACAGCGGCGCGCTGTGGTTTGCGCTGGTGTTCGTCGGCACGCTGCTGTGGACATGGTGGGAGTCAGGCAGCAATTACTGGCGCTGGGTACCGCGCCTGGGCCTGATCGTGGCCATCGGCTTCGTGCTGTCGCTGCTGTTGCCCACGCTGGATCGCCCGGTCTCACGCAAGGTCTCGCGTAGCATCGCCGGCGTGCTCGCGCTCGTGTTCGTCGCCGCCTTCACCCTGGCCTTCGTGCCGCACGGCGTTACAGCCGCCGAGGGCGCGTTCCCCGAACCGATGACCAGCACCGGCCTGGCACCGACCGCCGATGCGCCCCTGCAGCCGGCCGACCGCCCGGTGGATGGCGACTGGGCCGCCTATGGTCGCAACAATGCCGCCACGCGCTTCTCGCCGCTGCAGCAGATCACCCCGGATAACGTGGCCAAGCTGGAGCAGGCCTGGTTGTTCCGCACCGGTGATCTGCCGGAGAAGCGCTGGGGCGCGGAAACCACGCCGCTGAAAGTCGGCGACAGCCTCTACCTGTGCACCGCGCGCAATCAGCTGGTCGCGCTCAACGCGGCCGATGGCACCGAGCGCTGGCGCTACGACCCGAAGATCAAGGACACGTCCATTCCGTACACCGCGGCCTGCCGTGGCGTCTCCTATTACGAAGTGCCGGCCACCGCGCAGGACACCGCGCTGAACGATGTCGCCGCCGATCTTGCCGTCCCCAGTGGCGTGCCGGTGCTGACCCAGGTGCCGCGCGGCGCCTGTGCCGCCCGCATCATTGAAGGCACCCTGGATGGCCGCCTGATCGCGGTCGATGCCGCCACCGGCAAGCTGTGCACAGGCTTCGGCAACAACGGTCAGGTGGACATCACCGTTGGCATGGGCGACAGCCCCGCCGGCTATGTCTCCATCACCTCGCCGCCGGCGATCGTGCAGGGCGTGATCGTGACCGGCCACCAGGTGCTGGATGGCCAGCGCCGCGACGCCCCCTCGGGCGTGATCCAGGCCTACGATGCCGTGACCGGCAAGCTGCGCTGGGCGTGGGATATGGTCCGCCCGGAACGCAACGGCGCACCGCCGGCCGGCGAGACCTATACCCGCGGCACCCCGAACATGTGGACCACCGCGACCGGTGACGACGAACTCGGCCTGGTCTACCTGCCGATGGGCAACTCGGCCGGCGATTACTGGAGTGGCTCGCGCACCGAGAACGAAAACAGATACGCCACGTCGCTGGTCGCCATCGACGTCAACACCGGCAAGCCGGCCTGGCACTTCCAGGCCGTGCGCAAGGACGTCTGGGATTACGACATGGGTTCGCAGGCGACCCTGATCGACTACCCGACCGCCGCCGGCAAAGTCCCGGCGCTGCTGCTGCCGACCAAGCAGGGCGACATGTACATCCTCGACCGCCGCACCGGCAAGCTGCTGACCCCGGCCGAAGAGCGCAAAGTGCCCACCGGCGGCGTCGAGCCGGAGCAGCGTTCCCCGACCCAGCTGTTCTCGCTGTATCACACGCTGCGCAAGCCGGACCTCACCGAGCGCGACATGTGGGGCATGACCCCGATCGATCAGCTGGTGTGCCGCATCCAGTTCCGCGAGGCCAGCTACGAAGGTTTCTACACCCCGCCGACCGCGGACCGTCACTCCATCGAATATCCCGGCTACAACGGTGGCTCGGACTGGGGCAGCGTGGCCGTGGATCCGCGCCGCGGCGTGATCGTGGCCAACTACAACGACATGCCCAACTACAACCGGCTGGTGCCGCGCGAAAAGGCGGACAAGCTGGGTTGGGTGCCGCGCGAGGAGATCACCGCCGACAAGGGCGGTGCCGAAGGCGCAGGCGATCCGCAGGTGGGCACGCCGTACGCCATCGACGTCAACGCTGGCTGGCGCCTGCCGTTCACCAAGCTGCTGTGCAAGGAGCCGCCGTACGGTGGCATCCGCGCGGTCGACCTGCGTACCGGCAAGACCCTGTGGGACCGCCCGTTCGGCAGCGCCCGTGGCAATGGCCCGTTCGGCATCCGCTCCGGCCTGCCGATCGAGATCGGCACGCCGAACAACGGTGGCTCGGTGGTCACCGCCAGCGGACTGATCTTCATTGCGGCCGCGACCGACGATCTGCTGCGCGCGATCGACCTGAAGACCGGCAAGGAACTCTGGCACACCAAACTGCCGGCCGGTGGGCAGGCCAACCCGATGATCTATGAATTTGGCGGGCGCCAGTATGTGGTCATCATGGCCGGTGGCCACCACTTCATGGAAACCCCGGCTGGCGATTACGTGATCGCTTACGCGCTGCCCAAAGGGTGAGGAGAGCCCCCGGCGCTACGCCGGTACCCGCACCATCTTACGCATCAGATGCTCCACTACACCGGCTGGATTCGCCGTGCGGCCCACATGCGTGCTCGACATCTGCACCACCGAGCTGCGTTTGGCGGTCAAGAAATGGAAACGTGCACGCGCCGGCAACTGCGCGATGGGGCCTGCGTTCGCATCGCCGCGGCAGATTGCCACGATGGCATCCAGCCACGGCTGCAGCCCTTCAATATCCAGGGCGGGCGCGAAGGCGCGCAGCCGGTCCAGATCCAGTTCGATCGCCGCTTCCAGGTGCTTGGCGCCCGGGCAGGACACGATGACCCCGACGTTGATGAACTCTTCGCGTTCCACGCGGGGCACCACGCGGATCACCGCATAGTCATACGTGTGCAGTGTGGGCACGGACGGCCTCCTGTACAAAGGCCGCGCGAACGCGAAGGCGGTGTTGCAGGTAATCGACATAGGCCTGGCGGTAGGCGGCCGGGCTGTCGAACACGGGTTCATCCACCAGCCAGCTGTCCGGCACCAGGCCGACGATGCGTTCGATCTCCGCATCGGGCAGCATCACCGCAAGACCGGCATCGACCTCGGCAATCTGCGTGGCGAAGGGCAGCAGTACATGATCGCGGATCAGCACGAAGGGCTTCTTGCAGGCCTCGCCCGCACTGGCCCAATCGTGATGGAAGTACATTGCTGCACCATGGTCGATCAGGTACAGCTTGCGATGCCACACCATCAGGTTGGGATTGCGCGCGGTGCGGTCCACGTTGCTGGTGAACGCATCGAACCACACGATCTTCGAGGCGAGTTCCGCATCGGGCTGCATCGCGGCCGGGTCGTAGTTGATCGCGCCGGGCAGGTAATCACTGCCCAGGTTCAGGCCTTCGCTGGCGCGGATCAGGTCCTGGATCTCCGGGTCCGGCTCGGTCCGCGCGAACTCGCGGTCGAGCTCGACGAACACGATCTCGGGGATCGGCAGGCCCAGCGTCCGCGCGATCTCGCCGGCGATCAGCTCGGCGATCAGGGCCTTCGGCCCTTGGCCAGCGCCGCGGAATTTGAGCACCACCATGCCGTCGTCGTCGGTCTCGACCACGGCGGGCAGGGAGCCGCCTTCGCGCAGCGGGGTGACATAACGAAGGGCGTGCACGGTTCGCACAGCGGCACCCGGAAGCAATGGAACGACAAGGGTACCGCACCGCGATACCGGTCTCGATGGCCGCCTGCGGCAGGCTTTGCCGGATCAGGTGAAAAGCCGCCGGCCATTTCTTCTGGCCCATCCTCGGGAAGGACGGCAGTGCTAGATTCGAGACGTGCCGACCGACGACCCTGCCGCGCCGGCTCCCACCATATCCAAGGGGACACGCATGCTTGCTCGTACGTTCTGGTCCACGGCGTTCACCGTGACAGCCTTCGCCACGCTGGGCACGATGCCCGCCCATGCCAGTGGCTACGCCACACCACCGGAGCGCCTGCTCAAGGTGCTCAAGGCACCGCCGCCGCCGATACCCAGCGTCGACCCGACCGGCCAGCGCCTGCTGCTGACCACCACGCAGACCTATCCCTCGATCACCCGCGTCGCCCAGCCGTACCTGAAGCTGGCCGGTGTGCGCCTGGAGCCGAAGAACCGCAGCCGCCACGACACCCCGGGTGGTTACGGCATTCCACCGTGCGTCGGTGACTTCACCGTGGTGGAGACCCTCAGCGGCCGCTCTACCAAGGTGGCGCTGCCCAACGGGTGTGCCGGCATGGCGCAGTGGTCGGCCGACGGCCAGCGCTTCGCGTTCCAGAATGTGGTCGATGACAGCGTGCAGCTGTGGGTCGGCGATGCGGTCACCGGCCAGGTCCGCCAGGTGCCCAACGTGGCGCTCAACCCGATCTTCGGCAGCACCGTGCAGTGGCTCGGTGGCAGCCAGCAGTTGCTGGTCAAGCTGGTGCCTGCCACGCAGGGCCCGGCACCGTCTGCGGACGGTGCGATCGGCCCGGACATCCAGGAGTCGCTGGGCACGGCCGGCGAAAGCAGCACCTACGAAGCCCGCGATACGCTGACCAGTGCCCACGACGAGGCGATGTTCGCGTACTACGGCCAGTCGCAGCTGGCGGTCGTGGATACCACCTCCAACACCGTGCGCACCGTGGGTGCCCCGGCGTTGCTGGACAGCGTCGGGGCCGCACCGGATGGCGTGCATGTGCTCACCAGCACGCTCAAGGCACCGTTCTCGCACGCGGTGACCTACCAGCGTTTCGCCAATGACGTGGCGGTGCTGGATCTCGCCAGCGGCCGCAGCACGCCGATTGCCAGCCTGCCGCTGGCCGACCGCGTACCGGTACACGGCGTGCCGGAAGGCCCACGCGATTTCGATTGGCGCGCCACCGATCCAGCCACACTGGTCTACGCCGAGGCGCTGGACAAGGGCGACTGGAAAGTCACCGTCCCGCATCGCGACCGCGTGCTGATGCTCAAGGCTCCGTTCACCGCCAAGCCGACGGAGATCGCCCGCACCGCGCAGCGCTTCGAAGGCCTTGCCTGGACCGCGCAGCCGGACGTTGCCTTCCTTGATGAGAACGACGAGAACCGGCATTGGCGCCAGACCCGCATCGTCAACGTGGACAAGCCGAAGCAGGAAGGTCGCCTGCTGTGGGATCTTTCCAGCGATGAGTTGTACGAGGACCCGGGCAATTTCGTTTACCAGCGCCTGCCCAACGGCGCCTACGTGGTGCGCCAGGAAGGCAACAGCGTGTTCCTGCGCGGGCAGGGTGCTTCGCCGCAGGGGGATCGTCCCTTCCTGGATGCACTCAACCTCGGCAGCCTGAAAACCGAGCGCCTGTTCCGCAGCGATGCCGATGCCTATGAGCAGTTCATCGGCTTCAGCGCGATGCCTGGCCACCTCCTCACGTGGCACCAGTCGGTGACCGATGCGCCGAATGCGTTCGTGCGCCTGTTGGGCGAGCGGGTCGCCGCCGCCACGCCGGGCGAAGCGCAGTTCGCGTCGAAGCCGGACGCACTGACCCACCTGGTGGACCCGACCCCCGAAGTGCGTCAGATCAAGAAGCGCCTGGTGACCTACAAGCGCGCCGATGGCGTGGACCTGTCGTTCACCCTGTACACGCCGCCGGGTTACAAGGAAGGCCAGCGCGTCCCAGCGATTCTCTACGCGTACCCGGCCGACTTTGCCAACGCGGCGCAGGCGGGGCAGGTGTCCGGTTCGCAGCAGACCTTCACCCGCCTGGCGCCGTACCGGCTGATGCTGCTGGCCGGCTACGCGATCATCGACAACGCCTCGTTCCCGATCGTCGGCGACCCGAAAACCGCCTACAACACGTATCTGGAACAGCTTGAAGCCGATGCGAAGGCCGCAGTGGACAAGGCCGTGGAGCTGGGCGTGGTCGACCGCAACCGGATCGGTGTCACCGGGCACAGCCACGGGGGTCTGATGACCGCCAACCTGATCGCGCATACCGACCTGTTCAAGGCCGGGGTCGCCACCAGTGGTTCGTACAACAAGACGTTCACCCCGTTCGGCTTCCAGAACGAGCGTCGCTCGGTGTGGCAGGCACAGGACGTGTACCTGAAGGCCTCGCCGTTCTTCTACGCCGACAAGATCAAGCTGCCGCTGCTGCTGGTCCACGGCGAGGATGATGCCAATCCGGGCACCGAGCCGTTCCAGTCGCGCAAGCTGTTCCAGGCGATTCGCGGCAATGGCGGCACCACCCGCCTGGTGATGCTGCCGCACGAACCGCACTGGTACACCGCACTGGAATCCAATGAGCAGCTGGTGTCGGAAATGCTCACCTGGTTCGACACCTATGTGAAGAATGCGCCGCCGGCCAAGCACTGAGGCGAGACACCGGTAGCGCCGCTGGTCAGTCGGCTGCGCTTCGCATCAGACCCACGGCCGCCCTCAATGGGCGGCCGTTCTGCATTCCTGGGCGGGGGATGGAATTACACTCGGATCAGACCACAAGGATGCAGGCATGGATATCCAGTCTTGGGGACCGGCGGGCAGCGGTGTCGTCGGCGGCATCATCGCCACATGGCTCGTCGCGTACTGGGCGAGGGGACTGCAGACGCACTACCGTGGCTGGTCCCGGGCCGCGCTGCGGCGCCGTCACCGCACCACGATCCGGGCCGCCAACATCCTGCTCTTCGTGGGGTTGTTCAGTGGCTTGGCCCTGTACCTGCTGGGCGGATTCGCCAGCAACGATCACCGGCCGGCATTGCTCGGCTTCGGGCTCGCGTCGCTGTTGCCCCTGCTGGCACTGGTCGTCATTCCGTTCCTGACCGGTCGAAGCATACGGGAAGCGTTCGTCGCCTTCGCGATCGGCCAAGGGGCGCCGGTATGGGCCACCTATCTGCCGCTGGCTGGCGGCCTGGTCTGTCTGGTCGTGGCACTGGTGGGCTTTCTTCCCATCGGCCGTTGAGATGGCGGACAGCGGACCGACGCGCGACGGGTGGACCTCGCCCGGCCCGGCAGGCAAAGTGCGCTTCAAGGGGATGCCGGGTACCGGGGAATGAGGGATCGAATGCAGCAGACTCCATTACAACCCACCGGTACCGCCACGCGGCGTCGGTGCAGCCGCTGGCTGTTCGTCCTGGCAGCGCTGGCGTGCGCCCCGCTCATGGCGGTGGCGCAGACCGCTACCGCGCCCGTTGATTCCGCAACGCGGGATCCCGACCGCCCCCGCACCTGCCTGGTCCTTGGCGGTGGCGGTGCCCGCGGCGCGGCCCATATCGGCGTGCTCAAGGTGCTCGAGCGCGAGCGCGTACCGATCGACTGCATCGTCGGCACCTCGATGGGCGCGGTGGTCGGCGGCTTGTATGCCTCCGGCTACACGGCCGACGAGATCGAGGCGGTGCTGGACCGGATCGACTGGACCGAGGTGCTGCGCGACAAACCGCCACGCGATGAGCGCAGCATGCGCCGCAAGGAAGATGACCTGCGCCTGCTCGGCGGCGTCGAAGTAGGCCTGAGCAACGGCAAGATCGCGTTCCCGCAGGGGCTGATCCAGGGCCAGAAGCTGGAGATGCTGCTGCGCCGCCTGCTGCTGCCGACCTGGCAGGTGCGCGACTTCGATCATCTGCCGATTCCGTTCCGGGCCATCGCCACCGATATCGTCAGCGGCGAGAAGGTGGTGTTCGCACAGGGCGATCTGGCCTTGGCCATCCGCGCGAGCATGTCGGTGCCGGGCGTGTTCGCGCCGGTGCGCTATGAGGACCATCTGCTGGTCGATGGTGGGGTGGTCGACAACGTGCCGATCGATGAAGCGCGGCGGCTGGGCGCGCAGCGGCTGATCGTGTCGCGGGTCGGCTCGCCGCTGATGACCGAAGCGCAGCTGGATTCACCCTTGGCGATCAGCCACCAGATGGCCAGCGTGCTGATGCAGCGCGAAGTACTGGCGCAGCTGGCCACGCTCGGCCCCCAGGATCTGCTGATCACACCACCGCTGGGGGATATGGGCAGCCAGGATTTCAACCGCTCACCACAGGCGGTCGGCGTCGGTGAGCAGGCCACGCAGGCCGAGGTCGCGGCAGTTCGTCGCTTCCAGGTGGATCACACCCGCTACGCCGCCTTCCAGCGCCAGCATCGGCCGCCGGCATATGAAGCGCCGATCGTGGCCTTCATCGATGTGCTGCGCGATAAGACACGTACCGCGCGCTATATCGAGCAGCGCCTGAAGCCGGAGGTCGGCCAGCCGCTGGCGCCGGACCGCGTGGAGCAGAACGTGGCCACGGCCTACGGCGAAGGCCGCTACCAGCAGGTGCAGTGGCGGCTGGAAGAGCGCGACGGGCAACAGGGCCTGGTGCTTGCACCGCAGGACAAACGTTGGGGTCCGGATTTCCTGCATTTCGCGCTGCGCCTGTCCGATGATTTCGACGGCAGCAGCAACTACCAGCTCATCACCGAGCTGACCCGTACCGGCCTCAGCGAGCAGGGCGCGGAGCTGAAACTGCGCGTGGGGCTGGGCGAAGTCGAAGAGGCCTTCGCCGAGTACTACCGGCCGTTCGGCAGCAGTGGCCGGCATGCGCTGTCCACCTATGCCAAGTACCGCGCCACCGATCTGGACCTGGCCCTGATGCGCGGCGGCGCACTCGCCGAGTTCCGCTACAGCCAGTGGCTGGGCGGGCTACGCTGGGCATATTCGCCACATCCGGATTGGGAAATCGCGCTGTTCGGCGAGCGTGGCCGTGAGCGCCTGCGCCTGGACGTCGGCAACCCGACCGAGCTGGGCAATTACCGCGCGGACATGGGCAGCCTCGGTTGGCAGCTTCGGCACGATTCGATCGACAGTTCGGCTTTCCCGAGTCGCGGCCAGCGCCTGTCGCTCACGCGCCAGCACTATCTCGATGCACTGGGCGCCGACAATTCGGCGGCGGTCACGCGGGTGCAGTGGGATGGGGCATGGGCGCACGGTCACAACCGCTGGCTGGGGGGCCTGCGCGCCTCCTCCGCACACGGTGGCGATGATCTGCTGGCCACCTACGGTTTCCTGGGTGGGTTGGGAAATCTGTCCGGCTATCCGGAAGAATCCATCTTCGCGCCACAGACCGCGCTGGCGAGAGTGGTGTACTACCGCCGCGTCGCGCACGCGGATTCGCTGCTGACCATCCCGTTGTATGTCGGCGGCAGTGTGGAGTGGGGCGGATTCTGGCAGCGCCGCGAGGATGTCAGCCTGGATGGCATGCAGACCGCAGGCAGCCTGTTCGTCGGTGCCGATACGTTCCTGGGACCGGTGTTCCTCGGCTACGGCCGCGCGCAGGGTGGGCACACTTCGTTCTATCTGACCTTTGGCTCACTGCTGCGGACGCTGGATGGGTTCTGATGGGTTCTGCGCTTTATCCTGTGCAGCCATGTTGTTGGTGTGATGCCGATGAAATCGATGTTCCTGGCCGTGGTGCTCCTGCTGTCTGCCGGCCACGTGCATGCCGCTGATGCACCGTCGCTGCCCGCAGCGTGGACGCAGATCGGCATCACCGTCGGCATGCCATACGCGCAGGCCAAGGCGCTGCTCATCAAGGC
Organism: Stenotrophomonas rhizophila; assembly: GCF_003651185.1. Taxonomy (GTDB): domain Bacteria; phylum Pseudomonadota; class Gammaproteobacteria; order Xanthomonadales; family Xanthomonadaceae; genus Stenotrophomonas; species Stenotrophomonas maltophilia_Z. Next base: position 922,395 of record NZ_RCDC01000004.1, on the reverse strand, counting down.
CGGATGGCTCGCATCCGCGCCCGACAACGAGGGCACGCCCGTCTTTGCCGCGCATCCGGAGGTGGATTGCGGGCAGGGCTGGGACGCGATCTGCTCGGCAGGCTTCCATCGCAGAAACGAGGCTTACGGGTTGGTGCTCACACCGACCGATGACGACAAACTGCTGGTGCAGGGCGTCTTCTGAATGGAGTGACACGGATGTCCAGACCTCACGTAGTGGTGTTCGATTTCGACTTGACGCTGACCGGATGGGAGACCGCAAGCCGGTTCTTCAAAACGCTGCTGCGACGCCAGCCGTGGCGGATCGCCGGTGTGGTGCTGGCGCTGCCGGTGCTGGTTCCGCTTTGGGCGCTGCCGCACACGCGGCGGCTGCCCGTCCGCTTCGCGGTCTGGATGGCCACGTTCGGACGTAGCGGTGAGGCACTGGCTGCGCTTGCGGTCGCGCATGCCGACGAGGTGTTTGGCGGACCGGAGCCGGTGTTCCTGACGCAGGGCGTGGAACGGCTGCGCGACCATCTCGCGCAGGGCGACCAGGTGGTCATCGCCACGGGGTGTTGGGAGCCGCTGGCGCAGGCGCTGCTCGAACGCGAGGGTCTGCAGGACGTCCCATTGGTCGCCTCCACCCTGCGCCCCTGCCTGGGAGGGTGGGTCAGCGAGCGGCATTGCCTGGGTGAGAACAAGATTCCGATGCTGGCCGAGCGCGGTTATCCGCCGCCGTGGCGCGTCGCCTACACCGACCACTGCGCCGATCTGCCGCTGTTGCGCAACAGCGCGCAGTGGTATCTGGTCAGCCCGGGGGAGGAGTGCCTGCGCCTGATCGAACAGACAATGATGACCAAGGCGCAGATCCTTCCCTGGCGCGACGCCTGAGCGCTCCTGTCACTGCGCGACCAGCGCGAGCCTCAGTCCTCTTTCATCGCCACTTCCGCCGCAAGCAACGCCTGCGCGGCCGTGCTCAGTTCCGGCGAAGGCACGATGGGCGCGCCGATGGCCTCCATCATCTGATCGGTGGAGACGAACCGGCGATGCCGGCGGTCGTAGATGCCGGTGATCAGCAGGGCACGCGTGGCGACCTTTTCCTCGTCGCCGATCAGCACCCGCTGCTCCATGATGATGCGCGTGCCGACCCAGCCGGCCAGCCGCGTCTCCAGCACGAAGCGCTGGAACGGCTTGAGCTCGCGCCGGAACTGGATGCTGCCGCCACTGACGATCGGGGCCCACTTCGAGCGCCATGCCACCCGGCCCAGGCCCATGCGGAATACCAGATCGAGCCGGCCCAGGTCGAAGATCGTCCAATAGCGGCCGTTGGTCATGTGCAGGTTGCTGTCGATGTCGTTGGGCAGCACCCGGAAGCTCAGTCGCGACACGGCCAGCGGGGCGGTGAGTTTGGCTCGGAACGGCGAGGACAGCAGCAGGAACAGCAGGCGGAACCAGAGATTCATGGGCGTGGGTGCTCATCTATAACAGTCGTCATAATTCAAATACGCTAATCTATGACACTCGTCTTAGCAAGGAGTCCGGCCCATGAGCGCACGTCATTCCGATGCACCGCAGCGCGTTGTGGCTGCAGCCGCGGAAATGCTGGCCACCTACGGACTCAATGCCTCCAGCGTCCGCGAGGTCGCCAGGCGCGCGCAGGCGCCGTTCGGTTCTACGTATCACCACTTCCCGGGCGGCAAGCAGCAGGTGCTGGCCGAAGCCACGACATTGGCGGGTGCCAAGGTGGATGCGCTGCTCGATACCTGCCTGCAGGGAGCGGCCCCCGAGGGGCTGCACCTGTTCCTGGCCGCGTGGCGCGAGCGCTTGATCCGTTCGGATTTCCACGTGGGCTGCCCGGTGCTCGCGGCGGCGGTCGAAGAGCCGATCGACGATGCCCCCGACGATGCACGGCGGGCCGCGGCCGAGGTATTCGCGCGCTGGGAAGCCCGGCTGACCGAAGCGCTGAGCCGCGGTGGTCGCTCGCCCGAGCAGGCCAATGGCATTGCCACCATGATCATCGCCAGCATCGAAGGCGCGGTGGCGATGAGCCGGGCCACGCGTGACATCGGCCCGTTCGATCGCGTCGCAGCGCAGCTTGTTTCCCTGGTCGCCGATCGCTGAGACTGTCGGCCTGCCGCAACCGGAGTGCCGCGCTTTGACCGCCTTGATCCGTTCCGCCGTGTTTGCCGCGACGCTTGCCGCGTGCGCCCTGCATCCGAGTGCGCACGCGCAGGAATCGCCTGCGACCCATCCGCTGTATCGGGTGCCTGCCGACCAGGCGACGCCCGCGCAGGTCACAGAGATGCAGCAGCGCCTGCTGGACTGGCCGCAGCTTCAGCGCTACCGCGGCGAGAACGCCGCATTGGCACCCGTCGCGCCGGGGACCAAGCGCGTGGTGTTCTACGGTGACTCGATCACCGAAGGCTGGGGGCCAACCGGCAGTGAGCGTTTCTTCCCGGGCAAGCCCTACGTCAACCGCGGCATCTCCGGGCAGACCACGGCGCAGATGCTGCTGCGCTTCCAGCAGGATGTCATCGCCCTGAAGCCGGCGGTGGTGGTCATCCTCGCCGGCACCAACGACATCGCGGGCAACACCGGGCCGACCACGCAGGCGATGATCGAAGACAATCTGCACGCGATGGTGGAACTGGCGCAGGCGCACAACATCCGCATCGTGCTGGCGTCTGTCCTGCCGGTCAGCGACTACCCGTGGCAACCCGGCGTGCAGCCTGCGGGCAAGGTGACGGCGCTCAACCGGGCATTGCGTGCGTATGCGGAGCAGCAGGGGCTGGTCTATCTGGATTACCACACCGCCATGACCAACAAAGACGGCGGCCTCGACCCGCAACTGGCCGCCGATGGCGTGCATCCCACGCCGGCAGGTTATGCGCGGATGGTACCGTTGGCCGAAGCGGCGATCGCGCGGGCGCAGGCGCGTTGACGATGAACAATCCCTACTCGGTGGCGGTACGAGCCTCGCTCCCGCCTGCCTCGCGCGGCTACGGCCTGCTGGCGGTGGGTGTGCTGAGCAGTGGCTTGACCGCGATCGTGATGACCGCCATCGGGTTCTTTGTGGTGCCGCAGTTCCAGGAGGTGTTCACCAGTTTCGGCGTGGCGCTGCCGTGGCTCACGCGCGCGCTGATCCACGGGTATGGCTGGGCCTGGATCGCGCCGGTGCTGGTGGTGCTGCAGTGGTTTCGCGGCCCGGGCGGCCTGTATCGCCCCCATCTGGCGGCCGTGCTGGGCGTGCTGGCGATGCTGGGCGGTGCGCTGGTGACTGTGTTCGGGCTGTATATGCCGATGTTCCAGATCGGCGCGGTGGTGTGAGGCACCGCGCCGTCCGCAGCGCTCAATCGAAGCGCCAACGCACCCCGGCGTACACACCACGCCCATCACCGGGCGTCGAGCGCGCGACATCCTTGCCCGCGTCGTCGTAGCCCGGCGTGACCGTGGCGGCGTAGTGGCGGTCGGTGAGATTGCGCAGCTCCGCCCAGGCCTGCCAGCGGCCACCGGGGGCGTCGTAACCGATGCGGGTGCCGAAGATGACGTGACTATCAGCGGCCATGCTGTTGGCATAGTCGACGAACATTTTCGACGCGTACTCGGTGTTCAGCCCGGCGTAGAAGCCGGCCGGGTGGTCGTAGCGCAGTTCGGCCTGGTAGTAGTGGCGCGGCAGGCCGGGCAGGCGATTGCTGCCGAAGCGCGCATCATCGCGGTAGCGGAAGTCGCTGAAGGTGTAAGCCTGGCGCAACGACAGCCGCCCGCCGACGCCTTGCCACAGCGCACTGTCCAGACCAGCTTCGATGCCGCGGTGCACGGTCGGGCTGGCGTTGGATTCGGCGATGAACAGGTTCGGCACCGGCTGCACTTCCACGGTGAGCAGTTCGTGGTTGAGGCAAGCGTAATAGCTGGTCAGCTCCCAGCGGCCGAGTGCGCTGTCGCCGCGTGCGCCGAGTTCCAGCGTGGTCGCGGTCTGGTTGTCCAGGTTCACCGGCGCGCGCTGGCGGCCCGTGGAGGCACCGTTGCCGGCGGCGAAATACTTGTTCGAGCCCCAGATCATCGACCACGGATGCGCAGGTTCCACCGAGCGGCTCAGGTTGCCGAACCACTGCGTCTGCGGCGTCTGCTGCCAAGTGAAACCCAGCCGCGGCGCGTAATCCCACTGGCGCTCGGACAGTTTCTCCGCCGTCGCCGGCCAGGTGACCTGCACATCGCGCCGGGTGTGGATCAACGCCATGCCGGTCTGCAGGCGCAGCGTGTCGCTCAGCGCCAGATCATTGCCGATGTGCAGCACGCTGTCGGTGCCGTAATGCTCAACGTCGCGGGTGTGCGTGCCGGCGGCGTAGCCGTTGCTGGCAAAGCGCAGGGTCTCGCGCACGTTGGCATCCAGATCGTGGGTGACGCGCAGGCCGATCGTGGTCACGCTGTCATGCCCGAACAGCGCGTGCCGGCGGCGGTAGTCCAGCGTGCCGTTGAGGTTGGCGTACTCCAGCTGCTGGCGGTACAGGCTCTCGTTCAAGTCCATCGGGTACTTGTGATAGACGAGGCCGGCCTGCAGCGACGAATCTTCATCGATCGTGTAGGTAGTGGTGTTGCCCACCCAGGTGCTGCCCGGCTGCGGGCGGCGCGCATCGATGGCCACGTTGGCCGGGTTGGCGGCGCGGGGATCGTTGCGGATCTGCGCGCGGGTCAGGCGCCCCGGGGTTTCGTGATCGGTCTCGCGGTAGCGCAGGAAGAAGCGCGTCTCCAGATCCGGCGTGAGCTGCCAGCCTAGGTTGGCCACCGCACCCTTGCCCTTGCCGGCAGCGTGCTGCTGATAGCCGTCGTACTCGCTGTCGGTGTAGGCGATGAAGTAATCGACCGCGTCCCGCACGCCACCCAGGCTGATCCCGCGCTTCTGGTAGCCGCGTGCGCCAGCTTCGTAGTGCAGCTCCAGCCCGGGCGTATCGCGGCCACTGCGGGTGATGTAGTTGACCGCACCGCCCAAGGCCAGCGCGCCGCGCTCGAACCCGTTGGCGCCGCGCAGGACCTCGACGCGGCTCAGCCACAGCGGCTCCAGCAGCTCGTAAGGCGTGCCACCCGGGCCGGTCAGCGGCAGACCATCCAGCGAGACCGACAGGCCGGAGGCATGCGCACCCGGCGCGCGGTTGAGGCCCGAGCCGCGGATGGAGACCTTGACGCCTTCATTGCCGGCGCTCTGCGCGCTGATGCCGGGCTGGTAGGCGAGTACATCGGCCGTGCCGGCGATGCGGCCCTGGCCGACCTGCGCCAGATCCACCACGTTGCCTGCACCGGGGACCCGGTCGAGCGCGCGGCGCGCCGCCTCGGTGGCGTCGGCGGCGGTGACGTTCACCGCATCCAGGGTGACCGCCTGACCGGCGGGCGCGGCATGGGCGATGTCGGTGGCGGCAAGGCTGGCCAGCAAGGCAGCGGCGAGCAGGGATGGGGCAGGGGCGATGGAGCGATTCGGGAGGGCAGTCATTCGTGCGCGGTATCAGTGCGGACAGCGCCCACGTCGCCGTGGCACCCTGTCAACTTCATGTGGGGCGCGCAAGTTAACAGGATGTTGCGAGTTCGTCACCCTTGTGGGGCGTATGGGTGACGAACGCCGACGGCGGGATGTCCGTAGTGCCGGCCGCTGGCCGGCTCGCCAGGATCTACGCGATCCCGTCGCGTGAGAACCATGATTGCGTGGTTGCCGGCCAGCGGCCGGCACTACCGGGCCGCTGCCAGGGCTTTCGACTTGGCGTACAGCTGTTTGGCCTGCTTCGTGTCCCCCATCGCGGAGTAGGTCTCCGCCAAGCTGTCCCAGGCATTGGGCGAGCGTGGGAACAGCGTGGTGTTGAGGGTGAAGATGTGCACGGCGGTGGCGTGGCCCAGGTTCTCGGCCACCGCGTAGCCAACGCGGTTGATGTCCTGCTCCAGCATCGGCTGACCACTGCGCCCGGTAGTGATGAGCCACTGGTTCAACGCGGTTGTGCGTGCGACCGTCTGGGGCTCCAGTGCGTAGGTGATCAGCCTTTCCGACAGGGCCTCGCCAGGGAACTGCATCGGGGCCACCACTGCCATGGTGCTGTCCACCAGCGTGCGCGACCACACATTCTTCGCACTGCCGTTGGTGAGGTAGAGGAAGCTGTAGGTATCCCCGCCCAAGTCGTCCAGGAAGGCAATCCGTGCACGTACCCGCGTGCCACCGTCATGCCCCACCAAGCGGTACTCGCCGCTTTCTTCGAATTCCCAACCCGTGGAGAAGCCGCTGCGTCGTCCGTTGCTCAGCAGCTGTGGCTGCCACAGCTGCTGCAGCGTGGCACGACTCACCAGCTCACCGCGGGTCAGGGCCAGCAGGAAGCGGTCCAGATCACCGACGGTGGTATGCAGTGCGGCATGCCCGTAGGCATAGGATGGCCAGGAGATGTCGTCTTCGCGCTGCAGGGCGCCTTGTTTGCCGATGTAGGCGATGGCATTGTCGTGCGACACATCCGTTGCCGGGCCCAGCGAGGTGTGCGTCATCGACAGCGGACTCAGCACGCGGTCTTGGACGATCTGCGCATAGGGCTGCTGGTACTGCGCTTCCAGCAGCGCGGTGAGGACCAGATAGTTTGTCTGCGTATACCGATTGGCAGTGCCCGGCGTGAACTGCAGTGGCGTGCCGGTGAGTGCCTTGAACACCTCCGCTGCCGTGGCCGGGAACCGGTTGCCCTGCGAGGTGATCACCTCACCTTCCCGATACTGGAAATACTCGGGAACACCGGACGCATGGTTGAGGAACTGCCTTACGGTGATCACCTGCCAGGCCTCGGGCAGATCGGGAAGATAGCGGCTGGCCGGTGCATCCAGCTCGACCCTGCCGGCCTCCACCCGTTGCATGACCAGAGCGCTGACCAGCAGTTTGGCCAGGGAGTAAGTGTTGAACACCGTCTCGGGTATCACCGGTTGGTGCGTGGTGAGGTCGGCCTCTCCGGCGACGGCCTGCGCAAGCAGCGTGCCGTTGTGCCGTATCAGCACTGCCTGGCCGGCGATGCCATAGCGAGCTGCGTTTGTGTGGAGTTGCCGGGTGATCCGGGCGTCTAACTCCGCGGCGCGCACGGTGCCGGACGGCGTCGATACCGCGAGCAGCAGGACCGCGACAAAGGCGAAACGATGCATTGCGGGCATCCGCGTGGGTGAGCCCGCACAGTAGGAACCGCTGGCACCCCGGTCAATGCGGCGGAAGTCACCCCCGGTCGTGAAAGGCCCCTATCGTCGGCCGGGGCCCACCCATATCAGCCCAGAATCCCAGGCAGATCCAGCCCCTTGTCCTTCGCGCAGTCCACCGCGATCTCATACCCCGCATCCGCACGCCGCATCACACCCGTGGCCGGGTCGTTCCACGGCATGCGCGCGATGCGCTTGGCCGCCGCTTCGGTGCCGTCGCAGACGATGACCATCCCGAATGCTGCGAGAAGCCCATGCCGACGCCGCCCTGGTGCAGCGAGGCCCATATGGCCCCGCTTGCGCTCTAACTATCGTCAGAACTCAACCTCGCCAGCGGGATCGGTCTTGGGAGCCTCGATCAACAAGTGCATGAACCTGCGCGTCATCTTCTCGACAGGTGCCGAATCAATCGACGCGATAGTTTTATGTAAATGGTCGGAATGGAGCTTCAAGCGACCAATTGATAGGGCTACAAGGAATTCCAGTGCGGCTTCTCCATGCTCCGTATTCATCCTCGAAATGAGTCGAACGATAAGCTGCGCGATGAAGTCGCTAGAAGAATAGTCGCTACGATAGTCAAGCTCAGATGGATAAGCGCATCGGAGTATGGCGCCCTGGATGACTCCGTCGTTGTAACGAGCGAAGTTCTCCGGATCCAAAAGGATATGGCGGAATGTTGGGGACGAAAGTCTGTTGTCCTCCGATATCCTTTTATCCTCTCGGGCGCGCTGAAGAATTCCGGCGATAGTCACTATCACCTCTGCATGATAGGCCTTCGGCTCATACTTTTTTGGATGCCAGAATGCAAATCCTGTACGCAGTTTCATGCTTGTATCCGCCAAATTGCCAAACGGCATCAGGGCTCGCTTGCCTGTGTATGACGAGGTTCCGAGCTCTTGGATTCGAGTGGACAGTTCGCCTGGCGGCGCGGCATCGCATAGCTCTGTGGACCTATAGAGATCCACCTCTTTCTTAAATGAATGCCATAGCTGTGATCCCGTAGCGATTGATGCATACATTGCGTAATCATAGTGATACGGCTCGCGGAATCTCAGATTGTTCCGAAGTGTTGCGATCTCTTCTCGAGTGTCAGTCACCTGAAATCCGACCATGTAAAGTCTTGGTCCATCATGTAAATCCCGTAACGCTCTGCTAACTTGAAGTAAGTCTGACCCTCTCCCAACAACCGCAGCGCAAATCAATATAGCGGAGGTCTTCTCGATGTTTTCTTTTCTGACAAGGTGGGCGGGAATGCAGATGGGCCGCAATCCTGACAACTGATCGCATTGCGCGGCGAGCTCGTCGGCAAACGCTGCGGATGATGGATCATTCTGATGAATGATATGGCGGCAGTTAGCTCTCAGAAGCTGTGGGAGCGTTCGCTTCACCCACTTAGTAAAGTCGGCCGCCTTGATCAAATTTTGACCATTGACATTGACCGTCCTTTGCATGCCGGACGAAATGCGGTCTGGCGTGTAGACATCAAATACTTGTTCATCGCGAAGACCAAACACCTCGCCGACATCTATCCTGTGCGCCTCATACCTGAGTAGCACCTTTTTCGGGGTTTCGAGTGCTGGAATGAAGCTCTCGCCATAGATCTTGATGCAGAGTTCTTGCGGCCCCTCAGAATCTCCTGATCTTCCAATATCTAGTGCGAAAAGTGCGCGGTCCGGGTTCCTTGCGGAAGTCTGGGTGACCAGTGTGATGACCTCGCTAGGTGAAACTCCTTTGTCCCTCAACCATCTGTCCTGAAGAGACATTGATGATGACGCAGAAATCAGACAGAGCGAGCTCATTGGCATAGGGTTGGAGATGTTCTCCATGCCATCATATGAATGAAAGCTGCTTATGCGAATCGTCTGTTCTGATCCTCCCATCTGGAGGAGCTCTCGCAGAGCAAATGCAACTGGAGAAATAGCCATCGTGTCGACGTAAATAACCGTCAAGACTCGCGCGTACTCCTGATTTCCGTCGAAAATCTTCTTGAGAATTGAAAAGGCAACAAATGACACTCTCGGCGAAGTGCTTAGTGCAAATTCAGGTTTCAGGAAGGTCGTCGAAGACTCGCCAGAAGGCTTGAGAAATGCGTGGCCGGGTGGCGCGCGGTGGATGACTAGCTCAGGTGAGAAAACTTGAGCAAGGCCGTCACGCACCCATGAACGGTCCCTGATGGTTTGAGCTAGATGCGGCGGCATCGTCGACTCCGGGAACACGACCTCGGCAACATCTTTCCCGAGGCTCAGTGGACTCAGGGCCAGGTAAATCAGTGGAGTGTGATTGGCAAGGCGCTCTTTGACACTTTCAGCTTCGCTCTCTGCATTCGATTCCCGGAGCTTCGCTAGTGTGGTAGTCGGGTCTAAGTCAGGCCCCACTATGACAATTGCGTCAGGCGCAACCGGGGTGTTGAACGCGCCAAAGGAAATGGCATTCAGTTGAAACGAGAAAAGCCCGGCGTTCGGGCTAAAGACGAATGCGTAATGGCCGCCGTGACTTGCTGGCACGGAGAAGTAGTAGAAATCCGCTGGCGCGTCCATGCGTTATTTGATCCTAAACCATATCGTGAAAGACGTTCCGCTGATGAGGGGTAGTTCCTCATTAGAGAATCGCTGATAGGGATGAAACTCGTCGGAATCCACTAGTGAAAAATCTTGGTAGAGGCTTGTCCTTCCTGTCCGGACAGTCATAAAGGCGTTAAGCCTATTGAGTGCTCTAAGGACAGTTGGAAGGCCTTGTCCACGGACGACGCTTGAACGAGTGGTCGCCTGCTTCTTAAAACAGGTCTTTACTGCCTCAAGTTCTTCCTCCAACTCAAAATCGTCGTACGTTTTTGCGTCGCTAATCCTTGATAGCCAACTTAGGCCCATGCCGGGGCCGGTATCGAATACGCTCATCTCGAGAAGAGTTGCGTTATCTTCAGATTCGAATGATCCATGTAGAGGGAGTGTGGCCAAATAGAATCTTAGTGCGTTGTCTTCGCCGGCGTCGCGAGCTACGTCTGGCGCGGACACCATGCTGGTGAGCTGCATGTGTATGCCTCGCATGCCCTGGCGCAGCCGATTTCCGTAAGCGTCGATTGAGCCATGCTCGTCTGCATTCAGGAATAGTTCGTGTACCAAGGTGTTGAGGTAATTCTCCGCGCCCTCTGTGAGAAAGCTCTCATCTCTCTCTGGATCAAGACTGTTGAGCATTCTGCGAAAAGCGATCAAAAATTCTGATCGTGACCGAACTGTGCGTGGTTCTGATGCTGAGTACACAGAGGGTAGGAATTCATTCTTCGATCCCATGAGAAAGCACAGGGACGCAGATTTTTTCTGGTCAAGTGTCTTGTAGTTCTGTGATCTCATGGCCAGCAATCGCGGCACGAGCGTCTGGCGGAGATCTCGTCGGGAAATTACTGTATCTGAAAGTGCGGCGCTGTTCGCAAAGTACAATGCGGCCATGCCATGTAGCGTCTCAGCGAGGCGGCGCCGGCTTGGCTCTGTCGCAAGCGCCTCATCTTTAACCTGTATTGAAAGATCTTGGTCGGTGTCGATGGATAGCTGAGATAAGACTTGAACTGCCTGTGCGGCACTTCCTAAGCCGCCATCAAGATATAGCTGGGCAGGCAACGTCAGCTCTTGATCTTGATGTGTTCTTGCATTTTGCAAGAACGCTTCCAAGTGAAACGCTAAGGAGTTTTCCGGAAAGTTCAGCATGGTGATCCATCAACGTTGAACGATGAGACTTGCCGCCACATGGGCGGCGCGAGGTCTTCCCAGAAACATTAGACAGGCAACTGGTTCTAAAAGCGACCAAATTGAGGACGTCAGAGCGTACGTTTGGCGGAGTCATTCCAGCCGGCGGCGCACCGTCCTGCAGCGGGTGCGTACCGTTCCTCCGCGCGCACTCAAAGAATCCCAGGCAGATCCAGCCCCTTTTCCTTCGCGCAGTCCACCGCGATCGCATACCCCGCGTCGGCATGCCGCATCACGCCCGTGGCCGGGTCGTTCCACAGCACGCGGGCGATGCGCTTGGCCGCCGCGTCGGTGCCATCGCAGACGATGACCATGCCCGAGTGCTGCGAGAAGCCCATGCCGACGCCGCCGCCATGGTGCAGCGAGACCCAGGTGGCGCCACTGGCGGTGTTGAGCAGGGCGTTGAGCAGCGGCCAGTCGGAGACGGCATCCGAGCCGTCCTGCATGGCTTCGGTTTCGCGGTTCGGCGAGGCGACGCTGCCCGAATCCAGGTGATCGCGGCCGATCACCACCGGCGCCTTCAGTTCGCCATTGGCGACCATCTCGTTGAAGGCCAGACCGAGTCGATCACGATCGCCCAGGCCGACCCAGCAGATGCGCGCGGGCATGCCCTGGAACTTGATCTTCTCGGCGGCCATGTCCAGCCAGCGGTGCAGGTGCGGGTTGTCCGGGATCAGTTCCTTGACCTTGGCGTCGGTCTTGGCGATGTCCTCCGGATCGCCGCTCAGCGCGGCCCAGCGGAACGGGCCGATGCCGCGGCAGAACAGCGGGCGGATGTAGGCGGGCACGAAGCCGGGGAAGTCGAAGGCATCTTCCACGCCTTCTTCCAGCGCCATCTGGCGCAGGTTGTTGCCGTAATCCACGGTCGGTACGCCGAGCGAGTGGAAGCCGAGCATGGCGCGGATGTGGTTGGCCATCGATTCGCGCGCGGCCGCTTCCACTTCCTTCGGCGCGGAGACGCGCTTGTCGTCCCATTCTTCCACCGTCCAGCCCTGCGGCAGGTAACCGTTGACCGGGTCGTGCGCGGAGGTCTGGTCGGTCAGCAGGTCCGGCTTCACGCCGCGGATCAGCAGCTCGTCCAGCACGTCGGCGACGTTGCCGAGCAGGCCGACCGAGAGCGGCTTCTTGGCGGTGCACGACTCTTCGATCAGGCGCAGCGCTTCGTCGAGGTCGTCGGTCCAGGTGTCCAGATACCCGGTACGCAGGCGCATCTCGATGCTGCTCTTGCGGCATTCCACCGCCAGGCACGAGGCGCCGGCCATCACCGCAGCCAGCGGCTGTGCGCCGCCCATGCCGCCCAGCCCACCGGTGAACAGCCACTTGCCGGCCAGGCTGCCGTTGTAGTGCTGGCGGCCCATCTCCACGAAGGTCTCGTAAGTGCCCTGCACGATGCCCTGGGCGCCGATGTAGATCCAGCTGCCGGCGGTCATCTGGCCGTACATGGCCAGGCCCTTCTTATCGAGCTCGTTGAAGTGGTCCCAGTTGGCCCAGCGCGGCACCAGGTTGGAGTTGGCGATCAGCACGCGCGGGGCATCCACATGGGTGCGGAACACGCCGACCGGCTTGCCCGACTGCACCAGCAGGGTCTGGTCATCTTCGAGCCGCTGCAGGGTCTCGATGATCTTGTCGTAGCTCTCCCAGTCGCGCGCGGCGCGGCCGATGCCGCCGTAGACCACCAGCTCCTGCGGGCGCTCGGCCACGTCCGGGTGCAGGTTGTTCATCAGCATGCGCAGCGGGGCTTCGGTCAGCCAGCTCTTGCAGGTCAGCGTGGTGCCGGTCGGGGCGAGGATGGTGCGGGTGGAATCGAGACGGGTCATGCAGCACTCCGGGACGTAGCGAAGTCGAGACAGGCATCGAGCACCTGCTGCAGCGTGGCGCGCAGCGGGGCGGCGTGATCGGGATCCAATGGCGTGGGCCAGCTGTGCTCATCCACGGCCTCGGGCTCGTGCATGTAGCCGCGGCAGGCCAGCTCCATCTGCAGCGTGTGCACGCCGCCGGGGATGTCGCTGTAATGGCGGGTGATGTAGCCGCCCTTGAAGCGGCCGTTGCGCACATGGCTCATGCCGCTCATCGCGCACAGATTGTCGACCACGTCGGTCAACGCGTTGTCGCAGGTGGTATCGCCGTTGGTGCCGAGGTTGAACTGTGGCAGCTGGCCATCGAACAGGTGCGGGATGTGCGAGCGGATCGAGTGCGCGTCGTACACCACCACGGTGCCGTGCCGGGCACGCAGTCGCGCGACCTCCGCCGCGAGGGCGTCGTGGTAAGGCGCGAACCAGGTATCGCGGCGGCGCGCGATCTCCGCCTCGTCCGGGCCGTGGCCATCGCGGTACAGCGGCTGGTTGTCGAAGGTGGTCAGCGGGCACAGGCCGGTGGTGTTCTGGCCCGGGTACAGCGAGGTGCCGCTGGGGTCGCGGTTGACGTCGATGACCGAGCGCGACACCGCGGTGCGCACCGTGGTGGCGCCCATCTGCTGCGCGAAGGCGTACAGCTCATGCACCCACCAGTCGGCGTCGCGGCGGGCCAGCCACGGCGAGACGAACTGCGCGGCCAGTGCATCGGGCAGCTCGGTGCCCGTGTGCGGGAAGCTGACGATCAACGGCACATCGCCGCGGTGGATCTGCAGCCAATCCGGTTGGGAAGTCATGCCAGCGGCTCCAGTGGCGGCAGGATGTCGTCCAGCCCGGCAGCCAGCACGCCACTGCGCACCAGGTCGGTCGCGGCCACCATGTCCGGGTGGAAGTAACGGTCGTCTTCCAGCGTCGGCACCTGCGCGCGCAGGCGCTGGCGTACGGCTTCCAGTGCATCGCTGGAGCGCAGCGGGGCATGGAAATCGCAGCCCTGTGCAGCGGCCAGCAGCTCGATGCCGATCACGTTGGCGGCGTTCTCGGCCATCGCCATCAGGCGGCGCGCACCGTGTGCGGCCATCGAGACGTGGTCTTCCTGGTTGGCCGAGGTCGGGATCGAGTCGACGCTGGCCGGATAGGCGCGCTGCTTGTTTTCCGAGACCAGCGCCGCGGCGGTGACCTGCGGAATCATGAAGCCGGAATTCAAGCCGGGCTTCGGGGTGAGGAAGGCGGGCAGGCCGGACAGGGCCGGGTCGACCAGCATCGCGGTGCGGCGCTCGCTGATCGAGCCGATCTCGCACACGGCCATCGCCAGCATGTCCGCCGCGAAAGCGACCGGCTCGGCGTGGAAGTTGCCACCGCTCAGCGCCTCGTTGGTATCGGTGAATACCAGCGGATTGTCGGAGACACCGTTGGCTTCGATCGCCAGCGTGGTGGCGGCCTGGCGCATCACGTCGAACGCGGCGCCCATCACCTGCGGCTGGCAGCGCAGGCAGTACGGATCCTGCACGCGCACGTCGTTGTCGCGGTGCGATTCGCGGATCGCCGAGCCCTGCATCAGGGTACGCAGCGCGGCGGCGGTGGCGATCTGTCCGCGCTGGCCGCGGATGCTGTGGATGCGCGGGTCGAACGGGGTGTCCGAACCCTTGGCCGCTTCCACCGAGAGCGCGCCGGTGACCAACGCCGCGCGGAACACGGTGTCGATCGCGAACAGACCGGCCAGTGCATAGGCGGTGGAGTACTGGGTGCCGTTGAGCAGGGCCAGGCCTTCCTTCGCGCCCAGCACCAGCGGGGCCAGGCCGACCTTGGCCAGCGCCTCGGCCGCCGGCAGGCGCTCGCCCGCCACGAAGGCTTCGCCGACGCCGATCATCACGCTCGCCAGGTGCGAGAGCGGGGCCAGATCGCCGGAGGCGCCGACCGAGCCCTGGCACGGAATCACCGGAATGAAGTCGTGCTGCAGGAAGGCTTCCAGCAGGGCCAGCGTCTGCGGGCGGATGCCCGAGGCGCCCTGGGCCAGGCTGGCCAGTTTCAACGCCATCATCAGGCGCACCACCGGCGCCGGCATCGGCTCGCCGACGCCGGCGGCATGCGAAAGCACGATATTGCGCTGCAGGGTTTCCAGATCGTCGCGCTCGATGCGCACGCTGGCCAGCTTGCCGAAGCCGGTATTGATGCCGTACACCGGCGCGCCCTTGGCGACGATGTCGGCCACGGTCTGCGCACTGCGCAGCACGGCCGCGGCCGAGGTCGGGTCCAGCCGCACCCGCGCGCCGTCATGGATCGCGCGCCATTGCGCCAACGTGACGGCGCCGGGGTGCAGGGTCAGGGTAGTGCTCATGAAATCTCCAGACATCACTAGATTCAGACGGGTTGGCCGCGCATCACGCGGCTGTGCAGAGGGTTGAAACCCATGCGGTAGACGAGGTCGGCAGGCGCCTCGATGTCCCACAGGGCGAGGTTGCAGTCCAGGCCGACGGCGAGCCGGCCGATCCGGTCCTGGCGGCCAAGGGCGCGCGCCGCTTCACGGGTGAAGCCGGCGATGCACTCCGCCACGGTCATGCGGAACAGGGTGGCGGCCATGTTCATCGCCAGCAGCGGGCTGGTCAGCGGCGAGGTGCCGGGATTGGAATCGGTGGCCAGCGCCAGCGGCACGCCGGCGGCGCGCAGTGCGGCGATCGGGGGTAGGGTGGTATCGCGGGTGAAATAGAACGCGCCCGGCAGCAGCACGGCCACGGTACCGGCGCTGCGCATGGCGTCGATGCCGTCGGCGTCGAGGTGTTCGATATGGTCGGCCGACAGTGCGCCGTGACGTGCCGCCAGGGCGGCACCGTGCTGGTTGCTGAGCTGCTCGGCATGGATCTTGATCGCCAGCCCGTGCTGCTGCGCGGCGAGGAAGACCTGCTCGGCCTGTGCGGCGCTGAAGGCGATGTTCTCGCAGAACACGTCCACCGCCTCGGCCAGCCCGGCCGCCGCGACGGCCGGAATCATGACGTTGCAGACCTCGTCGATGTATTCCTGCGCCTGCCGGCCCGGCGGGATCGCGTGCGCGCCGAGGAAGGTCGGCACGATCTCGACCGCGCGCTGCCGCCCCAGTTCGCGCGCGACCGTCAGCTGCTTGGTCTCGTCGGCCAGGGTCAGCCCGTAGCCGGATTTGATCTCGAGCGTGGTGATGCCTTCGGCCAGCATGGCATCGAGCCGGGACAGGCTGGCGGCGAGCAGGTCGGCCTCGCTGGCGGCGCGGGTGGCACGCACGGTGGAGACGATGCCGCCGCCGGCGCGGGCGATGTCGGCATAGCTCACGCCCTGCAGGCGCTGTTCGAACTCCCCGGCACGGTTGCCGGCATAGACCAGGTGGGTGTGGCAGTCGATCAGACCGGGGCTGATCCAGCGCCCGGCGCAGTCGATGCGCTGGGCGGGCTGCAGGTGATCGGCAGAACCGGCCGCACCGACATGCATGATGCGCCCATCGGTCGCGGCGATCACGCCATTCTCGATCACGCCCAGGCCCGGGCCGTCGACGGTGATCAGGTTGGCGTGGTACCAGAGGGTGTCACAGTGCATGGCAGCAACCACATCGGTGTATATGTCTATACAATATAGACGCCTCTTCCGGGATGTCCAGTGATGCCAGCCACCCCCGCACCGATCCTTCGTTTCCACGCTGCCCGCGCGCTGCTGCCACACGGCTGGGCGCGCGATGTGCGCATCCTCAGCCAGGGTGGCACGCTCCTCGAGGTGACCGAAGGTGTGTCGGCCGAGCCGGGCGATACCGCGCTGGCGATCGCGTTGCCGGGCCTGGGCAACCTGCACAGCCACGCCTTCCAGCGCGGGATGGCCGGGCTGACCGAGATCGGCGGCAACAGCGGCGACAGCTTCTGGAGCTGGCGCGAGCTGATGTACCGCTTCCTGGCGCATCTGCAGCCCGAGGCGATGCAGGCGATCGCGGAGCAGGCCTATGTGGAGATGCTGGAATCGGGCTTCACCCGGGTCGGCGAGTTCCATTATCTGCACCACGGCCCGGACGGCGCGCCGTATGCCAACCGTGCCGAAATGGCCGAGCGCATCGCCGCCGCCGCCCGCTCCAGCGGGATCGGCCTGACCCTGCTGCCGGTGTTCTACGCGCATGCCGATTTCGGTGGCGCCGCGCCGAACCCGGCCCAGCGCCGTTTGATCCACGACGTGGACGGCTTTGCCGCGCTGCTGCAGGGCTGCACGCGCGCGCTGCAGGACCAGGACGATGCGGTGCTCGGTTTCGCCCCGCACAGCCTGCGCGCGGTGACCGGCGAGGAACTGTCCGCGCTGCTGCCGCTCAACACCGGACCCGTCCACATCCACATCGCCGAACAGACCCGCGAGGTCGATGCCTGCGTCGCCTGGAGCGGCATGCGGCCGGTGCAGTGGCTGTACGAACACGCGCCGGTGGATGCGCGCTGGTGCCTGGTGCATGCCACCCACATCACCGAGGTGGAGATGCAGCAGATCGTCGCCAGCCGTGCGGTGGCCGGGCTGTGCCCGATCACCGAGGCGAACCTGGGCGACGGTCTGTTCCCGATGCAGGCCTTCGCGCGTGCCGGCGGCCGGTTCGGCGTGGGCTCGGATTCCAACGTGCTGATCGACGCCGCCGAAGAGCTGCGCCTGCTCGAGTACGGCCAGCGCCTGCAACTGCGCGGGCGCAACGTGCTGGCCCCGGGCGATGGGCAGTCCACCGGCCGCTGGCTGTACGAACAGTCGTTGAACGGTGCTGCGCAGGCCCTGGGCGTGACCACCGGACTGCAGGCAGGCGCACCGGCCGACATCGTCGAACTCGATCCGGACCACCCGGCGCTGATCGCCCGCGACGGTGATGCCTTGCTTGACAGCTGGGTGTTCGCCGCACGTAATGGCGCCGTGCGATCGGTGTGGCGCCAAGGGCGCCAGTGGGTCCGTGACGGTCGCCACCCGCAACGCGAGGCGGTGGCCGCACGGTTCGCCGCGGCACTTCGACCGTTGTTGAGGGTCTGATCCGGCCCTCCCATGCAGGAATCCAGAGTGACGGGCAAGAAAGCAGCAACCCTCAATCAGCGCATCCGTGCTGATCTGGAAAGCCGCATCCTCAGTGGACAGTGGGCGCCTGGCTTCCGCATCCCCTACGAACACGAACTGATGGAGCAGTACGGCTGCTCGCGGATGACCGTGAACAAGGTGCTGACCGCGCTGGCCGAGAGCGGCATGATCGAGCGCCGCCGCCGTGCGGGCTCGTTCGTCGCGCGCCAGCCGCCGCACCTGGAACAGGTGGCGCTGGAGATTCCTGATATCGCGATGGCGGTGGAAGCGCGCGGGCACGTCTATGCCTACCAGCTGCTGGAGCGTGCCTACCGGCGCCCGCGCGAGCAGGTGGCCGAAGAAACCACCTTGGCCGGCGGCGAGAAGCTGCTGGCGATCCGCTGCCTGCATCTGGCCGATGGCCGGCCGCTGGCGCTGGAGCACCGCCTGATCAGCCCGGTCGGCGTGCCGGAGGTGCTGGAGGTGGATTTCGAGACGACCGCGCCAGGCAGCTGGCTGCTGCAGAACGTCTCCTGGACGCGCGCGCAGCACCGGATCAGTGCCTGGGGCGCGGATGAGGCGGCCGCGACGCTGCTGCAGGTCAAACCCGGCACGGCGTGCCTGGTGATCGACCGCCTCACCTGGCGCGGCGAGCAACCGATCACCTGCGTGCGGCAGATGTTCCTGGGCGATGCCTACGATCTGGTCGCCCGGTTCTCGCCGGGCGCGCGCTGAGCCTTACAGCGTGGTGCACTGCCGCCAGCGGACCGGCTCATCCACGCCGGGGCGCGGGTTGAGCTGGATGCGCACGGTGCGCAGCGCCGGGTAGCGGGTCACTTCCTCGCAGATCAGCGGCCAGATCGTGTCGATCTCGCCGGTGCGGTTGATCGCCAGCGTCTGCCGGGTCAGCCAGATGCCACTGGCCACGCCGGAGCGGCTGGCCACGTTGCGTGACAGCTCCTGCTGGTAGCGGTCCAACGTGGCGTCGTCCGGGTTCGCTTCCATTGCAGGCGGAGCGGCGTCGGCCGCGCCGCCAGCGGCCTGCGGGGCTGCCGGGGCAGGCGTCGCAGCAGTGGGCTGGGTGCCGGCCGGCGCGGGTGCTTTCGCTGCAGCCGGCGCGGCCGCCGCGGTTTCATCGTCGGCCCACTCCTTTTCCAGCCCGGCGGTCAGCGAGCCCAGCCCGACCATCAGGCCCAACGTCGCCGCGCCCAGTGCCGCGATCGAGATACGGCGGAGGGCTTCGCCACGGGCACCGGCCTCGACCCGGGCCTCCATGTCGCCCGGCAGGTAGGGCTTCAGCAACGGCCACAGCAGCGGGCCATCGAGGACCTCGACGCTCTGTTTCTCAGCGGCGATGCGTCCATCGCGCTCCACCTTGCCCTCGGTGATCAGGATGCCGCCACGGGCACCGGCCAGGCGCGCGGCGGCACCCAGTTCGTTCACGGCCGCCGTGCCGATCCGGTAGGCGCGGCCATGCTTGCAGGAGAGCAGCCAGCGCTGCGGACCGTCGTGCATCAGGAAATCGCTGCGCGGCTCCCGGCTGTCTGCGGTCTCGTCCGGTACATCCTGCAGCCCGCGCTGCTCGTGCATCGCGCGCCGGACGATCAGGGAAAACTCGCGCCAGTGCATGCCGGCCAAGGCATTCAGGCCGAGCTGAGTCTCCTTGCGCTTCCGTTTGATCAGCCAGAAGTAGGCCGTGGCCAGGAACCAGACGATGAGGGCCAACAGCAGGGCCAGAATCCAGGAGAGCATGCAGGGGGATATGAACAGGGAAGTGCGATAGACAGTTTATATGCGCCTTTGCACGTCTGCGGCGCGTCGTTGTCGGCGCGGTTTGCATCCGGCGGTCACGTCGGTGACGGCCGTCTCACTTTGCGGGGCCTTGCGGTAGCAGCGCCCACAAAAAACCCGCCAATCCAGAGCCGTGAGGGGAGGGAACAAACGGCGGTGGAAGCGATTGGCGGGTCGATTTCGATTGTCAACAAAGTCGTGCTGCTTTGCAACAATCGACGCAGCGGGTCAGTTCAGGCGTCGGAGGTCGGCGACTGGTGCGTGCCCGGCGATGGATCGGCCGACGGCGAGGCATTGCGGGCCTCGGCACGGTTGACCCGGGTGTTGAGCGCGTCGATCCGGGCATTGAGCGCGGCGACATCCTCGGCGGTGGGGATGTGCAGACGCTTGAGCACGCCCTGGACCCGGTCATCGAAGGCCTTCTCGACCTTGTCCCAGGTGCCGCTGGCCTTTTCGCGGGCCTCGCCGAGGTGTTCCTCGACATTGTCGCGCCAGCGCGGCGTATCGCCGGTCTGCTCGCGGTTGCGGGCCTCGATGTTCTCGCCTTCCTTGACCAGGTTGTCGAAGACACGGCTGCCTTCGGCCTGCGCACGCCCGAAGGCGCCCAGACCGGCCAGCCAGATCTGCTGGGCCGAATCGGTCAGCTTGCGCGAGAAGCGCTCGGCCTGATCCTGCAGCGAGGGCTTCTCGCCGGGGATGCGATCGTCGAAGTCGTTGGGTGAATTCATGGGGCGATCCCTTGGGTGGACACCCTTGGATCGTATGCATCGCCGGCTTCAAGCGATGTGATGGCCGGCGCCAGTGCAGCGCCGGGCCGGGCGTCGGTTCAGCCGAGCTTTTCCTGCAGGACGCGCTGGATCTCGCTTTCCACCATGCCCTTCATGGCCGAGAGCAGGAAGCCGAGTTTGGCGGTGACCTGCACCTGGCCGGGCTGCAGCGCGATCGCGCCGTCCACGCCGGAGCCGCTGAAGTTCAACACGTCGCCCACCCAGTTGGACTGCAGACCGAAACGCTCGGACAGTTTGGCGGCGACTTCTTCGATGGCTTTGCGCGCATTTTCGGCGGGCAGGGCGTGGGCGTGACGGATATCGATGGTGGACATACAGCCTCCTGGCGGACAACGGCGCGGATTTGGGCGTGCATTGTGCGCATCCTCAGGCACAACTCCAAGGTCTGCGTCACACTTCTTCTTCCCTGACATTCAACCTGCTAGGCTGCGCCGCGTGCAGAACCTGCTAGTTCACTTTACTCACCGCCAACATCCCGACCAGCCCCTGCGGCCCGGGGTGCAGCGCATCGTGCGTCATGCATCGGGCACCGTCCGGCTTGGCGATGACACCCCCGGCACCTTGCTGCTGGCCCAGTTCTGCCTGGATGACCGCGGCCTGTGGCTGCAGGTCGCCAACGGCATCCGCGGCATTCACGTCAACGGCCGCCCGGTGCGCCGGATGGCGCTGCTGCGCGCTGGCGACGCCGTCTACGCCGACGGCGTGGAGATGGTGGTGCAGGGCGATTGCGAAGCGGTCGCGCATGCGCCGCCACGCAGCGATGAGGGCGGCGACGACCAGCGCCTGTTGCGTGGCGTCGGCGGCCAGCACCACGGGCGCAGCTTCACGCTGGACCGGCCGCGCGTGATCGGCCGCGGACCCGAAGCGGACATCGTGATCGATGACCCCGCCTTCGCCGAGCAGCACGCCCGCCTGGAACAGCACGGCGAGCGTCTGCTGCTGCGCGACCTGGGGGCGGGTGAGTCCACGCGGGTCAATGGCGTCACCGTTCGCCATTGCTGGCTGCAGCCGGGTGACCAGCTGGTCTTCGATGCCCAGCACCGTTTCGTGCTCGAAGTCCCGCACGACGGCCGCAAGCGCATCGTGATCGAAGAAGAGGACGACGGCTTCGACGCACGCCAGCGCCCGGAACCGGTGGCCGCGCCCAAACGCGTGAGCCGCTGGCCGTGGCTGCTGGCCAGTGCGTTGCTGCTGGCCGCAGCGCTGAGCGGGCTGCTCTGGTTCGGGGCGAGGTAGTGCCGGCCGCTGGCCGGCAACCAGGCACGTCTCGCGTGGGCCATTAGATTCGTTTGCAACCAAATTCGCCTTGTGCTGCAAGGCCTAAAGGCTGGTGCGCTGCGGCATACTAGGGGTCTTGCCCCATAGGTGTGACATGACGCGCGCGTTCAATTTCAGTGCCGGCCCTGCAACGTTGCCGGAATCGGTCCTGCGCCAGGCGCAGGAAGAGATGTTGGAGTGGAACGGCGCGGGCGCCTCCATTGTCGAAATGAGCCACCGCGGCCCGGAGTTCATGGCCGTCGCCGCCCAGGCCGAGGCCGATCTGCGTCGCCTGATCGGCATCCCGGACGACTACGCGGTGCTGTTCCTGGCCGGTGGCGCGACCACCCAGCAGGCCCTGCTCGCGCTCAACTTCGCCCAGCCCGGCCAGACCGTGGATTACGTGCTCACCGGGCACTGGGGCAAGACCGCGATCAAGCAGGTCAGCCCTT
The DNA here is from genome assembly GCF_003651185.1 of Stenotrophomonas rhizophila. Classification (GTDB taxonomy): domain Bacteria; phylum Pseudomonadota; class Gammaproteobacteria; order Xanthomonadales; family Xanthomonadaceae; genus Stenotrophomonas; species Stenotrophomonas maltophilia_Z. The sequence continues at coordinate 900,328 of NZ_RCDC01000004.1, read as the reverse complement.
ACGTCACGGTCAACGTCGCCGCGAGCAGCGAAGCCAACGGCTTCCACGACATCCCGGCGCGCGCCAGCTGGCAGCTTTCCGATGACGCGGCCTACGTGCACATCACCGCCAACGAAACCATCCACGGGGTGGAGTTCCGTGACACCCCGGACGTGGGTGAGGTGCCGCTGTTCGCCGATTTCAGCTCCTCGATCGCCAGCGAGCCGCTGGATGTCAGCAGGTACGGCCTGATCTATGCCGGCGCGCAGAAGAACCTCGGCCCGGTCGGCGTGTCGGTGGTGATCGTGCGCCGCGACCTGCTTGAGCGCAGCGGCCAGCCGCGTGCGGACATCTTCGATTACCGCTCGCACGTTGCGCGCGATTCCATGCTCAACACCCCGCCCACCTGGAACTGGTACCTGGCCGGCCTGGTGTTCCAGTGGATGCTGGCCGAAGGCGGGGTGGAAGCATTCGCCCGCCGCAATGCGGTCAAGTCGGGCCTGATCTATGAGGCGATCGACCAGTCCGGCGGCTTCTACCGCAATGAGGTCGTCGCGGCCGCACGCTCGCGCATGAACATCCCGTTCTTCCTGCCCGACGAGGCGCTCAATGCGCGTTTCGTCAGTGAATCCAAAGCCGCCGGCCTGCTGGCGCTGAAGGGCCACAAGGCGGTCGGCGGCATCCGCGCCTCGCTGTACAACGCCATGCCGGTGGAGGGCGCGCAGGCGCTGGCCGCCTTCATGCGCGATTTCCAGCAGCGCAACGGCTGACGCATTCGTTTTTCCCGGGGCGCCCGCCGCCCCACTGCAATTGGACCCCAGATGGCCACCAACCCCGCCAAGCCCAAGGCTGCCAAGCCAGCGCCGACCCCGCCCAAGGCGGCTGCCCCCGCGAAGAAGGCCAGAGCCGCCAAGCGCGACGCCGCGCCGGCCGTTGCCGCGCCCGTGCTGTCGGACGTGCGCGCCAAGATCGACCATATCGACCGCAGCATCCAGGCACTCATCGCCGAGCGCGCCAACTTCGCCCACCAGGTCGGCAAGGCCAAGGGCAAGCTTGCTGCCGCGGTGGATTACTACCGCCCCGAGCGCGAAGCGCAGGTGCTGCGCATGGTGGTGGACCGCAACGAGGGCCCGCTCAGCGATGAAGTGCTGGTCCACGTCTACCGCGAAATCATGTCGGCCTGCCTGGCCCAGCAGGAGCCGCTGAAGATCGGCTACCTCGGCCCGGAAGGTACCTTCAGCCAGCAGGCCGTGCTCAAGCACTTCGGCCGCTCGGCGCTGGGCCTACCACTGGCCAGCATCGAAGAAGTGTTCCAGGAAGTGGAAGCGGGCAACGCCGATTTCGGCGTGGTGCCGGTGGAGAACTCGGGGCAGGGCACCATCCAGATCACCCTGGACATGTTCCTGACCTCCAACCTGAAGATCTGCGGCGAAGTGGAACTGCGCGTGCAGCAGTACCTGATGTCGCGCAGTGGCCGGCTGGAGGATGTGGAGCGCGTCTACGGCCACCCGCAGTCGTTCATGCAGACCTCCTCGTGGCTGCGCGCCCACCTGCCCAAGGCCGAGAAGATTCCGGTCTCCAGCAATGCCGAAGGCGCGCGCCGCGCCCGCAATGCCGATGATGCCGCCGCGATTGGTGGCGAGAGCGCCGGGCATGTGTACGGCCTGAAGAAGGTGGTGACCAAGCCGATCCAGAACGACGCGGACAACACCACGCGCTTCCTGGTCATCGGCCGCAACATCTTCCCGACCTCCGGCCACGACCGCACCTCGGTGCTGGTGTTCATCCACGACAAGCCCGGTGCGCTGTTCGATGTGCTCAGCCCGTTCGCACGGCATGGCATCAGCATGAACCGGATCGAGTCGCGCCCCTCGCACAACGCCAAGTGGGAGTATGGCTTCTTCATCGATCTGGCCGGCCATGTCGACGACGAGGCGATGCAGGCGGCCCTGGCCGAACTGAAAGCCCACTCGGCGCAGATCAAGATTCTCGGCTCCTATCCGGTCGCCGTGCCCTGATCCGACCGGCGTAGCCGCCTCGCGCGCTGCGCCCGGCCCGGCGCCCGCAGGGGCGCTGCGGCCCCTCCCGCACACCGTTGCATCGCCGCCGCGGCGGCCCGCCCCCTAGGATTTCCGATGACCGCATCTCCGTACTGGATCGCCCACAAGGGCCAGCCCCTGCAGGGCAGCCTGACCATTCCCGGCGACAAGTCCGTCTCGCACCGCTCGGTGATGTTTGCCGCGCTGGCCGATGGCGTGTCGCGTATCGATGGCTTCCTGGAAGGCGAAGACACCCGCGCCACCGCGGCGATTTTTTCGCAGATGGGCGTGCGCATCGACACCCCGTCGCCCTCGCAGCGCATCGTGCACGGCGTCGGCGTGGATGGACTGAAGGCACCGAGCGCCCCGCTGGATTGTGGCAATGCCGGCACCGGCATGCGTCTGCTGGCCGGGCTGCTGGCTGCACAGCCGTTTGACTCGGTGATGGTCGGGGATGAATCGCTGTCGCGCCGCCCGATGCGCCGCGTGACCGGTCCGCTGGCCGAGATGGGCGCGAAGATCGATACCGAGGCCGATGGCACCCCGCCACTGCGTGTGCACGGCGGGCAGGCGCTGCACGGCATCGCGTTCGCCTCGCCGGTCGCCAGCGCGCAGGTCAAATCCGCCGTGCTGCTGGCCGGTCTGTACGCCGATGGCGAAACCTCCGTCACCGAGCCGCACCCGACCCGGGATTACAGCGAGCGCATGCTGCGCGCGTTCGGCGTGGATATCGCGTTCTCGCCCGGCCAGGCCCGCCTGCGTGGCGGCCAGCGGCTGCGCCCGACCGATATCGTGGTGCCGGCCGATTTCTCCTCGGCGGCGTTCTTCCTGGTGGCGGCGAGCGTCATCCCGGGTTCCGAACTGCGCCTGCGTGCGGTGGGCCTCAACCCGCGCCGTACCGGGCTGCTGGCGGCGCTGCGCCTGATGGGCGCGGACATCACCGAAGAAAACCATGCCGAGCAGGGTGGGGAAGCGGTGGCCGATCTGGTGGTGCGCTACGCACCGCTGCACGGTGCCGAGATTCCCGAAGCGCTGGTGCCGGACATGATCGATGAGTTCCCGGCGTTGTTCGTCGCGGCGGCAGCGGCGCAGGGCAACACGGTGGTGCGCGGCGCGGCCGAACTGCGGGTCAAGGAATCGGACCGTCTGGCTGCGATGGCAACCGGCCTGCGCACCCTGGGCGTGCAGGTCGATGAAACCGATGACGGCGCGACGATCCATGGCGGCGCCGTGCTTGGCAGCGGCACCATCGAGAGCCACGGCGATCACCGCATCGCGATGGCCTTCGCGATTGCCGGCCAGCTCAGCAGTGGCGAGGTGCGCGTCAATGACATCGCCAACGTGGCGACGTCCTTCCCGGACTTCGATGGCCTGGCGACGGGCGCCGGCTTCGGGCTTCGCGCCGCTTGAGGTAGCGCCCGGTTCTGTCCGGCGGCTGCGTCGAGACCTGGGTGGTTGCCGGGCAGCGCCCGGCACTACCTGTCGCCGTGGCGTCGATACGCGGGACGAAAAAAGGGAGGCCATTGGCCTCCCTTTTCGTTTCCGCCTCAGCGCCTCCGTTTAGCGCTCGGTGCGGAAATCCACCGGCACGCGCACCACGCTGGCCACGGCACGGCCGTTGTGCATCGCCGGCTCGAACTTCCAGTCGCGCACGGTGGTCAGTACCGCTCGATCCAGATCGCGATCACGCGTGCCACTACGCTGCACGATATTCGCCTCGGTCACCTGGCCGCGGGTATCCACGTTGAGGCTGGCCACCACGCTGCCCTGCACGCCGCTGCGCAGGGCAGTGCGCGGGTAAGCCGGCTTGGCGTTGCTTGCCAGCGGACGGGCCTCGCGGTTTCGCACGGCCGGCGTCGCCTTGCGCTGCTCGGCCGCCGGTGCGGCCTGGCGCGCAGCAGGTGCCGGCGTGGTGGCCACGGGTGCAGTTTCGGTGGCGGGCAACATGCGCTGGCCCACCGGCGCGTCGTTCGTATCGCCCGGGGTGGCATACCGCAACCACACCAGCGCGGCGGCGAACATCGCCACGATCAACGCCACCCACAACCAGGGGGAGGTGCGGCGATGGTGGGGCTCATCGATCACGTCGCGCTGATGCTGCGGCGAATGGGGCATGTCCGGGGCATGGGTAACACTCATGGCTGACTCCTGGTGTCGATGTGACACCCGCAGTCTTGCCCGGACACGGTTGTGGATGTGTCAGCGCAACGTCAACGCGACGACTGCATTCCCATCGAGGTTCAGTTTGCTGAGCCGTTGCACAATCGCCGCACGTGGCGGCGATGATTCACTGCGGCGTGAAGTCGAACGGCACTTCCAGGCTGCCAGGCACGGGCACACCGTTGTTCTGCGCCGGCTGGAAACGCCAGCGACGCACCGCATCGGACGCCGCGCGGTCAAGGTCGCGTGAACCGCTGCGCTGGATCAACGTCACGGCCGAGGGATAGCCGGTGGCATCCACATCCACGCGGACCACCACCGTGCCGCGGTCACCGCGGCGCAATGCGGCGGGCGGGTAACTCGGCGGCGGCGACTGGTCGGCGATCGGCTGCGGGCGGTCGCTCGGCGCCATGGCCGTGGGCGCGGTGGGTGCGGCGGCCGCAGCCGGGGCGGACGGTGGCGGCGGCGGGGCCGTCTCCACCAGCTGCGGCTTTTCCTCGTTGACCGGCGGGGCCTTGGCGTCGGGCATGTCGCTGGAGCCGGCGGCAGCGGCCAGCGGCTCGGGCAGCGGCACCACGTCGGCCACCTGGGCGGGGGTCTGCGCGGCCGGGTCGGCCTTGTAGAAGTCGGAGTTGCGGCTGCTCAGCCATACCACCAGGAACAGCAGCAGGCCCACGCCGAAGGCGATCGCGGCGATCACGAGGCTGCGGCGGGGCAGGTGGAAAGTGATGTTCTTGCCAGAAGTCGAGCGGGAAGCAGACATGGGGCATACCGTATGGATCACCTCGATTCTGCCACGCCCGGGATGAACCGGCGGCAGAAAAACGCATAACAGGCGATAATCCCCCTCCGAATCCGTCGACCCCTCTGCCGCCATGCTCGATCCAGCCCTGCTCCGCCAACAGCCCGCCGACCTTGCCGAACGCCTGCGCTCCTCGCGCGGTTTCGAGCTGGATGTCTCCGGGCTGGAGTCGCTGGAAGCCGATCGCAAGCGCATCCAGGTGCGCACGCAGGAGCTGCAGAGCCTGCGCAACAGCCGTTCCAAGGCGATCGGCCAGGCCAAGGCCAAGGGCGAAGATGTCTCGGCGATCATGGCCGAAGTGGCCGCGTTCGCCGATGAGCTGAAGGCCTCGGAAGTGGCCCTGGATGAGTTGCGCGAGAAAATCGAAGCGATCGCGCTGGGCATTCCGAACCTGCCCGCCGAGGATGTGCCGGCCGGCAAGGATGAGTCCGAGAATGTCGAACAGAAGCGCTGGGGCACCCCGCGCGCGTTCGATTTCCCGGTGCTTGATCATGTCGAGCTGGGCGCCCGCAACCGCTGGCTGGATGGCGAGACCGCGGCCAAGCTGTCCGGCTCGCGTTTCACCGTGTTGCGTGGCCCGATCGCGCGGCTGCACCGTGCGCTGGCGCAGTTCATGCTCGACCTGCACACCGGCGAGCATGGCTACGAAGAGACCAATGTGCCGGCGCTGGTCAATGCCGAGTCGCTGCGCGGCACCAGCCAGCTGCCGAAGTTCGAGGACGATCTGTTCAAGACGGCCGTGGGCGAGTCCACGCGCTACCTGATTCCGACCTCGGAAGTGCCGCTGACCAACATCGTGCGCGATGACATCATCGATGCCGACCAGCTGCCGCTGCGCATGACCGCCCATTCGCTGTGCTTCCGTGCCGAAGCCGGCAGTGGCGGCCGCGACGTGCGCGGCATGATCCGCCAGCATCAGTTCGAGAAGGTGGAGCTGGTCGCCGCGTGCACCCCGGCGCAGAGCGATGAAGAGCACCAGCGCATGACCCGCTGTGCGGAAGTCGTGCTGGAAAAGCTCGGCCTGCCGTACCGCAAGGTGCTGCTGTGCACCGGCGACATGGGCTTTTCGGCCATCAAGACCTATGACCTGGAAGTGTGGCTGCCCTCGCAGGACACCTACCGTGAGATCTCCTCGTGCTCCAACTGCGGTGATTTCCAGGCGCGCCGCATGCAGGCCCGCTGGCGCAACCCGGAAACCACCAAGCCCGAGCTGCTGCACACGCTCAATGGCTCCGGCGTGGCGGTCGGCCGCGCGATGATCGCGGTGATGGAGAACTACCAGAACGCCGACGGCAGCATCACCGTGCCGGACGCGCTGAAGCCCTACATGGGCGGTGTCGAGATCATCGGTTGATCCAACGCCGTGACGCATGAAAAAAACCCGCCGGAAGGCGGGTTTTTTGTGGGTGGCTACCGGGGCGTAATCGGCGTCAACACGCCCATCGGCACCCAGCCAGAGGACGTGCCGCCGACCACCTCGCACCACACCCAGCTGTTGAGCTCGCGCTCACCGCGCACCTGCTGGCCCACGTCGACATCCAGTTCGCGCGCACAGTAAGCCTCGGCCGCTACCGCATCGCCCTGTGCGTTGCGGCCGATCACCTGCGCCGGCACCCACCCAGCGGCCTGGCCCGGCGTCTGGCACAGATACCAGTTGTCCCAGCCTTCGGGCCCCTGATAGCGCTCGCCGACCTGCAGTGCGTCGCCGGGTTGCAGGGTGATCGGATGTGGGAATTCGCTGCGGTGGGCGGCGGTGACGCGGTAGTCCATGCGGGCTGATCCAGAGAAGGACGGATCAGCATAGCGATCTGCGCGACCGCCTTGGGTCGAATGCGTCACGTCGGGTGCTTCCGGTCCAGAGCCTGATCGAGTAAGGCGGAACTCCGTTGTGCTGTCGGTGCAGAGCTCCATCGATCACCAGATGAATTCCCGGCCAGCGCGGAACCCTCTGCCCACAAGGCGCGCAGGGCAAAGGGGGCGGTTCTGGAGTTTCCGGCGGAGTCCGTGGGATGTGACCTGCGTCCACTCGCGCAGCCGGGCGGCAACGACGATGGATAACGTCATTCACCTCCCGCAGGACCATCCCCGTGAACGCAGTGGGCACAACAACGCCGCCTTTCCACCCGGCAGGGGCTGCTGCGTGGATGCTTCTGGTGATCGCCTGGCTGTGCTTCCTGATTCCCTTTCCGGGGCTGGGGCTCTTCATCGGCTGGCCACTGAATCTGGTGGCCTTCATCCTGGCCATCGTGGCGATGTCCAGCGGTGGGGTGACCAGGGGTCTCGCACCGTTGCTGCTCTCGCTGATGGTCTCGCCGATGGTGTACTTCGTTGGCATCGCCATCTTTGCCGGAACGCTGAGCGCAGTCAGCGCCCCGCGGGAAGATGCGCACGCCGCCGAGACCGAGAGCGAGGCGATCAGCGTGCTGGCCGACACCATCGAGCTGGCCGCGCAGCAGCTGTATCTGGACTACCAGGCCAATGAGATCGCCGCCGACGTGCTCTACAAGGGCAAGCCCCTGGTGATCTCCGGCGATGTGGAGGCCATCCAGGGCGATTCTCTGGATCAGCCCGTCGTCCACTTGTCCGCCGGCCCTGACGCGCGGGTGCTGCTGATGGGGCTGACAACGACGGATGCCGCCGGCCTGCGTAAAGGCGAGGCCATCACCGCGGCCTGCACCGGCGATGGCATGGCACGGGAGACCCCGGCAATGCGCCATTGTGACCTGAGGTAGGTTACAGGGGGCCAGGCGCGCCGCGGCGGCAGGACGCCGGCAGCCGGCAGCCAGGCAAAAAGATGGCCCCGAAAGGGGCCATCAGGGGGAGCGCCGGCAGGGGAGAGAGAACCGGCGTCCCACCACCACACCGTCACGACGAGGGGGAGGGAACGGTGTGGGTCGCCTGACTCACGCCGCGGCGAGTGCTTCCGGCTGCGGCAGCGCGGCCAGCGCCTGCGCAATCGCATCGGTGCGGTGCTGCGGCGAATAGGCAATGCCCTCGGCACGCACGAACTCGACGTTGTCGATGCCGAAGAAGGCGAACACTTGGCGCAGGTACGGATCCTGGAAGTCGGTCGGGGCGCCGGTATGCAGGCCACCGCGGCTGCTGGCCACGATCACGCGCTTGCCGCCGGCCAGGCCCACCGGGCCGTTTTCGGTGTACTTGAAGGTGCGCCCGGCCACGGCCAGGCGGTCAATCCACGCCTTGAGGGTGGAGGCGACGCTGAAGTTGTACATTGGGGAGCCGATGACCACCACGTCGGCGGCGAGGAACTGTTCCAGGACCTGCTCGGCATCGGCCACTTCGGCCGGGTCGGACTGGGCCAGCGACGAGCTGCGCAGGTGCGGGACCGGCTGGGCGTCGAGGTCGCGGTAGCTCACCTCCAGGCCCGGCACCTGGTCGCGCCACTGCTGGACCACGGCGGTGGAGAGCTGGCGGGAGACCGAGTTGTCGCCAAGCACGCTGGCGTCGATGTGAAGAAGCTTCATGGCAATCACCTGTTATCTGAGGAGGGGCGGGGCAGGGCGCCGCCGACGAAGATCAGGTTAGGTTGTTGCCTGTTTGGAATAAAGGTGGTTGAATACCACGTATTGTTCTATATCTGGAACTTCGGTATGCAAGACCTCAACGACCTCTACTACTTCGCCATGGTGGTGGATCATGGTGGCTTCGCCGCAGCAGAACGCGCGCTAGGCATCCCCAAATCCCGCCTGAGCCGCCGTATCAGCCAGCTGGAAACCGACCTGGGCGTCCGCCTGCTGCAGCGCTCCACGCGCCGCTTCGCGGTGACCGACGTCGGCACCAGCGTGCATCGCCACGCGCAGACCATGCTCGCCGAGGCCCAGGCCGCGCGTGAGGTGGTGGATCGCCTCAGCGCCGAGCCACGCGGCCTGGTGCGCGCCAGCGTGCCGGTCTCGCTAGCGCAGATGCAGTTGCCCAAGCTGCTGCCGATCTTCCTGGCGCAATACCCCAAGGTGCGGCTGCAGCTGAACATCAGCAACCGCCGCGTGGACATCATCAATGAAGGCTACGACGTCGCCCTGCGCGTGCGTTCGCGCCTGGATGACGATGGCAGCCTGGTGATGCGCAGCTTCGGCCAGGTGCAGGAACTGCTGGTGGCCAGCCCCAAATACCTCGACCGCGCCGGCCGCCCGAAAGACCCGGACGAGCTGACCAATCACGTCACCCTGAGCATCAGCGAAGACGAAGCCCGTCAGCGCTGGGAACTGCACGGCCCGGAAGGTGCGGTCCGCCGCGTGGACCTGCAGCCGCGCGTGGCCGGCTTCGACTTCCCGCTGCTGCAGAGCATGGTCAAGGACGGCTTCGGCATCACCATGCTGCCGGAAACCGTCTGCGCCGACGCCGTGCGCAACGGCGAACTGGAAGTGGTGCTGCCGGACTGGTCGCTGCCGCAGGGCATCTGCCACGCCGTGTTCGCCTCCCGCCGCGGCCTGCTGCCGGCGGTGCGCGTGTTCATCGACTTCCTGGCTGAACACCTGCCGCCGCAGCTGGAGGCCTCGCGCCTGGATTGCGGTGGCGCGTGCGAGCGGGCCAAAGAGAAGATCAAGGCCAGTGCCTTGGGTGCGCTGGCGGTGGATGCGGGGTGAGCTGCGCAGGTCTTGGGTAAATCGGGCCTGTCATGCGAGAATGCGGCCCCGGCCAAGCGCCGGACCGCACACCGGAGAGATGGCCGAGCGGTTTAAGGCACCGGTCTTGAAAACCGGCGAAGGGTCATTCCTTCCGTGGGTTCGAATCCCACTCTCTCCGCCAATGTTCATCTAAGTTATTGATTGTATTTAACTTATTTCGAATATACAGGTCTGCCAGCGGGACACAGATCGGGACACATCTCCCGAATGCGCATCCCCCATCACCTCATCCGCACCCTTTCCGGCACCTACGCCTTTCGTCAGCGCGTGCCCAGCGATTTGCAAGTCGTCATCCGCCGTAAGCTGATCAAGCAAACGCTTCGAACATCGAACTTGGCGTCAGCCAGGTTGCGCGCGATTGTCTTGGCATCAGGCTATGCTCACGCCTACGACCTGCTGAGGGACCAGCGAGTGGACCGTTTTAGTAAAAAAGACTTGGACGCCCTCGTTGACCGCCTAAGCAGCGGTGGAGATCGGCGCGATTTGACGCTCCATCGCACGCAAGCGGCGGACGGCACGATTACGGAACGCTGGCAGATCGACAGCGAAGACGATGTCCGTCTGTTCCGCCAAGCGCATAGTTTCGCGACGTCCGCAGAAGTAGCAGCCATCGGCAGGATCGACCCAGAGCCTAATCTGGTTCGCGAAACCCGTCCGCAAGTAACGGAGACGATTTCTCTGGAAAAGGCACGCGATGCGTGGCTCGCGAGCATCAAGCCGCGCACGCTGCCCAAGACCTTTACGATTAAGACAGCCGCAGTGGAGTCGCTCGTTGCTTTCCTCGGACCTAAGTCAAAGCTGCACACTGTCACAAGACCTGACTTAGCGCGTTGGTATCAACATCTTCGTGACGGCGGGGCGTCGACGCCAACACTGACGAACAAACAGAGTTATGTGGGTGGGAAAGGGGGCTTTTTTGACTGGGCCATTGCGTCTGGCTACTACGCCAAGGGCGACAATCCCGCTACCGGGCATGTGAGCTATTCGTTGCGGGAGAAGCGCGCTAGGCGCAAGCTTGGCTTTAAGGCGTACGACCGTGATCAGATCCAAACGATCTTCTCGCCGAGCAACTTTGGGAAGCTCTCAGAGAACGCCCGATGGGCGTCGCTCCTTGGACTCTACACAGGCGCCCGAGCCTCGGAAGTGGGTCAGCTCTTGATCGCTGACATCATCTTGGAAGCCAAGCTCCCTTGCATTCGCATCTCCGATGAAGGCGAGAACCAAAAAGTCAAAACGGAGGTCAGTCTTCGGACCGTTCCTTTGCATCCGGACCTGTTGGCGCTAGGCTTCATGGACTGGGTAGCAACGCGCAAAGCGGTAGGTCACAAACGGTTGTTCCCCCAAGCGAAGGGCGATGCGCTCAATGGTCAGGGCAACTGGATCACGAAGGCTTTTAGCCGGCATCTGTCGGTGATCGGCAAGGACTGGCCGAAAGCAAAGCGCGGCTTCCATTCGTTGCGAAAGACCTTCATCCAAGAACTTCAAACACTCGGTGTGGCATCCGAGCTGCGCGCTCAGATCGTGGGTCATGAGTTGGATGATGAGCACCATGCCACATACAGCCGCGCGTTCACGGCTAAAGAAAAGCTCACCGGAATGGGCAAGCATTCGCCGGGACTAGCGTCGTTGAACTACGAGTTGCATCTGCGAACGCCAGGCAGGGCGTAGTGCCGAACTGCGGGCGTTCTGCGCTCCGAGCAGGGCCGGGACACTATTTGGACAGCAAGGCAATTTTGCAGGGTTTGAAGAAAGCTGGCGAGATCGAGGCGCTTCGGACCCATGATCTGCGCCGAACCTTTGCTACAGTGGCTGAGGAAGTGGCTTCGTATGCGGTGGTGAAGCGCCTTTTCAAACACGGCAACAGTCGGGACGTGACCGGTCGTTATACAAAGGTGGACGATGCGCGATTGCTGGAAGAGATGACGCGCGTTGAGCGAGTGATGCTGGGAGCGGCCCCGTTGCTCTTGGCGGCTTTGACATAGGGGCTGTCAGACAAGAATTCCAAGGAGGAAGCGAGATGAGCGAGTTCTTTTTCATCGGTTTGACCCCTGCGGAGCCCAAAGGCCCGGTATCAGGTGAAGTGCGCGAGACTGAAGAAGCATGTGGCGCAAGTCAGTTTGCGATCTTGGGGTGCGAGCCCGAGGAGGAGATAGATGGCCATGCGATCTTCCAGCTGCACATGGATGGCGGACACGTTGTGACAGGCGATCAATTCAACGGTTTTGTTAAACGCGCCAGAATTGAATACGGATGCCCCGCATCAATGGCTTGTACCAATCCGAGCGAACTGGTAGAGCGATGGAAGCCCTTTGCCAACGTTTCTACTGACCCCTTTGATGTCGGCGCCTATCAGGCGATGGCTGAGTATTACGCTTCCCCCAATGGTCGATATCAAGTCATGTATGCAACCATCTACCTGCCAAGTGGTGCTCTGGCGCAGCCGCAGCCAACAGCGAGATATGTGCTTTTTGCAAAAGATCAGGGCACCTTGCTAAGTGCATTTGTGAGTCCAGCAACGGCGTATCACGAGGCAGTGAAGTTGGCTGCCAAGGAGAAGTTGATGGCTGAGGAGGCTGGGCTGAACCAATCGACTCAGCAGGTTGGCTATTCTGGAAGATCCCCTATCTAAATTGGTTTGTTCTTCTCGGCTCTATCGTCGGGGAAAGCTCGGCAGATATCTTGATCTCTCCAGCGGACCAGGTATGCGGGCTCCCAATGCTGTTGATGTGAGCGCCAATGCTCGATACAAAGCTCAGTGGCAAGATCCGCCTCGCGGCGGGCATCTCTGGCCGGCAAGCGAGAAAGCGCTGCGATGTATGCGCTGTTCCAAAATTCTTCGATGTTCATGAGTAGTTGAGAAGTTGATGTTCACCTTTTCTAAGGCAAAGCGCGCATCTGTCAAGTATTGAACGCTTGGCAGGTCTACTCCTCTTTGAGCCTTGACGAAATCAATTTTGGCGATACGTTGGAAGGATGAGCAGCAAGAACAAAGAACAGTTCTATCGAGGACTTACGAGAGCGATCCATGCGGGCGATTTGGGCGCGATCGTATCTCTCTGCGAGAAGCAAGAGGATGTAGACGAGGCAGCTCGAAATGCCATCGTCTTGGCGATGAGGCTGGATCGTGACCATGTTATTGAGCAGCTCCTACCGCTGCTGACGGCCTCCTGGCGGAGTGAGCCACTGAACGAGGCGGCTAAGGCTGGCAAGACAGAGTGCGTGGCGAGGCTAATCCCGTTCTGCAACGTCGAAAGTGGAGATGCGCTCATCCACGCAGCCAAGCATGGGCATGTTGACACGGTCAAGCTGCTTATGCGCTTTTGCAGCCCTTTGGAGGGAGACTCACAAGCGCTATATGAGGCCTCGCTTCATGGCCACGCCGATGTCGTCTTCCAATTGGTTCTATTCTCGAATGCTAAAGTCAGGGGCAGTCGAGCACTGATCGCTGCTTGCAGAGCAGGTCATCTGGAAGTGGTCAAGCACCTTCTACCATTCTCGTCCAAGATCCAATGCGCGCAGCGGGGATTTGAAGCTGCGGCGGAGCACAACCATGAGACCATTATCAAGTTCCTGATAGGGGCCGGACTTCCCGATCCAGAGGATACGTACAGCCTAGGGTTGAACACCGCAGCTGCAAGGGGGCATGTCTCGTTGGTCCGAACTCTGCTTTGGGCCATTGTCCGAACCAGCTTTGCACCGCGCGACTTCGGCCAGGAGGCCCTATTCGTTGCCGCCAAAAACGGTCATGCCGAGGTGGTGAAATCGGTAATGGAATTTGCGCATAAAACTGCTTATCCCGAAGCGGCCCTATACGCTGCATTGCTCGGCGCACACGATGCGGTGGCTGATCTGTTGGTTCGCCGGGTCAATCTGGACCACGTGCGTGAACTGATTTCAGACGAGGACGTCGAGGTGAGGCTGGATCGATCAATCGCGAGGGCTGGCGCCGCTGCCCAGAACAAGGAACTGCGGTGCAACGAGAAGTATCGAGAGAAGGGATATGAAACGACGGCGGGCGGGCTGCCTAAAAGGCAGCATCCTGCGCGCCGCCTATGATCTGAAATTCACGTCATACTTTGCGCATAGCTAGAGTGGCTTCGGGTCACGAGGAGGGCTCGAACTAATGACGCTGATCAGCAATCAAGACAGTCTGGAAGAAGGGTTCATTCGCTCTGCGCTAGAGATCATTGCCCATCCTGGCAAACGCTCGGCCGTTCTTGCGCGGTCGGACCATCAAACTGTCCGTCAGCTTCTGGATCAGGCGCCAAGCAACACGCGCTTCACGCAGTCAATGGCTGAGTTCTACTTGGCCATCCCGAGGCGGCAATTCGAAGCTCTAAAGCGCACGCATCTCAACCCTTTTGCCCACGCTGTTGGTCGTCCGAAGTTGATCAGCAAGTGCGAGCTTCTGACTTGGTTCGGCCGCGTGAATAAATCAGTGCACGCCATGACCGGGACATTGGAAGGCCACCTCGGCCGAACCCGCCACGGAACGCCTTTTATTGTGATGCGCGACGCCAAGAAGAAGATAAACCGCATCATCTCGCATGCCGGCATCACAACCCTTGATCTGGACGCGATAGAAGACGCCTTTGCCCGCGGCGCCAGGATTTCGGCGCTTTGCGTCGATCAGGCATTGACTCTGCCTTGGGTTTGTCCTGCCGAGAAGCGCCTGTGGCGGCGAGCCTATCGAATTCATGTTGACCGATTTCATGCAGAGACGATGGCCTTCCTGGATAGGCAGGAGCTCGATGAGGCAACGGTCATATCACATGAATCGACGGTCAGCTAGTCGGTACGAGTTCGTACTCGATGGTCCAAGCAACTCGCTGTAACTTTTGCTCCGAAGCCGGGCAGGGTGCTCGGCAAGGAGAAGTAACATGAAGTACGAAGTCGAGTTCAATGGTCTGGCGCAGTGCGCGCATTATTTGGAAGTCGAAGCAGAAAGCCCGGAAGATGCCCTGAGGCTGGCCAAGAAGACGTTCTTGTCAGATGCGTCGTTCGCCATCGAGGAGTGGATCAATGAGCCTACGATCGAGAGTTTGTCTGAGGATGGCGTGCTCATCGCAAGCAACTATGAGCTGGAGATTGCAAACGTGGAAGACTACGAGTGACAGCAGGGGTCTCCCGCAACGGCCTCAAGCGTCCAATTGAAACCCATGCCTTTCCTGCCTTATAGCTCCTGCGAATCCCTGGACTGGTAGCTCGCAACTTTCGGGCTACCAGATCCAACTCCGTGTGCACGTTGACAGGTAAAAACGTTAAGTTAACGTGGGTGAATGGATCAAACCTCGAGCTCCGATACGTCAGTGAATGACTCTGATCCTGGGAAAGGCCAGGACGAGGAAGAGCGCCGTCATCTGTTGATTGCGGTGTTAAGGGGCGACTGTTCTGCTGTGAGGCTGGCGCTGGCATCCCTGTCGGATGCAAGGGGGGCGCAGCACGCGTTGAGAGTGGCCGCAGGTTTGGATCACACCGATATTGCGTCGATGATCATTCGAAGTGCTTTTCCAAATTCCGCCGATGCTCTGGACGGAGCGTTGGCGGCGGCGATCAAAGACGCTCGGACTGCGACCGTCCGCCAATTGCTTTTCGAGGCCTCACGGTTCGCTCAGCCACCAGCGTTGGTGAAGTCGCTTTATGCCGCAGGGAGTGTCGGCGCTGTCGAGTTCATTGATGAGATCATGTTGGCGTATCGCCCGGCCAACAAGGTCATTCTTGCAGTGTTTCGTCTCGCTCTGATCGAGAAGAGGTGGCCAGCTGCCGTGCATATCTTTGATGGGGGAGATGACAAGCTGTTTGATCGGTGGATAACGGAGACCGATCGGAGTTGCATGGATACATACCGCGCACTTCGGCGGTCGGAAGCTGTCCGGGACGAGTTGGATCTGTGCACCAAGCCTCAGGCAGTAAGGCATAAGGTGCCACAGCGGAGAATTTGAACGGGTCTCAGGAGACGCGCGAGCAGGGGCTACCAGTGCTCTTGCTGCGAGGCTCAGAGGCTAACGCTGCCTACAGCCGCCTGACTCCTCGATCACCGACAGTGCTTTCCAGGCGCGGTGAAGTGAGGCCACATGCCCCCATCTCGGTAGCGCGACGACCGCCAAATATCCGCTAGGGCTGCCTTGCGTCAGTTTCCGCGATGAGCGTCGCTGGCGGTAGTCTTAGGGATGTGCGTTCTGATGCCAACTCGCCACTCGAGCCAATCTCCGCACTTCAGTAGCATGATGAGCTTATAGCGGCTTTTCCCCGAAGGGGCGTCGGTCTGTATTGAGGGCTGCGGCAGGGAGCGCGCAAGAGCGCGGATTGCAAAAGCGCGCCTGAGTGCGTCGAAAAGCATGAGACAGGCCCACGCCAGAAACGCTGAGGCAAACAAGAACGTCAGGCGCTGTTCGCGAACCGATCTCACCAGTTCCGCAGAAGTCCTCGGATCTGCCCAGATGTCGCAGAGGATATCTGGGTCGGCTGGACCTGATCCATCCGCGCCTTGGTCTTCGTGCTTTGCTCTTAAGGGATCGGTGCATGACGCCACTGAGAAGATAGGCCGCTCTCCTGAAAGGTTAGGCTTGGCAATCTGTGCTTGATCCTTCCCAAGCCAAAGCACCCTTGCTGCCGCCGTTAGTTGATGACGCGCCTTGGGACGGTCCGGCAAGAAGGGCTCGGCGGGCCCGTGATCGGTGGTCTTCAGTTCGTGGGCTGAGCCAGGTTGTACCTGTGACAATTAATAAGGAGCGTCGAATGGACCTGGAAGCAAAAGCTGAAATATCGGGCTGGGGCAAGGCATACGCGACAAACCCCGATTTCAAAGCGATCTTCGACGAGATGCACGAGGTCTTGGACGCGTTGCCTCCGCCCCTTCACGCTAGGGGCAAGAGCTTCCGTTCCCGCAGCTTCATCACGCTTGCCTCGGCGCAGATGTGCACTTGGTGGCTGCCCTCCTGGATGCCGGTATTGCGGCCGACGCATACCCCTGCACCGAAAACGAAGAGGACGAGCCGGCTTTGGTGTGGCTCGCTCGAGACGACCTCTTGAACACTGACGAAAAGATCAGGCTCGCGACCCTGTTGCTCGACCGCGGCGCGGACGTTAAT
This sequence comes from Stenotrophomonas rhizophila, assembly GCF_003651185.1. Lineage (GTDB taxonomy): Bacteria > Pseudomonadota > Gammaproteobacteria > Xanthomonadales > Xanthomonadaceae > Stenotrophomonas > Stenotrophomonas maltophilia_Z. The sequence continues at coordinate 883,611 of NZ_RCDC01000004.1, read as the reverse complement.
GAAGGTGATCCGCTGGAACACGCCAAGGAGGCCGACCAGACGCAGTTCGTTGCTTTTCTGTTGAGCCGTGGAGCAGGGTGACCGGGGGCTGCTCAACGTCGCGCGGGAGCTGTTGTTGCTGTCTAGGGCGGGCTCCCTCCCAGATGAGCGGGCATTGCTGGCAGCGACGGCGAGGCGCTTGGACCGGCGCCTCGCACGTCATGCACAGGGGCGTTCAGCGGTTGCATCGCCGGAGGTGCTGCACCTACCGCATGAGCTTGCGGGCAGCAGCCAGTGGCCCCTGACTTAACGATCCGCCCTTCTGCGGCGATAGCTGACCACCCGATCGCGCCCCTCGCCCTTAGCCTTGTATAGGGCCTTGTCGGCCTGCCGAATGGCGTGGTCGGCGTCCTCGTGTGTTTCTGGGAAATGACTGACGCCCATGGAGACAGTGGTGCTGCCGACGATGGGGAATGCGTGGTCGTGGATGCTTCTGCGGAGCCGCTCGGCGACGAACTCAGCGGTCTCTGCGCTCACGTCGGGCAACAGCAGCAAAAATTCCTCGCCCCCGATGCGACAGAGGATATCTTCTGCCCGGGAGTTCTGTCGCATCAGATCGGCCACACCCGCAATTACCCCGTCGCCTACCTCATGACCGTGGCGGTCATTGACCTTCTTGAAATGGTCGATGTCCAAGGCAATGATCGCAAACCGCGTTCCCGAGTTGGACAGAAAACCTAGCGATCTTTCCAGCCCCCGGCGGTTGAGCAAGCCGGTCAGTGGATCGGTCAGTACGGCCTGGTCCAGCCGACCAATTCGGTCGTTGAACGCATTGAAACTGATCAGCACGGCCTTCTGTAGTTCATCTGCTTCGTAATACCACGTATCAACCGCAGTCACGGTCAGAATCGCCTGAGATACATCGCTGTTCTGGGCCGTCGATGCCAGCTGCCACAACGGCCGTGAAATGCGCCGGGAAACCACCCAGATCAGCAGAAGCGAGAGGATGCCCAGAGGGGCGGCGTTGAGCAGCACGGTGTTCATCAGGTGTGTCAGTGGCCGCAGGGTAGCCTCGACGGGACGTTGAGAAACGATGCCCCAATGCACGGCTGGGATAGGCGCATACCCGGCCAACATATGCACCCCATGGCTGTTGATCGTGGGCATGGCACCGGCTTCTCCGCGAGAAACGGCCTTGACCACTTCATTTTTTAACGCCGATTCGCCCACCCGGTCAGGTTCGGGGTGATAGAGAAGCTTTCCGTCCTGACCTACGACGTAAAGATATGACCCGTCCCGGTAGTAGTGTGTTCCAAGTAAGGTATGGAGCACGTTGGGCTCTTTCAGGTGGATTGAAGCGCTGATGTAGCCTTGGTAGCCCCCAGACGGGTCAAAGATTGGTTGCGAGATGGTCAGGACCAACTTGCCGGTCGCAGAAACGTAGGGGTTGCTCACGAGCGGGGCGCGACTGGCGATCGCTAAGGAGTTGGCTAAGCTGGAAAGAACTTGGCCGTCGATCTGCGGTAGGGTTGGGGAAGATGCCGTCACTCGTCCTTGGTTGTCCACCACCACAACCGAGTTGAACGCATTTGTCTGGGATTTCAACCGATGTGCCTCGGCGGAGTCGACGCCACTGCCCACGCGACCGGCCCCAATCGTCCGTGCGCTGTATTCCAGCTGCTGCTGAGTCGATACCAGAAAATTATGGGTGGTCTGCGCGAGCTTGTGGGCATAGACACGGTTCGATTCGAGTGCGCTATTGATCAGTTGCTCGCGTTGAACTTGATATGCGGCAAACACAGCGTTTGCCAACATGACCCCGGCGGAGAGTACGGCAAGGCCGACGATCAGACGTTGAAGATTAAGGTGATTGGCGATTTTCCTCATGTTTCCTGCGTCCCTTCTTACGCTTCCATGGATGTCCAGGCCAGCAGCCCAATCTTCGGTATTGAAGGTAGGGACCAACGGGTAGTCGGGCGTGATCTGCGTCGTATCTGTACTTCAAGCGTACGATGACTTGCGGAAGGTTAACAAACGGCATTAACAGGAATAGCCCTGCAGGGATGTTGGTCTTAATGGTTAAGGACGCGCCGACTGGCAGCGGCATCTCATAGCAGTAAGGCAGAAAGTGCGCGCGCGCTGGTCACGAAGGTGACCCTGGTCCGATTCGCTCTTTGGCTTAACCTCCATCATGGCTCTTTCGCATACGCCGGCCGACGCCATCCTGGGGACTTATCGGTTCGGCGACAGCCAAGTTAGCTATCAAGATCGGAGCTTGACATGCCTACTGTCGAGGGCGCTGAGCGGAGGGTCAAGCGCCCATTGACGCAACTTGGCCCGTAAGAATGGTCTTCTGCCAGTGCACCTGTTGTTCCGCGCTGCCAAAACGCCTCGGCGACGCGCGTCACAGTTCTGTGGCAGGCTGCCGATTGGCCCGGGTGAGAACCCCGAGGCCTCTGGCATACTCCCGCGGCCGAAATGGCGGGCATGCAAGTGAAATTTAAGAAGAAGGTTAGAGCGGTGGGTGAAGCCTCCTATTGTCCACGGCCGGAGCTGAACCACGCTGCCCGGGGTCTGCGACGGGCAGCCCGCGAACAGGGCGCAGCGAAGCTGCACATGGTCACCGGGGCGGTCGGTCTAACGGCTTTCGCGGTCGAGGCATTCTGCCAAGCCTTGGGACCTGATTTTGTTCCCCGGCCGCTGGATTTCAGGAGCTGAGCGCTTTTGCGACGAGGCCGTGCTCCGCAAGCTGGAATTGATTGGACGCGAGGTTGGCGTGGACGTGAACTATGACCAAGAGCCTTTGGATACACCTCAGCGCGTTGTTAGGGGCCAAAGATCAGCTCCTGACTCCAAGCTCAAGCCCTGTGCCGCTAGATGAGGACGTGTCAGTGGATGAGGACGCGGATCCCAAGTCCGATGTCCATGCGGCGGTCCAGCGGCGCTTCCGACCACTCCACAACTTAGTTCAGCTGGAGAAGGTGGCGGCAGAGATCAACAAGGCCCTCCTTAACATTTGGGATGCCGGCGGAGGAGAGGAGGCAGTGCTCGATGTGTTGGGATGCACGTCCTGGGCGATACACTCGGTCAATTGACGCGCCGGCACCAGCGGGTGAGTCTGGGCAAGTTTGGTGTGTGGAGGGTGGCCCTTGAGGACAAATCAATCCGACGAACGGTTTTACTCCATCCGGTTGGCGACGGAGGGCACAGGGTATTTGGCCGAAGTTTGGCAAGACGACCCTGATCGATGGATGTTGCTGGCCGTTACTCCGGACGCAGGCCGCGCTCTCCTAGACTTGAGGCGCCCGTTTCCGTCTCTGAAAGACGCGCTCCTAGCAGCCGAGGCTCTCGCAGGAGATGCGATACGTGCTGCGTGCCAAAGCGACGGAGGAATCGGCCGGTAGCTTTGCGATCCATCGTTTGCGCAGTTCGGCGTCATTTCGCGATCGTGATCATGCTTCGCCAATCCCTTTCCATGCTTATGACATCGGTAAGACGTCTCAATATTTTCAGCTGCTCCGGTATTCACACGCCGTGTTGAGCAACAGAGCGTTTCCCAGGAACTACTGGTCAAAGTTTGCGGCCAGCTAAGAAGTCAGGGTTGCCCGCAAAAGCAAACCCTGACGCGCATTGCTACGCGGCGTTGCTCGGTTGCTGTTGCGATGCATGCATGGGAGCGGCGGCAGTAGGCCGTTTCCAAGAAAGGCTTCTGATCGTAGCGAAATCAAAAGCCGTAGCGCGCACAAGTCATCAAGGAGTCATGGGGGGGCTGCCTTCGATTTCTTCGGTGCCTTTGCCGCTAAAAACCTCAAGCAGGGCATCGGGATTGAGAGGACGGGAAAGAAGATACCCTTGAATCTGATCGCATCCATGGTCCCGGAGAAAACTGAGCTGAGCGGGTGTCTCCACCCCTTCTGCCACGGTGTGATAACCAAGCTCGCGGGCCAAGTTGATGATCGCCTTGACTTTGGTCTTGGCCTTGAGATCAGTCTCCAGGTCGTCGATGAGGGACTTGTCCATCTTAATCGTGTCGATCGGCAGGTCGGACAGGTAGCCGAAGTTGCTGTAGCCGCTCCCAAAGTCGTCGATAGCGATCTTGATGCCAGCTTCTGCCATTGCCCTGATCTGACGCCCCGCGACAGAGTCGGCGCGCAGCCATTCGCCTTCCGTAATTTCAATTTCAATGCAGTCAAAGGGCAGGCGGCGCGCCTCAAGCATTGAACGAAGTCTTGTCCAGGCGTCTTCAGAGGAAAGATCAGCGCCAGACAGGTTGATGGACAAGGCCAAGCAGTGACTTGCGTCACGCCACGCGACCAGTTGATCCAATGCCGTGTCGAGGATCCATGGGGTGACGGCCTCCATCAAGGCCGTCCGCTCAAATATCGGGATGAATTCTCCTGGGCTCACGGGACCCAGGCGGGGATGCGTCCAACGAAGCAATGCCTCCGCTGACACCGGCTGAAGGTCAAATGCGCGGTAGCGCGGCTGATATTGCAAGTAGAACTCATCTTTTCGGAGCCCGCGCTCCGCGTCCGCGGCTAAGCGGTAGCCACGCTGCATGTGATGGTCGCGTTGCTCGGAATACCAAGCGAAAGGCTGTCGCGCTTCAAAGGATTCGTGCAGCCCAATCAACACTTTACGAATCACATCGTCACCTGTGTCTTCACCCAAGGTCACGGCGCAAATTCCCGCATGGAAGCGGGGAGACATCGGAACTGCAGCTGCCATCAATGGTCGGGACATGCGCTGGCGAAGTTCGTTTGCCAGTGCTTCCATTTCCTTCGCACTGGGTAGGTCGACCAAGAATGCAAAGCGTGTCACTCCGACGTGGTAGACGTCCGCCAAACCTTCCAATGCTAGCTTGAGCCGGACGCCTGCTCGACGAATTAAGACCTCTAACGGCCGCATGCCCAAGGCTTGGCCGGCCTCATTGGCGCGGGGGATATCAAACACGTCCACAAGAACGGCAAACATTCGCCGGCCGCGGTTCCTCTCTGCCAAGCCGGCATAGTCAATCTGGAACTGGTGGCGATTGGGAATTCCACTGACAGGTTCCAAGCGCCCGGACATGTTTCTTAGTTCGAGTTGCCCGATCACCAACTGCGAAAGAGTGGACAGCTGAGTGCGCTCTGACTCTGAGAATTCGCGCACCTTCGTGTCCATGATGCACACGGCGCCTATAGCGACGCCGTTCTTCGCGATAAGGGGCGCTCCGGCATAGAACAGCAGGTGCGGCGACGCAACGACCAAGGGGTTGTGTTTAAAGCGTGGGTCTTGCCGAAGATCAGGGACGACCATCACCTCGTTGCAGGTGATCGCATGGGCGCAAATGGAAACCCGTATATCTGTCTCTGCGACCGGCAACCCAATTCGCGAGATAAATCGCTGCCTATCCTCACCGACAATTGAGACGAACGCCACCGGAGCGCTGAAGGCGAAGGCGGCCAGCGAGGTGATGCGATCCAAGGACGGCCCGGACTCCGTGTCCAAGACATGCATTGCTCCCAAGACCGCCATCCGCTCCTGGGCTTCGGTGATAGGCACATTCATAGCAACTGCGCGGCAACCATTCGACGGTAAGTCAACTCTATATCACTAATTCTCATGAAATCCCATGAAATGCGGAGGTGTCGGGCCCAGCCTGCTGAGTGCGACAACTACCGTGTCGCTTCGTGTTGGAGTGCGACGTCCGCCACCGGTTCTGCTGCTCCACACTTTGGGCAACGAACGATGGTTGCACCCTCTCGACGATCGAAGTCGTGCACCCCGGTCAGCACTGCCACCCAGCGACCGTGGCAGGACAGACACTCGATGTCCATGCTTTCAGCCCCAGGCCATACGGGCTCCTCAGCAACTGCACTGGTCGTCAGGCGCTTTGCTTCGGTGACGTTAGTGATGATGAATCTTTCAGTGACAAGCACCTCGGCATCTCCTCTGTCTGCATCGCGTCGCTCCAGCCCCGCCCACTGGAGCCCCTAGCAATGATCGACCTGTCATTAGAGCGATCAATCCGACAGGAACTCGCATGTGAACAATTCAGCGTCCCATGCATCGGCGGAGGCCCCCGCTCGGTTGGCTGATGTCGCTGAGATATCATAGTGGCGATGACCGACAGCTCGCCTATTTACGCATTGGCCTACGCCAGCCGCTCCTCTTCAAATCTCGAAAACTCGGATTTGGAAGAGATTCTCATCGACGCGTCGGCCCAGAATCGAATGGCGGACGTAACGGGGGTGCTGCTCTACGACGGCACAACGTTTCTCCAATACCTGGAAGGCCCCGAGGAGGGAGTTGCCTCGGTGTTTGACCGCATAAAGCAGTCTAAGCGGCATGTGGATATCCGGGTGCTCACCAGTGGTGAAGTGCCAGAACGCTACTTCTGGAACTGGTCGATTGCTTGCCAGCATGCGGACGCGTCCATGATCCAGAAGATAGAAGCCGCACGCTGGAGTGAGCGCAGCCACCCCTACTTGGAAGAAGATGCTCAGCACAACCCGGGCCTGCGTCTGCTGGCCGAGTTCTGGTCCGTCCAAGCCCCCCCGACAACGTAAAGGCTCATCCCGCTCGCATGGTGAACGAGTTAGGAAGGTGCGCGGCCTGTCTAGCTGTGCACGTGTCAGGCTACGGAAACCTAACTGATAGCAACGTTGGGTTTGCCCGTCGGCTTCATGGTGATGCCGTACACGGAGAACGATCATGGGCAATCAGAATCAGCAGAGTCCGAATCCCGGTCAGAACCAGCCAGGTCAGCAGAACCAGCCGGGGCAGCAGGGGCAACAAGATCGGGATTCCTAGCGCCAAGGTCAACAGCAGCAGGACCAGAACGACAAGCGCGAGCGGTTCGGCCAGCGGGGCGGCAAGGACGAGGAAGAGTAAGCTTCCCAAGCGTTGACGAGTCAAGGGCTCGGCCATTCAGGCGGAGCCTTTTCTGTAACAGGGAACGCTCACGTAAGAATTCCCTCTTCCCGGGCTACTCGAACCATTTCCAGCGAGTTGCCCACATCCAGTTGACGCATGATGGCGCGTTTGTGGGACTCCACCGTGCGCGTGGAAAGATGAAGCTTCTGCGCGACATCTTGGGCCCTCATTCCCAGCGCCACGTGCTCCAAGACTTGCAATTGCTTGGCCGTCAGCATCGCCTGCCGTCTCTTGGGGGCTGCAGCTTTCGCTTCCGCCTGCGAGGCAAGAAAGCTGGCTGCTACATACGTGCATCCGCTCATGACGCAATCGATTGCGCGATATAGCTCCTTGCTGCTGCAGCGTCTGTGCAGGAATCCCTTCGCTCCGGCTGTCATCGCTTGGGTCACGGTGTCCGGGCCGGCCTCTGCTGGGAGAAAGATGAAGGCCGGCGCGCCCTCCTGCTTCAGCATTCTGTCCATCAGAGCTATGCAGCTGGCGCCAGGCAAGTAGAGATCGGTTATCACCAAGGTCGGACGTACTTGGCTGACAAGCTCTTGGAAGCGCGCCGCCGTTGAAGCAATCCAGATGCGTGAGAACCGGCTCTCCAGTAACTTTGCCATCCCCTCCGCCACCAGCGTGTGTCCGTCCGCCAGCACCAGACTGCCAAATTGCTTAGACTCGGGCGGCTTACTAGCCAAATCCACAGCAGCTTTTCTCGTTCAGGGGGGGGCTCGCTAGCAGGCCTTTTCACTTTCTCGCGAAGGGCTAGGGTGACGGCTCTCCCCGGTCAGCGAAGGCAGCAGGGGCGGGGGCCGTGCTGGGCATCTCATCAAGTAGCCAGAGCAAAAAGGCGGCCTGTTCGAGAGTCGGGCGCAGCTTTTGCCCTGTTCGTGCTTGCGACTCGAGTTCATCCAAGAACGCGGTGCCAGAAGCGAAGTCAGTCACGGAGGGCGATAAGCGCTCAGTCGCCGCGGCCAGATCGGCCGGGTCAAGGAGAGCGTCGTCGCAGACGAGGGACATTAGCGCGGTTTTCCCCAAGGAGGTAAGGCCCTGCTGTGGCGGTTTATCGACCATTACCCATACGACGCCTGCGTCCACGAGCTTGGTCGCTCGCGAAGGGGAAGGCCGAAAACCCTGCGCCACCATGCTGAGGTCTGCCAACAGAGCAAGGCTGTTTGCTTCGAGCGCCAAATTCCAGCTCCTATGTCGTCAGAAGGGAATGTGCCATCTGCTGCGGCCGCCATCAAGCAATCGTTTCCTACAGGCGGCAAGTCTCTTGGAGATGAGGCAGAGAGGTTCATTCCCGATAGGGCGACCGTCCCCCATCACTGAACACCAACATTCAGTGGTGGGCATGGCGTCTTTAGCCGCTTTTGACGCGCTCTCACCGAGGAAGTTATCTGTCGGCTCCAGCATTGCGCCTTCGCAACCTTTCAGCAGTTGCAGTGCTCTTGCCTTCTTGCTCCAATACCCATGCTCGTCTCCGCAGCGACAGCGGTTTCGTATTCTTGGAAATTGCGCCAGCGAGCCCGCGGGGCTAAGCAATGTCCGATCTGTGTTGGCGAGAGAAGTCTTCAAACCGAAAAAGGCTGATGGCTTGGTGCTCGCCGCACTTGGGGCACTTGATGGTCGCCCCTCCTTCCAGAGGTTCAAGCCCTTGGGACGGAATGGCGGTGAACGCTGCACTGCACTGGAGGCAGCGGCAGTAAACCCGAGTGAGCTCCAAAAGCCGGCCGTCCTGACTTCTTACCCCTTCAACATCCAGAAGGTAGAAACGACCTGTATTCGGCACTGAGGCGCTGGCTCTTTGGTGGGACGGATGGGAGGTCTGGCGTGTCACGGGTTCTCGCGCCGCTAACTTCGCGGACCGGGCGCGCTCACCACCGTTGAGAGGGGGATCATGCGGCGGGCTTTCGCGTGTCAACGACGAACCGGGGGCCTTTGGCTTGAGCAGCATCATAGCGCAGGCTCCACCCATGCGAGAGGCAGATCTCCATACAGGTAGCCAAACCCAGCCCGGCGCCGGTGCTGTCTCGTGGATTGGCACGCCAAAAGCGGTTGAACAGCAATGGCTGCTGCGAAGGCGCCACGCCATGGCCGTCGTCTTGCACGGAGAAACCTCCAAGGCACAAGATGCACACGTGGCCGCCCAGGGGCGCATGGTGGATGGCGCTCTCAATCAGGTTCTTGGCCAGCACAAACACGGCCGACACATCCGCCAGCGCCCGCTCTTGCCCCGATTGGTCGTTTACTTCAACGGTGACCGTGCGTTGTTCGGCCAGGCGCGGCTCCCGCCTGTCGGACCTTGGATGGCCGAGATACCACGCTCTTGCTCACTCACGTGCACCCGGACCACTTCGACGCCGAGGTGGTGGACCGGGCGTTGCGAAAGGGCGGGAGCTTGATCTACCCGGGAGGGCACCCATCCGCTTCCCGTCCATCGAGGCGCACGGGTTCGACCAGCACGGCTCTGGGAGCCTCAGTTGGTGGGTGACTTCACTGCCACAGCGGCGCCCGCCTCGGATGGCTACGGCATCACGCAGGTTTCCTGGTTGGTATCGGCGACGGGTCGGCGGATTTTCCACGAGGGAGACACGATGTGGCACGGTCACTGGTGGAGGATCGGTCGCCTGTTGGGCCCTTCGACATGGCGTTCTGCCGACTGGTCAGGGCGGCGCGGGGAGCCGCCATCGACGTTTAGTCAGTGCAGCCGGGGGCGTGGGTGGCGTGGCGGTGAAGATCTGCAGCAACGTTGATGCGCCCAGCTAGAAGCCATTCACCGCCGCGCTAATCTGCCTGAGGATGCTCGTCTTCGCCGTCCCTGCCTTGACGTTTGTCTGTCCTCTGTCACATGCGGCGGAGGATTTTGGTCCGTCCAGACTCGCGTTGGGCACCCCGTAGCTCGTCATTGAGGTCTCGAATTCGGAGGCAGAAGTCGCTGCGCCTACCCTGATCGGATCACCGGCAGCGCCTCCTCGCGAACAACCCAAGGCCCTCGTTTGTGCGCCTAAGCCACTGGGTTTAGGATGGTTGAGCAAGCGTTAAAATTACCGCTGACCCAAGTTGGAAAGGGAGATGTCCATGGAATTGCTGCCAAAGGCGATTGCCGGCGGACTGGGTAAGCTCTATGTGAGTCTCCCCGAGTTCCGAGACGCATTTCGAAAAACCTGCGAGGCCGTTGACCGCCTGCCGAAGGGCATCGTCGGACGCGCAAGGGCGCTGAACTATCCACAGTTGCACAACGCCTGTGTTCTGGGCGATGTCGAGTTGGTGGAGGGATTGCTAAACGCCGGAATCAGTCCCAACGCTTATCCCTTCACGGAAAATGAGTGGGATGAGCCGCCTTTGGTGTGGTTGGCTATGGCGGAGGAAATGGACCCTAAAAAGAAAATTTCAGTAGCGTCAGTTCTAGTGAGGCATGGTGCGGATCCAGAGGAAGGGGACGCGCTTACATTCGCTAAGCAACTGGGTGATAGCTCCTTTGCAACCTATCTGGAGAGCTGCGCCCGACGTTAAGGTGTGGTCGCCATTTCGATCCGGATAGATGCTGATCGTGCATGTCGTGGTTAGAGCGTGCTCGCCTTCGCTGTGCTAAGTGCCCTTCTCAATTGCTTGGGCCACCTTCCATTGTCTGATTTGGGGTGTCGACCCTCGAACTGATTATCTTAACGATCTGCGCAAGGCAGGTTCTAGGGTCGTTCGTCTCACCTTGGTAAAAAATGTCCCCAACCACGCGCTCTTACAGAAAGTGGTGGGTTTGCCTCGTTCAGAACCTACTGTTCCATGACGGAAATGCCAACCTGGCATATGTTGAGTAGCCAGCCCCGCGTCCGCCAGTCATTAGGGCGGTCAGTGGCTAAGGCGCTTGCGTAGCGAAACCCCCACTTCGGAAGGAGCTGTACCCATGGCATACGCGACGATTAATCCCTACACCGGACAGACGCTGAGGAGTTTTCCTGACGCAACCGATGCTGAGGTGAGTCAGGCCCTAGATCAAGCGCAGACAGCGTTCGAGAGTTGGAGATATGTGGCAATCCCGGCGCGGAGCGCTGTCCTGAAAAAGGCAGCAGACGTCCTCCGCTCTCGATCGACAGAGTTCGCAAAGATCCTCACCTTGGAAATGGGGAAGGTGTTGACGGAGGCAGAGGCAGAGGTCGAGCTTTCAGCCCAAATTTTGGAGTATTACGCCGAGAACGCGGAAGCGCTGCTCGCTCCAGAAAAGTTGCCCAGCAAGCATCCTTCCTACACAAAGTGTTGGGTGGAGCACGAAGCGCAAGGAATCTTGCTTGCCATTGAGCCTTGGAATTTTCCTTACTACCAAATTGTCCGGATCGCGGCACCTCAACTAGCTGCTGGCAACGTTATTGTTCTCAAGCACGCTTCAAACGTGCCGCAAAGTGCTGCAGCGTTCCAGGCTCTCTTCAAAGAGGCAGGCTTGCCCGAGGGCGGGTTCACCAGCCTTTATGCCAATCGAAGTCAGACCAAGGCGATCATCGAGGATTCCAGAGTACAGGGGGTCGCACTCACTGGCTCGGAGGCGGCTGGGGCTGTAGTGGCCTCTCAGGCAGGCAATGCGCTGAAGAAGTCCACCATGGAGCTTGGTGGTGCAGACGCATTCGTTGTCCTGGCGGACGCAGACATCGAGAAGGCGGCGAAGTGGGCTGTGATCGGTCGCCATTGGAATGCTGGTCAAGTGTGCTGTTCGTCGAAGCGAATTATCGTCGTTGCTGAGGTCTATGACGCCTTTCTAGAAATGTACAAGGCGGGCGTTGCAAAACTGCGGGCGGGTGACCCACTTGACCCGTCGACGTCTCTTGCGCCTTTGTCTTCCCAGGCTGCTGTGGATGATCTCAAGGCTCAGGTGGCGAACGCCGTCTCTCACGGGGCGATAGTCGAAATCATCGGCGCGGCGGTACCAGAGACGGGAGCCTTCTTTCAGCCGATTCTGTTGAGCATGGAGGAAGACAATCCCGCTTACAGTTTGGAGTTCTTTGGGCCTGTCTCACAAGTGATTCGCGCCAAAAACGAAACGGACGCTGTTCGTATCGCCAACGATAGTCCATTTGGCTTGGGTGGCTCAGTCTTTACCAAAGACCTCAAGCATGGGGTCGAAGTAGCGAGGAAGATTTCCACCGGCATGGTTTACATCAATCACCCGACGGGTGTTGCTGCTGATCTTCCCTTTGGTGGAGTTCGGCGCTCAGGCTATGGCCGGGAGCTGGTCGGCTTAGGCATCAAGGAGTTCGTCAATCACAAGCTGATTGCGATCACCGACATCGACGGTGCGTTCTGATCGTCGGTCGCCCTGAGTCTGAACTATCATGATCGCTCTCTTACAAGCGGCCCCGCACAATGCGCGCGCCTGAGCGTGTGATCATTAGGCAATTGAGTTGCGCCAGTCGTTTCGCCAACATGCTGGATAAAGCGGGCCGGAGGACGCCAGGCCCTTGGCATCCTCCGAGTCAACAGTCGTGGCCTTCGGGTCACGATTGTTAACTCCCGGCCTTCGCGACGAATGTAAATTATCCTTTGCCTTTTCACATTGGCGGGTTTGCTGCCACGGCAGAGATTTGATCGAATGCGCACATCAGTCATCCTCCACGCTTCTGCTCAGCTTGGTCGACCCAGAGAGACAATGCCTCCCTCAGTAAGAAACTCTCTGGGTCTTTTTCATAGGCCTCGACGAATTCCGACGGCGTTAATTGTGGCGTTGATGATGGGGCTACTTCTCTTTGACTGCGTCGTGCACGGTATTCAGCACTTGACGCAACTGGCCCACATCCACTTGGCCTGGAGCAGACGGTGTGCCGATCATGCCAAAGGTCAAGTCGCTTCCGAACACTTCGCCGGATAGCCGGGTGATGGCGCCCAGGCCACCCATCGACACGGTCAGTTGCGGCTTGTCCGAATAGGTTGCGCGCATCTGTGCGGTCGCGTCCAGCAGAGCCAGCACGTCGGCCGGGCTCTGCGGCATCACCGCGATCTTGAGGATGTCCGCGCCCAACTGGTCCTGGCGGCGCAGGCGCGCGACGATCTCGGCGGCCGGCGGGGTGGCGTGGAAATCATGGCTGGACATGACCACCTTGATGCCCTTGGCGTGCGCCCGGGTCACCAGCGCGGCAACCACGTCCGGTGCGCGGAACATCTCCACATCCAGCAGATCGATGAAGCTGGCATCGATCAGCCCGGTGTACAGCGCGCCGTAGGCGGCGTCGGTGATTGGCTTGCTGCCGCCCTCGGCCTGGGTGCGGAAGGTGACGATCATCGGCTTGTTGCGTGCGGCGCTGGCAACCTGCTTGCCCAGCTTGGCGATCTGCACCGGGTCGGTAGCGAAGTCGAGGTAGTCGATGCGGAACTCGATGAGATCGGCGTTGGCGTTGGCGCCGATGATCCGGGCCTGTTCCAGCACCTGCGCGCTGCTGGCACCGGTGGTGGGCACGATGGTCTTCGGCGCGCCTTCGCCGATCACCGTGCTGCGGATGCTGAAAGGTACCGCGTGGCGCAGGGAGACCGGTGCGGCGGCAGCGCTGGTGGCCGCGGCCGGGGAGGCGGCAAAGGTGGCCGGAACGCTGGCGGCCAGCAGCGGCAACGCCAACAGGAGGGAAGCGGCAGCACGCCGCGCGGGGGTGTTCATGGGGTAGCTCCAGAGCGGGAAAGGGGGCGGATCAGAACGTGACCTTGGCCTGCAGGCCAAGCGCGAGCACGTTGTCGGTGTTTTTGTAGCGGAAGGTGCCGGGGTTGGTGATGTACTGCACGTCCGGCCGCAGCGACAGCCACGGCTTGACCTGGAAGGTGTAGGCCAGCTCCCACAGTTCCTCGGCCTGGTTGAGCTCCCAGTCGGTATCGGCAATCAGCCCTTGCGCCTGCTGCTGCAACTGCTGCTCAAGCAGGTGACGGTTGATCGAGGCGCGCACGTAGCCCAGTGCCACGCGGTCCTGCGGGCGGCTGTGGAACAGGCCCTGGTAGACCATGCCGGCCGACGCCCAGCGGTGCATGACCGCGGTCTGCTGCGACTGCTCGGTGTATTGGGCGAAGACGCTCAGGCCGCCGTTGACCGCGTTGTTGGTGAGCTTCTGGTCGGTCATCACATAGGCGCCTTCGCGGCGACGGGCGGTCTGGTCGCTGCGGCTGCCGACCATCGGCTTGTCGGAGGTGTCGTAGTAGTAGCCGATCTTGTAGTGGCCCGGGTAATGGCCGCGGTCGGCAGTGCCCGGGGCCCATTCCACTTCCACCGGGTACAGATGGCCGGTGGTGCCTTTCTCGTACAGGCTCCAGCGGTTCTTCTCCAGGTTGTAGTTGGTGTTGACCAGCACCATCCCGGCGCGCACGGTCACCTCCGAGGTGGGGTGTACGGTGACGTGCGTGGCCCAGCGCGGACGCGGCCAGTTGGTCCAGCCGGCGCTGGTGGACAGCGAAATCGGGTGGGCACACAGCGCGGCGTTGACGAAATTGGTCATGATCTGGTTGATGCCGAAATCATTGCCCATCACGTAATAGCCGGCCTTCCAGTTGAGCCTGCCGTTGAACAGGTTCTGGTCGTAGCTCAGTTCGGTGAGGCGGGTGAACTGGTCGCTGTATATCTCCTGGATGGGCATGTAATCGTTGCCGGCCAGCTCACCGGAGGTGCTGCGGCCGCGACGGTCGTTGATGGTCAGGTGCAGGCGCGCATCGCCCCAGACGTCGGTCAGCCTGCCCAGGTCGAGGTCGACCCCGAGCTGGGTCTGGAAGGCGTTGCGTGCGCTGTGGTCGATGCCACCGTCGACCACGCCCATCGCTTCGGTGATGAAACCGCCGCGGAAGGAAACGCCATCGGCAGCCCATTCGCTGCGCTTGCCGTTCCAGTCGCCGGTCATGCTCTTACCGGTGTAAAGGTCGTCGGCCGCCGGCGCGTCGGCGGCAAAGGCGGCGGGGGCGAGCAGCGCGGCCAGCGTGCACAGCAACGCAGTGGCCAGGGGCGAGTGCCGCGGGAGGTAACGCGGGAGGGAGCAGGTGTTCATGCGCTTGCCTTTGAGAAGTAACGAGGGAGAGAGAGGGGTGTCAGCGGCGACGCAGTGGCGCGCGCAGGGCCAGAGCGCTCCACAGCGCCAGGGCCAGGTAGGTGAGTAGGCTCCATGCCGGCATCGACAGACCCAGGAAGGTCCAGTCCACCACCGCGCATTCGCCCGAGCCGGTGAGTACCTGCCGGAGCACGTCCAGCAAGGGCCAGGACGCCAGCATGTGGGCCAGATCCGGACCACAGGCGGGCACTTGGTCGGCTGGCAGCAGTTGCAGCCACACATGCCGGGTGGCAACGCCGGCGCCGAGCAGGGCGATGACCACGCTCAGTGCGACGTAGCCGGCGCGTACCTTGGCCGAACGCGGTGCATGCAGGCTGCCGAGGAAATACAGCGTGGCCAGGGCCATGAAGGCACCGCGTTGCAGGGTGCACAGCGGGCACGGCGTGAGCCCGCCGAAGTACTGCGTGTACAGCGCATACAACAGCACACCGGCGCAGCCGAGCAGGCCAGCCAGAAATCGCTGCTGGAAATTCCAGGTGAGTGGATGTAGGGCGTATCGGGTCCACGGGCCGCGCATGTCGGGCACCTCGGGTGGGGAGAGGGGCGCACCACGCCGGGGTGGCGTGGTGCGCGGGCTGCACTCAGCGGCGCAGTTTCAGTGGCGCGCTCAGGGGCGAGGTGGCGCCGTCCGTGGTGGTGACCGTGGCGGTCACGTTGGCGGCCTTGGCGGCATCGGCCGAGGCCAGCGGGAACACGAAGCTGGCATGGCCCTCGGCGTCCACCGGCACCTGGATAAAGCCCAGGTAGCGTTCGGCTTCGGTCATGCCAGGCTTGCTGTTGGCAAACAGCTCCACGCGGTAGAGGCTGTCCGGGATGCCCACGAATTGGCCGCGGACGCCGACCCCACCCGCACTGCCGGCCAAGGTGGCCAGCAGCGTTGGCGCTGCCTGGCCGTGGTTGGGCGAGGGCTCGCAACCCTGCACCGGGCCATCCAGCGCGCAGATGGTTTCGAGCTTGGACGGGTCGCCTTCCACGCCGCCGCCGCGGTTGCCGATGAACTTGCCGTGCTCCAGCCCCGGCACATTGAAGATGATGGCGCCCTTGAGCTCGGGCAGGCAGGAGCCACCGGCAAAGCAGCGGCGGATGTCCCGGCCGTTGTCGATCATCACGTTGGCGCTGATGGTGTTGACCGCCGGGCCGGTGACCCGGTTGCGGCCGGGGGCGGCATCGGCGCCGGGTTCGGCCTGCGGCCGCACCGACACCGCCACGCGGTTGCCGATCATGGTGTTGCCATCGACGATGTTGCCGGTGCCGCTGAGGGTGACCGCCGAGGAAATACCGGTGAAGGTATTGCCGGAGATGTAGTTGCGGTTGCCCCAGTTGAGCTGCACGCCGTCGGACAGGTTTTCCCAGTGGTTGTGCACCACCACGTTGTCGTTGCCCCAGAGGATTTCCAGGCCCTGCGAGGGTTCTTCGTTGTCCTTGTCATCGCTGGTGATGAAGTTGTCGGCCACCAGGTTGAAGGCCGCGCCGCGGGTCATCTCCATGGCGTCGCCATTGTTGATGAAGCGGTTGCGCAGGATGCGGTTGTGCAGCGTGGTGGTGGCGGTGGCATTGCCCTTGCCATCGTCGGCGGTGACCATGATGCCGGCGCCGCCTTTGTTGCCCACGATGCGGTTGTCATGGATGAGGTTGCCGCTGGCGCGGTTGACCAGGATGCCGATGCAGAAGTTGCTGATCTCCAGGCCACGGATTTCAACCGCCTCGGTATCGCGCAGGATCAGGCCGGGCTTGGTGGTGGTGCGCACGTTGGTGCCGTACTGGCCCTCCACCGCGCCGGGGCAGGCACGGGTGCCGGGGCCGATCACGTAGGCCGCGCCATCAATGGCGACATAGGTACCGTTGCGCGCCCAGTCCATGTTCTCGATTACCACCGGGCCCTTGATCGGCGGCAGCTCGCGGGTGGGCTTGATCACATACGGCGCGGTGCCGATGGCGCGCAGCTCGATGCGGTTGTGGCCGGGGTTGGCGTTGTTGCGCTCCAGCGCCCAGCGCAGGGTGCCTTCGCTGCCGTCATCGGCGTAACTGGTGACCTTGAGCACGGTCTGGGTGCCGCGCGGCAGGGCCGGGCCGGCGAGGGTCTGGGCGAACGCCGGGGAGGCCAGCAGCGCCAGGGCGAGCAGCGAATAGCGGGAGGTGATGCGCATCATGCATTCCTTGGAGAGACGAAGGGGGCACACCGGGAGTGGGCACGGCACAGGACGGGGTCAGCGTCCTTGTCATGCCGGCTCCACAGGGTCTTGGAGCCGAAGCCCACGCGGTTGTCGGTGAACTTCAGGTGCAGCAGGCGGATCTCCCAGACCGGCGCAGTCATGCCGTAGGCCTGAGGGAATCGCCGGTAATACAGATCCAGCGCGGGTGCGGCTTCGGACGGGCTGTCCAGGTGGCGGGCGGTGCCGGTGTACTGCAGCCCGTGGATCTGCTGGATGTCGCTGAACTGGTCGGTGATGGTGCCGGCCACCTGCGGGTTGATGGAGAGCATTTCGCCGTGGCGGGTGTCCAGCGAGCTGAGCAGCAGCAGTCGCGTCTGCTCATCGTCAAAGGCGTAGAAGGCGCTGGCCGACCACGGAATGTCGTCGTAGCTGGTGGCCAGCGACAGCACGCTGTGGCTGTGCAGGAACGCGGCCAGAAGCGCAGGAAGCGGAATCATTGCAAGGCTCCTAAGCTAGAAGAAGTGCGACCACAGGGCCGAGATCGGCATGGCCAGCAACAGCGCGGGCAGCATGTTGGCGACTGGGAAAATCTTGATGCCGCAGATCCGGAAGCCGGTGGCGAGCATCAGCAGGCCGCCTACCGCGGAGAAGTCGGCGATCATGGCCGGCGAGGTCAATGGCAGGATCAGCACCGCACCGAAGGCCAGGCTGAGCTGGATGACCAGCTGCGGCACAGCGATGGTGGCCACCGCATAACCGAGCGTGGTGGCGAAGATGGCCGCGGTGAACAGATCCAGGAACGACTTGGCGATCAGGATTGACGCGTCGCCGGTCATGCCTTCGTTCATCGAGCCGAAGATGCCGGTGCCGCTGGCGCAGAACAGCACCAGGATGGCCACGAACTTCTCCAGGAACTCGTCCTGCGACAGGCCGCCCGCCTTGGCCGGGACCACCTTCTCGACCAGGGCGCGGGCAAACCCGCCCACCTTGCCGATGCCGCGCTCCAGGAACACCAGCTCGCCGATGAGCGCCCCGAGGATGCCGGCCAGCACCATCACCGGCATGTGCGCGGCGCGGTTGATCAGGATCACGCCCATCGCCATGGACGCGACCCCGAAGGTGAGCGGCATCGCGCTGCGCAGACGCTCGGGCATGCGCTGGGCCAGGCCTGCCCCGACCAGGGCGCCCACCAGCACGGCGGCACCGTTGATGTAAGGACCGACAATCATGTCTGCTCTCCTTCGGCCAGCAGTGCCGGCAGGGTTTCGCCCCAGCGCGGCAGGGAGGGGTGGTCCAGCCCGAGCAGGCCGATGGCACGGGCCGCGCTGTGCGCGATCATGTCCTCGATGGTCTGCGGGCCGGCGTACAGCGAGGGCACCGGCGGGAACACGATGGCGCCGTACTCGGTCACCGTGGCCATGTTGCGGATGTGGCCCAGGTGCAACGGCGTTTCGCGGGTCATCAGTACCAGCCGGCGGCGTTCCTTCAACACCACATCGGCGGCACGGGTGAGCAGGGTATCGGTCACGCCGCTGGCAATGGCCCCGAGCGTGCGCATCGAACACGGCGCCACGATCATGCCCAGGGTGCGGAACGAACCGCTGGCGATTGCCGCGCCGACCGCACCGGAGGGGTAGTTCACATCGGCCAGCTGTTCGACCTGTTCGCGGTCGAACGCGGTTTCATGCTGTCGGGTCAGACCGGCGGCCTTGGACATCACCAGGTGGGTCTCCACGCCCAGCTCCCGAAGGAGCTGGAGCGCTTTGACGCCATACTGGAAGCCGGTGGCACCACTGATGCCGACGATTACTCTTGGCTTCTGCATGACAGACTCCGCTTACTTGATGAAGCCGGGGATGAAGCGACTGACGTCCACATCCATGAACTGCGAGCGCTGGAAGTTGGCCTTCAGCTTGTAGGGCACCGTGCAATCGAAGATCGCCTTGCAGGTGATGCCGTGGTCGCGGATCGACGGGCTGAACGCGGGGTCCTGCGAGGGGTCGAGCGGATGGCAGCGCACGCCGGGAATGAAGACCGTGCTGACGTCGCCCTGGTAGCGGGTGGTCATGGCCCAGACCACGTCGTTCATGTCGAACAGGTCCACGTCCTCGTCCACCAGGAACACGTGCTTGAGCTCGGAGAAGGCGGCAAAGGCGAGCAGGGCGGCTTGGCGCTGGCGACCTTCGTCCTGGCCGCTGCGCTTTTTGACCTGCAGCACCGCCACGTACTTGCCGGTACCCGGCGAGGGGCAATGCACGTTCTGCACGAAGCCGGGCAGGGCGCGTTCCACCAATTGCAGGATGCTGGCCTCGGTGGGGATGCCGGCCATGTTGGTGTGTTCGTCGCTGGGGCCGATGCAGGTCTGCAGGATCGGGTCGCGACGGTGGGTGATGGCCTTTACCTTGATCACCGGCACTTCCATCTTGGCTTCGCCGGTATAGCCGGGGAACTCGGGCATGGCCTTGCCGGTGTTGGTATTCTGGTCCTCACGCACGCGGTAGTTGGGCATCAGCTCGCCTTCGATGACGATCTCCGCATTGGCAATCGCGCGTGCACCCACGGCCACGCCTTCCACCAGTTCCACAGCGCGTCCACGCAGGCCGCCGGCGATGGACAGTTCATCAAAGCCCAGCGGGGTGGTCGGCGGCTCGAAGCAGGCACCGATCTCGATGGCCGGGTCCACGCCGATGCTGATGGTGATCGGCAGCGCCTTGCCGGCCTGCTCGGCCTTGATCCGGAACTGGTCCAGGTGGCGACCGGGCACGAAGTACATGGAGATCTCATCCTTGCTCTGCACGCAGAGGCGGTGGATGGTGACGTCGTGTTCGCCGGTTTCCGGATCGGCGGCGTAGCACATGCCCAGGGTGAAGTACGGGCCGGCATCTTCGGGGGTGTTCTTGGGCGCCGGCAGCAGCGTGCGCAGGTCGAAGCCGGGATCGGTGGCCAGGTGCACCACTTCTTGGCAGGCAGCCTGCTCGCGCGGGATGACGACCGGGGCGATGGCGTTGTCCACCGAATCGCGCAGCAGGAAGCCGAGCTTTTCCTTAGGGACGCCAAACATGCGGGCCACACGCTGGCGCGAGGCCAGCAGGCCGATCAGCACACGCACGTCCGGGTAGCCCTTGACCTTGTTGAACATCATCGCCGGGCCGACGCGGGTGGGGCGCTGCACGGTGCCGCCAGCGCCGACGTAGCGGTACACGCCGGACAGTTCGGCCTCGGGATCGACCGGTTCGTTGGTCTCGATGTACTCGTCGTCGTAGGTCTGCAGCAGCGCCAGTGCCGAGCGCAGGTCGTGCACGTCAACGTTGCGGGGAAGGGTCTTGCTCATCAGGGTGTCTCCGGTGGGGGATCGGTGTGTTGATGCCGATACTCCGCTTCACCGTGGACCGCTGCATTGATTTAAATCAGTTTAAGTAATTGATTTATAAGAATAAAAGAAAAACAAAAAAGGCGCCCGTGCCGCAGGGGAGTGCGGGCACGTGACGCCTTTTGCATGGACACAGGGTAGGGCGGCGGGCGCCGGAAACTATGTAAAAGTGTGACGCCCTGCAACAAACAGGGCCGCGGACTCAGCCGGCCGAGCGCGCGTGCGGCGGTGGCAGCAGGATGCGGGCCTGCAGCCCGCCTGCGGCGCGGTTGCTCAATTCGATGCGGCCGCCATGGGCCTGCACGCAGTCGCGCGCGATGGCCAGGCCCAGGCCAACGCTGCTGCCCGATTCGCGGTGCCGGGCCTGGTCGAGCTGGAAGAACGGCTCGAACACGCGTTGCAGCATGTCCTCGGCGATGCCTGGGCCGTCATCGGCGATCTCGATGCACACGCCGTCCGCGCCTTGGTCGCGAAGGGCCACGCTCACGTGCTGGCCGTGGCGCAGGGCATTGACGATCAGGTTGTCCAGCGCACGCCGCATGGCGACCGGACGGCATCGGTAGGTGACCGGCTGCGGCGCATCCAGTGCGATCACATGGCCCATGCTGCGGTGGCGCTGGCAGACCTCGGCCAGCAAGGCGTCCAGTGCCACCGCTTCACTGCCTTCGCTGCGTGCGTTGTGGGTGGCAAAGCGTAGCGTCTCGTTGACCATCTGCCGCACTTCCTCCAGCGTGCGCAGCAGCTCGCTGCGCTCCTGGCTGTCGGGCAGCATGGCGGCCTGCAGTTCCAGCGAGGTCAGTGGCGTGCGCAGGTCGTGGCTGATCGCAGCGAGCATGCGGGTGCGCTCATCGACAAAGCGCGTGGTGCGCTCGTGCATGTCGTTGAAGGCCCGGGCGATCTCGCGGATCTCATCGGGGCCCTGCAGCGAGAGGGGATCGATGCGCTCGCCGCGGCTCATGCGCTCGGCCGCATCGGTCAAGGCGGTGGTGGGGCGCAGGATGCGATTGACGAAGACGTACAGCAGGATCAGCACCGGCGGGATGCCCACCAGCAGCGAGAAACGCAGCCGCTGCCAGCTCTCGCGCCACAGCGACTGCACCGGCAAGGCCTGGCGGGTGTGCAGCCAGCGACCCTGGCCGAGTGCGAGGTTGATCTCCACGCATTCCAGCCCGGTGCCGGCGCGGTCCACGGCGGGGTCGAGCAGCCGGGTGGCAGCGTCATCGCGGCAGGGCATGCGCACGGCGATGATGCTGTCGGGCAGCCGCCGCCGCAAGTCCGCCGCCAGTGACTGCTCACGTTCTGAGGTGCCCGCCGCGCTGGCCTGACGGTCGATCCAAAGTTGCGCCACGTTGTTGTTGAAGGCGCTCAGCCAACTGTCGGCACCCACCGTTTGCTGTTGTGCCAGCCGATAGGCGGTGACCGTGCGCGAGAGCGCATGGTCACGCGCAATCGGGTGCAGAACGCCTGACTGCTGCCAGAGGCCAAGCGTGCCGAACAGATGCCCCAGCACGAAACCACCGAGCATCAGCAAGACCAGCTGCCCGCCCAAGCTGTGCGGGAGGTATCTCATGGGGCCGGCGCGTGTTCGACGCTCGCCGCGAGCAGGTAACCATCACCCCAGATGGTCTTGAGCAGGGTGGGGTGGCGAGGGTCGTCTTCCAGCTTGCGTCGCAATCGGCTGATCTGACTGTCGATGCTGCGATCAAAGCTGACGTTGTCGCGCCGGCTGAGGTCGAGCAGGTCGTCGCGGCTGAGCACTTGGTTGGGCCGCTCCAGGAACACGCGTAGAAGGCGGTACTCCACGGTGCTCAACGCCACTTCCACGCCCAATGGGTCACGCAGGTTCCGGTGCAGCAGGTCCAGCGACCAGCCTGCGAAGCGCAGTTGCCCGGATTCTCGCCCGCTGCGCAGGCTGGGCCCGCTGCCAGCCGAGCGGCGCAGTACGCTGCGGATGCGTGCTACCAGCTCATCCACGCTGAAGGGTTTGGTTACATAGTCATCCGCGCCCTCGTCCAGGCCGGTGATGCGATCGGCGTGCTCGGCCTTCGCGGTGAGCATGATCACGGGCGTGCCGAAGTCCTGGCCGATATGCCGGCACAGTGACATGCCGTCTTCACCGGGCAGCATGCGATCCAGTACCACCAGGTCAAAGGACTGTTCCTTCAGGCGCGCGCGCGTCTCCACGCCATCACAGGCAGTGGTCACCTCGAAGCCCTGCCGGCGCAGGTAGGCGGCCAACGGATCGCGGATCGAACGGTGGTCGTCGACAACCAGGAGGTGGGTCACGGGAAGGGTGGAGTAGCACGCGGGAATGAGTAGCAAAGGTAGCAAGCCGCCCGCAGTAATGTCGCCACATTTCGCCACAAGCGTCTCCGCCTACCCTGTTAGGTTCGGGATATGGACACCCCTCTCGCTACCTGCGTTGAACTGCCGCTGATCGCTGTATCGACCAATGATGAGCTGCTCGGGCCTATCTCCAAGGCGGATTGTCATGCCGGTGAGGGCGAGCTTCATAGGGCGTTCTCGCTCTTCCTGTTCAACCGTCAGGGTCAGCTGCTGCTGCAGCAGCGCAGCGCGCTGAAGCCTCTCTGGCCAGGCTTCTGGGCGAACAGTTGTTGTTCGCACCCCAGATGGGGTGAGGCCATGGCCGACGCAGTTTTTCGACGAGCGCGGGAGGAATTGGGCGTAATGCTGAACTCGCCGTTGACTTGGCACTTCAGCTTCATCTACCGGGCGCGGTACTTGGACGTTGGCAGCGAGTACGAGCTGTGCCATGTCTACTCAGCTGTCTTGGACAGCACTGACCTGAATATCGATCCTGCCGAGATCAGTGCGTATCGATGGGTTGACCGGTACGAGCTGGATGCTCTGCTCGGCGAAGAACCAGATGTCTACACCCCATGGCTCAAGATTGAGTGGCCATTGCTCAGAGATCTGTGTTGACTGCGTTTGGATGCTCATCAGTCAGTCGACGGTATCCGCCATGGAGGGGCGCTGGCTGCCTGGCTCGATCCAAGGCAGCGCGTTCACAGCCATGGTGGCTGCACTCTCAAGCGCAGGAGCTTTTGTCCCTCGTTGGGCCTGCAACGATATCCCATCAACAACGGTGATCAAGAAGTCGGCGAGCGCCGACAGATCTGCCGTTGCGGACAGCGCGCCCTCCGAAAGTGACAATTGCAGGCGCCGATATACCGCCGCCCACGTTGCCGCTTGGAGCGACGCAACGGCAGTGGAGGCGACGCTTGCGTGGGTGGAGGCTTGCCCGCCAAGCGTGATCAGGCAGCCGCTGGAAGCTCGCATAGTGGCGTTAATCACGCACTGCTTCAGAAAGGCCGAGATCGCGGCGCGCCCCGCGGCGCTCTCAAGTGCTGCCAGGGTCTTACTGCCTATGGTGGATCTGTACAGCTCCAGCGCTTCAAGGAACAGTGCCTCTTTAGAGCCAAACGCGGCTTAGAAGCTGGGCGACCTGATCCGAATCAGCTCTACCAGGCTCGCAACCGAGGTGCGCTCATAGCCATCGTCCCAGAACGCCAGCATGGCCTGGTGCACAGCCTGGTCACGGTCGAAGCTACGGGGACGGCCGCGTGCGGCAGTGGGCATGTCTGGGCGAACTCTGTCGGACCTGATTGCACATTGTG
Organism: Stenotrophomonas rhizophila; assembly: GCF_003651185.1. Classification (GTDB taxonomy): domain Bacteria; phylum Pseudomonadota; class Gammaproteobacteria; order Xanthomonadales; family Xanthomonadaceae; genus Stenotrophomonas; species Stenotrophomonas maltophilia_Z. The sequence goes on along the minus strand of NZ_RCDC01000004.1, from coordinate 859,514 downwards.
CCTTGGCAAGCGTACGCTTTATGTCGTGAGAATTACACATATACGGATGGTCATGACCCAGAGCACGCAGCAGGTAGTAGACGGATTCATTTCCCTGACGGGCCAAGGGGCACCGGTTGAGCAAATCGGGGCGTTGTTCAGCGACGACGTCGACTTTTACATCGCAGGTGACATAGCGAATGTTCCTTGGATCGGACGGAAGAACGGGCAGGCCGGTGCCGCAGAGTTCTATCGGCAGATCCGCCAGCTGATCATCTCTGAGGCATTCAAGATATCGGACGTGATCGTGCAGGGCCGACGCGCAATCATTCTGGGCGAGCTGGCCTCCCGCGTCCGGCAGACGGACAAACTGATCTCCACCGAGTTTGCGCTCGACATCCTTGTCGACGACGGAAAGATCACCAGGTTCCGCATGTTCGAAGACAGCTTCGCCGTAGCCCAAGCGGTTGTTTGAAGGGAAACGCATGCGTTGAACCAAGCGAACATGTCCTTCATCACCGCGTGCGAATATCAGAATTGCCAACGGTTATTTAAACGCAGCGTTGCAACATGAAAGAGTGAGCTCTTGTTCAGATCTGTTCAGGAGCCCGCCCACCCATGTCCATCGCCCGTTGTGCGCCATCGCCCAAGGTCATCATCGGGACAGCATTGTCCGCGATCCTGCTGCTGACAGCACCGCTAGTGTGCTCTGCACAGGATTCAGCGTCTCCATTGCGCACGCACCTTGCGGCCAAGCGCGCGGCCATTGAAGCGCAGTCGGCCCAGGTGGTGCCGCCCACGAAAATCCATGCCAAGGTCACCGCCGAAAGCCGCTCCGGCGTACGCCGCCTGCGCATCGGGCCAACCGGCGAGTTCCAGTACATTAGCGACAGTGGCCGCAACTACGCCGGGTACAACCTGGGTGCTGGTTCCTGGGATTCGCTGGTCGGCACGCTGGCCAGCTCGGTGGCCGATGAGTACATCGTGCAGGCGGCGGTGCAGGACGTGCCACTGGATGCGCTGGATGTGGTGTTCACCAGCATCCCTGAGCGCAAGAGCGAGACCCTGGCATATCCCAACAATCTTTCCTATGTGGCCTACATCGACTCGCCGGCCACCGATGCGCAGCTCGACACGCTCAAGCGCGCGGTGCACGCCAATTCCTCGGCCATCGATCTGGTGACAAAGCCGCAGCAGGTCAGCCACGCCGAGGTCGAATACATCCACAGCGCGGCAGTGCGCGATCCCGGGCTTCCGCCCGGCCTGCGTGATTTCATCACCGAAGAGAAGCGCCCGGCCGTGCTGGCCAGGCAAGGCAAGCCAGCCGCCGGCAAGGAAAAAGCGGAGCCGGAAACGCTGGTGGCGCGTGCCCATGTCGAACCGCGCACCGGACTGCGTCGCGTGTTCCTGGGCAAGGATGGCTACCACCAGCAACTGCACGACAGCGCGCCGGGCCTGCTGGGCTACGGGCTGGCGCCCACGGTGGAGGAACACCTGCTCGGCGTGACCGGCACCTGCCTGACCCACATTTTCGAGGTGCAGGCGGCGGGACGAAACGTGCTGCTGGACGCGCTGGAACTCACCGTTGATGGGCAGCTCAGCCCGCGCTTCGGCAGCAATGTCCGCTCGCCGGCCCGCTACAGCGACATCCGCTACAAGGTGAGGATTGAGTCGCCGGCGTCTGAAAAAGACATCGACGCGCTGCGTCAGTCGGTCGAAGCCACCTGTCCGCTCTACAACCTGGTCAAGGACGAGCAGAAGCTGGAAGGCAGCATCGTCCGCGGCGCGTATGCGGAAGTGAACGACTAAGCGCGCCTGCGCGCCGCGGCCCTGCCGGCCGCGATTCTCCCGGGGACACCGTAGGCGCGGCGCCCGGGCCCACCGTGCTCTCCAGAAACGACTTGGGAATACTCAATGACGCGCGTTCTTCGTTCGCAGCCGGCCGTGAAGCATCCGTGGTACGACGTGCAGGGGCTGCTGCCGCGTCGCGGCCGTCTGGCGCTTGCCCTGTGCACGCTGCTGGCGCCCGGGGCGCAGGCGGCGGAAGAAGCGGGGCTTGATCCGGAACGACAGCGTACCGATGCCCGGCTGTTGGACAAGGTCTCGGTACTCGGGTCGCAGATCGCCGGTGGCGGCGCGCAGGCAGCCTTGCCGGTGGTGGCTGTGGACCGCGAGCAGATCGATGCCACCCTGGCGACGAACGGCAACGAGTTGTTCCGCAGCCTGCCGCAGTTCGGTGATGTCGCCGTCACGGAAAAGGGCACCACCAACGCAGGGCGGAACTCCAATGTCGCCCGCGGCGACGTGGGCTCGATCAACCTGCGCAACCTCGGCGCCAAGTACACGCTGCTGCTGATCAACGGCCGCCGTACCGTGCAGCACCCTATCAGCAACAGCGGCGATGACACCACCTACAACGCCAATGCGATTCCGACCTTCGGCCTGGAGCGCGTCAACCTGCTGCTCGATGGTGCGGCCTCGATCTACGGCTCCGACGCCGTGGCCGGCGTGGCCGATCTGGTGACGCCGAGCAACCTGCAGAATGGCGGTGGCATCAAGCTGAACTACGGCAAGGTCACGGACGGTCACCGCGAAGATGTCTCCCTGGACGGCTACTTCGGCAGTGATTTTGCCGACGGCCGCGGCAACATCTCGGTGCTGTATGGCGTTTCCCGGCGCACGGCGCAGCGTAATTCCGATGCCTGGTTCACCGCGACCGACGGTCGCCGGCCGCTGGGCGATGGCACCAGCGTGCCCAATCCCGACGGCACGGCCGGCTTCAGCACGCGAACGCCGTGGGGTCATTTCGACACGTACGCCGATGGCCGGCGCACCGGCAGCTGGCATGTCGATCCGGCCACCGGCGCGCTGATCTCCGGCACGGTGCCGACGCGCTATCACTATGATTCGGCCGCCGAGCCGGGCATCACCTCGTCACCGTCCATCCGCAAGGGAAATGTGTTCGCCAGCGGTCGCTTCGATCTCACCGACAGCATGCAGTTGTTTGGTGAGCTGGGCTACTACCGGGCCACCTCCGAATCCTGGGTGAGCAGCGAGTCGGGATTCGGCGGGGACGGTTTCCTGCTGCATATCCGGCCGGATGCGTATTGGGTGCCCGAATCCCTGCGCGGTGCCGATGCGATCCGGCTGCTGAACTACCAGTTCGCCGATTCCGGGATCCGCCGGGTCAAGGTGGACAACGATCAGTCGCGCCTCCTGCTGGGCCTTCGCGGTTGGACCGAAAGCGGCTGGAACTGGGAAACGGCCTTGCTGTACTCGCGTGCTCGCAGCACCGACACGCAGCAGGGTGGGCTGACCGATGCCTTCATCACCGCAGTGAGCCGCACCGATGCCGGTGCCTACAACCCGTTCAGTGGCGGTGATCCGGCCAGTATTCGGGTAGGGGATGCTACGCCCTACGATACGTCCTCGTTCATTGGCGAGGCGACGCGCGAAGGGACGACCGAACTGGCGCTGTGGGACTTCAAGGTCAATCGCCCAGACCTCGTGAGCTGGTATGCCGGTGACATTGGCCTCGCCGCGGGCGTTGAGTACCGGTATGAAAGCCGTACCGATGATCGCGATAAGAATATCGATGGCAGCCATCCTTATACGGATTGGTATACCGGCACCGTCGCGGCCAGCAATTTCTTCACGCATAGCCCGCGACCGGATGTCCACGGCAGCCGCAATGTCAAATCGGCCCTGATCGAACTTGCGGTGCCGTTGATCTCGCCTGCGCAGAATGTGCCACTGGTTCAATCGCTGGACCTGCAGATCGCAGGTCGCTGGGAGGACTACAGCGATGCCGGTAGAGTGGCCAAGCCGAAACTGGCGGCGGCCTGGAAGGTGAATGAAAGTGTGCTGCTGCGTGGCTCGATCAGTGGCGGCTTCCGCGCGCCGGGGCTGGAGCTGGTGAACTCGCCGCCGACCTACGGGTTCGGCTTCAACAACGATGCGGTCCGCTGTCACGCGTTGATCAGCAAGGGCGCGCAGCCCGATTACACCGCCTGCTTGAATGCTTACAGCAGTGGTTCGCAGGTCAAACCAACGGTGAGCGCGGTGACCTCCTACGGAGATGACGTCAAACCGGAGACTACCCGACAGTCATCATGGGGCGCGGTACTGGAGCCGCAATTTCTGCCCGAACGTCTGGGCGCGATCAGCCTGAGCGTGGATGCCTGGAGGGTGGAAGTAGAAAACCCGATCAACACCCTGGGTGAGGAGCTGCTTTACGACACCTACCTGCGCGTGGTGGAAGGCAGTAGCAATGCGAACGTGGTGCGTGCTGCGGTTACGGCCGAAGACGCGGCGTTGTTTGAAGGGTCCGGGCTTGCGCCTGCGGGCGTGGTGACGCATATCTACAACCGCTACCAGAACCGCCGGCCGCTGACGGCTTCGGGCGTGGACTACAACTTCAATTGGCGCGTGCGCGACACGGCGTGGGGCAACTTCGCGGTCCTGCTCAGCGTCAGTCAACTCGGGGAATATACCCAGCAGAAGCCCGCCGAGATCCAGCAGGTAGCGGCAGCCATTGCGAACGGGCAATTGAACATCATCGCGCCCGACTTGGGCGCGGCCAACGAGGTCGGCATCAACGGCGCAAAGCCCGAATGGCGGGGCAGTGCCACGTTCATCTGGAACCTGCAGGACTGGACGGTCCGCCTGCGCGACGATTACATCGGCAGCGTCAGGGCCGGCGCATATTCCGACCGCACGCCCTACGTCGTCAAGGCCACCCAGCGCTGGGCGTTGTCGGTAAAGAAGGATTTCAACGAAGGGCGCCTCAACGGCACTTCGGTGGAAGTCGGCGCACGCAACCTGTTCAACGAAGAACCGCCGCTCAATGCTTCGGGCAACTACCTGAGCGCGTTGCATGAAACCTACGGACGTTACCTGCACGTTGGCATTTCCAAGAACTGGTGATCCGCATGAATACCTACACACGTGCCTTCTGCCTGCTGTTCGTCCTGGCTGCGGTTGCGTGCAGCCCCCAGGCCGACCCCACCTCGGCGCAGGCCTGCGCTGCCGCGCCCCCTGTGCCGGATTTCGCGGGCGAGCACGCCGCATGGGTGAAAGACCGTGCGGCGGATCTGGGCAAGGCCGATGGCTGGATCAGCCTGATCGGGCTGCACTGGATCGAGGCCGGAACGCAAAGCGTGGGTGCTGGGGCGGGCAACACCCTCGAGCTGGCCATCGCACCGGATCGACTGGGCCAGGTGGAGCAGCGAGCGGATGGCGTGTACTTCACGCCCGTTGAAGGCGAGCGTGTCACTGCCGACGGCAGGTCCGTTCACGGCGAGGTGCGCTTGAATCCTGAGGGAAAGGGGGCTGGGACCAAGCTGGCTTATGACGGGGGCAGAGGCCAGATCACGGTGATCAAGCGCGGTCAGCGTGTGGCCTTGCGGGTGCGCCACGCCGATGCACCGGCGCGGCTGCATTTCACCGGCCTGGACTTTTTCCCACCCGAAGAGCGCTGGAGTGTGCAGGCACGGTTCGTTCCGCACCCCGCCGGCAAGACCCTGCCGATTGTGAGCGTGATCGGCGAGGTCGCCGATGCCCCGAACCCCGGTTACGTACAGTTCGAACAGGATGGTCGCCAATGGCGGCTGGAGGCATTGGGCGATCCGGCGAAGAGCCTGAACTTGATGTTTCAGGACCAGACCACCGGCCGGCAGACTTATGGAGTGGGACGCTATCTTCGCACCGGCCCCGTGGCGGCGGACGGCACGGTCACGCTGGACTTCAATCGCGCCTACAACCCGCCCTGCGCTTACACGGATTTCGCCACCTGCCCACTGCCGCCGCCGGAGAACCGCCTGGCGGTGGAAGATGACCGTGGTCAGCGCGTACGGCTGGCGGTGCTGGCAGGCGAGAAAAAGTACGCGCTCGCCCAGCACTGAGCGGACTTCTGCCGTATACCTGAAACCGAGGTCTGGCACATCGCGCCGCTCTCTTTCGTGTCAATTGCCGAGAACACGTCCGCTGGCCGCTCGCGTCAAACAGTCCATTGACTCCCGGATCACCTCTGGGGAGCGGCTTCTTTGCCCGACCGCCGGGCATCCCAAGGCGCCAAAGGTACAAATGACGCAAGTAGCTGGTCAACCGTTGCCCTGATCTTTGGCGCAAGATCGCGTGTTGCTGGCCACAAGGCCTGGATAGGCTGGCCTTCAACGCCTTGCGGAGCCAGGATGGCGACGAGTTTCCCGCTACACAGTTCATCTGCAACAAGCCAGGTCGGAAGCTGAGCAATACCCAGTCCATCAAGTACTGCGCTGCGTAGCGCCTCCCCGTCGCTGATGATGTGCCGTCCATTGATGGCGACCTCGGCCACTCGACCGGTGTCGTCGAGCAGCGCCCAAGGCAGAATTCGTCCCAAGCTGCCAAAGGTAACGCAGTCGTGCGCGGCCAAATCGGCTAAGTGTGCAGGCGAGCCGCGCTCTGCCAAGTATGCCGGTGAGGCGCAGGTGATCAATCGTTGATGACCGAGATTTCGGGAAGAGAGGGACGAGCTGTTGCCGGGGTCACCCAGCCGCACGACCATATCGAATCCTTCCTCGAGGAGGTCGACGGCGCGATCGGAGAACCCTACTTCCAAGCGGAGCTTGGGATGGCTCCGTGCCAATTCTAGCAATTGGGGCATGACCCATCGCCTGCCGAAACTTACCGGCAAGCTGATACGCAAGGTGCCTGCAACTTCGCGTCGGCGAGACGCCGCACGTGCTTCGGCCTCGTCCAGTTCTGCGAGCACCTTCAGGCAGCTTTGGTAGAAGTCCGATCCCTCTTCGGTGAGCGCCAGTCGACGCGTCGTGCGCTCCAGCAGGCGAATTCCGAGCCGCCGCTCCAGAGTTGAAACGCTCTTGCCGACCGCTGATTTGGTGACGCCCAGCCGTTGAGCTGCGGCGGTGAAGCTGCCGGCATCTACTGATTGAACGAACACGCTGATGCCTTGAAGGCGCGAAGCGCTGTAAGTGGACATAGGATTTCGAGTTGGCAAGTTTAGGTTGTCAGTGTATATAGAATAATTAATCAATGGAGACGATTAATTGTCAATAGACTGAGGCACCGCGATGATGCGAGGTGCCAGAGAATTGAACATGACGAACACGATGATGAAGGTCTGGCAGCTGCCAGCAACGGGGTTGTCGCATCTTGAGATGGTTCAGCGCCCTATCCCTGCGCCGGGTCCCAACGAGCTGCTGGTGAAGGTCGCAGCGGTGTCTCTGAACTATCGAGATACGTTGGTCATCAATCGCGCGTTGCTCCAAGATCATCCCGCAATGCCGTTTGTTCCCGTATCCGACATGGCGGGCGCAGTGGTCGCGACGGGAGCGGGCACGACTCGATTCAAGGCCGGGGACAGGATTGTTGGCAACTTCTGGACCCAATGGCTGGATGATGATCCGCCCGTTGAGATGCTCCGACACGGCCTTTCGCTCGGCGGCCCGCTGCCAGGCATGCTCGCCGAATACGTGGTCATCCACGAGGACGCTGCGGTCCACTCGCCTAGCTCACTCACCGATGAAGAGGCTTGCACGTTGCCAGTTGCCGCGCTTACCGCGTGGTTCGCACTGACCGAGGCGGCGGATGTTCGCGCGGGACAGACTGTCGTGGTCCAAGGGACCGGTGGCGTCTCTCTCTTCGGCCTGCAATTTGCCAGCGCGCTGGGCGCGCGGGTCATCGTGACCTCGCGCAGCGACGACAAACTCAGCCGGGCAAGGAGCTTGGGTGCCTGGGCAACGATCAACGCCCTGCAGACGCCTGATTGGGCACACGCGGTCGTCAAACTGACAGAGGGCGAGGGCGCTCACCACATTTTAGAGATGATCGGTGGCGACAACCTGCGACAGTCCGTAGAGGCCTTGGCAGGGGGAGGGCACATCCTCCAAATCGGCTTCATGGAAGATGCTGAACTTCGTCTGCCGGCGATCCCGCTTCAGCTCCGACGTGCCACGTTACGCGGCGTTTCCGTTGGGCACAGGCGTTCTTTCCAAGAGATGAACCATGCCATCGATTCGTTCGGCATCAAGCCGGTGATCGATCAGGTCTTTTCCTTCTCCGAAGCGCTTGTCGCCTTCAAGCGGCTTGAGGACGGAGCATTCGGCAAGGTGGTGATTCGGGTCTATTGAAATGAATCCACTCGAAGCGCACGGGCAGAGTTCCAGCACTGCGGATCCAACCGAGGCTTACCCATCAAGCCCCGCTTTGAGGACAGGAAGACTGGCTGTCAGTCGTATCGATATGAGTTGATTGCGACTGCCCAGTGCAGAGGAGGCTGGCGGCTTGCGCCGCCAGCCTGAGGACTCGTGAGGGCCCCCGTCCTCTCTTTTAAAAGTAGTAGGCGGCGGAAAACGCCACGATGTCTGTGCCGACATCATATTTTCCTTGCACTGTGCTTCCCGTGGCCGACACCAATGACACCTCGGGCTCATCGAGGAAGAGGTGTGTGTAGCCAAAGCTGTATTCGGCAGACTGGGACGCACGATAGGTCGCGCCCAGAGACACCCACTTTCGGTCGGTATCTGGCACGCGAACATCGCGGATGTTGTCGGTGACCGGGCTTTGGTCAGTCGCAAGGCCCCCGCGCAGCGTGAGCTTTTCGTTATAGCGATACTCGGCGCCGATGGAAGCAAACGTCGTATCCCGATAGCCGAAGTCTAACGTGCGCGTGGGCTGAGCTGAGTCGAAGTCCAGCCGCACTTCCGCAAACTTCGACCAGCCCGTGCGGGTGACATCGGCCATGACGGTCCAGCGATCATTGACTTGATGACTGATGCTGCCGGTCAGCGTGGCGGGAAGATTTAGCGCAGTGCTGGCTTGTGTGTCGACAAACCACCCCGGCCGGGCCGCTGCCAGGAAGGGGGCGGCACTAGCTGGAACGCCGAAGCTGATATCCGCATCGTTGAGCTTGTGGTCGACCTTGGACCGGTACGCGATGCCAATATTGGTCCCTTCCGCTGGCGTGAAAAGACCGCCCAGTGTGAAGCCAACCGCGTCATCCTTGGCCTCGATTCTGGTGTAGCCATCCGCACTGCCGGGGGAAAAGCCTGGTGCTCGGGCGCCGGCTAGAATCGCACCAAAGTCGACGGCGTCGTAGAGCTCAGCTTCTGCGCGTTCGAGAAAGACTGAGGCGCCAAAGGACACATAGGGATTTACGTCATAGGATAACGAGAGGCCCAGATCGACTGCCTTGATCTCCGTTTTGATGCCGTTGTATCGACCAATCCAGTTGCTGTTGTATTCGGTTTTGAAGCCAAAAGGTGCCGTCAATGAAAGCCCAAGGTGAGCCTTGTCGCCCAAGGGGGTGTGAAAGTACAGGGCAGGCACCGGACTTGTGTCGCCCGCGTCGCCACCACCACCTCCAGATTGAGGGCGGCCCAGCGCGTCGCTGCCTTGGCCCTTGAAGTCGATCGTGTAGTTCACAACGCTTGCGTCAGCCTGGAAGAGGCGCCCATCTAAGAGGCGCATCGCAGCCGGGTTGTCGGCAATGACCGATGCGTCGCCTGGCGCGCTGATCGAGCCCGCGAAGGCCCGCCCTAGGCCCTTGGCGCTTTTTTCCTTCAACTGGAATGCAGCGGCGCTCGCATTGTCAGCCACGCTGGCCAAAGCACTCAGCAACGCAAGTGCGAGTATCGTTTTTGTGGTCATTGCTTGCCCTCCACAGGCAAATGTCGGTCCGACAGTTCGCGCGTAAGGAGATATCTGGGGCCCAGACGTCCTCCTACCGGCGTAATTCGCCCGGCGTGATGCCTAGGATTGCCTGACGTCAGGTTTCCATCAGCCAGCAGGGTTTGTCGGATTCTTCGTCGAGTGACCATTGAAGTCAAGCGTCACTTCTGTACTTTTTGTGAACGGCTACCCGAATGGTCACCATTTGCTCGCATCCCTGGGGGGCGCTACTCTTGCCCAATGTCTACTTCAATCCCCGCAGCGCTTGATGCCGGGCGCGGCCCCGCTGAGCATGACGTGCGCACCCAGATCATCGATGCTGCCACAGCCCATTTCAGCCACTACGGCTACGACAAGACCACGGTCTCCGACCTGGCCAAAGCCATCGGCTTCTCCAAGGCCTACATCTACAAGTTTTTTGCCTCCAAGCAGGCAATCGGGGAGGTGATCTGTGCCAATTGCCTGACTCAGATAGAAAGCGACGTGGACACCGCCTTGCAGGGGGTCCCAGATGCGCCGGATCGGCTCCGGGTGCTCTTCACCGCCATCGTGGACGCCAGTCTTCGCTTGTTCCTGCAAGATCGCCGACTGTATGAAATTGCCGTGGCGGCCGCGACGGATCAATGGCCGTCGACCCAGGCCTACCAAGGGCGCATCCGGCAACTTGTCGAAGAAATTCTGGAAGAGGGACGCGCATCCGGGGCGTTCGAGAACAAGACGCCGCTCGATCAGACCAGCCGCGCGGTCTACCAAGTCTTGGTCCCTTATCTGAATCCAGTGACGCTTCCTCACTTGTCAGGGCTGCATGAGGAGGCGCCCAAGGCAATGCAGGAGCTGGTTCTGAGGAGTCTCGCTCCATAATGTGTGACGGTTGACTATATCGGTCACTAGGAACACAATGCTTCCGGATATCCCACTCCGGAAGGCCGTATGCGTCGCTGTTTTGTAGTCCTAGCCGTCTCCTGCGTTGTTCCGTTGTTCCTTGTGGCCTGCGGTAAGTCGGACCACATCGACCCCCGCACTGCGCCGCCCATCGTCCGGGTTGCTCAAGTACAACCGGCCGCGGGAAACACGCGTACCTTCACGGGCACCATCGCCGCACGCGTGCAGAGCGATCTGGCTTTCCGAGTGGGGGGCAAGGTCACCGAACGCCTCGTAGAGACCGGGCAAACGGTCAAGCGTGGCGACGTGCTTTACCGGATTGATCCCATTGATCTGAACCTGGCAGCCGCCTCTCAGCAGCAGGCGGTTATTGCGGTCCGCGCGCAAAGCGTTCAAGCGATTGCTGACGAAGCGCGGTATCGCGATCTGGCGGCAAAGGGCGTTGTATCCCGATCGGCTTACGACCAGATCAAAGCGGCGGCGGACGCAGCATCGGCACAGCTCAAAGCGGCTGAAGCACAAGCCCGGGTTGCGCGTAATGCCAGTCAATACACAGCGCTGGTCGCCGATGCCGATGGGGTGGTCATGACCATCTCCGCTGAACCCGGCCAGGTCGTCGCGGCCGGACAGATGGTCGCCAGGCTTGCTCGCGCGGGCAGCCGAGAGGCGGTCGTCCAACTGCCGGAGACACTTCGTCCCCAGATCGGCTCGGTCGCCTTGGCGTCTTCGTTCGGGGGAAGCGGCAAGATCCCCGCAAGGTTGCGCGTGCTCTCTGAATCGGCAGACCCCGCCACCCGTACCTTTGAAGCCCGCTACACGCTGGAAGACGGCAATACGCCGCTGCCGTTGGGCTCAACGGTGGCGGTTGAGCTCTCAGGTGCAGCACCTGCCAGCACCGCGGCAGGCGTTGAAGTACCGTTGGGCGCGCTGTTTGATCCTGGCACCGGTCCCGGCGTATGGGTGATCGGTGGTGACCCGCTCAAAGCCCATTGGACGCCGGTAGCCGTCAAGCAGTTGGGCGATGACCAGGCCTTGGTTGAGGGTGCCCTGAAAGCGTCGGATCGCGTGGCCGCCCTTGGCGCACATCAACTACGGGAAGGGCAGGTGGTTCGTCTGTCTGACACGGCCAAGAGCCCCGCTGCAAACGGAGCCCACCCGTGAGTGGATTCAATCTGTCGGCACTTGCGGTGCGCGAGCGCGCCATCACGGTCTTTTTGATCTTTCTGATCTCCGTTGCCGGCATCGTCTCGTTCTTCCAGCTGGGCCGGGCGGAGGACCCGGCGTTCACCGTGAAGGTCATGACCGTAGTGACGGCCTGGCCGGGTGCCACGCCCACGGAAATGCAGGACCAGGTTGCCGAGAAGCTGGAAAAGCGCTTGCAGGAGCTGCGCTGGTATGACCGCAGCGAAACCTACACCCGGCCTGGGTTGTCCTTCACCACGCTGACGCTGCAGGACGGCACGCCCCCTTCGCAGGTGCAGGAAGAGTTCTACCAGGCGCGCAAGAAGATGGCAGACGAAGCCGCGAATCTGCCCGCAGGCGTGATCGGCCCGATGGTCAACGACGAATACGCGGACGTGACCTTTGCCCTTTTTGCACTGAAGGCGAAGGGTGAACCGTTCCGCCTGCTCGCCCGCGATGCCGAGACTTTGCGCCAGCGGCTGCTGCACGTTCCTGGTGTGAAAAAGGTCAACATCATCGGTGAGCAGTCCGAGCGGATTTATGTGGAGCTTTCCCACGAACGTTTGGCGAACCTGGGCATCACGCCGCAGGACGTGTTCACGGCGCTGAACGGGCAGAACGTCCTGACGCCGGCCGGTTCCGTCGAGGCCAATGGGCCGCAGATATTCATTCGCCTGGACGGGGCGCTGGACCAGCTGGAAAAGATCCGTGATACGCCCATCGTGGCACAGGGCAAGACGCTGAAACTGCGGGACATCGCCACCGTCAAGCGTGGTTATGAGGATCCGTCGACTTTCATGATCCGCAATGGCGGCGAGCCGGCCATGCTGCTGGGCATCGTCATGCGTGACGGTTGGAATGGCTTGGATCTTGGTGCCTCACTGGATGCGGAGGTTAAAAAGATCAACGACGGACTTCCCGTCGGTATGGCACTGGACAAGGTCACCGATCAGGCTGTGAACATCAGCTCGTCGGTTGACGAGTTCATGATGAAGTTCTTCGCCGCGCTGCTAGTAGTGATGCTGGTGTGCTTCGTCAGCATGGGCTGGCGAGTGGGTATCGTGGTGGCGGCGGCCGTGCCGCTGACGTTGGCTGCTGTGTTTCTGATAATGGCCGCAACCGGCAAGAACTTCGACCGTATCACGCTCGGCTCGCTGATCCTGGCGCTCGGTCTGCTGGTCGACGATGCGATCATTGCCATCGAAATGATGGTGGTGAAGATGGAAGAAGGTTACAGCCGGGTCAAGGCATCGGCCTACGCTTGGAGCCATACGGCAGCGCCCATGTTGGCCGGTACCCTGGTGACTGCGGTAGGGTTCATGCCAAATGGTTTCGCCCGATCCACTGCTGGCGAATACACCAGCAACATGTTCTGGATCGTGGGTATCGCGCTGATCGTGTCGTGGGTGGTCGCGGTGTTCTTTACGCCCTACCTGGGTGTGAAGCTTCTCCCTGAGCTCAAAACCGTAGAAGGGGGGCACAGCAGCCTTTACGACACGCCCCGCTACAACCGCTTCCGATCGATCCTAGCGCGGGTGATCGCACGCAAGTGGCTTGCCGCAGGTTCGGTGATCGGCTTGTTCGTGCTTGCTGTGGTGGGCATGGGGCTGGTGAAAAAGCAGTTCTTCCCGATCTCTGATCGCCCCGAGGTGCTGGTCGAGGTGCAGATGCCCTACGGTACCGCCATTGAACAGACCAGCTTGGCGACCAAAAAAGTCGAGAACTGGCTTTCGGAGCAGGAAGAATCGAAGATCGTCACTGCTTACATCGGTCAGGGCGCGCCTCGGTTCTTTCTGGCCATTTCACCTGAATTGCCCGATCCCGCGTTTGCCAAGATCGTGATCCGCACCGACAGCCAGGACCAGCGCGATGCACTGAAAGCAAAGCTCCGTCACGCGGTGGCCGAGGGACTGGCGCCCGAAGCGCGTGTGCGCGTGACGCAGCTGGTGTTTGGTCCGTATTCGCCATACCCGGTGGCCTATCGGGTGAGTGGACCGGATCTAGACGTTATCCGTGGCATTGCGGCCACGGTCGAGCAGATCATGCACGCCAGCCCGATGATGCGGACCGTCAACACCGACTGGGGCGTGCGCACGCCGACGCTGCACTTCACGCTGGATCAGGACCGCTTGCAGGCGATGGGGATGACCTCGGCGTCGGTCTCGCAGCAGTTGCAGTTCTTCCTGAGCGGGGTGCCAGTGACCGCGGTTCGCGAGGACATCCGCACCGTCGAAGTGGTCGCTCGATCTGGCGGGGACACGCGCCTGGATCCCGCACGCATTGCCGATTTCACCTTGGTTGGCGCCGCTGGCCAGCGCGTGCCTCTATCGCAGATCGGCTCCGTCGAGGTCCGCATGGAAGAGCCGGTGCTGCGCCGGCGTGATCGTGTGCCGACCATCACCGTGCGTGGTGATATCGACGATGCCCTGCAGCCGCCGGACGTATCCGCGGCGATCAGCAAACAGCTTGAGCCGCTCATCTCCTCGCTGCCAGACGGTTACGCCATTGCCCAGGCCGGCGCGATTGAAGAGTCCGGCAAGGCGATGAGCGCCATGCTGCCACTGTTCCCGATCATGCTGGCGATCACGTTGCTGATCATCATCCTGCAGGTGCGGTCCATCTCGGCAATGATCATGGTCTTCATGACCAGTCCGTTGGGGCTGATCGGGGTGGTGCCAACCTTGCTGCTGTTCCAGCAGCCGTTCGGCATCAACGCACTGGTTGGATTGATTGCACTGTCGGGCATCCTGATGCGCAACACGCTTATCCTCATTGGTCAGATCCACGAGAACGAAGAGGCAGGAATGGAGACGTTCCACGCCATCATCGAGGCGACGGTTCACCGTGCGCGCCCGGTGATTTTGACCTCCCTGGCAGCGGTCCTTGCCTTCATTCCGCTGACCCATTCAGTGTTCTGGGGAACGCTTGCCTACACGTTGATCGGCGGCACCATCGCCGGCACCGTGATGACGCTGGTATTCCTCCCGGCGATGTATGCCATCTGGTTTAAGGTCCGAGCGGAGAAGACCCCCGTTGCCTGACATTGGCCCGGACCTCTTTTATATGGGAAGTGATTTATGAGCATTGCCGACAAAGATCGCATCGTGGTGACCGGAATGGGCGTGGTCAGTCCACTGGGCTGCGGGGTTGAAACCGTCTGGTCACGTCTCTTGGCAGGGCGCTCCGGCATCGGGTCGCTGGGAGCCGATCTTGCGGCGGGAACCGGCTGCGGAGTCGGTGGACGCGTGCCTGACCGCCTTCAAGATCCTGAGGCGGGCTTCGATTCCAGCGGCATTATCGCGCCGAAGGATCTGAAGAAGATGGATCGGTTTGTCGAGTTCGCGTTGGTCGCTGCCCACGAAGCGCTTGCGCAGGCAGGCTGGAGTGAGGCTGATGAGCGTGGCCTGCTGAGAACGGCGACCGTGATTGCGACCGGGATCGGTGGGTTTGGATCCATCGTCAATGCAGTTCACACCACCGAAAACCGTGGGCCTGGCCGGTTGTCGCCCTTCACTGCGCCGACCTTCCTGGCCAACATGGCGGCGGGGCAGGCATCGATCCGGTATGGTTTCAAGGGTCCGCAGGGTGCGCCCGTCACGGCATGCGCTGCGGGGGTCCAAGCCATTGGTGATGCGGCGCGCTTCATTCGCTCGGGGGAGGCGGACATCGCGTTGTGCGGTGGTGCGGAAGCGGCGATGCACCGGGTCAGCCTGGGCGGCTTCGCGGCGGCCAAGGCGCTCAGCACGTCGTTCAACGACATTCCCCAAGCAGCCTCTCGCCCATTTGATGAGCAGCGGGACGGGTTTGTCATGTCCGAAGGGGCAGGGCTGCTGGTGATCGAGCGACTCGATCACGCCTTGGCGCGCGGTGCCGCACCACTGGCCGAACTGGTGGGCTACGGCACGACCTCTGACGCCTACCACCTGACCGCGGGTCCCGATGATGGCAGTGGAGCGCGCCGGGCGATGGAGATCGCGCTCGCGCAAGCCGGCATTACTCCGGAGCAGGTTGATCACATCAATGCGCATGCCACCTCCACTCAGGTGGGCGACCGGGCAGAGCTTGCAGCGATGCGTGCGCTGTTTGGTTCCCGGCCCGATCTTCTGATCTCGGCCACCAAGTCCAGCACCGGGCACCTGCTCGGGGCAGCAGGCGGCATCGAAGCAATCTTCACCGTGCTGGCCTTGCGTGATCAGGTGGCGCCAGCGACGCTCAATCTCGTTCATCCGGATAAGTTAGCCAAAGGGCTTTCGATCGTGGCCGGTGAATCTCAGAAGGCCGAAATGGAGTTTGCGCTGACCAATGGGTTTGGGTTTGGTGGCGTGAATGCCAGCGCAGTATTTCGGCGTCTGTGAGAACGAGCAGCGAAACGCTCCCGATGAGCAAGACCGCAGTGCGGTGGGAAAACGCAAGGTCCAGAAGTCGTCAGGGGATCTTGGAGGCTGCTGCCGACGTGTTCGCGAAGGACGGTTATGAGAGCGCGACGATGAAGCGGATTGCAGAGGTGTGTGGCGTGACGAAGGTCACGGTCTACGCGCACTTTCGCGACAAAGCACGTCTTTACAAAGCGGTCATGGACGGGCACGTAGCGACGATGCCCGCACTCACGCTTGGCATGGGTGCGGGAGTTGAACTTAGCAATGCGCTTGCCTGCATCGACGAGGGCATCCAGGTACTGGCGTCGCATCCGTCCTGTCAAGCATTTTGTCAAACATTGATGCGCTCTGAGCTGGACAAGAACGCTTACCTGCAGCATTGGAATGCGGTGCTTCAACCGTATCTGAATTTCGCAATACGAGCTCTTGCGAACGCTTCACCAGGCTCGAACAATGCCACAGACGGTGAGAAGTTCTTAAGGTTGATCGTCGCGGAGAACGGCTTGCTGCAAACAACAGTGCCGATGTCCGCTAGCGAGACAACGGTCGGGTTGTTTGCGCGCGCTTACGCCGCAGGTTGCTCGGGGCGAGCTAGCTCAAGGGCATAACGGTGGAGCAGTGATTGACTGAGAGGTTCGACGCTTCCCAAGGGCAAGTCTGACACCTGGCACCCGCTTGGGTCGGCCGAAATCTGTTCAGCTAGAGGTATAGGCACTCCCCCCGTTCAAGCAGGCGATTGCTGCGCTTATGGTTTCCACGGCGAGCCTATGCTTGGCAGGAACCCTCTGTGTGTTGTGACACTCATTAGATGCCTGCCAAGCTCCACGCTCCCGGGTACTCACTGCTGCTTTCGAGGATTCTCTGCTGTTACTGCTGCAGCGCCATACCCATGGTCGCTGTATGGGATGCCTTAAAGCGTTTCCACCAGCCCGCCGTCTACAGGCAGTGTGACGCCATGGATGTAATCAGCCTCGTCACTGACAAGGAACAGTGCGGCATGTGCAATGTCCTCGACTCGACCAAGCCTGCCAGCAGGCTTTGCCGCCACCATGGCCTGCGCCGCTTCCCCATGGGAAAAATTGGCGACCATCGGCGTGTCGATCAGGCCGGGTGCGATGGCGTTGGCACGGATACCTTGATGGCCATAGCCAGCGGCGAGCTGGCGGGTGTAACCGACGATTCCATGTTTAGTGGTGGTATAGGCGGCCCCACCTCCGCCGCCACGCAAGCCGGCCCCGGAGGCGATGTTGAGAACCACCCCCTTACCCTGCGCAAGCATGTGCGGAAGCACTGCGTTAGTCACGGTGTAGACGCTAGTCAGGTTTACCGCGATGAGCGCGTTCCAGCGCTCGGGCGGAGTGTCGAGAGTTTGCGCGTACGCATCGAAGGCGCCGGCGGTGTTGCTGAGAATGTCGACGCGCCCGTATGCCTCGATAGCCTCTGCGACCGCCGATGCGACCTTCGTGGCATCGGTGACGTCAATCATAACGGCGATCGCGCGTCCACCCGCCTCGGTGATGACAGCTGCAACCTTCGCGGCGGCTTCCAAGTTAAGATCCGCGACGACAACTGCCGCGCCTTCCTCGGCGAAGCGCTGCGCCTGCGCCGCGCCCAGCCCGGAGCCCGCACCTGTGATGAAAGCGACTTTGTC
The DNA here is from genome assembly GCF_003651185.1 of Stenotrophomonas rhizophila. Taxonomy (GTDB): domain Bacteria; phylum Pseudomonadota; class Gammaproteobacteria; order Xanthomonadales; family Xanthomonadaceae; genus Stenotrophomonas; species Stenotrophomonas maltophilia_Z. The sequence goes on along the minus strand of NZ_RCDC01000004.1, from coordinate 841,775 downwards.
TTGCAACCTGTGTGACATCAGAGTTCCTTCAGAGCGAGAAAAACGGTTGGCAGCAGCAGCGGAGTAATAGATCAGTGAACGCCGCGCCATGCGAGCGTGCCACCGTCAATCCGGAACACGGCGCCGGTCGAGAACGACGCTTCTTCCGACGCGAGGAAGCACACCAACTTCGCCACCTCTTCCGGGCGGCCGAGACGCTGGATTAGATGCGGACCCCAGAGCCTCTTCTCGACCTCGGCCCGGTCCGGTGCAGCCGCAACGCTCTGTTCAAGCATGGGTGTAGAGATCGCTCCAGGAGCATAGGCATTGCAGCGAATACCGCCATCGGCGAGATCCACGGCGATCGCCTGTGTCAGCATCACGACCCCTCCCTTGCTCGCGGCATAGGCAGGCAGCCCCGGATAGGCGACCGTGCTTGCTACCGATGCTCCGTTCACAATAGCCGGGCTGCGGCGTGACTTCCGGAGATAAGGGGCGGCGAATTTTGTCGCGAGCCACATCGCCTTCAGGTTGATGTCCATCACGGCATCCCAAACCTCTTCGGTCAGATCCTCCACCGACGGTGCGGTTCGGGCGACGCCGTCATCGGTAACACCGGCATTGTTTACCAAGACGTCCAGTCCTCCGGCTTGCTTCACCGTTTCATCGATCATGTGGCGGATCGCATCCGAGCTGCGCAGATCGGTTTTCAGGAACAGCGCTTTGGCGCCTGCCTGCCGCACCTCTTCCGCAGCGGCCTCTCCCTTGTCTTGCTGAACGTCCGCGAGTGTGATCCAGGCAGCACCCTCCCGCGCGGCCTGTACCGCTATGGCCTTCCCCATTCCCTGGGCGGCCCCTGTGACAATCACAATGCGATCTTGAAGGCGGTTCATGAGCTTCTCCTCGTTTGTCAGACCACATCACGGGCTTGGCGCAACGTGGTTACGATGTGCTATATGTATCATTCAAATTAGATGACGCGTCAACAATAGCATGCGGGATGTAGAGAACGAAAGCTGGGAAACCGCACTCACTTGGGCAGTCCTGCCAGCTGGCCGCGCATGGCAGCGAGCTGCTGGAGCGGCACTCGCGCGGCTAGGCATCTCCCTTTCGGCCGCAGCTTTGGTCCTCGTGATAGTCCGGCTTGGCGACGGTATCCGCCAGAAGGATGTCGCCGAGGCGTCGGCTATTGATCCGGCGGCCATCGCACGCTCGGTCACTCAGCTCGAACTTGATGGGTTGCTGCTCCGCCGAACCGATGCGGTTGATGCACGAGCGAAAACGCTGCACCTCACTGCACAGGGGAGGGAGCTGGCGGCCAAGCTGGAGGATGCGTTGCAGGAACTTCGAGGTGTTGTCGTTGCCCGGATGGATCCAGAAGACGGGATGGCAGCCGCTCGTATACTGCGTGAGTTGGAGGAGGCGTGCGTTGCTTTTGTCTCTTCTCAATCACCAACCTAATCGCAGGAACCTTGAGTACGCTTTCTCATCGGTATGGCCTTGCTGTCCGACTTCATAACGCCACGCCATAGCGGCAAGCTCGCTGACTCAGCTTTTGCAAGGCCGATTAACATCCCGTTCGCCTTCGGTATGGTGGAAAACCGCTGCTCAGTGAGTCACGGTATAGTGGTCCTAGCAGACCGCACGAAAGACGCACGTAAATTAGAAGCTAGAACACCTTGTCGCCAGAAAACTAGCTGTTCGGAAGGCATTGGTCAGACAAGCGGGGCGTTGGTCGCCCCGCTCCGCAAATCATCGGCCTAGACGCTCGGTGATGAAACGAACTTGTTCGGCGAGAACCTCCGCATCTTCGGGAGCGCCACGAAAGCCGGCGTGGGGCATGGCTTCAAAAACGTGCAAATCGGCCTCTATTCCAGCGCGCCGCAACGCGCGGTGCATGATCACAGTCGTTGATAGAAGGATGTCGCGGGTGCCGGAGATAAGAAGGGTAGGTGGGAAACCCTTTGTGTAGTCCGCAAAGACAGGCGAAAGCTCCGGGTCTCGCAGATCCGTACCATTGGCATACAGGGCAAAAGTCTTGGGCATCCGTGTCTTTAAAACGACGTCGATATGCTGATTGGTTTCGTAGGTATCCCCTGATTCGGAAATGTCGGCGCCCGGCGTGAAAAGAACGGCGGCAGCGGGGAGCGGTTCTCCGCGATCCCTCATTCGGATCAGCATCGCCGGCGCCAACCCGCCCCCGGCCGACACGCCGAAAACGGCCACGTTTTCAGGGCGATGCTCTTCAAGCACTCGTAAATAGGCGTCGCACACGTCATCCAGGCCGGCAGGGAAGGGGAAGTCCACCGGCATCCTGTAGTCGATCGAATAGACCCTGCAGCCGGACGCACAGGCGAGAGGCAGGGCGGCGATGGCGGCCGCGCGATCACCCCCGACGATAAATCCGCCGCCATGCACATAGAGGATTGCGCGGCTTTCGTCTTCCGGCGCGAGATTTTCAGGTGTTATCACATACAACGATGCATTCGCGAGGGGCAGTGCCTCGATCTTTGCGGGGTACCTGAACTCAAGCTCCGATACATGGCTCATTACCATCTCTTGCATAGAGTCGATATACACGCGCCATGCCGCTTGATCTTCCGGATCGGGCTCCTCAGTTTCTCGGGCAGGCGGCGGTGCAGCTAGAAACGCCTGGGCTTGCGAACTGATTGTCATAGGGACTGGGATACGTCGCTCAGGAACAACAAGGTCGCCTTTCAGAGAGGTTTCATTTGATCCTGCGTTCACACTGATCTCCATTTTCCAAGCACCAGTTAGTCGGATTCCAATATTCACTGGGCGAATTGCGGGTCAAGTAGGCTGCACATCAGGTGCTTGAAATCCTGCGCTCCACTGTATTGAACGCAGTATCTAGCGGCGCTATTCTAAGTTTCCTGACAGCGTTAGGCCGTCAGATGCAGAAGCAGCGCACCTTTATCAACAGAGGTGAACTGCTGTGCTCAGCGCAAGGTTGGCGTCGCTCCATTTGTCGTCTCGCCTGCCGTGAGGATGGTTCGGCAAAAGGAGTTGACAGTCAGGTGCTCATCCAGGGTGATCATCCGGCCATCCGGTAGAACGACCGTTCCACTCATGGTCGAGAGCAGATAGCAGTACATGCGCGTACCGCTGGCGACCGTCCAATGGCTGTATGCGCGGCCATGAGCTGCGATTTCGACATCTACCTTGCATCCTTCGGCTTCCATCTGAAGCGACCAGCGCACAGGAAGATTCATCCCGGTGCGAGGATCCTCCCATTTCTCTGTGATCACAAAGCGGGTCTGTTGTGCGGCAGAGCTGAAGTTGACCTGTTCGGAGCCGTACTTGACGAAGCCGATGTCCATCGGGCCAGGTTGGAAGAAGTTGATCTTCACGTCGTCCTTAATGGTGTAAAGCCACCACATCCACATCGGTGCCGGAAGATTTTTGATGGGGTCGTTGGACTGCCCCGTGATGATATGTTCGCGAACGCCATAACCGTCGGTGATGGTCAGGTTATGGTTGTCGGTCTTGATAGTTCCGTTGACCTTAACGAAAGCGTCGTAGCCTGCGCGATCACCCTCGTGAGCCTTGTTGAACGGACCCCAGTTCCACAACGCCGTACCGATCTGTTCGTAGACCAAGTTTAGTTCTGCTTCTCCAGCCGTCCCCTCGATCGTCCAGCGCGGCGGCTGTGCCACGAACCGTAGTCCGTCGAAGTCCCACACAACCTTGTCGTCTGTCGCTGTAACGGTGAATTTGTCCTTATGGATGCGTTCGCTCGGCGTCCAGCCAACGCGCACGAAGTTGTTGTTGCTCATGCTGCCGCGTTGTGACTTCGGCACGATGATCAGCTGAATCTCTCGCTCCGCGGAATGGCCGGGTCCCCAGATGCCCTGACCGTTACCGAAGAGTGCGTAGCCTGCTGCCCAGAGCAGAACGTCGCAATCACCAGCCTCAGCCACAACGCCTGCCGCGGTCTCCTCCCAGATATCGTACTGGCCCGATGGAGTTGCTAGGGACTCGTAGTGAGTGGTCTCATCGGCAAGGGTGACCTCAGCCGTCGAATGCTGAATTTTGTTGTACTTATCGTTGTAGTCATTGCTCATTTTTCCACCTTCCGGTTGATGTTCATTTTGGTGTTCTGTGCCAGGTGATGTGGCGGCTGTCATCGCAAAATGAAGGGCATCAGAACGTCGTCAACGAAGCTGATTATCTGGGTTTCAGAAGGCCGGGATGACGTCACTAATACTTCGTGCAGGAAGTAGCCGCGGATAAGTGATGCGACGCGTGCTGGATCGGGTGTGGCGCTTATCTCGCCGCGCGCACGTGCGCCCCGGATCAGCCGGTCGGCATATGCCGTCTCATGGTGCTGAACCATTCCTTTCGAAATCTCGCCAAGTTCGTGAGACAGGCGGGAGGCGACGATTAGCCCAACCACCAAGTTCGGATTGGCCCGAAAGGATGTGAACTGCTCAGAGAGTATCTCGACAAGCTCGTCGCGCAGACAGTCGCTCTCCTGCACAGGGCGGACGGTCTCGACCTCCCTAAGCACGGCACGCCGGAGGCACGCGGCGAGCAATTCCTCCTTGTGGGCCCACCGCCTGTATGCGGTCTTGGTGCTTGCGCCCGCCCGCTCGCAGACGGCGAGGATCGTCAGCCGTTCGAAGCCCACCTCGCCGAGGATTTCGAGGGCTGCATCAAGAAGGGCATTCTCCCGAGTGACGTCAAGAGGGCGGCCGGGAGCCGGTTTACCTTGAAGGGTCGATGCCATAAAAACGACACTATATCGTTTCCTAATGGCATGCAACATGTGCTCTGTCGGTGGATTGCTCTCCTGCTTGTCCGACCAGGTCAACGTGTTCAATGAAAGCCAGTCCCTCAAGGGCACGCAGAAGTCCGGGCTGGCCCACACCTTCGGCATGGATTTCTATCCGGCGGTGGGCGGGAACATGGGCGTCAGCCTAGGCGATAGCGAGCTGGACACCCGCGACGGTGGCCGGGTCGACCGCAAGTCGGTGAGCCTGTTCGGTGGCCGTGCCTCGCCTGACACCGATTGGCAGAGCAAGCTGGAATGGCGCCGCGATGCCGGTGCCGAGCGCCGCACGCGATGGGTGAGCGCCAACCACCTGAGCCACAAGATCAACGAGAGCTGGCGGATTGCCGGGCGCTTCCACTATGCCGATACCGATGACGTGCTCAACCCCATCGCGAGCGCGAGCTTCATCGAAGGCAATCTCGGCCTCGCCTACCGGCCTTGGAATGGCGACCGTTGGGGGTGTTTGGGCGCTATACCTACCTGTATGACCTGTCGACGATGGGCCAAGTCAAAGGCTTGGACTACGATCAGCGCACCCAAGTGTTGTTGCTGGAATAGGTACGGCCTGGCCGAGTACCGCTGGTTGGATGTGCGCGATGGCGGCCAGCGCGAAGGCTGGATGGCAGGGTTGGATCGAGATGTTACCCGCAGCATGCGGGTGGGCGTGGGCTACAACTTCACCAGGTTCAGTGACGACCTGACCGACTTCGATTACGACCATCGTGGCTATTACTTGAACTTGGTGGGACGTTACTGAGCTTCCCCATCTGAATGCTGCATCGCAGTCACTGCGTTGCAGGCGTGTTTTGTGCAGGCATGGCCGCAATGGCGCCAAGGCGACCGTCAGCGCGCTGTTGGCTGCCTGAGGCGAGACGCGCCAATAATCAGATGATCGCTGCCAGTCGAAGAGATGCTCAGTGGACATTGCAGGTTCGACGCGCCCTGGTCGATGATAGTCCGGTGCGGGCGATACAGATGCAGGTCGAGCCGGCACGCGCTGGGCGCGTGGGTGTATTGCTGGCCATAATGGGTGGCAGCGATCTTGCACTTGGCACTCAGATCAGCGGCAAGCCGCCGTTGCTGGCCGCGCTGACGCGGGCAAGGGTTCGATGGCGCCCGGCGTTATGGACGATCTTGCTCGCTACGCCCGGCTTGCTGTGGCACTTTTTCACAAAAGTGTCCCGCTTCCGACGAATGCCAAGCGCGAATATTTTGGTGTAGTTGATCCAAGCAAACAGCCGTTGCGCGCGTCAACAATTCCAGAGCTCTTAAAACCCGTGTGACACCAACTTCCGAATCTCACATGAACAGGGCCCGGCTGATCCTGACGGCAGTCTCCGCGTCCGGGTTTGACCATGGGCCGATGCGTTCCGCAAATACGGCGATAGACAGTTCGCGACGGGCAGGGAGCCTGTCGCGCTCTGCGGCTGCCAGTGCTGGTGCGATTTACTCGAAGCGTAGGTTTGTGCAGTAAATCGGGGAGCCAGATTGCTGACGCCATGACTGAGCAAGCACGCCCGCATCAAAGCCATGGAATCCAGTGTCGTTTATCAACATCATCGCAACCTCGCGATCATTCTCCCTGTCTGCTGCGATAGCAACGGCGATGTGATCCGGATCACCTTCGGGGCTTGCATTTCCGGCGAATGGTCCGGCCGCGATCGCGTTCCAGACTTTGGCAACTGGCCGCCCAAAGAAGTCCTGGACCCATTCACTTTCCACTTGTCCCGCCTGCATTTCGGGATTGGAACCGTCGCGGACCGGGAGATGATTGGCAGTGTCGATGACCACAGTCTTCGCTGGTGGCGCGACGATGAAGGGTCTGACTTTTTCGAATGCGCTATGCGGCATGGAGAGGATCGCAACGTCCACGCCCGCGAGCGTTCCGTCCGCCGTCGCCGCGCATGCGCCGGTTTCCAGTGCCGTGGCTGCAATCGCCTCTGGGCCGCGCGAGTTCGCTATCGTCAAGCCATGCCCTGCGGTGGCGAGCCTACGGGCAAGTGTCGCGCCGATGCTTCCGGGGCCAAGAATACCGATCTTCACGATGGCCTTTCCTTTTCAGTGTGCCTCATTCGCTGGCGGGGTGCGCCAAAGCCTCAAGCGTCAGCCGCAGGTCATAGACATCGGCTTCAGTCAGCTGGCAGGCTGATCTGATCTTGCCAGTAACGGCGTGAATCTCACTCGCCATTGTGCGGCTGGCCTCGGTGAGATCGACGAGCACACGGCGCTCGTCGTTCACGTCGCGCGTGCGCGTAACCCTGCCGGCGGCCTGTAGGCGTTTGAGCACCGGCGTGAGCGTGCCCGTGTCCATATCCAGACGCGTGCACAACTCACCTACCGTCCGGGGCGAGCCGTTCAGCAGTTCCAGGATCACCAGGAATTGCGGGAAGGTGATCCCCAGGGGGTCGAGGAACGGCTTGTGCAGCCGTACCACCCGGTTGGCGGCGCCGTAGAGCGCGAAAGACAGCTGCTCGGCCACACCGCCCTGCCTGGGCGTTTCTGGTCCCGTTGTTGAGGGCAGAGGCAAAATGTCACCCGCGATCATGTCGCTCAATCCAGGTCGAAGCGCGGGTGCGGCGGACCGTAGAACTCCCGCAGCGACTTAGGGCTGAAGCCGGGAAGATCGGATAGGCCATATCGCTCGCCCAGTTCGGCACCGATCAGCGTTTTGCCTGTCAGCGTCATCATGTCTGAATCGTCCCAAACTGCGCCGATGACACGGCCCTCATAACGGGTGCTCTCCATGCCCATTCCCTCGAACACTTCAGTCTTTTCGCCCAGCATTGCCTCGCCACGCTCGGTCCGGATGAAGCCGGGCCACAGAGAGATCGCTGCGACATTGCGGGGCGTGAAGTCCTCCGACCACGAGGCCGCCAGCTGGTCCAGCCCGGCCTTGGCGGCGTAATAGGCTGGATCGTGGATCTTGGCGTTGCTGTAGAACGAGATGTTGACGACCAGTCCGCGTCCGGCGGCGACTAGCAAGGGGGCCGCATAGTAGGTCGCCACTTGATGGCAGCGCAGGCCGACATCGATGATGTCAGCAAATTTGACCGGTGCTTCCCAGAAGGGGCGCTTGCCCATCTCGTCGTGCAGCGAGGCGGCGTTGTTGACTAGGATATTCAGGTAGCCGGTCTCGGCCTTGATCCGCTCGAAGAGCGCCTGAATGTCATTGTCGTTTGATAGGTCGCACGCGACGGCAATGCCATGGCCGCCGGCCGCCGTGACCTGCTCGGCAGCCTCGTCGATCGAGCCGGGCACCGGCCGCCCCCCTGCCGATACCTGGCTCATACCGATGGTTGTACGGCCGACGACATACACGGTCGCGCCACGCGCGCCGAGTTCGACTGCAATGCCCTTGCCGAGACCGCGGCTTGCTCCCGTTATGACTGCTACCAGCTTTTTCGTTTCTGTCATGAATTGCTCCTTCAGGCGTCTGGACGACGCCGCATGATGTTCTATAGTGGCACGCAATACGGATGGCGATAATGTAGTGTACTACCTAAGCTGCCAAGCCGCACGTCAACGCAAAGACGATGTCGAACCTTCCCCATCATCCCCAGCCCGACTTGCGCCGCTTGCAGATGCTCCTCCCACCCCGGAAACCAGGAGATCGATCTTGTCAGATCACATTCCACGCCCGCCATTTGATCCTGCTGTTGAGCCGCCACGTCAGCGCGCTCTTGGCGGCGGATGTCCAGACAGAACTGCACGTATGGGCGGGTGGCTGCCACGGCTTTTACGCAGTCGTGCCCGAAGCTGCAGTCTCTAAGGCCGCAGTAGCGGCACGCGTCGCGTGGGTGGCTCGGCACTTTCAGCAGGAATAGCGCCGCTCAGCGATCAGACGTCAAGTGCCGCAGCCGCTGGGACCGGCCGTCCGCACGCGTGGCGCTTCCGCCGCGCCGGGATGCCTGCTCAGTACAGGGTGCTCGATTGATCGCGTGCTTCCCGAGCATCGAACGGTAACCGTCACCGCCGTTCACCGTCGAGGATACTTACCAAACGTTTCACCGAGTTACGCAATTCAGCGATCGCGTCCGGCTCTAGTCCCAGTCGTTTCGCTAGTGTACCCGGGACGCTCATAGCGGCCTTGCGCAGTTCGTGCCCATGCGCGGTGAGGGTGATGAGTACTCGCCGTTCGTCTTGGGTATCTCGCTGCCGAAGGATGAATCCAGCGTGCTCCATGCGCTTGAGCAGCGGCGTCAGGGTGCCAGAGTCTAGGTGCAGCCGCTCGCCTAAGCCGCCGACGCTGGCAGGAGTGCGTTCCCACAGCGCCAACATGACCAGATATTGTGAATAGGTAAGTCCAAGCGGTTCCAGTACTGGGCGATAGAGTCGAGTCAGTAAGTTGGATGCGGCATACAGTGGGAAGCAGACTTGCAGATCCAGCAGCAGTGGATCGTTCTCCGCTTCTGTTGTGGTTGATTTCTTGGCGCGAATTTTGCTTGTCATCGCAAGTTCTCTGCATAGTGGAAAGGGTCACGCTGACACGCGTGACTGAGTTCATTGGCGGCAACGCCGCCGATAACATGCAAGCTGACTCCTCGGGCTGATCAATCAGAGCGCAAAGCACTCGGCGGTGCCATTTATACGCGTCTCCATGCCGAGGGAGATCCCCTAAGATGCTGGTTGGTAACGCGCGTGCGCGCTGCCGATGCTCACTGTGTCCAATACGCCCTTCCTTTCCCGGCTAGAGTTCGGCGATCCGTCGAAAATGCGTGCAAGCATTGGGACCTATTGCCTCGATCACGCCTGCCGCCAGCGCTCCTGGAATCCCCAGGAGCGCTGCTTCCATTCTCTGATAGTTCGCCAATCGGCCAGGCTGTCTCAGCGCGTATGCACCGACAGCGCTACATCGACATTGCCGCGGGTCGCGTTGGAGTACGGGCAGACCTTATGCGCCTGCGCGACGATCTCCTCGGCCTTGGTCTGGTCAACGCCGGTAAGGGTCACATCCAGCGCCACGGTTAGCCCGAAGCCCCCGGTTGCGGTCGGTCCGATGCCGACAGTCGCAGTCACTTCCACATCGTTATCGAGAATCTTCACATCTTGGTTGCGTGTTGTATGGATGACCGCATTGCCGAAGCAAGCCGCATAGCCGGCTGCGAAGAGCTGCTCGGGGTTAGTCGCGTCGCCTTTGCCGCCGAGTCCCGGGGGGAGGGCAAGTTGCAAATCGATCAGGCTGTCGTCGCTGCGTACGGTGCCGTTGCGTCCACCGATCGCGGTTGCCTTGGCAGTGTAAAGGGTGCTCATGAGGTTTCCATAGCTGATGTCAGTCCATGTCGGACGACAGATATTGTATTGCTAGCAATCCAGTTGTCAACAATCAAATATTGTCCGGTTGGGCAGGGGATGGCAGCTAGCGACGCCGTCGAGTCTTCCGGTTGCCGCCAGGCTTGCATGAATGCGTCTGCATTGGAGCTGCAGGGTTCTGACCCGACCAGCTCGGCTCCTTGTCGAGCCAAGTCCACAGCTGCAGACTCGTCGTATCTTGGGATAGCCAGACGATCGTCGTTAGACATTGGGCTTTGCACACTTGCGACCCGCCCAGCAGTTCAGTTCAGAACTGCCATGCGTCGGCGCCGGCCTTCGAGCGCAGGCGCATTACAAAGATATAAGGTCTCTAACGCGCTCGGTCAGGATGCCGATATTGAAGGGCTTGGTCATTACCGTCATTCCGGGGCTGAGGTGACCCTCGTTGAGCATGGCGCTTTCGGCAAACCCAGTGACGAACAGAACCTTCAGGTTGGGACGCGTGACCCGCGCCGCGTCAGCCATCTGCCGGCCGTTCATGCCACCTGGTAGGCCTACGTCGCTGATGAGCAGGTCCAGACGCACGTCGGACTGCAGGATTTTCAAGCCGGTTTGGCTGTCTGCGGCTTGAATGACGTGGTAGCTCATTTCCTCCAGCACATCGGTGAGGAGCATCCGGATAGACGGCTCGTCGTCAACGATCATGACCGTCTCACCCGCGTTCGTCGGAACCAGTTTGAGGGGCGCCACACTCTTGTCAGCTTCCACACCGGCCTCGTGGTGGCGGGGCAGGTAGATGCACACCATGGAGCCTTCGCCGACCTCGGAGTGGATCCGCACCTGTCCGCCGGACTGCTTGGCGAAGCCATAGATCATGGAAAGCCCTAGTCCCGTGCCGGCACCCAGAGGCTTGGTGGTGAAGAAGGGGTCGAAGGCCTTGGCGATGACTTCCGGTGGCATGCCTGCCCCGGTGTCGCTCACGCACATCGAGAGGTATTCGCCCTCTGGCATGTTCAGCTGCTTGCCCATGCCCGGATCGATCCATCGGTTACAGGTCTCAATAGTCAGTCGTCCCCCTGTGGGCATGGCGTCGCGGGCATTGATACAGAGACTCAGCAACGAGTTCTCCAGCTGCGATCGGTCGACCAAGGCGGGCCATAGCCCGGCAGCGGCCACGTTCTCAATACGGATGCCCGGGCCAACGGTCCGCTGAATCATGCCTAGCATGTCGATGACGAGCCGATTGACGCTGGTGGGCTCTGGGAGAAGCGTCTGCCGGCGAGCAAAGGCCAGCAAGCGGTGCGTCAGTGCGGCGGCGCGCCCTGCTGCTCCTTGCGCAGTGGTGACGTATTTCTCTAGGTCCTTCGTTCGGCCTTGCTCAAGCCGAAGGGCGATGAGGTCTAGGGCGCCCAGAATTCCTGCCAGCAAATTGTTGAAGTCGTGGGCCAATCCGCCAGTCAGATGGCCGACAGCCTCCATTTTCTGAGACTGCCTGAGGGCTTCCTCGGACTGCATCAGCTCCTGGGTGCGCTCGGTGATGCGGTCTTCCAGTGCAGCATTGAGTTGCCGTAAGTCGTTCCAAGCATTGTCTCTCTGTTCCACCAGCTCTCGTTTTTCACCCACGTCCAATATCACGCCGGGGAAACGAAGGGGCGTTCCGTCCGGAGCGTGTTCAACCCGCCCGTTGGCCTCGACCCAGTGATACTCGCCGTCGCATTGGCGCACCCGATACTGGTGGGCATACGCACCGCCCCGTGCAATGACCTCCGAGATTGCAGCTGCAAGCCCGTCAAGGTCATCTGGGTGAACGTTGGCGACAATCCGAGCCAACGGAATCCCGCTGAGTCGGCTCAAATCTTCAAGCCCGAAACTCTTCGAGAAGGCCTCATCGATCGTGAAGCGGTCCTGGGTCAGGTCCCAACTCCAAGTCCCGACAATCGCTCCTGCAGCCAGCGCCAGCTGGCCGCGCTCAGCGTCCTGCTCAAAGGCTTGCTCCTTGGAAACATCACTATCCCTCTCGGCGATCCTCACGTCGACCGAGTCCGATAGGGCCTTGTTCTCGCTGTTTAGCGCCAGATGCTGCTCATCCCTTTCTGCGTTGGCCTTGACCTGATCGGTAATCTCGATGGCGATGTTTAAGATCCCCATGATGGAGCCGTCCTCTCCGAAAATGGGGGAGGCCGTAGCGTTCCAGTGAGTGGTCTTCTGAACCCCATCGCGCACCATGGGCAGGCGGATGTCCCTGCTGCCGAAGCCCTGACCGGTCGCCATTACCGTGGCAAAACTCTCAGCGATGGGCGCATAGGTCTCGCCCCAAACATCAACGACCGGTTGGCCCAATGCGCCTGGATGCCGGTCGCCCAGCATCTCCCGATACCCATCGCTGTAGAACAGTCGGAGCTCAGGTCCCCACAGCACAGCTCCCAGTAGCGTCGAGTTCAACACGAAGCCCAATGAGGTCCGGAGCGAGTGCGGCCATGTCTCCGCGGGCCCCATCGGGGTGTCAGCCCAGTCGTGGGAGCGAATCATGTCCGCCATTTGACCTTCACCAGCAAGGAAGCGAAGGGGGTTGGCCGATTGGCCGTCGGGCATGAACATCACGGGGCGGGCACCGGCAGGGTTTGAAGTCGGGCAGTGTCTCACCTTGGCAGCGAAACCAGCGTTGACGCCGGTTAAGATGCCTGAGTCGGCGCTCGGCGAGGCGGTTTGCCAGTCCGGCCTCCCGCTGGGCGTGATCCGCTGGTATCTTCAGCTTAAGGGAGAAAGTGTGGCTTTTCCTCAGGGCGGCGGAGGGGTGGTGGCGATCTATAGAGTTCGCGGCATTTGCTGGGCAGGCGAAGGGCAGGGCGTGCTTCCCAGTGAGGCGGTCGTGCAATGCGCTGGGCCAAATGACATTGCTGACGCGCTGTCCGATACCCATGGATGGCTGGTGGAGGACTTTGAGATTTACGAAGACCTGTAATGATCCGCTGATTTATGCTCAGGTCACGCCGTTAATGTAGCGGCATAGGCCGCATCCGAGGTCACCATCTTCAGTGCTTGATGGGCCGCTGCTGATTGTAGAAGGCAATCCGGTTGTCAATGACCCGCAAAGCGTAGGCCTGGCTCTCAAGCCGGTGACGATGCACGCATTGCTCCTTAAATGTCCGTATCGCTTATTCCACCACTCCGTTCTTGCGTGGGCAGTGTGGCGCGATGAATTCCTGCCTAAAGCCGTATCAGCGCACCAAGGGCTTGTAGTCACGGCTGGTGAAGGCTAGGCCGCTGTCCGAGCGCAGCAGGAAAAGCTACCGCGCTCGACCCGGCGTGCCGTACCGCGATCTTCGCCTGCTCCAGGCCGGCTGATGCAGTGCAGGCCTTGCCCGCGCGTCACGGCTGCCAGCCCAGTGGTTGTCGGGTGGACGGCGCAATACCTCGGAGCCTGTTTGGTAGCCCAATGATCCTGGCAACCACGCATAAAAAAGCAGCCCCCTCCGCTTTCCCTAAGGCCGTCGTGAAGACGCTGAACTTTACGGCGCTGTAGGACTGCTTTGAAGTTGGGCTGCCGCTACTTCCAGAGCTTGTAAATCGTGGCCAAAAGTCGAAGGTGAAGCCTCAGGAAGCCTGATTTTTGGCTGTCTTGCGGACGCTCAGTGGTAATTCGGTCTCTGTCAGAAAAACGGTGATCCGATCTAGTTACGCATCGCTTTTGATTGACAAACACACCTATCCATCTTCGGTGCCTGGGCTCGGCCGGAAGCCCGGGGAATGGACCGCCCCGTTTTTGGTTGCGAGCTTCCTGGCATCCGCACTCGCTCCATGTAAGGCGGCGCGCGGCACTTAAATGAACTCCAACTGTCAAGTGTGCAGGCTGACGGCCGGGGTAAGGCTTTCAGACTACTTTAGGTGCGCCGGGCGCGTTGATCGTAGATCCCACACCGGTCCGTGTGCGTGCCTCCTGTAGCCAACTATCGAGCGTTGGCAGACGCTTCCGCCTTAGGGGCGAGAGTGCTGCCATCGCATTCGTTCAGTTTAGGGGTGCATTTTCCCGAAAGCACGCGAGCTGGCGTTCATGCAAAGGGAAAGAAAGCGCCGTCGCATGAGTCGAGCAATCTGCGGACTGGCGCAGGGTCCAAGGACGATGGCTAAAACGGCCTTTCTCAACTCATATATTGCTCTCTCGAGTTGAGAGGCTCTTAGATCATCAAGCCCCAAATGCACCATCAATGGTATGCATGGCTCCTGTAACAAAGCTTGCCTCAGGGCCAGCCAGCCAAGCCACCATTCCGGCCACTTCGTCGGGGCGACCGTGGCGCTTGATGGCCATGAAGTCATGAAACATATCCTTCATGGGACCGTTGGCGGGGTTGGCATCCGTATCGATCGGGCCGGGCTGAACTACGTTGATCGTAATGCCTCGGGGCCCGAGGTCCCTTGCCAATCCGCGAGCCAACCCTTGTAGCGCGGATTTACTCACAGCATATGACGCCATCCCTGGGACGGGCATCCTGTCTCCGTTCACGGAGCCGATCACAACAATGCGGCCGCCGTGGGGCATTTTGCGAGCCGCCTCAACTGCAGCATGGTAAGGCGCGTGCACGTTGATGCGAAACAGGCGGTCCACGGCATCAGGGTCCTGGTCCAATGCATCACCAAAGATCCCGATGCCCGAATTGACAACCAAAACGTCAAGAGGCCCGGTGTTGCTGACGCGCGCGATGACCGCGTCGCGATCTGCGCTATCGGTCTCTTCGGCGACAGCGTTTGTTTCAGACGCAAGCGCATGTGCTGCTTGTGGGGATCCGTTGTACGTAAATGTCACGGAGGCGCCGTCTGCGGCAAATCGGCGGACGATGGCTGCTCCAATCCCGCGACTACCGCCCAGGACCAATATCTTCTTGCTTTCAAAAACCATCAGTGGACACTCTTGGGTCATTAATATAGGATCTACTATACAAAGCGTTCGAGGCGCCCGTCAAGGAATTTGTTAGTGATCGATACAAAAAAAACTCGTCCTAGAGGGCGTCCCAGGATCTTCGATCCAGATGCCGCCATCGGTGTCGCGCAGCGCCTGTTCCATGAGCGTGGCTACGATGGAGTGAGTGTCGCGGATATCACGAGCTGCTTGGGGATAAATCCGCCAAGCTTTTACGCTGCGTTCGGGAGCAAGGCATGCCTTTTTTCTAAGGCGCTGTGCAAGTATGAGTATGAAGGAGCAATCCCGCTGCAAGAGCTGCTGGATCCTGATCGGCCTGTCATCGAGTGCCTGGCTGCCGTGCTTGAGGAGGCTGCATGCCGATACGCTGGGAAGTCGGGCGCCGCAGGGTGTTTGGTGATTGAAGGAGCGCAATCAAATGATCATGACGCTAAGCAAGCGGCCAGTGAATTTCTGGTGCGCGCCGAAGAGGCAATTCGCGATTTCGTCGCTGCTCGCCACCCTGATGCGGCCTATCGAGTGACGGACTACATCAGCACCGTCATGATCGGTCTTTCCGCGAACGCTCGGCGTGGTCAGGAGCATCCGCGCCTGTTGAACTCTGCGCGCTTGGCTGCCCAAGGCTTGGATGGAATAATTGGTCGCACGGAGTAAAAGCCGGCGTTCGCCTTCGTTCGCCTTCGTTGGACTTCTTCATGGGATCTCCTCGGGTTGACCTTGCCCCCGTACAGCGCATCCCGTAACCGCTCTCAGGGGCTGGCCGCCGTCAACTGATCAGCGCGCCAGCGTTTCTCAAATTGCATCGGGCTGACGTAGTCCAGCGTCGAGTGCAATCGAGATTGGTTGTACCACAGCATCCACTCGATGGTTTCGTCCTTTGCATGACGCCGCTTGGAGAAACGGTGGTCGTGCAGCCGTTCTACCTTCAGCGATCCGAACAACGTCTCGCTGCACGCGTTGTCCCAGCAGTTGCCACGGCGACTCATCGAAGCACTGATCCCGTGCTCCTGAAGGAGTGCGCGGTAGTCCTCGCTGGCATACTGGCTGCCTCGGTCGCTGTGGAAAATCAGACCTGTGTTCTTTCCTGGGTTGCGCTTGAACCAAGCCATCGTCAGCGCATCGATCACGATGTCGCGGGGCATGTCGTCCCGTAGCGACCATCCCACAATCTGACGACTGAAAAGATCGATGACTACCGCCAGAAATACCCAGCCTTCGTCTGTCGGAATGTAGGTTATGTCGCCGACCCACACGCGATCAGGCGCCGTCACATTGAACTGTCGATCGAGCAGGTTCGGCGCGATTGGAAGCGTGTGATTGTTGTCTGTGGTGACCCGAAAGCGACGCTTAGCCTTCCCCATGATGCAGTTTTCGCGCATCACTCGTTGCAGCCTGTGTTTACCGACATGCACTCCGTCGCTGCGCAGTTGGCGCAGAATCCTGGGACGGCCGTAGCTGCCTCTGGATTGCGCATGGACGGCCTTGACGTGCACCAGTAGCGCCGATTCGCTCAGGCTGCGCCGTGGTGGCTCTGCGGCGCCTTGCTCGCGAGCAATATGCGCGTGGTACCCGCTTACGCTGACACCAAGCACGCGGCACTGCACCTTGATCGGCCATATCTCTCGGCGGCGCTGGATGAAGGCGTACTTCACTTCGGGCTTTTTGCGAAGTACGCCGTCGCTTTTCCCAGGATGTCGCGCTCCATCTTGACCCGCGCCAGCTCAGCGCGCAGCCGGGCAATCTCGATCTTCTCCGCGCTGACCGGCTTGGTGTCGGCACCGATGAGCTTGCGTTCCTGACTGGCCTTGACCCAGTTGAACAGGGTCTGCTCCACCAAGCCCAAGGTCTTGGCAACCGAGGCCTTGGTCTGCGAGGAATCCACCTGGCGTACTGCTTCACGGTTAAATTCAAGGGTATAGCGCGCTCGTGTAGTCTTCGTCATGTCGTTCTCCTTGCGTGAATTACATCACACGGCAAGGGATACGTTTTGCGGGGGCAAGGTCAGCGTCTCTTCGCATGTCAAGGGTGAATCGAGATATCTCGCATACGGGCATAGTTTAGAGGCGCTTGAAAGATTTGCGCCGCGACATACTTGTTGCCTTGAGGATGTGCTCAGGGATACATCCTCGCTTCCTTGCTCAACCGTTCCTTAAATTGGCCCCTTACATATCCGGGAAGTGAAACGGCGGGCTGGTAGTGGCCCAACGCTTCAACCTGAGTTTTCCGGACATTGCTGGCGGACTTGTGCACGTAATTGTCTTGGAGCACCGGTGCCCTTTTGTTGAGCGAGTGGCCTGTGATCAAGGCGATGTGCTCAACCGGTACTCCTTTGGCATCGAGCTCAGTGGCCAGTGTGTGGCGGAATGCGTGGGAGCCGATACCTTTGGCAAACCCAACTCCTTTTAGGTACGTGCCAAACTGATTGACGAAGCCTTGGCTGTAGCGTCCAGTGACTTTGCCTGTCTTTTTCGAGACGCCCGCCGATAGGTTTGGGAAGAGCCGAGGATGTCCACAGGCTTTGATGTCAGCGAGGAAGTCCATGAAGCCTGCCTGGATCAGGCTGGCGTGGATCGGGACCTTGCGTATCGCGCTCTTGCCCTTGATGCTCTGGCGACTCCGGCGCCCCGTGCTTTGGCCGAGATCCTCATCCACGGTCTTTTGCACAGAGAAGCACCACACGCCGTGGTCTTGAACGATGTCAGCCACTTTGAGCTGAGCGATCTCATTGATGCGTGCGCCTGTATATAGCGCGATGAGCGGGCACCACCAACGGTGGGGATATTTCTTAGCCCACGGAACGAATGTCTCTGGATTTAAGATCTTCTGGACCTCCTCGGTGGAAAGCAGTCGCTCGGGCTCGTCTTGATCAATCAAGAGCTCTTCTCGTGCTGGCTTGAACGCATCCATTGGCGAGTGAGGGATGGCGCGGGCTTTGACTAAGGTGTTGAAGAAGGAGGCAAGGAAGCGTCGATGGAGTTCAAGGGTGGAGTTGGCCGGCTGTGGTCGCACTTGGCTTTGTCCCTGGGCGATCAGCAGTTCTGGCGTCAAGCCGCTGTATGCAGGGCTGGTCATGAAGTCATGAGGTGCCCACCGCAGCAGATCCCACATCTGATAGATGTGCGTGTGATCGATCCTAGATACGGAAGTGTTGCCGGTCACTCGTTGCAAAATGGCAAGCGTCCGCTGGTAGGCATCGATGGTGGTGGTGCGAAGGTTCTGCCGCTCCTTGTCTTTGAGGAAGTCGTCGACCTCCTCTGATAAAAGCCTGGCGGGAGTGGCTAAGGGCAGGGGTTCGGGATAGCGGGTGCCGTTTCGCCGCAGTCGTCGAATCTTCTCGCTGTGATCGTAGGTGGCTTGGACCAAGTCTTGGAGGTGGAGCGCGCCAGCGCGATCTTGAATGACGAGATCGCCAAATTCGACGTTGCCGATACGTATGCTGCGGATATAGAGCTGACCCGTAGGCTTGTTTAAGTAGTGATCAAGTTGAGGGTGTTGAAAATGCATCTACGATCCAATTGCAGGAGGTGGATCTTTGATAAGGTGGCCCGGATTTCTGTCAATCCAAAATCATGACGAGAAGTTCGAATTCAAGCATGACTTAGGCAATGCGGAGATGTAACTCAAAAATGGCGAGCATTGCATCTCGAGTTTTATTTAATTTATTCGTGTCATGCTATGCGCGACATGGCTTTTGCCATCGTGTATTTAACTAAATCCATATATGCGCGTGTAGTGTTTAAAAGTAATAAATTGGAGAAAAGGGAGATATTTCTCTCATTTTTAACTGAACGAAAGATAAATGAACGGTCGGCTGCCTTAAGTAATTCTTCTTAAGAAGACAGTTAGGCAATCCCAAAGAAGGCACTAGAGTTCCGTGGTTAGGGAAACCGAGCGTTCGCTAGTTTTACGACATAACTGCTTCCAAAACTGACCTTGGACGCGTGCGCTAGGCCGGACTCGGACGGAGGGCGTTCTAACGACGGGGCATGGAGGGAGTTCTATCCATACATCAGGTGGACCAGGGGCGGTTCGATCCCCTGGTTGATAATTTGCCCGTGCCAGCGATAGTATCGGCATTGCACATGAGTGCAATCAAGGGATATAGGACATGGCAGTCTTTGTTGTGACTTGGAACTTGAACCGAGAGCGGACGAATTACGATCAGGCGCGTCGTGCATTCGTGACGCACCTCTAACGGCACACAAACCGTGCCGACTCGGGACTCGAGTCGGTAAGATGGATATCGACTTCGTGGACTGCAGAGCAGCTTTACAGCGATCTCGCTCAGAAGCTCGACAAAAATGACCGAATTTTTATTTCAAAAGTGCGTTCGGGTTATTACACAGGATTCTTAGACCAGGCCACCATCGATTGGCTTCTGCCTAAGGTTTGAGCACTGATATGCCTACTCGGGTGCGCCAACGCCCGGCCAACGCGGAGTCACCTGCTTGACACTTGCACGCGCTGGGCTAGGTTCGGCTGATGGTCCCTCAGTGCAAAGAAAAGGCGAGCGCGGCATCAGAGTTGAGTCAGGTCGCCTCGGAGTTTAGTTCCAATGATCGCCAACGCTCACCTGTGGGCGTCGCCTGCATGGCGCGGGAGAGTTGGTCGCTTGCAGGGTTACAGTCCTCTAGGCCTTGGAGCGATCCGCGCTACGGTGGCTTTGACATCGAGCCATCCCGCAGCGGTCTGTTGCTTCAACAGGCTTGTCGATTAGGAGATCTGGGCGCGGTCGTCGCCATGCGCCCTACGGCTTCGCTAGTTGAGGCGTCTTTACACGCTCTTCCGATTGCTGCAAATGCCGGGCACATTGATGTTGTGCGCGAGCTCCTCACTTGGCCGTTGCCTGACAAAGAGGCCATCCTCATGCGTGTCATCGCGCTCATCGCGGAAGCTGGCCACGCCGAGATGGTGCGCTATCTGGTGCAAACCGCATTGGCAAACGACTATTGCCGTCCGGACCAACTTAGAACTCTGTTTGAGGCTGTGACGAGCGTTGGTGACCTGCCGCTCTTCTACGAACTTGCGGCTCGAGTAGGGCCCGATGCGGATTGGCAACTCATCATGTTTGTCGCCGCAGAACGCAAGCATTGGACTTGCGCCGTGTTTGCTTGGGAACGATGCAAAGATAGAGATCTAGAAGGCCTGTTCTCAGATAAGCAGATGAGTCAACTCCACGAGGAGCTAGGGCGGCAACAGGCAGCGCGAAACGCCCGCGACTTGCAAGCGGCTTCGAGCTGCGGAGGTCTCAGCGCTGGCCAGCCGCAAGTTCGCCGACTTTAAGTCCTTTCAGATCCTATATTTCGAGTGGTTCTGCTGGATGGTGGCAAGCGCTGCGGCAGGGTTACTGATGGCGTGAGGTGAAATGACGCCATCCAAAAACCCCTCAAACAATGCCGAGATTTCCTTAAGGCTCATGCCGGTTTGCTGCGCAGCGGCGAGGATAGCCGGCCAGTGTTCAGACTTGCTGGCTCTGCTGATTTGGTGTTTGAGCATTTGAAGCTGGAACGTTATGCCCGAGCTAATTGCTGCGTTGGTTTCGGCTAGCCTTCGGAGTTTGAGCAGCGTTTCTTCATGGCTTTTACGACCCCGTATCATCCAGTGAATGATCGCGGCTGCATGAAATGAGGAGCAGTCCCACCTCTCTAGAACTTCGGCAACCTTGCGCCAAGTAGGGCTCAATGTGGTTCCGAGAAAGCCTTCCACTTCGCTCACATAGCTCATCGAGACATCCTTGTTGGCGTGGCGCCAGTATAGCTCGACCTTTGTCTTGCCCCGGTGTCGTCATTGAGTGCGTCGAGGTTGACAGGTAGTCAGGGTGGGTTAGCTTGGCTGCGGAGCCGCCATGCACAACATCCTCATTGATCCCCCGCGAATCGCCTATCTGAAGATCCATCATCAGGAACTTCGCACCTTTCATGATCGGCCAAAATACTGGCCTTCGCTGCGGGGTGCGCTCCTTACAAGAGATGAGGCGAGGGCGATGCCCCTACTCGATAGCTGGTATCTGAGCTCTTGCGCGCAAGAGACCTTATGGATGGCAGCAACCCTGCGCCTTGAGAACGTTTTTGCCTATGTTGCCAAGGACCATCACCCCGCCATGTGGGGATCGCTGCATCTTTGTATGGCATGTCTTTCGGGTGACGAGTATGCCGTCGGACTCCTCGCGCCCTTCACGAAGGGGAGTGGCTGGGATGATCCGCTGGTTTGTGCGGCGCGAAGTGGCAACGCCGCTCTGGTTCAGTCAATCTTGCCCCACTGCGACGCCCGCGCTCATGGAAGCCAAGCTCTTGTGGAAGCGTGCGGAGTGGGTTCACTCGAAGTGGTGCAGCACCTACTGCCGCACTCCTCGCAAATCGCTGCGGCGGCTAGGGCGCTCCCACTGGCTGCGGCGCGTGGAGAGGTCGGCATCGTTGCTGAGATCTTGGCCTCTCCGCTGCCCGACCGGCAGACGGCGTGCTATCGCGCCTGGGAGTATGCCGTGAAGTATCGGCAGACCGCCTGCATCGAAATGCTCAATGAGTATGCGAAAGTATTGCCGCACACTGGGCTAGCCGCGTTACGGCCAAGCACATAAGCCGAAAGAGGGTGAGCGCTGCTGCTCCTAGCCTCGGGTAGGCCGGCTCATCGCTTCAGCTTTGGCTCGCTTCTTTTCGCCCTGCAAGTGCATGTCCATGAACTCGATCGCGATGGGACTCATTCCATCTAGCTCAGCGGTATTGCGCTTAAGCAGGTCGAGCAACCGTGCTCCTCGGTCGACGTAGATCTTCACATCGAAGAGGGGTTCGCAGTTGTCGCGATAGATGGCGATTGCCTCGCAGTATTGGCCAAGGAGTACTGTGAAATCATTCAGATCCGGCCGTGTATCCGGTCCTAAAGAGTCCTCCGGCATGGTTCCACTATTGAGAATGCCGCGAAGCGTCAGATCGCTTCCGTTGTTGCCCTTGATGTTGCGGTCGAGCAGTTCGCCTAGATCACTGTAGATCGCGTCAAGCCAACGCAGATGTTCCCCCGCCATCCTCGCAGACGCGTCTTGCCTAATGGCCTCGGTCTGGTTCCTGAGGGTCGCGACAACGGCCAGAAGCGCCAAAAAGCTAAGCAAAGGGCCTGTCGTGCTACCAAAGAAGGCACCAAACTTATCAATACTCACAGGTCCGGAGCTTGACAGATATAAGAGGGTGGGCACGAGGAGGCATAGCACTCCCAAGATGGCGAAGCTGATGATGGTTGCCATGACGGGGTCTCCTGTTCAATGAGTTCTTATCCTGGGGACCGCCCCTGATATCGGGTGGTACGGGACCGCTTCGATTTTTCTGTTGCAGCAGGCTAGTAAGCGTGCTGGGCTGTAGAGATTTCACAGTGATCTTTGTGGCGGCTAACTCAACTCTCCATGGGCCCTGGGGCGAGTCTCGCAGCTACCCTCCGGTTGTCGGCCGGAAGGCACCATCGCGAATGGGCTACCTCACTAAGCGCACGCGTAATCTCCGGGCCCGCTCCTTGAACGCGGCTTCCCCGCCTTCAAGAATGTCGCATACGGCTTTCCGGATGACTGCGGACTCAAGACCGCCAGTGGTGTAAGTGATCCGTGGAAGACCTCCTGAGCCGTCGTGCTGGGACTCGGCGATGATTACTTGGTCGGCATCGGTGTTGATGACGAGATTGGCGTTATGCGTGACCATGATCACCTGCCGGGTGCTCTTGGCTTGGACAAACAGCGATACAAGCTCGTCAAACACTGACTTGGGATCCAAGTTCTCTTCGGGTTGGTCAATGATTAGCGGGCGATCATCGGCGTCGTCCAAGGCGAGGTAGAGCAGGAGCAGGACAATGCCTCTGGTCCCCGGAGAGAGCTTTCGGATGTCAATGCCATCGTAGGTGATCTCATAACGAACCCGCAGGTGTTCGGTGCTAAAGAGCCATCGGGCAAACCTCTTTAGCCACGCCCGTACCTCTTCTGGTGCCTGGGGATTGAAGGGGGCGTGCGCAAGCAGGTTCTTCCAATGAGTCGTGACAAACGTGGTCATGGCTGCGCGGACATCGGCGGCAGATCCTGTTTCCCACGCGACCAGGAAGACTTCCCTGGCAGTTTTGGTGAAGGCGCCGATTCCTTGGAAGCTTCCCGCCTTACGGCGATCCAGCAATCCTTCCTCTGCTTCGGCAGCCCATGCGTCTACATCGGCAATTCGGCGAACGGCGAGGCCGAGTTTGGCTAAGGTGCCGGAGGATGCAGCCAGGCGGGTCAGAAGCGGCGAGTAGAGCTGCTCTAATGCCTGCTGCTCGTTGACAACGGCTTGGAATGCGCGCTCGTAAGCGTTTTCTCTCTCGGTTTGAAGTAGCTTCCTGCGATCAGCAGCGCCCTTTGCATCCTCCAGTCGCTGCTCGATCCCGTTGAGCGCGGTTTGCTCTTTGCTGATGCGGTCGGTCAACGCGGTATATTGCCTCTGCGTCAGTTGATCGGCGGTAAAAAAGGCCGCAAGTCGGGAAACTTCCGACTCGAGCAGCGCCAATGGGAGGCTGTCGAGTGAGGCATCGTCGGAGATGTAAGGGACCTTTGGGTCGTGGGGCAGCGGCGGCACGCCGGTCAGTTTCGCGATTTCCCTGTCTGCCCACTCGATATACCCCTGCAAATCCTGATCGACGTCGCCCTTATGAACGAGAAGGAAGGCATCCCACTGTGCGTCTCCCATGCCACTGGAAGCATGGCGCGAGCGTAGCTGCCGTAGCAGCTCAGGCGAACCCGTAGCGCGTGTGGACGCCACCTCGTCTTGAAGGGACGCGAACGACCGGCGCTGGTTGCTGAGGTTTTGGATTTTGGTTCTTAGCGCCTGAGCAACCCCGCTTAGTTCGGTGTGCCTTTGGAGCTGCGCTTGGGTGTCTTGCAGTGTGAGCTTGCCCCGGTCCGTCATGTAGCCAGCAATGACCTGCTTCTTCTGCTCAACCTGTGCAGTCAGGCTAGCGACGGTAGCTTCCTTTTCCAGCTCCAACGCAACCGCGTCGGAGATCTGAGAAATCGCCAGCTCTTCTCGATCACGTGCTTGCCTAAAGAGCTGTGTCTTCTGATCGCGAAGTTCTGCAAAATCGCTCGCGAAGTTGGTTTCACCCGGGTCGTGAGACTGAAAAACCACGCGTTCAATCTCTTCCACCAAGCCATCCGAGGCTCCGGAGGCTGAGCAGAGCTCGTCTACGAACTGCTGAGACAGGTAGCGCGCCTTTGGATAAGACACGGCGTCAGGCCGGTAGGCGAGCGGCCGTTGATCATTGGACCCGCCTCCCCACGTCAAGTTGACCGATGCTCCGCCAAGCAGGCTCCGTGCCCGCACGAGAAAGGACGGGCTTGCATTCTCATTGGCGCTCCATCCCTCCACGGGAATCGAATCGCAGCCTGCTGCGATGATATCGGCTAAAGCGGTCTTCCCGGAGCCGCGCGAGCCGATGATCGCCACGAGCCCAGGGTTCAGCGGCACTTCGGGCATTTGGAACCCGGGAGCGCCCTGGATGCTGACGTGGGTGATTACATGCGAAGGCATGGCTGACTTGGGCGGTGTCTCCCCCACGTAAGCACGGCCTTCGGGATTGATGCAGGCTTGGCGAAGGGCATCGAACGATGCTGCACCCTTGATCCAAGAGTAGCGGTTGCCCACGGGTTGACCAACGGTGTTCAATGCGTGGGCATCACTGCCATGGAGGCAAGGTTTGCATGCATCGTAGGTGGCGATGATTTGGTCTTTGCTCAGTGCCTTCTGGCCGAGCCAGAACTCGCGTTGGGAGGGATTGCTTGAGAAGATGATGTGGGCGAACTTCTCAATTTCCCGCCGTACGGTGACGTCGGCCGCTTGGTTCAGCCCACTGGTCCCGTCGCCAGAGGCCCCAGCGACGGCAATCAAGATGTTGTCCTTGGCCCAGGTGCTATCGACGTAAGACTGTCGAAGTTCAACGAAGCTCACCCGGAACTGGATGGCGCCGTTGCGCAACGCAGCCAAGTCGTCCGAGATGCTTGGGTCGGCCTTTTTGCCCAGGCGGATCAGATCTTGCCGGTTGCAGCTAAATCGGTCGCCATAAGCAGAGAAAGTAAGACGTTCCAAAAATCGACCAGCTTCATGGACATGGTCTGGATCGTTAGGACTGATCAACAGATGGGCGTTGACGTAGCCTGACTTAGCATGGACGTCCAGCCGGATTTCAACATTCGGAAAGACGAGGGGAATTTTTGCGAGCCTTCCCTGCGTCTTTGCGGCGAGCACGTACTCGTAGCTGTCCAGCAAGTAGTAGTTTGTAACGCCCAAGGCATCAATAGGGGGAGAGAAGGCCTCCAAGGCATCCAGGTAGTCATCCCACGATCCGGAGCCAAACTGATCGTTAAGCAACGTGCCAGGCGTGTGGACATGCGGATCCCATCTACGCCATTCAGAACCTCGTTCCATCCCTCTTCCCCTATTTGGCCACTCCGGGCCCCTATGGGGATCATATCCCTTGCTCGGTGCTCACGGGACCCAGCTGGTTAGGGGTATCCAGCCGCTGGCCATATACGCCGTAAAGGACCGGCAAGCCCATCCGGGGTATCGCCACCTGAGACCGTAGCAACCTAAGCTAGCCACGTCGCTCCCAGATCGGGGGCTTTGGGGGACTCAGGGATGCAGTTGCTGAAGAGAGAGGCTGTGCTGCTGGCGCTGGCGCCGGCCTTGGGCATGCTCGGTGTGTATGCGTATGAGTCAGGCCGTTACCGCTTCCTTAAAGTGCCATCGATGCTGATCGATTTGCCGATCAACCGTTTGCTGATGGGTGGCGTGGCGATCGCCGTGCTCGTCACCCTTTTGCTGATGGTCATTGGGGTGTTGCTTAAATGGATGGTTGGTCGCTCCTGGTTTGCGCGGTTCCTGACGATGTTCGTGGTCTTTTATATTTTCCTCGGTCTCCCGGCCCTTCTTTATTCAACGACAGTGCAAGGCACCCTTTCTTCGTTGATCGTTCCGGTCGGTTTTGCGCTATCGGCGATCACTGAGCCTGAGAAAAAGGTCAGCGCGAATGGGGAGGGTCGTAAGGTGCTTCCTTGGTTGCCAGACGCTCTGTTCGTCGCGTTCGGAGTGCTTCTGACATCGTGGCTGATTAGCGGGTTTGGGTTCTGGAACGAACGAATGGGGGGCGGCCGATTGTGCCAAGACGGGTCCTTGGTTGCCGGAGCCTATCGCGACAACCTGATCCTCAAGACCCTACCAAAACCTAGCTCAGAACTAGACGAAACGGTCAAGCTCGTCCCAGCGGCTGGCGCTGTGTTGCGTGAGTGCAATCCTTCCTTCATTGGAGGACGGGGCATAACGGCTGGTGACCCGCCCCGCGATAAGCGCTTGAAGAGTGCGGCCAAGGAATCTGAAGAAATTCAGTAAAAGGTCTGTCATTGCATAACCGTGGTCACGGGTGACTAGGGCGCACGTGGTCGCGTTGCAGGCGCGAGCTGCATATGTGCGGCCAGCGCACGCACCTTAATAGCGAGGGCTATGCGAGAAAAATTGCCTGTGGAGCGTTGTTGCTCGTGATGCCGATTCGTTCGTTTGTGTGAGGTTTTCGAAGTGAATCGGCCGCGTGAGTGAATCCCTCTGAGGCAAAGAAAACGCATGAAAATAAGGTTATTTGTTCTGTTGCGCTTCTAAAATCTTGAGCCATAAAGAAATGGACTAAGACACAGGAAGCTTCATGACCATCGAACACACGCGCATCAAAACCTACAGTCGAGCTAAGGGTCATTCCGCCCTCGCAGCCGCTGCCTATCGAGGGGGATTTTTGCTCATTGACCCCAAATCCGGCGCCAAGCATGACTATCGAGGCAGGGCTGGCATCATTCAGGCGTGCTTCTTGGCACCGCCAGGTTCGCCTGCTTGGGTCAATGACCCGCAACGCCTCTGGGCCGCAGTAGAGGCAGCAGAGCGCCGCCGGAACAGCACCGTTTGCCGTGATTTCACCATTGCCTTGCCGCACGAGCTCGATGACCGCGAGCGTTGGGACCTGGTTCTCGACATCTCACATGCGCTGATCGAGCGGTACGGCTTTGCGCTACAAGCGAGCCATCACCGGCCAACCAAGGATGACCCTCGCTACTTCTACGCCCATCTTCTTGTCACGACCAGGCGCATGGAAGCCTCTGGGCTGGCGGCCAAGACGCGTGTCCTGGATGGAAGAATCAATGGGTACGGTGAGGTGCTCTGGATTCGAGCGATGATCTCTGGACGCATCAATGCGCATCGAGGTCAAAGCAAGATCCAGGTTGAGCACGAGCCCCAGGATCTAGCGGAGCGCCTTGCCATGCGTCGGGGCGAGGGAAGCGTTCGCGACGAGCAAGCGAGCTTTGAGCAACTCTTGGGGCGCTACCGCAAGGAGGGCAAGCTTCTGCCCGTCCCGGTGGGCCACACGGCTGAGCGAGCGCGGCGGGAACAGGCCAGCGCGCTCCCCATGGTTGCGGCCAACGCAACGGACCTGCCTCGGAACAGCGCTGTTAGGTCTCCGAGTGCTTTGCAACTCAATGCAGGCATGTGTACCGAAGCTGCGAAAATGGCTCTGGCCGAGCTGCCGCGCCGTCAGGACTCACATCGAGATCGTTGATCGTTCTCAGCGGCACCAATCGAAGGTGTTGGATGAGACAAGCAGGCGCCACAGGGATGAGATTGATCGCAGTGGTGGCCTGGTAGCTCTCGGGCAGTTCTCTTGGGGGCAACCGCGATCTCGTTGAAGGGGGGGCAGATGTCACCTCGTCACACCCCCGCATCGTTAGGTGAGGGCGGCCTCACATTTTCATGCTTGTCAGAATTCTCTGATAGAGATTTGGACCAACCCTTGGTACAAATCTGGGCCGGGGTAACAGAGCTGCATACCCATGCCCACGGTCGTCAATGAAGTGAACCAACAAAGGAGTTGTTGAATGTCTCACTCTGGAATTCGCGATCTTTCAGCTGAAGAACGCGCACTCGTGTCAGGTGGCGCACAGGTGGACACCACTGACCTGCCCCCGATCGACGTGACCCCCCCTCCGGATGACAACTGGTTTCCTGACCCGCCCACTTGGCCTGATCCCTGGGATCCCGGCGATGGCGGTGGCGGTGGTGGGGGCGGCGACAATGGCGGAGGCGACGGAGGCGACGGAAGCGATGGCGAGCCGGACATCACTTTCATTGACGTCAAGCCTTTTGAAAGCAAGCTGACCTACACACCAGGCGAGAATGGCGAGCAGGGCTACAACAAGGCAGTGCTGAGCTACCCAATTCCGAATGAGTTCGGTCTGTGGACGGTCAGCACCGAGCTCAAGTTCAATACCGACGGTACCTTCAAGGATGGCAAGGGCACGTTAGACTTCGTGGGTACCGATGGAAGCCTGTTGAAGTGGGAACTACAGGAAGGTAGTTGGTCATCCACCATCAATGGTGGCTACTACTGGGATATCGGCGGCGGTTTCGGTTTCCAGATAAATGTGAGCTACAACTCGGCAGACAACGACGTCAAGGGCGAGGCACAATTCCTCCACAACAAGAGTCCCTGATTTACCTTAGATGCCGCATCTTCGGATGCGGCATCTCCCCGGAGTCCTATGCTCTCGTTATCACTTGCGCTCCTTCTTGCTTCATCCTCAGCTGGCGTCGGCCAAGCCGAAGGCGTTACCCAAATTTTCAACGACCCGACGCCGGTTAGCCAAGCGCTGGCACAGGGAGATGTCGCCGCCTTGCGGCGGCTGCAATTGAACAAGCCCAACCCCGTCGTAGAAAAGATGGCCAAGGCTGCTGAGCGGCGGGTTCTGCTTGATCTCCCCGGTGCGCGCAAGGCCTCAGATGATTGCATCAAGGCCGCCCAGCAAGCCAAGCACTTAGCCGGTCTGACTGTCTGCGGGGGACTGCGTGCTGGCGTGGAGGCGGTCGCTGGTGACCTGCCAGCTTGGGCACGCCTGACAGTGCAAGCGCAGGAGCGCCTACGCACCACCGCTGCTGATCGCGGAAAGACCCTGCGCAACATTGATGTCTTCACGCGAATCCCCGATTACGCGGCACTAGCCGCCCGGCCGGCCCCCAATGTTCTGGCACAGGCTCAAGGAGTCATCCCACTACATGTCGGCACGGTGACGGTAGCATCCGGCGAAGGACATGGTGGGGGAGAGGTCAGCTACCTCAACATGGCGCAGATTCAGATTGACGGGAGGTCCACGCAGGCTCTGGTGGATACTGGCTCGGCGCTGACCGTTGTGCACCCCTCGGCGCTGACAGAGCCTGCTCTCATGGAGGGGTTCGCACTTTCCGGCATCCTTGGTGTGTCATCTGCCCGCAGCACGATAGCCCAGCCGCAGACGCTGCAATTGGGCTCGCTTGTCATCGCCCAGCCGCTGCTGGCTGCCAGCGATCAGATTCCGGTGAACCTTCTTGGTCTGGATGTGCTGTCCAAACTAGGACGGCTGATCATTGGCAAGGACGGGATACAGGTACTTGCGCCGGGGGCAGCTGCGCCTGCCTGCCAGGCTCCGTTGTTCTCGGCTGCGGACCTAAGCGGTGCGCAGACCGTGCCAAGACTGTTCATCACCGTCGATGGTGAGCGCCAAGAGGCCATGCTCGACACCGGCAACAGCGGCGAGCTGATGGAGGCATTGCCAGTAGGCGCTGCGCTTCCGGCGGGTCCAGCGCAGCACAGCGTCGTTCAGGGTGTTCAAGGGCAACAGCGCAAGACGTCGGTTTCAAGAGACGTGACCGTTCAGACATTGGGAGGTTCTGCAAGGCTACTAATGAGTACCTCCGTCGGAACCCATCCCTCTAGGACACGTTACGTACTCGGAGGCGGCAGTCTGCGGAGCATCGCTATCTACTTGGACTTCATTGACAATAAAGCCTGCTTGATGCCGCTCGGATCGGTGCCGCCTCCGGCGGGCTGAGAACCCGCCGGATTAGAGAGTATTTCATGGAGTATGGGGAATGGATTCGGAAGGAACACGATCGGGGGGGCAATGCGGAGGGCATAGCGCAAGCGGCACTGCGTGGGCCCATCCTTTCCTTCGAAGGTAGCAACAGGACCGCAGCGCTACTGGAAGACGTCGCGGCAGTGCTGCGCGTTCCGCCTGGGGCCATCCACGTGGTGGGGTCTGCGCGGTTTGGCTTTTGTCTCCGAGACGGGGCTCGATTCTCGCCGGCATACTCTGACTTGGATCTCGCCATTGTTGACAACGATTTGTATGCGCGTTGCGAGGCTGCTCCCAAACCGGCGCTGGGTGAGCCGCGATTTCCCGAACGGGATCTGCCCATTCCGGAACGGGTAAGCGTCAGAAAGGCGTTTGACGCGATTTCCCGAACGGTGAAAGATTGCTACGCCTACGTGTCGGCAGCAGTTTTTCCCGACCACGCCTCACTGGTGCGCGCGCAGGCCGGTCGTATTCGTGCTTATCTGGGCATCACCGCACAGGAGGCCGCGAGCCAGCACACCTCCGCTGCACCTATCGGCGCTCTTGATGCCAATTTCCAGCGCATCGTGGACGCTGGGCTGCCGCGATACAGCCTTCCGATTGCGGAGAGCTCGCCGGGCAATGCCTCGCCCTGGATGGTCGACAACGCGGCCTTCCAGCGTGCTTTCGGTGGCAATGCTCTGCGAAAGGAGCGGCTGGCAGCATTGCAGCAGGCTTTCGACGACCTGGCACAGGTGGTGGATGTGCAATGCAGCTTGGTCGGCGGAAGCTTCGTGGACGTGGCAAATGCCGCACCGAATGATTTGGACATTGTGGTGTTTTACCGAGCCCGGTCTGAGGTGCGCTTTGAGCCTGGCAGGGCGTTGCAGCGGCTGACCCGCAAGTTCTTGCTAGAGCACATCGACATGCGATTCGTGCCGTGCGACGCCGAGCCCTGGTTGCTGGTCAAGCTAACCTCTTACTTCACCATGCTGTATCAGTCGCGCAGGCCAGGCACCGAGGACCGCAACCATGGCCTGGTGTTGTTGGTCGCGGGTCCCGGGCGAAGCTAAGCATGGCGATGATCGCGCATACCCCTACCTCGCCTGTTCAGGCGGCTGCACCCGGCGCGAGGGTGCTAATGCCAGTGCCGCCGCCGGCCCCGTCTGCGGCGGTGGCGCTCCGCCTGCAGGCCTGCGACGCCGCTCTACCGACGCTGCAACCTTGCAGACTACCCTGCCAGCAGCTGTGGGCGCATCGCGGGAAGCCGCAAATGCACGCGGCGGCGCGGCAGCTTCGCCATCGACTTTCGCCGTGCATGCGGATGCCGGCGCTGGACCTGCCGAGACTGGCAGAGATTGAAGCCAAGGAGGCGCGCATCTACCAAGACTGGCGCCGCACCGTATGCTGGCCGTTGTCTATGGCAGACGTGCAGCGGTTCATTGCGCTTTGCACCGGAGGAGATGGCGCGCTGCGCACGACGCCGGTGTGGATATGCTCGCACGACGGGCATTCGCAGCTTCCGATGGTGCCGGCCGACCACAGCGCCAAGCGGTTGGCCCAACTGCTGCGACTGCTCGCCGACGGCGCGGTGGGTGTTGGCATAACTGCCGCGGTGCTGGTGTTGGCGCTGGTCAATAATGCCCATGCCTTTTGCGATGGCAATGGGCGGTTGGGGCGCGCGCTCTTCAACTTCTGCCTTCACCGGGCCGGCCTGCCTGACCAGTGCTTCCTACCATTGAAGACGCTGACGGTTCTCTCTCGAGGAGGGTACGAAATTCGCCTGCGCGAGGCAGAACTGTGCGGTCGCTGGGATGGTCTTTATGCCTATCACTGCACGGCGATGGAGTTGTATGCGTGGCTTGGAAAGCAGCCGGCCACGCCCGACCAGAACGAGGATGTCTGATGTTCAACAAGCGCTATTGGAGGGTGCAGTCCGAGGTTAGTGAGTGCGGACTGGCGTGCCTGGCGATCTGCTCATCCATGCTGGGCGCAGATCTGGAAATGAGTGAGCTGCGGCGCAAGTATCACAACTCGCAGCGCGGCGTCGACCTGAACCAGCTGATCGCGGTGGCTAGCGCCCTGGACATGCAGTGCCGACCCGTGCGCTGTGAACCTCGCGACCTGCAGCACTTGGGTACGCCGGCCATCTTGCACTGGAAGCTGAATCACTTCGTGGTGCTGGAGAAGGTCTCGCGCGGTCGCTACCACATCATTGACCCGGCGCATGGCTCGCTGTCCTTCAGTGAAGCCGAGATCTCCAAAGCTTTCACCGGCATCGCGGTGGAAGTGAATTCCTCGCCCAGCTTCCGTCCGCGAAAGCAGCGTTCTCCGCTCAACATCTGGTCAATGGTCCGCTTCAAGGGCGGCGTCGGCACCGCGCTGTTCCATGCGATGGTCTACACACTGCTACTGCAGGGCTTTGTGCTGCTGTCACCGTTCTTCATGCAATTGGCGGTGGACGAAGGCGTGCTGCGCGGGGATCGCGGCTTCCTGTTGGCGCTGGCGCTTGGCTTTGGCGCGGTGGCCCTATTCAACAGCGTGGCCGAGGCGCTGCGTGGGGTCACGTTGCAACGTGCATCCGCGTTGATGGGCTGGGACATGAGCCGCCGCCTGTTCCATCATCTAGTTAGCCTGCCGCTCACTTGGTTTCATCGGCGCCGTTTGGCCGATGCGCTGTCGCGCATGGAGTCGATTGACCCGATACGACAGCTGATCGCAAATGGACTCATCGGTGCGCTGCTCGATGGCGTGCTGGCCGTTGGCATCATCGTGTTCATGTTCATCTACTCGCCGCTGATGAGCCTAGTGGCGCTGACCGCACTGGCGCTGTACGTACTGATGCGGGTGACAACCATTCCGCTGTCGATGAAGCTGGGCATGGCCAGCCTGCAGGCGAACATCGCAGAACGCGGAACGCGCATAGAGACGCTGCGCGCGATGCAATCGATCAAGACGATGGGCGGGGAGTTCTCGCGAGAGGCGATCTGGGCCAACAAGTACGCCGATCTGGTCCGCGCTTCGTTGAACAGCGCAAACCTCCAAGTCGGCATCGGCGCAGGCCGCACCCTTCTGGACGGTGTCAGTCTGGTGGCCATCGTCTACATCGGCGCCCAGGCCGTGCTGGCAGGGGACATGACGGTGGGCGCGTTGTATGCCTTTGTGGCCTATCGCCAGCAGCTCAGTAACCGGTTGACCACCTTGGTGGATCAGTGTATTTCCTGGCGGCTTACCGAGCTGCATTCGGATCGCATCGCCGACATTGCCCTTAGCCCCAGCGAAGAGGGTTTCAGCAAGGATCCATCAGCGTCGGACAGCATCGAAGGGCACATCCAGCTGCGCTCGGTCTATTTCCAGTACTCGGCGCAGGAAGCACCGACCTTGAAGGACATCAACCTATCCGTCGCACCCGGCGAGTTCATTGCCATCACCGGGCCGTCCGGCTGCGGCAAGAGCACCTTGGTGAAGGTGCTCACTGGTCTTTACCCCCCGAGTGCCGGCGAGCTGCTCTTTGACGGACTGAATATCGCCGGCTGGGGGCCGCGGGTAGTGCGCCAGCGGATGGGCGTGGTCATGCAGGACGATGAGCTCCTGACCGGCTCGATCGTGGAGAACGTAACTTTCTTCAACGAACGCCCAGATATCGCGCTGGTTTGGCAGTGCCTGGAAATGGCAGCGGTGAAGGAGGATGTGCAGCGCATGCCGATGCAGCTGGAAACACTGGTCGGTGATATGGGCTCAACCTTGTCCGGTGGCCAAAAGCAGCGGTTGCTGCTGGCGCGCGCCCTCTACCGCAAACCCAGCATCTTGGTGTTGGACGAGGCAACAGCGAACTTAGACGTCGCGCGTGAGAGCCACATCTATCAGGCGCTCGCCCAGCTGGATATCACCCGGATCCTGATCACCCACCGGCCCGACACCATGCGCCTGGCGGATCGCCTCGTGCGCATCGACCAGGGCCGGATTGTCGGCGATACCCGCAAGCCTAGCGCGTCGCCGTCGCCGTCGATGCCGACCGTCAATCTCATTCCTGCCGTCGTTTCGCCGCTAGCAACGGTTCCAGTAGCCAATCCAGCAGTGAGCGCTTCTCTAGAACCAGATCGGCTTTGAGGCGCATGCCCGGCGCCAGCGCCAGAGCCTTGCCATATGCCTGCATCTGCTGGTCGTCCAGTGCGGCCAGCAAGCGGTATTGGCTCTCGACTGCCTGCAAGTCGGCGGGCAAATCTTCCGGAGAGGTAGGCGAACGCGCGATCTTCACGATCCGCGCATGGCCAACGCCGAACTTCTGGTACGGGAACGCGTCGTACATCAACCGTACTTCGGTGCCGACGTCCAGGAAGGCGATGGCTGAAGATGGTACCCACAACTCGGCGAAAAGCTGCGAACCCTCCGGCATCATGACGCCTAGCGTGCGGCCGGCGGTAACCGTGGCGCCGGGCTTGGCCTGCAACCAGGTGACCTGGCCGGCGGATTGTGCGACCAGGTTGAATTGGGTGCCGAGTTTGTAGTTGATCGCTTTCTCTCGGGCTCCCAGCAGATCCGACAGCGAAGTGGCGCGGTTTGCGTCGCTTTCGGCCTTCAACCGTCCCAGTTCATGCCGCATCTGTTCGTGTTCTTGTTCGAGCTGGGCGATACGGGTTTGCACCTCTGCCACCGACTGGCGCACGTTCAGTACCCGTACTTCGGCGTCGCGGTATTGCAGTTCCGAAACCAGCTGGTCCGCCCGCAGCCGCCCCAAATCGTGCACGGTTTTTTCGGCGATGGTTTGCTGCTGCTTGTACAAGGTTACGTTGTCGCGCAGCACAGCGAGCTGGCGGGTGGTGCCTAGCATGCGTTCGCGGATGCCCGCTCCCTGGCTTTCCAGCGACGCCTCAGTGGCGCGTTCGCGATCGACCGAGGCTTGGGTCAGGCGTTCGGCCATGCCCGAAAGAGTGGCCCCGGTGCTTTCGCCGGTGTCGCTCACCGAATCGACCGAGACGGTGACGATGGGGTCACCCTGGCGAATCTTTGCGCCTTCTTCCACGTGCACGTTGCTGACGATGCCCGAGCGCTGGCTAATGATCGGCAGCAGTCCGCGTGAAGGCACCAGCGCCCCGGCAACGGTTTCTTTGCGCGGGAACGAGGTTGTGACCAGGAAAAGCGCCGCTAGACCCAGCAGGGCCACCACGAAGCCGGTCGCCAGCCACATGCCAACCCCGGGGGCCTGCACCGGCGAACCGAAGCGTTGTGTGGTGGCTTCGATCGCCTCGTTGCGGAACAGCGGAATCGCGTCCGCCGTCTCATCCTTGCTAGCTGGTTCCATTTGGCCTGCGTTGACGAGTGGTTGTGAAGGTTCGAGTCGGTGAGGGCTTCATCGCACGGTTCGGGGTGCAAGGCACCCGCGGCCGGCGGCAACGTCCACGTAGTAATCGTAGTCATTGCGCAGGCCGAAGCCCACGCGCCACGACACAGGGAACACAGTGGCCGGCTGGTCCGAGACCTGCGTCTGCAAGGTCACCGTGCGACCGTTGAAGGTTACCGGTGCAGTGGCTTCAGTGTAGCGGACAGGCTCTAGCCCGTGCATCGTCCAGCGGCGCCGCTGCACCAGGCTGGCTTGGGGGGAAGTAGCCAGGCTCATGCCAGAGGCCTCCAGCGTGACATCCGTGCCCGTATCAAGCAGGACAAGTTCGTCGCGCTTGCCGATGCGCATGGGCAGACGCAGCGAGTACTGCCCGCCCCAGAGCGCAGACGTGGCACCTAAGGGTTGCTTGCAGGCGCCGTCAGGCAGCGCTCGCAGCAACTCGAGTTCGGCAGGCTTCAGGACGAACGGACCCAGTCGGTAAAGCAGGTCTAGGCCGATGATGTTGAATTGGATCTGGTCGGCGACAGTGAACGAGACATCCTTGAAGTGGAGGTCGCCCAGCTGAACGTCCACGGGGGCAGCCAGACCGATCGCAACAGGCTGGTTGGGCAGCGTGTTGTCTATTGCAAAGCCATCGGTTACTGCCAGGCCCATGGCCTGGGCTGCCTTGCGGCTGATGTGCGAGCGCGTGGCCCCCGTATCGATGATGAAATCGGAGTCGATGTCGCGCTGCTTTTCATCTTGGCCACCTTGGATCTTGCCGCTAACCACGGGGACACCAGCTTTGGAAGACAGGGGCAGCCAAGACCCGGGCGTTGCTGGCGCGGCCAGCATGGCCGAGCGCGGCCAGTGGCTAAACGCATCGAAGGCGGGGGCAGTGATGGCACTCACTTCCTCGCCAGCACGCAGCGACGGTGCCACGTGTTGCTGATAGAGCGCGCGGACCTTCTGCATGTCGGCGGCCCAGCCCTGGATGTCGCCTTCCAGCAGACGGTTGCCGGCACGGAGGCTGCGGCAGAGGTACATAACGCCTTGGCTCTTTTCGGGTACGACGGCAGCATCGGCAATGCAGGTGTCGGCCCAGCGGTTGGACTGGGCAATTTCGCCTCGGGTGCGGTGGTAGCCGGCGCGAGCGGCCAGGTGTCCCGGTCCTTCCGATTTGCCGATTCCCTCCAGCACTGCTGAATTGCCCTGCATCACGGCCACTGTGATGCCATGGCTGTCTTTAACGACCACGTCGCGGCCTGACGAAGGCGTGGCCACGCTAAGCACAACCGCTGCGGACATCCAAAATCTCATTGCGTCCATTCCTATGAGACACGTATCGACCACCCCGCACCTAAGAACCTACTACCAGTATCACAAGAAGCAGATGTAGCGCTGTCAGAAAATTCTGATTTAAACGGAATGGTGACGCACAGCAATTGACGAGTCTCGCGTTTGCGCGACATCGCACTTTCATCTGGAAGCAAATCGGCTGAGCTGTTTGACCTTCACGTGGAAGCTGCGCTAAAACCCCCACCTCAGGCACGAAGCAAGGAGTTGCAGATATGCTGAAAAACGGAATTCGCGAGCGGTCGTTGGAAGAGCTTGCATTGATTTCTGGCGGTGCGCAGGTAGATACCACCGAGCTCCCTCCCGTAGATGCGTTGCCGCCGGATGATGGTGGCTGGCCAGATACTGATCCGCCGGACTGGACCGATCCTTACGATCCGGGTGGTGGAGACGGTGGCGGCGGTGGTGGCGGGCCGCCGAGCGCGTACGAGGTGGTGGATGGGCAGGCCGACGCCGTGGCTCGCGACGTGGAAGCACTGATCAAGGCCGATCCGGCTTACCAGAGCCAGGAGCTGGGCACGGTTCTCTACCGTGATGCGGTGACCGGGGAAATCAAATCCAGCCCGATGGTGCGCGGTGATGCCAGCAATCCGGGTGCCATCAGCTATCCGCTCTCGGAGTGGGGCATAACAGCGGCCCAAGTGGTCGGGATCATCCATTCGCATCCGGCGGGGGTCTTCCCGTCTGAGACGCATGAGGTCAATAAGTACCCGTCCGACAACCGCACCGTTAACGGCGTGACCTATGAGGGCGGGGATTGGGGCGTGGCCGACCTGCTACGCGATCACGGCATGAATGCCGACGAATTCCGCCACTACATCATCGGGCCAGACGGCGTGACTCGCGAGTATGATTTCCACGACCGCGATGCGGAAACACTGGGCTCGACGCTATGAAGATTAATGTTGCCGTGGCAATAGCCCCGCTCGTTTTCGGCGCAGCAGCGGCATGTTCGTTGGTGGCGCGTGCTGAAACATCGGACCTAGATGTGCTGCGCAGCGAAGATGGCATGCCTGCCCATCGCTATATCTCGCAGCACCGATTGAGTTGTGGCAGCCGCGTGTTCGAGTTGGCGTTGGAGTCCCCGAACCCTGTCAGGCTGACAGAGCTTAAGGTGGATGGCGCGGAGGTTTCGACCGCGCAGCTACGGGCCATTAACGCGCAGGCGCCGGAGCGATCCTGGTTCCAAGGGATAGCTTCATCCTGCACCTTGGCCCGCCAATCTTTGACCCTACAGCTGTCCTCGCCGCAGGGGGCGGTGACCATCCCGCTTTCGTTCAAGGACGGCGTGCTGATCCAGGCGGTACCCGGGAGGTAATGCAGGCAGTCCGCGGTGCCGGCTCCTGCTTGGGGCCGGCACCGCGATAGCTAATCAGAAGCTATAGTCCATCTGCACGTCCACTCCATGCCCCTGCGTGGGGAACGGTCTCCTTGACGCATTCAAGCCAAAGAAGTCGCCTGCTTGCGAAAAGTCATTGAAGGTACGGGCGGCGAAGTTCGGTCAACAGCTCTGGCAAAGCCACCGCACCCTCAAGATAGGCATCGAGTGCGTTGGCCATATGCTGGTCCACGCCAAAGCCGGCAGCATGTTGATCTGCAATCCAGCTTTCCACGTGAGCATGGCGCAGCTGAGCTTCCTGTTCGTCCAGGGGTAGAGGTGAGTGGGTCGAGCCTTGTTTCATGCGAAGAATCCGAGTGGGGGCATGACCTGATTCGTAGCAGAGAACGTTTCGCCGTCAACCCCCATTCCTCGCCTGCCACCGGACCGTTACAGCATCGCTCTGTCGTTGATGGCTTGGTTCAAAATTTCATACCAGCGATTCAGATCGTTCTCGCTGGCGAACTGGATCGTCCATACGGGATGGTCTGCGTCGCGAACACTCAGCGTCAGGGTGCCTTGGCGCTTTGAATTGTGCCAGTGCTTTTCCCACGCCCGGACATCGTCCAGCAGATAGATCTTCGTTGTCCGGATCGTGCGGAGCTTGATCCGGGATCGGGCCATGGACAGCGCCAAGGCGCTGTTGCCATAGAAGTAGGATTGGTCGAACTCCGCCGCGAAAGCTGCCCGGTCGCCGCGTGACCTGAGAGTCCTGCCCACTGCAAGAGCCACAAGAGCGCAGGCGCTCAGGACGAGCATGAGAAAGAAGGTGCCGACACTCATGCGAGCTCCATGGTTGCAAGAGGGGAGGATAAGAAGTTCGGCGGACTACTGGACTCGGCCAGTGATCTTCCAAGTGCCGCCCAGCTCGGTGAAGGTGTAGACGCCATCCATTTGGCTTCCGAAGTCCCGTTCCATCGCCATGACCTGACTCGAGACGGCGCAGTTGTAGCTCGGGGCGCCTTCGGCTTTCGCGCATTTCCCGCTCTTGAACTCCCGAATCTTCGCTTTTTCGTTGCTGTTGTCTTTTACGTACTGCAAGAAAGCGTTCTGCCGTTCGTCGTGCGAGGGACCACCGCCTGAGCAGGCGGCCAGAGCGAGGATCAGCGCACCAACGGCTGCAATGCGGGCCTTGAACATGGAAATTCCTAGAGATGGAGGGGGTAGATGACCTCGGCTCAGAAGCGAGAAGCCCGGTACTGGCGGCCTTGCTCTTGATGCGCGATGATGTTACCGAAAAGGAAACAGACTGCGCAACTAGGAGACTTCATGATCGTTAAGGATTTCTACCCTTGGTCACGCTTTGGAACTGGACGACGCTCCCCTAATCTTTGCCAATCGCCTGCGGCAAGCTCGACTCGCGGCCGATTTAACCCAGGAGGCACTCGGCGTAGCGGCCGGGTTGAGCGTTGACGTGGCCAGGGTCCGCATCAACCGATACGAGAAAGGAGGGCGCGAATGCGATCTGCGCACGGCGAAGCGTCTTGCGGAGGCATTGGACATGCCGTTGGCAGCGCTCTATGCGGAAACAGATGAGGTCGCAGAGGCAATCACAGCCTTGGTCAAGCTTCCACTCGAAGAGCAGCGGCTAATCGTGGCGGAATTGCAGCGAAAGGCAGGAAAACAAGGCTCGCGATAGGGTTGCTTTGCTGCAAAGCCACTCATCCACCTAATTTGTGACTGGGTTAAAGTTAAGTTTCGTTCATCTTTGGCTGCCGGGTCTACCGCCGCGGTTTGGGGGGGCAGGAGTGAGTCCCATCCTGCCGCGTTCAGGGTCTTCACTGGGACCCACAATTCAAAGAAGCAATAGCGCACTGATGGAATTTTCGATTCTCGAAATTCCGTGCGCTGCCTGCCGGCAGTGCGGAGGCCGCTGGCCTCCTCGTGTCTCGCTCCGCGAGTCACAAAGCGACGCAAAACCCTGTGATTTCGCGCACGAAGTTGCCGTCAAGTTTCGCGTCTAGACAAAAAACGCAAAAGACCTTTTGTTGGCTTCTCCCAAATATGAACAGGAGAGGTCGTGGCAATTTATCACTCACACATGAAGTCCTTTGGCCGAGGCAAAGGCGATAGCTCGGTTGCAGCAGCGGCATATCGCGCCGGTTTTGATCTTGTCGACGAGGCGACCGGGCTGTCGCATCAGTACTCTCGCCGGCACGGCGTTGATCACGCCCAGATGCTTGCCCCCAAAGGTGCTCCAGCCTGGTGCTTGGACACGGAAAAGTTCTGGAACGCCAACGAGGCTGCCGAGACACGCAAGAACGCCTTAGTCGCCCGGGAAGTAGAGGTGGCTCTGCCGCAGAGCTTAGATCAAGCGCAACGGAAGGAATTGGCTCTGGACCTGGGGCAGCTCTTGGTTGATCGCTACCAAGTCGCTGTCCTCGTCGCAATTCACGCGCCAAGTCGAAACGGTGACCAGCGTAACCATCATGTCCATCTCTTGATGTCCGCTCGGCAAGTTGGCCCAGAAGGCTTTGGGATGCGCGCAGGTGCTGAGTTCGATGGTCGGCAAGGGCAGGGCAGCAAGGCAGTCAAAGAGCTGCGACTGGAGATTGCAGCCACCATCAACGGCCATCTCGATCTGGCGGGCATTGAGAAGCGGGTTGATCCCAGAAAACTAAAAACCCAAGCGCGCGAAGCGGCTTTGCAGGGCAATTTTGAGCTTGCGCGGGAGCTGACACGCACGCCAGGAAGGCATAATGGGAAGGTCAAGACCGCACTAGAACGGAAAAGCCGGCTGACTTGGTCCGTTCAAGGCCTTGGCGGCAAAGACGCCGCTATGAAGCTCGTTGCCACCATATCGGCACACCAAGCAGCATTGATAGACGATCCAAAGGTGCCAGAGGGCCACAGCCACGCATCTGCTTTGCGGGATCGAGCGAAGGCGGAAGACAGGCTCACACCGCAGCAGGGCAGGGCAGCTCACCCGCGTGATGTCGTGGAGAGAGTGCGGGAGCATCTCTTGGATCGCCGACCCACGGCCGCGCGGAGCTTTGATCAATACAGCCGCCAAACCCTGCATCTGAGTCGTGTGCAGCGGATCACGAGAGCATCAGGACGCGATGCCGAGGTTCTCAATGCAGAAGCGAAGCTCATTGAGGATTGGCTCGAAGCGCAGCGAGAAGTTGCTCAGGACTCATTGGAGCTACTTCGAAGCGTCCCCGGAATTCAAATTGAGCCGGAGTTCCAATTTGCCCATGCCAGTATCTTGTGCCGGCGTGTGGATGACTACGCGGGCAAAGCGTTCACCTTCGAAGACACTGAGGTGCTGGCCCGCACCCTGGCCAAGTATGCGCACATGATGGCGCGGCCGCATCGGGCGCGGATGGCGCTACTTGATGCTCATGCGAAGCTATCGGAGCACGCCGATGCACCTAAGACGCAAGCGGCGACGCGCGCCCGTCAGCGCGTCTACCGCGCGAAGACCCATTTGTCACCGAGGATTGCGGCGATCCAGCGTTGGCGTATTGATCAGGCCAGAAAGCGCATGACTGAGGCAAGGGACGACTTGGAAAAGCACTTTGCTGATCCCAAAGCCGCAATCCTTCCCA
This sequence comes from Stenotrophomonas rhizophila, assembly GCF_003651185.1. Classification (GTDB taxonomy): domain Bacteria; phylum Pseudomonadota; class Gammaproteobacteria; order Xanthomonadales; family Xanthomonadaceae; genus Stenotrophomonas; species Stenotrophomonas maltophilia_Z. The sequence goes on along the minus strand of NZ_RCDC01000004.1, from coordinate 800,335 downwards.
GAAGCCCGCTTGGGGACATGGATCCGCCGCCTGCTCGCGCAGAAGAGGCGGGGAACTGGGAACATAGGATGCGAGGGCGACGACCGATGTTCTAAGTGCCTTGGAAAACCCAGGCAAAAAAAGATCCCCGTTGCCGGGGATCTTCTGATCTGACTGTTAGCCCGGATAAGCGGGGAATTTTTCCTCTGGGTGCTTAGCTTTCCACTCTTTGTATGCAGCCGTGCCTTCCCAGGCAGCAAATGATCTCGGCGTGCGGCCTCGGCCTGACCAAGTCTCTTGGGTGTGAGGCAGCCAATACTTGGCGGCAACAGCTTTTCTCGGGCCCGCACTCTTGCGCGGCTGACCGACGCTTGCCGCAAGTGAAGAAGAAATCTCAGCTCTTTGCTTGGCGTTGAAGTTCTTAGCGTACTGAGCAATGAGGTTCAAGATCTCCGCGTGGGCATCAGACGTTTGCTCTTGACGCAGTTGAGCCTCTTGGGCCTCGAGAGCTTGGATCTCATCTTGAAGCTTTTGCTTGGCGGTGAGGATAGAGTCAAGGGTCAGTTTGGTCATTCATTGGGCCTTTAAAACGGATGCAGCTAGGGTGCGGCGCTGTCGGAGTAGAGTCCAAGAGGCACCGCTTTATAGTGGGGTCTGATGACGCTAAGCTGGCAGCGCTCTGGACATATCTGTTGCAGCAGGCTTTGCAAGGCGGCCGATCAGGCTCTCTACGCTCAGACGAATTATTGCATGCTCAAAGCAGTGTCGGACAGCTAGGCCCGATACACTTTTTCTCGCGCGTTAAAAACCTAAGGAGAGTCTTGGTATGCCGTATCTCAGTTTTCACGTCTCGGCGGACACATCGCAAAAGCAATCAGACAAAGTTGCAAGTGTCCTGACGTAACTGACAGCGACCGTGCTCGGCAAGAAGCGCGAGCTCACTGCCGTAGAGATCAATGCTACTTCGCCTAGAGGTTGGTAAATCGGCGGAAAGAGCCTTGCTAATCAAGAGTTGGTGACGTTCTATTTGGACATCGTTGACAGCGTACATAGCGCCGGGGTGCCCAATCGGCCCCAAAGAGGCACATGCGCGACATAGCACGACATTGGGATCGTTCTCGGCGGATGCGGTCGGAGATCGGTAGCTCTAAGGACACTCACGAGGACACAGTCCGATTTGAGTTCTGTAGGCAGATCAAGGATTAGGCATGGGAGTGTTTAGTCCCGCCCCTTCCGACACCTGCACGTTTCGTCAGCGTGTGCCCACCCGACTTGCAGTCCTTCCTTCGCCGTAAGCTCATCGAGCAAACGCTCCTGGCATTGAAGAACGACCGGGAACACGCAAAAACGAGCTTGGCAGCTTACCTGTGCTCGATGAGCACGACGAGGGTGGTTGCGGCTTCCCGTGGTCTCGTGAAAGAAAGCTATTCACCAAGACCTTTACCGGACGCCACGGCGTTCTTGATTTGCTGCAGCTTTTTGCGCAGCTGAGCGATAGGCGGCAGCCCCATGGATTCACGCCGCTTGTCTACATTGCTTTCGTCTTCAATTGGATATAGCTCAAAAGACTCATTTGCCTGGGTGCCAAATCGCTGTGGCTTTCCATCGTAGACCAGCTGGCGATCAACGAATGTAGCGAAGGCATCCTTCGGGAAGTCTCCCTTGTTTACAAGTTCTTGCATCTGGCGGGCCATATCCGCTTGCAGGGTACGGTCGCCAGAGTGTTGCAACAATAGAAATTGTGCGGAAACAGCGGCTTCACCAACCTCGCTCAGGCCCAGCAGCCTTCCGGAAGTGATCTCTAGCCATGCTGCCTCGCGGCGCCGGTCTGCCTCTGCAAGTACCGCGTCATCAAATCCAGGCGTCATGGCCTTCGTGCGATCACGCTGATCTTCTTCGCCGAGAGCAATCAGCTGCTTCGCTACCTGAGCTAATGATCGTTTGTCAGTTGGATGGGCCGCGACCTCGCTAGACCCATTCGACAAGTTCGCTGCAGTCACCGTTCCGACTCCCAAACCAATAGCAATAAGAAGTAGAGATGCCGCTCGTGGTTTCATGACTGTTCCACCCACTGATCATTTCGTTGCCTAGTCGAGAATTTCGCTCCGAGCAAATTTATGCGATCTTGCATCACCCCAAAGTCAACGGAAGCCCTATAATCTGCGTAACTAGGGGGCTCTTGAAGAAGCTGGGCGCCGGCCCTGCTTGCAAGGTATGAGCAGAATTTTGAAAGAAGACTTGAATCCGGGACCTTGGATTCCAAGAACAACCAGTTTCCGGACGGATTTAAATCCAGGAAATGGTATTCGCCATTTCTATCTGGAACGAGGTCCATGCAGGCTACTTCGACACCCATCCTTGACATCAAGAGACCTATCTTTTGCTGCACGTCTACAGGAAGGTTCATCTTGCTAATTGTTGTCACCTTGCTATCAGTCAGATCTTCTCGAGAATCTAGCCGGCCAGAGGTCTGGTGGATCTTATAGGCGTGAATTTGATCGCCAAAGACAAAGGCGCGGACGTCAAATTCCTTGACAATCTCTTCCTGGAATATCGCCGGTGCTGCCAAGATCGTCCCGGCCTCGTAGTTGTCCAGTAGACGAACACTCGCCCTTGAGGCGAAGGCGCACCTAGTTCTTCCGTCGGCATAGCGCCAGCTGAACGGCTCAAACGGCTTAATGACCAGGTTGCGTGTGTTGCCGAATGCTTCTTTTACACGATCAATGCTTGATCCGAAGTAGCTTTTGGGTGGCGAAAGGCCAACGTCGCACGCGGCTTTCAATTGAAGCATCTTGTTATCTGCACGAATTGCTGAGCAAGGTGCATTGACAAAAATCTGCGTCCCTACGTCCACAGACAATTGCAAAAGCCAGTTCTGGTGAACGGATTTCTCGCGCCGGACGAACAGGAAGTCTTCTTCCCCTTCAAGCATGTCGACCCGCGGAGTGTAATCACCTCGGAAATACATCAATTTCTGCTCAGAAAATGAACGCCCTAGCTCCACGGTAACGGAGTTCTGATCCTCTTCGGCTGAGCATGCGGTGACCGAAACGCCGGCGCCTTCTTGATCTAGGCCGAAGAAGGTTTCAACGAGCTCCGCGGAAACGCCGGCTTTGTTGAGCGACCACACTATCGCTGCTGCGTGAAGATCTAAAAAGGATGAAACAACTGTAATCACCACTTCTCTCCATGAAGAGGGCACCGCGCGTCTCCACGCAGTGCCCGTGGCAATTACTTGCCGTTCGAGACTTCGACCTTCACTTCCACCTGGTTGCTGAAGGTGTGGGTGTAGGTCACCTCGCCGCCGAAATCGCCACCATTGACGGCATTCAGCTCTTCCTGAGACAGCTCGCGCGCCGGCGCGAATTCACGAGACAGCTCCTTGGTGATCACTTTATTCAGCATGATAATTTCCTTATTCCTTTGCATGTGATTAAGCCGCGTCGAATGACCCGGCGCTTTATGACTACCCGTTGACGCCGCTTGGTGTCAACCCCCACCCGGACCATTCAACCCTGTTGCGTTGGCCGGACTGAGCGCCAAAAACCGCATAATTTCTTTGGCCCACGCGCGAAACGGCATTGGCAAGCACTCGTGGTCAGAAGAAATGAGAATTTCTCATTTTGAGATGCGAGTCACACTCATGGCTCGCATGAGTCAACTGCGGCCGGTTTGAACCGTGCCGAATCTCTTGCAAGCTTTCCGGCGTGTGTGATAAGAGTCCTCATCGACATGGATGTTAGGCATCAACGCAGCGATGGATACAGTGACTGGAAGTCTGTTTCGCAAAGAGGCATGCGCTCGACAGGGCCATTCAGAAGCGATCAACTTGACGCCTCCCGTGGGCACTTGGATCGTGTCCTTATCATCCCTAGCAGTTTGCATGACTCTATTGGGCCTGCTCCTGGTTGGCTCATATTCAAGACAGCTTCCTGCCCAGGGTGTTGTGGTGCCAACAACTGGAATTATTTCCATTAAGTCGCCATCGTCCGGCTTTGTGGTCAGGCTCTTGGTGAAGGAGGGCGTCGCAGTCGAAGTTGGCACGCCTTTGGCTGAGATTGAGCTTCACCGAACGAGTCTAGGCGGGTCTAGTGAAGCTGAGATGGAGACAGCACTTCGGGAGAAGCGCCGGTCGATTGAGAGCGCCCTTGAGCTATTGCCCATCTCCACTGTCTCTAGTTCAAAGGACGCAGATAAGAGAATTCACATTGCCCAGGAGCGGATACGCAGACTTCGCGACAGGCTGCTGATTCAAGAGCAGAGGGCTGATGCCGCCATGAAGCTCTACGAGTCCTGGCGTAACGCGGGAACTCAGGCTCTCAGTCGCTATCAGATTGAGCAGCAATACGATACGGCTTTGCAGTTGGTCAGCCAGACAGCCGATGCGAAAGATCAGCTGCTTCAACAAGAGCAAGATCTCTCGGCGCTGCTGGCGGAACGAGGCCGTGTAGAGTCAACTGCCGCGCAAGAAAGATCGCAGCTGGTTCAAGCGTTGGCCGACGTGAAGAACTCCATCATTGACAATGATATCGCTCGTGGGGCGCTCATTCGCTCACCTGTAAAAGGTCGAATCTCGACGACGAACGTGCTGGCTGGGCAGTTCGTGGATCCGAGCTCTCCCCCGCTGATGTCCATCGTTGATGATGAGAGCCCGCTGATCGTGGAGACGTGGATCCCGGCGAGCGTCAATGATTTCCCGGTAAATGGTCAGCGAGCAAGCATCGTGATCAAACGCAGCTTCGGGCAATCGCACATCATCCCTGCGACCGTGGCGAATACATCAAGCAGCCCATACTCTGCCAATCAAATTAGGGACATGCGCGGACTTGAAATTGATGCGCCTCATTACAGGGTCTCGCTTGCTCCAGATGGAGAGTGGAGTCAGCGCCAGATTTCTGGATTGAAGCCTGGTGCTGTCGTTTCCGTGCGGATCGCCTCCAAGCCAAGAAGCATCGTTCGCACGCTCTTCAACATCAACTGAGGGTTCATCTAGTGGCTAGCGTGACGGCTCAATCATGGGGATCAAGAAGAAGGCTGCCGCTTTATCTGCAAACGGAAAGCGCAGAGTGCGGTCTGGCATGTGTGGCAATGATTGCCAACTATCACGGGCATGACGTCGATCTTGCATCGTTGCGTCGGCGCTTTGGCGGTTCAATTCGCGGCGTCGGGCTTTCGCACATCATTGCTGTTTGTTCGCAGCTTGGTCTTTCGGGTAAAGCGCTTCGGGCTGGCCTGGAGTATCTCCCCAGCTCCAACGCGCCTTGCATTGCTCACTGGAATATGAGTCACTTTGTAGTTATAGAGCGCGCAGACAGAAAAGGTGTAACGGTCCACGATCCGGCGCGCGGCCGCCTTCGACTGAGCTATGAAGAGGTGAGCGCGAGCTTCACGGGCGTCCTTCTGGAGCTAACTCCAGACGCAGACTTCAGCCCTACCCAAGAACGGCGGCGAATCGGCCTGCAGTCCCTCACCGGTCGAATACGTGGTTTGTTTAAAGGCGCCGCGCACCTCTTCTTGCTCGCATTTGGTGTCGAAGTAATCGCGCTTGCTATTCCATTTCAGCTTCAGTGGACCATCGATAGCATCATCCCCACAGGTGACGGTCGTCTATTGATAATCGCCGCAATAGCGTTTGCGATCGCCGCATTATTGCACTCTCTCCTAACCATCGCGCGTGGTTGGCTGGTCAGCTGGCTTGGGGCTGCACTCAATTCGCAGTGGATTACCCACCTGTTCTCACACTTGCTAAGGCTGCCAACATCCTTCTTTGAAAAGCGCTCCGCCGGGGATATCCTTACTAGGTTCTCTTCAATCTACGCAATTCAGAATACGCTCTCATCTGCGTTCGTCTCGGCTGTGTTAGACAGCGCGTTCGGGCTGCTGGCGCTTGGGATTCTGGTTTATTACAGTCCTGCTTTTGCGGGCATCTCGCTTGTCGTGATCGTTGCCTACTTTGTAATCAGGCGTGCCATGTTTCGAAAGCTATGGGAGGCAAACGAACAGAACGTGGTTTACATGGCTAGGCAGCAGTCGGAGATCATAGAGTCGATTCGGGGAATTAATCCGATCAGGCTAGCTGGCATCGAGCCGTTACGGAGAGGACGTTTATCCGATGCGGCGACAGAGGCTTGCAGGCGATCGATGGAAGCTCAGCGCATTGGCGAGACCTCATCCGGTATAAACGTCGGGCTTTTTGGGCTCCAAAAAGTGGGGCTTTTGGCGTATGGTGCGAGCCTTGTCGTCTCAGGCCAGTTCACGGTCGGCATGTTGGTTGCAGCCGTCACCTTTGCCGATCAGTTTACGACTAAGTCAACGGCGTTTATCGATAAAATTAACGAGCTCCAACTTGTCAAGATGCATCTTGAGCGACTCTCAGACATTGCGCTCGAGGAGCCGCTCCCATTGCCGAAGCCATATTCCGGCGAGCCGCTTATTGATCATTCCATTCGATTTGTTAATGTTGGGTTTCGCTACTCTCACAGTGATCCATGGATCCTGAGAGGCTTGAACCTCACCATAACTTCTGGTGAATCCGTTGCCATTGTAGGTAGAAGTGGATGCGGAAAGTCCACGTTGCTTAAGCTGCTGTTGGGTCTCGATGTTCCCTCCGAAGGACACATAGAGATTGGTGGGCAAAGAATTGATAGTGAAAGCGTGCAGCGAGTCAGATTGGTCATGTCGGCCGTTCTGCAGGACGACAACTTGTTCGCGGGAACAATAGCCGAGAACATCTCTTTTTTTGACAGTGACGCCTCAATTGATCAGATTGTTGACGCCGCAAAGATGGCGAACATTCACGACGACATCTCGAATATGCCGATGGGCTATGAAAGCTTGGTCGGCGACATGGGGAGTGCACTGTCGGGTGGGCAGAAGCAAAGGGTTTTGCTGGCCAGGGCACTCTTTAGGAAGCCGCGTATCCTCGTTCTAGATGAGGCGACAAGCCATCTGGATAAGCACTCAGAGCAGATTACCAACAAGCACCTAAGCACGCTGAACATCACCAGAGTCGTCGTGGCACATCGGCAGGAAACCATTGACCATGCTGATCGCGTAATTGACCTTGCGGAATCCCACGATTATGGCGAAAGCGAGCTTCATTCCAGGGCGGGAACGGTTGCTGCGCGGAGCGCTGTGGAAGAGGCTAGAGCGTAAGGTGCCAGCTCGTCTGGTTCACCTGCTTAGGAGCGATAGTTCCTCGGACCTCTGGCGTCCCATCGATCCAGGCTGCTGAAACTCAACCCAGGAAAGGTCGGTAGCACTGGTGCTCCAGCCGCGATGAAGCGCCCGTTGAGTCCTTCCCCAGCTCAGGACGGCAACGCTCTTAGAGGGCTGCGACTTCAAGAAGGTCGTCCGCGCCACTTGGCGAAAGGGCAGCGCCGTCGAAGGCTCAGGAGCAACCTGACAAAAGCTCCAGGAGCGCTGGGCTTTTCATGAAGTGCAAGGACGCCCCATTTTTGTCCGCCACCGCCCCCTGAGCCCGGCGTCGCAATTCGAAGCTATCACTGGTCACGTTGCACGTCTTGATGTGCCTCGCGTATTCTTCGGGGACACTCACCAGGACACAGTCAGGTTTGAGTTCTGTAGGCATATCAAGGGTTTAAGAGTGGGCACGTTTAGTCCCACTCTCTCCGCCAGATACGCAAAGCGCCCCGAAAGGGGCGTTTTGCGTATCTGGCGGAGAGAAAAGGGTGCCGA
>NZ_RCDC01000004.1:475867-792348 GCF_003651185.1 Stenotrophomonas rhizophila | reverse complement strand
CGACGGATTCGCCGGGAGCGAATCCGGACAGCCGAACGGCTGGCCCTGGAGCGCGCAGCGCGGAAGGGTTGGGTGCATGGATGCACCCAACAATCTCAGGCCACCGATCGCTATCAGCACGGAGCGCCCCGAAAGGGGCGTGACACACCACCGCTGATCGCATTCGACCAGCGGTGGCGCGTTCCGATGCGATCGCCAACCAATTGCAGCCCGTTCACGAAGCTCAGGCGGCTTGAGCGACTGCTCCCAAACTGCCCGCTATGCCAAGGCCAAGCGGTGTCCCCGCCGAGCCGCCCCAGGCGAGTGCCCCATGACGCGCTTGTACGCGCGACTGAAAGCCGCCTGCGAAGCGTACCCAAGACGCTCTGCCACTATCTCGATGGATAGGCTTTGCTGGCTCAGCCATTGACTCGCCAATTGCATACGCAGCTCAGTCACGTATCGCAGAGGCGCGGTCCCTATGACGGTCTGGAACCGGTCCGCAAAGACAGATCGCGAGATGTTGGATTCTGCAGCCAGCGCTTCGACGGTCCAGTCACGCCCGGGCTCTCTGTGCAGGGCAAGCAACGACAGCGACAGGCGAGGGTCGCGCATGGCCATGACCAGGCCGGCGGCTCCGTCGCAACCGCGCTCGACCCAGTCACGCACGATCATGGCGGCGACGGCATCCGCCAGCCGGGCGAGTATGCCTGCATAGCCAATACGTCCGGAGCACACCTCGCGCTTCATCGCGTCGACCATCGGCAACAGCCCAGGGAACGCAGCGGCGTTGCCATCGGCCAACATCACGGCCGGCATCAACTTGCTCAACCCTTGCATGCCACCGAGATCGAACAGCATGCATCCGTGGAAAAGCACTGCGCTTGGCACGGCATGTGTACTCGGGCACGTGTCTATCCCGCTCACCGTGTCACCCAGTGGGGCGGCGTCTATCGTTTCCAGGCACTGGACGGGATGGTCCTCGCCCGACACCAGTGCGTGGCCTTCTCCGCGAGGAAGAAGCACGACATCCCCGGCGGAGAGAACATGTTGGCTGCCGTCCGCGCCTCGAAGGATCGCACTGCCTACGGCCAGGTAATGGAAGTAGGCATGGCCTGGCTTCGGCGGAAATCCAAGTCCAAAGGTCGGCCCGGTCTGGATGCGTCGGTATTGGACGCCATGCAGCCGCATGCCGGTGAGCAGCTCGCTGATCAGGTCGGTGGGCTGGGGTGGAACCTGGCTCATTGCGACGGCCCGGGGTTTCGATCAAAAATATAGGTTGGACAATCATAGATCATCCTGACCTGGCTCCCTAGACTCTCGGCTGCACGAATGTACTGGGATCTGTGATGAGCAATAACGTAGTTGATGCCGCGAACACGCCTGATTCTGTGGACAGGGGGAGCGGGGAGCCTTCTTCATCGGCATGGGTGGCGGTGTTTTCGCTGGCCATGGGGGTCTTCGGGCTGCTCACGGCGGAATATCTACCGGCCAGTCTGTTGACGCCGATGGCGGCGGACCTGGGGGTGTCGGAGGCGCTGGCCGGCCAAGCGGTGACGGTCACCGCAGTTGTGGCGCTGTTTGCTGGCCTGCTTGTGCCGCGGCTGACCCGTTCGATAGACAGGCGGCGGGTGCTGCTGGGTTTCACGGCTCTGATGATCCTCTCCAACGCCTTGGTGGCGTTGTCATCCAGCATGGGGGTCCTGCTGCTGATGCGCGTGCTTCTGGGCATTGCGCTGGGCGGTTTCTGGAGCATGGCAGCGGCCGTGGCCATGCGGTTGGTGCCGTCACAGCGCGTGCCTCGCGCGCTGTCCATCATCTTCAGTGGGATCGCGGTCGGCACGGTGGTGTCGGTTCCTTTGGGGAGTTACCTGGGAGGCCTGCTGGGTTGGCGCAGCGCCTTCTGGGCGGCGACGGCGTTAGGTGGCCTCACGTTTGCGTTCCAGTGGTTCACGCTGCCCCGAATGGCGCCGCGCAAGGCGGCGACCCCTGAGTCGGTGGTGGGGCTCCTACACCGGCCGGGCGTTGCAGTCGGAATGCTCGGTTGCGTTCTGGCACACACCGGTCAGTACTCGCTCTTTACCTATATCCGCCCAACGTTGGAGAGCTTGGGGCACATGAGCGCTGATGGCCTGGCGCTGATTCTGCTCGGCTTTGGTGTGGCGAACTTTGTCGGCACACTGCTGGCCGGCTGGCTCATGGAGCGCAGTCTGAAAGCCACGTTGGTGATCATGCCTGCCTTGGTTGGCGTAGCTGCTCTGGGCATGCTCCTGTTGCCGGTGGGCGCTGGCGGGCTGTCACTCCTGGTCGCGCTCTGGGGCCTGGCCTTCGGTGGCGTGCCGGTGGCGTGGTCGAGCTGGGTCGCACGTGCGGTGCCCGATCAGGCCGAGAGTGCGGGCGGGATGGTGGTTGCAGCGGTGCAGTCCTCCATCGCCGCGGGCGCTGCCTTGGGCGGCCTGGTGTTCGGACTGGGCGGCATCGTCGCAGTCCTCACTGTGGCTGCAGCGGTGATGCTCCTCGCCAGTCTGCTCATTGCGTTGCGGGTCAGGGTGAGATCGCCGACGTTCTCGGCAGGCCCGGCGTTTCATATGTAGCCGACCACACCACGAACACGCGTCGGGATTGAAAGACTGTCGATGTGGTCGGCGTCCTTCTTCCACTTCCGCTAAAGTGTTCGACCCTGTTTGAACTGGCGCTCGCACCCGAGCATGCGCTTAGAGGAAGTCGTTGTTGATGGTGTTGAAAGGTCTGGTGGTGTTGTTTTTGGTGTTGGCGTCGGCTCCTGGTGTGGCAGCAGAGCTGGTCGGCCGCGCGACGGTCACGGACGGGGACACGCTTACGGTGGCGAAGCAGCGCATTCGCCTGTGGGGGATCGATGCGCCGGAAAGCGCCCAGCAATGCACCACCAACGATGGACGCGCCTGGCCCTGTGGCCGCCGGTCCGCTGCTGCGCTGGATGGCTATGTGCTGGACAAGACCGTTCGTTGCCAGCCCAAGGACACCGACCGCTACGGCCGGGTGGTCGCGGAGTGCTTTGTTCAAGGACAGTCGGTCAATCGGTGGATGGTGCGCTCCGGTTGGGCGGTCGCGTATCGCCAGTACGCCACGGCATTCATCGCGGACGAAGCCGACGCGCGCCAGCACCAGCGGAACCTCTGGCAGGGGCCATTCCAGATGCCAGCGGACTATCGGCGCAGCAAGCGTGACCAGACGGCACGACAAGCCCCGGTGGCCGCTCAGTCGTCGTCGGGCGGGTGCCGCATCAAGGGCAACATCTCCCGCGAGGGCAGGAAGATCTACCATGTGCCCGGCCAGCGGGACTACGAGCGCACGCGCATCGACCTGAGCCACGGTGAGCGCATGTTCTGCAGCCCTGCGGATGCCATGCGCGCAGGGTGGCAGCCGGCGAAGCGCTGAGCGTCTCAAACCCTCCCATACAGGCGGCGACGCAGCGCGCCCGCCACTGCCGCGATAGCCATCGCAGGCAACGCCAGCACCAGTGCGTAGACCACTCCGGCCAGCAACAACGGACCAACGCCTGACATCACGGCCACCACCGGCACTTGCAGCACCATGAGCAACAGTCCCCATAGCCAGGACTTACGGGGAAAACACGCGCCTAGCACTGCGGCAATGGCCAGTGCGAGGGGATAGACGACGGTCCAGAACGCAGGCGCGTCCCAAGGCTCGCCGCCGGGCGTCCGCCAGGCCACCAGCACCCAGAACACCACGCCGACCTTCAGCGTGACAGCACTTGCTGCAATGGAATTTCCCGTTATCCGCATTGTTGGGCTCCCGCACGAACATGCAGGATGCCACTGTTGCGTTGACGGTGTATGACCAGCACCGGCATCGGGACACACGCCCGCCAGCGCAGAAAACGGCAGCCTCCTATCTGACCGCCTTGCCATACATCTCCGACAGCATCGCCTTGTACGCCGCCAACGGCTGCAAGCCCACCGCACGCCGCCGTGCATCCAGCGTTTCCATATCCTCGGTGGGCCGCAGTTCCATCGCGCCATCGGCAGCATCCCCGAACTGCGTTCCGTAACGCTGCGGCTTCCCCTGGGCCAGCAACACGCGATCCGTAAGCAGCGCCACGTCAGCGGCATCGGCATCGCCGGCTTCAGCGGCTTTCTGCATCAAGGCCAGTGCCTGCGCCTGGAACGCGGGATCATGATCGGCATGCTGCACGATCACCCATGCGGCCTTGGCCCCATCGCGGTCGACGCGCGCGATACCCGGCCAGCCCTTCTCGGCGATGATGCCCTTCAGCCAGGTCGCATTGGCTTCCTTCACCGGCGCGGTCTGCCCCCACGCATCTCCGCCGCCTGCCGCGATGGCGGCATGTTGTGCTGCCTGATCCTTGGCCTCACGCGCCAACAGTTCAAGTCGCAGGGGCGCATCGCGCAGCGTCTCGCGCTTCTTCTCTTCGGCGACCACGCGCTGCAGCACCGCCGGCCACGCCGGATCGGCACGCAGTGCGTCCAGCCCGGGCCGTTGTTTCGTGCGCAGGTCGCCCAGCGGCAGGCGACCGCTCGCGAGCAGGGCATCAACGTATGCAAACGCCGCAGCATGATCGCCCGCAGCGGCTGTGCATTCGATCAACAGGAGTTCGCCGCCGTCGGGGAAGGGGAGGTCCTGGCGGTACAGCTCACCCAGGGTGGTGCTGCAGGCGGCGTAGTCCTCGTTGCCGTAGTGATCCAGCGCGGAGAAGAAGCTGGGCGGCTCAGCGGCGGTTGCCGCGGCGGCTGCGAACAGGGCGACAGTCAGCGTTGCTGCCCGGGTTGCCGGGTAGGAGCGTATCAACCTTGAACGCATCGCAGTTCTTCCACGCAGGACGTACAGGAAACGTAGCCGCTACCTGCCAGGGAGTTCAAGCCCTCATCCCGCCGTCAGGGGCATGCGCGTCGAATCCTGCTGCCTCACAGGCTGTAGCCGATGGGCGGGCGCATGATGCCCTCAGCCCAGCCTTGGAAGCCCCATGTCCACTCCCGCGCCAGAGAACGGAAAGTACGACGTGATCATCATCGGCGGCAGCTACGCCGGCATGTCCGCAGCGCTGCAGCTGGTGCGCGCCCGGCGCAACGTGCTGATCATCGACGGGGGAAAGCCACGCAACCGCAATGCCCGCGTCGCCCATGGGTTTCTTGGCAGGGAAGGCCTGCCGCCGGCGGACATCGCCTCCCAGGCGCGTGACGAGCTGCTGCGCTATCCCACCCTGACCTGGCTCACCGGTACGGCGGTGGCGGCGCAGCCGATCGATGACGGCAGACGCTTCAAGATCCGGGTTGAAGCGGGCCAGACATTCGTGGCGGATCGAGTGATCCTGGCCCACGGGGTAACCGACGACCTGCCCGACATCGAAGGCATCGGCGAGCGCTGGGGCCGAAGCGTTTTTCATTGCCCGTACTGCCACGGCTACGAGGTGTTTGAGGGGCGCATCGGGGTGATTGGCTGTGCGAAGGATGGCGGTGCGGCCCAGGCGCTGCTGCTGTGCGATTGGGGGCAGATCACGCTGTTCTGCAGCGAGGCATCCGCCAGCATCGATGCCGAGCAGCGTGCACGACTGGAGGCGTGCGGCGTCGTGATCGAGTCGGCCCAGGTGCAGCGCGTGGAAGACACCGCCACCGTGGTGCTCGCCGATGGGCGGCACGTGGCGGTGGATGCGCTGTTCATCTCGCCGCACTCGCGGCTATCCAGTGATCTGGCCGAGCAATTGGGCTGTGAGCTGAAGGGCGGCGGCTGCATCACCACCGATTCGGCCAAGCAGACCACGGTGCCGGGTGTCTTCGCCTGCGGCGATGCGGCCCGGATGGCGGGCAGCATCGCGCTGGCAGTGGGTGAGGGCGCGCTGGCGGGGGTGGCGGTACACCACGCATTGATGGGGTTGCTGGAGTGATGCGATCTTTAATGTAACCAATAATGTTACATTATGCGCCACTGTGAACAAGGTGGCCTGCATGTCCTTCTCCGATCCCGATGCCGTCGCCCAGTACACCGACAACCTGGTCCGCCAGGTACCGGGCGTCCAGGCGTTGCATCAGATGGCCCACGTTCTGCTGGCCGAACACGTACCGCCACATGGGCGCGTATTGGTGCTCGGGGCTGGCGGTGGCATGGAGTTGAAGGCCTTTGCCGAGGCGAGTCCTGCCTGGCACTTCACCGGCGTGGATCCTTCCGCCGAGATGCTGGGGCTCGCCAAGCGCGTGCTCGGGGATGCGCTGTCGGCCCAGGTGGAACTCATCGCAGGCTATATCGACAGTGCGCCAGTTATCGCATTCGATGGCGCCACCTGCTTGCTGACGCTGCATTTTCTCTCGGCCGAAGAGCGCCTGCGTACGCTGCGTGCACTACGGCGTCGGCTCGCGCCTGGTGCACCGCTGATCATTGCGCACCATAGCGTGCCGGGCGATCCGGCAGGGAAACGCCGGTGGTTCCAGCGCTGGGCGGCGTTCGTGACAGCGCGTGGACTGGGCGGTGAGACGGCCGCTGTACGAGCCGATACGATCGCCAACCGATTGCCCACCCTGTCGCCGGAGGAAGAAGTCGAGCTGCTGGAGGAGGCAGGATTCGAGCGGCCGAGTCTGTTCTATGCCGCGCTTTCGTTCAGAGGTTGGGTGGCGTACGCCGGCGATGCACACGGCTAGCCTCCCACTGCTCTCTGCCCGATGTGGGTCAGAGAGCGGTGGGGTCAAGACTCAGCGGCGAGCGTCGTCGCGCGCCTTGCCCACGTCGCTTTGGACTTCGCCAACACCCTTCTGGATCTTGCCTTCCACTTCTTTCGTCTTGTCGCCGGTGACCTTGCCCACGACTTCCTTTACGGTGCCCTTGACCTGGTTCTTGGCGCCTTCAGTGCGATTCTTGTCCATGGTTGACTCCACAATTGGTTAGAGAGAGGGCCCGTGTTGCTGGGCATCTCCACCCTGACGGGAACGCGGTGGCGCGAAGGTGAAATCTGCGCGCGGGCCCGGAATCCGTTCAAGCGCCGGAAAGGTTGATGCTCACGTGCGCTGCACGTCACTCATCCGCATCGCGTTCATCCCATCCATCGCCATCCCATGGCTGCGGTTCGGTGCTGGCTACGGTGGTATCCGGATCGACAGGCTCCAACAGGGTGTAATCGTCACGCGAAGGATCACGAAACGCGCGGCTGACCGGATAGGCCTCCAACGCCGCGGTGGAGGCGCGGGCACGCAATGCCGCAGGCGTCTGGAAGGCGCCACTCAACCAGTCCAGGGCGGTGGCCGGCGCGATGAAGATCGGCCCGTCCGGTGTGAGTGGGGAAGGGATCGCACTGTTGGGGCCGGTCAATACGGTGAAGCTGTCCAGCTGCTGGCCGTCGTCGCTTTCCCAGTGCTCCCACAAGCCGGCTGCGAGCAGGGCAAGGCCATCCGTGCGCTGCACGAACAGGGGCCAGGGGGGGCGGCGCTCGCGATCCCATTTGTAGTAGCCGGTCATGGGCAGCACGCACGGGCGCTGCGCCCAGGCCTGCGCGTAGATGCGGCTGCGTGGCGCGCGGTCAAGCCGTGCGGTCACCGTGGTATACGGCGTGGCCGGCTCCTTGGACCAACGCGGCACCAGGCCCCACACCATGTCGGCCACGGCGATGGAGCCGTCATGGTCGCGCGCGAGCACCGTGGCCACGCCACCCTTGGCGATGTTGTAGTGGTCCGGCGCGGCCGCCAGCGTCCGCGCCAACTCAGCAGGAAGGCCGGCGGGGAGTGACTCGCTATCAGCGATGGCTTGTGCGAAGCGGCGCATGGCAGCTGAGCATCCAACGGCATCCGTGACGGCATCGTGCGCAGCGCCTGCGATGTTGCACGCGTTGCACGGGGGTCACGCGTCGGGATGGGGTTCCCCCAACGCTGCCCGCCGCGCCTGGAACACCTCCGGCGTCTGCGGTTTCACGAACAGCGCGACCAGCTCGGGGTACTCGGCTTTCACCGCCTTTTCAATGCGCGTGATGCAGGCCTCGATCTGCGGGGTGGTGCGATCATCCTCGAACTCCGCACTCAGCATCGCGACCACCTGGTCCGGGCCCATCTGCATCGTGGTCACGCCATTGGCGCGGCGCAGGTCCGCATCGTGGGTGGCGACGGCAAGAATACGTTTGGCGACGGCCGGGTGCGCGGGCTCACCGACCAGCAGGCCCTTGGTCTCGCGGGCGAGCAGGAAGGCGGTGACCGCCAGCACGCCGGCGATGCACAGCGACGCCACGCCATCCAGGACCGGCATGTCCAGCAACTGCGCGGCAAGCAGGCCGACCAGCGCAAAACCCAGGCCGAGCAGGGCGGCGCTGTCTTCCAGCAGCACGGTGAAGGTGGAGGGGTCCTTGCTGCGGCGGAACGCCTCGAAGTAACCCATCGCCCCCTTGGTGGCGCGGAATTCGCGCAGCGCGATCCACCATGAGGTGCCTTCGAACACAAAGGAGATGCCCAGCACCACGTAACTGATCAGGTGGTTGGTGGCCGGCTCGGGGGTGCGGATGTGCTGGATGCCTTCATAGGCCGATACACCGGCACCGGCGGCGAACACCAGCAGCGCCACGATGAAACTCCAGAAGTACAGCTCGCGCCCGTAGCCGAAGGGATGGAGCGTATCCGGCTTCTGCTCGGCACGGCGCAGGCCGTACAACAGCAGCAACTCGTTGATGGTGTCCACCAGCGAGTGGACGCCCTCGCTGAGCATGGCCGAGCTGCCGGAGATGCCGGCGGCGACGAACTTGGCGATGGCAATGGCCAGGTTGCCGCCGAGGGCGGCATAGATGACGAGACGGGAGCCCGTTGGCTTGGCCATGGCAGTGGTGGGGTGGGGAGGTGCGCGCATCATCGCCAACGGTGCGTCCCGGGCGCGTGCACATCGATCCAGGCGCTGGCACCGCCTGCCGGCCTTGACATGGATTTGCCCCGCGTGGCTTACATTGCTTTCCGCCTTCCGGCTGGCCCCCGCTGCCTGCCGTTCCCCCAGCTCCTGCAATGCCTTCAGTTCAAGGTTCGGTGCCGATGATGTCCATCCTTCCCTGGTCTGCCGCGCAGCTGCGCGGCACGCGCGCCCCGGTGGTTCTGGAGCGGTGCGCATGAGCGCAGTGGCGGGGCGCTTTCCCGGCAGCACCGGGCCGATGGCCGAGCAGGTCCGTGCACTGGATTGGCAGGCGACCCCGGTGGGGCCGATCGAGACCTGGCCGGGCGCGCTGCGCAATGCGGTCAATCTGATCCTGGCCTCGCCCGAAAGCATGTACGTGGTCTGGGGCGATGACCTGACGTTCTTCTTCAACGATGCCTACAGCCCGATTCTGGGGCCGCGCCTGGAGGGCGCGCTGGGCGCACCGTTGAGGGAGCTGTGGGCCGATGCCTGGGATGCCGTACGCGCGCCGATCGAGAACGCCTTTGCCGGTGAATCCTCCCGCTACGAGAACCTGCCGGTGGCGATGAGTCGCCAGGGCGTGCCTGAAGAGACCTGGTGGACGTTCTCGTTTTCGCCGATCTTCCTCGACGATGGCAGGGTCGGCGGCGCGTTCTGCGTGACCAACGAGGTGACCAGCATCATCGTGGCCCAGCAGCGCCTGGCCAAGGAGAACGAGCGGCTCATCGCCCTGTTCGACAAGTCGCCGATGTTCATGGCCTTCCTCAGCGGGCCTGAGCATCGGGTCGAGCTGGCCAATCCGGGTTACCAACGGCTGGTCGGCAATCGCCATGTGCTGGGCAAGTCGATCCGGGAGGCGCTGCCGGAAATCGTCGACCAGGGTTTCATGCCGCTGTTGGATGAGGTGTACCGCACCGGCACGCCGTATATCGGCAGCGAGGTGGTGTACGACGCGCCGTTCCCGTCCGATCCGTCCTCGGCCCGGCGCATGCTGGATATCGTCTTCCAGCCTGTGGCCGGTGAGGATGGCAGCACGGCAGGCGTATTCGTTCAGGGCCTGGATGTCACCTCCCACATCGAGCTGCAGCGCACGATGCGGCAGGTGGAGGCGCGCAATCGCCAGATCATCGACAGTGCCAGCGATTACGCGATCGTCGCCTCGGACCTGCAGGGCAAGGTGACCCTGTGGAATGCCGGGGCCGAGCACATCTTCGGCTGGACCGAGGCGGAGATGCTGGGTCAGAACGTGGAGGTGATCTACACCGCTGACGATATCCAGGCCAAGCGGTTGCGGCACAACCAGGGCGTCTCGATGGCCTCGGGTGGGGTCAGTGGTGAGCGCTGGCTGGCGCGCAGGTCCGGCGAGCGCTTCTGGGCCAGCGGGGCGATGACCGTGCTGCGCGATGAAGATGGCGCCGTGCTGGGCTTCGTCAAGGTACTGGGCGACCGCACCCAGGAGCGCCGCGCCAGCGATGCACTGGCCCATAGCGAGCGCCGCCTCGGCGCGCTGGTGAGCGCCTCCTCGCAGTCGCTGTATGCGGTCACCGCGGACTGGCGCGAGATGCGTCAGATCCTGGCGACCGGGCCGGTGGCACCGGACGAGAGCCTGCCTGCGGTCACCGACTGGCGAGAACGCTACGTACACCCCGATGATCGTGCCCTGCTTGAGCAGGCCATTGCGCGTGCGATGGCGCAGCGGCTGCCGCTGGAACTGGAGCACCGCAGCCTGCTGGCCGATGGCAGTGTGCGTTGGGTGCAGATGCGTGCGGTGCCCTTGCTGGACAGCGCCGGTGAGATCACCGAGTGGTTCGGCACCGCCTCGGATGTGACCGAGCGGCGTCAGGCCGAAGAGCAGCTGCGCGAGTTGACCTTGACCCTGGAAGAGCGCGTGCAGACCCGCAGCGCCGCGTTGCAGGTGGCCGAGGAGCGGCTGCGGCAGAGTCAGAAGATGGAGGCCGTGGGTCAGTTGACCGGTGGCCTGGCGCATGACTTCAACAACCTGCTGACCGCCATCTCGGTGGGGCTGGAGCTGCTGGAGCTGCGGATCGATCAGGGGCGGTATGACGACATCGGCCGCTACCTGGAGATGGCGCAGTCCAGCGCGTCGCGTGCCACGGCGCTCACCCAGCGCTTGCTGGCGTTCTCCCGCCGGCAGACGCTCGCGCCCACGCCGGTGGTGGCTGATGCGATGGTGCGCGGCATGCTGGATATCATTTCGCGCACGCTGGGGCCTTCGATCGCGATCTCCACGCAGTTGGCGTCCGATCCCTGGGCGGTACTGGTGGATGTGCCGCAGATGGAAAATGCGCTGCTGAATCTGTGCATCAATGCCCGCGACGCGATGCCTCAGGGTGGCCCGCTGCTGATCAGCGCGGCCAACGTGAGCCTGCGTGGCGAGGGCGCGGCGGCGCTGGATACGCCGCCGGGCGATTACGTCCGGCTGGCCGTCAAGGACGCGGGGATCGGCATGGAGGCGGCGGTGATCGAAAAAGTATTCGAGCCGTTCTTCACCACCAAGCCGATCGGGCAGGGGACCGGCCTGGGGCTGTCGATGATCTATGGCTTCACCCGCCAATCCGGCGGGCAGGTGCGGATCGATTCCCAGGTTGGCCACGGCACCACGGTGGAACTCTACCTGCCGCGCTTCGTCGGCGAGACCCCTGCGGACGCCGCCCAAGAACCCTCACAGGACCTGCCGGCGCGTTCAGCGCCCAGCGTCGGCACCATTCTGGTGGTGGAAGACGAGGAAGCGATCCGCGCGCTGTTGACCGAGGTCCTTGGCGGCGCGGGTTATAGGGTGTTGCAGGCACCGGAAGGAGGCCAGGCCATCGACCTGCTGCGCTCCGATGAGACGATCGACCTGCTGATCACCGATGTGGGGCTGACCGGTGGGCTCAATGGCCGCCAGGTCGCTGACGCCGGCCGCCAGGTGCGTCCCGCGTTGCCGGTGTTGTTCATCACCGGCTACGCGGCCTCGGCAGCGGTGGGCGCGGGCCAGCTGGAGGACGGCATGGAAGTGCTGACCAAGCCCTTCACGACCGCTGAACTGGAGCGACGTGCCCGCGCGCTGTTGGCGATCAGGAACCCGTCGTAGCCGGGCCAGCTGCTGTCAGAGCAGGGACCTGACCGAGGTCACCAGTTGCTTGAGCGTGAATGGCTTGCGCAGCAGTTTGATCTCCTCGCCGCGGAAGTCGGGCCGGGCCCCGGCGGGCCCCGCGTAGCCGGTCACCAGCAGGATCGGCATGGCCGGGTGCAGGGTCGTGGCGATCGTGGCCAGATCGCGACCGTCCATGCCGGGCAGGCCGACATCGGACACCAGCAGGTCGAACGGGCCGTCGTGCCTGAGGCAACCCAGCGCGGCCTCGGCATCGCCGACGTCGAGGACATCGAAGCCATCGTCGTTGAGGATGTCCTTGGTCATCTCCCGGATGGGCGCATCGTCTTCGACGAGAAGCACGCGGCATCGTGGGTGGGTTCGTGCGGCAGTCATTGCGGGCGGAGATCCTCGTGGCGTGCAGCCACCGGTGCGTATCTCCACCTTAGCGCCGGTGCGTGTTAGCCGGCCGTGCATCGCGTGCCAGCCCCATGTCATGACCGGGGGCGGGTGCCCGTCACGGCACCGCCTGGCATGGCCTCAGTTCAAGGCGCTGCCGCTCTGGGTGGGGCTTTCATCCAACAGGGCAGTGCGGATGGACCGCGCCAGATCGCTGCGGGTGAAGGGCTTGGCCAACAGGGCGATGGTGCGGCCAACGGTGCCGCTTGCGTCGATATCGCGCGGATAACCCGAGGTGAACAGCACCCGCAGGCCGGGCTTGCGGACCAGTGCCTGCTTGGCCAGGGCCCAGCCGGACATGCCCGGCATCACGATGTCGGAGAACAGCAGGTCCACGCTGACGTCGGTGCGATCCAGCAGCCGCAGCGCCGAGGGGCCGTCATGCGCCTCGAGCACGCGATAGCCCAGCTGGCGCAGGGTATCGACGGTGTAAGCGCGCACATCGTCGTTGTCCTCGGCGACCAGTACGGTCGTTTCCGCCTCGACCTCGAAGGCGTCCAGCGCCTGTGCATCGGCCGGGCGCACGCTCGGCAGGGCGGAGGCTGAGCGCGGGAACAGCAGCGTGATCGTGGTGCCGCTGCCCTCGGTGGAATCGAGCAGAACGTGCCCGCCGGATTGCTTGGCGAAGCCATACACCATCGACAGGCCCAACCCGGTGCCACGGCCAACCTCCTTGGTGGTGAAGAACGGCTCGAACACCCGCGCCATGACCTCCGGCGGCATGCCCTGGCCGCTGTCGCGGACGCGCACCATGGCGTACTGGCCGGGCGGAACGTCCGGGTGCTGCGCCGCGTAATCCTTGTCCAGGTGGATGTTGTCCATCTCGATGGTCAGGCGGCCGCCCTCGGGCATGGCATCGCGTGCATTCACCGCCAGGTTGAGGATCGAGGCTTCCAGCTGGCTCGGATCGATCTCCACGCACCAGATATCCGGGCTGTGCACCATGTCGATCTGCACCAGCTCGCCCAGCGACCGTTTGAGCATGTCCTGCATGCCGCGCATTTCTTCGTTCAGATCCACCGGCAGGTTCTTCAGCGGCTGCCGACGCGAGAAGGCGAGCAGGCGCTGGGTGACGTTGGCCGCACGCATGACGCCCTTCATCGCGTTGTCTAGCGCGCGTGAGGAATTGCCTGCCGTGTCGCCGAGCCGGTCGGTCAGCATCTTGGCGTACTCGATGTTGCCGGCGATGACGGTCAGGATGTTGTTGAAATCATGCGCGATGCCACCGGTCAGCTGGCCTACCGCCTCGATTTTCTGGCTGTGCCGCAGCGCTTCTTCAGCCTGCCGCCGCGCGGTGGTTTCCACGGCCTCGGAGACGACGGCGGTGATCCGTGCCTGATGGTCGAACAGGGGGCGGAAGGAGAAATCGAACGTGCGCTTGCCGGTTGGCAGGCGCAGTTCCAGTTCGTGGCGCGACGCCGTGCCCGCCGCAGCCTCCAGGATGGCCGTGCAGACCACGCCGGGAACGCCGGGCGTGTCGGCGAACCAGGCCGATTCGCAATAAAGGCTGCCGCGCACGTCCTTCTTGTCGGCGAGGATGGCCGCCAGCGACGCCGAATTGGTGTCGATGATGTGGCCATCCAGGGTCAGCAGGTTCTGGTGCTGGAAACTGGATTCGAACAGCGCCTGCAGGCGGCTTTCACTGCGGTGCAGCGCGGACGTCCGCTCATCGACCTGGCGTTCCAGGGATTCGTTGCTGGCCTTGAGCAGCGACTGCGCATGCTTGAGCTCGCTGATGTCGCGCGCCATGGCGTAATAGCCCAGCACCGCGCCATCCGGCGCCAGCTCGGGCACGCAGTCCACCTGTGCGTGGCGGGGCGTACCGTCGCTGCGCAGCGAGAGCAGGTCGAAGCTCACCTTTTCGCCGAGCAGGACCCGCTCCAGGTGCTGCTGGATGCTGTTGAACGTGTCCTCGCCGACGACCTCGCGGGTATGTCGGCCGATCAGGCTCTCCGGCGTGCGGCCGTGCCACTCGACATAGGCGTTGTTGGCGAAACGGTAGCGGTGGTCATGGCCGAAGTAGGCGATCAGCGCGGGCAGCGAATCGGTGATCAGCTTCAGCCGCTGGTGGCTGTCGTGCAGTTCGGCCTCGATACGCAGCAGCCGGCGGCGCTCCTGGGCTTCATGGATGCCCCGGACCACGGCATCGGGCAGGCGCTGCAGGCGCGATTTGACTACATAGTCGCGCGCGCCGCGCTTGAGCGCCTGCACGGCGAGTTCTTCGGTAAGCGTGCCGGAAACGAAGATGAAAGGAATCCCGGGGGCGATCTCGCTGGCCAGGGCGAGGGCAGCGTCGCCATCGAAGCCTGGCAGCACGTGGTCGGCCAGGATCACATCGAACGAGGCGGTGGTCAGGGCATCGAGCATGCCTTGGTGCGACCAGGTGCGTTCGGCCGTGAACGGGAGCCCGGCGCGGCGCAGCTGCGCGGTGATCAGCTCTGCATCCAGTGCACTGTCTTCGACCATCAGGATCCTGATGGTCTTTGTTGTGGCGGCCTCAGCCATCGTTTGTACTCTTCCCACCGAACAGGGTGCCGTGCGGTGGCGGCTGATTGGTGATGCCCCAGAACATGCCCAGCCCCTGGATCGCCTCGAGGAACTCCTTGAAATCCACCGGCTTGACCACGAAGGCGTTGACGCCCAGTTCGTAGCTGCGGATCAGATCCTGTTCTTCCCGCGAGGAGGTCAGCATCACCACCGGGGTGCTGCTCAGGGCGCGGTCGCTGCGGATTTCCTTGAGGACTTCCAGGCCGTTGAGCTTGGGCAGTTTCACATCCAGCAGCACCACCACCGGGCCGCCGTGCATGGCGCCTGCATAGGGACCCTGGCAGCGGAGATACTCCAGCGCTTCCACGCCGTCGCGCACATGGGTCACGTCGTTGAGCAGCTGGCAGCGCGCAAGCGCCGCCATCGTCAATTCGGCGTCTTTCGGGTTGTCTTCTACGAGCAGGATCGGTCGCAGATCTCTCATAGGTGGTCTCCATCAGCAAAGGGAATGGTGAAATAGAAGGTGGCGCCGGCGCCGACCTGGCCTTCGGCCCAGGTGCGGCCGCCATGGCGGGTGATGATGCGGTGCACGTTGGCCAGGCCGATGCCGGTGCCTTCGTACTCATCGACGTGATGCAGCCGCTGGAACACGCCGAACAGCTTGTCCACATAGCGCATGTCGAAACCGCAGCCGTTGTCTTTCACGAAGAAGATGTCCTCCGTGTCATTGCGTTGGTGACCCACCTCGATGCGTGGCTCGGGCGTGTCACGGGTGAACTTGATCGCGTTGGACAGCAGGTTCTGCCAGACCAGCCGCAGCATGCCGGGGTCGGCCAGTACCCTGGGCAGCGTCCTGATCTCCCAGGCGATGGCACGGCCGGTGTATTCCATGTCCAGCTTGTGGCGCACGTCATCCGCCAGGGCGGTCATGTCCATCGCGATCTGGCCCATCGTGGAGCGGCCCATCTGCGAGAAGCTGAGCAGATCATCCACCAGCGTCCCTGCCGATTTTGCCGACTCCACGATGGTCTCGAGGAATCTCTTTTCTGAATCGTTCAATCGCTCGCCGGCCGACGACCACAGCAGTTCGGAGTAGCCCACGATGTGGCGGAATGGTGCGCGCAGGTCATGACTGACCGAATAGGAGAACGCTTCGAGCTCCTTGTTGCTGCGGAGCAACTGTTCATTCAACGCCGCCATCTCCTCGGCCTTGCGCAGCACGATGTCCACGATCGCGGTGCGCAGTTCCAGCGCGGCATCACGGTCGACCTCGTTCCAGGGCAGCGACTGCTCGCGCACCGTCTGCTTCCAGCCTTCGAAGGAGGTGCGCGGCGACAGCGGCTGCTCGCTTTCTTCCTTGCGCGGATCACCGCCCCAGCGGACGGTGCGGACCACCTCCGGCCGGAACCAGATCACGAAGCTGTCGTGGATCTGCGAGATGGAGATGGCCAGCACGCCACTGGCGACGCCGGCGAAGGCTTCGGCGTGCTTCCATTGCTGCGGGAGCGTGTCGGTGCAGAAGATGTCGCCCTCGATAGGCTGGGCGGTCAACCACTGGACCAGCTGCATCACCTGGCGCTGGCTCGGGCAGTCGCCGTGCAGGATGCATTCGCCACGGTGCACGATCGCCGCACCGGCCGATTGGGTCAGCGCGAGCAGGCTGCGTTGATCGCGGCCCAGCGCGGCCATGAAGTCGGTATCGCCGGCCATCCGGCCGAGCAGCCGCACCTGGATGGCGCGGCGTGCAATGCGTTCTTCGACCTGCACCGCGCGCTGCTTCAGCGAAATCTGCAGCGACAGGATCTGGCCAATGAACTCGCAGGCCGTGCGCACGTGGTACGGCACCCGGCGCGCGCGCCGGTTATGGCAGGAGATCAGGCCCCACAGTTCGCCCTCGCACAGCACCGAGACCGACATCGATGCACCGGTGCCCATGTTGCGCATGTACTGCAGGTGCACCGGGGAGACGCTGCGCAGCATGGCCGGGCCGAGGTCGGTGGGCGGCGCCTCGGCGATCGCGGGCACGCGCACCAGCGGTACCGGGGTGTAGTGGCTGTCAGCGATCAGCCGGATCCGGTTCTGCCGGTACAGCTCACGCGCCTGCGCGGGAATGTCCGATTCCGGGAAGCGCAGATCCAGGTAGGAGGGCAACACGCTGTTGCGGTCCTCGGCCACGACCGCGCCGTTCCAGTCCGGGTCAAACTGGTAGATCATCGTGCGGTCGAAGCCGGTCAGCTCGCGGATATGCACCGCGGCGATCTCACTTAGGGCCTGCGTGGTGGGCGCCCGCTCGATCGCGGCCATGAAGCGGCGGATCGAGGGATAGAGGTCTTCCAGCGAGCCTGGCTCGCCCGGCACCGGGGCTTCCAGCTCGATGATGACGTCATCCCCGATGCGGTGCGCCACCGTAGGGTGGTGGCCGGCCATGCCGACCGGAAGCGCGCCGAGGAAGTGCGAAGCACCTTGCTCCAGCGCCACCAGCAGCGGCCTGCAGTGGGCCAGCGTGCCGCCGAGCACGGTGTCAAGGGATTGCCCGAGCGGATCGCCGAGCGTCTCGATGAGTTCCGGCCGCGCGACGGCGCGGGCGTTGACGGTCAATGTCGGGTGGTCGAGGACCAGGATCAATCCGTAGGGCTGGATCGCGCCGGGGGTACGGATCGGCTCACGCGCACAGCTGGACAGATCCAAGGCGCTTGCGCCGGAATTCCTCGAGGACATTCATTGACTCCTGATCTTTACCAGTGCTGGACACCGCCCAAAGGGCACGGCGGCACCTGGTCTTTCAGGAGCACACACCGTCACCTGCGACGCGGTGTGCCACAGTTCCCTTATTTTTGCATAGGCGATCGTCCTGATTTGTGAGGATGCGACGGTGTTCCTTGCGCTGCGCGCGGATCAGTCCCAGCGGTAACGGAGGGTGGCTGACCAGAGCCCACCGGAGCCATCGATCGGACCCCCATTGGCGTAGCGGTAGTACTCGTTCGCCGCCAGCAGCGGCTCGGGCAGTTTCGTGACCTTGCGGTCGAACACGTTGTTGGCGTTCAGTGCCACGTCCCAGCCGCCGGGCAGGGTGGCGCCCAGTTGCAGATCGGTGATCCAGAGGCCGCCGATGTCGTAGGCGATCTCGGCCTGGCCCGCATAAGGCCCACTGCTGGCCACCGTGGTCGGCGATCCATAGCGTTGGATGTCCCCGTAGCGGCTCTGGCGCAGGCCGACGCGGTAGCGGCCCAAGCTCCAGTCAAGGCCCAGCACCTGCCGGGACTTCGGCGCCTTGTAAAGCAACTCGTTCTGCGATCCGGTGCTGAACACCGGCACATTGAAGGCGGCCAGCACCGCGGGTGTGGGGGCCAGCCCGGTGATCTCCGCGCGGGTGTAGCTGCTGGCCAGGGTCCAGCGCAGGGCGCCGCCGCGACCAAGATCGAAGCGGCCTTCGAGCGTGGCCTCCACACCTTCGGTGCGCGTATCGGCGGCATTGATGAAGTAGCGCACCCCATCCTGCGCGCCGAGGCCCACCGCGGTGACCAGCGCACCGGAGCCGGGATACAGCCCCTCGCGGAAGGTGGTGGACAGTGCGATGCGGTCATCCACATCGATGCGGTAGGCATCCACGGTCAGCGACGCGCCCGGCCAGGGCTCGGCCACGACGCCCAGGCTGAGGCTGCGCGAGGTTTCCGGGCGCAACGGCTGCGCGCCCAGCGCGATGGCCTGCGGCGAGCCGGCCTGCAGGATGTGGTCGGTGTAGAAATTGCCATTGGAGGTGTTGCGGTACGCCTGCGCAGCCAGCGAAGGGGCCTGGAAGCCGTTGCTGATCGTGCCGCGCAGGGCGAGCCGGGGATGCAGGGCAAAGCGGGTGGACAGGCGACCGGTGGTCTCGCTGCCGAAATCCGAGTAACGCTCGTGCCGGCCCGCCAGGTCCACCCGCCAGCGTGCGCCCAGGTCGGCCGCGACGCCGACGTACACCGCGCCGCTGTTGCGGCTGACATCCACCGCGTCTTCCGGCCGGTAGCCGGGCAGCGCCTGCGAGCCGCCCAGGCCGATGCCCAGCACCGTGCCGGCGTAGGGGCCGTCCAGCACCCGCTGCCCGCCATGGGTGTAGGACTGCACATCCCCCGCGCCGATCCGATAGCGCTCATCGCGGTACTCCGCACCCGCGCTGAGCTCCAGCGGCGCGGCCAGCCACGCGGTCTGCAGCCGGCGGCGCACATCCAGGTTGTGGGTCCAGGCGCTGTAGCGCAGGTCGCCGATATAGAAGTCGGTCTGGCTGTCCAGCCCATAAGTGGGGTTGATGCTGTTGTGCAGGTTGATGTCCATCGCATCGCGCCCGTAGCCGCTGCTGAGGTCCCAATCCCACTCGCCGGCCTGGCCGCGGACGCCCAGCGTCAGCGCGGCATCGTTCTCGTCGATGTGCTCGGTGGGTGCGAAGCCATCCGGATCGATGGCCCGCACCACTTCGTTGCGAAGCGGCTGGCGGAAGTTCTGCGGTGCCCATGCATCGCGCTGGGCCAGCGTCAGCAGCCCGTAGGCCTCTACCGTCGCCGCCAGGGGCAGGCTGGCATTGGCGGTGGCGGTCTTGGTGCGGAACGCGCGGATGCCGCGGTTGCGCCAGGCGTTGTTGTCGCGGGTGGCTTCGCGCGGATCCGGCGTGGCACCGGCGGGTAGCGTCGGGTTGCTGGCCTGGTTGCCACCGGGCCGGATCGCCGTGCCGGCCGCGTTGCGCGGGAAGTAATACAGGAAGGTATCGCGTGCGGGGCTGGTGTAGTCGGTGGCGTGCTGATCATCCAGCTGTGCGGCCAGATGCAGATAGCCGCCATCGCCGATGCCGAAGCCGACATCGGCCTGCACCACGCGCGAACGGCCATCGCCGGCGAAGTAGGTGCCATCGCG
Organism: Stenotrophomonas rhizophila; assembly: GCF_003651185.1. Taxonomy (GTDB): domain Bacteria; phylum Pseudomonadota; class Gammaproteobacteria; order Xanthomonadales; family Xanthomonadaceae; genus Stenotrophomonas; species Stenotrophomonas maltophilia_Z. The sequence continues at coordinate 772,580 of NZ_RCDC01000004.1, read as the reverse complement.
GTAGGAGACGTTGCCGCCACGCGCCGCCTTGTTGGTGACGATATTGATCACCCCGGCGATGGCGTCCGAGCCGTAGATCGCCGAGGCGCCATCGCGCAGCACTTCGATGCGCTCGATCGCACCGGTGGGGATCAGGGCGAGATCGGCCGGTGCGGCGCCGCCGAAACCACCGGCGCCCAGCAGTGCGGTGGCGTGGCGGCGTTTGCCATCCACCAGCACCAGCACGTGGCTGGCGTTGAGGCCACGCAGCTGTCCGGCGCGCACCATGCTGTTCAGATCGCCGGTTTCCAGCGGCAGGTTGAAGCTGGGCACGGTGGTGTTGAGCACATCCAGCAGGCTGGTCGCGTTGGCCGCGCGGATGTCTTCGGCCGACAGCACATCGATCGGTGCCGCGCTTTCGCGCACGGTGCGGCCTTGGGCGCGGGTGCCGGTCACGGTGACCGTATCGAGCGTGGCGGTGCTGGTAGCGGTGATGGCACTGGCAGTCGTCTCCGGCGCTGCGTGGGCGGCAAGGGGCAGGGAGAGCGCGGAAACGATGGCCAGGGCCAACGGCAGGCGATGGTGCGTGGACAGCATGGAGGATCCCCAGGGAGAAGAAAGGCCGATGCGCAGGGGCATACGGCGGGCAGGCAACGGCGGTAGCGCCGGATCAGGCGCGGTGAGGCAGCGCACCCGGACAACAGCGTTCGGCCGCGGCGGCGATGCGCCGGGCGTGGATCACGGCGCCCCCCTCGCGGCAGCGGCCCAGCGCTCGAGATCGGCCGGATGCAGCGGTCCGTTGTGGACCTGCAGGACCGTGCCCTGCGCATCGATCAACACCGAGAAGGGCAGTGTCCCGATGCGGTTGCCGAACGTGGCGGCGCTGCCGGGCGGGCCGTCGCTCTCCACCAGTTGCCGATAGGTGAGCTGAAGCTGGTCGCGCAGGGCGTTGGCAGCCTCGATGTCGTCCAGTGCGATGCCGACCACCTGCACGCCGTTCGGCAGCGGTGCCTGCGCCTGCGAGAAATGCTGCAGGTCCGGCAGCTCCTTCAGGCAGGGCCCACACCAGCTGGCCCAGTAGTTGAGCAGCACCGGGCGGCCGCGCCATTGCGCCAGCGCCGCCGGGGCGCCGTCCAGATCGGTCCAGTGCAGGGCGGGTGCGGCCTGGCCGGCAGAAGCGGGGGGTGTTGGCGGGGCTGCGTGCGATGCCAGGGGCAGCGCGAGCATCAGTACGGTGGCCAGCAGCGCCGGCAGATGCGAAGCAGGAGAGGTCATGGAGGGGAGGCCATCGAAGACGTCGCACGCGACGCGAAGCGGTCATCGGTCAAGGTGTGCAGGAACTGTTCGATATCGTCGATCTCCGCTTCGGTCAGGTGCAGCGGATCGCGCAGCTGTGCATCGCGGCCGATCGAATCGGGGATCACCTTGCCGGGGTCGTCGTAGTACACGATCACCTCGCGCAGGGTCTTGAACATGCCGTTGTGCATGTACGGCGCGGTCAGTGCGACGTTGCGCAGGCCGGGCACCTTGAACTCGCCCTTCTGCGTGGGATCGCCGGTGATGCCGCCGCGGCCCTCGTCATTGAACTCCCGGCCGTTGTAGATGCCGATGTTCTTGAAACGGTCCGAGGTGAAATCCTCGCCGGCGTGGCAGCTCACGCACTGGGCCTTGGTGATGAACAGCAGGCGGCCGCGCTTGGCCGCGTCGCTGATCGCGTCTTCCTGGCCGAGTGCATAACGGTCGTAGGGACTGTCCACGGTATTGAGGGTCTTCTGGTAGGCGCCCAGCGCCCGGCCCAGCGTGCGCGGGCTGGGTGCGGCGTTGTAGGTCGCCTGGAAGCGCGCGACCCACGCCGGGTCTGCAAGCAGCCGGGCCACTGCCTGATCCACCGGCAGGTCCATTTCCAGCGGGTTGGCGATCGGCGCCAGGGCCTGCTCTTCCAGGGTTTCGCTGCGGCCATCCCAGAAGAAACGGGTGCGCCCGGCACTGTTCATCACGCTGGGGGTGTTGCGGGTGCCCACACGGCCTTCCACGCCCAGGCTGAGCGCACGGTCATCGGCGAATGCGCGGGCAGGCTGGTGGCAGCTGGCGCACGACACCGTGCGGTCGCGCGACAGGATGGGATCGAAGAACAACTGGCGGCCCAGCTGGGCGCGTGGGTTGTCGGAGAGATCACCGTCGTAGGTCGGGGCATCGGCGGAGAACACCGGCGCCAGTACCGCAACGCCGATCAGCGCGGCCAGCAGGGCAAGGGAGCGGACAGGGCGGGACATGGCGGTGCCGCGCTCAACGCGCGGCGATCTCCTGCTGGACCAGCTCGCACAGCCCGCTCTCCTCGAAGCACACCTGGGCACGCAGGGTGCCGTTCACCGGTCCGGTGCCGGCGGCGACCGGCAGGCGCAGCTGACCGCGTTCGCTGAAGTAGGTATAGCGATACTCGCCGGCGAAACTGCGGCCGTGCCCTTCGCGCGGCGCGACCGAGTGCAGCGGTCCCTGCGCCTGTTCGCCAACGGCCAGGGTCACCCGCGCTGCCCGTGGGCCGATCTGCGGTTGCTCGAAATCCGAGGCATACAGAATCCAGCCGGGTTCGATGCGGGCGTCGATCACCAGCTCACGGGTGCCGTCGGTGCGCGCTTCCAAGCGCGGATCGAGTGCGACCTTCGGGGTATCGGCGGCGGCCGCGCCGAACGGGATGAGCAGCAACGCGGCAACCCACGGGGCAAGGCTGCGACTCACTCCTTCGCCCCCTGGCCCTCGGTGGTGATGCGCAGCTGCACCTCGTCGGCGATGTTGGGCAGGAACCCGGTCAGGCCGAACTCACTGCGGCGGATGACGGCCGTGGCGTTGAAGCCGATCGTGGGCACCTTGCGGCTCGGGTGTTCGCCCACTTTGTTGAGCGTGGCCTCAAGCACGACCGGGCGGGTCACCCCATGCAGCGTCAGCTCACCGGTGATTTTCAGGCGGCCGGTGCCTTGCGACACCACCGAGGTACTGCGGAAGCTGGCCTGCGGGTGCTTGGCCACATCGAACAGCTTGTCGCCCTTGACGATCTCGTCCAGTTTCGGGACGTGGGTGGCCAGCTCGGCCAGTGGCAGCTCCACCTGCACCTGCGACGCAGCGGGCTTGGCCGCATCGTAGATGAGCGTGCCGCTGCTGATCGCCGCGCGGCCGGTCGGGAAGGAGAAACCGTTGTGGTTCCAGGTGAACAGCACATCGGTGTGGGTGGGGTCGAGCTGATAGGTCACCGGCGCGGCGGTCGCCACGGCGGGTGCGCTGGAAAGGGCAAGCAGTGCGAGTATCAGGGGAGTACGCATGTGAAGTTCTCTGGGCAGTGGCGCGCAGTCGCCCGCGGCATCACGAAGAGGCCGTGCCGGGCAGGCAGCGCAGGAGCGGGTGAGCAACGGCCAGACGCGCTGGCCGCTGCAGCGGGTTACGGGGCGACCGCCAGTGATGCGGTCGTCGCCGGGGCGGCGGGAGCAGCGGCGCTGGCCGCGTACGGATCCGGTTCGGCGATCAGTCCGTCAAGCAGGCTGTTGAAGCGGGTCACGTAATCCCGGTGATACTCACCGGTGACCGTGCCGGTGTAGCCGGTATAGATCTCGCGGACCTTGCCGTCGCGGCCGATGATGATCGTGGTCGGGAAGGCGGCCATGTAATTGAGCCCCTTCAGTTTTTCGGTGGCGACTTTCTTGTCGGCGATACCACCGAACACGATGTCGTAACGGATGTCGAAATAATCCTTGAAGGTGGTCAGGGTCTTCTGGAAATAATCGAAGTTGTCTTCCTGCTCGAAGGCAACGGCCACCGCTTCCACCCCACGGTGATGGTTCTGCTTGAACCACGGCGCCAGGAAGTAGGTCTGGTCGGTGCAGTTGGGGCACCAGGTGCCGATCACTTCAACAATCACCACCTTGCCGCGGTACTTGTCGTCCTGCAGCGAGACCTGCTTGCCCTGCAGATCGGGGAAGCTGAAATCAATGCGGTCCTGGCCATCCTTGAGGAAGGTGAGCTTGTACGGATCGGGCAGCTCCACCTTGTCGCTCTTCTCGGCCTCGAACTTGACCACGTTGTAGATGCCGCTGCCGAACGCGCCCTGGATGTTGCCGTCTTCATCGATCGTGCCGCGGATCAGCAACGGGCTCGGCCCGCTGAAGCCGGACAGATAGAAGCGATTGCCCTGCACGGTGCCTTCCAGTTCGCGGGTATCGCCGACGACGGTCATGAACACGCCCGAGAGGCGATTGCCCTCCTGCTTGAGCAGGGCCACCTGGTTGCGTTTGTCCTGGCGGGCGGCCTTGTCGATGGTCTGCACCGCCCACTTGCCGCTGAGGTCCGCCGCCGGCGCCTCGTCCTGGCCTGGCTTGACGAAGCGCCATGCCGCGCCCTGTTCGGCGGTGAAGGCAAGGTTGCGCGCCCCGTTGCGGCTGGGCACCAGGTCCTTGTACTGGCCCACGAGGTGTTTGCCATCCTCGGAGACCTTGCCTTCCAGGACGGCGTCGTAGGTGTTCATCCGCACAGAGAACGTCCCGTCATCGCGCGGGGTGACCTTGAATTTGTCCGTGCGCGTGCCGTTGAGCAGGGTGAAGGTCGCGTCCTGCGCGCGCTTGCCCTTCACTTCGAAATTGAAGGGGATGGGGTCGCCATCGATGGTGAATTCGCCGCGCCAGACGCCTTCGGCAGGAAAGGGTGCCTTGGTCGCCGCCGATGCGGCGAAGGACAGGCTTGAGGCCAGGAACAGGGTCGCGACAACGCGACCGGATAATGCCAGTGTCATGAGAGTGCTTCCAGATAATCCCCTTGGACGCGCCAAGTCGCCGGCGATGCAGCCCCCGTTCCACTGCATCCGCTGAAAGGCCATCCCTGGCCGGTCACGTGCCATCCCTAGCGTAATGGGATTATTGCCACGTGAATGTCGTAAAAGTTCATCGCCGCTTGGTACGCATGTTCATCAGCATATTCACAGGCGCGACGATGGCAGGCTGATAACCGTTTTGATATCAGCGGATTTGCCGCTGTGCACGACATCGAAGACCATGGTGGCCTGAGCTGTTCGGCCGCGGGCCGATAAAGGAGGGAGGTCATCGTGACGCCAAGGGAAGGTATCCAAGTCTCGGTCTACACCCGCTGGCACCAGCTGGCAGTGCCGCTCGCATTCGCGTTGGCGGCGGGCAGTTTCATGTTCATCGTGCTCAATCGCGGCCCGGTGGGCGTCGCCATCCTGGTGGCGATGCTATGCCTGGTGCTGCCACCGCTGCTGGCCTTCCAGGGGTTCCCGACGCGCAACGAAGTGATGGTCCTGCCCGACGGTTTGATGTTCTCGCGGCGCGATGCGGTGCCCTTCGATGAGCTGTCCAGCTGGGGCACCGATGACTATCTGAAACTGGTGCGGCCGGGCCGGGCGACACTGATGGTGAGTGCGGCCGATCTGCAGAGCCGTGATCGCTTGCTGCGCGAATTCGACCAGGCGCTGGCGACCTGGCAACGCCAGCAGCCAGCGGTCAGCGAGCCGATCCGCCGCACGCACTTCTATGGCTCCGCGCGTGCGGCCGCCATCGGCGCGGTGATCATCGGATTGGGCGTGCTGTGCATGGTGATGGCATTGCGGCTGCGTGAGCCGTCCATCGAACTGGCGGCTGTCGGTGCGCTGGGTGGGCTGGTCGGTGTGATCATGCTGCTCGGTCGGCGGGTCTGATCAGGCCTGGTGTCCACACCGTCTTGTTTTCAGCGTCTCGCATATTTCACGAGCTGAAGCGCAGCCTGCCGATGCGAGCTGCGTCCGCAGCGCATGAAAAGGAGTGCCATACGCTATGAATACCCGAGGCGATTACGCCCACCCCGAGCCCGTCGCTGCGGCGACCGTGGCCGTGGTCACCCCACCGCCGGTGGTGGATCTTCCGCGCGACAGCGCCGTGTCATGGGGTGCGATCTTGGCCGGTGCGATTGCTGCGGCCGCGCTTTCGTTGATCCTGGTGATTCTCGGCGTGGGCCTGGGCCTGTCGTCAGTCTCGCCGTGGTCGTTTGAAGGCGTGACGGCCGAAACGTTTGGCTGGTCGAGCATTGCCTGGTTGACCTTCACCGCCATCGCAGCCTCCGGTCTGGGTGGCTATCTGGCCGGTCGCCTGCGCACGAAGTGGAGCAACCTACACGGCGATGAAACCTACTTCCGCGATACCGCGCATGGTTTCGTGTCGTGGGCCGTGGCCACGCTGCTGACGGCCGCGCTGCTGACCTCTGCGATCGGCGGCATTCTCGGTGCCGGTGCCAAGGTGGCTGGTGCTACCGCAGGTGCCGCAGCCTCCACTGCGGGTGGTATCGCCGCCGCGGGTGCGGGCTCGGCCGCGATGGGCAGTGACCAGGGGGACGTGCAGTACTGGGTGGATTCGCTGTTCCGCGCCAACCCGACCGCGGCGCAGCCCGCGCCGCCGGCCGGCCCGGCCGATGCAGCGGCACTGTCGGCACCGCCAGTCAATGGCGCACCGCCGCCGCCGCGCCCGATGCCGGGTGCAGACCGTCGCCCGGACAGCCGTGAGGTGCGTACCGAGGTCAACCGCATCATCGTCAACAGCCTCAAGTCCGACACCATGGACCCCGCCGATACGCAGTACCTGGGTCAGCTGGTGGCGGCACAGACGGGCATGAGTCAGGCCGAAGCGCAGGCCCGCGTGACCGATGTGCAGACCCGCCTGCGTGCGGCCCTGGACAACGCCAAGCAGCAGGCCAAGCAGGCGGCGGACGATGCCCGCAAGGCCACCGCTTACGCTGCGCTGTGGCTGTTCATCACGCTGCTCATCGGTGCCTTCATTGCCAGCCTGAGTGCTACCTGGGGCGGCCGTCGCCGCGACCTGTGAACCTGATCATCCCAAGGGAGGAAACACCATGAAGTACATTCTGCTGTGGATGCTCGGCATTCCGATTCCGCTGCTGCTCCTGTTCGCGCTGCTGCGCTGACCGCTCCACCATCAGGCCGCCTTAGGGCGGCCTGATGCGTTATGGCGGGCTGCCCATGGAGGGGCGGTACGCGCACCGCCTATCGCAACAATCTGAATGAGTCAGGGAGGTGCACGGAACCTTCACGCCATCGGCATCTGCCGTCATGCCCAATCTTCCTGAATTCATTTAAGCTTTGAAGATTGCGACCCCCATTCATATCGGTGATGGGTCGCCAGCCCACCCGGTGTATCCCTTCTTTCAGGACCCTTTCCATGGCGGCTTTGCAGCAGCGCACGATCGATCTCATCCGCAGCCATCAGGAGCCCCTGCTGGCCGCATGGGCCGGCAATCTGGCCGGTTCCAGCCAGGCGCAGGACGGCCGGCTGTCGTCCCGCGAGCTGGACAGCCAGGTCCGCGAATTCTGGCGCCTGTTCCTCGATGCGGTGTCGGCCACCGACGTCAGCTCGATTGCACGCGTGGAGTGGCAGGACATCCGCCGCTTCCTGGAAGAGCTTTCCCGCGAGCGCGTGCTGAAGGGATTCAACTCGTCGGAGACCGCGAGCTTCATCTTCTCGCTCAAGCGACCGCTGTTCGACGTGATCCAGCAGGGGTATGCCAATGACCCGGCGCAGCTGGGCGACCAGCTGTGGGCGATCTCCGAGCTGATCGATCAGCTGGGGCTGCACACGGTCAGCGTGTTCCAGAAAACCCGCGAAGACGTGATCCAGCGCCAGCAGGAAGAAATGCTCGAGCTGTCTACGCCCGTGGTGAAGCTGTGGGACGGTGTGCTGGCGCTGCCGATGATCGGCACGCTGGATTCGCAGCGCACCCAGGTGGTGATGGAGTCGCTGCTGCAGCGCATCGTGGATACCGGTTCTGAAATCGCCATCATCGATATCACCGGCGTGCCGACCGTGGATACGCTGGTGGCCCAGCATCTGCTGAAGACCGTCACCGCCATCCGCCTGATGGGCGCCGATGCGATCATCAGCGGCGTGCGACCGCAGATCGCCCAGACCATCGTGCACCTCGGGCTGGACCTGCAGGGCATCGTGACCAAGGCGAATCTGGCCGACGCACTGGCGCTGGCGCTCAAGCGGACCGGCCAGACCGTCACCCGGACCGCCCGCTGAGATGGAGCGCATCCCGATCCTGCAGATGGGCGATCTGCTGCTGGTGACGATCCAGGTGGACATGCATGACCAGCTCGCGCTGACGCTGCAGGACGACCTCACCGAGAAGATCCGCAGCACCTCCGCGCGCGGTGTGCTGATCGACATTTCCGCACTGGATATCGTCGATTCGTTCATCGGCCGCATGATCGCCACCATTTCGTCGCTGGCCCGGATCATGGATGCTACCACGGTCGTGGTGGGCATGCAGCCGGCCGTGGCGATCACGTTGGTGGAGCTGGGCCTTACGCTCAGTGGCGTGCGCACCGCGCTCAATGTGGAGCGGGGCATGAAGCTGCTGCAGCGTACCGACGAAGACGAAGCTGCCTCATGAGTGCGTCCAGTGGTTCGCTGCCGATCCGCATCGAGCAGGATGTCGTACTGGCCCGCCAGGCCGCGCGCCAGATCTGCGTGGCCTGCAAGCTGCGTCTGATCGACCAGACCAAGCTGGTCACGGCCGCCAGCGAGCTGGCCCGCAACGCCGTGATCTACGGCGGCGGCGGAACCATGGATTGGGAGGTCGTGGAGAAAGGCCTGCGCAAAGGTGTCCGGCTGGTCTTCGCCGATAACGGCCCCGGCATCCCTGATGTCGCGCAGGCCCTTACCGATGGCTGGTCATCCGGCTCGGGCATGGGCCTGGGGCTGTCCGGTTCGCGCCGGCTGGTGGATGAATTCGAACTGGAGAGTGCGCCGGGGCAGGGCACCCGCATCACGATCACCAAATGGAGCTGAACTTCGCCGGCCAGGTAACGCGGGTCGTGCTGGTCGAAGAAACCTCCCAGGTCGGACAGGCCCGGCGCGAAGCGCTGGCGCTGGCCGATCATGTCGGCCTGGATGAAATGGACGCCGGCCGCGCGGCGTTGGTGGCCACGGAGATGGCGACCAACGTGCTCAAGCATGGGCGCGGCGGACGCATGTATCTGTCCGTGGTCTGTGGCCGCGGCGGCAACGGTGTGGAGCTGTGCACCGTGGACACCGGTCCGGGCTTTTCCCTGGCCGAGTGTCTTCCAGACGGCTACTCGACCGGGGGCACCCAAGGGCTGGGGCTCGGTGCGATCCAGCGCCAGGCCACCGTGCTGGATGCCTGGTCCGATGCCAAGGGCGCGGTGGTGGTGGCGCGGATCTACGCCAGCCGTGCGCCACGCGATATCGATGTGGCCTACGGCGCGCTGCGCATTCCGATGCGGCACGAGCTGGCGTGCGGCGATGCATGGCATATCCGCGCCGACGGACCAACCGTGGCGGTGACCGTGATCGATGGCCTCGGCCATGGACTGCCCGCCGCCGATGCGTCGCGGGCCGGCGTGGAGGCAGTCGCGCACACGGCCGCGGGCGGCGCAGCGGCGTTGATCGGCGTCCTGCACGCGGGCATGTCCGGCACCCGGGGCGGTGCAGCGGCCGTTGCCTGCGTGGACGTGGCCGCCCTGCAGGTGGAGTTTGCCGGTATCGGCAATATCGCCGCGAGCCTGTGCGAGCCCACCGGTTCGCGTGGGTTGGCCTCACACCCGGGTATCGTGGGCGTGCAGTACCGCAAGGCACAACCATTCCATTTTCACGCGGCGGCAGGCACGCTGCTGGTCATGCATAGTGATGGCCTGCAGGCGCGCTGGAGCCTGCGTGACTACCCCGGTCTGCTGCACCGCCACCCGGCATTGATCGTGGCGGTGCTGCAGCGTGATTTCGATCGTGGCCGGGATGACGCCGGCATTGTTGCCCTGCGTCTTGGAGATCTGCATTGAGCGCTTCACCCGATGATCAGGAGCTGCAACGGCTGCGCCTGGAAGCCGATGCGCTGCGCGCTGAGTTGGATGAAACCAATCAGGGGGTGCTCGCCTTGTATGCCGAGCTGGACGAGCAGGCCGAGCAACTGCGCGAGGTGTCCGAGCTGAAGAGCCGGTTCCTGTCGTACATGAGCCATGAGTTCCGCACGCCACTGGGCTCGATCCTGAGCATGACGCGCCTGTTGGAGGACGGCATGGATGGCCCGCTGACCGAGGAGCAGCGTCGGCAGGTGCGCTTCATCAGCGCCTCGACCAGTGAACTGCGCGAGATGGTGGACGACCTGCTGGATCTGGCCAAGATCGAGGCGGGGCGGATCACCATTTCGCCGGCCTGGTTCGACCTGATGGACCTGTTCTCTGCGCTGCGTGGCATGTTCCGCCCGCTGGTGGAGGGCAATCAGGTGGACCTGGTATTCGAAGACCCGCCGGTCATGCCGCTGCTCTATACCGACGACAAGAAGCTGGCGCAGATCCTGCGCAACTTCATTTCCAACGCATTGAAGTTCACGCCCAATGGCCAGGTGGTGGTATCCACCCGGCTGGAAGGTGAGAGCGCCGTGCGCTTCAGCGTGCGCGATACCGGCATCGGTATCCCCGCCGAACTCCAGTCGACCCTGTTCGAGGATTTCGTGCAGGTGGATACACCGCTGCAGAAGCGCCTGCGCGGAACCGGCCTTGGTTTGTCCCTGTGCAAGCGATTTGCCGAGCTGCTGGGTGGGCATGTCGGGGTTGAGAGTGACATCGGCAAAGGCTCGGACTTCTATGTCGTACTGCCGCTGACACTGGCCACGGAGGCCACGCATGCCCAGTCCTGATCGCATCCTGGTGGTGGATGACAATGTGGCGACCCGTTACGCGGTGCGCCGCGTACTTGAGCACCACGGGTTCCATGTCGAGGAAGCGGGCACCGGCGGTGAGGGACTCACACGCCTGGCCGAACATGATTTCGGCGCGCTGGTGCTGGATGTGAACCTGCCGGACATGAGCGGCTTCGATGTGGTGCGCCAGCTGCGTGAGGACGCGCGGCTGCAGTTGCTGCCGGTGGTACACGTCTCTGCCGCATCCATCGCTACCGGTGACATGATCACCGGCCTGAACGCCGGCGCCGATGCCTATCTGATCCATCCGGTCGATCCGGATGTGTTGTTGGCCACGCTGCGCAGCCTGCTTCGCGCCCGCCGGGCCGAAGAGGCGCTGCGCGAAACCGAGGCGCGGTTCCGCGAGATTTTCCGCCATATCAATGCCCCGATCGCGGTACTGGATGCGTCACTGAACGCACACGATGCCAACGATGCGTTCACCCGTCTGCTGGGCCAGCAGGCAGGGCCGGGGCAACTCGATCAGCTGCTGCAGGATCAGGTCGTCCCGCTCAGTGCGTTGAAAGTCGCGCTGGCCGAAGGCGAACGGTGGCAGGGAACCTTCAGCCTTCGGGTCGGCAGTGCCGTGCGCATGACCGAGTGGCGGGTGACCCCGTACCAGGCCGCAGGGCAGGGCCTGGTGCTGATCGAAGACACCACCGAACACCATGCGCGTGCCAACGAGCAGCGCCAGGAACTGGAGAGCGCAACCTCTGAGCTTGCCTTCCAGATCGCCGAGCGCGAGCGCACCGAGATCGAGTTGATGCAGGCGCAGAAGATGGACGCGCTGGGCCAGCTCACCGGCGGCATCGCGCACGATTTCAACAACCTGCTGACCACGATCATCTCCGGGCTGGACATGATCGAGATCGCCGCCTCCAGCGGTAAATGGGACAAGGCTTCGCGCTATGTCGAGATCGCGACGGGCTCGGCACACCGTGCCGCCGCGCTGACCCAGCGCATGCTGGCGTTTGCCCGCAAACAGCCGCTCGATCCGCAGACCTTCGATGTCGTGGCGCGGGTGCGCTCGCTGGAAGACATGCTGCAGCGATCGATCGGTGAGAACATCGAACTCGAGCTGGAACTGGGCGTTGAACCGCTGATCGCGGTCGCCGACCCGAACCAGTTCGAGAACGTGATCCTCAACCTGGTCATCAACGCCCGCGATGCACTGGCGGGCCAGGGGCTGATCCGCATCCGCGCCGGACGTGCCCAGATCGAGCGCGACCATGAGCTTGCGCCTGGCCACTACATCACCGTAACCGTGCTCGACAATGGCGTCGGCATACCCGCGGAGCTGTTGACCAAGGTATTCGAGCCCTTCTTCACCACCAAGCCGCAGGGCGAGGGGACCGGGCTGGGGCTGTCGATGACCTATGGGTTCGCGCGCCAATCCGGCGGCAGTGCGCGCATCGCCAGCGAACGGGGCGAGGGCACCGAGATCGAGCTGCTGCTGCCCGAGGGGCAGCTTCAGTCTGCGGCCCACGACACATTGGCACCCGCACAGCTGACCCGTGGCAGCGCCGAGCGGATTCTGCTGGTGGACGATACCGATTCGGTACGCATGATGGTCCGGGAGATGCTGGTGGAGGCCGGTTATCAGGTCGTTGAGGCCATCAATGCACAGCAGGCCCTGTTGGAACTGCATTCGGACCGCGAGCTGGACCTGCTGCTGTCCGATGTGGGTCTGCCGGGCATGAACGGCCGTGAGCTTGCCGACGCAGCACGGGTGTTGCGCCCGCATCTGCCGGTGCTGTTCGTCACCGGTTACACAGAGAGTGCGGCCGTCCGCAATGAGTTCCTGGGGCAGGGCATGTCATTGCTGCCCAAGCCGTTCAGCGTGAACGAGCTGCTTCGGGGCGTGCGGCAGATGTTCAACCCGGGCTGAGCTGGCGGACCGCCGGCATGGGTACAATCCCCCGACGCCTCCGGGGGAAACCGCCATGTCGCCACCCGCCATCGGCCCTGCCGCCCGCGCACTGGCAGACCGTGAGTGCAGGGCCATCGCCGCTGCGCTGGCGCTCCAGCCCGATGTTCACGATGCCGTGCATCGGGCGCGCAAGACGATACGCCGCCTTCGCGCGCTGCTCGCCGTGCTGGAGAGCCGCGACCTTGAGACCGCCCGGACCGACGCGGCCCTGCGCCGGCTCGGCCACGGGTTGTCGGCCTTGCGCGATGCCCATGTGGTGGTGGAGACCTGCCAGCACCTCGCCGCGCAGCAGCCCGCCCCGCCGTGGTCAGAGGTGTGCAGGCGGTTGATGGCGCGGCGCGACGTATTGCTCGCCCGGGCGCTGGCGCGCGACCCGGCGTTTGCACGTCGTCACGCGGCGCTGCTGCGTATCGCCGGTGAACTCCAGGCGCAGCCATGGGACGCGCTGAGTGCGCGCGATCTCCGCAAGGGTCTGGCCCGCAGCGAACGCCGTACTGCCAAGGCGGAGAAGCGCGCCGCCCGCACCGCAGATCCGCAGGACCTGCATCGCTGGCGGCGCAGAGTGCGTCGCCTGCGGATGCAGCTGGAGGCGATGCCCGCACTGGACAGTGCGCTCGCGGCCTCGGTCAAACGGACAGGACCGGGCCACCAGGCGCGCGCGCTGCATGCGCTGGGTGATCAGCTTGGCAGGCAACAGGACCTGCGGATGGTCCGCAACCTGGTGCGGGTGATGCCGGGCGTGCCGGAACGGCGTGGGTTGCTTGCGCAGATCGATGCTGCACTGGCCGCTGCGCGCGGCTGAGCGGTGGCCGCCGGCGCCACGACAAGGATCATGTCGCCAGTGCGGCACCGCGGTGACTGGCGCGCCGGGCAAGCACCGCGACCCACATCGAAGCCATCAATATCCCGGCGCTGGCGATGAACGTGGCGCGATAGCCGAGCCCGTCAAACAGCACGCCGCCCAGGGTGGCGCCCAGCGCGATCGCCATCTGTACAACGGCCACCATCAGCCCACCGGCGGCTTCTCCATCGCGTGGCAGCGTCCTGGCCAGCCAGGTCCACCATGCAACCGGTGCCGAGGTGCCGAACAGACCCCACAGGCCAAGCAGTATCGCCGTCAGCGGCAGTGCCGGGTCCGCCAATGCCAGGGCCAGGGCCAACGCCGCCATCAGCAACGGAAGCACAATCAAGGTGGCATACAGCCAGTTCCTCACGAACGGCTCGATCAACACGGTGCCGATCACCCCGGCACCGCCGATCATCAGCAGGATCAGCGACAGCGTCGAGACGGTGATGCCGCCCACTGTCTCCAGATAGGGCCGCAGGTAGGTGAACAGTGCGAACTGCCCCATGAAGAACAGACAGGTGGCGAGCATGCCCAGCGCCACAACGCGGTGCCGGAGCAGCCCGAGCACGTTCCATGAGGCGGGCGCACCGGTTGCCTGCATGCGCGGCAGCGTCGCCATCTTCCACAGCAGGGCGGCAAGGGCCACGGGCACCAGCAGGAAGAACGCGCCGCGCCAGCCGACCACGGCACCGAAGTAGCTTCCCAGCGGTGCCGCCACCACCATGGCCAGGGCATTGCCGCCATTGACCAGCGCCAGCGCGCGCGGCACCTGGTGTGGTGGTACCAGGCGCATGGCAGTGGCCGCCGACATCGACCAGAAGCCACCGATCGCGATGCCGATCAACGCGCGCCCGACCATGAAGGTGGTGAAGTCGGGGGCCAATGCGGCGAGCGTCGCCGACAGCATCATGGTCACGGTAAGCGCGAGCAGCAGCCGCTTGCGATCGACCCCGCCGGCGAGCGGCGCGATGATCAGGCTGGTGACCAGTGCGAAGGCGCCGGAGACGGCGATGGCCTGACCGGCCTGCCCTTCGCTGACGTGCAGATCGCGCGCCAGCGGAGTGAGCAGGCTCACCGGCATGAACTCGGCGGCCACGAGGGCAAACGCACCGAGGGACATCGCCAGCACGCCGCCCCATTGGCGGGCGGTGGCATTCACCGGCGGTGAGGGCACGAGCACGTCCTGATGCCGGTTCAATGCAGGTTGGCGCGGAAGAACTGCGTCAACGTATCGAACGGGATCAGGTCCACCCGGTCGTACAGGTCCACATGGCCGGCGCCCGGCACCACGACAAGCTGCTTGGGCTGCCCGGCCAGGCGGAAGGCCTCTTCACTGAACTCCCGCGAATGGGCGGTCTCACCGGTGACGAACAGCATCGGGCGCGGCGAGATCGTCTCGATATCTGCGAACGGATGGAAGTTCAGGAATTTCAGGTTGCTGGTCAGGGTAGGGTGCGTGGTCAGCTCGGGCGACGAACCGGCCGGCGTGTACTCACCCCGCGGCGTGCGGTAGAAATCGTAGAACTCGCGTTCGATCGGCGAGGAATCCGCATCGATCCGATGCACCGAGCCGCTGGTGTAACGGGGCGGCTGGCCGGCGAATTCGGCATCGCGATGGGCGACGGCAGCGGCGATGGCGGCTTTGCGCTGTTCCACGGTGACGGCATGGCCCAATCCATTGCGGTTGGCGCCGCCCATGTCATACATGCTGATCGTGGCGATGGCCTGGATCCGCGGGTCGATCTTGGCGGCACTGATCACGAAGCTGCCGCTGCCACAGATGCCGATGGCACCGATGCGGTCTTTGTCCACGAACGATTGCGCGCGCAGGAAATCGACGGCGGCGCTGAAGTCTTCGGCATAGATGTCGGGCGACACTGCATTGCGCGGTTCACCTTCGCTTTCGCCCCAGAACGACAGATCCAGCGACAAGGTAATGAAGCCCTGCTCGGCCATGCGGGTGGCATAGAGGTTGGCGCTCTGTTCCTTTACCGCACCCATCGGGTGACCGACGACAATCGCGGCGTGCCGGGTGGAACGGTCCAGTGCCTTGGGCACGAACAGATTGCCGGCGACCTGCATGCGGTACTGGTTTTTGAACGTGACCTTCTGCACGGTCACCTGGTCACTGGTGTAGAAGTTGTCTGCGCCGTGGGACATGTCGGCTCCTGAGGCAAGCAAGGGAAGGATCAGCAGCGCCAACAGCGCCAGGGTCTTGTTCATCGGCGTCCAGAGAGAGGTGGGGAGGCCGGACCAGTCTGCCGGGGCGGCAGGGCGTTGATTAGATAACGAATGAAGAAGGGGGTATGCAGCTTTACTAATCAATCCGCCGTGGCAGACTGCGCCCATGGCACGCCGCAACCTAAATGATCTGCTCGCCTTCGTCACGGTCGCCCGGGAGGGCAGTTTCACGCGGGCGGCCAGTGTGCTCGGGGTGACTCCCTCGGCACTGAGCCAAGCCCTCAAGGCCCTGGAAGAACGGCTTGAGATACGCCTGCTCACCCGCACCACGCGCAGCGTGTCAGCCACCGCCGCCGGGGAGCGATTGCTGGCGGCGATCGGCAACCGGTTCGATGAGATCGAGGCTGAGCTGGATGCCCTGACCGAGCTGCGCGACAAACCCGCGGGCCTGGTGCGGCTGACCAGTGGCGATTTTCCGTTGAAGACCCTTCTGCTGCCGAGGCTGACGCCGCTGCTGCAGGACTACCCGGACATCGGCATCGAGTTCGATGTCAGCTATGGGCTCCGGGATATCGTTGCCGACCGTTTCGATGCCGGCGTGCGCCTGGGCGAGAGCATCGACAAAGACATGATCGCCGTACCGATCGGCCCGCCGCTGCGGATGGCGGCGGCGGCCTCTCCAGCCTATTTCGCCTCCCGGCCCGTGCCCACGGTGCCGGCCGAACTGACGGCGCACCGCTGCATCAACATGCGGTTCCCGACCCGTGGCGGGCTGTATGCCTGGGAATTCGAACGCCGGGGGCGTGCGGTCAACGTGCGTGTGGATGGACAGCTGACCTTCAACACCTCGCCGCACATGGTGCTGGCCGCGCTGGACGGCCTGGGCATCGCCTTCCTGCCGGAAGACGAGTTCGCCCCCCACCTGGCGCAGGGGCGCCTGGTGCGCGTGCTGGAGGACTGGTGCCCGCCGTTCCCGGGCTACCACCTGTATTACCCCAGCCGCCGCCAGCATTCTCCCGCCTTCGCGCTGGTGGTCCAGGCGCTGCGCATGCAGCGGTAGCGCATCGCTCAGGCCCCCGCGACCGTACGCAAGCCGGCATGGCCCCCTGTCTTCGGCGGCTTGTATTCGCAGCGTGGATACGCCGAGCAGGACTGGAACGCGCCATACGGCCCGGTGCGCGGCACGATCACGCCCACCTTGCAGGCAGGGCAGGCCTGTTCGTGGATCGCTTCACCGGCCATGGATGTCACGCGTACCGCGCCGTCGTTGACCAGTTCGGTCAGGAACGCCGAGCGTTTGCCCTGCACGGTGAACATCGCCACCGAACGGCGCGCGCGCGTCAGCGCGACGTAAAACAACCGGCGTTCCTCACCCAGCGGGTACGCATCGCCGTCCGGCATCGCCAGCGCCAGTACGGGGTCATCCGTGCGGGCATTGGGGAAGCGGCGATCCAGCATGCCGGGCAGGATCACGTAGTCCGCCTCCATGCCCTTGGACCGGTGTACGGTGAGGAAGCTCACCTCCATGTGCTGCCCATGGCGTGCCCGCCATGTGGTCGGCAGCATCGCGCGGTCTGCGTTGTAACGGCCGAGGACGAATACCGTGACCTTGCCGTCATGGCCTGGTGGCACCTGACCTGTCAGCAACTGCTGGTGCAACTGGGCCAGATACTGCTCGACCGCGCCGGCCAGCCGGTCGCGCGAGGCCACCTGGAAGGCCTGCAGCACCGCGCCATACGCCGGGGTGAGCGAGTGGACCTGCTTGGGTATCTGCGCTGGATTGCGTGACACGAACGCACTGGAAACATCGCACAGCGCCTGCGGGCAGCGGAACGTCTGTTCAAGCTTGAGCACCTGGCCCGGGCCGAACCAGTCCAGGAAGCCGGTCATCACCGAGACGTCCGCGCCGGCAAACCGGTTGATCGACTGCCAGTCGTCGCCGACCGCGAACAGATGCTTGCCAGGCGCCTGCACCAGCGCGCGGCACAGACGCGCCCGGGCGCGCGAGGCATCCTGGAATTCGTCGGCCATCACCAGATCGAACGGGGCGACATAGCGGCCCTGTTCCAGGTGCTCGGCAGCCTGGTTGAGCATGTCCTCGAAGTCGATGCCGCCCTCGGCGACCAGCGCATCGTCCCAGCCGTCCAGGATCGGAATGATCAGCTCGAGGAACAGGCGGTAACGGTGCTTGAAGTGATCCTCGGGCAGCCGACGCAGCCGCTCGACCATGTCCTGCACGTGCAGGCCGTTGCTTTTGGCGTGGCTGATGAAGGTCCGGACCAGGCCGATCAGGTCGGTATCCGGCATCGGTGTCGCGCCGCCCTCGGGCAGTTCGCGGTCGGGATTCGGGTCGAGCTCGAGACCGCGCTGCGACAGCGCATCGCCCAGCCGCAGGAACAGTTCGCCCGTGCGCAGTTCGTGCGAGGTGGTCTCGATCCGGTCGGTGCCGTGGGAGCGCTGATGGCCAGCTGGAGGCGCCGGCGACTGGCCGTGTCCCTCCCGGGCGAGGTGGTCGTGGTTCAGCGCAATGCCGGGGTAGCAGAAATCCGGCCGGTACTGGCGGTATTCGTCCGTGCCGGCATCGAAGGCGTGCCGCCGGGCATAGGCGTAATCCACGCCGTTGTAGAACAGCCAGTCCGCGATCACGCATTCTTCGATGCTGCGCACGCGCTCGCCCTGAAGCGTACGCACGTAGACCTGCCCATCCTTGTCCCATTCCTCTGCCTCCAGCGGCCCTCCGGTGACGGGTATGTCACGGCCGAACACCAGCCGGAACAGGTCCCACTGGGTACGGAAATGGAGGGAGCGATCCTTGAGCTGGTCGATGATCTCGGCCAGCCGGTGGAAGCCCTGCGTGGCATCCACGGCCCACTCCGGCACCTGCGGCATCCGCCCCGTGGCCTGGGCGATGATGTGCCGGCCCAGCGCGTGGAACGTACGCGCCTCCACCCGGACCTCGCCCAGGCCGAGGCGATGGAACGCGCGATCGGCGCGTGCCTGCAGTTCCGTGGCGGCCTCCTTGTTGAAGGCGAGCATGACGATGCGCTCGGGCGCGACCAGCCCGCGTTCGATCGCGTACGCCGCCTTGGCCACCATCGTCGAGGTCTTGCCCGAACCCGCTGCGGCCACCACCTGGACGCGGTTGTCGAAGCAGATCACCGCGCGGGCCTGCTCATCGGTGAGCGGGCGGCTTTCCACGTGATCCAGCAGCGCACGGCTGGCCATCCGCTCGCGCACCTGATGCGCCTCATTGCGGCGCGCCCACGTCGCTGGCCAGTCGGCCAGCCACCGCATCAAGGTTGCTTCGATCGCAGCGGGATCACCGTCGAGTTGGCTGCGCAGTGCGGCATTGTCGAACACCGCCCACAGCGCCTCTTCCTCGAGTGGCAGGGTGGGGCGCGCCTGCAGCAGCGCCTGCTGTTGCTCGTGGGTCAGCCACAGCGCTTCCTCGTCGGCCCGTTCGGTGGCGGTCTGCACCTGGCCAAGCCAGCGCTGGATCGCGGCGTGGGCCTGCTGGAACAGAGCGACATGGTCGCGCTGGCGCTGTTCACCGCGCAGCTCGGCCAAGGTGCAGGCCAACTGTCGAGCCGCAGCCGTGTTCAAGCCGCCAAGCGTCAGCGGGGCATGCCCGTCGCGTTGCAGGGTAAGCCGTGCCCAGGGCAGACGCGGGTGCACCTGCAGTGCCTCCAGCGGCGCGGGGCAGGGGCGACCGTCAACGGTCAGGACCAGCTGGTCGTCTTCCAGGCGCAGGTGCCAGTGCGGTGATCGCGTGAGGCGTTGACCCCAGTCGCTCGGGGCCCATTCGTACGTCATCGGTGTATCCAGGTGCGGCCATCGTTGCGGCCGTGGCCGGAACAGCACGGGTGGCGCGGTTTGATCGGATGCCCATGATAGGGGAAATAAAAAAAATCCCTGCCTGGGCAGGGATTCGAATTGGCCGACGGGGCTGGCGGTGCGCTTACTGCTGCAGCACCGGCACGCTGCGCGAGCGGCGGTCCACCAGCATCGCCACGCCCCATAGCAGCAGGCCGCCCAGCGCGGTGGCGGCGCCGACGTAACCGGTCACCGCCGGGCTGAAGCCGGCGCCGATCGCCATGCCGCCGAACCACGGGCCCAGTGCGTTGGCGGTGTTGAACGCCGCGTGGTTGGAGGCGGCCGCCAGCGTCTGCGCTTCGCCGGCCACATCCATCAGGCGGGTCTGCAGTACGGCCGCCAGGGCGCCCATGGTGCCGACGGCGATGATCATCGGGAACACGCTCCACACCGACTGCGCGGCCAGCGGGAAGGCGAGCAGCACCAGGATCGACCACACCAGCACCACCGCCGCAGCGCGGAACTGGAAGCGGTCCACCAGCCAGCCACCGGCTACGTTGCCGATGATCGCGCCGATACCGAAGATGCCCACGGCCAGCGGCATCCACGATTCGGCCAGGCCGGTGACCTGCACCAGGGTCGGGGCGAGGTAAGTGAACACGCAGAACATGCCGGCAAAACCGACCGAGCCGATCGCCAGCGCCAGCCACACCTGGGTGCGGTTGAAGGCGCGCAGTTCGCGCATCGGCGAGGTGCGGACTTCATCCGGATCGGGCAGCAGGAAGCGCGCGATCATCACCACGGTGGCAATCGCCAGCACGCTGACCACCGCGAACGCAGTGCGCCAGCTGAGCTGCTGGCCGAGCCACGTGGTCAATGGGTTGCCGACCAGGATGGCAACGGACAGGCCGAGCAGCACCTTCGATACCGCCGCGCCGCGTTGGGCCGGGGGACTGATCGCCGCAGCCACCAGCATTGCTACGCCGAAATACGCGCCATGGGGCAGACCGGCGACGAAGCGGGCCAGCAGCATCGTGCCGTAGTTCGGCGCCAGCGCGCTGGCCAGGTTGCCGATGGCATAGAACCCCATCAGTGCCAGCAGCAGGTTGCGGCGGGCGAAGCCGGCACCGGCGAAGGCCAGCACCGGTGCGCCGACCACCACGCCGACGGCGTAGGCACTGATCAGGTGGCCGACCTGGGTCTCGCTGATGGACAGTCCGCGGCTGATTTCCAGCATCAGCCCCATGCTGGCGAACTCGCTGGTGCCGATGGCGAAGCCGCCCAGCGACAAGGCCAGCAGGATCAGAGTGCGCTCGCGCGGCGAGAGCCGGGCGGCCAGAGGGACGGAGGAGGAGCTCATGCAGGCGGCGGCGTCGATCGGGGAAGCGCGGCATTGTACTGCTGCGGCGCAACATTAATCAGTGGGGCGCATGGAACGCTGGATTCGCACCCCCGCTGGTCGCACCGCCGATGCCCCCGTGTATCCCAGGCGGACGCTGCTTACCGCTCCCATTCACGGATACGGCGCGACCCTGAACGGTTGCGGTTCGGGCGCGGGTGGCGGAATACGGTCGCCGTGGACGCGGCTGAGAATCTCATTGGTCCGTCGCTGCTCCGCCACGAGCTGCCGCAGCAGCCCCTTGATCCCGAAGATGGCGAACGGAACGACGATCCACAACACCCCAAGCAGGCCCCTATCGAAACGTCCTTGTGGTTGGAGGGGGCGTCCGTTGGATGAGAGCGTCAGCGGTCCGCCTCCGGGCCGGATCGGCAGCCGATCACGGCCGGTCTCGCCCATTCATGCGACAATTTCGCTCCAAAGCCACCCCTTCGATGGCTGCGCAGTGCCGCCAGAGAGGTTGTTGCGATGTCCACCCGTCCGGGCTTTCCCGCCCTCATCGGTTTTGATCTGCCCGGTCCGCAAGCGGGCACGGCGCCGCAGCGCGTGATTGTGACCGCGCTGCTGGATGACACCCCACGCAATGACTGGATGCGAATGCTGCATCGTCTGGCCTGGCCATTGCTGCGGGTGGATCACGGCGTGGAGCAGATCCGCCTGGTCGGGGAGGGTATCCATTTCGTCGGTGCCATTGCCGATGCCAGGGCGTTGTCGGCCGCCGTGCGCGGCCTGTTCAACGAGGTCAACGCGAAGGTGCTCAACCGTCGGCTTGCCGCGCTGGACAACCCGTTGGACGATGATGGTCCCGGCATGGCGCCGGCGGCATCGCTTGCCCATTCCACGGATCCGCGCCTGGATGACGTGGCCGCTTTGATGGCCATGCCGGCGGTGCCGGGCATGCTGGAACTGGCCAGTGCGATGACCGGCATGCGCTTCGTCGCGGTGGCGCGCGTCACTGCAGACCGCTGGACCGCCTGCGCCGTGCATGATCGTCTTGATTTTGGCTTGCGACCCGGCGATGACCTCGTGCTGGAAACCACCATCTGCGATGAGATCCGCGAACATCGCCATCTGGTGCAGTTCGATCAGGCCAGCACCCACCCGGTGTTCTCGAGCCATCCCACGCCGGCGCTGTACGGGTTCGAAAGCTACATTTCGGTGCCGATGTTCCGCCGCGACGGCGGTTTTCACGGCACCCTGTGCGCGCTCGATCCGAATCCCTCCAGGCTCGATGGCGCTACGGTGAAAGCCTTCGAGGTGCTGGCCGGTGTGATCGGCGCGCACCTGGATGTCCAGGAGGCGCAGGGTGAGGCAGGGCAGGCGGTGGTCAGCATGGCCGAGGCGCTGTCGCTGCTGTCGCGCCAGGTCGATGCACTGGATGCCGCGACGCTGCCGGCGCAGTTCCGCGCGGTGACGGCGCGGTTGCGTGAACTGGTGGATGGGCGTGGGGCCGCGTTGAGCTGATCGCACGGAATGGGCGAACCGGTCGCCTTTCAGTCCTTTGCTTCAACCCGCGCGAAACGCGCACGCCACTGCCCCTCCACCTCCAGCTGTGCCACGAACATCTCGTACGGGCGCACCCACAGGCCGACCTGCGAATCCAGCGGCCGGTAGAGCACCATCGGCGCCAGCGTTTCGCTATGGCGGACGATACCGATGACCTCGTAGTTGCCGCCTTTGAAATGGCGGTAATGGCCGAGCGGCAGGGTGGGCAGCGGGGTGAGATCGGTCATGGTCTGGCAGCGAGGCAGGCGGGCTGGCCATTATCGCCCGGGCTGCCGATCGCGTCGCGGGGTCTCAGCCGGCATCCGGCAAGGGACCCGCGCGGCAGCCACTGACCAGCTGCAGCACCGCGTCAGGGTGCATGGGGCGCGCGAGGTGATAGCCCTGTGCTTCGTCGCAGCCCCACAGCCGCAGCAGCGAGAGTTCGGCTTCGTTCTCCACGCCTTCGGCCACCGTGCGATACCCGAGCTGCCGCGCGAGCTTGATGATGGCCTCCACTTTCAGCCGCGCGGTGCGTGAGCGCGCCAGCCCGGTGACCAGCGTCTGGTCGATCTTGATGTGGCTGATCGGCACCTCGCTGAGGTAGCCGAAATTGCTGTAGCCGCTGCCGAAGTCGTCAATCGCGATGGGCACGCCGGCCGCCGCCATGTCGCGCAGTTGCGGCAACGCCGCGGGGTGGTGATTGAGCCATTGGCCTTCGGTGATCTCGATCTCGATCAGGCCGGGGGCGAGCCCGTAGGCGTGCAGTCGCTCGGACAGCACGCTCCATACACACTGATCATCGAAGTCGCGCGGGGAAAGATTGATGGAGAGGCTGAAGCCGGGCACGCGCTCCTGCCATTGCGCGGCCTGGGCCAGGGCGTGATCGATGACCCAGCGGCTGATCGCGGGCATCAGCGCGGTGCGCTCGAGCACCGGGATGAATTCGCCGGGGCTGATCGGGCCGAGCATCGGGTGGGTCCAGCGCAGCAGCGCCTCGGCCGATACCGGCAGCCCGTCGAGCAGATCGAAGCGTGGCTGGTACACCAGGCTGAACTGGTGCTGGGCCAGCCCGCGCCCGGCGTCGGAGGCCAAGCGGTAACGCCGGCGCAGGGCATCGTCGCGTTCCTGCGAGTACCAGCACAGGCAGGCATCGGTCTGGATGGCGTGGTGCATGGCGACCAGGCATTTGCGGACCAGATCCGCGGTCTGGCCCGGTACGGGGAGGAAGTCGCATACACCGGCATGGAACTGCGGCGACATCGGAATGCGGCCAGCCATCAGCGGCCGGCGCATGCGGACGCGCAGGCGGTCAAGCAGTGCCTCGGTCTGGTGATGCGAGTGGTCCGGCAGCAGGAAGGCGAAGCGGGTCACCCCCACGTGATAGACCTGTGCGATATCGCGCAGCACGTCCTGCACCCGCAGCGCCGCTTGGCGCAGCAAGGTTTCCACCGGCTTCATGCCCAGCGCCTGGCCGGCCTCGTTGGCACTTTGCAGATCGAATACATCCAGCAGCACGGCGGTGAATGCATGCGCCTGGCCACGGCGGGACAGGGCATTGAGGTCAGCCTGGAACTGCTGCCGGTTGGGCAGGCCGCTGATCTGCTCGCGCCGGCCCAGCGACATCTTCAGCTCCATCTGCGCGACCACCACCCGTGACAGCGTCTGCAGCTGCAGCTGTTCTTCGGCCGACAACTGACGGGGCTCACGGCCCATGATGCACAGTGTGCCGAGTGCGATGCCGGCCTTGGTAACCAGCGGGGCGCCGGCGTAGAAGCGCAGCTGCTGCGGGCCGGTCACCAGGGCATTGTCGGCAAAACGCGCATCCAGGCGCAGGTCCGTCACCTGCAGCACGTCGCTGGCGCCCAACGCCCAGGCACAGATCGATGCGTGCCGTTCGTTGCGGGTGAGCGTCAGCCCGACGCGCGAGATGATGTGCTGGTGCTCGGCATCGAAGATGGACACCAGCGCGATCGGAACGCCGAAGGTAAACGCCGCCAGTTCGGTGATCGGGTCCAGCGCAGTACCCAACGCAGGGTCCATCACGTTGAGCGCTTCGATCAGCGCCATCCGATCTACATCATCACTTCTGTCCAGCATCTACCGCGCCCTGTTCCGACTACACCACGACTATCCCCAGTGGAATGCAGAACCGATGTGAAGCACGAGCGGCGCGGATGAAGCGTTCACGCTGGCGGCATTGCGCTCGCTCAGCAGGGCGCGACCGGTGACTGCAGCAACGTCACCAGCTGGCGAAGACGATACGGTTTGGGCAGGAATTCGACATGCTCGGGCAGCGGCGGCAGCTGCGAGCGGGCGTAACCGGAGGCCAGGATGATGCGCGCATTGGGCAGTACATCGGCCACATGCTCGCTCAACTCAACACCACTCATGCCGTTGGGCATGCTGATATCGCTGAACACCACATCGAACCCGCCCGGGTCCTGCATCAGCCGCAGCGCGGCCGGGCCGTCGTCGGCGGTGTGGATTTCGATACCGAAGTCCTGCAGCGCCTGGCCGATCAGTTCACGCAGGTCCTGCTGGTCTTCGACCATCAATACGCGTAGGGGCTCAGACATGCTCGACTTCCTCAATGACAGGTAACAACAGACGGACGGTGGTCCCGCGTCCGGGGGCGGTTTGTACGTCGACGAAGCCGTCGCACTGGGAAACGAAGCCGAACACCTGGCTCAGCCCCAGTCCGCTGCCTTTGCCGATTTCCTTGGTGGTGAAGAACGGCTCGCTGGCGCGCTCGGCGATGTCCGGGGGCATGCCATTGCCCTGATCGGTCACCGCGATGGCGACATAGTGGCGGCGCATGGGCTGGGACAGACCCGGCGCCAGCCGCTGTTCGACCTCGGCCGTGATCGTGACCGTGCCGCCCTGGGGCATCGCTTCGCCGCTATTGAGCACCAGATTCAACACGGCGCTGTGCAACTGTACGCCATCGGTGACGATCGGGGGCAGATCCGAGGTCAGATCCAGCTGCACCTCGATGCCCGTCGGGCAGGCGCGGCGCAGTACGGGCAGGGCATCGAGCAGGAAGTCCTGCACCACGATCGGCTCGCGCACCAGCGTCTGATCAGCGGAGAAGGCCAAGAGTTGGCGGGTCAGCAGCGAGCCGCGGTCGGCGGCGGCATGGGCCAGGTCCACCAGCTCCTGGGTACGCCCGTCGGCGCCGGGGCGCAGGGCGATCAGATCCAGGGCGTTGCCGATGGTGGTCAGCAGGTTGTTGAATTCATGGGCCAGGCCGCGGGTCAGCCGGCCCACATTGTCCAGTTGGCGCTGCTGCACGTGCGCGCGCTGCGCATCCTGCAGCAGGCGCTGGGCCTGGTAGCGTTCGGTGACATCCTGGGTGACCTTGACGAAACCGAGCAGGCAGCCGTCTTCGCGGACAGGTTCGATCACCTCGCCGGCGCGGAACCGCTCGCCGTTGCAGCGCACCCGCCAGCCTTCACCGACGAAGCGGCCATGGTCCCGCGCGTACGCCAGCGCCTGCTCCGGGACGCCCAGCTGCTGGTCTTCGGGGGTATAGAACAGGCTTACGTGCTTGCCGATGACGGCCTCGGCGGCATAGCCCTTGACCCGTTCGCAGCCACGGTTCCAGCTGCAGATACTGCCCTGCGTATCGAGCAGATAGATCGCGTGATCGCTCACGTTGTCGATCAACAGCTTCAGCTGCCGGCTTTCGTCGGCGAGCGGTGCAACGCTGGATACGGCCTGGACCACGACGGTTATCGACTCCCCCGATAAGGGACCGAACCGTAGGGGCGTCCATGTGAAGAAAGTGTCAAGAACGTGCGTCAAACACGCTGACTTCTGGCGCTTAACACCCGTTTACCGCTTCGGGTACCATCAGGCCCCTTTTGAGCTGGAACACGGTATGAATTCTGCGCCTACCGCCCGTGACCGTTGGATCTGGCTTGCGTCGGCCGCCTTGATGGCCGCCACGCTGGGCACGGAGATGGTGGTGCCGCTGGGCTACGCGGTCTGGTTGACCTACTTCATGGCGGTCGGCATCACGCTGTTCCAGCGCCGCATGGAAGTGCCTCTGCTGGTGGCGATCGGGTCCTGCATCCTGCTTGCGGTGGGCTACAACGTGGCCCCGTCCAGCAGCAACTCGGCGTTCTCCTTCGTCAACCGCAGCATCGGCGGCGTTGCTTTCCTGATGATGGCGCTGACCGTGATGAAGGCCATCAGTGCGCGCCGTGAAGCGGCCGATGCGCTGTGGCTGCAGGCCGGCGAGAACGTGGTGGGCACCAGCCTGCAGGGCGATCCCACCCCGCGTGAACTGGCCGATGCGGCCATGCGCGCGCTGTGCGCGCAGCTCAATGCCGATGTCGGCGCCATGTATCGCCTGCAGGGCGAGCGGCTGGTGCTGGTCGGTGGTGCCGCGCTGCCTTCGCAGCTGCCGGAGACGCTGCCGGCGCATACCGGGCAATGGGGCGAGATCATCCGCGAAGGCCGCGCGCGCCGGCTGGAGGACAGTGACAGCCCGCTGGATATCGATACCCTCCTGGGCCGCACTACCGTGCACCAGCGCCTGCTGGGGCCGATCACCGCCGATGGCGTGGTGATCGGCGTGATCGAGCTGGGCCGGGCAGGTGTCTCGCCTGCGCGTGGCCTGGAGATGGCGCTGCTGCTGCAGTGCGCCGAGCCGATCGGCATCGCGCTGCGCGCGGCGCTGCTCAATGCGCAGCTGGTGGAACTGCTGGAGGAAACCCAGCGCCAGAGCGAAGAGCTGCAGACCCAGCAGGAAGAACTGCGCGTGGCCAATGAGGAGCTGGAAGAGCAGAGCCGCAGCCTGCTGCATTCCCAGGCCAACCTGGAGCAGCAGCAGGCCGAGCTGGAACAGACCAATGTGCAGCTCGAAGAGCGCACCCATGAGCTGGAGTCGCGCCAGCAGGCCCTGCTGCTGGCCCAGGCGCAGCTGGTGCAGAACAGCGCCGAACTGGAGGCCAGTTCGCGCTACAAATCCGAATTCCTGGCCAACATGTCCCACGAGCTGCGCACCCCGCTCAACAGCTCGCTGATCCTGGCCAAGCTGCTGGCCGACAACAAGGACGGCACGCTGACCGCCGAGCAGGTCAAGTACGCCCAGGCGATCCATTCCTCCAACAACGACCTGCTGGCGCTGATCAACGACATTCTGGACCTGTCGCGGATCGAGGCTGGCCATGTCGAGCTGGTCGAAGAAAACCTCGCGGTGTCCAGCGTATTGCAGCGCCTGAAGGAAACCTTCGAGCCGATGGCCGTGCAGAAGGGCCTGAGCCTGGAGATCAGCGCCGCGCCGGACGCGCCGGCCCAATTGCTGGCCGACAGCCAGCGCCTGCAGCAGATCCTGAAGAATCTGCTGGCCAATGCGGTCAAGTTCACCGAACACGGCAGCGTGTCGTTGAAGGTGCGCAGTGCCGGGGCAGGGCGGATCCAGTTCGCCGTGTCCGATACCGGCATCGGCATTCCCGACGAACAGACCGCGGTCATCTTCGAAGCCTTCCGCCAGGCTGATGGCAGCACCCGCCGCCGTTATGGGGGCACCGGGCTGGGACTGTCGATCTCGCGCGATCTGGCTGCCCGGATGGGCGGCAGCATCGCTGTCTCCAGCGAGCCGGGCCGGGGCAGTTGCTTCACGCTGGAGCTGCCGCTGCTGGCCGGTGGCGGTACCGGCAGCGCCCACAACGTCGTGCACGACGTACGTCCCGCCGCCGTGGCAGCACCGGCCGTGCCTGCCGCTGCTTCGCTGGGCCGTGCCCACGCCGAATCCACCCCCGCACCCGCACCCGCGGCCAAGGTGATGGATGACCGGGGCCGCCGCAGCCGCGCGGGCCGCATGATCCTGGTGGTCGAGGACGATACGGCGTTCGCCAGCGCGCTGGTCTCGATGGCGCATGAACTGGACTTTGATTGCGTGGTCGCCGGCACCGCCGAGGAAGCGCTGAGTCTGGCTGCCGAGTTGCGCCCCAACGGCATCCTGCTCGATATCGGCCTGCCCGATGTCTCCGGGCTGAGCGTGCTGGAGCGCCTCAAGCGCGACCCGGCCACGCGCCACATCCCGGTGCACGTGGTGTCCGGGCTGGAACGTTCGCAGGTGGCGATGGAGCTGGGTGCGATCGGCTATGTGATCAAGCCGGCCACGCGCGAGCGCCTGCTCGGCGCGATCCAGCAGCTGGAGGCCACCAGCCAGCGCGACATGCGCCGCCTGCTGATCGTCGAGGACGACAGCGAGCTGCGCTCCAACCTGCAACTGCTGCTCGGCCGTGACCAGCTGGAAATCACGGCGGTCGGCACCATCACCGAGGCGATGGCCGAACTGGCCGGCTCCACCTTCGATTGCATGGTCACCGACCTGGCGCTGCCTGACGGCACCGGCTACGACCTGCTCGAACGCATGGCCGGCAATGACGCCGTCGCGTTCCCGCCGGTGATCGTCTATACCGGCCGCGCGCTGACCCGCGATGAAGAGCAGCGCCTGCGCCGCTATTCCAAGAGCATCATCATCAAGGGCGCGCGCTCGCCCGAGCGCCTGCTCGATGAGGTGACCCTGTTCCTGCACAGTGTCGAGGCCTCGCTGCCGACCGACCAGCAGCGCCTGCTGCGCGAGGCCCGCCGCCGCGATGCGGTGCTGGATGGCCGCACCGTGCTGCTGGCCGAGGACGACGTGCGCAACATCTTCGCGCTGTCCAGCGTGCTCGAGCCGCTGGGCGTGACCCTGGATATCGCCCGCAACGGCCGCGAGGCGCTGGAGAAGCTGCGCCCGGAAATCGACCTGGTGCTGATGGACATCATGATGCCGGAGATGGACGGGCTGACCGCCATGCGCGAGATCCGTGCCGACAACCGCTGGCGCGACCTGCCGATCATCGCGCTGACCGCCAAGGCGATGCCGGACGACCGCGAGCACTGCCTGCAGGCCGGTGCCAACGACTACATCGCCAAGCCGATCGATGTGGACAAGCTGGTCTCGCTGTGCCGGGTGTGGTGCTCGCGCCGATGAATGAAACGGAGCTGTTCGACCTGGAGTTGAAGCTGTTGCTGGAGGCGGTCTACCAGCGCTACCACTACGACTTCCGTGACTATGCGCTGGCATCGCTGCGGCGGCGCATGCGCCATGCCATGGCGCGCTTCGACTGCCCGACCATGGGGGCGCTGCAGCACCGGCTGCTGCACGAGCCGGAGACCTTCGCCCAGGCGATGCAGTACTTCACCGTGCAGGTCTCGGAGATGTTCCGCGACCCGCCGTATTTCCGGGTGCTGCGTGAGCACGCCGTGCCGGTGCTGCGCACCTATCCGTCGATCAAGCTGTGGATCGCCGGGTGCAGTACCGGCGAGGAGGTGTGGTCGCTGGCGATCCTGCTGCATGAGGAAGGCCTGCTGGACCGCGCGATCATCTACGCCACCGACATCAACCCCGAAGCACTGCAGGCGGCCGAATCCGGGGCGTTCGCGCTGGACCGGCTGGCGCAGTTCAGCCGCAACTATCTGGCCGCCGGCGGCACCGGCTCGCTCTCCGATTACTACAGCAGCGGCTACGGCAGCGTGGTGTTCGATCGCCGCCTGAAGCGCAACATCGTGTTCGCCGACCATAGTCTGGCCACCGATACCGTGTTCTCCGAAGTCCACCTGGTGTCCTGCCGCAACGTGCTGATCTATTTCCAGCGGCCCCTGCAGGACCGTGCCATCGGCCTGTTCCATGAGGCGCTGGTCCATCGCGGCTTCCTCGGGCTGGGCAGCAAGGAATCGCTGCAGTTCGGCGCGCATGCCGACCTGTTCGAGGCCTGCGCGCGCGACCAGCGCCTGTATCGGAAGCTGGCCTGATGAGCGGCGCGTCGCAACGCAGCCGGTTCGATCTGGTGGTCATCGGCGCGTCGGCCGGTGGGGTCAGCGCGCTGCAGGCGCTGCTGTCATCGCTGCCGACCACACTGGCGCTGCCCGTGCTGGTGGTGCTGCATCTGCCACGTGATCGGCCGAGCCGCATTGCCGGCCTGCTCGACGCCGGCTGCCCGCTGCCGGTGCGCGAGGCCGAGGACAAGCAGCCCCTGCAGCCGGGTACGGTCACCTTCGCGCCGCCGGACTACCATCTGCTGGTCGAGGACCGTGCCACGCTGGCGCTGTCGGTGGACCCGCCGGTGCTGTTCTCGCGTCCGGCCATCGATCCGCTGTTTGAAAGCGCCGCCGATGTGTTCGGCGATGGCGTGCTGGCGATCCTGCTGACCGGCGCCAGCGCGGATGGCAGTGATGGCGTCGCCGCTGTCCGCCAGGCCGGTGGCGAAGCCTGGATCCAATGCCCTGAGGAGGCATATTCCTCGATGATGCCCGCATCCGCCCTGGCGCACGCCGGTGCCGATGCCGTGCTCCCGCTCACCTCCATCTGCATGCGTATGAAAGGTCTTACCCGATGAACCTGATCGAACCCGCCGGGTCGACTGCCACCACCGATTGCGTGAAGCTGCTGATTGTCGATGACATCCCGCAGAACCTGGTCGCGATGGAGGCGCTGCTGCGCCGCCCCGGCCTGGAGATCCTGTGCGCGCTGTCCGGCGCCGAGGCGCTCGAGCTGCTGCTGGAGCATGAGGTCGCGCTCGCGCTGCTGGATGTGCACATGCCGGAGATCGACGGGTTCTCGTTGGCCGAGCTGATGCGTGGCTCGCAGCGCAGTCGCGATGTACCCATCATCTTCCTGACCGCCTCACCGAACGACCCCGTGCGTGCCTTCAAGGGCTACGAATCCGGCGCGGTGGATTTCCTGCACAAGCCGATCGAGCCGCAGGTGATCATGAGCAAGGTCAATGTGTTCATCGAGCTCTACCAGCAGAAGCAGCTGCTGAAGACGCGCAACGAGGCGCTGGAGCATGCGCTCAAGCTCAACGAGACGATGATGGCCGTGTTGACGCACGATCTGCGCACGCCGCTGGCATCGATCCTGCTGTGCGCCGATAAGTTGTCGCTGGACCTGCCCGACGATGGCGCGGTGCAGCGCACGCTTGGCCACCTTGAGAACAGTGCGCAGCGGATGGCGCGGATGGTGGATCAGCTGCTGGATTTCTCGAAGATCCGCACCGGTGGCCTGCGCCTGCACAGCACCGAATGCGATCTGGCGGACGTGGCCGCATCGGTCGTGGCCGAGATCGGGCGTGCGCATCCGCAGGCGACCATCGAGCTGCAGGTCCAGGGTGATGCCCACCTGCAGGGCGATCCAGATCGCCTGGCGCAGCTGCTGTCCAACCTGATCGGCAACGCGGTGCTGCATGGTGGTGATGCACCGGTGGTGGTGCGCCTGGAGGGCGAGCGCAGCGCGCCGCTGCGGTTGCAGGTGCGCAATGCCGGGCAGATTCCCGAGGCGTTGCTGCCGCGGTTGTTCGAACCGTTCAAGGCCAGTTTCCACGATAGCCGCGGGCTGGGGCTGGGCCTGTTCATCGCCAGCGAGTTCGCGCGTGCGCAT
Organism: Stenotrophomonas rhizophila; assembly: GCF_003651185.1. Taxonomy (GTDB): domain Bacteria; phylum Pseudomonadota; class Gammaproteobacteria; order Xanthomonadales; family Xanthomonadaceae; genus Stenotrophomonas; species Stenotrophomonas maltophilia_Z. The sequence continues at coordinate 740,770 of NZ_RCDC01000004.1, read as the reverse complement.
GGCGGCACACTGGTGGCGCAGAATCGCGAAGGCACCGTGCTGTTTGAGACTGCGCTTCAGCGTCGACCACGCTGACGCCGATAGAACCATCCCGGCATGGCGCCGGGATGGTCGTGGTGCTTACAGCGGCTCGCAGCACAGATACAGGCCGTGGCCGCCGTAGGTGCAGCCGGGCTGATCTTCGCAGCCCGCCAGTGGCGTGGGCTGGCTGGAGGTCGCCAGCGCCTGGCCGGAGGCAAAAGCCAGTGCGCAGATCAGCGTCATGCCACCGAAGGCCGACAACAGTTTCCTGGACATCATGGTCACTCTCTCCTTGCAAGGATGATGCGGGCGGAGCGTGTGGCTGCAGCTGGGGTGTTACACCGGCTGGCAGCAACGGATCTCGCTGTGCCCGCCATAGGTGCAGCCGGGCTTGTAGGGGCAACCTTCCAGCTGCTTGGGCTGGCTGGAGGTTGCCACCGCCTGGCTCGAAGCAAATGCCAAGGCGCAGACAACAGCGATACCGCCAAAGACCGAGACGACTTTCTTGGACTTCATGGTGTTTCTCCTGTTGTGGATCATGCGGATGCAACGGGTGGTGCGCGATGCGGTTTACCGGGCCGGTGGATCCGTCAGCGGGCAGCACGTGCCGTCCGGATTGGCGCCATAGTCGCAGTGCGGTGCCGCCTTGCAGCCGGACAACGCGGCGGGCGTGGCAGCGGTGGCGAAGGCCTGGGCCGAAGCAAAGGCGAGCATGCCGGCGACGGCGAGGCCGCCAAGCAGGGACAGCGTGTGTTTCGACGTCATCGTTCAACTCCTCGGATGGGAAGGAAAATCGACGAACTGTCGATCCGCTCCATGAGCCGGTGCGGACAGACCTTGGGTACGCCGCCGGGAGCGGCGTCAGAGGGACTCAGCCTGCCGGGGCGGGCACCGCACTGCGCGCAGCGTTCACCACGAAGGCGCCGGTGATGGCATTGACCGAGCTGTCCTTGAGTTGGCCGACGTGGCGATAGATCACCTTGCCGTCCTGGATCACCACTACCATCGGCACCATGGTCGCGGTGTAGCGCTGCCGGATCCGGTCATCGGTATCGTTCACTACGGGAAACGCAAAGCCATGCTGGCGCGCGTAGTCCGCAGCGGTTTCATGGGGCGGCAGGCTGACGCCGAGCATCTCGAAGGCGCGGTTCCCGTTGTTCCGTCCGGCGGCGTCCAGCGCCTGGATCTGCGGCACGGAGGCCAGGCAGAACTTGCAGGCGGGAGAGAAGAAATACAGGACCTGGCGGCCGCTGGCCGGGCCGGCGAGGGTGACCGCCTGGCCGTCCAGTGCGGTGCTCTGGAGTGCTTCAGGCTGGGCGCCTTCCGGAAGGCCGTGAGCGGCCTTGGAGATCTGTTCGACCTTGCTCACCAGCACGGCCTGCTGCTGGCGGAGCTGCCGGTTCTGCACGGCCAGCGCCGTCATCAGCGCGGCCAACACGATGATCAGAGCGAGGCTGCCGTACTTCCGTAGCGCGGATGCGTCCATGCTGCTCCTTGGCCTTCGGCCGGGTCCATGGCTGAGTAGGTGGGGTATATATCCGGCACCAAAAATCATTTGTCAAACAAAAGATCCTGTGAATGAGACGTCGGTTTGATTCTGCTCTCCATCTATCGCTGGCCGGGGCGCCCCGGCCGCCCCAGGCCGGCCCGGATCAGTCGCAAACCCCCGTGAGGTAAACTGTGCGGGCGCCGCAGCCCTTCGCCACCGGCCTATTGCTGGAGCCACCATGCCGTCCTCGACCCGTAAAGCCACCTCGCCCCTGATCGATGCCCAGGTGCATGTCGAGGGCTTCGTGCAGGTGCGTGAGGCGCGCCGGTCCGAGCTGGTCGAGGATTACGTGGAGCTGATCGCGGACCTGATCGCCGATGGCCGCGAAGCCCGCCAGGTGGATATCGCCACCCGGCTCGGGGTTGCGCAGCCCACGGTGGCCAAGGCGCTCAAGCGGCTGGTCAAGGAGGGTTGGGCGATCCAGCGGCCATATCGCGGCGTGTTCCTGACCCCGGCCGGCGAGCAGCTGGCGGTGGAGATGCGCGCCCGCCACCAGACGGTGGAGCAGTTCCTGCTGGCACTGGGCGTGGACGCCGATTCGGCGCGCCGCGACGCGGAAGGGATCGAGCACCACGTCAGCGAGGCCACCCTGGCCGCATTCGAGGCCTATGTGCGCACGGCCAACGGCCATGGTTGAGCGCCTCGCCCCGCCACCACCACTGGGCGTGCCGGTGCACGACCAGGATGAGCATTGGATGCGCCACGCGTTGGGCCTGGCGGAGCGTGCCGAGCGTGAATTCAATGAAATTCCGGTCGGCGCGGTGCTGGTCGGTGCCGATGGCACCGTGCTCGGCGAAGGCTGGAACCTCAACATCGCCGACCATGACCCCAGCGCGCATGCCGAGATCGTGGCGATGCGGCAGGCGGGCAGGGCGATCACCAACCACCGGCTGATCGGCAGCACGCTGTACGTCACCCTGGAGCCGTGTGCGATGTGTGCCATGGCCATCGTGCACGCACGCGTGGCGCGGCTGGTGTATGCCGCCACAGACCCCAAGACCGGTGCCTGCGGCAGCGTGTTCGACCTGATCGGCGATCCGCGCCACAACCACCGCGTGGAGATCCACGGTGGCGTGCTCGCCAAGGACGCCAGCACCCGGCTGACCAACTACTTCCGCGCCAAGCGCGGCAAGCCGCCGCTGCTGCTGGAATAAGGCCTCCACGGCGACAGGGTCGTGACGGGTTGGCGGTATCATGGGCGCCTTATCCATTTCCGGTCGCGGCGCAAGCGGCGGCCCAGCACAAGGCGAACACATGGCGGACAACGGCGCAGAAGGCGAGCGACTGATCTGGATCGATCTGGAAATGACCGGTCTGGACACCGACAACGATGCGATCATCGAGATCGCCACCGTGGTGACCGATGCGCAGTTGAAGGTGCTGGCCGAAGGCCCGGAATTCGCGATCCATCATCCGCTCGAGCGGCTGGAAGCGATGGACGAGTGGAACCGTAACCAGCATCGTCGTTCCGGCCTGTGGCAGCGCGTGGTCGAGAGCACCGTCACGCTTGGGCAGGCCGAAGCGCAGACGATCGCCTTCCTGCAGCAGTGGATCAAGGCGGGCGCCTCGCCGATGTGCGGCAACTCGATCTGCCAGGACCGTCGCTTCCTGCACCGTGAAATGCCGCGTCTGGAAAAGTACTTCCATTACCGGAACCTGGACGTTTCCACGATCAAGGAACTGGCCAGGCGCTGGGCCCCGGGCGTGGCCGCCGGCGTGGGCAAGACCGCCAGCCATACCGCGCTGAGCGATGTGCATGATTCCATCGAAGAGTTGCGCCATTACCGTCAGTTCATGGGCGCGCTGTCGGGCCTGCCGGCCTGACCCGAATGCCGGGCGTCGCCCGGCGACGCGGCCTGTACGCGGGCGTTCAGCCACTGGCAGGCGAGGCAACGAGCGGTATACATCGGCGGCGCTATGATCGCGGCCATGAACGCCATGACCTCGCCACAACCGCCGCCGTTGGAGTCCTCGATCCTGCCCACCTCGCAGGACTGGCGCGACCTGCAGCGTGCGGTGGACCTGCTGGAATCGCCCACGCTGACCGCCAAGATGGCCAACCTGATCGGTTCGCCGCTGGAGTTCGCGGTCAAACGCCTGCCGGATTCGGTGTCCCGCCGCATCCACGGCGCGGTCGAAGCGGCGCTGTTCAAATCCGCCCAGGCGGCGTTGTGGACGATGGACAACACGCCGGGCAAAGCGGCGTCCACCCGCTGGCACAAGCTGGCCGCGGCCACCTCCGGTGCAGTCGGCGGCGCCTTCGGTTTCACCACGCTGTTCATCGAACTGCCGGTGTCCACCACGATCATGATGCGCTCGGTAGCTGACGTGGCACGCAGCGAAGGCTTCGACCTGCGCGAGATGAGCACCCGGCATGCCTGCCTGGAGGTGTTTGCGCTCGGTGGCAACTCCGGCAAGGACGATGCCAGCGAGACCGGCTACTACATCACGCGTGGCTTCACTGCCGAGGTGATGCGTCACCTGTCGGCCGAGTTGGCCGGCCGCGCGGTCGGCGGCAGCCCGGTGATGATCGGGCTGACCCCGAAGGAAGCCGGCAAGTGGCTGGCCAAGCTCGTGGAGAAGGTCGCCGCGCGTTTCGGCGTGGTGGTCACCGAGAAGTTCGCCGCGCAGGCGGTGCCGATCGTGGGGGCGGTGGCCGGCGCGACGCTCAACACCATGTTCACCGACTACTACCAGGACGTGGCACGCGGCCATTTCATCGTGCGCCGCCTGGAGCGAACCTACGGGTATGAGACCGTGCGGGCGGCCTACTCGATGCTGGCGGCCGAGCGCAGCTGAGCGATCGTTGCACTGGCGGCACAACTGTTTTGCCGCCGCAGCTCTGTTGACCGGTCTGCACTGTCCCCATCCTTGTCGGCATCACCGCTGCGGCGGCTCTCCCGATCAAGGATTTCCCATGCTGTTCTCCCCCTATACCCGCGGCGCCCTGGCGCTGCCCAACCGTATCGTGATGCCGCCGATGACCCGCTCGCGGGCCGGGGAGGGCAACGTGGCGACGCCGCTGATGGCCGAGTACTACGCCCAGCGGGCCTCGGCCGGCCTGATCGTCAGCGAAGGCACCCAGATCAGCCAGCAGGGCCAGGGCTACGCCTGGACACCGGGCATCCACGACGAGGCCCAGGTGGCCGGCTGGCGCGGCGTCACCGATGCCGTGCACGCTGCCGGTGGGCGCATCGTCGCCCAGCTCTGGCACGTCGGCCGCGTTTCGCATGTGGCCCTGCAGCCGGGCGGTGCCGCCCCGGTGTCCTCGTCAGCGCTGCTGGCCGAGGGCGTCAAGGTGTTCGTCGATCCCGAGGGCCGTGGCCCGCTGAGCGGCGTCGGCGAGATGGTGCAGCACTCGATGCCGCGGGCACTGGCCATCGACGAGATCGCCGGGATCGTGCGCGACTACGCGGCCGCCGCGCGCAATGCGATCGCGGCGGGGTTCGATGGCATCGAGCTGCACGGTGCGAATGGCTATCTGATCAACCAGTTCATCGATTCCCAGGCCAACCAGCGCACCGATGCCTACGGTGGCTCGCTGCAGAACCGCCTGCGCTTCCTGCGCGAGGTGGCCGAAGCGGTGGCCGAGGAGATCGGTGCCGAGCGCGTCGGCGTGCGTCTGGCGCCGCTGACTACGCTGCAGGGCGCGGTGGACGACACGCCGCAGGCGACCTACCTGGCCGCTGCGCATCTGCTCGATGCGATCGGGGTGGGCTACCTGCACATCGCCGAAGCCGACTGGGAAGACGCCCCGGTGATGCCGGTGGCCTTCAAGGAAGCGCTGCGCATGATCTACCGCGGCACGCTGATCTACGCCGGCAAGTACACGGTGGAACGTGCGGAAGAGGCCCTGGCGAAGGGCTGGGCCGACCTGATCGCCTTCGGCCGTCCGTTCATCGCCAACCCGGACCTGCCGGAGCGGCTGCAGCAGGGCCTGCCGTTGAACCCGTCGGACAAAGCGACGTTCTTCGGGGGTGGGGCGGAAGGATTCACCGACTACCCGGCGGCCGAGGTGGTCGAGCCCGCTGAAGCCTGACGGTAGTGCCACGCTGAACAACAAAACCCCGCCTGAGCGGGGTTCTGCTGTTCATCACATTGCCAAAAGGATCACCCCTTGGCTTTGAGCTTGGCCAGACGCAGCCAGGTATCCACCACGGTATCCGGGTTCAGCGATACCGACTCGATGCCTTCCTGCATCAGCCATTCGGCCAGGTCCGGGTGATCGGACGGGCCCTGGCCGCAGATGCCGACGTACTTGCCCTTGGCGCGCGCAGACTTGATCGCCATCGACAGCAGCTTCTTCACCGCCGGGTTCCGCTCGTCGAACAGGTGCGCGACGATGGAGGAATCGCGGTCCAGGCCCAGGGTCAGCTGGGTCAGGTCGTTGGAGCCGATCGAGAAGCCGTCGAAGATCTCCAGGAACTCATCGGCGAGCAGTGCGTTGGACGGCACTTCGCACATCATGATGATCTTCAGGCCGTTTTCGCCCTGCTTGAGGCCATTCTGTTCCAGCACCTCGACGACCTTGCGGCCTTCTTCCAGAGTGCGCACGAACGGGATCATGACCCACAGGTTGTCCAGGCCCATCTCGTTGCGCACGCGCAGCACGGCCTGGCATTCCAGGGCGAAGGCGGCCGAGAAGCTCGGATCGACGTAACGGCTGGCGCCGCGGAAGCCGATCATCGGGTTCTCTTCGTGCGGCTCGTAGTTGGTACCGCCGATCAGGTTGGCGTACTCGTTGGACTTGAAGTCCGACAGGCGCACGATCACCGGGTTCGGGGCGACCGAGGCGGTCAGCGTGGCGATGCCTTCGGCCAGACGACCGACGTAGAAGCTGACCGGATCCGCGTAACCGGCGATCTTCTCGTCGATCTTCTTCTTGGTCGCTGCGTCCTGGCGGTCGTACTCCAGCAGCGCGTTCGGGTGGATGCCGATATGGCTGGCGATGATCATTTCCAGACGGGCCAGGCCGATGCCGGCGTTCGGCAGCTGGCCGAAATCGAAGGCACGTTCCGGGTTGGCCACGTTCATCATGATCTTCAGCGGCGCCGGCGGCATGTTGCCCAGGTCCGTGGTGGTGCGCTCGAACTCCAGGATGCCGTCGTAGATGAAGCCGGTGTCACCCTCGGCGCAGCTGACGGTCACTTGCTGGCCGTCCTGGATCAGCTGGGTCGCGTTGCCCGAGCCGACCACGGCCGGCACGCCCAGCTCACGCGCGATGATCGCCGCGTGGCAGGTACGGCCGCCACGGTTGGTCACGATGGCCGAGGCGCGCTTCATCACCGGCTCCCAATCGGGATCGGTCATGTCGGCGATCAGCACGTCGCCGGGCTGCACGCGGGCCATGTCCTCCAGGGTGCGCACCACGCGGGCGGTACCGGCACCGATCTTGGCACCGACGGCGCGGCCTTCGGCCAGCACCTTGCCGTCCTTCTGATTCAGTGCGAAACGTTCGATCTGGGTGGCATGGCCACGCGACTTCACGGTCTCCGGACGCGCCTGCACGATGAACAGCTTGCCGCTGACACCGTCCTTGGCCCACTCGATATCCATCGGGCGGCCGTAATGCTTTTCGATCACCAGCGCCTGCTTGGACAGTTCCTGCACGTCCTCGTCGCTGATGGAGAAGGTGTTGCGCAGCTCGGCCGGGGTGTCTTCGATGCGCACGCGCTCACCGGCGACATCCGAATACACCATGCGGATCGCCTTGCTGCCGAGCGAGCGGCGCAGGATCGCCGGCTTGCCCGCGCTCAGCGTGGGCTTGTAGACGTAGAACTCGTCCGGGTTGACCGCACCCTGCACGACCATTTCGCCCAGGCCGAACGAGGAGGTGACGAACACCACGTCGCGGAAGCCGGACTCGGTGTCCAGGGTGAACAGCACGCCGGAGGACCCCACGCCCGAGCGCACCATCAGCTGCACGCCGGCCGACAGGAACACGTCCTCGTGCTTGAAGCCGTGGTGGACGCGGTAGGCAATCGCGCGGTCGTTGTACAGCGAGGCGAACACTTCCTTGACCTTGAGCACGACATCGTCGGCGCCGGTCACGTTGAGGAAGGTCTCCTGCTGGCCGGCGAAGGACGCATCGGGCAGATCTTCGGCGGTGGCCGAAGAGCGCACCGCAACGGCCACGTCACCGCCGCCGTTTTCGCTGCAGAGCTTGGCATAGGCAGTGCGGATGTCCTGGTCCAGTGCCGGATGCAGCGGGGCATCGATCACCCAGCCGCGGATCTCCTTGCCGGCCACGGTCAGGGCACCGACATCTTCCACGTCCAGCGTGGCCAGCTTGTCGAAGATGCGCTTGGACAGATCGTTGTGGGCGATGAAGTCCTTGAAGGCTTCAGAGGTGGTTGCGTAACCGCCGGGGACAGACACCCCCAGACCGGCAAGATTGCCGATCATTTCGCCAAGCGACGAATTCTTGCCGCCTACGCGGGCCAGGTCGGCCAGGCGCAGTTCGTGCAACCACAGGATGTTCTCGTTCAAGCGCGATGCTCCGTTTGGCCATCGCCCGAGGCGGGCTGGATGGCCACGTCCGTAGGAAGAAGCCGATATGATGCCGGGCAGACCGCTGTCGGCACAAGCTTGTATCGACGGCCTTTTTAAGCTTCGGAGGGGGTAAAAGCCGTATGTCGACGATCCGTCCGGTGTTCTACGTGTCCGATGGAACCGGTATCACCGCTGAAACCATTGGGCATAGCCTCCTGACCCAGTTCTCCGGGTTCAGCTTCATCACCGACCGAATGTCGTTCATCGATGATCCGGAAAAAGCGCGGGAAGCCTGTGAAAGGATCCGTGCAGCGGGTGAGCGATACCAGGTTCGGCCCATTGTGGTCAGTTCCTGCGTGGACAGCGGGCTGAGCATCATCCTGGCCGAAAGTGGCGGGTTGATGCTGGACGTGTTCGCCCCCTTCATCGAGCCGCTGGAGCGCGAACTGGCGGTCAACCGCCACTCCCGGGTCGGCCAGGCCCACGGCATGGTCGACTTCGAGACCTACCACCGCCGCATCAACGCGATGAACTTCGCGCTGACCCATGACGATGGCATCGCCATCAATTACGACGATGCCGACGTGATCCTGGTCGCCGTGTCCCGGGCTGGCAAGACCCCGACCTGCATCTACCTGGCCCTGCATTACGGGGTCCGCGCGGCCAATTACCCGCTGACGGATGAGGATCTGGAGCAGGACCGCCTGCCGCCGCGCCTGCGCCCGTACCGCAAAAAGCTGTTTGGTCTGACCATCGACCCGGACCGCCTGCAACAGATCCGCCAGGAGCGCCGCCCGAACTCGCGCTACGCGAATCTGGAGACCTGCCGCCGCGAGGTCGCCGCCGCCGAGACCATGTTCCGGATGGAGCGGATCCCGACGTTGAGCACCACCCATACCTCGATCGAGGAGATCTCGAGCAAGGTGCTGGGCACGCTGGGGCTGCAGCGCGAGATGTACTGATCCGGCGCGTCCCCTTGAACAACAAGGGGGCTCTTCCTTCGTCCGGGGCCGGGACTACCCTGCGTCCGTGAACCGGCTGCGGGCCGCCCCTTTGGCCGGGCCGGTGCCGCCCCCACGTTGGGAGATCAACGTGTAGGATCGACCCATGGCCCAGGCATCGCCCCGTATCGAACGCATCCCCCGGCTCAGCCGCCTGAGCTGGCTGATGGGCCTGTACGCCGAGAATTACCAGCACCTGGTGCGCCTGTTCGCACCGTCCGAGCTGATGCCCGGCAGCTACGTCTCCTCGATCGGCGATGGGCTCGATGTGCGCCTGGACGTGATCGAGTGCCACCGCTATACGGTCGAGCTGCGCCTGACCTACGACTTCGCCGACCCGGTCACTGGGCAGCCGGATCCTTCGGCCTATGTGCGCCTGTACCGTGACGCCCGCCAGGCCGAGACCACGCATTGCTACGTCGGTCGCCGCTGGCAGGACGTGATGGGCATGTACCCGCCGCCGGCCGAACTGATCAGCCACCGCATGCGGATGAACACCTTCCTCGGCAAATGGCTGGAATACCTGGCCGAGCGCGGCCACGGCGTGGCCACGCTGCACCGCGATGGCGCGGTGGCGGCACCGGCCGACGCGCGCCGCACCAGCGTGGTGCCCTGAGCCGGGTGCGCTGAGCCGGCCCCGGGCGGATCGCGCATAATCGGGGGTCTGTGTTCCAGAGCCTGTGCGAAATGCCCTATACCCCCATCGTGGCCACCCTGGGCTACGTGCTGTCCGCCGACGGCAAGCAAGTGCTGATGATCCACCGCAACGCCCGGCCCGGTGACCTGCACCTGGGCAAGTACAACGGCCTGGGCGGCAAGATGGAGCGCGATGAAGACGCCGCCGCCTGCATGCGCCGCGAGATCCGCGAAGAGGCCGGCATCGAGTGCGGCACCATGCGCCTGCGCGGCACGATCAGTTGGCCGGGCTTCGGCAGGAACGGCGAGGACTGGTTCGGCTTCGTGTTCGTCATCGATGACTTCACCGGCACGCCGCTGACCTCCAACCCGGAGGGCACGCTGGAGTGGGTGGACGTGGACAAGATCGACGGCCTGCCGCTGTGGGAAGGCGACCGCAGCTTCCTGCCGCTGGTCTTCGACGATGAGCCGCGCGCCTTCCATGGCGTGATGCCGTACCGCGATGGCGCCATGCAGTCCTGGAGTTACACCCGGCTGTAGGGCCGGCCAACGGCCGGTACTACCGGCGGGCCAGTAGCAGATGGAAGTGCTTGGTCACCTCGCGCCCATCGTTGCTGCGCCCGGTTTCGTGATGGGCGCGCCAGCCTTGTACGGTCAACCCAGCGCTGCGCAGGGCCTGCTCGACCTCGGCCAGCTCGTGCAGGTGGAACCCATGCGCAGTGAACGGCAGCGTGCGCATGAAAGCGGCATCGCCGAAGGCCAGGCAGAGCCGGCCGCCGGGCCGCAGCACGCGGGCCAGCTCGGCGAACGGGAATTTCAGTTCGTCCCAGAAGTACAGCGTGTTCACTGCCAGCGCCGCATCGATGCAGGCCGAATCCAGGGGCAGGGCGTGGGCATCGCCCAGGTGGACCTCGGCACGATCCTGCAGCCCATGCATGGCCAGCACCGCAGTGCCCGCCTCGACCATCGCCGCTGAAACATCGACGCCCACATAGCGGCTGTGCGGTGTACGCAACAGATCGGGTGCGAAGGCTGCATTGCCCGGGCCGATCTCCAGGACCTGTTCGCCGGGGGTCACTGACAGCAGGGCGATGGCGGCCCGGTTGAGGTCGCCGTTGCTGCGGTTCATCGATTCGGCCACGACGAGCGCGTGCTCACCGTGCGGGTGGCGCAGCTGGGCGGCCAGATGGTCGGGGGAAAGCACGCGCAAGACTCCTGTCGGTGGGCGGCAGGACCTGGCGGCGGCGGAGTCCATCCACCAGCTTAGCCCACGGATGGCACCGATGGGCGCGCGCGTGAAGGGGGATCGCGCCGCAGCAATGAGGATCGGTGATCAAGAAATCACCAGCGTCGCGTCTATTGAGATCGAGTTGTCCACAGGGGGTGTGGATGACTCGTGGGCAAGTTTGTGGATAAGCCGCGCCGGCCCCCGCCGGTACTCGCTGTCAAGATGGGTGGCCAAAAATTCACCGCAGATCGTGCTGGCGTGAACGGCGCGGCAAGCGGGAGTACGGTGGCGTAGGGAACGCTGTCCCGGCGCGGGCCGCTCGCGGTACTCTCTTGCGATTGCCGCCACCTGATCCTTCATGAAACGTCACTTCTCGATGTTGCGCGAGTTCCACCTGGCTGACTGGTTCACCTTGGCCAACGCGTTCTGTGGCACCGGGGCGGTCTTTGCCGCCATGCGGTATCTGCAGGATGGCGAGCGCAGCTATCTGCTGTTCGGCATGGCCCTGATCCCCTTGGCCTTCATTTTCGATGCGCTGGACGGGCGCATCGCGCGCTGGCGCAAGTCCAGCTCCACGCTGGGCCGTGAGCTGGATTCGCTGTCGGACATCATTTCCTTCGGTGTCGCCCCGGCCGCGCTGGCCTACGCCTGCGGCATGCAGGGCGGCTGGGACTGGCTCGTGCTGAGCTACTTCGTCTGCTGCGGCGTCAGCCGCCTGGCCCGCTACAACGTGACCGCCGAAGCACTGGCCGGCGAGGGCGACAAGGTGCCGTACTTCGAGGGCACCCCGATCCCGACCAGCCTGGCGCTGGTGGTGGTGCTGGCCGTGGCGGCGAGCGTCGGGGCCACCGGCGCGGATCTGTGGCTGGGCCAGTGGCAGCTGGGCCCGTGGCAGCTGCACCCGCTGGTGCTGCTGTTCGCGCTGTCCGGCTCGCTGATGATCAGCAAGACCCTGCGCATCCCCAAGCCGTGAGGCAGGGCAGCGCGGCATTGCTATCATCGTTTCCCGAGACGGGAGGACGGTCATGACCACGGCGGGCAGCGGCAGCGGCGCAGGCGATGTAGAGGCCCTGGCGCGGCAGTATTTCAGTGCCTGGGGCGATGCCCTGCGGCATGCTGCGGCACCGCCCGGCCATACCGCCGGCCCCGAGGGGCAGGGCAACTGGCAGCAGGCGATCGACTGGTGGGCGCAGATGATGCCCAACGCCGCCAGCGGCCCGGCCGATGAAGCCGTGCACCGTTTCCGTGAGCAGGCCGGTGGCTGGTACGGCACCATGCAGCAGGTGGCCGCGCAGTTTGCCGGCCGCGACACCACCAGTGCGGAAGTCGCGCAGGCGTGGCGTACGGCAGTGCTGGGCCAGGGCGACGGGTTGCTGCAGTGGATGCTGCAAGGCGCGCGTGGGCACACCCATGCCGAGGGGCCGGACCTGCTGCAGCTGCTGGAAACCCTGCAGCGCCAGCTTGGCCCGTGGCTGCAGAGCCCGGCGTTCGGCCCCGGCCGCGAGCACCAGGCGCGCTGGCAGGCGTTGCTGCGCGCCCAGCAGGACTTCCAGGCACGCTCGCGCGATTACGTGGAACAGATCAAGCAGGCGCTGGACGATGCGTTCACCCTGTTTGAGCAGCGCCTGGCCGAGCACGAACAGCCCGGCAACCAGCTGACCAGTGCGCGGGCGATGTTCGATCTGTGGATCGACGCGGCCGAAGAGGCGTACGCGAAGGTCGCGCTGTCCGAGCCGTTCCAGGCGGTCTACGCCGCGCTGGGCAACGCCCAGATGCGGCTGCGCGCGGCCACCCAGCAGGAAATCGAACGGTTGACCGAGAGCTTCGGGCTGCCGACACGCACCGAAATGGACGCGGCGCATCGGCGGATCGCCGAGCTGGAGCGGCTGGTGCGGCGCATGGCCGCCGGCGCGGGTGCGGCACCTGCCAGTGCGGCCAAGGTGCGCAAGCCCGCAGTGAAACCCGCCGCCGCGAGCCAGCGCACAACCCGCGCTTCCAGGCCGGCCAAGGCCACCGCCAAGCCCTCCAAGGCCTCCAAGGTCACCAAGGTCACCAAGCCCGCCACCACGCCGACCAAGCCGACCAAGCCAAGGAAGCGCAGCGTATGAAGGGCCCCCTGGGCTTCAACGCCGAAGACCTTCTGCAGGAAACCCTGGCCATGCAGCGCAAGCTGATGGACGGGCTGAAGCTGCTGCCCTCGGTGGACGATGTCGATTACGGCGCGACCACCCGCGAGGAGGTCTGGCGCGACGGCAAGGTCACGCTGTACCGCTTCGTCGGCAGCGAGCCGCCGCTGCATGCCACACCACTGCTGATCGTCTATGCGCTGGTCAACCGGCCGTACATGGTCGACCTGCAGACCGACCGCTCGCTGGTGCAGAAACTGCTGGCACTGGGTCACGATGTCTACGTGCTGGACTGGGGCTACCCGGACCGCTCCGAGCGCTATCAGACGCTGGAGGATTACCTGCTGCGCTTCGTGGATGGCGCGGTGGATCACCTGCAGGCGCACAACGGCGGCGAGCCGATCAACATGCTCGGCATCTGCCAGGGCGGCGTGTTCGCGCTGTGCTATGCGGCGCTGCGCCAGGCCAAGCTGGCCAACCTGATCACGATGGTCACCCCGGTCGATTTCCATACGCCGGACAACATGCTCTCGCACTGGGCGCGCCAGGTGGACGTGGACCTGCTGGTGGACACGCTGGGCAACATCCCGGCCGACCTGATGAATGCCAGCTACCTGATGCTCAAGCCGTTCCGCCTCAACGTGCAGAAATACGTGGGTTTGCTGGACATCCTGGACGACAAGGATGCGCTGGAGGATTTCCTGCGCATGGAGAAGTGGATCTTCGACTCGCCCGATCTCGCCGGCGAAGCGTTCCGTGACTTCATCAAGCAGTTCTACCAGGGCAATGGCCTGATGCACGACGGCGTGCGCATCGGCGAGGACACCGTCGACCTCCAGCAGGTCACGTTGCCGGTGTTGAACATCTATGCCGAGCAGGACCATCTGGTCCCGCCGGATGCGTCACGTGCGTTGCGCAGCCGGATCGGCAGCACGGATTACACCGAGAGCAGTTTCCGCGGTGGCCACATCGGTATCTATGTCTCCGGGCGGGCCCAGCGCGAGGTCCCCGGTACAATCAACGATTGGTTGAAGGAACGTTCCGCATGACCCATCGCACCCGAGCCCTGCTCGCACTGGCCCTCATCGCCCCCAGCGTGGCGCTGGCCGCCCCGACCGACACCGCGCGCCGCGAGATCGCCGGCCTGATCGGCGCGCTGGATGGCTCCAGTTGCCGCTTCCAGCGCAATGGCAGCTGGCACGATGCGCCCGAGGCGCGGGCCCATCTGCAGCGCAAGTACGACTACCTGCTCAAGAAGGACAAGGTCGACACGGCCGAGCAGTTCATCGAACGTGCCGCCAGCCAGAGCAGCATGAGCGGCAAGCCCTACCGGATCGCCTGCCCGGGCCAGCCCGAGCAGACCGCAGCGGTGTGGTTCGGCGCGCGCCTGAAGGCCCTGCGCCAACGCACCCCGTAGACACGGTTCGCGCTAGAGTCGGCGCATTCCGGACCGAGACCCCGTGCATGAATACACCGCCGCGCCCGCTGTCCCGTTCGCTCAACGACCGCATGATCGCCGGGGTGATGGGCGGTATCGCGCATCGCTACGGCTGGAACGTCACCCTGGTACGGGTGCTGTTCGTGCTGATCTCGATCGGCTCGGCGGCCTTCCCGGGCATTCTGATCTATCTGATCCTGTGGCTGTTGATCCCCAACGAGGCCGATTGAGCCTGTCACCGGTGCTGCTGCGCGCGCTGCAGGTGCTCGGGGCGCTGTGGACCTCACCCAACACCCTGATCGGCCTGGCCGCCGGCACCGCCGGGATGCTGGCCGGTGCGCGCCCGTCATGGAACGGGCGCGACTGCGCGATCGTGTTCCGCGAATTTCCGTGGGGCCCGGGCGGAGCGATCACACTGGGCAACGTCATCCTGCACACCGGGCCGGTGCTGGATGTGCCGTGCCGGACGTATGCGCATCAGGCCGGCCACGCCACCGAACCGGTGATCGGCCTGCACGACCATGAGCGGGCGCACGTCTACCAGTATCTGGTGTTGGGGCCGCTCTATCTGCCCGTCTACCTGCTGTGCGGTGGGGTGAGCGCGCGCAATCCGTTCGAGCGCGCGGCCGATGTCTATGCGCTGCAGGGGCGGGGCTGGTGGCCATCCATTCGTGATCCGCAGTGACGTTATCTCAGCGTTAAATCCATGTAAGAAAAACGTCGACAACGCGACGTCATCTGCATGCAAAAAAACGTTATTAGCCTGCATGACGAACCAGTCAGGTTTACCGGGGTAAGCTTGCAGCGCTGTATGAGCAACCGTTTTTCTGGAGGAATACATCACATGGCAATCGTTCTTTATGTCGGTGGTAGCAAGGATGGCGACAAGGGCCTGGTGCCCCATGGTTTCAGCAAGTCCCAGGCCGATACCGAACTGGGTCCGGAGATCTACACCGAGCGGTTCATGGAACTGCAGGGTGTGGGCAAGGTGCGGGTGATGGCGTTGGAGTCGATGCAGGACGAGATCGTCCACCAACGCGCGGCCGTGCATTACCGGTAAGCCAGTCACACCGCAGAGGTGCCCGGTTGTCACGGGCGCCCGCGCCGGCATCCCAGCCCCACGCAGGATGCCGGCGTGAACGCAGGACCCCTCGTGTGGTCATCGCCACGGGGCGACAGGTTCGGCCCGACCTGTCAACGGCTTTCCCCCGCCGCCGCGCATCGCCAGAATGGGTTCTTTCCGCAAAAGCGGCTCCGGCCGGAAGCAATGCCTGACATCAAGCTCGCGCAGCAGATCGCCCAGACCATCGCCGATGAGATCGGTGCCCAGACCGCCCAGGCCCTCGCCGCCATCGCCCTGTTGGACGAAGGCGCCAGCGTTCCGTTCATCGCCCGCTACCGCAAGGAAGTCACCGGCGGCCTGGACGATACCCAGCTGCGCAACCTCGAAACGCGCCTGACCTACCTACGTGAGCTGGAAGACCGCCGCGCCGCGGTGCTGTCCAGCATCGACGAACAGGGCAAGCTCAGCGACGAACTGCGTAACGAGATCCTCGGCGCGGACACCAAGTCGCGCCTGGAAGATCTGTACCTGCCGTACAAGCCCAAGCGCCGCACCCGTGCCCAGATCGCGCGCGAAGCCGGCCTGGAGCCGCTCGCCGATGGCCTGCTGGCCGATCCGGGCCTGGACCCGCAGGTGTTTGGCGCGACCTTCGTCGATAGCGACAAGGGCGTGGCCGACGTCAAGGCGGCCCTGGAAGGTGCGCGCGCGATCCTGATGGAGCGTTGGGGCGAAGATGCCGCGCTGGTCGGCGAGCTGCGCACCTGGCTGGGCGAGAACGGCGTGATCCGCGCACGTGTCGCCGAGGGCAAGGAAGAGCAGGGCGCCAAGTACCGCGATTACTTTGAACACGCCGAGTCGCTGGCGAAGATTCCGTCCCACCGCTTGCTGGCACTGTTCCGCGCGCGCCGCGAGGAAATCCTGTTCCTGGAACTGGATCCGGGCAGCGATGCGGAGGCCGGCAATCTGTACGCCGAAGGCCGTGTCGCGCACAACGCAGGCATCCGCGATGCCGGCCGTCCGGGCGACCGCTGGCTGCTGGACGCCTGCCGACTGACCTGGCGCGCCAAGCTGCACATGCACCTGTTGCTGGATCTGTTCAACCAGGCGCGTGAGAAGGCCGAGGCCGAAGCCATCTCGGTCTTCGGCGACAACCTCAAGGACCTGCTGCTGTCCGCCCCGGCCGGCCCCAAGGCTGTGCTCGGCCTGGACCCGGGGATCCGCACCGGCTGCAAGATCGCGGTGGTCGATGCCACCGGCAAGCTGGTCGCCACCGACACCATCTACCCGCACGAGCCCCGCCGCCAGTGGGACCAGTCGCTGCACGCGATCAAGCAGCTGTGCGTGCAGCACAACGTGGAACTGATCGCGATCGGCAACGGCACTGCCAGCCGCGAGACCGACAAGCTGGCCGGTGACGTGATCAAGGCGCTGGGCGACACCAGACTGCAGAAGATCGTGGTCAGCGAAGCCGGCGCGTCTGTGTACTCGGCCTCGGAATTCGCGGCCAAGGAATTCCCGAACCTGGATGTGTCGATCCGCGGTGCGGTGTCGATCGCGCGCCGCCTGCAGGATCCGCTGGCCGAGCTGGTCAAGATCGAGCCCAAGGCGATCGGTGTGGGCCAGTACCAGCACGACGTGGACCAGTACCGCCTGGCGCGCGCGCTGGATGCGCGCGTGGAAGACTGCGTCAACGCGGTCGGCGTGCACGTCAACACCGCCTCGGCGGCGCTGCTGTCGCGCGTGTCCGGGCTGTCATCCACCGTGGCCGAGAACATCGTGCGGCATCGCGACGACAACGGCCCGTTCAAGCGCCGCAAGGACCTGCTCAAGGTGCCGCGCCTGGGCGAGAAAACCTTCGAGCAGTGCGCCGGCTTCCTGCGCATCGCCGATGGCGACCAGCCGCTGGATGCGTCCTCCGTGCACCCGGAAGCCTATCCGGTGGTGGAGCGCATCGTGGCCGCCACCGCACGCCCGATCAAGGCGCTGATCGGCGACGGCAGCTTCCTGCGCGGCCTGAAGGCGGAACAGTTCACCGACGCCACCTTCGGTGTGCCGACCGTGCGCGACATCCTCAAGGAACTGGAGAAACCCGGCCGCGATCCGCGCCCGGAGTTCAAGGCCGCGCGCTTCGCCGACGGGGTCGAGGAACTGAAAGACCTCAAGGTCGGCATGATCCTGGAAGGCGTTGTCAGCAACGTGGCCGCCTTCGGTGCCTTCGTGGATATCGGGGTGCACCAGGATGGCCTGATCCACATCTCCGCGCTGTCCGATACCTACGTCAAGGACCCGCGTGACGTGGTCAAGGCCGGTGACATCGTCAAGGTGAAGGTGCTGGAGGTCGACGTGGCGCGCAAGCGCATCGCGCTGACCCGCCGCCTGGATGACACTCCCGCCCCGGCCAAGGCCCCCGGTGAGCGCGATGCGCGCCCGGCCGGGGGTGGCCGCCGTGACGGCGGGGCGGGCAATGGTCCGCGCGGTGGCGGTCGTGGCAACCCGCCCGGGCCGCGCCCGGGCAGCGCCGCACCGCCGGCCAACAACGCGCTGGCAGACGCCTTCGCCCGGGCCAAGCGCGGCGGCTGACAGCGCTGTTGGTGCCTGCCAGGGGCCGCCTTCGGGCGGCTTTTGGCGTTTCCCGGGGTCCCGGTGGCCGGGGGCACTTCTGGTTTGACGCGCGTTTACGCACACTTCCCCTTGAATGCCCGTAGGGTGGGTGGACGGCGGGGAGCCCAGATGACAGACGACCAGGCAGGACCGGGCAACCGGGCGGGCCGCAGCGCCGATCACCGCGCTGGCGCAGGGCTGTGCGCGGCGTGTCGGACCGGAGCGCACGCATGAGCCGGCAACCGGACGCCCCCCTTGATGCGGCCGCCGCGCTGCGCGACATGGCCGAGCAGCGGCATCGGCTGGAAATGATCATCGAAGGCACCGCGGCGGGCACCTGGGACTGGGACATCCCGGGCAATCAGATGCGGGTCAACGAGCGCTGGGCGGAGATCGTCGGCTATACGCGCGAGGAACTTGCGCCGATCACGCCGGAGACATTCTTCAAGCTGGTGCATCCCGACGATCTGGCCCAGTCCAATGCGCTGCTGGAGGATCATCTCGAAGGTCGCTCGCCGCATTACGACAGCCTGTGCCGGATGCGCCACAAACAGGGCCACTGGATCTGGGTGCAGGACCGTGGCCGCGTCTACGAGCGCGATGCGCAGGGCCGCCCGCTGTGGATGGCCGGTGCCCACGCCGACGTCACCGAACTGCAGCAGGCCCGCCAGGAGGCGGCCAACATGCGCCAACGCCTGCAGGCGGTGGTGGATGCGTCTGATGAGGTGGCGGTGATCGCCACCGATGTCGATGGGGTGGTCAATCTGTTCAACACCGGTGCGCAGAAGCTGCTCGGTTACCGCGCCGATGAAGTGATCGGCCGGGTCAACCCGGGGCTGTTCCACGATCCGGATGAGATGCGCGCCTACCTGCAGCCCCAGGTGGGCGCGGACGGGCGCATGCCGACCATTTTCGAAGCGCTGACCGCGCGCGCCGCGCAGGGCACCTGGTCGCACCAGTGGACCTTCCTGCGCAAGGACGGCGAGCGGCGCCAGGTGCGCCTGTCGATCAGCCCGCTGGACTGCGCCGGCGGCAACCGGATCGGCTACGTCGGCATGGCGGTTGACCTTACGCCCCTGCTGCAGGTGCGCGAGCAGGCCTTCGTCGCGGCGGAGAAGTTCGCCGGCGCGTTCTCCTCGGCGGCGCTGGGCATGGCCCTGGTATCGCTGGAAGGGCGCTGGCTGGACGTCAACGATTCGCTGTGCGGCATCCTCGGCTACACCCGTGCCGAACTGCTGCAGATCGATTTCCAGACGCTGACGCATCCGGACGATCTGCATACCGATCTGGCCCTGCTCGGCGACCTGCTGGCCGGGCGCCGCGAGCATTACCACATGGAGAAGCGTTACCTGGGCAAGGCCGGCAACCTGGTCTGGGGGCGGCTGTCGGTGTCGCTGGTGCGCACGGAAAATGGCGAGCCGCTGCATTTCGTTTCGCAGATCCAGGACGTGACCGCCCAGCGGCTCAGCGGCCAGCAACTTCGCGAATCCGAGCAGCGCACCCGCGTCACGTTGGATGCGGTGGCCGACATGGTGCTGACCCTGGACCTGCACGGCGGCATCCAGTACGCCAACGCCGCGGCCACCCGCGCGCTGGCCGGGGAGGGCGCCGGGGCCCTGGCGGGCAGCCAGCTGCAGGAGGTGATGGAGCTCACGACCGAATACGCGCCGCGCTCCCCGCTGGATGTGGCCGTGCTGCTCGACCCGGACAGCAATGCGGTCGACCTGCATTCGGACCTGCTGCTGTCAGTGGGGGCGCATCTGCTGCCGGTCGACCTGACCCGCGCCTGGCTGCGCGATGAAAACGGCCAGTCCACCGGCGCGGTCTGGGTGATCCGTGACGTCACCCAGCAGCGTGCGCGCCAGCGTGAAGCCCGGCATCTGGCCGAAATCGATCCGCTGACCGAGCTGAGCAACCGGCGCGGCTTCGAAGCGCACCTGCAGCAGGCCATCACCCGGGTCGCGCGGACCGGGCAGTCGGCCTCGTTGATGTATATCGACCTGGACCACTTCAAGCCGGTCAACGATACCCATGGCCATCTGGCCGGCGATGCCGTGCTGTGGGCGGTGGCCAGCGTGCTGCGGCACGGCGTGCGCGATTCGGACATCGTGGCGCGCTTGGGGGGCGACGAGTTCGCGGTGATCCTGGCCGGCTGTTCGCTCAAGCGTGCCCGCCGCATCGCCAGCGATCTGCTCGAGGCGATGCGGGGGTTGTCGATCCCCTGGGACCAGCGGCGGTTGAGTGTGGGCGCCAGCATCGGCATCGCGCCATTGTTCGGGGGCATGAGCGTGGATGACGCGGTCGCCGCGGCCGATGCACAGTGCTACCGGGCCAAAGCGATGGGACGCGACAACGTCCAGGTGGAGGCCGACGCGCTCGGGGCCGTGGATCCCCTCGACGCCCTGGATGCGAGCGAAAGTGGCGAATGAGCACGGCCGGCCCTGCGCGGCGCCGGCCCGATGGTCGCCCTAAAGGTTTCAGAATCTCCGCCGTTATATGACTCGCAGTTGCTGCCCGTCTGCTCACGTGGATATCTGGCCGTACACCTTTTTTAAATGGTTCATGTTCGCCGGCCCGCCCGGTGTTTGAAGCCCATCGAAGTTGCGTCATCCCCACTGACGATCTTCGTGAGTCCCAGCCAACGGAATACCGCCACCGGGCCACCGCCCGGCGCTGACCTATTCGCTAACCGGACACCGAGGTCTAACGATGATTACTTCAGGCTTGCACACGCATGTGCCAGGTCGCGCCAGCGACGCCGACGCCGACGCCGGGTCGTTGTGGCGAACGCTCACGGCATGGTTCGTTTCCCGTCGCGCGGCCCATGGCAGCGCGGCATCGGCCGCGCTGCAACGGCAGGCCGAGCTCGAAGAGCAGATCAAGGCGCTGCATAGAGTCCAGGCCGTCATCGAGTTCCACCTCGATGGCACCATCGTGCATGCCAACGACAATTTCCTGCAGACACTGGGCTACACGCTGGAGGAGATCCAGGGCAGGCACCACGCCATGTTCGTGGATGCCGAGTATGCGAAGAGCGGGGAGTACCGGGACTTCTGGGCCAACCTGGGCCGCGGTGAGTTCGACGCCGGCCAGTACCGGCGGATTGGCAAGGGTGGACGCGAGATCTGGATCCAGGCGTCCTACAACCCGGTGTTCGACAGCAACGGACGACCGTACAAGGTGGTCAAGTTCGCGACCGACATCACCGCGCAGAAATTGCAGGCGGCCGACTTTGCCGGCCAGCTCGCCGCGATCAACACATCGCAGGCCGTGATCGAGTTCGACCTCGAGGGCCGCATCCTGGCCGCCAACGAGAACTTCCTCGCTGCCATGGGCTATGCACTGGAGGAGGTGCGCGGGCAGCACCATGCGATGTTTGCCGAACCGGCGTATCGCGAGAGCGCGCAATACCGTGCGTTCTGGGCGAAGCTCGGCCGCGGCGAGTACGATGCCGGCCAGTACAAGCGCTTGGGAAAGGGCGGGCGCGAGGTCTGGATCCAAGCTTCGTACAACCCGATCTACGATATGAACGGACGGCCGTTCAAGGTGGTCAAGTACGCTACCGACATCACGGCCCAGGTGCGTGACTCCCTGGCGCTGCAGCAGGCCGTCGCGCAGACGCGTGAAGTGGTGGCGGCCGCGCAGGGTGGCGATCTGACCGGCCATATCGCCACCCAGGACAAGACCGGCCCGATCGCCGAGTTGTGCGAGGGCATCAATGCGCTGGTCGAAGCGATGGCCGGCATCATCACCCAGATCAAGCTGGCGGCCGACACCATCGCCGTGGGTGCCAGCGAGATCGCCGAAGGCAACAGCGACCTGTCCGTGCGCACCGAGCAGCAGGCGGCCTCGCTGGAGGAGACCGCCGTCTCGATGAAGGGGCTGACCGCAACCGTGCGGCGCACCGCGGACAACGCCCGCCAGGCCAATGAGCTGGCCGGTGGCGCGGTCGAGGTGGCGGCGCAGGGTGGCCACGTGGTGCAGGAGGTGGTCTCCACCATGTCGCTGATCAATGACTCCTCGCGGCGCATCGTCGACATCATCGGCGTGATCGACGGTATCGCGTTCCAGACCAATATCCTGGCCCTCAATGCCGCCGTGGAAGCGGCCCGTGCCGGCGAGCATGGCCGCGGCTTTGCGGTGGTCGCCTCGGAAATCCGCTCGCTGTCGCAGCGTTCTGCCGAAGCCGCCAAGGAGATCAAGCAGCTGATCGGCGACTCGGTGGAGAAGGTCGGGGCGGGCACGCGCCAGGTCGAAAGCGCGGGCCGCACCATGGACGAGATCGTGGTCAGCGTGAAACGCGTGAGCGATCTCATGGCCGACATCAGCGCGGCGGCCCAGCAGCAGAGCGAGGGCATCGAGCAGATCAACCAGGTGGTCGAGCACATCGACGAGAGCACCCAGCAGAATGCCGCGCTGGTCGAAGAGGCCTCCGCGGCGGCCCGCAGCATGGAAGAGCAGTCCACCCAGTTGCTGCAGACGGTGGCGGCGTTCCGGGTGGCGGGGGCGGGCACGCATCGCTCGGTGCACCTCAATCCCACTACTGGCCAGCCCGCATTGCGTCTGGTCTGACTGCCGTGCGGGATGCATACGGCGCGCGGCTTTGGGATACTCGATCTTCCAAGGACAGGTCGGAGTATCACAATGCGGATTGCACCACGGTTGAGCATGCTGCTGGTCATGGGGATGGCCCTGCCTTGCACTGCGGGCGCGGCGTCGGCGGTGTTTTACGACGCCGACACCGGTGCCTACGGCTATTCGATGAACAACCGCAGCGTCAGCACGGCCATGCAACAGGCGCTGGGGTATTGCGCGCAGCGCTCACCCAACTGCAGCACTGTGGCCAGCACGTCGGAAGGCGGTTACTCGGCGCTGTATACGGGCACGGGTGCCATGGGTGTTGCCCTGTCCGCACAGGATGATGCCGCTGCTCAGCGCAAGGCCGAGGCGATGTGCCGGCGAAAAGCAGGGGACTGCCGGCTGGCGCTGCTGTGGCGCGAAGAAACGGTGGCCCCGTCCGTGCCGCCGGTTCCCCCGATCCCGCCACATACCCTGCCTCCGATCGAGCCGGCCGGGTAACGGTCGCGGCGCTGCCGAGCAGAATGAAAAAACGCCCCGGATCCGTCGATCCGGGGCGTTCTGGTTTTCCATGGTGCCGAAGGTGGGACTCGAACCCACACGCTTTTAAGGGCGGCGGATTTTGAGTCCGAACAAGATTCGTTGCGGCACAAGGGTTTCGTGACTATTTGCGCTCCGCAAACGACTATCTGCTAGTCCTTCGGGAGCATTGTGCGCCAATAGGCGCCGAGCCATTGCGGAGCGGAATTACCGCGTCGGGCTCGACTTGTGGCCCCTCCGCTGGCGGGTGTACTGCTCGGTCATCGTGATGGTCGTATGGCCCAGCTGGCGCTGCGCCTGACGGATATCGCCGGCGGAATCTGCCTTGTCCGTCGCCGCCTTGGCGCGCAGATCGCGGAACTGCAGGCCGGTCACGCCGGCCGCCGCACACGCCTTGGCCCACCGCCGGGACATCATCGCCACGGTCACAGGCCGCCTGCGTTCGCTGACGATCAGGCGGGTGCTGCGGACCTTGTGTCCGGCCTTCCGTGCGCGTAGGTGATCCAGCAGGGTGGCCAGCTCTCCCTCCACCGCGATGCGCAGCTTAGCCTTCGTCTTCGCCTGCCGGATGTTGATCACCCCATCCCGTACATCCATCTCTGTCAGTCCCAGGACATCGGCCGGCCGTTGCCCGGTAAGGTAGGCCAAGTCCATGGCGCCTTGGACGACGACATCGGCGCTGGCCCGGATAGCCTGGTACTGGTCGTCCTCGATGTAGGCGTCGCGGCCAGTCTCCTTGAAGCCCTTGATGCCGGCGCAGGGGTTCGGCAGCGCCGTATAGCCCTTGTCCCGCGCGAAGTTCCAGATATGCGACAGCAGGGCCTTCTCGCGGTTCGCGCGCACAAGTCCCTTGCCGTCCTTCGTCCGCCACGTCAGGTACTGCCGGACCGTCACCGGCTGAATGGCGTCCAAGGGGCCTGGGGGGTCGTCGAAGAACTCCAGCAGGTTCGCCATCTCCTTCGCGTTGTCCTGCTGGGTTCGGGGCGCCTTCGTGATCATCACCTCTCGGCGATATGCATCACACACCACCCGCAGCGTCAGCACCGCGGCGGCCGGCGCATCGCGATCACCCTCGATCTCGGCCCACTGCTTGATGGCCAGGCCGTAGTCGGCGCCCAGCGGCATCTCCCGTCTCGGCTTCCCGCCCAGATCGTAGTAGTAGTGCACCACGCCCGATTTCTGCTTGCGGGCGCGGAACCGGGGGATGGCCCCCGGCTTGGTCGGCTTTCTTCCCATCACGCGGCCTTGTTCGGTTTCCAGGTGGCGATCGCTTTGGCGGCTGCCTCATCGCCCACGCCTTCGACCGTGGAGCGGAGCACCCGGGGCCGGTCGTCCAGCCCCTTGTAGTGGCGGATGCCGTTGGCCCGCAAGAAGGCGAACTGGCGGTCCTTTAGCGGGGTGCCACACAGCTCGCGCATTTCCTTTCGGGATAGGCACAGTTCGTTGGTGCTCATGAGAAAAGCTCCAGTTGGGCGGAACGAGCCGGTGGTTGATCGGCGATCGCAACGGGTTGGGGCAAGGCGGCGCGGCGGCGGGCGGACTGGGCCATGCGGAACATGCACCAGAAGCCGTGGCCGACCAGCCGCCGTGCGCGCGCCTCGCCGATCAGCACGCTCGCTGTGTGCTTGGCCTGGGTGGTCGAATCCATCAGGCCGCCTCCGCCAGCGGCAGCGCCACCGGGTCCAGGTTGGCCTCGGCCAGTGCGCGCAGCGGCGGCGGGCTGACGCTGTTGCCGACCATGCGCACGGCGGCGCTGGTGGTCAGCGGGGTGCCGTTGGCGGTGCGATCGATGATGTAGCCCGCTGGGAAGCCCTGTGCGCGGTACAGCTCGTGTGGCTTGAGCATGCGCAGCCCGATGTCGACGATGACGTAGGGGGTGCCCTTGATCACCACCGTGACCAGCGCCAGCCGGTCCTTCGTGGTGATGGTGTCGGCCGGGTCGGTCAGGCTCGGCACGTTGGCGCCGGTGCCGTAGTACTTCACCAGGAACGCGGCAACACGCAACGCGCCTTCCTGATGCTCCGGCGACAGCTTGGCCAGGTCTGCGGTTACCAGCTGCTGCTGGCTGCCGGTGGCGGTGATCGTGCTGACCGGGTCGCGCGCATCGCGCCCGCCGCCCTCGTAGAAGCCACCGTTGGCCTGCTCCAGGAATGCAGTGGCCAGCGCGTGGTGCTCACCCTGTGCAGCAATGGTCGACAGCGGCT
This sequence comes from Stenotrophomonas rhizophila, assembly GCF_003651185.1. Lineage (GTDB taxonomy): Bacteria > Pseudomonadota > Gammaproteobacteria > Xanthomonadales > Xanthomonadaceae > Stenotrophomonas > Stenotrophomonas maltophilia_Z. The sequence goes on along the minus strand of NZ_RCDC01000004.1, from coordinate 715,293 downwards.
CTTGCGGGTCCGCGCCGGCCATGTTGTTGCGCAGGGTGACCAGCGTAGCGGCAGACACGCCCAGCGCGTGCGCAGCTCCCGCCGGCCTGGCAGCGCCTGCGCCAGATGTGATGGTGGGCACCGGTTCCGTGGCCGGCGTTCCGATGCTGTCACCCCGGAACTTCACCAGGTGCGGCGCCACCAGCGCGGTATCGGCCTTGGTGGTCATGGTGTAGAGCGGTTCGCCACCGGAGCGCGGCTCCGATTGCCCGGCACGGCCGCCGACGCCGGCGAGGATCGGGGTGACCACGGAGAAGTGGCCGCCCTTCACCCCGGCGCACATCGTGCGCAGCGGATCACTCGCAGCCATGGTGCGCTGGGTGCTGGCGTTGGCGTGCTCAGTGATGAATGGCGCCAGTTCCGGCATGGCCAGCATCAGCTCGCCGCGGTTCGCTGCGGTGATGGTGCGCAGCGGCTCGTGCACGTCGTGGACGCGATCGGCGCCTTGGTGAGTCACCGGTACAATGAACGGGTCCGCCGACTGGATGACGTGGCGCATGGTGCCCTTGGCGATGCGGCGCATCGTGGCGTCGGCAAGCGGCCGCTTGCGCCCGAAGATGGACGGACAGGGGATGCTGAAGTCCAGGCAGTCGGCGGCGGATACGCGCGGCTTCTGCCCCGCCGCAGTGCCGTGGCTTGCCGCAGGCCACACGATCGGCTCGCCGTCGCGGCGACCAAGCAGGAACAGGCGTTCCCGGCTGGTGCCGGCGCCGAAGTCGCTGGCCACGAGCTTTCGCCATTCGACCACGTAGCCCAGCGCTCGCAGTGCGGCGACGAACTGCCGCCAAGTGCGGCCGGTTCGGCTCTTGTCCGGCACCAGCTGCTGATGCTCGACCGGAACACGCTCGCCGGTGGCTGCAACGGTGCCGTCCATCTTCAGCACTCGGCCGGTGGACTTGCAGCGCTTTGCGATCAGCGGGCCCCACGTCAGAATCTGCCACACGTTCTCCATGGAGAAGATGCGCGGGGCGGTACTGGTGCCGTTGACCAGGTCGGCGCGCAGCAGCATGCCGATCCACTTCAGCACGACCCACGACAGTGCGCGGGTCTTCCGGCTGCGCGGCTGGCCGCCCTTGGCCTGGCTGAAATGGGTGCAGTCCGGGGATGCATGGAACCAGCCGATCGGTCGCCGGGCGACATCGACGCGCGGGTCCGCGTGCCAGATGTCTTCGCGGTGATGGCTGGTGAGCGGGTGGTTCGCCGCGTGCATGCCGATCGCCAGCGCGTCATGGTTGTAGGCCAGTGCCGGATCTTGCCCCAGCGCCTGCTTCAGCGCCTCGCTGGCGCCGCCGCCGCCGGCGAACAGATCGACCACGATCTCACCGGCGCGCAGGCGCGAGCGCTGCGGCAGCGGGAAATTGAACGAGCGGGAGCCATCAGCCATGAGAACAGTCCTTCTTGAAAGTGATTGAAATGGTCTGGCGCTCGGCTCGGTAGCTGAAGCGCCGTGGCGTGGCAGCGCAAGCCAGCCATGGGAAACGCTGGTGCAGCGAGGCCAGAAGGTGGTGACTGTTCGCGTGGCGCAGGTGGCCCTCGTAGCTGGCAAGCCGAGCCCGGAGGTCACGGAATGCAGAGGGACGGCCGCGCAGCTTGTTGCCGTCGACGTGCACACCCTCCCATTCGGCGAGCGCCTGGCGCACGTGGCCGACTACCCGCTGACGGGCGAGGGTGTGGGTCGGGTAGATCACGTATCCGAGGAAGTCGAGGCCGTCGGTCAGCCGCCGCAGGTGCTGCTCGGCCTTGAGCCGCAGGCCCAGCCGGTCGGCCAGGAACGCCTCGATCTGATCCCGCCAAGCCGCCAGCTGCTCGCGATCTTGGTGGAACAGCACGAAGTCGTCGACGTAGCGCAGGTAGCGCGCTGCCTTGAGCTCGTGCTTCACGAAATGGTCGAGGGCGTCCAGGTAGACGTTGGCGAAGAACTGGCTGGACAGGTTGCCGATCGGCAGGCCTCGCCCGGGCGGAGCGTTGACCAGCCGCTTGTGCGGCGGGACCTGCGCCAGCTCGGCCTCAGTCGCCCGGTACTGGACACCTGCATGCAGCGGCGACCGGCGGAGCAGGGCATGCGTGGCCTTCTGCGCCGTAGCGGACAGGCCGCGGCGCTGCATGCGCTTACGGAGCATCGCCCACAGCGTCGGCCGATGGATGCTGTTGAAGAAGTTGGCCACGTCCAGCTGCAGGTAGTAGCCGCCACCCTGGCCCGAATGCACCTGCCGGCTGAATTCCTGAGCCCGGCGGACGGCGGCGTGGCTTCCGCGGCCCTTACGGTTGGCATAGCTGTCATGGATGAAGGTCGGCTCCCACAGTGCCTCCAGCTGCGGGACCAGCCAGTGGTGCACTACGCGGTCAGCGAAGTCCGGCGCGTGAATCTCGCGCGCCTTGGGCCGGGTGGCGATGAAGCAGGTGGACGGGCGCGGCGACCAGGTGCCGCTGATCAGCTCTCGTTCGAGCCTCAGCAGCCCATCGGCCCAGCGCACGTCGAAACGGAGCTGGTTGAAGCTGGGCACCTTTTGGCGGCGCGCACGCCGCCATGCCCGGTAGATATCCTGCAGCGAGACTTCCCCCTGAAACTCACCGGCACGACGCACGGCCAACACGAACCCGTTGTTGTTGCGGTGGTTGTTGTTGACGTTGCCGTTGTTGAAATTGACGTTCCACGCGGACGCCGAAGACCAGGCGGCCGCCTCCCCATGAACTTTCGACCCGTCAGCGCATCCGTGCTGGTAGCGAAGCTTCGTCATGAATTGGCCCCCGCAGAGGCGCCATGGGTACTCAGTTTCTTGCCACGCTGCGCGACGCTAGAGGCTTGCGCATTCTGGGCTTGGGGATTGACCAGGCGGCGGCGCCAACCGCCGGCCTGTGCGCCCAGCTCTTCAGCCAGGCGGATCAGCATCTCGAACTGCCGGAAGCTGCGGAACGCCTTGAACAGCTTGGCGGCCTGCAGGTGCTGCTTGAGGTCATCGATATCCCACACCAGCTGCCCGACCAACTTCGGCTGGTTGGTGCGGTCGCGCCACGCACGGTTCGCCGTGCTGTATACCGACATCATCTGGCGGCGCAGGTCCGACCCGATCATGTAGCGGTGATAGCGCGGGAACTGCCGGACGGCCTGCTCAATTTCGAGCAGGAGCCGTTCGCATGCTTTGAGAATGGGCGGGAGCTGGAAGCGGGAAGTCATCGATAGGCCTCAGCAGAAGATCAAATTACTGACCGGCACGACGCACGGCCAACACGAACCCGCTGCCGTCGCGGTGGGAGCTGTAGACGTAGCCGCCGCTGAAACCGACGACCCACGCGGACGCCGAAGACCAGGCGGCCGCCGTGCTGGTCCAGTGCCAGCGCGGCAGCACGCCGGGGAAGAGGTTGGTGTCGATGGACGGCTCATGGCGGGTGTCGTCGACCAGGCCGGCCAGCTCTGCGCGGGTTGGCAGGCGCCAGTCGTCGTGGCCGAGCAGGCGCAGTTCGCCGCACGCCTTCTCGCAGTCGGCCTGGCTCATCGGATCCCCGTCGCTGTCTCCGATGGACTTGACCGCCCACATCAGGCCGGTGGCGTGATCGATGATTGCAACGTGGTCGGTGCGGTTGAAGTCGATTGAGCCGTTTTCGGCTTGGGAGCCGTTGGCGAAGACCTTCGTGTGCGAGGCACTGTTCACGGCGGCGCCTACGTTGACCGGCTGCGGCCCGGCCTGGATGCGCTGCACGGCGACATTCCCGCCACTGACGGTGATCTCGGTTCCTTCGGTACGGATGGTGACGGTGTTCATTGCGTCTCCTTACGGTTGGTGGTGTTGTCGATCAGGTACTTCGGGTCGATCTGCCAGCCAGCCTCACGGGCGGCCAGCAGCCTCAATTCGTTGGCGTCGAAGTCGTCCAGCCCGAGGTGGACGATGGATGCCTCGACGTGCTGCGGCGGCAGCGGCCGGTCCACGTTGAACAGCGCATAGACGGTGTGCTTCGAGACGCCCCACGCTGCTGCCAGGTTCTGCATCTTCTGACCTTCCTCGCGCAGGTGCCGGCGGAGGTGGTCGCGGACGGTGCGCACGTCGCGTGGGTAGAGGATTGGTCGGCCGACCGGTGCTTTCGGGCAAACGAAGGGATGCCGGTTGCTCATGCGGCTTCCCTGATCCCAGCCTGACGCTCCAGGCGCTCGGCCTCGGCCGTCAGGAATTCGTAGCGCTCGCGGGCTGTGAAGTAGCCCTGGTCGCCAGCACCCAAGGCGTGCTGAGCCGCCTCACGGTGCGTGGCCGCCAATCGGGCGGGATCATGGTCGAAGATGTCGAGCTGGCCTTTCATGCTGGACTCCTGTGTGTGGGTGCCGGCGTTGGGGAACCCGGCCGGCGCGGGTGTCGCTGCCCGAGGGGAGCGGGCAGCTGGGGAGTCAGTTAGCTTCCAGCTCGCTCAGGCGGGCTTGGTAGGCGTCGTGGATGGGCTTGCGGTCAAGGCCGGCCGGCAACAGGCTGGCCATGTCCCAGGCGGAGTCGAGCGCGTCCCGGTCCTGCGCGGCGGTGATCGAGGCCAGCACGTCCTGCGCGGTCAGCCCATCCGGCTGCTCGCCGCTGTCCTGCAGGCTCTGCTGCTCGACGTGGGAGAACTCGCCGTCGATCACCAGCGGATTGTCCTGCGGCACACCGGCGTCGGCCTGCTCGTCCAGCCCGACAGCGCGCTGAATCTCGATGGACACAGGCAGGTACTTGAACAGGCGGCGGATCACCGTTTTCTTCGCCATCTCTTCGAAGTGGCTGGCCCACGGCGAGTTCGGCTCCTGGCCGGGCTTGGCGAGGCGCGCAGCGGTCTTGTAGCCCTGCGATTCGTTGCGGACCCGCTCGATCTCCTTTCGGCTCATCACCTCGAATTGGACGCCGCCATCGCGAAGCTTGGCCACCGCATAGACGAACGTCAGCTCGCCACGATCGTCAGCCTCCCAATCCGGCTCGTGCTCGATGCTCGAATCCAGCCCAAGGCGCACCTTGAAATGGTCCTTCGCGTAAACCGCACGGGCCTCAAGGCTGACGATCTGGCCCGAACGGCGGGCGAGATCGATCATCCCGCGATAGCCGACGATGAACTGGACCTCGGTACGGTTCTGCCGGCGGTTTTCGAAGGGGATCAGGTAGCAATGACCGAGCGCACCGCCCGGCTCCAAACCCAGCGCGGCGCACTGCATGATCGCGCCCAGGAAAGAGGTCTGGTCGCACTGCGCCAGCTTCGGAATCTTGCGGACCTCGGTCAGGGCGATGCGCGCCAACCGGTCCGGGCTGATGTGCTTGGGCAGCGCTAGCGCCATCTGCGCCTTGATCTTCGGATCGGTCAGCAGGCCGGCGATGGTGGCCGGGCGCTCGGCTCGGGTCTGGGCGGCGGTGCCGGTGGCGGCAGCCTTCAGTGCGGAAGTGCTCATCGGAATCCTCAGTTACTTGACGGTGAAAACGCGCGTGCTGCTCTTGCGCATCAGCTGCTTGTGGACGGCGGGGTGCTGCTCTTTCAGCGCGGCCTGGTCCAGCCAGGAATGCGCTCGCTCCTTCCAGACCACCGCGACCTTCTTGTCGTCATCGGGGATCACCAGCTCCACCGCGTCACGCATCAACTGCTTCACGTCGAACTCAAGGACTTCGGCTTCCAGCTCGCGGGCTTTGATTTCAGATTTGATAGCGCGGAGGCGAAGGACGTGCCGGGTGAGCTCGCTGTCAGCGATCAGGGCAGGCAACTGCTCGTCGCCCTTGTAAAGGCGGTCGAGGTCGGAAAGGGTGGTGGGGTCAGGGCGCACGCCGCTGGTGACCAGGTGCCAGAAGGCGTCGCAACGCTGGCGCATGGCATCGAGCGTTTCGTCGTCCCGCAGTACCGGGTATGCGCGGATTTCGTCGGCACCGAACAGGGGCGCGATCAAGCACCGGTTGCGGCCGGTGACGCCCAAGCCGTGCATGCCTTGCGCGGTGTACCAGACCGGGGATTCGTCAGTGCCGCCTTCACCCCATTCGCCAGCCTTGAACGGGTGGACCGTCTTCAGCTCAACGTTGGTGATCTCCTTCTCACCATCCAGACGGACTTCGAAGTCGATCTCGGCAGCCAGGAACGGGCGTTGCGGGTCGATGTAGCGCTTGTTGCTGTCCACGATCTCGACCGTGTGGCCCTGCTGCTCAAGGTGCTCGACCAGCATCTCCGCCACCACAGCCTCCCAGCGGTGACCGCGGCGCTTCACACCAGTGGGCTTGTCATGCGGCAGGGCCTGAGCGGTCTTCGCCTCCCATAGCTGCAGCGGGGTCTTCCACGGACTGATGCCGAGCACCGCCGCGATGTCCGACCCACCCAGGAAGCGGCGGCGGTCGTGGTCTTCCGGCGCGATGGTTTGGAGCTGAGCGCTCATTGCAGATCTTCCTTGGGCAGATTGATGCGGACCAGCGGGGCGGCGCGGCGCATGGCGCGCCGGTGAGCCAGATGGCGGGTGAAGGCCGGCCATGCTTGGCGGACCTCAGCCCAGCAGCGGTAGGTGAAGAACAAGACCCCGACACCGCCGATCAGAATGAAACTGTCGGCATTGGTGATCAGGGCGCGCAGCACCACGGCGGCGCAGAAAGACGCGACCAGGGCGCAGAGGAAGGCAGCGGTCAGATGGCGCATCAGGCGTCTCCCGTGGCTCTGGCGATGGCGGCTCGGGCGAATACGAGGCGACACTCGACCTCCGGCATCGCGGCCATGCCGCAGCCCTCAACGACACTGGAAAGCATTTCCAACTCGGCCAGAAGCTCGGGCGCAGCGGCGATCAGGCGGGCATTAATCAGCGCCTCTTCCGCGCTGATGCCGCCTTGGCCGAGCGCGTCCGGGTCGCGCTGGATGACGACAGCAACGCCGCGGCCACCTTCTGCCGGTACGATTCGGAGGCCGCCAACGCATTGCTCGTCGCAGATTTTCCAGCGCTTACTGCTCATCGTTCGTTTCCTCTGCGCAGATGCCCCACAGGGCCTCGTGGTTGTTGATCTCGATATCCGAGTTGCCCAGCAGCACGCCGTCCATGCGGTACTCGGTGACGGACAGGCCGGGCGTGGTAGGAGGCGCAATCGGCGGCAGGCCCTGCTGCATCGCGCGGATGAAGTCGGTGTCGGTCATGCGATCGCTCCCACCACCAGGGCGAACGCAACACCCAGGCAGAACGCGAGGAAGTAGGCGGCCATGTGGCCGATGGCGTAGCGGTGCGCGGCGCGGTCGGCGGCGGTCATGCGGCACCCCGGACGCGGGCGAGGGCGGTAGCGCGGCGCTTGATGGCTGCCTCCAGGCGGTGCAGCGCTGGAGTGTCGGGATGCAGCGGGCGGTCGTTATCCATCCTTTCGCGGAGGCGTCGAATTTCATCCCGACAAGCGTCCAGAGTCTCATCTGCCTCGATCAGCTCGGCGACTGCGGCGCGGGCTTTCATCAGGTTCTCAACGTTGCCGGTGTGCCCGGTGGCGCGGCAGTCTTCGATCTGCGTGTCGATGGCCGCTAGGGCGAAGGCGCTCATGCCGCATCACCGCACGTCGCCGAGCTGGCCGGGTAGGGCACAACCTGGTGAGCCTGCGCCGCGAGCGTGCCGAGGCCGGTAGCAACGGCCACCCGCACGATCTGGCGGACAGTCATCGGGCAGTAGCCCAAGCTCTCGGCGCGCTTCTGGACCAGCTGGCGGAACCGGGTGTTCTCGAAGGTGTTCATGCGGCGTCCCTCATGTCGGAGCTGGTCAACGTCTGCATCTGCCCATCCACGCGGTCGGAGATATTGCGGACCAACTCGGCGAGGTCACGGGCATAGGGCAGCAGGTGCGGCGGAATCTTCTGAGACATCAGGAAGTGAACGACGTGCCGCGATCCACTCAACGCCGAAACCATGTCGGCGGTTTCGGCCGCGGACTCCAGCTCGGCCGCCACCTGATCGCAGGCGAACTGGTAGGCCTCGTCGTTCTGCTCCGGAGCGTCGTCGTTACGGGCAATCTGGTAGTCGGCTGGCATGTCGTGACCCCTATGTCAGAAAGGCCAATTACTGACCGGCACGACGCACGGCCAACACGAACCCGTCGTAGTCGCGGGGGTGGTTGTCGACGTAGCCGTAGTTGAAAAGGACGAACCACGCGGACGCCGAAGACCAGGCGCACAGGTCGGAGGTCCAGAACCAGCCGCGCTTGGGGAAGTCAGGGAAGGCCGCGGTATCGATCGCCGGCTCGTGGCGGGTGATGTCGACCAGGGTGAGCAGCTCGGCGCGGGTCGGGAGGCGCCAATCCTTGTGGCCGGCGAAGTCCAGCGCGGCGCAGGCGTCGATGGCCTTCTGGTGTTCGAACTCGCCAGCCAGCGGCTTGGCGATCCACTCGAGGCCGGTGGTCGAATCGATGACGGTCAGCACGCCGCCGTGGGTCTGGGTGAAGCGCTGCTGCGACTGCTGGCTCATCTTCGTTCTCCAGCCCCGCCTCGTTGTGAGGGTGTCGTGGGGCGATGGAGTGATTATGCATCCATGCATTTCCATGTCAATGCATCAATGCATTTATTTTCAACGAGCCGACGAACGGTAGTTGCAGATTCAGCTTCGCCCGGGTTTTGCCAAGCTGGTTGGCTCCCGCTTAGTAGGCGGGAAGGCTGTCCGCGAGGCTGCAGCCCATCTCTGCGGCGTCTACATAGCCTGTCATCCGCTCCAGAAGGTCATCCAACTGGGGTTCGGAGAGGTCTGAGATGTAGGAGGCGTCTTTCATGTCCAAGAAGTGGACGATGGCGGAATGCCAGTTATAAGCATCCGCGATGCGCTGGATGGACCTGGTCTTCTTGGCTCTGGAAGAGATGTCTAGGGGCGCGCCCTGCGATACATCAGGGGCAACTGGCGGCAGCGCAGCCGCCAGTTCGATAGCAAGGGTCTTTAACGTTATTGAATCCAGCGCCACAAGTTCACTCCTTTACCAACTCCTCCAAGATCATGCGCACTGCATCCTTCTGAGAGCCCTCAGCCTTGGTAATGGCCTTCGCTGTCACCTGGATTGCACGCCATGAAACCCGGCGGAACCTCGCGTCGTCTGGCCTAAGCTCGGCCAGCATGTGCAGCAGCTCCACCGCCTGAGCCATGGTGTCATCGGCGAATCCCATAACCTGAGACGAGCCGGGACCGTCTAGCTCCATGTCTCGATAGATCAGGTCGTCCAGGCTGCAGTTAAAGAAAGAGGTGATCGCCAGCAAGCTGTCCAGGCGAGGGTATTCCGTGGCCCCGGACATGATCCGCTGCACCGTTGATTGCTGAACCCCGAGTCGCTCGCCGAGTGCAGCCTGCTTGATGTGAGCGTTACGCGCCAGGAACCGGAGGTTTTTCGCGAGGAATGTCATGCGGAGATGGTGAGACATGACCGTTCGTCGGGTCGAATGCAATGATGCATTGACGTGGGAATGCAACAATGCATAATCGTGCGCATGAACCCATCCGACGCCATCGCGATCCTCTTGGCTGGCGGGATGACCGAACAGGCCATCGCCGCTGAGCTCAACGTCAACCAGACCACGGTCAACCGTATCCGCAGGAGCGTGGTCACTCCCTCCTACGAGACCGGGAAGGCCCTGATCGACTTGGCCGCTACTGAGATCCGCAAGGCTGCCCGCCGCAAGAAGGCCGCCTGACATGGCCGCTTCGTCCCTGATCTGAATCTCCAACTGGCTGCTCTCCGTTTCGGTGAGCGGCCATTTTCACGACCAAGCAGGGGAATTCAGGGGAACACGTCGTCCCCCGAATTCCCAAGAACCCCAAGAGAGCCCCGATGCGCCACCTGAGCCTCACTTATCAATCCGGCCTGACAAGGAACCGCAGCCTTCGTGACCACATGACCACCGTGGTCTATGACCGCGGCTTGGTCGAGACCGCGGGGCGTTTGGACATGTCTCCTTCCAAGCTCACCGAGAAGCTGGCCGGCCAGGACAGCGGCGGCAAGCTGCGCGGCATGACGATCGACGAACTGGAGCGCTACTTCGCGGCGACCAAGGATTTCAGCCCGATCCACTACCTGATCGAGAAGTACCTGACCTGCCCTGAGGCTGCACAGGCTGAGGCGATGGCGGAACTGACCAAGCTGGTCGGCCAGCTCTCCGGCGCGCTGGAGAAGGCAGGAGTGAAGTGGCCGTGAGCTCTCCCGCCAAAAACCGCCCGTGGCGCGCGTTCAATCCCGGCAGCCTGAAGAAGGGCGCCGAGAAGGCCCGCGCCGATCGTGTCATCCCGCTGCATGCCCGCCCGATCAAGGGCTGAGGAGCTGGCAATGAATCATCCCGCACGTACCGCCGATCCCAGCAGCAGCCACGAGGCCGCTGCGCACATCGTGTCGTCTGGACTGCAGGCCCAGCAGCACTCCGTCGCCGCCTCTGCAGTACGCAAGCATCCAGGCCTCACCAGCTTGGAACTGGCGCGCGCCACTGGCCTCGATCGCTTCATGCTCGCCCGCCGCCTGCCGGAGCTGGCCCGCAACGGGCTGATCGTGCGGGGCGCCGTTCGCAAGTGTTCGGCCAGCAACGGGCGCAACGGCTGCACGTGGTTCCCGATCACCCGCGTCACAGATGACGCGCCGCGAGCAGCCTGATATGAGCCGCTCTCGCAACATCAAGCCAGGCTTCTTCAAGAACGAGGAACTGTCGGAGCTTCCGTTCGAGTACCGCATCCTGTTCCAAGGCTTGTGGTGCGAGGCCGACCGCGAAGGCCGCCTTGAGGACCGTCCGAAGCGGCTCAAGGCGGAGATCTTCCCCTACGACAACGTCGACGTGGCTGCCGGGCTTTCTGCACTGGCGGCATCTGGGTTCATCGTGCGCTACGAGGTTGATGACAGGGGCTACATCGAAATCCTGAATTTCGCCAAGCACCAGAACCCACACAAGAAAGAGGCGGCCAGCTCATTTCCGCCTCCTTCTGGGCATGCCGAGGTCAGTCCGGGACTTGTTCCGGAAAATCCGGGACAAGCCGAGGAATTTCCGGAAGGAGCCGGGCTGATTCCTGATTCCCCTTTCCTGATTCCTGATTCCTCCGTAGCTGACGCTACGGCGCCTGTCGTCGCCACGGTGGAGCTGGTCCCGGTCGATCCGATCTGGGGCTCAGGGCTCGGCTTCCTGCTGCGCAAGGGCATTCCCGAGAAACAGGCTCGAAGCCTGCTGGGGAAGCTGCGGCAGTCCGCTGGTGACGTTGAGCTCGGCGCACTGCTGTACCGAGCCGAATCCGAGGACATCAGCGATCCCGCTCCGTGGCTAATGGCGGCGGCATCGAGGGCAAAACAGCGCGCCGGACCCGGTGGGCGACAACCGCAGCAGATGGGCAAAACGGCGCAGGGCTTGATGGCATTGGAGGATTTTGGAAATGGCGGACTGGATCAAACGGGAAATTTCGGAGGGGCTGAAGCGCTTGATGTGCTTGGGCCTGGAGCGTACGCCGGCAGCGGAGGTCATCCAGCTGACCGCCGCCGTCTGGCTGGAGGCAATCACTGAGGGCCGGCAGTACGACGCGCAGCTTGACTCGCCGCGGTTCAAACGCGGGTTCGCTGTGCTGTGCCGCCAGCGCAAGACGTGGCCGACGCCGGCCGACCTGTTGGAGGCGATGCCGCCGCGCGAGCAGCTGGTTCTGGCGAAGGTTCCGATCCCCGCCAATCCCGAGCGTGCCGAAGCGGCAGCGGCGGAGCTGGGCTGGGACCTGCGGCCTGGCCGCAAGGTTGGAGGCCGGGGATGAGCAAGGCATCCGCAATCCGGCTGCTGCACGCCGAGCGCTGCAGCGTGGACGAGATCGCCGCAGCGGTGCACATGGCCCGGCGCAACGTGGCGTGGTTCATCCGCACGTGGATCGGGGACGAGCGAGACAGCGAGATCAAGAGGGAGAGGGCGGCATGAGCGACATCGAGAAGAAGGCGCGGGAGCTGCTCAAGGCCGAGTGCCCGGACATTCGGGACGAGGCGTTCGAGTACGGCTCGATGATGACGGTGATCAATCTTCATGCGGTGATGCGCGCGTTGCGCGCCGCGCTCAAACTGCGGTGGCAGCCCATCGAGACCGCGCCACGGGACGGAACGCGTCTCCTCTTGTTCGGAGACGGAGATATGGTCGCGGCCTATTTCAACGTCGGCTATGCCACCTGGGACGACGGCGATCACCACGACGACATTCAGGGGCTGACCCACTGGCAGCCGCTCCCGGCAGCGCCAGAGATATCCCGATGACCGCCCTCCGTAAATCCCCGGCGCCCGAGCGCTTTGCCCTTCGAGTCGACAAGGGATGCTTCCGGGTAGCCGACACCACCACTGCCGCCCGGCTGCGCCAGCGCTCCTACAGCGTGGGCGATCTGGTATTCGCCGAGTTCAAGAAGCCGCGCAACCCGAAGTTCCACCGGCTGGCCCACCAGTTGGGCACCCTGTGCGCCGAGAACCTGGACGCCTTCACCGGCATGGACCCGCACAAGGTGCTCAAGCGGCTACAGGTCGAGTCGGGCGTGGGCTGCGAGGAGATCGCCTGTCTGCTACCCAGCGGCGGCGGCTCCTACGTGGCCCGAATCCCGCAGTCGCTGTCGTTCGAGTCGATGGACGAGGGCCAGTTTCGCGAGGTCATGCGCGGGCTGTGCCGGCACCTGGCAGCGACCTACTGGCCGAAGTGCACCGCCGAGCAGATCGAGTCGATGGCCGGCTGCATGGTGCAGGAGTCCGCCTGATGCGATCCAAGAACTCCAAGGCCTTCACCGCTGCCGAGTCAGCCCACATCGAGGCGGTGAAGTGGCTGCCATGTTCGGTCTGCGACGCTCCGGCGCCATCCGACGCCCACCACATCAAGCAGGGCCAGCACTTCACGGTGGTCGCCCTGTGCAAGGACTGCCACCAGGGCAGCGCCAACGGGCTGCACGGCCGACGGGTGATGTGGACCGTCATGAAGATGGACGAGATCGACGCGCTGGCGGTGACTTTGGCCAGGCTCAACGGACAGGGGAGGCTGGCGGCATGAGCGAGATCGAATCAGCCTACCAAGAGGTGATGGAAATCGCGAAGACGCTTCCGCCAGAGCGTGCGACAGAGCTTGTGGCCTGTGCATCCATGGTCCGTGCATCGACAGCCGCTTGCATCGCAGTCTTCGATGCGAGGGAGAAGGAGCTGATCGCATCCGCGAAGCCTGTGAAGGTTGCGGTATGAAGCACTACGCCCTCGGCCGCCTCAAGCCCGGCCAGATGAACAAGACCGAGGCAGCCTATGCGGCGCACCTGGAGCGGCTGCGTCTGTCCGGCGATGTCGAGTGGTTCCGCTTCGAGGGCGTGAAGCTGCGCCTGGCCGACAGCACGTTCTACACCCCTGACTTCGCGGTCATGTCCGGAAATGGCGTCATGGAGATGCACGAGATCAAAGGCTTCTGGACCGACGACGCTCGCGTGAAGATCAAGGTCGCCGCCGACCAGTACCCGTTCCGCTTCATCGCATTCAAGGCAGTCGCGAAGTCTCGCGGCGGCGGTTGGGTGAGGGAGGAGTTTTGACCCGTGCCGCACAGATCAGGCAGTGGCTGGCCGACAACCCGGGCTGGCACTTCTCCGGCGACGTGTGCGATGGGTTGGGGATCGGCGATGCGCCGCTGCGCGCCAAGTTCGCCCGCAGCCTCAGCAACATGGCGACGGCAGGGATTCTGGCATCGGCCGGTCACAGGGGAACCATGCGGTTCCAGTCCCGCCGGGCGGCAAGAAAACTCGAACGACAGGTGCGTGCATGACAACCGTGATCCCACTCCGCAGGGGAGATCGAAACATGGGCAAATCCGTTGAAGCCAAAGCCCGTCCCGGTAGAACTACAGGTGTCGCTTTCAGGCAGGTGTGGAAGCCGCGGCCGCTTTGCGTCGTGGACCCAGCCAGCCCGATCGAGGCGGTTTCCCGGATCGTTCCCCGGATCACAGAGAACCAGCGCTCATGCGGATTGACCAGCTGCCTGCTCATCGACCCCAGCACCTCGCAGGCCTTCGTGCTTGCCGAGGACAAGCCGGTGGCCGTGGAGATGCTCCGGCAGGGGCCGCGGTCGCCGTACTGGCCTTGGTTCGTGGGGGTGTACCGATTCACCAAGGCCGACGCATCGGCAGCGGCATCTGTGCTGGACGACATCCGGGAGCACCTGGGCATCGCCCCTCCGCCCCCGGCAGCGCCCAGCCTGACCCTGCAGCTCGATCTGTTCACCGCCATGGACGCCGCCGCATGACCAGTCACATCAACCCGTCTACCGAGGGACGTATCGGTAGCCCCAGCTGGCAGGTGGGCAACAGCCAGCACCGAGGGAACGGGTTGCCGCGTTGCGGCGGCGGGGAAGGGTTGCAGCCCGGAACCGTGACCATCTCCGCCCGTGCGACCGAGGAGGGCCTGCGGTGATGGAGAACGAGATCACCCAGGCCCTGCGTTACCTCGCAGGCGAGTTCTCGGTAGACCGGCAGGAGTGGCGCGATCACCACCAGGGTGGGGACGGGCTGCTCGATGCACTGGTGAGCCACGGCTACGTGCAGGAGAAGGGCGGCCGGTTCGCTGTGACCAAGGCTGGCCGGGAGCGGCTGGCTGATCAGGTGGCGTCATGACCTACACCATCATGGACTGGGCGTGCGACCAGATCAGAGCCTATGAGGCGAACCACAGAGTAAAGCCGGAGTGTTTCCTGGTTACGCCCACGCAGGCGATCAGCCTGATGGAGGCCGTCTCGGCGCGAACCCGCATCTTGCGGTCACCGGGCGGTTTCATGGAGAGCATCCGGAAGGGTGAGGCATTCTTGTGCGGGGTTCCGCTGAAGCTGTTCGAGGCGAGGAATGCCCAGTAAAAAGCCAGCTGCCGCGAAGGCCAAGAAGGCCGCCAAGCCCGTAGGCCGCCCGAACGGCTACAGCGCCAGGCTGGCGGCGGACATCTGCACCCTCATCGCTGAGCACAAGACTCTGCGAGAAGCGCTGAAGCAGCCGGGCATGCCGTCAGAGGCTACGGCCTATCGGTGGCTGGCTGAGCGCCACGAGTTCCGCGAGATGTACGCCCGCGCGCGTGAACAGGGCGATGAGCTGGACGCTGAGCGGATGCGTGAAATCGCGTTCGATCTGGAGATCCCGCCTGATCAGAAGCGGGTGATGATCGACGTCCTGAAGTGGCAGATGGCCCGCCGGACGCCAAAGAAGTGGGGTGAGAAGGTCCAGCTGGCTGACGCTGACGGCGACAAGCTGCCGGCCCCGCCGCCGTTCTACATCATGCCGGTGGCCCCGCCCGCCAGGGACAAATGAAGCGGGCCGCCAAGCCGCCTCAGCCTCGGAAGCTGGAGCCGCATACGCCGCTGACGCTTCCGGTCAAGCTGATACCGGTGCTGAAGCCGCGGCAGTTCAAGGTGCTGTACGGCGGGCGAGGCTCGGCCAAGTCCCACAGCGTGGCCCAGATACTGGTCATGCTCTCGATGCAGGCCAAGCACCGCATCCTGTGCGTGCGCGAAATCCAAAAGTCGATCAGCCAGTCGTCCAAGCGGGTGATCGAGGACTACATCCACCGGATGGGGCTGTCGGCCTACTTCAAGATCAACAAGAAGGCCGAGGACGGGATCACCTGCCTGCTGACCGGCTCGACCTTCAGCTTCTCCGGCCTGCAGGACCACACGGCCGACAGCATCAAGTCGTTCGAAGGGGCCACGCTGGTGTGGGTGGAAGAGGCGTCCAACGTCTCGGCCAACAGCTGGAACAAGCTGATCCCGACCATCGTGCGCACCACCGGCGCCGAAATCTGGGTGACGTTCAACCCCGACCAGGAAGATGACTACGCGTACAAGCGTTGGGTGCTGGGGGATGACCCGGACGCCACCGTCATCCAGATCAACTGGAAGGACAACCCGTGGTGGAACCCTGCCATGGAGACGGAGCGGCTCAAGACGCTGGCCATCTCGCAGGACCTGCACGACCACATCTTCGGCGGCCAGCCTCGCGCCAGGGCCGGGATCCTGTTCAAGCGGCACTGGTTCAAGCGCTTCAACCTGGGCGAGGAGCCGGGCGGACTGCGCAAGTACCTGGCCAGCGATTACGCCGGCGCGCCCGACGCGGACGACCCTGAGGCCGACCCCGATTGGACCGAGCATGGCTGCGCCGGTCTGGACCACGTGGGCGACATCTGGTTCACCGACTGGTGGAGCGGGCAGGAAGACCCCTCCGTATGGATCAATGCGTGGCTCCAGATGATCCGCCGCAGCAAGCCGCTGATCGCCTTCGAGGAGAAGGGCGTGATCCTGCGCGCGGTCGATGGCGCCATCAACAAGGCCATGCGGGAGAAGCAGACCTTCATCCACCGTGAGGGCCTGGCCAGCGCCGGCAGTAAGGCCGATCGCGCCCTGGGCTTCGCGGCCCGCGCGGCCACCGGCTCGGTGCACATCCCCAACACCGACTGGGGAGATCGCCTGATCGACCAGCTGTGCGCCTTCACCGGTGAGGACGGCAAGCGGGATGACATGGTCGACGTTGGCAGCCTGCTGGCTCGCGGCCTGGACCTGAT
The DNA here is from genome assembly GCF_003651185.1 of Stenotrophomonas rhizophila. GTDB lineage: Bacteria > Pseudomonadota > Gammaproteobacteria > Xanthomonadales > Xanthomonadaceae > Stenotrophomonas > Stenotrophomonas maltophilia_Z. The sequence goes on along the minus strand of NZ_RCDC01000004.1, from coordinate 698,799 downwards.
GAGCGACGGCAGCCTGCCGCCCGAGAAGAAAGCGGCGCCGGCGGCGGCGTTCACCGACAAGTGGTTCGCCCAGCGCGATGCCGCAGACCGCGCCGACGAAGAGCGCGCAGCCAACTACTACCGTTGAAGCCATAGCCAGAACGGGCAACGTGAGGACAAATGACCTCGCGAATCCGCCATGACTGACCAGCCGATTGCCGCCCTCGAAACCGGCATTGCGATGGCCGCAGACCCTGATCCTGCGCGTGCCAAGAAGCTGAGCCGCGAGCAGGCGGACGTGAGGCGCTGGATGGCGCGGTTTGAGGAGGCCCGGGAGTACGACGTGGACGCCCGGCGGCAGTACGCCCGCGACCGTCGCCAGGCACGCGGCGACTCCGGGTTCCTGGTCGATGCCAACCTCATCGGCACCTACATCGACATCCAGGAGTCGTTCCTCTACGCCCGCAACCCGGACTTCGACGTCACGCCCGGGCCCGCGCACCGGATGCCCACGCCTGAGCAGCTGCGCGACGTGGTCGAGTCGAACGAGCAGCTCATGGCCCAGCTGCAGCAGCAGGCTGAGGATGAGGCGATGGAAGTTGGTCGCCGCGTGGCGGTCGAGCTGGTCGCCGCCGGTGTGCCGGAAGACCAAGCGCTCGCCCAGAGCCAGCAGGCGCAGGACTCATTCGCCGCGCAGGGCGGGGTGGACAAGCTGGTGAGCATCGAGGTGATGAAGCTGCGCAAGCAGTACGCCCGCCGCTCCCGCGAGATGAAGCAGTTCTGCGAAACGATGGAAGCGGTCGGCACCCAGATGTGGAAGGACGCCAACCTCAAGCGCCGCGGCCGGCCGTGGGTGCGTTCCTCGCTGACGATCGGCCCCGGCGTGCTCAAGGCCTCATGGCAGGAGCGGACCGAGATTTCGCCCGAGACGCAGACGGCGATCAACGACCTTCAGCAGAACATCTCGCGGGCGCGGGCGCTCCAGACCGAGCTGGAAGATGGCTCGGCCGGTGTGATCGCCGGTGCTTGGGACACGGTCAAGGGTGTGTTCGGCAATGACCAGGAGGCCAAAATCGCTGATCTGGAGCGCCAGCTGGAGACGATCCAAAGCGGTGCCGAGCGTGTGGTGGCCCGCGGCTACGTCATCGACAACGTGGACGGCGAGAACTTCCAGGTAGCGCCGGGCTTCACCATCGCCAACCACCTCGACGCGCCGTGGAACGGGGAACTGTCGTTCATCTCCTACGAGGACGCTCTGGCGCAGTTCGGCCCGTACCTCGCGCAGTACGACGAGAAGGGCCGCGCCGAGGAGATTCTGGGCAAGGCGACCAGGTACTACCCGCGCAAGCCGTGCATGGGCAAGGACGAGAGCGTCAGCGCCATGTCCGAGGGCGTCACCGCGGCGGATGCCGACGCCTACACGACCAACTCCACCACCGGTGCCACCAGCTTCCTGCGTGTGGTCGAGCTGTGGGACTCGGTAAGCAACACGGTCCTGACCGGCATCACCGGCGTGCCGTACTGGGTCAAGCCGGGGTTCAACCCGCCGGCCACGACCCGGTTCTATCCGTATTTCGTGCTGTGCACATCCGAGGTCGACGGCCAGCGCCACCCGCAGAGCCTGGTCACCCGCTCCACGAAGCTGATGGACGAGTACAACCGCATCGGCTCGGCTGAGGCTGAGCATCGCCGCCGCATCATCCCCAAGATGGGGTTCAACGCTGGCGCCATGGAGGCGGAGGAGGTCCAGAAGCTGGTCAAGGCCAAGAGCGGCGAGTACGTGGCGATCAAGACGACGCAGCCGAACGTCGATCTGCGCAACCTATTGATGCCAATCAGCTACCCGCAGATGGACCCGGCGGTCTACAGCCGCGTCGGTATCACCACCGAGCTTGAGCGCATCTGGGGTATCCAGGAGGCGCTGTCCGGCTCGGTCAATACGGCCAAGACCGCAACCGAGGCGGACATCCAGCAGCAGGGCTTCCAGGCGCGCAGCAGCAGCCGTCGCGACAGCCTCGAATCGGTCCTGAGCGACCTTGCCCAGTACACCTGCGAGATTTCGCGCGTGTATCTGACCGACGAGGACGTGCGCTTCATCGCCGGCCCGTCGGCGTTCTGGCCGCCGTACATGGGCCCGGACGACCTCACCGAGTTCGTGCGCATCGAGATTCGGGCCGGTTCGTCCGGCAAGCCGAACACCGCGCTCGAGCGCCAGTCGTGGGCCAACCTGCTGCCGCTGCTGCAGCAGGGCATCACCCAGATCGGCCAGCTGCGCGGTGCATCGCCCGAGTCCATGGCCGACGCCATCGAGCAGCTCATGCGCCTGACCGCCGAACGCAGCGGCGAGCGCATCGATATCGACCAACTCATCCCGCAGAACGACGGCTCGCAGCCTGTCCAGCCGCCGCAGCCTCAGCCGGCGGCCGGTCCTGGCGGTCAGCAGCCGCCCATGGAATCAGCACCTCCCGGCGGTGATCCGTCCGCCGATCCACTCGCAGCCTGATAGGAGCACGAAATGACCCAGCACTACGTAGGGACCAAGATCATCGAGGCGTGGCCGGCGCAGAAGGACGGCGTCGATGGCTATTCGGTTAAGTACGAAGACGGCTATATCAGCTGGTCGCCGAAAGACACGTTCGAGGCCGCATACCTGCCCATGGGGCACGTCGGCCACCTTCCGCCGCATGTGCAACGCATGGTCGCCGAGCAGACGGAGCTGGACGACCGGATCGCCAAACTCAATGCCTTCCTGACCACGGAGCGTTATGCCGGCCTTTCCGAGGACGAACGGAACGATCTCGTGACGCAGGCCAAGTGCATGATCGCCTACTGGAATGTGCTGCTGATCCGTGTGTATCGCGCCCGTGGCGAGTACGAGCGACCCGAAAGTCCGGCGGCCGCATGAGCCGCATCTACACCGCCTGGACGGCGCAACACCACCCACTCTCGCTCGCCATCTGGCGGGTATTCGCAACCTGGAGCAAGTGATGGACCCGAACGACAACATCCAGCCGGGCACCGATCCGGCACCGGTAGACGCCACCGCCGATGCACTGGCTGCGCTGGACGCAGGCATCGCATCGGCCGATGAAGGCCAGCCCGATCCTGCCCCTGCAGCCGAGCCGGTCGATCCGGCGCCGGCCGCTGATCCCGCACCCGCCGACCCGGCGCCGCAGGACCCGCCCGCAGGTGATCCGCCGCCGGCCGATCCCGCAGCGGACCCGGAAGTGCCGCCCACCGAGCCTGCCGCGCCGCCTGCTGCGGACGCAGAGACCGAGAAGGAGATCGGCGAACTCGGCCTGAAGGAGAAGTCGGCCGAACGGTTCCGCGCCCTGGCCGCCGACGTCAAAGAGCTGGCCCCGATCCGTGACGCGCTGAAGCAGGCCGGCATCGAGGACATCTCCAAGCTGCCCGACCTGATCCAGCGCTCCCAGGTGGGCGAGGACATGGTCAAGATGGTGATGGACACCGGCGCCAACCCCGAGCAGTACGGGCAGGCGCTGGACTATCTGGGCCTGATCGCCAAGGCGAGCAAGGGTGATGTCGCCTCGGCGGAGAAGGCCTACTCCGTCATGGAGCAGGAACTCCGCGTGTTGGCCACCATGCTCGGTAAGGAAGTCCCGGGGGTGCACGATCCGCTTGCCGCGCATCCGGACCTCCGCGCGGAAGTCGAGGCGGGTGATCTGCCCAAGGCGCGCGCGGTCGAGATCGCTGGCCAGCGCGCCAAGTCGGCCGTCACCACGCAGGCCCAGCAGCGTGAGCAGGAACAGAGCCAGGCGCAGCAGCAGGCGGAGCAGGGCGGCATTGCTTGGCTGCAAGAGTTCGACGCTGATGCACGTGCGCGGGACCCGGATTACCTGGCCAAGCGACCGGCGCTCAACGAGGCCGTGGCCCACATCCGCGCCACGCTGCATCCGAGTCAGTGGCCGCAGGCAACGGCTCTTGCGTATGCACGCATCCAGGCGCCGGCGGCCGCTGCTCCTGCGGCTCCCGCCGCCCCTGCACTGCCGCGACCCGGCCCGCTGCGTCCGACTGGTCCGCGCCCGGCGATGGCCCCGGCGTTCGATGACCCGATGAAGGCGCTGGACTTCGGCATCGAGCAGGCGAACAACGCTGCAGCCTGACCCAACAAGACCCCGCTCCGGCGGGGTTTCTTGTATCCGTTGACGCGTTTCACTGTGGGGGCAATCTACCCCTGCGGCTGACAACCGCGCCACGCATGCAGTACGCCGGAGTCGCGCCCGGTAGGGCAGTAAGAGGCCTCGCCCCCTCGAACGTGGATGGACATCTCAAAACCATTCCCCATTCGAGGACACCCTCATGCCTTTCAGCACCGCACAGATTGCGGCTGGCGCCAACTACACGTTGGAGAGCTACGCCAAGAACGACCCGATCGACCAGATCACTGTCGCCCACCGAACCCTCGACATCCTGATCCAGGGCAAGGAAGAGTCGATCTTCGGCAACGGCATCTTCAACGAGAAGCTGTTTGTCTCCAACGACAGCAACTACCAGAACTACAGCGGCGCCGACCAGGTCACCTACAACGAGCGTGACCCGAACCGCTTCGCCAAGTTCCAGTACTACAGCAACCACGAGGGCTTCTGGTTCGACGAGGACCGCCTGATCGCCAACGGCATCAGCATCGACGACGAGGGCGTCGCCGTGCCGAGCTCGACCGAGAAGGTGCAGCTGGTCAACCTGTTCAAGACCAGCTGGCAGGCCCTCAAGCAGGGCACGCAGGAAGGTCTGGCGCTGGAAGTCCTGCAGAACGGCTCGCAGTCCGCCAAGGCTGTCCCCGGCCTTGACCACATCATCTCCACCACCCCTGGCACCGGCGATGTGGTCGGCGGCATCAACGCCAGCACCAGCACCTACTGGCGCAACAACGCCAGCATGGCGATCCCGCTGAATGGCGTGGTGGCTGCGATGGACGCCATGTGGGACGCCTGCATGCGCTATGGCGGCGGCCTGCCGACCAAGATCGTGTGCGGCCAGGCCTTCCTCAACGCCTACAAGGCTGAGGCGAAGATCGAGGTCAACCGGCAGATCATCGTCACCCCCAAGGGCGGCACCGCGCTCGATCCGGGCGTCTCGACGGTCTACTACAAGGGCCTCGAGGTGGTGTGGGACCCGACCTTCGAACTGCTCGACGCGAAGCTGGGTGCGATCACCTACCCGTGGACCAAGCGCTGCTACTTCATCAACGAGAACTTCCTGAAGTTCCGTCCGCTGCCGGGCCAGTGGATGAAGAAGCGCAAGCCGGAAAAGCTGCCGGATCGCTACGTGACCTACTACGCCCAGACCAGCAAGTACGGCCTGACCGCGAAGAAGCGAAACGCGCACGCCGTGCTGTCCATCGCCTGACCTGGTAGCCCCGGCTTCGGCCGGGGCTTTCCCCCGGATACAGAGGAACCGCCCATGAAGTCCACTCCCGTCACCGATACCGCTTTCAAGACTGGCACCAGCCCGTTCCTGCGCGGCGGCAGCGCCACGTTCGCCAACCTGACCGGCACCGCGGCGACGCTGCAGGGCGCCGATACGCAGGCCGGCACCTACACCACGCTCGCCACCCTGGCCGCCAACAGCCAGACCGAAGTCCAGAACCTGCCGCAGTGGATCAAGTTGTCCGCCGCCGGCACGGTCTACATGTCGGCCGGCTGATCCCCCTTCGCGGCCCTGCGCGACAGGGCCGCTCACAGATTCCCGAGGAGGGAATATGAGCAACGACACCGTAGTTGTCACCCTGCAGCAGATCGCCATCCAGCGCAGCTCGGAGGTGACCATCACCGACTCGTTCTTCGAGCACGAAGTGCCGATCCTCGAGCTGATCCATGGCGAGGACAACATCACCGTCCTCAACGACGACTATCACGCCATCGAACTGCCGAACAATGGTGCGCAGGAGTATCAGCGCCTCGTCACCAAGTACGGCGACAAGTACCGCCCGATCGTCGATCAGGTCTTCCCGCGCGGCATTGCCGACGTGGCGAAGGAGCTCGGCATGGTCCAGGGCCGCGACACGTTCTCGAAGCAGTCCGAGGCTGTCGTCGAAAGCCGTCTGCCGGCGCGTCCGGGCCAGAAGGGTCGGCAGCAGTCGGCCAACGCGGCGCAGGCCGGCGGCACTGCCGATGTCAGCGAGGAACAGCCGGAGCTGTCCCACGCCGAACTCCGCGAGGAACTGACCCGTCTGGGCGTCGAGCACAAGGGCAACGCCCCGAAGGCCGAGCTGCAGGCGCTGTACGACGCGGCGCAGGCCGGCGCGCACGGCACCCTGGGCGGTTGATCCACCGCGGAAAGTAGCAATCCGGCGGGCTGGGGGAACCTGGCCCGCCCTTCAAGAGGCGGCCCATGAGCATCACCGATCCCATCCAGTGCGCCTGCGCCAGCAATGACGGAAACGCCACGCTGGCCGAGCTGCGCAAGCGGCTGATGGTCCGGCTGGGCTTCGCTGCACAGGCGGCCAACCCGCCTCCGGGCATGAAAGAGCTGCTCAACGACATCCTGCAGAGCGCCCAGGTGGCGCTCTACCGCCGTCCGAACGGAGAGTTCAAGACGGAACGCTGGTTCTCTTGGCCGCTGGTGGCCGGGCAGCGCCTGTACGACTACCCCGACAACGACGAGCAGAGCGCCCCGCAGTCCTGCTCCAAGATCATCAACCCGCGCCAGGTGACGTGGGTCGGACGCGAGCGCGACGGCGTGTGGAGCGAGATGCTGCCCGGGATCAACCCGCGCGCGTACACGACCAACGAGCTGACGGGCCTGCCGCAGCGCTACGAGTTCCGCAACTGCATCGAGATTTCGCCGGCGCCGGACGAGACGCTGGGCAACCTTGTCATCAAGGGCAAGTTCGACCTCGACCGCTTCACCGAGGACACGGACAAGACCACGATCGACAGCGAGATCGTGTTCCTGCTGGCGCTCTACAACGGCAAGCAGCACTACCGGCAGGCAGACGCGCAGACCTACGTCCAGCAGCTGGAGGTGATGATCGCCAACCTAGTTGCTGGCACGCACGCCACGGCGCGCTACATCCCGGGTCCGCCGGTCGGCTCGCCGTGGGTCTATGTGCCCCCGAAGCCTGAGGTGCCATTCGCATGACCGGCCGTCTCGTCACGCTCAATGCGGCCAAGGGCGGCATCAACCGGTTGCGCACGAAGGGCGGCGCGGACCCGAACACCCTCTATGACCTGGTGGACGGCTACGTCGATCAGGCTGGCGTCATCCGGCAGCGGCCTGGCACGCAGAACAAGATCACGCTGCCCGAGGGGACCAAGGGCATGTGCGCCTACGACGGAAAGCTGATCGTCTTCAGCCACGTTACCCGCACGATTCCCGCCGCATCGCCGACGGTCGAGTGCGAAGTGCTGAATCACCCCTCGATCCCCGACATGCCGCTCAAGGACATCCACTTCGCTGGGCCGTTCCTCGGCTACCTGTACGTGGTGCCGGAGTTCGCCAACGGCGACGTCTTCCACTACTGGCTCGAGCGCGGCACCGTCTGGCAGCCGAATAAGTCCTATCTGCCCGGCGCGCTGGTCACGCCCAGCGCCGCCAACGGCATCGCCTACCGTCTGTCCAGTGGCACGCAGTCCTTCCAGGTCTGGGTGAAGAACGTGGCTCGCTCGCTCGGCGATGTGATCGTTCCGACCGTCGACAACGGCTTCAAATACACCGCGACCGACGTGTTCGGCCCGTCTCCCAAGTCTGGCCCGACGGAGCCTGCGTGGCCGGCTGCGGATGGCGCCACCACCTTCGAGGACAGCGACGTGGCCGTTCCCGCCGCCATCGACCCGGAAAACCCGAACATCTCGCTGCCGCCGCAGATCGTTGACCGCTACAAGTTCAGCGGCAGCTCCGGCAGCGGCTCCCAGGCGGCTCAATAATGGCTGCTCCCTTCTGGCAGGCCGGTAACTTCTACCTCCCGGGCGATCTGGTGCAGCCTGTCACCGCGCCGGCGCCGAATAACCCGCAGGTGACGAACGGCGGTTTCGCCGGAGCGACGGGCTGGACCTTCAGCGGTTCGGCCGCCTACACGGCGTCAGGCGGCTATGGCGGCGGCGGGTGCGTACAGCTCCCCGGCAATCAGCCTGATGGCGTGGCGCTCAACAACGCGCAGCTGGTTGTGCCCGTAGGCGCCACGCTGACGGCCACGGCAATGATCCAGCAGGGCGCGTCGGTCGCCGGTGCCACTGCCGGTTGGGCGGAGGTCCGCTGGTACAGCGCCACCAACGTCGAGCTGTCGATCGACAAGGGCAATGTGGTCGACAGTGGCTCGGGCGGCGCCTGGCATCAGTCGAAGGTCGATGCTGTGTGTCCTGCTGGCGCGGCGTACGCGCGCGCGGCAATCCACCTGACGTCAGTCGCCGACCACAACCATGCGATCTTCGGCGACAACCTCTCCGTGTCCGGGGCCAGCGCTGGACTGCCGAATGGACTGGTGTATCGCGCGGTGCAGCCCGAATCGGGCACCTCGGGTGCCAATGAGCCGGCCTGGCCGGGCATCCTGGGCCTGCAGGTTGTGGACAACGACGTCATCTGGGAGGCGGTCACCACCAGTCGCATAACTTGGACGGCATCGCCGCGGTACGTAAGCGGCGCAACCGAGCCGACCTGGCCAAATGGCATCGGTGGCATGGTGCGAGACGGAACTATCAATTGGGAGGCAGTATCCCGGCGCGTCGAGGATGAGCGCTGCCCCAATTCGAAGGTGGTCGCGATTGTGGCGAGCAAGGTTTTTGCCGTGGACAAGGACATCGTCAAGTTCTGTGCCACTGCCAACCCCTTGGACTGGAGTACTGCTGATGACGCCGGATACCTGCCGACCGGACTGCAGCAGGCGAACTCCAACGATATGGCCGTGCTCCAGCAGTACCGCGCCAACCTGGTCGCCTTCAACGCCAGCAGTTTCCAGAACTGGCAAGTCGATCCCGACCCTGCGGCGATGGCAATTCTCGACCAGATGGATGGTATTGGCTCTGTATGGCCAAAAGCAGCAATCCCGGTTGCAAATGACATGTTCTACCTGTCCCAGCTTGGCGTCAGGACCGTCGGTATCGCCAACGCAGCAGAGAATCTATCTGCGGGCGACGTCGGGGCACCGATCGACACGCTGATCCGTGCCGCAATGGCAGTTGGCGAACAGAACGGGGGGAAGGTGGTCGGGACCTACTACCCAGGTGCCGGCCAATACTGGCTTTCGATTTCCGAAGTTCCCGCGCCTGCTGAGACCGGCGTAATCCCCGGTGTCATTGGCGTTTCGGTCACAAACACCCTGACCTTGAGCGGCACATACAAAAGCGCCTACATCTACCCGCTGAAGAGTGGGGGGATCGGCGCTGCTTATTCGCCTGACACGCTGGCTCCGAGCGGAGCGTTCGGCTACAGGCACTACAACTACCTCCTCGCGCCCAACGACGAAAGCCAAGTTGTCATTTGGAATGGCTCTACGTTTGGCGATGCCCGGCTCTATCTGCGCGCGATGAACGAGAGCCGTGTTGGGATCAGCGCGGATGGCCAGTTTGGCTATTGCAAAACGATTCTTGGAGGTCTGTACACCGGTTACTACCAACCGCAGGGGAAAGCCGCTTCCTGGTGGTTTAATGAGGATGGGTACGCGCCAGAGTATGGCGGTCTCGTCTGGATGACTGAGTCGGAGGTCTACATCGGCGTACGTATGACCTCGCAGGCCAACAACGTGATTTACAGGTTCCCGTTGAGCCCTACCGGCGCTGCCATCCCCCAATCAGCGGTAGTCCAAGGTGTCGGCACCACAGTAAACCCACGCTTTTGGATGACGAGAGCGCGCGACGGCCGCATTTTTGTTGTGACGCAGGACGGTCGGTTCCAGGAGTACTCCGCAGACCTCGTTCTGGTGCATGAACGGGCGTTCGGCCTGACGCTGAGCGCTTTCCGTGGGTTCGGCATAGACGGCGACACCATCTGTGCCATATATGCGGCTATCCCGGGCGGTGCGGCTGCTGGCGCTCAGTTCGCCAACATCGTCAGCTGGACGCTAGCAGGTCCCCGAGTCCTGCATGCGTCGATGGATGGGGCCGAAGCGACGCGAGTTCTTTTCGATGACGAGTCCTGCTACATCCAGTGCCGCAACTGGGTCGGCCGTATCGAATATCGGCCTGAACGAAAGGTCTATTCGCATAGTTCCACTGTATTTGTTTACACCATGGTTGGATCAGGGAAAAAGGGGGCGTGGAGTCGCTATCTGTTCCCGTTCTCCGTTGATGCGTTCACGCAACTCGGCAACGATCTGTATGTGCGCCACGGCGATGAAATAAGCGTTGTTACGGACTTTGCGGTCAGCGATGACGTCGGCGGCCAGGCGATCCCGTTTGGCGGCGCGGTCCAGTGGCCATGGCTCGATTTCGGCACGCCGGGAGTGACCAAGATGATGGAGGGGTTCGACATCGTGAGCCAAGGCGCACCGAGCGTGAGCATCGGATATGACCAGCGCAACCTGGCAGCTTTCACCGAGCCATATGCCATTGATCCGGACACACTGCCGGGTGGTGTGATCCCGCTGCCGATGGCCGCCCCGACCTTCAGCCTGCGCATTGACTTTGCGCCAGGTCAGCGCTGGAGCCTGCAGCAGTCGCAGCTGTCCTTCTATGACTTTGGAAACGGTCCGTGACCCATATCATCACGTCCGAACAGGTTCTGATCGAAGACCTCGCCTATCTGGCGCGACACATGCGTCCGGACGAGATCGAGCAGGACCTGGCCGTCACCGGTGATACCGAGTACGACCCGCAGCCGGCAGTCCTGCGCATGGCGGCGGTGTATGGACCGAAGTTCGTCATCTTGGCCGACAACGTGCCCGTCGTGGCCGGTGGGTTCTGGCAGGTGCGCCCGGGCGTCTGGGAGGGCTGGCAGCTCGGAACGATGGATGGATGGGAGAAGCACTGGCGGACCATCACGAAGGTCACCCGCAGGCTCAATGACCGGATGCTGGCGCGCCCCGAGGTGCACCGACTGCAGCTCATCGGGCTGGCCGGCCGTGAAAAGACGTTCGAGTGGTACGAGCGGTCGCTCGGCTACACGCGAGAGGCAACCCTGCGCGGTTACTGCGCCAACGGCGCGGACGCGGTGGTGTTTTCCCGAACCAAGGAGAAGGCCTGATGGCGGGCGGCGGCAATATCGGCAAGGGCAACTGGGCCGACCCGACCGGGACAATCCAGAAGTCCGGTGCGGGCAAGTGGCTCGATCCGCTCGGCCTGACGAAGACCCAGAAGCAGGGCGAGTCCGCCGCTGACGTGGCCGCGCGCCTGGAGATGGAGCGTCAGGCCAACATCAAGGCGACGCAGGAGCGGGTGAACAAGGTCTTCAACGACCCGACCCGCGAGCGCGATATCAGCGATTTCGTGTCTGCGGTGCGCACGCGCGCGCTGGAGGACCTGAATCGCCAGAACACCGACGCCAGCCGCGAGCTGCGGTTCTCGCTGGCGCGAGGCGGCCTCACCGGCGGCAGCGTCAACGTGGACCAGAACCGGCGGATGGCCGACGACTACAACCGCGGCCTGCTCAATGTTGAGAGCAGGGCGCAGGGCGCCGGCGCGCAGCTGGAGGCAGCCGACCAGGATGCACGCGCGCGCCTGATCCAGCTGGCGACCTCCGGCCTTGACGCGACCACCGCGGCGACTCAGGCGGCGGCCGGCCTGCGCTCCAACTTCGAGAGCGCCAAGTCGCAAGCCTACGGCGAGCAGCTGGGCGACCAGTTCGCCACGATCGGCGGGTTCGTCAAACAGCGCCGCGAGGAGGCCGCCCGTCGGCAGGCCAACCGCGATGCCAACTTCAATCTCTACGGCGGAGGCGCCTGAGCCATGGGTCAGTTCATTCCAATCGCCCTGGCTGTCGCTGGCACCGCCATGCAGCAGCAGGAAACCCAGAACGTCTTGCGCAAGCAGGACGAGGCCACGGCGCAGGGCCTGCTCAGCCAGTCCCGAAAGCAGCAGGACGTCGATCGCCGCGTCAACGACGAAATCTCCAACGTCGCAGCCAGTACCGCGCAGGACGAGCGCGCCCAGCGGCTGGGTCAGTACATGGAGACGCTGCGCCGTGGGCAGCGCCAGACCGACGGCAGCTTCGGCTCGCCGGTGGGCGGGACCGCGTTCCAGGCAGACAGCGCCGCGGCGCGTACCGGCGCGGCAGATAGCGCCCAGACGACCGCCGGCCTGATGTCGCGTATCGACGCCCCGCAGATGCAGCGGCAGGGCGAGGCGTTCGGCTACGGCAACCTCGCCACCGATATCGGCCTGGCCGCGCGCGAGAGCGCCGGGCAGCGCTACATCGACCAGCTGCGCCTGCGCCAGATTCGCCGGCGCCCGGAGGTTGACCTGATCGCTGGCGGCCTTACTGCTGCCGGCGGCGCCATGGCCGGCGGTGGTGGCATGGCCGGTGCAGCCTCTTCGCCGCAGCTCGGCGCCAACTACTACGGGGTCTACGACCCCATGACCATGGGGAGGGCGTAATGGCCGATCCGTACAGCGCTGGGCAGGTGCTCGGCAGCGCTCTCTTCGGGAACACCCGGGGCACGTACAACGACGAGCTTGGCCGGGCCTACAAGGTCGAACAGGCGCTGCAGCAGGCGCGCAAGTCGCGATCGGATGCGATTCTCGCCAACGATCTGAACGACCAGCGTTTCCAGATCACCCCAGAGCTGATGGCTCGTTACAGGGCTGGCGACGTTGACGCTACCAACCAGCTCATCACGGCTGGGATCAGGGGCAACGACAAGCTCGACTTCTCGACCCTGGGCGACATCGAGGGGGCGACCTACCGGCGCGATGCTGTGAATCGGGCCACCCTGGGTGATTGGGATGGCGCCAACGCGTCGATGCTCGGCGTGGCGAATGGCCCGCAGGAGCTGGCCGCAGTCCAAGGCCAGAACCTCATTCGAAACCAGTTCCGCGAGGGCGGGGGTGGTATCTCGACCACGGAGCAGGGCCGGGCCGGAATGGCTGCAGACGCTGCCCGTGCGGCGGCAAGCTACGCCAGTGCCAACAGCTCCAATGCATCCGCGGCGCGCACTCGGCAGGCGGCCGGCATCGACGCGGCGCAGTTCGGCATGCAGCGTACTGGACAGTGGAATCCCGGTGGCAAGGCGGCAGGCGGAACGCTTGGTGACAAGACACTTCCGGTGGGAGCGCTGAAGGAGCTGCTCGGCATTGAGGATGCTCTTGGCAGCACCGAAGTGCTGAACGACATCATCCAGAAGAATGCAGAGCGCATCAAAAATGGAACGCTGAAGGTTGGCCCTGCGGACACGCTTGGCGCCAACTTGCGCACTTCGCTGAACATGTCGACTGACGCCGACGTGGCTCGCAAGGAATGGCAAGCTGACCTGACCAAGATCGTCAACGAGTCGCTGCGGCTCAACAAGGGTGTTCAGACCGAAGGCGACGCGCAGCGTGCAGCAGAAGAGCTCATGGGGGCAAGCGACCAGAAGACGGTTGCATCTGCGCTTCAGCGTCTCTCCGGGTTCAACCGCCGGGCTGTCGAGTTGCAGCAGCGAAAGCAGGCTCTGATCAATGGGAACTACGGGCGGCAACCGACACTGGGCGAACCCTCGGTTGTTGCGCCGGTGCGCGCGCAGGGCTTGCCGGCTCAGGGCGGGGCGCCAGCGGCAGGAACGGTCCGCAATGGATACCGGTTCCGCGGCGGCAATCCCGCTGATCGCAACAGTTGGGAGAAGATTTAATGGCGGGTCCGATGCCTTGGGAGGAGTACCAGCAGGCCTCATCTGCGCCCGAGCTAGCTCGTGGCCAACGTGCGGCCGGGAACATAGACCTGACGAAGCGGCCGGTGGTGCGCAATCCGGATGGATCAATCTCCACTGTCCGCTCGATCTCCGCAAACTTCGATGGCAACGAGGTTCTAATCCCGACCGTTTCGGACGACGGCCGAATCCTGAGTGACGAGGATGCGATCGCCGCTTACCAGAAAACTGGGCGGAATCTCGGCGTCTTCGACACCCCCGAGAATGCAACCGCCTACGCGGAGAGTCTTCATAACCAGCAGGCTGACATGTACGCGGATGGCCCCTGGACCGAGTACCAGGACCAATCGATTCCCACGCTCGGCACGGTGAACGCCCTTCCACCAGACTTCTCCGGAGTCACCGCTACTGTCGATTCAACGGCGGACGGCCGGCAGGCGGATGGCTGGAAAGCAGGCAAGGTCCGCGACGCCATGTTCGGCCTGCGCTCGATCATCCAGGCGGGTGGAGGCCTGCTTGGCGCCGTCGGTGGCGATGCGCTCGGCGCCCTGGAAACGAAAGTAACAGGGCGTCCCGTTGCCAGCTTCCGCGACAATGCCGGCCGACTGGCCGACACCCTGGGTCTGCCTCAGGCACAGACGGCTGGCGACCGGGTGCTTGGCGATGTGGGTGAGGCTATCGCCGGCACCGGCCTGACTCTTGGCGCTGGTGCCGGCCTCAACGCTGGCCGTTCCGGTGCTTCGCTCGCAGCAAGCCAAGGGGCGCTGATCAATCCCGCGCGCGCGGCCGCTTCTCCGCTGCAGCAGGTGGCGGCCAACGCTCCCACTCTCGGCGGGCGGGCCGGCGACATTCTGACGGCACAGCCGGTACTGCAGGCGATCAGCGCTGGCGCCGGGGCGGGTGCGAGCGGAGCAGTGCGCGAGGGCGGTGGCGGCGCGGGGGCGCAGATCGCCGCCGGGCTGCTGGGTGGACTTGGGCCGTCCTTGGTCACGGCCGGCGCACCTGCGGCGCTGCGTGGCGCTCTGCGAGGGGGTGAGAGCAACCGCCAGCAGTTGGCGCAGGCCATTGACGATTTTGGGGTGCTCGGCGCTACGCCTTCGGTCGGGCAGGGCACGGGTGCCTGGTCCCGGCAGGGCGCTGAAACGCTGCTTGGCGCTGGGCCGACAAGCGCGGGCGTCATGGCGAGATTTGCCGATCGCCAGGCTGACGCTATCGGGTCCGGTCTGCAGCAGCAGGCGGATAGCCTGTTCCGGAATCCCAGTGCTGAACGCGCTGGTCGCGCGATCGAGCAGGGCATTCGCGGCGAGGGTGGCTTTATCCGCACCAGCCGCGAACGCGCCGACCAGCTCTACAATCGGCTGGACGGCCTGCTTCCGAACAACGAGCGCGTGGGCATCGACAACGTACGCGCCGCACTGGCCTCCCTGAACGAGGAAATCCCGGGCGCGCCCAGTGTTTCGCGCTTCTTCCAGAACGCTCGCCTCGAAGGTATCGAAAGCGCCCTGTCCAAGGATGCGGGCGGAATTGAAGGCGTGCTGTCGCGGCCGGGGATGCGCGCCCAGGTGGACCAAATGCGGGCCGACCTGACGGAGCAGGCACAGCTGCGGCGTGCAGAGCTTGCGCAGGAGACGAACGTACAGCGGCAGAATCTGGTGGCCGAAGCCGGCAACCAGCGCAATGCTCTGACGGCAGAGCAGGATCGCGTCCGCGATCGCATGGCCAGCATGATCGAGGGGCGGCGCGCGCAGCTGTATCAGGAGGCGGACGAGTTGCAGCTGGAGTTGCGGGCTCAGCAGCAGGCTGCCATTGCGGAAAACCAGCGCCGCGCCATGTTCCCCGAGACCAGCAAGACCCTCATGCCGGTCATCAGCGACGAGGAAATCGCCCGCCAGGTGCCTACCCGGTCAAGCATCGATGCCCGGTTGCCGACGCAGGCTGATATCGAGGCGCAGATGATGTCGCGGGCGGACCTCGACGCGCAGGTGATGTCGCCGCAGGCCATCGATCAGCGTGTGACGCCGGACTCGGCCATCAATCAACAGAACTTCGGCAGCGACTACGTGGAGAAGCAGGTCAACGATTACCTGACCAGCCAGATCGACGGGAAATTGCCTTACGAGGCACTGCGGAAGCTGCGGACGTTGGTCGGCGGGGAGCTGGAGAACACCTCGCTGGTGTCCGACGTGCCGCGCAGTAAGTGGAAGGCCGTGTATGCCGCGCTGAGCCAGGACATGGAGGCGGCGGCGACCACTCCAGAGGCCCGACAGGCTCTGGACCGCGCCAACCGCTACTTCAACGCGCGCGCCACTCGAATCGACGACATTGACCGCGTGATCGACCGCAACGGCGGTCCAGAGAAAATCTACCAGGCGGTCATGGGCGGGGTTAAAGATGGCGGGTCCACGCTGCGTTCGGTCATGCAGTCGCTGCCGGAAGAGGGGCAGAAGGCGGTCACTGCGGCGGCGCTGCGCCGCATGGGCCTGGCCAATCCGGGCGCCCAAGACGCCGCTGGTGATGCGTTCAGCGCCGCCACGTTCCTGACGAACTGGAACAAGACCAGCCCCGAAGCACGCCGGGCGCTGTTTGACCGCTACGGCCCCGGCTTCAGTCAGGACCTGGACAAGATTTCGAAGGTCGCTGAGCGGATCAAGGATGGCGGTAAAGCGTTGGCGAACCCATCCGGCACTGCGCGGCAGGGGTCCAACTTCGCCTACTGGGGCGGTCTTGGCGGTTCGATCATGACGGGGAACCTTGCGCCGGCGCTTTGGCTCGGTGCGGGCGGCGTTGGTTCCAATATTGCGGCGCGGCTTGTTACGAACCCGAGCTGGGTCAAGTGGCTTGCGAAGGCGACGGAACTGCCGATCGGAGCACTCCCGGCGCAGATCAATGTTTTGAAGCGAATCGCAACCGAGAAGGGCGACCAAGATATCGCTGAAGCTGCGGAACTACTGAGTCAGGCCCGAGAGCAGCAGCCAGCCCAAGGCGAAAACTGACACCGCGACCAGTGCGATGACGGCCCACCCGGCCCAGCCGAACAGCATGTCGTGCCACCAGCGCTTAGGCATCGAGCGCTCCAGGTTCAGTTCGGCCTGGTTGCGCGACACAAGGCGCTCGGCCTCGGGCGAAACGGTGTGCTTATCCCAGGGTGCGCTCATTTGCGTGTCTCCTTGCACATGTAGAGGTCGTATTGGCTCTCGTAGCGGCAGCCAACACCGCACTCGTATTCGCCCATTCCCAGCTCGTCAGTCTGTTCATCGGTCAAAGCGTTCTGGTGCTGCCGCAATGATCCGATCGCGGCAGACTGGCAGTCTTCGAAGGTTGAGAACCTACCGTAAATGGCCCGGTGCGCATCTTCAGCCGCCAGTGACTGTCCCGGCGGATAGACAAACGCGGTCCATACCTCTGGCTCACTCTTGCAGCCGGAAAAGAGGAGCGTCAACGCGATAGTGGCAATCAGGCGACAGGGCATGGCCGGCATCCTACCACCGGCCGCGCTGGGCGGCCGGTGGGTCACTCAGAGGTAATCCATCACGCCTTTCGGCTTCGGCCTAGATCCAGATGAACCGGAAAACGCGTCAGCAGCATTGAATGCACGCTCCGCCAGGCCGGCCAAGTCAGGGTTGTGGTTGTTCGCTATAGCGATAGCTGCAGCAGCCGTGAAGATGGCCTTGGCCAGCTCCCTTTCCTCTCGCGTAACGCTTTGATCGACTTCGCTCATCACCATCTCCTTGGTAGCCCCGGCCAATCCAGGGCCCAGAGCATCGTAGCCGATCCGAAAGTGGCGCCCGAAATGCTGGATGTTAAATCCAAGCTCAAAGTGTTCCACGATAGTTCATGGCAATGTTTCACGGTCACTGTTTCGTGACATCTGGTGATGCGGCATGAACCAGCCCGGTCCAGAGCGACACCGAGAGCCTAAGCGGTGTTAGCATTCGCTAATCGCCAGCAGGAGCTGGTTTCACCAAGGAGGAAGTGGCATGCGTGAAGTTATCGGTGGCCTGTAACAGTAGTTCTTAACTTTAACCATGCCACCCGCCTGACCGGCGGGTGGTTTTTTTTTGCTCAGGGGGTGGCTATGGAATGGCTTAAGGAATTGCTTGCGAGTGAGGCATTTCGCGGCGCAATGATTGGGCTTGGTGTGGTAGTGGCAATTCTGTCGGTGTTGACTTCCCGCAAAATTGCCAAGCGGAAGCAAGTTGCAGACATGTTGTTCGCAAGTCGCGGGGATGACAAGCTTCAGGTGGGGTGCCGGGTAGCCCGAGATCTCCATCAAGCCAAGAACAAGAATTTGCGCATGATGCTCGATGACCCGGAGCATACAAAAGAGACGAACGAAATCCTGTATGTGCTTAATCACTTCGAAACAGTAAGCGTCGGGATCAAGAACGACATCTACGATGAGAAGATGGTCAAAGATGCTTGGTGCACGATGATGTGCAACACGTTTGAGTACTCGAAGCCGCTTGTTGAAGCAATGCGAGGCAAGTACGGGAAGCCGACGATCTTCCAAGAGTACGAATTGCTCGTTGCCCGCTGGGCAACTAGCCAAGTAAAGCATCGGAAGACTTGGTAGTACGCATTCTCAACGGAGGATGGTGCTTAGTTCCCATCCTCCGTTGAAGCCCGGCCCAGCCCCGGCAGCATGGCCCCAACGAATACAGGGGCAGCCCAATGGCTGGAGCATCAACAACCGTACGGCTCTCCGCCAACTTCACGCTGGCAGAGCTGACCGTGACCAACTCGGGGCTGATCAACACCCCGAATGAGGCCGAGGTGGCGAGCCTACGAGCCTTGGCGGCCAAGATTCTGCAGCCGCTGCGGGATTCGCTGGGTAAGCCCGTCATCATCAACTCGGCGTTCCGGTCTGAGGCCGTGAACCGATCGGTGGGCGGCACGGCTACCAGCCAGCACCGCCTCGGCCAGGCTGCGGACATCCGCGTCGAGGGCATGAGCTCGAAGGAGCTGGCCCGAAAGATCGTGCTGCTCAACCTGCCATTCGACCAGGTGATCGAGGAGTTCGGCCGCTGGGCCCACGTCAGCTACGGTCCGCGCAACCGCCGGCAGCAGCTCACGGCAGTGAAGCAGGGTGGCAAGACGGTCTACCGCCAAGGTCTGGGGGCCTGATGAGCATGGAAGCCCAGCCGAGCCAGGACGGCCGCACCCGCATTTCGCTCGGCACGGTCGAGAAATGGATGGTCGGCTCGTTCGGGGCCGGAATCCTCCTCGGGTGCATCTGGCTGGTCACGTCGGTGCAGTCGATGCTGGCCCAGCAGCAGGTCACGAGTGAGCAGATCAGCGGCCTGCGACAGCAGCTGCAGGTCATGAACACCCAGCTGGCGGACGTGCCGGCGCTGAAGATCGAAATGGCGAAGATCGCCATCCAGACCGAACAGAACAAGCAGGACATCCGAGAGCTGAAGCAGCTCAGGGGGATCAAATGAAGCTGCAACTGATCGATGGGTGGCACCGCGCGTGGAAGCTGGCGTCGGTTTGGGTCTTCGGCCTCGTGACTGTGTTCCCCGACATCTACGACGCGATCGCCGCGATGGGCTGGATGGACGAGCTGCCCGAGCCTGCCAAGTGGTCGATCCGCGGCCTTGGCGCCTTGGGCGTTGTCGCGCGCGTGCTCAAGTCTCGGAGGAAGCCGCCATGCTGAGCCTCGATCCGCTTCGCCCGTACATCTGGGCCCTGAAGGCCGGAGCCGCCGTACTGGTGGTCTCGGTCGTGTTCGTCAGCGGCTGCCACAGGGGTGAGGACCGCCAGGCGGCAAAGGATCAGGGGCGCATCGACAACCTGGTCCGCGCGCGCGACGGCGCCCAAGCTGAGGCCGCCGAGAACCTGCGGGCGGCCAACGCCTGCGGCCAGCTCCTGAGTGACATCAACGACCAGACCCAGCGCTCGATCAACGACGCTGCCCGCGCCAAGTTGGCAGCGGAAGTGGCTGCCAGCCGGGCGGAGGCGGCAGCAGTTGCCGGCCAGCGCCGCGCCGCTGCCGCTGAGAAGGCGCTGCAGGACGCGAAGACCACGCCGGCGTGCCGGTCCCAACTGGAGGTGCAGCTGTGCGAATCCATTCCGTTGCTCTGATCGCCCTGGCGCTGCTCACCGGCTGCGCGCACAAGCCCGAGAAGCCCAAGCTTCCCGAGGTCGTGCACGTGTCCGTCGAGAAGCTCGTCCCGGTCGATGAGCGTCTGACCAAGCCCTGTCCGGCCAAGCGCGCCGCGTCGCGCACCGTCGAGGCCGTGGTCGCCGCCTACAACGCCAACATCGCGACCCTTGAGGACTGCGATGGCCGCATGTCCGAGATTCGCGCGCTGGGGAAGTAATGCCCAAGGTCCGCGTCCCGCTCCACCAGAACCCGCGCAATTTCGCCACGGTCGACACTGAGGCGACCAATGGCGCGCAGGTGGGAAGGAACCTGTACGGGCCCGACGGGCAACTGCTGACCGCGGCGCAGGTGATAAACCCTGCTGGAGGGTTATCTGGCGGCAGCTCCTCCATTGGCGCCACTGTGTGGAAGCTGATCCGCGAGGTGCCGACCAATATCAAGAATCTGGCGGCGCTGATCGGCATGGGGTTCGTGACTCGATCGGATGACGGCGAGTTCCACACTCGGACGATTCAGCAGGGGACCGGCGTCCAGGTCACCAATGGCGACGGTGCCACGGGTAATCCGGCGGTCGGCCTGAGCACGGAAGCGCTTGAGTCGCTGGCGCTGGCCGACAGTGCCGTTCAGCAGATCATCGAAGGCGAGGGCGTGGAGGTAGACTCGTCCGACCCGCAGCGCCCGATCATTTCGACAGACTCAACGGCCTTTCTATACCCCCAGCTCTTCAGTCAGGCCGGGGAGGCGCTGACCGACCAGCAGGGAAGGCCGCTTCGCCAGAACACGCCATCCATACCCTACGAGTACCTCACCGGCCCGGGCACTGGCTTCCTCCAGCGGGACGCATCGGGCGTGTGGTCGCTGTCCACGCTCAACGCCTTGCCGCCGATGACGCTGGTCGTGGCCAACGCGCTCACTGGCGTGGCCGACTTCCAGATGGTGGCGATCACCGACCTGGCCGGCGGGCGCGAGCCTTGCTGGTACGACTCGACCGTGGCCAGCGGCACGAAATGGCGCCGCTTCTCTGACCGGAGCATCGCGAACTGATGGCCCTCGACCCCTCGATCTCGATCATCCGCGGCCTGCAGGCGTCGGTGGGCCTCAACGGCCTGACGGTCAGCGTTTCCCCCGGCATGTGCTACGTGCCTGGGACTGGCCGTGTGCTGAGCGATGGCACCGCCTCTGTGACGCTGAGCAGCCCGACAGCCAACACGTTCTATCACCTGTATGCCTACGACATGGGCGGCGGCCTGATGGGGCTGGAGGCTTCCACGATCGGCCCAGATGCTCCGTACCTTGGCACCGCTCGGTGCAAGACTGGCGATCCGACGCGGCGCTACCTGATCAGCGGCCGGACCAACGCCAGCTCCGTGCTGCGCCCCGGCAAGCACACCCGGCCGTCCGAGATGGGGAACCGGGTGATGCTGGACGCAGCGACGGCCGCGGGCAGCGTGCCGATCATGCTGCTCTCGGGGCTGGTGGCCACCACGGCCCAGACGATTGACCTGTCCGCAGTGCTGCCGGTGACGGCCAATCGGGCCATCGTCCAGGTGCTGAATCCTACGAACTTCACCCTCTACACCTCCCGGTCCGACGTGGGCGCGCCATCGGCCACCAACTTCCAGTACGCGGCAGTGCCTGGCTCCTCGCCGGTTCTCGACATCACGCTCGACGCCAACCGGCAGTTCACCGTCTTGCTGAACGCCTCTCTCCCCCTCATCGGCCCGATCTTGGGCCTGCTGACTGGCTCGGCGTCGATCGCGCTGGTCGGCTACGACTTCGATAGGTGATACACCATGGCCAAGTACGCTGATTTCCCCGCCGCAACAACTGTCGGTAGTGCTGATCTGCTCCAAATCGTCCAGGCAGGCGTCGACAAGAAAGCAACTGCGGGGCAGATCGCTGCGCTTGCTGGAGGGGGCGGCAGCGATCGCCGCGCTGTCACGGCCCTTGCCATCGCATCGGGCGTGGTCAACATCGACTGTGCGCTGGGCGACTACTTCACATTGTCGCTGACCGCCAACGTCACCAGCATCACGTTCTCCAATCTCCCTGCATCAGGCATCGGTGCAGCACTGTCGATCCGCATTCGGCAGGACGCGACTGGTGCGCGGACAGTTGCGCTGCCCAGCAGCTTCAAGGCGATCACCGGCAGCGACACGGCGGTTCAGGCCGCGGCGAACGCCTACACCCAGCTGATCGTCACCAGCCATGACCAGGGAGCGCGCTGGGCCTACAGCATGAAGGGGGTCGCAGCGTGAGCATCATCGCGGCCCTGGCGGTTCAGATGGCAGATGCGCCTGCCCCGTCCCTGACCTTCGATCAGACGGTAGTGGCACTCTCCCCATGGGCGTACTGGAAGTTGGAGGAAACCACCCCAGCAAGTGGAGCTGCTGCTCCGGACGCGTCAGGGAACGCGCGAAACGGGACGTATGAAGGAAGCGCCGCGAATGGAGCCGGCGTGTTCGCGGCCAGGCCGAGGTCGGCGGCATTGCGCGGCAGCACCCAGATCCGGACGCCAGGCCTGCGCATCACGGCTGACGTGGGGCAGTCTGGGTTCCTGTCCGTCAACCTGGTAGACGCTACTGGCATCAAGATGCTGATCTCCGCCGATGAGTCCGGTGCCCGTCGTTGGCAGCTGCGCCACAACGGGTCTGCATTGGAATTCGTTGGGATCATGCCTTCGGTTTTCACGGTGACCGCCCCGGCAGTGTTCACGGTTGGCCAGCCCGCCATGGTCGGGTTCGTATACGACCCCTCTCTGGCAGCGGCAGATGGTCGGCTGAAGCTGTATGTGAACGGCTCAGTGGTTGCCCAATCCACGACGGCTGTGACGTTGACGCCGATTGCGGCCACCTTTGGGTGGATTGGTGCGCGATCCGGCAATGACTATCTGATGGGCAACGTGAACAGCGCCATGCTCTTCAACAAAGCGATCTCGGCCGCCGAGGTTGCAGCTATGTGGACCGCCCGCGACCGGCCCTGACGAGATTTGCGTCACATCCACTGAGACGGCTGGGGGATAGAGTCATGGCATGGACGCCCCAGACACCCCCGAACCCGAAGACCGCCCGGACCCCACCAAGATGGCGCCGGGCTATTCCCACCTGCTGCTTCATGACACCCGCACGCCCGAGGAAAAGCTGGCCGCGTCGCTGAAAGAGTCAGC
Organism: Stenotrophomonas rhizophila; assembly: GCF_003651185.1. Taxonomy (GTDB): domain Bacteria; phylum Pseudomonadota; class Gammaproteobacteria; order Xanthomonadales; family Xanthomonadaceae; genus Stenotrophomonas; species Stenotrophomonas maltophilia_Z. The sequence goes on along the minus strand of NZ_RCDC01000004.1, from coordinate 675,816 downwards.
CAGGCGCTCGGGCAGGGGGCGCTCGAAGTGGTGGGAGAAGGGGAGCTGAGCGCCCAAAGAAAAGGCCCCGCGTGAGCGAGGCCTGATCGAATTGCGGAGCGGTTCGTTTATTGCGGAGCGAAAACCACCGCTCGAAAACCCCGCAAACCATTGGTGCCGAAGGTGGGACTCGAACCCACACGCTTTTAAGGGCGGCGGATTTTGAGTCCGCTGCGTCTACCGATTCCGCCACTTCGGCTGGCTGGCCGCGTAGTGTATACAAGATGTCGGCATTTGTGCAGACCTGAATGCTTAAGTTCCTGTCAGGGTTTCACCTACGCAGGACGCTATACTCATCGCGCTGAACCATACAGGGAGTCGTCATGAGCGCGCTGCAGGATCTTCGGGTGCTGGTGGTGGAGAACGACGAAATGAGTGCCGCCCTGCTGCAGATGCAGTTGGTGCAGTCCGGCGCGGTGGTGGTGGGGCTGGCGGCGTCGGTATCCGAGGCGCTGCGGCTGCTCGGCGAGACCCAGCCACACGTGGTGCTGCTGGATTACCGCCTGGCCAACAATGAAACCAGTGAAGCGGTTGCTGCGGCGTTGGCCGCGCGCCAGATTCCCTTCGTGCTGGCCACCGGCATGGCGACCGAGCATCTGCCCGAGGCCTTCCGGGCAGGCATCATCCTGACCAAGCCCTACCTGACGGCCGAGTTGAATGCCGCGCTGGGGCGGGCACGGATAGGCGATTCGGTCGCCGGCTGAGCAGCGTTCACGCCGCTTCGGCGTGCGCCAGTGTTACCGGCTCGCGATCGTCCAGGATCCGGTACAGCGCAGCGAGGTCGCGGGGGTCCGGGTTCAACCAGGCATCCAGATGTTCGCGCCGGATCGGCACGATGCAACGGTCGTGGCCGGTGCGTGCCACATCGGCCGGTGGCGCGTCGGTGATCGCGGCAAACGACAGCAGGCGGCCTTCCGGTCCTTCCCACGCCGACCACAGGCAGGCGATCAACAGATCGCGCGGTGGCTGCGGGCTGAATTCCAGCACCACGTTCTCGGCTTTCTCGCCGGGTGAGAGCGGGCGCTGCTCCAGTGCATGCCGCGGCACGTGCTCGTAGAACGATTGCACCACCACCACGCCATGCTGGTGGCCGAACGCGGATTTCCAGTACGCCTCCAGGCTGTCGCGGCGCGCGTTGTAGGTGCCCGGATACAGCACGTCGTTGCGCGCGGGCTTGTCCGGCAGCCGGCATTGGTAGCGCATCGGCTTGATCACGCGCTGGCCCTGCTCGGACACGATCACCGGCGCGTAGACGCCGGGGAAAATGCGGCTGTCGCGCGGTACCAGGCCGGCACGCTGCAGATCGGACAGGCGCGTCTGCGCACGTTCAATCCGATTGCCAGCCACGCGCAGTTCATTGCGCGCCTTCTGCGTGGGACGGTCGGCCAGGTGTTCTTCGGCCGCCTTCAGCCGGGCGCTCTGCAGGCGCACCTCCTCATCCAGCGCCTGCATCTCCTCGGCATGCCATTGCTGTATCCGCGCCACGATCTGCTGGCCCTGCGCGGTGCGCGCGCCGGCGAAGCCATCGTCCATCGCCTTGGGGGTTTTCGGGCGTTGCTTGCCGGCGTCATGGGCATACAGCTGGGCGAACTCGTCCAGGGACAGCATGGCGCCGTACTCACGGACCAGCTTGGTGTAATCGGCGCGGATCTGGGCGGAATAGCACATGGCGGCATAACAGGGTGGGCAGGGGGACAGGATAGGCCGGTGGGTCGCACATGCTGCGAATACGTTCGGGCATGCTGAGCGTCCATTCATTGCCGGACCGGTCTCATGTTGCTGCCTGCTGGTGTTCATTGCATTCCCCTGGCGCCGAGCGTGGAGGAATACCGCGCGCTGCGGGTGCTGGCCGGCCTGAGTCCGAAAACGGCCGATGCGGCGGCGCGTGGCCTGCCCAACACGGTCTTCGGTGTGAGCCTGCGCGAGGGCGACCGGTTGCTGGCGATGGGGCGGCTCATCGGCGACGGCGGCTGCTTCCTGCAGGTGGTGGATATCGCCGTGGTCCCGGACCGCCAGGGTCAGGGCCTGGGCAAGGCGGTGATGGCCGAGCTCGATGCCTGGCTGCACGCCAATGCCCAAGGTGCCTATGTGAGCCTGATCGCCGATGGCCAGGCGCACCGGCTGTATGCGCAGTTCGGTTTCAGCGTGACCGCGCCGCGCTCGGTGGGCATGGCGAAGGTGGTGGCGTAGGCCCATAAACAAACAGCCCCGACCGAGGTCAGGGCTGTCTGTTTGAAGCTGGCGTCCCCACGGGGATTCGAACCCCGGTCGCCACCGTGAAAGGGTGATGTCCTAGGCCTCTAGACGATGGGGACGCGTTAAACCGAATTTTGGCTTCTATCGGACGGCCTGTGTCCGGAGAAGTGGTGGAGCCAGGCGGGATCGAACCGCCGACCTCCTGCATGCCATGCAGGCGCTCTCCCAGCTGAGCTATGGCCCCACAGTTGTGCTGCGAGCCGCCTATCATAGCGGCGGTCTTGCCGAATGGGAAGGGGCTCGTCAAACAAAAAGCCCCGACCGAGGTCAGGGCTGTCTGTTTGAAGCTGGCGTCCCCACGGGGATTCGAACCCCGGTCGCCACCGTGAAAGGGTGATGTCCTAGGCCTCTAGACGATGGGGACGCGTTAAACCGAATTTTGGCTTCTATCGGACGGCCTGTGTCCGGAGAAGTGGTGGAGCCAGGCGGGATCGAACCGCCGACCTCCTGCATGCCATGCAGGCGCTCTCCCAGCTGAGCTATGGCCCCACGTTGTACCGCGAGCCGCCTAGTGTATCTGCCTGTTCACGTTTGTGGAAGCCTTTCGGGCATCCGCATCGCAACCGCAGTAGGCGGTGAACAAAAAGACCCGGCATGCCGGGCCTCGGTGTTCTTCTGATGAGTGGCGTCCCCACGGGGATTCGAACCCCGGTCGCCACCGTGAAAGGGTGATGTCCTAGGCCTCTAGACGATGGGGACGCATAAACTCATCAAATTGTTCAGCACACCCGAACGGCCTAAGGTCCGGAGTGGTGGAGCCAGGCGGGATCGAACCGCCGACCTCCTGCATGCCATGCAGGCGCTCTCCCAGCTGAGCTATGGCCCCACGATGCTGGAGGCGGAATTCTACGCGGCCGTGAAGCATTCGCCAAGTCTTTTTTCTGAAATACCGAAGAAAGAATGCACGCAGGCATCCATCTGCAGAGGCCGACGTCTGCGTGGGCGAGCGCATCAACACGCACGCGATATAACAGGCGGCCAATGCCGAGTGTTGATCGATGCGTGAGAAACAAAAAGCCCCGACCGAAGTCAGGGCTGTTTGTTTGAAACTGGCGTCCCCACGGGGATTCGAACCCCGGTCGCCACCGTGAAAGGGTGATGTCCTAGGCCTCTAGACGATGGGGACGCACGAAAACTTCAAATTTTGTCACTGCAATCTGATCGGCCTAATGATCGGATTGGTGGAGCCAGGCGGGATCGAACCGCCGACCTCCTGCATGCCATGCAGGCGCTCTCCCAGCTGAGCTATGGCCCCACGTCGTGAGGAGCGAAATCATAGCGACGACGTTTTCGATTGGCAAGAAAAAAGTGAAGAAATATCGTCATGCAATCCGTTGTCACTCGCCGGGCAGTCGTTGATGGCGAAGCCGTAGTGCATTGCTGATCACCGAGACCGAACTCAGGCTCATCGCCACCGCCGCCAACATCGGCGACATCACGATGCCCAGCGGATACAGCACGCCGGCCGCCACGGGAATGCCGAGGCCGTTGTAGAGAAACGCAAAGCCCAGGTTCTGCCGCATGTTGCGCACGCTCGCGGTGGACAGCTGGCGCGCACGCAGGATGCCGCGCAGATCGCCTTTGACCAGCGTGACCTGTGCGCTCGACATCGCCACATCGGTGCCGTTGCCCATCGCGATACCAACGTCCGCACTTGCCAACGCCGGCGCGTCGTTGATGCCGTCGCCGGCCATCGCCACCTTGCGGCCCTGTGCCTGCAGCGAACGGATCAAGGCGGCCTTGTCGGCGGGGCGCATCTCACCGTGGACGTCATCCAGGCCGAGTTCCCGCGCGACGGCCTTCGCGGTGGCCGCGCCGTCGCCGGTGGCCATGACGATGCGCAGGCCATCGCGGTGCAGCTGCACGATGGCTTCGGCGGTGGAGGCCTTGATCGGGTCAGCCACCGCGAGCACGCCCCCAAGCTGGCCATCGACGGCGAGGTACATCACGCTGGCGGCGGTGCTGCGCAAGCGCTCGGCATCTTCGCGCAGCGCCTCCAGTGCGACACCGTGTTCGTCCATCAACGCGGTATTGCCAAGCAGCAGCCGCCTGCCGTCCACCACGCCGTGCACACCCATGCCGGTCAGGGAATCGAAATCGTCCACGCTGGCCAGCGGCATCCTGCGCGCGTGCGCTTCGGCCACGATCGCAGCCGCCAACGGATGCTCGCTGCCTTGGTCCAGGCTGGCCGCCCACTGCAGGATCTGGGCGGCAGCGAAGGGCGCCACCGCCCGCACGTCGCGGAATGCTGGCTTGCCCTCGGTCAACGTACCGGTCTTGTCGACCACCAGCGTGTCGATCTGGCGCAGTGCCTCGATCGCCTCGGCATCGCGGAACAGCACGCCGTGCTGCGCGGCGCGACCGGTGGCGACCATGATCGTCATCGGTGTGGCCAACCCCAATGCGCACGGGCAGGCGATGATCAGCACCGCGACCGCGCTCAGTACCGCATGTGTCCATGAGGGCGCCGGACCGAACAGCCCCCAGCCGAAGAACGTCAGCACCGCCACCGACAACACCACCAGTACGAACCAGTACGCGACGGTGTCGGCCATGCGCTGCATGGGGGCACGTGAGCGCTGCGCCTGCGCCACCAGCTGCACGATCTGCGCCAGCATGCTGTCATCGCCAAGGCGATCGGCGCGCACGACCAGGCTGCCAGTGCCGTTGAGTGTCGCGCCGATCACCGTGTCGCCCACGGCCTTGGCCACCGGCACCGGCTCACCGGTGAGCATCGATTCATCGATGGAGGAGCGGCCTTCGACGACCGTGCCATCCACGGGCACCTTCTCACCGGGGCGCACGCGCACGCGGTCGCCGGGCTGCAGCGCGGTAATGTCGACGTCTTCCTCGCGGCCATCCCCGCGCAGCACGCGCGCGGTCTTCGGTGCCAGGCCGAGCAGCGCCTTGATCGCGGCAGAGGTCTTCGCCCGTGCGCGCAGCTCCATCAACTGGCCGAGCAGCGTGAGCGAGATGATCATCGCCGCCGCCTCGAAGTAGACGCCGACATGTCCATGCTGCTGGAACGACGGCGGAAACAGACCGGGCGCGACGGTGGCTACCACGCTGTAGCCGTAGGCCGCCAGTACGCCCGTCCCGATCAGGGTCCACATGTTCGGGCTGCGGTTGCCGATCGACTGCGCCCAGCGCTGCAGGAACGGCCAACCGGCCCAGAGCACCACCGGCGTCGCCAGGGCCAGCTCGATCCACACCCTCAGATCGGGCGCGAGGCCGTGCAGCACGGGTGTCATCGCCAGCATCGCCAGGGCCATCGTCGCCACACTCAGCGGCAGGCTCCACCAGAAGCGGCGACGGAAGTCGATCAACTCGGGATTCTCGCCCTCATCCAGGCTGGGCATCTTCGGCTCCAGCGCCATGCCGCACAGCGGGCAGGTGCCGGGGCCTTCCTGCACGATCTCCGGGTGCATGGGGCAGGTGTACAGCGTGCCGGTGGGGGCCGGGTCGCCGATGTGTGATGCCGGTTCCAGATAGCGCTGGGGGTCGGCGATGAACTTTCGCCGGCAGCCATCGCTGCAGAAGTGGTAGTCGCTGCCGTCATGGCGGGCATGGTGGGCCGTGGCGGCCGGGTCGACGGTCATGCCGCAGACCGGGTCGGTGGAAGGGCCGTCGTCCGCACGGGAGACCTTGCTGTGGCCGTGGCTGGCGTTCATTGGCGTGACTCGGTCAACGCGGTCAGGATCGGGCACTGTTGCTGATCGCCATGCCCGGGGCAGGCATCGACCAGCTGCTTGAGCGCGCCGTGCATCCGCTGCAGTTCGCTGATGCGCTGTTCGATGTCGGTGAGCTTGTTCACCGCACTGTCGCGGATCTGCGCCATGTCCTGGCCACGCTGATCGCTGAAGGCCAGCAGATCGGCGATTTCATCCAGGCTGAAACCCAGTGCCTTGGCGCGGCGGATGAACTGCAGGCGGGTCAGGTCGCTCTCGCTGAAGACCCGGTAGCCGCCGGCGCTGCGCCGTGCGGTGGGCAGCAGCTGCTGCCGTTCGTAGTAGCGCACCGTGTCGATGGGCACGCCGGCCTGGCGCGCGAGCTGTCCAATGTTCATGAGCACCTCGTGGATGACGCTCCATTCTGAACCTTGGAGTCTGCTCCAGAGTCAAGCCGAAACCCCACTGGAAATTCAGTTGGCGTGAAATTTACAACTAGTTGCATGGTCGTTCTCCCGGGACGCCCGTAGCCTCAGGCGATCTTATGTATCGACCTGTTCTGCCCGGCCCCACGCCGGCAGGCACTGTCCCAGGAGAAGGGCCATGGACGCACCCCGCAACACGTTGCAGCCGGACCGCCGGCCGGACACGCCGACCCTGATGGAAGTCGCCGTGGTGGAATTCCCCGGCAGCCTGCGTGCCGCCGCGCCCGTACTGTCCGAGCTGGCGCAGCGCTGCAACCGCACCGTGGCGGCCGGGCGCCGCACCGGCCCACGCATGCTGGTCACGCGCTGGACGATGTCCGCCCGTGGCATGCAGCGGGTCGCGGGGGCGGAGCTGTTCGGCGAGGCCCTGCCTGCGATCATTGTCGTGCCAGGCAGCGAATCGAGCTGGACCATGGCGCCGCCGGACGAGCGCCTGCTGGCCTGGGTGCGGGAATGTCATGATGGCTGCAGCCTGCTCGCCGGCTGCGACGAGGGCGGGCTGCTGCTGGCTGCCGCCGGCGTGCTGGCCGGGCGCTCGGTCAGCGTTCCCGATCCCGCGCGCTGTCCGGCGCTGCGTACGATGGTGCCCAGCTGGCTGCCCAGCGAGCGCACGCTGGTCGATGACGGTGACCTGCTGACCGCAGCAGGCCAGGAGGCCTGGAAGTACCTCAGCCTGCGCCTGCTGGCACGGGTGTACGGGCAGGGTGTGATGAACACCGTCATCCAGCAGCTGCAACTGGTGATCCCGCGCACCGAACTGGATGATCTGGAACGTTTCAGCCCGAATTTCGCCCACGGCGACCGCTGCATCCTCAAGGCACAGCGCTGGCTGCACGGTATCGCCGCACGCGGCGTGGGGCTGGACGACATCTGCGCACAGGCCGGTCTGGAGCCGCGGACGCTGCAGCGACGGTTCCTGAAAGCCACCGGCATGCGTCCGATCGAGTACTGCCAGCGCCTGCGCATCGCCAAGGCGCAGTTGCTGCTGCAGGCGGGCGGGGTCGTGGACGAGGTGGCGTGTGCGGTGGGCTATTCCGACCAGAGTGCGTTCCGGCGGTTGTTCCTGCGCATCGTCGGGCTGACGCCGGCACGCTATCGCCGCCAGCTGGCGGCGCAGCAGCGCGAGCATGCAGCAGTACGACCGGTCGGCCGAGGGGTCGAGGCGATCCGTTCGGTGGCCTGAATCGCGCGGTACCGGCACGCTTGATCCATTGATGCCTTGCTGGGACCATGCGGGCGGGCCCGATGCAACAGCCGTCGCAGTTGGTGTGTCCCGGGCGACGGCGGAGAGAAGCAATGATCAGCAGTGTAGGCCCGGTACCGCTTGCGGTCGTGTGGGTGTTGGTGGGTCTGGGCATGGCGATGCTGGTGGCCAGTGTGGTGCGTGCCCCGGCAATCGAGGGCGCACCGCGTCCGCGATCGGTGGTGGTGGACATGCTGCTGCTGGGCCTGCTCGCCGGGCGGGCAGGTTTCGTGATCTGGCATGCAGCCGACTATGTGGCCGATCCCTGGGCAGTGCTGCGTATCGGCGATGGCGGGTTTGTGCTGTGGCCGGCACTGCTGGTCGGGCTGGGGTGGGGCGGGTGGCGCCTGCGTCGCTGGCCCACACTGCGCCGCCCCGTGGCTGCCGCTGCGCTGGCAGGCCTTCTCGGTTGGGCCGTGCTGTCCACCGGCGCCGGCTGGCTGCAGCAATCGCGGGTGTCATTGCCTGCGATCACCCTGACATCGCTGCAGGGCGCGCCCGTCGCGCTTGACGAGGCCCGGGGCGAGCCGGTGGTGATCAACCTCTGGGCGAGCTGGTGCGGCCCCTGCCGCCGCGAGATGCCGGTACTGGCACGCGCACAGCAGCGCCATCCTGATATCCGCTTCCTGTTCGTCAACCAGGGCGAAACGCGCGACGAAGTGGATGCCTTCATGGCGGCCGAACACCTGTCGCTGCGCAATGTGCTGCTCGACGAAGAAGCACGTGTTGCCGAACGGCTGCAGGTACATGCGTATCCGACTACCCTGTTCTTCGATGGGCAGGGCCGGCTGCGGCACCTGCACCTGGGCGAGCTGACGGCCGCCGGCCTGCAATCCAAGCTCGACGACCTGTAAGGGTCGCGGGTCGTTTATTCCATGAATCCAGGAGTCTCCATGACGTTGAAATCCTCGCGCACGCTGATCACCGCGCTGTCCGCCGCGCTGCTGATCGCACTGGCCGGCTGCAGCCAGGCGCAGACGCCGAAGGCCCCGGCAGAGAAGGCCGGCGGTGAACGGCCGGCGGTGCTGAAGGGCATCGAAAAGCATGGGTTCGAGGTGATCGGCGAGTTCGACGCACCCGGCGGCCTGCGCGGTTTCGCCGGTGTGGTCGGTGGCCAACAACCGGCGGCGGCGTATGTGACGGCTGATGGGAAGAACGTCGTGGTGGGCAGTCTGTTCGATGCCAACGGCGAGGATGTGGGCGCCGCGCCGCTGGAGAAGCTGGTGGCCAAGCCGATGTCCGAGCGCTCGTGGAAGAAGCTCGACGAGAGTGCGTGGGTGCGTGACGGCAAGGCCGACGCGCCGCGCGTCGTCTATACCTTCAGCGATGCGAACTGCCCGTACTGCCACCGCTTCTGGGAGGCCGCGCGGCCGTGGGTGGACGCGGGCAAGGTGCAGCTGCGCCACGTGATGGTCGGTGTGATCCGCGAAGACAGCCCTGCCAAGGCGGCTGCCATCCTCACCGCGCCCAACCCCAGCGCTGCGCTGCTGGAGAACGAGCGCCTGTTCGACAAGGGCGGTATCAAGCCGGCAGCGTCGTTGACGGCGGAGGTCGCCAACAAGCTCGATGCCAATCAGGTGCTGATGATCGAGCTCGGATTCCAGGGCACACCGGGCATTTTGTTCAAGGACGCCCAGGGAATGGTGCAGCGCCGTTCCGGCATGCCGCAGGGGGATGATATGACCGTGGTGCTCGGCCCGCGCTGAGCACTGGCGACCGTAGTGTCACAGCGCGCCGGGCATTGCCCGGCGCGCTGCGTTTGGGCGGCCGGATATCCGCCTGGTAGTGGGTGACGTCACACGCTGTCGCATTCGGCTTGATTTGGATCAAGGCTGAAATCGCCTGCGTCGCTACGCTGCCCTGCATGCGCTATCTCCTGGATTTCCCCGCACAAAGCGGACGCGTGGCCGCCCAGTCAGAAAACTGCCTGAGAACGTTCACGGGGTTCTCACTTTGCGATTGGTACTCAGAGCGCTGGCTGCCGCGCGTCAACGCGGCGGTCATCAGGGATGAGGGGATCCCGTGCGAGCGTACCCATGCAGGCGATGTGGCCGATGGCGTGACCGCCACCGGACCGCGCGTCGGCAGAGGTCGCCCGCATTGCAGTGCCGGGCTGCGTGCTCACCACCTGCGACGTTCTGGTCGTCAGCCGGTGTGGACCCGCGGGACTGTGTACGGCTCAAGGAGGACGTGATGCGCTTGGCTGTGTTGACGGTCTCATGCGTGGCAGCCTTGGCTGCGGCGCCGGTATATGCGCAGGATTCGGCTGCCGCGTTGCGGCAGGACATCCAGACGCTGCGGCAGGCGCTGGAACAGATGGAAGCGCGCCTGCAGGCCATCGAATCCGGCAAACCTCCGCCCGCGTCACCGACGGTCACGGCGGCGCCTGCGCCGAGCACGGGCTCACGTCCTGCACCCTCGCCAGCGCCCTTGACCGCCCAGGCACAGGTGCCCGGCATGGGCCAGGCCATCCTCCCGCAACGCGACTCCGTTGCGGATCCGTCCACCGCCGCATCCCGCCCGGACAGCGCCGCTGGCCCGACCGATCCCGAGCTGAAAGGCTTCTTCGCGATCCCCAACACCGACACCCTGATCCGCATCGGCGGCTACGCCAAGCTCGATGCGATCGCTGATTCACGCGCGGCCGGCGACCAGGAGCAGTTCATTACCTCCTCGATCCCCGTCGGCAGTGCGCACCGGGATGTCTCCAACTTCACCCTGCACGCCAAGCAGACCCGCTTCAGCTTTGAAGCGCGGCGGCCGACCACCCATGGCAACCTGCGCTTCTATCTGGAGAACGACTTCTTCGGCAGCAGCGACAGCTATCAGTTCCGCCTGCGCCATGCTTACGGGCAGCTCGGCAATACCTACGCCGGCTATGGCTATTCGACCTTCATGGATGCCGACAGCCTGCCCGATACGCTGGATTTCGCCGGGCCGGGTGGGGCGGGCTACCTGCTGGTGGCCGGCATCCACCACAGCTTCGCGATGGGCAAGGGCAACACGCTGACCGTGGCTGCCGAAGATCCCGATACCCAGTTGAGCACCCCCGCCGAGGGGATCATGCCGGTCGATCAACTGCCGGATGTCACCGTTACCGCCCGCATGGAGCGCGACTGGGGCCATCTGCAGCTGGGCGCGGTCGCCCGCAGCCTGGGCTACGACGGCGATGCAGGGGATGGCCGCCGTTTCGCCGGTGGCCTGCAACTCAGTGGCTCGGCCGCGGTGGGCGAGCAGGACCTGCTGCTGTTCGGGATGCTCGGTGGCAAGGGCCTGGCCCGCTATACAGCCGACCTGACCGGCTCGGGCATGGATGCGGTGGTGACCGCCGATGGCCGCCTGCAGGCGCTGTCGCTGTACGGCGGCTTCGTCGGGTACACGCACTACTGGTCGCCGCTATGGCGTTCGAACCTGATCTACGGCCAGCTCACCAGCGGGCGCAACGCGGCACTGGCTGCCGATGCGTTCCGCCAGAGCCGCTATGGCGTCTTCAACCTGCTCTGGAGTCCGGCACCGTCCTGGACGATGGGCATGGAACTGCTCTACGGACAACTGGAACAGCAAAGCGGGCAACGCGGCGACACGATGCGGCTGCAGGGCAGCCTGCAATACAACTTCATCAAGTAACTCCCACCGCCCGGCACGACCGGGTCCCTGCCTGGCAAAGGAGCAAACGTCATGGCACAAGCAAAAAAAATCGGGGTCGTCGGTGCCACCTTCCTGGTGGCCGGCAACATGATGGGGTCGGGGGTGTTCCTGCTGCCCTCCAGCCTGGCCAAGATCGGCACCGCCTCGATCTGGGGCTGGCTGATCACCACGGCCGGCGCGCTGCTGCTGGCGTTCGTGTTCGCCAAGCTCGGCAGGCTCGCGCCCAAGGCCGGTGGCCCGTATGCCTATGCACGCGATTGGTTCGGCCCTTACATGGGCTTCCAGACCAACACCATCTACTGGTTCGCCAACTGGATCGGCAACGTTGCCATCCCGATCGCGGCAGTGGGTTACTTCAGCTACTTCTTTCCGATCCTCTCCGAGCCGCTGCCGCGCTGCATCGCGGTGCTGGCACTGGTGTGGGCGCTGAGCTTCGCCAACGTCATCGGCCCGTCGTTCGTCAGCAAGCTGCAGACGGTGACCACCAGCTTCGCCCTGGTACCGATCCTGGGCATCGCGATCTTCGGCTGGTTCTTCTTCGATCCGACCATTTTCAAGGGCGCCTACAACGTCTCCGGTGAATCCAACTTCGGCGCGATCTCCAGCGCAGCGGCGTTGACGCTGTGGGCCTTCATCGGCGTGGAATCGGCTTCGGTCACCGCCGGGGTGGTGGAGAACCCGGAGAAGAACGTGGCCCGCGCGACGCTGGCCGGCGTGTTCCTGGCGGCGATCGCCTACATTGCCAGCTCCTCGGTGATCATGGGCATGGTGCCCAACGGCGACCTGCAGGTCTCCGATGCGCCGTTTGCACTGGCTGCTGCCAATGCGGTGGGTGGCTGGGGCGGTGCGCTGGTGAGCCTGTGTGCCTTCGTGGGTGCGGCCGGCTCGCTCGGCGGTTGGATCCTGCTCACCGCGCAGAGTGCCAAGGCGGCCTCCGATGACGGCCTGTTCCCGAGCATCTTCAGCAAGACCAACAAGGATGATGTGCCGGTCAAAGGCGTGCTGATCGTGGCCGTGCTGATGACCCTGGCGGTACTGGTCACCTCCACCTCCAAGACCGCCTCGGCCCAGTTCGACGTGATCACCTCGGCCGCGGTGGTGCTGACCCTGCTGCCCTACATCTACTCGTGCGTGGCCTGCTATTTCGTGGTGGAGCGCTCGCACACGCTGGTGCATACCGGCGCGTTCTGGCTGCTGACCAGTGTCACCGTCGTGTACTGCCTGTGGGCGATCTTCGGCTCGGCCGGCAACATCGTGCAGTACGCCTTCCTGTTCGTGTTGTTCATCACAGTGTTCTATCCGTTCTTCAGCGAGGAGCGTCGCCGCCAGCGCGGCCAGCTGCCCGCGCTCGACGCCGCCGTCCGCACGACGCTTTCGTGATCTTCCCCCAGGAGAATCCCTGTGTACTTCAAGTCCCTTGATTACCCGATCATCGTCATCGACGACGACTACGAATCCCCGCGCATCGGCGGCATCCTGATCCGTGCGCTGGTGGACGAGCTGCGCAAGAACGACCAGCGCGTGCTGTGCGGCTTGACCCTGGCCGACGCGCAGGCCGGTGCGCGCACCTATGTGGCGGCCTCGGCAGTGCTGATCTCCATCGATGGCACCGAGGAGAATCCGGAGCAGTTCCAGCGCCTGCTGGGCTTCCTGCGCGAACAGACGGCCCGCCGCGCCAACCTGCCTGTCTTCCTGTACGGCGAACGGCGCACGATCGAGAAGGTACCGAGCAAGCTGCTGAAGTTCGTGCACGGCTACATCTTCCTGTTCGAAGACACCAAGAGCTTCATCTCGCGCCAGGTGATGCGTGCGGCCGAAGACTACATGGCCAATCTGCTGCCGCCGTTCTTCAAGGCCCTGATCCACCACACCGCCGAGTCCAACTACTCCTGGCACACGCCGGGGCATGCCGGCGGCGTGGCGTTCACCAAGTCGCCGGTCGGGCGTGCGTTCCACCAGTTCTACGGCGAGAACACGCTGCGCAGCGATCTGTCGATCTCGGTGCCGGAACTGGGCTCGCTGCTGGACCACACCGGCCCGATCAAGGAGGCCGAGAACGAGGCGGCGCGCAACTTCGGCGCCGACCATACCTTCTTCGTCACCAACGGCACCTCCACTGCCAACAAGATCGTCTGGCACGGGACCGTGGGGCGCGGCGATGTGGTGTTCGTCGACCGCAACTGCCACAAGTCGCTGCTGCACTCGCTGATCATGACCGGGGGCATTCCGGTGTACTTCACCCCGAGCCGCAACGCACACGGCATCATCGGCCCGATCAGCCTGGATCAGTTCACCCCCGCGGCGCTGCAACAGGCCATCGCCGCCAACCCGCTGGCCAGCAAGGCGTACAAGGCCGGGTCCAAGCCGCGCATCGCGGTGGTGACCAACTCGACGTATGACGGGCTCTGCTACAACGCAGAGAAGATCGCCGAGGAGATCGGCAGCGCGGTGGACTTCCTGCATTTCGACGAAGCCTGGTACGCCTACGCCGCGTTCCATCCGTTCTACGAGAACCATTACGGCATGGCCAAGGGCAAGCCGCGCGAGCAGGATGCGATCATCTTCACCACGCACTCCACGCACAAGCTGCTGGCCGCGTTCTCGCAGGCCTCGATGATCCACGTGCGCAATGCGGCGTCCCGCGAGTTGGATGCCGAGCGCTTCAACGAAGCCTTCATGATGCACACCACGACCAGCCCGCATTACGGGGTGATCGCGGCCTGCGATGTGGCCTCCAAGATGATGGAGGGCGCGGCAGGCGAATCGCTGGTGCAGGAGATGCATGACGAAGCGATCGCCTTCCGCCGCGCGATGCTGCACGTGCGCGAGGACCTGGGCCGCGACGACTGGTGGTTCAGCGTCTGGCAGCCGGACAAGCTGGAGCGCTCGCTGGCCAAGGGCGATGCCCCGGCCCCGATGGTGGCCAAGCGCAGCGAGTGGTACCTGCAGCCGGATGCGCATTGGCACGGCTTCGATGGCCTGGTCGACGACTACGTGCTGATCGATCCGATCAAGGTGACCCTGCTCACGCCCGGGCTGTCGATGGACGGCGAAATGGGCAAGCGGGGTATCCCGGCTGCGGTACTGAGCAAGTTCCTGTGGACGCGTGGCATCACGGTGGAGAAGACCAATCTCTATTCAGTGCTGTTCCTGTTCTCGATGGGCATCACCAAGGGCAAGTGGAGCACCCTGGTCACCGAGCTGATGGCCTTCAAGGAGCTTTACGACGGCAACGCGCCGCTGACCCGTGCGCTGCCGCAGCTCGCCGCCGAGTTCCCGATCGCCTACGCCGGCTGGGGTCTGCGCGATCTGTGCGATGCGCTGCACGCCTTCAACGACGAGTTCGGCGTGGCCCAGGTGATGCGCGCGATGTACGTGGACCTGCCCGAGCCGGTGATGACCCCGGCCGAGGCCTACGACCATCTGGTCCGCGGCCAGATCGAACGGGTCGACATCGAGCAGATCAGCGGCCGCATCGCCGGCACCATGCTGGTGCCATACCCGCCGGGCATCCCGACCATCATGCCGGGCGAGCGCTTCGGCAGCAGCGATGAGCCGATCATCCAATCGCTGCGGATCGCCCGCGAGCAGAATGCGCGCTTCCCGGGCTTCGAGTCGGATGTGCACGGGCTTATCATCGATACCGACGGCGATGCGCCGAGCTACAAGGTGGAGGTGCTGAAGGTCTGACGCCCGCGCGGAGGACCCTCGGCCAGCGATGGATACAGCACGCGAGCAGCGGGTCCTCACATTCTCCATCGGGGTGACGATGGCGGTCAGCGCCATCGGCTTCATCGGCGGCCTGTTGGTGGGGTCGCAGGCGATTCTGTTCGACGGTGTCTACAGCCTGGTGGACGTGGCGCTGACCCTGGTGGCGTTGTCGGTGCTGCGGCTGGTGGCGCGGGAAGAAAGCCCGCGCTTCCAGTATGGCTACTGGCACCTGGAGCCGATGGTGGAGGCGCTTGGCGGGGCGATCCTGTCGCTGGCCTGCATCTATGCGTTGGCCAACTCGGTGATCGGGCTGACCACCGGGGGGCATGAGGTCAAGGCGGGGCCTGCGCTGCTGTGGGCCGCCGTACTGTGCGTGAGCAATCTGGCCATGGCGGCGTTCGTGCGTACCCGCGCGATGCAGTTGCATTCGGCCCTGCTGTGGCTGGACGTGCGCGCCTGGCTGCTCAGCGGGCTGATGAGCCTGGCCGTGGTGCTGGCGTTTGCGATCGCGCTGCTGCTGCGCGGTGGCGAGCATGCCCACTGGATTCCCTACCTGGATCCACTGGTGCTGGCCGCGATCAGTGTCGCGGTGCTGCCGGTACCGCTGCGCAGCGCCTGGAAGGCCATGCGCGAAGTGCTGCAGGTGGCGCCGGATACGCTGGATGCGCGCGTCCAGGCGGTGATGAAGGACTTCGTCGCCGAGCATGGCTATCTGGATTTCACCAGCCACGTGGCCAAGATGGGCCGCATGCGCTTCGTGGAGATTCATATCCTGACCCATCCGGAAACGGTGATCGGCACCATCGGCAACGTGGATCGGCTGCGTGATGAGATCGCCGAGCGCCTGGATGCGCGCGGCAGTGAGTTCTGGTTGACCATCGATTTCACGGCCGATCCCGCCTGGACCTGAGGCGCGCAAGCGGAACGTCAACGACAGTACCGCAGCGTTCCAAGGCGCTGCGTTGACCTCAACCTCGGTTGAGGCCGGAGACTGCGCACCCACTCCCCGACGACGTCTCCCCCATGTTGACCGATGCCCCTGTTGCGCCCGCCGGCCTGTTCGGCTTCATCAATCCGTCCGGTTTGTACGACCCGACCGCGAACGGCTATTCCCACGTTGCGGTGATACGGCTGCCGGCCCGCGTGATCCACATCGCCGGGCAGGGCGGGGAGACCGCCGATGGCGCGTTGTCGCCGCGCTTCGAGGCGCAGGTCGCCCAGGCGCTGGACAACCTCAGCCTCGCACTGGCGTCGGCCGGTGCCACCCTGGCCGACGTGGCCAAGCTGACCGTGCTGGTGGTGGATCACGATCAGGACCGGCTCGGCATTCTGTCGGATCAGATCGGCCGCCGCTGGCCGCTGGGCCGTGCGCCGACCTGCACGCTGATTCCGGTGCCGCGGCTGGCATTGGAAGGCATGCTGTTCGAGATTGAGGCGACGGCGTACACCGGCTGAGCGATCCGGGGCGGGCCTTTTCATCTGATATACGAAACATATATGATGTGTATATCACTTCAGAGGGCTCGCCCATGGGTATCGTCAACATCGATGACGAACTGCACGACAACCTGCGCCGCGCCAGCGGCGTCTCGGGTCGCTCGATCAATGCCCAGGCGGGGTTCTGGATCAAGATCGGCATGCTGTGCGAGATGAATCCGGGTATGAGCTACCAGGAGATCGTCAGCCGTGAACTGCGTGCCGCCGGGGTCGAACCGGGCGCGTTGCGGGTGGCCGAAGCATGATCAAGACCGGTGAAGAACAGGCGCTGATGCGCGCATCGGGACGCCTGCTGGCGCAGGTGTTCGACGCGCTGGATGAGCTGCCGCTGTTGGGCATGAGCACGCTGCAGGTGAACGATTGGGTCGAGCGTTTCATCGTCGATCAGCTGCACGCCCGCCCGGCGAGCAAGGGCCAGTACGGCTTTGCCTACGTACTCAATAGTTCGATCGACAACGTGGTCTGTCACGGCGTGCCCTCAGCGGATGTGATCCTGCGCAGCGGCAGCATCGTCAACCTGGACATCACCCTGGAGAAGGACGGTTACATCGCCGATTCCAGCAAGACCTATCTGATCGGCGAGGTGGACTACGCGGCCAAGCGGCTGGTGCGTGTGACCCGCGAAGCCATGTGGAAGGGGATCGGCGTGGTGCGCCCGGGCGCGACGCTGGGCGACATCGGTTTTGCGATCCAGCAGCATGCAAAAGCGCATGGCTACAGCGTGGTCCGCGAATTCTGCGGTCATGGCATCGGTCAGGAGATGCACGAAGAGCCGCAGGTGCTGCACTACGGTCGCCGTGGCGATGGGCTGGAACTGGAAGAAGGCATGACCTTCACCATCGAGCCGATGATCAACCAGGGCCGCGCCGCCATCGACATGAGCGACGACGGTTGGACCGTGACCACCCGTGATGGAAAGCTGTCGGCGCAGGCCGAGCACACGGTGCTTGTGACCGCCGATGGGGTGGAGGTGCTGACCCTGCGCACGGGCGAGCGGATGCCCGACTGAACCGGGCCGCCGGGCCATGCTCGGCGGCCTCATTCGCTACGCGTGGACACCAGTTTGAGGAACGCCTCGTTCTGATAGCGGCTCATGCGCAGCTGCTGGCCGGTGTCCATGGTCACCACGTGGTGACCGTTGAACCAGGGATGGATCGCCTTGACCCGGCGCACATTCACAATCGCCGAGCGATGCACGCGCGCGAAGTGCCGCGGGTCCAGCCGGGCGGCGAGGGTGGCCATGGTCTCGCGCAGCTCATGCATGTGCCCGACCAGGTGGATCTCCACCGTGTTGCGCGCCGCCTTGATCCAGACGATGTCATCGACCGCCACCAGCACCACATGCTCATCCACGCGCACCGGGATGCGCTGCAGGTAGTCGTCACGCTGCCGCAGCGCATCCAGCGCCTGCAGGATCTGCGTCGAGGCCTGTGCGCCCAACGCGGCGGATGTGGACAACCGCGCTTTGGCACGCTGCAATGTGGCGGCAAAGCGCTCCCGGCTGAACGGTTTGACCAGATAGTCCACGGCATTGGCTTCGAAGGCCTTCACGGCGTACTGCTCGTAGGCGGTGACGAACACCGTGGCCGGCATCCGCTCGGCACCGATGGTGGCGACCACGTCCAGGCCGGTGATCGCCGGCATCTGGATGTCCAGGAACACCAGGTCCGGCGACTGGTTGCGGATGGCGTTGACCGCCGATACGCCATCGCCGCATTCGCCGACGATCTCGATATCCGCGTCATCGCGCAGCAACCGGATGACCGCATGCCGCGCGATCGGCTCATCATCCACCACGAGCACGGTGAGACTCATGCCGGTGCACTACCCGGGAAGAACTCGGGTGCATCGTCGGCGCTCTCCAGTTCCCGGAACGGAACGCGGATGCGGCACACGACACCTTCCGGCCACATCAGGTCCAGCCTTACCTCGGCGGCATCGCCGTACAGTTCCTTCAGGCGCAGGCGAGTGTTGGACATGCCGATGCCGTGCCCCGCCGATGCGGTCGGTTCGGCCGAGAGGGTGCTGTTGCGGTTGCGCACTTCGATGCACAGCGTGTCGCCATCGCGGCGAGCCTCGATCTCGATGGTGTCGCTGCCCACGCGCTGGCCGATGCCATGGCGTAGCGCGTTCTCCACCAACGGCTGCAGGATCAGGCTGGGCACCGCGCAGGCCAGCGTGTCCGGGGCGATATACGTGCGGGTGGTGAGCCGATCCTTGAAGCGGGTGCGTTGGATGCCCAGATACAGCTCGATCAGGTCCAGTTCCTGGCGCAGGCTGATCTCCTGGCCGTCGTAGTCTTCCAGGAAGGCGCGCAGCAGTTCGCTCAGGCGCAGCAACATGTCTTCGGCCGAGACCTTGTCCTCGTCGAGCAGGGTAATGATCGCGTGCAGCGTGTTGAACAAAAAGTGCGGCTGCAGCTGGGATTTGAGCGAGAGCAACCGCGACTGCGCCAGCTCGGTGGCCAGCTGGCTGGCTTCCAGTTCGCGCCGGGCTTTTTCGGCATGGAAATGGATGGCCTGCTGGATCGCGAACAGCGTCCAGTAGGTCAGCAGCCCGATGGCGAAGTGCTGCTCCAGGAAGTAGCCCAACTGCTGAAAGAAACCGCTGGGCTCGAACAGGGTGGAGACCATCGCACCCACGACCATCGCAATGAACGTCATGCACAGGCTGGCCACCACCTGTGCGCCCAGCCCGTGCAGGCGCCCGCTGCCGCGTACTGGAAAGCGCTCGGCGAGGCGGAAGACCGTGGGTGCCAGGGCAGCCCACGTGTACCACTGGATCAGCGACCAGCGCAGGAGATCCCAGAGGGGTTGTTGACTGTTCGGCAGGCCGGCGTTGATCGAGGTCTGCAGGGCGAACACCACGGCCACCGCCGTCCACAGGGCGAGGTAGCGGGACAGGCGAATCCGGGTGCTGCCGAGGCGAATGTGCATGGTGGGTTCCGGGCCAGGCGCTTCTGGCGGACGTCATCTTAGGCAGGCGGACGTGCGTGCGGGAAGCGCCATGAGGCCTCATTACGATTGGTCCGCGCGTGGCGACGATTGGTCCCGGACCGGTTGCCGGGCCGCCGTCGCGACGGCGAGATGGGACGACCGGAACGCGCCCTGCGATGCAGCCGCTGCCGGTATCCCTTCCTTGCTGGAGACCGCTGCCATGACCCTGACCCGCGCCGTTGCCCTTGCCGGACTGCTCTCCACCATGACGGTACCGCTTGCCGGCGCTGCCAACGCCCGTTATCTGACCCTGGTCAACCGCGCGCATGACAGCGTGAGTGCGGTGGAGGTCGCGCCTGCCGGCAGTGACGCGTTCGCGCCCCGTGCGTTGGTGCGCAGGCTGTCCGGGGGCGGCGATGCGGTGACGGTGGACCTGGCTGGCGAGGGCTGCCGCTTCGATCTGCGCTTCACCTTCGTCAACGGCAGGACCCAGGTCTACCAGGACGTGGATGCCTGCCGTGGCAGCAGGCTTGCGATCCAGCCTTGGCCGCAGGACCGTGCGGGTCAGGCGCGTCCCGACCTCCGGGTGGCCGATCAGCAACGGCCGCGCTGATGGATGCGATCAGCCTGGCCTGATCAGCCGCTCGCCTCGAGGTTGGCGTTGAGGCGCACCATCAGCGACTGCAACTGCGCCATGTCGGCGGCGCTGAAACCGGCGGTCGCTGTTGCGCTGGCCGCTTCCATGACCGCCTGTGCGGCAGGCAGCCGTTCGCGTGCCTGCGGGGTCAGCGCGATCAACCGGCTGCGGCGGTCGTCCGGGTCCGGGCGACGCTGGATCAGCCCGTCGCGCTCCATGCGATTGAGCAGCTGCGCCATGCTCGGCTGCTCGACACCGGCGATCCGGGCAAGTTCGCTCTGCGGCAGGGCGTTGCCATGCTTCAGTGACACCAGGACGGGGAGCTGGCTCATCGCGAAACCCAGTTCGCGCAACGGTGCATCCACGATCCTCTGGAAGCCGCGGTAGGCCACGCCCAGCAGCTTGAGGGGCTTGTCGGTGGACAGCGGGGGAGGTGAGGATTGACTTTCCATAGGTGGCTATCTATAAATATAGGCCCCTATGTTAGTCCCGGATGGATGCCATGCCCAGCCCCCCTCGTATTGCCATCGTCGGCGGCGGCCCCGCAGGCCTGACCCTGGCGCGGATTCTCCACACCCACGGTCTGCCGAGTACCGTCTATGAGGCCGAGCGCGATCCCGATGAACGCCCGCAAGGGGGCAGCCTGGACCTGCACGCCGAGTCCGGCCTGCTGGCGCTTGAGCGTGCCGGACTCAGCGCGGCATTCGAGGCGATCGCACGGCACGACGACCAGGGCGAGCGCCTCCTCGACAAGACCGGTCAGGTGCTGTTCGAGGACAACGAAGGCGCCGATCGCAGCCGCCCCGAGGTCGATCGCACGACATTGCGCGCTCTGTTGATCGATTCGCTTCCTGCCGACACCCTTCAGTGGGGCAGGCGACTGGTGGACGTACGCAGCAGTGCGGACGACCGCTGGGAGCTGGTGTTCGACACCGGTGTGGAAGGACCGTTCGATCTGGTGATCGGCGCCGACGGCGCCTGGTCCAGGGTGCGCCCGTTACTCTCGCCCTATCGGCCGCAGTACAGCGGGCTGACCTTCATCGAGTTCGGCATCGACGACATCGACCGGGCCCATCCCGGCTTGGCTGCATTGGTCGGTCGCGGCAAGGTCGGCATCGAAGGCGACGGCCGCATGATCATCGCCCAGCGCAACGGCCATTCGCACGTGCGCGGCTACGCGGTGTTCCGCGTCCCCGTCGACTGGGCGGCGACGCGGTTCGATTTCACCTCGCCCGAGGCGATGCGCACGTCACTGCTGGAAGAATTCGAGGGATTCGCCGAAACGATCCGCGACCTGTTCCGGGCCAGCAACACCAGATTCGTGGCGCGCCCGATCCACGCGCTGCCGGTCGGACACCGCTGGAATCCACGTGCGGGGCTGACCCTGATCGGCGATGCGGCGCACCTGATGTCCCCCTTCGGCGGTGAGGGTGTCAACGCGGCGATGCTGGATGCCGCGGAGCTGGCCGCGCAACTCGGTCAGGGGCCGGACTGGCAGCGCGCCGTGGCAGCCTACGAGGCGCACATGTTCGAGCGCGTCATCGAGGCTGCGCAGGGCTCGGCCGAGGGCGCTGCGACCCAGCTTTCGCATCTGGGCCTGGCCCCGACGGTAGCGTTCTTCCAGGCGCAGCAGGCAGCACGACGTTCCTGAGCCGTGGTCGGGTCATGAAAGGTCTTGCGGCAGGGCCTTCACGCGATGACGGCTGCATCTTGCCGATAGTGGGCCGTCATCCTGCTTCCTGTTGCGGACCCACATGCCCCTGATTCCCGAGCGCGTGCAGCGCTGGCCCCGGCCGTGGCGCGTGGCGTTGCTGTCGCTGCTGGCGCTGTATGCGCTGTACCTGCTGGCGGGCAATGTGTTCCTCAATACGCCGCTGTTCGATGCGGTGACCAACCGCAAACCTGAAAAATTCACGATGCAGACCGGGCCCGCGCTGACCCTGATGCCCGGGCAGGCCGTGGTCTGGAATATCCGGATGCGTGGCCAGGCCAATCGAACGCAGTATGTGTTCCGCGCCGACCGGGCGAGTGCCTGGATCGATCTGCCGGCGCTGTTGCGCAAGGAAGTGCGCATTCCGCGCATTGATGCCACGGGGGTTGAAGCCGAGGTCGAGCGTGTCGAAAAGGCCATCCCACCGCCGCCGCGGGGTGACCGCGGCTGGACGCTGCGGTTCGATGCGATCCACAGCGAGACGATCCGCAGTGGGCGCTTCGGCAAGTTGCTGATCGTCGGCCAGGGGCGCGGCAATGTCGGTTTCCTCAAGCAGCTCAAGGGCGGGCCGTCGGAGCTGTTTGATTCCACGGCCGGCTTCGATGATGCCCAGGTCAGTTTCGACGGGGTCAACGTGCTGGACGATGCCCAGATCGCCGCGCGCTTCCACTTCCCGCGGCACTATCGTGACGACGCGCCGGGGTTGCAGAAACTCGGCATCACCTGGGCGCAGCTGCAGATCGACGCGCGCAGCCAGGGCCTTCGCATCGATACGGGTGGCCCGCATGTCAAGGTGGGCAGCGCGGTTTCCAACGCGCGCCTGACCGCGGATGTAACGCTGGAGGAAGGCGCGCTGCGCCCCGGCAGCCGACTGGTCTGGCGGCTGCCGCTGCATGCCGGCGTCCACGCCGATGACCGCGGTCTGCTGGCACTGCAGCTGGACGTGGCGCAGGACATGCGGGTCCAGGCGCGGCTCCCGCGTGATCCGGAAACGGGCAGCGAACTCAATGCCGATCTGCGCGTGACCGGCCGGAAGATTCCGTTCCAGGCCCCGGCCGAAGTGCTTCCACGGCTGTCTGGCAACGTGCAGGGCGCCTGGCAGTTCCAGTCGCTCAATTGGATCAGCGATCTGTTCGTGAAGAAACCCTGGTTCCATCTCGACGGCGGTGGACTGCTCAAGGCAGACGTCGTCATTGCCGACGGTGAACTGGCGCCGGGCAGCACGGTGGATATCCCGCAGGTGGCCGCCGTCGCCGAGGTTGCAGGGGTGCGGATGCGCGGCGACGCCCACGCACAGGGGCGGATCGTGGAAGGCGAACCGCCGCAGGCGGAGCTGAAGGTGCAGATCCCGCGCTTCCAGGCTGCGCCAAGCAACGCGCCGAAGGCGGTGTTGTTCGATGGCCGCCAACTGGCGCTGACCCTGCGCGGGGATGCGCGGTTGAAGCAGTTGAGCGACGGCATGCGCGCCCAGCTGCGCTTCACCGATGCGCGGGTGCCCGACCTCACCGCCTACAACCGTTATCTGGGCAACGACAACGTGCGCCTGCTCGGCGGTACCGGTCTGCTCAGCGGTGATGTGTCGCTGGATGCCTCCGGCCGGGTAGGCAAGGGCAGTGCCGATCTTCGTGGCACCGGAGCCCGGCTCAGCGTGGCGGGCATCGCGATGCGCGGCGATGCGCAGCTGCAGGCGCGTCTGCAGCGTGCGGATTTCGACAGCCGCCAGTTTGATCTCGGTGGCACCACGGTGGACCTGCGCAACATCCACGTCGGCGATGAAAAGAGTGACGGGCGTTGGTGGGGCAAGGTGGCGATCCGCAGTGGCCACATCGATGCGGCCGCGCCGTTCCAGGTGGATGGCCTGGCCGACCTGCGCCTGCGCGATGCCGGGCCGTTGCTCGGCGTGTTCGCCCAGCGCAGCGAATACCCGCGCTGGGTGCTCGGGATGCTGGATTCCGGGGAGGTGCAGGCCAGTGGGCAACTGCGCTGGCGAAGTGGCGAGCTGATCGTGGAGGATCTGCAGGCCGAGAACGAGCGACTGTCCCTGCAGGCGCGGCTGGATCTGAGTCATGGCAAGCGGCGTGGCGATCTCTACCTGCGCTGGGGCGTGCTGGGGGCCGGCATCGAGCTGCAGGGCGAGCAGCGCAAGTGGCACCTTGCCGGGGCCCGCGACTGGTATGCGGAGCAGCCGCGGCTGCTGCCGGCCACGCTCGCCGCAACGAAGCAGGGTAGCGGCAGGCGCTGACGGGACGCATCTGTTCCCCCCTGGCCGGGCGTGGCTTGGTATCCTCGCCGCGCCCACTGTCTGGTGACAGCGTGCCTTTTCGCCGTCATCGACCCGTCATCCCATGAGCAACAGCACCCACCGCGTCCAAGGCCTCAACAACGATGAGGTGGCCGCCGACTGGCCCGCCATCACCGACCGCGAGATCACCTGGCTCAGCGAACGCTTCGCGCCGCTGGCGGGCGCGTGCCGGCTGCTGTGGCACAGCCCGCGACCGATGTCCGCCGCGGCCATTGTCGAGAGCGACGCGGGCCGGGTGTTCGTCAAGCGCCACCATGGCAGCGTCCGCAGTGCGGCTGGCCTGGGCGAAGAGCATCGTTTCATCCAGCACCTGGCCGATCACGGCGTGCCCGTCGTCGAGGTGCTGCGTGACCGCGATGGCGCCACTGCGGTGGAGCACGAGGGGTGGACCTACGAACTGCATGGCGTGGGCCATGGCCAGGATCTGTACCGCGATGCGCCCTCCTGGACGCTGTTGACTGATACCGCGCAGGCGCACGAAGCAGGGCGGATGCTGGCCAGACTGCATCTTGCATCGGCCACCTACCACGCGCCCCAGCGCAGCACCCATCTGCTGGTCGCCCGCGATGACCTGATCCGTGCCGCCGATCCCATCGCCGCCCTCCAGGCCGGGCTCGACGATCGCCCCGGGTTGGCGGCCTATCTTGCGCGGCAGGACTGGCAGGCCGATCTGCAGCGGGCGGTGCTGCCATGGCATGACGGCCTGGCCGAGCGGCTGCAGGCCGAACCGCGCCTGTGGGCGCACAACGACTGGCACGTGTCCAATCTGCTGTGGCGCCAGGACGGCAGGTCCACCGTGGTCGATACCGTGCTCGATCTCGGGTTGGCCTCACCGACCAGTGCCCTGTTCGATCTGGCCACCGCCATCG
This sequence comes from Stenotrophomonas rhizophila, assembly GCF_003651185.1. Lineage (GTDB taxonomy): Bacteria > Pseudomonadota > Gammaproteobacteria > Xanthomonadales > Xanthomonadaceae > Stenotrophomonas > Stenotrophomonas maltophilia_Z. The sequence continues at coordinate 650,814 of NZ_RCDC01000004.1, read as the reverse complement.
AACGCAACGCCATTGCCTGGCTGGCGCTGGAAAGCGGCGAGGCGGCGGTGCGCGTGGATATCGCACTGGCGCTGCTGGCCGGCTACCGCGGGATCGTGCCGCTGTCTGCCGAGCGCGTACACCTGCTGGCCGATCTGCTGCCGATCGTGCAGCTGGATTTCGCACTCTCGGAAGTGGAGTACTTCGAGGCCGTGACCCACTCCCCGGCCAATGCCGACGTGGCCTACCACACCTTCCTGCTCGGGCATGCTGACTGGTTCAGCACCGCGGCGGGGCAGGGCCTGCTGAAGGCGCTGCACGCCGCCGCCTGAGGGCAGGCTCGCAAATCCGTACGGTTTGTAGTGAAATAGTCACAGAAGCGGGGGTGCCTGGCGAAACCAGGCTGAGAGAGTCCCTTGGAACCTGATCCGGTTTGCACCGGCGTAGGGAGCTTTGAGCAGCAGGCATACCGCCGTGATGGGTCGGTGCGCGTGCGCGCCTTCGCTTCGTCTCCCCCAGCTGATGACGAATCGAATGAACCGTTGCTTCCGCCCCACGCTGTTGTCCGCCGCCCTCTGCGCCGCGCTGCCTCTTCATGCCAACGATCTCGCGGACGCGCCCGAGCGCTCGCCGACCGAGCTTGCCGCCGTGCGCGTGCAGGCGCACCAGCCGGCAGCCACCGCCACGCAGACCAGCAGTTTCGGCGCGGGTGACTGGAAGAGCACCCCGGCGTCGGTGAACGTGCTGGATCGCGACCTGCTGGACAGCCGCCAGATCCGTACGCTGTCCGAGCTGGCCAGCAACGATGCCTCGCTGGGCGACAGCTATGCACCGGTCGGTTACTACCAGAACATCGCGATCCGCGGCTTCCCGCTGGATACCGGTACCGGCTACCGTTTCAACGGGCTGTCCATCACCGGCGAGCAACGCCTGGCGCTGGAGAACCTCCAGTCGGTGGAGATCCTCAAAGGCGAGGCCGGCCTCGCCGCGGGCGTCATGGCGCCCGGCGGCATCATCAATTACGTGGGCAAGCGCCCGGCCGAGGTCCGCAACGTCACCCTCGGCACCGATTCGGAAGGCTCGCGCTACACCGCGGTGGATCTCGGCCATTGGCTGTCGCCGCGTTTCGGCGTGCGCTTCAATGCCGCGTGGGAAGACACCGACTCCTACATCGACCATGCCGACGGCCGCCGCAACTTCTACTCGCTGGCCACCGACTGGCTGATCGGCGAACGCGGCAAGCTGGAAGTGGATGCCAACTACCAGACCAGCGCGCAGCGCTCGGCCTCGGGCTATCAGCTGCTGGGGGCCACCGAGCTGCCGCGCGGCGTGGACCGCAAACACCTGCTGGGCTATCAGGCCTGGCAGCGGCCGGTCGGCATCGACAGCACCAACCTGACCGCGCTGCATACCTACGATTTCAGCCCGGGCTGGCAGTCGCGGGTATCGGCCAGCTACAGCCGCTCGGTGATCGACGACAACGTCGCCTTCGCCTACGGCTGCTACTACGCCGCCGGATGTGCCGATGGCAGCGTGCCGGGCAACTACTTCGCGCCCAACGGCGACTACGACATCTACGATTACCGCAGCCCGGACGATACCCGCCGCAACCTGGAATTCCGTGGCGAACTGCGCGGCAGTTTCGCCACCGGCGATATCCGGCACGCGCTGAGCGTGGGTGCGGACCGTTTCGAGCGCACCGTGGACAAGCGCCGCAACGTCAACGAATACGTGGGCACCGCCAACATCCACGATGCACAGGTGCCGCAGTTCGAACCGTCGCCGCTGATGCCGGGCCCGTCCGCGCGGCGTCTGGACAGCGCGCAGACGGCGGTGTTCGCTTTGGACCGGATGAGCTTCGGCGAGTGGCAGTGGCTGGCCGGTGGGCGTTTCGTGCGCCTGGATGAGCGTGCCTACGACAAGCGTGGCAACCCCGAGCGGCACAGCCGCCTGTCGCGCTTCCTGCCGCAGACCGCGCTGGTCTGGAAGGCGACCGACGAGGTCAACGCCTATGTGAGCTACGTGCGTGGCATTTCGCTCGGCCAGGAAGCGCCGTTCTGGACCTCCAATGACGGCGCGTTCCTGCCTGCGGTGCTGTCGCGCCAGACCGAAGTGGGCGTCAAGTATGTGTCCAGCGATGCGCTGACGTTGGGTGCCGCTTTGTTCCGCACTTCGCAGCCGTTCCAGTACGCCAAGCCGGACGGCAGTGATGCCGGCTACACCTTCGTCCAGGAGGGGCAGCAGACCCATACCGGGCTGGAACTCACCGCGCAGGGCCAGCTCACCGAGCGCCTGTCGCTGACCGCCAGCGCCAGTGTGCTGCGCGCCCGCGCACGCGATGCCGGCACGCCGGATTACGAGGGCCACCAGCTGATCAACGTGCCCAAGACGCGCGCGACCGTGCACGCGGAGTACCAGCTGCCGTTCGTGACCGGCCTGGGGCTGACCGGCGGATGGCGTTACGCGGCCTCCAACGTGGCCACTGCCGATGGTCGCGTGAGCGCACCGGCCTACAGCGTGTTCGACGCCGGCCTGCGCTTCAAGCATCAGCTGGCTGAGCATCCGGTGACCTGGAATCTCTCGGTGGACAACCTGTTCAACCGCTTCTACTGGCGCGATACCGGCAGCAGCTCTGGCGACTACTACCTGTTCCCGGGCGCACCGCGTCAGGCCAGGCTGTCGGTCACGTTCGCGCTATGAACCCGGCGATCCTGGAATGGTCGGCGGCCGGTGTCAGCATGCTCGGCGTGTGGCTGATGACGCGCCGGGTGCCCCTTGCCTGGCCGGTCGGTCTGATCTCGGTGGCGCTGTACGCGCTGGTCTTCGCCGAGGCCCGGCTGTACTCGGACACGCTGCTGCAGGTCGTCTTCGGTGGCTTCCTGGTCTACGGCTGGGTGCGCTGGCGTGGGCAGGTGGAGGACGATGGCCGGGTCGCGATCATGCCGCTGGCGCGGGCGGCCATGTGGCGTGACCTCGGCATCGGCGTCGCCTTCGGCATCGCGCTCGGCGCGGCGATGCACTTCCTCACCAATGCAGCGTTGCCGTGGCTGGATGCAATGCTGGCTGCGCTGAGTCTGGTCGCCCAGTGGTGGCAGGCGCGGCGTCACACGGCCGCATGGTGGCTGTGGATCCTGGTCGACGTTGTCTACGTCGGCATGTACATGGTCAAGTCACTGCACGTGACCGCGGTGCTGTATCTGGTGTTCGTCGGCCTGGCCGTGATGGGGTTGCGGGCATGGACGGTGGCGCGCAACGACGCGCTGCTTCACAACGCAGAAGGGCGGCGCGGTTAGATCCGCGCCGCCCTTCGTTGCTTCAGGTCTGCACTCGACCCGGCGCGGTCAGAACCGCGCCGTGGCACCCACGAAGAAGGTGCGTGCGCCGCCGTCGTAGTTGTTGCCTTCCTCGATGGTGGAGACATCGCCGAGGTTGAGCACGCCCGCGCGCACCGTCAGGTGCTCGTTGACGTCGTAGCCGGTGACCAGATCCCAGGTGGTGTACGCCTTGGCGAACGTGGCGCTGGTGGAGGACACCAGCTGTTCGCCGATGTGCTGCGCGCTCAGGTTGAGCGACCAGTCATCGGTGACCTGCCAGTCCAGCGAGGTATTGGCGGTCAGCTTGGGCACCACCAGCAGGCTGGCGCCGGTGGTGCGGTTCTTCGATTCCAGCATGCGCGTGGCGTTGGTGATCCAGTTCAGTCGCTCATGCAGGGGCACGGTGACGCTGGCTTCGACGCCGCGGGTACGGGCCTTCTGGATGTTCTGCGCGACCGTCCACCAGAAACCGTTGACGAAGCTGGTCGTCTGGCCGGGGATGTCACGCAGCGGGACCTGCTGGATCTTGTCATCGAAGTCGGTCAGGAAGTAGGTGGCCGAGGCCGACCAGCCGTTCTTGTCGTAGCCGACGCCCAGCTCGTAGTTGGTGCTGGTTTCCGGCTCCAGGTTCGGATTGCCGGCCATGTAGCAGCCGGTGGTGCCATCGGCGCTGATCGAGCGGTTGGTCCAGCCTTCCACGGTCAACGCGGTGCAGCCGTTGCCACCGGACTGGGTCGCAGCGCCCGCGGTGCCCTGCTTCAGGGTGGGCGCGCGGAAGCCCTGCGAGACACCGCCGCGCACGGTCCAGTCATCGGACGGGTGCCAGACGCCGTAGACACGCGGGCTCAGGTTGTCGTCGTAATTGTCGGTGTTGTCCCAGCGCAGGCCCACGGTGAGGATGAAGCGCTCGTGCAGCGTGATGTGATCTTCCGCGAACAGCGCCCAGGAGTCGGCCTCACTGACCGGGCTGATCCGCCCGGTACCGGTCCAGGTGACCGGCACGGTGCCGATGGTGTCGCCGTTCTTCAACTCTTCGCGCTTCCACTGCCCGCCCACGTTCAAGCTCTGCTCGACGCCCCAATGGAAGCTGCGGGTGAACGCGGTATCGAACACCGTCTCCTTGGAGTGGTTGCCGACGGCGCTGCCCTTGTCTTCGTAATCGTTCTGCACCAGCGTCGTCTTGGACGTGGCGGCATCGCCGTAGCGACCATCGTGCATGACCACGTAGCCGGTCTGCACCAGCTTGGACAGACCCCACGCACCGACCGCGCCGGCACCGCTGTTGCGCTGCTCGCCACGCGAGGCTTCAAAGCCGACGGTGTGGTCATCATTGACGCGCCAGTTCAGCAGCGCGTTGGCGTTCTCGGCCTTGTTGCCGGGCGTCTGGCGGCGGCCGGTATCCGATTCGCGGTTGGTGACATTGGCACCGACGCGCAGGCCCAGGTTCTGCGTCAGCGGACCACTGAACAGCGCGCCCATCTGGGTGGTATCGCCGCGGGTCGGGGAATCGGGCTTGCTGTAGTTGAAGGTGACCGAGCCGCCCCATTCGTCGGCGATCTTGCGGGTGATGATGTTGATCACCCCGCCCATCGCATCCGAGCCGTACAACGAGGACATCGGCCCGCGGACCACCTCGATGCGCTCGATCATGTCCGGCGAGAGCCAGTTCAGATCCTGCGGGCCCAGGTCATCGCGGTAGTTCACGCCGGAGGAATTGCCCTGGCGGCGGCCGTCGATGAGGATCAGGGTGTACTGCTCGGGCAGGCCGCGCAGGCGGATCTTGGACTGCGCGCCGGACAGCGCGTAGCCGCCGGTCACGCCGGGCACGGTGCTCAGCAGTTGGCCGATGCTGCTGACCGGCTTGCGTTCGATCTCCTCGCGGGTGATCACGCTGATGCTGGCCGGGGCGTCCTTGATCCACTGCTGGGCGCCGGTGGCGGTGACCACCACGGTATCCATCTGGCGGGGTGAGGCGGCTGCATCCGCAGCGGCATCGGCATGCGCCTGGGCGGTCAGTACCAGACCGATGGCGACGGCCAGCGTGGCGCCGGAACGACGGGAAGAAGGGGAGGGGTGCGACATCGCGAAAGTACTCCGTGGCTATGGGAGCCCGCTGGCGATGGCTGGGGACGTCCGTGTGGGGTTTCAAGTAATCTTAACAAGAGTATCACGAATCATTCGCATTTGAAATGTAGTGATACACGTCGATATCGACGGCTGTCGTTATCGCTGTGCGGGGTCGATCACGAGAAACCCATGAGGGCCGTGCGGTTTACTCCACAACACGCAACTGCCCGGTAAAGCTCGGCCGCAGTGCCAGTTTGTGGGTGATGCTGGTGATGGTCCGGCGCGGGTCGGTCGGGTGCGGCCGTGAGGCGGTGCTGCTTCTTCCCTGGCGCCACAGCCCGAACATCACGATCTCCGCGCCCACCGGGAAGGACTTCAGCCACGCCGTATCGGTGTGCCCGACGCTGACTTCGTAGAAATCCCGGCGGTCGGTCACGCCGGTGTGCTGATACTTCGGGGCACAGTTGAGGAAGGTGACGCGATGGGGGTCACCCGGCTGTGGCGTGCGATGTGACCGCACCGTCCCGAGCAGCGCCAGCGGCAGCTCGCTGGATGCCGAGCCAAGCCGTTCCCATGCCTCGTCGTAGCGGTCCTGCCCGTAGAGGAAATTCGCCCAATCGACCCGCTTCTTGCCCAGGCGCAGGGTCAGCTGCGCGGTCAGCAGCGTGTCGTCCTCGCACATCGCCTGCAGGATCAGCAGGTCGTTGAGGGTGCGCAGGTGACCGTCGAATGGTGCGTCTGCCGGGAGAGGGGGCGGCCCGGCGCTGCCCCGCTTCAGGGCCTGCTGGAGGATCAACAGACGCAGCTCATGCCGGCCATCGCCCAGCGCAGGCAGGAACTCGGGATCGGTTCCGCTGGCGAGCAGGGCCTGCAGATGTGAGCGGGCGTTGTAGCGGCACCCGGGCAGGTGCTCAGCCCCCTTGTTCAACGCGATGTACGCAGGAACCGCGGCGGGAAGGGCACCGTCGGCACCGCTCCTGTCGTGCGCGGGGACGAATCGCACCGGCACGTTGCAGCCATCGCAGAGCAACGTGGGCAGGGTCTGCTGCGCGTCATGGCGTTTCTGCAGGTCGGCCAACCGGTGCAGGGTGCCGTGCGTTCCCACGGCCTTGCGCATCTTGATTCCGCGACTCATCTGCAACCACTGCTTCGTTCAATGGCGACCATCATAGTCGCTTCGATCAATCGCCCTGCGTCGCGAACCGCAGCCGGTTGTGGTCCGGATCGATCAGCATCATTTCGCGCCCGCCCCAGGGCACATCCGCCGGCGGCCGGAAGACCGGCGCGCCGGCCGCGACGAACGCGGCATGCAGCGCATCCACGTCAGGCACATGAAAATAGACAGCGCCGCCGGGCTCACAATCGCCGGCGTGTTCGCTGAGAAACACCTGCTGGCCCTCACGGCTGATCTGCACGAACAGCGGCATGTCCAGGGCAAAGCGGTGTTCCCAGTCGATCGAAAACCCGAGCTGCTGATAGAACGGCACGCTGATCGTGGCATCGGTCATGCGCAACTGCGGAATGACGGTCTGCTGCATGCTGCCGCCTCAGCCCGGATAGGACGGGAAGCGTTGATCGGGGTGGGTCTTCTTCCATTCGGTGTGGGCCACGGTGCCCTCCCACGCAAGGAACGCACCGGGGATGCGCCCGCGGCCGGACCAGGTGGCACCGCTGTGCGGCAGCCAGAAGCGGGGCGGCAGTGCTTCGCGGGGAATCTTGGCCGGCTTGGCGCGCGTGGCGGTGCTGGACGATCCGGCGCTGTCCACGGCTGCCTGGATCCTGCGCTGTTGTTCCGGGCTGAAATCGGCGTAGGAGGTGGTGAGCAGTACGAGTGCGCGCTCGAACGCCTCCTTCGTGGCGGCCCGTAGCAGCGCGCTTTCATCCATTCCCGATCGCGCGACCGCAGCTGCCAGGCTGGCCTTCATCGATGATGCGGAGGGGGCGGTGGAGGGCTTACGGGGCATGGGATTCCTGGGAAGGAGGGACGGACGGAGGGCACGATAGCAAATGCCAGCGTGAAGCCATCGGTTTGCGCAGGTTTACTCGTCGATCTTGTTGCCGGTCAGCAGCAGGCGGGCCTGCGACTGCCACCCCCAATGAACAGATCAGGCTTGCCATCCCCATCCAGATCACCGCGCGCCATGCTCCAGCTGCGTCCCACCGTGGTGCGGGGGATCACCGAGGCAGTGACGTCGGTGAAGGTGCCCTTGCCATCGTTCTGCCAGGCGCGAACCTGCAGCGGCACGAAGCCGGGTACCTCAATCGCGCTGACCACCAGGTCCGGATGGCCATCCTCATTGACATCCACCACCGTCCCGCCCCAGCTGGAGAAACGATGCGCGGGCAGGCGGGCGGCGGTGTCATCCCTGAAACGGGCCTCGCCTTGATTGATCAGCAGGCGCGTCTGCGGATTCTTGTCCCAGGAACAGGTTGTGCTGCTCGGTGTCTTCAGCGATGAACAGCACATCAATATGGCCGTCACCATCGACGTCGGCCACGCGTACATGCTCGTTGTCGCCGGTGATCGTGCCGAACGCATCGGGCGCCTGTGTGAGCTTGCCGGTGCCCTCGTTGAGGTAGAGCCGGTTGGCGCCATTCTCCACCGCCACCGCGACATCCAGATCGCCATCGCCATCGGCATCCAGCAACGCCGCATCCAGTGCATGGAGGGCCGCGTCGGTGGGAACATGGGTGGCGGTGACGTCGGTGAAAACGGTGCGCGACGGTTGCGACGGGGCAGCGCACGCCGTGACGGAGAGGCCTGAAAGAGAGGCGGCGAGGGCGAGGGCGAGGGCGGGGATCGGTGAGTGCATTCGGCTCGGGCTCCGAAGCGGTCGTTGAGTGCGTCCGTGGCGAGGCACACGCGTGCCACTGTAGAGGCGCAGGCGCAGGCGTCGGCTTGGCGCGAGGGCATGGCCCTGCCAAGCTGTACTTTCGCCAAACTGAACAGGGGGCGGTTCATCCGCGGGTGCGCAATGTTCCGGCAATCTTCGGCCACCAGATTCGATTCCACACCGATACGTTTGGAGGATCCAACGATGCTCACCTCAACCGCTTTCAGCTTCCGTGGCCTGGCCATGGCATTGGCTCTGACCGCTGGCGTCATCGCCGCAGGCGATGCCTCCGCGCTGTCGCGCAAGGACAAGAACACACTGGTCGGTGCCGTCGTGGGTGGCGTCGCGGGGCACGTGCTGTCCAACGGCGACCCGATGATGACCGCAGGCGGTGCAGTGGCCGGCGGCGCGATCGGCAATGTCACCACCAAGGATCGCCGGGACAACCGCGACTATCGCTACGACCGTGATCGCCGTTATGACCGCGAGCACCGTTACGAGCGCACCAGCCGCCACGATCGTCGTCACGACCAGCGTCGCTGGGACCATGACCGCCGCAACCACAACCGCGGCTGGCGCTGATCGGGTAAGAACGGATTGCCCACAACTGCGGTAGCCGACCTGCCTGCGTGGATGGGGTCAGCCGGGCGCCATAGGCTTGCGCCGCAACAGTAAGTCGGGGATGGCGTCGCTTGTGACCAAGTAGTATAACCAGCGCTGGTTCACTACTTGGTCATGGCAGGGATGCGTCATGGGAGATTGGGACTTTCTACACGAGATGCATGGCCGCGGTTGCAGCGCCCGGGACATCGAGGACGCTGCCGCTTGTGGTTATGACCCCTCGGAATCGCTGTGCCTGGACAGCAACTGGGTCGATAGTGAGCTGGATGACGCTGATGAAGCCGATGCGTACGCGGGGAAATCTCCAAGTCCTTTCAGAAGTCGTGAGGGCTTTCCTCACAGCTTCATCGAGCAGGGCGAAGTCTTCAGCGACCTTGTCGACTGTGCCGAACGCCACTTTCAAAATACGGGCCGGTACCTGCAGATATGGGGAGAGCTCGGCGAGATCTATGCTGAGATCCGATTTGGTCTGCGCCGACACTGCACCCACCATGCCGGCTCAGACGGCACTATCGACGGCGCGCTTGTCGAGGTTAAGACTATCTCTCCAGAGAAGGCCAGCAGCCGCGTGATCGTGAAGAGAGAAGGCGGCTTCGAGAAGCTGATGATCGTGCGGATTGATGGGGATTTCAATTTTAAAGCGAAGCTCTTTAATAGAGCTGAGCTCAGAGATTCTGGTGGAAAGTACTTGCAGGGGCAGTTCTAGCGGAACGCGCAAGACGGGCAATTATCACTGCCATGGTGGAGACTCTGCTGCGCCGAGCAACGCTCTTGTGCCTCGTAGCGGGTTGACCTCAACCGCCTCTGGCAGAGCCGGGGCCTTTGCAAACTGCGCGGAGGCTAGAGCAGCCGGGGCTGCGCCGGTGCGCCGCGGCGACCCTGGATATGGGCCTCACCTCGACCGTGACAATCACGGGGTGGGATGTGCGCCTTAAGGAGACGCGCCTGCAATGAGAAGGATGTCCATCCCTGTTCTCCGTGGCGTAGCCATTGCCGTCGCCTGGTTGACTCCGTTTGCGGCTTCGGCTGCGGTGCAGCCGCCGGGGTTGGAAGAAGCGCTGCAACGCGTGGCGACGGTCGCGCAGGCGCCCGCGTCGAAGCAGGCGGCAGAGGCACTGTGGGGACTGCCGCTGGATGCCCCTGTGGTGCTGCACGACCGCGTTACCGGAACGAGTTGGCGTCGAAACGTCGCCACGGGCGATGTGGAGTCTGTCGTTCTGCGGAAGGATCAGCCGCCTGCGAATACATGCATTGATATCGACGGGGCCTCCAACGTGCTGTTGATTCTGCCACTGCCTGCGGACAACGACGGACTCGCGACCCTGTTCTGGCATGAACAATGGCACTGCGTGCAGGCCATGTTGGGGCTTTCCGCTTCCGAAGGCGACACAGCGCATCTTGATGGTGAGCTTGGGCGCATCGCGTTGCGGTTGGAGATGCGTGCGTTGGCGAAGGCGCTGTCCGCGACCGATGATCGTGATGCTCGGCCGCATGTCGCCGCAGCGCTGCGATTCCGTGCACTTCGCTCTGCGGGCTCGGCGTCGGGCACCCGGGTGCTGGACGAAGAGGCAAGGGTTGAGCGTAATGAGGGCCTTGCCGAATACACAGGCCGCCGGGTTGCGGCTGCTGCCAATGGGGGGAACATGGTGACGGCGTTGGTCAAGTCTCTGGCTGCAGCAGATGCCTCACCGAGCTTTGTCCGATCGGCGGCGTACGTGACCGGGCCGGCGTACGGGATGTTGCTGGATCGGTGGTCGCCGCACTGGCGCAGCGGGCTGTCGCCCGCGTCTGACCTGCCGGCACTGCTGGCCGAACAGCTGGGCACGCCGCTCAGCGCAACCGGGGCGGACGGTGTCGGTCGCCGTTATGGGGTGGACGAGGTACGTGCCCAAGAACATGAGCGCGCCAGGATCCGTGAGCAGCGCAGTGCCGGGTATCGAAAGCGGTACCTCGGTGGGGACGCGGTCCGGCTTCCACTGAGTAAACCGTCCGCGTCGTTCGATCCGCGCGCGCTCTTTCCGCTGGACGAGGTGGGCACGGTGTACACACCGCTCACGGTACGTGACGAGTGGGGTGAGCTCACGGCGGAATCGGGTGCGCTGATGTCAAAAGACTGGACACTTGTCACGCTGAGTGGCGGTGAGGTTACCGGTAGTGCCTCCAACTGGACAGGGCCGGGCTGGACCCTTGTTCTCAACGCGGGCTGGCGTCTCGAAAAGGAATCAGAGGGCTGGCGTTTGACGAATGTGCAGGGCGGCGATGACCACCGGTAGTGAGGGTCGGCAGAGATGAGAGACCTGGTCGCGACCTACCGCATCTCCACCACCACCTTGCCCTTGGCCCGGCCGCTCTCGACATGGGCCAAGGCGCTCAGGGTCTCCCGGAACGGGAAGACCCTGTCGATGACCGGGCGGATGGCACCGCCCTCTACCAGCGAGGTGATCTCGCCCAACTGCTGCCCACTGGCCCGCATGAACACGAACGTGTAGGTCACGCCCTTCTGCTTGGCCTTACTGCGGATGCCATGGCTGAGCAGGCGCATGACCTGCTTGAGCGGCCAGGCCAGCCCGCGCGCACTGGCAAACGCGGGCGTGGGGGGTCCTGAGATGGAGATGAGATGCCCGCCCGGCCTGAGGATCTGCAGCGAGCGGGTCAGTTCATCCTTGCCGAGGCTGTTGAGCACCACATCGTAGTCACGCAGTTCCGTCTCGAAATCCTGCTGTTTGTAATCGATGACGACGTCTGCGCCGAGATCCTTCACCCACGCGACGTTGGCGGTACTGGTGGTGGTGGCCACGAAGGCGCCCAGATGTTTGGCCAGCTGGATCGCCACCGTCCCGACGCCGCCGGAGCCGGCCTGGATGAAGACCTTCTGCCCGGGTTTGAGCTGGGCGGTTTCGACCAGCGCCTGCCATGCGGTCAGTGCGACCAGCGGCAGCGAGGCGGCCTCCACCATGGTGAGGTTGCCGGGTTTGAGCGCCACCGAGGCAGCATTGACCGCAATGAACTCGGCGAACGTGCCGATGCGATCATCGTCGGGACGGGCATACACCTCATCGCCGGGTTTGAAGTGGTGAACCCCGGCGCCGACACTTACCACCGTGCCGGCCATATCGTTGCCAAGAATCAGCGGCAGGCGATAAGGCAGGATCAGCTTGAACTCCCCGGTGCGGATCTTGGTGTCCAGCGCATTGACGCTGGCCGCGTGCACGCGGATGAGGACATCGCCATCGCGCAGCGCAGGCTGTGGGGCGTCGCCGATGCGGCCGGTCTCCTTTGTGCCATAACGGTCGATGAGCAAGGCTTTCATGGGCGGTTGCGGTACCGTTCCGCCGCCTGCGCCTGCCGGATGTCCGAGAGCAGGCCCTGACGCGATGCGTCCAGCGTGTCCCAGCGTTCGGCCACATGCAGCGGTGGAATGGTGACGGTCTCGCGGCGATCAAAGCCGACCAGCGCCGCATCCACCAGCTCGCCGACATCCATCACCTCCGGCAACGTGTTGATGTCGATACCGGCCCGCTGCCAGATCTCGGTGCGCGTCGTCGCCGGCAGCACAGCCTGAACGTAGACGCCCTTGGGCGTCAGCTCCAGGCTGAGCCCCTGCGACAGGAACAGCACGAAGGCTTTGGTCGCACCGTAGACGGACATGCCGAACTCCGGCGCCAGGCCGACCACCGAGCCGATATTGATGATCGCGCCTTCGCCGGCGCTGGCCAGCCGTGGTGCAACGGCAGCGGCAAGGCGGGTCAGGGCGAGAGTGTTCAGCGTGATCAGTTGTTCGATGCTGTCGGCCGACTGCTCGGTGAAGCCACCGGATTGGGCGATGCCCGCGTTGTTGATCAGGATGCCGATGCGGGTGTCGTCGCGCAGGCGGGTTTCAACGGCGGCCAGGTCGGCGCGCTGGGTGAGGTCGGCCGGAAGTACATCGATGGCAACGCCGGTATCGTGGCGCAGGCGCGCGGCCAGTGTGTCCAGCCGCGCCGTGTCGCGCGCGACCAGCACCAGATCGTGGCCGCGGCGCGCGAAACGTTCGGCGTAAACGGTGCCGATGCCGCTGGAGGCGCCGGTGATGAGGACAGCAGGAAGCAGGCTCATGGTGTGTCTCTTGGCATGTAATGGGGGAACGGGGATGCGGCGCGGCTCTGGCGAGGGAGTTACTGCGCGAGCGTGTCGGTCAGGGCGGGGTAGTCGGTGTAGCCCTCCGCGCCGCCGCCATACAACGTGGCCGGGTTCAGGGCGTTCAAGGGCGCGCCGGTCTCCAGGCGTTCGACCAGATCCGGATTGCTGATGAAGGCACGGCCAAAGGCGAACAGGTCGGCCTTGCCACCGGCCAGATGCGCGTTGGCCAGCTCCAGGTCATAGCCGTTGTTGGCCAGGTAGGTGCCGGTGAAACGGCGGCGCAGGCCGTCGAAGTCGAACGGGGCGACATCGCGCGGGCCACCCGTCGCGCCTTCGACCACATGCAGGTAGACGACGCCCAGCGCGCTGAGCTGATCGACGATGTAGTCGTACTGCGGCTGCGGATCGCTGATGGTCGCGATGGCGTTGGCCGGCGAGACCGGCGAGAGGCGCACGCCGGTGCGATCGGCACCGATCTCGGCTGCCACGGCTGCAGTGACCTCCAGCAGGAGGCGCGCACGGTTTTCGATCGAACCGCCGTAGGCGTCGGTGCGCTGGTTGGCGCCGTCCTTGATGAACTGCTCAAGCAGGTAGCCGTTGGCGCCGTGGATTTCGACACCGTCGAAGCCGGCGGCGATCGCATTGGCGGCGGCCCGGCGGAAGTCGTTGACGATGGACGGCAGTTCGTCGATCTCCAAGGCACGCGGCTCGGACACATCGACAAAGCCGTTGTGGACGAAGGTCTTGGTCTGCGCCCGGATGGCCGAGGCGGATACCGGCGCGGCGTTGCCGGGCTGCAGATCCACGTGCGAGATGCGGCCCACGTGCCACAGCTGCACGAAGATGCGTCCGCCGCGCGCGTGCACGGCGTCGGTGACCTTGCGCCAGCCGTCGATCTGATCCTGCGTGTACAGCCCCGGCGTGTCCTGGTAGCCCTGGGCCTGCGCCGAGATCTGGGTGGCCTCGGTGATGATCAGCCCGGCCGAGGCGCGCTGGGCGTAGTAGGTGGCGGCGAACGGACCGGGCACCAGACCGGCCCCGGCGCGGTTGCGCGTCAGCGGTGCCATCACGATGCGGTTGGCCAGGGTCAGCGGGCCAAGCGGGTAGGGCTGGAACAGTGTCGAGGTCGTCATGGTGGGTGCGGGGTCGTGATCGTTGAGGGGTGGCGCGGGCGGGCCGGCAGTGGCGTCGCCTGGAAGTGCCGCAATGATGATGACCATAATCGTAGCTGTCAATGGTTTGATGATGATGGTCATCTATCCATGGTAAAGTGCGGGTCTATCGCGGCAAAGCATCAAGAGACAACCCGTCATGAAAGTCACCAAGGCACAGGCCCAGGCCAACCGTGCGCACATCGTCGAGACCGCCTCCACCCTCTTCAGGGAGCGGGGCTACGACGGCGTGGGGGTGGCAGATCTCATGGCGGCCGCCGGCTTTACCCATGGCGGCTTCTACAAGCACTTCGGCTCCAAGGCCGACCTGATGGCGGAGGCGGCAAGCTGCGGCCTGGCGAAATCGGCCGATGCCGCGGCCGAGATGGACCTGGCGAGTTTCATGCGCTACTACCTGTCCCGGCAGCATCGTGACGCGCCGGGCCAGGGCTGCACCATGTCGGCGCTGTGCACCGACGCGTCGCGTCAGCCGGATCCGGTCAAGGCGGCCTTCGCGGCAGGTATCGAGGCGCAGTTGGCCGTCTCTCCCTACCCGAACGGGCAGTCAGACGGCCCCACGTCCGAACAGGCGCGTGCGCGGCGCATCGCCTTGATGGCCCAGGCTGTCGGCGCGATGGTGTTGTCCAGGTCCTGCCCGGACGACTCGCCGCTGGCGGACGAGATCCTGGATGCGTGCGGGGAAGACGTGCTGGTGCGGCTGGGTGGTGTGCCCAACGGCTGACGCGTGCTGGCTTGATCCGCAAAGCGCAGCAGGTGGCGCGCAATGCGTGTCCTGCCACTCGCTCGGTGGCCCGCTGCCGGGCATGCTCGCCGAGTATGTGGTGATCCATGAAGATGTCGTCGTCGGAAGCTGCGCCCTCTACCACGCCGGTGGCGACTCGTCATCACACTGCCTCTACGTCTCCCAGCTTCAACTGAATGCCGGTCATGGCGCTGGCGAAAAGGCCGCTATAGTCCGAACACCCCAGACGAAGGAGGCACTGCAATGTTTCTGACCACAAAACAAATGACGACGGCGCGTACGCTGGCTGTGGCAATCATCGCTACCGTAGGCCTCAGTTCCTGCGCCACGTACAAGGACGAGTTCGCCACGATCAACTCGCGCCTTGATCAGCTCGACACGAAGGTGCAGGGCGCGGCCCAGAGCGCCGAATCGGCCAATCAATCCGCGCAGCAGGCCAACCAGCGTCTGGATCAGATCGAAGGCCGTGTGCAGCAGCTCGAACAGGCACCCCGCCGCAAGCCACGCGGTTGATCGCTCGCGCGCCGTGTGTGAGCAACGTTTGAATCGACAACGGGTGGCCTACGCAGGCCACCCGTTGTCGATGATCGTGCAATCGTCATTGCAAGGAAGTGTCCCATCCGTACGCACTCTTACCCCGTAGTCCTGGCCCTTCGCGGCGCACTGACCATGGCGCTGGCGCTGGCAAGCATCGGCGTGGCAAACGCCGAGGATGCGGCTGCGCAGCCGACAGCCGCTGTCGATGAACTCCCGCCAGGCCAGGAAGTATCCAACACCGTGATCGAACTCGCGGGCTGGGTGGTTGCCACCAAGGACAGCCAAGGCTATCCGTTCGCAATCATGGACAAGGCCGCTGCCCAGGTGCTGGTCTTCGATGGCGAGGGCCGGCTTCGCGGCGCCGCGTCCGGGCTGTTCGGCTCGGCCACCGGTGACCACACGGCCCCCGGTATTGCCGGTCTTGCGCTTCGCGAGATTCCGGGTCGGGACCGTACGACGCCGGCAGGTCGCTTCGTGGGTGGCTACGGCCCGTCGATCGATGCCGGTCGCGTGCTGTGGGTGGATTATGAGTCCGCCGTCTCCATCCACCCGACGGCGATGGGCGTCCCGGCCGAAAGGCGCGTGGAACGTCTGGCATCGCCCTCGCCAGACGACAACCGGGTAACCCATGGCTGCATCAATGTGTCGCCGGGCTTCTACGAGCAGGTCATCCAGGCGACATTCCAGCGGGGCGGGGTGTTCTACGTCCTGCCGGACAAAGCGTCGATAGCGGAGACCTTCCCGGAGTTCGCGAAGAGCCGTGCGGCGACGCAGGGCGACGAGGGAACCCGGGCTGGCCCAGCCGGCAAGTGAGGGGCGCATCGCATCACGGTGCATGCCGTTCGAAGTGTGCTTCGAGCACGTTGATGTGTCCCTCAACAGCGACAGCAGCCACGTAGCCATCCGGCCGGATCAGCAGCCACTCACCCGGCGCCAGACCGTAGGCATCGGCGAAGTGTCCGGCCGCATCACGCAGCTCCCCGCCCTGGCCGATGACATGGATGCGCAGACCCTTCCGCGCACGAGCGGCGGCGCGGCCGGTTTGGTAACCCAGCAACGTCCAATGGGTCCCTCGAAATACCTCGAACAGGCGTACTGGCTGCCCACCCGCACCCTGCAAAAGGGCGTCGGGGGCGCGGCGCCCCGGCGTGATACGCCCACGTCGGGGCTCAGCAGGTAGCGAGAGCGAGGCGTCGGCGTACCCGAGGTCGAGCTGCTGCACCTCGCGCCCACGTCGATTGTCGCCGCGCCGTGCGTGCTCAAGCAGCGTGGTTGCAAGCCCGAGCATGGCGGCCGCAATGGGGCGTCGCTCTTGTTCGTACGTACCGAGAAGCGCGGCCGGTGCACCCTGCAGCACTGCAGCCAGTTTCCACCCAAGGTTGTAGGCATCCTGCACACTGGTATTCAGGCCCTGGCCGCCGGTGGGTGGATGCGTATGGGCAGCATCGCCTGCCAGGAAGACGCGGCCGTCGCGGTAGCGCTCTGCCAGCCGGGCACTCATCTGGTAGGCCGAGGCCCATTGCACGTCGAGAACGGCGAGATCATGGCGACCGGTCCGCGCACGCACCATGGCACCGAGGCCGTCGGCCGAGAGGTCCACCTCACCCTCCAGCGGGACCGGCGCCTGCAGTTGGAACAGGCGTGTTCCCATGAGTGGACACAGAGAGATCCGCTGCGCCATGTCGTCCTGGTTGAACGTATGCCAGGCGTCGCGTGGCAGCCCTTGCAGCACGATGTCGGCCACCACCGCGCGCACGCCCAGCGTTTTGCCGGGGAAGCCGATACCCAGTGCCTGGCGCACGAAGCTGCGCCCGCCGTCGGTGCCGATCAGGTAGCGCGTGCGCACGGTCTGCTCGCCCGTTGGCGTGGCAAGACGGACGCTTACCCCGGTGTCGTCCTGCTCGACGCCGATCAGTCCGTGTCCGAAGTCGACCCGGTGCCCCAACTCCGCCAAGCGGTCGCGCATCACGGATTCGGTCAGGAACTGCGGCACCATCAGCGGCTGTCGATACGGTTCGGCCGGGGAGGCCGGCGCGGCCTCGATGACGGCGGCGTCCGTGTGGGTGCCATCCGCATGGTGCGAGCGCGAGACGGGGTAGAGGCCGCCGGCCGCGAACAGCTGATCGACGATGCCCATGTCCTCGAAGACTTCCTGGCTGCGCGGCTGGATACCTTTGCCACGCGACCCATGGAACGGCTGATCCCGCTGCTCCACCAGGCGGAAGGCCACGTTGCGGCGGGCAAGTTCAATGGCCAGGGTGAGGCCGGCGGCGCCGGCACCACAGATCACTACGTCAGGGGTGTTGCCCATTGCATCGCTCCAGGTATGTGTAATATGCACTTACTTGGAGGGGATGCTATGCCGGTGAAAAAGAAGGTGCAAGATACACATAATTCGGCCGGGTTGAGGTCGCTTCACCTCTCGATGGTCAGCCTCGCCAGCGTGATGAACCGGCCGCGCAACGATGAACGGCTGATCCAGGACGCGGGCGTGACGCTGGACCAGGCGTTGTTCCGCCTGTTGGTGGTGATCGAACGGGTAGGGCCGATCGGGGTGGTTGAGCTGGCCGATCGCCTGGGCCGGGATTACACGACCATCAGCCGTCAGGTGGCCAAACTGGCCGCGATGGAGCTGGTCACGCGTCGCGGTAACCCACAGGACCGCCGCATCCGTGAGGCGACCATTGCGCCGAAAGGCAAGGACATGACGGACCGGTTGGATGCCGCACGTGAGCGGATCGGCCGGGAGATCTTCGCCTCGTGGCCTGCGCAGGAGGTATCGGAGCTGGTGCGTTTGATGGCAAAGTTCGCCAGCGCGCTGGAAGCCCGTGAGCGCGAGCCGTAACGGTACCCCACGCCTCGCAGGGCATCTGGACGCCGCTGTCTGAACCTCACAAGGCATCACCAATGAAGCGATTTCTGTTGATCGGGATGCTGCTCGCAGTGTCTTCGACCGCCCATGCCATCGTCATCCGTCATGACGTGGCTGATGCGCAGTACCGCGTTCCCGCCACCGAGTTTCCCGCCCTCGTGGACATGCCCGGCGAGGGCCACGGCGCGCTGATCGCACCGCAGTGGGTGCTGACGGCCGCGCACACGCTGCCGATGCAGGCCGATCTCAAGCAGGTGATGATCAACGGTACCGCGCGGGAGGTTGAGCGGGTGGTCACCCATCCCGGCTACAGGACGCTGCCGCAGACGTTGATCGAGCAGGCCATGGCCAGCGGCGAGGCGATGCTGATCGTGGTGTTTCTCGCCTCGGGCGATGATGTTGCGCTGATCCGGTTGAAAGCGCCGGTCACCGACGTGGCGCCGGTGGCGCTTTACGGCGACAGCGACGAAGCCGGTCAGATCGCGAAGATGCTGGGAAAGGGCGCTACGGGTACCGGCGCTACGGGGCATTCTCCCAACGGCCCCAACCGCACCGAGCTTCGCCGCGGCTTCAACCGGATCACCAGCGCCTACGACCGCTGGCTCTGCTATGTCTTCGATGCACCACCCGAAGCGCTGCCGCTCGAGGCTGTGCTGGGCAACGGTGACAGTGGCGGCCCGGTGCTCATCGAGCACGATGGCCACTGGCTGCTGGCCGGGCAGGGCGCGTGGAAGGTCGTCCAGGGCAATGTGCTGACCGCCCGGCCCGGGCGCTATGGGCAGGTCACCTGCAATGTGCGCGTGAGTCACTATCGGGACTGGATTGAACGCGTGATGGCCGGGCAGCCTTAGACAACATTGGAAGAGGGTGCCTGGCGGACCTCGTATCACCGCGTGGCGCAACGTCAACGGCGATGCCAGCGCTATGATCCAAGGAAGGACATCAGCAAAGGAGCACCACGCACATGGACGTTGTAGAACCAATGGAGGTGCTTCGCACGTCCGTACGCCGCCTCACTCTGTTGACTATCGCCCTTGGAGTGCTTGTTGCCGGCCTGGCCGTGGCGGTCTTCGCACTGTCGATGGCGCCGCGCGGAACGCTCACCGTTGATGAACTCCGCGCCCATCGCATCGTTGTGCTGGATGACCAAGGCGTAATGCGCGTTGAGATGGGCCAGGATGCAGTGGATGCGGGAAGGCGATCGCGCACGGCCGGTGTGTGGTTGTACGACGCCAAAGGCGACGAACGCGGTGGGATGGCAACCCACGAAGATGGCCTGGTAGGTCTTGCCTTCGATGCTCCGGTGGGGAAGGGCGAGGATCACCTGCGTGATCGCCTGAGCCTGCGCGTGGATGCCGACGGTGCGGCCCAGGTGCTGCTCACGGACAACCTGACCCGCGGCATTGTCGGTCTTCTATCCGACGGTACGGGCAACGGCGGGGTGGAGACGTATCGCTGGGACATGGATGCCAAGCTCATCCACCGCCGTTACATTACGTTCGATCAGGACGAGCGGCAGCAGCGCCCGTTGGGCGAGCCGCAGGCGCAATAGGCCGTCA
Organism: Stenotrophomonas rhizophila; assembly: GCF_003651185.1. GTDB lineage: Bacteria > Pseudomonadota > Gammaproteobacteria > Xanthomonadales > Xanthomonadaceae > Stenotrophomonas > Stenotrophomonas maltophilia_Z. The sequence continues at coordinate 630,998 of NZ_RCDC01000004.1, read as the reverse complement.
TCGCTCATGCCCACGCAGAGCCGCGTGCTCGCCCGGGATGGAGAGCTGCTGGCTCACCTCGGATCGAGCAGGCGCCGGGCGTGCCCCGGCGCCTGCGTCATGCATTGCGATCAGCCCGCCTGACCCAACCGCACCTTCAGCTGATCGATCTCCGCCTCGCTGACGCCGATGGACTTCAAGTAGCCTTCGGCACCGCCGTACTGTTGATGCAGAGCCACCAGGAACATCGCCATGTTCTCCGGTGCGGTGCCGGCCATGCCGGCCATCTTCCTGCCGATCTCCGGGTTCTGTTTGATCAGTTCCATGATCTGCGCGTTCATTGCGCTGTCCTTGGGCTGGCCCTCGAGGTAATGTGCGGAGATCGCATAGTTGTGCACGATGTCCGCCCGGGACACCCCCGCCAGGTCGAGCAGCAGCCCGGCGATGATGCCGGTGCGGTCCTTGCCGGCGGTGCAGTGGAACAGCACGGTGCCGTCGCGCTCCGCCGCGATGCGCTGGAAGACCTGCTTGAATTGCGGCTGGCTGTGGTCCAGCCACTGCACATAGGCCGCGCCCAGCGAGTCGGGGAAGGTGGTCATCATCTTCTGCAGGTCCATCTTCTCGGTCCCCATCAGCGAGGTGCGCTGGTAAGCGAAGCGGGCGTCGGCGGCCAGCAGGTCAGGCGATTGCGCCTGCTCATCGGCGGTACGCAGGTCGATATCCAGCGTGACGCCGGCAGCGGCCAGTGCGTCGCGGTCAGCGGCGGTCAGGCGGCCCAGGTCGGAGGTGCGCACGAAGGCACTGGCCGGGATCGGCCCATGGGTGCCTTGCAGGCCCGCAAAGGTACGCGTGTTCCAGGCGCCCTGCAGCGGGATCACGCGCTGCGCATCGGCGGCAACCGGCTGCACGTTGGTGCTAGCCGCGATGGTGGATGCAGCGGCGGTATCGGTGACGGGCGAGCGGGCCAGTGCGAGGCCGGCGCCAGTGAGCATCGGCAGGCTGAGGGCAATGGCAAGGGCAAGGTAGGTGCGGCGAAGGTACATCAGGATCTCCAGGGCGATCAGAAGGTGACGGTGACGTCCAGGCCATAGGTGCGCGGGTCATTGAAGATCCCGCTCTGGCCCAGTGAGGCGTTGTTGAGCTTGTAGAACAGGTGTTCTTCGTCGAGCAGGTTGCGCGCCCACAGTGAGACGGCCATGGTCGAGCCCGTGCTGTTGAGGGGGACGTCGATCAGGGCGACACGGGCGTTCACGATGAAGGAACTGCCGGTGAGCATCTGGTCGTACTCGCTGGTGTAGTACCCATCGGACCAGTTGCCGTCCAGGTGGAACTTCAGCGCGGAGAAGTTGGCGAACGGCACCAGATAGTCCAGCGACACGCTGCCGGCGTTCTTCGGCGCCAGCAATGGCTGCACCGTGACCTGCACGCCGGCGCCGAACGGGTCGACCGCGCGCTGCGCATCGATGCGGGTGTAGGCGTAGTTCAACCCCACGGTGAAGTTGTCCACCGGCATCACGTTGAACTCCAGCTCCGCACCGCGCGAGGTGCCGTTGCTGAGCGCGTTGGTGGTGACCATCGTGGTGCGGGTTTCGCCGCTGTTGGGATCGAACGGCAGCGAGAAGTCCATCTGCTTGTGTTCGATCGTCGAATCGAACAGAGCCAGGTTCAGGCGCGCGCGGTTGTCCCAGAACTGCGACTTGACGCCGAGCTCGAACGCCGTCACTTCTTCGGGCGCGAAGGCGGTATACGTTGTCGAGCGCGAGTTGGCGCCGCCCGCCTTGAAGCCGGTGCTGTATTTGGCATACACCATGGCGTTCTCGCCCACGTCGTAGGCGATGTTCACCATCGGATCGAAACGGCCCCATGCATCATCGAAGGCGAGATCTTTAGCCGCCCCATTGACGATGTACAGGCTGCCCTTCTTGTCATCGCGCGTGTAGCGGCCACCGGCGGTCAGGTGCAGGCGTTCGAGCGAGGCCGGCGTCCAGGTGGCCTGGCCGAAGATGCCCAGGCTGTCCGTCCACGCCTTGCTGGCGCGGTCGATGCGCACGTTGCTCAGGTTCAACGGGTTGGTCGCCGGGTTGAGCGTATAGCTGTTGCCGCCCGGGCCCCACAGCAGCATGTTGGGCGTCTGCGCATTGTCGCCGGCGGTTTCGTGATAGTAGAAGGCGCCCGCGAGGAACTGCACCTGCGAGGTGGTGCCGATCAGCTGGAATTCCTGGCTGTACTGGTGCTGGTAGACCTGGGCGAGGCTGTAGCGGCCGAAGGGTGTGTTCGGGCCACCGTAGGCGGAGATCGCGTCGACCAGCCCCATGTCGAACTGACCCTGGGTCAGTTCCCGATAGGAGCTGATCGACTTCAGTTCCACGTTCTCGCTGAGGGTCCAGCCGAGGTTGAGCAGGTGGCCGCTGGTGCGGCCGATGTTGTCTTCCTGCGGGCCACCAAGGATGGCGGAATCGCGTCGGTCCTCACTGGCGCCGGCCTTCTGCAGCGGGCTCACATAGGCGCCGGGCACCAACAACTGCGTGTGGTACGGCGTGGTGGCATCGTAGGAGCGGTCAAAGGCGTACAGCGCGGAGAAATCATCGCTGGGCTGCCACAGCGCGCTGAAGCGTGCGCCGCGCTTGTCGTAGCTGTTGAAGTCGCGCTCGCCGCGCATCGGGTTGTCGGTGGTACCGCCGCGTTTGGCCTGCACGGCGTCGATCTTGAAGCTCACATCGCCCACCTTCGGCAGGTCCAGATGCAGGCCCGTGGTGTAGCCACTGTAGTTGGAGACGCCGGCACTGACGCTGCCGCCAAACTCGCCGGTGGGCTGTCTGGTGACAATGCTGATCGCGCCGCCTTCGGTGTTGCGGCCGAACAGCGTACCCTGCGGCCCCTTCAACACCTCGATGCGCTCCACGTCGTACAGCATGCTGCCCAGGCCCTGCGCGCGGCCCATGAACACGCCATCGACATACACGCCGACACCGGCGTCGCGCGCGGGCTGGTTGGCATCACCGGAGGCTCCGATGCCGCGGATGCCGATGTTCAGCGCCGAGCTGCGTGTGGCGAACGGGGTGACCCGCAGTGAGGGGATCGAGCCGTCGGACAAGCTGCCGAGCGAGATCGCGCTGCGATCCTTCAATGCTTCGGCATCCACCACGGAGACCGATATCGGGGTGTTCTGCAGATTCGTCGCACGCTTCTGGGCAGTGACGACGACCTGATCCAGTGCGACCACATCGCGCGCGGCGGCATCGGCGGTGCCGGTCGTCTCCGCGTCGTTGGCGAGGGCGAGACCGGGCAGGGCGGTGGCAATGGCAAGGGCTAACAGGCGACGGTGCAACGGGGCGTGGCGCATCGGTCGGGTTCACGGAAGGAAGGGGGCCGGCGCAGTCTGGGTGTGCGAAATGACAGGTGAATGACCGTTCATTCATGCCCGGGTTTGCCGTACCATCGGTGCTCAACTGGACGCCATCTACGACAAGCAATGACGCTTACCCCCCTATCCGGCGCCCCCGCCGAAGACGCTGCAGCCGCGCGTGCCGAAGTGCAGCGCCAGCGGATCCTGGACGCCGCGCAGCGCTGTTTCATCGCCCGCGGCTTCCATGCCGGCTCGATCAGCGACATCGCCGCGGAGGCGGAGATCAGCCAGGGCCTGATGTACCGGTACTTCGAGAACAAGCGCGCGCTGATCCTGGCCTTGATCGAACGGCAGCTCGCCTACGACCAGGATGCGATCGGCCATATGCCGGCGGCGGCCGATCTGGTCGACGGGCTGCTGCGCTGCTATCAGCTGTGGGCGCGGGGCGAAACGCTGGAAACCCGTGGCAATGCCATCGCCAATGTGGCGCTGTATGCGGAGATCACCGCCGAAGCGCATCGCGATCCGGTGATTGCCGAGGTGCTGCGCCGGCACGACAGGCAGACCAGTGCGGCGATCACCGCGTGGTTGCGGCAGCACGACATCGCGCGCGGCCGCACGCCCGAAGAGGCCGACCTGGAGCGCCGCACGATATTGATGCGGCTGCTGGTGGAGGGCCTGGCGATGCGCGCGGTACGCGATCCGGATGTGGCCGCCGACACCGTGCGGGCGCTGCTGACGGCCTCGATTGCAACCGTGCTGGGGGAGTAAGCGCAGTCACGTGGATTTCACGGATCGGCGCGGTTAATCCGCCCGTGGCGGTCTCCCCGCTGTCCCGTGTGGAGCGGATCCAATGCGCATGCTTCCTTCGCTTCTCCTTGTCTGCGCACTCGCCCCGGTAGGGGCGACATACGCGCAGGCACCCAAGGCGGCTGTCAGGGCCGTGGCGTCACCGCATACCTCCGATGGCATGGCCTGCGACAGCCCGAACCAGTCGCAGGCCGGGCTCAACCAATGTGCCAGCAACAGCGCGCAGCGCGCCGATGCCGAGCTCAATCGGATCTATGCCAACGTGCTGGCGCTCAATGCTCAGGACCCCGTTTTCCTGGAGCGGTTCAAGGCAGCGCAGCGCGCCTGGCTGGTGTTCCGCGATGCTCAGATCGCGGCGCGGTATCCGTCTCCAGACGACTATGGGAGCGTTCTGCCGATGTGCCAGAGTGGCGACTACGAGCAGCTGACCCTGGATCGGATCAAGCAGCTCAAGGCCTGGGTTGCCGGGGTCGAGGAGGGTGACGTGTGCGCCGGGTCCTATCCCATGAGCGGGCGCTAGCCGGGGCCGTTTAACGCCTCGGTACGGCCAGGTGCGCACACTGGTTCTGTCTGCACTGTCCCTCATGCACCCGAACCGGAGATCCCATGTCCTTCAACGCCCTCCTTGCGACCAAGACCGGCGATACCATCGCGACCGGTCTCGTCCAGCTGACCGAGCAGGATCTGATGCCCGGCGACGTCACCGTTGCCGTGGAGTACTCCACGGTGAATTACAAGGACGCCCTTGCGCTGAGCGGCCGTTCGCCGGTGATCCGCACCTTCCCGCTCATTCCCGGCATCGATCTGGCCGGTGTGGTTGAAACGTCCACCCACCCGGGTTTTGCGCCGGGCGATCGCGTGCTGGTCAACGGCTGGGGCTTGAGCCAGACCCACCATGGCGGCTATGCGCAGAAGGCGCGGGTGCCAGGCGAGTGGCTGGTGAAGATTCCCGCGGCGTTTTCCAGCCGCGATGCGATGGCGGTCGGTACCGCCGGCTACACCGCGATGCTGTCGGTGCTGGCGCTGGAGCATGGCGGCGTGTCACCGGATCAGGGCGACATCCTCGTCACTGGCGCGAACGGCGGTGCCGGGTCCATCGCGATCGCACTGCTCTCCACGCTGGGTTACCGGGTCGTCGCGTCAACCGGCCGGCTCGAGGAATCCGCCTATCTCAAGGAACTGGGTGCGGCAGAGATCATCGACCGCGCGACGCTGTCCGAGGCCGGTGCGCCGATCGCCAAGGAACGCTGGGCCGGTGCGATCGACGCGGTGGGCAGCCACACGTTGGCCAATGTGCTGGCGCAGACGCGCTACCGCGGCGTGGTGGCGGCGTTCGGGTTGGCCCAGGGTGCGGATCTGCCGGGTTCGGTGCTGCCTTTCATCCTGCGCAACGTGACGCTCGCCGGCATCGATTCGGTCAACGCGCCTTACGCCGCGCGCGAGCAGGCGTGGACGCGCCTGGCGGCCGATCTGGACCTGGGCAAGCTGGCGCGCACCACGCAGATGATCGGTCTGGCCGAGGTGCCGGCGCTGGCCGACCAGGTGCTGCAGGGGCGTGTGCAGGGCCGCACCGTGGTCGACGTCAACGCGTGATCCAGTCGCGGCACTAAGGCGGGTGGGGGCCCGGCAGCTGCTTGACCAGCTGTTCGGCCATGGCCTTGTAGATCGGCACGCGGCACACCAGGCCGGAGACGCCGCGCGCGACCAGCACGGTGGCCAGGATGGGCAGCAGCATATCGCTGCTGTCGGTCAGCTCCAGCGAGATGACCGCCGAGGTCAACGGTGCCTGGGTGACGCCGGTCAGGTAGGCACACATCCCCAGCAGCACGAAGATGCGTTCATCGACCGTCGGCATGAGGGCGGCGAGGTTGTGGCCGAGCCCGGCGCCGACGGCCAGGGCGGGCGAGAACAGGCCGCCGGGAATACCGGCGACGTAGGAGACCAGATTGGCGACAAGCTTCATCAGCCCGAACTCGTGACCCACCGAAGGTGCTCCCTGCACCAGTCCCTTGGCCTGCTCGTAGCCGGTGCCGAAGGCCCCTGCGCCAAACGCTGCGCCCAGCAGCACCAGGGCGAGCCCGCACAGCGCCGCCAGCAGGACCGGATGGCGCTGGCGCAGCGTGCCCAGCCAGCGTGGTCTGCCTTCCATGGTCAGCAGCACGGCTTTGGCGAACAGGCCGCCAAGCAACCCCGCGACGGTGCCGCACAGCACGATCGCCAGCCAGGCCTGCCCCAGCGGCAACGTGGCACTCACCTTGCCGAAGTACGTGTAGTTGCCGAGCAGGCCCAGCGACACCACGCCACCCACGATGACCGCGGTGAGCAGCGTGCCGGAGAAGCGGTGCTCGAAGCGGCCGCTGAGCTCTTCGATGGCGAATACGATGCCCGCCAGCGGCGTGTTGAACGCCGCCGCGATGCCGGCTGCGCCGCCGGCGAGCAGAAAGTGCGACAGCTCTTTCGGATCGCGGAACCCGAACCATCGCCCGAACATGTACATCACGCTGGCACCGACGTGCACGGTAGGGCCCTCCCGGCCCACCGAGGCGCCCCCGAGCAACGACAGCGTGGTCAAGGCGAGTTTGCCTGCCGATACGCCCAGCGAGAGATTCACACGCCGGAACGTGGGCGTCGGGATCTCCAGGGCCGCGATCACCTGCGGAATCCCGCTGCCGCGGGTGGGCTTGAGCGCGCCACTGGTCAGCCACGCCAACAGCGCGAACACGGTTGGGGTGAGCAGCAGCGCCCACCAGATCGAATGGGCGATGATCGACTGGAAGACCCGGAAGGCCGCATCACTGGCCTTGGCAAACACGATCGCGACCAGGGCGACAGCCACGGCACCGCCCCACAGGGCCGCACGGCGCTTCCACGCATCCCTGGACAGGAGAGGGCGTTGAGGGTCTGGCGAGGTCATGGGGCGGATTATCCCACGGTGATCCGCCGGTCCTTTTCACCCAATCTGTCGGTTTGCGCTTTCAAACGCGGGTGCCAGCGCGGTGCCAGTGCAGGCACGCTGCGGGTTCACGTGCCGGGGGTGTCCGTGCCGGGCAGGCGGTGGATGACAGCGTCGTAGGGAACAAGGTCGAGGAAGGCGGTGACGTCGACCGCCTTGCCCGCGCGCATCCGGAATATCCAGACGTAGTCGTTGCGATACGGCCTGCCGTCCCGGGCCACCGCGTTGCCGGCCCACTGGATGATCACATGCTCGCCGTCCGCCCAGATCTGTCGGGAGGTCGGGCGGACCGGCGTGCGTAGCCGGCTGACGAAGGGAAGCACCGCGCGGGCGATGAAGTCCTCCCGCCCGCGGTAGGTGCCTGAGCTCGGGCTGGAGCCGGCGATCGTCCACACGACCTCGGGTGCGAGCACTTCGTCGAAGAACGCCGTGCCACCGGCCGCCCATCGATCGAAGGCCTCGGTCACCACCTGCTTGTTGTGCGCCGTGTGCGGCAGGGTGGCTTCAGCCGCCGCGGCGACCGGGATCAGTGGCCCAACGGCGAGCGAGGCCACCGTGATGGCCATGGCGAGCATCCCGCCAAAGGGAGAGGTTGCCATGGCTTATCTCCGCCCGCTCAGCGTGGCGGTGCCGAAGATCAACTGCTGGGCCATCGGCCGGCCGATGAAGCGGGCGGGGAAGATCGGTGCCGGTGCACTGGCCTCATCCAATCGGGCCAGATGCGCCTCGCTCAGCACGACGGTGAGGGCGCCGAGATTGTCTTCGGCCTGCGCCACGGTGCGTGCGCCGATGATCGGCGAGACCACCGCGGGGTTGGCCAGCGTCCAGGCAATGGCCACCTGCGAGCGCGTCACGCCCAGTTCCTCCGCCACGTCACCCACCACTGCGGCGATTGCCAGCGAGCGTTCGTTGAGATGACCGATCGAGGCGATCACCCCTTTGCGGCTGCTTGCCACGTCCGCACCATTTTCGTCGGAGAGATCGGCGCGGGTGTACTTGCCGGTCAGGATGCCACCCCCCAGTGGCGACCACGGCAGTACCCCCAAACCCATCGCCTTGGCCATGGGCATGAGTTCGTGCTCCACGGTGCGCTCGACCAGGCTGTACTCGATCTGCAGCGCGATCAACGGCGACCAGCCGCGCAGGTCCGCCAGGATCTGCAGTTCGGCGACGCGCCACGCCGGGGTGTTGCAGATGCCCAGATACTGGACCTTGCCGGCGCGGACGAGATCGTCCAGCGAGCGCATCACTTCGTCCGGGCGGGTGGTGAAGTCCCAGGCGTGTACGTACAGCAGATCGATGCGATCGGTATCCAGCTGGCGCAGGCTGGCTTCCACCGAGCGCACCAGGTTGTAGCGGTGGTTGCCGCCGGCATTGATGTTGGCCGGGTCGCGCGCCATGGTGAATTTGGTGGCCAGCACCAGCCGGTCGCGCTGGGCCTTGGCGAAGCGGCCGAGGATGCGTTCGGCGGCGCCGTTGGTGTAGTTGACCGAGGTATCGATGAAGTTGCCGCCGCGGTCGACGTAGGCATCGAAAATCCGCTGGGCTTCAGCGTCATCGGCGCCCCAGCCCCAGTCGGCGCCGAAGGTCATCGTGCCCAGCGAGAGGGGGGAGACGCGCAGCCCGGAACGGCCGAGCAGGCGGTAGTGATCAAGCGAGGCAGGGGACGTCATGCGAAGGATCTCCGGGGCGGGCAGGGCGGTGCCTGCGTGGGCTCCCATTGTTCTGGCGCGTCGCGTTGACCCGGTAGCCGGGTCCTCCGGCATGCTTGCACGATCGTACAAACACGACGGATGATGTCGACCTGTCCTGCCGCGCCCATGGAGACCTGCATGGCCCCGCTCGCGTTGTTCCGTGATGCCATCGCCCGGCATGCACCGCGCGATGGCACCTTCGCGTGCCGGCTGCCCGGGGTGAAGCTGATCCGTTGCAGCACCGCGACGCTGCCCATGCCGGTGATCTACGAGCCCACCGTGTGCTTCGTCGCCCAGGGCCGCAAGCGTGCCCTGCTCGGGTCGAGCGTTTACTACTACGATCCGACCCGTTATCTGGTGGCGTCGGTCGGGCTGCCGGTGATGGGCTCGGTGATCGAGGCGACCGCGACGCAGCCGTATCTGAGCCTTCAGGTCGATCTCGATGCGGCGGTGCTGGGCGAGCTCGCGCTGCAGTATCCGCAGCCTGCCGGCGAGCCAGCGGTCGCCGCGGGCCTGGCGCTCGACACGATGACACCCGGGCTGCTGGATGCCGCCACGCGGCTGGTCTGCTTGCTGGATTCACCGGACGACGCCGAGGCGCTGGGGCCGCTGGTGCTGCGCGAGATCCTCTATCGGCTGTTGACCGGCCCCAACGGCAGCGTGCTGCACGCGATCACCCGCGGCGACAGCCGGCACGGCCAGGTTGCCCGCGCGATCCTGTGGATCCGGGCGAATTTCCGTGGTGTCTGGCGTACCGATGAGGTGGCGCGCGTTGCGGGCATGAGTCGTTCGAGCTTCCATGCCCATTTCAAGGCGGTCACGGCGATGAGCCCGCTGGACTTCCGCACACAGTTGCGGATGCAGGAGGCGCGCCGGCTGATGGTCAATGACGGTCTGGATGCGGCCGATGCCGGCCACCGGGTGGGCTATGAGAGCCCCTCACAGTTCAGCCGGGACTACTCACGGCTGTTCGGCATGCCACCGGCAACGGACGCGCAGCGGCTGAGGTTGGCGGAGGTGTGAGCGTGCCGGTGCTTGCGCGATGACATCGGGAGGAGCTGCGGGACACCGTGGTGTGGCCGCACTCCCATGATGCCCGCGATGTAAGCGGAGGTGCCGCCGGTCAGACCGGGGCGAAACCGCGGGTGGTCTTCTTTTCGTTCTTTTCCGCCTTCTTTTCCTTGGCGGTCTTGGCAGGTTTCTTCTTCTGCTCTTTCTGTTTGTTCAGGCCTTTGGCCATGGCGACGCTCTCCAGGTGGGTTGCAACGGAGGCGAGCATGGCACATCCGGTGTCGGCCGGCGCATCGGCGTGCGATGGGTGCGCTGAAGTGAACCCGGGGTGCGCCCGGTCATGGCGCAGGCATATCCCGATAGGCCGCCTCGCTGCTCAGCACCTTCAGTCCATCCGGACCACCGTGCAGCCGCCGCTGCTCAGCGACCGCCTGCTGCCATTGCAGGCGATAGCCGCTCATGTCGGGGTCGGCCAGTAGACACTGTCCGGTGTCGAACGCGCACCGAAGATGGCCTGGCCCACGCGTACCACGGTAGCGCCTTCTTCGATGGCGATCTCGACGTCACCTGACATGCCCATGGAGAGTTCCTCCAGGCTGACGCCCGGCGGCAGGGTGGGGCGCAACCGGTCGCGCAGGTCGCGCAGGCGCGCGAAGCACGGGCGTACCTGTTCCGGATCCGGCGAGAACACCGCCAGGGTCATCAGCCCGCGCACGCGCAGGTTGGAGAAGGCCGGCAGCTGCTGCACGAAATCGGCGACCTCGATCGGGTCCAGACCGTATTTGCTGTCCTCCCCGGAGGTGTTGACCTGCACGAACACATCCAGCGTGCGCTGCTCCAGTTCCAGCCGCTGATCCAGTGCCTGTGCCACGCGCAGGCTGTCCAGCGCCTGGAACTCGCTGGCGAAGCGTGCGACGTCACGTGCCTTGTTGGTCTGCAGGTGGCCGATCACCGACCAGCGCAGGCCGGGCAGGTCGGCCATCGCCGCGGCCTTGCGCTGGGCTTCCTGCACCTTGTTCTCGCCCAGCTCATGGCAGCCGGCCTCCCACGCCAGGCGCAGGCGGGCCTCATCGACGGTCTTGCTGACCGGCAGCAAGCGCACGCTGGCCGGGTCGCGGCCGGCCAGTGCGCAGGCGCGGGCGATGCGTTCGCGGACCATCGCCAGGTTGTGGCGGATCTCGTCGACAGTGGTGGCCTGGGGCCAGGTGGGGGCAGCGATGGGCATGGGGAGCTCCGGAAGCGGGGACGGCTGCGGCGCGTCGGCGCGCCGGCAGGGCGGTCCCGTAACACCGGACAGGTTGTCATAGCGCTACCCGAAAATCACCGCCCGCCGATGTCAGGGCGCCGCAGCGGCGTTCGGGCTGACGTAGTGCGTCTGTTCGTCGTCGTTGAGGAAGATCAGTTCCGGTTTGCCCTGCCAGGAGGTCAGCATCGCGCCGGTGCTGTTCTGGTGCTTGACCACCAGGGTGGCGCCGCGATCCGGGTTGGCGGTGACCTTGAATACCTCGGTGGTGCCGGTGGCATCATCGAGGGTGAGGATGGCCTCGTCGCCGACATCGGCGGTGCCGTAGCCGCCACGCTCGGAGCCATCGGCGCCCAGCAGGATCAGGCCTGACAGCGGTGACGCGCGCGGCCCCTGGGTGACGCCCTTGGTGAGCGGATCGGGGACGGGGGCGCCGAGAATCACCCGCGCCTGGCCACTGGCATCGCGGATCACCAGGCCACGGGCGGTGATGACACGCTCCTCGGACTGGCTCTGGTGCAGGCGCAGCGCGGTCCAACCGGAAACGATCAGGGCGAGGCTGGAAACGACCAGCGTGGTGATGGTCAGCGCGCGCGACATGTGGCTCTCCGGATCCTTGGAAGGCTGCGACCATACCGGATAGGGCATTCACGACACCAGTCGGAAAAGTCTGGAATTACATTCAGAGCGTGAGGTCGGTCACGGGATGGCTCAGCGGAAATCGCGGCTGTGGGTACGCACGCCGTCGATCAGGGTGTCGATGTTGTGCATCTGGCGGACGATCAGGTGCTGCACGCCGTCCACGCGTTCGAGCCGGCCATCGATCTGCATCAGTTGCGCTTCAACCAGTACGCGATGCTGGCGGTCGGCGATCTTGCGCCAGACCACGGCGTTGACCATGCCGCATTCGTCTTCCAGGGTGAGGAAGGTGACCCCGCTGGCGGTCTGCGGGCGCTGGCGCATGCGCACCAGCCCGGCAAAGCGCACGCTGCGCCCGTGCGGCAAGGTAGCCAGTTCGTCGGAGCGGTGGCAGCGGCGTTGGCGCAGCTGGCTGCGGATGAAGGAGACCATGTGCCGGCCCAGCGTGGTGCCGGTGGTGTTGTAGTCGGCCTGCATGTCCTCGAACGCGCTGGGCAGCGGCAGCGGGACGGCGGCTTCGGCGGTGGCGCGTGCAGCCTCGAACAGCGGCAGCGGCTTCTCCACGCCGGAGACGTCCCAGCGCGCGCGATGGCGATGGCCGCTCAAGCCCTTGAGTGCGCCGGCATCGGCCAGCAGACCCTGATGGCGACGGTCCAGCTGCGCGCGCTGGCTCAGGTCGGCCACGCTCTCGAAGGGCGCGCGCTGGCGAGCCTGCACCACGCCGGTGGCGACCGCCTCGCTGAAGCCATCGACCAGACGCAGGCCCAGGCGGATGCCGAACGGCCGGCCCGGCGAGGTGGGCGGCACCAGCGTGCAGTCCCAGTCGCTGTAGCGTACGTCCACCGGCAACACCGGTACGCCGTGGCGACGCGCGTCCTGCAGGATCTGGTCCGGGGTATAGAACCCCAGTGGCTGGCTGTTGATCAGGCTGGCGGCGAATGCGGAGGGGTGATGGCACTTGAGCCAGCAGCTGACATAGGTGATCAGCGCGAAGCTGGCCGCATGGCTTTCCGGGAAGCCATAACTGCCGAACCCTTTGATCTGCTCGAACAGGCGCTCGCCGTATTCGCGGCTGTGGCCCCGGCTGGCCATGCCGGTGAGCAGCTTGTCGCGGTGCGGCTCCAGCCCGCCGTGGCGCTTCCACGCGGCCATCGAGCGGCGCAGCGCGTCGGCTTCGCCGGGGCTGAAGCCGGCGGCGGCGACCGCCAGCTGCATCACCTGTTCCTGGAACAGCGGCACGCCGAGGGTGCGTTTGAAGACCTTCTCCAGCTCGGGGGGATAGTCGACCTCTTCGATGCCTTCTTCCTTGAGCTTCTTCCGTCGATTCAGATACGGGTGGACCATGTCGCCCTGGATCGGGCCGGGGCGCACGATCGCCACTTCGATCACCAGATCGTAGAAGCAGCGCGGCTGCATGCGCGGCAGCATCGCCATCTGCGCGCGCGACTCGATCTGGAACACGCCCAGGGTGTCGGCGCGGCAGATCATGTCGTAGGTGGGGCCATCGCCGGAGGGGATATCGGCCATGCCCATCTTCGGCTCGCCATGCGCTTCCAGCATCGCCAGGCATTTGCGCACGGCGGTGAGCATGCCCAGTGCCAGGCAGTCGACCTTCATCAGCCCGGTGACATCCAGATCGTCCTTGTCCCACTGGATCACGGTGCGGTCGGCCATGGCCGCGTTTTCCACCGGTACCATCGTGGACAGGGGATGTTCGGAAATCACGAAACCGCCCGGGTGCTGGGACAGGTGGCGCGGGAAGTCGACCAGTTCGGCGGTCAGCGCCACCACCCGCCGCATCAGCGGGGTCTCCGGGTCGAAGCCGCGCTCGCGCAATGCCTCCGGCAGCGGCTCGTGGCTGCTCCAGCGGTCCAGGCAGGCGGCCAGTTCGTTGACCTGGTCTGGCGGCAGGCCCAGCACCCGGGCCACATCGCGCACCGCGCTGCGCCCCCGGTAGCTGATCGCCACCGCGGTCAATGCGGCGCGTTCGCGACCGTAGCGGTTGAACACGTACTGCAGCACTTCCTCGCGGCGTTCGTGTTCGAAGTCGATGTCGATGTCCGGCGGCTCATCGCGTTCGGCGGAGATGAAGCGCTCGAACAGCAGCGCCATCTCGCTGGGGTCGATCTCGGTCACGCCCAGCACGTAACACACCGAGGAATTGGCGGCCGAGCCGCGGCCCTGGCAGAGGATCTGCTGGCGGCGCGCGAAGCGCACGATGTCGTGCACGGTCAGGAAGTACGACTCGTACTGCTTGGTGTGAATCAGCGCCAGTTCGTGTTCGATCTGGTGGCGTTGCTGGGGCGTCTCGCCCGCGGGCCAACGCCATTGCATGCCTTCTTCCACCAGCACCCGCAGCCAGCTGGCCGGGTCGTGGCCGGCTGGCACCAGTTCGCGCGGGTAGGTGTACTTCAGTTGCTTGAGATCGAAGTGGCAGCGCTCGGCGATGCGCACGGTTTCGGCCAGCAGCTCGGGCGGGTACAGGGTGGCCAGGGCCTGGCGGGTACGCAGGTGGCGCTCACCGTTGGGAAACAACCGCCAGCCAGCTTCGCCGAGCGTGCAGTGGTGGCCGATCGCGGTGAGGGTGTCCTGCAGCGCGCGGCGGCGGCGCACGTGCATGTGCACATCGCCGCTGGCCACCAGTGGAATGCCCTGGTCGCGGCCGAAACGACGCAGCCGTTGCAGGCGCGCACGGTCGTCGGCCTCGCGGTGCAGTTCAACCGCCAGCCACAGCCGCTGCGGAAAGCAGGCCTGCAGCCACTGCGCATCCTCGATGCCCGGGGTAGGGTCTGCCCACAGGCACAGCAGGCCGGCGTGCAGCTGTGCGATGTCGCTGCGCAGGCAGCGGTACTCGCCCTTGGGCGCGCGCCGGCGGCAGGTGGTGATCAGCTGGCACAGCGCGGCGTAGCTGCCCTGATCGGTGCACAGCAGCACCAGTTTCGGGCCGTCCTCCAGCTGGAATTCGGCACCGGTGATCAGGGGCAGTGCGTGCTTCTTCGCGGCCTGCCAGGCGCGCACGATGCCGGCCAGCGAGCACTCATCGGTGATCGCCAGCGCGTGGTAGCCCTGGCCTTTGGCACGCGCGAACAACTCCTCGGCGATGGACGCGCCGCGCTGGAAACTGAAGGCCGACAGGCAATGCAGTTCGGCGTATCCGGGCAGCGATGCGCTCATGCGAACCAGCCATGCAGCATGAACGGTCCGCTGCGTGCATCGGCGGCGGTATAGGCCCAGCCGCGCTGGCCTTGCGGCGTTTCGATGACGTAATAGTCGCGGCGGATGTCGCCGGCATCCCACCAGCCCGATTCGATCCGCTCCGGCCCGGACAGGATGCGCAGATGCGGATCCTGCAGCGCCTGCGGCTGGGCCAGCAGCCAGCCCGGGCGCATCGGCAGCACCGGGGGCGGGGGCTTGGGCGCACCCTGGGCGTCACCGGTCGCGTGTTCGGGCCGATGGTCGGCGCGCAGCCCCAGCCCTTGCACGGCGTCATCGCCGAGCCGGGCGCGCAGGCGCTCGCGCAGCTGTTCCCACGGCATTGCCTGCTGCGGGCGCGGGTCGAACAGATCGCGTGCGGCCGGGACGAACGGCGGCAGTTGCTCGGCCTGCAGGCGCAGGCCGCGGCTGCCCGCTGGCAACTGCAGATGATCCACACGGTTGCGGGCCAGCTCGAACAGCATCGCCGGTTCGCGCTCGGGCGCGAGCAGGCCGATCGAGAGGCGCGTATCGGGGTGGTGTTCGTGTTCGAACCACAGATCGAACTGCAGCACGCCGCCATCGCGCGAACACAGGAACGCGGCCAGATCGGCGGTCAGGCGCCGCAACGGGAACAGCATGGCCTGGGTGGACTCGACCTCGTACTCGAACTCGATGCGCGCATCGAAGCGGTCCGGCGGCTGGAAATAGCGCAGCGGCGGCGTGCTGATCCCGCGCAGCGCATCCAGGTGCGCCAGTACCTGCGGCGGGAAGCGCCGGGCCAGGCTCTCGCGCGGCAGGCCGAATGCCGCGCCCAGTGTGCGCAACCCCGAGCGCGCCAGCACCGTGACCGCCTCGGCCGGCAACCCGCTGCGTTCGATCGGCACCTGGGCCAGGGCCGCCTCCACCTGGTGCGCAGCCACGCCGAGCCGGCCATGCACGCGGGCCAGTACGCTGGCGGCATGCGGATTCGGTGCGGCCACCAGCCGGTGGCGGAAACCCAGTTCGGTCAGGCCACGGGTGAGCCGCTGCTCGACCTCCGGCCAATCACCGAACAGCGCGCGGCTGGCCCGGATCTCCAACGCCAGCGCGTGCGGGAAATCCAGGCTGACCTGCGAGCTGATGCCGTACAGCCAACTGGCCAACAGCTGGCGGGTGGCCTGTTCGGCGCGCGGGTCGTATTCCACGGTGAGCATGTCGCGGGTGAGCACCTGCGCAGCTGAGAGCAGCATGCCGCGGCGCAGCCCCAGCTGCCGCGCCGAGGGACTGACCGCATGCAGCACGCGCCGCTGCGCCGGGCCGGTGACCAGCACCAGCGGCGCGGCCGGGTCCGGTTGCTGGCGCAGGGCGGCATCCAGCGCCAGGTGCGGCAGCAGCAGGCAGGCCCAGTCCACGGCGGCCGCTCAATGGGCCACGGCCAGCGGCAACGGCTGGGCCGGTGCCAGCCCGCCACGGCATTTGAGGACACGCACCTGGCCATCGTCGAGCTGCAGGCGCAGCGCGGCCGGGGAGGGGTTGCGCGCGTGCCGGGCATCGCGGAAGGAAAACCCCAGGCACTGGCCGGTTTCGGCCGCCACCTGCAGCCGGCGCAGCGCGCGGTCATCGGCCTGTTGCGGCCAGCACAGCACCGCCGCGCACGCGGCCGAGCGCAGGCATTGTTCGGCGGCCCACAACGCATCGCGCGGGCTGGCCTGGACCACCTGCACCTGGTTCAGCGCCAGCCCGGCGCGGGCCCACGCCGGGGCATGCGGCAGGTGCGGCGGGGCGATCAGCACCACGGTCTGCTGTTGCTGGCTCAACCGCGCCAGCGTCGGCCAGACCAGGGCCAGCTCACCGACCCCGGGCGAGGCCAGCAGCACCTCCGACAGCGCCGAGGGCGGCCAGCCACCGCCCGGCAGGCGGGCATCCAGCGCCGGGTGGCCGGTCGGGTGCGGGGCCACCTCCGGGAAGGCCGCACGCGGCTGCCCCCGCCAGACCCGGCGGGTTTCCAGCAGCCGGTCCAGGGCCAGCACGGCGCCCATCAGCGGGCCTCCCGGCAGGGCTGGAGCAGGTGGAAACGGGCAGGAAACAAGGGCATGGCGGCGAGTATCGGCAGCACGCGTGTCAAAGGCTGAGACCGACAATCCTACCCGCAATTAGTAAAAATGCTAACGAATTCGGCGGCCGGATTCCCAACCCGTTGGGGGTGATGAATGCTTCAGGAGAGCGGAATGGCAGCGCGCCAGATGGGATGGCCACGCGCGTGATGGAGGGCATCCACGCATGGCGTGGATCTACTCAGCGCCCCTGCGGATCGGGCCGGTGGTGCACGTACTCGACCACGGTGCCGTCCGGATGCACGGCGTTGAAAGCCGCCCCGGTGGGCACGACCTGCAGTGGAAAGATGATCTGCGCCCCGGCCGCCACCAGCCGGTCGTAATAGGGCTGCACGTCATCCACCAGCAGCGTGCCGGTGGTGGAGGTGAACGGGGCCAGCTTGTCCGGCGCGCCCTCGATCAGCAGGAACGCCCCGACCATCGCCAGGCGCAGGCCGGCCTCGGGGAACGGAAAGCCCGCATCGGCGACCACGCCCTGCAACTGCTCGTAGAACGCCACCCGTGCTTCCAGTTCGCCCGGGCCGACGAACACCCGGATCAGCACCCGCGGGCTGCGTTGCCGGGAGGTGTCGTTGCGGTCGCGCCAGAGTTGATCGAAGTGGCGGTGTGGGGGCATGCGGCGGCTCCGGGACGTGAGCGCTCATTATCGAGCCGCGATCCGCCTGGAACCGGGCAGGCCTCATGACCACCGGTGATGGCGTGATAACCCGGCATCGCCCACCAGGCCAGCAACGCCAGCAGCGACACACCGGCACCCGCCGTGCAGACCCCGGGCCAGCCGAACGCGGCATACAACGCACTGCCGGCCAGCGCCCCCAGCCCACTGCCGGCCGCGTAGAACAGCATGTAGGCGGCGATCACCTGCGCCTGCGCATGCGGGGCTGCGGCCAGAATCCGGCTCTGGTTGGTCACGTGCAGCGCCTGCACTGCCATATCCAGCAGCAGCACGCCGAGCACCAGCCAGCCCAGGTGGTGGGGCATCGCGGCGATCGGCAGCCAGCTCAGCAGCATCAGCCCCAGGGCGCCGGTGGTCACCCGCCCGGCATGGCCCCGGTCACTCCAGTGCCCACTGCGTGCCGCCGCCAATGCACCGAGCAGCCCGACCAGCGCGAAGGCACCGATGGCGGTGTGCGTGAGCGCATACGGCGGCGCGCCCAGCGGCAGGCTCATGCTGCTCCAGAACAGGCCGAACACGGTGAACAGCAGCAGGCCCAGCACGCCGCGCTGGCGCAGCACCGGCTGTTGCCGCAGCAAGGCGATCAACCCGGTGCGTGCGGTGGGTGGCGTCGCCACCGGCAGCCGTGGCAGACGCGCCCACAACAGCGCGCCCGTCACCACCATCAGCGCCGCCGAGAGCAGGTACACCGCCCGCCATCCGCCCAGATCGGCCACCGCGCCGGCCACGACGCGTGCCAACAACAACCCGACCACCACGCCCGCCTGTGCGGCGCCGACCACGCGGCCGCGCTCGTGCCCGCCTGCAGCGGCGGCGGCATAGGCGATCAGCCCCTGGGTCATCGCGGTGCCGAGCAGGCCCACCGCCAGCATGCCCAGCAGCAGGCTCCAGGCCTGCGCGGCCAGCGCGACGGCCAGCAGGGCCAGCACCAGGCCACCGGTCTGGATCGCCATCAGGCGGCGGCGGTCCACGCGGTCACCCAGTGGCACCACCCATAGCAGCGCCGCCACCGACCCCAGCTGGGTGGCGGCGATCACCGCGCCGATGCGGGAGGTGCTGATCTGGAGATCGGCGGCCAGCGCGTCCAGCAAGGGCTGGGCGTAATAGACATTGGCCACGCTCAAACCGGCGGCGCAGGCGAACAGCATCAGCAGGGCGGAGGGGAGGCGGGAGGCAGGGGGTCGGGCGATGATCGCCATATGTAGTCTCAAAATAGAACCAGTTGATTCTGGGGTATGTGGTTCTAAAATGAAACCTAGAAAGGAGGCCGCTCATGACAACCGATGCCACTACCCCCTGCCCGGTGGGGCGCGCGCTGGATCTGGTCGGTGACCGCTGGTCGCTGCTGATCGTGCGCGAAGCTTTCGACGGGGTGCGCCGCTTCAGCGATTTCCAGCGCCGCCTGGGAATGTCGCGCAGCATGCTGAGCCAGCGCCTGCAGGCCTTGCTGGAAGCGGACGTGCTGGCGCAGCAGCCGCTGGGCGAAGGCCGCAGCTATCAGGAATATGTGCTCACCGAGCGCGGTCGCGCGCTGTTCCCGCTGGTGGTGGCGCTGCGCCAATGGGGCGAGGCCTTCCTGTTCGCACCCGGCGAGCCGCGCTCGGTGCTGCAGGCCGACAGCGATGGGCAGCCCTTGGCCCCGATGCAGCCGCGCGACCAGCGTGGGCAGGTGGTTGAGGGCGCCGACACCCGGGTGATGAAGCCGCTGTCGCCCTGATTTCGCGCGGGTTGCGGTGTCTCAAATGTAAGCATCCTGTTGACAGGCATGAACACGCTCGCCCACTCTTCCGGGGTGGGGCGCTGGTCACGGGCTCCCGGGTGGTGCGGCTGTCACGACGGGCGGAGGGGCCTGGACGTAGTCGTCATCGCCTTGCGTTGTAAACGGTTCCGCGCGCCCGCGCGTGGTTCCCGCCGACATGGCGCTGCACCCTTCTGCGGCAAGACTCCCTGGATTTATTGCGCAAGCAAAGGTGTTTCGTCCGCTCATGAAAACGATTTCAAAGCCCCTGGCCCTGACGGCCGCCATCGCGCTCTCGCTGAGCGCTTCCGCCTGGGCTGCTGCCCCGGCCGCCGCCACCGACGCGTTCACCGTGCTGACCCTGGAACAGACCCCGGGTGAGCTGGACGCCGCCGTGGTCGCCGCGCAGCTGGAGCAGCTGCAGGTCGATGCAGTGACCGTGCGCAACGTGGAGCGCCGCGCCGACCGCGTGGATCCGCTGCAGGGCCTGGCCGATGCGCTGGGTTATCACTATCGTTTCGTGACCGCCGATCCGGCCGCCGCGCAGCAGACCGGCAGCGTCGTGCTCACGCGCCTGCCGATCGAGGCCGAATCGGGCACCGAGCAGCCGTCGCTGAATTACCTGCGCCTCAACGATGGCCGCCACGTGGTCGCGCTGTACACCAGCGCCGCCGATGCGGCGGCACTGCCCCCGCTGGTCACCGGTTCGCGCCTGGGCGCGCCGGCCGTGCTGCTGGGCGCGGTCAGTGCCGATGCAGCCACCACCGCAGGCTTCGATCCGTCGCGCGTCGCGCTGGAAGCCAATGAAAGCTACTTCAGCGATGGCTTCCAGTCCGCCACGTCGGCGGCGATCAAGCTGCGCACCCATGACGGCAAGAAGGGCACCACCGCCGCCACGCTGCTGACCCTGGGGTATGCCGCGCCGGTCGGTGGCGACACGCCGTGGATGGACACCGGCCTGAACGCCGATGCCCGTGCCAAGGCGCTGGTCGCGCAGATGACCGTGGATGAGAAGTTCCAGATGCTGCACAGCTACTTCGGGCTGGGCAAGGATGGCGGTCCGCTGCCGGAAGGCGCGGTC
Source organism: Stenotrophomonas rhizophila (assembly GCF_003651185.1). GTDB lineage: Bacteria > Pseudomonadota > Gammaproteobacteria > Xanthomonadales > Xanthomonadaceae > Stenotrophomonas > Stenotrophomonas maltophilia_Z. The sequence continues at coordinate 610,540 of NZ_RCDC01000004.1, read as the reverse complement.
GGTTCGGCCGGTTTCGTGCCGGGCGTGCCGCGCCTGGGCATTCCGGCGCAGCAGTCGGCCGATGCCGGTGTCGGCGTGACCAATCCGGGCGGCCTGCGCAAGGGCGACCACGCCACCGCGATGCCGTCCGGCCCGTCCACGGCCTCCAGCTGGAACCCGGATATCGCCTTCGCTGGCGGTGCCACCATGGGTCGCGAAGCCTGGCAGCAGCGCTTCAACATCCTGTTGGCCGGCAGCGTCAACCTGCAGCGCGATCCGCGCAATGGCCGCAACTTCGAATACGCCGGTGAAGATCCCCTGCTGGCCGGTGTGCTGGTCGGTGAGTCGATCCGCGGCGTGCAGAGCCAGCATGTCATCTCCACGATGAAGCACTTCGCGCTCAACGACATGGAGACCTCGCGCAATTTCCACAGCGCCGAGATCGGCGAGCAGGCGATGCGCGAATCGGACCTGCTGGCCTTCGAGATCGCCATGGACATCGGCAAGCCCGGTTCGGCGATGTGCTCGTACAACCGCATCAACGGCACCTACGGCTGCGAACACGATTACCTCATGAACGAGGTGCTCAAGCAGGAATGGAAGTTCCCCGGTTTCGTGATGTCCGATTGGGGTGGCGTGCACAGCGGCTCCAAGGCGGCGCTGGCCGGCCTGGACCAGCAGTCGGCCGGTGAAGTGTTCGACAAGGCGGTCTATTTCGACGAGCCGCTGCGCCTGGCCGTGGCCGGTGGCGTGGTGCCGCAGGCGCGCCTGGACGACATGGTGAGCCGCATCCTGCGCACCATGTTCGCGCACGGCAATTTCGATCTGCCGCCGGTGCATGAGCCGATCGACGACGAGGCCGGCTTCCACGCCGCGCAGCGCACCGTCGAAGAAGGCAGCGTGCTGCTGCGCAATGCCGATGACCTGCTGCCGCTGGGCAAGGACGTGCAGCGCATCGTCATCATCGGTGGCCATGCCGACAAGGGCGTGATCGGTGGCGGCGGTTCCTCGATGGTGGGCTGGACCGCGCGGGGCACCAATGCGGTGCCGGGTGTGATGCCGACGACCTGGCCGGGCCCGGTGATCTTCCACCCGTCCTCGCCGCTGGAAGCGCTGCGCGCCGAGCGTCCGGATGCCCGCATCGATTACGTGGATGGCCGCGATGTGGCTGCCGCCGCGCGCGCTGCCGCTGCCGCCGATGTGGCCATCGTGTTCGCCACGCAGTGGTCGGCCGAATCGGTCGATCTGCCGCACATGCAGCTGCCGGACAACCAGGACAAGCTGATCGCCGGGGTGGCCAAGGCCAACCCGAAGACCGTGGTGGTGCTGGAAACCAATGGCCCGGTCGAGCTGCCGTGGCTGCAGCAGGTGCCGGCCATCCTGCAGGCCTGGTACCCGGGCATCCGGGGCGGTGAAGGCATCGCCGCGCTGCTGACCGGCAAGGTCAATCCGTCCGGTCGTCTGCCGGTGACGTGGCCGACCGATGTCAGCCAGCTGCCGCGCCCGCACGTCAACGGCCTGGGCTTCAATCCGAAGAACAAGCCGGATGACACCATCGACTACGACATCGAAGGTGCCAACGTCGGCTACAAGTGGTTCGCCGCCAAGGGCCTGACCCCGCAGTATGCGTTCGGCCATGGCCTGTCCTACACCAGCTTCGGCTACGACAACCTGCAGGTGGTGGTGGAAGGCCAGCGTGTGGTCGCCAGCGTGGACGTGCGCAACACCGGCAAGGTCGCCGGTGCGGACGTGCCGCAGCTGTACCTGCAGCTGCCTCAGGGCAGCACCACGCCGATCCGCCTGATCGGCTTCCAGAAGGTGACGCTGCAGCCGGGCGAAAGCCGCCGTATCCGCATCGAAGCCGAGCCGAAGACGCTGGCCAGCTTCGATACCGCTGCCAAGCAGTGGAAGATCGCCGGTGGGCAGTACGAAGTACAGCTCTCGCGCGCGGCCAATGCACCGGTGCAGCGCGTGCCGCTGGAGCTGGCCGAGCAGGTCGTCCGCTGAGCTGACGGGCGGGGCACGACCGTGGGTCGTGCCCCCGGTCACCCCGGCAGGTGCTCGCGCAGGTGCGCCAGCAGCAGCCGGACCCGTCGCGAGGGCTGGGCGGTGTTGGGATACACCGCATAGACGCCCTGGCGCGGGAAACGATGACGGCGCAGGATCGGCAGCAGCCGGCCCTGCGCCAGATCGTCATCGATCAACCACTGCGGCAATACCGTCGCGCCGGCCCCGGCCAGCGCGAATGCGCGCAGGGTGGAGGCGTTATCAACTGTGACCACCGCATGGGCGGGGTTGCAGGCAAACAGCTGGTCGCTGCCATCCGGCGCCACCAGCGGCAGATCCGCCAGGCGCGGATACCCCAATCGTGGCAGCGTACGGACCCAGTCCGGATCATCGCGCGCGGCATCATCCGGCAGCATGGACAACAACGACGGCGCGGCGACCGCGCACAGCGCGTGTTCGTCCAGCAGAGTCGCGCGCAGCTGCGAGTCCTGCAGCCGCCCCAACCGGATCGCCAGATCGAACCGCTCGGGAATCAGGTCCGCCGGCGCCGGTGAGGTGGACAGGTGCAGGCGCAGCTCGGGATGCAGGGCACGGAACGACTCCAGCACCGGCACGACCCGGGCGATCGCGTACTCCGGCGTGGTGGTCAGCCGCAGCGTGCCACGCAGTTGCAGCTGTTCGCTGCGTGCCTCCTCGATCGCCAGCTCGGCAGTCGCCAACAGGGCGGTGCAGTGCTGGTAGAAGCGTTCGCCGGCCTCGGTCAGTGCCAGGCTGCGGGTATTGCGCACCAGCAGGGTCACGCCGAGTTCCTGCTCCAGTCGCTTGAGATTGAAACTCACCACCGCGCGGCTCTGGCCGAGGCGCTGCGCGGCCGCGGTCAGGCTGCCGGCATCGACAATCGCCTTGAAGGTCTCGAAGCGGTCCAGGCTGACCATGGCGGCGCTCTGACTGTCAAAAAAGGTTTGACAGTCTGGCATCCGGTTGCCCGTATATCCAGCCACCGCCAACGCGCATGCTGCCGCCTCGCAATTGGAGCGCCGCATGACATACCGGGCCAGGGTGGAAACGCTGTACCTGCTGGGATTCTCGCTGGACCTGGTGAACATGTTCATCGGTACCGTCGCGTATCCGGCCATCGCCGCCGACCTGCAGGCCTCCGTGCCGCAGCTGGCGTGGATCGGCAACGCCTACATGCTCGGCCTGACCCTGGTGATTCCACTGGGCAGCTGGCTGGCCGCGCGCCTCGGCGAGCGCAGGGTGCTGTGCCTCTCGCTGGTCCTGTTCACCGCGGGCGCTGTGCTGGCAGGCACCGCGCCGAGCATCGAGTGGCTGATCGGCTGGCGCCTGCTGCAGGGGCTGGGTGGCGGGCTGTTGATTCCGGTGGGGCAGGCGATGGCCTACCGCGAATGCCCGCCGGCCGACCGCGCGCGTCTGACCGCCCGCATCATGGCGGTGGCACTGCTGGTGCCGGCGCTGTCGCCCACGCTGGGCGGCCTGCTGGTGGAGTGGGGCTCATGGCGCGGCGTGTTGCTGGTCAGTGTGCCGCTGGCCATGGTGGCCTTGGCGCTGGCGGCCGCATGGGTGCGTCCGGGTGCACCGCTGGCGGTGCCGGCGCTGGATCGGCGCGGTCTGCTGCTGGGCTCCGTGGGCCTGAGCGTGTTGCTGGTGGCGCTGAGCCTGTTGGCAGAGCCGGGGCAGCGGATGCTCGGCGCGGGCCTGCTCGTGGTCGCCACCCTGGTGCTGGCGTTGTATGCCCGCAGTGCGCGCCTTACGGATCATCCGGTCCTGCAGTGGTCGCTGCTGCGGCATGCCTCGCTGCGGCTGGCGATGCTGATCTATCTGCTGGTGCCCGGTACGTTCATCGGCACCCAACTGGTGGCCACGCTGCTGCTGCATCGCCAGGGCTACGGGGCCGCAGCGATCGGGGGTTTCATGCTGCCGTGGGCGATCGCCTCGGCCTGCGCCATCGCCACCACACGGCACTGGCTGCCACGCATCGGGGCGCGCCCGCTGTTGACGGCTGGCATGGGAGGCCAGGCGGTCGGCATCGCGTTGTTGATCGGCCTACCGGCCAGTCAGCCGTGGTTGCCGGTACTGGCCTTCGCGCTGATGGGGCTGGGCGGGAGCCTGTGCAGCAGCAGCGCACAGACGCTCGCGTTCCAGACACTGGCGGACGCGGAGCTGCTGCCGGGCAGTGCGCTGTGGAATCTCAACCGCCAACTCAGCTTCTGTCTGGCCGCCGCGCTGTTGGCCTGTGTGCTGGCAGTGCTGTCCTCCGTGCTGCCAGCGCACGCGTTCCCGCTCACCCTGATGCTGGCGGCGGGCATGAGCCTGCTGCCGATGCTTCTGCTATGGCGCCTGCCGGCGTCTTCCCTTGCCTTGAGAGCCTCCCCATGAATGACACGCTTGCCTTCAACGAGATCCATGACCTGCATGTGCTGATCGAAGACTGGTTCACCGGCCGCTCGCCGGTGGCTGCGCTGGACACGCTGCTGGCCCGTTTCAGCGAGGACTTCAGCATGGTCGGGATCCGTGGCATCCGCCTGGACAAGCCCGCGCTCGCCGACCTCTTCGCCTCCGCCCATGGCAGCCGGCCCGGGCTGCAGATCACGGTCGATGCAATGCAGTACCTGCCGCTCGCGCCCGCCGCCTGCGCGGTGCGCTATCGCGAGGATCAGATCGGCGCGGAGGGCACCGGCCATCGACGTGAGGCCTTGGCGGTTCTCGTGAGCCGCCCGGACGGCACGCTGCGCTGGCAGGCTTTGCACGAAACGGTGGTTGGCGGCTGAATGCGCGAAATGGCCACGGAACAGGCCGATCGGCATCTACCGGCGCAGGCCGCGCGGCGCTAGGCTGCGGGAGTTGCCATCACTGCCGGGAGAGCCCCATGCGTGTGCGTGTAGTGCCAGTTGCGCTGTTGAGTCTGATGGTTGCCGCCAGTGTGTCGGCGCAGACCTCGCCGATGACCCCGGACATCCCCGCCAAGGGCTTCGTGACGCCCACGGCGCAGGACAACTACGACAAGCGCGTGGTGATGGTGCCGATGCGCGATGGGACGAAACTCTACACGGTGATCGTGGTGCCCAAGGGCGCCAGGCACGCGCCGATCCTGCTGACCCGTACGCCTTACGATGCCGCCAACCGTGCCAAGCGCATGGATTCGCCGAACATGCGCGACATCCTGCCGCAGGGCGACGAGGTGTTCGTCGATGGCGGGTACATCCGGGTGTTCCAGGACATCCGCGGCAAGTACGGCTCCGAGGGCGATTACGTGATGACCCGGCCGCTGCGCGGGCCGCTCAACACCACGAAGGTGGACCACGCGACCGACGCGTGGGACACCATCGATTGGCTGATCAAGCATGTACCCGAAAGCAATGGGAAGGTCGGCATGCTGGGTTCGTCCTATGAGGGCTTCACCGTGGTGATGGCGCTGACCAACCCGCATCCGGCACTGAAGGTGGCTGCGCCGCAGAGCCCGATGATCGATGGCTGGATGGGCGATGACTGGCTCAACTACGGTGCGTTCCGGCAGGTCAATTTCGGCTATTTCACCGGCCAGCTGGCCAAGCGCGGCAAGGGGCCGTCCATTCCCAGCGTGGGCTACGACGACTACACGACCTTCCTTCGCGCCGGCTCGGCCGGGGACTACGCCAAGGCCAATGGCCTGGATCAGTTGCCGTGGTGGCACAAGCTGATCGAACACCCCAGCTACGACGCGTTCTGGCAGGAACAGGCGCTGGACGCGTGCATGGCCAAGACGGAGCTGAAGGTGCCCACGATGTGGCTGCAGGGCCTGTGGGACCAGGAAGACATGTGGGGCGCGGTGCACAGCTACGCGGCGATGGAGCCGCGTGACACCGGCAACACGCTGAACTATCTGGTGATGGGGCCGTGGCGGCACAGCCAGGTCAACTACGACGGCAGCAGCCTGGGCGCCTTGAAGTTCGACGGGGACACCGCGCTGCAGTTCCGCCGCGATGTGCTCAAGCCGTTCTTCGATCAGTACCTGGTGGATGGCGCGCCCACGGCGCAGACGCCGCCGGTGCTGATCTACAACACCGGTGAAAACCACTGGGACAAACTGCAGCAATGGCCGCGTAGCGTGGCGCAGTCCAGGCCGCTGTATCTGCGCGCGGGCGGCAAGCTGTCCTTCGAAGCGCCGCAGGCGGGTGAGGCGACGTTCGAGGCCTATGTGTCCGATCCGGCCAAGCCGGTGCCGTTCGTGCCGCGCCCGGTGCGGTTCGCTGATCGGGATATGTGGACGAGCTGGCTGGTGAAGGATCAGCGCTTCGTGGATGGCCGGCCGGACGTGCTCACCTTCGTCAGTGAGCCCTTGACCGAACCGTTGCGGATCGGCGGTGCGCCGCAGGTCAATCTGCAGGCAGCCACGAGTGGCAGCGACAGCGACTGGGTGGTGAAGCTGATCGATGTGTATCCGGACCAGACGCCGTCGACGCCGGAGATGGGCGGCTACGAGCTGTCGGTCTCGATGGCGATCTTCCGTGGCCGGTACCGCGAGAGCTTCAGCGATCCGAAGGCGATCGCGAGCAATCAGGTGCTGGACTATAAATTCGGTCTGCCGACCGCGAACCATGTGTTCCAGCCGGGTCATCGGGTCATGGTGCAGGTGCAGTCGAGCCTGTTCCCGCTGTATGACCGCAATCCGCAGACGTTCGTGCCGAACATCTACCTGGCCAAACCGGGCGATTACCAGAAGGCGACGCAGCAGATCTGGCACGCGCCGCAGCAGGCCAGTTTCATTTCATTGCCGGTGTACTGAGCGCAAGCGCGTTCCCGGTGCCACGCCGCGGCCATGAATGCTGCGCGCGGGGGGGGGGTGCCGGGCACATTGCATCGCCAAGGGACAGGCGCTAGCGTGCAGCTCCACTTTGTCTGATGCGACCGATGAAAAGGATGTTCGTGGTAGGCGCGCTGGTCTGGCTGGCAGGCGGCGCGCAGGCGCAGTCGTTCACCGCACTGGGCAACAGTTTCGGCGCCGAGGCGCTGGTGTCCCTGGATGGCCGCCTGCTGGTGCCGCCCAATGGCGCGCGCATGCATCGGCTGTCCGCCGACCGCTGGATGCGTGCGCAGGGCCCCACCACGCCGCAGCAGTGGTACGACGATGCAGGACGACTGCTGCGTGAGGATCGCGGTTATACCGAGTACCACGAACGGTTCGTGCTGCCGCAGGCCGCACCCGGTGATCCGTTGTGGGAGGCGTTCATCCAGGCCGATGGTGAGGCGGTCGGTGGCCGGGCCGTGGTGGATGCGCTGGGTCAGGTTCGTTTTCCAGCGCTGAAGGATGGCGAATGGGTGCCATTGGCGATACCCGATCGCGTGCTGTGGAACGCCCGCAGTGGTCCGCTGCGCTTCCATGACCTGCACGGGCGCGCCGTCATGGAACTGGACGAGCGCCAGGTCCAGTGGGTGGCCGGGCCCTTCGCCGGTCGCCACGTATATGTTGCGTGCAGTGTCCAGGTGCCTGAGCACTGCGACGTGCGGGATGAATCCGGTACGACGCTGTTTTCCGATGACATCGACGCGCTGCTGCCGGTCCCCGACGGTGGCTGGTGGCTGCGCCAAGGCGAGCTGTGGCGGCGGGTGGATGCACAGGGCAGGGCGACGGACAGTGCGCGCTACCAGCAGGATGGTCTGTATCCCCGTTATCGCCAGTATGGCGGCACTGCGGGCCGGCGCGACTGGCCCGAGCAGGTCAACCGGCATGCCACCGGCAGCGCCGACGACACGCCCGAGCCCGGCAGGCTGATGGCCGACGGACACTTTGCCGCACAGCGTGGCAACGTCCGCCTGGATTACTGCGGTGGCCGCTGGCAGGTGCTGGACAACGAGGGCGCCAACTCGCCCACCGCCGCCCCGGCCGCGCTGGCAGCGGTGCTCGACGAGCCCGATGCCGAACAACGGCAGGCACCGCCGTGGCGCGTGCGGCATCCCACCGAGACCGAGACCGCAGCGGTGCTGGACTGCAATGGCGAGGTCGTGTTCGCGCCTTCAGACGTGACCCGGTTCGACGCCGTCGGCACTGGATTGCTTGGAAGGGTCGGCGGCGAATCCTCACCGCGCCTGTGGTGGGATGGACGCACGGCCTACACGGTGCCTGCCGACATGGCCATCGACGAACGCCACGTCACCCCGCCGTTGCTGGTGCTCCGGGGGGAGGCCGCCGGCGTCAACCACCTGTACAACCTCGAGCGTGGCCGCATCGTGGGTCGTCCGTTCGAAGGTGTGGTGCGCATGGACGGTGGCCGGGTGGTGTTCCGCCGGGACGGGAAACTCGGCATGATGCTGGCCGATGGCAGCGAACCGGCGCCGCCGGAGAGCTTCGATATCCTGCCCTGGGGCACGGATCGCACCTGGACGCGCCGCTATCTGGACGGGGGCGATGAAGAGCTGGTCCTGCTGGACGCCAGCCATCAGGTGCTGCTGCGGCGACGCCTGCTGTTCAGTGGTGTGGAACTGCAGTCCACCTGGCAAGGGGATGTGGAAAGCCAGCCGCTGACGCTGGTGAATCTCGGCACGATGCGCTTTGCCGATGGCGAATACTTCGTCCAGCAATGGCTGGATCGCGACGGACAGGTGCTGCTCAGTGACATCAGCTGTCCGGCACCCGGCAATGGCCCGCCCTCGAAGGGGAAGGGCGTCCTGCTCGGGCGCGGGTGGCGCGTGGACAGTGTGCCCACGCGCCCCTGCAAGCTGCCCCGGGCGCTGCTGCCGGTGCTTGCCGGCGGCGATGTGACCGATGCGATGCGCGACCGGTAACCGCGCGCGGATCAGCCTGAAACGCTGGGGTAGTCGGTGTAGCCGTGCGCACCGCCGCCGTACAGCGTGTCCTGGTCCAGCTCGGACAGCGCTACGCCGAGACGGAAGCGCTCGACCAGATCCGGGTTGGCGATGAAGGGGCGGCCGAACGCGATCATGTCCGCGTAGCCCGACGCCACGGCCGCTTCCGCGCGTGCCTGGTCATAGCCGTTGTTGGCGATCCAGGCTCCCTTGAATTTGGCGCGCAGGGCGGCGTAGTCGAAGGCGATGTTGTCGCGTGGGCCACCGGTCGCCCCTTCGATCACATGGATGAAGGCCAGCGGGCCGATGGCATCCAGGCGCTCCACGGCGCGTTCGAACAAGGGCTGCGGGTTGGAATCCTCCGCGTCGTTGGCCGGTGTCACCGGCGACAGGCGCACACCGGTGCGTTCGGCGCCGATTTCCGAGACGATCGCGCGGACCACTTCATCGAGCAGGCGGGTGCGGTTCTCGATGCTACCACCGTAGCCGTCGGTGCGGTGGTTGCTGCCATCGCGCAGGAACTGGTCGATCAGGTAGCCGTTGGCGGCATGCACTTCCACGCCGTCAAAACCGGCGGTGATCGCGTTGCGCGCGGCCTGGCGGAAGTCCTGGATCAGGCCGGGAATTTCGTCCAGGCGCAGGGCACGTGGTTCGGAGACATCTTCAAAGCCCTTGGCCGTGAACGTTTTGGTGTTGGCACGCAAGGCACTCGGTGCTACCGGGACCTCGCCCTCGGGCAGCAGGCTGGTGTGCGAGATGCGGCCGACATGCCACAGCTGCAGCACGATCTTGCCGCCGCGTGCATGCACCGCATCGGTGACCTTCTTCCAGGCGTCGATCTGGGCTTGGCTGTAGATGCCGGGTGTGTCGAGATAGCCCTGGCCCATCGGGCTGATCTGGGTGGCCTCGGCGATGATCAGGCCGGCGCTGGCGCGCTGCTCGTAGTACTGGATGGCGAGCGGATTGGGGATGCGGTCGTTGATCGCGCGGTTGCGGGTCAGCGGTGCCATTGCGACGCGGTTGGCGACGTCGATGGCCCCCAGGCGGGTGGGGGAGAACAACTGGCCGTCATTGGAGTCTGTCATGGGTTTACCTTGGGGGAGGGCGACCGCCATCGGCGGATGAAAGAAGGGATGTGGGCGTACGACCCCGAGCATAGGCCCAGGTGCGTTGCAGTGATGGGAAGGATTGTTGCGAAGCATCCTGTGCACGTTCTGTAACGTTTTCGCGGCGTATGGTCCAGGCATGGGCAGGCACTGCCCGCAGCCTTATTCCAACCCGAGGAACAACGCGATGATTGATTATCAACTCAAGGGAAAGGTCGCCATCGTCACCGGCGGCGTCTCCGGCATCGGCCTGGCCGTGGCTGAGCTGCTGGCCGATTCCGGTGCAGCGGTAGCGGTGTGGGATCTCAAGGCCGACGCCGTCGAGAAAACCGCCGAGACGCTGCGGAAGAAAGGCGTGAAGTCGATCGGCATCGCCTTGAACGTCACCGACGAGCACGCCGTTGAAGCGGCCGTGAAGCAGACCGTCGAGGAACTCGGCGGGCTGGATATCGCGGTGAACAACGCCGGTATCGGCGGGCCGTCGGCGGCCAGCGGCGACTACCCGGTGGAGGGCTGGAAGAACGTCATCGACGTCAATCTCAACAGCGTGTTCCTGTGCCAGCGGGCGCAGATCCAGGCGATGCGCAGCGCGGGCAAGGGCGGCAGCATCATCAACATGGCCTCCATCCTCGGCCAGGTCGGTTTCAACAACTCCGCGGCCTATGTCGCGGCCAAGCATGGGGTCGTCGGTCTGACCCAGACGGCGGCGTGGGAGCACGCCGCGGACAAGATCCGCATCAATGCGGTGGGCCCCGGGTTCATCGCCACGCCGTTGCTGGACAAGATGGACCCGAAGGTGAAGCAGGCGCTGGAGAGCAAGCACGCGCTCGGCCGGCTCGGCACCCCGGAGGAAGTCGCTGCGCTGGTGGCCTGGTTGGCCAGTGCGGACGCCAGCTTTGCCACCGGCACGTACTACGCCATCGATGGCGGTTATCTGGCGCAGTAAGCCTTGCAGCGGCAGGCTCACCCGGGCCTGCCGCTGGCTTCACGGTGCTCAGACGCCCTTGTCTGCGACGCTCCGTCCATTGCTGGATGAGAGGTGCAGATGGGACTGGAACAAGATCTATCAATCCTGCTGCGGATCGCCGTGGCAATGCTGCTCGGCGCCACGCTCGGCATCGAGCGGGAGATGGGCAAGCATGCGGCTGGGCTGCGCACGCACATGCTGATCGCCGGTGCCGCCGCCCTCATTGTCGGGCTCGGTGACAGCATTGCCGAGCACTTCCAGGAAGAGCGCTACCGCGACCTGCTGCAGGTCGATCCGGTCCGTCTGATCGAAGCAGTGGTGGCCTGCGTCGGCTTTGTCGCCGCCGGTACGATCCTGCGCGGTTCGCGCGACGATCAGGTCAGCGGCCTGACCACGGCCAGCTCACTGATCATGGCCGCAGCGATCGGTATCGCGGTCGGCATCGGCGAGTACGTGATCGCTGTCGGAGTGAGCGTGTTGTGCCTGATCGTGCTGGTGGTGTTCAGCCGTATCGCTAAGAAACTGGAGTCGTCATGAGCAGCGAACGTCCCTTCGAGATCCAGCGCATCGACCATGTGGTGCTGCGCGTGCAGGATCTGCCACGCGCGGTACGCTTTTACTGCGACGTGCTGGGCTGCACGGTTGCCCGCGAGCGGCCCTCGCTGGGCATGGTGCATCTGCATGCCGGCGAATCGCTGATCGATCTGATCAGTGTCGACGGCCCGCTGGGGCGCGAAGGTGGCGCAGCACCTGGGCGGGAAGGGCGCAATGTCGAGCATGTCTGCCTGCGCGTGGAGCCGTTCGACGCCGAACAGGTGCGCGCGCATCTGCAGGGGCTGAAGGTGGCGCTGAGTGGACCGGCCGAGCGCAACTACGGCGCGGAGGGCGACGGTCTGTCGCTGCGCCTGCGCGATCCCGATGGCAACTCGGTCGAGCTCAAAGGCCGCTCCAACGACTGCGGCTGTTAAATGGTAATACCAATAGGCGGGCCTAGACCTATGGTCTAATAGGCTCGCCTTGCGTTTGGCGTTTCAATGCGGGCAGTTTCAACGACTTCCATGAGTATTGGTACTACCAATGCTCATCGTTGAACGTTCTTGGCTCGTGCGGTGCTGACCGCGCGGGCCCCTGTCCGTCTTGATGAGATCCGCCGATGCAGGCCTGGCAACAACTGTATGACCCCGCTGGCAACCTCTGGCTGTCCAGCCTGATCGCGCTGCTGCCGATCGCCTTCTTCTTCGTCGCCCTGGCTGTGCTGCGCATGAAGGGGTGGCTGGCCGGCACGATCACCGTAGCGATCGCGTTGGCAGTGGCCCTGCTGTTCTACCGGATGCCGCTGTCGCAGGCGTTCGCGGCGGCCGGGTATGGCTTCGTCTATGGCCTGTGGCCGATTGCCTGGATCATTCTGGGCGCGGTGTTCCTGTACAAGGTCTCGGTCAAGACCGGCCAGTTCGACATCATCCGCGCCTCGATCCTGTCGGTGACCGAAGACCAGCGCCTGCAGATGCTGATGGTCGGGTTCGCGTTCGGCGCGTTCCTGGAAGGGGCGGCCGGCTTCGGTGCGCCAGTGGCGATCACCGCCGCGCTGCTGGTCGGGTTGGGCTTCAAGCCGCTGTATGCGGCCGGCCTGTGCCTGATCGTCAACACCGCGCCGGTGGCGTTCGGCGCGATGGGCATTCCGATCATCGTGGCCGGGCAGGTGACCGGTCTGGATCCGTTCGAGATCGGACAAATGGCCGGGCGCCAGCTGCCGTTCCTGACCCTCATCGTGCTGTTCTGGATCATGGCGATCATGGATGGCTGGCGCGGGGTCAAGGAAACCTGGCCGGCGGTGCTGGTGGCCGGCGGTTCCTTCGCGATCGCGCAGTACCTGACCTCCAATTTCATCGGCCCGGAGCTGCCGGACATCACCGCTTCGCTGACGTCGCTGGTCTGCCTGACCCTGTTCCTGCGCAGGTGGAGGCCCGTGCGGATCTTCCGCTTCGATACCGAGACCAGCGCTGAAGCCACCGCCCAGGCACTGGAGGCCCCGCGCTATTCCACCGGCCAGATCGTCAAGGCGTGGTCGCCGTTCCTGATCCTGACCGCGATGGTCACGATCTGGAGCATCGCGCCGTTCAAGGCACTGTTCGCCGCCGGCGGCGCGCTGGAGCACTGGGTGCTGAAGATCCCGGTGCCGTCGCTGGATCAACTGGTACAGAAGATGCCGCCGATCGTGCCGGTGCCCACCGGGTACGAGGCGGTCTACAGGTTCGATGCGGTCTCGGCGACCGGCACGGCGATCATGCTGGGCGCGGTCATCGCGATCGTGCTGCTGAAGATGCGCCCGGCCGCGGCGCTGCGCACCTTCGGCGAAACCGCCAACGAGCTGAAAGTGCCGATCTATTCCATCGGCATGGTGCTGGCGTTCGCCTTCATCGCCAACTACTCGGGGTTGTCGGCAACGTTGGCGCTGGCCCTGGCACACACCGGCAAGGCCTTCACCTTCTTCTCGCCGTTCCTGGGCTGGCTGGGCGTGTTCCTGACCGGTTCGGACACCTCGTCCAACGCGCTGTTCTCGGCGCTGCAGGCCACCACGGCACAGCAGATCGGTGTGTCCGAGGTGCTGCTGGTCGCGGCCAATACCACTGGCGGGGTAACCGGCAAGATGATCTCGCCGCAGTCGATCGCCATCGCCTGCGCGGCGGTCGGCCTGGCCGGCAAGGAATCGGACCTGTTCCGCTTCACGGTCAAGCACAGCCTGATCTTCACCGTGATGGTCGGCATCATCACCACGGTCCAGGCCTACTGGCTGACCTGGATGATTCCCTGAGCCCATGCGCGGCATTCCGGCCACCGGCATCGACCCCATCGCCCGCCACGCGGGCGACAATGGCGGCATGAAGAACGAACGCCTGTCCGACAAGGTGGCCGCGCAGCTGCGTGGCCTGATCCGTGAGCAGAACCTGCAGCCGGGCGACCGGCTGCCGGCCGAGCGACCGCTGGCGGTGCAGCTGGGGGTGTCGCGCACGGCGCTGCGCGAAGCGATTGCGCAGCTGGCCAGCCAGGGCCTGCTGAGCGCGCGGGTCGGCGGCGGCACCTACGTGAGCGAGCCGGCGGCCCGGGCCCGGCAGACCATCGATGAGCCGTTGATGCCGTACCTGCCGCTGTTCCAGGGGGACCCGGAATACCGCTTCGATGTGCTGGAGATCCGCCACGCGCTGGAAGGGGCGACCGCCTGGCATGCGGCATTGCGCGCCACCGACGAAGACCGCGCCAAGATCCGCCAGGCCTTCGATACCATGATGGCCGCGCACGGCAAGGACGATCCGGCCGGCGAGGCACAGGCCGATGCGGCCTTCCACCTGGCCATCGCCGAGGCCTCGCACAACCTGGTGCTGCTGCAGGTCATGCGCGGCCTGTTCGACCTGCTGCAGACCAATATCTCGCAGAGCCGCGAGAAGCTCTATACCTCGGCCCGCACCTTTGAGCCGCTGTCGGTCCAGCACCGCGAGATGATGGATGGGGTGCTCTCCGGCGACCCGGAACGCGCGCGTGCCGCCGCGCACGCGCACCTGGAATTCGTGCACACCTCCCTGCGCACGCTCGACGACAACGAAGCCCGGCGCGCACGTGCGTCGCGGCTTCCTTCTTCCCACGGTTGACCCATGATCATTTCCGCCTCCACCGATTACCGCGCCGCGGCGCAACGCCGCCTGCCGCCGTTCCTGTTCCACTACATCGATGGCGGCGCGTACGCCGAGCACACCCTGAAGCGTAACGTTGCAGACCTGTCGGACATCGCACTGCGCCAGCGCATCCTGCGCAACATGTCCGATCTGAGCCTGGAAACGGAGCTGTTCGGCGAACGCCTGGCGATGCCGGTGGCGTTGGCGCCGGTCGGACTGACCGGCATGTACGCGCGCCGCGGTGAGGTGCAGGCGGCGAGGGCGGCGGCGAGCCGGGGGATTCCGTTCACGCTGTCCACGGTGTCGGTCTGCCCGATCGAGGAGGTGGCCCCGGCCATCGATCGGCCGATGTGGTTCCAGCTGTATGTGCTCAAGGACCGCGGCTTCATGCGCAATGCGCTGGAGCGGGCCAAGGCGGCCGGCGTGACCACGCTGGTGTTCACCGTGGACATGCCGACGCCGGGCGCACGTTACCGCGATGCGCATTCGGGCATGAGTGGCCCGAACGCGCCGGCGCGGCGCATGCTGCAGGCGGTGACCCACCCGCGCTGGGCGTGGGACGTCGGCCTGTTCGGCCGCCCGCACGATCTGGGCAACATCTCCACGTATCGCGGCAGCCCGACCGGGTTGGCCGACTACATCGGCTGGCTGGGCAACAACTTCGATCCGTCCATTTCGTGGAAAGACCTGGAGTGGATCCGCGAGTTCTGGACCGGCCCGATGGTGATCAAGGGCATCCTCGATCCGCACGATGCGCGCGATGCCGTGCGTTTCGGGGCCGACGGCATCGTGGTCTCCAACCACGGCGGGCGCCAGCTGGACGGCGTGCTGTCCACCGCGCGGGCCTTGCCGGCGATCGCCGATGCGGTCAAGGGTGAGTTGAAGATCCTGGCCGATTCGGGCATCCGCAACGGCCTGGACGTGGTGCGCATGATCGCGCTCGGCGCGGACAGCGTGCTGCTCGGCCGCGCCTTCGTCTATGCGCTCGCCGCGCAGGGCGAGGCCGGCGTGGCCAACCTGTTGGATCTGATGGCCAAGGAAATGCGTGTGGCGATGACGCTCACCGGCGCGAAGACCATCGCCGATATCAGTGCCGATTCGCTGGTGGACGCCACCCGGCGCCTTGCGGTCGCACCGTGAGCGGCGTCGGCAGCGATAGCGCCGCGTTGCTTGCGCAGCTGCGCGGCATCGTCGGCGACGCGCACGTGCTCTCGGGCGACAAGCCGACCCGGCGCTTCCGCAGGGGCTACCGCTTCGGCGACGGCCCGGTGCTGGCGGTGGTACGCCCGGGCACGCTGCTGGAACAGTGGCGCGCCCTGCAGGTCATCGTGGCGGCCGATGCCATCGTGATCATGCAGGCCGCCAACACCGGCCTCACCGGCGGCTCCACCCCCGATGGTGCCGATTACGACCGTCCCGTGGTGATCATCAGCACGCTGCGCCTCACCGGCGTGCAGCTGATCAACGCGGGCCGCCAGGTGGTGTGCCTGCCTGGGGCGACGTTGGACCGTCTGGAGAAAGTGCTCGCGCCGCTGGATCGCGAGCCGCACTCGGTGATCGGTTCGTCGTGCATCGGCGCGTCGGTGCTGGGCGGGGTCTGCAACAACTCCGGTGGCTCGCTGGTGCGGCGTGGCCCGGCGTATACCGAGATGGCGCTGTTCGCCCAGGTCGATGCCCACGGCCAGCTGCAGCTGGTCAATCATCTTGGCATCGCGCTGGGCGACACCCCCGAGCAGATCCTGGAACGGCTGCAGCGCGGCGACTACGTGCCCGCCGATGTGGACAACGGCAACGGCCGCGCCGCCTCCGACCCGCGGTATGCCGAGCAGGTGCGCCAGGTCGATGCAGCCACGCCGGCACGCTACAACGCCGATCCCTCGCGCCACTACGAAGCCTCCGGCTCGGCCGGCAAGCTGGCGGTGTTCGCGGTGCGGCTGGATACGTTTGCGCGCGAGCCGGGTGAGGTGTTCTACATCGGCAGCAACGCGATGGAGGATCTGACCGCGATCCGCCGCCATCTGCTGACCGCGTTCGAACGCCTGCCGATCTCCGGCGAGTACCTGCACCGCGAGGCGTATGACATCGGCGAGCGCTACGGCAAGGACACCTTCCTGCTCATCGATCGCTTCGGTACGGCCCGGGTGCCGGCTGCGTTCGCGTTGAAAAGCCGCGTCGATGGCTGGTTCGAAAGTCTCGGCCTGCACGGGGTCACCGACCGGGTGATCCAGTGGGCGATGCGCTGCCTGCCACGCCATCTGCCCGCGCGCATGGGCCAGTTCCGTGACCGCTACGAGCACCATCTGCTGCTCAAGGTGTCGGCGGTGGATGCCGCCGCAACCGAGACCTTCCTGCGCAATCACTTCGCTGACGGCGAGGGCGACTTCTTCCAGTGCACCGCCGGGGAGGGGCGCAAGGCGTTCCTGCATCGCTTCGCCGTGGCCGGCGCGGCCGTGCGGTATCGCGAAGTGCACCGGCGCGAGGTCGAGGACATCGTGGCCCTGGACGTGGCGCTGCGACGCGACGACCGCCAGTGGGTGGAACACCTGCCATCCAACCTCGATGCATGCCTGGCCGGCAAGCTGTATTACGGCCATTTCCTGTGCCACGTGTTCCACCAGGACTACATCGTGCGCAAGGGGGAAGATCCATTGGCCATCGAGCACGCGATGTGGGCGCTGCTGGATGCGCGCGGTGCCGAGTATCCGGCTGAGCACAACGTGGGCCACCTGTACCCGGCCAAGCCGCCGCTGGCGGCGTTCTACCAGCAGCTGGATCCCAGCAATACGCTCAATCCGGGCATCGGCCAGACCCCGAAGACGCGCGGATGGGGCAGCTGCGACTGCACCACCCACGGGTAGAGCCACCCATGGGGTGGCTTTACCCGCGCGGAATCACTCGCAACGGACGGCGGTGATCACGTTGTCCTTGTCGATGAACACCCGCAGGCGATCCTGGCGCAGGTCACGGGTGGTGATCGTGGCCGGGCCGATCGGGTTGATCAGGCCGGCGCCGCTCTGTACCAGCAGCTTGCGCATGTTCGCTTCGTCGGCCGGCTGGCCAACAGCCCAGCCCAGCGCATCGGCCTTGCACAGGCCTGGGCCCTTGATTTCCGGCCCCGGCGTGCTGACGCAGGCGGCCAGTGACAGGGTGCCTGCGAGCATGATCGCGGCGAGGGGGTAGCGGTAAAGGGATGTCATCGGGTCGCTCCTGCGGGGTCAGGCGCCGACCATACCACCGCGGTGCGCAGGGACGTGTGGTGGCTACCCTGGCGTTACACTGACGGCCTCTCACGATCGATCATGCCGGGAGTCGCAGGTGCTGCACGTGTTCATGCTTGGCGGGCGCCATGCCCGGGCCAGGATCGAGGTCCACGATGTGGCCTTCGCCAACGTCGATGTCATCGAAGAGGCCTACCCGCAGTTGCGCCAGGAGTGGTTCGGCGAACGCAAAGGGCTGCATGTCGATGGCTGGCTCGCGGTGGATGGGGTGGAGGCGTACCAGGTGCGCTTCGGCGAGGTGGCCCCGGCGGCGGGCGCGCCGCGGCTCTACTTTCTCAATCTCGGCGGGTATGCCGCCGGCGCGCTGGGCGAGGCCCATGACTACCGGCTGCTGGTCGCCACCAGTGTCGAAGAGGCCAAGCACAAGGCCAGGGCGCTGCGCGATGCCAGCTGGTTCAAGCCGCATACCGATGCCCTGCTGGAGGTCGATGACTGCATCGCCATCGATCAGGTCGGCGGCCGGTATGTGCAGCTTGAGCGCGGGGAGCACCAGGGCATCGCGCTGGTCAGTGACTACATCGTGATCGGCTGAACGGCCCCGATTGCCCGCGGCCGTGCCGCTGGCGCATAGTGTCGCGGTCTTGTGAGGTCCGGCGATGTCGCCGCGACAGGTCAACCAACGGAAGTAGCGCATGCAGAGCAGGAAGATCACCGCCGCAGTGATCGTGACGCTGGGAATGATGATGGCAGGCAACGCCGTGGCGGCCGAGCCGGACGCACCGGTGTTCGGTGGCTGGCGCAACCTGCATTCGGCCAGTGGCGCCGAGCCGGTACTGAGGAACCAGCCGTTTGCGATCCTGCCGGGCGAGGTTGCCAAGGGCGAGCGCTTCGCGATCCTGGACCGCGAGAACAAGCAGGCAGTGTGCTGCCTGGTGGTAGACAGCGACCGCCTCGATGCGATCGCGCTGGAGACCCGCTACCGGCTGCCCGGGGTATGGATCGCCGATCTGCTCGGCAACGAGGACTACAACCGCCGGCACGGCGACCCGCATGTGTTCGCGATGAAGCGCGAAGGCGAGCTGGTCGACCACGTCTTCTCGCAGGAAGGCGGCGGCTACAGCGACCTCGGAGGCCTGCTGCTGCCGGCCGGGGCTGCGCTGGATGCCGGCGGCAGCATCAAGCTCGGCACCGTCATGTACCGCCTGCAGGTGCAGTCGCAGCGGTTCGCCGATGACAACGGCGCGCTGGATCGTTACACCCTGCAGCCGCCGGCACCGGCCGCGCCGGTGGTGGTCGAGGTGCCGTACAGCACCTACTGACACGGAAGCGACAGAACCGGCACGGTACAATCGCGCCCGCCCACCGGCCGTGCCGGCCGGGCCCGCATCCTTGTCCGAGCCTGTCCGTGATCGCCCGATTCTTCCTGTCCTGTGCGCTGCTGCTGTTGGCCGCCTGCGCCACGCCGGCCCGGCCACCGGCCAAACCGCCCGCCAATCCAGACGCCCTGTGGGGCATCATCCAGCGCGATTGTGCCGGCGATGCCGCCCCCCGTGGCAGCTGCCTGGCGGTGGCCGCCGAGGCGCAGCGCCGCGATGTGCTGCTCAAGGATTCGCACGGCCACTACCAATTCCTGGTGTTGCCGCTGGACCGGGTCTCGGGGATCGAAAGCCCCGCGCTGCTGCGGGCCGGAGCACCGAACTACTTCGCCGCGGCCTGGGCCGCCCGCAGCCACACCGAGCAGGCGCTGGGCCGGTCCCTGCCGCGCGACGTGGCCAGCCTGGCCTTGAACTCCCCGCATGGGCGCTCCCAGCACCAGTTGCACATCCACGTGGATTGCCTGCGGGCGGATGTCCTGACCCAGCTGCGCCGGCTGCAGCCCTCCATCGGCGCGGACTGGCAACCACTGCCGGAGCCGCTGCGCGGGCATGCCTATCTCGCCCGCCAGCTGCCGGGTGCCGAGCTCACCGCGAATCCGGTCCGTCTGCTGGCCGCTCATCTGGCCGAGCCTGCCGATATCGGCAACTGGTCGCTGGTGGTGGCCGGGCAGACGGACCCCGCCGGTGCCCCGGGCTTCGTGCTGCTGGCCACCCGGCTGGACCTGGCAGCGGGCAACAAAGCCAGTGGCGAGGAACTCCAGGACCACGCCTGCGCCGTGCTGACCGGTGCAGCCGGGCCGCTGGAGGGCGTGCTGTGAGGCGCACCTGGGCGTGGGCGGTATGGATGGTGCTGCCACCGTTGCCCGCGTTGTGCTGGGCAGCGGCGGATGACGCGGGTGCACGCCTGCAGGACGTGTCCGGCAATCGGCTGATACCGCTCGCGGCAGCGCCTGCAGGGGCAAGTGATGCGGCGGCCGGCGACCAAGGGTTCGACCCGCGCTGGTACTGCAGCGCGGACCAGCACTGGTGCGTGCGCGTGCAGCCGGGCGACGACGAGGAACAGGTGGTGCTGATCGTGCGTGAGCGCTCCGCTGGCAGGGATATCTCCCGCCGCGCGCTCGCGCTGGCCATCGGCAACGCCGAGGGCGGCCTGCAGCCTTGGCCGGCCCTGGTCGAACTTGGCCCGGCCGCGGGGGGCGGTGTACTGGTCGGCGTGGATGCCCAGGCCAGCACGATGTACTCCGGCGGCGGCGCCAGCGTGACCGAGCGGGTCGTGGCGCGCGTCATGCGCCACGCAGCCGACGCCGACGCCGACTCTGGCGAGGTGCTGCGGCTGCCGGTGCAGGGCCATGCCAGCATCCGCGCCTGCTTCAGCGAGCGTGATATGGACCTCCGCGCCGGCGCCTGTCACGACGAGTATGGTTTCGATGCAGCGCTGAGCCTGGATCCGGCTGGCGAGGGCATGCCGGTGCTGCACTATCAAACGCACGCGCACCGGTTTCCTGCGTTTGCCTCACGCAACCAGGATTCGCTTGCGCATGGCCGGGTAAAAACGTCGGAACTGCGCACCGTGTCGGATCCGGCCTGCTCGTATCAGCGGGTGTACCGCTTCCAGAACGGTGCCTATATGGCCGATCAGGCATTGCCGGACTGCAGCGAATTCACCGAACTGTAGTGGGGCGCGGGAATCCAACGCGCGATTGAAATAAAAACCGCGGACGTGGCACGTTATAGTGGCCGTTCAATGCGGTTCCCGCTTTCGCGCCCGGGCTGACTGGCGCGTCGTATCCGACTTAATCCATGACTGCTGAAACCACGACTCCGCCCGCCGCTGCGCCGTCCCAGGCCACCGGTCCGCTGTTCTACCAAGCGCCCGTGCCGCTGCGCTCGGATCTGCATGCCGCCTGGCGCCTGGTGCCCGACACCGCGCATTTTGCTGCCGACACCAATGCGATCCCCGCCGTGATCGGCGAGTTCGGCTCGCTGGCCCAGCATTACCCGATCATTTTCACCGGGAAGGACGCGATGCCGCTGGTGGCCGTCGGCCTGGCCCAGCGCAACCTGTTCGTTGCCGATGGCGTATGGGACGAGCAGAGCTACGTGCCGGCGTACGTGCGCCGCTACCCGTTCGTGTTCATGCAGGCCGGTGAGCAGGACGAGTACGTGCTCGCGCTCGACTCGGCCGCCAAGCAGGTCAACCAGGGCCAGAGCGAGGACGGCGTGCCGCTGTTCCAGGATGGCAAGGCGACCGAGATTGTCGACAACGCGATGCGCTTCTGCGGCGATTACACGCGCGAGCATGATCAGACCCGTCACTTCACCGCTGCGCTGATCGAGAACGAACTGCTGATCGACCGCAACATCGACGTCACCCTGGCCGATGGCCGGCAGATGTCGATCAACGGCTTCCAGGTCGTGGATGTGGAGAAGTTCGCCGCGTTGCCGGACGCCACCGTCGTGGCCTGGCACCGCAGCGGCTGGCTGGCGCTGGTGCATCACCACCTGAGCTCGCTGGCACGTTTCAGCGCGCTGGTGAGCCGTCAGAGCGCGCTGCCTGCCGACGCCTGATTCAAGGCGCACGGGCCATCACGGAAACGGCGGCCGCAGGGCCGCCGTTTTTCGTTGTGCAGGGCAGGGCGCGGATCAGTCGCGGGTGCTGACTTCCCAGTTGGCATGCACCACGCCCGGCTGCCGCTGCAGGCGGGCGACCACGGCATCGAGCTCGTCGGCACTGACCGCCGTGCTGACCAGGATCGCGACCAGCTCGACCGGGCCGTCGCCGTGTTCGATCACCTGCACGTCGCTGACCGGGTACTGCGCGGCCTCCAGTGCGTCCACCAGGCGTTCGCGTGCCAGGGGCGTGGCGGCAGGGTCCACGCTCAGGCGCACCTCGTAGGTCGCTTCAGAGGCGGCCTCATTGATCGGGATGCGGTTGATCGCGTTGACCAGCGGGCGCAGCAGCGTGTTGCCGGCGATGATCAGCACCGTCAGCAGCGCGCCTTCGGCCAGCATGTCCGCACCGGTGCACGCACCGACCGCCGCCGAGCACCACAGCGTCGCGGCGGTGTTCAGGCCACGCACGTTCATGCCTTCCTTCATGATCACACCGGCGCCGAGGAAACCGACCCCGGACACCACGTAGGAGATCACCCGCACGGCTTCAGCGTTGCCGGCGATGCGCATGCCCAGATCCACGAAGGCCGCTGCGCCGACCGCGACCAGCACATTGGTGCGCAGCCCGGCGGTGCGCTGGCGGTACTGCCGTTCCGCGCCGATCAACGTGCCGAGCACGAACGCGGCGACCAGGCTGACCACGGTGTCCAGGAAGGGATGCAGCTCGAAGGTCTGGATGAAGCGCATGCGGAGTCCTTGCAGGGCAGGGCTTAGGCGAAATCCCGATAAGCATATCCCGGGCGGTCATTTCCCCCTTTTCCGCCTGTTCAGCAGAATCACGGCCCCTCCCTCACTACACTCTGGCACGGGCCTGCCCGCGCCGGTACGTAGCTCTTTTACCGGAAATCTGCATGTCTGTGCTGTATCGCCCGCTGCGTCGGCGGGTCCTGGTTCTGTCGTTGTTGCCCCTGCTCGGCGCAGGTTCCATGGTCCACGCGGCCGATGCGCCCACCCAGCTCGATGCCGTCACGGTCACCGGCTCGCGCATCCCCCGCGCCAGCGTGGAAGGCCCATCTCCGGTCACCGTGATCACCCAGGAGCAGATCGAGGCGCAGGGCTACCGCAGCGCCTTCGAAGCGCTCAGCGCGCTGACCGAGAACACCGGCAACGTGCAGGGTGAGGATTTCGGCAACACCTTCACGCCGGCCGCCAACACCATCAACCTGCGTGGCCTCGGCCCCAACCGCACCCTGGTGCTGGTCAACGGTCGCCGCCAGTCGGATTACCCGCTGGCCTACGAAGGCTCGGTCAATGTGGTCAACCTGGCCAACATCCCGAGTGCGCTGATCGACCGGATCGAAGTGCTGGCCGGGGGCGCCTCGGCGGTGTATGGCTCCGATGCGATCGCCGGTGTGGTCAACATCATCCTCAAAAAGACCTACGACGGCGTCGGCATCAATGTGCGCGCCGGCACCACCGAACAGGGCGGCGGCGACAACCAGCGCCTGCAGGCGGTCGGCGGCGGCTCGGGCGAGCAGTGGGACGCGATCTTCGGGCTGGAGATCGCCAACCGCAAGGCCATCTACGGCTCGCAGCGCGATTTCATGGATTCGCTGACCGACGATCCGCGTGGCGTGGCACCGCTGGCGACGGCGGTGGCGTATCGCCGCAACGCCTCCACCAATAATTACATCGATCCCGGTGCCGACGGCTGCGATGCCACCAGCACGCTGTATGGCGACAGCGTGTTCCGCGCGCAGAATCCGCGCCAGGGCTGGTACTGCGGCAGCAATGAGGCCGCGCCCACGTTCTGGACCGTGCAGACAGAGAAGCGCAACATCGACGCCTACAGCGCGGTGACCTGGCGCTTGAACGATCGCCAGGAACTGTTCGCCGATGCGGCCATCGGCACCGCGCGCATCTACAACAACACCCGCGCACCGAGCTGGACCTCCTCGCGCAATTACTTCTACAACCAGAACAGCGGTCAGCTGGAAAGCTGGTACCGGCGTTTCGCACCGGAAGAGATCGGCGGCGTGCAGCGCAATGCCAACCGGTTCCTTGAGCAGTCCTGGTCGTTCAACGTGGGCGCGCGTGGCAGCATCGGCGGCTCGGACTGGGATTACGAAGCGGCCTACAGCCGCTCGCGCTATGAGAACAAGACGCAGCGCCCGGGCCTGCTGATCGGTATCAACGAGTACCTGCTCGGCCCGCAGCTCGGCACCCGCAATGGCGTGGAGGTCTACGCACCGGATCCGTCGCGCCTGTACCAGCCGCTGACCCCGGGCGAGTACGAGGGCCTGTCGGACCGTTACGAGAGCCGCAACGCTGCGTGGCTGCAGACGGCCAGCGTCAGCGTCAACGGCCAGCTGTTCGATCTGCCCGGTGGCCGTGCCGCGCTGGCAGCCGTTGTCGAAGCGGGCAGCCAGGGCTACCGCAACCGCCCGGACCCGGCGTTGGCACAGGGCGTGTTCTGGAACCTCAATGCCGGCATTCCCGCCGGTGGCGAACGTGATCGCTATGCGGCCGGCGTAGAGCTGCAGCTGCCGTTGCTGGAGCGCCTGACCGCCACCGTGGCTGGACGCTACGACCAGTACCGCGCCGCCGGCGATCACCTGGGCAAGGCGACCTGGAGCACCGGCCTGGAGTTCCGTCCGTTCGATACGCTGCTGCTGCGTGCCAGTGCGGCGACCAGCTTCCGTGCGCCGGACATGAACTACGTGTTCGCGACCGAAACGCGTGGCTACAACCCCGGTATGACCGACTACTGGCGCTGCCGCAGTGCCGGCCAGGCGTATGACGACTGTGACTTCAGCGGGCTGGCGATCGACTACACCAGCGGCGCCAACCCGCAGCTGCAGCCGGAAACCGCCAGATCGTATGGCCTGGGCTTCGTGTGGTCGCCCTCGGCGAACCTGGACTTCACGGCGGACTACTACGACATCCGCATTGACGATGAGGTCACCAACCTCGATGCCACCCGCATCCTGAAGGACGAAGCGGACTGCCGCCTCGGCCAGACCGTGGGCGGTGACGCACGCGATATCGGCTCGGCACAATGCCAGGATGCACTGCGCCGGGTGATCCGCAACCCGGCCGATGCCGCCGTGCAGCCCAACCAGGTCGTGCGCGTCCTGATCAACCCGATCAACGCCGCCTCCGAAACCGTGCGCGGCATCGACCTGAAGTCGAATCTGCGCTGGGATGCAGGCCGTTACGGTCGTTTCTCGGCCCGCGTGGCGTACTCGCTGGTGATCGACCACAGCTACCGCCAGTTCGCTGGCGATGACGTGCAGGACCAGCGCAATTCGCTGGATTCCTACCAGTGGCGCAGCAAGGTCAACGGCAGCGTCACCTGGGCGATCAATGACTGGACCGCCACGCTGTACGGCATGCGCTACGGCTCGTTGCCCAAGACCGACGGCAGTGGCCGCATCGCCCCGTACATGACCTACAACGCCAGCCTGTACCGCAAGCTCAATGACAACGCCACGCTCGGCCTGATCGTCAACAACCTGCGTGACAGCCGCCCACCGGCAGACAAGAACGGCGGTGGTTGGCCGTTCTACCCGGTCGGCAACTACGACCCTTACGGCCGTCAGTTGTGGCTGGAGTTCGACTACCGCTTCCTGTAATCCGCTCGCGGGCCCGGCAATGCCGGGCCCGCTGCGTCTGGGTCACAGGCGTCGAAGCTGCTCAGATCACCATCGCGCCCAATACCGCCAGTGCCAGGATGATCAGCAGCACGCCAGACAGGCGCTCGATCCACGGCAGCGCTGCGTTGAATCGGCCCATCGCTGCCGCGCGCCCAACCATACCGGCCATCAACAGGTCCCAGCCGAGCACCACCGCGAACATCCACACCGCATAGAACAGCCGTGTTCCGGCGGTAGTGTCCGGCCCACTCAACATGGCCGCCAAGCTGGCGTAGAACAAGGCGTTCTTGGGATTGAGCAGGGCGGAGGTGGCGCCCAGTCCGAGGGCTCGGAACCACGCCGAACGCTGTGCCAGGCGGGACAGCTCCGCCGGTTGCTCACCCGGCAGACGCAGTGAGGCGGTCCCGGCATGGCGCAGGAACAGCAGGCCGATGTAGAGCAGGAAAGCGCAGCCCGCTATCTGGATCACCTGAAACAGCGCGCTGCCCGCCTGCAGCCCCGCGACGCCGAAGAATGCCAGCGCAATATAGGCCCCATTGGCCAGTGCGACCCCGATGCAGGCGCCGCTTGCAACACGCCAGCCCTGACGGATTGCGGTGCGGGTGATCAGAAAGAAGTCCGGCCCGGGCGACAGCAACGCCAGAAAGTGCACGGCAGCAACGAGCAGAAACTGTTCCATGGGGGGTAGGCAGGCTTCAACGGGGCGCCTGACTGTGCCGGTGTTGCGGGTTGATGTATTGCACGATATTGCGTAGTACTCAGCGGCGATAACGGCCTGGCGTAATACCGGCGTGAGCCTTGAACAGGCGCTGGAAATGGCTCTGGTCTGCAAAGCCGAGCGCGTGTGCGACCTCGGCCAGCGGTTGCCCTTGAGCAAGGCGCTCGCGGGCGAGATTGATCCGCCGATTGAGCTGCCAGGCATGTGGCGTCAGCCCCGTGGCCTTGCGAAACGCCCGGATCATCGCGTAGCGGTCCATCCCCGTGCATGTGGCCAGATCGGCCAGCGATACGCTCGACATCGGCGCGGCATCCAGCAGGGCGAGTGCTGGCTGCAGTCGCCGGTGTTGCGCTGCGCTTGCGTCCGGGGCGGGAACCGGCGCCCCGGCAGTGACGTCGAGATCGTCGATGAAAGCGACGATAGCTGCTTCTTTTTCTCCGGGATCGGCACCGGAGAACAGCAGGGCATTCATGTCGCAGAACGTCCGGTAGCGCGCAAGGCTGCGGTCGATCCGGATCAGCGGCGCCGTTGGGGCGCTTTTGTCGATGGATTGCATGTCTTCTGTGACTGCCGCCACCCATGCCGCATCCAGATGCAGCATCTGATAGCTCCAGGCGGTGTTGGGCGCCGGATTGCAGGCGTGTACACGGTGCGCCGGCACGATGACCAAGGTGCCTGGTTGAAGGCGGTGCTGTCCGCCAGGCGCGCCGCTGAAAATGCTCTCACCCGCGTCCACGGCGCCGATCGACCAGGTTGGATGACTGTGCGGGCGGTAACAGGCCCGGCTGTTGCACGCGCGGCGTGACTCAACCCAGGACAGCCGGGGGTCGCGCCAGACGTCATTATCCGAGGCAATGCGGCCGGAAGGGCGGCGCTCGCGTATGCTCACCGCCTGAAACTCACTGCAATCCATGCGCCATGGTAAATCACCTTCACTACCGCCGTGCGCTGCCAGACGACGCCGCTGCCTGCATCGATCTGCGCGGACGCACCCGCGAGAACGCCTTCTCCGCCGCTCAGCTGGCCGAACTGGGCATCACCGAAGACAGCTGGGCGGCCGGTATCCGTGACGATGCATTGCCGGGGCATATCGCACTCGAAGACGGGCGGATGGTCGGCTATTGCTTTGGCGATCGCGAAGGCGGCGAGATCGTGGTCCTGGCGTTGCTGCCGGCCTATGAAGGGCGGGGCATCGGTCGGCACTTGCTGGATCTGGCCATCGCCGATCTGGTCGAGGCGGGCCATACGCGGCTGATCCTGGGGTGTGCAGCGGATCCGGCGGTGCGCTCGCACGGGTTCTATCGTTATCTCGGCTGGCGGCCGACCGGCGAGATCGATGCGCTGGGCGATGAGGTGCTCGAGCTGCACGTGGGCGCCACGCCGTAGGATCGGGGTAGGGCGTAGCACTGACTCCGTGTCGGGATCATCCGCGTCGCGCGTCCAGCGTGCGGCAGGTCACGGCCGGGGATGATGGGCCGGGGAGATGCTGCAGCCTCCTGGAGGGAGCTGAGCCATGCCTGTGTGGATGTTGGCCATCATGATGAGCGCTGCAGCGAGCGAGGCTTCTCCGCGGCAGGTGCACACCTGTGTCGTGGAAGGCAGCCGTCAGTACCAGTCCACGCCGTGCAGCGGCCGGACCGAGCGCATCCGTGACATGCCGCCGCCTGTGGATACGCGCGCCAATGCGTTGTACATCGAATCACTTCGCCAGGAGCTCAAGGCCAAAAGGCGCGCAGAGACCGCACCGGCGCGCCCGCGCCGGTCGCCGCGCCGCAACGTGCGGCCGGCACCCGCCTTCCGGGGCGCAGTGATCTCGGTGCATGCCGATTCGCTCCGGTGCGATGCCGCGCGCCGCCAGCGCGAGGCAACCTACGCAAAGGCGGGTGACCGCCCGAGCCTGGCACTGAGCCGGCGGATGGATGACCTGGTGCACGATGCCTGCCGATGAGGTGCAGGCATCGTCGGCAGTCACTGCCGTCAGTGGCGGTCCATCAGATAGCGCGCCACGGCATCGAACGCCGGCAGGGTGGTCGGGTCATTGGCGCTGTTGCCGGCCACCGGGTGCGAGCCGAACCGCGCGATCACCACGCGTGCGGTGGGATCGATGTACAGCGCCTGGCCGTGCACGCCGCGCGCCATGTAGGCGCCATGGTCGTTGTGCGATATCCACCACATGCCGCGATAGCTCCAGCCCGGCAGCTGGGGATAGCCGGCCTTGGCGAAGGCCTGCTTGTTGCCGCCAGCGCGGATACGGGCGATCGCGGCGGCGGGCACGATGGGCTGGCCGTTGATCTTGCCATCGTCAAGCAGCAGCTGGCCGACGCGGGCCAGATCACGCAGGCCGGCATTGAAGCCGCCGCCCGCAAACGGCGTGCCGGTGGAATCAACGGTGTAGTACGCGTCCTGCTCGGCGCCAACGCGTTGCCAGATCCGCGATTGCAGCACCTGTGCAACCGACTGCCCCGTACGCCGGGCGATGATCCAGCCCAGCGCGTCCGTATTGATCGTTTTGTAGCCGAACGCCTCGCCGTGGCGGCCCTGCTTCTGCACGGTCTGCAGGTAATCGTAATAGCTGCGCGGCCCGGTGTGGCCGGGGGCAGGGGGCAGGGTGCTGCCCGCGGCGGAAAACGCCCAGACCTCGGCGTTGGGGTCGGCGTAGTCTTCGCTGTAGCGCAGTGCCGTGGTCATCTCCAGTACCTGCTTGACCGTGGCATCGCCGAACGCACTGTCCTTCAGCTCGGGAACAATCGCGCTGACGCGCTGGGTTTCATCGATCACCCCCTCGGCGACCAGCATCTCGCCGAGCAGGCCGGTCATCGACTTGCTGACGGACATCGCACCGTGCTGGCCGTGCTCGTCCAGGCAGCCGCTGTAACGTTCGTAGACCACCACCCCGTCGTGCAGCACCACGATGCCGTCGGTGTAGTTGGCCGACAGCGACTGTGCCCAGGTCATCTGACGGTTGGTGCCGGTGGGCGTGAACGACAGCGCGTCGATCGCGGCATCCAGCCGACGCGGCAGGTCATGCGCGGCACCCGGTCCCCGGCTGACGCCCACGGTGGGCATCAACTGGCGGAAATGGCAGGCCGTCCAGCGCAGCTTGGGGAAGCTGAAATAGTCGTCATCCGTGTAACGGATGCGCTTGTCTTCCGGCGGCGGCGCGCCCTGCATCCAGCCCAGCAGCCTGGGATCGGACGCTTCGGCCGACAGTGGCGGCGATGCGGGCGGGGCCGGGGCGGCAGGGGCGGCGACCGGCAGGGCGAGCGCGGCAACCAGGGCCGCGGCCAGCCGTGTGCGGGAGGACACCAGGGCGGCGCGCGCGCGGGACAGGGCGCTACGGGGGCGTGGAACGGGCATGGTGCACTCCTTGCTGATGCGCAGTACGTCTGCGCCACCAAGGGTACTGCACCGGAAAGAACGACGGCGCCCTCGGCGCCGTCTGTCACGTGCCCTGCAACTACAGGGCGTCATGCCGTTACGGGTTGCCGGGGTTGCCCTGCGGGGCAGGGTCCGGCGTGGCCGTCTCGGCCGAGGGCAGCGATAGTGCCGGGTTCAGCTGCTGGGCCTGCAACGTCTGGATGCGCTGGTTGAGCGCGTCCAGTTCGCTGTGGCTGCTGCGCAGGTCCGTGCTCAGGCTGACCGCCTGCTGCTTGGCCTGTTCCAGCGAAGCGCTGACCTGCAACGACTGCTGGCGCTGGAGATCTGCTTCCTGCTGCAGGCTGCGCAGCCGCTCTTCGTTGTAAGCGACCAGATTCTCGGTATAGCGCTTGCCGGCCTGCAGGCGGGTGGTGTCGATATACACCTGGGCCAGCTGCTCGGTCTGCTCGACGAATGTGCGGTAGACCTTCTCGGCATTGTCGACCGAATCGGTCTTGATCACGCGCCA
The DNA here is from genome assembly GCF_003651185.1 of Stenotrophomonas rhizophila. GTDB lineage: Bacteria > Pseudomonadota > Gammaproteobacteria > Xanthomonadales > Xanthomonadaceae > Stenotrophomonas > Stenotrophomonas maltophilia_Z. The sequence continues at coordinate 580,545 of NZ_RCDC01000004.1, read as the reverse complement.
GAAATCCTTCTCGTGGAACAGCGCCACGTAATAGTTCAGCGTGCTGGTATTGAACAGCAGGCTGGCACCATAACTGCCGTTATAGGTGGTGCGCAGCTCGGTGAGCTGCTTGGAATCGACCAGCTGACGCAGTTCATCCACGGTATTGCGGACCACCGGCGCCGGGCGCGCAGCGGCATCCACGGCCGGCTCGGAACGCGGTGCGCGCGCTGCCAGGGCCTGCGGGATGACGCTCAACGTCAGCAGCAACACAATCCCACCGGTCAGCGCGTGCGCGACGATGGAACCAACCCCTTTTCTCTCTCGCATATTCAGGCCATCCACGAGTGGATTATCAGTGAAGTAAAGTCCCCGCCGGAGTCTAGCACGCACAATCGCGTGGTCTGCACTTCGCCTCAGCGTCAATAAACCAACTGCGCCGGGGTGCACTTGATGGACTGCATGTGCACGTCGGTCCGGCCCAGCTCCAGCCCGAGTATCTGGGCCAGGGTCTGCGAGAGCAGGGTGCCGACACCATTGAGGAGCGGCTTGAGGGTCTCCAGCACCGGGGTCAGTGCCAGGCACAGCAGGCCGCTGCAGCGGACCTGGTCGGTGCCGGGGTCGGTCACCCCGGTGCCGCCGCCGAGGTCCTGCAGGCCGCCGGGCCGGGTCTGCATGTAGGAGGCCAGGTTGGATTTCACGCAGTTGTTGTAGTTGAGCAGGCTGCTGAGCAGGCTGTTGCAGCGGTTGATCACCAAGCCGCCAAGCAGAGAGCCGAGCAGGCCGCTCAATGCTCCCATGCCTTCGCCGGTGACCGTAGCGTTGTAGCCGTCCCAGACGGATCCCGCCTTGAAACAGGTATCGAGATACAGAATCCCGCATGCGAACGGCACGCCATTGGGTACAGTCCAGTCGCCCAATGCACCGACGCCATGCACCGGATCACCATGGCGCAGCAGCTCGATGGTCTTCTTGGCATCGTAGAACCCATTACCCGGATTGGCCGCCTTGAGATACTGGTCCGCCAATCGATTGGCGATAGCAGCGTCGGTGGTGCCCTGCTTGCCCGGGGTGACCACGTTGCTCAGAACGCGCAGCAGCTCGCTCACCAGGCCGGAGACGGCCGATCCGACCTGCGCCTGGTTGAAGTAAGTGGACGCGGTCTCTCCGGCGGCCAGGGTGATGGCTTCATCGTGGGTGAGCGCAGTGAGGGAAATCTTGTCGGTGACCAGCGGCGCCCCCAGCAGGGTCAGCAGCTGCTCGTTCTGCAGCCCGGTATCGCACACGTTGCGCTGCGAGAACTGACTGGCCGCATCCACACGGCCGACGCAGGCGCGCAGCAGCGACGACTGCACCCGCACCGTGGCCGTTGGCGGGGTGGCGCCACAGTTCAGTGCTTCCAGCGTGCCCATCGCGTTGGTCACATCGGCATAGATCGGCAGGTTCAGACGGATGCCCAGCGTATTGAGGATGGGGCCGAGCAGCGCCAGGCCGCCGGTATCGATATTGATCTTCAGCCGGACCTGCGCATTGTAGGCGCGCGTGCCGACACCGCCGATGGCGATGGACGGCGGTTCAATGATCGCCGCCTGCGTTTTGACCATGCCAAGGATGTCCAGATTGTTGACCGTGACCCCGTTGCCGCCATTGGCGATGCTGATGCTGGTGGTGATCAGGTCCAATGCGCTGACGTCGGCCTGCAGTGCCGGCGCTGCCGGGCCTTCGGGAGCCACGATGTGTGCGAACAGGCCGCCCGCGGCATCGGTGCTGCCCAGCTGGATAGTGAGTCGGTTGAGATCGAGCTTTGCCGCGAGTGCATTGCGCAGTGCACTCAGGTCCACGTTGGCGACACCCCTGTTGGTCAGCACGGTGGCCGTGGCATCCAGCAGCTGCCCGAGCGAGACCCGGTTGGCGGCCAGCAGTGCGTTGAACTCGGCGACGCCGATATTTGCGTTGACTGGAATTCCCAGTGCCTGCAGCAGGCCGCCCGGGCTGACCTTCGCCTGGGCCAATCCGTCATAGCCAAGCAGGGTGGTCCGGTCCAGATTGACACCCACCAGATTGAGCACGTTGCCCAACGGCGTCGTGCCATTGACCCGCAGCAACTGCGAGCCCACCGAGAACACCGCGATCGGCGGGGCGCGGGTCGCCACGGCCTCCGCACGCAGCGAGGGCAGGCGCGTGTTCTGGCCGAAGAACGGCACGACCGAGCGCGTCGCGACCACTTTGACCGCGTTGAGCGGGCTGGCCGCGTCCAGGATCATGCTGAAATGATCGTCCGCACCGCGGCTCGGGTTCCAGTTGCCGCACTGGATCGCCAGCGTGCCGGTGAAGCCGTTGTCCTTCTGCGCGTTGCCGCGGGCGGCGCTGTTGTCCGTGCGGTTGGCATTGCACAGGTCCAGCCGCTGCGCGCCGGCCATCGAGGCCAGGTCCACCACCTTCTGCGCATCGCGCTTGGCCCAGTACAGATAGCCCACTTCGACCAGGCCGAGCATGCCGACCAGGCCAAGCAGCACCAGCATCATGGTGACCGACATCCCGCCGCGCAGCCGCCGTCGGGACGGCCGGGGTGCGTAGGCGCTGGAGTGGTGCATGGCCTTGCCCTCCTTAGTTGGTGTCCGCGACGTCCTTCTTGACGCTGGTCTTGAGGAACTCGGGAATCTCGTGCTCGAAGCTCTTGAGGTAGCGCGCGTAGCTGGCGGCGGCCTGGTCACCCAGGATCGGCAGCCGTGCCCCGGCATGGGTGCCCTGGGCCTGCATGCGCAGCAGGTCGCGGGTGGTCTGGCCGATCTCGCCGCGCGGTGGCGGTGCGGGTGGCGTGTAGCGCTCGGCAGCTGTGGCGGCTGCGGATGCCGGCGAACGCTGCACGTAAGCCGGTACGGGCTCAACGCGCTCAATGGGCGCGGGCGCGGGCGGGGGCAGCGGCGTGGCGACGGCCGTGGGGGCATCCTGCCTGCCCAGCATCTGCCCGGTGAGCGGTGCCTGCTGCGCGATCACGGGCACCGCCCAGGTCACCAGCATCAGCAGCAGGCCAGCGTGCAGGAGCGGAACAGGTAGGCGACGCAGCTGGCTCATGGCGTGGTCTCGCTGGCAGGAGAAGGCGTGCTGAAGCGTTCCAGCATCGATGGCGCAAGGCGCGCATCGGCACTGGTGCGGCGATCGGTATCCACCGCCACGTGGCGTGGGGCTGGACGCGGGGCAGCGGGGTGCGGCGCAGGCAGGGCGCCGTACCCGGGCCCGGGCACGGCGGGCGCCGCCGCGACGCTGGCAGGCGCGCGTTGCACGGACGGTGCGGGTGTCGCCTGCTGGCGCAGTTGCTCGGCCAGGCGGCGCACCTCTGCCTGCGCACCGTCGGTCAGGCGAGCATTGCGCATGATCGTCTCGGCCATCTCGTTCTGGCCGCGCAGTAGTGCCCACACCGCCAGATTGGCGTTGGCTTTCGCGCTGCCCGGGGACAACTCGGCGGCCTTGGCCAGCGGCTCCTGTGCGCGGGCCCAGTCACCGGCGCGCAGGCGGGCAAAGCCGAGATCACCCAGGTAGCCGGTGTTCAACGGCTGCAGTTGCGCCGCCTTGGCCAGTGACTGCTCGGCGCGTACCGCGTCGCCGTCGCGGGCGGCGATCAGCCCGATGCCGTGCCAGGCCGCGGCCGCCTGCGGGCCACTGGTGAGGCTGCCGTACATGGTCAGTGCGGCTTCACGCTGCCCGGTTTCGCGCAGCGCATCGGCATTCAACAGGCGCAGCTGCGGGCTGTCGCCATAGCGCTGGCGATATGCCTCCACATGCGCCAGCGAGGCGTAGAAGGCGCCCTGCTGCTGCATTTTGGAGATCAGCTCGACGTACAGCTGCTTGTCGTCCTGCGGCGCCACCTCGGGCGAGGCCAGCGCCATCGGGTCCTGGCGATAACCGTTGCGCACGTTCGAACAGGCCGCGCAGAGCGCCGTCGCGGCGAGCAGCAGGCAGAGGCGGGGAAGCACGGCGTGGCGCATGGCGTTCAATCCAGTTTGGTCAGGGCGGAGGCGAGGGCGATGATGGCCGGACCGGCCAGCACCAGCATCAACGCCGGCAACAACGTCAACATCATCACCACGGTCATCTTCACCGAGAGCTTGCCGACCTTCTCCTTGAGCGTGGAACGGCGTTGTTCGCGCAGGCGCAGGCTGAACTGGCGCAGCGGTTCCTGCACCGCGCCGCCATGGGCATGGACCTGCAGGATCAGTTGCACCAGGCTGCGCAGGTCTTCGTCATCGAAGGATTCGCTGAGGCGGCGCAGTGACTGCTCCCGGCTGCGTCCATGCATGTAGGCGATGTTGGCTTGGTGGATCTCCCGGCCCAGCACCGGGACCGCGTTGCGCAGTTTGTCGCCGAGGGTCTGCAGGCTCTGGTCCATGCTGAAGCCCACGCCCTGCAGCAGCCGCAACAGGTCGATCAGCAGCGGCAGCTCGGCGGAGACCTGCTTGCGCAGGCGCATCGCCCACGCGCGCAGGGCGAACTTGGGCAGCAGGATGCCAAAGGCCAGCGCGCCGAAGATCACCATCGCGCGGCTGAAGCCGGTGCTGTGGTTGAAGGCCAGCACCAAGGCCAGAGTGGCGACCGCGATCAACAGGCGCAGGCCGAGGAAGATCGCGGTGCCGGCGTGGGTGTTCCATCCGGCCTGATCAAGCAGTAGCCGGTCTTCCGGAGCCAGCAGCGCCGCTTCGATACGCCCGCCGTTGAAGCGCTGGCCGAACGCGGCGACACCCTTGAGCCAGCGCTGGCGCAGGCTCACCGCCGGCGGAGGTGGTGCGGCCGGCGTGCCCGCCACATCGCGCGGCCGCAATGCGGCCTGCAACGCATCCTGGTGGCGCTGTTCGCGCCCGCTCAGCACCCAGCCACGCACCCCCAGCAGCGCCACGCCGGCGGCGAGCACCAACAACGTGGCGATCCACCAGCTGCTACTGGTCATGCGGGCCTCCGATCTGGACGCGCAGGCAGGCACTCATAGGGATTTGGCCAGCCGGTACAGCAGGAAGCCGCCGATCAGTTCCAGCCCCAATGCCCACAGCAACAGCTTGTGGCCGAGCGGCTCGTGGATGATCGGCTGGAAGAAATCCGGGCTGGTGATCGCCATCAGGACGGCACTGATCGGTGGCAGCAGACCGAGTACCCAGGCCGACATCCGGGTCTCGGAGGTGGTGGCCATCAGTTCCTGCTGGGCCTGATCCAGATCGCGCATGAAATCGGCCATGCGTTGCAGGATCTGATCGGCGCGCCCGCCGATCCGCACGCTGACGCCCAGCACCACCGAGAGCACATTCAAGGCTTCCAGCCGATAGGGCTGGGCGGCCTGCGCCAGGGCGCGGTCCAGGTCCAGGCCGCTGCGGGTGTAGGACAGGGTGGCATCGAGCAGGCCCCGCAGCGGCATCGGCATCTGCGCGGCCGATGTCTGGAAGGCCATCTGCAGGCTGTTGCCGAGACCGGCCAGGCGCACCAGGTTGTCGAGGAAGTCCGGCAGCTGGCGCAACAGCTTGGTCTGCAGCCGGTTGATGCGGCGCGATACCCAGAACCAGGCTGCCAGAGCGCTCAGTACCAGGATGATCGGCGCGGCCCACACCGTGCCGAGGCGTGCACTGGCGATCCAGGCCAGCAGCGCCGCGGCGGCGAGGATGAGCAGCGGTACCCGCCAACCGGTGGGCAGCGCAGCGCGCTGCATCAACGCGTCCCACGGCAGCCCCGCCGGTGCCGTGCTCACCGGCATCGGCCCCGGGCTGTCACCCATGCCTGCCAGGCGCGGCGAGGTGTCCGGACGCGCCAGCCGCTGCTCGGCGTGCTGCAATGACAACCGGCGTTGCTCGCGTGCGGCCGCGCCGCCCCACAGCTCCACGGCCAGGGCGATCAGCACCAGTGCCGCACTGCACAGGAGCAGGACGAAGGCCATGCTCAGAAGCCTCCGCCCAGTGCTTCGCGCAGCTGCCGGCGGAACGGTTCGAGCTTGTGAGAGTGTGGCTGGAAGCCAAGCCCGACCCAACGGTCGTACTCGTTGCCATCGGCGTCGATCTGCACTTCGTGACGGAACATCTCCTGGGTGGCGATCATGTTGTCGGTGACGCCGGTGATTTCCGTGATCGAGATGAGCACTCGGCGTCCGCTGCCCAGTCGCGAGATCTGCACGATGAAATCAATGGCGCTGGCGATCTGCCGGCGCAGACTGTCCTCGCTGCCCTGGAAGCCGGCGAAACCGGCGAGCATCTCGATGCGGTACAGGCAGTCGCGCGGCGAATTGGCGTGGATGGTGGCCATCGAGCCGTCATGGCCGGTATTCATCGCCTGCAGCATTTCCAGCACTTCGGCGCCACGCACTTCGCCGACCACGATCCGGTCCGGGCGCATGCGCAGGCTGTTGCGGACCAGGTCGCGGATGCTGATCGCGCCGTTGCCGTCCGCGCCGCCGATCCGGCTTTCCAGACGCACCACGTGTGGATGGTTGAGCGAAAGCTCGGCAGTGTCTTCAACGGTGATCACGCGTTCGTTGGCCGGAATGTAATTGGCCAGTGCATTGAGCAGCGAGGTCTTGCCCGAACTGGTGCCGCCGGACACCAGGATGTTGCAGCGCCCCAGGACCATCGCATGCAGCAGCGCCTGCATCGGCCGGTCGAACGTGCCCATGCGCAGCAGTTCATCGGGGGTGAACGGGTCCTTGCGGAACTTGCGGATCGAGACCATCGGCCCATCCACGGCCAACGGCGAGATGATGGCATTGAGGCGGCCGCCGTTGGGCAGGCGCGCATCCACCATCGGGTTGGATTCGTCCAGGCGGCGCCCGAGCGGGGCCAGGATCCGGCGCAGGATCCGCAGCAGGTGGCTGTCATCGCTGAAACGCTGCGGCGCCCGCTTGAGCATGCCGCCCTGGGAGACGTGGATGTCCTTGTAGCCGTTGATCAGGATGTCCTCGATCTCCGGGTCATGCAGCAGGTCATCGAGCGGGCCGAAGCCGGTCAGTTCCTTGACCAGCGCAGTGGCGACGATGTCCTTCTCCGCTTCGTTGATCGGGATCCGCCATTCGTGGACGAAGCCGGCGGTCTGCGCGTGCACGTAGCGCGACACGGTGTCCGGGGCCCACGCATCGATATCGATGCGCTCGTCCTCGATGCTGTTGAGAAGATGCTCATGTGCGGCGATCAGCACCTTCTGGTACTGCTCGGACTGCTCGAACGGCTGCACGCCGTGCTCGGCCTCGGTGCCGGCGTCGGCGCGGGCAGTGGTAGCAGTCGGGAACGGGGTCACTTTGTCTTCCATGGGGAACCACTCAGGCGAAGGGCGAGGTGTTCCCGCCAGCCCCTGGCCGGCGCGGGGGCCGTCGGATCCAGGTGCGACAACAGCGGGGCAAGGGCACGCACATACGGGTCGCGTGGCGCATCCTGCAGCAGCAGGCGGCCATGGCTGGCACTGGAGCGCAGTGTGGGACGATCCGGCAACACTGCCAACAGGGGCAGCTCGAAGCGGGTGGCGATCTGCGCCGGGCTCAGTCCACTGGCATCGTCGTGGCGGTTGATGATCAGCTGCACGCGGGCATCGCGTGCCCCTACCTGGGTGAGATGACGGAGCATCTGGTCCAGCGAGACGAGGGTGCCGATCGCCTGGTCGGCGATCAGCCAGATCTCATCGGCGCTGTTGAGCAGCGACACCGGCAACTGGCGCAGCGGAACACCGCCGAGATCGCACAGCACGGTGTGGAAGACACTGCGCAGGCGCTGCATCAGCATGCCCGGGTCCGCAAGCGTGGCGCCCTCCATGCCCGGCGGCTGGCCGAGCAGGGTGACGCCACTGGGGTGATGCGCCAGCGCGGTGCGTGCCAGCGTCGCATCGATACGCCCGGCATTGCGCAACGCATCGTCGAAATGGAAGGTGGGGTCCACATTGAGGTACAGCGTCAGATCGCCGGTGGGCTGGCCCAGATCCAGCAGCAGGGTCTGCGCACCGGCGGGCGCCGTCTCTGCCGGGGCAGCCCGATGGGCCGTGGCAGTCTGCTGGGCGAGCACCCCCAGGTGCGCCGCCAGGGTGCTGCTGCCTACGCCAGGCCGCACGCCCAGCAACAGGACCATGCGTGCACGTGCCGATGGCGTGGCCGGAACGCTGCTGCGGCCCTGCACGGCGAGTGAGGCAGCACGGCGCAACACCGCCTCCATCTCCTGCGGCGCGCTGTCCAGATCGAGCAGATCGCGCAACCCGGCGCGCAGCGCAGCCACGACGCCATCCATGTGGTCGGCCTGGGTCGAGCCGATCGCCACCAGCGGCAGCTCTGGCGCCTGCGCCTGCAGTTGCCGGGTCAACGCTGTGGAGAACGCCGCCTGCTCGTGCCGATAGTCCAGCAGTACCACGCAGCCGGTGTCGCGCAGCGGCTCCAGCGCCGAGGCCGGTGCGGCGCTGTCCAGCCACTGCACCACGCCCAGCGACGGCAGCAACGCCGAGAGCAGGGTGGCGAGTTCGCGGTCCGGTGCAAACAGCACGAGCTTCATCGAAGCATCCCGTGGTTGGACCAGTTGCAGAGTGGCGGACATGAGGGGCGGGTTCCTGGCATTGGGCTCAGCGCGAGAAGCCGGGCAGCTGGTCCGAGGAGGCCGGGCTCAGCAGCCAAGCACCCCATACCGGCAGGTTCGGCGATGCCTCGCGCTGGCCCGGCAGCGGCACTTCGGTGCCCTGGGCCAGCGGCTGCACCAGCCGTGGCGTGACGATGATGACCAGTTCCTTCTCTTCCTTCTTGTAGTTGAGGGTGCGGAAGAACGAGCCGATGATCGGCAGATCGCCGAGCAGCGGCACCTTGTCCACGTTGGAGCTGACGTTGTTGCTGACCAGCCCGCCGATCACGAAGGTTTCGCCGTCGCCCAGCTCGACCGTGGTGTCCGCGCGGCGCGTGGTGATCGACGGCACCTGCACGTCGTTGTAGGTGATGCCGGCGGCGTAGTTGAGATCGCTGGCTTCCGGGGCGACTTTCAGCGCGATGCGGTTCGGCCCGAGCACGGTCGGCGTCACGGTCAGGCCGATGCCGAAGGGCTTGAACGTCACCGTGGTGGTGCCCAGGCCCTGCGGCTCCAGGATCGGCAGTTCGCCACCGGCCAGGAAGCTCGCGCTCTGCCCGGACAACGCGACCAGGGTCGGCTCGGCCAGCACCCGGGCCATGCCGTTGCTCTGCAGCAGGTCGATGTTCGCGTCCCAGCCGTGGGTGAGGGATTTGAACACCAGCCCGAACGCCGAGGAAAGCGGGTTGGTGATGATGACGTCGTCCGGGCCGGCCGATTCGCCTGCCGGCAACACGCCGGGCAGGGTCGCGCCCGGCCGGGTGATGCCGTAGTAGAAGCCGTTGTTGCGGTTGAAATTCTTGTTGCCGAAGCTCATGCCGATCTGGCGCAGCACCGACTTGTTGAACTCGACGATCTTCACCTCGACCTGGACCACGCCGCCACTGGCGATGGTGGAGACATCGGCCAGCTGACCGTCTTTGCCGACCGCCATCGCCGCCGCCTTGACGCTGTTCTGGTGGTCCAGCAGCGAGGGGCTCAGGCCCTGCAGCAGGCCTTGACCGTCCTGCACGATCAGCTCGGTGCCACCGCCCTGTGCGCTCAGTGCACCCTGGACGGCGCTGCGTACTTCCACCTGCAGCCGTTCCGGCTCGCGGTTGCCATTACGCCACAGCAGCAGGGTGGTGCTGCCGGCCGCCTTGCCGACCAACAGCGCCTCGCGGCCACGCAGCATCACCACGTCGGCCACGCTGGGGTCGGCGATGGCCACCCGCTCCAGGTTGGCAGGCAGTGACCACGGGCGCTGCTCGCGGGTCTGCAGCACCAGCTCCGCCTCTGCGCTGGCCAGCAGCGGGCTGCCGATCAACACGCCGGCCAGCAGGCAGCGCGGCAGGGCGTGGGAGAAGCGGCGCGCGAGGGTGGGGCGTTCGGTCATGGGCTGTCTCGGCATGGGCTCAACGCGACCCGCTATGGGAGGAAATGTCACCACGGATGATTTCAATGCCCCGGTCCGCGCGCGGTGCAGCGCGGCGCGGGGCGCTGCTGGGCAGTGGCACTGTCGCGGCGGCACTGCGCCCGCGCCCGGCCAGTGCGTCGGTGTCGATGCCGGCGTAGGCGTCGTTCTCCGGGCGCTGCAGGGCAAGCCGTTCGTCGGGCGACAGCTCGCGGCGCGGGTTGAGCACGCGGCTGGGCGTGGGGAACAACGCCTGGTCCGGCAGCCCGATGTCGGCCGGGTTGCGCAGCGCCAGGAACAGCTTGCCCTGCTGGGCACCGAGCAGCAGCCGGTTCGCCTCGGCGACCGGCACTGCGAGCACGGCGCTGCGTGCCGGCGCTGTCGTTCCATCGCTGCGCGAACTGCTGGCCGACGTGCTGCCGCCGGTGATGTCCTGCGCCCGGCTGTCGTCCGGCGCGGGCGCGCTGCCATCGCTCGGCATGCTGGCAACGCTCTGGATGTCGTGCGCGCCATAGCTGAGAACACGCAGCCGCGACAGCAGCAGCCGGGTCTGCGCGTCACCGTCATCGCGCAAGCCGCCGGACGCGCGCAGGTTGAGGAACACATCGACGAAATCACCGGGCTGGATGCGGTTGCCCGCGGCGACCAGCTCGTCCACCGGCACCGCGAGTGCGCGCTCGCCGGGATTCAGGCGCAGCGAAAAACCCTGCGCGATCTGCGCGGTCTGGATCTGCGTGCCGGCCGCGATGTCCTGGGTCGGCACGGCGCCGACCAGGGCGTTGATCGAGGTGTAGGCGCCCACGGGGCGCTGCGGATGACCGCTGACCCGCAGGTCCTCGGCGGTGATCGGCCGCCCGGCGGGCAGTGCGCTGGCGGCCTCGACCACGGGCCAGGTCGCCGGTTGGGCGGGCGCGCCGACGCTCGCGGGCGTGCCCGGTGCTACCTCGCTGGCACGACGGCTGATGCCGAAGGCGACGAACGCCAGGATCACCGCCAGGCCGATCAGCAGGATCGCGGCGACGCGGGTCAACTTGAGCATGCGGTTCTCCGGAGTGTCATCAGTTGCCGCCGAGATCGAGTTGGGACACGGCGGTGCTGCGCAAGGGCTTGGGCATCACCCAGCCATAGACGCGGCCGGTGCCGGGCAGGAAGGGGTGGGCGCCGTAGTCATAGCTCACTTCCACACGGATGCATTGCACCGCGGGCAGATCCGCGCAGGGGGTGGGCGTGGAAACCGTGATCGGCGGGGCGCCTGCGGTAGCGCAGTCCGGCGTCTGCTTGGCGTAGGTCAGCAGCCACTGCATGGAGCGGCGTGCCGCCAGGCAGGCGGCGGTGCGGCGTTCGCCCGGCGTGGCATGGCGGAAGGCGGCACGTGCACCCTCGGCCGACGCCGCCGAGAGTGTCTGCTGCACGGCCATGATCATGACGCCGGAATAGGTGACCAGCAGCAACGGCAGCAGGCCGAACATCAGCATCAAGGCAAATTCCAGCGTGGCGATGCCGCGTTGGCGCCGGGCAGGACGGCGGTCTGGGAGCGCGACGCTCATGCAGCACCGCCGACGTGCTGCTGCAGCACCCACCACAGACTGGCGAACGCCAGGTAGGCCGCATACGGGATGCCAACCCGCCCCTGGCGTGCGTGACGCCATTGCGCGATCACCGGTTGCAAGCGGCGCGACACCGGGCCGCTGGAGACAGTGGAGAACGCGCCGTGGGACAACGCAGGTGCAAGGCGCCGCGCGACGATCACGCACATCGCATGTGCGCCGGCGAGCAGGCTGGCGATGATCCAGATCGGCAGCAGCGGCGAGGCGCCCAGCAGCAGCCCCAGCACGGCGAAGTACTTCACATCACCGGCGCCCATCCAGCCGATGGCATAGAACGGCAGCAGCGACAGCAACCCCAGCGCGAAGCCGAGCAGATGCGTGCCCGGAAAGCCGCGGCCGGCCATCAGCCACTGCCAGGCAAGCGCGGCCAGCGCCACCCCGGCAGCCAGGAGCAACCCACGATTGGATACCCGCCGGGCATACAGGTCGTGGATGGCGACCTGTACACCCAGCAGCAGTGCCAGCAGGGGAAGAAGTTCCATGCGGTAAGTCCCCCGAATCGGTCGTGCGACAACGTGATCCGTGCCATGCCGTCGCCGCGGGAGAGCCGGGCGACAGCGCTGGCGTCAGATCAGACGATCAGGTCGATGCTTTCGCAGTCGCGTCGTCAACAACCGTACCGAGCTTCTCGAAGAGGTTCTCGAAGAAACCCTGGATTTCCTTTTTGCCGACGGCCACCAGAATGCCCGCGATCACGGCGGCCAGCAGGCCGTACTCGAGCGCGGTCACGCCATCTTCTTCCACGAGGAACTTGCGAACGGATGCATTCATGACGGTTTCTCCCTTTCCCAATCAGAGCCCGAACGGGCGGATACAGCCCCTGGTACCGATGGTGTTGCCTGGCTCCGCCAGGACGGCCATCCAGACCGCGCATCCTGCGCGGTGCAGCCCTTACAGGCCTGCGCTATCGAGCGGACAGTGCCCGATCGACATCATTGGCGGCAGATCGCGCTGGACAGTGCGGGCATTGCCTGCGACGTGCGGCAGTGGCAATGCGGGCACTGAGAATGAAGGTTGCTGTCCATGGCGTTCCCCCTGCGTTACAGCATCACCGTGTCGGTACAACCGGGCGTCCTGATCTGGATGCTCGACGAACCGCGCGGTATCCAATACACAAAATCGGCAGGCGTCGTTTCAACTTGAGTAAATGACGATTCTTTTTCTGCGTATTGCGTGGAGTTGATGTAATCGCGGCAAAGTGAAGTGCGGGTGTAGATTATGTGATGGCCCTGTGATGTCAACTTTTTGACACGATTGGCAGGCGCATAAACGCTGGATTTCACGCAGGGCGGTCTTGGTTGTGACGGTGATTATGATTCTGTTTACCTGCCGTCCAGTTCGGGCATACTTGCCAAAAATGCGCATCCACGGCTTCGCGTAAATCGATGTCGCATGGAGTGAATGATTTAGCTGCGATCACTGAATGATTTAGGTGGGCGGGCTGGCAGGCATCGCCGCGGCGGGTTGGCCGTAGCAGGATGCGCTGCAGGACACGCAGGAGTGCGCACCCGGTGGCCATGCGGCGCAGGCACCGGAGTTCCAGGCGAAAGGGGGCATCACTGTCATGGTAGATGGTGTGGTGGATGACCAGATCCAGAGCGGGCTGCGGGCATTCGACCTGGCCTCGCTCAGCGGCGTGCTGCGCGTGTGCGATCTGGAGATGGTGCTGCTGGATGGCAACGGCCCGCGTGCCGCGATTGAATCGCAGGTGCATGACGAAGCGTTGTTCTGCACCGCGGTGAGCGGTTTTCATTTCCGCGGCCGCTTCATGCTGCCGCAGGACTGGTGCCTGCTCGGGCTGATCCATGCCACCGATGAGAATGTCAGCTGGTGCCATGGCATGCCATTGGCCGCCGGCATGGCGTTGACGGTGCTGCCCGAAGGCATCAGCGAGTTCACCCTCAGCGCCGGCACCCACCTGACCCTGCTGCTGGCGCCGATGCGACGTGTGCAGCGCAAGCTGACCGAGTTGAGCCTGCGCAATACCCTGCCTTCCGGGCAGGCGCTGTCGTTGTTCCAGGCGGGGGGAAGCGGCGGAGGGGCGCGGCTGACGCAGCGCTATGCCGATGTGCACGCGGCCTTGGCCGGGCAGGGCGGTGTATTGGCGGCCGATGCGGTGGACGCCCTTCTGCATGACCACATCCAGGCGCTGCTGGGCGCCGGCAGCGATGACCACCCTACCTGCAGCCGCGGCCGGCGCACGCATTATCTGATCGCGCAGCGTGCCGAGAACTTCATGCGGCTCAATCTGCGTCGTTATATCTATATGAATGAAATCTGTGACGCAGCCGGTGTGAGCGAGCGCGCGTTGCGGTATGCCTTCGAAGATCTGTTCGGCACCTCGCCCAACCGGTATCTGTCGATGCTGCGGTTATGCGCAGCCTGCCGCGGGTTGTCGATGGCCGATTCCAGCCGCAAATCGGTGAAAGCCATCGCACTCAGCTGCGGGCTGTGGGATCTGTCGCGATTCGCCGACAACTATCGACGCGTGTTCGGCGAGCTGCCGCGCGACACGCTGATGCGTGCGCCGGCCCAGATGGGCAGCCCGGCCTGAGGGTTACGTGGGCAGCTGCGTGCCCGCCGTGCACATATTCGGCAACCTGCCGAAATTGCCTATCGGCCTGCCGGTTTTACCCCTCGTCTTGCCGGAACGCACGTGTGCGCTGCCGGAATGAAGTGCTCGCGGTTTGACCCCTCGACTGTAATGACATCCACGTGCCGTCAGGCACCGGTGATGTTCAACGCATTCGTACACGGGGGAATACCTGATGAACCGTATCTTTCGATTGGTGTGGAGCCACCGGCTGAACGCCCTGGTGGTCGTCTCCGAAATCGCCACGGCGCGCGGCAGCCTGGCTGCTGGCCCGGTGGTGGTGCATCTGAAGGTGCCGATGTCGGTGCTGTCGCTGGGTCTGTCGCTGGCACTGTGCACGGGCAGTGCATGGGCGGGCGAGAACCAGACCCTCACCGACCTGCAGGCACTGACCGCCAAGTACACCGCACCCCTGCCGGTGAAGCTCGATGCCGAAGTGGCGCTGGCCGCGGCGGCGCGTGATCGTGGCACGGCCCCCCTGCTGAGCGTGGATGCCAAGGTCAATCTCAACCTCGGTACACCGACGACCCAGCGGCCGGCGCTGCAGGTACATGCCGCTGCGCAGGCGAACGCGGACCTGCCCAGGCGCGTTGGCGCGCCGGGTGCCCAGGGGGCGGCCCTGGCCGATCTGGGCATCGCGGCAGGCACGGGTAACGGTGCCAGGTTGAATGCCCATGCCGACATCGATGCGGTCGCCGCGGTTGCGCCGACGCCAGCGACGGTGCGGGTGCCGGTCAAGGCCGAGGCGAAGGCGGCGGCGGGCGTGGCGGTCGCCGCGACGCCGTCACCACGGAAGGTGGCACTGGAGGCCAACGTCGATGCGGCCGCCCAGGCACGCCTGGCGGCGGCCGAGGTGCAGGCCAAGGCGGCATTGATTGCCGAGGCCACGGTAACGCCCGACGCACCGGATGCCGTGCAGGCATCGCTGGCCAGCAACGTCGCCGGCGGCGTGCGGGTGGATGCAGTCGGCCACCGGGTCGATGCGGCCGACCGCAACCCCAAGCGCGTGGATGCCGGCGTCAGTGCCGTGCAGACCAGCTCGATGGCGCTGGCGCCGAACGGATTGGGCAACGCGCTCGGTGGGTTGTTGAACGGTGTGGGCGGGGCCGTTGGCGGCCTGCTCGACGGCGTCGGCACCACGGTGGGGGCGATCACCACACCGGTGGTCGGTGCGGTCGGTGCGATCACCACGCCGATCCTCGGCACGGTGTTCCCGGCGCCGACGTCGCTGCCGCCGGGAAGCCCGAAAGGGCCGGCACCGGCCGATCCCAATGCCGGCCTGGTCATCGGTACCGCCGGGTTGGTCGGTTCGCTCTCGCAGCTGGTCGGCCCCACCGCGCAGGGTTTGCTGGGTGGGGATGGCTACGTGCGCAATGGCAATCTGTCGGTCAGCAGCGCCAACGTGATGCAGACCTACTCGGTGACCAACGTGCTGGGGCTGCCGGTGGTCAACCTGACCCCGGTCGGCACGCTGCTCGATGGCCTGGGCAATGCGAGCACCGGCGGCAGCTCCCACCTGACCCTGATCGGTGGCGTCACCTCCGACAGCTACATCTACAACATTAACAACGGCAATCCCAATGGCCTGCTCGGCCTGCTGCTGCCCGACGGCTCGCCGGCGTGGTCCAACACCTGCGTCAATCTGCTGGTGGCGAGCGTGGACTGCTGGGCGGTCAACGCTGCGCAGGATTACCAGGTACTGGTCGGCGATGGCGCCTTTGCCAACGGCTCCAAGGAAGTGGTCATCGGTGCCAACGCACGGCATGAGCTGCCGCGGCAGGATGCCAACGTCGCGTTCCCCGGTGTCGGACTCAATGATCCGACCGACCCGACCGGTGTGCCGACCGCGGATTACGCCGCGCGCATGGGCCATTCGGTGGTCGTCGGCGATAGTGCGACGGGCACCGCCAACGGCCAGACCATCCTCGGTGCGGAAGCCACCTCCAACCAGGCCAACAGCGTGGCGCTGGGGTACCGTTCGGCCGCCAACCGCGGTGCGCAGGCCAGCTACAGTGCTTACGGGCTGAACGGGCAGCAGGTGTCGGCCGGTGAAGTCTCGGTCGGCTTCGCCGGCGGTGAGCGCCAGATCAGCAACGTGGCTGCCGGCAGCGCCGCCACCGACGCGGTCAACGTGGCCCAGCTGCAGGGCGCGATCTCGCAGATCGATGCGGTCGGCACGCTCGCGGTGACCTATGACGACGATGGCGCAGGCGGCGCCGACTTCCGCCGGGTCACCCTCGGCGGCGGCACCGGCACCACCACGATCGCCAACCTCGCCAACGGCGCGGTCAACGCAACCAGCACCGAGGCCATCAACGGCGCCCAGCTGTTCGACACCAACAGTGCGATTGTCGACTACTTCGGCGGCGTCACTGGCTACGATCCGGTCACCGGCGCGTGGACCGCACCGAGCTTCCAGATCTCCACGATCTCCACCGGCGGGGCAGTCGCGCAGGGGGTGTACGACAACGCCAGCGACGCCTTCTCCGCGGTGGATGGCTCGCTGGTCAACCTCAACACGCAGATCACCGATATCCGCAACGGTGTTGGCAGCCGCTATCTGAAGATCAACTCGACCGGGGCGGAAGCCGCCGCCGCGGGCCTGGACAGCATCGCGGTCGGCACGGGTGCCTCGGCCACGGCCGCCAACAGCATCGCGGTGGGCGCCGGCGCACTGGCCGACCGCCAGGACACGGTGTCCGTCGGTGCGGTCGGTGCAGAACGCCAGGTGGTCAACGTGGCCGCGGGCACCGAGGCCACCGATGCAGTCAACCTGGGCCAGCTGGAGGCGTCCGAACAGGGCGCACTGCGCTACGACCTCAATCCCGATGCCAGCGTGAACTACGCCAGTGCCACGCTGGGCAACGGTGGGGCTGCGACCACGCTCAGCAACCTGGCCGCCGGCAGTGTCACCGCCAGCAGCAGCGAGGCGATCAACGGCGCGCAGCTGTTCGCGGCCAACCAGGCCGTGGCCACCCACCTCGGTGGCGGCGCTGCGCTGGATGCCAACGGCATGGTCACCGCGCCGAGCTACACGATCAACAACGTGGCCAGTGATGGCCAGGTCACCACGGGCAACTATGACAACGTCGGCAGCGCCTTCGATGCGGTCAGCACCTCGCTGGCCAACGTCGCCGACCAGACCGACACCGTGGACCGGCTGGCAGTGAAGTACGACGCCGATGCCAGTGGCAACGCGACCAACACCATCACCTTGGCCGGCGATGCCAGCGGCGCGGCGGTGGCACTGACCAACCTGGCCGACGGACGCGTGCTGGCCGACAGCCTGGATGCGGTCAACGGCAACCAGCTGTTCCAGACCAACGCTGCCCTGGTCGGGTATTTCGGCGGCACCACCAACTTCGATGGCAACACCGGCATCTGGACCGCGCCGACCTTCCGCATCTCCTCGATCGCCACCGATGGCAGCGTCATCGCCAACGACTACAGCGACGTCACCGTGGCCTTCTCGGCGGTGGATACCTCGCTGACCAACCTCAATACCCGCATCGACCAGATCCAGCCGGGCGGCAACAGCCAGTACGTGCAGGTCAACTCGACCAAGGGCGCGGCCACCGCGGGCGGTGCCGACAGCATCGCGATCGGGCCGCTGGCGAGTGCGGCGGGCAGCGGCAGCGCGGCGATCGGCGATGGCGCCAGCGCCAGCGCGGACAACAGCGTCGCCCTCGGCGCCGGCTCGGTGGCCAGTGTGGGCGCACAGGCCGGGTACACCGG
The DNA here is from genome assembly GCF_003651185.1 of Stenotrophomonas rhizophila. Lineage (GTDB taxonomy): Bacteria > Pseudomonadota > Gammaproteobacteria > Xanthomonadales > Xanthomonadaceae > Stenotrophomonas > Stenotrophomonas maltophilia_Z. Next base: position 562,686 of record NZ_RCDC01000004.1, on the reverse strand, counting down.
TGCCTACGGCCAGGCCGGTGCCAGCAACTCGGTGGGCGAGGTGGCCGTCGGCAGCACCGGTGCCGAGCGCAAGGTCACCCACGTGGCGGACGGTTCCGAACGCTACGACGCGGTCAATGTCGGGCAGCTGCAGAGCGGCGTGAACTACGCGATCAGCGAGTCCAAGACCTACACGGACACGCAGATCAGCAACATCAACAACGGTACGTCCGGCATGTTCCAGGTCAACAACACGCAGAACCTGGCCGCGCCGGCCGCCACTGGCGACAACGCCGTGGCCGGTGGCGCCGGCGCCGCCGCTGCGGGCAACAACGCTACGGCGCTGGGCAACGGGGCCAATGCGCAGGGCAGCAACAGCGTCGCCCTGGGTGCCGGTTCGGTGGCCAACCGGGCCAACACGGTCTCGGTGGGCAGCAGCGGCGCGGAACGGCAGATCGCCAATGTCGCCGATGGCAGTGAAGCCACCGATGCAGTCAACGTGCGCCAGCTGCAGGCCTCGCAGCAGGGCACGATCCGCTATGACAGCAACATCAATGGCACCACCAACCTCAACAGCGTGACCCTGGGCAGTACCGCCACGGGGCCGACGACGGTGCGCAACGTCGCCCCGGGTACCGCCGGGACCGATGCCGTCAACGTGGACCAGCTGCGCAGTGGCATGGCCCAGACCCTGGACTGGTCCAAGGCCTACACCGACGAGCGCATGGACTCGTTCGACCGCAACCTGCAGAAGACCGACAACCGTGCGTCGGCCGGTGTGGCCTCGGCGATGGCGGTGGCCGCCCTGCCGCAACCCTACGAGGCCGGCCGCAGCATGGCCTCGCTCGCCGCCGGCAGCTTCAACGGCGAATCCGGCGTGGCGGTGGGCATCTCCGGGGTCTCCGAAGGCGGGCGCTGGATCTACAAGTTCAGCGGGTCGACCAACAGCCGCGGCGATGGTGGTGTCGCGGTAGGTGCCGGCATCCAGTGGTGACCGCCTCCGGTGCCGGCGCGCTGCCGGCACCGGACCTGCGGTCCGTATTCAACGCATACAGGGGGAACACCATGTCCATGCAGCCCACATCCACCACCCAGGTGCCGCTGTTGCGGTCACTGGGCCTGAGCCTGGCGGCCCTGCTGCTGGGCGCCTGCGCCAGCCACGGCGAGCAACGCACCACACCGTCCACTGCGAGCGCCGACACCGACGCGGCGAGCTTCCCGGATCCCCGCAAAGCGACGCTGAAGGAGGGCCTGTTCGTGGATGTCGACAACCTGCGCCTGTTCGCCCGTGGCATGAGCAAACGCCAGCTGTATTCGCTGCTGGGCACTCCGCATTTCGGCGAGGGCATGTGGGGCGTGCGCGAATGGAACTACCTGTTCAACTTCCGCAGCAGCCCGGGTGGGGACTATTTCACCTGCCAGTTCAAGGTCGACTTCGACGGCAAAGGCATCGCCCAGGCGGCGCACTGGAAACCCCAGGCCTGTGCGGCCGTGCTTGATCCGCCGCGCCCCCCGGCGCCCCCGGCACCCGCGCCGATGCCGAGCGAGCCGCTGCGGCTGGCGGCCGACGCGATGTTTGCCTTCGACAGCGCCGTGCTCACCCCCGAGGGGCGCCGGAACGTGGATGCCCTCCTGCAGCAGGTACGCGATGCCAGCCGGGTGCAGACGATCCGGGTGATCGGCTATACGGACCGGATCGGCAGTGACCGTTACAACCTGGTGCTGTCGCAACGGCGCGCCGAAGCCGTGCGCGATGCGCTGGTGGCCGGCGGGGTGCCGGCGGCGGCCATCGTTGCCGAAGGGCGCGGCAAGGCCGATCCGCTGGTGCAGTGCGAGCAGGCGCAGCGCAAGGCCCTGATCGTGTGTCTGGCGCCGAACCGGCGCGTCGAACTGTCGGGCAGGGCACTGCCGCGCTGAAGCCGCACGGTCCCGCCTGCTCACCTCTGTCTGCGCATACCCCGTCGGCGCACCCGTGCGCCGGCGAGGGACCGTCTTGACCTGGCGCGTCGTCCGCACAGCGTGATGTCTCCCCCGTCATCGTTCTGAAGACGGCGCGCCAGGTCATCTCTTCCTCCCACCCGGGGCGGCCACAGGCGATCTGCGGCCGCCATTGCCGGTTACGGCATCAGGACTTTATCGATCACGTGGATCACGCCGTTGCTCTGCTTCACATCGGCAATGGTCACATGCGCGACCTGGCCTTTGCTGTCGGTCAGGGTGATGCCCTTGCCGGCGACGCGGGCGGTCAGCGCTTCACCTTCGACCGTCGTCAGGCTCGCCTTGCCACCGCCCTGCTTGATCTTGGCCATCAGATCGGTGCTGGTGACCGCGCCGGGGACCACGTGGTAGGTCAGGATCTTGGTCAGGTCCGCCTTCTTTTCCGGCTTCAGCAGTCCCTCCACGGTGCCCTTGGGCAGCGCGGAGAAGGCCGCATTGGTCGGCGCGAACACGGTAAACGGACCGGGGCCCTTCAGCGTATCGACCAGGCCGGCCGCTTTGACCGCCGCGACCAGCGTGGTGTGATCCTTGGAATTGACGGCGTTGTCGATGATGTCCTTGTTGGCATACATCGCCGCGCCCCCCACCATCGGATTGCTGTGCTGCGCGCCCATCATGGGGGCAGGGGCCTGCGCGAAGACGAGCGGGGACGCGGTGGCGGCGAGACAGCCGATCAGTACAAGGCCTGCGAACTGGATCTTCATGACCAAACTCCCGAATGGATGCGCCGGTGTGACGCACCTTCAGCTACGGCGGGAGTGGCGGGGCGGATGCACTTCAAGCGCACTATTTTTCAACTGTCAGGCGCAGGTGAGGATGGCGTCAGCACGGTGCGATGGCGGCGCCCGGGTGCGGGGTTCAGCGGCCCTGTTCGCTGGTGATGTCGGCGCAGGATGGCATGGGCCGCCGGGTCACGCACGGCCGTGCGCTAGAGGACCCCGGGAATCGGGATGGCCAGCGCTGCTTTCTCCGCCTCGCAGTTGCTGGGCTGCACACTGTTGCTGCGCAGCGACTGGATCTCCGCCCGCGCCAGCGCCATGTCGCGGTTGAAATCCGCGTTGGCATGCAGGGCCGCCACCGCGCCGGCAGCGACCGCACGCCCTTCGAGCACGTCGCTCTGCCAGTGCGCGTTGCAGATCAGGCGGTTTTCACCGAACGCGCGGCCACGTGCGAGCAGGGCGTCGGCGCGCTCCGGGCTCAGCTCGGTCAGCAGCAGGGCCCAGCTCCAGCTGATGGCGGTATGCCCGGACGGATAGGAGCCGTCGGTCCGCAGGGAGGCCTCGTCGGCCGGCGCACAGGTGCCTTCCTTGTAGAACACGAAGGGGCGCGTGCGCTTGTAATGGTCCTTGGCGGCATAGGTGGCCAGCCCGGCATCGACCAGCGTGCGCTGCAGCAGCAGGTACAGCGCCGGCGATGTCTGTTGGCTGATCGGCACCCCGAGCGCGCAGGAGAACGTGTTGGCCACCTGCGGGAAGTGCAGGTCCGAATCCGTGGTCGCCAGCGTGTACCTGGGCGTCCCTCGCAGCTGCTGCGCGGCCCGATGGATGGCTTGATCGTTGGCGAATGCCGCCGAGCCCTTGGCCGGGGGCGCTGGCAGCAGGGCCAGGCTGTCCGGCAGTGCGCGCCCGAGGTAGCCGGCGGGAATCCCGGGCCGCAGCTCCGGTACTGGCGCCGGCGTGGCGACAGCGCTCGGCGGCGCCGTGGATGCCATCGTGGATGCCGGCGGCGTGGTACTGCAGGCCGTCAACGCGCAGGTCAGCGCGAGCAGGGCCGCGCCATGGCGACAGCGGGAGGGCAGGGCATTCCAGTGCATGGGGCGCTCCACGGGCAAGTGTCGGTTTACTGTGTGCGGACGCCCCACCCTGCACAACCGCCTTTCTACGTGTCCGCCGCCAGTATGTTTACTGATGCAGTGCCGCCCGCAGGGGGGGCAGATCGACTGCGGCGTCCCCAAGCGGGAAACGCACTTCGACACGGGTGCCTCCCAACGGGCTGGCACTCACCTCAAGCGTGCCGCCCAGCAGCCGCGCGCGTTCTTCCATGCTGATCATGCCCAAGCCCGGCGCGGGCGGTGTCCCGCTGGGCGCAGGCATGCCGACGCCGTCATCGTCGACCCGCAACAGCAGCTGCTCGCCACGCACCGCCACCAGCACGTGGGCCGTACTGGCGCGCGCATGCTTGTCCACGTTGTTGACGGCCTCCTGCACGATCCGGAACAGGCTCAGCTCCTGCTCGTCGCTGAGCCGTGGCGGCGTCTCGATCCGGCAACGCACCCGCAACGCGCCGCGCGCATTGCGTTTGATGCAGAACGCATCCAGCGCACTGGCCAGCCCGGTGAAGCGCAGGATACTGGGGTGCAGCTCGTGGGAGATCGAGCGGATGTCGTTGGATACCGTCAGCAGCTGCTCCTGAAGTTCCACCACGCTGCGGCGCTCGGCATCGGGAATCTGATTGCGCAATGCGCTCAGGCAGATGGAAATGGCCGCGAGCGACTGGTTGACGTCGTCATGCAGATCGCGGGCGATGCGCGTGCGTTCTTCCTCCTGCACCACCAGCATCCGCCCGGTGACCTCGCCCAGGCGCCGATAGGCCTGCTGGAGCTTGAGGTGATTGGAGAGCTTCTGCTCCGACAGCGCGCCCAGGAACAACAGCGCACACCCGGTGCCCAAGGTCCACGCCTGTGCGGTGATCAGGTTGCGGTCCGGCGTCCAGAACGCGAACGGCCCCATGCCTTCCATGCTGAGCTGCATGCCAAGCAGGGCAACGATCACCATGGCGATCGACGCACCGGTCACACCGAAGACGATCAACGCCCACACCAGCAGCGGAATCGGTACCAGCACCAGCAGGGGAGTGATCACCCCATCACGCCAGTCCACGCCCCAGGCCAGGCCCAGCACTCCCAGCAGGCACAGCGCGACGGCCAGCGTTCGCCAGCGCCATCCATTGCGCCGCTCCGGTGTCTGCAGCACACGCGCGAGGTTGACCACCGCCGAGACGATCAGCAGATAGCTGACGCTGCTGCACAGCATCAACGTGAACATCGCGCCCGGCGCCAGCCCCGGTGGGCCGCCGGCGAACAACAGCGCCTGCCACCAGGCCACACAGCCGGGCACGATAAGGCACCCCAGAAGCACGAACAGGCCGATCTCGCGGTAGCCCTCCAGCGGTGCGCGCTCTCCGCGCCAGCGCAGCAGCAGCCAGGCCGCTGCGATGACCAGCGCGAATTCGCCTGCGCTGGCCAGCAGCCGCGGCAGCGCCACGAAAGGCACCAGCACGAAGGCCAGCGCCGTACCCGCACAGGCGGCGAGCACGCAGGTCCGCCATTGCGCCCTGGGGGTGAACAGCAACCAGCCAAGCAGCAGGGGGCCCGGAATCCACAGCACATGCAGCCGGAAACCGGGGATCTGCGCCAGGGTCGGCAGCAGCTGCCCGAGCAGGCACCCCAGCAGCAGCGGCAACACCTGCGTGAGCGCGCTGCGAAGCCCGGGTGATGTGCGTGTGGAGGGCGGGGTGTTGCCGAGGTCGTCCGGCGGAATGTCGGTGGAGCTGTCGACAGGAGCGATGTGCGTTACCGTTGCAATGACGGGCACGTGGACCTCGGCCGGTGCGTGATGAAGCGTCGGATCGATACGCCTTCGGACGTCTCTCGATGTGATGCGTTTCACGCTTGCGGGGAGACATCGCGACGTTGCTTGTTCCGCTGTCGCTTCCGCCCCACAATCGCGCCGATGTAAGCAGGTTGTCTTCCCCCGCGCTATCCGATTTCCGACTTGCCCCAGGAGCTGGCATGGACGAACCGATGGCCCCTTACAGCCGCTTCGTGGTCGATGGCTTCGACGCCGATGCGTTGCTGGGGGTGGTGCGCGACACCCGCTTCGAGCAGCGCCTGCTGGCTGCCGGGCACTTCCGCGCGTGTCTACAGCGGTTGGTCTTTCCCGAATTCAGCCTGGACAGTGGCGCGTACTCGCTGCCGATCTTCGCCAGTGGCAGCTTCGGGCAGGGCGTGATCGCCCTGGCGATGGCCGTCTCCTGCGAGCAGCCGATGTGGGCCAACGGACGCTGGGTCCCGGCCGGGCAGGTGATGGTGTTCGCCGAGGACAGCGAACTCAACGTGCGGCCGCGTCCTGGTGGCTGGCAATGGGCGGTGCTGCTGATCCCGCGTGACGTGCTGCAGCGTGAAGCCGTGGCCAGAGTGGGGCGCGAACTGCGGTTGCCGCGCAGCGGGTGGTGCAGCCGCGCTGCCGCGCCTGCCGATGCGTGGAACCTGCGCTACGGCGTTTCCAAGGCGCTGGAGGCGGCCGCCCATGGGGAGGGACTGGTCACGCCGGAACAGGTGGCAGCGCAATCGGCCCTGCTGCTCGGGGCGTTCGTGGACGCGGTCAGCGTGACTGACACCGGGCCATCGCGAGGCGCGGACCCGAGCTGGATCGAACGCCAGCGCGATGCCGTGGTACGCCGGGCAGAGGACTACCTGAAAGCGCAGCTGGATCGCCCCTTCGACAGCCGCGCGCTCTCGCTGGCGCTGGGGGTGGGCGAACGCCAGGTGGAACGCCTGTTCCGTGATGCCTACGGACACGGCCCCTGTCATTGGCATCAACTGGCCCGGTTGAATCAGGCCCGCAGCGCGTTGCTGCACGCAGACTGCCAGGACAGCGTTACCGACATCGCGCTGCGACTGGGCTTCGGGCACCTCGGGCGCTTTTCCGTGATGTATCGAAATGTCTTCGGTGAATGTCCGCGAGACACCCTGCGACGCTGAATGCAGGGCTGAACAGCGTGTCCCTGGGCGGATGAAACAGTGTGCCTCGCATCACGACCCCATCACGCGGTGACTCGCATGTTCGGCAGGCTGCCGCTGCACCGCGATGCCATGAGCGGGCGCCTTCGCGCTGGTTATCAGGCACCCGTGCACCGGCAGGTCAATCAGGGGATGATTGAAGCCAATGGAGGCAGTGCAATGAGCGTTTCGTGCGCGCAGTCGGTGTCTGTGCCCTTCCGCAAGGTGGTCGTCGCTGACGACCATATGCTGGTGGCGCAGGGCATCGAAAGATTGCTGATGGATTGTTTCGAATCGATCGTGCTGGTGTCCTCCGGCGAGGAACTGCTGGACTCGCTACGCCGCGAATCGCCGGACGTGGTCGTCTCTGACATCAGCATGCCCGGTATCAGCGGCATCGACGTGATGCGTCAGGCCCGCAGCGAGGGGTGCCTGACGCCCTTCGTGTTCCTCACCATGCACGACGAATCCAGCATGGCGGCCGAGGCCATCCGGGCAGGCGCGCGGGGATATATTCTCAAAAGTGCGGCCGGCGACGAGCTGGTCCGCGCGATCAACGGGGTGATGGACGGCCAGACGTATGTGACGCCGACACTGGCGGCCAACGCGATCGTGGCATCGGGTCGCTGCCAGTATGTACTGACCGACAAGCAGCTGCGCATTCTGGAATACGTGGCGCGCGGCCTGCGCTCCAAGCAGATCGCTTACGAGCTTGGGGTATCGGTGCGGACGATCGAATCGCACAAGTACGCGATCATGCAGGAACTGGGCGTACACGGCACGCTGGAGCTGGTGCGCAAGGCCGAGTTGGATGGTCTGATCCGCCACTAGGCCGCCCGCCTGCGGGTGGGCAAGTAGATTTACTTGCCCGCCAACGGTTGTTTTTCCCTTGTTACCGTACTGTGTCCGGCCACATCATCGTGGCAGGCATCGAGCGGGCGAGTGCGATGAATGCTGTCCGTGTGTTGCTGGCCGAGGATGGATGCGCGATGGGGCGGCAGCTGCGTAGCCTGCTGTCCCAGCAGTTCCAGGTGATTGGCCTGGTCCAGGATGGCGCCTCGCTGGTGCAGGCGGCGCAGAGCATGTTGCCGGATGTGGTGGTCACCGATATCGCGATGCCGGAAATGAACGGATTGGAAGCCGCGCGCCGGCTGCGCCTGCAGCGGCCTGTGCTGGGCGTGGTGTTCATCACGGTGCATGCCGAGCCCCAGATGGTCACGCAGGCGATGGGCCTGGGAGCGTGCAGCTATGTGCTCAAATCCGACGCAGGCGATGACCTGCTGCCGGCGGTGGCGGCCGCCCTGAAGGGCGAATCGTTCGTCTCGCGCTCGCTGCGCGGCCCGCGCAAGGGCTGATCCCGCTACTGGCGCGGGCAGTCAGACCAGGATGCCGAGCAGCTTGCGGGCCAGCTCATCCACCGACATCGCCAGCAGCACCAGCGGCAGCAGAGGCACGATGGCGTGCAGGGCGATCCACAGCAGATTCCAGCGGTTCAACGGCAGCACCGACATGCTGGCCAAGCCCTTGTATACGCCGCTGAAATCAGCGAACGCGGATGCATCGCCATGGTCCAACAGGGAATCCGCGTCGGCCCCCTGTCGTGACCCTGATCGCCAGCGCTGGTCGAACAGCGCCGCGGCCCGATTGCCCAGCGCATCGAAGCGGTACAGCGCATGGCGCTTGGCCCGCATCATGCTTGGCATCATGACCAGCAGCGGCGCCACCAGCAGGAGCGTGGCACCGATGACATAGCCGGCCAGCAGGTGGCGCAGGTCATACAGACTCTCGCCCAGATAGTGAACATGATTGACGCACGCACCGGCGACCAGAATGCCGCCGGCCAGGGCGAGCACCGCGAAGCGTTCCTGCGCCATGCCCAGGAACGCCAGGCCGCCAGCGCCATCCGGGTGCTCTGCGTGCAGTGCCAGTCCTACACGCGGCAGTCGCCAGAGCAGGCCGGTCCACAGCACGAAGCGCCACAGCCAGAGCAAGGCCAGCAGCCGGAACAGCGGCACGGCGACCCATTCGTACCAGCGTCCGGCGGCCGTCAATGCACCGTGCTCCAGCCGCCAGTCGGCGACGCCCGGCAGCAGGCTCACGCTGTCCGTGCCGAACAGCAGCGGCAGCCATGCGATCACCACACAGAGCGCTTCAGGCAACCAGCCATCGCGCCAGCGGCGCACCTTCGCCAGCAGTGCGGCCAATCTTTCCTGTCGCTGCGGTGGCACCAGGCCGGCGCGGGTCAATTGGCGGAACGCATTGCGCAGCAAGGTGTCCGAGCGCGGGGCGGCAAGCACCAGCAGAGGCATCGCCAGCAGCACGCGGGCGAGGGTTGCGTAGTCGCCCAGCAGCGGCATGCCCGGCGGGGGCGTCCACAGGGTGCCCGCGCGCGCGGTCATCACCACCAACGGCGCCAGCGAGATCACCACCAATGCCACGGCGATCCACAGCGAGAGCCGGGCGGTGCCGCGCAGCATGCCGGCGGCCTGCAGCAGCCGGTGCACCAGTCCGCCGCGCATCAGGGAGTAATGGTGCTGGTCCAGGTGCATGGGGGCAGCCCGTGGCGAAGAAAGAGAAGGCGCGGCTGCAGCGGGCAGCGGACGCGATGTCGCTGAGCATAGCGCTGCCTTTCCACGCGTTGGACGCAGTAAAAATACTGGGGAGGTTGCAGTAACAACTCGATTGTGTGGCTACCGGGCGGCGCCCAAGCTGGAGGCCTGACGCAAGGATCCCGCCCATGCTCCTGGTGATCGATATTCTGACGCGCTTCTGGACCGACATGATCGATCGCGCGGATGGCCCCATGACCTTCCGCTTCTTCCTGCAGCCGACGATGGCACTGATCGCGGCGTTGATCGATGGCATCAAGGATGCCAAGGCGGGCAAGGCGCCCTATGCCTGGTTGATGGCGCACAGCTCTGCGGGTGACCGGCTGGTCGCCTGGCGCGAAGGGGTCACCGCGACCGCCCGGATTCTTCTGCTGGGGGTCGGCATGGATGTGATCTACCAGTTCCGCATGTTCGGCGGTTTCAAGTATCCGGTGGAAGCCTTCGTCATCGCGGTCGTGCTCGGGTTCCTGCCGTATCTGATCCTGCGCGGCCCGATCACCCGCATCGCCAGCTACTTCCTGCACCGCAAATGACCCCCTCACGAGACGACCCGCCGATGAGTGCCCAGGACCCCCGCGAGCAGCTGACCGAGCGTGCGCTCACCATCGAGCAGGCCAAGACGCTGCTGGGCGGTGCCGATGCCACCTCGATGGAGCTTTCCTCGCGGCGCACCGGGATGTCATTCCAGCGCACGCGCATGAGCGCGGATCGCACGCTGATGTCGATCATCCGCACGGCGCTGTCGCTGATCGGCTTCGGTTTCACCATCTATCAGTTCTTCGGCCACATGCTGGAGGTGCCCGGCGTTGGCCTGCGCCCGCATGCGCCACGCAACTTCGGCATCGCGCTGGTCGGCCTCGGCATGGTTCTGCTGACCCTCGGCATCCTCTATCACATCCGCTACATGCAGGGCCTGCGTGCCGAGCGCGAGGAGATGATCCGCGAAGGCCTGATCCACGGGGAGAGTCACTACCCGATCTCGCTGACCCTGATCACCGCCGGCCTGCTGTGGCTGCTGGGCCTGCTGGCGATCGTCAGCATGACCTTCAACGTGGCACCGTTCGCATGAGTGTCGTGGCCGATAGCATGATCGAGCTGGCCGGCGGGGTCTTCAGCATGGGCTCCAACGATCACTATCCCGAAGAGCGCCCGGCGCACAAAGCGCGGGTAGGGCGGTTCCGGATCGATCGCTACCCGGTGACCAACCGGGAGTTCGCCCGCTTCATCCGGGCCACCGGCCACGTCACCGCAGCCGAGCAGGCAGCCGACCCGCGTGACTATCCGGGTGCGGACCCGGCGCTGCTGCAACCGGCCTCGGTGGTGTTCGTGCAGCCGCCGCACCCGGTGGACATGGGCAACACACACAACTGGTGGCACTACATTCCCGGGGCCGACTGGCGGCATCCCCGCGGTCCGCTGTCCAGCCTGCAGGGCCTGGAGGATCACCCGGTGGTCCACGTCACCTTCGCCGACGCGCTGGCCTATGCCCGGTGGATGGACAAGGACCTGCCGACCGAGGCCGAGTGGGAATTCGCGGCGCGTGGCGGCCAGCAGAGTGGTGAGTTCGCCTGGGGCGACACCTTCATCCCCGGCGGCCGCCACCAGGCCAATACCTGGCAGGGCGAATTTCCCTGGCAGAGCCTGGAGGAGGACGGCCACCGCTGGACGTCACCGGTCGGCAGCTATCCGCCCAACGGATACGGGCTGTACGACATGATCGGCAACGTCTGGGAATGGACCAGCGATTGGTACCAGCAGCATGACCAGCTGCAGAGCAAACCGTGCTGCGCGATCGACAATCCGCGAGGGGGGCTGCGCGAACGCAGCCACGACCCGCGCGATCGCAGCGCGGTCCCACGCCGGGTAATGAAAGGCGGCTCGCACCTGTGCGCGCCGAATTACTGCAAGCGTTATCGCCCTGCGGCGCGCATGGCGCAGCCGATCGACACCTCCACCTGCCACCTCGGCTTCCGCTGCGTGGAGCGCGGATGAACCCGAACCCCCCGCACTGCGATGCCTACCGGAGCCCCGACGATGCTTCCTCTCAAGGCGTGGCTGATCGCCATCACCGAACCGGTGGTGGTGATCATCGATGCGATGGCCCTGGTGCTGATCGCGATGGCCACCGTGGTGGTGTTCGTGAGGGCCGTGCGGCTGGCGCTGCGCGGCCATCTGACCAACGTCGAGCGCCGCGACCTGTGGTTGGGGTACGGGCGCTGGCTGGTGGCCGGGCTGACCATGCAGCTCTCGGCGGACATCATCGAATCGTCGATCTACACCAGCTGGGACGCGATCGGCCAGCTGGCCGCGATCGCCGTGATCCGCACGTTCCTGAACTACTTCCTGGAGCGCGACATCGCCGATGTCCGCGAACGTCAGCGTGCCACGCGGCCGGCGCCGGAGCCGGAGCCGCTGTGAGGTGCGTATCCATGAACCTGCACCCGTGCCGGAGGGCCACCGCATGACCATGTCCTTTCTCCGCCTGCCGCGTCGCTGGCCACTGGCCCTCGCGCTGGGCTCGCTGGCTGCACTGTCCGCCGCGCCGGCATGGGCGACCGAGGGCGCGCTGGGGCGCTCGATCACCGGCATGCAGATCACCTCGTACGCCGGTGTGATTCCGCCGGAGCCGGGCATGCAGTGGTCGCTGAGCTACATCCGCTACAACGGCAAGATCAGCGGCGACCGCCCCGCGCCCATCGCCGGGCAGATCTCGCTGGGCCTGGAGGCCGACGTGAACCTGACCGCTGCCACCGGGGTGTACGTGTGGCCGACCAAGCCCGGGCGCTGGAACTTCGCTTCCATGCTGACCGTGCCGTACATCGATGCCGAGGTCACCGCCAACCTGGCAGGCCCGCTGGGCAACCGCTTCCAGACCAAGGACCATGCCTCCAACCTGTTCGACGTGTACTTCGCCCCGGTGATCGCCGGGTTCCACATCAGCGAGGTGCAGCACCTTTCCTTCGGTGTGTACGTGTATGCGCCCACCGCCAAGTACGACCCGAACCGGTTGGCCAATCCGGGCATGAACATCTGGACGTTCTCGCCCAGCGTGGGCTACACGCACCTGTTCCAGAAGGGCACGCTGGAATTCAGCGTGCTGGGCGCCACCGACTGGTACACCCGCAACGACGATACCGACTACAAGAACGGCGTGGTCGCACGGGCCGATGCGCTGCTGGTCAAGCGCACCGCCAGTGGCTGGGGGTTCGGGGCCGCCGGTGGCTGGATCCAGCAGCTGCAGGACGACAAGGGCGACACCGCCGACCGCCTGGGGGGCTTCAAAGGCCGCTCGTTCGGTATCGGCCCGGTGCTGACCTACGGCAAGAAATGGTCCGGCGGCGAGCATGTGGATGTGTCGTTCCGCTATGTCGGCGAATTCAGCGTCAAGAACCGCTTCGAAGGCGACCCGTGGAGTCTGTCGATCAGCGGCGGCTTCTGATCCCGGCCGCCTGCCGGCGGCCACCTGTTTACCGTGCCATGGAGTAACGGTCATGTCCTCTGCCATTCCCCCGGTTGCGTGGTCGGCCTGCCTGATGCTGGCTGCGCTGGTGCCCGTCGCGCACGGCGCTACCCGTGTTGCCACTGCCGCACCGCCCCCGGCTGCACCGGCCGACGCCCCCGAGCGCGATCCCGAGGCGTTGGCCGCCCTGGACCGCATGGGCGCAGCGCTGCGTGCGCTCAAGCAGTTCTCGCTGAGCTCCGACGCCAGCACCGAGATCGTGTTGGAAGACGGCCAGAAGGTGGAACTGGATGGCGTGGTGACCTACAAGGTGCGCGCCCCGAACCAGCTGTTCCTGGAGCTGCGCAGCGATCGTCAGTTGCGCCAGCTGTTCTACGATGGCAAGGCGCTGTCGCTGTATTCGCCGCGCCTGAAGTACTACGCCCAGGTGGACGGACTGAACAGCACGCTGGGCGAACTGGTGGAGGATGCCGCCGCCCGCTATGGCATCGACATGCCGCTGGCCGACATGTTCCTGTGGGGCACCGACAAGGCGCCCAAAACCGCCATCCGTGGCGCGCTGCACATCGGCGGTGGCACGGTGGACGGCGAGCCGATCGAGCAGTACGCGTTCAAGCAGGACGGCGTGGACTGGCAGCTGTGGGTCAGCAAGGCCACCGCATTGCCGAAGAAGCTGGTGATCACCTCACTGGATGATCCGGCGCTGCCGCAGTACCGCGCCCACCTGCGCTGGGACACCCGCAGCGCCGTGCCCGCGACCGCCTTCCAGTTCACGCCGCCGGCCGATGCCGCCCGCATCAAGCTGGTGCCGGTCGCGGTGGTCGTCACCGATGCTGGGCAGGAGAACTGACATGCGTACCGTGATCAACCGCTTCTTCGTGGCCTCCTCCCTGGCGGCGGGCATGCTGCTGGCGCTGCTGCTGGCCGTGTCCGTGCCGGCCAGCGCGCAGCGCAGCGGGTTCCATGGCGGCGGCGCGCGCGCCAGTGCCCATACCAGCATCAACCGCCCGGTACAGCGCCCGCAGGGCGGCAACGTGAACCGCGGGGCCAACATCAACCGCAACATCGACAGCAACCGCACCGTCAATCGCAACGTGAACCGCAACGTCAATGTGGACGTGAACTACCACGACGACCACTGGAACCACTGGGACGATCATCCCTTCGCCACCGCTGCAGCGGTGACGGCGGGCGTGGCCGTGACCTCGGCGGTGATCGGTTCGATCGTCAATTCGGTCCCGCCCAGCTGCGTGACCACGGTGATCAACGGCATGGCCTACCAGCAGTGCGGCAACGTCTGGTATGAGCCGCGCTATGCCGGGACCACCGTGCAATACGTGGTGATCAATCCGCCGCGTTGACTCGGTAGTTTTTCCCGCCTCTCTACCGTAGTTATGCGCATTACGCGTGGCCGGCAGTGCACTACCGTGGGGCTGTAACCACCGGCCACCACGGCCCGCCCCAGGACGGCTGCGACCGCAGCGCGTCTTTCCATCCCGCCTTTGGAGACTCGCGTCATGAAAGCCTTTGCCATCGCCGTCCTGGCGACCTCCCTGGTTGCCTGTGCATCCACACCGACCGTCAAGACCGACTTCGATCCGTCAGCCAGTTTCGCCTCCTACAAGACCTACACCTGGGCGATGAAACCCCAGGCAAGCTCGCCGCTGGTGCAGCAACGCATCATCGACGGCATCAACGCACGTTTGCAGGCCAAGGGCCTGCGCGAAGCGCCCAACGGCGACATCGCCCTGGCAGCGCATATCGCCACCGGCCAGAAGCAGACCCTGGATACGTTCTACTCCGGGACGGGCATGGGCGGCTGGGGCTGGCGGGGCGGTGGCTGGGGTGGCGGGATGGCCATGGGCAATGCCACCACCACGGTGCACACCTATGACGTCGGCACGCTGGTCGTGGATATGTTCGACGCCAAGACCAAACAGGCGGTCTGGCGCGGCACCGCCAGTGGCACCGTGCCGACCTCGCCGGACAAGGTCAACGCGGCGGTGGAAGCCGGCCTGGACAAGCTGTTTGCGGCGTTCCCGCCGGGCACGACCGCCGCACGCTGATCGCTGCGGCACGGCCTGAGATGCGTTCAACCGCGTGGGCCCGCGCCGGGCTGTTCCCTCCCACCGGCCCGGGCCCGCGCACTTGGCTTCCCATCCCCGAGGTGCACCGTGTCGATCGGCCATGCCGTACGCCTGCTCTCGCTGTTGGGCGTGCTCACGCCCTGCGCCGCGATCGCCCAGCAGCCCGCCGCGCCATCGCCTGCGCCGGCGCCCGCGGCCGCTCCGGCGCCGCGGGCGTCCCTGTTCCGTGACGCGCAAGACGGCCGGTTCGACATGTCGCGCTGGTTGCTGGAGCACCGCGGTTTTCTGCCGGTGCCGATCATCGTGACCGACCCCGCCGTGGGCAATGGCGGCGGCGTGGCGCTGGCGTTCTTCCATCGGCCACCGGCGTCGGCAGCGGCAGGTGAGGGCGGCACCCCGAAGATGGTCACGCCGGACATCTATGGCGGTGGCGCGATGCGCACCTCCAATGGCAGCGAAGCGTATGGCGTGGGCGCCTCGCTGCACTTCGACGATGACCGTTGGCGCTACCGCGGCGGCGTCGCCAAAGCGTCGTTCAATCTGGGCTTCTATACGCCCGGCACGGTGCTGCCCGCGCAGAAGATCGACTACAACATGGACGGCCTGATGTCGTTCCAGCAGGGCTTCCGGCGCCTGGGTGACCGCGATCTCTATGTCGGCCTGGCATGGATCTACATGGATCTGGATATCGGCTTCGATGTCGCCTCCGACCGCGATCGTTTCCAGCCACACGAACTGTCCAGGCGCAGCTCCGGGCTGGGCCTGTCGCTGGAGTACGATTCGCGCGACAACCCGTTCACGCCTTCCAGCGGCTGGCTTGGCATGATCGAAGGCAACGCGTATCTGCCGGAAATCGGCAGCGATGCCAGTTTCCAGAGCTATCGCGGGCACGCCTACGGTTACTGGCCGATGGGCAAGCATTTCGTGCTCGGCGGGCGCGCGGATGCCCGCTGGGCCAACGGTGAGATTCCGTTCTATCGACTGCCCTACATCGACCTGCGCGGCATCGGCTCGGCGCGTTACCAGGACACGCGGGCTGCGGTGCTGGAGAGCGAGCTGCGCTGGAACATGACCCAGCGCTGGGCGCTGATCGGCTTCGTCGGTGCGGGGCGCACCTGGGGCCGGCACAACAGTTTCAGCGACGGCGCCAGCCAGGTGTCGAAAGGCGCCGGCGTGCGCTATCTGATCGCCCGCCAGCTGGGCATGCATGTCGGCGTGGACTATGCGTGGGGGCCGGAGGACGACACGTTCTACATCCAGGTCGGCAGCGCGTGGCGCTGAAACGCCCCGGGCACCGTGTATCGCGCGCCTCGGCGCTCGCCGTGGCGTGGCTGTGCGCCAGTGGCGCCCTGTCGCCGCTGCAGGCCGCCGAACCGGTGGTTGCTGTCGCTCCGGCAGGCCAGGCAGACCACTGCGGCGTGCGCGGCCCGGGCGACACCCGGCCACGGGTCGGGCTGGCGCTGGGCGGCGGCGGCGCACGCGGTATCGCACACGTGCGCATCCTCAAGCAGCTGGAGGCGCTGCACGTGCCGGTGGACTGCATCGCCGGTACCAGCGCCGGGGCGCTGGTTGGCGCCCTGTATGCCTCCGGCTCCACGCCCGAACAGATCGAGCAGCTGGTGCTGAGCACCGAATGGCTGAGCCTGTTCACCGACACCCTGCCACGCCGTGAGCGCTCCCTGCGACGCAAGGCCGACGACTACGCCCAGCTGGCACCGATCGGCATCGGGCTCGGCGGCGAGGGCAAGGCGGTGGCACTGGCTGGTGGCGTCTCCGAGGGCGAAAAGCTGATCGCCCTGTTCGAGCGCGCCACCGGCGGCGGCCGGGTCAATGGCCGCTTCGATGACCTGCCGATCCCGTTCCGGGCGGTCGCCACCGATATCAATACCGGCATGGCGGTGGTGCTGGCCGAGGGCAGCCTGCCGATGGCGATGCGCGCGAGCATGTCCTTGCCCGGCATCTTCCGGCCGGTGGTGATCGACGGGCACGTGCTGCTTGATGGCGGCCTGTCCAACCAGGTGCCGATTGATGTGGTACGCGCGATGGGGGCCGACCGGGTCATAGCGGTGGACGTCGGCACGCCCTTGAGCGCGCTGGATCGCGACGCCAGCCTGGTGGATGTGATCAGCCAGCTGAGCGGATTCCTGACCACCCGCAGCGCGCAGGCACAACTGGACAGTCTGGGCGCGCAGGATCTGCTGATCTCGCCCGATCTGACCGGCAAGGTGGCCACCGGCGATTTCGACAAGGCGCCCGAGGCGTTGCGGATCGGCCAGCTCGCCGCCGACCAGGCCGCGCCGGCGCTGCAGGCGTTCGCGCAGGCGCCACAGGAGTACACCCGACTGGCCGCCGAGCGTGCCGGCCGGACGCATCCGGTGGCACCGGCCACCATCGATTTCGTCGAGGTCGACAACCACACCGGCTATGCCGATGCGCTGCTGCTGTCCTATCTCCCGGTCCACGTCGGCGCGCCGCTGGATATCGAGGCGATGCAGGCCGGTGTACTGCGCGCCTACGGCATGGGAACGCTGGCCAGCATCAACTATGAGGTCAAGCAGCGTGACGGACGCACCGGCGTGGTGGTGTCCGCGTACGCCAAGCCCAACGGACCGGTGTACCTGGAAGCCGGGCTCAGCCTGAGCAATGATCTGGAAGGCAATCACGAAAGCAACCTGCGCGCCGGCCTGCTGTTTTCGCCGCTGTCGCCCTACGGTGCCGAAGCGCGTATCGCCCTGCAGATCGGCAGCGAGCCGGGGCTGACCGGCCAGTACTATCATCCGTTCGATCTGCACGATCGTTACGCCTTCCAGGCGGGCGGCGGGTTCCAGACCCGCAGCTTCAATCTCTACGACGATGACGGCGACAAGATCGCGCGCTATCGCGTGCGTCGTACCGGTGCGACGCTGGCCGTGTTCCGCAATGTGTCCAATGTGCTGGCGCTGTCGGTCGGCGTGCAGCGCTATACCGGCAATGCGGAGGTGGAAGTGGGCGACCCCACCATTCCACGGGTGAACTTCGACGAGGGCGCGTGGATCGCGCAGGCGACCCTAGACGATATCGACAGCGTGTACTTCCCGCGCGATGGTTATCTCGTTACGGCGGGGACGTATCAGTCCAGCCCGAGTCTCGGCGCAGATGCCCGCTTCGGCCAGATCGATCTGGATGCCGTGGCCGCCAGATCGTTTGGCAAGCATGCGCTGCAGCTGGGGCTGCGCTATCACGTGACCGCGTCGGGCACGGCGCCGGTGCAGAACCTCTACCGCCTCGGCGGGCGCTGGCGGCTGGCCGGGTTCCAGCACAACCAGTTGACTGGCCAGGACTATGCGCTCGGGTTCGCCGGCTATACCTATGAGTTGGGCAAGCTGCTGGGCCGCTCGGCGCAGGTCGGGGGCACGGTGGAGTACGGCAATGCCTGGCAGCGACGCAGCGACATGTCACTGAGCGACGGCATCTGGAACGGCAGCGTGTTCCTCGGCTTTGATTCGTGGGTCGGCCCGTTGATCTTCGGCATGGGATTCCGCGAAGGCGGCGAGAACGTGCTCTTCATCGAGCTCGGGCAATCGCTGTGATGCCGGCCAGCGGCCGGCACTACCAGTTACCACACCTGCGAGAGAATCACCCCGAGCGCGCCGCACCAGCAGACGATCACGAACCAGGCCAGCACCGCATTGGCACTGATGCCGCGGTGGCGGGCGAACAGGCTCAGCACCAGCGCCGCCACCAGGGGCAGGACGAACAGGCTGACGATCCAGACCAGCGGATGGCCATGCATGGGAACTCCTTGGCCTGCCGGCTCAGTTCAACGTCTTGTCGGGGTAGTAGCGGGTGCCTTTGACGGTCAGCTCCGCCGCCAGACCGCTTTCGGTCATCTGGTACACCCAGACGTTCTCGGAAATCTGCACCGCGCCGGTGAGCCCACCGCCGGCCTTGTCCACCTTCGCTGCCAACGTTGCCTGGCCGCCGATCTCGATGCCGCGTGTGATGAAATCCTGATACGCCTCGGGCGTCTTGAATACCCAGACCAGATCGAAGGTCTTGGCGCCAAAGCCCAGTCCGGCCTGGATCTCCACCATGCGCATGAAGGTTTCCTGCCCGCTGCGGTTGTCGATGGCCACGCCATGCCCACCGCCGCCGCCGGCAATCAACACCTTGACCCCGAAGCTGCGGAAGACCGCGTACCCCGCCGATTGCTCCACGGCCTGGCGCGCACCGGGCTGTGCGGCATACAGCCGCGAGAGCACTGCGGCGGTGGCGGTACGCGCCTGGTTCTGTGCCTCGCTCTTTTCGGTGGAGGGCGGTGCGTCGCTGCGAGTGGGCGTGGAGGTGCTGCAGCCGAGGGGGGCCACGCCCAGCAGGATCAGGGCGGTGCCGGCAAGGAGAGAACGGTTCATGGGAAGCTGCCTCATTCGGGAAAGACCAGGGTCACGATCAACCGGCCGGTCCAGCGACTGGCGTACTGCGGCCGGTCCACGTTGTAGAAGCCGCCGACACCGATGCTGACCGGGGTATGGCCGAGCCTGAGCACTTTGGAGACAGTGGCGCCCAGGGGCACCGTCCAGGCATCGCCGCTGGCCGCCTTCCAGTTGTAGTTGGTTTCCGAGGTGACGCTGAGTGACCAGCCATCGGGCAGATTGCGGGTCACGAACGGCTGCACGCTGGTGCTGCTGACGTCCTCGCGGGCGCCGTCGCCACCGACCGACCAGACATGATTGGCCAGTGCGCCGACGGTCCACGCCTTGGTCTTGTGGACCAGGATGAAGGCCGGGCCGAGCGAGTATTTTCCCGTGCCGAGGCTGTCGTGCGAGGCGGTATCCAGCAGCGCGGCGAAGCCGTAGCCGAATTCGGTGCCGTGCGCTTCAGCTGCAGTCTTGGGGATGTAGTACCCCTGCACGAACAGGTCCCCGGTGCCGTGCTTGTCCTGCGGAAACTGGTTCCAGCTGAGCGGCAGGATCGGGCGCAGGATGAACTTGCCGTTCTCGCCGACGAACGGAATCACCGGCTGGATCTTCAACTGCTGGTTGTGCGCATCGCCGCCGGGCCCGACCGAGCCCTGGTAGTTGTACTGGAACGGCACGGAGATCAGCGCCGCACCGGGATCGGCGAGCTTGCGTGCGATGTCGTCGGAGGACGCCGACCCGGCCGGCGCCTGCTGCGCGGCGAGGGGCGCGGCACCCAGCAGGGCGAGCAGCGCCAGCCAGGCCGGATGCCGCCGGCACCTCATCGCGGCGCATCCACGACGATGTACTGCACCGTGGTGCCCGCATAGCGCGGCTGATACCAGGCGTTGTCGCACTGCTGGTAGCCGATGCCGTTGACGACGACCGTGCTGCAGTCCACCGGCAGCGAGTAGACGATCGATCCGATCACGGCCGACGTAACGGCCACGCCTGCGGTGAACGCGGCGGCATCCCAGAAGGGATGGTCCCAGTACGGCGGCGGGGGCGGCGGAGGGGGTGGCCCGGGCGGATGCGGCCCGGGGCCAGGGCCAGGGCCAGGTCCAGGTCCAGGCGGATGAGGTCCCGGGCCGGGTCCCGGCCCCGGAGCAGGGTGGGGGCCGGGACCGGGGCCAGGATGCGGGCCCGGCTCCGGGCGCGGGCCCGGGCCGGGATGCGGGGCGGGGCCAGGCCCCGGCGGGTGCGGGGTGAATCCACCGCCGCCGTGGGGCATGCCACCCCCGCCGAAGCCGCCGGCATGGGCGATCGAGGGGTGGGCAAAGCCGCGCAGCCCGGGGCGCGCCCCGGCATCGGCAGGCAGCAGTGCGGCGCCGAGCATCAGTGTCATCAGGGCCGGGGCCAGCGCGGCGCGCAGGCAAGCGGAACGGTCCATGCTCAGTTCTCCCCGTCAGTGGTCTGTACGGCCAGCGCGACCGGTACGAACACGATCTTCGTCGCACCCTTGGGATCGAACGCCAGCTCTTTGGCGGTCACCGTGCGCCGCGTATCCCAGTTCAACGTAGCCTGGTAGGTGGGCAACGCGGGATCGCTGTGGCTGGTGATCGCCAGCTGGCGGGGCAGGTGGGTCGTGTCGGAAATCCAGACCTGCCAATCCACCCCGGGTTGCCGGAAGGCGTAGTGCTGGGTGGCCTCGCCCCCGATGCGGGCGCTGCCGATGCGCAGCGCGGACTGCAGCTGATCGGTCGGAAACGCCGGCGTGCCCCACAGGAACAGATCGGCCAGCGGCAACTCGATGCCATAGGTCGTCGCCGATTCGGTCAACAGCGCCTGGCTGCTCTTGTTCAGGCCATCCAGCGTGGCGTAGTACTTCAGCCGCGGCGAGTAGATCGTCAGCGCCTTGCCGTCGTAGAACAGCTGGCGGTGCTGGTCCTCGCTCTGTATCTCCACGAAGAAGTGGTCCGGGCCCAGCACGCGGTACGCGACGGTGCCGGGCAGGGCGATCTTCTGGCCGTCGTCGAGCACATACTCGGTGCTGGTGGTGGCGTTGAGGGTGAAGTGCGGCAGCGCGCGCAGGGCCGCGCCCATGCGCGTGAGCGCCTGTACGGCCTGGGGATCAACGCTGGCCGCTGCGGGCTGCGCCGCAAGCGGAGGAGGAAGCAGGAGCAGCGGTCCGGCCAGGACCAGCGCCAACAGCAGGCACGATGAGGTGCGCGGCATGACAGTCTCCAGAGTGTCGTCGGTGGGGCGCGCGACGGGCCGACCCTGCTGACACTCTGCGCACCGCCCACGCGGCGGACAACCGGAGTTACACGGTAACGCGCTAGGTATTTATACGCAGGCACCGGCCAGCGGCCGGCCGCTGTGCAGGGGCATCATGGTGTCCGGGGGGAGGCCGGTCCGCCGGCGGCGATCCAGGCGTCCACGGCTTGGCTGACCACTGTCATGGGCATGGCCCCGTTGCCCAGGATCAGGTCGTGGAACGCACGGATGTCGAAGCGGTCGCCCAGCTCCCGGCGTGCCTGCTCGCGCAGTTCCAGCAGCCGCAGTTGGCCCATCTTGTAGGAGGCGGCCTGACCCGGCTGCACCAGGTAGCGGTAGACCTCGATGCGCACATCCGCCGGGGTCATGCCGGTCTTGTCCTGCATGTAGGCGATGGCCTGCTCGGGCGTCCATCGTTTGCGATGCAGGCCGGTGTCTACCACCAGCCGCACCGAGCGGAACATCTCGGCCTGCAGGCGGCCCAGATCACCGGCGGGGTCGTCGCGGTACACACCGGTCTCGGCCATCAGCTGCTCGGCGTACAGCGCCCAGCCTTCGCTGAACGCACTCGGGTTGAGGCTGCGGCGCAGCATCGGCAGCTCGGTCAGGGTCTGGCCGATCGAGATCTGGAAATGATGGCCCGGCGCGCCCTCGTGATAGGTGAGGGTGGGAATGCTCCAACGCGTATTGGAGGTGATGTCGCCCAGGTTGATGAAGAACGTGCCCGGCCGCGAGCCGTCCATCGCCGGTGGGTAGTAGTAGCCGCCGGGCGAGGTGGCCTGCATGTGCGCAGGGACCGGCTGCACCAGCAGCTTCTGCGTCGGCAGGTGGCCGAAGTAGGTGGGCAGGATCGGATCGAGAGCGCGCAGGCGCTGTTCGATGTCGCCGATCAGCTGCCTGCGGCCAGCGTCGCTGTCCTCATACAGGTAGCGCGGGTCCTTGCGCAGCTGTTCGATGCGGGCGGCCACGCTGCCCTCGCGCAGGCCCAGCTGCTTCAGGCGGTCATCCATCGCCGTGTCCAGCCGCGCCACTTCGCGCAGGCCGATCTGGTGGATGGCATCGGCGTCCAGGTCGGTACTGGTGTACCAGCGCAGGGCGGCATCGTAGTAGGCCTTGCCCTCGGGCAGTGCCCACACACCGTTGTTGCCGGGATGGGTCGCCAGCGTGGCCTGCACGTTGTCGAGCAGGCGTTGATACCCCGGGTTCACCGCGTCCCGGACCGCAGCGGTGGCCTGCGCGATCAGTTCAGCACGACGGGCCGCCGGGATGGACGGCACCTTGTCCAGCTTGCGCTGCAACGACAGCACCCACAGGCTGTCCTGCGGCGCCGGTTTCAGCAGGGCACGGTACTGGTTGGCCGCGCCTTCCAGCGCAACCGCCGGCGGCACCACGCCCTGTTGGGCCTGCATGTCGACGTTGGCGCGGACCTGGTCCAGCTTGGTGCCCATCGCCTGCAGCCGTTCAATATAGCGGCGGGCGCTGGTCTCGTCGGTCACCGCGTGCTGGTTGTCCATGAACTGTGGCAGGTTGACCGGCAGGCTGAACAACTGGTCGATCGCGTAGGTGCTGCCGCCGACCGGCAACCACGCCGCGGCCCATGGCACGGCCATCAGATCGATCTGGGTCTGGTAGAACCAGCGTGCCAGGCCGTCGCTCAGGCGTTGCTGTGGGTCCAGCGGCGCGCCTTTCCAGGCACGGATCTGCGCCAGGTTGTCGACAAGAAAGCGGCGGTTGACCTCGCGCCGGGCCAGCGAGACGTCGGTCAGCTGGCCGGACAGATCACCGCTGGCATCGTCGCTGATGCCGAGCATGGTGCGCAGTTCCGGATCGGCGTTGATCGCAGCCATCGTCTGCGCATCGAGCAGGGCGTTGAACGAGGCGGTGGCCGGTGTGCTCACCGTGGACGGCGCCTGCGCATGTGCATCGGCTCGCGGCAGCAGCAGTGCGCCTGCGATGGCCAGTGCGAGCAGGACAGGGACACGGCGGGCAGGCGAGGTCGTAATCACAGGGCGATCTCCGTTGGCGGCAGGCTGCGGGCAGGCTACGCCTGCACGGGTGCGGCTGCACCTGCGGATCGTCATGTCTGCGCAGGCGGGCAGATGCGGGCAGCGTGCAGGCACTGCCGGCCGCGCACGGTTGGCTATCTGGATATGCCCGGAAGTAAGGACATCGGTGCGGCGCCGTTGGCTGCGCCGAATGAAATCAGTGACTTGCCCCGCACTCGTTACCCACCTGCGCACCGGGGCGCGAATGCACGCGTCCGCACCGATTGACGCTCTGCAACAAGTTTGCAACATGTCCCGCAGGGTCACCTGGGGACGTGTCTTGCCTGCTTCGAATCTGCCACGGCGATGTCGCCGCTGACGTACCGCCTGCGCTGTTCCATCGTCTTCTTCGGGCGTGATGCCCGATCTCTTCGGAGTTGTCATGAATCCTCGCGCCACCGTGCTGCGACGTCGCCGTCTGTCCGTCGCCGTGCTTGCCAGCCTGTTCACCACCGTTCCGGTCCATGCTCAGACCGTGGCAAGTGCGCCGGCGGTCACCCAGCTCGACCAGCTCACCGTCCTCGGCAACCGCACCCTGGCCCGCACCGTGCTCGAATCGCCGGTGCCGATCGATGTGCTGAGCGCGCAGGACATCCGCAGCAGCGGCTACACCGATATCAGCCAGATCCTGCAGTCGCTGTTGCCCTCGTTCAATTTCCCGCACCCGACCACCCCGGATGGCAACACCCACATCCGCTCAGCGACGCTGCGCGGGCTCTCGCCGGACCAGACCCTGGTGCTGGTCAACGGCAAGCGGCGGCATGCCAGTGCGTGGGTCAACACCGGCGGCACGGTGGGCAAGGGCGCGGTCTCGACCGATCTCAATGCGATCCCGGTGAGTGCGATCGAACGGATCGAAGTGCTGCGTGATGGCGCGTCTGCCCAATACGGTTCCGATGCGATTGCCGGGGTGATCAACATCGTGCTGCGCGAGGATGCGGGCGTTGAAGGGCGGGTCAGCCGCGGCACCACCCGCGACGGCGGTGGTGGCACCACGGCCGTCGCCCTGGACACCGGCGTGGCCTTTGCCGACGGCGGCGGCCTGCACCTCACCTGGGACTATCGTGACCGCAAGGCCGCCAACCGCGCCTTGCCCGATACCCGTCAGCAGTACTTCGGGATCGGTCGCAACGGTGCGCCGGTGGCGCCGTCGGGCACCTTCGGCTCCGGCACCGGCCTGGCCCCGATCGGGGGCGCGGCGGCGGGTGCCGTGGCCGACCCACGCGAAGCCAGCATCGACCGCGATGCCCTGTGGCGCTTCGCCGACTCGGCCGACACCGTGGAAAAGACTGTGTTCGGCAACCTGCGCAAGCCGCTCGCCTGGGCTGAGGAACTGGAGGCGTATGCGTTCGGCGGCTACGGGGTAAGCGAGGGCAGTTCCAACGCCTCCCTGCGCCGCGCTGGCCAGGTCGAGAACGTGCGCGCGATCTACCCGGACGGGTTCCTGCCGTGGGTCGATACCCAGAGCACCAACGCCTCGCTCGGCGCAGGCATCAAAGGTCTGCTCGGCGACTGGCACTGGGACCTGAGCAGCGTCTACGGCCGCAACAAGCTGGTCTACCGCACCCGCAACACGCTCAACGCCACGCTGGGTGCGGCCAGCCCCACCGCGTTCTACAACGGTGCGCTGGAGGCCTCGCAGTGGACCACCAATCTGGATGCCAACAACAGCATCGAGCTGGGTTGGCATGCGCCGCTGCGGCTGGCGATCGGGGCGGAGTTCCGCCGCGATACCTACGGCATTTCACCCGGTGAGCTGAACTCGTACGTCTGGGGGCCGGCGCGGGTGCTTGATGGCCCTTCGGCCGGCGCGGTGCCGACGATCGGCTCGCAGGGCTTCGCGGGCATCCAGCCGGCGGACGCCGGCAACCATCACCGTCACAACGTTTCGGCCTACGCCGAAGCGGAAACCGATGTGACGGATCGCTTCCTGCTCTCGCTGGCCGGGCGCTGGGAGGACTACAGCGATTTCGGCAGCACCACCAACGGCAAGCTGGCCCTGCGCTACCAGCTCGACGGCGGGGTGGCGGTGCGCGCCTCGGTCAGCACCGGCTTCCATGCGCCGGCCTTGGCCCAGCAGTACTTCAGTTCGACCAGCAGCCGCACGTTGAACAACGCGGTGACCGGGGTGCCCGAGTACGTGCTGGTGCGCACCGCACCGGTGGATACGGTGGAGGCGCGTGCCCTGGGGGCGCGCTCGCTGGAGCCGGAGCAGGCGACCAATGTCACGGCGGGCCTCACCTGGGGCATCGGTGGGCTGAGCGCGTCGGTGGATGTGTACCGGATCGACATCGACGACCGGATCTTCCTCTCCAGCAACTTCGTTGATGCAGCCGGGTCGACCGCGATCCGTGACTACCTGGCCGCGTTGGGCTCGCCGGGCGTCACCAGCGTGCGCTACTTCAGCAATGCCGCCGATACCCGTACCACTGGCGTGGACGCCTCGGCGCGCTACCGCTGGGAGCTGGCGGACTATGGCAGGCTCACCGCGACCGTCGCGTACAACCGCAACAAGACCGAGCTGACCCATGTCGCCTCGACCCCGGCGCAGCTCGCCGCGCTCGGCGTGCGCACGCCGTTGTTCGATGTCACCGAGCGCACCCGCGTGGAGAAAGGCCAGCCGCGCGACAACCTGACGCTCGCGCTGGGGTGGGAAGTCGGCCGCTGGGGCATCCACCTGGGCACGCACCGCTACGGTGAGATCGAAGGCGTGGCGGCAACCAACCAGAGCGCGGCCAATGTCGCCGCCTTTGCGCAGGGCTCGACCCGTTTCCGCACGCTGCCGACCGAAGCGGGTAGTGCTGGCAATGTCGACGTGATCCAGACACTGGAGGCGCGCTGGGTCACCGATCTGGACATCGCCTTCCGCGCGACCGAGACGGTGACGTTGGTGCTGGGCGCCAACAACCTCTTCAACACCTATCCCACCCGCAACATCGCCACCACCCCGCAGGTCTCCGGCGCGGATACCTTTGGCGTGTTCCCGTACAGCGAGCTGTCGCCGTTCGGTTGGAGTGGCACCTACTACTACGCACGCCTGGAGGCCCGTTTCCAATGACCCGTTCCACGATTGCAGGCCACCTGCCTGCCGACCCGCAGCGCCGCCACTGGCTGCGTGCCGGGCTGACCAGTGCCGCAGCGGTCGCGCTGGCGCCGGCCGCTGGATCCGCTGCACCGGCCGCTCCGGTAGCCGTGACAGCCGCCGGGCGCACCACGGACCTGCTGCGGCTGGATCTCAATGAAAGCAGCTACGGCCCGTCACCTCGGGTCGGGCCCGCGGTACAGCGCGCGCTGGTGGAGGCCCCGCGGTATGTCAGCGCCGCGCAGCTGCAGGCGTTGCAGAGCCAGATCGCCTCGCTGGAAGGGGTCGCGCCCGAACAGGTCATCGTCGGTGAAGTGCTCGAAGCACTGGGCCAGCATCTTGCGCTGAGCCAGGGCGCGGGCGGTTTCATCTACAGCGTGCCCGGGTATGGCGCTCTGGTGGATGCGGCCAGGCCCTTTGGCGGCCGGGCGGTGGAAGTGCCGTTGAACGCGCGGCTGGAGAATGATCTGCCCGCATTGCTGGCGGCGATCGCGCCGGATACCCGCGCGCTGTTCGTGGTCAATCCGCACAACCCGTCCGGCACGCTGAGCCCCGGGGCCGAGTTCGATCGTTTCGTGAGCGCCGCGCAGGCGCGCACGCTGGTGATCGTCGACGAGGCGTACCTCGACTACCGCGAGGATGCCGCCACGTTGAGCGCGGTGCGCCTGCTGCGGCAGGGCCAGAACGTGGTGGTGTTCCGCACGCTGGGCAAGATCCATGCCCTGGCCGGGCTGCAGGTCGGGTATGCGCTGGTGCCTGCGGCGCTCGCCGGGGCACTGCGCCAGCGCGGCGTCGGCGGCGCGCACGCGCAGAACCAGTTGTCGCTGGCGGCTGCATCGGCCGCGCTTGCCGATCCCGCCCACGTGGCCCAGGTCCGGCGCAGCGTGGCGGCGGAGCGGCGGCACTGGCAGCAGGTCCTGAGCGGGCTGCGCCTGCGCTCGACCGAAGCGGCCGGCAATTTCGTGTTCGTCGATACCGGGCACCCCCATGCAGCCGTCGCCGCCGGGCTCCTGCAACAGGGCGTGCGCATCGCCCGTGTGTTCGCCCGGTATGACACCTGGGTACGGATCACCGTCGGCACGCCGGCGGAGAACCGGCGTGCGCAGCAGGCATTGCGCAGCGTGCTCGTCCAGCTGGGCACGGCCCAGGGTGGGGCGGCGGCGTAGACGCTGCCCGACCCGCCGTCAGCCGCCGATGCGCTCGAAGCCATCCGCGCTCCAGTCCTCACTGCCTACACCGTGATGGATAACGAACAGGCCCTGCGGATCGTAGCGGCGCTTGGCGGCCTGCAGCCGGGGGTAGTTCGGCCCCCAGAACGCCTGCTGCCAGTCCTTCTGGAAGTAGTCGCTCTCTGAAACATAGGCCGGGGCCGAGGGCGCCACCACGCTCAGGGCCTGGTAGGCGCGCGCCACGTTCAAGGCGCCCCGGCGTGCCCGGGGCTCATCCACCGTGCGCCCCAGGCCCGGATACACCGGCCCGCTGGCATTGCCGATGATCGCCAGCGCGAAGGCGTCCAGCACGGCCGGATGGGTGGCCGTGTCGCGGCTGGCGGCCAGCGCCGCCGCCGGCGCACCGAACAGGCCCTTGTTGCAGTGCAGGCCGACATCCATGTGATCGGCGGCCGCACAGATCGCGGCGGCCGCCTGCTCACGCTGCGCATCGTCCAACAGCCCCGACGGCAGCCACGCCGATGCGTAGCCATGCAGGAACCAGCCGACCTGGCCCTGGTCGCCCTTCCACAGCATGTGCCGTGAGGAGGCGCCGTCGCGGGTGTCCTCGGCGATGAGGGCAGGGGCGTGCCGGCGGAAGAAGTCCGCGTCCCAGAAGTCTCTGGCCGGCATCGCCAGTGCCTGCAAGGGTTCGGTGATCGTGTACACCGGTCGGGCGCGGACCCAGTCCAGGAACGGCGTCCAGGTCGCTTCGGCCGCGTCGCGCGACAGACCCTGGAACACCATCGAGATCGACAGCCGGCGCGTGTCCTTGAAGGTGAACTGCTCACCCCAGTGCGGGTTGCACAGCGTGTCGCGGTAGAAGCGGAGTATCTCCACCGCCAGTGCCCGCCAGCTGGCGTCGTCGCTGGCCTGGATCTGGCAGGAGACGCCGCCGAAGGTGTCGGGCAGGTCATGGGTCCGCAGCGTCATCCGGGTGACGATGCCGAAACTCGCCGCGCAGCCGCCCTTCAAGGCCCAGAACAGGTCCGGGTCGTTGTCGGCGTTGACGGTGCGGATCTGCCCGTCGGCGGTGACGATCTCGGCTTCGAGCAGGCTGGCCGCGGCCGTGCCATGCGCTTTGGAGAAACTGCCGAAGCCGCCGCCGGTGACCAGGCCGGTCACGCCCACCGAGGTACAGCCGCCGCCCTGGACATAGCGCCCACCGCGGGTGGTGACCGCATCGTAGGCATCGATCCACATCGCCCCGGCGCCTACGCTGACCGCCGGCTGCGGCGCCGTGCCCGCGCGGGCGTTGTGGGCGACGAAAGCATCGTGCAGCTCGACTTGGTTCATCGCGCGGGTCCAGACCAGCAGCGAATCCGGCGCGCAGGAGGTGCCGTGATAGCTGTGCCCGCCGCCTTTGACCACCAGGCGCAGGCGGTGGGTGCGGGCGAAGTTCACCGCCGCGGCCACATCGGCGCTGTTGGCGGCGGCCACCACCTTCGCGCTGGGCACTGACCGCCACGCGCCGAAGTAACCACTGGTCTGGGTGAGCGCGGGCGCATCGCCGAGGAAGAACGGATTCTGCAGCTGCTCCAGCGCCGCGGTGCGGGTGGCGGCATCAGCGAGGAAGGGGGACTGCGGCACCGACAGCCGACCGCCGACGGCACGCGACAATCGGTCCCACTCGGCGGCAGCGGGCCACCCCGCAGCGCCCGGGCGGACCCTCGCACGCGTCGCTGCGAAGGCAGGGCCGGCCTTGAGCAGCATCGGCAGCAGCGGCAGGGTCAGCCCGGCCTTGAGGCAATCGCGTCGTTTCATGAGGGTCGTTCCTGCGGCAGCAGCGTGGTCGATGCCAGCGAGTGTGTTCCCGCAGAGGCCTGCCGGCCCTGGCCTGGGGCCGGATGTCGGTGATCAAGGGACGAGTGGCGGGGGCTCGGGGGCGGGCGGCGCCAGCCGCAGACACGTCGGTCCCGCGCCGATTGACGGATGCCCGACGCGGCTTACCCTAGGCTGGTTCCATTGCGCTCGCGGCCGTCGCTGGGCGAGTGCCCCACGACATCCGGATCCATGCCCACCTCGAACGACCCCGCCTCCGGCGCACTGGCCACCTTCACCCCGGCCACGCGCGATTGGTTCACGGCAGCCTTCGCTGCGCCCACGCCAGTGCAGGACCATGCCTGGGCGGCGATCAGCGCCGGCCAGCACACCCTGGTCATCGCGCCGACCGGCTCGGGCAAGACCCTGGCCGCGTTCCTGCACGCGATCGACCAGCTGTTCCGCAGCGGTGAGCAGCAGGGCGGTGGGCGGCCGGCGACGGCGACGTCCAGCAGGCGCGGCACCCGTGTGCTGTATCTCTCGCCGATCAAGGCGCTCGGCGCCGATGTCGAGCGCAACCTGCAGAGGCCCCTGCAGGGGGTGAGTGCCGAACGCGAGCGACGCGGCGATCCAGCGGTCACCCTGTCCGTCGCGATCCGGACCGGGGACACTACCCCGGCGGAGCGGGCGCGGCTGCTGCGGCGTCCGCCGGACATCCTGATCACCACGCCCGAATCGCTGTTCCTGATGTTGACCTCGCAGGCGCGCGAGACGTTGCGCGAGGTGCATACCGTCATCATCGATGAAATCCATGCGGTGGCCGGCAGCAAGCGCGGCACCCATCTGGCGTTGAGTCTGGAACGGCTGGATGCGCTGTTGCAGGTGCCTGCGCAGCGCATCGGGCTCTCGGCCACGGTGCGCCCGGTGGAGGAGGTCGCGCGGTTCCTCGGTGGCAACCGGCCGGTCAGCGTGGTTCATCCACCGTCGCAGCGGGCGCTGGAGGTCCGGATCGTGGTGCCGGTCGAGGACATGGCCGACATTCCGCCGCATCCTGCGGCCGCCGATGCACCCGCGTCCGCCGGCCGGGTCGGCTCGATCTGGCCGCATGTGGAGGCCAGCATCCTGGACCAGGTGCTGGCGCGACGTTCGACGATCGTGTTCGCCAACTCGCGGGGCGTGGCCGAAAAGCTGACTGCCCGGTTGAATGAACTGCATGCCGACCGTGTCGCCCGTGGCCAGCTCCCGGCGCTTGCATCGATAGCGGCGGCTGCCCCCGAGCACTATGGGTCGTTCAACGGCGGCACCGCCGGGCGGGCCGCCGGAGCGGACGCGCTGATCGCCCGGTCGCACCATGGTTCGGTCTCCAAGGAACAGCGCCGTGAGATCGAACAGGCGCTCAAGTCCGGCGAGCTGCGCTGTGTCGTGGCCACCTCCAGCCTGGAGCTGGGCATCGACATGGGGCTGGTCGATCTGGTGATCCAGGTCGCCGCGCCGCCGTCGGTCGCCAGCGCGCTGCAGCGGGTGGGGCGGGCCAGCCACCAGGTCGGGGGCATCTCCACCGGCCTGGTCTACCCGCGCACGCGGCGCGATCTGATCGATGCGTCCGTGGCGGTGGAGCGCATGCTGGCCGGAGAGATCGAAGCGATCGATCCGCCGCGCAACCCGCTGGACGTACTGGCCCAGCAGACAGTGGCCGCGGCGGCGATGGAGACACTGGACGTGGACGCCTGGTATGCGCGCGTACGGCGTGCCGCGCCGTACCGTTCGCTGCCGCGCAGCGCGTTCGATGCCACCCTGGACATGCTGGCCGGGCGCTATCCCTCCGATGATTTCGCCGGCTTCCGCCCGCGGCTGGTCTGGAACCGGGACACCGGTGCGCTGAGCGCGCGGCCGGGCGCGAAACAGCTGGCGGTCACCAGCGGGGGCACCATCCCGGACCGTGGCATGTTCGGTGTGGTGCTTCCGGAAGGCGAGGAACGTGCCGGGTCGCGCCGGGTCGGTGAACTGGATGAGGAGATGGTCCACGAATCACGGGTCAACGATGTGATCACCCTGGGCGCTACCTCGTGGCGGATCGAGCAGATCACCCATGACCAGGTCGTGGTGACTCCCGCACCGGGGCGTTCGGCCCGCTTGCCGTTCTGGCGCGGTGAGGGCGTCGGCCGCCCGGCCGAACTGGGCGAGGCGGTGGGTGCCTTCATCGGCGCGCTGGATGCCAGTGTCGCGGAAGCGGGCATGCCGGCCGGGCTGCGGGAGCGGCTGCAGGCCTGCGGATTGGCGGACAACGCGATCACCAACATCGCCGGCCTGCTGGCCGAACAGCGTGAGGCCACCGGCGTGCTGCCCACCGACCGCACGCTGGTGCTGGAGCGCTGCCGCGATGAGGCCGGTGACTGGCGGCTGATGCTGCATTCCCCCTATGGGCGGCGCGTACACGATCCCTGGGCGCTGGCGGTGGCCGCGCGCATCCGCGAACGCTGGGGCGTGGATCCGGCGGTGGTGGCCAGCGACGACGGCATCATCGCGCGGCTGCCCGA
This sequence comes from Stenotrophomonas rhizophila, assembly GCF_003651185.1. Taxonomy (GTDB): domain Bacteria; phylum Pseudomonadota; class Gammaproteobacteria; order Xanthomonadales; family Xanthomonadaceae; genus Stenotrophomonas; species Stenotrophomonas maltophilia_Z. The sequence goes on along the minus strand of NZ_RCDC01000004.1, from coordinate 530,487 downwards.
CGCGGAGGGGCGCCTGCCGGGCGCGGAGCTGTTCCTGTTCGAGCCGGAGCGGCTGCGCAGCGACGTGACGCGCGCCGTGGGCGGCTCGGCCCTGTTCGCCGCGCGCTTCCGCGAATGTGCCGCACGCGCACTGTTATTGCCGCGGCGCACGCCGGGTCGTCGCTCGCCGCTGTGGCAGCAGCGCCTGCGCGCTGGTGAACTGCTGGCCATCGCGCAGGGCTACCCCGGGTTCCCGATCCTGATCGAGACCGCACGTGAGTGCCTGCAGGACGTCTACGATCTCGATGCGCTGGGGGCGCTGATGCAACGGCTCACCGACGGCCGCGTGGCGATCGCCGATGTCACCACCGAGGTGCCGTCGCCGTTCGCGGCGAACCTGCTGTTCGGCTACGTCGCCGAGTTCATGTACGGCACCGATGTGCCACTGGCCGAGCGACGCGCGTCGGTGCTGTCACTGGACAGCGGCTTGCTGGGGGATCTGCTCGGCCAGGTCGATCTGGGCGAACTGCTGGATGCGGGCGTGGTGGAGCAGGTGGGCAGCGAGCTGCAGCGCCTGGCGCCCGACCGCCAGGCACGCGGCAAGGAAGGGGCGGCCGATCTGCTGCGCGAACTGGGCCCGCTCACCGATGAAGCGATGGCGCTGCGGCGGGTCGACGACGATCCTGCCGGGCATCTGCACGATCTCGCCGCCGAGCGGCGTGCGATCCAGGTCCAGATCGCCGGCCGCCTGCACTGGGCGGCCATCGAAGATGCCGCGCGCCTTCGCGATGCGCTGGGGGTCACCCTTCCGCGCGGCATCCCCGAGACCTTCCTGCAGGCCTCATCGGACCCGCTGGGCGAGCTGCTGGGCCGATATGCGCGTACCCATGCGCCGTTCACCACGGCCGAGGTGGCGGCCGCGTTCGGAGTGGGCGTGGCCGTGGCCGATGCGGCACTCACGCAGCTGGAGACGCAGGGCAAGCTGCTCAAGGGTCGTTTCGGTGTGGCGCGTCGCGATGCCGAGGCCGTCGGCGCGGCCGCCGAGCCGGCGCCGCTGGCCCGTCACGAATGGGTGGGTGAGGCGGTGTTCCGTCGGCTGCGGGTGCGCTCGCTGCAGGCGGCACGCGAGGCGACCCGGCCGGTCACGCGCGACGCCTATGCCCTGTTGTTGCTGGAGCGGCATGGGCTGCTGGCCGATGCCGAACAGGCTGCACGTGGCATCACTCACCGCGGGCCGGGTGCGCTGGAGGGCATCGACGGCGTGCTGCGCGTGGTGGACCTGCTGGCGGGCGTGGCGCTGCCGGCGTCGGTGTGGGAACAGCAGATCCTGCCTGCGCGCGTGGTCGATTACGCGCCGGCGATGCTCGATGAGCTGCTCGCTACGGGCACCGTGGTGTGGGCCGGGCACGGGCGGCTCGGCGAGGAGGACGGACTGGTCTCGCTGCACCTGCAGGAATTCGCGGCAGAAACGCTGCCCGCGATGGCGGTGGCAACCGCGCTGTCGCCGCTGCAGGACGCGCTGCTGCAGGCGCTGGCCGACGGTGGCGCTTACTTCGCGCGCCAGCTGGTCACTGCGGTGGGCACGCACGGGGCGCGGGCCGGCAGCCCGCCCATGGAGATCACCGCCGCGCAGCTGCACGATGCCTTGTGGGGCCTGGCCTGGTCGGGGCACCTGACCACGGATCTGTGGGCGCCGCTGCGTGGCATGGCCGGTGGCCGCGCGCTACGGCCGCGGGTCGCGCGCGCCTCGCGGCGCGGTCGACGCGTCCGTGGCATCCCGATGCACGACACGCCCTTGGCCGACGGCGCGCCGGCGGTGATCGCCAGCTTTGCGGCCCCCGCGCTGGCCGGGCGCTGGTCGCTGTTGCAGCGTGAGGCGATCAGTGACACGGCGCGCGCGGTGGCGCTGGCCGAGGGGCTGCTGGACCGGCACGGCATCGTGACCCGCGGGGCCGCGATGGCCGAAGGGATCGCCGGCGGCTTCCCGGCGCTGCAACAGGTGTATCGCGGCATGGAAGATGCGGGACGGGTGCTGCGCGGGCGCTTCGTGGACGGGCTGGGCGGGGCCCAGTTCGCCGACCGGCTGATCGTGGATCGGCTGCGTGGCGTCGCCGAGGCCCTGCGGCCCGGTGCTGCCGAGGTGGCGATCGGGTTGTCTGCGGTGGACCCGGCCAATCCGTTTGGCAGCGTGGTGCCCTGGCCGGTGCACGGCTCGGCGGTCCGGCCGGTGCGACGTGCCGGCGCCGTGGTGGTGATCGGCGGCGGGCGGCTGCTGATGTATCTGGCCCAAGGGGGGCGCCAGCTACTGACGTTCTTCGACGCGGACGATGTGTCCCTGGCCGGTACGACGGCTGCCGCGGCGCAGGCGCTGGCCAGCGCACTGCGGCGGGGCCGGCGCACCTCGTTCACCGTGGAGCTGATCGACGATGCGCCGGCCCGACGCGATGGCCTGATGGACGCGCTGCGGGCCGCCGGTTTCTCCAGTGCGCCAAAAGGCATCGGCTGGGAAGGATGAGCAGGGGAGGCGAAGACTTACTGATGCGATCTAAGTAGAAACACGCTGGCCGCCATCGCGACCCACACCGACTATTGAGCACCACCGTCGTCGGAGAAGTGCATGGCCAGCTCATCCGCAAAGAAGAAGCCCGGTTCATCCGCAAAGAAGCCCAACATCCTCGTCATCTGGGGAGACGACATCGGCATCTCCAACCTGAGCTGCTACTCGCGCGGGTTGATGGGCTACCAGACCCCGAACATCGACCGGCTGGCCAATGAGGGCATGCTGTTCACCGACTCGTACGGTGAGCAGTCCTGTACCGCCGGCCGGTCCTCCTTCATCACCGGGCAGAGCGTGCTGCGTACCGGTCTGTCGAAGGTGGGCATTCCCGGTGCGCCGGTCGGGATGAACGAGAAGATCGTCACCATTGCCGCGCTGCTGAAGAACGAGGGCTATACCACCGGGCAGTTCGGCAAGAACCATCTTGGCGATCTGAACCACATGCTGCCCACCAACCATGGGTTCGATGAGTTCTACGGCAACCTCTACCACCTTAATGCCGAAGAAGAGCCGGAGATGTACGACTACTTCCCCAAGGACGAGTTCGGGGATTTCATCGAGACCATCAAGCCGCGCGGGGTGATCCACAGTTTCGCCACCGACAAAGATGACAGCACCGACCAGAAGCGCTGGGGCAAGGTAGGCAAGCAGAAGATCGAGGATACCGGCCCGCTGGACCGCAAGCGCATGCTGACCTGCGATGACGACTTCGCCGAGCGCGCCAAGGGCTTCATCAAGAAGGCGAACGACGACGACACGCCGTTCTTCGTCTGGGTCAACTTCACCCACATGCACCTGTATACGCACACCAAGGAAGAGAGCAAGGGCCAGGCCGGGCGTTGGCAGTCGCCGTACCACGACACCATGGTCGACCACGACAAGAACGTGGGCTCGCTGCTCGATTACCTCGACGAACTGGGCATCGCCGAAGACACCCTGGTGGTGTACTCCACCGACAACGGGCCGCACCGCAATTCGTGGCCGGATGGCGGCATGACGCCGTTCCGCAGTGAGAAGGACACCAACTGGGAAGGCGCGTTCCGGATTCCACTGGTGGTGCGTTACCCGGGCAGGATCAAGCCGGGCTCGGTGTCCAACGAGATCGTCCAGCACCATGACTGGCTGCCGACCTTCCTGGAACTGGCGGGCAACAAGGGCGTGGTCAACGACCTCAAGAAAGGGGTCAAGGCGATCGGGCGCACCTACAAGAACCACATCGACGGCGTCAGCCTGCTGCCGTATCTCACCGGCAAGGAGGAAAAGTCGCCGCGCAAGCTGTTCGTCTACATCTCCGATGATGGCGACATGCTCGGTATCCGCTACGACAACTGGAAGGTGACCTTCATCGAGCAGCGCTGCAAGGGCACCATGCAGCTGTGGGGCGAACCGTTCACGGTCATGCGCATTCCCAAGATCTACAACCTGCGCACCGATCCGTACGAGTTCGCGGATGTGACCTCCAATACCTATTGGGACTGGTACATCAACCACGTCTACATCGTGTACGGGGCGATCGCGCTGCTCACGAAATTCAACGAGACGTTCGTGGACTTCCCCAAGATCCAGAAGCCGAACACGTTCACGGCCGACCAGGCCGTCGAGAAGCTGCAGGAAGCAGTGACGGGCAAGTAGCGGCTGCGGCCATCGCGTGGAAGGATCGACGAACGGGGGGACGAAATGTCCCCCCGTTCGCGTGCCCGTTCCGTCAGGCGGCCTCGGAGGCTGCCTGTTCGTGGGCCGGGGCGTACGCCGGGTAATCGACGTAGCCGGCCGCGCCGCCGCCATAGAACGTTTCGCGATCGGCAGGGGCCAACGGCCAGCCATGCTGCAGGCGTGCCACCAGGTCCGGGTTGCTGATGAAGGCAGTGCCGAAGGCCGCCAGGTCGATCAGGCCCGCATCGATCAGCTGCTCGGCGCGCTCGCGGGTCATGCCACCGGCGAGGATGAGCGCGGTGCCGGGCAGATGCGGCTTCAGCGTGCGCAACAGGCCACTGAAGCCCGAGTCACCGGCACCATCGACCGACTTCTGGCCGACCTTGAAGCCGGACTGGTCCATCAGGTGCACATACGCCAGGCCGCGCTGCCCGATGGCCTGGATCAGGGCGGTGTAGGTCGCGTCGATCTCCGGGTACAGCGGCATGTCGAACAGCTGGCCATAGGGCGACAGACGGATCGCGGTGCGCGACGCGCCGATGCGGGCGACCACCGCGTCGATCACCTCCAGCGTGAAGCGCAGGCGGTTGTCGAGCGTCTGCGGACCATACGCGTCGGTCCGATCATTCACGAGCGGGTTGATGAACTGCTCATGCAGGTAGCCGTTGGCGCCGTGGATCTCCACGCCGTCGAAGCCGGCCTCGATGGCATTGGCGGCCGCCTGTGCGAAGTCGGCCACGATGCGCGGGATCTCATCGGTCTGAAGCTGGCGAGGCGCCGGTGAGGCGACCAGCGCGGGCGTGCCGGTGTCGTCATAGCCGAACGCCTGCGCGCCGACCGGCAGCTTCGAACTGGCGCTGACCGGACGCGCAGCGTCGGCCTGGATGGTCGGGTGGGAGACGCGACCGACATGCCAGAGCTGGGCGAACATGCGGCTGCCCAGGGCATGGACCGAATCGGTGGTCAGGCGCCAGCCGGCGATCTGCTCGGCCGTGAAGATGCCGGGATTGAACAGATAGCCTTGGCCCTCGCGGGAAATGGGGGTGCCCTCGCTTACGATCAGGCCGGCGGTGGCACGCTGGGCGTAGTACAGCGCCGTTCGTTCATCGGCGGCATCCTGCGGGGCGCGTGCACGGGTCAGCGGGGCCATGACCACGCGGTTGCGCAGCGGGATGCCCGCGAGGTCGAACGTATTGAAAAGGGAGCTCATGATGGGTCCGGGAGAGGGGAAGGGGGAGGGCATGGCGGGAACGCCAGACGCCTGACCTCATCCTATGGGCGTGCGATATCCGTCACAATCGGGCCATCCGGCAAATAACTATTGCTGGAATCGGAATTCAGATGCCGAGGCCTTCCCCATGCAACTCAAAGCGCTCCGCTATTTCCTTACCGTCGCCGCCACCGGCAGCTTCCTGGCCACGGCGCGGCACTACCGCGTTCCGGCCTCGTCGGTGTCGCGCTTCATCGCCGCGCTGGAGCAGGACGTGGGGCAGCAGTTGTTCTACCGCAGCACGCGCGCGGTGCGGCTGACCGAAGCCGGCGAGCAGTTCCATCTGCAGGTGCGCGATGCCGTGGATCTGCTGGATGAAGCGGTCGAACAGCTGGAAGGCCGCGACGCGGAACTGCGCGGCCTGATCCGCATCAACGCGCCCGAATCGCTGGGGCGGCTGCACATCGCGCATATCGTCAACACGCTGCAGGCCAGATACCCCGAGCTGATCGTGGAACTCACGCTCACCGACACGCTGATCGATCCGGTGCAGGAGGGCGTGGACATCACCATCCGGGTCGGGCCGCTGGTGGACTCCGGGCTGATCGGCAAAGTCATCGCCCCGCACCGGAACATCCTCGCCGCCAGCCCGGTCTATCTGGCCGCGCATGGCACGCCGCAGCGCCCCGAGGATCTGCTGCAGCATCAGTGCCTGGTCTACAAGGGGCAGCTGGGCATCCAGAAGTGGTACTTCCGCGCTACGCCGGAGGCACCGTTCAAGGCCTTGAACGTGACCGGACCGCTGCGCAGCAACAATGCCGAAGCGCTGCTGGCCGCGGCCATCGCCGGGCGCGGTGTAGTGCTGTTCCCGACCTGGCTGTTCAACGCGGAAACCCTCCAGGGCGGCGGCATGGTCAAGCTGCTCGGCGAGTGGGAGTTTTCCCCGCAGTCCGAGCGCGTGCACCTGCAGCTGCTCTCACCGGAAAACAAGCTGCGCTCGCGCAAGGTCCGCGAGGTCTCGGCGTTCCTGACCGATGCGATCGGGTCGCCGCCGTATTGGGACCTGGCCGATCCCTGAGTCCATCGGACCATCGGCACCCCCGTCACGCCGGGGATGGCAGGATCGGAAGAGATTCGCCCCCTCACCAGGAGACCACCATGGCTTCGACCGTTGTCCTGACCCGATCATGGGTCATCCATCCGTTCCACGCCGCTGTACTGGGCGGCGTGCTGCCGCTGTTCCTCGGCGCACTGCTGGCGGACTACGCATACTGGAGTTCGTACGAGATCCAGTGGGCCAACTTTGCGTCCTGGCTGCTGATCGGTGCGATGGTGATGACCACGCTGGCCCTGCTGTGCGGGATCGTTGGTCTGGTCCGTGGCAGTCGCAACCTCGCTTACGTGGTGATTCTGGCGGTGATATGGGGCGTGGGCCTCATCAACTGCCTGCACCATGCGCGCGACGCTTGGGCAGTGATGCCGGCGGGGCTGGTGCTCTCGGTGATCCTGACGGTGCTGGCGCTGGTCGCCACCTGGGTGGGCCTGTCCAGCCTGCGCGTGGGAGGTGTGCGATGAGCCGCCAGACGACGTTCCGCCTTCTTTCGGTGTCCGCGCTTGCGGTCGCACTCGCTGCCTGCAGCGGCAAGGCGCCCGAGCTGGAGCAGTATGGCGGCAACCCGGAGATGCCCAAGCCGCATCGCGGGTTGATGCCGGACATGACCATCGCCAAGCCGGCGCAGTGGGGCGACATGTTGCCGACGGTGCCGAAGGGCTACCGCATCTCGGCGATCGCCACCGATCTGGGCATTCCGCGGCAGACCCTGGTGCTGCCCAACGGCGATATTCTGGTCGCTGAAGGTCGTGGCGGCAGTGCGCCTGCCCTGAAGCCGAAGGATGTCATTGCCGGCAAGATCAAGGCCAAGGGCAACACGTCAGTCAAGAGCGGCAACCGCCTGACCCTGCTGCGCGACGCTGATGGCGACGGCACCTACGAACTGAAAACAGTCTTTGCCGACAAGCTCAACGCGCCGTATGGCCTGGCGATGATCGGCAATGCGATCTACGTGGCCAACCAGGATGCGGTGGTGCGCTTTGACTACCAGGAAGGCCAGACCAAGGCGAGCGGCGCACCGGTGAAGCTGACCGATCTGCCCGCGGCGATCAACCATCACTGGACCAAGGCGATGACCGCCAGTGCCGATGGCCGCTATCTGTACGTGGGTATCGGCTCCAACAGCAACATCACCGAACGCGGCATGGCGGTGGAGATCGATCGCGCGCGGATCTGGCAGATCGATGTGGCCACCGGCGCGCACAAGGATTACGCCACCGGTATCCGCAATCCCACCGCGCTGGCGATCCAGCCGGGCACCGGCACGCTGTGGGCGGTGGTCAACGAGCGCGATGAGATCGGCCCGAACCTCGTGCCCGATTACCTCACCTCGGTGAAGGAGGGCGGCTTCTATGGCTGGCCTTACAGCTACTGGGGCAAGAATGTGGATCGCCGGGTGATGCCGCAGAACCCGGAGAAGGTCGCCTCGGCGATCGCCCCGGATTACGCACTGGGCTCGCATGTGGCCGCACTGGGCGTGGCCTTCTCGTCCGAAGTGATGGGTACGCAGTTTGCCGATGGCGTGTTTGTGGGCGAGCACGGCAGCTGGAATCGCAATCCCCCGGTCGGCTACAAAGTCGTGTTCGTGCCCTTCAGCAATGGCCGCCCGGCCGGCGAGCCGATCGATTTCGTGAGCGGTTTCTTCGGCGAGGACGGCAAGACGCGCGGCCGCCCGGTAGGTGTCACGGTCGACCCGCGTGGTGCACTGATCGTTGCCGATGACCTCTCCAACACGATCTGGCGGGTCACCCACGACGGGACGCCCGCCCAGCCATAATCCTTAACGGGGACGGAGGGGATTAATAATTACCCCCGTCCCCGTTAAGAGGGGGCTTGACCTTCCCATGATGGGAATCTTTAGGGTGGCAGGTAACCTCACCCCAAGGACTGCCCCATGTCTTCCGTTGCTTCCCGGTCCGGCGCGCCGCTCAGCCGCCTGAGCCTGCCCATCGAGGGCATGACCTGCGCCTCCTGCGTGGGCCGGGTGGAGCGCGCGCTGACCGCCGTCCCCGGCGTGCAGAGCGCCTCGGTCAACCTTGCCACCGAGCGGGCCGATCTCAGCTTCATCGGGGCGCCCGACCCGCAGGCTGCGGTGCGCGCCATCGAAAGCGCGGGCTACAACGTCCGCGAAGAGACCACCGAGCTGAGCATCGAGGGGATGACGTGTGCGTCCTGCGTCGGTCGCGTGGAAAAGAGTCTTGCGCAGCTGCCGGGCGTGATCGCCGCCAGCGTCAACCTGGCCACGGAGCGGGCGCAGGTTCGCCATCTGGCCGGCACGGTGTCCGTCGCCGATCTTCAGGCCGCCGTGGAGAACGCCGGCTACACCGCGCGCCCGGTCAGCGTGAGCACGGCCAAGGCCGGTGACCAGGAGGAGGAACGCCGCGAAGGCGAAGCCCGCGCGCTGCGCCGCTCCCTGCTGCTGGCGGCGCTGCTGACCTTGCCGGTGTTCATTCTGGAAATGGGCTCGCACCTTGTCCCGGCCATGCACCACTGGGTGATGCATACCGTTGGCCTGCAGACCAGCTGGTACCTGCAGTTCGCGCTGGCCACGCTGGTGCTGTTCGGGCCGGGCCTGCGCTTCTTCCGCAAGGGCGTGCCGGCACTGCTGCGCGGCGCCCCGGACATGAACTCGCTGGTCTCGCTCGGCACCGCGGCGGCCTATGGCTACTCGGTGGTCGCCACCTTCGCCCCGGGCGTGCTGCCGCCGGGTACCGCCAACGTCTACTTTGAAGCGGCGGTCGTCATCGTGACCCTGATCCTGCTCGGGCGAACGCTCGAGGCGCGGGCCAAGGGCCGTACCTCGCAGGCGATCAAGCGCCTGGTCGGGCTGCAGGCGCGGACTGCACGCGTGCAACGTGGCGGTGAGAACGTCGAGGTGCCGCTGGACGAGGTCACGCTCGGCGATGTCGTACTGGTCCGCCCGGGCGAGAAGGTGCCGGTGGACGGCGCGGTGGTGGAGGGGGCGTCCTATGTGGATGAGAGCATGATCACCGGCGAGCCGGTACCGGTGGCCAAGGCCGTGGGCGCCGAGGTGGTCGGGGGCACCCTCAACACCACCGGTGCCTTCAGCTTCCGTGTCACCAAGGTGGGCGGGGATACCGTGCTGGCCCAGATCATCCGTCTGGTCGAGCAGGCACAGGGCTCCAAGCTGCCGATCCAGGCGCTGGTCGACCGGGTCACCATGTGGTTCGTGCCGGCGGTGATGGCTGCAGCCGCGCTGACCTTCCTGGTGTGGCTGGTGTTCGGTCCGGCACCGGCGCTGACCTTTGCGCTGGTCAATGCGGTGGCGGTGCTGATCATTGCCTGCCCTTGTGCGATGGGCCTGGCCACGCCGACCTCGATCATGGTCGGCACCGGCCGCGCGGCGGAGCTGGGCGTGCTGTTCCGCAAGGGCGAGGCGCTGCAGGCACTGCGCGATGTGAGCGTGATCGCGCTGGACAAGACCGGCACGCTGACCAAGGGCCGTCCCGAACTGACCGACCTGGAGCCGGCCGATGGTTTCCAGGCCGATGAGGTGCTGGCGCTGGTCGCTGCGGTGGAAACCCGCTCGGAGCATCCCATCGCCGAGGCCATCGTGGCTGCCGCCAAAACGCGTGGGCTGGCACTGGCGCCCCTCGAGCGCTTCGAGGCGGTGCCCGGCTTCGGTGTGTCCGCGCAGGTCGGTGGCCGCACCGTGGCCGTCGGCGCGGACCGCTACATGACCCGGCTGGGTCTGGATGTGACCGCCTTCCGGCCCACCGCGCAGCGGCTCGGCGAGCAGGGCAGGAGCCCGCTGTATGCCACCATCGATGGGCGTCTGGCGGCGGTGATCGCCGTGGCCGACCCGATCAAGGAAAGCACCCCCGCGGCGATCCAGGCCCTGCACGCGCTGGGCCTGAAGGTGGCGATGATCACCGGTGACAACGCGGCCACGGCGGCGGCCATCGCGCGCCAGCTGGGCATCGATGAAGTGGCCGCCGAGGTGCTGCCCGATGGCAAGGTCGCCGCGCTCAAGCGTTTCCGTGCGGGTGGCGCCAAGGTGGCCTTCGTCGGTGACGGGATCAATGACGCACCGGCGCTGGCCGAGGCCGATGTCGGCCTGGCCATCGGTACCGGCACCGATGTGGCGATCGAGGCGGCCGACGTGGTGCTGATGTCCGGCGACCTGCGCGGCGTGCCCAACGCGATCGCCCTGAGCCAGGCGACGATCCGCAACATCAAGCAGAACCTGTTCTGGGCCTTCGCCTACAACGCGGTGCTGATCCCGGTGGCCGCTGGCCTGCTGTACCCGTTAAACGGCACGCTGCTCTCGCCGATCTTCGCTGCGGCGGCGATGGCATTGTCCAGTGTATTCGTGCTCGGCAATGCGCTGCGGCTCAAGCGCTTCCATGCACCGATGCAGGCCGATACGCTGGGCACCGGCATGGTGGAAAGTGAGATGAGGACCGGACGATGAATATCGGTGAAGCCGCGACGTTTTCGGGCGTGTCGGCAAAGATGATCCGCTATTACGAGCAGATCGGCCTGATCCCGCCGCCGGCGCGCTCGGAGGCGGGCTACCGGCACTACAGCCCGCAGGACGCACACAGCCTGCGCTTCATCCGCCGCGCGCGCGATCTCGGTTTTTCAGTCGAACAGATCGGCGAACTGCTGGTGCTGTGGCAGGACCGCGAGCGTGCCAGTGCCGACGTCAAGGCGGTGGCGCTGTCGCACGTGGGTGGGCTGAAGGCGAAGATCGCTGAGCTGCAGGCGATGGTGCAGACGCTGGAGCATCTGGCCGCGCACTGCCACGGCAATGACCGGCCGGATTGCCCGATCATCGCCGGCCTGGCCCAGCCCGTTTCCGCGCCGGCGGAGACCGCATCAGCCGGCAAGCCTCGCAAAACCCCGTTGTTCGGTGCGGATACGCCGGTGTCCTCGCGCGGGCGCGCGGCCCGCACGCCACAGTCCTGATCGACCCGGTGGCGTTCATGCCCTGCACAAAGGGCGCGGACGCGTTAAGGCCTTGACCTTGCCACGTTGTCATCCCCGACAGTGGGCTGACACCCACCACGGCGAGGTCGCCCGATGCATCGTTTCACCCTTCCCACCATGACCTGCGGCGGCTGCGCCCGCTCCGTCACCAAGGCCCTGCAGGGCGTTGATCCACACGCACGCATCGAGACCGATCCGCCCGCGCGCGAAGTACGCGTGGAGAGCGACCGCGAGCGGGCCGCCTTCCTGGCCGCGCTGGCCGATGCTGGATTCCCTGCCACGCCATGAGTTGGCGGTCCCACGCCATCCCGGAGGACAACGCATGTGCATGAAACATCTTCTGCCGCTGCTGCCGTCCCTGGCGGCGTGGGGCACCGTGAAATCCGATGCCGTCGCGGCGGCTCAGGCCTTGGTGGCGGACGCGAGTCGCTTCACCAGCACCTCAGCCGCTTCGGCCGACGAGGCCGGATTCTGGCCGGTGATCAGCAAGCCATCGCTGACCACATACGAGCCCCAGTCCGGTCCCTTGGAATAGTGGCCGCCCGCCGCCTTGAGCATGTCCTCGACCAGGAACGGCACCACCTCGGTCAGGCCGACGGCATCTTCTTCGGTGTTGGTGAAGCCCGTGACCTTCTTGCCCTGCACCAGCGGGGCACCCTCGGCAGTCGTGACGTGACGCAGCACGCCCGGCGCATGGCAGACCAGCGCGACCGGCTTGCCGGCGGCGATGAAGGCTTCGATCAGCGCGATGGAGTGGGTGTCTTCGGCGAGGTCCCACAGCGGGCCGTGGCCGCCGGGATAGAACACGGTATCGAACTCGGCCTGCGAAACGCTGTCCAGCCGCACGGTGTTGGCCAGCTGCGCGTTGGCATCCGCGTCTGCTTCGAAACGGCGGGTGGCGTCGGTCTTGAAGTCCGGTTCGTTGCTTTTGGGATCCAGCGGCGGCCGCCCACCCTTGGGCGAGGCCAGCACGATCTCGGCGCCCGCATCCTTGAAGGTGTAGTAGGGCGCGGCCAGCTCTTCCAGCCAGAAGCCGGTCTTCTTGCCGGTGGCGCCGAGTTCGTCGTGCGAGGTCAGAACGATGAGGACTTTCATGGATGATGCTCCTGTGGGTGCTTGATTAGACTGGTCGTCTAGTGATGGGGCCGAGAGAAACACGCCGATGCCGGCGTGCGTGAGACAGGCTTTTGTCAGGGGGCGGTATGCAGAAGGCGGGCGGTCAACGCCACGGCGTCGTCGAACGGGCTGGTGGTGCGGGCGATCTTGACCATGATGCTGGTCCCCAGCCACAGCTGATACAGGCTTCGGGCGACCGCCTCGGGTGGCTCCCGGGTCGCCACCGATCCGTCGGCCAGACCCGCTGCAATCGCACGCGCCAGCTGATCGGTGATCCCCGTGGTCCCCCGTTGGAGTGCGGCCCGCATGGGTTCGGAAAGGTCCGCCACTTCGGCACCGAGCTTGACGGCCAGGCACTTGCCCTGGCAGTCCTCGAAGGACTGGCTGTCCTGCCAGGCGCGGAAGTACACCGCCAGTTGCTCGGCCTTGGTCTGGCCCGGCTGGCGGAAGATGCGGTCCATATCGGCGAGATAGGCGCTGAAGTAGTCCTCCAGCAATGCCTCGCCGAAGGCTTCCTTCGAGGCGAAGTAGTGGTAGAACGAGCCCTTGGGAACCCCTGCCGCGGAAAGGACCTCGTTGAGGCCGACGGCGGAGAAACCTTTGGCGCCCATGATCCGCTGGCCGGTGGCCAAGATCGTGTCACGGACAGGGGAGGCGGTGGTGGGCGAGTTCATGGACGCCACTGTACGCGTGATTAGACCGGTCGTCTAGTGCCTGCTTGCGTGGTCTACGGGAAGCCGGCCAGCGGCCGGCACTCCCTCGTTCGCGGGCGGCGATCGCAGACTCGGAACGGCCGGATCAGGGTATATTCCCCGGCCCCATTTTCATTGCCAGATAGCGCCCCGCCATGAGCACGCCCCGCAAGCATTACAAACACCCCGCAGAATCCGAGATCGGCAACGGCACGATCTACCTCGAGGCGCAGGGCGATGTGATCGTCCGGCAGGTGGAGAGCTACCGCAGTGTGCTGGTCTGGGCCGACAAAACCGGGCAGGCCGATGAGCGCTTCCCGCTGTCCGATCAGCCGCTGTCCTGGCTGGATCTGGATTCGGATGACGCCATCACCGCCAGCCAGTTTGAAGCCGTCTGGAAGCAGGCCAAAGCCGTTTCCGGCTGAGCGGGCCGAAAGGCTGGCGTCACACCGTCCAGCCGGGCCTTTCCGCCGCCACATGCATCAGCTGATCCAGCTGGCGCAGCGCCCGGTGCAGTTCCTGCCGGTTGGCGGCGGCACCCAATGAGATCCGCACCGCATCGTTGATCGCCACCCCTTCGGGCGTGAACGCCGATGACGGTGCGATGCCCAGCCCCTGCAGGCGCGCGGCGTGGGTGAGGCTGGCATCGGTCCAGTGCGCGGGAAGACGGCACCAGGCGTGCACGCCCGCGCAATGCTGCAGGAACCGCGGCGACAACGCCGACCGCGCCAGATAGCGTCGTTCGGCCGCTTCGTCCTGCACCAGTGTCAGCATGGCCTGGGCGGAGCCGTCCAGGATCAGCTGCGTCACCAGGGCGTTCATCAGTGGCGGTGCCATCAGGTTCACCGCGCGCAGCGCATCCAGCATCGGCTGCCGGTCCATGCCTTCGGGAAGGCGCACGAAGCCGGTGTGCAGGCCTGGACTGAGGCACTTGGAGAGCGTGGAGATGTAGCAGGCGTGCCGTGGCGCCAGCAGCGCGAGCGGGGCAGGGGCGTCCTCCAGCAGCAGCCAGTAGGGGTCGTCTTCGATCAGCTGCAGGTGCTGCGCGCGGATCACCTCCGCCAACGCTTCGCGGCGTGCCTGCGGCATCGTGTGGGCGGTGGGGTTCTGCGCGGTCGGGTTGAGATAGACCACGCGCGCACCCCGTTCTTTCGCGGTACGGGCCAGCGCATCCGGGCGCATCCCGTGCTCGTCGCACTCGACCACCTGAAGGTGCCGCTGCAGCACCCGCGCGGCATGCAGCAGCCCGGGATAGACCAGCGCCTCGCACAGAATCGTGTCACCGGCGTCGGTCAGCGCCAGCAACAGGGCGGAAAGCGCAGCCTGCGCGCCTTCCGTGACGATCAAGGTGTCGGCATCCAGCTTGCCGAGGATCGGCTTGAGCCACTGTTGTGCAGCCCGATGATCCGCCCGGCTTCCGCCGCCCACGTGATAGGTCATCAGGTTGCCGACGTCGCTGCGGGTCAGCACCGATGACAGGCCACGCTGCAGCATGTCCGCGACCTGGCCGCCGCCGGGGCTGGGCGGCAGGTTCATGCTCAGGTCCACCAGCTGGGCAAGTTCCACCTGCGGCGGCGCGACGAACGACCCCAGCGGGCCACGCGCATCGATCAGCCCGCGCTTGCGTGCCTCGGTGAAAGCACGGGTGATGGTGGTGAGGTCCACCTTCAGCTCGGTGGCCAGCGCACGCTGTGCAGGCAGGCGCTGGCCGGGACGTAACGCACCGGACCACACCGCACGTTCCAGCGCCTGCACGATGCGCAGGTACACCGGCCCGTGGCCATCGGCGATGAGGGGGCTCCATTCCATGCGCGCATGGTACGCGCGCCAGGGCGAGCGGCTGCGACAGTGTGTCGCATCATGTATGGATCATGTCGTTGCCTAACGTACGCGGCTGCGGCGGGCACCCCCCATGCATATCGGTCATGCAGGGGGGTGTTCGCCACTTTTCATGATCCGGGCCGCCCGGCCCGGCACTGCGTTGGAAGGGCCGTCACGCATGAACCCCGCTACACACTCCGCTCGCCGCGCCACGCTGGCCGGTCGAGCCCGCGCCGGACGCTGGTTCGGCCTGGCAGCGCTGCTGCCGCTGCTCACAGGCTGCAAGAACCTGGAGCTGTTCAATCCCATGGGCAGCATCGCCGAGCAGGAAATGCAGCTGATCCTGGTCTGCACCGGCCTGATGCTGCTGGTGGTGATCCCGGTGATCATCCTCACGCTGTACTTCGCGTGGCACTACCGCGAGTCGAACAAGAAGGCCACCTACGCACCCAACTGGTCGCACTCCACCGCGATCGAAGTGGTGGTGTGGACGATTCCGTGCCTGATCGTGGTCGTTCTGGGTGTATTGATCTGGAAGAGCACCCACGCGCTGGATCCCTACCGCCCGATCGAATCGGACACGCCCGCGCTGCGCGTGGAAGTGGTCTCGCTCAACTGGAAGTGGTTGTTCATCTATCCGGACCACAACGTGGCCACGGTCAATGAGCTCGTGATGCCGGTCGATACGCCGGTCGCCTTCAAGCTGACCTCCGAGTCGATGATGAATGCCTTCTTCGTGCCGCAGCTGGGCAGCATGGTCTACACCATGCCGGCGATGCAGACCCGCCTGCACCTGATCGGGCACACGCCGGGCACCTATGCCGGGATGTCATCGGCCTACAGCGGCTCGGGTTTCTCGGACATGAAGTTCGATGCGCGGGTGGTGACGGCGGCGGACTTCGACCAGTGGCTGGCGCAGTCGCGCGGCACCGCCGTCCATCTGAACCAGGCCCGCCTGGCCGAGCTGGAGAAGCCGACCCACGGCGCGCCGATGCAGCGCTTCGCCAGCGTGGATACCGGCCTGTTCGACAGCATCCTGCGCCGCTATGGCGGCATGCCCGACGACGAAATCTGCCTGCCCGGCGAAGAACCCGGCGCGACATCCCAACTCGTAAGCCTGGCCGCGTCTGCCAGCCGTACCGCGGAGAACTGATTGTGCTTGGAAAGTTGAACCTCGAAGCGATTCCCTACCACGACCCGATCATCATGTCGGCGCTGGTGGGCTCGCTGCTGCTGGGTGTGGCGATCGTCGCGGCCATCACGTATTACAAGAAGTGGGGCTACCTCTGGACCGAGTGGATCACCTCGGTGGACCATAAGAAAATCGGCGTGATGTACATCATCCTGGCCCTGGTCATGCTGGTGCGCGGCTTCGCCGATGCGCTGATGATGCGTGCCCAGCAGGCCATCGCCGCCAATGACAGCGCCGGCTACCTGCCGCCGGAACACTACGACCAGATCTTCACCGCGCACGGCGTGATCATGATCTTCTTCGTGGCCACGCCGCTCATCGTGGGCCTGATGAACATCGTGGTGCCGCTGCAGATCGGCGCGCGCGACGTGGCATTCCCATTCGTCAACTCGCTCAGCTTCTGGCTGTCGGCGGTGGGCGCGGTGCTGGTGATGCTGTCGATGTTCGTCGGCGATTTCGCCGCGACCGGCTGGGTGGCGTATCCGCCGCTGTCCGGCATCGAGTACAGCCCCACGGTGGGCGTGGACTACTACATCTGGTCATTGCAGGTCTCCGGCATCGGCACCACGCTGACCGGCCTGAACTTCATCGTCACCATCCTCAAGATGCGTGCGCCGGGCATGGACCTGATGAAGATGCCGGTGTTCACCTGGACCGCATTGATCACCAACATCCTGATCGTGGCGATCTTCCCGGTGCTGACCGCGACCCTGGCGCTGCTGACCATGGATCGCTATTTCGGGATGCATTTCTTCACCAATGACGCCGGCGGCAACGCCATGATGTACGTCAACCTGATCTGGATCTGGGGCCACCCGGAAGTCTACGTGCTGATCCTGCCGTGCTTCGGCGCGTTCTCGGAGATCATCGCCACGTTCTCGGGCAAGCCGCTGTTCGGCTACCGCTCGATGGTCTATGCCACCTCGTCGATCGGCATCCTGTCGTTCTTCGTGTGGCTGCACCACTTCTTCACCATGGGCTCGGGTGCGAACGTCAATGCCTTCTTCGGCATCATGACCTCCATCATCTCGATCCCCACCGGGGTGAAGCTGTTCAACTGGCTGTTCACCATGTACCGCGGCAGGATCCGTTACCACTCCTCGACGATGTGGACCATCGGCTTCATGGTCACCTTCGCGCTGGGTGGCATGACCGGCGTGATGCTGGCGATCCCGGGTGCGGATTTCGTGCTGCACAACAGCCTGTTCCTGATCGCGCACTTCCATAACGTGATCATCGGCGGCGTGGTGTTCGGCTGCCTGGCCGGCATCAGCTTCTGGTTCCCGAAGGCGTTTGGTTTCACCCTCAACGAGCGCTGGGGCAAGATTTCGTTCTGGTGCTGGCTGGTCGGCTTCTATCTGGCCTTCATGCCGCTGTACGTGCTGGGCTTCAAGGGCATGACCCGCCGCATGAACCACTACGGGGTGGAGGGTTACCAGCCGTGGCTGATCGTGGCCGCCATCGGTGCGCTGGTGATCGCCGCCGGTATCGCCGCGATGTTCATCCAGTTCTATGTCAGCGTGCGTGACCGCAAGGCCAACATGGACCTCACCGGCGACCCGTGGAACGCGCGCAGCCTGGAGTGGGCCACGTCCTCGCCACCGCCGTTCTACAACTTCGCCACGCTGCCGGCGATCACCTCGCTGGAGCAGCATTGGGACGACAAGCAGCACGGCCGGGCCTGGCAACGCCAGGACACCTACGAGGACATCCACATGCCGCGCAATACCGCGTCGGGTGTGGTGATCTCGGTGTTCAGCCTGGTGCTGTGCTTCGCCCTGGTCTGGCACATGTGGGCGCTGGCCGGCATCGGCCTGATCGGTGTGATCGCGACCTTCGTGCTGCGCTCGTATGACCGTGATGTGGACTATTACGTGCCCGCCGCCGAGGTGAAGCGCATCGAAGAGGCGCACTTCGCGCAGATGGAAGGAGCCAAGGCATGAGCGGCGATACCCTGACCGCTGCCACGCAGCACGGGCAGCTCGCGGCCGGTCATCACGACCACGCCCACGAGCACCACGACGACGGCAACAAGACCGTCGTCGGGTTCTGGATGTACCTGATGGGCGACTGCCTGATCTTCGCGGTGCTGTTCGCCACCTTCGGCGTGCTGCTCAACGGAACGGCCGATGGCCCCAGCGGCAAGGAACTGTTCAAGCTCGGCTTCGTGCTCTCCGAAACGGTGGTGCTGCTGCTGAGCAGCTTCACCTTCGGCCTGGCGATGCTCGGCATGCAGGCCGGCAAACGCAACCAGGTGGTGGGCTGGCTGGCCGTGACCGGCGTGCTCGGTGCGGTCTTCATCGGCATGGAGCTGTATGAGTTCGCCGAGCTGATCCATGAAGGCGCCACCCCGGATGTGAGTGCCTACCTCTCGGCGTACTTCACGCTGGTGGCCACCCACGGCCTGCACGTCACCTTCGGCCTGCTGTGGCTCGCGATCATGATCCACCAGGTGCTGACGTTCGGCCTGGACGGCATCGTGCGGCGCCGCCTGGCCTGCCTGAGCCAGTTCTGGCACTTCCTGGATCTGATCTGGATCTGTGTGTTCACCTTCGTCTACCTGAGGGAGTTTGTATGAGCGGCCACGCCACTCTGAAGGGCTACATCCTCGGCCTGCTGCTGTGCCTGGTGCTCACCGGCGCCTCGTTCGGCGTGGTCATGACCGATCTGGTGCCGCAGCCGCTGCGGCTGACCGCCATCGTGGTGCTGTGCGTGGTGCAGCTGGTCGCCCAGTTGGTGCTGTTCCTGCATATCGGGGCAGGGCGCAGCCAGCGCGAGAACACCGGCATCTTCCTGTGCACCGCGTTCCTGATCGCCATCGTGGTGGCCGGTTCGCTGTGGGTGATGCACAACGCCAACCTCAACATGATGCCGATGCAGATGTCGGCCGCGCCATGAGCTGGTCACGCTCGGGTGTCCTGGCTGCCGGGCTGCTGTTGACGTGTTCCGTGATGCCGGTGGTGGCTGCGGCCGCGCAGGCCCACACCGCGGCAACGGTGTCGGTCAGCGATGCGTGGGTGCGCCTGCCACCGCCGGCGGCGCACGTGGCGGCCGGGTATGTGCAGCTGCATAACGGCGGCGGCGAGGACCGGCTGCTGTCGGCCGCGTCCCCGGCGTTTGCCGAGGTGCAGATCCATGCCATGCGCATGGACGGGGAAGTGATGCGCATGGAAGCGCTGCCCGATGGCCTGGCCTTGCCGGAGGGCCAGACCGTCGCGCTGCAGCCCGGTGGCTACCACCTGATGCTGCTGAAGCCGAAGCGGCCGGTGTCGGCCGGCCAGACGGTGCGGGTGACGCTGCAGTTTGCCCGCAGCGCGGCGCAGGTGGTGGAGTTCAGTGTGCGCGATGGCCTGGTGTCGCACGGGGCGGTGAAGTGACGCGCTGGGCAGCGGCGGGCCTGCTCACGCTGGCGCTGCTGGGCGGCTGCGCCGACGGCCAGGCGCCGGTGATGGGCCAGGCGGCACTGGGGGCGGTCAAGTTTGAGAGCAGCGACGGGCGCACGCTCGCCATTCGCGATCTGCAGGGCAAGCCGACCCTGCTGTTCTTCGGCTTCACCCATTGCCCCGAAGTGTGCCCGCTGAGCCTGGTCAAGGCGGTTCAGATCAAGCAGCTGCTGGGCCCGGCGGCAGCGCAGCTGCAGGTGGCCTTCGTCACCGTCGATCCGCAGCGCGATACGCCTGCGCACCTGCGCGAGTATCTGGCGGCCTTCGATACCACGTTCCTGGGCCTCGCCGCTGACGAACCCGGTACCCGCGCCATTGCCGAAAGCCTGGGCGTGAGCTACCGGCGCGTGGGTGAGGGCGACATGGCCACCTTCGAGCACACCGCCTCGTGGTTCCTGCTCGGCGCTGACGGGCAGCTGCAGGATGTCTACGGCTATGCAATGAACGAACGGGACATCGTCGAGAAGCTGCGCGTGCGGCTGGCGGTGGCGGGAGGGATCGCGCGGCCATGAGCCGGGCCGGCGCGGACCGCGCGGACTTCGTCCTGCTGCTCGGCTCGGCTGGCTGTGCGCTCACCGTGCTCGATACCAACGTGGTCGGCGTGGTCCTGCCGACCATCGCCCGCGATCTGTCGGCCTCGTTCGCAGACATCGAATGGGTGGTCAGTGCCTATGTGCTGTGCTTCGCCTCGCTGCTGCTGCCCGCCGGCACCCTGGCCGACCGGATCGGGCGTCGACGCCTGTTCCTGATCGGCCTGAGCCTGTTCGCGCTGACCTCGGTCGCGTGCGGTATCGCCGGCACCGCCATGGCCTTGTACCTGGCACGGGCCGGGCAGGGGGCGGCCGCAGCCTTCATGCTGGCGCCAGCGCTGTCGCTGATCGGCCATGCGCACCAGACCCCGACATCACGCGCGCGCGCGTGGGCGATCTGGGGCGCGATCATGGGCCTGACCATGGTGCTCGCACCACTGATCGGCGGCGCTATCGCCACCTGGTTTGGCTGGCGCTGGGCCTTCCATATCAATCTTCCGCTGTGCCTGCTGCTGGCGAGCCTGAGCTGGGCCTTCGTGCCCGAGTCGCGCGATCCGGTCAGCCGCCGCATCGATGTGCCGGGCGTGCTGCTGTTCGCCGGCAGCATGCTGTCCTGGACCTGGGCGCTGATCCGTGGCCCCGTGGAGGGCTGGGGCAGTGCCGCGGTGCTGCCGTGGCTGCTGGCCGGCACCGCGTTGGGCGCGGGCTTCATCGTGGTCGAGCAGCGCCGTGCCCAGCCCATGCTGGATCTGCGCCTGTTCCGTGCGCCTGCACTGGTGGGCGCGGTGCTGGCGATGTTCGCCTACGCCGCCTGCGTGCAGGTGATGGCCTCGTTGCTGCCGTTGTTGCTGCAGAACGCCCGCGGTGACAGCGTGCTGCAGGCCGGCATGCACATGCTGCCGTTCGCGCTGGCGATGCTGCTGCTCCCGTTCGCGGGGCGCCGGCTGGGGACGCGGTGGGCGCCCGGTCGGATCCTGGCGCTGGGCCTGGGCGTTGCCGTGATCGGCAACCTGGGCATCGCGTTGGCGCTGTGGCAACACAGCGATTCCGGTCTGCTGTTGGCGATGGCCGTGCTCGGCAGTGGCGGTGGCCTGCTCAACGGCGAAACACAGAAGGCCATCATGAGCGTGATCCCGCCGGACCGCGCCGGCATGGCCTCCGGCATCAGCACCACCGCGCGCTTCTCCGGCATCCTGATCGGGTTCGCCACGCTGGGCGCGGTGTTGTCCAGCCACGTACGCGACGCCGCCCGCGGGGCGCTGAGCGAGGCAGGGCAGACAGGGTCGCCGGCGCTGATCGAGCGCGTGGTGGTCGGCGAGCTGTCCGTGTCCGGGGCGGCACACGACACCCTGACACTGCTGGCGCGCCAGGCGTATGCCGATGGTGCCGCGTATGCATTCGTGACCGCAGCGGCGATGGCGCTGGTAGCGATGCTGCTGACCAGCACGCTGATGGCCAGGCGCTAGACAGTCCGAAGCTGGCGTCCGCGCAGGGCGTGGATCCGGCCGGCCGTCACCACGCGCGGGCGCGCACGTCCCAGCAGGCAGCAGTGAACGTCACTGAATCGGCGTCGACGAACGGCTCGAACGCACGCAGCACCGCGTCGATCACCTGCGTTCGGACGTCCGCAGCAAGGTCGTCATTGCGCAGCGCGCTCCCGACCGGTCCGAGCAGCGAGACGTAGGTCGCCAGATCCGAACGGTCGATGCGGCACACCACATCCAGCTGCAGCAGCTCGATATCCTCCCAGCCGCCGTCCCTCAGGATCTGCTCGACCCGGGCCTGGTCGGCAAACGCAAACTGACCCGGTGCCCCGGGCTGGCGAGGTGGCAAGCTCAGCCAGGGTGCCGCGGCGCGCTCGGCGGTGGTCATGAACGCGTTCTCGTCCGGACCGCGCCAGGCCAGCGCCTGCAGCACGCCGCCGCGTTTGGCGGCGCGCTGCAACTGACCGAAGGCCTGCACCGGGTCATCGAAGAACATCACGCCAAAGCGCGACACGATCCGGTCCAGACTCCCGGGTGCGAACGCATGCTGCTGCGCATCGGCGACGATGAAGTCCACTGCCAGCCCGGCGCGCTGCGCGCGTTCACGCGCCAAGGCGAGCATCGGGGCCGAGATGTCGACCCCGGTGACGTGTGCCTCCGGACCCAGCCGCCCGGCAATGGCCAGCGCCACCGCGCCGGTCCCGCAGCCCACATCCAGCACCTGGGCATCGGTACCCGGCGCGATGGCATCGAGCAGGTGAGTGGCCAGCGGTGCGAACATCTGATCGAGGATGCGCTGCGCCTCCACCCAGGCCTCACCGGCCGGGCCATTCCATAACGCGTGCTGCGAGGTGTCGGTCATTGCAGGGCTCGATCTGGCGTTGCCAGTGGAATAAGGAGGCTGCACTGTGCCACCTCAACCAACGTTGAGGTCAAGTGCCACCGCTCAGCCCCGCCACACATCCACGAGAAGTTTCACGTTCAACACGATGATCAACCCGCCGATCAGCCACGACAGCACGATCAGCCAGCGTGGCGCCACCAGCGCCCCCATCTTGGCCTTGTCCGAGACGAACCGCACCAGCGGCACCACCGCGAACGGCAGCTGCATCGAGAGCAGTACCTGGCTCAGCACCAGCAATCGCGCGGTGCCTTGCTCGCCATAGATCGCGGTGACCACCACCACCGGCACGATCGCGATGCCGCGGGTGATCAAGCGCCGTGCCCACGGGGCGATCCGCAGGCGCAGGAAACCCTCCATCACGATCTGGCCGGCCAGCGTCGCCGTCACGGTGGAGTTGATGCCCGAGGCGAGCAGGGCGACCGCGAACAGGGTCGAGGCCAGCCCGACGCCGAGCATCGGCGCCAGCAGCTCATACGCCTGCTCGATCTCCTGCACGTCGGTACGGCCCTGCGCATGGAACACGGCGGCGGCCAGGATCAGGATCGAGGCATTGATGAACAGCGCGAGCATCAACGCGATGGTGCTGTCCGTCACCGCCCATCGCAGCGCACTGCGGCGTCCGGCATCGGTGCGCGGATAAGCGCGGGTCTGCACGATGGAGGAGTGCAGGTACAGATTGTGCGGCATCACGGTGGCACCGATGATGCCGATCGCCAGGTACAGCGCCTTGGGGTCGGTCACCACCTGCGCGTGCGGAATGAACCCGGCGAGCACCGCCTGCAGCGGCGGCGCAGCGATGATCATCTGGATCGCAAAGCAACCGAAAATCACCAGCAGCAGCGCGATCACGAACGCCTCCAGGGCGCGGAAGCCGCGGTTCATCAGCAGCAGCACCAGCACCACGTCTACCGCCGTGATGATCGCGCCGGCCAGCAGCGGGATGCCGAACAGCAGCTTCAATGCGATCGCGGTGCCGATCACCTCGGCCAGGTCGCAGGCGATGATCGCGATCTCGCACAGCAGCCACAGCCCCAGGTTGACCGGACGCGAGTAATGATCGCGGCAGGCCTGCGCCAGATCACGCCCGGTCGCGATGCCCAGGCGTGCCGAGAGCCCCTGCAGCACGATGGCCATCAGGTTGGAGAGCAGGATCACCGAGAGCAGCAGATAGCCGAACTGCGCACCGCCCGCGATATCGGTGGCCCAGTTGCCGGGGTCCATGTAGCCGACCGAAATCATGTAGCCCGGGCCGAGGAAGGCCAGCAGGCGGAACCACCAATGTCCACCCGTAGGCACCGCGACGCTGGCGTTCATCTCGCCCAGGCTGGGCGTATGCCCGGCCGACGACGGCCAGGCGGGGGAGCTCTCGGGGCGGCGTTGACTGTCCACGGCCGCAATATAGCAGAGGCTATGTTAGTAAGGCTTTGCAATCTGAGGCATCCCAACGCCTTAACCCTGAACCGCGTATCGTCACCGCTCTTTTCAGCTGGAGTGGGTGCATGCGTTGGATCGTGTTGTTGGCCGCCTTGGCCATGCCCGTGGTGGCGTGGTTCTCACAGACCGGCATGTTCGGCCCGACCAACGGTGCAGTCTCCGACCAGTACCCCACGTTGCTGGTCGCTGCCGGGTACGCCTTCGCGATCTGGGGCCTGATCTTCCTGTGGGATGTGCTGTTCGGGTTCTGGCAGCTGCGCCTGCGCAAGCCGGACATCATCGGGGTCCGCCCCTGGGCCGCGGCCGGCTTCGCGCTGACCGCCGCCTGGATGCCGGTGTTCTCCAACCAGTGGTTCCTGCCGTCGCTGGCCATCATCTGGGCTGCCTTGCTCTGCCTGATCGTGGCCGCCTACCGCGCCTCGCCGATCACCGCCCCGGGCGGGCAGCGTGCCTGGGCGGCGTACCCGCTCGGGCTGCACGCCGGCTGGCTGTCGTTGGCGGCCTACCTCAATACCGCCCAGGTGATCGTCGCCTACGGCTGGCTGCCGACCGACAACATGCTCGGCTGGAGCCTGGTGCTGCTGGTCCTGGCCACGCTGCTGGTGCTGGTGGTCAACCAGCTGCTTCGCGGGCATTTCGCCTATCCAGCCGCCGTCATCTGGGCGCTGGCCGGCATGTACGTCAAACAGTCCGGCTGGGACCTGCCGGGCGCGGCCAACATCGCCACCCTGGCGCTGGTGCTGATCATCATCGTGGTGATCCAGACGGTCTGGCTGCGCGTACGCGCATACCGCCAGCCGCGCGCGATCGCCGCCGCCCACCGTCATCGCCGTTGATTCCTTCTGCAGGAGACACCCCCATGAACATCGTGATGAAGGAGCGCGGCTGATGCGCGCTGCCATCCATACCGCCTTTGGCGATCCGACCCAGGTCCTGCACGGCGGCGATGTGCCGCAGCCGACCCCCGCGGCCGGTGAGGTGCGGATCCGCACCGTGCTGGCGCCCATCCACAACCACGACCTGTGGACCGTGCGTGGCCAGTACGGCTACAAGCCCGAGCTGCCTGCGGTCGGCGGCAGCGAAGGCACCGGCGTGATCGAGGCGCTGGGCGAGGGCGTCGAGGGCCTGAAGATCGGCCAGCGGGTCAGCGCTGCCTCGGTGCATGGGACCTGGGCCGAGTCCTTCATCGCGCCGGCGCGCATGGTCATCCCCATGCCGGACAGCATCGATGACAACACCGCCGCGCAGCTCATCGCCATGCCGCTCAGTGCCCTGATGCTGCTGGAATTCCTGCAGGTGAAGGAGGGCCAGTGGATCCTCCAGAACGCGGCCAATGGCGCGGTCGGCAAGGCCTTGGCGATGCTGGCCAAGGCGCGTGGGGTGCACTGCATCAACCTGGTGCGGCGCGATGCCGGCGTGGCAGAAATGGCTGAGCTCGGCATCGACCACACCATCTCCACCGCGCAGTCGGACTGGATGGCCCAGGTGCAGGCCAAGGTCGGCAAGGCCTCGATCGCCGCCGCCGTGGATTCGGTTGGCGGACGCGCCAGCAGCGAGCTGATGACGCTGCTGGGCGATGGCGGCACGCTGGTCTCGTTCGGCTCCATGACCGGGGAGCCGATGCAGCTCAGTTCGGGCGATGTGATCTTCAAGCAGGCCACGGTGAAGGGCTTCTGGGGCAGCAGGGTCAGCCAGGCCATGGCGCCGGAGGACAAGCGTCGCCTCGTTGGCGAACTGCTGCAGCTGGCCGCGCGCGGTGGATTGAGCCTGCCGGTGGACGGCGTGTTCGGTCTGGACGAGGTGGCCGCTGCCGCCAAGGCCAGCCTGGAGCCGGGCCGCAACGGCAAGGTGCTGCTGCGTCCCTGATGTACACGGTCGGTTCTACCGGCCTGCGCGCAACGCCTCGATCACGACCTTCATCGCGCTCGAGGATTGCCGGCGGCTGGGATAGTAGGCGTAGTACCCGTCGAAGGGATCGCACCAGTCCTCCATGACACGCCGCAACGTACCGGCGGCGATGTCATCGCGCACCATGTCCTCGGGCAGATAGGCCAGGCCCGCACCAACGAGTGCGGCACGATGGATCGCGCTGCTGCCGTTGAAGGTCCACTGACCATCCACGCGCACGTTCACTTCCTCGCCGTCCTTCTCCAGATCCCACACCATCAGCCCGCCGTGGGTGGGCAGGCGCAGCCCGATGCAGTTGTGCGCGGCCAGGTCGGCCGGCAGCTGCGGCGCGGCATGCGTGGCGAAGTAGGCCGGGCTGGCCACGATCGCCATGCGCAGCGGCGGGCTGATCGGCACGGCAATCATGTCCTTGGCCACGCGGCCGCCCAGGCGGATGCCGATGTCGTAGCGCTGGGCGACGATATCGGCCAGGCCATAGTCGATGGTCAGTTCCACATGCAGGTCGGGGTAGGCGGGCAGCACGGCGGACAGCCGGGGCCACACGAGCGTGTTGGCGGCATGCTCGGCCGTGGTGATGCGGATCGTGCCAGCGGGCCGGTCACGGTACTCGCTGATCGCGGCGACCTCGGCCTCGATCTCCTGCATGCGCGGTGCGACAGTGTCATACAGACGTTCACCGGCCTCGGTCATGGAGACGCTGCGCGTGGTGCGGGTCAGCAGACGCACCCCGAGGCGCTCTTCCAGCCCGCGCACCGTGTGGCTGAGTGCGGATTGCGAGACACCCAACTGCGCCGCCGCACGGGTGAAGCTGCGCTCGCGCGCGACGGTGACGAACACCTGCAGATCGTTGAAGTTCTCGCGGGCCATGAGGCGGGGCCAAGAGCGCATGGCAGTCATGTGCGCCCATGATGAGGGCGGCGGACTGATGAACTCAAGCGGCTTTCTTTCGTGATTGATGAGCTGCGGTCATGGCTGCATGTCGATCGGGGCGGCTAGTGCCCGTGCGGGGGCAGGCCTACAGTGACCCTCCCGGCGGCGCGAACCGCCGCTCCCCACAGGAGATCGCTTCATGGACCTGTTCACCGCAGCACTGTCGCTTTCCATGGTGGCCACCGTACCCGCCGAGACCGCGCCCATCCGCATCACCAGTGCCGGTACCGCCCCTTCGGCGGCCGGCCCGGCGGACTACTTCACCGGTCGTGTGCGCATCGATGCACCGTTCCAGACCGATGCGCCTGCGCGCGTCGGCGGGGCCACGGTCACCTTCGAGCCCGGCGCACGCACCGCGTGGCATACCCATCCACTGGGTCAGACCCTGATCGTCACCGCAGGGGTGGGCAGCGTGCAGGAATGGGGCAAACCCGTGCGGGAGATCCGCCCGGGCGACATCGTCTGGATCCCGCCGGGCGTCAAGCATTGGCATGGCGCGAAAGCGGCCACCGCAATGACCCATATCGCGATCGCCGAAGCAGTCGATGGCTCACCGGTGACGTGGATGGAGCAGGTCAGCGACGCGCAGTACAGCGGCAACTGAACCACGCCCCGCGATGGGGACGGCTGTGTCACATCCACCTGCGTACCCTGACAGGCGGATTGAAACAGGAGAACCGTCTTGAGCACTGTCTTCATCGTTGGCGCGGCCGGCAAGGTCGGCCGTCATCTGGTCAAGCAGTTGGCCGACAAGCAGCATGACGTACGTGCGCTGCATCGCCGCGCCGAGCAGGCCGCTGAACTGAGCGACCTGGGCGCAACGCCGGTCACCGGTGATCTCACCGCCACCGACGTGGACACGCTGGCCGGCCAGATGCGCGGCAGTGACGTGGTGGTGTTCACGGCCGGTGCCGGTGGCGCAGGGGTGGACGTGACCAACGCCATCGATGGCCGCGGCCTTGAACTTGCCGTCGATGCCGCCCGGCAGGCGGGCGTGCGCCGCTTCCTGCTGGTCTCGGCATTCCCGGAAGCGGGCCGCAACAAGGGCATGGGTGAGGGCTTCGAGAATTACATGACGGTCAAGAAGCGCGCCGATGTGTATCTGGCCGCGACCGATCTGGACTGGGTGATCCTGCGCCCGGGCACCTTGAAAGATGCAGCAGGCACGGGCCGCGTCACGGCCGGCCCGGCGATCGCCTATGGCGATATCCCGCGCGCGGATGTGGCTGCCGCGTTGGTGGCGCTGGTGGAACATCCGAAGCTGCGGCACACGATCATCGAGTTGACCGACGGCGATCAGCCGGTCGATGAGGCGATCGCGCAGCTTGGCCGAGGGTAAGCGGTAAGCGGGAGGTGGGAGGTGGGAGTCCGGGTGGGCGGCAATGGTAAAATCACCTTTCCACCCGCAACACAGACGAGCACGCCATGACCAATGCCCCCTTCTATCCCATCGGCACCCCCGGCCAGCCCTGGGGCGCAGCGGAGAAGGCGCAGTGGCGTGCCCGCCAGGTGCCGCAACGGCGTTATGCCGATGATGTCCTGCCAGCGGTCGACGCGCTGCGCGATGGGTTCGATGTGAGCCAGTACGGCACGCTGGATTACGCGCCGGACCAGTACCCGCTGTTCGCGGTGCGCAGCCGCGACTGGAATCCGGCGTTGCCGACGATGCTGGTCACCGGTGGCATCCACGGTTACGAAACCAGTGGCGTGCAGGGCGCACTGCAGTTCCTGCAGACCCGCGCAGCGGAGTATGCAGGCCGCGCCAATCTGCTGGTGGTGCCCTGCGTCAGCCCTTGGGGTTACGAACGCATCCAGCGCTGGAACGCCGATGCGATCGATCCGAACCGCTCGTTCATGGCCAACAGCCCGGCGGCCGAGTCCGCGGCGCTGATGGCCCTCGTCGCGCCGCTGCGCGGCAGCATCGCGATGCATATCGACCTGCACGAAACCACCGACACGGATGAGACCGAATTCCGCCCGGCCCTGGCCGCACGCGACGGCAAGGCGTTCGAACCGGGGCTGATTCCCGATGGTTTCTATCTGGTCGATGACAGCGAGAACCCGCAGCCTGCGTTCCAGACCGCAGTGAACGCAGCGGTCGAGCAGGTCACCCACATCGCCCCGGCGGATGAGAAGGGCGAGATCATCGGTTCCCCGGTGGTCGCCCCCGGGGTGATCGAGTACCCGCTGGAAAAGCTGGGCCTGTGCGCCAGCGTCAGCGGCGCCAGATACACGACCACCACCGAGGTGTATCCGGACAGCACCCGCGCTACCCCACAGCAGTGCAATGACGCCCAGGTAGCGGCGATCTGCGCGGCGATCGATTACGCGTTGGCTGCCCCCAGAAACTGATCCAGCAACCACAGCGCCGCTGGCCCCAGCGGCGCGCCTTTGCGCCATACCGCATCGGTGGAGACCAGCCGCGGCCAGCCGGGCAGGGGCAGCTCCACCAGCAGGCCCCTGCCGTACCGCGCCACCAGGGCGCGCGGCAGTTCGGCCCAGCCGAAGCCGTCTTCGGCCATCTCCAGCACCATCAGATAGTCCGAGGCCGACCACGTTCGCCCGCGTGCATGGCCCTCGCGCGCCGCGTCGCCGCTCAGGCAGATCTGACGGTGGCTGGCCAGGTGGGATTCGTCCGGCGCGTGCAGCGTGGCAAGCGGGTGACCGGTCGCAACGAACACCGCCATCTCCGCGCGCAGGGGCAGGGCGCGCACCGCCAGTTCGGACGGGTAGGCCGGCTGATGCGGCATCAGCCCGAGATGGGCACGCCCGCGCTGCACGACATCGAGCACATCGCTGCCTTCGGCATCCAGCCATTCCAGCTCGATATCCGGGAAGCGCTGCTCGAACCGGCGCAGCAGGTGCTGGTCCGGGTTGAGCTGGTAGATATCCGAAAACACCAGGCTCAGGCGAGGCTCGACCTCGTCGGCAAGGCGGATGCTCAGCTGTTCGAGGCGGTCGGCGGCAGCGAGGATTTCCTGTGCATGGCCGAGCACTTTACGGCCGTCTTCGGTCAGCACCGGATAGCGGCCGCTGCGGTCGAACAGGGTCAGGCCCAGGTCGGCTTCCAGCGTCGCGATCGCGGTGCTGATGGTCGACTGGGTCTTTTTCAGGCGGCGTGCGGCGGCCGAGAAAGAGCCGAGGGCGGCCGCTTCGACAAAAGCGTGGAGGGATTCGGGGCCGTAGCGCATGGATGTATCGCCTTTATCGATGGATTCCATCTTTGGCCTGATGGAAATGCCGATGATACTGGCCGCGTCGCTTGGGTGTCATGCCCCGGCCGCAATCAAGGAGTTTTCCATGCACACACAGGTGCATCCACAACCGCGTGCCCGTGGCGGTCTGATCGCCTGGGCCTGCCTGACCGTGGCGATCGTCGCTGAAGTGGTCGGCACCTCATTCATGGCCGATGCCGCCCGTCATGGCGGCTATCTGGGCTATGTCGTGATGGCCGTCGCCCTGGCCATTTCGTATTACTTCCTGGCGCTGTCCGTGCGTGGCATTGCGGTCGGCGTGGCCTACGCCGTGTGGGAAGGCCTGGGCCTGACGCTGCTGACGGTGGTCGGCATTGTCGTGTTCAAGGACAGTCTGTCCGTGCAGCAGATGATCGGACTGGTGATGGCGGCGGTCGGCATCGTCTGCGTCACCCTCGGCGAGGCGCACACGCCATGAACCTCCCTGCCTTCCTTTTCGTGCTGTGCTCGGCACTGATCGATATCGCGGCCAACATGATGGTGGCCAAGTCCGATGGCTTCCGTAAGCCCGCCTGGGGTTTGGCCGCGATCGTGCTGGTCTGGATCGCCTTCGCGCTGCTCGGCCAGGCGGTCAAAACCATGGACCTGGCCACGGCCTATGCGATGTGGGGTGCCATCGGCGTGATCGGCACGGCCCTCTGCGGGCGCGCGCTGTTCGGCAACCGCCTGCGCCCGATCGGCTGGGTGGGGATCGCGCTGGTCACCGGTGCGGTGGTAGTGCTGTCCAGCCATTGATTCCGATCAACGGAACAGCTGGTTCAGCACTGCCCCGGAGGCCGCATCGGCGAACCCGTCGAAGCGGCCTTCGTCCATCAGCAGCTGCGAGGCCCGCATCATCCCGCCCCAGGCGGTGCGCGCCATCGCACCTCCGACACTGACCCGGCGCACGCCCATACCGGCGATGTCCTGCAGGGTGAACGGCGATGCGCTCCCGACCAGCAGGTTGACCGGCCGCGGCGCCACCGCGGCCACCACCGCTTCGATCTGCTCGCGGGTGGTGATGCCCGGCGCATACAGGCAATCCGCACCGGCTTCTGCATAGGCACGCAGACGGGTGATCGCATCGTCCAGGTCGGGGCGGCCGACGAAGAAGTTCTCGGCGCGGCCGATCAGCAGCACGTCCTGGCCAGACGCGTCGATCGCACGGCGCGCGGCACGGACCCGTGCTACCGCATCGTCCAGCGGGCGCAGCGGATGCGCAGGGTCCAGGCTGGCGTCTTCAATGGAGATGCCGGCCACACCGGTGGCGATGGCGCGGGTGACGTTGCCGCCCACCGCGTCCAGCGTGCCGAAGCCATCGCCGAAATCGGCGTTCAACGGCAGCGGGGTCGCAGCGGCGAGGGAATGGAGATGGGCGAGTGTTTCATCCAGCGTCAGCGTGCCATCGGCCTGGGCCTGGCTCCACGCATAGCCGGAACTGGTCGACGCCAGCGCCTGGAAGCCGAGACTGTGCAGGTAACGTGCGCTGCCCGCATCCCACGGATTGGGCAGCACGAAGCAGCCCGTGTCATGTAGTGCACGGAAGGCCGCGCGGCGCGGGCGGGGATCGAAGGACAGGGCCGTCATGGTACGCATCCGTTAAGCAGTCACCCGATGGTAACGCCAGCGGCCGCCGCGCCCTTGTTGCGCTGCGCGACCACGTGGGCCGCGCAGTGTGCAGGCACCTCAGAACGCGATCGTGCCCTGCAGGTACAGCGTGCGCGGCTGGCCGACGAACTTGCCGCCGTTGTTGTCGGTGGAGCGCGTGTAGTAACGGCGGTCGGACAGGTTCTTGACCCCGATCGCCAGCTTCAGATCGTGCAGCTCCGGCCCGAAGTCGTAGCCGGCGCGCACGGCCACGGTGGCGTAGCCGGGGATGTCGCCGAGGCGGCCGGTCGGGTCTTCCTCGGTCACATAGGTGGCGCCCGGGTTCGGGGTGCCCGGCGAGCGCTGGCCGGACTGGGCGAACACATCGGCGTTGAAGGTCCAGCGGTCGATCGCATAGCGCGCGCCGAACGAGCCCACATTGCGTGAGTACAGCGGCAGGTCCTTGCCGGCAAACGCGCCGGCACGGGCGGTGGCCTCGGTCCAGGTGTAGGTCATCGAGAGCTGGAGGCCGGCCAGTGCGTCGTTGAACTGGCCCATCTCGTAGCGCAGCGCCGATTCCGCGCCGCGGTGACGGGTCGCGCCCAGGTCGGTCCACATGCCTTCGCCGACGATCGAGCGGGCCAGCTGCAGTTCCTTGTCGAAGTCGACGTTGAACAGGGTGAACTCACCGCTCAGGCCGTTGCCGGTGTAGTGCGTGCCCAGCTCATACGTGGTCGCCGACTCCGGGTGCAGGCCTTCGGTGGTCGAGGCCAGCTGGCTGTACTGCTGCGGGCCGAATGACTTGCCGCCATTGGCGAACAGCGACCAGTGATCGGTCAGGCGGTACAGCACCGACAGCATCGGCAGGGTCTCGCGCGAGTCGATGCTTGGGGTCAGCACGCTGGTGACCGCGCCACTGGTGGCCAGGTTGGTGACGGTGTTGAAGGTGCGGATGTCTTCCACGCGCACGCCCGGGGTGATGGTCCAGTTGCCGATGTCGATGCGGTCATCGATGTAGAACGCGTTGGCGGTCGTGCCGCCGCGGCTGGTCTGGTAGGGCAGCAGCGGCAGATCGACGCCGGCCGCCGCAGCGTTCGGGCGGTAGTAGCTGGTCCGCGAGGCCACCTCGCTGCTGGCTTCCTTCAGGTAGCGGTAGCCCACGCTCACTTCCTGCACCACGGTGCCGGTGGTGAACAGGCGCGAATAGCGCGGCTCCACGCCCAGATAGTGGTAGCTGCGCGGGGCAGCGGTGAGCCGGCGCTGGCCGTTGCTGGCACCGCTACCGTCCTGCTCGATGTAGCTGCCGCGGAAGGAATCCACGTAGTAGCCCAGCACCTCGAGGTTGTTGCTGCCATCGCTGTAGCTGTACTTCAGCGAGCCATCGCTGCGGCGCCCGTTGAACACGTCATAGGGCCGGGTGGACTGGAACGGATCGGCCGCGTACTCGGCGGTGGTCAGGCCTCCGGGCATGCGCCCGCTGCCTTCGAAGTGATGCAACGACATCGCCAGGTCGCCCGCGTTGCCCAGCGCATAGGACGCCTTGAGCAGGACATCGTCGATGTCGGTCTTGTCGTTGCTGCTGCGCCAGCCGTCGCCATGGGTGCCGGAGTACAGCAGCGCCGCGCCGAGGCCACCGTCGGTGGTTCCGCCCAGGAACAGGCTGGGGACGGTCTTCAGGTTGCCACCCTGGCCGTACATCTCCGACGCGAAGCCCAGCGAGCCGGCGAAGTCCTTCGGAATCGCGCGCGTCACGAAGTTGATGATGCCGCCCACGTTCTGTGGCCCGTAGCGGACCGAGCCGGCGCCGCGCACCACGTCCACCGATTCCAGATTGCCCAGCGCGATCGGGGCCAGCGACAGCTGCGGCTGGCCATAGGGCGCGTAGGACATCGGCACGCCGTCCATCAGCACGTAGGAGCGCGGCGACAGGCGCGAGGTCAGGCCACGCACGCCCACATTGAGCGACACATCGCTGCCGCCGGTGCCGTTGCTTTCCTGCACCTGCACGCCCGGGATCTGGCGCAGCACGTCACGCACGCTGGTCGAGCCACTCTCGGCGATGCGCTGCGCTTCGACGATGCTGCGCGCACCCGGGTGGTCGAGCAGCTTGGCTTCGGTGGGGTTGTCCAGCCAGTTGCCGGTGACCTTGACCGTGTCCAGGTCCGTGGCGCTGGGCGGGGTGACCTGGGCTGCTGCCAAGTGCGGCGCGCTGGCCAGCGCCAAACCGACGGCGGCCGCGATCGCGGCGAGAGAGGGGCGTGCGGGAAGGGGGTGCATGCGTACGGCGGTCCGGAGCGGGCAGGGGCAGGTCGCGCGTGCGCGCCTGGGAAAAAGCCGGCGGATCGTACAGCAAATGGGAATCATGTGCGTTATCGCGGCCGGGGCATTGCCCGGGCCCGCGCCACATGCAACGCTGGCGCAGCGCCCGCAGCCCGGGCCAAGGAGGCAGGCATGCTCGAGGTGATCGATCTGCTGTTGGCGCCGCTGTTCAGGGTCAGCCCCATCCGTTATCTGCGTGACCCGGCCTACCGCCAGCGCCTGCGCCGCGAACAGGGCAAGGCCGCGCGCTGGCGCATGATCTTCCTGACGGTGCTGGTACTGAGCGCGATCATGCTGCTGGCGCTGGTGATCCTCGCGCGTTACGGGCGCTAGCGTCTGAGCGGCGTGGGCAGCCTCAGGCGCGCACCCACCGCGCGCACAGCCCCACCAACACCAGGGTCACCGCCACCGCGCTGAACGCGAACACCAGGCTGCTGGCCTGCGCAACGAAACCGATCAGTGCCGGGCCGGCCAACACACCGGCATAGCCGAGTGTGGTGATCGCCGGGATGGCCAGGCTCTCTGGCATGACCTTCTGGTTGCCGGCCATCGAGAACAGCGCCGGAACGATGTTGGCGCAGCCCAGGCCGACCAGCGCATAGCCGCACAGTGCCAGTGGCATCCAGGTGGCGAACGTTGCCAGGGCGAAGCCGGATGCCGCCACCAGGCTGCCGATCAGGATCGAACGATGGCGGCCGAGCTTGGCCACCACGCCATCGCCGACCAGCCGGGTGATCGTCATCGCGATGGCAAAGGCCAGATAACCGAGGCCGGCGCGGGAGGGATCTACGTGCTGCACTTCATGCAGGAACACCGCGCTCCAGTCCAGCACCGAGCCTTCGGCCAGGAACGCCACGAAACACAGCACGCCGATCGCCAGCACCACGCCGTGCGGCACCGCGAACATCGGCGCATCGCTGGGTGCCTTGTCGGTCCGCCAGTACGGCAGCGAGATGGCCAGCAGCCCGGCCATCACCGCCGAGGCCAGCAGGCACACCAGCCACGGCGGCAGGTGAAGCGCCAGCAGGGCGGTCATCGCACCGGCGCCGACCGCACCGCCGATGCTGTAGAAGGCATGGAAGCCGGACATCATCGGCCGGCCGCTGTCGCGCTCCACCATGATCGCCTGCATGTTCATCACGCAGTCGCAGGCGCCGACGCCGGCACCGAACACGAACAGCACCAGGCCCAGGGTCACTGGCGAGGGCGCGATGGCCAGCAGGGGCAGGGTGGCGATCACCATCACCAGCGTGGCGATCATGACGGCGCGGCAGCCGTGGCGTGCGGCGAGCATGCCCGCGATCGGCATCGCCAGCAGCGAACCGGCGCCCAGGCACAGCAGCACCAGGCCGAGTGAGCCTTCATCCAGACCGGTGCGGTTCTTGGCGAACGGGACCAGCGGCGCCCAGGCGGCGGTGGCGAAGCCGGGCAGGAAGAAGGCGGCGCGGGTGGCGTGCTGCTGGCCGCGGGCGAGGAGGGACGAGGGCGCGGAAAGTGTCGACATGGGTCCGGACCTCAGTGCTGCGCGGCGCGCTGGAGAGCAACGCCACGACGCTCGAACGCGGCGACCTGTGCAGGCGGCGCGTCGGCCTCGACGACCAGCAGATCGATCTGGTCCACATCACCGATCCGGTGCGAGGCCTGCGCACCCAGCTTGTCGTTCGTGGCCACCACCACGCAGCGGCTGCTCGCGGCGAGCAGGGCGCGCTTGAGCGTTGCTTCCTCGCCATCCACCGCCCAGATGCCAGCGTCGGCATCCACCGCGCAGGTGCCGACAAAGCACACGTCCACGCGCAGCGCGGCGACCGCTTCCAGCGCCTGCGCGCCCACCGTCGCGCCGATGCGCGGGTCCATGCGGCCGCCGACCAGGCTGACCTCGATGCCCGGACGCGCCATCAAGGCCAGCGCGATATCCGGGGCGTTGGTCACCACGCGCACGCCCTGATCCGCGGGCAGGCAACTGGCAATCACGCTGTTGGTCGAACCGGCGTCGAGAAACACCAGCTCACCGGGCAGCACCTGCGCGGCGGCGATCCGGGCCAACGCGAGCTTGCGGTCATGGTTCTTTTCGTGGCGCTCGGCCAGCGCCGGAAACGCCGGGGCCGCCGGCAGTGCGCCGCCATGCACCTTGCGGCACAGACCCTGCGCGGCCAGCTCACGCAGGTCACGGCGGATCGAATCCTCCGAGACCTGCAGTTCGACGGCCAGCTGGGCCGACATCACGCGGCCGTGTTCGCGCAGCAGGCGAAGGATGGTCTGTTGGCGCTCGCCCGGCAGGGCGTCCTGGGTAGTCATGGGTAACCTCGGGTCAGGGCGGAGGCGCGGCGGCGGCTTGCCTGAACATGCACGAAAGTGCACGTATGCGCCTGTATCTGGAGCGAACCTTAGCATGAAACGACGATTCGCGTGCGAATGTGTGCACGAATGTGCGCGAATGCGCGGGTTCATTCAGATCGGGTGCGCACCACGCTCTCACGCCTGCGGCAGCAGCTCCGGCCGGATCACTGTGGCCGCCCATTCCATGAACGCCGCGACCCGGCGCGGCAGATGGCGGCGCTGGGCGTACAGAAGGGAGACCGGCATCGGCTCGGCCAGACAGTCCGGCAGGATCTCCACCAGAGTGCCGTCCGCCAGCGCGCGTCGGACGCCCAGCCGGGGGACCTGGATGATCCCCAGCCCGGCCAGCGCCGCAGCGGTATATCCGTCGCCACTGTTGACCGTTACCGCGCCGCGCATCGGCAGGCTGCGATAGCCCTCGCCATCGTGGTACTCGAAGCCGGGCGAGCGCTGGCCTAGTGTGCCCACGTAGTGCACCAGGGCATGGCCGGCCAGATCATCCAGCGTGACCGGTATACCGCGCGCGGCCAGGTACGCGGGACTGGCGCAGTTGACGATCAGCAGCCGTCCCAGCGGGCGGGCCACCAGCGTGTTGTCATCCAGCGGCCCGACCCGCAGCACACAGTCGAACCCCTCGCGGATCAGATCGACCCGGCGGTCGGTACCGCTCAGCTCGATCTCCACCCCCGGATGCTGCGCGAGGAAGCCCGGCAGCCGTGGGATCACCAGCTGCCGGGCCAGCCCACTGGACATGTCCACCCGCAGGCGGCCCTTCAACTGGCTGGTATCGACCCGGAACATGCCCTGCAGGTCGTCCATGTCATGCAGCAGATCGTGGGCGCGGGTCTGGAACTGGGCACCATCGGCGGTGAGCTGCACCCGGCGCGTGGTCCGGTGCAGCAGCTGTACGCCGACCTCCGCCTCCAGACGTTGCACCGCCAGCGATACGCTGGCCTTGGGCAGGCCGAGGCTGTCGGCCGCGCCGGTGAACGAGCCCAGTTCGGCGACCCGCAGGAAGCAGCGCAGTTGATCGAGGCGATCCATTGATTG
This sequence comes from Stenotrophomonas rhizophila, assembly GCF_003651185.1. Classification (GTDB taxonomy): domain Bacteria; phylum Pseudomonadota; class Gammaproteobacteria; order Xanthomonadales; family Xanthomonadaceae; genus Stenotrophomonas; species Stenotrophomonas maltophilia_Z. The sequence continues at coordinate 493,044 of NZ_RCDC01000004.1, read as the reverse complement.
TTCGTGATGTATGGACAGTCAAATCAGCATCTGCCGATTTATGCAGCCCTGCAACACCAATACGCTGGTCTCCCATTCCCCAGGCAGGTGCACTGACATGAGCAAGACAACACGAGTCGTTCTGATCACCGGCGGCAGCCGTGGCCTCGGCCGCAACGCCGCCCTCGCACTGGCGGCCGATGGCGCCGACATCATCCTCACCTACCGCAGCCAGGCCGAGGCCGCTCAGGAGGCGGTCGCCCGCATCAACGCGTTGGGGCGCCGTGCCGCCGCGATTCCGTTGGACATGGCCGACAGCGCCGGCTTCGGTGCCTTCGCCGGCCAGGTTCGCAGCGTGCTGGAGGGCTGGGGCGAGTCCCATCTGCAGGGGCTGCTCAACAACGCCGGCGAAGGCCTGCACGCGATGATCGCCGACACCACGGTCGCGCAGTTCGATGCACTGGTCGCCGTGCATCTGAAGGGGCCGTACTTCCTGACCCAGGCGGTGCTGCCGCTGATCGCCGACGGCGGTCGCATCCTCAACGTGTCCAGCGGGCTGGCGCGGTTCTCGCTGCCGGGCAGTTCGGCCTACGCGATGATGAAAGGTGGCATCGAAGTGTTTACCCGTTACCTGGCCAAGGAGCTGGGCGCCCGTGGCATCAGTGCCAACACCCTGGCCCCCGGCGCGATCGAGACCGACTTCGGCGGCGGCCGGGTGCGCGACGATGCGCAGGTCAACGCGATGGTGTCCTCGGTGACCGCGATGGGCCGTCCCGGCAAGCCCGATGACATCGGCCCGGTGGCGGTGGCGCTGCTGTCGCCGCAGACGGCATGGATCAATGCGCAGCGGGTGGAGGCGTCGGGCGGCATGTTCGTCTGAGGGCGCATCACCAGGATGACGCGCCGTGGCCGTGCCGGCAGCGGCGGGCCGGAAGAAGGCGCGCGCCACGACGGCGCGCGCTGCGATGGATGGGGATGGGGATGGGGATGGGGATGGGGATGGGTCTCATGGGGCGGGAAGGCGCATAGGTCCGATGGCGCGTGGCGCCTGGGGGTTTGTGAACGCGTTCATTAAAAAAGTGTGACGAATTGCCTGCTGACTGACGGGACGGCGCTGCTTTCCACGGTTGTTAGGCAAAGGGGCACTTTTTGCACTCCAGGGGGAACCACCATGAAGCAGCTGCTCATCTACGAACGTCCGATCCAGCTCAACCGCGTCGCCCATCGCCACCACCGGGTGGTGGCCACTCCGGGCGATTTCGCCTTCGCCGCCGCGCTCAACTCCGTGCCGCTGGCCTGCGTGGAATTCGCGCCGGTCGCCCGCGAATACCCGATCCTGTTCGCCGGCAACAGCGCCGACGCGGTGGTGCCGGCCGCACTGCTGGGCCTGCGTGTCGGCCAGAACCTGATGGTCGATGAGCAGGGCAGCTGGGCCGAAGGGGCCTATGTCCCGGCGTTCCTGCGCCGCTATCCCTTCGTGCTTGCCGAACGCGATGAGAAGGGCAGCGACTTCACCGTGTGCCTGGATGAGGCCTATGCGGGTATCCGCGAAGGTGGTGAGGAAGGTGCGCCGCTGTTCGATGACGAGGGCAAGGACAGCCCGCTGCTGAGCAACGCACTGCAGTTCCTGGAGGAATACCAGGTACACCTGGCGCGCACGCGTGCCTTCAGTACGGCGCTGGCCAGCCATGGGCTGCTGGTGCCGCGGCAGGTGAACGTGCAGACCGCGCTGGGCGAGGGCTTCTCGCTGGATGGCTTCTTTGTGGTCGATGAGCAGAAGCTGCGCGAATTGAAGGGCAAGGCGCTCCAGGATCTGGCGCGTTCGGGCGATCTTGGGCTGATCTACGCCCATCTGCTTTCGCTGGGCAATGTCGAGCTGCTCAGCCGCGCGCTGGACAGCCGTCCAGCCGCTGCCGCAACGCACTGATCCCTTCCCAGTAACGCCACCGAGCGGCAAGGCATGCATGCCTTGCCGCGACCCTTGCTGGCCCGCGGTTGCCCCGCCAGCCACTGCCCGGAGCCTGCCATGAACCATCGCGACCCTTCGTCCTGCCTGTCCTCCGCCGTGCGTAACGCGCAGCTGGGTCCCCATCGCCTGCGCCCTGCCGGACTGGCCGTGGCCATCGGCTCCGTGCTGGGGCTGGCGTTGCCAGGCAGCGTGATCGCCGGCGATGACGGCAGTGCGATGGTCACCGATGGTCGCACCGACACCCACGTGACGCGGCAGGGCAACGATCCGCACTGGAAGGTGACCACCGGCACAGTGAAGGGCGCGGCCGGCAATCAGGTCGCCTTCAACTCCTTCCGGCAGTTCGGCGTGGAACTCGGCCAGACCGTTGATCTTGTGCTACCCACCCAGGGTCAGCAACAGGTGCACAACCTGGTCAACCTGGTCACCGACGCGCGTGCGTACATCAACGGCAACCTCAACAGCGTGCTGGAATCGACCAATGCGGTGGGCGGCAAGGTGTTCTTCGTCGCCCCGGATGGCCTGGTGGTCGGCAACGGTGGCGTGCTCAATGTCGGCTCGCTGTCGGTGGCCACGGCCAACCGCGCCACGGCCAGCGACATCCTCGGCGCCGGAGAGAGCCTGGATGCCCTGATGTACGGCACGCTGACGCCGGGACAGCTCACCGACAAGACGGTGGAGCTGCACGGGACGGTGAACGCACGCAACGGCATCCGCGTACAGGCCAAGGCCATTGATGTCACCGGTACGCTGTACGTGCCGGCCGGCCCGCGCGATGCCAATGGCGATCTGCAGGGCATCGAGGCGGCCGTCAATACCGGCGCCTCGCAGCCGCTGGTCCTGGTCAACGAGGGCGGCCGGATTCAGCTGCGCGCGGCGGCGATCTCCGATACCGGGCTGGGCGTGCGCAGTGCCGATGCTTCGGTGACGGTGGGCGGCAACGCACGTCTGGAGGCGGACGATATCGAGTTGACCGCGCTTGCGGTCATTGATTCCGGCTACGACAAGGACGGTGCGGTATTCGACGAGATCAAGGCCGACCTCGTCAACAGCGTCACCGACTCCAGCAACCTCACGGACCTCGGCGATGCGCTGGTGAACCTGGGGGCGGACAAGCTGCTGGGGGAACAGATCTCGTTCCTGCACGGCGCCACCACGGCGCGGGTGGAAGTGAAGGACAGCGCGGCGCTGACCGCGCGCGATGACATCACGCTGCACGCCAGCACCCGGCAGGCCATCGACAATTCGGCCGCCGGAAAGACGTACGAGAAGGGCGATGTGGTGACCGATGCCAACGGCGACCCGGTGAAGGATGCCAATGGCAACCCCATTCCGAAAAAGCACCTGCTCAGCCTGGGCGCGGCATACGCGCAGATCAACGCCACCACGGAAGCCATCGTGCGCTCGGGCGCAACGCTGGTGGCGGGCGGCGATGTGGCGGTGAAGGCCGATGCCGATACGACGCTGAAGCTTGCGGCCGAATCGTTCGCGGTGAACAACACGACCGCTGCGTTCACGGCGGCGATCAGCAACGTCAACGTTGACACCCGCGCGGTGATTGAAGCCGGTGGGCCACTGCTGCAGGCCGGCAGGGTCAACGTTTCGGCGGTCAACGCAGTCTCTCTGGACACCTCCGCCACGGCGCGCGCCGACAAGAATGGCGCGGTCGGCCTGGCCGGCGCGATCAGCCTGCAGGATATCGCGGCCGAAGCACGCCTGGACCGTGATACCCGCACCACGGCGGGCGACGTCACCGTGCAGGCGGCCAGCATCACCCGCCTCAACAAGACCAGCACGCTGATTACCGGCCCGAAGAGCGAGCCGTTGCCCGGCCAGGAACAGGTGGAAGCGATCAGCAGCGGCAGCGATGGGCTGATGAGTGTGGCGCAGTCGCTGGCCGGCGCCGGCATTGGCGGCGCCATCGCCAAGCTGAGCGGCAGCGAGGACGGTGGCAGCACGCCGCCGGCGACGACCCCGACCACGGCGTCGCCCTTCCGCCTCGGCGGGGCGATCAGCGTTGTCGACGGCGACCATGCGGCCACCGCCAGCATCGGCGCGGGCACCAAGGTCGACAGCGCCGGCGCGATCGTGGTCGACAGCCAGGTAACCGATGCACAGATCGGCAACCATGCGATGAGCAATGTGCTGGCCAAGGGCAAGAGCGCGGATGGTTCAGCGTTCGCGTTGTCCGGGGCGGTCAATATCGCCAACCTCACCCATGAGGCACGGACCCTGGTGGGCAGTTCGGCCGAGCTCGCGGCGCAACGCATCGGGTTGTCGTCGGACGTACGCCTGCCGCGTGATTTCAGTGCGCTCACCGGTGCCGTCCCGGATTTCAGCAGCTTCGACGCGTTCAAGGCCTCGATCTCCGCCGCCAAGGACCTGATCACCGACCCATCGGAGCTGTTCGCCTCGTACGCGGCGGCGCGGGGCTCGGCCGAGGAAGTGGCCATCGGGGGCGCGGTCAGCTGGTTCAAGGCCACCAACAGCGCACGTACCGATGTCGCCGCTGGTGCCTCGCTGACCACCCGCGACACCAGCACCGCGGCGTGGAGCGCCGCGCTGGAGGGTGAGGACCATGCCGGCGCTGCGCGCAGCCGGACGTTTGACGCCACCACCACCGTGCGCGCCAACACCGACGTCACCGGGCTGCACGCGGCCGGTGATCTTGCCCTGAAGAACCTCAAGGACAGCAACGTCGGCAAGGGTGGAACTGCCCTGGGCGGCAGCGTCGGCTATATCGACTACCAGAACACGGCGGCGGCGATCATCCATGATGGCGTCCGCGTCGATGCCGGTGCAGGCAGCCTGGCAGTGCAGGCCGACAACAAAGAAACCGTGGTGGCGCTGGCGCTGCAGTCAGGCCAGGGCGGCAGCATCGGTGTCAGCGGAACGGCCACCGCGCTCGACCTGGACAGCACCACGCTGGCCGGTATCAGCAACCGTGCCGACATCCGTGCCGCCACGGTTGGCGTGCGTGCCGATGAAGACCTGTTCGTGTGGTCCGTGGCCGGCGCGGTTGCGATGAGCGACAGTGTGTCGGTGGGGGCCAGCGTTGCCTACCAGCAGCTGGACACCGATACCCGCGCCTTCATCGGTGCGGTGCCTGCAGCCTTCGCCACCGGCAGCAGCACGGGGCCGGTAGGCGCGGTCACCACGGGTGAGCTGGCGGTCAACGCCACCAGCGGCGGGCTGGCCGGTGCAGTGGCCGCAGCCGGCGCAGTCGCCAAGAGCTCGTCCGAGCAGCTGCAGAAGGCCCAGGATGAGCTGGCGGCGAAGCAGAATGCGGAGAATCCTGGCTTCCTGGATTCACTCAAGACCCGTGCGCTCGGCAAGGTCACGGCGCTGGAAGGCATGGCCAACAAGGCAGACAGCAACGGCAGCGCCGGGCTGACCGCGTACTTCGACAAGGCCAAGGGCCTGCTGGGCAGTGGGAATGCAGCACCGGGGCAGGGGCAGGGCGCGCAGACGCCGCAACCCAAGTTCGGCATCGCCCTGTCCGGCAGTGCGACGGTGAATCGTGCCCGGCAGAACACCAAGGCGGACATCAGCTCGGCCGTGGTCAAGGACAACAGCGGCAAGGGCCTGAAGCTGGATCTTGCCGCGACCAACCAGACGCTGCTGGTCAGCGTCAGCGGCGCGTTGTCGGTGGCCGCGGCCGGGTCGGACAACACCCAGGGCAGCGCATCGCTGGCCGGTGGCGTGGCCTATGGTGACATCCAGAACACGACCACCGCGCAGTTGCGCGACAGTACCGTGGAGGATGCCGGCACCGTCACGGTGACCGCACGCAACGAAAGCGAACAGGTCAACGTCGGGCTGAGCGTGGGCGTGAATGCCTCCTCCAACCAGAGCTCGGCCGGTGCCGGCGCGATCTCGGCGACCGTGGCGATGTCCCACAACGACACGGCCGCCAGCATCGTCGGGGGCACCATCCGCGGCATGAGCGGCGCGGCCGCCGATGTCGATGTCAAGGCCGTGAACGCCTCGAAGATCGCCAACGGGGGTGGTGCACTGTATGCGGGTGGCAAGGCCGGCCTGGGGGCGGCAGTGACGTATGCCGAAGTGGGCGACAGCACCCGCGCGTCAGTCAGTGGTGCCGACATCGAGGGCGTACAGGACGTGCGCGTGCGTGCGGCCGATGCATCGCGGATCGTGGCGGCGGCTGCCAGTGGGGGCGCGTCCACGCGCAGCGACGGCGTGGCGATCGCCGGTTCGGTGCTGGTCAACCAGATCGCCAGCCAGACCGCCGCCAGCATTGACGGCGGCAGCCGCATCACTGCCAGTGGTGACATCGAAGCCTTCGCCGGGACGGCGACGATCGACGACCTGCGTGGCACCAGCGACGGCTGCGGCTCGGGCTTTGCGGTCGATTACTGTGGCGCCGGGATCGGCCCCATCGAGGTCGACCCCAATGCCGATACCGCCAGCACTGACGATACGCGGGTAGATGCGGCGGGTCGCAACAATGCCCGCAGCTCGATCATCGCCGTTGCCGGCATGGTCCAGGTGGGTGGCAACAATGCCGGTGTGGCCTTCGCCTACAACACCATCAACAACACGCATACCGTCTCGGTCAACGATGCCACGCTCAATGCCGGGCGCATTGCGCTCACGGCCACCGACCAGTCCGACATCCTGGCAGTGAGTGCCGGTATCGGCGGCAGCACCGGCAACTTCACCGGGGTGGGCAGTGCGTCCTACAACGCCATCGGCAACACCACCTCGGTGCTGGTCGGCCGTGGCCTGGCGGACGCGCAGGGCCAGGTCCCGCGGGATGGCGCACAGCTCAACGCAGGCAGCATCCAGCTGCAGGCACGCGACGAATCCTTCATCGGCTCGTTGGCGGGGGCGGCAACGCTGGGCTCCAAGGTCGCCGTGGGTGCGGCGCTGACCATCAATGACATCGGCAACACCACGCTGGCGCTGGTCGATGATGCGCAGCTGACCGCTGGCACTGGCCGGGTCGATGTCGAGGCCGCCAATGCCGCCAGGATCCTGTCCGGTGCGGTTGCCGCAGGCGCAGCCAACAATGTCGCCATTCAAGGCTCGGTGGGCTGGAGCATGATCGACAACCATGCCGAGGCCGCATTGCGGGAAGGCAGCGTGCAGGCAGGCATCGTGCAGGTGGCCGCCAGCAACGAATCGCGTATCCACACATTGGCCGGTGCGGTCGCCGGCAGCGGCACCGCCGCCATCGGCGCGGCGATCAACGTGGCCACCATCGGCGATACCACGCTGGGCGAGGTGGATGGAACCGCGCTGGAGGTGAGTACTGCGCTGGATGTCAGTGCGGCGTCGGCCGCCACCACCAAGACACTGGCCATCGCCGGTGCGCTGGGGGGCACCGCGTCCATTGCCGGCAGCAACACCACCAACCTGATCGACACCCTCACCGAGGCCCGCCTGCGGGGTGTCACCGGGCAGGGAAGTGGCATCACCGGTGCAGTGTCCGTCAGCGCCGACACCTCGGGTGCGGCCTATTCGTTGGGGGGCGCGCTGTCGGCCGGGGGGACGGCAGGCATCGGCGCAGCCAGCAGCGTCAACGACATCGGCGGCCGTACCCGTGCCGTGGTGGACAATGCCACGCTGGGCGGCGCCAGTGCGCTGAGCATCGATGCGGCCAACCGCAGCCTGGTGCGTACCGCGGCCGTGTCCGGTGCGGGGGCGGGCACGGCCGCGGTGGCCGGCAGTGTCACCACCAACCTGATCCATTCCGATACCCAGGCCAGCCTTACTGACAGCAGCCTGCACAACGCGTTGGCCGATGTGAAGGTGAGCGCCCGTGACGAGCGCAGCATCGATTCGCTGGCGGGTGGCGCAGCGGTCGGCGGCAGCGTGGGCGTGGGCGCGGCAGTGGCCTACAACGATATCGGCGGCACTACCTCGGCGGTGGTGTCCGGTAGCGCGCTGGAGCTGGATGTCCGCAATCTACTGGTGCAGGCAGATGCGTCCGGTGCGGCCGGCGGACAGGGCAACCGCATCCGCACCGTGGCCGCTGGCCTGGGCGGCGGCGGCGCGGTCGGTGGCGCAGCCTCGGTGGCGGTCAACCGGATGAAGGGCGCCGTCTCGGCACGGATTGAAGCAGGCGCCAATGTCCTCGCACAGGACAACGTCGGCGTGCTCGCCGCGCAGGCGCAGCAGATTGACGTGTACGCCGGCAGCGTCGGCGGGGGCGTCAACGCGGGCATCGGCCTGGGGACCGTCGTCAACCTGGTGGATGGCAGCACCGAGGCGGCGATCACCGGTGCCGGAACTGCCGTGACCGCGCTGGGCCTGGGAGATGCGCTGGCAGGCGTGGACAGTGGCCGGCGCACGGCGGGCAATACCCACAGCACCCGTACCGACGCCGCCGGCATGGCCTTCGACACCGTGGACCTGGGCACCGGCCATATCGACGTGCATGGCATCGCGGTCAATGCGGCCACGCGCCAGCAGGTCAGGACCATCGGCGTCAGTGGCGCGCTGGGTACCACCCCGATCGCCAGTGGTGCGGTGGCGGTGATGGCGGCCGTCAACGACATCGCCGGCAGTACCACCGCGATCATCAAGGACGCACGGATCAACCAGCATGGGCTGGGCACCAGCAGCGACCCCGACCAGGACAGCGCAGGTCTCGCCGCAGCGGAGCAGAGCGTGGATGTGCGCGCCAGCCATCACGTGGCCTCGGCCAATTATGTGGCCGGCATCGCTGCCAGCGCGGGCGTCTTCTCGGGGGCGGGCGCGCTCTCGACCAACCTGTTCGACAGCCATGCCAGCGCCAGCATCGAGGGCGCCACCCTGTCGGCCGCCGACGCGGTGACCGTGGAGGCCAATGCAAGCCAGAACGCGCTGGCGATCGTGGTCGGCGCGGCCGCAGGCCTGACCGGCGGCGCCGCCACCGGCGTGGTCAACAGTTTCACCACCGATACCCGCGCAAGCGTGCTGGGCGGCACCCTGCGGGCGGGCTCCCTGGCGGTCAACGCCAACAGCGACAACGCCGCCTCGCTGGTGGGCGGCGCAGGCGCCGTCGGGGGTGGCGCGGCGGTGGCCGGCACCGCGCTGGTCAACATGGGCACCGCAACCACGCTGGCGCAGGTGGGCGAACGTGGGCGCGCGACCAACATTTTCGTGTCACGCGACCTCGACGTGAACGCGCGCAGCCGCTCCGATTTCAACGGCGTGGCGGTGAGCGGCGCGGGTGCCGGCGCCGCCGGCATCGCCGGCATGGCACAGGTGCACCTGCTGCAGAACGACACCCGTGCGCTGGTCACCCAGGCCTCGGTGGATGCCACCGATATGGCGGTGGTGGCCGAGGATATTCTGCGGCTGTCCGCGTACTCCGGTGCGGTGGGCGTGGGCATCGCCGGCAGCGGTGTAGGTGCGGGCGCCTCGGTGGCCATTCTTGGCAGCACCGTCAAGGCCACCGTGGAAGACAGCACGCTGTCGACCACGGGCAGCATCGATGTGAATGCCGTCTCCGATCGTGCGGTGGACATGGTCACCGTGACGGCTGGCGTGGGCGCCACCACCGGCATCGGCGGCGCTGCCGGGCTGCTGCTGGCCGGCATTGGCGACCGCGGTGACAGTGATACGGAACTGGGTGGCACCTTTGCCAGCCTGAAGCAGCTGGGCAATGGCCAGAAGATCGACGCCGCCGCGCTGGACGGCACCCTGGGGGGGCAGGGCGCGGGCGCGCTGAACAGCCGCGCCCAGGTGGACATCGGCAGTCTGCAGGGTCGTGGGGACCTGGTGAGCGCCAGCATCCGTGGCGGCAGCGTGCAGGCACGCGCGCTTGAGGTGAGCGCGCAGACCCTGATGAGCAGCCGCAACACGGTCGGTGGCCTCGGCGCCGGTGGCCTCGGGGTGGGCGGCGCATTCGGCATGACCGGCCTGTATGGCAGAACCGAGGCAGTGCTGGCGGCGAACACCACGCGGGCCGGTTCCATCGCGGTGCTCGCCAACGCCGGCGACGGCAGCGCAGGCAAGGCCGCAGGTCTGGACGTCTATGCCGGCGGTGCCGGCCTGGTGGGCGCCGGTGCGGCCATCGGCTTGGCGCGCCTGGAACAGACGGTATCGGCCACGGTGGCCGGTGACCTGCAGGCAGGCAGCCAGGGCCAGGGTCTTGCGGTCCGTGCCAGCGATGCCAGCACGCTGGATGTGACAGCCACCGGCATGGCGGCCGGTGCACTCGCGGCCGGTGCGGTCGTTGCAACCGCGGCACGCAACGCCAACGTCCAGGCGTGGTTGCACAACGACAGTACCTTGGCCGGCTTTGGCAACGTGACCTTCGCCGCCAGCTCGCTGGGCGGCGCGCATGCGGGCGCGTGGGGTGCGGCCGGTGGCGTGTTGGCCGGCGTCAGCGCCGCCGTCGCACTGGCCGACGATGGCTCCGACGTGCGCGCCTGGCTGGGCGAGCGGACACGCGTATCCGGGGTGGGCGGCAGCATTGAGGTGCATGCCGAGGCCACCCCGCAGGTCTCGGCCGAGGCCTTCGGTGCTGCACTGGCCGGCGGGCTGGCGGTCGGTGCGGCGGTCGCTGATGCCACCTCCCGTGCCAAGGTGGACGCCCATGTAGGCAATGGTGTGGTGCTGTCCAACCGCGGTGGGCTGGATGTCCTGGCCAGCGTCCACGGCGGGAGCGTGGATGCACGCGCGGTCGCCGGTTCCGGTGGCCTGTATCTGGCCGGCGCCGGCGCCTTCGCCACCGCTGCCAGTACCAACGCGGTGCAGGCAGCGCTTGGGTCCAACGTGGTGGTGCAGGGTGAGGCCTATTCCATCAACAACATCACCGACTACGCGCGCGGCGGCACGATCGCGATGCGCGCAGTCAACAACAGCAATCAGCATGCCGATGCCACCGGGTTGAGCGTGGCGGGGCTGCTGGCCGCTGGCGTCGTCGATGCCAACGCGCGTTCCGCGGCGACCACCGGCGTCACCGTGGGGGCCGGGAGCCTGCTGTACGCAGGCAACACCACGCTCGCCGCCAGCGGCAAGGACGAGAATCGCGCCAACGCCACGGCGGGCACCGGCGGGCTCATTGCGGGCAACGCGGCGCTGGCAGCGACGCACACCGGCAGCACCACGCAATTGTCCATCGGCCGCAACGCCGTGCTGGATGTCAGTCGCCTTGACGCCCGGGCGCTGCACGACAGCCACTACGCGGGCAGCGCGAACAGCACCAGCGCAGGCGTCCTCAACGCCAGTGGCGCCAACGTGAGCAACCGTGCGGACGCGACCGTCGGGCTGCTGGTGGACGAGGATGCCCAGATTGTCTCGGCCGGATCGCTGGTGCTGCGCACCGACAACAACTACACCGGCACGCTGGGCAGCGAGCTTGCCGCCAGCGCGGCCGGCGGCGGTGTCCTCAGTGGCAGTGCCGCACAGGTGGTCACCCGGCTGGATGGCAGCAGCACCATCGATATCGGCAAGGGCGCCCTGCTGCGTGCCGGTGTCGCACCGACGCCGGGCGATGGTGGCGCGCTGGACATCGTGGCAAACACCCGTGCGAACACCGATGACCGGGCGGGGCTGACCACCGGCGGGGCGATCAATGCCGCCGTGGTCAAAGCCCGCACCAATGCGGTGCTCGGCAACCGCGTGAACATCGGCGATGATGCGCGCCTGCAGAGCAGCTACATGCTCAACGTCGGCACCTACGCCGCGACCGACATCGGCGCCACCGCGCTGGTGAACACCTGGGGTGTGCTGGCCGCGGTCGGCATCTCCGACGCGGACGTGGCGCTGGCAATGGACCAGCAGGTCAATGTCGGCCGCGGCGCGAAGCTGGAATCGCTGCACAACGCTTTCGTCTCCGCTGGCCAGGACGGCATGAATGGCTGGACCTCACGCCTGGCCGCCAATGCGGTCTCGCAGGGGTACAGCCGCGGGCTGATCGCGGTGCCGGATTCCTCGGCGTCCTCCACGGTGGACAGCAACGCGAGCACCGCTCTGGCCGCGGGCAGTGAGCTGCTCAGCGGCGCATTCGTGTCGCTCGGTGCCTACGGTGAAAATGTCTTCCGCAACGCCGATGGCGCCGCCACCGGCTACCAGTTGGGGTTCATTCCCGTCACCGTGCGCGACAGCCGCAGTGGTGGCAGCACCCGCGGTGATGTGCTGATCGATGGCCGCGTCGTTGCCGGGCGCTACAACGTGCTGGATATCCTGATCGATGCCAATGGCAAGCTGACCAGCAGCGGCGCGGGCGGCGATGTGCTGCCGTTCGATACCCAGCGCGAGCTCAGCAGCGCGCTGAAGGCGCGACTGAACGCGTCGGGCATCCACGATTTCGATGCCATCGCCGGCAACGCGCTCTACACGCACACCATCGGCGACCTGTATGCGGCCGGCGGCGATGTGATCCTGTATGGCCGCAACATCCGCGGTGGCGGCTCGGTCACCGCCAAGGGCGCGCCGAAGATCACCATCACCAACCGCAGTACCGACAACCTGCTGCTGGCCGGGGACATCCTGGTACCGGAGTACAGCGGCGGCAACGTGCTGTTCACCGGCAACAGCAACCAGGCCTTGGGCATCGGCGTCAGCCAGAACCCGGGCCAGAGCAATGCGCTGGTGAGCATCCGCAACGAGGCGACCACCGGCACCGCTGCGATCGGTGCGGGCGGGCTGATCTCGGTCACGGGCGGCGAGCTGGACATGTACAACGCGCTCGGCAACATCCAGAGCTGGGGCGAGCAGCTCGCCGAAAGCGTGACGATCAATGCGCCCAACGGTGAGGTCGGCTACAACCGGGGCTCGGAAAACTGGTACGGCAGTGTGGTGAGCGCGCTGTGGGCACGCCACAGCGTGGCATCTGGCATCACCAATGCCGACGATGCCGCGGCGTACATCGCCAACGCGAAGTACGGCGCAGCGGCCGCCGCCGCTGGCATGAGCTTGACCGACTATCTGCTGTATGGCACCGGTAACGACGTCAACAACCCCAGCATCCTGGTGTTTGGTGCATGCCGCTATCGCATCGGCGACAAGGACTGCACCGCTTCAGCGCTGGGTGGGCAGTATTACGACGGTGGCGTGGTATCGCGGTACAGCCACAAGGACACCAATTACCTGCCAAAGGTGAATGCCCGGAATCTGCGCACCCTTCTCACCACGCAGCCCGACGACGTCAGCAACGCCAGCCTTGGCCAGGTGCCCAGCACGGGCAGCGGTGTGAACGCCGGCAGTGGCATCAAGATCACGGCCAACTACATCGACGTCAATGTCGCGCTGAAGGCCGGCCGGCCGGTGGATTACTCGGCAATCCTGGTCGAAAGCAGCGCGTTGCGCGCCTGGATCGACGGCAAGGACAACCAGGCCAGCAAGGGCATCTTCGATGTGCCTGCCATGTTCGTGGCGAAATCCGGCGCAGGTTCTTCCCGCATCGCCCTGAAATACGATTCGCTCAACCGCCAGTTCATCGTGCCGGACATTTCGGCCAACGGTGGCGGTTCGATCTACCTCGATGGCCGCATCGTCAGCACATCCACCGCCGGCTCGCTCAATGTGGTCAGTGGCAAGGGCTCGGTGGTCATCAACAATGGCCTGGCCGATGTGGGCCTGCAGCTTGGCAACATCCTGGTCGGCAACGGGGCGCCCGGGCAGATCACCATCCGCGACCGTGAGCTCAATACCGCGTCGTGGTATCTGCGCGACGGCAACGGCAACGTGAAGGGCTATCAGGGCGGAGTGAATGCCCTGAACTGGGATGCCCCCGGAGTATCGGCCCTCAGCAACACGACCGCGTATGACCCGCGCGCCGGCATGTTTGCGAGTTGGACACAGACGGCCCGCATCGCGCGCAACATCCAGTCCGACAACGGCGTGCTTACTGCTGAGAACTGGCGCTGGGTGGACAGGGACAACAACACCGTCTTCAACGGCCAGCAGTGGGAAACGTCCAGCGTCACGTACGGCAACAAGGCAGGCGGCGTGGCGGTGTTCGAGTCACAGTTGACCGGCGACTTCGGCAGCAACCTCAATTCGCGCGTCAACTACCGCTGCGAAAAGAAGAACGAAAGTGGCTGCCGCTACAACTACGGCTTCCCCGGCAGTAATGAGTTCGATGACGGCGGCACGTGGCGCACGAGCTGGTACCAGCGCGCCCCGCGCAGTGGCACGCTGGTCGTCACCAACACGGCCAAGGCCGACAACCGGATCGGCATCAGCTTCAGCGCCAACGATGCAGGCCTGCTCGACGTCGACTCCGGCCAGACCATCCGTATCAATGGTGTTCTGAAGAACACCGATGGCCGGACCTTCCTGACCAGCGAGAACGGGAGCATCGTCAGCGCATCGCGTGACGCCAGGATCATCACGAACCAGCTTACCCTCGACGCGGCCGGCAGCATCGGCAGCATTGTCGGCGCACAGGCCGGCGAAGCCGCCAACCCGCTGGATGTCCAGATGGTGTCTTACACCAATGCCAACGGCGCTACCGTGGCTGCCGGCAACCTGGTGGCCCGTGCGGGCGGTGACATTGCACTGGACGTGGATTCGGCAGCCAAGGTGCTGATCAGCGCCGGCAGTGGCACCGGCCGTGGCGATGTGTGGCTGCGCGCCAAGTACGACATCGAAGGTGCGGCCACCGGCAATGCTGCGTCGATCATCGGTGCCGACATCACCCTGGACAGCGTCTACGGCGCCATCGGCTCGCTCTCCCGGCCCCTGGTGGTCGATGCCGGCGAGCGTACCCGCAGCGACGGCGCGCTGGAGGGTGGGCTCATCTCGGCGCGGGCGACCGGTGACATCGCGCTGCGCGACCTCGGCGGCGACTTCTGGGTACAGCGCATCGAGTCGCTGGCCGGTGACGTGCTGATCGAGGCCCCCTCGGGCTCGATCTACAGCGGTGCCCAGCGCGCCTCGTCCAGCTTCCTCAACGAAGCACAGCTGGCCAGCCTGCGCGACAACCTCAAGCTGTTCCAGGGCGGCGGCCAGCAGTCGATCGTCAGCTACCAGAGCCAGGTCGACGCCAGCTACGCCGAGTACTTCCAGCTCCACGCGCTGGGCAGTGTCGTCGATGGGCGCTACCTGGCCGGTGGCACTGCCATCAACCTGTTCCGCTCCATGGCAGAAGCCGCGCGGGGCGGCAGCCTGGACGATGCAGGGGTAAGTGACTACCTCGCCGAGCGCTTCAACCGTCTGGGGACGGTGTTCACCGACGCCTTCGGCAGCGGCTGGCAGCAGGAAGCGATCTTCGCGTCCTTCAACGCGGGGTACCGCTATGAGCTGGCTGCCAGCGGTGGCGACAGCGCGATGGTCGCGGCACGCAAGGCGGCACTTCTTGATGGCATGACGGCTGACTCTCAGTGGAGCCAGGACCAGCTGCGCTACGTGTTCAACGCCAATGCGCTGGAACCCTCCACCGGTTCAGCCCTGAATGCCGAACCGGTGATCATCGGGCGCAATGTCAGCCTGCATGCCCGCGATGACCTGGGCCGCCTGGACAAGGAATACACGGTCAGCCTGGCCGACGTGAACAGCGGCAACCTCAGTGCCGAGGCGATGCTGGCCATGCGGCTTGCGACCACGCCGGGCGATGTGCAGATGCTCGACGCGGCCGGCAATGTGCTCACGCCCGATCAGGTGCGCGGCGGTGCCGTGGTGGTCTCGCTGCGCATCCGCAGCACGGCTCCGGTGGTGCTGGCAGCCACGGGCGGGATCGAGGCCGATGTGGGGGGCGATGCCTACCTGCATGGCAGCACGTCACTGGCGCTGAACAGCTTCGACGCCGGTGGCGATGTACGTATCGGCAGTGACGGCGATATCACCGATACCGGTGGCAGTGCGGCCGGTGCGACTCTGAGGGTCGGCAAGGACCTCAGCCTGAGCGCCCTGCGCAGCATCATGGGCCACGATGGTCAGCCGCTGCGTGTGCAGATCAACGGCCGCCTGCTGCTGGCCAACGCCGGTGAACACGTGCGCTTGGCCCAGCAGAACGGGAACCTGCGTATCGGCCTGGTGAGGGCGAACCAGGACGTCGTACTGGACGTCGGCGGCGGCAGCCTGCTGTCGTACCTGAAGGGCGTGAGCACGCTGACCGGGCGCGACATCCAGCTCGCCGTGCGCGACGACATCCGCGACGAGGACGGCGGTTCGCTGGCCTTGCGCATCGTTGCCGGCGGTCGGCTGGATGGCGCGGCAGGGGGCGAGGTGCGTCTTTCCAGCGACGTGGATATGCCGATCGGCACGCTTACCGCAGGGGGCGACCTGCAGCTTTTGAGCACGGCGGGCAAGCTGAGCGCAGTGCGTTTGCAGGCCGGTGGCGATCTGGGCGCCACCGGGTACAACGGTGCCGACCTGGGTTCGGTGCAGGCGGCGGGCGACGCGATTGTCAGCGCCCCGATGGGGGATGTCCGCATCGGCAACCTGCGCGCTGCCTCCGCCAATGTCGCCGCCGGTGGCGGCCTGCAGTTGGGGGACGCCGCCATTGACCAGGTCCTGCAGCTGCTCTCGCTGCAGGCCACATCGCTGGCGGCAGGCGCGCAGGTCAGCGCCGGCGACAGCGTGCAGATCGACGCGGGCGGCTTCGCGATGGGCGCCGGAAGCCAGTTGAGTGCTGGCCGGGTGGTCGCGGTGCGTTCCAGCGCGGATATCAGCGTGGGCCAGATGGCCGTGACCGGTACCGCGGCCACCGGCAACGTGATGCTCGAGGCGGACGGTCGTATCCACTCCAATGGGGATGCCGCGGTCAATATCGGTGGCGGCAGTCACGTGCTGGCCAGCCTGCAGGCGGGCGACGGAATCGGCAGTGACGCGCAGGCCCTCACGGTCGATGTCGGCCGGCTTGTCGTGGCACGCAGCGATCACGGTGACATCCACCTGCGCCTCCCCAACGGGGGTGCTGTGGGTGACGTGGTTGCCGCATCGGGTGCGCTGTTGCTGCACAGTGACGCGCACCTGCAGGCGGATCTGCTGGATGCGGCAACCGATGTCCGGCTGGCGACGGCCTCCGCCGACATCGGTTACCTGGAGGCTGGCGCGGATGCCGTCGTGACCAGCGCCGGCGGACTTACCCTGGGCCAAGGCAGGATCGGTGGCGATGCGCAGCTTCGCAGTACCGGGGCGATGGGCATTGGTGAACTGCAGGCGCAGGGCGCAATAAACGCGGCTAGCGGTGCTGCGCTGGTAGCGCAGACGCTGTCTTCCGGCGCGGCGATGCAGTTGGAGGCGTCGGGTGCGATGGATGTGCAGCAGCTGCGCAGCGGGGGCGATCTGGCCGCCACGGCAGGTGGGCTGCTCGCCATCGGCG
>NZ_RCDC01000004.1:206540-475052 GCF_003651185.1 Stenotrophomonas rhizophila | reverse complement strand
GCCATCGGCGATCTGGTGGCCGATGGCGATGCGCGCCTTGAAGGCGACGCGGATGTACGCCTGGCCCAGGCGGTGATCGGGCAGTCGCTGAACGTTGCTGCGGCTGGCAGGCTGGACATGCGTACCGCCACCGTCGGCGGCGGTGCGCAGCTTCGCAGTGGCGGGGCGCTGGGCATTGGCACGCTGCAGGCGCAGGGGGCGCTGAACGGAACCACTGGTGCCACGCTGGTGGCGCAGACACTGTCTTCCGGTGCGGCGATGCAGCTGGAGGCGGCCGGTGCGCTGCAGATCCAGCAGCTGACCAGCAACGGCGACCTCGCTGCGAACGCTGGAGGTCTGCTGGCCATCGACGATGCCGCCGTGGGGGGGCAGGCAAGTGTGGATGGCGGCACGGATGTGCAGCTTGGCAATGCAACGGTCGCGCAGTCACTGGTGATCAACGCTGCGGGTCACGTCGATGTCGGTAACGCACGCATCGGCGGCAATGCCCAGGTGGGCAGCGGTGGCGACACCCACGTCCAGCGTTTCGATGGCCGCGGCGATCTGGTGGCGAATGCTGACGGCGCCATCACCCTCGGCAGCGCGGCGGTCGACGGCTCGATGACGCTGCGCGCCGGCCAGTCCATCGATGTGGGCACGGCCGTGATCGGTGTGGATGGTGACTGGCTCGCAGGCACCAACCTTTCCGCCGATGAGGTAAGTGTGGGTTGCAACTTCCGCGGCGATGCCGGTGTCGCACTGGTCATCGGCACGCTCAACGTGGGCTGCAATCTGGGGCTGTCGTCCAGCGAGGCGCTGCGGTTCGACGCCCTGCAGGCGGCCGGCGGCATCGCGCTGGCATCGCGCGGCTCGGATGTCCTGGGCCGGCAGGTGGACGCGGGAAGGGCACTGCAGGTGCAGGCTGCGGGCGATATCCGGATCGAAGCGGCCAGCGCCGGCAGCGACCTGGTGGCCACCAGCGGCGGCACCCAGCAATGGGGTGTGTACCAGGCCGGCGGCGATGCAGCGCTGCAGGCGGGTCGGGATATCCATTTCGGTGACGGTCGCAGCGGTGGCGCACAGTCGATCATTGCGGGTGGCAGCATCGGCTTCGAGCGGGCCAGCGCAGGCACCACGGCCTACATGGACGCCCAGGCAGGTTCGCTGGCCGGTGGGCAGTTGCAGGCGGCGTCTGCACAGCTGGCCGCACGTGACACCTTGTCGTTGGCACAGGCGATGGTCGATACCCGTCTGAACCTGGCCGCCGATGAGCTGCAGGCGCAGGTAAGTCAGTCCGATGCTGGCCCAGGCCTGCTGACGACCACGCTGACCGGCTACCGCAACGGTGTCGCCCGCCGGATCGTGGTGGACGTGCAGCCGCGTGATGCCTGGCTGATCGATGCGCTGCGGGCAATGGAGGCAGAGCTGACGTCCTCCTCTGCGAAGGTCGCCATCGCCGATGGCCATGTGGAACGCACCATGACCCTGACCACCCCGGCGCTGCACGTGCTGATGGACAACACCAGCCCGGCGCTGCGCCCGGCGGACGCGCAGCTGCTGCAGTTGAACCGCCGCTTCCACCTGGCGACCGATGGCCGCCTGCTGGATACCGACGCCTATGTGCTGCGGTTCAACGATGGGGTCGGGGTGAGCAGCCCGAACTACAACCGCGACCACCTCGAGGCCGGGCCGGCCTACCTGGGCGAAAGCGCGGTGCGCTACCTGGGCCGCATGCTCAATCTCCGCTCGCCGGAGATGGCGGTACCCGCCCGTGCGCCCGCGGAAGGTGATGAAGCAAACGCCCGCGATGTGGTGGCTCCGGCCCCGGGCGGCGCGGTCAACCTAGGGGCGCCCAACTGATGAACGACGGAAAACACACCATGTACCGAGGGATGTTCCTGATCGGCAGCGCGCTGCTGCCCTGTCTTGCACATGCGCAGAACAGTAGTGGCACCGCGGGGAAGGACACCGCACAGCGCATTGACGGCTACTACGAGCAGCGCCAGCCGCTGCAGCCGGAGCGCCCGGTGGTGGACCCGGTGCAGCCGGCGCCTCCGCCGGCCGGGCAACGCGGGCTGGCCGATGTCCGTGGCAGCTTCGTGCTCAACGAGGTGCGTTTCAGTCCATCGGCGCTGCTGCCGAAGGCCACGCTCGATGCGATCGCCGCCCGCTACCAGGGGCGCGAGGTCCACTTGGCCGAGCTGGAGACACTGGTGGCCGACGTCAATGCAGCTTACGAGGCAGCCGGGATCAGTACGGCACGCGCGCTTCTGCGCGAGCAGTCGATCAACGAAGGGCGCGTTGACGTCACCCTGCTGGAAGGCACGCTGGGTACGCTGGAGGTGACCGGGGAGGGCAAGGTGCCGGTGCGCTTTGTGGAGCGGCGGGTGCGGCAGCCGGTAGGGGAGGTGGTGCGCAGCGATCACCTGCGCGATGAGCTGATCTACCTCAACCGCACCACCGATCTGCAGGTGCGTGCACTGATGCGGCCCGGCCAGGCCGCCGGCCAGACCGATATCGTGCTGCTGGCGGAGGTGCCGGACCGAAGCAACTGGGGCGTATTCGTCGATAATTCCGGCGTAGAGACCACCGGCCGCGAGCGCTACGGTGCGCATGGCCAGTTCTGGGGTCTGGCGGGGATCAGTGACCTGCTGGCCGGCTCGGTGGCGTGGTCGCGCGGTGGCCTGGAAGGGCGCATCGGCTACTCCGGTATCGTCAACACGCGCAACGGCCGTGTCGGCGCCAGCGTGTCGCGCAGCCAGATCAACATCATCGACGGTGCCTACCGCGCCCTGGACATCACTGGCGAGTCGACCAGCTATGGTCTGGATTTCACCCAGCCGTGGGTGGCCACGCCGAACTGGCTGCTGTCCACCATCGCCAACGTCTCGCGCAGCAACTCCGTGTCCGATATCGGTGATGTGCGGGTGTCGGAGGTCGATTCGACCACGGTGACCCTGGGTGTCAGCACCGGCTATCGCAATGACGGCTACGACTGGACGTTCTATCAGGGCGTCTCGCGCATCCGCACCGATGAGACGCTGGCCGAAGGGCGTGCCTTCACGACCGCCAACGGATCCACCAGCTGGACCCAGCGCATCGGCAGCAGCGGCCTGCTGTACCGCGCACAGCTGGGTTGGCAGTTCAGCAACGGCGACTTCCTGCCCTCAAGCAACCTGTTCCAGGTGGGCGGCATCGGCAGCGTGCGTGGCTATGTTCGCGGCACCCTTTCCGGGGTGAAAGGCTACTTCGGCAGCGTCGAACTGCACCGGCCCTATCGGCAGGCGCACGATGTCTACGTGTTCTTCGATCATGGCGAGGTACGTGGCGACTACCCCACCTCGGCCAGCATCAGCAGCGTCGGCGTCGGCCTGAATGGACAGCTCGCCAAGCGCTACAGCTACAGCCTTGACCTGGGCCACCCACTGGACAAAGTGCTGCAGGACGATGACAGCCTGCGCGCCGACTTCCGCATCAGTGCACGCTGGTGATCGGCAGGGCCGGCGCCGCATGCTGAGAATGATTCGCATCAAAACCGTTCGCTGGCTATGATGCGGGTCCTTTCCGTTACGACCCCGAGCCCATCTTGAAGCGTGCCTTGCCAATCAGCCCCATGGGCCGCGTGTTCGCCACGGTCGCTTTCGTTGAAGCCCTGACCTGGGCCGGCCTGTTGATCGGCATGTACTTCAAGTACCAGGCAGCCGATCCGACCCCGGTCGGGGTCAAGATCTTCGGCCCGGTGCACGGTGTGGCCTTCATGGTCTACGTGGTGGTATCGGTGCTCGCCGCGATCCGCCTGCGTTGGCCGTGGTGGGCCGCGCTGCTGGCATTGGCTGCTGCGGTGCCGCCGCTGGTGACGCTGCCGTTGGAGTGGTGGTTCAAGCGTCGTGGGCTCTTGTTGGCGCCGATTACACGGAATGGCTGACGACAGCATCGGGCCTCTATGTTCGCTGGCCATATGAAGTAAAGAATGGAGTGCTGTCTGCAATTGCAGATAGCGCTTCAATTGAAGTGATGTGTCCCGGTCGCGGGTTTATTATCGGAGTGGTTTGGACGTAGAGCTTGCCGATGAGCTAGGGAGTTCGATTGCGATTCAATATTGATAGGCACCCGAAGTAGTCGCAGACCAAGGTTGGCCTGCGACGATTCCACGTGGCGATCTCCCCCTACCTCAGAATGTCTGTAGCTAGTTCCGAGTGGTCTCTGCAAGCTTGCATGCAGTTCGCATACTCCTCCCTACACTTTACCGGCTCCTCCCCTATCCTCAGGCAGGCCTTGTAACCATAGTCGCATTGCTTTTCACAGAACGGAGGTGCGCCTTCCGCCACGTATGCTGTGAATACGGCGACCCCCGAGATGATAGCTGCGGACAATAATCTGACCATCTGCATGATATCTCTCCGTCATGGGCCTGATCATTCAGGCACGCTGATAGTGGATGCAGAGCATTTCGATTTTTGCAACGCAACGCCCAATGTGAGTTTGGATCGAAAGATCTAATCGACTCAGTGCGTTTAAGAGGCTGCAATCCGTATATGCCGATAGGCCCAGTTTGTCACGGCGACGTGGCGCACTGGCGAGGCGCCAGCCAGCGGCAGTCGCGCCGCATTAGCGAGTCCAAACGTGCACATATGCGTCATCCAGCGCCCAGCACGCCAAGAATCTGCTTCGGCGACTGGAATCCCGCCAGCCGCGCGGTTTCGTGACCGTCGCGGACCACCAGCAACGTGGGGGTCTGGCGCAACCCGAGCTCGCGGAACAATCCCTCTCCAACCGTCTCGAGTCTGACCTTCAGCAGGGTCATGCCAGCGTCTTCAATCGCGCCAGCGACACTGGCCAACGACATCTCCAGCATCCGGCACCCCGGGCAGTCGTCCTTGTGGAAATCCACCAGCAGGGCCGGGTGCTCGCGCAGGGCGGCGTGGTAATCCTCGGGGGTCTGGGCGTGCAGGGTCAGCATGTCGTAGGGCTCTGGGTATGGGCCAACACGGTGTCGGTCCAGTGGTGGATGGTGTGGGTGTCTTCGGCGCCGTGCGGCATCTGCTCGATCTCCAGCACCGGGTACGGGGCGCCGAAGAACCGCGCCAGCCGGTGGGCGGCGCCGCAGTAGTACTCCTCGCCCCATTGGGTCTCGCCGGTACCGAATACCGCCACCGGGAACGGCAGTGGCAGCCCGAAGCGATCACGCAGCGCGGCCACGCAGTCCTTCATCTCCGCCGGGGTACGCCCGGCGTTGTCCGTCCAGGAACCGACCAGGCACAGGGCAGGTGGCTCTCCCGCCAGCGCCACGGCCGCGTCAACGGCATCCACGTCGACCCAGTCCACCCGGTGCCCCAGTGCCTCGCAGCGCGCCCGGATCAACGTGGCCACCTCGCGGGTGTTGCCGCTCAGCGAGGCGAAGGCCAGCAGGATGTGCATCGCCATGCCTCCTTACAGGTCGTCAAACCCGTTGTCCGCGTTGGTCTTCTTGTAACTGGCGTTGCGCATTTCGAAGAAGTCGGTCTTGGTCTCGGTGAAGTTGTCGGCGTAGGCCTTGATCCACGGCATCACGTTGACATTGGTCTCGCTGTACAGCTTCTCGATGCCCAGCATGCCGGCCATCTTGTTGGCGCGGTACTTCACGTAGCGGATCATCTCGTCCACGTCGATGCCGTCGATGCCGTCCAGCACCTCGCCGGTCCAGCGCGTTTCCAGCTGGATGGCGTGCTCGAAGGCCTCATGCACGTAGGCGGTCAGCTGCTCGCCCTGCAGCGCCGGATTCTCGCCGATGATGGCGCGGATCAGTTCGCTGATGAACTTGGTGTGGGCCAGCTCGTCGCGGTTGATGAAGCTGATGATCTTGCCGGTACCGGTCATGCGGTTCTGGCGGACCAGGTTGTAGAAGAACGCGAAGCCGGAGTAGAAGTTGATGCCTTCCAGGATCGAGGACTGGATCAATGCGCGGATCAGCGTCTCGGCGGTCTTCTCGCGCATGAAGTCATCGTAGGACTGCATGATCGGCGCGTTGCGGGCCAGGATGGTCGGGTGGGTACGGGCGATCTCGAACACGCGGTTCTGGTCGGCCAGCCCGGCGATCGAGGCGAGTACGTAGCTGTAGCTCTCGTTGTGGATCACTTCCTGCTGGCCGATGATCGCGGCATTGGCGTGCGCGGCGGGATCGGTGATGTACTCGGCAACGTTGTAGATGAAGCGCGTCTGCGGCGAGTCCAGCGTGGCCAGCAGGCCGATGATCGAGTCGTAGGCGTTCTTCTCGCGCGCATTGAGCTCGCCGTACTGGCGCGCGTCGCCCTTCATGTCGACTTCGTCGGGAATCCAGAAGTTGGTCGAAAGCTCCTTGTACGCGCGGTAGAAGGACGGGTAGGGGATATCGTTCCAGTTGAGGATGCCGCTGGTGCGGCCGTTGATGATGCCGGTGGAGCGGTTGGGGTGGCGCGGTTCGAGGATCTTGATGCGTTCGAGGGGGATGGCCATCGGGGTGTGTCCTAGTTTCTCTTCTGGCAGTGCGAGTTGCCGGCCAGCGGCCGGCACTACCGGGGCATGTGTGGGGTTGCCGGCCAGCGGCCGGCACTACCGGTCAGCTACCGGGCTGACGTACGTCAGCTGCTGCACCATTCGCACTCAGAAATGTCTATGTCGTTGGAGCGCACGTAGTAGGTCGTCTTCAGCCCTTCGCGCCAGGCACTCATGTGCAGCGCGAGCAGGGTGCTGGCGCGGATGGTGCTCGGCACATACAGGTTGAAGCTGATCGACTGGTCCACGTGGCGCTGGCGGCGGGCGTTCTGGCGGATGCTGGCGAACTGGTCCACCCGGTAGGCGCCTTTCTCGTAGTACGGGTAGGTCTCCAGCGACAGCCCCGGTGCGGCGACCGGGCGGCGGAAATCCTTCTTTTCTTCGTAGTAGAACGCGCCGTACACCGGATCGATCGAGGCCGTGGAGCCGGCGATCTGGGCGGTGCTCATGTTCGGTGCCACCGCCATCAGCCAGCCGTTGCGCAGCCCGTTGACGCCCACCTGCGCCGCCAGTTCCCGCCAGGCCGGGCTGTCATAGCCACGGGCGCGGAAGTACTCACCGTTCTGCCAGTCGCTGCCGACGAACGCGCTGTAGCGCCCCTTTTCCTTGGCCAGGGTCATGCTGGCCTGGATGGTCAGGTAGTTGATGCGCTCGTACAGGCTGTCGGCGTAGTCCTCGGCCTGGGCGGAGTTCCATTCGATCTGCTGCAGGGCCAGCAGGTGATGCCAGCCGAAGGTGCCCAGCCCGATCGCGCGGTACTTGCGGTTGGTGATGGTGGCCTGTGGCACCGGCAGCTGATTGAGGTCGATCACGTTGTCCAGCATCCGCACCTGGATTGGCACCAGCCGCTCAAGTACATCGCTGCTCAGCAGGTCCGGGGCGGCCGTCACCGCGCGGCCCAGGTTGATCGAAGACAGGTTGCACACCACGAAGTCGCCGGCCTGTTTGGTCGTCACGATCTGGTCGCCGCTGATCATCTCCTGGATCATGCGGGTGGGGCTCATGTTCTGCAGGATCTCCGTGCACAGGTTGCTGGAGTAGATGCTGCCGGCATGCTTGTTCGGGTTCATCCGGTTCACTTCGTCCCGGTAGAACATGAAGGGGTTGCCGGTCTCCAGCTGGCTGACCATGATCCGCTTGAACAGCTCGATGGCCTTGAGGGTGCGCCGGCTGATGCGCTCGTCGGCGACGACCTCCTCGTACTTCGCGCGGAAGCTGCCCTGGCCGCGCTGCTCATCGTGGAAGTCCTGCAGGTACCAGCCCTTGATCCGCTTCACCTCATACGGGTCGAACAGGTACCAGTCGCCGCGCCGCTCCACCGCTTCCATGAACAGGTCCGGCAGGCACACCGAGGTGAACACATCGTGCGCGCGCAGGCGCTGGTCGCCGTTGTTCAGGCGCAGATCGAGAAACGCCTCGATGTCGCGGTGCCAGACATCCAGATACACCGCGATCGCGCCTTTGCGCTGGCCGAGTTGATCTACGCTCACCGCGGTGTTGTTGAGCTGCTTGATCCACGGCACCACACCGCCGGAGGAATTGGCCACGCCGCGGATCGAGGAGCCCGCAGAGCGTACATAGCCCAGATAGGCGCCCACGCCGCCGCCGTGCTTGGAGACTCGCGCCACGTCGGTGTTGGAGTCGTAGATGCCCTGCAGGCTGTCGTCCACCGTGTCGATGAAGCACGACGACAGCTGGCCGCCCACTTTGCCGGCATTGGCAAGCGTCGGCGTCGCCACCGTCATGTACAGGTTGGACAGCGCCCAGTAGGCCTCACGCACCAGCAGCATGCGCCGCCGCCGTGAGCGCTCGCCGTGCTCGTGTTCGTGCTGCATCAGGTACAGCGCGATGGTCAGCCAGCGCTCCTGCGGCAACTCGTAGACGGCGCGCGAGTGGTCGGTGGCGAGGTAGCGGGTGGCCAGCAGGTACAGGCCGTTGTAGGCGAACAAGGTGTCGCGCTCGGGCTCGATCATCTGCCCGGCTTCCTCCAGTTCGTCCTTGGAATAGGCCTTGAGGATGTCGATCGAATACACGTTGCGGTCCGCCAGGCTTTCCTGCAGACCCACATACGAGCCGTACTTCAGCGTGGCATCGTAGAAACGGTTCTTGCTGGCGCGCTTGTACAGGCGGCGCAGATAGAGGCGGGCGGCGAAGTGCTCCCAGTCCGGCGCGGTCAGGTCGATGCGCGATTCCGCCTCGCGGATCAGCAGGTCCACCATTTCATCGGCGCTGAGCTGCTGTCGGCGTGCGATCTGCCCCAGCACGCTGCGCAGGTAATCGGCCACGTCCAGCTGCGGGAACTCGCCATGCACGCTGTGCACGGTGCGCTCCAGCCGCGCCTGGTCGAACGGCATGCGTCGGTTGCCGCCCTCCTTGGTGATCCACAGCGTCTCACTGCAGGTGGCCGCATCAACGGGGGTGTCCGTGGGCGGGGTGAGGGTCGAAGCGACGGTGTCGTCGGTGTTCATGCGTTCTCCATGCATGGCGCAGAGCCCAGCAGGCGGCGCGGCAGAGCCGTGCGGCAGCCGGACAGAGGGCGTGATTGGTGGGCAGGCCCTGCGTGTGCAGGAATACGTCGCCGCAGGCTCACATCGGTGGCGACGGGCCATGCTTCCAGGCGCCGGTCAGGTGGGCGCAACGGGGCGTTCAACAGCAACGCGGCGTTGCAACGGTGCACCGGGCCTGGCGGAAGCGGGGAGCCGATGGACACAACATAGTGGGGTAGTGGGAGCTCGTCAACCGTATATGTAGTGTCTTTTTGTCGCAGGGGGTGTCGCCTGCGCACCTGAACATGCGATACAGATTGCACTATCAAACGCAAATGCGAGCCGTTATCATTTGATGGATCACAGGGCGGTGATGCGTTCGCAACCGGATGGCAGAACCGCGCGCGCGTCGGCGCACCGCGTGGTTCAACTTCTTATTGGCTGTGGTGTTCAATGTCTTCACGTCCTGTCGTTTCCGGTTTGCCCGCCCTCGTTTCCGCCGCGTTGCTCGGCACCATGGCGATGATGGCGTTCGTATCCGTGATCGGCCCGGTGGTGCGGGTGTTGGGCCTGGCCGAGTGGCATGCCGGCCTGTCGGTCACCGCGGCCGGTGTGTTGTGGATGCTGTCGGCGCGCCGCTGGGGTGCACTCAGTGATCGCATCGGGCGCAAGCGCGTGCTGCTGATCGCATTGGCAGCCTACGCGGTGATCTACGTGGCGCTGGCGGTGTTCGTGGATGTGGCGCTGACCTCACCGCCAGCGATCTGGCTCTCCGTGCTGGTCCTGGTCGGCACGCGTGCCCTGGTCGGGCTGTTCTACGCCGCCGTGCCGCCGACCGCCGCGGCCATCATCGCCGACCAGGCCGCCCCGGGGCAGCGCGGCAGCGTGATGGCCAAGCTTGGCACCGCCAATGCGCTGGGCATGGTGCTGGGCCCGGCCGCCGCCGGTTGGATCGCCTACCAGAATCTCTCGCTTACCCTGTATGTGGCCGCGTTGTTGCCGTTGTTGTCGCTGCTGATGATCTGGTGGCGCCTGCCGAATACGCCGCCCGTCGCGCCGACGCACACCGGCCCGAAACCAACGCTCGGCCTGGGCGATGCGCGCCTGCGCCTGCCATTGCTGGCGGTGTTCGCCGCGATGATCTCGGTCACCGTCGCGCAGGTGACGGTCGGCTTCTTCGCGATTGATCGGCTGCAGCTCTCCCCGGCAGACGGCGCGCGCATGGCCGGGCTGGCCCTGACCGCGGTCGGTGTCGGCCTGATCTTCGCCCAGGGGCTGGTGATGAAGCTCAAGGACATCCGCCCGACGCGCTGGATCCTGGTCGGGGCGCTGATCTCCGGGCTGGGCTTTGCGTCGGTCGCGCTGGTCAGTGTGCCGTGGCAGCTGCTGGCCAGTTATGCGATCGCCGCGTTCGGCATGGGGTTCGTGTTCCCCAATTTCCAGGCGCTGGCGGCCGATTCGGTGGAGGCGCATGAGCAGGGCGCTGCGGCAGGTACGGTAGCGTCGGTGCAGGGCATGGGCATGGTGGTCGGGCCGATGATCGG
Organism: Stenotrophomonas rhizophila; assembly: GCF_003651185.1. Classification (GTDB taxonomy): domain Bacteria; phylum Pseudomonadota; class Gammaproteobacteria; order Xanthomonadales; family Xanthomonadaceae; genus Stenotrophomonas; species Stenotrophomonas maltophilia_Z. The sequence continues at coordinate 464,533 of NZ_RCDC01000004.1, read as the reverse complement.
CACACTGTTGTATCGGTGGTCGCCGAGCGCGCCGTACCTGCTGGTGGGCGTGGTGCTGCTGATCCTGGCGGGCTCTGCCGCCCTGCATCGTGCGCGGGGTGCGGCATGAACGAGATGCTCGCCAGCGGCGTGGCCGATGAGATGACCGACACAGCCACCGCTGATGCGGCCGACGCCCCGTACTTCCTGCTGCGCAGCCCGCAGCAGGCGATGGAAGCGCACGGTGTGCGCGCGCGGCTGCCGTCCGGTGCCACCGCCACCTTGGCCGGGCGCGTCGCCGCGTTCTTTGCCGCGCCGCGCTCCGGCCCGCGCCTGCTGGTGGGGGCGGTACCCTTTGATCCCGAGCAGGGCGATGCGCTGTATCAGCCGGATCAGGTGTCTGGCCAGCCCACGGTGGTCCGCGTGGAAACGCCGACCCTCGTTGGCGATGTGCTCGCCGAACCGTCTGCCGATGCGTATGCGCAGGCGGTGGCGGCTGCCGTCACGGAACTGCAGCGCACCGACTGCCCATTGGAAAAAGTCGTGCTCGCGCGCAGCCTGCGGGTCACCACCGCGCAGCCGCTGCATCCGCGCGTGCTGGCCGCACGCCTGGGCAAAGACCCCAGCGTGGCGACCTACGTGGTCCCGGTACCCGCAGCAAGTGCGGGCGACGCGGCCTGGCTGGTCGGCGCCACCCCGGAGCTGCTGGTCTCCCGACGCGGTGACCGTGTGCTCTCGCATCCGCTGGCCGGCTCGGCCCGTCGTTCGGCCGATCCGGCCGAGGATGCACGCGCCGCGGAGACGCTGCTGGCCTCGGCCAAGGACCATGACGAGCATCGCCACGTGGTCGAGGCCATCGTGGCCGCGTTGGCACCGCTGTGCCATCACGTCGAGGCACAGCCGCGGCCGTCACTGCACGCCACCGCCACCATGTGGCATCTCGGTACCCGCATCCACGGCACGCTGAAGGATCCTTCGGTGTCCTCGGCCGCGTTGGTCGCACTGCTGCATCCCACCCCCGCGGTGTGCGGCACGCCGCGCCAGCCGGCACTTGAACTGATCCGTCAGGCTGAACCGGTCGCACGGGGCTTCTATGCCGGCGCCGTCGGCTGGACCGATGCGCAGGGCGATGGCGACTGGTATGTGGCGATCCGCTGCGCACGCGTGCAGGGCACCGAAGTGCGCCTGTATGCCGGGGCCGGCATCGTCGCCGAGTCCCAACCCGATCTCGAGGTGGCCGAAACGGCTGCCAAGTTCATGGCCCTGCTGACCGCGCTCGGCGTCCATGACGTTCGTCCTTTCTGATGTGCGGGAGCTGTCCATGAACGCATCCTTCTCTTCCGCCCGGGTGCCGCTGCGGCAGGTCTGGCCGCCGGCCCTGGTCGCGCGCTATCGTGCGGCCGGCCATTGGCGCGGCGAGACCTTTCCGGGCTTCCTGCGCGAACGCGCCGAGCGCTTCGCCGGTGATATCGCAGTGGTCGGCGGCGATACGCGCCTCACCTATGCCCAGCTGTGGCAGGAGGCCGGCCGCATCGGCGCCGGCCTGCTCGCGCAGGGCTTGATCCCGGGTGACCGGGTGGTGGTGCAGCTTGGCAACGTGCCGGAATTTGTGACCGTGGTCTGCGGGTTGTTCCGCGCTGGTTTGATTCCCGTGTATGCATTGCCCGCGCACCGCATCACCGAGGTCGTGCATTTCGCCCGCAAGGCCGAGGCCAATGCCTATATCGCTGCCTCCAGCTACGAGGGGTTCGATTACCGCACCCTTGCGCGCGAACTGCAGGTGCAGGTGCCCGAGGTGCAGCACGTCATCATCGCCGGTAACGCGGCCGGGTTCACCGCGCTGGAGTCGCTGGCAGGCGATCTTGATCAGCTGCCCGCCGATCCTGACCCGCAATCGGTCGCCTTCCTGCAGATCTCCGGGGGCAGCACTGGCCTGTCCAAGCTGATCCCGCGCACGCACGACGACTACCTGTATTCCTTCCGCGCCAGCAACCAGATCTGTGGCATCACCCAGGACAGCGTCTATCTCGTGGCGCTGCCGGCTGCGCACAACTTCCCGATGAGCTCGCCGGGGTTCTTCGGCACGCTGTACGCCGGTGGCCGTGTGGTGCTGAGCCCGGGCGCGGGCCCGGAGACCGCGTTCGGCCTGATCGCGCGCGAGCGGGTCACCTGTGTCGGCCTGGTGCCGCCGCTGGCGCTGCTGTGGGCGCAGGCGGCCGCAACGACCACGCACGATCTCTCCAGCCTGCAGGTGGTGCAGGTCGGCGGCGCCAAGCTGGTGCCGGAGGCCGCGCGCCGGGTGATCGCCGGGCTGGGCTGCACCCTGCAGCAGGTGTTCGGCATGGCCGAGGGCCTGGTCAACTACACCCGCCTGCACGACAGCGAAGACATCATCGTTTCCACCCAGGGCCGCCCGATCAGCGAAGACGACGAGGTGCTGGTGGTCGACGACCACGGCAACCCGGTTGCAGACGGTGAGACCGGCCATCTGCTTACCCGCGGCCCGTACACCATCCGCAGCTATCACAACGATCCCGCCGCCAACGCACGCGCCTTCACCGAGGACGGCTTCTACCGCACCGGCGACAGGGTGCAGCGCCTGCCGGGCGGCTATCTGGTGGTGCAGGGCAGGGCCACCGATCACATCAACCGCGCCGGTGAGAAGATCTCCGCCGAAGAGATCGAAGACCATCTACTGGCACACCCGAGCGTGTTCGATGCGGCGGTGGTCTCCATTCCCGATGCCTACCTTGGTGAACGCAGCTGCGCTTTCATCATTGCCCAGGGCGAGCCGACCAAGGCCGCCAGCCTCAAGGCCTGGGTGCGCAGCCGTGGCCTGGCGGCGTTCAAAGTGCCGGACCAGATCGTGTTCGTCGATGCCTTCGGCACCACCGCTGTCGGCAAGATCAGCCGCCGCGAGCTGCGTGCCCAGCTGCGCGAACGTTTCATGCAACAGACAGGAGAAACGCGCTGATGGCGCTGCCCAAGATCCAACCGTACCCCCTGCCGACCCAGGCCGAACTGCCCACCCCGCGCGGCGCGTGGCAGCCGCAGACCGAGCGCCTGGCGCTGCTGGTGCACGACATGCAGCGTTATTTCCTGGCCGCGTTCGCGCCGGATGCGGCGCCGCTGGCACCGGCCGTGGCCAACATCGCCCGCCTGCTCGCGCATTGCCGCGCCCGTGGCATCCCGGTGTTCTACACCGCCCAGCGGGGCAACCAGGATCGCTGCGACCGGGGCCTGCAGGCCGACCTGTGGGGCCCGGGCATGTCCGCCACCGAAGAACACGAAGCCATCGTCGAGGCCGTGGCCCCGGCGCCGGGCGATCACGTGTTGGTCAAGCACCGCTACAGCGCGTTCCAGCGCAGCAATCTGGAGACGATGATGCGTGCGCGAGGCCGCGATCAGCTGCTGGTCACCGGCGTGTACGCGCACATCGGCTGCACCGCCACCGTCGCCGAGGGCTTCCAGCGTGACATCGAGAGCTTCATCGCTGCCGATGCCGTCGCCGATTTCTCGCGCGCCGATCATGACTTCGCCCTGCACTGGATCGCCCGTACCTGTGGCGTGCCGATGACCACCGATCACCTGCTGGAGACCCTCGCATGACCGCACTCACCCTGGCGCGCATGCGCGCCGATGTCGCCGAGATGCTCGGCGAAGCGCCCGAGGACATCAGCACCGAGGAGAACCTGATGGACCTCGGCCTGGATTCGATGCGTGTGCTGGGGCTGGTGCTGGCCTGGGGCAACACCGGGATCGCGCTGGAGTTCAGCCATCTGGCCGAGCACGCCACGCTCGGCGGCTGGTGGACGGTGGTGCAGCGCCTGCAGGCACAGGCGGCGGCCAGCGCATGAAGGCCCGTGCGGTGCCGGGTGCGGCCGAGCCCATCGTTCGCGGGCTGAGCGAGGCGCAGGCTGGCCTGTGGTACGCGCAGCGCCTGGCGCCGGACAACCCGGCCTTCAACACCGCCCATGCGGTATGGATCGAAGGGGCGCTGGACGTCGCGGCCTTCGTGCGCGCCGCCGACCAGGCCGCGCAGGAGGCCGAGGCACTGGCGCTGCGCATGGTCGAGAGCGCAGAGGGCTTGCCCGTGCAGTGGGTCGATCCACAGCACACGCCGGCGCTGCAGGTGATGGATCTGTCCGATCAGCCGGACCCGGCCGCGGCGGCGCGCGAGGCGATGCAGCGCGACCGCCTCAACCCGGTCGATCCGGCCCGCGACCGGCTCAGCCAGCAGCGTCTGTTCCTGCTTGGGCCGGCACGCAGCGTCTGGTATCTGCGCGTGCACCACCTCGCCACCGATGGCTATGGCATGGGCCTGCTCACCGAGCGGGTCTGCGCGCTGTATGCGGGCAACGCATCACACGCCGCACTGGCGCCACTGGCCCCCGCGTTGGAGGAAGACGCCGCGTACCGTGCCAGCGAGCGCCGCACGCGCGATGCCACCTACTGGCGCGAGCTCATGGCCGATGCGCCGGGCGCCACCGGTCTGCAGGCCGGGCTTGCTGCCGCCGCACCGGATGCACTGCGCCACGTACAGCCGATGGCGCCGGCCCTGCGCGAGCGCCTGCACCGTGCCGCCGCCGCGATCGGCCAGCCCTGGCCGGACCTGTTGACCGCGCTCGGTGCCGACTACTGCCGCCGGATCAGCGGCGAAGCCGAGGCCATCATCGGCGTGCCGTTCATGGGCCGGCTCGGCAGCGTTTCCGCCCGTGTGCCGGCGATGGTGATGAACGTATTGCCGCTGCGGGTCACGGCCGGCGAGGGCAGCGTGGATGCCTTCGTGCGTGAGGTCGCCCTGCGCCTGATGCGCGGCCGCCGCCACGGGCGTTACCGCGGCGAGCAACTGCGTCGCGATCTCGGCCTGATCGGTGGCCAGCGTCGCCTGCATGGCCCGCTGGTCAACGTGCAGCCGTTCTATCGGCCGCTGCAGCTGGCCGGCGTCCACGCCACGCTGGAGGTGCTGTCCACCGGTCCTGTCGATGATGTGACGCTTGGCTTCCGTGGCGATGGCAGCGCCGTGCTCGATCTGGAGATCGAGGCCAATCCTGCGCTGTATACCGCCGCGCAGGTGCAGGCGCACGCCGCACGGCTGCTGCATTTCGTGTCGGCCGCGCTGCAGGTGCAGGCCGATGGGGGCGAGATTGCAGCGGTGCCGCTGTGCACGCCAGAAGAAGCGCAGCGCTATCTATATGACATCAACGCCACCGCGCACCCCGTGCCCGAGGTCAGCCTCGCCGCACTGATCACCGCGCGCATGCACCGAACGCCCGAGGCCGTCGCCGTGGTCTTCGGCACGCAGCAGCTCACCTACGCTGCACTGGAGCAGCGCAGCCGTGCCTTGGCGCTGCAGCTGCAGGCGCAAGGCGTCGGCCGCGAGGCGAGGGTGGTGGTCGCGCTGCCGCGCTCGCTGGAGCTGATCATCGCCCTGGTCGCGGTGCTGCGGGCCGGGGGTGCTTACCTCCCGGTGGATCTGGCCCACCCGGACGAGCGCCTCGCTCGGATCCTGCGCTCGGCCGAACCGGCGTGCGTCCTGGCCCTGGAGCAGGACCGCGTCCGCTTCCCGGGCACCGCCGTGCTCCCCCCCTCGCAATGGCAGCACGCCAGCGACGCGGCACTCGGCACCGCACCGGCGCCCGCAGACGCGGCCTACGTCATCTATACCTCCGGCTCCACCGGCGAGCCCAAGGGCGTGTTGATCGAGCACCGCGCCATCGTCAACCGCCTGGAGTGGATGCGCGAGCACTATGCCTTCCAACCGGACGACCGCATCCTGCAGAAGACCCCGGCCACCTTCGATGTCTCGGTCTGGGAGTTCTTCCTGCCGCTGATCAGCGGCGCGACGCTGATGGTGGCACCGCCTGAGGCGCATCGCGATCCCCTGGCGCTGGCCGCATTGATTCGCGAGCACGCCATCACCACCCTGCATTTCGTGCCGGCCATGCTGGCCGCGTTCCTGGCGGCCCCTGCCGCACGTGGGCTGCAACTGCGACGCGTGTTCACCAGTGGCGAAGCACTCGATGCCGCGTTGCGTGACCGCTTCCATGCCACCGTCCACGCCGAACTGCACAATCTCTATGGCCCCACCGAGGCGGCCGTGGATGTCAGCTTCTGGCCGGCCAGCCGCGACGACACCTCCGCGCTGGTGCCGATCGGTCATCCGGTCTGGAATACCCGCCTGTATGTGCTCGATGCCCGGATGCAGCCGCTGCCGCCCGGCGTGGCCGGCGACCTGTATCTCGGCGGGGTGCAGCTGGCACGTGGCTATCTCGGCCGCGCCGACCTCACCGCCGAGCGCTTCCTGGCCGATCCGTTCGTGCCCGGGGGCCGCCTGTACCGCACGGGTGATGTGGCGCGTTGGCGCGAGGATGGGGCCGTGGAGTACCTCGGTCGCAACGATCACCAGATCAAGCTGCGCGGCCTGCGTATCGAACTCGGCGAGATCGATGCGGCACTGCGCTCTGCACCCGGCATCACCCGTGCCGAGGTGCTGCTGCGCGAGGACCGGCCGGGCGAACCGCGGCTGGTGGCCTACCTCAACACGGGTGGCCCGGAGCAGGAAACGCTGCGTACCCATCTGGGCGCGCGCCTGCCGGACTACATGGTGCCCAGCGCCTTCGTGGCAGTGGAACACTGGCCGGTCACCGCCAACGGCAAGCTGGATCGCGCCGCGTTGCCGGCGCCCACCCAGGCGGTCTCCACGGGCGTGGCGCCGGTGACCACCACCGAGCAGGCGCTGGCCGCGCTGTTCGCGCAGACGCTCTCACTCAGTGCACCGGTCAGCGCCGACGCCGATTTCTTCGCATTGGGCGGTGACTCGCTCAGTGCCGTGCACCTGTTGCTGGCCATCCAGCAGCAGTGGCGCTGCGACCTCGGCCTGGGCGCGGTGTTCGCCGCCCCGACCGTGGCCGGGCTCGCGGCACGGATCGATGCGCCGCCGGCCGCTGCCGATCATGGCCTCGCGCCGATGATCCGGCTGGCCAGGAGCGATGCCGCACTTGCGCCGCTGTATGTCATCCATCCCGCAGGCGGCATCGCCTGGAACTATCGTGATCTGGCCCGGGCGCTGTCGCCCACGCGCGAGGTGCAGGGCATGCAGTCGCCCGTGCTCGATCCCGACCAGCCGCTGCCCACCAGCATCGAGGCCCTGGCCGCGGACTATGCAGCGCGCATTCTCGCGTTGGGTCGGCCCGGCCCGGTGCATCTGCTAGGCTGGTCGGTCGGCGGCATCCTCGCCCAGGCGATGGCGGTACACCTGCGCGGCCTCGGCCATGAGGTGGGCGTGCTGGCGCTGCTCGATGCGTACCCCAGCGAGTGCTGGCGGGCCGAGCCCGAGCCGGACCCGATCGCCGCGCTGCGCGCCTTGCTCGCCATCGCCGGCCACGATCCGGATGCACACCCCGAGCTGGACACCCGCGCGCGCATCCTGGCCTTCCTGCGCCGCGGCGACAGCGCGCTGGGCAACCTGCCGGATATCGTTCTCGATGGCGTGGTCCGGGCCGTCACCGGCACCAACCGCCTGATCCGCGCCCATCACCACACGCACTACGAGGGTCCGCTGCTGCACGTCCGGGCCGGCCGCGACCACCTCAACCGCCCGCAGTTGCAGTCGGCCCTGTGGCAGGCCCACGCAGCGCACGTGGAGGCGATCGAACTCCCTTATCTGCACGCCGAACTCACCGGGCGCGATGCCGTGGCGCAGATCGCGCCGTGGCTCGATGCGCACCTTCAGCGGCACGACGCACTCAGGACATCGGCATGAAACTCACCGGATTCGACGGCACCATCGCCCTGGTCACCGGCGCCAGCGGCGGCATCGGCGCGGCCCTGGTGACCTTGTTGCGTGACAGCGGCAGCATCGTGGTCGCCACCGATATCACCGCGCCCGTGCTCGAGCAGCGGGCAGGGCAGCCGCCCCTCCACGCCCGCGCACTGGATGTCACCGATTCCGGCGCGGTGGAGGCGCTGGTCGAGTGGATCGAACGCGAGATCGGCCCGATCGGCTTCGGCGTCAACGTGGCCGGCGTACTGCAGGTCGGCACCGTCACCGGCATCGATGATGCGCAGTGGCGGCAGGTCTTCGCGGTCAACACCGATGGCGTCTTCCACGTCTGCCGGGCACTGGCCCGGGTAATGAGCCCACGCCGGGCCGGTGCCATCGTCACCGTCAGCTCCAACGCCGCAGGCGTCCCGCGCCACGGCATGGCCGCCTACGCCGCCTCCAAGGCCGCCGCGACCATGTTCACCCGCTGCCTGGGGCTGGAACTGGCACCGCTGGGCATCCGCTGCAACATCGTCGCCCCGGGTTCCACGCTCACCCCCATGCAGACCGGCATGTGGGCCGACGACCACGGCGCGGAGCGGGTCATCGCCGGCTCGCTGGAGACTTACAAGGCCGGCATTCCACTGCGCAAGCTGGCCACCCCGGACGACATTGCCCAATCGGTGATGTTCCTGCTCTCCGACCAGGCCGGGCATATCGCCATGAGCGATCTCTACGTGGACGGCGGCGCGACGCTGCGCGGGTGACCGGCAGCCGCCGTCCTCCTTCCCGAGGCAGGGCGTTCAGGCGCAGACCGTAGCGCTGATCGTGGCTGGCAATAGTGATAGCCACTGCAGAACGCGAATTATGCAACTCGAGTCATAGAGGCCGGGCAGCGACTTCTCCTATCCTCAAGGTGTCCCCGGTCCTCGGGGAACGCGCTGCCTGCTGCGTCGTTGAGCGCCCCGCGACAAGGTCGCCCGCTTGACCCACACCGCAGTTGCCGCCGCAGGACGCGGCGTGAGCAATCAATGCGCGCGCACCGATTCCAACGACGAGGTCTTTGCCATGAAACGCATCCTGCTGGCGGACGACCATCCCGTCGTCCGCACCGGTCTCCGCTCGGTTCTTGCTCACGTACCGGAGTGGGCGATCGTCGGTGAGGCGGCCGACGCCGCGCAGCTGGAGGATCTCCTGCTCCTGCACCGCTGCGAACTGGTCATCACCGATCTCTCCATGCCCTTCGGGCAACGGCCGGACGGCATTCGGATGCTGGCCGATATCCGCCGCAATCATCCACGGGTGCGCCTGCTCGTGGTGACCTCCTTCAGCAATCTTGTCGTGCTGCGCGCGGTGGCGCGGCTGGGGGTTGAAGGCATCCTTGAGAAAACCTGCGCATTGGCGGTACTCACCGAGGCCGTCAGCACGGTCCTGGCGGGCGGCCGCTTCTACTCCGGCGATCTGGCCCAGCGGCTCAAGGCGTCCGCCACCGGCACGCGTGCGCTGAGCGCCAAGGAAAGCGAGGTGGTGCGGCTGATGGCACACGGCCTGAGCATCAAGCAGATCGCCGACATCCATCGGCGGACGGTCAGCACCATCAGCAGGCAGAAAGGCGCGGCGATGAAGCGGCTCAATCTGAAATCCGACTACGAGCTCATGCTCTATGCCAAGTCCATCGGCCTGTCGCCCAGCGGAAGTTGAGCCGCGCAGAGTGCGAACAGGTCCGCCCTTCTCGAAAGTAACGGAATTTTATCAAGTTGTTGCATGGTGCCGCGCAACGCGGCTGCCTACTGTGAGGTGCTGGTCGGGAAGGGCGCGCAGCGCTCCCCACGTTTCCCGGCCAGCCTCCCCAACTACAACACCAAGGAAAGAACCCGATGAACCTGATCACCAAGCTGTTCGCTGCCGCTGCCCTGGCAACCGCGTCGATGTCCGCCCATGCGGTACAGGCCGACATCACCGTCTGGGCCGATATCGACCCGACGCTTGCGCTGCTCAAGGCCGATGGTACCCCGCTGAGCGATGTGGTCGAGCTGGGTTACCGTGCGGGTAGCGGCACCACTGCCGGCCTGGTGCCGTGGACCGACCAGGTGCGCGTGTTCTCCAACGACATCACCAAGGACATCACCGTGCGCCTCGGTTCGGCACCCAGCCTCATCCCGACGATGGCAGGCCCGACCGCAACGGCCGTGCCGCTGTCGGTCCATCTGAACTCGGTCGCGGTGACCGTCGGCGGCGTGGATTTCACTGCAGCCTCGCTGTTCCCGGGTTCCAACTACCCGGGCGCCTCGATCGTGCTGCCGCTGACGATCTCGCAGACCACCGCAGGCCCGATCGCCGTTGCCGGTCGCTATGAAGGCATCGTCAGCCTCGTCATGGTGCAGAAGTCGTAACAAACGCCTGTGCGGTGCAGCCGCCGCCTGACCGGGCGGCTGCGCTGTGGGCTACCTGCCATGCACACTCCTTACCTATCCTGTTCCCGCCTCACCATGGCCATGGCTGCCGTGCTCGCCTGCGCCGCTGCGGGCGCGCGCCCGGTGCCCGCCGGATTCGAGGACCTTGTGGCCGGCCAGACCGAACAGCTCGACGTCCGTTTGATGGGGCGCTCGGCAGGCGTCTGGCCGGTGTTCGTCACGCCCGACGGCGTGCGCCTGCTGGATCCGGAGCCGGTGCTGACCGCGCTGGAGCTCAGTGAGGAGGCCAAGGCCGCACTCGTGCCGGCACTGTCGGCCACGCTGCCGCGCAATGGTCACCTCGCCTGCGACAACGTGGTGCCGGACAGTGGCTGCGGCTACCTGGCGCCCACCGATGACCCGACCAGCATCGGGGTGATCCACGATGAAAACGAAGGCGTACTGAATCTCTTCCCGGCACGCCAGTGGCTGCCGTCGGCAAGCCCGGTGCGTGACCGCTACCACCGCCCCAACGAGGCCGCGCAGAACGCCCTGCTGCACCAGCAGATGTTCAACATCAGTGGTGGCAGCGGCTACATGAGCCTCTCGGCGATGGGCACCGGCATGCTGGGGGTGTTCCGCGACGGACACATCGGCGTGGACTGGACCTACAACCGGCAGCAGCAGCGCGGCCTTGGCAGCCGCGATACGTTGTCCTTCAATGACCTGTACCTGCGCAATGATCTGGCGCGCAAGCACTATGTGCAGGTGGGCCGCATGGACCGCCGCAACCTCTCCAGCGCCGAGGGCGGCAATTTCGCTTTCAGCATGCTGCCGCTGGACCGCTTCGAGGGCGTCCGCTTCGGCACCACCCAGGCCTATCTGGACCGGGCGGTGATCGGGCAGGGCAGCCCGTTGACCGTGCTGCTCAGCCGCAACGCACGCGTGGATGCCTACGATGGGCAGCGCCTGCTGCAGAGCTTCTACCTGGACAGCGGCATCAATGATCTGGACACCACGCGGTTTCCGACTGGCAGCTATCTGGTCAACCTGCGCATCTTTGAAGATGGCGTACTGGTGCGCACCGAAGACGCGCCGTTCAGTAAATCCGGTGCCACCTGGGATGAGGACAGCAGGCAATGGTTCGTGCAGGGCGGGCGGCTGATCACGCACGATGAGCGCGATCACCGCGGCGCGCTGCAGGCCGGCCTGCGCCTGCCGCTGCACCCCAACCTGGCCATGACCGTGGGCTCGGCCATCGTTGACAACATCGCCTACGGCGAGCTCCGCCTGGAGGGCCGCAAGGCGTTGGGCACCCATGAATTCACCGGCAGCAGTGCGATGCTGCGCGGCGATGACGGCAGCCGCGGCCTGCAGCAGCAGGCAACGTACCGCCATCGTGTGTCGGGCACGGTCTATCACCAGCGCATGCGCGGTGGGGCCTGCCGTGGCAACTACATCAACCCCGAATCGCTGGGCTGCAGCGATGCGCTCAGTGCCTCGCTGTCCACCCCGTTGGCGGGCGGCAACCTCTATTTCGGCTATACCCGCCGTACCACCTTCACGCTGGGCCGCGAGCAGAACCTGCTGCCGTGGTTCGACGACGGCCTGCCGCCCGGCGCGCCGTGGCGCCCGGGAGACCGCGAAGGCCAGCTCACCCGCACGTTGCAGGCCAACTACAGCCGCAGCTTCCAGTGGCGCGGCATGAGCCTGGCCACGCGCACCGGCGCATTCACCCAGCACACCGGCGCCAGCCAGGGCCCCCGCCGCGACAACGGGGTGTACGTCAACCTGGCCGTATCCCGCGTGGTCCGCACACCGATGACCACCCGCCAGGACCGCGTTGGGCTGGACCTGCAGCATGGCCGCGAGGAGCAACCGCGCGCCGGCTATCGCATCGGCCGTACCCGCCGCTGGGAGTGGGGCACCGGTTACCGCGAGCTGGGCGGCGAGTTCAATGGCCGCAGCAACGGGCAGAACAGTGCCAGCGCCAGCGTGCGCCAGCAGGATGATTACGGCGCCACCGCCGCCACCGCCTCGCACTACCGCAGCCGCGACCAGGGGGAAACGAGCTATACGGCCACGCATACCTCCTCCTTCGCAGTGGGCCGGGGCGGGCTGTTCTGGGGCAGTGAGTACGGCAGCGGGGCGGGTGTCGCCGTGCAGGTGGACACCCCCGAAGACATCGAACTCAACGGCCACGCGGCCGAGGTGCGCGTGGCCGGTGCCCGCCGCCAGACGCTGCGCTTCGGCCAGCGCTGCCTGCTGCCGCTGAGCAGCTACACCCTCACCCGTGCCGAAGTGCAGGACGTCAGCGCGCACGACGTTGCCGCCGCCGTGCGCGTGGAGGGGCAGGGCAGTGGCCAGTCCCTGTTCCTGCCACCTGGAAAACTCTGGATGATGCCCATCGAACTTGACCTGACCTACACCTTCATCGGCAGCGCCCACGACGACGAGGGCGTCGCCCTCCACGGCGCACGCATCCTCAACGCGCCGCTGCCTTCGCTGGGAAATGACGGCGGCTTCATCGCCGATTTCCCGCAGCGCGAAAAAACCCTGTATCTGCTGCAGGAAAACCGCCTGATGGAGTGCCCCCTGCAGGTGCGTGAGCGCCGCAGCGTGGTGTTCATGGTGGGTGCGGTGCGCTGCCAGCCATTGGCCGTTGACCGGCTACCGTCGAAGATCCAGCAGCAGGCGCGGGTGCAGCGGTTGCTGCGCGAGCAGGCGCTGGGCGAGCAGCTGCCTTCGGTGGCGGGGGCGCAGCCATGAGGGCGCTGGATTGGATCATGGCGCTGAGCATTCTGGTTGGCACAGTACTGCCGGCAAAAGCGCAGCGCCCGCCGGAAGTCAGCCCATCGGACAAGCATGAGCGCATCGCACTCACTTACGACCGGAGCGTGATGCCAGGGGATCAGATTCTCTTTCCGGCCCGAACGATCCTTGCGCACAGCTATGCGGAAGGCGATGGGTACGGCGGCGTGTACATGGTCTGTAGATCCAATTCTGACCCAAGTCACGGCCGATGCCCCACGGCGGACACGGGCGAGCCGGTGGGAAGTGGCAGTGAGATTCCGCTCCGCTTCCGGGAGCGTCGGAGTGGTTTGACCGTTGAGCTTTCGGTACGTGGCCATTTGTCTCGCATCGAACGCACACAAAACTGCTTTCGCGACTGGTGGCAACCGGCACGCTACCCCTTGTCCTCGTCAACGTCGGCGGTGTGCGTCGTCGATAAGCCAGTTGGAACAGGCGCAGAAATCACGCTTCCTTCGAGCGAGTTAGCCAAGCTTGTAGCGGGCCGGTGGGACGCCACGCTTGAGCTCACGCTGCAGAGAGAGGGCGGGCGCTTGGCAAGCTATACCTTCACCTTCGATCTCACCATCACCGACCACGACCGCGTCAGCATCTACTTCCCCCAGTACGACCAGGCCACGCCGCACGTGGGGCTCAACGTGAAGTACAACCCGGTCGGCACGCCCTCGTTGTCCGGTCGGCGCGACCTGGATATGTGCCTTTACGACGGCCTCGGCTCGCAAAGCCCGTACCTGGAAATAAGCGTCACCGATACGGGCCGGCCCGCGCCCGGGCGCCCGCCCGAGCGGTTCTCGGTCTGGAATGCGGCGGCCATCGGCAGCGACGAACGCGACCGGCTGGATTACACCGTCACCCTGCGCCATGCCGGCGTGCCGATCCGGATGCAGAACGGACGGCTGGAGCCCTTGAATGGCATCGATAGTGCGGAGCTGCGCCTGGTGGTGCTGCCGGGCATGGCGCTGCCGGTGTACTGCGTGCCCACACCGCTGACCCTGGAGGTGCCGCGCGTGGATGCCTCGTCCAAAACCGAAGGCTACTACCAAGGCAATTTGACCATCGTCCTGAACGTTCCCACGGGCACGCCCTGATGGCCCCCCAACGAGACACCGTAATGAACAGCCCCATCGCTCGCCTGCAGGCCCTCCTTTTCCTGGCGGCGGCCACATTGGCCGCGCCCGCAAACGCCAACCTGAGCGTGCACCCCATGCGCCTGCCGGTGCACGATGGCCATACCGGGCAGATCCGGGCGCATTCGCAGACCAGCCGCACCCAGTACGTGCAGACCCGGGTGCTGCGCCTCGAGCATCCGGGCACCGAAGAAGAAACCGAGGTCGAACTTGCACCCGGCCACCGCGATGGCGTGGCGGTCACCCCCGGCAAGTTCGTGCTCGCCGGGGGCGGCAACCGGCTGGTCCGGGTCATTCCGTTGGCATCGGTCCAGCAGGAAACGCCGTACCGGGTGTATTTCGAGGGTGTCCCGCCCCCGCGCGAAGAGAGTGCCGAGCAAGAACCGGACAACCCGGTCGCCAACGTCGGCGTCAGCCTGGTCTGGGGCGCACTGGTCCACGTCATCCCGGCCCAGCCCGTGCCGGACATGCGTATTGATGGGGCTGAACTGCACAACGTCGGCAATGTCCGCCTGGGCGTGACCAGCATCCGGGCGTGTACGGCTGCGACGCAATGCACCGAACACGCCGTGGAACGCAGCGTGTATCCGGGTGCGCGCATGGCGCTGCCGTTCGATCCCGCTGGCACCTCGCAGATCACCGTGTCCTATCGCCTGAGCTACCAGGGGTATCGGGACCACCACAAGGTGCTCACGCCCTAAGACGGCCGCGCTGTATTCCGGTCGCCGCCGCAAACGGCGCGGCCGGGTATCTGCTCGCTTCCCTTCTGCCACCGCGGCACCGCCGTGGACGGCAACGCTTTGCCTTTTTCTTTTTTTGACCCATGGAGTACTTCAGCGTGAACCACATTTACCGCCTCATCTGGAACACCGCCCTTGGCTGCTGGATGGTCGCCAGCGAGCACACCAAGGGCCGCGGCAAGCGCGCCAGTGGCGCACGCGCCGTGGCAACCGCCGCCGTTGCGCTGGTGCTTTCGCTTCCGGTCATGGCTGCGAACGATGTTGCTGCGGACGATGCCGAAGAGCAGCTGCGGTTCACCGTGGTGCCGGAAGCCGTGATGTCGCCGTTCGCAGCGCAGGGCGTCGCACCACGAGCCGTCGCGGGCATCCTCAATGTCCACAATCAGACTGCGCTCACCTCCGATTCTTCCTACAAAAACGCGACGCTGAGCGGCGATCATTCCATCGTGCTCGGCTCGCGCTCCGCGGTGAGCGGCGGCTATTCGACGGCATACGGGAACCAGGTGGTGGTGAACGGGCCCGATGGCAGTGCCTTTGGTTTCGGTGCCAATGCCGATGGTATAGGGGCCACTGCGTTGGGTGCGAAGGCGCGGGCGTCCCACTTTGCGTTGGCGGTTGGCTACTCGGCCTCCGCCACGGGCACTGCCGACGTGGCGATTGGTAATAAAGCTGTAGCATCCGGCACGTACAGCAACGCCATGGGTTACTCGGCGACCGCCACAGGCGCGAACAGCGTGGCCATCGGCACCCTCGCCAAAGGGGCAGCCAGCAGTGCCGTCAGCCTCGGCAACCGCGCCGAGGTCGCAGCCGCGGCGACAAATTCGGTGGCTTTGGGGAGTACCTCGAGCGCTACGGCGGCCAACACAGTGTCGGTCGGCAACGCGACGCTGAAGCGCAAGATCGTCAATGTGGCCGATGGCGCGCTGACTGCCAGCAGCACCGAGGCTGTCACTGGCAAACAGTTGAACGCGACCAATCAGACCATCTCCACCAACGCGGCCAAGGTCCAGAGCCTTATTACCGAGGCATCGTCTACCGGTACGGTGCGCGTAGGTATCGGTAACGATGGCGTACGCCTGGATGTACGGAACAAGGATAATCAGAACCGCACGCTGACGGGCGTGAGCGACGGTGCGCTGAGCGCCACCAGCACGGAAGCGGTGACCGGCAAGCAGCTGCACGCCACAGACGGCAAGGTGACCGGCGTCGACAACAAGGCCGTTGCGGCGCAGACCACCGCCACCGCTGCGGCCACGGCCGCCAACAAGGCGCAGACCGGTGCGGACCTGGCCACCACCACCGCCAATACAGCCTTGGCAAAGCTGGCCAGCACGAGAGTCGAGCTGGGCGAGGGCGCCGCCGCGACCGGCACCCGCGGCACGGCCATCGGCACACGTAGCGCTGCCAGCGGGCGTCTGAACGCCATTGCACTCGGTACGGATGCCAAGGCCAGCGGCGATGCCTCGTCGGTGGCAATCGGCACTGAATCACACGCCGATCACCAATACGCCGTTGCCATTGGGCACCGCGCCAGGGTCACCGGCAACACATCCACCGCGATCGGGTATGAAGCGCTGGCGTCCGGGGCTGGCGTGACAGCCATTGGCCGGTCCGCCACCGGCAGCGCTGACTACACCGTGGCGCTGGGCCATAATGCCAAGGCAAGCGGTGCCAGCGCGATCGCATTGGGTCACGGTTCCGTTGCTACGGTAGCCAACACGGTGTCTGTTGGTAGCGCGAGCCAGCAACGCAAGATCGTCAATGTGGCCGATGGCGTGCTCAGTGCAGCCAGCACCGAGGCGGTGACCGGCAAGCAGCTGCACGCCACAGACGGCAGGGTTGCCGCCGCCGACAACAAGGCCACCGCAGCGCAGACCACCGCCACGACGGCAAGCACCACGGCCAACAACGCCGTTGCCAAGCTGACCAGCGCGCAGACTGCCTTGGGCAAGGACGCTGTCGCCACGGGTACCAATGCCACTGGCGTAGGCATCCACGCAAAGGCCTCCGGGGCCAATGCCACTGCACTGGGCACCGGCGCTGAAGGTGCTGGCTCCTCGGCGGTTGCTCTCGGCGCGGGCACCAAGGCCATGACCTCCGGCGCCGTGGCACTGGGACAGGCAGCCAGTGCCTCACAGGCCAATGCAATGGCCATGGGAGCACAGGCCTCTTCGACCAACAGCTACGCCACTGCGGTCGGCTATCAGGCCGCGGCCAGTGGCTCAAGCGCGGTAGCCATCGGCTCTGTCTCCAGCGCTGCGGCGCAACACTCGCTGGCCTTCGGCGACCGTGCATCGGTTGCTGCCACCTCCGCAGCGGGCATGGCGTTGGGCCGCGGTGCGAAGGTGGACGAGAACGCGAGCAAGGCCGTTGCGTTGGGTACTGAATCGGTAGCCACCGTGGCCAATGCGATCTCCGTTGGCAACGCGACTCTGAAGCGCAAGATCGTCAACGTGGGCGACGGCCTGGTGGCGGCCGGCAGTAGTGAGGCGGTCACCGGCAATCAGCTCAGTGCCACCAACACCAACGTGACCGCGGCCACCAACACGGCCAACACGGCGAAAGCCGACGCTGCCACCGCGCTGACCCAGGTCGGTGCCGTTGGTGGATTGATCCGCCAGACAGCAGCCAACGCCAATGTTCGCATCGGTGCCGAGAACACCGGCACGATCATCGATGTGCGCAACAAGAATGAAGCGGGCCGCAAACTGAGTGGCGTCGCCGATGGCGCGCTCAGCGGTACCAGCACTGAGGCGGTCACAGGCAAACAGCTGCATACCACCAACACCAACGTGACCGCTGCCGACAACAAGGCCACCGCGGCGCAGACCACGGCGACCGCCGCGGCCACGGCTGCCAGCAAGGCGCAGACCGGTGCGGACCTGGCCAACAGCCTTGTCAGCCAGGCCTCGGCTACGGGCAATGTCCGCTTGGGTGCGCAGAACACCGGCCGTACGCTGGATGTGCGTAACCAGGGCGGCCTGACCCGCACGGTGTCGGGTGTAACTGACGGTGCGCTGAGCGCTACCAGCACGGAAGCGGTGACCGGCAAGCAGCTGCACGCCACCGACGGCAAGGTGACCGCCGCGGACAACAAGGCCGTTGCAGCGCAAACCACCGCCACCGCTGCGGCCACGGCGGCCAGCAAGGCGCAGACCGGTGCGGACCTGGCCAACAGCCTGGTCAGCCAGGTCTCGGGCACGGGCAATGTGCGCTTGGGCGCGCAGAACACCGGCCGTACGCTGGATGTGCGTAACCAGGGCGACCTGACCCGCACGGTGTCCGGTGTGACCGATGGTGCGCTTAGCGCCACCAGCACGGACGCTGTGACCGGCAAGGTTTTTTTTGCGGCCAAGGTCCAGAGCCTTATTACCGAGGCATCGTCTACCGGTACGGTGCGCGTAGGTATCGGTAACGAAGGCGTACGCCTGGATGTACGGAACAAGGATAATCAGAGCCGCACGCTGACGGGCGTGAGCGACGGTGCGCTGAGCGCCACCAGCACGGAAGCGGTGACCGGCAAGCAGCTACACGCCACAGACGGCAAGGTGACCGCCGCCGACAACAAGGCCGTTGCGGCGCAGACCACCGCCACCGCGGCTGCCACGGCGGCCAACAAGGCGCAGACCGGTGCGGACCTGGCCAACAGCCTGGTCAGCCAGGTCTCGGGCACGGGCAATGTGCGCTTGGGCGCGCAGAACACCGGCCGTACGCTGGATGTGCGTAACCAGGGCAACCTGACCCGCACGCTGTCAGGTGTAACCGATGGTGCACTGAGCGCCACCAGCACGGACGCGGTGACCGGTGGCCAGCTGTTCGCCACCAACGAAGTGGTCAAGAACCAGAAGGAGGTGGTGGCCGGCAACACCCGGCTTATCGGCGATAACCGCAGCAGCATCGCCACGCTGCGCACCGACCTTGATGCAGCGACGGCAAATCTGGACTACGCGGTGATGTTCAACAAAGAGCGCACCGTGGTGGATCTGGGCAACGCCCGGATCAGCGGCCTGGCGGCGGGGGACATCAGCCGGGCCGACAGCAGGGAAGCGGTGAACGGGGGGCAGTTGTTTGCCACCAATGCACGTGTTGGTTATCTTGAGGACCAGCAACGCTACGTAGCGGTGGGTTCAGACGAATACAGCGAAGCGGCCCGCGCTGGTTGGGGCGGTGTTGCAATCGGCACTGGAACCGAGGCAGCGGTTGATGGCGAGGGCGCAACCGCTTTGGGGAGCTTTGCAAAAGCCGCTGGTGACAATTCAGTTGCGCTCGGGCGTGCTGCACACGTACATGCTGGATCTGCTGGCGGCTTCGCGCTGGGTACTCTTTCTCAGGTTGCCGTACAAAATGGTGTCGCATTGGGGACCGCAAGTGAAGTCCGAGTTGGGGCTCAAAGTAGTGTGGCGCTCGGTTATGCGTCCATTGCGACCGAATCCAATAGCCTGTCAATCGGCAACTCCAATCTCAAGCGCCGGATCGTCAACCTCGGCGCTGGCATCGCCGACGATAACGCGACAACCGTCGCCCAGCTCAACGGTGCGCTGGATGGTCTCGGCGGCGGCGCCAGCGTTGACGCCACCGGAGCGATCACGGCCCCCGAGTATGTCCTGAGCGGTGGCACCTACGACAACGTCGGTACGGCATTGCTTGCACTGGACTCCGCCGTTGTGACCACCAAGTCCGATGTGGATGCCTTGGGTAGTCAAGTCAACCGCCTGTTCCAGGAAGAGGCCAGCACCCGCACCGACGGCCCCGGCCGCCTGAACCTGGGCGGGGCCCACGGCATGGTGCTGGGCAATGTGGCCAACGGTCTGATCGCCTCCGGCAGCCGCGATGCGGTCAACGGCGGGCAGCTGTATGAGGTGCAGAAGAACCTGCAGGGCCAGATCGATACGCTGGAAGGCCGCGGCAGTGAGCCGGTCGCGATGATGGCCCGGATGGGTACGCCGGTGGAAACCCCGGTGGACACCCCGGTTGCCAAGGTCGATGCGCCCGAGCCGGTGGTCAAGGCCGAGGGGGACAACGCCGTGGCCGTGGGCAGCGAAGGCAAGGAGCGCAGCGTCCGCCACGTGGCCAAGGGCACGGCCGATACCGATGCGGTCAATGTCCGCCAGCTCAATGACGTACTCACGCAGTCCAACGAGTACACCGATCTGGCGGTGGAAGGCTTGAACAAGCGCCTGGATGGCATGGACAAGCGCTTCAACCGCATGGCGGCGATGAGCAGTGCACAGAGTGCGATGGCGATGAACACCGCCGGCCTGAATACCTACAACCGCCTCGGCGCGGGTGTGGGCCATTCCGATGGCGAATCGGCTCTGGCGGTGGGCTACCAGCGGGTGATGAACGAACGTGGCTCGGCCACCTTCAGCCTCAATGGCGCCTTCACCAACAGCGGTGAGAAGACCGTCGGTGTGGGCGTGGGTATCGGCTGGTAAGCGGCACGTAGCCCTGCGGCTTGTATAGGCTGCCCGGGTCGGTATGACTGGGCAGCCGGTAAGGGCGCTTGATCTGGCGCGGTTCGCTTCTGGCGGGCCGCGCCTTTTTCATGCGGCGTGGCGCGGCTATTTTTCATTGGTGTTGTATGGAAGTCGGGTGAGGGGTGCCATTAGCGTGATGGTGAGGCGCGCGCAGTCCGCGCGATGCCCCTTGCGCTGGAGGCGCGTGAATGAGTGATCGCACCCGGGGAGTGGCCGTGGCAACCGTTGGGGAGGCCGGCCTATGATCGCTTCGCAGGCGTCTGGACGCGCCTTGGCCGGGGCTGGGCGGCCCGGCTCCGGGGGCGGGAGAGTGGCCCACCGTGTCGCACTGCGTGTGGTGTCGTTCGCCATCGCCCTTGCCGGTGCATGGGCCGGTTGGACACTGCTGTCCGCCCCCAGGCTGCAGGTGACTCCCGAGGCCGCGCACGTCTGGATGCTGGCGCTGGACGACCGCATCCGCAAGCGCGCGCAGGCAAGTTACGAAGGGCCGGAGGTGCTCCGCTTTCACCAGCGCGTCGCGGGGCCAGGCACCGCGGAGGGCGCGGGCCCCGGGGCTCACCGAATACAGCAGGTCCGTGGTGTGCTGCTGGAGCCGGCCGCGTTGCGCTACCAGCAGAAACTGCTGCAGGACATCGCAGCCCTGATCCTGGCGCTGGACGAATGCGGCGAGCTGCACTGCCGTGAGGTGGATGCGTATGTTGCGATGCTGGGGGCGGTGCGCGAGCACAGTACCGATGCGGTGTGGCGCAGCGCGGCCCAGCCAGACTGGGGCGGTCCGCATGGCCATGAGGTGTGCCACATCCAGGACGTGCATGCGTACCGCGATACGCTGTGGGACATCGTCGGCATCCATGCCGATCTTTCCAGCCGCTACTATCACCAGCACCGGGCAGTGGCCGTGCTGCAACTGCTGCAGCGCCGCCTGTTCTGATAGCCAAAGGGGTCCCGGTGCCCGTCTGCCTTTTGTGTATGCGTGGCAGGGCATGCGCCTCGAGAGGCGCGAAGGGTGAGCTATCGGCGGCTTGGCCGCGTCAGACTCATCAGGCAAGTGTCATATCGCGATCGCATTGGACCTCTTCGGTTCATCAGCGGATACCGGAACAACCAGACGGCCAGTACCAAGACGACACCGCCGGCGCCCCTTTTTACGGCGGGGATCAGATTTGCTGCGCCACGCTTTCCGTGGTCGGTTGGATAGCAACGAAGGTGGTACGTCAGCCGGCCAATTCTGCGTGGCACAGCGTTCCATCTCGAGTTCAACAAGGTTGATGTCCATCTTGCCCAGCACGAGCCCATAAACAGCGAGGAATGCGTCCGCATGTCCAGTGGCGCCATAGCCGGCCTCGTAGAGAACGGCATGGGTGAGCTGGTGGGCCACTGTCAGCTGGAACGGGTATGCTCCCCACTGGACGAACTCGCGTTCACAGGCTTGGCCGATGGTGATCCTGCGGGCCTGCATGTTGAAGGTTGCTTTCGCAGAAGCCAGGCCTGGCCGGTCGAACGCGAGCGTGGGCAGTTTTTCAGCCGGGAAGCCAAGGTGCGTGGCTAGTTGATCATACAACGCACGCATTTGCGGGCGATGAGTGCCTGCTGATGGTGCCGCGAGCGGCAATGGTGTGTTCATCCCTCTTCCTTGGGCTGCCACGGCTGGACGTGACAGACAGGTTAGCGGTGCCGAGCAACGCAAGCCAGCGCCAGGCGCGTCCTGCGCACGGCAGCATCCTGTTGAAGAGGGCACGCCGGTGATAAGCGCGTGGGAGGCGATAACCGTCGCCCAGCTGTAGGAAGTGCAGAAGAACCTGCAGGGCCAGATCGACACCCTGGAAGGCCGCGGCAGTGAGCCGGTGCGATGAACACCGCCGGCCTGAATACCTACAACCGCCGAGGAATCACTGCTCGCGCTGCAAGGCGAGGGCGGCGGCTTCGCCGACGTCAATCACTACAGCACCGCGCTGTGGGAGATCGTGGATATCCATGCCGAGATGACCGAGGCCTTTGAGCGCGAGCACCGTTTCGTGACCGTGCTTCAGTTGCTGCTCGGAGGCACGCCGTCCACGCCATCGGCCGGGGCCGGGCTGAGACTGGCCACCAGTGCCCAGACCTGCGCATCGGCGGGGTCGCCGTTGATGGCATGCGCTTTCAGGCAGCGCTGCAGTTCGCACAGGGTGGGCACGGTGTCCACGTCGCCCACCATCGAGGCCGCGCC
This sequence comes from Stenotrophomonas rhizophila, assembly GCF_003651185.1. Taxonomy (GTDB): domain Bacteria; phylum Pseudomonadota; class Gammaproteobacteria; order Xanthomonadales; family Xanthomonadaceae; genus Stenotrophomonas; species Stenotrophomonas maltophilia_Z. The sequence continues at coordinate 442,035 of NZ_RCDC01000004.1, read as the reverse complement.
CTGCATGCGGTGCGCCATGGCCAGCGCACCGCGCCAGTTCTGCACACGGATCGAAACCTCCAGCCCGGTCCGGTCGAGCTGCATCTGGTGATGGTAGATTTCCATCACGCTCACGCCTTGCTGTACGGGCACGACGGGCGCCTTCGCATCACGCACCGGTGCGCCGCTGGCGGCATCGAAGGCGACCCAGTCGATGGGCTTGCCAAGATAGACATCGACCCCGGCGCGGCGGTAGGCCGCGCGGTCCATCACGTCGGTGGCGGCGGAGACAGACAGCAGCCTTGCGGGCGGCCAATCGTGGCGGCGTTCGATCGCGCGGATCTCCTGGGCGATATCGCTGCCATCGGCGTCCATCAGGTCGCCATCCACGGTGATGATGCCGAACGGCCCCTCTTGATTCATGAGGCGGATCGCCGCGGCACCGGAGCTGGCGATGACCGTCTCGAACCCCAGCCCGCGCAGCCGGCGGACCATGATGTTGGCGATCGCGGGTTGATCCTCGATCACCAGTGCGCAGGCCACCTGGGGTGCAGAGGCCCGGAGAAGGGGCGAGGTCATCTCCGGCGCGGTATCGCCGAGTTGCCCGCGTAGCGTGGCCACGAAGGTCGCACCCGATCCTGGCCGGCTGGAGACGGTCACGTTCCCGCCGTGCGCGCGCGCGATACGTCGGCACAGGGAGAGTCCGATGCCGGCGCCGTGTTTGAGCTGGCCGGTGCGGGTGGCGCTGAAAGGCTCGAAGATGCGTGCCATGTCGTGGGCTGGAATCCCGGGGCCGACATCGGTCACGCGAAGCACGACCGTTCCGGTGTTACCGACGCCAGGCAAGAAGCAGAGCCCGATCGTCACCTCGCCGTGGTCACTGAACTTGATGGCGTTGGAGATCAGGTTGCTGGCGATATGGTGCAGGGCGCGCGCATCGCAACGCGCCTGCAGCGTAGCCTCACCGTCCATCTGCAGCACCAGGTGAAGCCCCTTGCAGCGGGCCAGCGGCCGCATCGCCGAGAGGCATTCGGCCACGATGCCGTGGGCGTTGTGCAGGAAAGCGGCATCGGCATGCTCGGGCGCATCACGGAACATGAACTCCAACGCGTTGGTCAGGGTGTGCTTCAGCGCATCGGCAGCCGACCGGGCCGATTGGAACAGCCGGTTGCGTTCGTCCGGGTCCGCCTCGGCCTCCAGCAGATCGATGGCTGAAATGACCGAGGCCGCGCCGTTGCGGACTTCATGATTGACCAGGGTCAGGATGCGCGCTGCACTGGCCTGGCGTGAGGCCAGTGAGCGCGCATTGCGCTGCGACTGGGCGACGGCCAGCAGGAACGCCAGCAGGAACAGGCCGAGTAGTGTGATAGGCACGCGGTAGTGGGACAGCACCGCCCGCAGTGTGGGTGGAGAGCGGTACAGCGTGTTCAACCAGCGCTCCAGGATGTCCTGGCGGGTATCCAACGGCAGCGACAGGAAGGTCTGGTGCGCCATGGCAATCTCGCCGGCGCGCTGCGGCAGCGAGGCCACCCGCATCTCCACCGGTGGGCCATCCGAAACCAGATGCACCTCCAGCCGCTCGCCGAAGCGCTTGCGCGCCAGCGGCGCCAGCACGGCATCCACACCGAGCGCGGCGTCGATGCCACCGCTGTCCACCGCCTCGAGCATCGCATCGACGCTGGGCAGGGGATACACGTCGATACCGGGGAAGTGCTCAGCCAGATAGCCGCGATACTCCCCATGGCCGATCACGCCCACGCGCATCCCGCTCATCGCCGACAGCGCGCGAAAGGCCGCTGTCGGGCGCGTGACCATGACCGTGGTGCCGCTGTAGAAGGACGGCGAGACCGCGGCGGTGTCGGGCAGCATCGTGGCGGTGGAGGGCAGGGAGAAGGCCATTCCGTCCACCTGCCCGTTGTGCAGCAGCAGGACTGCACGCTCGATGGAGGGCGCGGTGACCAGCTTCAGCGTGAGCCCGGACAGCGCCTCGACTGCCTCCAGATAGGCACCGGGCCCGCCTTGCGCGGCATCCCCGGCCAGGCCGTGCTGGCTGGCCATCTGCGGGCCGATGGCCAGGCTGAAGGGCGTGCGCTGTGCCGTCGGGGAGGACAGGACCAGCCAGAGCAGGCTGCCGGCGATAGCGAAGGTGGCCGTGAGCCATGCCACGCGCCACGGGCTTTGTCGCCGGCCGGTGGTGCGGAAAGGGGAGGAAGCACGCGGGTCCATGCACCAGTCATCCGACAAAAATATCCCCCACAGATACGCCGGCATCGCACGGCGGGGTATGCAACAAGTACGAAAGTTCCACCCAGCATGGCGTCTCCGCAGGCCGCGTCACAAAGCCATACCCGTCGCCTCCCGGCGTTCATATGAACCCGATTTTCATAGTGCTTGCATGGCGATGCGGTTCCCGATTCGTCATGGTGATCGAAGGACGGGGCTGGCGTCAGCGCCCAGAGGGAATGGACACTCCATGGCAACACGCATTGTGGTCATCAGTGACCACCCGCTCACTGTGTTTTCCCTTTGTTGCCTGCTCGGCAGCGTGCCGGCGTGCCGGGTGGTCGACGATGCCGGCAGCTGGTCGGCATTCCGCGAGCGGGTCGGGGAGGATGAGCCCGAGGTGGTGATCCTCGATCTGCCTGCCTGCATCCGTCAGGGTGCGGAGGCAGTGGAGATGATCGGTGCCGTGCGTGGGCAGACCAGCGCAGCGGTCATGGTGTTGACCGACAGCGCCCACGCCGACGGGTTGGCGAACCTGCTGGACGCCGGGGCATCGGCCATCGTGCAGCGCCGCGCGCCGCTGGCGGTTTATCTGGACGCAATGACATCCGTCATTGCCGGGCGCCGCTATGTGCATGACGGTTGGGCGGAACGCACCTTTGACCAGGACGCACCGCGGCAACCCCCTTTGTCGGCGTTGTCGCGATGCGAGCGGCAGGTATTGGCGCTGATCGCCAAGGGCAACTCGGTCAGCGAGATCGCCGGATGTCAGGCCAAAACCGTCAGCACGGTGAGTCGGCAGAAGCGCACGGGGATGCGTAAGTTAGGCGCTGCCAATGACAGAGAGCTTTTCGATTTACTGCGTGCGCATCCAACAGATCGCTGACTGAATGGAAACGGCGCCAGGCTGAACAATTGCAGTGACGCCGCTGTGTTTTGCAAGTTCTTGCATGTACCTGCCCGCAGGCCGCTGCCACTCTCGCCGCACTTCCGCTGACCTGGTCCCGCTTTGAGCGGGCAACACCCCGTGCCGATACGCATGAGCCCATCGCTTTCCCATCGCGCGCCGCATCGGCAGCGTCGGGGAGGCGCGCGTGTCAGCACACTGGCGGCGGCGCTGGCCGGCTGCTGGCATGGTCTGGCCATGGCCAGTGGCAATGGGGCACCGGTGGAGCTGGCATTCAATGCCGATTTCCTCATGGACGGCGCCAGCGATGCCGATCTGGAGCGCTTCCGCCACGGTAATCCGGTTGAAGCGGGCGAATACGATCTGGACGTCCACCTCAATGACAGCTTCCTCGGCCGTCACGGCATCATGTTCCATCCCGGCGCCGATCCTCTGCGTGCCGAGGCCTGCCTGCCGCGCACGCTGCTGGAAGACGGCGGCGTCAAAGCCGAGCACCTGCAGCAGGACGTGCGCGGTTGCGTGCCGCTGGTCGGCCGCGTTGAACACGCCCAGGCGCATTTCGATACCCACGCGCTGCGCTTGAACCTGAGCGTACCGCAGCAGGCGTTGGAGACCCAGGCGCGTGGCACGGTCAACCCGGGGCAGTGGGACCCTGGTGTCACCGTCGGCATGCTGGATTACGACTTCAACGCGCAGCGCAATGACAGCGGTGTGGCAGCGTACGCAGGCCTGTCCTTCGGCTTCAACCACGGGCCGTGGCGGCTGCGCCATCGGGGCACATGGCGGCGGCACGAGGGCGACAGCGGCTACCAGGCCGGGCATACGTATCTGCAGCGGGATGTGGTGCGCTGGCGCAGCCAGTTGCTGGTGGGGCAATCCATGACCACCGGCGAACTGTTCGACAGCATTGCCTTCACCGGGGCGCAGCTGTCCAGCGATGAGCAGATGCTGCCAGATGCCCTGCGCGGTTATGCGCCCCTGATCCGCGGCATGGCGCGCTCGGCGGCTACCGTCACCGTGCGCCAGAGTGGTTATGTGATCCATGAAATCCGGGTGGCGGCCGGGCCGTTCCTGATCGATGACCTGTACCCCTCCAATTACGGCGGCGATCTTGACGTGGTGGTCACCGAGGCCGATGGCAGCGAGCAGCGCTTCTCGGTGAACTTCGCCGCGGTGCCGCAGGCACTGCGGCAAGGTGCCTGGCGCTACAGCCTGGCGGGGGGGCGTCGACGCACCTCCGGTGAGCACGATGGGCTGTCCGACCCGGTGTTCTTCCAGGGCACCTGGGGCAGGGGCATGAACAACTGGCTCACCCTGCTCGCCGGTGCGCAGGCCACGCAGGGCTACCACGCCGCATTGGCTGGCGCGGCAATCAACACGTCCATTGGCGCGTTCGGCGCAGACCTGACGCACTCGCAGGTAACGCTCAACGGCCATGGCGTGCGCCGGGGCAACAGCGTGCGCGTCAACTACCAGCGGCACATGGCCAGTACCGGCACCAACATCGGCTTGGCCACCTATCGCTACAGCAGTGGCGACTTCGTCACCCTGGAAGAGGCGATGCAGTGGGGCGCCAAGCCGGGCGACGCGTCCGGCCAGGCCATCCTGCAGCGCGCCAAGCGCCGCATCCAGCTGGATTTCTCGCAGCAACTGGGCACGCGCTCGTCTGCCTTCGTGCGTGCCAGCCATGTCAGCTACTGGGGCGCAGCCCAGGCACAGACCGACTACCAGATCGGCCTGCAGAGCCGTTGGCGGCGTGTCAGCTGGAGCCTGAGTGCGATGCGCGTGCGCTCGAGCACCGGCCGCCGTGATGACCAGTTCCAGGCACAGTTCGAGGTGCCGCTGGGGGGCGCCGAGCGCCCGGCCTCGGTCAGCCTGTCGCTGGCGCAGCAGCAGGGAGGCACCAGCCAGTATGTCAATGTCAGTGGCCGGGCCCCCGGCTCGCTGCCGGTTGACTACGGCGCGGGCCTGTCGCGCTCGCCCGATGGCAGCAAGAGCGCCAATCTCAGCGCGCAGCTGCAGACACCGCTGGCGCGCGTCAGTGCCGGCTACATGTACAGCGAGCACGATCAGCGGATCACCGCCGGTGCATCCGGTGCGGTGGTATGGCATCCGGGCGGCCTCAATCTGGGGCCATCGCTGGGCAACACGTTCGGCATCGTCCGCGTGGACGGTGGCAAGGGGGCCCGCGTCGGCATCAACGGCGCCAAAGTGGGCCGCAACGGCTATGCCCTGTTGCCCGGCCTGAGCCCGTACCGCTGGAACGAGGTGACCATCGCCTCGGACGGCCTGTCACTGGACCTGACGCTGCTGCAGAACAGCCGCCGGGTGGCCCCCACGGCGGGCGCAGCGGTGGCGCTCTCGTTCGAAACGCAGCAGCGGCACGCCGCGTTCGCCTACGTGACCCACCCCGACGGCAGCGCGCTGACCCACTTCGGCAGCCAGGTATACGACAGCGAAGGCGCCGTGGTCGGCGTGGTGGGGCAGGGCGGCATTGTCCACCTGCATGCGCCGATCAACGGTTGGCTGACCGTGGGCACCGGCACCACGGTGCACTGTGCGATGCAGTTCAGCCAGGCCGAGGTGCGCAGGGAGCGCGGCCAGCGCTGGGCCGAATCGGTCTGCCAGGACAGCGCGACCACGGCCGGTGATGACCACCAGCCCCCTGCTGCACCAGCACCACCCGTAACACCCCTCATCGAGCAGGCCGCCTCCGCGGCTGATCTCACCGTTCCTCTTATTACTTCGACAGGATATCCATGACCACCACCTTCGCATACGCGGCCCGGGCGGGCACCGCGCTCATCGCCCTGGCGCTCACCGCCTTTCCGGCGGCTGCACAGAGTCGCGCCACCGCCAACTTCGCATTGACTGGCCAGATCGAGGCCGGCACCTGCGCCATTGGCGCAGTCAACCGCACCATGCCCACCGCCTCGGCCAGCGACTTTCCCAATGTCGCGGCCACCGCCGGCGGTGCGACACCCAGCTTTGATACGTTCAATCTTGCGCTGACCGGCTGCAGCGGCGTGACCGGTGCCACGATCACCTTTGGTGCGGCCGCCGATGCAGCTGATGGCCAGGCCGACGCGTTCAAGAACAAGGCAGCGACCAACCCGGCGCCGTATACCGGCCTGCTGTTGAAGGAGACCAACTGCGCCACCGGCGCAACCGTCACGCCGGGCAAGACCTTGAACCGCACTTTCGCCACCGCGACCCACAACGTGCCGTTGTGCGCGCAGTACTACAAGCTCGCGGGCGGGCTGGTCACCAAGGGCGCGATCAGTACGGCCTTCACTCTCACCGTGACGTTCCTCTGAGCCATGGCAAGTCTGCATCCGTTACTGCTGCTCGGCCTGGTGCTGCCCGGAGCCGCGCTGGCCCAGGCGGGGGGCACCGCCAGCTTCGCCATGGGCGGGCAGATCGAGGCCGGTACGTGCGCGGTGGGCTCTGTGGCCAGGACGTTGCCTGAGGTGACGGCCAACGTCTTTCCGCAGAGCGCAGAGGGAACCGCTGGTGTCCCATCCAGCTACACGGCGTTCGCACTTTCTCTTACCCGCTGTGCGGGTGTGCTGGGCGCGGAATTCGTGATGGGCACCCCTGCCGATGGCGAGCCAACGCATAGCAATCTGTTCCGGAACAAGGCGGCGGATGCAGCGCCGTTTGCCGCCATCTGGCTGAAGGCGGGCACCTGCGCGTCCTCAAGCACGATCACGCCCGGCGCGCCGTTCTCCCGTGATTTCTCCACGCCGGAGTACGAGCTGTTGCTGTGTGCGCAGTATGCCAAGTACCGCGGCGGCCTGGTGACCCAGGGCGGCATCAGCACCGATTTCACCGTGACGATTACCTACCGATGAGGGTCATGATGCGCATAGTGTGCTTCCTGCCGTTGCTGATGCTGGTGAGCGTGCTGCCTGCGCGTGCGCAGAGCACCGGCACATCCAACGTCGCGCTTACGGGCCGGATCCAGCCGGGCACCTGCACGGTGGCGGCGGTCAATGAACGCTTTCCAACCGTCATGGCGAACACGTTCAACAACAATCCCGCAAGCGAGAACAGCAATTCCGCCAGCTGGCTACCGTTCAATCTCACATTGACCGGTTGTGCAGGAGTGACCGGCGCAACGCTGGTGTTCGGGACAGCCGCAGATGCAGAGCCATCCCGCGCGTCGATGTTCCGGAACAAGGCTACGGCGGATGCCGCACCGTACGCGGCTATCTGGCTGCGGCCCACCACCGATTGCGCCACTGGCGGAACCATCGCGCCCGCCAGTACGCGCAACGAAACCATCAGTGGGTCGACCCACGAGGTGCCGCTGTGCGCGCTGTACGTCAAGCTTGCCGGCGGCGTGGTCACGCGGGGTGCGATCAGCACCCGCTTCACCGTCACGATCACCTACCAATGAGGGCGCGCATGACCCTCGCCAAGGCGCTGGTCACCGTGCTGCTCGCGGCGCCGCTGCCGGCGGCGGCACAGGAGATTTCGAGGGCGCGCATCGATCTCAACGGCACGCTCCTGGCCGGTACGTGCACCGCGACGGCCGTGTCGAAGAACATGCCCGCCGTGGGCGTGAATGCTTTCCCGCAGACCGCCGCCGGCAAGGGGGGGGCCGCGGCCAGCTATACCGATTTCACGATCAATCTGACGGCCTGCTCGTCCGTCACCGGCGCGACGTTCGTCTTCGGCACCGATGCGGACCGTCACGCCACCGAGCGCGACAGCTTCCGCAATAAAGGCGCTGGTGGATCGCCCTACATCGCCATCTGGTTGCGCGGCAGCTGCAGCGCGGGGCCGACCTATCAGCCTGCGCAAGCCGTCACGAAGACCTTCACCACAGCAACCTATTCGTTTCCGCTGTGCGCTCAGTACTACAAGTCCGCTGGTGGCCTGGTCACGCAGGGCCCGGCCAGCACCAGCTTCATCGTCACGATCACCTATCAATGAGACCGGGATGAACCTTCTCAACTGCCTTCCGCTACTGGCCCTGTGCGCCTGCCCGTTGGCCGCGGCGCAGAGCACCGTGCGCGTTGATCTCAATGGGAGCATCCAGGCAGGTACCTGCACGGCGGCTGCGGTGAGCAAGACCATTCCCGCAGTGGGTGCCAATGTCTTCCCCCAGGTAGCAGGAAACACCGGCGCCGCCGCTGCCAGCTACACCAATTTCGAGATCGCCTTGACCGGTTGCTCGGGTGTTACCGGGGCGACGTTCCAGATGGGGGCGGTGGCCGATGCCAGCACCCAGGCCAATGTGTTCCGGAACAAGGCCACCAATGGCGCGCCGTTCACCGGCTACTGGATCAAGGAGGGTACCGGCCGCTGCGCCAGCGGCACCACCGTTGCCCCGGGCGCGGCCATCACCAGGAACTTCACGGGTGCCACGTACCAGCTCTATCTGTGCGCCCAGTACGTGAAGATCGCCGGCGGCCTGGTGTCGATGGGCCCGCTGTCCACCAATTTCACCGTCACCATCACTTACCGCTGAGGCCTTCCATCATGCGATTTCCTGCCTGCATTGCGATCATGGCGTCCGGGCTCCTGCTGGCTCCCGTGCACGCACAGAACGTCAGCCTGACCGGGACCGTTCGCCCGGGTACCTGCACCCTCAACAATCCGACCCACACCATGCCCGCGGTGAGTGCCGACAAGTTTCCGGCCACGGCCGGCGGTGGGGTGGCGGACAGCTACACGCCGTTCTCGCTGGCGCTGACGGCCTGCAGCGGCGTCAAAGGTGCGCGCCTCACCTTCGGCGCCGCCGCCGATGCAGCACCTGCACCGAATGCCACGATCTTCCGCAACAAACTGACCACCGGCGCTGCTCCCAATACCGGCATCTGGCTGCAGCAGGGCGCGTGCTCGGCCACCGGTACCACCGTGGCGCCGGGCAGCACGCTCACCCGCACCTTCACCGGTACCCATACCGAAGCGTTGTGCGCGCAGTACACCAAGGTCGGCACGGGTGAGGTCACTGCGGGTGACATCAGCAGCACCTTCACCGTGACTGTCGATTACCAATGAGTCGCACGCGCGCCAGCGCAGCACCGCAGCGCGGCAGTGCGATCGCGCTGTGCGTGATCCTCCTGCCGTGGCCTGCGTTTGCCGACGGTGTGGTCGATCTGGCCGGCAGCGTGCGTCCCGGCACGTGTGAGGTACACACCGAGGACCAGGCCAAACGGGTGGACCTGCCCAGGGTGCAGTTGCACGTGATCGGGGCGGCCACCGGGGTGGTGGCCGCCACGGCACTGGACTGGGAGTTCCGCCTGGTCAATTGCCGCGGCGTGCGCCGGGTCGCGCTGGTGTTTGCCGGCCCCCCGCATGCCGCCGGTCAGCCGCAATACGCCAACCACGGTACTGCCACCGGCGTGAGTCTGCACCTGGTGGAGCAGGGCTCGGAGGCCGTGATGCCGGCCGCCGGCCACCACGCCAGCCTGGCGGTGGCCAGCGGCGCGGCGACATATCAGGGCCGCAGCTACTTCTATCGGCACAACGGCAGCCCCCTCCAGCACGGCAGCTTCAAAAGCGCCGCCACGGTCGTGGTGACCTACGACTGAAACCTACGCGCCGATCTGTCGCTTGAGCAGGCCGGACCACTGCATATCCCTCAAGCCCACTTCAAAGGAATTTCCCATGAAACGACCCATGACCGCCCTGCTGTGCGCCGCCCTGCTGCTGCCCGCGCTGGCCTCGGCCAACACCATCGATTTCGACGGCGAGCTGGTGGCCAGTACCTGCACCGTCACGGCGGCGGCGAAGGTGGACGTCAAGTTCGGCAAGCTGGATGTATCGGCGCTGTCGGCCGCCGGCAATGAGACCGGCCGCGCCTCGATGCCGATCACGCTCACCTGCCCGGGCGCGGCGCCCACCGGCACGGTGGCGGTGCGCTTTGAGAGCCCCACGCTTGGGGACAACGCCACCGGCAACCTGCGCCTGACTGCCGCCAGCACCGCCAAGAATGTGCAGATCGGTATCGACAACGCCGCCGGCACCCGCCAGATCATCAATGGCCTGCCGACCGCCGATTCGTTCGTGCCGATCACCACCGGTGCGGTGAAGCTGGACTACACCGCGGTCTACGTTGCCGTTGGCGGCGCGGCCGGTGCGGGCACCGCCAAATCCAATGCCACCTTCACGGTTGCCTATCCCTGATCCCACGCAGCCCGGGGCCGCAGCTGCGGCTCCGGCGAGGCGGGCGCCCGGCCAGGCCGGGCCTGACTGGAGTTTCCTCATGCATCGCTTTTCTTTCCGCCCGCTGTTGGCCGCTGCCTTGATGGCCGGCGCATCCATGGCCATCGTTCCCCACGCCCATGCCGGCGTGGTGATTGTCGGCACCCGCATCATCTTTGATGCCAACGATAAGGACCGCACCATCCAGCTCAACAACCAGGACGATGCGCCCGCCATGGTGCAGGCCTGGATCGATGCGGGTGACGCCGACGCCAAGGCCAGCGAGATCCGGGTACCGTTCGTGCTGACCCCGCCGCTGGCGCGCATAGAACCGCGGCAGGGCCAGTCGCTGCGGCTGCTGCATACGCCGCAGGCGATGCCGGAGCTGCCGACGGACCGTGAGTCGGTGTTCTATTTCAACGTGCTGGAGATTCCCCCGCGCCGCGAGGCCGCGCCGGATGAGAATCTGCTGCAGCTGGCCGTGCGCAGCCGCATCAAACTGTTCTATCGCCCCGTGGGCCTGGAGGGCAAGCCGCGCGAGGCGGCCGCCAACCTGCGGTGGAGCAGAGGGCGCGATGCCGATGGTGAGTACCTTGAGGCGCACAACCCCAGCCGCTATCACGTCTCGCTTGCGACGGCCTCGGTGGGCGGTGCCAGCGTGACCGAGCCGGGCATGATTGCGCCGGGCAGTTCGCTGCGCATGGCGCTGGACAAGGCGCCGGGCGCAGGGCAGGCCGTGCAGTTCGACTGGATCGACGATTTTGGTGGGCACCTGAGCGCGTCGGCGGCGCTGGCGCAGTGAGCAGGTGGGCCGCGGCAGGCCTGCGATGGCGCAGCTGGCTGGCCGCCAGTGTGCTGCTGGTGCTGAGCGCGCCAGCGTGGGCGGATTGCAATGCGAGCAACCCCGGGGTAAGAGCGCTCGCCGCGCCCACCAACGTGCCTTTACCGGCGATTGGCCAGACGGTATCGACCAGCAACGGCACCAGTTTTACGTTCTCAGGGTGCTCCAAGGGGATCCGTATTCACCTCACGATGTCGGCCGGGTCCACGGATGCGGCCACCCTGGCCCATTACAATACATACAGTGCCAATGTGTTCGGCGTGCGGGTTCGGGTGAACGGCGTCCTCAGGCCTCTGGGCACCACAGACATCATGAGCGCACCCTCGTCAGGGACCTATTCGGTGGCATTCGAGGTCATCCGGCGTAATGGCACCACGGTTACTCACGACAATCGAGCGCCCAACATCTCGGTGTGGATCTGCGAAGTCAATGCGTATTCCGGTTGCCCCAGCGTTGACGCCAGCACGTTCCGGACCGACTTTACCTTCGGCATGCTGCCGGGGTTCTGCCGCCTGGCCAATCATGCTCCGCCTTTGGCGGACGTGCGCGCGACGGACCTGGGGGCAGTGAACAGTACGGTCACTGCCAATGCGGGGTTCATCATGCCGCTGACCTGCACGGGGGCGGTCACCATGACCACCAATGTGCGGTTTACCCTGCGCGATGCCCACACCACGGGAAGCACGAGCAACCTGCTGGCGGCGATCCCGGGCAGCACCACCAGCAAAGGGCTGCAGCTTCAGCTGTTGCGCAAGAATGCCTCGGGCACTTACGTGGTGCAGAACATGGGATCGAGCTGGACGCAGGCCAAGACGGCCGCCAACGTAACCGCGCCGTTGGATTTTGCCGTGCGTTACATCCGCACGGGCGCATTGACCCCGGGCACGATCGCCAGCGCGGTGACGCTGACGATGGACTATCCGTAGTGGGGGGCGTGATGTGACCTGACAGCGAGTAGACCTATCCGAGCCATGACGCCGCCGCAACGCACTCGCATCATCCTCACGATGATTCCACGCGCTGCTGCTTACCCGCCTCCTAAGCTGGAGCTCCCATCAAGACGCTTCCCCCACCCATGACCACAGCACTGCAGGATCTCGACGCACTTGAACCCATCGATATCGATGGACTCAAGGCACAGGGCGTGCCGCCGGTCGCCCAGTACCTGGTGGACCAGGAAAAGTTCGTGTTGCTCGGCGGCAAGCGCGGCATCTATCGCCTGGCCGGGACTGAGACCGTCTGCTACTTCACCAGCCTGGATCAGATCCGGCTGCATCTGCTGGGGCAATCCTTGACCCGATTGACCGTGGAGCTCGCCTAGGCGGCGCCTCAGATTCCGCCGTGGCGCGGCAACGGCGCAGGCACGTTCAACTGGCCGCCCGCGGCGACATAGGCCGCCAGCGCTTCGCCCTGGCTGAGCAGATGCCGGTTCATCCTCTGCTCGGCGGCTTCGGCATCGCGGTTGCGGATGCATTCCATCAGTGCGCGATGCTCGGCCAGTGACTGGGCCATGCGGCCCGGGGTCAGCAGTTGCCGGCCGCGGTGCATCTTGAGGATGCGATGCAGATCGTGCGTCACCCGGATCAACCACGGGTTGCCCGCGTGGTTCTGCAGGCTTTCATGGATCAGGTAATTGTTGCGGTAGTACTCGGCAAGATCGCCCGCGGCGGCGGCGACCTCCATCGCGTCATGCAGGGCCTGCAGCTGCGCCACGCCGTCCGCATCGATACGCTTGACCGCTTCATGCACGCAACGGCCTTCCAGCATCGCCATCACCGGAAACAGCTGGTTGAGGTCTTCCAGGGTGAGCCGGGTGACGCGGCTGCCGCGGCCGGCATCGAGCTGGACCAGCCCTTCGGCGGCCAGCAGTTTCAGGCTCTCGCGCAACGGGGTACGGCTGATGCCCAGTTCCTCGGCGAGCATCGGCTCATCGATCCATTCACCCGGCGGCAGTTCGTAGTCGTAGATCTTCTGGCGCAGCTGCTCGGCGACCTCTTCATAGAGCGGCACGCGTTTCTTCGACAGACGGGGACCAGGAGCCAGGGGCATGGCAGGAGTTCTTGTGCAGGTGTGCAGCATTCTAACGGGTCAGGGCGGGCCTGCCGGAGCAGGCCCGCCATGGGGTCACATCCAGCCCGGTACCACGAACAGCAGCCACGCCAGCAGCGGGCCGAAGGCGACGACCAGCCCGCTGTAGACCAGGAAGCGGCGGAACAGCGCTTCGCGCTCTTCCTTCGCGGCCGAGGCCACCACCAACGCGCCGTTGGTGGAGAACGGGCTCACGTCCACTACGGTGGAGGAGATCGCCAAGGCGCAGATCACCCCCGCAGCGCTCAGATGCCCCTGCATCAGGAACGGCACGGCCAGGGGAATCGTGGCGCCCAGCACCGCCGCCGAGGACGCGAACGCCGACACGATGCCGCCGACATAGCAGACCAGCAGCGCACCCAGCAGGGGGATGCCGATCGCCCCCACGCCATGCCCGATGTAATCCACCGCGCCGGCCTGCTGCAGCACGGCCACGTAGGTGACCACGCCGCTGATCAGCAGCACGGTCGACCAGCTGATGCCATCCACCGCGCCCTTCTGTGAGTTCGGCGAGAGCAGGGCCAGCACCACCGCGACGGTGATCGAGACCAGGCCGACGTTGAGGTTGTAGACCAGTGCGGCGATGCCCAGGCCCAGCAGGCCGATCAGGGTGAACACGCGCTCACGGTTGATGCGCACGTCATCCAGCGCGTCCGGATCATTGGAGAGCGTGCCACCACCGGCCGAGACCAGGGCACCGTGACCTTCGATCGCAAACTGGCGTGAGGAGGCCTGGCTGCCGGCGACCAGCGGTTCGGTCGCCGTCGGTGCGCGACGCATCAGCGCCAGCCCGCCAAAGGCGAAGAAGCAGATGATGCCCATCAGCAGGTTGAAGCCCAGGCTGGTCAGGAACACGGCCATTTCCGTGACTTCCAGGCCGGCCTTCTGCACCACCTGGTTGGTGATGCCGCCATACACGCTGATCGGCGAGAAGCCACCGGCCTGCGCGCCATGGATCACCAGCAGGCCCATCATCAGCGGGTTGATCTTGTACTGCTTGGCAAAGCGCAGCGCGACCGGACCGATGATCGCCACCGCGGCCGGGCCGAGCGCGCCGAAGGCGGTCAGCACCGCGGTGACCACGAACATCACCCACGGGATGGCCACGATGTGCCCGCGCACGGCCTTGACTGCCCAATGCACAAGCAGATCGATGGTGCCGTTCTTCTGTGCGATGGCGAACAGGTAGGTGATGCCGACCAGGGTCAGGAACAGGTCGCCCGGGAAGCCGGCCAACACCTCCTTGCCCTCCATCCCGACGAACAGGCCGCCGATGATGAAGGCCAGCGCGAAGGCCACCGCACCCATGTTGATGGGCAGCGCGGTGGCCACGATGAACATGATCACCAAGCCGATGATCGTTGCGATTTGCGGACTCATGCGCCCTCCCGAGACACTTGATACGCGTGCAGCATGATGGCGACCCGCCATCCGGGGTTACGTGGTGCTGCGGTTACCGGCAGACCTTCATGCGCGCGCGCATGCACCGTCCACCCACTCCAGAACGCCCTCCAGCGTCTGGAAATCCTCCACGGAACGCGCCTCGAGCTGCGGATGCAGCTCGCGTGCACGACGGCTCAACGCCGCGCCCGGGCCCAGTTCCAGAAATACGCGCCCACCGCGCTCGACCGCCTGCTGCAGCACGGTCTGCCACTGCACGGACTGGGCGATCTGCGCCGACAAGGTGCTCACGACACGCCCAACATCGCTGACCAGGCGGCCGTCGATGCCGGCCAGCAGGCGCAGATGGGGGGCGTGCAGTGGCAGTGCGCGCAACGGCTTCTCAAAGCCCTGCGCCGCTGCGGCCAGCAACGGGGTATGCGCGGGCACATCCACTGGCAGCGGGACGGTGCGGGCACCGTGGGCAGCCACGTCGGCGGCGACGGCCTCCAGCGCAGGCCGCAGGCCGCCAACGACCACGTGGTCGGGCCCGTTGACGATGGCCAGGAACACCCCGTGCGCCGCGCACAGATGTGCGATGTGAGCCTCGTCCAGCCCGATCACCGCCAGCAAGCCGGCATCGACCGGCGCTGCAGCGTCCATCAACCGGGCGCGCTCACGCGACAGCGCCAGACAGGTGGCCGTGTCGAAGCTGCCCGCCACCGCGTGCGCGGCCAGCTCGCCAGCGCTGTAGCCGGCGACGGCGGTGATGGCCGGCAGCTGCGTCTGCAACGCCGCCCAATGTGCCAGCGCCGCGGCGCAGACCAGCGGCTGGGCCACTGCGTTGTGGAAGCGCGACGCATCGGCCGCCATCTGTGCGACGGGTGCGCCGAGCAGCGTGCTGGCCAGATCGAGCACCGGCTGCGCCTGCGCATTCGCGCGCACCCGCTTGAACATATCCGGATGCTGGCCGCCTTGACCGGGGCAGAGCAGGACCAGGCTCATGCGCGCTCCTGCAGGTGCAGGAACCACGCGCAGGCCAGCAGATCGGCGCTGCCGCCCGGGCTGAGTCGACGCGCTTCGAACGCGTCGCACACCGCCCCGAGCCGTGCCCGCCAGCCGGCCTCGAGTGCGCCGCCCTCGGCAAGGAAGCGACGTGCCTGCTGCTGTGCAAAAGCCAGCCCGCGTTCGCCGCCGCGATGCAGGAGGTTGAGATCGGTAGTGACCGCGACGAGCGACATCAGTGTCTGCACCATCGCGGCCTGCCGGTCATCGGTGGCGCGCAGGGTGGCCTGCAGGGTGGGCAGGGCCACCTCGCGCAGCAGCGGGAATCCCTGCGCCGCCTGTTCGCGCACGCCGGGCACGCCATGCCGCTGGCGGGCGCGCTGGCCAGGGCTGGTGCTGTTCAACGGCGCGGCGAGCAGCGCGGACGCCCAGTGCCCGCGCACCGCATGACAGACCGCAGTGCCTTGGGGCGCAGCATGCTCGACATGACGCAGACGTGCGGACGCGGCGACCAGCAGGCCGAGACTGAAGATCGCGCCGCGATGGGTGTTGATGCCACCCGTCGCCCGCAGCATTGAGGCTTCCGCCTCGATGCCGAGCATGCGCAGATCATCGAACGGCACGTTGCGCGCACCGGCGGCGGCGACCGCCACGAAATAGCCACGCAGCGCGAACAGGCTGCGCAGGAAGGTGGCCGCGTCCATGTCATCGTGGCTGCCGCGGCTCCACGGTGTGACCAACCCGGGTTTGGGGGCGCAGGCCAGTTCGGCATGCAGGCTGGTGATCGCCATCCGGGCCAGCCGATGCGCAGCCGCCGTGGGGGAGGGCGGTGGCAACGGGGCGGGGTGCGGCACGGCGTTCATGCGGCCACCGGCTGCGTGAGCAGGGCATCGCGTGTGGACAACCAGCAGGCGTCATCCGATTTGACGAGGAGGCGGGCGGCACCGCCGGCGTACTCGCGCCAGCTTACGCATCGCCCGCCGGGGAAACGCAGCTCGCCATCGATGCGCAGGCCGTGCTCGCGTTCCCAGCGGCGCATGCGTTCGGTGAGCGCCGCGGCGTGCGTGTGCTCGGTGATCTGCCACAGCAGGTCCAGATCGGAGCCGGCGTGCAGATACGGCAGGCCGGTCAGGCTTTGCCAGGCGAAGCTGCCGAACACGCGGGGCGGTGGGGTGGGCTCGGGCAGGTCGGCCAGCAAGGGAGGCAGCGCATCGCGCCAGGGGGCGGCCAGTGCTTCGGCGACCTCGGGCAGCAACGGCGGCGGCGCGGTGCGCTGCACGTGGGTGCGTTCGATCCGCAGCGACAGCCGCTGGCGCCGCTCGGCCAAGGGCAACGGCACACCCAGCCGCAGCTGATCGCCATCAGTGACCGGATCGCGTCGCGCCACGACGAAGGGCAAGCGTGCTTCGGCCCACGCCCGCAGGCGCGCATCCGCGCCCGGGGTCAGCACCTGCCACGGTGCCTGCGGAGCAAGCCAGACCAGGTCGTGGCGGCGCATGGTTCAGGCCTCCCCTGCGGCCACGGCAGCGGCGACATCGCGTGCCAACCGGCGGCCACCGCGCTCGGCGCCCCGTTCGCGGCGTTGATCGCCGATGACCTGCGCCTGCAGCGCATCCACCAGCGCCTGCGCGAGGTCGCCCTCCCAGATGGCCTCCACGGCGCCCATGCTGACGTAGTTCTCCACCCCCGGCGCGAACACCGGCGAGCTTTGGCTCAGTGCCTGCAGTTTTTCCAGCGGTTGTTTGGTGACGCGGGCCATCGCGCGCAGATCCATCACCCGCACCTGCGCTTCGGGCAGGGCGAAGATGCGATCAGCCATCAGCCCGAACGACAGGAAGCCGCCGCTCACGGACTCGCCATACACCAGGCTGACCAGTGGCGCGCCGCGGCGGCGGGCCAGATCCAACGTGCGCGCCAGGTGCGCGAAGTAACTGTTGATGCCGAGCATTTCATCGCGGCGCGCCAGGCGCTGACCGGCGGTGTCCACCAGCATCACGATCGGCCGCTGCGGATATGCGCGGGTGCTGGCCAGCACGGTGGCGGCCAGCGCCAGTGCGTGATCGACGCCCACCTCCAGCTTGTTGGCGGTGCCGATCACAGTGACCTCGCCGGCGGCGGTGGTGGCGGTGCCGCCCAGCACATCGTCCTTGCGGGTGACCGCGTGGCCTAGCGGGAACAGGGCATCGAGCAGGGAAGTCAGTTCCATGGCAGGCTCCGGTCCTTGACGGCGTCAAGGAAGTCAGCGGTCTCCAGCAGCGGCAGCTGCTCGGCATCGGCAATGCCCTGCAGACGCCAGACCTCCAGGCCATCGCGGCAGCCGCCATAGGTGGTGATTCGCGCAGCAAGCCGGGCGTGCGCCTGATCAATCGCGTCCAGCGGATCCTGCGGCTCGACGTGTGCGGCTATCAGCGCCGTTGCGGCATCACCGAATGCCTCGATGCTGTCGGGCACCAGCTGCACGGCGTCGCCGATCAGGTAGCGGTGTTTACCCCCGGTCACGCGCCAGACCAGGGCGCGGTCGCGCGAGTCGAACTCCTCCACGCCGCGCACGGTCTCGATCACTTCCGGGCCGGACAGCGAGAGACGACCCTCTTCGGACATCACTACCGCCGTGCAGCAGCGGGCGACGATACCCATGCCACCGAACGCACCGTTGCCGCTGCCGATCAGCGCGAACACCGGAATCCCGGCGGCGCGCGTGGCCAGCACCGCACGCATGATTTCGGAAATGGCGATCAGGCCGGCGTTGGCCTCATGCAGGCGCACGCCACCACTGTCGAGCAGCAGCAGCACCGCCTCTGGACGCACCGCAACGGCACGCTCCAGCAGGCCGGTGAGCTTGGCGCCGTGCACTTCGCCCACGCCGCCGCCCATGAATTGGCCCTGCTGCGCGGCGATCAGCACGCTGCGACCGTCCAAACTGCCCGTGCCGACCACGATGCCGTCATCGAACGCGCCCGGCTGATCCAGCTGGGCCAGGTGCGGGCTGATGATGCGGCGGGCCGGGCCGACGAACTCGCTGAAGCTGCCGGCATCGAGCAGGCCGTGGATACGCTCGCGGGCATCGGCCTCGTAAAAGCTGTGACTGCTCACGCGGCGTCTCCTTCCTGCAGAGTTTCCAGCGCCTGCTGCAACCGCAGGCTGACCACCGCCGGGGTCGCACCGGCATCGTTGATCGACAACCGCACATTGCGCAGCGGGTGGCGGGCGGCAAAATCGGCCAGCACGGCCTGCCAGATGGTGTCGAAGCCGGTGGCCGAGGTGATCACCTCGATCTCCATTGCGCCGTCCAGTGGGGTGGGTTCGATCAGCACTTCCAGATTGCCCGAGGCGACCACGCCGACCAGCGCGTGGTGATCGCGCTCGGTGAGATCGTGCTGCCCGGGGAAGCGATAACGCAGGGTTTCCATGGCGTGCCCCTTACCAGTTGCGGAAGCGTTTGGGCGGGTTGTACAACCCACCGGACCAACGCACGAGATCCTTGACCGAGCGCGCGGCGAGCAGATCGCGGCTGGCATCGCGGGTGCGGATGCCGAGGTCTTCGGGGCGGCGGATGATGCCGCGGTCGCGCAGGTTCTCGACCATCGCGCGGTCACGGCCCAGGCCGACCGCGGTGTAGCCGGCCACGCCGCGGATCGCCTGTTCGCGTTCCTCAGGGCTGCGACACAGCAGCAGATTGGCGATGCCTTCTTCGGTCAGCACGTGGGTGACGTCATCGCCGTAGATCATCACCGGCGGCAGCGGCATCTTGGCGCGCTCGGCCAGCTCCCAGGCATCAAGACGGTCGACGAAGGCCGGCGCCATGTGCTCGCGGAACGTCTCCACCATCTGCACCACCAGCTTGCGACCGCGCGGCATCTGACCGGGCAGTGCCGCTTCCTGGCCCGCCTTCAGCCAGGCCGGGCTGGCATGGCGGCGACCGCGGGCATCCGAGCCCATGTTGGGCGCGCCGCCGAAGCCGGCGATGCGGTCGCGGGTAGCGGTGGAACTGTTGCCCTGCAGATCGATCTGCAGGGTGGAACCGATGAACATGTCGCAGGCGTACAGCCCGGCGGTCTGCGAGAACGCGCGGTTGGAGCGCATGCTGCCGTCGCTGCCGGTGAAGAACACATCCGAGCGCGCTTCGATGTAGCGCTCCATGCCCAGCTCCGAGCCGAACGAGTGCACCGACTGCACGAAGCCGGATTCGATCGCCGGGATCAGCGCGGGGTGCGGATTGAGCGCCCAGTGCGTGCCGATCTTGCCCTTCAGGCCCAGCGATTCGGCATAGGTCGGCAGCAGCAGCTCGATCGCGGCGGTATCGAAGCCGATGCCGTGGTTGAGGCGCTGCACACCGTACTCGGCGTAGATGCCCTTGATGGCCATCATCGCCATCAGCACATGGATCTCGGAGATCTGTGCCGGGTCGCGGGTGAACAGCGGCTCGATGTAGTTCGGGCGCGGCGCCTCGGTGACGAAGTTGACCCAATCGGCCGGGATATCGACGCGGGGGAGGGTGTCGACGATTTCGTTGACCTGCGCGATCACGATGCCGCCACGGAACGCGGTGGCCTCGACGATCACGGGGGTGTCTTCGGTGTTGGGGCCGGTGTAGAGATTGCCGTGACGGTCGGCGGCCTGGGCGGCGATCAGCGCGACCTGCGGGGTCAGATCGATGAAGTAGCGGCCGAACAGTTCGAGATAGGTGTGGATCGCCCCGATCTCGATCCGGCCTTCGGCAACCAGATTGGCGAGCCGGCCGCTCTGCGGGCCGGAGAACGAGAAGTCCAGGCGCTGGGCGATGCCGCGCTCGAAGACATCCAGGTGCGAGGGCAGGGACAGCACGGACTGGACCATGTGCAGGCCGTGGACCTGCGCCGGATCGAGCTGGGCCAGGCACTCGGCCAGGAAATCGGCTTGCTTCTGGTTGTTGCCCTCCAGGCAGACCCGGTCGCCGGGTTCCAGCACGGTGTGCAGGAGCTGTGGGACCTCGGCATGCGGCACCAGGCGCCCAAGGCCGGCATCGGTGGCCCGCTGCAGCCGTGCCTGGCGGCGGTCCGCAAGCGTGTTCCAGTCTCGAGCCATCTGCTGCCTCTACATAATTACGCTGTAATTACGAAACTACCATCCAAGATTGGCGGGGGCAAGGGGGCTGGAATGAGATTGCTGGAACGGCGTATTCATGTTTGCAGCGTTGAATGCCTGCCTCGTTCAAAATGCGTGTTGACCGAGCGCCCGCGCGGACCCTACCCAGGGCGCTTGGACGAGTTGTAGCCGGTGGGCTACAAAAGACAATAGCCCCGAATGGTTCGGAGTACAGATGCCATGGCAATGAACAAGAAAACGCGCTTGGAGACATTTGATGTGGCCGAGCACCTGCGAACACCCGACGAGATGGCGGCGTATCTCGATGCTTGCATCATCGAAAGTGACGGCGATGCGGCGTTCATCGCCAAGGCGCTTGGGGAGATCGCGCGCGCGCAAGGCATGAGTAAAGTGGCGCGTGATGCGGGTCTGTCGCGTGACCCTGACGATCAGCTAGGCGCCTTACCCGCACGCGGCCGCCGCGGCTTCGCCCCCCGCGGCACCACCTTCGGGGTTGCCACGAGCACGCCCCACTGATGCAGGTGTTCCATGCCCGACAGCGCGTCCAGGTACGCCATGAAATGCGTCAGGTAGCCGGGCGAGGTCTCTTTCATCAGCGTCAGCGCGCGATGGACCAGTACACCGGAGTTCAACGGCCCACCATTGGTGGGCATCTGGGCCAGTGATTCCTTGAGCTGGCTGGCATTGCGAAGCCTGGCCCACGTCGCACGGACCTCGCCCAGCACCGGCAATTCCGGATACGCAGCACTGTGCTGCCCGGTCAGTTCCGTGACCAGCGCCTGCAGGCCGATGCGCCCGGCTGACGGGCCCGGCGCGGATCGCACCGCTGTCGATGCCTGGGCAATCCGCTCCCTATAGCTCGCCATCAACGCATCCAGCCTGGCCTGCAACAGCGCCTGCACCTCGCCGTCATGCGCCTGCGCGCGGGCATGCAACGCCTCGATCACGGCAAAGCGCGTGCGGTCGATCTGGTCGAGCTTGTCCGCCCGCCAGTTCTCGAGAATCTCAGCGGTTGCGACAGGGTTACGGGGCATCCGCGGCCTTGCTCGCCTTGGGTTTCGGGATCGGGGCGATTTCGACGCGGCGGTTCTTGGCGCGGCCGTCTTCGTCGGCGTTGGAACTCACCGGCTGCTCCGAGCCAAACGCCGCGGCAAACACCGCATCGGACGGCACGCCCTCGGCGATGAGGGTACGGGTCACGGTCAGTGCACGCTCGGCGGAGAGTTCCCAGTTGTCGGCGAAACGCCAGTTGCCGTCGCGCACCTGCTGGTCGTCGGTGAAGCCGCTGACCATGAGGATTTCCTCGCGCGAGGCCAGATAGCCTTTCAACGGCCCGGCCAGACTCTTGAGGACGTCGGCACCTTCCGGCTGCAGCTGGTCCGAGTTCAACGCGAACAGCACATTGCCGCGGATGCCGATGCGGCCATCCACCAGCGTCACACGCCCGGCCGCGAGCGGGCCGGCCAAGGCCTGCTCCAGCGTCTGGCGGCGCTGCACTTCGGCCTGGCGCTGCTTGACCTCTTCATCCAGGCGATGGGTCAGCTCCAGCTGCAGCGCGACCACGCCGACCAGGATCAGCACGAACGCACCGAGCAGCACCGACATCAGGTCGCCGAACGCGGCCCAGATCGGCGCACCTCCGTCGGCCTCGACTTCGATCTCGTCGCTCATGCCGAGGCGGCTCCGGCCTTGCTGCTGCGGCGGCCGGCCAGCTGATGCAGCTCATCGATGATCTGCTTCTGCGAGAGCACGCTGAGGTCGATCACCTCACGCGCCTGGGCAACGTAGTAGGCGAGCTGCTCGTCACTGCGTGCCAGCGAGCCGTCCAGCGAGGCGGCGATCTGGGCCAACCGCTCGTTGAGGCCGTCGCTGGCCGTCCCGAAGGACTGCACGGCGCTGCCCAGCGCATCGGCCAGGCTCGCGACTTCCACCGCGCTGCCGGTGACCTGCGCGGCCACGCTGCCCAGCTTGCCGGTCTCAGCTTCGATGTGATCGGTGAAGCGGGTGCCAACCCGGTCCAGCAGTTCGGCCGAGGTCGATACCAGTGCATCGACGGCGACGCGCTGCTCGTTGGCAGCGTGGTTGACCGCATCCAGCAGGGTTTCCACGGTCGCCAGCAGACGGCTGCGTTCTTCCAGCGTGGCGGTGTCGCGGACCAGGCTGTCGGAGAGTTTGCTGCGCAGCTCGGCAACGACATCGGCCGCGGCCTTGGGCGCTTCCGAAGCGGCCTGCACCAGCCGCGAGATTTCGCTGATCGTCTCGCTGGCGTGCGCCTGGGCCTGCTGGGTGATGTCGTTGGCGGTGCGGGCGAGGGTGTCGCAGATCTCCTGCTGACGGCTGGCCACGCTGGCGCCGGTCTGCTCCCAGCGTTCGCCGAGGCTGGCGCTCATGCCGGTGAAGGCATCGGTCCACACGCTCAGGCGCTGTTGATCGCGCGCTTCCAGTGCGTCCTGCAGCTGGGTATGTGAGTGCTGCATCGCCTCGCCGAGCGAGACCGCCTGCGCCTGCAGCGTCGCGGCGGCGGCATCCAGCGCGTGCTGGTGGCGCTCGCTCAGTGCGGTCGCAGCGGCATCCTGGCGCGCGAGGGCGTGCTGCCATGCCTCGGCGATCTGCGCGGTGGTGGCCTCCATGCGGCTGCCGACCGCGTCGATCAGGCCGGTGGCCCGGGCGTCATGTGTGTCGGTGAAGCTGGACAGTGCGCTGCGCAGATCGGCAGTCAGCGCGGCATGGGTCTGCTGCTGCGCAGCCTGAGCCTCCTGCCAGCGCTGCGCGGTCGCGTTGAGCTCGGTCGAGACGGCTTCAAGCAACGCGCTGGAGCGCTCGCCATGCTGCTCGGCGAACTGGGCCAGTGCACTGCGCAGCTCGGTCGCCATGGCTTCATTGGTCTGCTGCTGTTCGGACTGTGCCGCCTGCCAACCGTCAGCGGTGCTGACCAGCTTCGCGGAGACCGCATCGAGCAGGCCAAGTGCGCGTTGATCATGCTGCGCGGTGAACCCGTCCAGCGCGGCGCGCAGGTCGGTGGTCAGGGCGGTATTGGTTTGCTGCTGGCTGTCCAGCGCGGCTTGCCAGGACGCGGCGGTGGCGGCACGGCTGGCATCGAAACCCTGAGTCAAACCGGCCAACTGGCGCTGCACCGCATCGGTCACCGTTTCGTGCATGGTGGCGTTGGCACGCGCGATGCCGGCGAGCGTGGTGTCCATCACCGGCTGCAAGGCCGCACCGACCGCACGTGCGCTCTCGGCGACGCTGGCCTTGAGCGATTGTTCGATGGCCGCAGTCAGGCGGGCATATTCCTCGTCCGCCTTGGCATGGAAACGCTGCTGGTTAGCCAGCAGGCGGTCACCCGAGGCGCTGCTTTGCTGCTCGATCGCGGTGGTCATGGCCTGCAGCCGATCCACCAGCGCCGGCATCAGTTCGGCCTGTTGCTGCAGCAAACGGAAGGCTTCATTGCGCTGCCAGGATTGCGAATGCGTGTGCAGGGTGGTGGCGATCTCCACGTCCAGCCGCTGCACCGCTTCCAGACGTTCACGCCGGCACAGGGCCGAGAGCAGGCCCAGCATCGCGGAGGTGGCGACACCGGCGATCGAGGTGCCGAAGGCGACCGCAAGGCCCTCCACCGGCGCACCCAGCGAGCCGCGGATGGCCTGCAGGTCGGTCGCGCTTTCCAGCGCCAGTCCGGTGCCGCGCAGCGTCGCCATCATGCCGAGCAGGGTGCCGAGCATGCCCAGCAGCACCAGCAGCCCGACCAGGTACGGGGTCAGGACCGGGCCGGGCAGGGCAACGCGCTCGCCTTCCACGCGCAGGCGCACCGCGTTGCGCAGGCTGGGATGCAGCTGGCCCAGCCAGGTGGCGAGCCCGGCGCTGGCGGTGCCCGCACTGGTGCTGGCTGCCGTGAGCGAGGCGGTCGCCTGCCGGTAGCGATACAGCTCGAGGCCACCGGCGAGGTAGCAGATAGCGATCAGCAGGGCGACCGCGAAACCGACCGGATTGGTGCTGGCATAGCCCGCGCCGATCCAGCACACCGCAACAAGGCCAAGCAGGAAAACAACGTAGTGAAGACTGGTTCTGAACATGACGTCCCGGTTAGTGGGTGCGAAGCGCTGCAAGCAGGCCTTCGATCGGTTGAAAACGGATATCCAGCTCGGCCAGCAGCAGGCTCTGCATGTCGCGGCGGAACACCTCGAGCCAGGCATCATCGGTGCCGTTATCGCGCAGGCGTTCGAAATGCACCCTCAGCAGCACCGGCACCTTGGCCAGCAGGCTGTACTCCCGCGCACTCAGGGTCTGCTCCATCAGCGCATCCACCTCGGCCAGGCGCGCCATCTCGGGCGAGCTGCGGGTCAGCATGTCGCGCAGGCGCCCCCGCAGACGGCTGGTGGCGCTGAGCATGGCGCGCTGCAGGCTGAGATAGCGCTCGCCGTACACGGTGTATTCGATGGGGGCGTCGGCACCGTCGGCGTCAACCACCCGGCGAGGCGGTTTGGTGGGCTCAGGTTCCTGAACAATACTCGCCTCCAGCGCCGCGCGGATCCGCTGGCATTCCGCGTCCTCGTCTGCATCGAAGTCCGGCCCCTCGACCGCGGCCGGCAGCCGGCCATCGAGCGCCTTGGACAACGTCACCGCCCGCGTCCAGTCCACCCACTCGCTGAGCCGGTCTGACAGGGCAGGGCCCGTCGAAGACAGGTTGCTCTCAGCGAGGCGGGCCAGCAGCCGGATGAAGGCCGGGCCCGGGACAGGCGTCCGTTGCGCGGTTTTGGCCATTGTTCCGGTTAAAACGATGAATTTTACACCGTAATGACCGGTGGCCGCCCGGCCCCGGGGTTCAGCCTCGGCGGGCCCTCACTTCGCCAGCAGGGGCCAATAGCCGTCCAGTTGCCGGCGCTGGCGGGCGGTGAGCTCACGGCCCAGTGCGGTCCTGAGCCGGTCCGCTTCAGCGGGCCGGCCGGCCAGGATCGATTCGCGCGCCAGTTCCAGGCGGGCGCGTTGGCGCACGCTGAGATTACCGAAGGGGTCGAACCAGGAATCCAGACGGCGCACATCCTTCACCCCGGTCCAGGTGAATCGTGCCTCGCCGGCGGCCGCCGCAATCTGTTTGTAACGCCCGATCGCCTCGGCGCGACTGATGCGGCCCTGCAGCAGGTCCAGCCGCGTCGCCAGCAACTGCAGCTCGGCGGTAGCGCTGCTGCCGGAGAGGGCGTCCACCGTTTCGCGCAGGAAGGCATCGTCGCGGTTGCCGGTCTGTGCCTGTCTGCCGAGCAGGTTGAAGCTGGCGACCGCGAAGCGGTACGCCGGCAGTTCCTGCCGCTGGATATCCGCATCGCTCGGGGCACCCAGGCTCGACGGCTGCACCACCACGATGCCGGGCTCATCGGCCAGCACAGCATCGATGTCGCGCTTGTGGAACTCACCGACCACCACGACCACGGTGCCGCCTGGATGCGCCCGCGCGGCCGCCGCGATGCGCTTGGCCTGCAAAAAGGTGCGATACAGGAACAGGCGACGCGGCAGGTCCTGCGCGGTACGTGTCGCTGGGGTGAGGCTCCATTGCGTGGAGCGCGCCACGTTCTGCGGATCGTCGGCGTGGAAAAGGGTCCGGTGCAATTGCGCCGGTTCGGGAAAGGTGAGGAACTGTTGGAAGCCCCGGATCGGCCGGATCTCAGGGATCGCCTCCAGGTCCATGCCGAAGCCCAGTTGCGCGTCTTCCGTCGAGGGATGCCAGTCGAAGGGGCACACGTCGATGTTGCGCTCCCGGGCGAACGGCACCACCACGTCCTGCACTTCGTAGGTGAACTCATAGAAATCGTTACGCGCAAATGCCTCCGGCGATCGCTCTATGCAGATCGCATCGGGTGCAGCGCGATCCATGAACGCCGCCAGCACCGCCGGCCGATCCTCGCGCGCCACCAGTTGTGCGGCATGATCCACGCCCAGCACGATCACCTGGGTTGCCGCTTCAGGCGGAGCGCCCCTTGCCGGCAGCGATAGCATTGCCAACACCACACCCACGACCAACATCCTGTTCATTACGGCTCCTGTGCACACGTTGTGTTTCACAGGGTGGCAGGGTGCAGAGCCGAATGCAGGTGCCGGAAGTTGTAGTCAGGTGCGTCTCTTCAACACGGCTACGGCCAGCTCAAGGGCGGCCAAGGCAACCAATGCCCAGATGAACACGGCCTTGCCGGCGGTGACCAGCAGCCAACCGCCGAAGGGCGGGAATCCGAAGATGCCGATGAAATAGGCGACGACAAACCAGGTCAGTGCTGCGTGGCGGTCTTCCTGGCGCGCTCCGTGGACCGCCCAGGTCTGAATCACCGGATAGAGCAGGCCGTAACCGGCGCCGGTGAGGACAGCGGCGGCAATCTGGAACGCCGGATGCACCGGCACCCAGAGCAGGCACGCCAGCCCTGCAATCAGGCAGCCCAACAGACAGCTGATCAACGGGGTCCGCGACCATGTGGGCAGAAGACGTGCCAGCAACAAGCGTGCTATCACGGCGGTGCCGGCGTGAACCGCAAAAAAGGTGGTGGCACTCGCCCGTGTACCTTCGCTCAGCGATCCCTGGAAGGCCATCATGCCGGAGAAGACGGCGCCACCGAATCCGGCCATCACAATCGGACGAATGGCGGCGCTTCTGCCGAGCGTGGCGATGCTGCGCACCCACGGTCGCAGCGCGCCCTCGCGTGGGCAACGCGGTTCACGCAGAGCGAATACGGCCAGCAGCAGTGAGGCCACCAGTCCGCCCACGGCTACGCCGATGAATGCAGTACTCAACGGAAACCCGCCGTGTGTCACTGCCAGCGCGAGCAGGATCGGGCTTCCGCAGATACCCGTCATCTGGAACGCGCTGAAGCGGGTGAAGGCAGTGCCCCGGGCGCTATCGGTCAGCCGCTCGGACAAGGCGAGAGGCGCACCTAGATAGAACATTCCCCAGCCCAGGCCAATCAGCAGCGCAGCCAGCCCAGGCAGGTGAGCCGGTTCCAATCCGCGGAGACTGGCCAGCAGGGCATAGCCGCAGGCGAGGGTGAACGCGCCCAGGGCCGCCAGACGCGCCGCATCGATCCGGCCAGCGCTCCAGCCAACCGCAGGAACACCGATCAGGGTGCCGATCAAGGCCATGCCAAGGGTGCTGCCAGCATCGATATCGGTTCCGCCGTGCGCGCGGAACCATAGCGAGATGAGGAAGGTGGCGCCATAGCCCGCGGCGGTGAGCAGCGTGCCCAGCATGATGAACGGCGTCGATCTGGGGTGCATGGCGCATGTGCCTGAAGCAGGGTTGTCGATGCAGCGTCCGCCGTCGATGCGCTCGCTTGCGCGTTGTGCTGTCTGTCGCGACGCGCTTCGCGGGGGGCAAAAGGCGTGTGCGCAGTCTAGAAAGGCCGGGCATCCGAACAGTAGAGGCAAATGCGTCAATAAACGGAATCCAAACCACCGCCACGGCTGGCGGATCGACCTGCATCGGCGTTCTTGCGGCGGCGAACGATGCGTGCCTGCGGGGCTGCATACAGGATGCATACATCCCTATGCACTGCGCACACACTCGGTTGCCTACGGTGGACCCAGAGTCAGAGTGCAACCGCGCTCGGCTTTCCCCATAAGGAGTAGATGATGAGTCAGCAGATCCCCGAAGGTACCCTCGTTGTTGTCGCCGATGGCGGCTCGGCCCGCGTGTTCACCAACGTCGGCACGTCGCATAAGCTGCAACTCAAGCAGGAGGGGGAACTGCAGCTGCAGGCCGTCAGCGAAACCGGCGCGTCCGGGCAGGGCCCGTCCGGCTCGGTGCCGCAGGAAATGACGATTTCCCAGCTCAACGAGGCGACGTTTGCCAAGCAGGTTGCGGCGCAGTTGAACGAAGACGCGTTGAAGAACCGCTACGCACATCTGATCCTGATCGCCGATCCGCAGACACTGGGCCGTATCCGCCCACTGCTGCACAAGGAAACGCAGGAGCGCCTGATCAAGGATCTCGCCAAGGACTTCACCAACGCGCCGCTGGAGGACATCCAGCGCGCACTGTCCTGAGGACCGCCCATGGCCTTCGTGCGTGAGTACAGCCCATCGGACATCACCCGTGCCGACATCGATGCGGGCAGCGGATGGGTGCTGCTGGAATTCGGCACCGGCTGGTGCGGCCATTGCAGTGCCGCCCAGCCCCTGTTGCAGAAGTTCCTTGGCGGCTACGATGCGACGCACCTGAAGGTCGAGGATGGGAAGGGGCGGCCATTGGGCCGCTCCTTTGCCGTGAAGCTGTGGCCGACCGTGATCCTGTTTCGCGATGGCCAGGAAATCGCGCGGGCGGTGCGGCCGCATGAGCGCGAGGATCTGGCGCCGCTGATCGACGCGCTGGAACGCGGCCAGTAGCGCCAGGGAAACAGCTTGAAACACGCTGTTCCATGCGCCGCAGACACGCATGGAGGGGATCGAGTGCGCCAAGTGTAGTAATATGGTCCGCTTGATCACCCCCGGGCCATTGCCCGCTTCCTGGTCATCCTTCCCGCAGCGTCGCTGAGTCCACGCGGCCGTCCGGGATCGTCTGTTGCAACCCCTCCTCGCGCATCGCGCTGTGTCATCAGAGGCGGTATTTCCTGTGCCGTGCGCGGGACCTCGGGCGCCGCGATGGCCTGCTTCCAGGAGAAAGCAGATGCAGGACCTGCCTGCCGCACACGCTCATTTCGGCTGGTTCAAACGCCGCCGCCAGATGCATGTCGACGAAGTCACCGTCGTTGATCGCCCCATGTTGAAGAAGGCCGTTGGCGCCGCCGCGCTCGGCAATGCGATGGAGTGGTTCGATTTCGGTGTCTACGGCTACCTCGCCGTCACCCTCGGCCACGTGTTCTTCCCCGACAGCAGCCCGACCGCACAGCTGATCGCCACGTTTGCCACCTTCACCGTCGCCTTCCTGGTGCGCCCGCTGGGCGGCCTGGTGTTCGGCCCGCTGGGTGACAAGTACGGGCGGCAGAAGGTGCTCGCGGCCACCATGATCCTGATGGCCGCCGGTACCTTCAGCATCGGCCTGATTCCCTCGTACGACCGTATCGGCATCTGGGCGCCAGCGCTGTTGCTGCTTGCCCGCATCGTGCAGGGGTTCTCCACCGGCGGTGAGTACGGCGGCGCGGCGACGTTCATCGCCGAGTATTCGACCGACCGCAACCGCGGCCTGATGGGCAGCTGGCTGGAGTTCGGCACGCTGGGTGGCTACATCGCCGGTGCCGGCACGGTCACCGCACTGCACATGGCCCTGAGCAGCACCCAGATGCTGGACTGGGGCTGGCGCATTCCGTTCCTGGTGGCCGGTCCGCTGGGTCTGCTTGGCCTGTACATGCGCATGAAGCTGGAAGAGACACCTGCCTTCCGCGCGTATGCCGAAGAGGCCGAGAAGCGCGATCACGAGCGCCCTGGTCTGGGCGCGCTGTTCCGCGTGCATTGGGCACAGCTGCTGATCTGTGTCGGCCTGGTGCTGGTGTTCAACGTGACCGATTACATGCTGCTCACCTACATGCCCAGCTATCTGAGCGTCACGATGGGCTACGCCGAGAGCAAGGGCCTGCTGCTGATCATCATCGTGATGCTGGTGATGATGCCGCTCAATGTGCTGGGCGGGTTGTTCAGCGATCGCCTGGGCCGCCGCCCGATGATCATTGGTGCCTGCATCGCGCTGTTCCTGCTGGCGATCCCGTGCCTGAAGCTGGTCGGCAGTGGCAATGACTGGCTGATCTTCCTCGGGTTGATGCTGCTCGGCGTGGCGCTGGTGTGCTTCACCAGCTCGATGCCGTCCACGCTGCCGGCGCTGTTCTACACGCCGGTGCGCTACAGCGCGCTGTCGATCGCCTTCAATGTCTCGGTTTCGCTGTTCGGTGGCACCACGCCGTTGGTGACCGCCTGGCTGGTGGAGCGCACCGGCGATCCGCTGGTGCCGGCGTACTACCTGATGGGCGCGGCGGTGATCGGCGTGATCACCATGCTGTTCGTGCGTGAGACGGCCGGGATGCCGCTGCGTGGTTCGCCGCCGGCGGTAGCCAGCGAGGCCGAAGCCCGTGCGCTGATGCACAGCGACGAGCCGGTCACGGTGGATGCGACCCAGCCGACGCTGCCGGTGGCTGCGGTGCCGGAGGATGCGCGTCCCGCGTAGGCGCCGTCCGCTCGGCCCGGCGCCGGCAACACCCGCACCGCAACATGTCAGCTCGATCGGCCAGTGCTAGGATCAACCTCACCTGAATCGATCTAAATTCAACGCCATGACAAAAACGGGGACGGTGCGGTGGTTGGGGCTCGCGGTAGGCGCGATGTTGGTGGCCGGCACGGCCACGGCGGCACCGGCGAAGCTCGGCGAACGCGCCTATGCGGCGGTCGATCCGTTCATCGGCACGGCCGGGGAGGGGCACACCTATCCCGGCGCGACCGTTCCGTTCGGGATGGTGCAGCTCAGCCCGGACACCCGCATCCAGCCGCGCGAGAAGGCGTATGGCTGGGCGGCGGGCTACCGGCATGACGACACCAGCATCGTCGGCTTCTCGCACACGCACTTCTCCGGCAGCGGCCATTCCGATCTGGGCGATGTGCTGCTGATGCCGGTGCGCACCGATGCCAGCCTGGAGCGGGGCGATCCGGACAAACCCGGCAGCGGCTATACCTCGCGCTTCCGCCACGACGACGAGCGCGCCGAACCAGGCTACTACGCCGTCACCCTGGATGATCCGAAGGTGCGCGCCGAGCTGACCACCAGCACCCGCGTCGGCGTGCATCGCTATACCTATCCGGCCAACCAGCCCGCACGCGTGCTGCTGGACCTGCGCACCAGCCTCTACGACTACCCCGGCAAGATCATGTGGTCGCGCCTGCGCGCCCGTGAGGACGGCACCATCACCGGCTTCCGCGAGACCCGCGGCTGGGCACCGGGGCGCCAGCTGTATTTCGCGATGCGCTTCTCGCGGCCGCTGACCGGTCACGCCTTCCACAACACCGAAACCGACATCGCCTACAAAGGCTTCCCGCCGCCGGGGCATCAGAGCCCGGCCCAGCGTGCGCAGATCGAAGGCCGCCAGCTGGTCGGCACCTTCGATTTCGGCACGCTGGACACGCCGCTGGTGGTGACGGTGGCGATCTCGTCGGTCAGCGAGGCCGGTGCGATCGCCAACCTGGAGAGTGAAGTACCGGGCTTCGATTTCGATCGTGTCCGTGCCGAGGCGAAAACGCAATGGACGCAGGCACTGTCGGTGCTGGATATCGACGGCCCCGAGCACGACCGTCGCAGCGCCTACACCGCGCTGTACCACAGCCTGCTCGGGCCGACCGTGTTCATGGACAGCGATGGCCAGTACCGCGGCTCGGACAATGCCGTGCACCGCGCCGAGGGCTATACCAACTACTCGACGTTCTCGCTGTGGGACACCTACCGCGCCCTGCATCCGCTGCTGACCCTGGTGCAGCCGGAGAAGCGCAACAGCGATTTCATCAATTCACTGCTCGCGCACCAGCACAACAGCGCCTACGGGATGCTGCCGGTCTGGGCGTTCCACGGTCAGGAAACCTGGTGCATGATCGGCTACCACGCCGTGCCGGTGATCGCCGATGCCTACCTCAAGGGCATCCGCGGGTTCGATGAGAACAAGGCGTTGGCGGCGATGGTGGCCACCGCGAATTACGGCCCGTACGACGGCATCGCGCAGTACCGCGAGCTGGGCTGGGTGCCGATCGATGAAGAAGGCGAGGCCGCCAGCAAGACACTGGAATATGCGTTCGACGACTGGACCATCGCGCGCATGGCCAAGGCGATGGGCAACACCCAGGTCGCCAGCGAGTTCGAGAAGCGCGCCACGAACTGGCGCAATGCCTATGACAAGGACACCGGTTTCATGCGGGCGCGCAAGCGCGATGGCAGCTTCCGCACGCCGTTCGATCCGAGCGCCAGCGGCTACGGCACGGATTACACCGAAGGCAACGCCTGGCAGTACTCCTGGTACGTGCCGCACGACGTGGCCGGCCTGGCCGCCGCGCACGGGGGCAGCGATGCGCTGCTGGCCCGTCTGGACCAGGTGTTCGAGGCCAAGGTCGACCCGTCCATCTTCGAGCACATGGAAGACATCACCGGCCTGATCGGCTGGTACGCGCACGGCAACGAGCCCAGCCACCACGTGGCCTACCTGTATGCCCATGCCGGCCAGCCGTGGCGCACCCAGGCCCGGCTGAAGCAGATCATGGATACCCAGTACGCCGACCGTCCCGATGGCCTGGCCGGCAATGACGACCTGGGCCAGATGTCGGCGTGGTACGTGTTCACCGCGCTGGGCTTCTACCCGGTGGCGCCGGGCAGCGGCGAGTACATCATCGGCCGTCCGTTCCTGCCCAGGGCGGCGCTGCACCTGCCCAACGGCAGGACCTTCACCATCGTCACCGACGGGCTGGGCAAGGGCCACGACTATGTCGGTTCGGTGACCCTCAATGGCCAGCCGCTGCAGCGCACCTTCCTGCGCCACGACGAGATCCTGGCCGGCGGGGAGCTGCGCTTCACCCTGCAGGCCGAGCCCAACAAGGCCTGGCCGGGGCAGGGCGCCGAGCAGCCGTACTCGATGTCCCACTGACCGGCAGCCGGCCCCCCCTCTGGCCAAAATGGGATTTATGTCCAATTTGGCCAGAAGGGGTATAGTGGGCACATCCCGTCCTGGAGCGTGCCATGACCCTGCCACTGGATCTGCCCGGCCTTGAGAAGGCCACGGCCTCGTCGGTGAAAACCCGCGGCTGGCCCAGCCTGATGCGCACCGTCCGCGAGAAGCAGGCACTGGTGATCACCAACCACAATCACCCCGAAGCGGTGATCGTGGACATCAAGACCTACCAGGAACTGCTGGCCAAGGCCGCCGGCGGCGATGCCGACGAGCGCCTGGGCGAGCTGGAACGTCTGCGCGACGCCTTCGATACCACGCTGGCCAGCCTTGGCCGCGATGGCGGGTTGGGCAAGGTACTGGGGCAGCCGATCCGCCGCGGCCGCAAGGTTGCCCTCGGCAGTCCGCTCTGACCGATGGGACGCATTCTGGTGCTGGCCGGCGTCAATGGCGCCGGCAAGAGTTCGCTGCTGGGCATGTGGCTGGAAGAAGAAGGCCTGACCTGGTTCAACCCGGATACGTTCACCCGCCGCCTGGTGGAGACGGGCTGGTCGCTGGGCGAGGCCAATGCCGCGGCGTGGAACGAAGGCGCGCGCCGGCTGCGGCAGGCGATCGACGAAGGCACCGACTTCGCGTTCGAAACCACGCTGGGCGGCAATACCATCCCGCGCCTGCTACGCGAGGCCTGCGACCGCCACGATGTGGCGATCTGGTTCTGCGGCCTGCAGAGCGTGGCGCTGCACATCGAACGCGTGGCCGCACGGGTCAGCCGCGGCGGGCATGATATTCCCGCCGACAAGATCCGCGCCCGCTACGATTCATCGCGCGAGAACCTGCTGGCCCTGCTGCCGCACCTGGCTGAGCTGCACGTCTACGACAACAGTGCCCCGGCCGATGCCGATGGCGCCGAACCGCTGCCGGTGCTGCAGTTGGACCGCAACGGGCTGCACTATCCGGCCTCGGCGATCGAGCTGCTGCAGACCCCGGACTGGGCCAAGCCGATCGTGATGCGCGCCATGGAACTGCACGACATCCGCTGAGGCGCACCTCGCGCCTGCGCCCGAAGCTGGCCTCAGCCCACCGGCTCGTGGATCGGACACCCATTGAACCGCGAGCGGAACTGACGCGAGGCGGCCATCACCACGCGGCGCGCGCGATTCAAACCACCCAGTGGACGATGTTCGGCCAGCGCGTGCCACGGCGCGAACGCCAGTGCATCCTCGATGCCGGGCGAGGTGTCGGGCTGCCACGCCTGCTGCTGCGCCACGCTCAGGCGCGCCACCGGGAAAAACGGGCTGTCGGCCTCGGGCCAGGCGACCGATGCATCCTCGATCGGCATGCGCTCCACGTCCCGGCACAGCTGCACCCGCAGCTCCCACTCCACCGGATTGGGGAGGTCGGTAAAGAAGGCCACCACCGCCTCGCGCTGTGCATCTTCGTCCGAGCCGATCTTGTCACCGGTCAGTGCGAGCAGGGCAGGCGAGACAGGGGCCAATGAGAACTTGGCCATGTACGGGCCGTAGAGGAAGGGCACCTGGCTGAAGAAGGTCTCCCCCAGCGGGTGATGCTGCGGCTCGCCGCCCATGCCCTTCAACGTGGCGCTTTGCCCGCCGAGCGCTTCAAGCGCCGCCTCCGCACTGCGCAATGTCGCCGAGATCATGCGTTTGGTGCGGGGCATCCGCTCGGTGGTGGCGGCCAGCAGTTTGGCCGCGCGCAGGAAACCGGCCACGCCGGGTGTGTTGAAGGCCGGGCCGTTGACCATCAGGAAATCCTGCGTGTGCTGTTCTTCGGCACCCTCGGCACGTGGGCCTTCCACGCCGATGACCTTCAGCGCCATCGCGCGTGGAGTGGACACGGCATCGGGGAGCTGCTCGGCCGGCGGGGAGGAAAGGCGCACCCGTGCGTCGTAGCTTCCCGGCCGCGCGAACAGGCCGTGGCGCAGCTCCGCCGGCAATCCATCCAGCACGCGCAGCCGCCCCTTCAACAACCCCTGGCCCTTGGCATGGACCGCACGATGCGCATGGCCTTCCTGCTCGGCCACGGTCAACGCCATGCGCGCGAATACCTCGGTCAGCTCGCGGATGTGCGTGGCTTCGTCCGCGTCGGCGTATTCGAGCGAGGCGTGGTAGAGAACGGGTGGGCGCAGCGACATGCAAGGCTCCTTTGTGGTGGCGATCAGGCCGCAGCGGCCTTGGCATTGCCCCCGCCGGCCAAGGCCAGCAGGGTCAGCTTCTCGTCGGTGTCTTTCTCTTCCTTGAGCGTTTCCAGCAGCAGTGGCACCGCCGCCTTGTAGCCCAATTGCTTGGCCAATGCGGCGATGGTGCCGTACGAGGCGATTTCGTAATGCTCGACCTTCTGCGCACCGCCGATCAGTGCGGCATCACGCACCGGGCCTTCTTCGATGCTGTCGATGGCCTCCTTGCCTTCCTCGACAAGGCCTTCCATCGCAGCGCACTTGATCCGCTTGAGCCGGATGCCCAGCAGTTCGACGACCTGATCGATGCGCTCGATCTGCCCCTGCGTTTCGTCCAGGTGCAGGGTGAAGGCGGCGGCCAGGTCCGGGTTGGAGGCGGCGCGCGCCATCCTGGGCAGCGCTTTGGTCAGCTGCTTTTCTGCACTGTAGATATCCGACAGCTCGTGGATGAACAGGTCTTCTGCGGTCTTGATCGCCATGGAGGTACTGCCGGTGGGTTTGAGTGTCCGACGCTAGGCGCGTGGGTGTTAGTCCGGTGCGCTTTGTTGTGAAGGGGCTCTGCACGCGCTCAGGGCGCGTCTGGCCACGCTTTCAGCAAAGGCAGCGGATCGTAGGCGCCGTCGGCACCATAGATGCCCCAGTGTAGATGCGGCGGCGTGCCCTTGGCATTGCCGGTGTCACCGACGTAACCCAGCACGTCGCCCTGCGCGATGATGTCGCCACGCGCCAGGTCTTCGCGCCAGTCATCCAGATGGGCGTAGTAATAGCGCTCGCGCGCCGGCCCCATTACCCAGACCTGACGCCCGCCCAGGCCGCTCTCGCGGATATCGGCAACGATCCCCGGGGTGGCGCTGCGCACCTCGGTGCCCCGCTTGGCGAAGATATCCACGCCGGCATGCGTACGGTCGCGCCCGCGAGGTGCACCGAACGTATCGGCCACCTGGCGTGCGGCAACGCCGGCTACCGGCACAGGCAGGGCAGTGGGGGCGGGCATCTGCGAGAGGCGCCACAGCGCCCGGGGCGATTCGGCGATGGGGCTGTTCCACACCACCCCGGCCACCACGATGCAGACGACAAGCACGAACACCCGTACGAGCCAGCGTCGTACGCGTCGGGCGGGGGAGGTGGCGGACGGTGAGGCACTCACGATGTGGTCCCGCCCCTCTTCTTCGCCGCCGTGCGTCCCGACACATGCAGATGCGCCGGTACATGCCAGCGCCACGGAAACTCGATCGCCTTGCTGATGCCGATCCGCGGCCCGACCACCGGGGCCTGCGGTGGCGCCATCCCATCGGACACGATCCGGATGCCACGGTCATTGCGCACCAGATCCGCGCCGTCCAGGGCGTTGGTGATGCCCATCGCCTGCGACAGCCGGCCCGGGCCACTGGCCAGATCGCGCGCGCGCTTGATCGCCGGCCGCGCCTCCTGGATCAACGCCAGTCCCGCCACCGGCTCCAGCGCCCGCAGCAGCACGCCCCAGCCTTGGCCGATCTCGCCACACACCGCGTTCGAGCCCCAGTGCATGCCATAGCTGAAATATACGTACAGATGACCCGCTTCACCGAACATCGTGGCGGTGCGCGCGGTCATGCCGCGATACGAATGCGCCGCCGGGTCCTGGTCCCCTGCGTACGCTTCCACTTCCACGATGCGCCCCGCGCGACCGTCATCGCGCACCAGCAGCTTGTTCAGCAGCTCGGGCGCCACCTCGGCCGGGTGGCGCTGGTAGAAGCGCCGCGGTAGAACCTTCCACGTCTTCATGACCTTCCGCGCAATGGTTGCACCTTGTCAGCCTGGAACCAGCGCTTACTGTGACGCGGCGAGGGTCA
The DNA here is from genome assembly GCF_003651185.1 of Stenotrophomonas rhizophila. GTDB lineage: Bacteria > Pseudomonadota > Gammaproteobacteria > Xanthomonadales > Xanthomonadaceae > Stenotrophomonas > Stenotrophomonas maltophilia_Z. Next base: position 404,747 of record NZ_RCDC01000004.1, on the reverse strand, counting down.
ATGCACGATCAAGGCGCCGGCATCGTCACGCCATGCTCGCCTGGCATTCGCGGCAGGTTGATTGGCGCAGGGCAATCCTCGAGGCCTGTCTCCGCCGCCATGCAGCACGTACCATGCCTGCCAGAAAGCGCCTGAAAATCGCGACCTTCAACGTCAACGGCGTGCTGACCCGGCTGCCGCATCTGCTCGCGTGGCTGGCGCGCGAACAACCGGATATCGTTGCCCTGCAGGAACTCAAGGCGACCCAGGAGGCCTTCCCGGAGGCCGCCATCCGCGATGCAGGCTACGGGTGCATCTGGCAGGGACAGCGCTCATGGAATGGCGTCGCGCTGCTGGCGCGCGGCCAGGACCCGATCGAGAGCCGGCGTGGCCTGCCTGGCGATCCGAAAGACGACCAGAGCCGCTATTTGGAAGCGGCTGCGCATGGTGTGATCGTGGGCGGCCTGTACCTGCCCAACGGCAATCCGCAGCCGGGGCCCAAGTTCGACTACAAGCTGACGTGGATGCAACGCCTGCATCGGCACGCGAACAGCCTGGTCGCGCTGCCGCACCCGGTCGCGTTGATTGGCGACTTCAACGTCGTGCCCACGGATGCGGATATCTACGACCCCAAATCGTGGCGCAAAGACGCGCTGCTGCAGCCCGAGGTGCGCGATGCGTATCAGGCGCTGCTCGGGCAGGGCTGGACCGACAGCCTGCGTGCGGTGCACGGTGACACGCAGATCTTCACGTTCTGGGATTACTTCCGCCAACACTTCGCCCGCGACCGAGGGCTGCGCATCGATCATCTGCTGCTCAATCCGGTGCTTGCGCCTCGCCTCAAGGACGCGGGCGTGGACCGCTGGGTGCGGGCGCTGGAAAAGCCCAGCGACCATGCACCGACCTGGATCGAAATCGTGGCGCCACCCAAGCCCCGATAGCCGCACCGGCCCGATATCGAAAACACGCTGGACACGCTACAGTCCTCCGGCAGGTCGTTTGCGAGGGTATTGCCATGCCATATCGGAAAAGGGACATCGCCCCAAGCGTCGGCGAAGGTAAACGCCTGCCGGCCGGCCCGGAAACGCCCGTGTTCTGCCGGGCGCGCGAGTATCCTGCCGGCACGATCATCGCGCTGCATCACCATCCGGACCGCCATCAACTGGTCTACGCCGAAACCGGCGTGCTGGTGGTTCAGGCCGGGGCAGGGCGCTGGGTAGTGCCCAGCACGCGCGCGATCTGGATCCCGGCCGGCATGGGCCACAAGGTCAGCTGCATCGGCGCGGTCGGCATGCGCAGCCTGTACATCCTGCCGCAGGCGATCGCCCACCCGCCGGCCAGCGCGTCCACCGTATCGGTGACGCCGTTGCTGGCGGCGTTGATCCATGCCGCGATGGAGGTGCAGCCAGCGTACCGGCCGGATTCGCGCGACGGGCGGCTGATGCAGTTGATTCTGGATGAGCTGCAGATGCTGCCGGTACTGCCGTTGCACCTGCCGCAGCCCGCCGATCCACGTTTGCAGGCGATCGGCCGGCAGCTGGAATCCATGCCCGACGATCCGTCCACCCTGCAGGACTGGGCCGGCCGCCTCGGCGTGGATGTCAAAACCATCCAGCGCCTGTGCGCACGCGAGCTGGGCATGACCTTCGGGCAATGGCGGCAACAGGCGCGCCTGCTGCGTGCACTGGAACAGTTGGCGCACGGCGAAAAGGTGATCGACGTGGCGCTCGCGCTGGGCTATGCCAGTCCGAGCGCCTTCACCGCGATGTTCAAAAAGCGCTTCGGCCAGCTGCCGAGTCAGTTCTTCCACTGAGGCAAACGCCTCAGTGCATCGTCGTCTTCGGCAGGAACGCCGTCGCCAGCCCGAGCAGTGGCAGGTACGAGGTGAAGTGGTAGACCCATACGATGCCATGCACGTCGGCCAGGTTGCCCAGCCCGGCTGCACCAATACCGCCGATGCCGAACATCAGGCCGAACATCAGGCCCGACACCATGCCCACGCGGCCCGGCACCGCTTCCTGCGCATACACCACCAGTGCGGCGAATGCCGAGGACATGATCAGCCCGACGGCCACTGCCAGCACGGCGGTGCCCATGAGGTTGGCGTAGGGCAGGGCGAGCGCGAACGGCGCCACGCCCAGGAAGGAAATCCAGATCACCGCCTTGCGACCGATCCGGTCACCGACCGGGCCGCCAATGAAGGTGCCCAGCGCGACCGAAGCCAGGAAGATGAAGAGGTACATCTGGCTCTGCTGCACGCTCAGGCCGAAGCGTTCGATCAGGTAGAAGGTGAAGTAGTTGGTAAACGAGGCGATGTACACGAACTTGGCGAACATCAGCACTGCGATCACCGCGATGGCCTGGATCACCTTGCCACGGCTCAGCCCGACGCCATGGCTCTTGGCCAGGCTCTTCATCTTGGCCTGACCATGCTGCACGGTCCAACCGGTGAGGCGGAACAGCACGGTGATGGCCAATGCGGCCGCCAGCATGAACCAGGCGATCGCACGCTGCCCATGCGGAATCACGATGACGGCGGCGAGCAGCGGCCCGATCGCCGAGCCGGTATTGCCACCGACCTGGAACGTGGATTGCGCGGTACCGAAGCGACCGCCCGAGGCCATCCGCGCTACGCGCGAGGCTTCCGGATGGAAGGTGGCCGACCCGATGCCAACGATGGCCGCGGCGATGAGCAGCATTTCGTAACTCGTGGCCATCGCCATCAGCGCGATGCCGACGAACGTGGCGATCATCCCCGAGGGCAGCAGATACGGCAGCGGCCGCTTGTCGGTGTACATGCCCACCCACGGCTGCAGCAGCGAGGCCGTGACCTGGTACACCAGGCCGATGATGCCGATCTGGCCAAAGGTGAGCGAGAACTCGCTCTTGAACATCGGGTACACCGCCGGCAGCACCGCCTGGATCATGTCATTGAGCAGGTGCGCGAACGCTGCGGCACCGACGATGCGGATCGCAAAGCCCTGGTTGGGGGCGGGGGTGAGGGGTTCGGTGGGGAGGACGGGCGGGGCAGCGGTTTCAGTGGTCATGGGGGCAGGATCAGGAGCGGATGGAGCCATGGGCATCGACGGGGCAAGCGTAAGCCGTGTATGGCACCGCGTCTCTCGCGATCTGGGCGGATATCGTCGCGTTAAGGACATGCCGGCGTCTGTGACATTACAACTAATTGCATATCTTCAAGAGGGCAGCGCTCCTAAAGTCGTCGGCTTCATAACGACCGGCTATCCCGACATGACCACTCGCACCCTCAGTCGCCTGAACCGTCTGCGCCCGCTTTCGCTCGCCATTGCCGCGACCTGCGCGTGCAGCGGGCCCGTCCTGGCCCAGAGCCTGGGGCCGGTCGTCGCCGATGGTCACCCGCTCGACGTCATCTCGGGCAGCTATGCGTCCGCCGATGACGGAGCCGCCGGGTATGTCTTCCATGCGCTCAATGGCGGCAGTATCGGCTCCGGCGGGCCCGTATCGCTTACCGCCAGCGGTGCCAATACGGCCGCCGCCCGCGCCGAAAGTGCTGGCACGCTCATCTTCGCTGCGGGCGACATCACCACCTCGGGGGCCAGTGCGGTTGGGCTTTCTGTCGCCACGGGCGGCCGCATCGAGCTGCAGGCCGATGCTGGCGGACAGGGCACCAGGGTCGCCACGAGTGGCCGGGGCAGCACGGCGGCGCAGGTCGATTCGGGCACGCTGGTGATGGGCAATGCGACGCTGGAAACCACCGGTAGCGGGTCGCACGGGCTGGTGGCCACCGGCACTGCGCAGGTGGAGATGGTGGGAGGCCGGATCCAGACCAGCGGTGACCGGTCCCACGCCGTGATGGCAGACAACGCGGTGGTGACGCTGCGCGATGCACGGATCCAGACCGGTGCCAGCTACTCTGACGGCCTGTATGCGCTCAATGGTGGACGCATCGAGGGCGACAACGTGCAGGTCAGCACCGCAGCCGATGGCAGCGCCGGGGCGCGGGTGGCGGGGGGCGCTACGCTGTCGCTGATCAATTCCGATCTCCACGTCGCCGGCGAATACGCCATGGGCGTTGAACTCAGCGGTGGCACCTTGCGCATCGAGAACAGTGCACTGCGCTCGGACCACGAGCGTGGCGATGGTGTTTACCTCAGGGCGAACAGCCGGGCCGACATCATCGGGACGACGATCACGGCCGGGGGCTACGGGATCAACATCAACGGCGACGGCAGCGATGTGCGGCTGAGCGATGTGGAGATCACCGCAAACCGGCGCAGCGGCATCTGGATGCCCAGAGCGTCTGCTTTGACCATGCTTCGCGGCAGCATCACCACCAGCGGCGATGGTGGGGTGGGCATCGACAATCGCCAAGGCGTTGCAACGCTGGATGGGTTGACGATGCACACCGGTGGCGCCTCGGCGCATGGTCTGTATGCGTCCTACGACACGGGTGGGCGGCAGCCGCTCTTCGAAGCCGATGGCGTCGACGTCACCACCACCGGCGCAGGCAGCATTGGTGCGGTCGCACGTCTTGGCGGCATCGTGCATCTGCGCGACAGCACCCTGCTGACCACTGGCGCCAAGGGCTACGGCGTGCTCAGCGGTGGCCCGGGGGAGCTGACGCTGCGCGACACGCACGTGCGCACCCAGGGCCTGGAGGCCTATGCAGGCGTGGTCAATGCCAACGGCCGGCTGGATATCGATGGCGGCTCGCTGATCAGTGAGCGCCATGCTGCATTGTGGGTGCGTACCGCGCGTGAGGTGGCAGCACGCAACGGCGCCCAGCTGATCGGCGGCAATGGGACGTTGATGGATGTGGATGCTGCTTTCTCGAGCCCGTTCGAGCTCCACCTGGACCAGGATGTCTACGCGCAGGGCGACATCGCAATCACCCCGGAGGACATTGCCGCCGGCGTACCGGTACTGGCCGACATCCGCGTACGCCTCAACGGCCGTTCGCACTGGGTGGGCGCCACTACCGCGGTCAACCAGGTGGCGCTGTCCGACAACAGCCGCTGGACCCTCACGGGGGACGCCAGCGTCGGCCAGCTGAACCTGCAGGACAGCACCCTGGCCCTGTCGGCAGCGGGCAGCACGAGCTTCAACCGGCTCACCGTGTCCGGCGACGTCGAGGCGAACAATGCGCTGCTGATCTTCAACGGCGCGCTGGGCGATGACACCTCGCTGATCGACTTCCTGCACGTGCGCGGCGACACCCGCGGCAGCGCGGGCATCCAGGTCAACAATGTGCACGGCCTGGGCGCGCAGACGAGCAACGGCATCCAGCTGATCCAGGTCGATGGCCGGTCCGATGCGGCTTACACCTTGAACGGGCGGGCCGTGGCAGGCAGCTATGACTATTTCCTGCACAAGGGCGGCGTCACCACGCCCGGCGATGGGGGTTGGTACCTGCGCTCTGCGCTGACCCCGACCCCGCCGGACCCGTGCGATCTCGACCCGACTGGCCCCGGCTGCGTCACCGTACCGCCGCCGGACCCGTGCGATCTCGACCCCACTGGCCCAGGCTGTGTCATCGTGCCGCCGCCGGAACCGTGCGATCTCGACCCCACTGGCCCAGGCTGCGTCATCGTACCGACGCCGGAACCGTGTGAGGCCGACCCGACCGGCCCCGGCTGCGTCATCGTACCGCCGCCGGAACCGTGTGAGGCCGACCCCGCCGGCCCTGGCTGCGGCATCGTACCGCCGCCGGAACCGTGTGAGGCCGACCCCACTGGCCCCGGCTGCGGCATCGTACCGCCGGATCCCTGCGAAGCCGCGGAAGGCGACACCGCCTGCGATCGCCCGCCGCCGCCGCAGATCGTGCGGCCCGAAGCGGGGGCCTATCTGGCCAACCAGGCGGCCGCCGTGTCCCTGTTCCAGCATCGGCTGCAGGACCGTAATGGTGCTGACGGCATGGGCGAGGTGCGCGGTGCCGGTTGGCTGCGTGTCAGCAGCAGCCAGACCCGGCAGGACGTCGCCGGGCAGCTGGCACTGACAGGCCGTGCAACGGTGCTGATGGGCGGCCTGGATGTGTTGCATTGGGGCGGGGCCAGCCAGGGCAGCGCCGGTGTGCTGCTGGCGGCCGGGCAGGCCTCGACCGACGTGCGTTCGCGGCTGAGCGGTTATGCGGCGACGGGCACGGTAAAGGGCGGTGCGCTGGGCATCTATGCGACGTGGCTGCAGCGTCCGGGCGAAGGAACGGGCGCGTATGCCGATGGCTGGGTCCAGCATGGCCGCTACCGCAACACCGTGCAGGGCATCGGTCTGGCGAAGGAGCGTCAGGACGCGCAGACGCAGGCCGCCTCGGTTGAGACCGGCTACGCGTGGGCCATGCGGATGCGCAGCGGGACCCAACTGATGGTGCAGCCGCAGCTGCAGCTCACCTACACCGACTATCGTGCCGACCGGATCACCGAACACAACGGCACCCAGGTCGCCGTCGGTGCCGCGGGGGGGCTTTCCTCTCGATTGGGCGTGCGCCTGAGTGGTGACGTGCGCACCGAGGAGCGCCGCGTGCAGCCGTTCGTTGCTGCGCACTGGCTTCACGAGGGTGGCGGAAACCGGATCTGGATGGACGATGCGCTGATCGAGGGTGCGGTGCCGAAGAACCGTTACGAAGTGCGCGGCGGTGCGATGCTGCAGTTGGGGACGCGCTGGTCGGCGTGGGGCGACCTCGGCCTGCAGCGTGGCGATGCTGGGTATCGCAGTGTGAGTGCGCAGCTGGGCCTCAACGCACGCTGGTAAGCAGCGGCAGTACGCAAAGCACCAGCAGGTGAGCAGCGTCTGGATCGGCAGGGCTGCCCTGTGGATGCGCATGCAGCGCGGTTGAGGAGCGCATGCATAATCCATCTCACGGCCGGGCCGAAGCCCCGTGCACGGGAGGACCGGATGGTGTTGATCAGATTGCTCACCTTTGCGCTGCTGTTCGTCAGCGCCAGCGTCTGGGCCGCCACACCGGCGGCCCCTGTTTCGGCCCAACAGATCTTCAATCGTTGGCTCGCGGCCTACAACGTCGGCGATCCCGACACACTGCGGACCGTGCTGTCGACCTACGGCATCGACCACACCGCGCAGCGGTATCTGGATATCCGCGAGACCTTCGGCCCGTTCGAGGTGCTGACCAGAACCGTGGAGACACCCGATACCGTCGCGGCCATCGTGCGCGGCACAACCAGCGATCGCGGGGTGCTGATCACCGTGGCCATCGATCCTGCCAACAGACCGCGGCTCAAGACCTTGCAGCTGGAAGGCGTGGAGATACCCGTCGCCTTCCGGCCCGCGCGGCTTGAGATGCCCGCGCTCATCGCGCAGAGCCCTGCCCGTCTGGATGCGCTGGCAGCACAGGACAAGCTCTCCGGCACCTTTCTGCTGGCGCAGGACGGCAAGGTGCTGATGGCGTGGCAGGGCGGGCTGGCCGACCGGGAGCAGGGTATTCCGGTGGATAGCACCACGACATTCAGGCTCGCCTCGTTGAACAAGATGTTCACCGCGGTGGCGATCCTGCAGTTGGCCGAGGCGGGCAAGCTGACACTGGACGATAGGATTGCCCAGCATCTGAAGCATTACCCCAATCCGGCCGTCGCCACCGGTGTCACGATCCGGCAGCTGCTCAACCACACCAGCGGCCTTGGAGAGATCTTCGACGAGGCATTCGAGGCGCGGAAGACATCGCTCAAAACGCTGGCCGACTATTGGCCCGTCTATGGCGCTGCGGCCCCGGCCTTCAAACCCGGCACCCAGGACCAGTATTCCAACTACGGCTACATCCTGCTTGGCTCGATCATCGAGGCGGCATCGGGACAGTCTTACGATGCCTACGTCGAACAGCACATCTTTGCGCCGGCGGGCATGACTTCCACGGGAGCGGCGCCCGAGGCGACCCTGGTGCCAGGCCGCGCGGTGCCCTACACGCTGAGCGAGGGCCATTGGGTGCGCGAGACCAAGAGCCTGCCGTTGCGCGGTACATCGGCGGGCGGCGGTTACAGCACCGCCCAGGATCTGCTCCGGTTCGCCGAGGCGTTGCGCAGTGGCCGGCTGATCCCGGCCGCGGCATTGGACGCGGCCACCTCACCGCAGAATACCAAGGGCTGGTACGGCTACGGCTTCATGGTGAGCGGTGAGGGAGAGCAGCGCCAGTATGGCCACGAGGGTGGGGCGCCCGGTGCGAATGCCGCGCTCATCGTGCTGCCCAGCAACGGCTACGTGGTGATCGGGCTGAGCAATGTCGATCCCGATGCGATGGAGAACGTGGTCAACTTCGTCGGCAACCGTCTGCCGCTGCCGCAGCGCGGCCTCAGCGCCAGCCCAGCAGCGCCGGCAACGACGAGGCCAGCAACGCGATCCCGGACACGGTGAGCAGGCTGAGCACGATCTGCCGGAACCGCAGGTCGCTGATGCCGATGTACAGGCGGGTGCCGAGCAGGGTCGGGATCAACATGGCTGGCGCCACGATGGCAAACATCGGCAGCATTTCGCGGGTGACGATGCCGGTGCCGACATAGGTGCCCATGGTCACCAGCAGCATGGACAGGTTGAAGTTCTGGACCACGGAGCGCTGCACGTCACGCTCATAACCGCGCAGCGTGCACCACAGCGTCGGCAGGGTGCCGGTGAATCCTCCAAGACCGCCCATGATGCCGCCGGCAAATCCCACCACACCATCGGCCGCGCGCCCGCCCGCCGAGATACGCGGCAGCTGACGTGACAGCAGCATCGCCGGGCACCACAGCACCAGCAAGGTGCCCAGGATCGCCTTGAGCCAGTGCATGTCGAGCAGGGGCAGCAGGTAGACGCCCAGCGGAATCCCGGCCAGCCCGCCCAGCACGAAAGGCAGCAGGGTCTTCAGATTGAAGCCGCGGCGCACGGTGAACGCCGCCAGCAGTTGGCCGGTCAGGGCACCGAACACCGAGAGGGTGGCCGCCAGCCTGGGAGCCAGCACCCACGCCCAGAAGGAGAGCGCCACCAGCCCGAACGCGAAGCCCGACAGCCCCTGCACAAAGCCCGCCACGATGGCGCCCAACGCCACCACCAGGTAGATCGAATCCACGACGACTCCTTACTGCGCGTCCGCGAAGGCATCCGTCGCGCGCACCAGGGCATCGGCGGTCGCCGGTTCCGTTGCGCTGTGACCGGACACCACCATCTGCAGCGAGGCCTCGGGCCAGGCACAGGCCAGGTCCCACGCACTGCGGGCCGGGCAGATGATGTCGTAGCGGCCCTGCACGATCACGCCCGGCAGATGCCGGATGCGGTCGATATCGCGAAGCAGCTGCGCATGATCGAGGAAGGCATGGTTGCGGAAGTAATGCGCTTCGATGCGCGCCTTGGCCAGGGTGTGCAGCGGATCGTCACCGGACACCGCGTCGACGTCGTGTTCCAGCGTGGCAGCGTGATCTTCCCACCCCAGCCAGGCCTGCGCGGCGGCGATGCGGGTCGCTTGGTCCGGACTGTCCAGGCGACGCCAGTATGCGGCGATCATGTCGCCGCGTTCGTCTTCAGGGATATGCGCCTCGTAGGCCGCCCAGCGCTCCGGGAACACCCAGCGCGCACCGCCATCGGCTTCGGCAAACCAGCGATTCTCTTCGGCACGGCCCAGATAGACCCCTCGAAGAATGAGGCCGGTGGCACGTTCCGGATGGGCCTGGGCGTAGGCGAGTGCCAGCGTGGAGCCCCAGGAGCCGCCGAACACCAGCCAGCGCTCGATGCCCAGCCGCGCGCGGATGATCTCCACGTCGGCGACCAGGTGCTGGGTGGTGTTGTCCCGCAGCTCACCGAACGGCGTGGAGCGGCCGCTGCCGCGCTGATCGATCAGGACAATGCGATACCGTGACGGGTCAAAGAAGCGCCGGTGGGTGGGCGATACGCCGGCACCCGGCCCGCCATGCAGGAACACCACCGGGATGCCGTCCGCAGCGCCGCACTCCTCGACGAACAAGGTGTGCAGGTCATCGACCGCCACCTGATGGGTGCGGAAGGGTGTGATCGCGGGATAAAGCGTGCGCATGGTGGGCGTCCTACGGAAAACTGACGCCCCATGATACCGCCCGGGTTCGTCGAGCCGCGTCCGTGACGCGTCACAATGGCGGCGCGCTGTCCCTGTCGCGCTGCACCCGCGTCCGATACGCCGCCACGTTGTCACCGCGGATGCGTCGCTCCTGCGTGCCGATCACCGTATCGACCTTGCGGTCCGCGCCGGTCACCGGCTTGGCCTCGATCGCGGTATCACGCTCGAACGCATGCGATTTGTCGGTGTTGCGGTAGTACCGGTACAACGCCCAGTACAACGCCGTGGCACCGGCGGGGCCGGCGGCAAGCAGCCAGAGTCCACTGTCATCGCTCATGAGGCAGCTACCAGGAAGAAGAGAACGAGGGCTTCAATGATGGTGCCGGTGGTCAGCGCGGCCAGCAGCAGCTTCCACTGCTGCACCGGCACGCTGCCCATGGTTTCACCGGTGCGGCCATTCACCGCGATGTAGTGCAGCATGCCGCCATTGCGGCCCGGCTGGTGGTACGAGTACAGCCACACCGGCAGGTACATCGATACCCAGCGCGTGCCGTGCACATCCACGCGCTCGCGTTCCCAGCGCACGCCACGATCGTAGCGGCGCACCGAGCCTTCCACCTGGGCGCGGGCGATCGACAGCAGCTGGTCCTCCAGCCGTGGGCGCAGCTTTTCCACGTCGAGGTTGCGCTTTTCCGAGGTGAAGCCGGCCAGATAGGAGGCGTTCCACTTCAGGGCGTTCTTGGTGTCGAACGGCAGGATCGCGTTGATGATGTTGTTGGTGTTGGTCTGCGTATCGAGGTTGCCACGCTCGGCCGAGGATTCCATGGTGAGATCGTCCACGGTGAAATCCACCTGGCGGTCCACCTGGTAAACGTCGGCGTCGTAATACGTTTTCTTGTTCTTCTCGGTGCCGCGCGTGTACTGCCGGGTCTGGATCTCGCCCTTGCCCGATACGCTGGCGCTGACATTGCTGTCCACCACCATGTAGGGCAGGTAGACGCCGGAGACATTCTCGGGCGTGAACTGATCCTTGAACGCCTTCAGTGCGAACAGGCGGCGCTTGTCCACGAACTGGCGGATCCGCGCGACCGCATCGTCCTTGCTGATATGGAACGGCAGCACCGCATCGGGCACCGCGCCATTGGAGATCTGCTCGTTGACCCCGAACACATGGCGGCACCAGTGGCAGCGTGCGGTCATGGTGCTTTCGGTGTTGATCGTGACTTCGGCACCGCAGCCAGTGCACTTGAAACTCATCAGGCTGGCGGTATCGGCTTCGATGTCGCGTGCGCCCGAGGCGATGACCGTGCCGCGCAGCTCACCGATGCCTTCACCAAAGCCAAAGGCCTCCTCAACGCGCTCACCGTGCCATTCGTGCCGGCAGAACTGGCAGACCAGCACATCGGTGCCCAGCTTGAGCCGTATATCGCTGGAGCCGCACTTCGGGCAGCGGTTGAGACCGTCCTTCAGCTCGGCCGCGGCGGTGTCCAGCGCGACCGGATCCGGGGCCTGCACCTCATCGCGGATGGGCTGGGGCAGGGTGGCTGGATCCACCGGGAAACTGCCCGGCAACGGCGGCACCTCCCGGGGCGAGCCCGGGCCAGTGACCGGGGCCACCGGGGAAGGCGGCAACGGCGGCGGAACCGCCGGGATCGGCGGTGGAATCTTGGGGTCGGACATGGTGTCGGTGCGCTCGGTGTCTTACAGCCCCAGCGCCTTGGCCTTGAGCTTGTCGTAGTCGTCCTGGGTGATCAGGCCGAGGTCCAGCATCTCTTTGGCCTTCTTCAGCTTGGCGACCGGATCATCCGCGGCCGGAGCAACCGGCTGCTGCATGCCGCCGACCCCGAGCATGCCCGAGGCCATGCCCACGCCGACCAGGCCGGCCGCGCCGCCGTTCTCGCCCGCCGACTGGATGCCCTGGGCCACACTGGCCTGCAGGTTGGAATTGCCACGCGAGCCGGCCAGGGCATCGGCGCGCTGCACGGTCTTGAGCAGCTCGCGGGTGTTGGCGTCGTACTCGATCGAGACAATGGCGGTCTTGACGATGGCCAGGCCACGGTCGGACTTCCATTGGTAACCCTGCTCGACGGCAGCGGACAGGCTCTGCGCAAAGCCGAGCGAATCCTGCTGCAGCTTGGTGATGCGGTTGCCCTTGCCGGGATCGTTCGTATACAGGCTGAAGGCTGGCGCGAGCGAGCCCACCACTTCATTGAACAGCTGGCTGGCGGCGGCGTTGTCCAGATCGGTGAAATCGAACACCTGGCCGGGCTGGAGGTAGCTGGCCGGCACGAAATTCTTCACGAACAGGATCGGATCGACGATCTTCAGCGTGTACGAGCCGCGCGTGACCGCGCCGACCTGCGTGCCGAGGAAACCGTCATCCCAGTAGATTTCGGACTGCGTGCCGAAACGGTTGTCCGGCAGTTCCTTCAGTGAGACGAAGAACGCCGCCTGCTGCGACCCTGGCTGGCCGCCGAACTTGAAGCGCTCCCAGCTCTGCTTGATCAGCGGGCTGACGAACCCGTCACCGGCGAAGATCGACTGCGAATTGGTATCGTCCGAGCGCCATTCATAGCCACCCGGTTCGGCAACGAAGCCGGTGATCGCGCCGTCCTGGAACAGCAGCAGGCCGTACCCTTCGGGCACGACGATCTTCGAGCCGTTGGTGATGATGTTGGAGGAGGCGCTGGTGTTGGAGCCGCGCCCGGCATTGGTGCCACGCGGCACCGCCGCGAACAGCGCTGCCGTGGAGGGCAGGCCCGTCGGCACGGTGTAGAAATCCTTCCACTGGTCGGCCAGAACGCCACCGACTGCCCCTGCCACTGCCTGACGAAGACCCATGACCCACTCCCTGCGATTCGTGGCCGGGCACCGTGCCCGCCATGCTCGTCTGACTATATCAGCAGCCAGCGCGCCGGCAGTGGCGCCGCGGATCCCGCCGCGGTGCCGGGTCAGGTAGCGGCTGCATCCAAACGGCTCTGCCGCCCGTAGACCGCCCATGAACCCCAACTCGCCGATCGCCCGGAAGTGGCCTACGATGGACGCTGACCTGCCTGCTGCAAGGATGACGCCCTTCGAGGTTGCCCGGATGACTGCCGCGCCTGCTCAACACCCAGTGGAGCTGAAAGCCTGGGCTGCGGACGTGGCGGCGGTTGCCAGTACGCGGGATCGTGAGTGTTTCATGCGGATCTACGATCACTTCATGCCGCGCCTGTGCCGATATCTGAACGGGCTGGGCGCGCCCCACGGCGTGGCCGAGGACCTGGCCCAGGAGGTCCTGCTCAAGTTGTGGAACCGCGCCGATCTCTACGATCCGATGCGGAGCAGCCTGGGCACCTGGCTGTACCGGGTGGCCCGCAACCTCCATATCGATCGCGTGCGGCGCGAGCACATCTGGGTGCATGCCCATGACGTGGTCGAGCAGGCGGCAGAGCAGGACGACGGGCGCGGCTCTCTGGCCGAGCTGCACACCGAGCATGTCCGGCTCAAGCAACGGCTGGATGAACTGTCCGCCACCCAGGCACGGTTGATCCGGATGTCCTATTTCGAAGCAAAGACCCATGCCGAGATCGCCAACGAGTTGAACATGCCGCTGGGCACGGTGAAATCACATATCCGGCGGGCCTTCCTGCAACTGCAGGCGTTGATGGGAGAGCAGCGATGAATCCTCGCCACCATCTGGATCCGGCCACCGTGCTGGGGTTTGCGACCAGTACGTTGGCCCCGGAGATGTCCGTGGTCACCGCTGCCCACCTGGAAGGGTGCGCCCACTGCCGGGAGCAGCTGCGTTCGGCCGAGCGTTTGGGGGGCGTGTTGCTGGAGCAGCAGTTGTCGCCGCCGCCCGAGGAGAATCGCCAGGCAGCACTGCGCGAGGCGATGCTGGGCCGGCTTGATGCGCCGGCACGTCCTCCGGTGGCGCGGGAGGGTGCGGAACCGGGCCACGCGCGGGTGCACGATCCGGATCAACTGCCGGCCGCACTGGCACCGCATTTCGGGACGTCCTACCGCTCGCTGAAATGGCGCTGGATGGCGCCGGGTGTCCACTGCATCCGTGCACCGGCGCACCCGTCGTTGATCATGCTCAAGATCGCCCCCGGCAAATGCCTGCCCATGCACAGCCATGGCAACAGCGAGCTGACCCAGATTCTCCGCGGCGCCTATGACGATTCCCTGGGGCATTTCGCCCCCGGCGATGTGGCCGATCTGGACAGCGACGTCGAGCATCAGCCCGTGACCACCCCCGGTGTGGCGTGCATCTGTGTGTCAGCGCTGGATGCGCCGCTGGTCTTCAGCGGGTGGTTCGCGCGCAAGCTGCAGCAGGTGTTCAAACTCTGACGGGGCGCGGTGTGATCGCGGCCTGTTGGAATACCTGCATCACCGCGGCCGGCGCCATGGGCCGGGCAAGCAGGTAGCCCTGGACTTCGTCGACCCCCATCGCGGCCAGTACATCCACCTGCGCCTGATGCTCGACGCCCTCGGCCACGGTGAGGTAGCCCAGCTCGTGGGCCAGATGATGGATGGCCGATACTTTGGCGCGCGCGCGCGAGCTGCTGGCGATGCCATCGATCAGTGACTTGTCCAGCTTGACGGTGTGGATGGGAAGGTCGGACAGGTAGCTGAAATTGCTGTAGCCACTGCCGAAGTCATCGATCGCCACCGTGATGCCGGCCTGTGCCATCGCCGCGATGTGGCCGATGGCCGGCGATCCCGGGCGCAGCCATTCGCCTTCGGTGATCTCCAGTTCGATCATCGAGAACGGCAGCGCCCTGTGCTCCAGCTTGCTGCGGATGTCCTGCCAGGCCGAGGCATTGGACAGATAGCTGCTGGACAGGTTGATCGAGACCGGAATGTCCTGTCCTTGGGCGCGCCACGCCTGGACCTGATCCAGCGCGGTGTCCAGGACCCAGTGGGTCACCTCGTCCATCAGCGCCGTCCGCTCGAAGACCGGAATGAACTCGCCCGGGCTGATCGGCCCCAGGGTGGGGTGGTTCCACCGGATCAACGCTTCGGCCGAGACCGGGCGCCGACCGTCAAGGGTGAAGCGCGGCTGGTAGTCCAGATGGAAGTCGCCGTTCTGCAGGCCGCGTTCGGCATCCGAGGCCAGACGGTAGGCGCGGTGCATCTTCTCGTCGCGCTGTGCGGAATACCAGCAGAAGGGCTGCCGCGCGTCGAACGCGCCCTGCATGCTCACCAGAAGCCGCCGCAACAGGTCGTGGCTGTCTTCTTCATCCGGATCGACCGCACAGATGCCGGCATGGAAACGGGGGGACATCGGGACCGCCGCGGCCATCAGCGGACGCAACATGCGCGTTCTCAACTCCAGGATCAGCGCCTCGACCTGTGCCGCGGCAGGCATCTCGACCACGAAGGCGAACCGCGTCACCCCCACGTGGTAGACCGTCGCCACGCCCCCCAGCGCGGCGCGCAGGCGGACACCGGCGCGCCGGATCAGGGCCTCCAGCGGGCGCAGCCCGAGCACCTGACCGACCTGGTTGGCCCGCGGAATGTCGAGGATGTCCACGGCAACGGCATACGCGGTTCCATCGGCGCAGCGCGCAAGGATACCGGGCAGATCCGCATGGAACTGGTGCCGGCTTGGCAGGCCGCTGACCGGGTCCAGCCGACCGGACATCGCCCGCAGCTCCAGCTGCGCGACCACCAGTTCGGCCAGGGTGCTCAGTTGCTCCTGATCCCCCTGATCGAACGTGCGCGGGCGCGTGTCCATGATGCAAAAGGCCCCGATGGGCACGCCGTTCTTGGCCACCAGGGGGGCGCCGGCGTAGAAGCGCAGATGCGGGCTGTGGGTGACCAGCGGGTTGTCCCGGAAGCGGGGGTCCTGCTGGAGATCGGGCACCACCAGCACGCCCTCGGAGGTGACGGCGTGGGCGCAGATCGAGGCGCGGATGTCGGTCTGCGCCATGGGCAGGCCGATCCGGGAAAGGAAGCGCTGCTCCACATCCCCGAGGATGGAGACGAACGCCACCGGGGCATCGAAGGTGTACCCGGCAAGTGCCGTAAGCCGGTCCAGCGCCGGCACGGATGCCAGGCCATCGAGCTGCATGGCACTGAGGACCGCGCTGCGTTCGTCGCGTTGTGAGGTGGGGGGCGTCATTCCACGCTATACGGACGAAACACGCCCCTGGATGCGCTTACCAGTCGGTCGGCGCGTAGTCCTTCAGGAACTGGCCCCAGACATGTTCGCCGGTGTTGAACCCGTGGATGATCGGATCAACGATGCGCGCAGCGCCGTCGACGATATCCAGCGGCGGATGGAAGCGCTCTTCCTTCACCTTCTTGGCCGCGATGTCCGCCGGATCCTCGTCGGTCACCCAGCCGGTGTCCACACTGTTCATGTGGATGCCGTCGTTCTGGTAATCGGCGGCCGAGGTGCGCGTCATCATGTTCAACGCGGCCTTGGCCATGTTGGTGTGCGGATGGCGGGTGGTCTTGAAGTTGCGGTAGAACTGCCCCTCCATCGCCGAGACGTTGACGATGTGCTTGTCACGCTCAGGCGTGCGCAGCATCAGCGGCTTCAGGCGCGCATTGATGATGAACGGCGCGATGGCATTGACCAGCTGGGTTTCCAGCAGTTCCACCGACGGCACTTCGGCCATCAGCATGCGCCAGGAGTTGCGACCGCGCAGATCCACCTGCTGCAGGTCCTGATCCAACCGGCCATCCGGGAACAGATGCTGCTGGGCGACCAGCTCATCCTCCAGCAGCGGGACCTGCGACAGCTCGGCGGCACGGGTCAGACCATTGGCGGCATTGAAATCACGCCCCTGGACCACCGGCAGCGCGGCCGAGGCGGTGGTGCCGAGCAGTTCGGCACTGCGCAGGCCCTCGTAATCGCCGATCAGCTTGCGCAGCGTCTCGGGCACCTCATGCAGCGCGGCGGTTTCGCCGGCCATCATGTGCGCATAGAACTGCGGCGGGCGGCGGACCGTCTGGCAGGCGTTGTTGATGATGAAATCCAGACGCGAACGGGTGGCCAGCAGCTCGTTGCAGAAGGCCTCCACGCTCGGGGTATGGCGCAGGTCCAGGCCGTACACCTGCAGGCGGTGGCCCCACACGCCGAAGTCCGGCTCTTCGGCGTAGCGCGCGGCCGAATCCCGCGGGAAGCGCGTGGTCACGATCAGCTCGGCACCGGCCCGCAGCAGCTTCAGGCCGGCCTGGTAGCCGATCTTGACCCGGCCGCCGGTCAGCAGCGCGACGCGGCCGGTGAGGTCCGCCGTCTCGGTGCGCTTGACGAAGTTCAGCTCGGCGCAGGCCGGGCACATCTGGTCATAGAAGTGGTGCAGCTGGGTGAACTTCTGCTTGCAGACATAGCAATGGCGCAATTCCGGGGAATGCACCGGTTCCGGCGTGGCCGCCGCATTCTCGCCGTTGGAGGCGTCATGCAGGCCGGCCGCGTGCGGCGGGAAATAGTTCGGGGTGCTGAACACCGGCTTGCGGCGCAGGGCGCGGATACCGGTCTGCGCCAGCAGCGCCTCGGACTTGGCCACCTTTTCCTGGTGCCGCGCCTTGGCCTGCTGCTTCAGCTTGGCCCGGCGGGCCTTGGGCTCGGGGTGATACACCTTGGCCACCACCTGGTGCAGGCGCACGCGGTCTGCTTCGGGCAGCGTATCGAGCACGCTGCGGTCGGCTTCGATGGCCTCCAGCAGGTCCAGCGCGGTGCGCAGGCGGTCGGTCAGGGGCAGGTCGTCGTCGGCAAGGGGCAGGGCGGTGGTATTCAATTCGGATCCGGAAAGCAGCAGGAAGACAGGCATGGGCCGCCGCGCGACGGCCCCTGATGGGGGCATCCGCCAGCAGCCCGGGGCATACGGTGGGTGGCTATTGTCCCTGATCCTGAGTCTGCTTGCTTTCCCGTCGCCATCAACCTGAATGGAGAAAGCGTGTGCGGGCCGAAACACGTGGCGTCAGGGCCTCTGGCGGCAGCGGTGTCGTTCTGGATCGGCGGCCTCGCGCTGCCGTACGGTGACGACGGCATCGGGCACTGCTGCTCATTGACCTCAGTCCACCTGCCGCGCATCGCATCGCGTTGGACGCTCGATGCCCCGCCACTCAGTGCCCGAGTGACGCCTGAAGCGCCGTCGCCAGCGCCGCGTCACCGTTGACCAGTTCCGCCCATTTCAGGGTCACACCGTTCCGCTTGCCCTTGGGCACCAGCTTCAGGCCCTCCGGATCAAGGGTCAACGTATAGACCTCGTCGTCGATCTGGACTTCCCGGCGGAGTGGTTTATCGAGTGGCGTCATGACGTGCTACGGCTTCGGCGGCGATTCGCGCTTCGGCTCCGCACCGGTCCCGGTGCCATGCCCGGAGTCCTGCTGTTCGGAGGCGGCTGTACCACTGCCGCCCCCGGGCACGTTACGGGCGGGCTCACTGCCTGCCGCCGGTGCAGGCTGCTCGATGGTATCGGCGTGCTTACCCTGATCGGTAGGCTCGGCCTGATTGCAGGCCGACAACGCCATCGCCGCGAGGGCACTGAACAACAGGGTTCGCATGGCAACTCTCCGGAACTGAGACTAGCCCGCGTTGTAGCGCTGATTCCGTGCGCGGTGCGTGAGTCATCACTTATCACTCCGTGATGACAGACAGGGGGAGTAGCCTTGTCGCCGTCGAAGCTTAGCCGTTCCGTGGTCTACGGGCGGGGAGCCGGCGTGTTACGGAGCAGAGTTCACATCATGAGTATTCCCGAGGGATTGGACGAGCATCGTCGGGGGCAAGGCCTCACACGACGAGGCTTCCTTCTTGCGGTCGGTTCGGTTTCACTGCTCGCAGCCTGCCGTGACAAAGCGCCTGCCGTTGCAGCGCCAGCCGCAACAGCGCCCGCAGCCAAGACCGACACCGCCTTCCTCGAGCTCTCTCACGCGCTGACCGGTAAGACCGATCTGGACCCGGCCACGGCCGACCGGATCGAGCAGGCGTTCGCCCATCTTCAGCCCGAGCTGCATGCGCAGTTCCCCACCCTGGTCACCCTGGCAGGGCAGGTCAGTGGTGCGCAGGCGCTGGTCGCGGCCGCAGGCGATGCCAAGCCGGCGGCGTTGGCCATCATCACCGCCTGGTACACCGGCACCGTGGGCAAAGGCGTGCACGCCGTGACCGTGTCCTACCGCGATGCGCTGATGCAGCGCTGCGTGGATGACGGTCTTTCACCACCGACCTACGTCCAAGGCGGCCCCGGCTGGTGGACGGCTGAGCCGCCGGCCCCGATTCGCGCCCACGCCTGAGCCTGCGCAGTCCTTTTTTCTCTGTTATCGATCTGGAACCCCTCTCATGAAAGCTCCGGTTTTCCGTGATGGCGACGCCGATGCCGACGTCGTGATCGTCGGTTCGGGCGTCGTCGGTGCATTGATCGCCCACCAATTGGTGCGCGCCGGCAAATCGGTCCTGGTCCTTGAGGCCGGCCCCCGTCTGAACCGTTCCGACGTCGTTGAGAACTGGCGCAACGTCAGCTTCGAACGACGCATCGGCAGCGATTTCCAAGGCCCGTTCCCGCAATCGAAATTCGCGACGGCGCCACTGTATTTCCCCGCCAACGACTACGTCGGCCTGACCGGCCCCGATGCCAGCAGCTTCCACCAGGGCTTCATCAAGGCGGTTGGTGGCACGACCTGGCACTGGGCTGCCTCCTGCTGGCGCCATCTTCCGGTCGATTTCAAAATGCAGTCCGCCTACGGGGTCGGGCGCGATTGGCCGATCAGCTACGAGGACATCGAGCCGTATTACTGCCGCGCGGAGGAAGCCATGGGCGTCTCCGGGCCGAACGACCCCGCGCAGCAGAGCCCTTCGGAGCGCTCCAAGCCGTACCTGGCCGACATGATTCCGTGGGGCAACGGCGATAAGGTATTCGCCGAGGTGGTCAATCCGCACGGCTACAACCTGGTGCCGATTCCGCAGGGGCGCATGATCAAGCCCTGGAACGATCGCCCCGCGTGCTGTGGCAACAACAACTGCCAGCCGATCTGCCCGATCGGGGCGATGTACAACGGCGTCCATACCGTGCAGGCCGCCGAAGCGCTGGGCGCCAAGGTGCTGGCCGAAGCGGTGGCGTACAAGATCGACACCGATGCGCAGAACCGTGTCACCGCCATTCACTGGTATGACAGCGACAAGGTCAGCCACAAGGCCACCGGCCGCAGTTTCGTGATCGCCTGCAATGCGCTGGAGACGCCGCGTCTGCTGCTGCTCGCCGCCAATGAGCAGAACCCGAACGGCATCGCCAATTCGTCCGATCAGGTCGGCCGCAACATGCTGGACCACTCCGGCTTCCACTGCTCCTTCATTGCCGACCGCCCGATCTGGCTGGGGCGTGGCCCGGCGCAGTCCAGCTGCATGGTCGGGCCGCGTGACGGCGCGTTCCGGTCGGAATACTCTGCGACCAAGATCATCCTCAACAACATCAGCCGGGTGGCGATCGCCACCGACCAGGCACTGAAAATGGGGCTCGCCGGTGAGGCGCTGGACGCGGAAATCCGACGCCGCGCGATCTACGGGGTGGATCTGTCGATCAGCCTGGAGCCGCTGCCCGACCCGAGCAACCGGCTGACGCTGTCCACGACCCGCGTCGATGGCCATGGCCTGGCCTGCCCGGACATCCATTACTCGCTGGGCGACTACGCGCGCAAAGGCTACGACAAATCCTGCGATCAGCTACGGCACATCGGCACGCTGTTCAACGCCGAAGAGTTCGTGATCACCACGGCGCTTAATGCCAACAACCACATCATGGGCTCCACCATCATGGGCGCGGATCCGCGCGATTCCGTGGTCGATGGCGATTGCCGCGCGCATGATCACCCGAATCTGTGGCTGCCGGGAGGCAGCGCGATGGTCTCGGCCAGCGTCGTCAACAGCACCCTGACCATGGCCGCGCTGGCCCTGCGCGCGGCCGATGCCATCGAGCGTGCCGTATGAAGGCCTTTCTGCTCATCGCATCGGGCCTGTTGGCTGGCGTCAGCCACACTGCGCGCGCCGATGACACCATCGAACGTGGGCGCTACCTGTCCGTGGCCGCGGACTGCGTGGCGTGCCATACCAGCCCGAAGCAGGGCAAGCCCTACGCCGGCGGTTACGCGATCGCCTCGCCGCTGGGTGAGATCTGGGCGAGCAACATCACTCCGTCAAAGTCCCACGGCATCGGCAACTACACGGAGGCCGATTTCGCCCAGGCCGTACGCGAAGGTGTACGCAAGGACGGCGCCCACCTCTATCCGGCGATGCCGTACACCTCCTACGCCAAGCTGACCGACGAGGACATCCACGCGCTGTACGTCTATTTCATGCAGGCGGTCGCACCGGTCGATGAGGAAGCACGTGCCACCGAACTGCCATTCCCCTTCAGCGTGCGCTCGTCCATGGCGGTGTGGAATCTGCTGTTCCTGGACAAGACCCCGTTCAAACCGGATCCGGCACAGAGCGCGCAGTGGAATCGGGGTGCCTACCTGGTGGAAGGGTTGGCGCACTGCTCCAGCTGCCACAGTCCACGCGGGTTGATGATGCAGGAGGTGGGCGGTAAAGCCTTCGCCGGTGGTTCGCTGGGCGATTGGTATGCGCCCAACATCACTTCGCACCCGATCAGCGGGATCGGCGGGTGGACCGATGACGAACTGGCCCAGTACCTGAAGACCGGTCGGGTTGAGGGCAAGGGGCAGGCCGGTGGCGGTATGGCCGAAGCGGTGACGAACAGCCTCTCCAAACTGCGCGATGAAGACATCCGTGCCATCGTGACTTACCTGCGCACCGTGCCTGCCGTGGCCGACAAGGACGCCACGCGTGCGGCCTTTGCCTGGGGTGACCCCACCGCGGCGCCGGGCGAACAACCGGTGCGTGGCACCAATGCCCCCCTGGCCTCCGGTGCAGTGCTGTATTCCGGGCTGTGTGCAAGCTGCCATGGCCCCAAAGGGGAGGGCAGCAAGGACGGCTATTACCCCTCGCTGGTGCACAACAGCACCGTCGGCATGACCCGGCCGCAGAATCTGGTGGCCACCATCATCGGCGGCATCGACCGCGAGGTGGACGGCCAGCACGTAGTGATGCCGCACTTTTCGGAGGGCTCGTACGTGCAGGCGCTGAGCGATGCCGATGTCGCGGCGGTCGCGAGCTATGTGCGGACCAGCTTTGGGCCCGGTGACCAGGTCACGGAAGCCCAGGTCGCGCTGATCCGCGATGGCGGTGAGAAACCGCTGCTGGCCAAGATCGCGCGCCTGTGGCTGCCGCTGCTCATCCTCGGGCTTGCGGCGTTCGTGGTGGTGATCCTGATGGTGCGACGCGCCTGGAAGAAACGCAGGCTGCGGAGGGCCTCGACATGAAACACACCCCTTATCTGATCAGCCTCGGGCTGATGGCGATCGCCGCCAGCCTACCGGCCTGGGCCGCCGCCAGCGATGCGCCCACGCCCAAACCGGTGGACACCATTGCCCAGACCCCGCTCAGCGCGGACTGGGCGGCCCGGATCTGGCTGCAGGACCGGGGCGTGACGCCGAGCGCCCGCATCGTGATTGCCACGGGCGTCAACAGCGACGGCTACAAGGGCACCGGCTGGTCCACCACCGAGCACGTTGATTTCGGTGCCATGATCGATACCGGCAAGGCCTTCGGCTTCGACGGCACGATGCGGGTGGTGTTCTCCGACCGCTTCGGCAATGCGGTCAATGACCGCTCGACCGGTTCCTACGTGCAGAACCAGGCGTTCTATGGCCAAGGGCAGAACCTGCGCTTCAACGAACTCTCCTACGAGCGCTGGCTGCTGGACAAGCGGCTGAGCCTGAAGGGCGGCTTCTACTCGATGGGCAACGACTTCGGCGGCTTGCCGTACACCTGCAATTTCAACAACAACGGCCAGTGCGGGCATCCGCTGGGGCCGATCTACAGTTCCGGCTGGCTGGACAACCCGACCGGCCAGTGGGGCATGCGGGTGAAGTGGGCCGATCCCTCAGGCTGGTACGCACAGACCGGCATTTACGATGTCGTGCCGATGCGAAAGCAGGAGGGCAGTGGCTTCCGCGTGTCCGACCGCGGCAAGACCGGCCTGTTCCTGCCCGTGGAAGTGGGCTACAGCCACGGCAACACCGGCGAGCATTACGGCGGTACCTACAAGGCCGGCTACTACCTGGATACCTCCAACGCCGACGACATCGGCAATCCGGCCGCGCCGCGCGCTTCGCATCGCAGCGGTTCGTACATCCAGCTGGCGCAGCGCGTGCTGAAGCCCGAAGGCGACACCGTGCGCGGCCTGTCGGTATTCGGCGTGGCCACGCGTGCCGATGCCAAGACCGGACTCATGCGGTATTCGTGGGAAGCCGGCCTGAGTTGGCGCGGTGTGGTGGCCTCACGCGAGGATGATGTGCTCAGCCTGGCGTGGACCCGGCTGGACATCTCCGACCGCCTTGCCCAGTACCAGCGCATCACCGGCAAGGACGTGCAGAGCAACGAGCAGTTCGTGGAGCTCAATTACGGTGTGCAGGTGACCCCGTGGCTGATCCTGCGGCCTGCGGTGCAGTATGTGGCCCGGCCGGGGGCGTATGAGAGCCGGCCGGACAGCTGGGTGTTCACGCTGCAGGCGCAGGCGACGTTGTGATCACGCGGGACGGTCGTCCAATGCACGCACGCTCCACATCCGGGTACCTAAAGTGATGCCCACACCATCGAGGCTGGCACGCGTGAATCCGCAGACGACCGTTTCCCCACCGTTTCCCCGCCGCGCGATGCCCGACAGCTGCCACTTCGACCTGCTGGATGTGAGCGCGCTGCAGGATCCCTGCAGCGGCCGCATCGTTCACCTGTATTCGATGGTGGCGCGCTGCCTGTCGTGTGAGGTGATCTTCAAGGCGCAGGAAGGCGCTGGTTTTGTCAGCAACGCGGCCGCGCGGGTACTGCGTTGCCCCACCGGCTGCGGCGAGCAGTCGCTGAAAGCCGCCACCCTGCGCCAGTGGACGCCGAACGCCGCCTGAGACGGATGTAGCGTCACGGCAGCCCGACGACACGGTTGCACCGTTAGCGCATCAGCATCGCTACAGCAGCAGCAACGCCGCGATCAGCGCCGGCGGCATCACCAGTACCCCCAGTTTGAAGAACTGCAGGGCGCTGACGTTCTCGCCCTCCCGCCGCAGCGCGACCAGCCACAGCATCGTGGCGAGCGAGCCGGTGACCGACAGGTTCGGCCCGAGATCCACGCCGATCAGCAGCGCCGCGCGCGTCTGCGCCGGCAAATCAGCCATCTGCCCCAGTGATCCGGCGACCAGCCCGATGGGCAGGTTGTTGGCCAGATTGCTCGCCATGGCGGCGGCAATACCCGCAGCCCAGCCGGCCTCGCTCGGCGAGGTTCGTGCGAGTGCTTCCAATGCATGCGCGGCCGTGCGGATCACGCCGGTCTGCGCGACGGCTTCGACCAGCACGAACAAGCCTGCCACCAGCGGGAGCACCCCCCAGGCGACGTGCCGAAGTATCGGCATGGCACTGCGCCGCTGGCGCAGGCGAACCGCCGCCAACGTGAGCGCACCGGCGCAGAAGGTGGTCAAGCCGAGCGGGCCGTTCATCGCCGAGGTCGCCAGCAGCACGATGCCGGTGAGCCCGACACCGATGGCGCACAGGCGACCGCCCTCGGACAGGGCGCGGTGCTCGATCCGCTCCGCCAGCGGGTGCGCGATCTCACGGCGCTGAGCCAAACGCAGCACCAGGTACGTCATCAAGATCGCGGCCAGCGACGGCAGACTGAACTGCCGCAGCCACTCCGGCAGCGAGGGCATGTGGCTGCCGAACACCACCAGGTTGGCGGGGTTGGAGATCGGCAGCACGAAGCTGGCTGCGTTGGCGATGAACGCGCAGACGAACAGGTAGGGCAGGGGATTGGCGCGGGCCGCTTTGCAGGCCGCGTAAACCGCCGGTGTGAGCACCACGGCGGTGGCGTCGTTGGAAAGGAAAATGGTCACCAGCGTGCCGACCAGGAAGACCAGGTCAAACAGGCGCCGTCCAGACCCCTTGGCATGCTGGACGGCATACATGGCCAGCCAGTCGAACAGGCCTTCGTGACGCGCCAGCTCGGCCAGTACCATCATGCCGATCAGGAACAGGTAGACATCGCCGCCTTCAGCGACCGCCGCGATGGCCGTGGGGATGGGCACCAGCCCGGTCGCGACCAGCAGCACGGCAGCGCCCAGTGCCCAGACATACTCGGGGATCCGCCAGGGACGGAAGATGACGCCGCTGGTGGCAACGGCGGTCACTATCCAGATGATCAGGGAGGGGGTGGGGACGTGCATGGAGGGGTTGCTTGGGCACACAGCTTGGCGAACGCGACATCATACCCAGCGGACGAGGGGATCACGCCTGCGCGCCCAGATGAAGCACCCTGGATACGTCGCGATTGCCGACGCGTTAAAATGGCCCACCGCCAACGCCGTTCCAAGGCCCATCGCAATGCCTTACGCCACCCGCGACGCGATCCAGCGTCTGCGCGACCAGATCCCGACCTTCCGCTGCATCGTGGGGTGTACGGACTGTTGTGGCCCAGTCACCGCTTCAAGCGAGGAAGTGGCGCGGCTGCCGGTCAAGAGCGATGCCGAGCATGCGGCAGCCTTGGCGGACCTGAGTTGCCCGTATCTGGGCAAGCAGGGCTGTGAGGTCTACGAGGAACGCCCCTTGATCTGCCGCATGTTCGGGACGACCCCCAGCCTGCGCTGCCCCAACGGCCAGCGGCCGGTCTACATGCTGGATGAATCGGTGGAGAAAGAGATCCATCAGTTTCTTCGCAGCACGCGGCAGGTATTGATCTAACGCGCGGAGTGTCCGCAACAGCATGAGTCAGTTCGACCTGCGGGCACCCAGCCGCCATATCGCCAGGCCCCCGTACAGCACCAGCAGCGCGAGCAATGTCCAGAGCTCGTGGCTGACTTCACCCAGGCGGGCATCCATCTGATTCAACCGCACCATCAGGTTGATGCCGGGGGTGGTGGGCAGCAGGTGCGCCAGCGCGACCAGCGCCGGCGGCGAAGTGACCGCCGGCCAGGACAGGTTGGCCAGGAAGAACAACGGTATCGAGCAGGCGATCACGACCTGGAACGCACGCTCGCGGGTAGCGAAGAAACTGCCGACGAACAAACCGAATGCCACCGTGGCGGCGATGAACAAGGTGCCGCCCAGCAGCTGCCCGAGTGGATTGCCACCGCGCGGGTAATCCTGCACCCACGCGGTGAAACCGGCGTAATAGAGCAGCCCGAGCAGGCCGATGGCACCGAAGCCCACCGCCATGCCGGCCAATGTGGGCAGATCGAAACGCAGGCGCCGACCCAGCGCCAACCGCCGGGCGCCAAGCAGCACGCCGATGCCCATCAGCAGCGTCTGATGCACGATCAGCTCGGCCACGCCGGGCACGATGGCGCTGCCGTACCCTTCCTGCGTGTTGAACAGCGGCCGCTGCACCAACGTGATCGGCGGTGCCTGGGGTGCCCCCATGAACGCCGCCTGGGACACGGCCGCCTCGCGCGCGAACGCGGTCAGGGCCTCGGCCACGCCGCCGAGCACCCAACTGGCGCGGCCAAGGTAGGCACCGTTGCCCATCAACACCAGATAGCCGTGGCCGCCGCGCAGGACGTCCCGTTCAAGGTTGGCCGGTATCAGCAGAATGCCCTCGGCCCTGCCGGCCTCCATCTCGTCGCGGGCCTGGTCGATGCTGGCCGGCTGATCCACGATGCGTACCGTGTGCAGCGCGTCCACCCGGCGCAGCAATTCCCGACTGGTGGCGCTCTGATCATGGTCGACCACCACGATGGGCAGGTTGCTGGCCACCTGGTGGCGGTAGGCGGCCGGGTAGAAGAACGAGTACAGCACTACCGCGCCGACCATGAGCACGACGGCATAGCGATCGGTAAGCACCGTGCGCAGGGTCAGGCGCAGGCTGTCGACGAAGCGGTTCATGCGCGGGTCTCGCGCGGTGCACCCGGCAGCACCGGATCGGCGTTGCGCGCGGCCGCCATCAATCGCCAGCCACCGATGCCACCGGCCACCAGCACCATCAGCAGCAGCGTGCCCAGCGGCCACAGCGAGACACTCCACGGCGCGCCCACGAACTGCTGCTGGGTCTGCAGCTTCACGTAGGCGGTCAGCGGCAGCAGGAGATTCCAGATACGGGTGAACAGCGGCGCATCGACCACCGGGAAGGTGGCGCCGGAAAACGCCAGCGCGGTGCCGATGCTCAAGCCGATCGCCGACAGTGACGTGCCCATGTCACGGGTGAGCCCGACAAACAGCAGAGCCACCGCCGCGCAGGCCAGGTAGAACAGCGGTTGCCCCAACATCAGCAGCAGGGCACTGCCGGCGATGCCGTCGCCACGGAGCAGGGCAAGGTAAAGCACCCCGAGCGCACCGTAGACCGAGAACAGCAGCACGTACGGCACGACCTTGCCGGCGATCGCCGACCATGGGGCATCGCCGAGCCATTCGCGCAGGTGCCCGTCACGCACTTCGCGCCCCAGACTGGCCGCGACCGTCAATGCCAGCCCCAGCGACAGCACGGCCGGGAACAGCAAGGGCAGCAGGAACAACTCATAGCTGCGCGCCGGGTTGTGCAGGATGTCCGACTGCACCGCGATCGGCGGCGCGCGCAGCTTGCCCGGGCCCACCTGCTTGCCGATGCGCTCGCCCAGCAGCCGCGCATTCCAGGCGCTGACCGCTTCGACGATATCGCGCACGGCCGATTGGCCGGTGGTGAGGTAGGTGGCGTTGTAGTACGCGAACACCGTGCCCTGTTCGCCGCGCAGTGCCTGCCGCGTGGCATCGCGCGGCACCAGTACGACTGCAAAGACGTCCAACCGGCGCAGCTGCGATTGCGCCTCGGCCAGGCTGGACGGCTGGCTGGCCACGCTGACGCCGGGGCTGGCATCGAGCATGCGGGCCAGCTGTCTGCTTTCCGCGCTGCGGTCCAGGTCGACGATGGCGATGGGGATATCGCGCATCACCGAGGCGGCAAACAGCCAGGCCATCACGCCCAGCATCAGCGCCGGCAGCAGGGTGACCAGCAGCAGATCGGCACGATCGCGGCGCAGGTGCTGAAGCTCGCGCTGGAACGACGCCGCAGCGCTCGCCCACACCGGCCGGCTCATCCCTGCGGCCACCCGAACAACACGCTCATCCCGGGGCGGAAGCCTTCCACCGGGGCGACCGGGCGCAGCCGGATTTCGAAGCTGCGCACGTCATACCCGGAGGACTGCCGGGTGGCACGCCACGTGGCGTAGTCACCGGCGGGATTGATGAAATACACCTCGAATTCCGCATCACGATCCAGCGCGGGCACCGTGCCACGCAGACGGGCGCCGACCTTCAGGCCCCGCATCTGCGATTCGCGCAGGTTCACCGAGACCCACATGCGGTCGATGTCGACCAGCGTGAAGACCGGGTAGCCGGCCGGAACCAGCTCGCCGATATCCGACATGCGCTTGTTGATCTCGCCGGCCACGGGCGCGCGGCCATTGACCTCCTCGCGGGCGGCGTTCACTTCGGCAACCGCGCCCTGCGCCTGGCGCACCTGACCCTGTGCGGCGCGCTTGTCCTGGTCGCGTGCGCCCGCCAGTGCCTGGTCGTACTGGGCGCGTGCGGCATTGGCCAGCTCGCGCGAGCTGCGCGCCTGGGCCAGTGCTTCGTCACGTTTCTGGCGGGTCATCACCCCTTCGTTGAAGAGGTTCTGCACGCGCTGATAGGTCGCATCGGCCAGGGTGGCACCGGCCTCGGCACGTTTCCAGTTGGCCTGCGCGGCGCGGATGTCCTCGCTGCGCGCGCCTTCATCGGCTTTGTCGGCCACCGCACGCGCCGCTTCGAGTGCACCGTGCGCCTGTTCCTCCTTGGCAGCGACTTCCGGGCTGTCCAGCACGAACAGCACCTGACCGGCGGCGACCCGGTCACCCTCGCGTACCTTCAGCTCGGCCAGCCGGGCGGTGATCTTCGCGGCCACGTTGATGGTGTCGGCGTCGGCCATGCCCTGCAACTGTTCGGCCGGGGTGCGCCAGGCCAGCCACAGCCCGACCACCACCACGATCGCCAGCACCAGCCCGATGAGGAGGCCGACCTTGCGTTTTTTCGGCGGCGGCGCGTCGGCCGGTGCCTGCAATGTGTCATTCATGCGTGATCACCTCGTCGCCCCGGCGGCGGAATTCTTCATATCGGTCCATCTGTCCACTGATCTCCAACAGCTGGGCCAGCGCCACGTCATATTGATAGGCAGCCTGTGCGCGTTCCACCTGCGCGCCGCCCAGCCCCAGGCGTGCATCGATCACATCCAGCGAGGTGGCCTGGCCCTCGCGGAAGGCCAGCTCCTGCAGGCGCAGGTTTTCGCGGTTCTGTTCGATGCTGCTGTCCAGCAGCAGGTACTGCTGGCGGGCGGTATCCAGTTCGTACCAGGCCTTGCGCACGCCCAGCGTCACCTGGTTCTCGGCCTCGCGCAGGCCGGCTTCGGCCTGATCCTGCTGCGCGCGGGCGGCGCTGATCTGGGCGGGGCGCGAGGTGGGGGAGAGGAAGGTGTACTTCAGGCCGATGCCGAATGCCCAGTCCGGGTCGGTGAGCATCTCGTCGCGGCGGCGGAAATCGTACTGGCCGAACAGGAAGATGGTTGGCTTGAGCTTGGCCTGCTGCACACGCACGCCTTGTTCGGCCTGCGCCACCACGGCCCGCAGCCGGGCAATCTGCGGCTGCCGGGCCTGTGCATCGCGTTCGAAGGTGGGCAGCGCACCGATCGGCGCGCGATGCACGAACAGAGGCGACAGCGGCCGGACTTCACCGCCGCTGCGCAACAGCGTGGCCAGTGCCGCTTTCAGGGTCTGCAGATCATTCAGCGATTTCTGATACTCGCGCTCGGCCTTGTCGCGGGCCACGTTGGCCTGCAGCCGCTGGGCGCGGGTGGCGAAGCCCTCGCGTTCCAGCTTCATCGCATCATCAAGGTGACGCTGCAGCCCATCGCGCACCTCGCGGCGCACGTCTACGGCCTGCTCGGCAAGACGCTGGCCGAAATAGGCCTGGACCAGCTGCACGCTCAGCGACTGGCGCTGCGATTCGCGCTCGGCGCTGGCCTGGTCGGTCGCGCCTGCCGCGGCCTGCTGGGCGGCAGGGATCACCCCCCCGGTGTACAGCGGCAACACCGCCGTGACCACCGGGCGGGTGCGCCAATCGCGCTCGGTGAACTGCAGCGGCGAGTCGATACCGAACGCCTCGGCCACCGGGGCCAGCGAACCGAGGGGCAGGGTCAGCGTCTTCTGGAACTGCAGGCGGCGCACTTCACCGGTGATCTCCGGCAGGCGCAGCAGCCGGGTGGCGTCCTGCAGGTCCTGCTTGTTGCGCACCGACGCGTCCGCGGCGGCCAAGGCATCGGAGACCTGCTCCAGCCGCTGGTGCGACTGTTGCCAGTCCAATGCCGGGATTGCAGCGCCGTCGGGCGCGACCTGGGCGGCTGCAAACGCACTGCAGAGCATCAGGGGGAGACTGGTAAGTCCTTTTAACGCGCGCGTTGGCGGCCAATGCCGGCTCACGAGGGGGCAGCTCCATGGGGTGTGACGGCAAGAGGGTAGTGTGCGCCGCGTGAAGTGCGGGTCTTCACACATGTCGGTACCCTTGTTGTCTTTGCCCATCAATGGACTGACCGTGGACAAGCGCTACATCACTGCAGGCACGTTGGCCGTCATTATCTACCTCGCCGCCACAACTGCATCGGCACAGCCCATGTTGGACGAGAGCTGCACCGTGGCCAATGCCCGGGTCAGCCTGGCTGAACTGCATTGCAAAGCGGAGAACGCCAACGCGTGCGGATGCCGGTGGCCGATCGTATCCGGATGCCGCTGAAGTTCGAGATCGGCGGGCGGCAGAGGCCCGTCGACACCATGCACATCCCGGCGATTCCGCCCGCCGAATAAGGCGATCAGCCCGGCATCGATACCGCCATCGTCTTTGCCCCCGTGTGATCTGCGCGCTCAACCTCGCCCCAAACGACAGCGGGGTGGCGCACCGCACATTGACAATTCTCCCATCAGGACGTTTATATCCCATTCGGGATGATTGCCTGCCGCATGGGTCAGTCCTCCCTTGAACGCTCCCCGGGCCGGATCCGCGGGGCGGCACGCGCTTCAGTACGCCATTCAAGAGAGCACGACATGACAGCAGTAAAGGGTTGGCGGCGGTTTTGGCGATGGGTGAAGTGGATCCTGCTGGGTCTGCTCGCGCTCGTGATCCTTCTCACCCTGGTCGGGGTGGTATACGAGGCGCTGGCGCGCCGCAATGCAGAGGTGGACCACCCGCTGCGCGGCCAGATGGTCGATATCGGCGGACGCCAGATGCATATCGAGTGTCGCGGCAGTGGCACCCCGACCGTGATCTTCGAGTCCGGCCTCGGCACGGGCGGCACGATGGACTGGACCCGGGTGCACGACCGGATCGCCGGCTTCACCCGCGCCTGTGCCTACGACCGCGCCGGCATCATGCGCAGCGATGCGAAGGACACCCCGCAGCGTGCGTCGGCCGTGGCCGATGACCTGCATGCCCTGTTGAAAGGCGCGGGCATCACCGATCCGCTGGTGCTGGTCGGCCACTCCATCGGCGGGCCGTACATCCGCACCTATGTGGGGCGCTACGGCGAGCAGGTTGCCGGGCTGGTGATGGTCGACCCCTCGCACCCGGATCAGATCGCCCGGCTCGGCAGCGTGGTGAGCATCGATGTCCACCCGAAGAAGGTGTCGCTGTTGATGCATACGGCCACCACACTATCGCGGACCGGCCTGGTGCGCTTCCTGTTCTCGCGCGCCGATCATGGCCCACGCCCGAAGGATGAGGCCGCGGAGATCACTGCCTTCTCCAGTGCCTCGGTCACGGGCGCGACCGCTGAACTCGACGGCTTCGACAGCACCATGGACGATGCCCGCGCGGTCACGTCGTTTGGCGACCGCCCGGTGATCGTGCTGACCGCGTTGAAACCGTTCAAGCCCGACGAGCTGAAGAAGATGGGCCTGACGGCGGAGGAGGGCGCGCGGTTCAAGCAGGAATGGCGCACCCTGCATGCCGAGCAGGCAGCCCTGTCCAGCCGTGGGCAGCAACAGATCGTGAGCGATTCCGGTCACTACATCCAGATCGATCAGCCTGACCGCGTCGTGGATGCGGTTCGCGAGGTCGTGGATGACGTGCGTGCGCAGGCGCGCACCGACAAGGAGATGAAATGATGAAGCGCACCCTGCTCTGGGCGGGCGTATCGATGCTGTTCGCCGCCAATGCGGCCGCCGCCGACTATGACCTGGTGATCCGCGGTGGACGCGTCCTCGACGGCGCCGGCAATCCGTGGGTCCGTGCCGATGTGGCGGTCAAGGAGGGGCGCGTGGTCCGGGTGGGTCAGGTCCCCGGGCAGGGCACCCGCGAGATCGACGCGACGGGGCGCTATGTGTCGCCCGGCTTCATCGACATGATGGATCAGTCCGGCGCGGCGCTGCTCAAGGATGGCGCGGCGGAGAACAAGCTGCGGATGGGCGTGACCACGCTGATCGGCGGCGAGGGCGGACCGCCGGTGCCTGCGGCGGGCATGCCGGGCTACTTCAAGCAGCTTGAAACGCAGGGTATCGCGGTCAACTTCGGCACGTACTACTCCTCCACCCAGGCCCGCGTGCATGTCATGGGCGATGCCGCCGGTGCGCCGACCAGCAAGCAGCTGGATGCCATGGGCGAGCAGGTGAAGATCGCGATGGAGGCCGGCGCGTTCGGTATCTCCAGCGCCTTGATCTATGCACCCAGCAGCTTTCAGAGCACCTCGGATCTGATCTCGCTGGCCAAGGTGGCCGCGCAATGCGACGGCTTCTACGCCACGCATATGCGTGATGAGAGCGAGGGCGTGGTCAAGGCGATCGAGGAAGCGATCGAGATTGGTGAGAAGGGCGGGGTCAAGGTGGAGATCTTCCACTTGAAGGCTGCCTATGCGCCGGAGTGGGGCAAGCTGATGCCGCAGGCACTGGCGACGATCAATGCCGCGCGGGACCGTGGCGTCGATGTAGCCGCCGATCTGTATCCCTACACCGCCGGCGGCACCGGGCTGGAAATCATCGCGCCGAGCTGGGTCTGGGCCGACGGGCTTGAGAAAGGTATCGAGCGCGTGCGCGATCCCAAGGTGCGCGAGCGCATGAAGAAGGAGGTCGCCGCCGGTTCGATGCCGGGCTGGTCGAACCTGGTGCATGCATCGGGTGGCTTCCAGAACGTGCGCCTGGCCAACAGCTTCAGTGACAAGTACCGTCGCTTCCATGGCAAGACGCTGGCCGAGATCGGTGCCGAGCTGAATCTGGATCCGGCCGATGCGGCCTGGGACATCGCGCTTGAAGGGCTGCCCAACCGGGCGGTCGCGCTGTATTTCATGATCAGCGAAGAGGATGTGCAGCTCGCGCTGCGCCAACCCTGGGTCAGCATCGGCAGTGATGCCGCCGCGGCGGTGAACTACGGCAGCGACGGTGCCATCGGCCTGCCGCACCCGCGCGCGTACGGCACTTTCCCACGCATCCTCGCCGAGTACGTCAAGCGGCGCCATGTGCTGACGCTGGAAGACGCGGTCCGCAAGATGACCAGCTGGCCCGCACAGCGGATGGGGTTGAGCGATCGCGGGTTGATCCGCGAGGGCATGCGCGCCGATATCGTGCTGTTCGATCTGGACACGCTGGACGATGTGGCGAGCTGGGATGCGCCCGCCGGCGCGCCGACCGGCATCGAAACCGTGATCGTCAACGGTGTGGTGAGCTTCGAGGGCGGCAAGCACACCGGCGCCCGGGCGGGCTCTGCGCTGCGCCACCCATGCCGCGCGCGGTGATCCACGTGCGCGCCTCAACAGACACAGGACACACCTCATGATCCGACACGCCTCCGGCTGGAGTCTTCTCTCTCTGGCGCTCGCCGCCTCCGCGCCGGCACTGGCCGCCGCACCACCGATCACCAGCGCGGAGGATCTGGGCACCGCGGTCTCGGCACAGATCGCCTGCGCCGGCATTTTCGTGGCCAACCGCGCTGAGGCCGACGTGCTGCGCGATGACATCCACGCACTGGCGCCGTTCACCAGGACGGTGGCGCTGGCGGTCGATCGCAAGGCAGGCACGGTCACCGCCTCCGCGCCTGGTACGGCCAGCCGGACGGCGTTGCATCGCCCGGCGGTCGGCTGCACGCTGACCACGGGCGACGTGCCGCTCACCGCGCTCAAGGCCCAGGCGGCCCAGCTCACGCCACTATCGCCACTGGCGGCGCGGCCGTGGCCGCAGGGCGACCGCCCGGTGCCGGCGCTGCAGGCCGCCGCAGAAGCGAAGCTCGACCGTGCCGCACTGGACGCGGCTGTGAGTGCGGCCTTCGAGGAGCAGAACGTGGGCGGTTACCCGGACACCCGTGCGATCGTGGTGGTGCAGGGTGGGGCGATCGTTGCCGAGCGTTACGCGCCCGGCTTCAACCAGAACACCCGCATGCTGGGCTGGTCGGCCACCAAAAGCATCATGGGCACGCTGGTTGGCCTGCTGGTGGATGACGGCGTGCTCAAGCTGGATGACCCCGCTCCGGTGCCGGAATGGAAGGGCGAAGCCGATCCACGTGGCGCGATCACACTGCGCCAGTTGCTGACGATGTCGAGCGGGTTGGCCTTCGTCGAGAGCTACAAGCCCGGCA
Source organism: Stenotrophomonas rhizophila (assembly GCF_003651185.1). Classification (GTDB taxonomy): domain Bacteria; phylum Pseudomonadota; class Gammaproteobacteria; order Xanthomonadales; family Xanthomonadaceae; genus Stenotrophomonas; species Stenotrophomonas maltophilia_Z. Next base: position 370,143 of record NZ_RCDC01000004.1, on the reverse strand, counting down.
ACGAATCGATCAAGATGCTGTTCGAAGCCGGTGACATGGGCGCGCTGGCCGCCGCGATGCCGCTTGAACATGCGCCAGGCACGCACTGGAGCTATTCCTCGGGCACGACCAACATCCTCTCGCGGATCGTTTTCGAGGCTACCGGCGGCACTCTGGAGGGCATGACCCGATTTGCACAGACACGGTTGTTCGAGCCGGCCGGCATGCGCAGCGCGCTGATCGAGCCGGACGAGTCCGGCGTGCTGGTCGGCAGTTCCTATGGGTATGCAACGGCGCGGGATTGGGCGCGCTATGGGCTGCTGCATCTGAACCACGGCGAGGCCGGTGGCAAGCGGCTGCTGTCGCCGGAATGGCTCCAGTTCGCGGTGACGCCCACGCCGGCATCAACGCGCCCCTCGTACGGCGCGCAGCTGTGGTTGAACCGGCCCGCGGCTGCAGAAGAAGGTCGAAAGGTGCTGCAGGACGTGCCACCCGATGCCTTCATGGCGATGGGCCACAACCATCAGATCATGGCGGTGATTCCTTCGCAGGATGCGGTGATCGTGCGTCTGGGCTGGACGCCGGAAGGGCAGAAATTCGACTGGAACAAGTATCTGTCGCAGATCGCGGCCGCACTTGCACCGGCCCCGGTACCTGCGAAGTAATCCGTAACGCGCCACGAGGGAGGGGGCGCCGGACACGGCGCCCATTGACAGTTCTCTTTACGGAGAACTAATGTCTCAATGTGAGAATTACTCACCTTGAGGCAGGGAAACCAGATGTACTCGATCAAGCTGTTGGCAACGCCCGCTGTGGCGCGTGACGTGGCCGCATCCGGAGTGAACGCCTGATGGCCCGCCTCACCCTCGGCATCGCGGTTGACGCGCTGCGCCTGGCCGCGCCGTTCCGCATCGCCAGCCACGTCTTCGACAGCCGGCTGGCCTGCCTTGTCACCCTGGATGACGGCACGCACATCGGCCGCGGTGAGGCGACCGGCGTCTATTACCTGGGCGAAGACATCGAGACCATGCGCATCCAGCTCGAAGCGGTGCGTGATGCCATCGAGGCACACCCCACGCGCGAGGAACTGCGCACGATCCTGCCAGCCGGTGGCGCACGCAACGCGGTGGATGCTGCCCTATGGGAGCTGGAATCGAAGCAGGCGGGCAAGCCCGTCTGGGCGCTTGCCGGGCTGCCCCCGCCGCGGCCGCTCCCCACGACCTTCACGGTCGGCGCCGATGAGCCGGCGGCCATGGCGGCCGCTGCGGTCGCGTATCGCCAGGCGCGTTCGATCAAGGTCAAATTGACCGGTGATCTCGACCTGGACATCGCACGCGTCGCAGCGATCCGTGCCGTGCGCCCCGAGGTATGGCTGGGGGTCGATGCCAATCAGGGTTACCAGGTTGGCGATCTCGAGCGGCTGGTGGCTGCGATGGTGGACGCCGATGTGGCGCTGATCGAACAGCCACTGGCCCGCGGGCGCGAGGCCGATCTGGATGGATTCGTGTCGCCGATTCCTCTGGCCGCCGATGAAAGCGCGCTCACCCTGGCCGATGTCGACGGCCTGAAGGGTCGCTTCAACGTATTCAACATCAAGCTCGACAAATGCGGCGGCCTGACCGAGGCGCTGCTGATCGCCGCCGCGGCACGCGAGGCCGAGCTGGGCGTCATGGTCGGCTGCATGGTCTGCAGCAGCCTGGGCGCTGCGCCGGGCTTCGTGGTCGGGCAGTTGTGCGATCTCGTCGACTTGGACGGGCCCACGTTCCTCAAGCAGGACCGCACCCCCGGGGTGCTCTATCGCGACGGCACGATCTGGTGTGACGAAGCGGTCTGGGGCGCTGGACGCTGAGGTTCGGGGCGCGCCTGGCGCATGAATTCATGTCAATGCTGCGACGCAGGATTGACAGTTCTCTGAACAGGACTATTGTGTCCTACATGGGCTTACACATAGCCATTCATCCCAGGAGCGTCACTGCCAGGCCGGCCCCCACCCCAGCACGACGGGGTGCCCTGACTGCCGCATTCCGTGCCCATTGCCGTGGGCGTCCAGCTTCGCTACCGAGGTCTCATCACATGAGTCACTGTTCGCTCCGAATGAACGCGTTGTCGCTGGCCTGCACTGCAGGCATCCTGGCCCTGGGCTGCAGCGCCACGGCACTGGCACAGGTCGCCGCCGAGAACCCCAACCGCGACGACGTACATACGTTGGGCACCGTGACCGCGACCGCGCAGAAACGCGTGGAGGTGGTCACCGATATCCCGATGTCGATCAGCGTCATCAGCGAAGAGCAGCTCGACCGCCTCCAGGTCAACAACATGAATGACCTGGCCGGGCTGGTTCCCGGCCTGCAGATCACCAGCCTCGGTGCGCCGGGCCGCTCGACGATCTCGATCCGCGGCATCACCCCGATGGGCAACACCGCCGCGACCTCGATCTACGTCGACGACGTGCCGCTGACCGCCAATGGCTCACTGTCCGGTGCCACCTCCGGCATGTTCGACCTGTTGCCGTACGACGTGCAGAACGTGGAAGTGCTGCGCGGCCCGCAGGGCACGCTGTACGGTGCCAGTGCACTGGGCGGCGTGGTCAAGTACGTGACCAAACGGCCGGACCTGGAGTACTTCTCGGGCCGCGCCGGTGCCACGATGCGCGTTGTCGACGATGGCGGCCGGGTGGGCCATTCCGAGCGCGCCGCCGTCAATGTGCCGCTGGTGAAGGGTCAGCTGGCCCTGCGCGCCAGCTACGCCGAGCAGACCAGTCCGGGCTGGATCGACAACAGCGTCCTGCATCGCCGCGACACCAACGATGTGTACCAGAACGCCGGCCGCCTTTCGCTGCTGTGGAAGGCCTCCGATACGGTGGACGTGCTGCTCACCGCGATGCGCCAGGAAAACAAGGGCGACAATTTCGCGACGGTCGCGCTCGACCCGGCCACCTTCAAGCCGAAGCTGCCCGGTTACTCGAACGAGTATCTGTTCCTGCAGCCGAGCACGATCAAGTACGACGTGTACGGCCTGACGGTGGACTGGGATCTGGGCTGGGCCGACTTCACTTCCGCCAGCAGCTGGATGAAATCCAACTCCTGGCGCCTGCAGGACCAGTCGGTGGAGTACATCCCGTTGCTGGGCCAGAAGCCCGGCGTGGGCCCGGTGATGGCATACGCCGGGCTGGACACGGATATCGAACTGAAGAAGTGGACCCAGGAATTCCGCCTGACCTCCAAGGGCGACAGTCGCCTGCAATGGCAGCTTGGCGCGTTCTATACCGATGAAGATGCCGCCTACATCGAGCGCGGCAGTGCATTGAGCCCGGCGTTCAATCCGGTGCTTGATCTGTTCACCGCCTCGGTGCTGACCACGTATAAAGAGAAGGCGCTGTTCGGCAATGCCACCTGGAAGTTCACCGACCGCTTCGATCTGGCCCTGGGCGTGCGCCATGCGCGCAATGACCAGCAATTCCGCCAGACCCTCGGCGGTCCGCTGGGCGGTGACGGGGTGCAGCGGATCACCGACTCCTCGGAAAGCGTGACCACCTGGAGCGCCAGCCCGCGCCTGTTCCTGGGCGAAGACACCATGGCCTACGTGCGCGTGGCCACCGGCTACCGCGCCGGCAGCCCGAATCCCATCCTGCCGGCCGCCCCGGAGGTGCCGTCGCAGGTCAAGTCGGACACGCTGATCAACTACGAAGCCGGCCTGAAGAGCCACTTCTGGGATCGTCGTGCACTGGTGGAAGTGGCGGCCTTCCGGATCGACTGGGATGACATCCGCTTGAACCTGCTCACGGCGCAGGGCATCTCCTATGGCGTCAATGGCGGCGAAGCACGCAGCCAGGGCGTTGAATTCACCGGCGCGCTGATGCCCGTCGACGGCCTGCGCCTGAGCGGCAGCCTGACCTACACCGACGCGAAGCTGACCGCGCCGATTCCCCCGGCGCGCCCGGGTGGCCCGAACCAGGCCGAATCCGGTGCCCAGCTGCCGCAGGTGCCCGAATGGGCCGGCAGCCTGCAGGCCGACTACCAGTTCCCGACGAGCGGCGAATGGGGCTGGAGCGTCGGTGGCGCGCTGCGCTATTACGGCGAGCGTGCGGCATCGGTGGCGGCGACGCAGTCCTTCGACCTGCCCAGCTACACCACCGTTGACCTGACTGCCGAAGTGAGCAGCCAGAACACGACGGTGCGCTTCTTCGTCACCAACCTCACCAACAAGGACATCTACGTGGCGGCCGGCAGGACGATTCCTGCCGCCGGCGCGCAGCAGTACCGCCGCTGGAATGCGGTGATGATGCAGCCGCGGACCGTGGGTGTGTCGCTCGATTACAGCTTCTGATCGAGCGGGGCAGGGCGGCGCGGCACCTTCCCGGTGCCGCGCTGGCCGACAACGCCACGAAGGCCTGCAACGCTGGCCGATACGCGTCGCCGAAGCGGATATGCTTGCACGGGTCCGCCCCACACCCGCAGGCCGCAGCGCGATGCGTTTCAGACTGGATTCCCTCCTGCGTTCCGCCGCACTGCTGGTGTGTGCGGCGCCGCTGTTGACGGCATGTGCCCGGACCAACAGGGAAACCGTGCTTTCCTCGGACACGCTGAAGGTCGTGGCCGTGACCGAAAGCCGACTGGACATCAACGTCAGCAAGTATCAGCACTACACGACGTACGTGCTGTACGTGGACGGCAACAGGCTGTCCGACCAAGGATTCTCGGCGCTCCTGCAGGATCCTGAAGCGGCGGGCGATCAGTTCGTGCATACCGATGCCGTGGTGCTGGACGAAGACGCGGTGCTGATCGCCTCGCATAACCGTGACGGGTCACGCTGCTGGACGACGCGGCTCGTCGCACGCAATGGCACGCCGACGCTGGACACGATCATGAAAGGGACCGCCGACTGCAGCCTCCGCCCGGCAGCGCCGGGCTGGCGGGCGCTTTACAGAGATCCCGGCGATCTGATCCTGGTCCGTGAACGGCCCTTCCAGGTCCATCCCATCGCGGGGTACTGGTACGCGCTGTGGATCGACGGCGACACCGTTGCCCTGTACCGGAAGGACCGGGACCATGAGCGCCTCGTCGTCAGGCTGGCACGGATTTCTTCCGATACCCCGCTCGCCGAGCAGACCCTGCCGATGCAGAACTATGCGGAACCCGACCTGCTGCATGCCCCGCCCGAGCAGCGACGGCAATGGCTGTTCGACAACTTCACGGTCTCCACGGGCGCCTCTCCCTCGATCGCGCTGCGTTCGGACCATCGACTCGACACGATCACGCCCGAGGTATGGGCGGAGTATCAGGAAATCGAGCGGCAGAACAAGGAACGGGATGCCCAGGCACGTGCCGCCGGGGATGCCTGGATCGAGGCCCAGCGCCGGGAGCTGATCGAAGCGGACGCGACGGAGCGCGACACCCCGAAGTAACGCTGTCCGGCCCCTCGTCGATGATGGCTGACGAGCAGCAGCATCATGACCAGCCCCTCCCGCAGGCGCGTTCTGGCGAATGTAGCGATTTGGTATGTTGAACACCCTCAATCCCGGTATTCAAGAGGTCTGGTGTTTCAGTGATAGAGACCCGCCTGCTCCAACAGTTCATTGCCGTGGCCGAGGAGCTGCACTTCAATCGTGCCGCCGAGCGGCTGCACATGGCGCAGCCGCCGCTGAGCCAGGCCATCCGCAAGCTGGAGGCCGCCGTCGGAGCGCCGTTGTTCGAGCGCACCCCTCGCAGCGTCGCGTTGACACCGGCGGGCGCTGCCTTTCTTGAAACCGCACGCCGTACCGTGCAGTCGCTGGAGGAGGGCGTAGCGCAGACGCGCCGCGTGGCCCAGGGCATGGAGGGCCATCTGACCCTGGCTTTCATCAACATCGCCCCATATGCCTCGTTGCTGCAGGCGCTGCGCCACTTTCGAGAGCGCAACCCGGGCATCGCCTTCACGATGCGGGAGGCCACCACCCAGGAGCAGGTCAACGCCCTGGAGCAGGGAGAGGTGGATATCGGCTTCATGCGGACACCGGGCACCACGACGCCGCACCTGCGCATGCAAAGGCTGCTGAGCGAACGGATCTGCGTCGCGCTGCCGGCCGGTCATCCGCTGGCGGCGAAAGCGCGCGTCGATCTGGCATTGCTCAGGAACGAAGCGTTCGTCGCCTCGCCCCGCACACTCGGCAAAGGATTTCATGACCAGCTGATCGGCCTGTGCCAGACAGCCGGGTTCGTGCCCGACATCGTGCAGCACGGCCGGCAGATGCAGACCCTGATTGCATTGGTGGCTGCGGGGTTCGGTATCGCGCTGCTGCCCGCTTCGCTGGCGACGGAAACGCGCGAGGACGTTGTGTTCCGGCCGCTCCAGGTGGATGCGGCCGAGGACGTGTCACGGCTGGACCTGTTCATGGCGTGGAACGAGACCCGGACCTCAGCGATCCGCGACCGGTTGATACAGGCAGTCCTGCAGTCCCTTACTCTGCCTTGAGGTGACAGGACGCGCGGCGTCTTGCTGCGGTATGTAAACCGTCCTTCACCCGCACATGGCGAGGCACTAGGCTTGCGCAGCTCTGCTGTATAGGACCTGCGATGCCCGCTGCCATCTATGTGTTTTCCCTGTGCGCGTTCGCGTTCGGGCTCTCCGAGTTCGTGGTCGCCGGATTGCTGACCACGATTGCCGATGACCTGGGGGCGCGGATATCCCTCGTCGGCACGGCCATTGCCGCCTATGCACTGGGCGCGGCCATCGGCGCACCGTTCATCACCGCCCTGGTCGCGCACTGGCGGGACCGGCAGATCCTGCTGCTGGCCACGGCATTGCTCGGGCTGGGCAGCCTGCTGATGAGCGCCTCGCCCAATCTGATCACACTGCTGGCCATCCGCTTCGTGGTCGGCCTCGGCCACGGGGTCTTCATGGCGGTCGCCTCCGACGCGGCGACCCGGCTCGTGGACCCGCAGCGATCCGGCCGGGCGCTGTCGGTTGTGTGGATCGGGTTGACCCTCGCGCTGGCGTTCGGCGTTCCGATCGGCACGTACCTGGGCAGTTTCTGGTCGTGGCGCGTGGTCTTCCTGTCCATCGGCGTCCTCAGCGTGGTCGGCATGCTGGGCCTGGCGTTGTGCATGCCGAGGGGGGCTGCCCGCTCGGCCCCGTCCCGCGGCGGCGCATGGAAGGGCATCCAGGCCATCATCCATCCCGAGCTGCTGGCGACGGCCGGGATCGGCGCGCTGGTGAGCGTCGCGACGTTCTCGTTCTTCACCTTCGTCTCGCCGTACCTGCAGCAGATCACCGGTGTGGGCGTGCAGTGGCTGAGCCTGGGCATGCTGTTGTTCGGCGTCTGTGCGATCGCAGGCAATCTGCTCGGGGGCGCGCTGGGCGATGCGATGGACGGGGAGCGCAGCCTTCAGGTGGCGCTGGTCGCGTTGGCGTTGAATCTGCTCGGGCTCTACGTGTTCGCCAGCATGCCGGCCATGATGATGCTGCTGATCGGTACGCTCGGCATCTGTTTCTTCTGCATCGTGACCCTGCTGACACTGCGTCTGCTCAAGCAGGCGCAGCGCTTGATTCCCGCCTACAGCCCGGTGGCGGCGGGGTTGAACATCGCCTCCTTCAACCTGGGCACCGCGCTTGGGGGCGCCATGGGCAGCCTTACGATCAGCTATGCAACGTTGGCCTCGGTACCGCTGACAGGGGCCGTGGCCGCGGTACTGGCGGGCACCGTGTTGTATCGCCTCGCTCGCCGCAGACACTCATAAGGTGTACTGGCGCGCCCATCCTTGATGTCCCAGAAATGGCGACGGGAGGATTGCAGCTGCCCGGTGGGAATCACCGCTTCTACCAGTTCCAGCGCATGCCCAGCTTGCCGTTCCACGCGGTCTCGTCGCCGTTGAAACTCCAGCTGTAGTCGATATCGGCATACAGGTAGCCGGTCTGGGTGACCTGCCAGGTTCCGCCGATGCCCACTTCGCCCCATGAGCCGCCCATATCGACGGCGAACGGCACGTAGCCGCTGTTGGTGGCGAATGCGGCGCGGGGCGTGCCCCGGAACTCATGCCACACGTTGGCGCGCAGCCAGGCATTGCTGCTGCGGGCCTCACCCTGCGCGGTCTCGTGCTGCCCGGTGCGATTCAATCGCGCGCCGATGCGCCCCACCAGCGAGTCGCCGTCGCTGAAGTGCACCTGCGCGGTGTGATCATCGAGGTCGTCGACGTCGATCTGCTGCCAGATCACCTGCGCCTGCGGCTCCAGACGCCAACGCCCGTCCTCTCCGGAGGACCCGTCGCCCTCGTTGAGAACGAACGGCCAGCCGCCTTCCACCGACAGCGCCAGCCCATCGGCGTCGACAAAACTGTCGGACGTGCGCGGGGACTGCAGGCGCATGTCGTACCACGTGTACTGGGCCACGGCGTCGATATAGGCGCCTTTGGCGGAGAACGCTGTCCAGTAGCCGCCGACCGAGCCGGCCTTGAACCGGTTCGTACCGGCATGGAAGCGGTAATCCAGGAGGTTGTGCCGCACCTCGCCCTTGCCTTTGCCATAGGCGAGGTAGAAACCGGCATGGCGGCGGCGCAGGTCATCGGCATCCACGCGCCGGTAGAGGTCGGTGCCGATCTGCAACGCATCGAAGCGGTAGTCGAAGTCGGGGCCGTGATCGCCATAGATGCCGCGTCGGCCACCATCATGTTCGCCGTCGTGGCCGAGATAGCGCATCCACGCGCCATTGAATCCACTGCGTCCGGTCTCCAGGTCGCCGCGCTGGTGCAGCAGCTGCTCGTCGCCGACCCGTTCGTGCAGGGTATCGATCAGGGTGCGGCCGTACACCTGGGCCATCGCGGGTGCGGCTGCGATCAGCGACACCTCCTGGCGATAGGCCGGGGGCGGCGCCGGGGTGGGCGGTGTAGGCGGTGTAGGCGGTGGCTCCGGTGGTGGCTGGGGCGGCTCGGGCGGCTCGGGCGGCGGGCTGGGGCAGGGGGGTGCCGGTGCGCCCGGGCTGGCGCAATCGATCACCGAGCGCAGGTACCAGCTGTTCTCCACGTCCGGGCCGGAGAGCGTGGCTGCACCGCCGCGGTACAGGAAATACTCGTAGGGGCCGGCCACGACCGGCGCGGACAACGCAAAATTGTCCGCCGTGCTGATGGCGTTGATTGTCTGCACCACGCCGATGCCATCGGCCAGCGTAAGGTCGCCCCGGCCGCCACTGTTGCGGATCTCCAATGCGCCGGGGCCGCTGCTGCTGCCGTCCACCACGACCAGCTGATCCGAAGGGGAGGCATCGTCACCCAGCCAGGTGTTCAGCGCGAGCGTGCCATTGCCGCTGTAGCGCGACACGGTCAGGGTTTTGTAGCTGGCCCCTTGGGCGGGATCTCCGCCAGGCACCGCGAACGCGATCCGGCTGCGATCATTGAGCAGCGTGGTGAGCGTGGAGTTGCCGGTCAGATTCCACAGCGTGTCGTGCAGCGCCACATTGGAGAGGCTGCCGGGCAGGGTGATCGCGGCGCCGGTGAGCACGCTGGCGGTCGCGGCGATGCTGGCAATGGTCGGGGTGTCGGCGGCCGGCAACAGCGGCATCTGCATCGGCACCGCCATCGGCAAGGGCGCTGCCGGATCATCCGGCGGCAGGTCTGGCGGGAGCACCGGGACCGCCGCATCGAGCCCATCGAAATCGGCGATGGCACCGACCTTCAGCCATAGATCGCGCCCGCCTACCGTCGCGCCGGTCAGGCCGATCTGCGCCGCGCCAATGGCGCCTACGCCGGGGCCGTCCGCCGCGGAGAGCGTGGACTGCGTAACGAAGGCCGACGCGGGGGCGGGATCGCCACGGACCAGCAACGCCGCCGCGCCGGGACCGGTCGTGGCCAGCGTGCTATCTGCCACGTCCAACCGCCCGCCGTTCCATGCCACCGCAGCGTGGGCCAGCGCACCACGGGTCGTCACGCGGCTGCCGCCGCCCAGCAGCAGGTGCCCATTGTCGGCCCAGGCAATCAGTCCGTGCGCCTGCACGCCTGTGGTGACGATGGTGCTTGCCGTCGCGGTCAGCAGACTGTCGGCATACGCAGCCAGCCCGTAGCCATGCAACCCGCTGGTGGTGACGGTCATGCCGCTCGTACGGATCTGCCCGGCCCCCGCCGCGCGTGCGCCGATGGAATCGGTGCCGCGCGTGGAGACACTCACATTGGCCAGGGTCGCGATCGTATCCACGCCCTGGATGTTGAAGCCTTCGCTGGCGTTGCCCAGGGTGGTGATGCTGCTGCGCGCGCCGTCGGCCTGACCCGTCACCGGAGTGACGTTCATCCAGACCCGGCCGCCGGCCGTGCCCACGTATACCCCATGCCCGGAGATGCCCGAGGGAACGAATGCGGCGGGATCGGTCACCGCATTGCCGCCGGCATCCACCGGCCGCCCAAACGTCGGCAGCGCCAGATCGGTTCCCAGCAGCACGCCCGTGTGGAGGGTGTCGCCGCTGGAGATCAGCGTGCCAGCCGTGCCACCGCTGGCGTTGAGTGTCATCCCGGGGCGGCCGGCATTGATGATGGTGGAGCCGGCGCTGTCGATGGTGCCGCCCGTCGCGTTCAGGCCGATGCCACCCGCGCCACCGCCGCCGATATAGAGATTGCGCGCGGTGATACGGGTTGCCGCGCCATCGGCACGGATGCCGCCGCCGCTTCCCGAGGTGGTCAGGGTACTGTCGGTCACGCTGACCTGCGCGCCAGCCTGGCCATACACGCCGTTGGCATTGAGATCCGTGGTGCGTGTATCCAGGCGCAGCAACGTGGCCTGCGGTCCGGTGGTGCCAGCCGTGCCCTGGACCAGTACGGCATTGGCATTGATGCCGTGCGTGGTGATCACCGTGTTGGCCGCCTGCAGCCGCGATGTCGCCGAGGCGGCCTGGGCCACGAGTACGCCGGTGCTGTTGTTGCCAAACGTTTCGATGCGCGTGGCGGTGGCCAGCGGTGAGCCGTTGGCGGCCACGTCCAGGCGCAGCGTGCCGCCGCTGGACGACACCTGCGCACCATTTGCGCCGGTGGTGCCGGTGGCCACATAGGCGGCCGGATCGGTCGTGACAGTGCCACCGGCATCCACCGGCAGGCCATAGCTGGCGGCGGAAGGATCCGTACCGAGCTGTACGCCCGTGAGCAGGACATTGCCTTGGCTGAGCACCGTGCCGCCGCTGGCCGCCTGCAGACCAACCGCCGCATTGCCGCCGGCAATGCCGGAGGTGTAGATCGCACTGCCGCTCAGCGTGAGCGTGCCTGAGGTCAGCGCATGGGCACCGATGGCGCCGTTGCGCAGCGTTGAGAGGCGCAGCCCGTTTGCCGTGAGCGCGCTGCCACTGCCTTCGGCGCGCAGCGCATTGCCGGTCTGTCCCGCAGCGATGACGATACCCGGCGCATCTGCCAGTGTGACCGTGCTGCCGCCCCCGGCCAGCACGCCGTGCGCATTCTGCCCGGCCACGCGGATGTCCAGCCCATCAACCTGCACCTGGGAGGTGCCAGCGGCCGACAGCCCGTGTGCGGTGGTGCCGGTGGCGTTGATGGTCAGCCCGGACAAGATGCCTTGCGCATCAGCGAATACCAGGCCGGTCGCGCCGGTGCCGGTGGTATCGATGGAAAGCTGGGATGCCCTGAGGCGCGAACCGGTGGCAAAGCGTCCACCACTGTTGTTGTTGCCTCGGGTGAGGATGTTCACCGCGTGCACCTCGAACTGCGCGCCGCTGGCGCCGAGCAGCCCGTGGCTGCCATTGGTTGCACCGGCGCCGGTGCCCAGGATATGGATCGATGTGGTGCCACCCGTGGGAATGCCGGCGCTGTCCACATTCAACCGAACGGCGCCGTCAATGGCACTGATGCCGTGGGCCGCCGTTGCGGCCTTGCCCACGTAAGCGCTGGGATCGGTGACGAGATTGCCGCTGGCATCCACCGGCAGGCCGTAGGTGGCGGGGTTGCCGGGTTGCGTCCCGAGCAGTATTCCGGTGGCAATGACATCGCCGCTGCCGGTGAAACTGCCGCCCGCTACCTGGAGGCCTTCGCTGTTGGCCAGGGACGTGTAGAAGCGCGTGCCGTTCGAGGTCAGCGTGGTGCCTGCCTCCAGGCGGGCAGCAGGCCCTCCGGCGCCCAGTCGGCTGACGGTGGAGCCAGCCGCCAGGAAGTTGACCGCGCCCGCGTTGGTCGAGCAGACCGTGGCCGTGTTGGCGGCACTGGTGATCAACGCCACCGCGCCGGCAGCGTTGATCACGCCGGCATTGGCGGCATAGAAGGCCGGTGCACCGGCGGTGGTCGGCGCGTACGTGCCGCTTGCGATCGTCTGGACCGTACCGTTCGCACGGACCTGCTGGGCGGGTACGGTGGCCGGCACCGTAATGCAGCTGGCGGCGTCCACGCTCTGCGCCAGTGCGGACCAGGGCGCCGCGGCCGCCAGACCGACCACGAGCAGGCTGCCGCGGATCGATTGCGGTGACACGAACGTACCCGCACACGTCACGCCGGATGCTGCTCGGCGACCAGATCGGGAAGTGTCCACGTTTTATCCATGTTGTGCTGTGTTGATCTACATGCACGAAGTCGCCACGCCCGGCGGGCACCGGGTGTCACTCGAGTCTGGCCACGGCGCTTTACGCGCTCAACCGCAATACATGCGGGATGAGGGCAGTAAAACTACCGGCACCCGCGGGGCACAGCATCCCGCAGACAGGCGACGCAGCGCTGACATCGGCCCGGGTATAGTGATCGTGACTTCACCGCAAGGATCGAAGCAATGCAGAAGGGCTCGGATCTACTGGTCAAGGCGCTGGAGAACGAAGGCGTCGACCGCATCTTTGGTGTCCCGGGCGAGGAGAATCTGGACTTCCTCGAGTCGCTCCGGACCTCGCACATCGAGCTGGTGCTTACCCGCCACGAGCAGGCGGCCGCGTTCATGGCCGCCACCCACGGCCGGCTCACCGGCAGGCCCGGGGTCTGTCTGGCCACGCTCGGCCCGGGCGCGCTGAATTTCTCCACCGGCGCCGCCTATGCCCACCTCGGCGCGTGGCCGATGATTCTCATCACGGGGCAGAAGCCGGTGATGAGCGCCAAGCAGGCACGGTTCCAGATCGTGGATATCGTGGCCTCGATGAAGCCGCTCACGAAAATGACGCGTCAGATCGTCAGCCCGGCCGCGATTCCGGCCACGGTGCGCGATGCCTTCCGCGTGGCCATGGAAGAGCGCCCCGGGCCAGTGCATCTGGAGCTCCCGGAAGATGTCGCCGGCGAGGAGGTCGAAGATATTCCCGTCATCCCGGCCCATCCGCTGGAGCGTCCGATCGCACCGTCTGCCGCGCTCGACCGCGCAGAGGCGGCCATCCTGGCGGCCAAACGGCCGCTGGCGATGATCGGTGCGGCGGGAAGCCGCCCGTGGCTCGCCGAGGCGCTTTCCGCGTTCGTCGCACGGACCCGCCTGCCGTTCTTCAACACGCAGATGGGCAAGGGCGCCGTCACCGGCGGCTCCAACCTGTACATGGGAACAGCCGCGCTCTCCGAGGGCGACTATGTCCACGAAGCGGTTGCCCGCGCCGATCTGATCATCGCCATCGGCCATGACACGGTCGAAAAGCCGCCCTTCCTGATGAAGAGCGGCGGCGGGCCCAAGGTCATCCATATCAGCTTCCAGTCCGCCACGGTGGAGCAGGTGTACCACCCCGATATCGAGGTTCTGGGCGACATCGGTGCCTCGATGGATGCGCTGGCCGGGCGGCTGGAAGGCCGCGTGGCGACTGACGAAGGCATGATCGAGCTGCGCCAGAAGATCCTGGCCCGCCTCAATGACCGTGCCGAGGAGGACCGCTTCCCGGTCACGCCGCAACGGGTCGTGCATGACGTACGCCAGTCCATGCCGGACGACGGGATCGTCTGCCTCGACAACGGCATGTACAAGATCTGGTTCGCCCGCAATTATCGAACGCACGTCGCCAACACGCTGCTGCTCGACAACGCACTGGCCACGATGGGTGCGGGCCTGCCATCGGCGATGATGGCGGCCATGCTGTACCCCCAGCGGCGCGTCATGGCCGTGTGCGGTGACGGTGGCTTCATGATGAATTCGCAGGAAATGGAAACCGCCGTGCGGCTGGGCCTCAACCTCGTCGTGGTGATCCTCAACGATAGTGCCTACGGCATGATCCGCTGGAAGCAGGCGGTGGATGGTTTCGAGGATTTCGGCATGCGCTTTGGCAATCCGGATTTCGTGAAGTATGCCGAGGCGTATGGCGCGAAGGGGAGCCGGGTGACCGCGGTCGACGACCTAGTGCCGATGATCGAGGCTGCTTTCGCTGGTGGCGGTGTCCACGTGCTGGATGTGCCGATCGACTATGCCGAAAATACCCGCGTGCTGGTGGATGAGCTGCGCAACCGCACGCCGGACGTGGGCTGCGCGTGACCCCCCGGCTGCCCCTTCCGCAAGGAGCTCAAGATGCTGACCGTCGTACAGGCCTTTGACCGCGCCCCCATCGCAGAGATCGGGCTGGATACCGCCGCCGCGCTGGAGCGCAAGCTCAGTGCTGCCGAGAGCGTCTTCAAGGACCGCGACGGCTGGCTCGCCCCGCACCAGCGCATCGCCATCCTGCGCAGGCTTGCCGCCCTGATGGACGCCAAGCGCGATCACCTCGCCCTGCAGATTGCACGCGAGGGCGGCAAACCGCTCCCGGATGCGATCATCGAGACCGCACGTGCGATTGATGGCGTCCACAACGCGGCCGACGAGCTGCGCAACTTTGCCGGCCGCGAAATCCCGATGGGTCTTTCGGCAGCGTCCGAGGGCCGCTGGGCGTTCACGACCCGGGAGCCCATCGGCATCGTGGCGGCCATCTCGGCGTTCAATCACCCGCTCAACCTGATCGTCCATCAGGTCGCGCCGGCCATCGCGGTGGGTTGTCCGGTCATCATCAAGCCCGCCTCGGCAACGCCGCTGTCCTGCCTGGAATTCGTGGCAATGGTGCATGAGGCCGGGCTGCCCGAACCGTGGTGCCAGAGTTTCCTCCCGGACGGCAACGACCTGGCCGAGGCGCTGGCGACCGACAAACGCATTGCCTTCCTGAGCTTCATCGGTTCGGCGAGGGTAGGGTGGTCGCTGCACGCCAAGCTGGCACATGGCGCACGTTCGGCGCTGGAACATGGCGGGGCTGCGCCCGCCCTCGTCGATCGCAGCGCTGACCTGGCCAGGATCATCGAGCCGATCGTCAAGGGCGGCTACTACCATGCCGGCCAGGTCTGCGTGTCCACCCAGCGCATCTTCGTCCACAACACCATTGCCGACGACTTCACCCAGGCCCTCGTCGCCCGGGTTGAACGGCTGCGTACCGGCGACCCGACCCTGAAGGACACCGAGGTGGGCCCGCTGATCCAGCCGCGCGAGGCCGACCGCGTGGCCGAGTGGATTGACGAAGCGGTGAGCGGCGGTGCGCAGCGTGCCACAGGCGGCAAGCGCCTCTCCGAGACGATGTTGCAGCCCACCGTATTGCTCGATCCAGCCAGCGACGCTCGGGTAACCACGCTGGAAGTGTTCGGGCCGGTGGTGGCGGTGTATCGCTTCGCGGACCTCGACGAGGCGATTGCTCGCGCCAACGCCTTGCCCACCGCCTTCCAGGCCAGCGTGTTCGCGCAGGATATCGATATCGCCATGCGCGCTGCCAACCGCTTGGATGCCTCGGCCGTGATGATCAATGATCCGACTGCATTCCGCACGGACTGGATGCCTTTCGCCGGCCGCCGCGAATCGGGTTATGGCACGGGCGGGATTCCGTACACGATGCGGGACATGTCGCAGGAAAAGATGATTCTGATGCGGAGGAGTTGAACCCGTTATGGCCAGGTCGGTATCGGCAGAAAAGCAGCGTGAGTACGACCAACTCAAGCGCTTCTTTGTTCACTGGGAGACACATCTCACGCCGCATCGGGTGTTGGGGCTCGAGCACCCGCACAATCCCATCAATGTCCTGGCGGCCTACGAGCGCCAGCTGGGTGTTTCACGTGTGCTGCCAGGCCTGAAGCAAGCGGTCAATGACATCCTGGAGGACTTCGAGGATTTCTCGCCTCAGGAGATCGCTGCAGCCGATGCCTCTCTGGCCCGGGCCGGCGCACCGACGATGAGTCAGCTCTGGCAGGGCCGCTCTCGTCACTACAAGGCGATCCTGCGGCGTGGCCGCCTCCGCAATGACACCGAGTACTATCTGGCCTCATCGATTGTGTGTGATACCGCCTCGCAAGTTCCCCCCGACGAACTGGACCTTCTGGACAGGATGGTGGCCAACTATGCGTTGCAGCGGACCTGACCCTTTACACGCACCCTGGCTCGTCGCCAGGAGAGTGAGGGGGGGTAATTCCTGATCCCTGACACCTGTCACTTGTGATGGGTCGGTGCAAAGCGAGAATGGACCCATTCCCGCGCGGCGTTGCATCGCCGGCACCCACCCACATCAAGGACGTCCTGTGAACATGCTGCTGAGCCTCATCTCGAGTACCCCTGTGTGGGTCTGGGCGCTTCTGGTCTTTCTGGTCACCCGTGGCGTCAGCGCCATGAAACCCGGTGAAACCTCGCTCACGAAGCTGGCCATCGTGCCGGTCCTCTTCACCGCTTGGGGAGTCTGGTCGCTGGGCCACCGCTTCGGTAGTTCCTGGGAGGCGTGGGCGGAATGGCTGGTCGGCATCGGTGCGGGCATGGGCCTTGGGTGGATGCTGCTGCGACGGGCAACGCTCACCGTCAACATGTCCACGGGGAGGTTGTGGCGGCGTGCGGACTACAGCCTGCTGCCGCTGCTGCTGCTCACGTTTGTGGTGAAGTACGGCTTCGAGGTCGCACTCTCCGTTTCCCCTTCGCTCACCTTCGATGTCGGCTTCCGCGCCGCCTATCTGTTGCTGTCGGGCGGGTTCACCGGCGTCTTCATCGGGAAGTACCTGCGATACCTGCGTGCCTCGCGGCTTGCCACGCCGCCCTCGGCGCTGGAAGCGGCGGGCTGAGGCCACCTGGGGTATGTCCCGGCTCTGTGCTGCCGACGTCGATCTGGCGAGAGGCTTGGTGTCTGCCCCCGATGGCGGCACACTGCTTCTGGACGTGGCATATCGCCACCAGGCAGGAGAGGTATGCGTGACTGATGCGGCAAAAGAAGCGCTGGCGATGCGTCGCGCCAGTGTGGCCGATGCGCCCGCTGTACTGCGCTTGTTCGATGAGGTGATTGCCTGGTTCGTGGCCATCGGCAACCCGCAGCAGTGGGGTAGCCAAGCGTGGTCATCGATTCCGCGCCGTATCACCCAGATGACCGACGCCTGCGCGCTGCCGGGTGCGTGGGTGGCTGAAACCTCACAGGGCGAGGTGCGTGCGTTCCTGGCGTTGGGGGACGCCATGCCTTACGTGCCCGCGGCGGTCGAGCCAGAGCTCTACGTGCGCGTGCTGATTGCTTCGCGCGATCCGCGCGTGCGCGGTATCGGCCGCCGGCTGATGGCGTTCGCCGACGAGCAGGCACGTGCCGCGGGTGTCGCTTCCGTGCGCGTGGATTGCTATGCCGGGGGCAGTGGCGACCTGGTGCGTTTTTACGAATCGTGCGGATACGAGCGGCTGTCGACCTTCAACATGGAAGGTTGGCCGGGCCAGGTGCTTGGCCGCCGCTTGTGAGGCAGCCGCTGGCTAAAGGGCCAGCAAAGGCCTCGAGACAGACGCCCGTGTGACCAGCTGGTGGGGCAGCACATGGTTCACGGTCGCGCGCGCCGAGGACGCGGGATGCCGGATCGCGCGCAGCAGGATATCGACGGCGGTGTCCGCCATCTCGGCCACCGGCTGATGGAGGGTGGTCAGTTCCGGCCACACCATCGTCGCCGCGGAGGTGTCGTCGAAACCCACCACCGAAAGATCCCCTGGCACCTCCAACCCGCGGCGATGCGCTACGGAAACCACGGCCGACGCCATGTCATCGTTGCTGGCGAAGATCGCGCTGGGCGGCTGGGGCAGCGTCAACAACCGTTCGGCCGCCTCCAGCCCGGAGCGGTAGGTGAAATACCCCGGCTGGACGAGGCTGTCGTCGTAGCCGATGCCGGCGTCAGCCAAGGCGTCCCGGTAGCCCTGCCAGCGGTGCGCGCTGGCGGTCTGATTCGGATCGCCGGTGATGTAGCCAATGCGGGCATGCCCGTAAGCGATCAGATGCGACACCATGTCGTGGCTTGCCTGGCGATCATCAATGCGCACGCACGAGAGCCTGTCGCTGAACTGGCTGGATGCGATGGCGACGACGGGAATGCCGGCGCTCACGAAGGTGTCGACGATCTCCTGTGATTCGCACAGCGGCGGCGGAAGAATCACGCCCGCCACGCTGTTGGACAATTGCCGTGCTGCCTCGCGACGTTGCTGGGTGCCCAGTTCATCCCAGGTGGCGATCACCAGCTGTGCCGCTGCCCGGGTGGAGCCGCGCAGTGCGCCCACCAGCAGTTCGCGCAGGTAGCTGGAGCTGGGGTTGGTATAGATCAGTGCGATGCAGGTGTGCTGCGCCGCGGCCAGTGTGCTCGCCGCAAGATTGGGGCGGTAGTCCAGTGCGAGCACGCTGCGCATGACGCGCTCGCGGTTACCGTCACGCACGCCCGCATGGCCATTGATGACGCGCGACACCGTCATGGCGGACACGCCGGCGTGCGCTGCGACGTCGTCGATGGTGATGGCGCTGGCTTTCCGACGCACGACTTTCTGGCTGTTTTTCAGGACACACGCTCCTTTGCTGCGCTGCATGATGACAAGCGCGACCCCGGATGATTAGTCTGCGGCCGTGACGTGATGGTAGCGCTACCACTTGGCCGGGGTAAGGGCCAACGGGTACCCCCCCTTTACCACGCGGCTGTTCTGGCAAGCCTGAAAGCGAGTGTGAGTCGCAGCAAGCGCACAGCGCGCTGCGATGTTCGGTGTGGAAGACGGGCATCGCCCGTACGTGCCCCCAGGAGGGGCGGTACATCCATTCGATCGTTATGTCAGAGGGGAGAGTCATGAGCGCTTCTACGTTCCGTCGTACCCAAGGCCGGGGGGCTCGTTCATGAGCCGCACGCTGGCGAAGTTCACCTCCAGGGCCATGTTCACGTTTGTCGGTGGCGTCCTGGTCATCAATCCTGCATTTGCACAGGACGCGCCAACGCCCGCGGCCGTCGCCCAGCCGCAGGCCCAGCCCAGCCCGACCCAGCTGGACACCGTGCAGGTCACCGGCATCCGCAACAGCCTCAGCCAGGCGATGGACATCAAACGCGACTCGGCCGGCGTGGTGGATGCCATCAGTGCCGAGGATATCGGCAAGTTCCCGGATACCAACCTGGCCGAATCGCTGCAACGCATCACCGGCATCTCCATCGAACGTCGTGATGGTGAAGGTGCACAGGTCACCGCGCGTGGCTTTGGTCCACAGTTCAACATGGTCACGCTCAACGGGCGGCAGATGCCGGGCGCGGATGCGTTCGGCGCGTCCGGGCAGGTCGCCATCGGCGGTGTGGACGGAGGTACCCGTGCCTTCAACTTCGCCCAGCTGGCCGCCGAATCCATCAATGGCATCGAGGTCTACAAGACCAGCCAGGCCAATGTCCCCAGCGGTGGGATCGGCGCCACCATCAACATCCTGACCGGACGCCCGTTCGATCATGACGGCACCGTCGCCAGTGCCGGTGCGAAGGTCGTCTCCGACCAGAGCCAGCCGTTCGACAACGACCTGACGCCCGAACTGTCCGGCATTTTCAGCTACAGCAACCCGGAAAAGACCTTCGGCGTCGGCGTGAGTGCGAGCTACCAGAAGCGCAAGGGTGGCTCGGTGCAGGCCACCAACAACTACTGGAACATCCAGCCGTGGACCGGCACGATGCCCGGCAACCCGACCGTGGTCAATGCCCCGGCGGTGGGCGCACTGTACGGTCGCCCGAACGACCTTCGCTATGCGTTCTCCGAGTTCGAGCGTGAGCGCATCAATGGCCAGGCGGTGCTGCAGTTCGCGCCGACCGACGCGGTGACCCTGACCCTGGACTACACCTATTCGACCAACGAGATCACCGAGAATCGTGGCGAACAGGGCATGTGGTTGCAGAACAGCAACTACACCGATGTCACGTTCGACACCAGCGGTGCGGTCGCGACGCCGGTCTATATCCGTGAAATCGCGGGCATCAAGGATTTCGGGCTTGAGCAGCAGCGCAGCATGCAGAAGTACAAGCTGGGATCGCTCGGCTTCAACGCCCTCTGGAACGTCACCGACCGGTTCAAGCTTACCTTCGACGCGCACGATTCCAAGAACGAAAGCCGGCCGAACGATCCGCTCACCGGGGGCGGCTCCATCTTCAGCAGCATCGCCGGTACCAACAACTGCACCACCGGGCCGCATTGCGGTGGGTCGTGGGTGCAGGAAATGAACTTCAACAACGGCTTGCCGGTGGGCACCCAGGTCTGGTACCCGAGCACCGCCGATGCCCTCGCCAAAGCCAATGGCGTGGTCAACCCGGGCTTCGTGCCGGGCGAGATCGGCTCGCAGGTGCTGCGCATCAATTCGCAGACCCAGGTCAGCGAGATCAAGCAGGGGCGCATCGACGGTGAGTGGAGCTTCGACAAGGGGCGCTTCCAGTTTGGCGTGGACTCGAGCAAGCAGACCACCCACCGCATCCAGGCCGCGGAAAATTACAGCACACTGGGCGACTGGGGCGTGGCCAACGTCGACGGGGATGTGGCCAATGGGCTGATGGACCTGCTGCAGCCGGTCAACATCGTCGGGTTGTTCAACGACTTCAATGCCAACAGCTTCACCGCCTGGCGCGGCGATGCGGGCCGACTGGCGCAATGGGCGGCGGACAACTATGGCGCCAGCCTTGGCGTGAGCCCGCAGCGGGCCGCCGACAACCTGGTGGAGGAAAAGACGAAATCGGCCTATTTCCAGGTCGAGCTGGACGGCGAGCTGGGCGGCCTGCGCACCAATACCCGCCTGGGCGTGCGCTATGAAACCACCGATGTGGTGTCCACGTCGGTCATCGCCATCCCGGAGGCCATCGAGTGGCAGTCCAACAACGACTTCCGCGTGGTGCTGTCCGATGAGCAACAGCCGTTCACCGAGAAGAACAGCTACAGCTACATCCTGCCCAACCTCGATTTCAGCATCGACCTCATGGACAACCTGAAGGGGCGTGTCTCGTTCGGCAAGAGCATCGCGCGCGCGCCGATCGGCAATCTCTATGCAGGCCCGACCGCACAGCAGCCGTTTGGCTCGGTGCTGATCGATCCGTCTTCGCGGGCCAGCGGCACCGCGCAGAACCCGCAGCTGAAGCCGCTGGAGTCCGACAACCTCGACCTGGCACTGGAGTGGTACTTCGCCGATGCGAGCTACGTGTCGTTGACCTACTGGAACAAGTCCGTCAACAACTTCATCGGCAACACGATCGTGCAGGAGAATCTGTATGGGCTGAGGGATCCCACCGCCGGTCCGGATGCGCAGGCCGCGTTGGCCTTCCTCAACAGCGGCGCCTGCATCACCCAGGTCGGTGCGGCCAATGCGGCGGCCTGCTCGGCCAACGATACGGCCCTGTTCACCGCGCTGGCCCTGTTGCGCAACAACCCGGCCGGGTTGGGCGCCTATAACGGAACCGACGCGCAGGTGCTGGCCACCGAAGCGGCCTACGATCTGTACGGGGAAGGTGATGACCCGCTCTATGCGTTCAACGTCAACCGACCCATCAACCAGAACCAGGCCAAGCTGCATGGCTGGGAGCTGGGTGGCCAGTACTTCTTCGGCGATACCGGCTTTGGCGTCCTCGCCAACTACACCCTCGTGAACGGCGATGTCGGCTACAACAACGGGGGCGACCCGGCCATCGACCAGTTCGCCTTGACCGGCCTCAGTGACACCGCAAACGCCGTGCTAATGTACGAAAAATACGGTTGGTCGGTCCGCTTGGCGTGGAACTGGCGTGACCAGTATCTGATTCTGGCCAACCAGGGGGCCAGCCGGAATCCGTACTACGTGGAGGCGTACGAACAGTGGGATCTCAGCGTGAACTACACGCTGGACGATCACTGGTCGTTCGGCCTGGAAGCGATCAACCTGACCGGTGAGGACGTCCGTTGGCGCTCGCGCACCTCGCAGATGATCGTGAAGCTGGCTGACCAGAGCCCGCGTTACATGCTCGGCGTTCGTTACAGGTTCTGACGTGTGGGGGTGCCGCTGCCCTGGCAGCGGCACCCGTTCAAGGGTCCTGATGGGGTGGGAAGAACACCATGCCGCGTTACGAAATGCTCAACAACATCGCCCACCGCGATCTGCGCGTGGCCACCGATTTCGGGCCCGCGTTCGGCGATGCGGTCGGCATGGTGCCGGCCTACCCGAGCGAGTTCGCCGAACTGCAGCGGGAATATCCCATTTTCCTTCGCAAGGACGCCGCCACGGGCCAGTGGCAGTCCGTGGTCCTGCTCGGGTTCGAGCAGCACGAGAATCTTTACCTGCAGGACGGCCGATGGAATGCGTCCTACCTGCCCGGGGCGGCGGCCAAGGGGCCGTTCCTGATCGGCTTCCAGGAGAACCAGATCGATGGCACGCTCACCCAGGAAGCGGTGCTGCACGTGGATCTGGATCACCCGCGCGTGACGGCGATGCAGGGCGAGCCGGTATTCCTGCCGCAGGGGGGCAACACACCTTATCTGGACCACATCGCAGGCGTGCTGCGTGGTATCCACGAGGGACACGCCTTCGGGGCGGCGATGTTTGCCGAGCTGGATGCGAAAGACCTCATTCAACCGATCACGCTCGACGTGCAGGTTGCCCAGGAGCATCGGGTCGGTGTCAACGGCCTGCACGCCATCGACCGTGACCGGCTTGCCCAGCTGGACGGTCCGGCGCTGGCCGAACTCAATCGCGCCGGCTACCTGGAAGGTGCGTACCTGATGCTGGCGTCGCTGCACAACATGCGTCGCCTGATCGCAGAGAAACAGAAACGCCTGCGTCTGCAGGATGCCGCCGCTGCGGCGGGCAGGAACTGACCGGTGCTGGACGGCATTGCCATGCGGACACTGGAAGGCCTGGAGCCTGGCGCGCTTCCGCTGGAGGCGCTGGTGGATGCCGGCGAGCCGGTGGTGCTGCGCGGCATCGCGCGCGACTGGCCGATGGTGCAGGCAGGTTTGCGCTCCACGCAGGCGGCACTGGGCTATCTGCGCGGCTTCGAGGCAGGTGTGCCGGTCCCGTATTCCTTCGGCGGGCCGGAGATCGAGGGGCGCCCGTTCTATAACGAGGATTTCACCCGGTTGAACGTCGAGGTCCGGCGTGGATTGCTGACGCAGGTGCTGGACGACATTGAAGCCACCCTCGAGGCACCGCGGCCGCCCACCTACTATGTCGCCTCCCTGCTGATCGAGCGGGCACTGCCCGGCTTCGCGCAGCACAACGATGCCGGCCTGGCCGGGCAGGGCATCGACGCTTCAGCGAGCATCTGGATCGGCAACCGCGTGACCGCCTCCTGCCATTTCGACACGCCCGACAACCTGGCGTGCTGCGCGGTGGGCCGGCGCCGGTTCACGTTGTTTCCGCCGGAGCAGATCGACAACCTGTACCCGGGCCCGCTGGACCCCACGCCGGGGGGGCAGGTGGTCAGCGTGGTGGATATCGACCGCCCGGACTTCGCGCGCCACCCCCGGTTCCGTAATGCATTGGCAAGCGCACAGACCGCCGTGCTGGAACCGGGTGATGCGATCTTCATTCCGAGCCTGTGGTGGCACCACGTGCGCAGCCTCGCGCTGTTCAATGTGCTGGTGAACTACTGGTGGCGCAGTTCGCCGGCCTTCCTGTCCTCGCCGCTGCCGGCACTCCATCACGCGATGTGGGCGGTGCGCGATCTGCCCCCGCGCGAGAAGCAGGCCTGGGCAACGATCTTCGAGTACTACGTCTTCGGCCCGGGTGAGCGTGCAGGGCAACACCTGCCCGACGCCGCCCGGGGCGCGCTGGCACCCTTCGACGAGACGCAGGCGCGCCGCATGCGCGCGCAGCTGCTGGCTCGACTCAACCGCTGATGGGAGCACCGCATTGAACGTGGCGAACACAACGCAGGGACGGATCCGCAAGATCGTCATCGCCGGTGGCGGCACCGCTGGCTGGCTGGCCGGCTGTGCGCTGGCGCACCAGTTCCGCGACCAGCTGGACATCACCCTGGTGGAGTCCGAGCAGATCGGTACGGTGGGTGTCGGCGAGTCGACCGTGCCCCCCATCCGCACGTTCCACCGTTTTCTGCAGATCGATGAGCAGGAGTTCCTGCAGGCCGTCGCCGGCACGTTCAAGCTCTCGATCTCGTTCGAGAACTGGCGTCGCCCCGGGGAGCGTTTCATCCATCCGTTCGGCACGATCGGGCAGGGGACCTGGGCCACGCCGTTCCACCATTTCTGGCTGGACAGCCTGCGCCGCGGGATGCCATCGGACCTGGGCGATTTCTGCCTGGAAAGCGCGGCCTCGCGGCAAGACCGGTTCTCGCTGCAGAGCCAGCCCCAGGTCAACTACGCCTATCACTTCGACGCCGGGCTCTACGCGAAATTCCTGCGCCGCAAAGCCGAAGGCCACGGGCTGCGACGGGTGGAAGGCAAGATCCGCGAGGTCCGCCAACATGCCCACGACGGCGCCGTTCAATCGCTGGTGCTGGAAGACGGACAGGTCATCGAGGGCGACCTGTTCATCGACTGCACGGGCTTCCGCGGCCTGTTGACCGAGCAGACCCTGCATACCGGCTATGAGGACTGGCACGAATGGTTGCCCAGTGATCGTGCCGTTGCGGTGCAGACCGCGTCGGTCGGATCGCCGGTTCCGTACACCCGCGCCATCGCACACGAAGCCGGGTGGCGGTGGCACATCGCGCTTCAGCACCGGGTCGGCTGCGGGCTGGTGTTCTCCAGCCGCCACATGTCCGATGACGAGGCGCACGCCAAGCTGCTGCGCGACGTTGACGGCCCGCCCCTGCGCGACCCCTGGCTGGTGCCGTTCCGCAGCGGAAGGCGGTTGAAGGCCTGGAACAAGAACGTGGTGGCACTCGGGCTTGCCAGTGGTTTCATCGAGCCGCTGGAATCGACCAGCATCCACCTGACCATCAGCGCGGTGGTACGCCTGATCCAGCTGTTCCCGTCCGACGGCATCAGCCCGGCGCTGGTGGACTTGTACAACGAGGTCAGCCGGCAGGAGATGGAGCACGTGCGCGACTTCATCATCCTGCACTACCACGCCAACCAGCGCGACGAGCCGATGTGGAAGGCCTGTCGTGAGATGGAACTGCCCGAATCGCTTGCGGTCCGGCTGCGTGCCTGGCGCGAACGTGCGCATGCCTGGCAGGACCCCGGCGAGCTGTTCCGGGTCGACTCCTGGACGAGCGTGCTGATGGGGCAGGGGATCCAGCCGGGACCTGCGCATCCGCTTGCAGCCGCCATCGGGGACGCGGACCTGCGCACGCTGTTGATGCGGATCCGCCAGCCGGTGGAGCAGGCGCTCGCGACGATGCCGTCGCAGGCAGCGTTCATCGAACGCTACTGCAAAGCGGCGCAGGACGTATGGCCGCGGGCCTCCGCCTTGGCATAGCACAGACGCACGCTGTTGCCCGGAAATGGTAGCGCTACCTTCAAACACCCACGGGATGGACTACATGGATCTGGTTGCCGGAATCGATGCAGGTACGCAGAGTTTGAAAGTCGTGGTGTACGACCCTGCCGGGCGGCATCTCATTGCCAGCGCCAGCGCGCCCCTGGAACTGACCTCCACTGCCGATGGCAGCCGTGAACAGGACCCGGCAGCATGGGTCGCAGCCCTTCAGGCCTGCTTCCGTGCGATCGATTCCAAGATCAGGTCCCGCATCTGCGCGCTGGCGGTCTCGGGCCAACAGCACGGCTTCGTACCCGTCGACGCCGCCGGGCAGGTCCTGGCACCGGCCAAACTGTGGTGCGACACCAGCACCTCGGCCGAGTGCGTGCAGATCATGGAGGCGGTCGGCGGAACAGCGCGCACCATCGCGCTCGCCGGCAACCCCGTCCTTACCGGTTACACCGCGTCCAAACTGCCCTGGACGAAGACGCACCGGCCCGACGCCTACGCCCGGCTCGCTACGATCCTGCTGCCGCACGACTATCTCAACCTCATGCTGACCGGCCAGCGCTTCTGCGAATACGGGGATGCGTCGGGCACGGGCTGGCTGGACGTGCGCACCCGCACGTGGTCGGCCGAGTTGCTGCGTGCGACCGATCCGGAGCGTGACCTTGCGCTCTGCCTGCCGCGCATCGCCGCGCCCGACGAGCTGTTCGACATCGATCCGGCCGCGGCGGCCAGACTGGGGCTGCCTAACACCGTGAAGGTTGCCGTTGGGGGCGGTGACAACATGATGGCGGCCATCGGTACCGGCTGCGTTGCACCGGGCCGCTTGGCGATGAGCCTGGGCACCTCGGGCACCCTGTTTGCCTACTCCGACACGCCCGTGGTCGATCCCGACGGGGCGTGGGCCGCGTTCTGCTCCTCCACCGGCGGCTGGCTGCCCCTGATCTGCACGATGAACTGCACGGTGGTGACCGAACAGGTCGCCGACGCCTTCGGCTTCAGCACCCGCTACGGCGATGGCCACCTGCGCGCCACGTCGCCCGGCGCCGACGGCCTGGTGATGCTGCCGTTCCTCAACGGCGAGCGCACGCCGGATCTGCCGCTCGGCAAGGGCGTGCTGGCGGGGCTGGACACCACCAACATGACCCCGGCGCATTTCTATCGCGCGGCCATGGAAGGGGCGACGTACAGCCTGAAGTACGGCTTCGATGCCTTCGTGGGCGCCGGCATGTCGTTCGAGCGCATCGTGCTGACCGGCGGTGGCAGCAACAGCACCGAGTGGCGGCAACTGGTGGCCGATGTATTCGGCCTGCCGGTGGATGTGCCGATCCACGCCGAAGGCGCGGCGTTCGGCGCCGCATTGCAGGCCCTGTGGGCCTTCGGCAAGGCACGCGGTGATGCCACCTCCATCGCCGCTATCGCTGACCAGCATGTCGCGCTCGCGCCGCAGCTGTCCGCGCGCCCGGATCCGGCGCGCGCCCAGGCCTATGCCACCGCGTATGCACGTTTCCTGCGTCATCTCGACGCCCTCACGCCGCTGTATCGCGGCTGATCCCCCTTTCCGCGACCCCTCGCACAACGACAGGACGAGCCACCATGAGCACGCAGCCCTTCATCGGCGCCAAGGAATACTTCCCCGGCATCGGCCGCATCCCCTTCGAAGGCCGGGACTCGGACAACCCGCTCGCCTTCAAGGTCTATGACGCCCACAAGATCATCGGCGGCAAGACCATGCAGGAGCACCTGCGCTTTGCGGTCTGCTACTGGCACACCTTCTGCAACGCCGGGCATGATCCGTTTGGTCCAGGCACCCGCCATTTCCCTTGGGAAGCCAGCTCGCCGATGGCGACCGCCGAGGCCAAGGTGGATGCGGCCTTCGAGTTCTTCACCAAGCTGGGCGTGCCGTACTGGTGCTTCCACGATATCGACCTGGCGCCGGATGCCGACGATGTCGGCGTGTACGAAAAGAACCTCAAGCACATGGTGGGCCTGGCCAAAGCGCGCCAGGACGCCACTGGAATGAAACTGCTGTGGGGCACCGCCAATCTGTTCTCGCACCCGCGCTACATGAACGGTGCCTCGACCAATCCCGATTTCGCGGTGGTGGCGCGGGCGGCGGTGCAGGTGAAGGCGGCCCTGGAGGCAACGGTTGAACTGGGTGGCGAGCATTACGTGTTCTGGGGTGGCCGCGAAGGCTACGCCTCGCTCGTGAACACGCAGATGAAGCGCGAGGTCGACCACCTCGCACGGTTCCTCACCATGGCGCGGGACTACGGCCGCAGCATCGGCCTGAAGGGGAACTTCCTGATCGAGCCCAAGCCGATGGAGCCGATGAAGCACCAGTACGATTTCGACAGTGCGACCGTGGCGGGCTTCCTCAAGACGCATGGCCTGGACAAGGACTTCAAGCTCAACATCGAGGCGAACCACGCCACGCTCTCCGGCCACACCTTCGAACACGATCTGCAGGTCGCCTCGGACAGCGGCCTGCTGGGCAGCATCGACGCCAACCGCGGCAATGCCGAGAACGGCTGGGATACCGACCAGTTCCCGAGCGACCTGTACGACACCGTGGGCGCCATGCTGGTGGTGCTGCGGCAGGGTGGGCTGGAGGGCGGATTGAACTTTGACGCCAAGGTCCGCCGTGAATCGACCGACCTGGACGATCTGTTCATTGCCCATATCGGCGGCATGGATGCGTTCGCCCGCGGGCTGGAAGTCGCCCACGCCCTGCTGCATGAATCGCCGTGGGAGCAGTGGCGCAAGGAACGTTATGCCAGCTTCGACAGCGGTGCCGGCAAGGAGTTTGAGCGCGGCGGGCTCAGCCTCATCGATCTGGCCGCGCTGGGTGCCAAGGGTGGCGAGCCCCGGCAGATCAGCGGCAAGCAGGAACGCTACGAAAACCTGATCAACCAGTACCTGCTGCGCTGAGCGCGGCGGCAAGGAGAGCACCATGACCCACCACCACCCCACGTGCCGCACCGGTTTTCTGGTGTCGGTGCTGCTGCTTGCGCTTGCCGCCTGCAAGGGCGAGGACAAGGCCGCGGCACCTCCCCAGGCCCAGGCCCCGGCCAACCCATGGCCGGCGGTGACCTGGCCGCTGCCGCCCGATGCCGCACTGGAAAGGCGGATCACCGACCTCATGGCCACCATGACGGTGGAGGATAAGGTGGGCCAGCTGGTGCAGGGGGATATTGCCAGCATCACGCCGGAGGACCTGCGCCGGTACCG
Source organism: Stenotrophomonas rhizophila (assembly GCF_003651185.1). Classification (GTDB taxonomy): domain Bacteria; phylum Pseudomonadota; class Gammaproteobacteria; order Xanthomonadales; family Xanthomonadaceae; genus Stenotrophomonas; species Stenotrophomonas maltophilia_Z. Next base: position 341,408 of record NZ_RCDC01000004.1, on the reverse strand, counting down.
GCTGGGCTCGGTCCTGGCCGGGGGCAACTCCGACCCCGGCGGCCGCTACGATGCCTCGCCTGCCGAATGGCTGGCGCTGGCCGATGCGTTCCATGCCGCTTCGATGGATACCTCGCACGGCGGCAAGGCGATTCCGGTGCTGTTCGGTATCGACGCGGTGCACGGCCAGAGCAACATCATCGGCGCGACCCTGTTCCCGCACAACATCGGCCTGGGCGCGACCCGCAACCCGGAACTGCTGCGCCGCATCGGTGAGATCACCGCCCTGGAAACCCGCGCGACCGGGATGGAGTGGGCGTTCGCGCCCACCGTGGCGGTACCGCAGGACGATCGCTGGGGACGTACCTACGAAGGGTATTCCGAATCGCCCGAGGTGGTGGCCAGCTATGCCGGTGCGATGGTCGAGGGCCTGCAGGGCAAGGTGGGCTCGCCAGCCTTCCTTGACGGCCGTCATGTCATCGCCTCGGTCAAACACTTCCTCGGTGACGGCGGCACCACCGATGGCAAGGACCAGGGCGATACCCGGATCAGCGAGGCCGAGCTGGTCCGCATCCATGCCGCCGGCTACCCGCCAGCGATCGCGGCTGGCGCACAGACGGTCATGGCCTCGTTCAACAGCGTCAACGGCCAAAAGATGCACGGGCACACCGGGTACCTGACGGACGCGCTGAAGGGCCGCATGAATTTCGGTGGTTTCGTGGTGGGCGACTGGAATGGCCACGGGCAGGTCAAAGGCTGCACCACCACCGATTGCCCGGCCACCATCAACGCCGGCCTGGACATGGCCATGGCGTCGGACAGCTGGAAGGGCTTCTACGAAACCACACTGGCGGCGGTCAAGGCCGGCACCATCACCCAGGAGCGCCTGGATGACGCCGTGCGCCGGATCCTGCGGGTCAAGATGAGACTCGGCTTGTTCGAAGCGGGCAAACCGTCGTCGCGCGCGGTCGGCGGCCAGTTCGCGCTGATCGGTGCGCCGGCGCATCGCGAGGTTGCACGCCAGGCGGTGCGCGAATCGCTGGTACTGCTGAAAAACCAAGGCGGCGTACTGCCGCTGTCGCCGAAGCAACGCATCCTGGTGGCCGGCGATGGCGCCAACGATGTCGGCAAGCAGTCCGGCGGCTGGACGCTGAACTGGCAGGGCACCGGCACCACCCGCAACGACTTCCCGAATGCCGATACGATTTACGAAGGCATTGCACAGCAGGCGAAGGCCGCCGGCGGCGAGGCGCTGTTTGCGGTGGATGGCAGATACACGACGAAGCCGGATGTGGCCGTGGTGGTGTTCGGCGAGAACCCCTATGCCGAGTTCCAGGGCGATCTGCCCACGCTGGCGTACAAGCCGGGAGATGACACGGATCTTGCGCTGCTCAAGCGGCTCAAGGCCGACGGCATTCCGGTGGTGGCGGTGTTCCTCAGCGGGCGCCCACTGTGGGTGAACCGTGAGATCAACGCCGCCGATGCCTTCGTGGCGGCATGGCTGCCCGGCTCGGAAGGCGCCGGTATTGCCGATGTGCTGCTGCGCAGACCGGACGGCAGCGTGCAGCACGACTTCAAGGGAAAGCTGAGCTTCAGCTGGCCGCGCACGGCAACGCAGTACGCCAACAATGTCAGGCAGAAGGACTACAACCCGCAGTTCGCCTTCGGCTTCGGCCTGACCTATGCCGACAATGGCGATCTGGCCGCGCTGCCGGAAGCGTCGGGCGTCACCGGCAACGAAGGGGCGGCCGGTGTGTTCTTTGCGCGCGGGGATGCCGGCTCCGGCATGGCCCTGCGGCTGGAGGACAGCACAGGGCAGGGGGTGACCGTCACCCAGGTGCCCGAATCGCTCGAGGGCGATCTACTGAAGGTCACCGGCGTGGATCACCTGGCGCAGGAAGATGGCCGTCGGCTTGCGTGGTCGGGCAAGGGGGAGGCGATCGTCGCGCTGCAATCGCACACGCCGCTGGACCTGCAGCGCGAGAGCAACGGCGATCTGATGCTGTTGACCACGCTGCGCGTTGACGCCGCCCCGCATGGCGAGGCCTGGTTGGCGGTCGGTTGCGGCACGGGCTGCACGGCGCGCATTGCGATCGGACCGGCCCTGGCGAGCTTGCCCGCAGGCAAATGGACGCGCGTGGGGGTGCCGTTGAAATGCCTGGCGGCGGCCGGCGCGGAGGTCGGCAAGCTGGATCGCCCCTGGTCGCTGGCAACGTCGGGAACCATGACCGTCTCGGTGTCACGCGTCGCGCTGGGTGCCTTGAATGAAGCCGAGACCACCATCGCATGCCCGGGCGCGTGACAATGCGCCCTGCGTCATCGGCGCTTGGGTGGGCTCGCGACCGAATCGCGCATCACCAGCCGGTGTGGCACGACGTGGTCGGTCAACACGCGGCTATCATCCGTCCTGCGGCGGATGGTGCGCAGCAGGATATCGATGGCTGCATCGGCCATCGAGGCGATCGGCTGATGAATGGTGGTGAGTTCCGGCCAGACGGTGGTTGCGGCCGAGGTGTCATCGAAGCCCACCACCGACAGGTCGCGCGGCACCTCCAGGCCGCGCCGGTGTGCGACGGAGATCACCGCCGCGCCCATGTCGTCGTTGCTGGCGAAGATCGCGGTCGGCGGCCGGCGGTGGGACAGCAGCTTCTCGGTCGCGGCAAGCCCCGAACGGTAGGTGTAGTCCCCCTGCTGGATGAGGCCGGGTTCCACCTGCAGGCCTGCGTCATGCAGGGCGCTGACAAACCCATCGTAGCGCCGCGCGCTCGCGCTGAGATCGGTGCGGCCACAGATGAAACCGATACGGCTGTGACCGTGCTGGATGAGGTGCTCGGCCATCTGCTTGCCCGCGTGGAAATCGTCGATGCGCACGCAGGAAATATCGTTGCTGAGGTGACCCGATGCGATCGCGACCACCGGGATGCCTGCCTTGACCAGCTCGGTCACGGCAGCCTGCGATTCGCACAATGGCGGCGGCAGGATGACGCCATCCACGCGTCCGCCCAAGGCACGTGCGGCCTTGCGCTCGGCGTCGGGATCGAAGTTGTCCCAGTAGTGGATGACCAGCTGGATGGCGGCGTTGGAGGCAACCCGCAGCAGGCCGACCAACAGCTCCCGCAGGTAGGCACCGCTGGGATTGGTGTAGATCAGCGCAATGCGCGTGTGCTGCGCGGCGGCCAGCGAACTCGCCGCCAGGTTGGGCGTATAACCCAGCTCGCGCACCGCGCGCATCACGCGCTCGCGGGTGACATCGCGCACCTTGCCCTGGTTGATCGCGCGCGACACGGTCATCGGCGATACCCCGGCCAGCGCCGCCACCTCGTCGATCGTCACGCCGCTGGTTTTGCGGCGGACCGATTTCTTCGGCTTGTCCAATACGCGTTGCCTTTCTTCTTTGTGACGCTGCCGCAAGGCGGGCACGTCCGCAGCTTACAAGGTTTGCTGGCAACGCTGCTGCTCCGCTGGAATGTCGAGCGGTGTCACTGGATGTTGGGTGTCGCCCTGGCACTTTTCGCCTGCGCGGGCAGCGTGCGCGCAGAGGACGGCTACGCCCTCTGGCTGCGCTACGCACCGCTGGAACCTGCCCTCGCGACCGACTACCGGACACGGCTGGGCGGGGTCGTGGCCCCCGATCAGACCCCGACGCAGCGTGCCGCGCGCGAGGAGCTTGTGCGTGGCCTCACCGGCCTGCTGGGTCGCGCGCCGCGGATGCAGATCTCGCCCAGCGCGGAGGCCAGCGTGGTGCTGGGCACCCCCGATTCGTCGGCCGTGATCGCGCCGCTCCGCAAGGAGATGGAATCACTCGGCGACGACGGCTACCTGCTCAGGCGTGCGCACATCGGCGGGCGCGAGGTGCTGCTGGTGGCCGCACGCCAGGATATCGGGGTGCTGTATGGCGTGTTCCATCTGCTGCGACTGCTGCAGACCGGTGCGTCACTCGATGACCTCGAGGTTCGCGAATCGCCACGGCTCGGGCTGCGCGTGCTCGACCACTGGGACAACCTGGACGGCTACGTGGAGCGCGGCTATGCGGGCCGCTCGCTGTGGGACTGGCAGACCCTGCCGGAGTGGCGGGACCCACGCTATACGGACTATGCGCGTGCCAACGCCTCGCTCGGCATCAACGGCACCGTACTGAACAATGTAAACGCGAGCGCGCAGAGCCTTGCGCCGGCATATCTCATCAAAGCGGCCGCGCTGGCGGACATGTTCCGGCCGTACGGCATCCGCGTGTACCTGAGCGCGGGCTTCAGCGCCCCCATCGAGCTGGGCGGGCTGAAAACCGCCGATCCGCTCGACCCGGCCGTGCAGCGTTGGTGGCGCGACAAGGCCGACGAGATCTACGCACGCATTCCGGATTTCGGCGGCTTTCTGGTGAAGGCCAATTCGGAGGGGCAGCCCGGCCCACAGGACTATGGTCGCTCGCATGCGGACGGCGCGAACCTGCTGGCCGCCGCGCTGGCACCGCACGGGGGCGTGGTGATGTGGCGGGCCTTCGTCTACGCGCACGAGGTGCCGACGGACCGCGCCACCCAGGCGTACACCGAGTTCGCCGGCCTGGACGGTGCGTTCCTCCCGAACGTGATCGTGCAGGTGAAGAATGGGCCCATCGATTTCCAGCCACGCGAGCCGTTCCATCCGCTGTTCGGGGCCATGCCACGCACGCCGCTGATGATGGAGGTCCAGATCACCAAGGAGTATCTCGGCTTCGCCACACATCTGGTGTACCTGGGGCCGCTGTACGAGGAGGTGCTGCAGTCCGATACCCATGCAGGCAGCGCGGGCGCCACGGTCGCGCAGCTCCTGACCGGCATTGCCGGCGTCGCCAACATCGGCAATGACCGCACCTGGAGCGGCTCGCACTTCGATCAGGCCAACTGGTATGCCTTCGGTCGTCTCGCCTGGAATCCCCAGCGCTCCAGCCGCAAGATCGCGGCGGACTGGGCGGCGATGACGTTCACGCCGGATCCCGAGGTGGTGCAACCCATCGTCGAGATGATGATGGATTCGCGCGAGGCGGCGGTGAACTACATGACGCCGCTGGGCCTGCACCACCTGATGGCGCGCGGGCACCATTACGGGCCGGGGCCCTGGGTGGACGGCGGTCCGCGCGCGGACTGGACCGCCGTGTACTACCACCGCGCCGACCGCGATGGCATCGGCTTCGATCGCACCGCGCGCGGCAGCAACGCGGTGGCCCAGTACTCCCCCGAGGTGGCCGCCGTGTACGGCGACCTGGCACGGGTGCCGGAGCCGCTGCTGTTGTGGTTCCACCATGTCCCGTGGGATCACCGCATGGCCTCAGGACGACCGCTGTGGGACGAACTGGTGGGGCGTTACTCCCTGGGTGTACGCCAGGTAGAGGGCATGAAGGCCACCTGGGCAGGCCTGCAGGGCAGGGTGGATGCGCAGCGGCATGCGCAGGTCGCCGCCTTCCTCGGCATCCAGCGGCGCGAAGCGCAGTGGTGGCGCGATGCCAGTGTCGCGTACTTCCAGTCGGTCAGCGGCAGGCCCTTGCCTGCGGGCGAAACCGCGCCGCCACACGCGCTGGCGTGGTACCAGCGCCTGCAGTTTCCTTCCGCGCCGGGAGATGGGCGATGAGTCGGACACGGGTGATCGTCTGGATGCTGGCGACCGCCGTGGCATGCGCTGCCATGACGGCCGTGGCACAGGAACCGGCAACACCGCTGCTGCATCCGCTGTTCCAGGATCACGCCGTGCTGCAGCGCGACCAGCCGATTCCGGTCTGGGGCCATGCTGCGCCCGGCACCCCGGTCTCCGTGGTCTTCGCGCGACAAACCGTCACCACGCGCGCGGACGCCGGCGGCCAGTGGCATGCAACGCTGAAACCCATTCCCGCCGGCGGCCCTCACGACATGACCGTCCGCGCAGGGACGGCCACCCAGAACGTGCATGACGTACAGATGGGCGATGTCTGGTTGTGTTCCGGGCAGTCGAACATGGAACTGCCGGTGCGGCGCGCGCTCGACGCAGACAGTGAGATCGCCTCCGCCACGCACCCGACGATCCGCCTGTTCACCGTGCCCAAGGCGGCAGCCGTTACGCCGCAGAGCACGTTCCCGGCGCCGACCGCGTGGAAGCCGGCGTCGCCAGCCGCGGTGCGCGACTTTTCCGCCGCCTGCTTCTACTTCGCGCGTGAACTGCAGAAGACCGTCGACGTCCCGATGGGGCTGATCCAGGCGGCGTGGGGCGGCTCGCGGATCGAGGCGTGGACCAGCGCCGACGCGCTGCGTATGCAGGGCGGCATGGACCCCGCGCTTGACCTGCTCACGGTCTACGCAAGCAACCCTGCGGCGGCAACCGCGGGCTGGGGCGAGGTATGGCAGCAGTGGTGGTCGATGCGCGACGGAGCCTTGCAAGGCGACACTCCCTGGCAGCCGGGCGAAGACAACACGGCATGGCACACGGCCCCCGCCGGGCTGGGCGCATGGGAGCGCTGGGGCGTGCCGGCGCTTGCCGACTACAACGGCATGGTCTGGTACCGCACCCAGGTCACGCTGACCGCCGCGCAGGCGGCGCAGGGCGCACGGCTTGCGCTGGGCGCCGTCGATGAGACGGACATGACCTGGGTCAACGGCGTGGCGGTGGGCAGCCAGTACGGTGCAGCGGAGGCGCGGCGTTATACCCTTCCCGCCGGTCTCTTGAACGCCGGCGAGAACACGGTGGTGATCAACGTGCTGGATACCTACGGCGAGGGTGGGCTGTCGGGACCGGCCGACGCCCATGCGGTGGAGCTGGACGACGGCACGCGCATCGTCCTGGACGCGCCGTGGCACTACCGGGTGGCGGCCGGTGCACAGGCACCGCCGCTGGCGCCCTGGCATGCCGCCACGGGTCTGTCGACGCTGTACAACGGCATGATCGCGCCGCTCGGCGGCTATGGCCTGCGTGGAATGCTCTGGTACCAAGGCGAGTCCAACACGGGTGACGGCGCCGCTTATGCCAACCGGCTGCGCAGCCTGCGCGATGACTGGCGCAGCCGGTTCGGTGCGCGGATGCCGCTGCTGGTGGTGCAGTTGGCCGGCTATGGGCAGCCGCCTCAAGCCCCGGGCGAGAGTGGCTGGGCACAGGTGCGCGAGGCGCAGCGCCGCGTCGCGGCGGAAGACCCGCATACCGGGCTCGCGGTGGCGATCGACATCGGCGACGCGTACGACATCCACCCGCCCAACAAACAGGAGCTGGGCCGGCGCCTCGCCCGGGTGGCGCGTCACGTGGTCTACGGCGAACGGGCGCTGGCACCTTCCGGCCCGACGGTTCGCACGGCGTCGCGCGCGCAGGGCGAAACAACGCTCGCGTTCGACAACGTCACCGGCACCCTGGCCACGACCGGTGCGAACGGCCCCATAGGATTCGAGCTCTGTGACGCCGACGCACGCCACTGCCGCTATGCCGACGCGGTGCTGGAGGGGCGTGAGGTTGTTTTGGATTGCATGGATTGCGTGGAGCCGGCCAGCGGCCGGCACTACCGGAGCGGCGCGTTGCGTGTGCGCTATTGCTGGGCGGACGGTCCCGTCTGCACGCTGCGCGACAGCAGCGGTGCGCCGGCCGGCCCCTTCGAGATTTCCCTCACCGCCGCGGAGGTCCCCTGATGCGCCTGCTGATTGCCACGCTGCTCCTGCTGCTGCCTGCTGCGCCATCGCTCGGTGCCACGCCGGCGCCGCCGGTCTACTTCGATTGGTTCGAATATGCCGGTCACGACGCGGCCTTCGAGACTCCGCTGCCCGCCGGTCACTACCGCAACCCGATCCTGGCCGGCTTCCATGCGGACCCGAGCATCGTCCGCGCCAATGACCGGTTCTATCTGGTCACTTCCAGCTTCACCTACTTCCCGGGTATTCCGGTATTCGAAAGCATCGATCTGGTGCACTGGAAGCAGATCGGCAACGTGATCGATCGCCCCACGCAGCTGGACTTCGATGGCCTGAACGTCTCCCGTGGCATCTTCGCGCCGGCGATCGAGTACCACGACGGCATGTTCTATGTGGTCACCACGGCCGTCGACAGTGGCGGCAACTTCATCGCGACCGCGCGCGACCCTGCCGGCCCCTGGTCCGACCCACACTGGCTGGCCAGCGTGGAGGGCATCGACCCGTCGCTGTTCTTCGACGAAGACGGCGCCGTCTACCTGGTCAACAACGATGTGCCGCCCGGTCCGCAGCGCTACGAAGGCCACCGCGCCATCTGGATGCAGCAGATCGATCTGACCGCGTTCAAGCCGATAGGGCCGCGCAGGGTGCTGATCGACGGCGGCGTGGAGCCGGCGAAGAACCCGATCTGGATCGAGGGGCCGCACATCTACAAGCACGACGGCTGGTACTACCTCTCCGACGCCGAGGGTGGCACCGGCCCGCAGCATTCCCAGGTGGTTCTGCGCAGCCGCCAGGTGTGGGGGCCGTACCTCCCGTATGCGGGCAATCCGATTCTCACCCAGCGCGACCTGCCCGACGACCGGCCGCTGCCGATCACCAATGCCGGGCACGCCGACCTGGTGGAAGGTCCGGACGGCACCTGGTGGGCCGTGTTTCTGGCCAGCCGCAACTACCAGACGCGACACTACAACACGGGGCGGGAGACGTATCTGCTGCCCGTGCAATGGCGTGACGGCTGGCCAGTGATCCTGCCGGCCGAGCAGACCATTCCGTATGCGGTCAAGGTACCGTCATGGATGCAGGGCGATGCCGCGCAGGCACCGTCGACCGGCAACTTCATCGATCGCGACGACTTCGATGCACCCACGCTTGGCACCGGATGGGTGCAGGTACGCGTCCCCAAACAGGCGTGGGCAGACCTCAGCCTGCGTCCGGGCGCCCTGGCCGTGCATCCGCTGACGGAGAACCTGGACACGCTGCGCAATCCCGCCTTCCTCGGGCGTCGCCAGCAGCACCTGCGCTTCGAGGCCAGCACCGACATGACGCGGCCGGGGGCGGGTGTGGCGGCAGGCCTTGCTGCGTTCCAGAACGAGGCGTACTGGTACTTCCTGGGCGTGCGCAGCCTCGGCGGCGATCGCGTGGCGATCTTCCTTGAAGCGCGCGACGGCAGCGGCGTGACCCGCACGTTGGCCACGCGTGAGGTGACCGCAGCCACGTCGTTGCGCTTGCAGATCGCCGGTGACGAGGGGCGCTATGCCTTCGCGTTCGATACGGACGAAAGGCGTGGCTGGCAGACCCTCGCCGCCGACGTGGACGGAACGGTATTGAGTACGGATCGCGCAAGCGGCTTCGTCGGCGCCCTGCTGGGACCATTCGCGCGCGACGAGCGCGCTTTGAGGAGCAACTGATGACGCGTACGTCTTCCCTCCACAGCGGCCGTCGCGGCCCCATCTTCCGCACGCTGGCGCTGTGCGCTGCCATGACAGTGGCGAGCACCGGTCACGCCGCCGACACCCAGCCGTGGCTGGATACATCGGCGAGCTTTGAAACCCGCGCCGCCGCGCTGGTGGGGCAGATGACCCTGGAAGAAAAGGCCGCCCAGATGCAGAACGCCGCGCCCGCCATCGAGCGCCTGGGCGTTCCGGCCTACGACTGGTGGAACGAAGGCCTGCACGGCGTCGCGCGGGCAGGGCAGGCGACGGTGTTCCCGCAGGCCATCGGGTTGGCCGCCACGTTCGACGTGCCGTTGATGGGGCAGGTGGCCACCACCATCAGCGACGAGGCGCGGGCCAAGCATCACCAGTTCGTCCGTGAAGGTTTTCACGCCCGCTATCAGGGGCTGACCTACTGGTCGCCGAACATCAACATCTTCCGCGACCCGCGCTGGGGACGCGGCCAGGAAACCTACGGTGAGGACCCGTACCTCACCGCGCGGATGGGCGTCGCCTTCGTGCAGGGCCTGCAGGGCGATGACCCGGTGTACCGCAAGCTGGACGCCACGGCCAAGCACCTTGCCGTGCACAGCGGTCCCGAGGCCGATCGCCACCACTTCGATGCCCGCCCCAGCAAGCGCGATCTGTACGACACCTACCTGCCGGCGTTCGAGGCGCTGGTGAAGGAGGGCCAGGTGGATGCGGTGATGGGGGCCTACAACCGGGTATACGGCGAATCCGCCAGCGCCAGCCAGTTCCTGCTGCGCGACGTGCTGCGCCGCGAGTGGGGGTTCAAGGGCTACGTGGTGTCGGATTGCTGGGCCATCGTGGATATCTGGAAGCATCACAACATCGTCCCCACCCGCGAAGCTGCGGCGGCACTGGCGGTCAAGAACGGCACCGAGCTGGAGTGCGGCCAGGAGTACGCCACGCTGCCGGCCGCCGTACGCCAAGGCCTGATCAGCGAAGCCGAGATCGACGATGCGGTGACGCGCCTGTTCACCGCGCGGATGCGGCTGGGCATGTTCGATCCGCCCGAGCGCGTGCGCTGGGCACGGATTCCGGCCTCGGTGAACCAGGCCCCGGCGCACGATGCGCTGGCCCTGAAGGCCGCGCAGGCATCACTGGTGCTGCTGAAGAACGATGGCGTGCTGCCGCTGTCACGCAACCTCAAGCGCATCGCAGTGGTCGGCCCCACGGCCGATGACACGATGGCACTGCTCGGCAATTACTTCGGCACCCCGGCGGCACCGGTGACGATCCTGCAGGGCATCCGCGAGGCGGCGAAGGGCATCGAGGTGCGCTATGCGCGTGGTGTGGACCTGGTCGAAGGGCGCGACGATCCCAGCGCGACGCCGCTGATCGAGGCGGCGTATCTGCGGCCCTCGGCCGACTCCCCGGAACGCGGCCTGCGCGGTGAGTACTTCCGTACGCCCGATCTGTCAGGGACGCCGGCGCTGGTGCGCACCGATGCCCAGATCGGGTTCCGCTGGGACCGCGGCTCGCCGACCGACAACCTGCTGGCCCGCGGCGAGGCCGCACCAGGGCAGGGCATCCCCAACGATGGCTTCAGCATCCGCTGGCGTGGCCAACTGCTGCCGCCGGTATCGGGCCGCTACCGGATCGAGGCGGCGGCCGACGACGGCTTCCGCCTCTACGTGGATGGCAAGCGGGTGCTGGACCACTGGGCCAACAGTGATCGCCTGCGCAGCGACGGTGTCGATCTGGACCTGCAGGCGGGCCGTGCCTATGCGCTGACGCTGGAGTACTACGATGCCGAGCGCGACGCCGGCGTGCGGCTGGGCTGGCGCATGCCCGGGGCGAAGCCGCCGTTCGAAGAAGCCGTCGATGCCGCCCGGAGTGCGGACGTGGTGGTGTTCGTCGGCGGCCTGACCGGCGATGTCGAGGGCGAAGAGATGACGGTCAACTATCCGGGCTTCGCCGGCGGCGACCGCACCGACCTGCGTCTGCCCGCTACCCAGCGCGCCCTGCTGGAAGCGCTGCACGCCACGGGCAAGCCTGTGGTGATGGTGCTGACGGGAGGATCGGCGCTGGCGGTGGAGTGGGCCCAGACGAACCTCTCCGCGATCCTGATGAGCTGGTATCCCGGGCAACGCGGCGGCACCGCCGTGGGCGAGGCGCTGTTTGGCGACGTCAATCCGGGCGGCCGGCTGCCGGTGACGTTCTACCGCGCAGACCAGGCAATGCCCGCGTTCGATGATTACGCGATGGAGGGCCGCACCTACCGCTATTTCCGCGGCACGCCGCTGTATCCCTTCGGCTACGGCCTGTCCTATACCCGTTTCGACTACGGCAAGCCAAGCCTCGATGCGCCCCGTATGGCCGACCACGGCACGCTCAAGGTGCAGGTGGAGGTGGCCAACACCGGCAAGCGGGCGGGCGATGAAGTGGTGCAGCTGTATGTGCGGCGGCTTGCAGCGGGTGCAGGCGATGCGCAACAGACCCTGCGCGGCTTCCAACGCGTTCACCTGACGCCGGGCGAGCGGCGTACCGTGACCTTCGAGCTGGACGCGCAGCAGGCGCTGCGCGAGTACGACGACGCGCGCGGCACCTATGTCGTTCCGGCCGGGGCGTATGAGGTGCGGATAGGCGGCTCAAGCGCCGATGCCCGCGTGCGGAGCCGCTTCACGGTGGAGGCGAATCGTGACTGATGCCCGCCACGGCGATACCCCCGAGCACATCCTGTCCGTCCGGGAGAAGCTGGGCTACAGCCTGGGCGACCTCGCGGCCAACCTGATCTTCCAGACGCTGATCACCTATCTGGCGTTCTTCTATACCGATGTGTACCGGTTGCCGCCCGCCACGGCGGCCACGATCATCTTCGTGATCGGCCTGCTGGGTGCCTTCGTGTTCACCCCGCTGATCGGCATTGCCGCCGACCGCACCGTCAGCCGGTGGGGAAAGTTCCGGCCCTGGATCCTGTGGACGGCGATCCCGTTCGGCGTGCTGTCGCTGCTCGCCTTCAGCACGCCGGACCTGGGTGCGCAGGGCAAGGTTCTCTATGCGCTGGTGACCTATGGCCTGCTGATGTTCGTGTACGCGGCCAACAACCTGCCGTACTCCGCGCTCAGCGGCGTGCTCACCGGCAGCATGGCCCAGCGCAACAGCCTCTCTGCCTACCGCTTCGTGGCGGTGATGATCGCGCAGTTCATCATCCAGGTCCTGCTGTTGCCGCTGGTGCTGATCCTGGGCGACGGGGATCGGGTGCAGGGCTTCGAGCGGGTGATGACGGTGTTCGCGGTGGTGGGCACGCTGTTCTTCCTGGTCACCTTCGCCACCACGCGCGAGCGCATCGTGCCGGCCAAGGAACAGACCGGCGGGGTGATGCAGGACCTGTCCGACCTGCTGCACAACCGGCCGTGGAAGGTGATGCTGGCCCTGACGGTGCTGGTCTTCATCAACCTGGCCCTGAAGGGCGGCACCTACATCTACTACTTCCAGTACTACATGAGCGAGGCCGCGCTGGCGGGCTTCCTCGACACCACCGGCTTCAACCGCTTCATCGGCGGATTGAACGCGACACTCAACGGGTGGGGCCTGTCCGGCTTCACCTGGCCGGAGGACCCGGCGACCTCGGCGTTCAGCCTGTTCAACGCCTGCGGCATCCTGTGCATGATCCTGGGCATCGGGGTCTCCCGGCGCCTGGCCGACCGCTTCGGCAAACGTGACGTATTCGGTGGCGCACTGCTGGTATCCACCGTGTTCCTGCTGGTGTTCTACCTGTTTCCGCCCACGGCGGTCGGCGTGGCCTTCGGCGCCTTCATGCTGCACGGGTTCTGCTACGGCATCACCATCCCGCTGCTGTGGGCGATGATCGCCGATGTGGCCGATTACTCCGAATGGAAGAACCATCGCCGCGCCACCGCGATCATCTTCTCCGCGATGCTGTGCGGGTTGAAGATCGGGCTCAGCATCGGCGGTGCGCTGGTCGCCGGCATTCTTGCGCACCACGGCTATCAGACCGGCGCGGAACAACAGCCGCAGGCGGTGGTGGACGGCATCCGGCTGACGGTGAGCCTCTACTGCTCCATTCCCTTCCTGGTCGCCGTTGCACTGCTCTTCCTCTACAAGATCGACAAAGGGATGGAGACGCGCATCGAGCAGGACCTGCACCTGCGTCGGCAGGGAAGCACCCTTGATCGGCTCGCGGCGCATGCCATCTCCCCGCCGCTGGTGACCCACATCTACACGGCCGACCCCTCGGCCCATGTGTTCGAAGGGCGCCTGTACCTCTATCCGTCGCACGATATCGACGGCGGCGCGTCCTTCGACGACGAGGGTGGCCACTTCCGCATGGAGGATTACCACGTGCTGCGGATGGACTCCCCCGAAGGTGAGGCCACCGACTGCGGCCTAGCGCTGCATCTGCGCGACGTGCCCTGGGCCGCGCAGCAGATGTGGGCGCCGGATGCGGCCCACCGCGACGGCCGCTACTACCTCTATTTCCCGGCCAAGGACGGGCAGGGCATGTTCCGCATCGGCGTCGCCGTGGCGGATCGTCCCGAAGGCCCGTTCACCGCCGAGCCCGAGCCGATCGAGGGCACGTACTCCATCGATCCGGCCGTGTACGAGGACGACGACGGCGCGCATTACCTTTACTTCGGCGGCATCTGGGGCGGCCAACTGCAGAAGTACCGGGACAATCGCTTTGATGCGGAACATGAGGAGCCCACCGGCGATGCGCCTGCACTGGGGCCGCGTGTAGCGCGGCTGGACGCGGGCATGACCCGACTGGCGGAGCCCACGCGCGAGATCGTCATCCTGGACGAGCACGGACAGCCGCTGCGGGCTGATGACCACGCGCGCCGGTTCTTCGAAGGGCCGTGGCTGCACAAGTACGATGGGCGGTATTACCTGTCGTACTCGACCGGTGATACGCACCTGCTGTGTTACGCCATCGGCGACAGTCCGTACGGACCGTTCACCTATGGCGGCGTGATCCTGAAGCCCGTGGTGGGCTGGACCACGCACCACTCCATCTGCGCGTTCGAGGGCCAGTGGCATCTCTTCTATCACGACGCCTTGTTGTCCGGCGGCGTGACCCATCTGCGCTCAGTCAAGTGCACGCCGCTGCACATGGAGGCGGACGGCAGCATCCGGACGATCGATCCGTATGGCGTTTGAAGCGGCGTCACCCAAGGATGATGCGCAGGCGCCCCTGCATGGTGGGCGCCTGTACTGGTTGCGCGCGGGCAGGCTGGAGGTCGCGCTTGCACCGGACGCCGGTGGCCGTATCGCCCAGATGCGGTACGACGATGTGGACTGGCTGGTGGGCGAGGACGAGGGTGGGGCGGCCGCCATTGGATGGGGGTGCTATCCGATGGTGCCTTGGGCGGGCCGGATTCGGCAGGGGCGCTTTGTGTTTGATGGCAAGGCGTTTGAGCTCCCACCGAACCTTGGGGCGCATGCCATCCATGGCGTAGGGTTCTCGCGGCCGTGGCGGATTGAAAATCTTGGGGCGGATACCGCGACGCTGTCACTGGCGCTTCCTGAGGATGGGCATTGGCCTTTCGGGGGGCGTGCGACGCAGGCGATCCATGTGCTGCCCGACCGTCTGAAGCTGAGGCTGGCGGTGCAAGCCGGCGACCAGGCGATGCCGGCGGTACTTGGCTGGCACCCGTGGTTCCGGAAGCCGGATCAGCTGCTGTTCTCGCCGAGTGCGATGTATCCACGGGACGGGGAGGGCATCGCTACATTGCCTTGTGTCGCGCCCGCGCCCGCGACCGGGCCGTGGGATGACTGTTTCATCAACCAGGCTGAGGTGGTGCTGGTGTCTGGGGCGCAGCGGCTGGAGCTGCGGGCGGACTCGGATCACTGGGTGGTGTATGACGGGACTGCGCACGCGACCTGTGTGGAGCCTCAGACTGGGCCGCCTGATGGGTTCACGCTGGCGCCGAAGCGGCTGGAGTCGGGGCAGGCGCTGGAACTGAGGTTCGAGCTGCGTTGGGGCAATGTAACTACCCCACGCGCGGAATGACGCGGGACAGCGCAGCATGGGATGGAGCGAAACGCGACATTGCCTCTACCAGCCGGTACCCCCCAAGAACCTGCACATAGCGCGTGGACGCGCGGGCACGCTGCCAGAATGCCCGTGACCGGTCCCGGGCGGGTGTAATCTCGGCTCTAGCGCCTGATGGCGATAAGGCGGTAAGTTTCCACAACACGCCACTGGACGGCGTTGAACAGGGACGTAACGCAATGCACTCGGATCACCGCAACTATTTCAAGTTCACCTCGAAAGCCCGGCTGGACAAGTCCGTCAACGCGCTCATCGGCATCGTCGAAGGTATCGTGATCGACGGCCAGATCAACGCCCTTGAGCTCGACTACCTCAATCTGTGGCTGGCCGAGCACGACGCCGTGCGTGACCAGCACTCCTTCAACGAGCTCGTGCCGGTTGTCACTGCCGCGGTAGCCGACGGCATCCTGACCGAGGAAGAACACGCAGACATCGTGTGGCTGTGTGAACGCCTGCGCTCGACTGAGTTCTACGACGACGTGACTGCCGACCTGCAGCGGTTGCACGCCATCATGGGGGGCATCGTCGCGGACACGCATATCTCCGTGGAAGAGCTGCGCGCCCTGTCCGATTGGATGGCAGATCACGAGCACCTGAAAACATGCTGGCCCTTCGACGAGGTGGGCAGCCTGATCACAGGGGTGCTTGCCGACAAGCAGATAGACGCGAAGGAACACGCGATGCTCCAAGCTTTCTTCGCAGAGTTCACGCCCTTGCTTGACGACCGCACAATCACCAGTCCGCGCGTGTTGGAAGGGCGGCAGATCGTTGGCTTATGCGCGGTGGATCCAGAGATCAGCTTCATGGAAAGGGGCTTCTGCTTTACAGGCGCATCGTCGCGCTTCACCCGCGCCGAATTCGAAGGCGTCGTTAAGAGGCTTGGGGGATCGGCCCATTCATCGCCTTCAAAGAAAGTCCACTACCTGGTCATTGGTGCAGAAGGGAATCCGTGCTGGGCGTTTGCGTGCTACGGACGCAAGGTCGAGAAGGCCATTAAGCTGCGTAAAGCAGGATCTCGGGTTGTCATCGTCCACGAGCTCGACTTTCACGATGCGTTGGCCGATCACGGCAGCTAGTGGGCATGAATTCCCGATAGTTCCAGCGCTCGCGACACCGCAAGCGTCGCGGCCGGCGTCACTTGAGCGGCGTGCTCAAGGGGTCCCTTGGCACCATCCGCAGCAGCTTCCCGTCCACCCCGTCGGTGAGCGCGTAGATGGAACCATCTCCAGCGACCTTGACGTCACGAATACGTTCGCCGAGTTCACCGAGCAACAGCTCCTGGCGCACTACACGGTCACCATCGCGAACAAGGCGGCGGACACTCCGCTCACGCAATGCCGGCACCAGGAAATCGCCCTGCCATCCCTGGAAAAGGGCGCCTTGATAGACGGCCAAGCCAGAGGGTGCGATGGACGGCGACCAGATCACCTCCGGGTCCTCGAACCCCTGGTGATGCGTAAACGGGCTCACCCGGGCAAACGGGTAATCGATTCCGTGACTGACCAGCGGCCAGCCGTAATTGCCACCCGGTCGAAGCCGGTTGAGCTCATCGCCGCCGCGCGGCCCGTGTTCGCTCACATACACGGCGCCGGTGAAGGGGTCACGCACGATGCCTTGCGGGTTGCGGTGGCCTGAGGTGTATATGGCCGCGCCGTTTGCACTCGGGGCGAGCGAAATGCGCATCACTTTGCCCAGCGAGTTGCTTTGGTTCTGGGCTTCCTCCCGGCGTGCACTCCCATCGCCCACCGTCATCAGCAGGGTGTGCGTGTCGAGAAACGCCAAGCGCCCGCCGTTGTTGCCGTCGCTGGGCTTTGGCGTGGATTCGAATAGAACCTCCACCTGATCTATCGACCACTCATCGCCGGCGAAGTTGAGCGCACTACGCATCAAACGGACGCCCACGCCACGCGGATCACGGTAGCCCTGCGTCAGATAGATGCGGCGGTCGTTCTCGTAATCGGGGGAGAGGGCGATGTCCATCAGACCGATCACGCGCTCCCGCTGATACCCCTCGGGCAATCTGGAAAGGTCGACGTCCACACGTTCGCCGGCGTGGTCAATCACCTTCAGGCGGCCAGCCATCTCGGTGACGAGCAGTCTTCCGTCCGGCAGTTCCGCCAGCGACCACGGCCACTGCAGGCCGTCGGCGACGATGGTGGCGTGGTATCCCGCCGCCGCAGGGGGCTGTGACCGTTCCGGCATCGGGCGCATCAACAGGAACGACGCAAGCGGCAGCAACACCAGGCAAGCAGGCAGCAGGTAAGCCGCCCGGCCGTGCCGGCGTGCTCCGTGCACGACACGTACTTTCAGCGTGTGGCTCACGTACCCTCCCACCAGCCCACACACGCTGAGCACGGCGAGGCCGGGCATCTCCCGGATCGCAGCGATCGCCGGCATCGGGATCACGCTGCGCAGCAGCGCCAGCACGATGGCCAACCCAACCAGACTGGCGAGCAGCGCGCAGGGCAGGGCGCTCAACCCCAACCGCCGCAGGCCCGCCTGCAGACCTAGCGCGAGGACGCAGCCGGCCAGCGAAAAACCAACCATCACAGGTCCGAACCGGGCCAGATCCTCCACGGTAACGGCAGCCCGGGCCTGCCAGCTGACCTCAAGGCCCAGCTGGGTAAGCGCATGCAGATTGATCTGGGTCTGCATCAGGCTGGCCACAGCGGCGGTAGCCAAGGAGGCAGTCAGGGTGATGGAGACTGTTCGCAACCAGGAGCGCATGTAGGGAGTTCGTCAGGGCAAGCCGAAGGCGCACTGTAGCAATGGGGTCCAGTGAACCTCCAGTGAGGCGCACCGCCGAAGAATTCACGGCAGAGGAACTGCACGAAAGCGACCCTTTCCGGACCGCCTTTTGAAGTGAAGAGTCTCTTTCCATGCCCAACAAGCAACTCACCACGATCAATCCGCTGACCGAGGAAGTGGTCGCCACCTATTCCTACATGTCCGACGCTGAAGCAGCCGCCGTCGTGAAGGCAAGCCATGAAGCGTTTCTGCAATGGCGTCTGCGTAGCCTGGATGAGCGCGCAACCGTCATCGCTGGCATCGCAAAAGCACTCCGCGAGCGTAAGGAAGAGTTCGCACAGCTGATGACCGACGAGGTCGGCAAGCTCATCGAAGACAGCCGTACCGAGATCGAGCTGTGTGCCGGCATCTGTGACTACACCGCCAAGCAGGGGCCGGTCGTGCTGGCCGATGAGGAGCGCGATGTGGACGGTGCCACAGGCATCGTGACCCACGCGCCCATCGGCGTGGTTTACGGCATTCAGCCGTGGAACTTCCCGGCCTACCAGGCGATCCGCTATTCCATCGCCAGCCTGATGGCCGGCAATGGCGTACTGCTCAAGCATGCCGAGAGCTGCACCGGCAGTGGGCTGCTGCTGCGTGATATCTACGAAAGTGCCGGGCTGCCCAAGGGGCTGTTCGGGGTGCTGTTGATCAGCCACGATCAATCCAATGACATCGTGGAAAACGATCTGGTGCGCGCGGTGACACTGACCGGCAGCGAGGCGGCAGGGCGCACCGTGGCAGCCAAGGCCGGTGCGGCCCTCAAGAAGACCGTGCTTGAACTGGGCTCCAACGACGCCTATCTGGTGCTGGACGATGCCGACCTGGATCTGGCGGTGGCGACCTGCGTCAAGGGCCGCCTGTTCAACAACGGCCAGACCTGCGTCAACGCCAAGCGCTTCATCGTGACAAAGAAGAACTATGACGCCTTCGTCAGCGGCTATGCAAAGGCGTTCGAAGCGATCCGGATGGGCGACCCGAATGCCGACGACACCCAGCTCGGCCCCATGGTCTCCAAGGCGCAGCGCGACAAGCTGCACGAACAGGTGACCAAGAGCGTCTCGCAAGGGTCCCGTCTTCTGGTGGGCGGTGAAGTGCCGGACCGCACCGGCTGGTTCTACCCGGCCACGGTGCTGGCGGATGTGGCGCCGGGGCAGGTGGCCTACGAAGATGAGCTGTTCGGTCCTGCAGCGGCCATCATCCGCGCCGAGGACGATGAGGATGCCATGCGCATCGCCAACGACAGCCGCTACGGCCTGGGCGGGGGCATCTTCAGCCGTGACGTGCAGCGCGCCCGGGAGCTGGCCAGCAAGTACTTCGACACCGGCATGATCTTCATCAACACCTTCGACGTGGCATCGCCAACGCTTCCGTTCGGTGGCGTGAAGGCGTCGGGCTATGGTCGCGAGCACGGTCCGGAAGGTCTGAAGGAGTTCGTGAACGTCAAGTCGATCAAGATTGCCGCGAAAGCATCGGCTTGATTTCAGCGCAGGCGAGGCGCAACTCGGCGTTGCGCCTTCGCCGCGATTCCACGCCGGGTGGCAGACGGTTGGTGGAAGCGGACATTTCGGGGCTCCATCGGTACGTGGGTGGCCGACGATGGCCGGCGTGCACAGTTGGAACCCTACTTGCCCCTTACGAGGCGAATCAGGAGCTATGGCTCACGCGAATTCCCCAGGCCCGTGACCCTAGTGATAAGGGATCGTTATCAGGGGTAGGGCAGAGGTCTTCTACTGGCCGAAAGCGGAGTCGGCAGATTAGCGGTGAAGTTTCGGCAGCTGGGTGACCAGAGATAAGCTTTTCGGCGAAATCTGGTTAATCAGGTACAGGAGACACCGTACTTTTACTGGCTTCCCCTGCGTAGAACACCAGAGGCGGGCGCTCTGCGCATACCCCAGCATCGTGGCTTCGGCCCACCGCACGGGAACTGCCATGGCAGACCAAACGCACCGTTCGCCCACGTCTGCATCAGATGAAACCGCGGGCCCCATGCCGGGCACGCGACTGACCGAAGCCTATGCCCGATCGGCGGCGCGAGACGTGTACTTCTGGGCATGGCCGATGGTGAACATTTACAACCGTCGGGTGAACTTCCAGTCACTCCCTGGCCCGGGCCGGCTGGGAGGGGTCCTGCCGGCGGCGCCCCCCAACCAGCTGAGCATGCTGACCGACTATGTCGCACCGAGCGAACGTGAGGTGGCGTGCCCCAACCAGGACGTGGTGTATGGCGGCGGTCCACTGGCGTTGGACATTGAACCGGTCGTCCTGCAGGTGCCGGATTTCGGCACCCGCTTCTGGGTGTACCAGGTGGTCGACACGCGGACCGACAGCTTCGCCGAGCTGGGCAGCATGTACGCAACGCCGCCGGGTTTTTACCTGCTGGTGGGGCCAGACTGGAAGGGGGAGCCGCCGGAGAAGATCAACCGTGTCTTCCGCAGCACCACCTTCAGTGGCTACGCCATACCACGCGTCTTCCTTGACGACACTGAAGAAGATCGACAAGCGGTGCAGGCACTGTTGAGCCAGATCGACATGTACCCACTGTCACAGTTCGATGGCCGCATGAAGACACGCGACTGGAGCAGCACGCCGGACTTTCCCGCGCCCCCGCCGCAACCGGATGGCAGCGAAGCGCCCAAGGTGGACCCGGCCACGTTCTGGGATGAATTGGCCACGGTGCTGGCCGACACCACGCCACTTCCGGGCGAGCAGGCCCAATACGCAAAGGCCTTGGCGCTGGTCGATGCCGCTGCACGTGACCCCGCCCTCAAGGCGACGATCACCGACGAAGCTGTACGGACCGAGCGCGAACTGATCGCACCGCTGCTCGAGTTCCGCAACTTCGGAATTCCGTTGCCGGGCAACTGGACCACCATCCGCAACGGCGCCCGATTCGGCACCGACTACTTCAGCCGCACTGCAGTAGCCAAGTCGAACATCTATGTAAACAAGCCGAACGAAGCGACCTACTTTTACCAGGACCTCGATGCCAACGGCGCGCGACTGGACGGAAGCCAGCGTTACACCGTGACTTTCGCCAAGGGCGAGCCCCCGGTGAAAGGATTCTGGTCGCTGACGCTGTACGACGCCCAGCACTTCTTCTTTCCCAACCCGGTTGACCGTTTCTCACTGGGCACGAAGAACCAGGACCTGGTCCGCGGGGCCGATGGCAGTCTGACCTTGTATGTGCAGCCGGACCCGCCAAGCGACCCGGCACTGCAAGGCAACTGGTTGCCATCGCCGAGGGGGGCTCCGTTCTCGCTGTATGTGCGCACCTACTGGCCGGATGCGGCCATCCTGGATGGCGCGTGGTCGCCGCCCGCTGTGGTCCCCGCTGGAGAGAAAACCGCATGAACGGAACCGCCTGCGCCTCCTTGATCGTGATGCTGTCCGTAGCCTTGACCGGCTGCAACCGCAGTCCACAACAGAGCAGCACGCCCCAGCCGGCGCCCGTCGCCACCACCGCACCGGAGAAACCGGCGGGAGCCCGCGCCTACTCGGACCAGGACATCAGCGATGCCTGGATTTACCTGCTCGGCCGGCTGCTGGTGCTGCGGCAGCAGAAGGCGGACCTGGCCGAGGGCATGAAGTGGAACGAGATTGCCCACCGCAAACCGGGTGCCGTGGACTGGCCCAACCCCAACCTGGACGTTGCGTACTCGGAAGCCTGGGTTGCCGTTGACGAAAACAGCTGCACGGTTGTGACCGTGCCGAAGATCAGTGGTCGCTACTACACCGTGCAGTTCCTCAACGGCTGGGGTGAGACGGTGGCAAACATCAATGAACGCACCCAGCCGGCACAGCCCTCCGGGG
This sequence comes from Stenotrophomonas rhizophila, assembly GCF_003651185.1. Taxonomy (GTDB): domain Bacteria; phylum Pseudomonadota; class Gammaproteobacteria; order Xanthomonadales; family Xanthomonadaceae; genus Stenotrophomonas; species Stenotrophomonas maltophilia_Z. Next base: position 319,464 of record NZ_RCDC01000004.1, on the reverse strand, counting down.
AGTTCGCCATATGCCTCACCGGTGCAGCCGTGGCGCTGCCGAAGGGCGTGACCCGCATCGATGTGCCGGTGAAGTACATGCGCATGCTGGCGCGGGTGGAGCTGGGTGATGACTGGAACCAGGCAGTCTCGCTGCAGCACAAGTTCGCACTGCGCGCGCTCGGCGCCCCGGGAACCCCCTCTCTGCCACCCGTGGTTGCCTTCGACCAACAGCACCTGCCGGGTGCGGATGCGTTCGACAACGTGGTTCAGGTGCTGGATAGCGAACGTGACATCAACCCCGGCATGGAGCCGGTGGCCGCCAAGGCACGCGCCATCGGCGCCGGCATCCAGGATCCAGCAGAGCGGGAACGGGTTGAGAAGGTAGTACGCGAAAAGGCACACGCCGATCTGCTGAAGGCTTCGCCGACCGTCGGTCACGGCACCCTGCGCAACGGCTGGGCCAGGCCCGCAGTGGCCGGCACCTACGGAGATGACTGGCTTGGCCGGACGCTGGTGAACCTGGGCGGCATCTGGGCCAATCGAATGGACGAGGTCGTGTACTACAAGGGGAACCTGGATAGCACCGGCACCCAGCTCAACGGGGACAATGCCTACACCATGACCTTCCCGAAGGATGCGTTGCCACCGAGTTATGCCGACTACTTCTGGTCCGTGATCGCAGTGGATCCGGTATTCGCCCGCGTGCTGCCGAACCCCAAGAACCGGTTCCTGCTCAACCGCGAATCCGGACTCAAGCACAATGCCGACGGCTCGCTGACGCTGTATTTTGCACCCGAGAAGCCCAGTGATGCGCCGGACCAGAACTGGCTGCCCACACCCAAAGGCAAGGACTACCGCCTCACCTTCCGATTCTATGGACCAAAGCTGGGGGTGAAGGACGGAACCTACTACCCGCCAGAGTTGCTCAAACAGCCGACGCAACGCTGATCGGTCAGCTGACGCTGTTCAGAGGACCGTCCGATTGTGGAAGTGCCGTGACAAGGAGTGGCGCCATGTTGCAGCCTATCTTGACCCGAAAACCCTCTCAGTCGCGTGGTCCGGCGTCCCTTGCGGTATCGATTGCAATCGCAATGGCACATCTTCTCAGTCAACAGGCCCAAGCAGCCCCACCGCCTGACGCGCCTCCGCCAGACGTCCCCGAGGTAGCCGGGAGCGGCACTCTGCTCGGCACCACGCCAGGTGCACCGCAGGGCTGCTTTGGCGTGACCACCAATCCGCGCGGGCTCTCCCTGTGCGATGGCGGCACCTACAACCTGCCCGATGGGGCCATCACCCAGACCGTCTGGGATGTGGTGCGCGTGGCCTATGGCACCACCGCCACATTCACCGGCTACCAGGCGGTTGCCGAACGTCCCGCAGGCAGTTACTTCAGCCCCATCACCGTGTTCAGCGGGCCAGGCGCCGCCTATGCCCCTGCAAACGCGACCTTCGTCGATTCCACCGTGTACATGGCGCCGGAACGGCTCGCCAACGCCGTGGCCACCACGCAGGGTACGTTGACCCTGCGCAATGCCACGCTCACGCTGCACCCGGGCACCAGCTACGTTCCGACGCAGACCCTGGCGGTGGTGGCAGCGTTCGGCGGCGGCGTGGCCAATGTCGAGAGCTCCATCATCGATATTCCCACCACGCTCGGCTATGGCCTGCAGGTCATGAACACGGATCCGGGCGGTGGGCTGCCTGGGCAGAACGGCAGCTTCGCGCAGATAAACGCAACCAATACGATCGTGCGGATCGGCAGCGGCATCACAGGTGCCGGGCGCACGTTCGGCGGCTTCGTAGCGGGCGAATCCGAGCTCAACGTCACCAATGGAACCTTCGAGCTGGGCGACTATTCGACGGGCATCTACAACATCTTCAGCGCTACCTACGCCTCGCCCGTGCTGGGGTCGCGAACGAACCTGACCGACACCTCGCTCACCTTGGGAAATCGCAGCGTCGGGTGGTGGGGTACGGGTGCACTTGCGCCCGCGCGGTTGAACGACACCCGCGGAAGGTTCCTGGTAGGGGAGCAGAGCTGGGGCCTGTACATGACCGCAGGCAGCGTTGCCTCGTTGACGGACACGCAGATCCAGACGGGAAGCAACAGCTACGGTGCGGCGCTGGTCCAGGGCGCCGAACTGACGCTGGCGGGTCAGGCGGCCATTACCGCTGCGGGAACGGGTTCGATCGGCATTGACAACAACGCCAGCCGCGTGTTCTTCAATGCCGGCAGCCTGAACGTGCTGGGCGGCAAGCAAGGCATCGTCGGTAGCAATTCGGCCAGCTTCCTCCTGCGCGGTGGCAGCACACTTGGCGTTCAGAACCAGAGCGGGGAAGGCGCCATCTATCTCGATACGGGCTCGCAGTTCACGAGTGAAGCGAGTAGCGCCTTGAACGTGTCCTCCGCAACCGGCGGTGGCATCTTCGCTCTGGGCTCGCAGGCGCTGCTGGCAGGCACCGTCAACGTGAGCGCGGGATGGTCTGCTGTATCTGTAAGGGACTCGCTTGGCCACGTGTCACTGTCTGGCGGCGGGACACTCATCAGCACGAACGAGGATGCTGAAGGTGTGATTGCCGCCGAGGCTACAGGCCTTTTCGAGGGAACCGGATTGGTGATCAGCGGCACGGGCGCCGACAGCTCCTGGGGGGCGGTGGCGCGCAATGGCGGGGAAGTCCGGTTGGCCTCCAGTACCGTCAAGACAGTGGGGACTGGAAGTCATGGTGTCGTCGCGCAGGCCGGAATGGTGTCCTTGGACGACGTCGATGTCATTGTCGACGGCGCGCAGACGGCGGGCGTTCTCGCGGCATACGGTGGCCGGGTCAGTGCATCCAACACGGATGTCTCCAGCTACGGGCAGGGTGCGCCCGCGTTGTGGCTCAGCGGCTTCTTTCCGCGAGCGGACTTTGCCGACAGCCGGCTCAGCAATGTAGATGGACCCACGATCTACGTGAATGGCAGTGACGGGGTGAACGTCCAGCTCACGAACACCACCGTCGGCGGAAGCGGGCAATGGCTGTACGTGGGCGCGAACCTGGGCGGTGATCCGGCCGATGCCTACATCCATGCAGAGCGCTCTTCGTTGTCTGGCTTCGCCCAGACCGGCCCCGACAGCGTTTCAACCGTGGTGTTGAATGACAGCACGTGGCTGATGAGCGACTCATCGCTGCTGACGTCGCTCTCGCATCAGGCGGGTTTGATTGATTTCGGGGCACCGCTCGGCGATCCGGCGCTGCCGGAGAGCTACATGGCGCTGACCGTCACCGACTACGTCGGCTACGACGGGCTGCTCGCCATGAACACCTGGCTGGCCACGGACGGCTCAGCATCTGACCGGTTGGTCATCGTGGACGGTGCGGGCGCCGGCCAGAGTCGCATCCAGGTGCGCAACACCGGGGGCAGTGGCGCGGTGACCGAATCCAACGGCATCCTGCTCGTACAGTCCGTCAACGCAACCACATCGGCCGGCGCCTTCAGCCTTTCCAGCCCGGTCGTCGCCGGCCCATACGAGTATTTCCTCTATCAAGGCGGAGTTGCCGATGCGAGCAGCAGCGACACGGACAACAGCTGGTTCCTACGGTCGGTAATCGATTGCGCCGCCCCAGGTGCGCCCTCTCCACCGTGCCCAGCACCAGCACCACCACCACCCCCACCCCCGCCGCCACCGCCACCGCCACCGCCGCCGCCAGATCCAGACCCTGATCCTCCGCCGCTTCCTCCACCGGATCCGCCGCCGCAACCGCCGGTGCCGCCGCCGGACCCGCCACTTCCGCCGCCGGTGCCGCCGACGCCCCCCATGCCCACGCCGGCCTACCGGCAGGAGGTGTCGCTGGCCGCGGCATTGCCAACCATGGCAGCAATCTACGGCCGAGCCGTGGTTGATACGTTGCATGAGCGCGTAGGCGAAGAGCATATGCTGCAGCAACGGGACGACCTCTCGTCAGGAGGGACTGGCCTTGCTGGCGCGTGGTTACGCGTGCTGCATCATGACGGCGAACGTGACGGAGGGAGCCAGGGCATCTACGGAGACCGGGGACCGGGCTTCGACTATGCGTTCGATGTGCTGCAGGTTGGCGTGGACCTGTACCGCTCTCTCAGCGAGGACGGCAGCCACCAGCACGCCGGCAGCTACCTGGCCTATGGGAAGGCTCGTGGTCGAGTGCGTCATACCTTCCCTGACTACGAGTTCCATGCCGGCACCGACGAGTTCGACGCGCGCACTATCGGCACATACTGGACAGCGTTCTCCCCCCGTGGCGCGTACGTGGATGTCGTTGCTCAATACACCTGGTATGACTTCCGTGCGCGGTCCACCCGCCTGCCGGACATCTTCACCAATGGCGATGGCGTGCTTGCTTCCGTGGAAGCCGGCTGGCCGTGGCTTATCGGGCAAGCCGGCAGTGGCGAGCCCAGCCGGACAGGCTGGCGCATCGAGCCCCAGGCTCAATTGATCTGGCAGAAGATCACGCTGGACGACTTGGTCGATGCCGTTGCACGGGTCCGTTACACCGATGGCGATTCCACCGTGGGCCGACTGGGCCTGCGGCTTAATCGTACCGGCGAGAGAGCGGTCAGCTCAGGTATGCGCGCCACAAGTTGGTGGATACGCGCCAACGCTTGGCACCAGTTCAGCGGCACACCGACCACCGAGTTTTCCAGTGCACGCGGCTACGTCCCCTTTACCGCCGACCTTGGCGACAGTTGGGGCGAAGCAGGGGTGGGCGGTACCTGGCAGGTCAGCGCTACCGGCTATTTTTTTGCAGACGCCGACTACACGTGGAGCTTTGACGGCGAAGAGACCTCATGGAACGCAAAGGTAGGCATGCGCTGGCATTGGTAGAGCTTGAAATCCAGCAGCAAGGTCCAGTACCAATGGGGTCCATGCTTGGGCGCCTAAGGAATCATCTACTTGGACGTGAGCATTTTACGTAGAGGGAGCGGCTGCTATTGGCCGGAAGCGGACCCTGGCCCAACGGGTAGGGTAGGGGAACTGCTATCCAACATTAGGATTAGGGATGTCTATCGGGGGTGTGGAAGACACCCTTCCTTTGTTTCAAGCCGGCTGCGCTGGCACGGGCAATAAGCAGGAACCAAGGCTTTAGATCGCACTGGGCCGACGACCCCGCTGACTGATGGCATTGCCCGTTGATGAATTCTGCAATGGGTGACAATCTACGCTGCAGCTACCTCGGGCCTCAAATGGATGATCGAGTCAACTTATTGGCGGCAAGAGCTGCGCGCAGAAGTGCTGTGGCTCAAGCGGCATCGCAAGTATCGAAGATGGTCCGAGAAGCAGCTGGTTCTGTATGAGCGCCGTCTAATGCTAGTGGCCTTCCAGGTCCGCTCCTTGCTTGAGCGCTCCAAGGTCAACGATCGTGCTCGAAGCGTTCGGCTACCTGCAATTCGCTACAAGAAGATCGGCATCAAGCCATTCACATCTTTAGGCGCAGGATTCCCGGAAGATCGATTTGACATTGCGAATCCTGAGACTGTTGATCTGAGCATTCTCGATGTTTGCAATCAGCTCATTCACTACTACTGGATGCAGACATGGTCAGAGGGCACTGCGTTCAAGGGCATGCTCGTCTTCTCTGACTACATGCGGCATAAGTGGGCCTACGAATTCTTGATCGAAGACCTAATACGCATCTTCAGCGTAGTTGCAGATGAATCCTCTGCGGTCACCGGTATCAGCTTTGAGTGGAACGATAAAAAGCAAGACTACGTGACTCACTACGCTCGCTGATGGCGAAAGGCACGGGCACCTAGCCATTGCTCCGCACCATCTCTTCATTACGCTCCTTTAAGACGATAGGCTCTAGCCCGGCGGGGAAGCCTCGGCCGGGCAGGGGATTAGGAAGATTTATCGAGGGTAGGGCAGGTCCGCTATCAATCCAACGCTGACAGGTCGAGTCGAGACCACGCTTCACTGAGGATCGGCTTTTCGGCCAATTCTTGCCCGCACCGACATGTTTGTAAGAGGTCGCTTGCTTTGATGCGGCCAATGCCGCCCTCCCTACGGCAACACAGTGAGTAGCAGCTTTCCCGGCTTCCACAGGTCGCCGGCTGAGCTACGAATGTAGCTAGAATGGTAGCCGCACTCGGAGTAGGAACTATGGGATACGACCCTTTTGAAGACAGTGAACTAGCGAATCTCCCGCCGGAGGCCTATGGCAATGTCTTCGATACAGACGGCCCATTCGATCCTGACGACAACTGGCTCAGAACCGCAGAGCGCGATGACCAACTCACTGCGATGCGGGAGTGGTTTCTGGCTCGCTATTGCGACCCTGCCGATGAGACTCCCTACAACGGCCGGGAAGGGGGCTACTTGTTCATCCATGGCGGCCCCTATGATCCAGGGGACGAGATACCTGACCGTTTCTCCGGAATAGTGGACGAAGACCTGATTCAAGAGGTAGTTGATGAGTTGGTGGGCGAGCACGGCGACGCCTGGGCCCCCATTAATCACGCTCCAGATGACGAATGGGACGAGCGTTTCGATTTCGACGTAAGTGCCCGCTCCGCACCACTTGCGAAGCTCAGAGAGCGGCTCGCACAAGCTAAGAAGATACTTGGCTTGCAGGGCGATGCAGAAGCTAAAGACCTAGCTATGAAACTGGTCTTCAGTAATTCTATCGGTGTTTTGGAGGCGTTCCTTTACGAGACGGTCTACTACTGGGTCGACAACGATGAAGCGGCTCTGGAGAGCATCGTCAGGAGGCTTCCGGTCTTTCGAGACGAAAAAATCACTTTGGGCGAGATGTTTGAGCGTCAAAAAGGGTTAGTGACCCATGTCAAAGGCCACCTGCAGAACATGGTCTGGCATCGTTGGGACAAAGTGGTGCCGTTCTTTAAGCTTGGACTGGAGATCAAGCTACCAAGCCTGAAGGCATTCGATGCACCGCTTCAGAAGCGCCACGACATCGTTCACCGGGGCGGACACGACAAGGCGGGAAATTCCGTGCAGATTTCGCGTGAGGAGCTTGATGCGCTATTCGTCGCCATCGACGCGTTCGCTTTCGAGGTGGACAAGCTACTCATTGAGCGCGCTGACAAAGTGGCCGTAGTGGATGAAGAGTTTCCCGACTTCTAGAAACAGGCATCCTGATTCCTCGCGTCCGATTGATGCTGGACATCCAGACCCCGGTCGCTGCCGCCACCTGCGTTGCACGTCAAATGGCGGGGGCGCTGAGACAAGTGATAATCCTGAAGGAGTAGGGACGTGCTGATAACGATGGTCGAGATTGGGAACTACCGGAAGCTGTTGGCCGCGCGCATTGCTTTCGCCCCCGATAAGACGGTCCTGGTGGGCGCCAACAATAGTGGCAAGACCTCCGCCATGACCGCGCTGCGTCGTTTCCTTGTCGATACGCGTGGGTTTTCCATCAACGATCTGTCGCTTGCGCATTGGCAAGCCCTGAATGCGCAAGGGGAGACTTGGGAGGCGGCTATAGCCGCGGACACAGAGTTGCCTGCGCCCGGCATTCTGGAGTTCCTGCCGCAGCTGGATGTGTGGCTCCAAGTCAAGAAGGGCGAGATGCATTACGTGCAGAAGCTGCTTCCGACGCTGGATTGGAAGACCGCCCCTCTTGGCGTTCGGTTTCGCTTTGAGCCCGAAGATGCCGTCAAGTTCCAGCAGGAGTACATCGCGGCGAGAAGGAAGGCGGCCGACATCACGCTCGCTGCAGCCCAAGCTGTCGAAGGGAAGGAAGATCCGCCCCAATTGGAGCTCTGGCCGCTCAATCTGATCGACTTTCTGGAGCGTCGCCTGCGGACCTTCTTTAAAGTGAAGGCATATTTGTTGGACCCGGCGAAAGTCGAGGAACCCACTGATGGCGTTGCCCGCATGCAGGCCCTGTCCGATGACGCCGAGCCCATTGAGGGCAATCCACTCGACGGCCTCATCCAGATCGATGAAATCAGCGCGCAGCGAGGTTTCGGGGCCACCAGTAACCGTACGCAGCGCGAGGATGCAGGCGCAGATGCACGCAGTGCAGGTCGGCTCTCCACCCAGCTTCGCTCTTACTATGACAGGCACTTGGACTGGCGTGATACCCCGGAACTGACCGATATCAAGGCCATGGAGGCACTGGAGAAGGCGCGCAAGGCCTTCGATGACAGGCTATCGGAAGCTTTCGACAAAGCGCTGATCGAACTGCAGAAGCTTGGCTATCCGGGCATATCCGACCCGAAGCTGAAGATTGCTACCAAGCTCAAGCTGCAGGACGGCTTGAGCCATGAGTCCGCCATTCAGTACGAAATCCCCGCGGCGGCGGGTGAGCATATGCACCGCCTGCCGGAAGACTCCAACGGACTGGGTTACCAGAACTTGGTCTCAATGGTCTTCAACCTGATGAGCTATCGCGATGCATGGATGCGGGTGGGCAAAGCCGGAACAGGACACGATGTAAAGCCCACCCCGCCGCTGCACCTGATGTTGGTCGAAGAGCCCGAGGCGTATCTCCATGCCCAGGTGCAACAGGTGTTCATCAGGCACGCCTATAACGTGCTACGCAATGATCCTGCCCTTGGAAAGTCGCTTGATTTCAGCACGCAACTTGTCGTGAGCACCCATTCCAGCCACATCGCCCATGCCTGCGATTTTGCGGCGCTTCGCTACTTCCGGCGGCTTCCCCCTTCCGAGGGGCGCAAGACCCCCACCGCCTGCGTGGTCAATCTCTCATCAGTCTTCGGCAAACCGGACCAGACGGAAAAGTTTGTGGCGCGCTACCTCAAGGCGACGCATTGCGACCTGTTCTTCGCCGACGCCGCTATTTTCATCGAAGGCAGCGCCGAGCGCATCCTTGTTCCCAATTTCGTCGAACAGGCCGATGTATTCGAGTATCTGCGGACGCGCTATATCACCTGGTTGGAGGTGGGCGGCAGCCATGCGCACCGGTTCAAGGGTCTGGTGGACACCTTGGGCCTGACGACATTGATCATCACCGACCTCGACGCGAAGGATCCGGCTTCCAACGAAGCCAGGACGCCGGCGCTAGGCAAGGGACTTGAAGCGCGCAATGAAACGCTGCGCTCTTGGGCACCCAAGCAGACCGATGTCGATATCCTCATGAAGCTGGAGGAGAAGGAGAAAGCCATCGTTCATCCCAATGGCTATGCCGTGCGCTCCGCATATCAGACGGGAGAGAAACTGAAGCTCGGGGCAGTCGATGTGGAGATCCACGCCAACACGTTCGAAGACGCCTTGCTCTACAGGAATTTTGATTTTTTCAAGGCCCGCAGGGCCACTGGCCTAGCGGGCAAGTTCCAGGCCATCGCCGATGCCGCTCAAGACGGCAATCAGCTGAAAGCCGATGTCGCCAAGGCGATCAAGGAAGGGGATAAGGCTGAGTTCGCCCTCGAGCTCTTGTTCAGCGACGACATTGAGCAACTCCATGTGCCGGCCTATATCGAGCATGGATTGCTGTGGCTGGCCGAGCAGCTGAAGCGCAAGGAGGCCGATCTTGCTCCCAAGGCCGGTGCAGCATGACCATTGAGGCCGCCGCAGTCCCCAACGATGAACTCGATCGTCATGTGGACGAGGAGATCAAACACTGCCTCGATCCCCAGGCTCCCAGAAGCTTCTTCCTGTTCGCCGGAGCTGGCTCGGGTAAGACTCGCTCGCTGGTGGGAGCCCTGGACTACCTCCGCGACACGGCCGGCGCACGCCTGAGAGTCCGTGGGCAGAAGGTCGCGGTCGTCACCTACACCAAGGCAGCGCGTGATGAAATTATCCGGCGCACGCAATTTGATCCCATCATCGCCGTGTCCACGATCCACAGTTTTGCCTGGACCTTGATTGAAGGATTCAACCACGACATCCGGGAGTGGCTCCGGGTTTCACTCAAGGCCGACATTGAGGACCTGCAAGCCAAGGAAGCCAAGGGGCGCGCAGGCACGAAAGCATCCGCGGAGCGGATCGCCGACATCGCGTCCAAGACACGACGACTAGCCCGACTCGACACGACCAAGACCTTCGTCTACAGCCCTGACGGTGACAACCGGGGTAGGGACTCGCTCAATCACGCCGAAGTGCTACATCTGGCGGGGGATTTCTTGAAGTCCAAGCCCGTGCTCCGGCACATCCTGCGCGATGGCTACCCCTACATACTGGTTGACGAAAGCCAAGATACAAACCGTCATATCGTGGAAGCCTTGTTCACCTTCCAGGCCGCGCACAAGGACGAAGTTGTGGTCGGCCTCTTCGGCGACATGATGCAGCGCATCTACGGCGATGGTCAGCCGGGCTTGGGCGAGAACCTGCCCGATGACTGGGCCACACCGACCAAGCGGCTGAACTTCCGGTGCCCGCGGCGAGTCATCGAGCTCATTAACAAGATTCGCGAGTCCACCGATCAGCAGACCCAGATCCCCCGTAGCGCCGCGATCGATGGGCATGTGCGGATGTTCGTGCTTCCCTCCGAAGGGATCGATAAGGTCGCCGCGGAGAAGGCCATCTGCGCACACATGGCCGCTATTACTGCCGATCAGGAGTGGCTGGATGAGGATGCGGTCAAAGTGCTCATCCTAGAGCATCGTATGGCGGCCCTTCGGATGGGGTTTGATGATTTGCTGGCAGCGCTCTATCCGGTAACACAGTTTCGGACGTCGTTGCTGGATGGGGCACTGCCTGCAGTCAACTTCTTCTCGAACCTGATCCTTCCCCTATGGGACGCCAAGGACGACAAGTTTGGCACCGCACGGATCATGCGGGCAGCTTCACCCCTGTTGAGCCCATCTGCGCTGAAGCATGCTCCTGATCAGTTTGAGCAGCTGGCCCGTGCGCAGGCGGCCGTGGATGCGCTGATTGCACTGCTCGATGGCAATCCGTCCGTGACGTTTGGTGAGATCCTTCATAACGTGGCCAAGACCGGTCTTTTCCCAATTCCCGACACGCTCAATGTGGCCTTGGCTGCCGCTGCCGCCGAAGCGGGCGATGCTGAGGACGAGCAGGAGCGCAGCGATCGAGACAAAGCCATCGCCGAGTTTTTAGCGATTCCCTTTTTGCAGGTACGGGCCTATGCCAAATACGTAAGTGGCAAGGCGCGTTTTGATACGCATCAGGGCGTGAAAGGACTCGAGTTCCCCCGCGTCATGGTCGTCATGGATGATCACGAGGCGCGCGGCTTCCTGTTCAAGTACGAAAAGCTTTTCGGCGGCGGCGCTGACGACGGTCAAACCGCATCGACCCGTCGGTTGCTCTACGTTACCTGCAGCCGCGCGGAACGCTCACTTGCATTGGTCGCTTACGCCGCCAATCCGGCACGGATTGGGGATCAGCTCCTAACCACGGGCTGGCTCAAGCCCGAAGAGGTCTCGATCGGCCTGCCATAAGCCTTCTCGGCCCCAGTCAGGGACCGGGCCACTCGGCATGAAAATTCCTATTGTTTCTAATCCTCCAGCAGTCGAGCAGCTGGATTCGCTGAAGCTCCGCCGGTCTGGAAGTATCCAATTACACTCGAGACCGCCCGGTGCTCCGTCAGTTGCATGATCGCCGGCAGCGCCACCCCTTGGCGGCTGGCCTCGGTCACAAATCCCGACCTGAGACTGTGCCCGCCAAAATCCCCCTCCAGCCCGGCCAGGCGAGCCCGCCGCTGCACGATCTCGCCTACCGCGGCGGGGGACAGGGCAGGGCCAACGCGCTGTTTCCATAGCCGCCGGAAGATCGCCCCTTCGGTGATCCCGGACGCTTCGAGCCAGTCCTCCAGCGCCAACGCGGCCCGATCGAGCACCGGCTTGTCCGGGGTCGAGGCGGCGGTGACGCCGGCCTGCTGGGTCTTGCTGTGCTCCAGACGGTAGATATAACCCGCCTCGCCGATCCGCCGTAGGTCGCGCAAGTCGGCGGCGGCAATCTCGCTGCGCCGGCGCCCGCCGCTGGCGAACCCAAAGCAGAGGAGGGCGCGGTCCCGGATTCCTTCTAGGCTGTAGTCGCAGGTGGCCAGCATCGCCTCGAGCTCGGTCAGGGTGATTGCGGTCTTCTTGCGCGGTCGCTCGCCGCGTTTGACCGAAGCGCGGGCCGCACGACTGAGCACGGTGCGGATCGCCGGCTGCTCGCAGGGATTCGGCTGCTGCTTGAGTCGGTGCGCCGTGGACAGCACTGCCACCCGATGCCGGACGGTGGACAAAGTCCAAGAACCCAGCTTGGCCTTCAGGCCAGCGTCCACCAAGGCCTGGTCAACCGCCGGCGGCAGTTCCCACGCCAGCTCGCCGTCGGCGTTGCGCCGGACCACATGGTCGACCACGAACTGCAGCACGGCGGCCCCGGGATCGTCGGTCCGGGGTGTAGGGGCAGCGCCCCTACGGGCAACGCTTTATCCGCGCTTGGGTCCTCGTGGCCCACGTGACATATGGACCACGTTGGAAGGTTCGGCGCCGGTACCGGGATCACCCATGCCCAACCGCCGTTCTCTGCGAGTTCTGACGTACTCGCGCAGGTATACGACGCTGGAATCCGTTGTGGTGCAGCGCTTTCCAGATGCTGCCGATCGCGTGGGCCGCGGCCGGGCTTCCTCCATCATCAGCCGCCATTCCCGTGCGATGTTGCAGGTCAGTGACCACCAGGTCATGTCGCAGGGTTCAAGGCTGTGGCCCTCAGGGGTGAACATATGGCCCCCCTGAAAACCGAAACCGGCCCAAGGGCCGGTCATGTCGATACGGTCGTGCGGGTCCATCGTGGTCATGCTGCGATCTCGTCCTTGTTGGGCTCCCGGGCAGGGAGGCAAGACTTGATCCACATCCAGATCCACACCAGACGCCTCGTTATCCTATTTCGCATAATGTATATTATGTTAAACGTAAGTCGGTACTACGCAGGCCTGATCCGCCTGCTGCTGGCATCGCTCTTGCCTCTCCGTGGTTCCAAGGACAAAGCGAGCATTGATGCATGTGCCAGTACCTAAGCGGCCCGTTCTCGGGCTGGAGCATCCGCGGCAACTACCTAGTCAGCCCTGACGGTGACCGGATGACCCCGGAACGTATTGCAGGTCTGGCGTGGCGGGACCAGATGGAACTGAGAGTCGCCGGGTTTGCCTCCCGGCGCAAGGCCGAGGCCGGTCAACGAAAAGCCGGTCAGCGCCAGATGGTAAAGGTCGTCGTTGTCGACCTGGGCGAGTTCCGCGAACGCCACTTCGGGCGGTCAGCAGGTTGAAGGCGTAACCGTAGGGGCTCAGCCCCTACACCCCGGCTAGAATGCGCGGACCATTCAACGGGGGAACGGAATTGACTGACCAGAGGACAGCGGACGCCATTCACACGATCTGGTGGCAGGTGGGCTTAGGGGTTTTCTTGGCCCTCTCTGCCCACAGCCTGATCGAAGCGGCTTACACGCGATACCAGATGCAGCAGGTATCACGACAGCTGGATGCCGAACTTAAGAAGCTACCGGGCGTGGTGAATAGACCCATGCCAGTTCAACAGGAACACCGGCCAACGCCCCTGCGACCGAATGAAAGGTGCATGCAGGGACGCAGATTTGAACGTGTGGAGAACGGTTGGAAGCAGATCAACGAGCCATGCTAGTTGCCCGAGTATCGATTCTGCACCGACTCAGGGAAGCTTGACACAGGGCGCTCCGCTACCCGGATGACAGTCCCAACTGATGCACCGGCAGCGGGTCCAGCGCCCGGGGGCGTGACGACAGCGAGTGAACCACCCTCGCCCCCTTGCGAGCCTTGCTGTGCGGGCTCGCGATAGGGGTTGTATTGAGGCCCCTCACGGGCGATCAGGACGCACAGGTCTAGACGGATATGGTGCTTGGTGCCCTGCTCTGTCACGCAGGTACAAGTCGTATCCTGGGCGGTGGTGCCAGATGACATGCAGTAAAGCTCGGGTTTTGCCACCACACTGCGGCCATCAAAGATCGGGGCTGACCACGGCTGTGCGGGAATCCGTGGCCTCAGCTGTTGAGCATACTCATCAGGGGTGAGGGGTTGCGCCGCCGGCGGGGCCGCGCCGAAGGGCGCCAGCCCCCCAGCCGCCGTCGCGGCGGTGGCCGGTTCAGAGACCTTCGAGCGCTTATCGACGCCTGGCTTGACGGCGAATATCCAGACCAGCCACAGCGCCAGAATGAACGCGATCACCATGGACAGACCTTTCCAGACGCGGGCCGGGACCTTGAACTTGTGGCTGGCAGTGTGCAGCGTCGCGCTGCGATAGCGCTTATACAGGTCCTTTGGATATGACCAGATTTCTTCCTCAGCTTTCTCCCGTACACGCTCATCGTACGGATCGGGCTGGACGCGCCCCCACGTCAGAACACCCGCACGTTCCATGCCAAACGCACGGTTCATGTGCACGTGCGCGCCGATCAGTGTCCGCACCTGGTGGTGAATCTTGCTCGGCCACTGAGTCACGAAAACAAGGTCCACACCGCGATGGCGATGCGTAGACATCGACCGGATACGCGGATCATCAGACTCGCCGGGCTTGCCGGTGGACGGGAACAGTCGGCCATAGCGCTCTAGGCCTTGCGTGTTCCCATCCGAATGCGCTTCGTCATACAGGACGAACGCGCCGTCAGGGAGCTTGGTCCAATCGTTGTGCTCGGGGAGCTTCTCCAGCCACGGAAATGCGTCCGGATTCTCTTCAGTGGTAGCGCCTGCGACGTTGGTAAAGAAGCGGCGAATCTCAGCCTTTCCCTCCTTCGCCTGCTGCATGTTTTGCTCATGGAATTCCAGCAGCATCGCCATGGCGCGAAGGGTCTTACCGTTGCCCGGCTGACCGGAAATTAGGTACATCATTTCGAAGCTGCCCTCTGAACGGCAACCTTGCCAGCGTCGATCACAACTTTGGTGACGATGGCAGAGCCAATGATAGTGATCCCCTCGCCTACGCCCGACATGAGCATGACGTTTGCCAGATCGGCCGAGATGCCGCCAAAGTACTGAGGGATTTTGTTCAGTGCGATGCGGACAAGTGGCAGCAGTGCAGCACCTGTTGCCAAGCCTAGGCCTGCACCAGTCAGAACACGGGCCAGTGAGTTGCCCACCAGCGACACGAGGAATGATGCGAGCCAAGGCATTACTTGCGCACTCCAGCAATGATGTAGGCGGCCACGATGGAAGAGCACGCCAGCACGAGGCCGCGAATCAACGTAGCGAAATCACATAAGGGCTTGAAAGAGAACTCGACCGACTGGCCGAACCCGCCAAGCGAGACGTCCACAATCTTCGATGCCGGACACGATCCGTTTCCGAGCCCGCTGCTCCATTGGCCTTCAGGCGTGCTTGGCATCTGGCCATCCAGCCACGGAAACGGAATGTCTCCTTCGTACTCTGGAGAAGGCACGTTGGGCTGTTCGCCGCCCGGTTCTCCGTTGCCGTCTCCGTCGCCATCACCGTCGCCGTCGCCGTCGCCACCACCCTCGCCACCATCCCCGTCGCCGTTTCCACCACCGCCATCCCCGCCGCCATTACCAGGACCGGAGCCATCACCCCCACCGTCGCCACCACCGCCGCCATCGCCCGGAATTTCACCGCTGCCCCCACCATCTCCATCACCGGGATCGGGCGTTTCAGGAGCGGGAAGATCGCTGTTCTTGCAGAGTTGACCGTTAGCTGCGAATAGGCGGCCAGTGGGTGAGCCCGCGTAAACAGAACCCTCGTATGCACAGCCGTTGTGACAGACGGATCCAGTGCCGGTCGCACCGCTCCCCTTCCAACCCATCTCCTCAGGGCGTGCTGAGCACTGACCTCGACCATAGAACTTGCCGCACTCGTTGTCAGTCAGACCCGCGATTCTCACGTAGCAACGCCTGTAACCCGGATTGCCAATCTGAGGGCACCCGTATTTTTCAACCGTTCGCGTCGGGTAGCGCAACTGAATCGCGGCGGCAGCGTCCGTCTCCGCAGCATTGCACTCACTGTAAGCAATGCCCGCATCACAGGATGCAGGGATTTGTGCCTCGCTCCATGTAGCGTTGGTTCCGCACTGGCCGTATGCCGCGTGTGCAGCCTGTGGAGCGCCCCAATAGAGCGCCACAAGAAGCGCTGCCATGACGAAGCGGATAGCCATCATCAGTCCCCGAACATGATGTAGAAGGCCAGCGTGCCGACCCACAAAAGGAACATGCCAAGCATCACGATTTCCCCATAAAAAAGGGGTCGGATTGCCCGACCCCGTGTTGCTACTTCGGTTAGCCGAAGATGGCAGCCTTCAGCCACTTGAAGCCGACCGAGATAGCGGCCGGTGCGAGCTTTGCCGCACCGATGGCGCCCACGACGCCGACCAGACTGGCGAGGATGACGAGGGCTTCGGTTGCATCCAACATGGTTCTCTCTCCTGTTACGAACGAATGGTCCTGCCAAGTTGTCTGTAGGCCCATGCCAGTGCGAAAGCAGTGAGGACAAGGGACAACATTCCGGTGACCTGGGCAGGTGTCAGGTCAGGAATATCGGTGCGCGGCACGAATGCGGCTTGCGTGCAGGTGCCGGTCTGCTGATCCATCTGCAAGCACTCGTAGACGTACCGCGCCATGGCTTAGGCCTTGACCGGAGGCGGAGCGGCCTTCGCACCGAGCGGCACGAGGTCGACGTAGCGCTTGAGCGTCAGGTCGCCGTACTGGCCCAGCGCGAAGGACTTGGGATCGATGTCGTACTCACCCACCGGGTACGCCGGGCGCTGGCCGAGGCCCACACGGAACGGCAGTTCATAACCGTTGCCCAGGTCGAGGCCAGCCATCTGCGAACGCATGATGGTCTGGGTTTTCTGGTTGTGCTGCTCTTCGACGGCAGCGGACTTTACGCGGCAGATGGGCATAGTTCTTCTCTCACTAATTTGTGTAGGGCGTCACCCTTGGCAATACCGCGAAACCTTCCGGGGTGACCGTCTCGGAGGATGCGGGCCTCGCATACGTCAGACCACGAATGGCCGAACGCACCGCGCAGGACATTGAGTGCCGGACCGACCTGACGCTCCATCCAGAGCACCATCGCCTCGGCAGATACTTCGACTTGCTTGCGAATCGTTTTGAGGCGGGTGCACACGCCTTCGATCAGTTCACTCATCACGCTGTATGCACCGCGCAGATACGCGCCGGGGTCAAGCAAGGTGTCCAGGGGAACTTCAACATGTTTGCCATACAGGCGAACTTCAGCGCGCACCCACGGCGACGATGCAAGGCCAAGCTGTTTGCCTTTCTCGTAGACACATAGCTCTTTGTGGCCTTTGCCGCCGACATAGAGCGTTGAGCCGGTGCCGTGGCCCTCATCGGACATGAAGCGGTGCCTAGGCGGGCAACCGCCCTCGCAGAAGTCACCAGCAGCGGCGCGCTCTCGCAGAGCATGCACGTCCAACCGAGTGCCTTCGTAATCGTCATGGGCACAGTCCACGCGGCTGATTCGCGCGCGAAGCATAGTGGCTTGCTTGTGGACGTGGCCCCAGTTCTTAACCCACTTGCAGCCTGCGCCAGTCAGGCTGACGCAGATGGTTTCCTTGTTGCCGCTGACCCCGATGCGACCAACAAGCTCTCCGTCGCGGTCAATGAGAAACGCTGACAGGGCGTAGAAGTTCCAGTTCTTGTCCCGGAGAGCGCCTGCAACGACTTCGCCACGAAAACCGAACAGCTTGTACAACAGAAGCTCGATGTTGCTACAGCGAAAATCGTCAACAACGGATTGGGGCATCACAAGGGTCAGGTAGTCGATAATCGCGGTTTGCTGACCCTTTTGGCCCGTGTTACTCCCCGGGCCAACCTCCGCCCCTCCCTGCCCCTTTTGACCGGTCGATACCGGGGAAAAGCCCTCGTTCGATGGCATGCACGCGAGCATGAGACGTGCGGAGTCAGCCATTGGCCACCACCAGGGGAAGCATCAAAGGAAGCTGTGCGACATCACCCCACTGATCTGCCATTGCCTCGGCAATGCCCTCGAACGTCCTGGAGCGCTCCTTCCAGCGATCCGGACCTGGCGCCATGCGATGGACACGCTCTTCTCGACCAGAGACAACATTGGTCGGGACCAAGTGAGGCAGGTTGACCAGCCAAAGGCAGGTCGTCTTTCGCTCGCCATGGCCGAACTGCCAAGGATGAATCACTTGGGAGGTGGGAGCGATTCGGCTTGCCACGATGGAAATGGGCTGCTCCAGGGCGATACGCGAAACCGGCGCATTGAGGAGCAGGCGCACGAAATCGAGCGCTTCTGCCTGCTCCCTCTGTTTTTCCTTGAACCACCGAGCGCCCGAGACAGCTAGATGCGTGCACGGTGGATGGGCAATCAGCATGTCCCAGCCGTCATACAGCACATCACGCACATCACCCTGGTAGTGCGGACCGGGCACCTCACTGGGGAGAAGATCACAGGACATTGCGTCGTGACCGCGCAGTCGCATGGCATCGCGGACGCGGCCGGAATATTCGCAGGCGATGAGAACGCGAAGTGGCTTAACCACGGCGCACCTCGGCCGATGCCTGGGCTGCGATGGCGGCTTCGCGGATAACGCGGGTGCCGTCGTGCTCGCGGCGGTCGATCAGCCAGGTGCCGATGCGGACAACGCCGAAGGCGATGGACAGGCTCGCGCCGATCAGAGAGACGATCATCAGAACGGCGGTCACTGGAAGAATCTCCCCCGGTCGCGGCGATAGCGCACGTATGCGAGAAGGCCCTTGATCGCAGCAAGGATCAGGACCGGTACCAAGAACACGAAAGGACTCATGCGCCCTACCCCCTCCCCTAACCCCTAGAACCCCCGCCACGGCCTAGGGGAGCCGGGACGGGGTGCATCCACACGCGTGGATACGGAGCACTGTATAAACGGGCGTGGATGCAAATGTCAACAGGCGTGGATATGACGACCCAAGAAAAATTGATCGAAGGGCTGCGGCAGGCCTTCCCGGCTGAGTCACAGGCAGCGCTGGCCCGGCGTGCAGGGCTGAGCGTTCAGAGGTTCAACAATTACTGCACCGGCATCAGGACGATGGACGTGGACGCGGTGATTGGCTGCGCTCAGGCTTTGGGATGGGACGTGCGAAAGGCAGTCGCAGACCATGAGATTGAGACGGCCCCCACCCCGCGAGTCAAGGCTCTATGGCGAAAGCTGGCTGCAACGGCGATGGTCGTAACGATCTCTGCTGGAATGGCCGCAGCCCCTACTGCCGCAACGGCTTCGACGGGTTCGGCTAAGGCCGGAATGTATATTATGTAACGCAGATGGCAGCAGCGGTGAGGTACCAGTTAGGCCTGCTGAGGCTCCTGCGAGCATTGATGCATGTGCCAGGACCTGACCGGCCCCTTCGCGGGCTGGAGCGTCAGAGGCAACTACCTACTCAGTCCTGACGGCGACCGGATGACGCCGGAACGTGTTGCCGGGTTTGCGTCCCGGCGCAAGGCCGAGGCTGGGGCCTTGCGCCAGATGGTCAAGGTCGTAGTTGTTGACCTCCGTAGGGGCATCGCCCCTACACCCCGTCACTTGCAGGCGGCATAGCCCTTATCGTCCAGCTGCCGACTAAGCTCAAACGAACGTCTGCGGCCACCGGCACGATACACGGCATCCCGGTAATCCTTGGCAGCTTGGCACCGGTCAGGCTCCCTGTATTGGCTGAAGACTACGCCTCTGACGCCAGTCCCCGACGCGGCCTGATACGACAGCCACTGATGTCGTACGCGCGATGCATAGTTCCGCCAACCAACTGATTTTATTGGCCTAATCTGGTGAAAAAAATTGGGAAAACTAACGCCATCGAGCAACCGCTGCGGGATGCGTGTGCCATGTGCCAGCGCTATAGAGCAAAAAGCTACTGGC
Source organism: Stenotrophomonas rhizophila (assembly GCF_003651185.1). Taxonomy (GTDB): domain Bacteria; phylum Pseudomonadota; class Gammaproteobacteria; order Xanthomonadales; family Xanthomonadaceae; genus Stenotrophomonas; species Stenotrophomonas maltophilia_Z. Next base: position 299,745 of record NZ_RCDC01000004.1, on the reverse strand, counting down.
AGTACATCTGTCGCAAACGCACCGCGTCTGCGAGCTGCGTCTTTTCTCTGGGTGTGGTCGCCATATACAACTGCTGTACTGATCGACGTATGCCCCCGCACGGGTCATCGGTATAGCCTGGCGGCCAGAATCCCAGCACTTGGGATGCACCTTTTACGATGTCTTGAGGCGTAATCTCTCGTTTCATCCGGAAACGCCCCGCAGGCAGCTCCTTCAATGTTGGAGCGTCTCTCCGCAAAAAATCGCGTTGAAATGAAACGTGCGCTCCTTTCGACGGGAGACTACTCCATGTGTCCGGCCCAGCTGGGCTGATGCTGCTGCCGACGACACCTGAGTTGGCCGAGGGACTCGCCAAGGTCACCTCTGGCGAAGAATGCGCTTCAGGGCGGCCTCTGAGCGTGTCGGGGGCCGCTCCCTTGGGCTTTGCCTTGGCAGAGGGCTGCGCTGTCGCCGGGCGCGTCGACCGTGGATGGGCGACTCCACGGGGGCTGGGTGCCGGTATAGCCTCCGGCACCTGGAGCGGCCGCGGCATCAGGCGAACTGACATTCGACTCGGCGACTCTGCCAGAGCGGGAAATGGAGAGAGCTTATAAATCAGCAACAGCAGAAGGAATGTAGCCAGAACGGCGACGGCGGCTGATGTGCCCCGCTCAATCACCGTCCACTGCAGCGCCACGTCGCGCGTCATCAGCCGCCCTACTCCATGAAGCCGGTAAAGCACATAGCGGCAGGAAGCCAATTTCTACCCTCTGATCTGTCCACCGTGAGCATCACGAAAACTGACCCATGCTCTGAAAGGCTGATATCGATCCCTATCTTCGAAACCGTGAGCGCGTGCAAGGCCCCTCCGGCCGAATTGCGGACACTTTCCTGATCGCCCGTGTTCGCCGTCAAGTGGTGAGTGAAAAGGCAGCAGTGGGACTCGGCTGGAGCCTGGGGTCGTGAAGCATCAGTTCGCCAAGTGCCAGAAGCTCGGTCAGGTTCGGGCTGGATCCATGCTGCTGATGTACCCCACGACGATGGCCCCGCGTGTACTGCCATGCGTAGAGCTGGTCTAGCATCGCCATTTCCATTGACGCAAAGATCGCTGCCGTTACGGTGTAGTCCGAATAAACCTCGGTGACGGGATCCGACGGAGGATCCACTGGCATCGGAAGCGTGCCAAATTGGGTCGCGAAGTCAAACAGTGACGCCCCGACTCTCGACACCATCGGAACGACCTTTGCTCCGGTACGGCGGGACAGGACAGCAGTGCCCAACATTGCATTGCGGTGTCCCCCGCAAAACGGAATCTGCCACGTCTCTTCCTGGTTTCTGTAGACGTCAGGCATGATGATCACCACCTGTCCGGCCCGCAGCTCTCGAATTGCCTGGATTAATCCTGCGCGTGTGTTGTGAATGATGGATACCGCCCCCCCCTCTCCAAACAAACAGCCGTGTGCGGCATCAAAAATGGCGTTGCTGCTCTGAGCCGCAGGGGATTCGTAGAAGATGCTGACCCTGCGGTTCTGTCGAAGCCGTTCCGCAGCGGCAATGATGGAGAGCACGAAGTGACCATGATGTGGGATTGCGAGCACCAATCCGCGTCCGTCATCTGCCAGCGAATCGTCAAGTGGCCTGTAATCGCTGCAGTCTGCAGCGGACACCAGTCTGAGGAATTCATCTCGACTCAGGCCGCGCATACAGCTGATCAATGCGAGTTGCTCGACTTTCCAGTGATAGAAGCGCCCCAGGTTCTCGCCGGACTCTTTGCACGCCTGTCGGAGTCTATCAATCTCAATATCGCCCAGTCGGCTTTCCAAGAGGGACTCGACCCAGATCAATCTGCGGTCTGTCCAACGAAGACAGCGCGTTGCGCGCGCCAGGATGCGTGCGAGAGTGGGGGTCATGGGCCCATCTCCTTGCTCGAGCGCAACAGCTCAGTTCGCAATACTCCCAAGCGCTGCAGAAGGCCATGAGCAGCGTTGGACATGGGCGCGCCACCGAGTTCCTGCATCAGCGAAGATTCGTATCCGCGGATACGACGCACAGCATTAGCCCGACGCACCTCTGGCCGTCGCCGCTCCTGTCGTGTGCGCACAAGCCATGCGGTACCGAGTCTGTCGCAAGCGATGTAATACGCTTGCAGCGCGAGTACCACGCCGTCAAACGAAGTGGCAGCATCTCCAGCGATCAGGCGAAAGCCCTGCTCGGTCCAGATCTGCAGCTGGAGACCGTAGCTGCCAAGAGCGATCAGCTCGGTGGTGCCTAGATACTCAGTGCGGTCACCGGCACCTACCAGAAGGCTGCTCTCAGGCGCATCGACGAACTGATCGGTGAAGAGGAATGCGCTGGCCGGCCGCCGCCCAGCGTTGCGTGCCTCACTGCAGCTAGCAAAATACGTTGCAGGGCGCATGGCTGAGGGCACCAGCCGCGCCTCGCCAATGATAGCCATCTCATGGATTTGGGCGTACTGCACTGCTTCATTGATCGCAATCTCAGTGCTCGGAAGCACTATCAACACCGGCTCGCCGCTTGCGCCGGACATGGTCAGCGACCGAATCAACTCCATAAAGTGCGCTCCTTCGCATTTGGTACTACTGGTACTACGCCTTTAACGCGCAGAGGCTCCCAGCCATGGGCCGGGAGCCAAGGTGCTGATTACCAGGTGCACTCACTGATATCGCACGTCGCCTCCGGAAGCTCCGGCCCCGCCATAGGCGTCACGGCCTGCGCCAGCTGGTCAATGCTGCCGACAACAACGGTCCCTGCATGCATTGCTGCTTCAAGAGCCTGCAAGCCAATAGTCAGTGCGTCCATTCGTCATTCCTTTGTTTGCCCCGGCAGAATTACCGAGGTTCAGCTTGTATACATCATTGAAACTCGCGTTGGCAATACTGTCTTGCCAGTAGCGATATTGGTAGTCCGAACCAATGCTGGTTTTGGGCGTCCGACAGCCATCGCATCAATAGCAGGCCACGCTCCTTGCGCTGAGCAGATGGGCATCACTTCCACGTGAGGATAATGGGCGCCTTGCGCCGGTTATTCCGCACTACGAATAAGCCCATGCGTGCGCGGCGTCGGCGTGTCATGGCTCCGACCAACCCCGCCAACCCCACCCGACCTTCACAACTACCACGCCACCCCGAATGCAACTATGAAGGCCGCGACCTGCCCCCCTCGGTAAACCATGCCCCACTTTCGTCGTCTTTTTGGTCGTTGGCTCCGCCTGCGTCGTCTTGTCCGTTGGCGCTGGCGTGAGCGCCAGGCCTCGGTTCCGGCCATTGAAGCCACCGAGGTCCCCCTGCGTGCCGCGCTGTACAGCGTTGAACAGATGGAGGTGTACGGCCGCGCACTGGCGCGCCAGCATCGGGTGCGGATGCGACCTGGCGCAGAGCGCCTGCTCGATCGCCTGCAGGCCAACGAACGTGTCCTGGAAGATGCCAACACGTTGCTCAGCAACGTAGTGCGCGAACAGCGGCCGGTGACCCCGGCCGGGGAATGGCTGCTCGACAACTACTACCTGATCGAAGAACAGATCCAGACCGCGCGACGCCACCTGCCGCGCGGCTACAGCCGGCAGTTGCCTTCGCTGGTCGCCGGCCCCTCGGCCGGGTTGCCGCGCGTGTATGAGCTGTCGATGCAGGCGATCGCGCACGGCGATGGCCGCATTGATGGGGATACGCTGGGCCGCTTCATCGCCTCGTACCAGTCGCTCGCGCCGCTGAGCCTGGGCGAACTGTGGGCCGTTCCGATCATGCTGCGCCTGGCCCTGCTGGAGAATCTGCGGCGCATGGCGGCGCGGGTGATGCGCGACGGGACGGACCGTGGCCTGGCTGCCCAATGGGCGGACAGTCTCAATCGCGCGGCGTCCGACACCCCGACCGATGTCGTGCTCGTGGTGGCGGACATGGCACGGTCCGAGCCACCCTTGACTGGCGCCTTCATCGCCGAGCTGACCCGGTCGCTGCAGGGGCGCGGCGGCGCGTGGGCCATGCCCGTCGCCTGGCTGGAACAGTGGGCCGCGGCGGCTGGGCAGCGCATCGACGAACTCGTCGCCGCCGAGGGGCAGCAGCAGGCGGCCGATCAGGTCTCCATCGGCAACAGCATCGGCAGCCTGCGCTTTCTGTCCACCATGGATTGGCGCACCTTTGTCGAAGACATGAGTGTGGTCGAGCAGCGGCTGCGGGAAGACCCGATGGCCGTCTATCCGCAGATGGATTTCGGCACCCGCGATGCCTATCGCCATGTCGTGGAGAAGATCGCGCGCGGCAGCCGCGTTGCGGAAGAACGCGTTGCGACCATCGCGCTGGATCTGGCACGCGCGGCTGCGCCGCACGATGGGCCACGTACGCATGTGGGCTATTGGCTCGTGGGCGAAGGCGCCACGGCCACCGTTGATGCCGTGGCCGAGGCGGCACCCCGCCACCGCAAGGCCAGGCGACTGGCGCATCGCGTGCCGCTTGCCCTGTACCTGCTGCCGATCGCCCTGCTGGCGGTGGTGGCGACCGCTGGCCTGCTGGCCTCGGGCAGTGGCGCGGTGCCCGTGTGGCTGGCCGCGCTGTTCGGGGTGCTGGTATTCAGCGAGCTGGGCATCGTCCTGGTGAACTGGACGGCGACGGTACTGGTCACGCCCAGGCCGCTGCCCAAGCTCGATTTCAGCGAGGGTATTCCTGCCGCCTGCTCCACCGTGGTTGCGGTGCCGTCCATGCTCTCCAGCATCGACGGCATCGATGTCCTGACCGAAGCGCTGGAGGTCCGCTTCCTGGCCAACCGCGATCCTCAGCTGCGCTTTGTGCTGCTGACGGACTTTCTCGACGCCGCGGCCGCCGAGACGCCGACGGACGACACCCTGCTCGCGCATGCCGTGGAGCGCATCGAGGAATTGAACAGTCGTTACGCGGCCGAGCGCGGCGATCGCTTCTACCTGCTGCACCGCCCCAGGCAATGGAACCCGGGCGAAGGGGTGTGGATGGGCCACGAGCGCAAGCGCGGCAAGCTGGCAGCCCTCAATGCACTGCTCCGCCAGGGCAATGCGGCCGCGTTCATGCGCACCGTCGGTGACACGGCGGCCCTGATCGGTGTCCGCTACGTCATCACCCTGGATTCGGACACGCAGCTTCCGCGGGATGCCGCACGCGCCTTCGTCGCCACCCTGGCGCACCCGCTCAACCGCCCGCGCTTCGATCCTGCGCTGCAACGCGTAGTGGAGGGCTACGGCATCCTGCAGCCCAGCGTCGGCACCAGTCTCGGCACGCGCCGCACCTCGCGGTTTGCCAGGATGTTCGGCAGCGAGCCCGGCATCGATCCGTACTCGCGCATGGTCTCGGATGTCTACCAGGACCTGTTCGACGAAGGCTCGTTCGTCGGCAAGGGCATCTATGACGTCGAAGCGTTCGAGCATGCGCTCGAGGGCCGCCTGCCCGAGAACCGCATCCTCAGCCACGATCTGCTGGAAGGCTGCTATGCACGCGCCGGCCTGGTCAGCGATGTGCGCCTGTACGAGGACTATCCGGAGCGCTACGCCGCCGATGCCAAGCGCCGTGCGCGTTGGATCCGCGGCGACTGGCAGCTGCTGCCCTGGTTGATGCCGTGGACACCGCGCCCGGGATCGGGCTGGGAACGCAACCGGCTCAGCCTGCTGTCGCGCGGCAAGTTGCTGGACAACCTGCGCCGGAGCCTGGTGCCGATCGCTGCCTTGGCCTTGCTGGTGGCGGGTTGGCTGTATGCCGAAAGCCCGGCTGCGTGGACGGCATGGGTGCTGGCACTGTGGTTCGCGCCGCCGTTGATCGGCATGCTGCGCGATGCGCTGAGCGTTCCGGACGACACCCCGCTGGAAGCGCACTACATCATGGTCGGGCGCGGCACGCTGCAGTCGTTGCTGCGCGCGGCCACCCAGGTCGCGTGTCTGCCCTACGAAGCGTTGCTGGCCGGTGGCGCGGTGCTGCGCACGCTCTGGCGCATGACCGTCACCCGCCGCCACCTGCTGCAATGGAACCCCTCCAGCGAAGTCGAACGCCGCCTCGGCAGCGACCGCGGCGCGGAATGGCGGGTGATGGCGCCGGCATCGTTGCTGGCAGTTACGCTGGCGGCCGTTGTGGCCAGCGTGGCTCCGCAGGCGTTGCCTGTCGCCCTGCCCCTGCTGTTGGCGTGGGTCTTCGCCCCCGCCTTGATGGCGTGGCTGGGCCGGCCGCCGGCCGCAAGCGTGGCCGAACTGTCCGTGACACAGCGGGCATTCCTGGGCCGGCTGGCGCGGCGCACCTGGTCGTTCTTCCAGGCGTGGGTGCGCGAGCAGGATCATTGGCTGCCGCCAGATAACATCCAGGAGCATCCAACCCTGGTGGTGGCGCGGCGCACATCGCCGACCAACATCGGCCTGTCGCTGCTGGCCAATCTGTCGGCATGGGATTTCGGATGGCTGCAGCTGGGCGCGGTCGCGGAACGTACCGCGCTCACGTTCGATACGCTGGACCAGCTGCCGCGACACCGCGGCCACTTCCTGAACTGGTACGACACCGAAACCCTGGCGCCGCTGCAGCCGCGCTACGTCTCCACCGTGGACAGCGGCAACCTGGCCGGCCACCTGCTGACGCTGCGCCAAGGCCTCCTCGCGCTGGTGGATGCGCCAGTGCTGGCGCCACATACCTTCGACGGCCTGGCCGATACGCTCGGCGTGCTGGAAGAAGAACGGCAGCGCCATCGCCCTGCTGACGCGCCACTGGGCGAGGCACTCAACCACCTTCGCCAGCGCCTGGCCTCAACGCGTACCGACCCACCCCGTGGCACGGCGCAGCTGCTCGCCCGGTTGCAGGAGCTGGCCGGTCTGGCCGACGCCGTACTGGCGCAATGGCCGGCACCGGAGTCGCCCGAGGAAGGTGCGCTGCACTGGCCGGCCCTGTTCGCTGCCGAATGCCATGCCGCCCATGCAACACTCGCCGACCTCCCTGCCGATGCCGGCGCCGACGACGAGACGCAAGTACCGAGCCTGCGCGAGTTGGCCGCCCTGCCCGGCTCCGTCGGTGCGGACGCGCGCGCGCGCATCGAGCAGCTGCAGGCGCTGGCGCATCGTGCCGGGCAGTTCTCGCTGATGGAGTACGGGTTCCTGTTCTACCGCACCCGGAACCTGCTCTCGATCGGCTACAACGTCGACGACCATCGCCTCGACAACAGCTTCTACGACCTGCTGGCTTCCGAAGCGCGGCTGTGCGCCTTCGTCGCCATCGCCCAGGGCCAGTTGTCGCAGGAAAGCTGGTTCGCGCTCGGGCGGATGCTCACCGAGGTCAACGGCACACCGACGCTTTTGTCGTGGAGTGGCTCGATGTTCGAGTACCTCATGCCGCAGCTGGTGATGCCCAGCTATCCGGACACGCTGCTCGACCAGACCGCGCGGCATGCGGTGGAGGCGCAGATCGTCTACGGCCGCACCTTGAACCTGCCGTGGGGCGTGTCCGAGTCCGGCTATAACGCTGTGGATGCCCGCCTGAACTACCAGTACCGCGCGTTCGGCGTGCCCGGGTTGGGGCTCAAACGCGGCCTGGGCCAGGACCGGGTCATCGCGCCCTATGCAAGCATGATGGCGCTGATGGTGGCACCGGAGGCTGCGTGCCAGAACCTCCAGGCACTCGAAGGTCTCGGGTTCTCCGGGCGCTTTGGCATGTACGAAGCGATCGACTACACCCCCGCCCGGGTGCCGCCGGGGCAGGATCACGTGCTGCTGCGTTCGTTCATGGCACACCACCAGGGCATGGGCCTGCTGTCGCTGGACTACCTGTTGCGCGACCAGCCGATGCAGCGCCGTTTCGTTGCCGATACCGAGTTCCAAGCCACCTTGCTGCTGCTGCAGGAACGTATTCCGCGCATCGGCGTGTTCCATCCGCATGAGGTCGAATCCCTGGGCGAGCACTCCGCCATGGCCGAGCACGAGACCTCCCTGCGCGTCCTGCGCGACCCGGCTGGCCCGCGCCCTGAGGTGCAGCTGCTCTCCAACGGGCGCTACCACGGCATGTTGACCCATGCCGGCGGCGGCTACAGCCGCCACGGCGACCTGTCCCTCACCCGTTGGCGCGAAGACGGCACCACCGATGCCTGGGGCACGTTCTGCTACCTGCGCGACGTGGACAGCGGCGAGTTCTGGTCTGCCGCCTACCAGCCCACCTGCGTGGCGCTGGACCACTACGAGGCGATCTTCTCCGACGCCAAGGCCGAGTTCCGCGGTGCCCGCCGCGGCTGCGAGAGCCATCTGCAGGTCGCCATTTCGGCCGAGGATGACATCGAGCTCAGGCGCCTGCGCCTGACCAACCGCGGCCGCCGCCAGCGCACGGTGGAGATCACCACCTATGCCGAAGTGGTGCTGGCGCCCGCAGCCTCCGACGATGCGCATCCGGCCTTCAGCAACCTCTTCGTGCAGAGCGAGATCCTGGCCGCCAAGCAGGCCGTGTTGTGCACGCGCCGACCGCGCTCGCACGACGAGATACCACCGTGGATGTTCCATCTGGTCGCCGTGCATGACGCGGAGGTGGTGTCGATCTCCTACGAAACCGACCGTGCGCGCTTCCTGGGGCGTGGCAATACGCCGCGCACGCCGCAGGCGTTGACCACCGATGTCGACCTCTCCGGCACGGACGGTTCGGTGCTCGACCCGATCGTGGCCATCCGCGTGCGGGTGGTGCTGGAGCCCGAGCAGACCGTGCAGCTGGACATGGTGTATGGCATTGGCGCGGACCGCTCCGGGTGCGAGGCGATGGTCGACAAATACCGTGATCGTCGCCTGGCGGACCGTGTCTTCGACCTGTCCTGGACACACAGCCAGGTGGTGCGCCGGCAGATCAACGCCAGCCAGGCCGAGGCCTCGCTGTACGAGCGCCTGGCCAGCCACGTGCTGTATGCCAATCCGCTGCTGCGCGCGGGCGACGCCGTCCTGCAGCAGAACCAGCGCGGACAATCCGGGCTGTGGGGCCATGCCATCTCGGGCGACCTCCCCATCGTCCTGCTCAAAGTCACCGACGCGGAGAACATAGAACTGGTCAGGCAGCTGGTGCAGGCGCATGCGTATTGGCGCCAGAAGGGACTCAACACCGACCTGGTCATCTGGAACGACAGCAAGGCCGGCTATCGGCAGGAACTGCAGGACCAGATCCTGGGCATGGTGGCGGCCAGTTCGGAGACCGGCCTGCTCGATCGCCCCGGCGGCATTTTCGTGCGGCCGGTGCAGAACATGAGCCACGAGGACCGCGTTCTGCTGCAGGCCGTGGCACGGGTGGTGCTCAGCGACGAGGACGGCACGCTGGCGGCGCAGGTGGGGCGCCAGCCGCTGCCTGTGCGACGGATTCCGGCCCTGGTGCCGCAGGCGGAGCAGCAGGAGCTGGCCCTGGCTATGGAAGAGACGCCCGGGCTGGCCATCGTCGCCGACCCCGGGCCCGAACCCGGACTGCCCCCGGGCGTTGAGCACGACGAAGAGGTGGACGACCCGTGGCCGTTCCTTCCGTACCGCGGCGCCGGCCTGTTCGACAACGGCACCGGCAGTTTCAGCGAGGACGGCCGCGAATACGTGGTGGTGGTGCGCGAGGGTGCCCCGACCCCGGCGCCGTGGGCGAACGTGATCGCGAACGCCCGTCTGGGCACGGTCGTCAGCGAGAGCGCACCGGGCTATACGTGGTTCGAAAATGCACATGAATTCCGCTTGACGCCCTGGCTCAACGATCCGGTGTCCGACACCGGCGGCGAAGCCTTCTACGTGCGCGACGAGGACACTGGCCGTGTCTGGTCGCCGATGCCGCTGCCGTGCCGGGGCACCGGGGCGTACCGGACGCGCCATGGATTCGGCTACACCGTCTACGAGCACATCGATGACGGCATCGTCAGTGAGTTGTGGGTGTTCGTCGACGTCACCGCCCCGCTGAAGTTCTCGGTCCTGCGGTTGCACAACCTCTCGGGCAGGCCACGGCGGCTGTCGGCCATCGGCTACGTGGAATGGGTCATGGGTGACCTGCGCCCGAAGTCGCGCATGCATGTGGTCACCGAACGCGACCCGCAGACCGGGGCGCTGATGGCGCGCAACAGTTACAGCACCGAGTTCGGCGGCCGGATGGCCTTCTTCGACACCGATGCCGAGGGCTGCGGCTGGACCTGTGATCGCCTGGAGTTCATCGGCCGCAACGGTGGCCTGCACGCACCTGCGGCGCTGCGTCGCGAGCGTCTGGATGCACGGGCCGGTGCGGGCATGGATCCCTGCGCGGCGATCCAGGTGCCGCTGGAGCTGGCGCCGGGCGACCGCAGTGAAACCACGTTCCGCCTTGGCGCGGGGCGCGACCGCGAGGAAACGCTGGCGTTGGCACGAAGCCGCCAGGGCAACCAGGAAGCCATCGATGCGCTGGACGCCGTGCGCATCCACTGGCGCAACGTCCTGGCCACGGTGCAGGTCCGCACGCCGGACCCGGCGTTCGACGCACTGGCCAATGGCTGGCTGGTCTACCAGACCTTGGGCTGCCGCTACCTGGCACGCAGTGGCTACTATCAATCCGGCGGCGCGTTCGGCTTCCGTGACCAGCTGCAGGACGCGCTCGCCCTCGTACACGCGCGCCCGGACCTGACCCGCGAACACCTGCTGCTCTGCGCGGCACACCAGTTCACCGAAGGCGATGTGATGCACTGGTGGCACCCGCCGCAAGGTCGCGGCGTGCGCACCCGCTGCTCGGACGATTATCTGTGGTTGCCCCAGGGCGCATGCCGCTACCTGGAGGTCACCGGCGACGCCAGCGTGCTGAACGAAGTGGTCGGCTACATCGAGGGGCGCGCGGTGACCCCGGAAGAGGAAGGCTACTACGACATGCCCACCCTTTCGGCACAGCGCGGCACACTCTATGCGCACTGCGTCGTCGCGCTGGAACGCGGGTGCCGGCTGCTCGGCGAACGCGGGCTTCCGTTGATGGGCAGCGGCGATTGGAACGACGGCATGAACCGCGTCGGCGACCAACAGCGCGGTGAAAGTGTCTGGCTCGGGTTCTTCCTGCATGACACGCTTCGCCGCTTCGTCGGGCTGGCCAACGCGCGCGGCGATGCCGCCCGTGCGCAATGGTGCGAAGAACAGGCCGAACGCCTGCGTCAGAACCTGGAGCAGCATGCCTGGGACGGGGCATGGTATCGCCGTGCCTGGTTCGACAACGGCGCCATGTTGGGCTCGTCACAAAACCAGGAATGCCGCATCGACTCGATCTCCCAGAGCTGGTCGGTGCTGTCGGGCGTTGCCGCGCCTGAGCGTGCCAGCCAAGCACTGGATTCGCTGTACACGCATCTGGTGCGAAAGGACGCCAAGCTGATCCAGCTCCTCGACCCGCCCTTCGACCAGACCACGGAGGACCCCGGTTACATTCGGGGTTACGTACCCGGCGTGCGCGAGAATGGCGGCCAGTACACCCACGCGGCGGTGTGGGCGGCGATGGCATTCGCACAGCAGGGCGATGCGGTACGTGCCTGGGAGCTGGCCGGCATGATCAACCCCCTCAACCACGCACTGGACCCGGCGGCGGTCCAGACCTACCGCGTCGAACCCTATGTGTTGGCCGCCGATGTCTACGCCGTGTCGCCGCATGTCGGGCGTGGCGGCTGGACGTGGTACACCGGCTCGGCCGGCTGGATGTATCGCCTGCTGGTGGAATCCCTGCTCGGCATCCGTCGCGACGGCGATCGTCTGTCGCTTGAACCGTGCCTGCCCGATCACTGGCCGTCCTTCGAACTGAGCTACCGCTTCGGGCGCAGCCTGTATGAGTTCGTGGTGACCCGCACGGCGCAGGGCCAGCCGACGCTGCATGTGGATGACGTCCTGCAGCCGGACCTCAACGTCCTGCTCCGCGACGACGGTCATTACTACCGTGTCGCGCTTGATCTGGGTGCACCTCCGGGATGAACGTTCGTCCCGACATACAGGTGCAGCTCGATGCCCTGGCCGACAAGCTGGACCACTGGGTGGCGCGCGTGCGCCACCCGGCGCAGTTCTGGCCGCAGTTTGAACAGCTGACTGGCGAGATTCTCGACCAATGCGCGAATGCGGAGAGGGACCATGCGCGTGCGTGTATACAGGCCATGCTCAAGGGCCATGGGCTGGAGTTGCCGCCATGGCACGAACGCGATGAAAGCGTGCCGCCGGGCGAGCCAGGAGAGTGATGGCTTCGTCACCGCTTCTGCAGTGCAGCTTCAAGCAGGCTGACGTACGTATCCAGCCGGGTTCGAAGCCCGATCAACATCCAGCCAGCCGCGTAAAGCAGCACCATCATCCAGATGATCAGGCCCGCAACTGGATTCACATCGAACGCTGTAGCCCAGTCTCCCCAGGTCCAGTTGCGGAACTGTAGATAGAGCGCAACCAGGACCGGGAAGATGCCGAGACGTTGAATACCTCCAAACGCAAACCCCATGCGCTCATCCATGCGCTGGCGCAGTCCACTCGAGAATCGCAGCATTTCCTCGCAGTGCTCGCTCGGGAACGCCCGAAGTTGACCCACAAGGCGGCGCCAGTAGGCGAAATCGACATCCATTTCTACTGCGTGCGAGCGCCGCAGTCTGAGAAGCTGGGGTAGTTCACGCTTTGCCGTGAGGATCAGATGGACGGCAAACCCCGCCAGCTCCACCACCAGACAGATGGATGACGTGATTGCCGCTGGCTGCGGAGCGATGAAGCGTGGGCTCAACGCAGCGGCGAGCAGCCCCACGCCTGCCGCACCCAAGCCGATCCAGAGGGAGGCGCGCTCCACGCGCGACGGCTTCGCCTCCCGGCGACGGGCAACGTAGGCCGCAACGTTGTCGTGTAACCAGGAGAAACTGAGCTCCATTCCAGGGGCAGAAGCTTCGCGTGGTTCAGGTGCGCCAGGCGCTGCGGCGTTCGTGGTCATCTCCATTCCTGATCAGCTCCGCTCTCCGTGCGATCGCAGATCATACCGCCGGCCGGGCAACGACGCCTCCGCGCCCTACCCAGCCAGCCGGCCAGCGCCTTTTACACCGCTTCGGCCTCCGCCCCCACCCCGCCCCGCCGCTGCTCCCGCCGGCGATGCACCCAGTAGTACAGCGTCGGCAGTACCAGCAGGGTTAGCAACATCGCCGAGAGCAGCCCGCCAATCACCACCACCGCCAGCGGCTTCTGGGTCTCAGCGCCAATCGCATGCGACGTCGCCATCGGCAGCAACCCGAACATCGCCAACAGCGCCGTCATCAGCACCGTGCGCAGGCGCTGCAGTGCGCCCTGCACCACGGCGTCGTAGAGCACCATGCCCTGCTCGCGCAATTGCCCGAAGCGCGTCAGCATGATCACGCCGTTGAGCACCGCTTGCCCGAACAACGCAATGAAGCCGATCGCCGCCGACACCGACAACGGAATCCCGGTCAGCAGCAGCGCCAGGATGCCGCCGATCATCGCCAGCGGAACGTTGGCCAGGATCAGCGCGGCGCTGGTGACGTCCTTGAAGGCATCAAACAGCAGCACGAAGATGATCAGCACCGACAGGGGCACCACCCAGCCCAGGCGAGCCATGGCGCGCTGCTGGTTCTCGAACTCGCCGGACCAGTCGATGCGGTAGCCTTCTGGCAATTGAATGGTGGCATCCACCTGCTTGCGCATATCGGCAACGACGCTGCCCATGTCGCGGCCGGCGATGAAGATGCTCACGGCTTTGACGCGCTGGGCGTTCTCACGCGAGATGTTGATCGCGCCGCTGGCCATGTTGAAGTCCGCTACATCGCCCAGCGTCACTGTCTGGCCTGAGGCCGTCCCCACCGGCACGGTGCGCAGGCGCTGCAGATCGCGGTCGGCATCGGACAGGCGCAGGCTGATCGGGAACTGGCGCTCGCCCTCCCACAGTTGGCCGACCTCGCGGCCGCCGATGGCGGTCTCGATCACGGCATCGATATCCTGCACGTTGAGGCCGTAGCGCGCCGCGCGGTCGCGATCGATATCGATGCGCAGCTGCGGCAGGCTGCCGTCGCGGTCGATGAAAGCGCTCTCCACGCCGTCCACGCCCTTCACCTGCGCCAGGATCGCCTGGGCCTGGCCGGTCAGCACGTCCAGATCCTCGCCACTGACCTTGATCACCACCTGGCCCTTGATTTGGGAAATACTCTCCAGGATGTTGTCGCGCACCGGCTGGGAGATCGAGAACTCGGGGCCGGGAATACGCGCTTCCAGAATGCGCTGCATCTGCGCCACCAGCTCGCGCTTGTCGATCTTTCGGGTCCACTCGGACTCGGGCCTGAGCGCAACCAGCGCTTCGATCTGGTTGGCGCCCTTGGCATCGGAGCCATCCTCGGGGCGACCCAGCTTGGCCACCACCGTCGAAACCTCGGGCAGGGTCCGCACCAGGTCACGGATGCGCCGGGATTGGGCCTGCGCCTCGGCCAGGCTGGTGCTGGGGTCGAGTGTGGCGGTCAGCCAGATCGAGCCTTCGTCCAGTTCGGGCAGGAATTCCGACCCCAACCGCGTGCCCAACGCCAGCGTCACCACCAACATGGCCACTGCCGCAAGCACCACCGCACGGGGCCGCGCCATCGCCCCCTCCAGCCACGGGCGGTACCAGCCGACCAGCCGGTTCATCACCGGGTTCTCGCCTTTCAACCGCTCGCGCCGCAGCCACCAGAAGCACAGCAGCGGCACCACGGTCAGGGCAAGGATCAGTGCGCCGATCAGCGCCGACGTCACCGAATAGGCCATGGGGGCGAACATCCGGCCTTCCTGGCGCTGCAGGGTGAAGATCGGGATGTGCGCGGCGATGATGATCAGCATCGAGAAGAAGGTCGGCCGCCCCACCTCCGACGCGGCTGACAACACCGTCGCCATGCGCTCGCGCCGGGTGCTGCCGGGCGGCATCTTCGACATGCGCGAGACGATGTGCTCGGTCACGATCACCGCACCATCGATGATGATGCCGAAGTCCATCGCGCCCAGTGAGAGCAGATTGGCCGGCACGCCCCACAGGTGCAGGCCGAGGAAGGTCGACAGCAAGGCCAGCGGCATCATCGCTGCCACGATCAACGCCGCACGGGCGTTGTAGAGGAACAGCCACAGCACCAGGAACACCAGCACCGCACCCTCCACCAGGTTGCGGAACACCGTCTTCAGGGTGGTCGAGACCAGCCAGGAACGGTCGTAGAACGGTTCAAGCGTGACCCCGTCCGGCAGGTGAGTGGCCTCGATCTCGGCCACGCGCGCATGCAACGCATCCAGCACCAGGGACGGGTTCTCGCCCTTGCGCATCAGCACCATGCCGAACACGGCGTCGTCGTTGTCATCCTGGCCAACCAGGCCCTGCCGCGGCAGGCCGGTATCGACGATGCGGGCGAGGTCGCGCACCAGCACCGGTGTGCCTTGCCGCTCCCCCACCACAACGGTGCCGATATCGGCCGGCGAACGCATCAGCCCAACACCACGGATCAGATACTGCTGCTGCCCACGTTCTACATAGCCGCCGCCGGCGTTCGCACTACCCCGCTCCAGCGCCTCGGCAAATTCCTCCAGGCTGATCCCGCGGTCACGCAGCTTGCCCAGGTCCGGCTCCACCTGGAAGGTCCGTGCATAGCCGCCAAAACTGACCACGTCGGCCACGCCCGGCACCGTACGCAGGCGCCGCTCCATGACCCATTCCTGCACGGTGCGCAGCTCAGTGGAGCTCATGTGTGGCGCGTGCAGGACATAGCGGTAGATCTCGCCCACCGCCGAACTCATCGCCTCCATCTCCGGCTGCACACCGTCGGGCAGGTCCACCCCCTGCAGGCGCTCCATTACCTGGGCGCGCGCGAAATAGTCGTCGGCGCCGTCATCGAAGGTCAGGATGATCATCGACAGCCCGAACTGGGTGTGCGAGAACACGCGCACCGAGTGCGGGATACCGGACAGCGCCACCTCCAGCGGCATCGTGACTTCGCGCTCAACTTCTTCGGCCGCGCGCCCAGGGTGCAGCGTCACCACGGTGACCTGGGTATCGGAGACGTCCGGGAAGGCTTCCACCGGCAGCTCGCGGAACGCGGCGAACGAGGCGCCGATGAAGATCAGCAGCGCCAGCATCACCATCAACGGCTGACGCAGGCAGTACGCAATCAGACGATCGATCATGGGGCAGCCTTGGCTGCCGCCGCACCACCGGCGGGTGACTCAGCGCTGCCAACGTTTTGATCGAGCACCTGCTGCAGCAGCAGACCGCCGTCCACAACCACGCGCGCGCCGGCGGCCAGCCCCTGCCCCACCCACAAGCGCCCTTGGCCCAACTCCTCGGCCTGCACGGAGCGCCGCGCGAACCGGCCCTTGCCCTCGTCGACGAACACCACCTGCTCACGCCCGAGCAGCAGCACTGCCCCCTCCGGCAGCGATACGCCACCGTCCATCGGCACCGTGATCGCAGCCCGTACGTACTGACCCGCCTTGAAGCGGCGCTCACGGTTGTCCAGCTCTGCACGCGCCTGCACCACGTGGCGCTCGGTGTCGATGTAGTCATCGACATGGCCGAGTACGGCGTGCGCTGCTTCGCCTTGGCCCGGCGTGAGGCTCACGGCCATCCCTGGCTTGAGGCGCCCCGCAAGCGCCTCGGGAACATCGACGATCAGCCACAGCCGGTCTGGATCGCTCACCACCGCCAGCGGCAGCTCGGCCTCCGGCGACACGCTCATGCCCGGGCTCATCCGACGCTCGACCAGGATGCCGTCGATCGGCGAGCGTAGCGGCATGCGCTGGTCGATGCTGCGGCTGCTGCCAAAACCACGCGTCAGCGCCTGCAGGCGGGCATGCTCGGCCTCGTTGGCCGCCAGCGCGGATTCGGCTTCGTCCAGTTCGCGCCCCGAGGCGACGCCGGCCTCGTGCAGTTCGCGGACGCGGGCCAGTTCGTTGCGTGCCTGACGCAGCTCGGCGGCGCCACGTGCGCCCTCGGCCTGCACCTGCCCGAACTCAGGCGAGGTCACCCACGCCAGCACCTGGCCGGCCTTGATCTTCTGGCCGGGCGCCGCCTCGATACGCGCCACCTGGCCCGGCAGCGGCGAGCGCAGCATGCTGGAACGCGTGTCATCCCAGGTAATGCGCGCCGGCAGCTGCAGGACCGAGGCCGAGCCATCGGTCACTTCTTCGCTTCGCAGCACCTTCAGTTGCGGGCTGTCGGCAGCGAAGCGGATGGTGGCGCCCTCGACCGTCGGGGCCGGCACGGCCACAGGTCCGGCGTCGCGCGCGCAGCCACCGGCCAGCACGGCGGCCACGAGCAGCGAAAGCAGCCGGGCCGAGCCGGCGGTGCGGGAGTACATCATCGGGGGAGTCCTTCGGAAGCAGTAACGGCGGCGTTCCAGCGCGCCAGGGCGGAGGCATGCGCCAACCGCGCATCGATCAGATCGGATTCGAACTCGCGCCAGCTGCGCCGTGCGTCCAGCAGATCGGTCAAGGTGGCAGCGCCGCGGCGATAGGCCAGTTCCAGGCCGTCCAGGCTTTGCCTGGCCGCCGGTCCCTGCAGCTGTTCGTACTCGGTGCGGCGTTGTGCGGCGGCGGCCAGTGCGTGCTGCAGCTGATCCAGTTCGGCGGTGGCTGCACGCCGCAACTGCTGCCGTTCCAGGACGGCGGCCTCGTAGTCCGCCTCCGCTCGTTGCTGCTCGCCCCGCCAGCGCTTGGCACCGCCCAGCGGTACGCTCATCGAAACGCCCCAGGTCACCCCGCCGATATCGGCGGGCTCGCGCTCGGCTTCGATGCCGAACTGCACGTCGCGCCGGCGTTCACTGCGTGCCAGTGCACGTGCCGCGTCCGCCGCGATCACCCGCGCTTGGGCAGCTCGCAGATCAACGCGATCCTCCAATGCGGTCGGTGCGGGTGTCGCGGGTGTCGCGCTCGAGCGCGCGCGCGGCCACGCATCGTCGGCGCTGAGCGCAGCATCGATGTCATTGCCCAGCAGCAGCGCAAGCGCATGCCGTGCCTCGCGAAGGCCACGCTCGGCCTCACGGGCGGCATCGGCCACCTTGAGGTCATCCACCGCCAATCGCGAGCGCTCGATCGGGGCCATGGCGCCGGTCGCCACCTGCTTGTCCGCTGCGGCCAGGCTCTCCGCCGACGCGCGCCGGTCCTCCTCCGCGATGCGTTGCAGTTCCTGCGCAGCCTTCAACCCGAAGTACGCCTCGGTGAGCGCGACCTGCTGTTGGCGTCGTCCGTCGAGCAGGCTGAGGTTGGCCGCCTCGACCAAGGCGTCGGCCTGACGCATGCGCCAACCGCGCTTGCCACCGCGCTCCCAGGTCCAGCCCAGGCCGAGTGTGGAATCCACGCGCTTGTCTTTCCATCGGCCCGGGCCGATGCCCTCCTGCCGGCTGATCTTGGAGGTGCCCACGCTCAGCTCCGGGCTGGGGCGTCGCGACGCACTCAAGGCATCGCCCTGCGTGCCGCGCAGCTCGATCGCTGCCGCGAGCAGATCCGGGTTGTGCGCTGCCATGGCCTGTTCCGCCTGGGCCAGCGTCAGTGCCGAAGCGGTGCCCGGCGCTATCAGAAGTGCGGCCATCAGGGCGGCACAGCGGGTGGTGATATTCATTGCCGACACGGTAAGGTGCAGCGCTTTCGTCAAACTTTCCCGAACCTTGCGTCAACCTTGCAATGCGCATTCTGCTGATTGAAGACGATGCCGCGCTGGCCGATGGCCTGGTGCGCGCACTCACCCGCGCCGGTCATGCCTGCGATCATCTCGCCCGTGGCCTGGCCGCGCCGTCGGCGCTGGCCAGCGTCAGCTATGACCTGGTGGTGCTGGATCTTTCCTTGCCCGACATCGATGGATTGGATCTGCTGGCGCGGCTGCGGCAGGACGGCTTTACCGTGCCGGTGCTGATTCTCACCGCCCGCGACGGCGTGGAGGACCGCATCCGCGGCTTGGATGGTGGCGGCGATGACTACCTTGCCAAACCCTTCGCCCTCGGCGAACTCGAAGCGCGCCTGCGTGCGCTCGCCCGTCGCCAGTCCACCGCCCCTGCCCTGCGCCAGCTGGGCGCACTGCGCCTGGATACCGGCACCCGCGAACTTCGTGTTGGTGATCAACCGCTGGAACTCACCGCACGCGAGCTGGCCCTGATGGAGATCCTGCTGCAGCAGCCGGGGCGCATCGTGGCCAAGCAGCGCCTGTTCGATGCGGTCTACAGCTGGGACCACGAGGCCAGCCTGTCGGTGATCGAAGTCCACATCAGCCGCCTGCGCCGCAAGCTGCAATCGGCCGATGCCAAGATCGGCATCCGCATGCTCCGTGGTCTTGGCTACCGCCTGGAAGCCAGTGATGGCTGATGCGCCGTACAGCCTGCGCGGCGTCCTGCTGCGGCGCTTGTGGCTGCCGCTGCTGGTGCTGCTGCTGGCCAGTGCGGTGGGCGCGTTCGTATTGGCGCGGCATTACGCCGAACAGGTGTACGACCGCTGGCTGCTGGATTCGGCGATGTCGCTGGCACAGTTGATCGAGGTGCGCGGCGACACCGCCCACATGGAGATCTCCCCCGCCGTCTCGCGCATGTTCACCTGGGACACGGTGGATCGGATATATGGCGACGTGACCCGCGCCGATGGCACGCGGCTCTACGGTACCGGGGCGCTGCCGACCGCCACCGCCGCGCTGGCCGAGGACGCCGATGACAGCCCTGCGCGCAGCTACTATGACGCGGTGATCGATGCCCGCGACGTGCGCGTGGTGCAGGTCGCGATGACCCCGCCGGGTTCGGCCACCCCGATTGTGATCCGCGTGGCCGAGACCCGCACCAAGCGCCTTCGGCTGGAGCATCGACTGCTGCTGGCAAGCATTCCGCTGCAGGGCACGATCCTGCTGCTCGCGGCGTGGCTGGCGTGGTCCGGCACAGGCGCGGCGGCGCGGCATACCAACGGCGCGGCGCGACGGCTGGCCAGCGCACCGCTGGATGCCCTGACCCCGCTGGAGCCGCGCGACGCCGCGCCACGCGAGCTGTGGCCGGCGGTGGATGCCTTCAACCAGCTGGTGAGCCGCCTGTCAGCGATGCAGGACGCCCAGCAGCGCTTCATCAGCAACGCCGCACACCAACTGCGCACGCCGCTGGCCGGGCTGCAGATCGAACTGGAGAGTGCGCTGCGCGAGCAGGATCCTGCTGCGCAGCGTGACGCGCTGGCCGGATTGCTGCGCGGATTGACACGTCTGCGCCATCTGACCCACCAACTGCTGATCCTCAGCCGCTCTGAAGACAGCGCCGGCGCGATGCTGACCATGCGTCCGGTGGATCTGGCCGAGCTCGCACGCGATGAACTGGAGCGGCTGATGGACCGCGCGGTGATTGCCAACGTCGACCTCGGCTACGAAGGTCCCGATGCCGGTGTCATGGTGATGGGCGAGCCCCAATTGCTGCGCGAGGCGATCAGCAACCTGGTCGACAACGCCCTGCGTTACGGCGCACTGGACGGCGTGATCACGGTCAGCGTGGAGGCCACCCGCGGCGAGACGCGGCTCAGCGTCAACGACAACGGCGCCGGGATCGATCCGTCACTGCGCAGCCGTGTCACCGAGCGGTTCTGGCGCGGGGATGCCCATGGGGATGGCTGCGGGCTGGGCCTGGCCATCGTGGCCGAGATCGCCGGACGGCACCGTGCCACGCTCACCATCGGCGGTTCACCGCTGGGCGGCGCCCAGGTCATGCTTGCATTTCCATCGCGGGCGGGCTGAAACACATCACGGCAGCCAGTACACCGCCTTGAGGGCCTCCGCCAAGCGCGATGCGGCCTCTTGGTGGGTGAATGGCGGCGTGCGCGGCGGGTCATACACCTCCGGGCGCGTGCCGGCGACGACCAGATCGATCGCATAACAGGCGCCGTTGTGCACTGCGCGGTAGCTCTCGGCGTTGACGTAATGGCTCATGGCCGCATCGCCCACCGTGGCGTGGGTGAACGGCACGCCGCCGATATCGACCGTGGCCGGTGCCGCGGGCGCGGTCGCTTCGGCCGGCGTCTCCAGACAGGCCTTGACCGCCGTTGCGTCGTCGCTGCGGCCGATCCGCAGCTCGCCGGCGGTCACACTGTCCGAGCCATCCAACACCAGGGCGACCAGCGGCGTACCGACGCTCCCAGGCGGCGCGAACAGCTTCCACGTGGGCGAGGCGAGGTAGTCACGCTGGAAATCCTGCACCACCTGCACGCCGCGCACCGGGCGAACGGCGATGCCGCCCGCCCCTTCAGCATAGGCAGGCGCGGCTGCAGCGGCCGCTGGTGAGGCGGCGTCCGGCGCAGTGGGGGCGCGCTGCGCATCCGCCGGTGGTTTGCTGCAGCCCGTCAAAGCCAGCAGAAGCGCCGCGAGTAGAACCGGCGGTGCAGGAAGTGGATTCAGGGCCATGTGCGGCTCCGGGAACAGGGGTGTCCAGCGTGCCCACTGCCTCGTTAACGCGGCGGCTATTGCCTGCCACTTGCCGCCTGGCGGGCGTCCTCACGCTGCCGCGGAACGTTGCCCCACATGCCCGGCCGCCCTACGCCTCATGAGCAATCGGCATGACCGTGACCCGCCCGGCACTGCAGC
Organism: Stenotrophomonas rhizophila; assembly: GCF_003651185.1. GTDB lineage: Bacteria > Pseudomonadota > Gammaproteobacteria > Xanthomonadales > Xanthomonadaceae > Stenotrophomonas > Stenotrophomonas maltophilia_Z. Next base: position 278,275 of record NZ_RCDC01000004.1, on the reverse strand, counting down.
CGCTGACTAGACTCGTCACATGCCGCGTCCGCGGCGCTCTCATACGTATGGATCTCTCGATGCGGCGTGTTCTTTGTCTTGGTCTTCTCGGCGTGGTCAGCCTGTTGCCCGCCTGCTCCCCCGCCCCCTCCCCCGCGCCGAAAGCGGCCACCACCGAGACCGCCAAGGCCGATGAAATCGCGTGGCGCCACGGTGATGTCGACGACGCCTTCGCCGAGGCCCGCGACAGCGGCAAACCGGTGCTGCTGTACTGGGGTGCGGTGTGGTGCCCGCCCTGCAACCAGCTCAAGGCCACGCTGTTCAAGGATCCGGCCTTCATCGCGCTGACCCGGCAGTACGTGCCCGTCTATCTGGATGGCGACGAAGAAGGCGCGCAGGCCTGGGGCGAGCGGTTCGGCGTGCGCGGCTACCCGACGCTGATCGTGCTCGACCCCCAGCGCAACGAGCTCACCCGCCTGGCCGGCGGCAACGACAGTGAAGCGCTGACCCGCGCACTCACCCTGGCCGCCGGCCGCCGCACGGCGGTCAGCGAGGTGCTGCAGCATGCCTTGAGCGCACCCAGGGACGTCAGCGCCGACGACTGGCGCGTGCTCGGCGATTACGGCTGGGAAGTGGATGCCAATCGCCTTGCTGGTGAACGTGATGCAGCGTCATTGCTGCAGCAACTGGCCAAGGCGGCGCCCGAGCCTGCGCTGCAGCGGCGGTTCGCGTTACTGGCGCTCGGCGCCGGCAAGCCGGACAAGACACCCACACCGGCGCAACGCACCCGCACCCGCACCCTGCTCGATGCCGTTCTTGCAGCACCCGCGGAGGTCCGGGCCAATCGTGACCTGCTCGGCTACCAAGGCCCTGCCCTGGTGGCGCTGGCCAGTGCCACGCCGGAACAGGCGCAGCAGCTGGGAGTGCAGCTGCTCAAGGCGCTGGATGCCGCCGACCACGCACTCGGCGACAAGGCCGATGCGCGGCTGGGCACGGTGATCACCGAACTGGCCCTGCAGCGCGAGCAGCAGCCAGACCAGGCCATTCCGGCAGCGCTGAAGGCAAAGGCGGCGCAACGCGTCGCCGCCGCCGATGCGGCCGCGACCACACTGCACGAACGCCAAGCGACGATCAGCACCGCGGTGTACGTGCTGCGCCAGATCAACGACGACGCTTCGGCAGAGAAACTGCTGCTCGCCGAGCTTGATCGGAGTGAGACGCCGTACTACTACATGCCTGAACTGGCCGACCTTGCCGAAGAACGCGGCGACAAGGCCTCGGCCATCGCCTGGCTGCACAAGGCCTACCAGGGCGCACAGGGGCCGGCCACCCGCGTGCAGTGGGGCGTGCTGTTCGTGGAGGGTCTGCTGCGCCTGAGCCCGGATGATGCGGCGGCGATCGAGACCGCCACGGCCGAGGTCATCGCCGATCTCGCCGTGCAGCCGGCCGGCTACCACCAGCGCACCCGCCAGCGCTTCGAACGGCTCGGTGCCGCATTGCAGGCGTGGAGCCGCGAGCATCACGGCGCGGAGAGCCTCACCCGGCTGCAGGCGCGGATGACCGCAACGTGCGCAAAGGCGGCCACCTCCGACGACGGCAGCGCGGGCTGCGAGGGGTGGCTGAAGAGCTGATGCGGGGCGTCGCCTAGCCCTTGAGGCGCTCCTCCAGCGCATGCAGCCGCTGCAGATAGGGCGCGCCGGGCACCAGCTCTGCCTCCAGCAGTGGCTTGGCCTGCGCGATCTGCCGGCGCGCAGCCTCCCGCTCGCCGTTGGCCTGCAGCGCCTCGGCCAGTGGAACCCGGAAGCGCGCCACGGACGGCGCTTGCGCCCCGAACAACGCAACATTGCCGTCCAGCACCGCACGCCAACGGGTCGCCGCCAAGGCGGCCTGCCCGGCACGCAGCGCCGCTTCGGCCTGCATCTGGTGGTAGCGCAGTTGCAACGGCGGCGACATCGACGGCACGATCGGCGCCATCGCCAGCAGCGCCTGCTCTGCCTGCGCCGATTGCCCGCGCTGGATCATCCACTCGATCTCGCCAAGGTGCGAAATGCGCAGATCCGGCGCGTCGGCCGGGCTGATCCGCTGCCAGATCGGCAACACGCGCTGGATCAGCGGGCCGGCCTGGTCGGCACGACCGCTGCGCATCAGCAGCCGCGCCAGGTTCATCTCTGCCCGCAGGCTGGAGGGCTTGTCCGGCCCCAGCACCTGGCGGCGGATCGCCAGCGAGCGCCGATACAGCTGCTCCGCCTTGCCCATATCGCCGCGGGCTTCTTCCAGATTGGCGTAGTTGTTGAGGTTGATCGCGTGGTCGATGCTGTCTTCGCCACTGGTGAGCGCACTGATGCGCAGGCAGGTATCAAAGCCCTCCGCACTCTCCGTGTAACGGCCCAGATCCATGTGCAGCAACGCCAACTCGCAGTACGCCAGCGCCGTCCGGGAGCTGTCATGTCCATACAGCTGCAGGCTGAGGTCGCGCGATTTCAGCAGCAGCGGTGCAGCTTCGTTCGGCTTGCCGCCTTCCTGCAGGGTCATGGCCAGTGCGTGCAGGCCGTGCTGGTAATCGGCACTGGTCTCACTGCGGCGCCATTTGATCTCCAGCGAGTCGCGCAGCAGCTGCTCGGACTTGTCCAGCTCACCACGGTTGCGGTACATCAGCCCCATGTTCTGCATCACCGTCGCGGTGCCGCCTTCCGTGCCCGGCTCGCGAATAGTGCTGCGCATTGCCAGCGACTGCTGGAAGGCTGCCTCGCTCTCGGGATAGCGCTCCAGCTGGCTGTAGGCCAGGCCCAGCGAGTTCAGCACATGTGCGCGGGTGCGTGCATCGTCTTCGCGATCAAGCAGCTGCAGCGCACGTTCGGCGTACTTCAGGCCCTCCTCGCCCCGCTTGCCGTTGCTCATCTCCACCGACAGATCGCTGTAGGTCTGCGCCGCCAGGCGCGCGCGATCGACCGACGGCGATGCCAGGCCTTCAGCCGCGCTGCGCAGCAGCGTCTCGGCCTGCTTGGGCAGGCCGATGTTCTGGTACGCGCGCCCCAGCACGCTCTGCAGGCGCGCCCGCAACGCCGGCGAATCGGCCAGCTCCGCATCGACCTGCGCCGCGCTGGCATCGAGCACTGCGCGTGCACTGACATCTTCGGTGCCGCGTGCACCGCGCTCGCGCGGATCGGCGGCATCGAAGGCGGCGACCAGGAACTCGCTGACCTGCTCGGCGATCGCCGCTTCTTCCTGAGCGCGCGCACTGGATTCGCTCAATCGCCAGACGAAGCCGCCCGCCATGGCCGTCACCGCGACGGCCACGCCGGCCGCCTGCCAGTGCCGACGCAGCCACCGGTGCGTGCGGTAGCCCGCTCGCCCGCCTCGCGCCCGCACCGGGTGATGCGTCCGCCAGCGCTCGATGTCATCCGCCAGCGCCTCCACCGAGCCATAGCGCTGGGCGGGGTCACGTGCGCTGGCCTTGGCCGCGATCGCATCGAGGTCTCCCTCCAGGTGCTTTCGCCACGCGCACGATGGCCGCGCCCAGCGGCTGGGCAACGGAACCGCGGCACCCGCCGGCTGCCCATCATGGCCAAGCCGGCGATCGGCCAGCATCTCGACCAGGATCACACCGAGGCTGTACACGTCGGTGGTGACACCCACCGGCTCGCCCGCAATCAGTTCAGGGCTGGCGTAGACCGGCGTGTAGAAACGGTCGGCGCGGGACTCGGCTGCGCTGTCCAGCCAGCGTGCGATGCCGAAATCCAGCAGCACCGGCTCGTTGTCCGCGCGCACCAGGATATTGCTGGGCTTGAGATCGCAGTGCACGACCAGGCGTGCGTGCGCGGCCTGCACCGTACGGCAGATCCGAACGAACAGCTGCAGGCGCTGGGAAAGATCGAGCGGACGGTCACAGCAGGCGCGGTCCAGTGGCTCGCCGTCCACGTACTCCATCACCAGATAGGGTTGGCCGGAAGGGGTGCTGCCACCGTCGTACAACCGGGCGATGTTGGGGTGCTCCAGCCCGGCCAGCATCTGCCGCTCGGCGGCCAGGCGCTGGCTGATCTCGGTCGTCGCCAAGCCGCGAAGCAACTTGATCGCCACCCGTTGCTGGTAGGTCTCGTCAGCGCGCTCGGCGAGGAACACCGCTCCCATGCCGCCACTGGCCACGCGCCGGGTGAGCCGCCAAGGACCGATCCGTTCACCCACCTGCACATCCGGCTCGGCAAGCTGGACAATCAACTCGCGCAGGGGGCGCTGCGCGCTGTCCAGCGCCATGGTCTGCGCTTCCAGCAGCTCGATCACCTCATCCAGCAGGGCCGGATCGTTGGTCATCCGCCCCAGCTCGGTGCGCCACGCGGTCGGCGGCAGTTCGCACGCCGCATCGAACATCGTGCGCAGCTGCTGCCAGCGGTCATCCGTCATTGCCCCATCCCCCTGTCACGATAACGCCCCCGATTAGGCCAGGCGCTGATTGAGCCAAGCCTTCGCAAAGCGCAGATCGCGGTCGACCGTCGGCACCGACACCTCCAGCACGACCGCGATTTCCTGGCGGTCCATCCCGCCGAAATACATGTATTCCACCGCACGTGCGGCGCGCTCATCGTGCCCGGCGAGCTGGATCAACGCCTGGTGCAGCGCCAGGACCTCGTAGTCGCAGGTCGGCGCATAGGGCACGTCCTGATCAGCATGCGACAAGGTCAGGTTCCACGCCCCGGCCCCGCGCTTGGCTGCCGCGCCACTGCGCGCAAAATCCACCAGCACCGCGCGCATCTTCAAGGCCGCCAGCGCGAGGAAGTGCGCGCGATCCACGAACTCCACGTCCGAGCCCATCACCCGCAACAGCGCTTCATGCATCAACGCGGTCGGCCGCAGGGTCACGTCGGCATGGCGCTGGCCGATACGGGCTGCTGCCATCTCGCGCAGCGCGGGATAGATCAGATCAAACAGATGCGCCTGCGCCTGCGGATCCCCGCGCCGCCACCGGTGCAGCCACTGCGTGACATCGCCACTCATCATCCCCGCTCCCAAGACGCCAGCCTCTCCGGCCAGACGCCCCCGTCCCTGATGGCCGATGATAGCGCACGGGCGCCTTGGCACCAGCGCGCCGGCGGGGGGCGGGAACGGGGGGCGATCAGGCGCGCGGATGGGCCAGGGCGAAGTCCAGGCCAGCGCATACCGCCGCGACCTGTGCATCGTTGCATTCCTGCGGCGAGGTCCGCGGGCTGTCCGGGTACACCTCGGTGGTGGTGGCGTACAGCGCGTCGGTGAACCCGGCGCAGGCGCCGATCGAACGCGATTCGCCCCAGACCACGCCCGGTGACTGCAGCGGCATGCCGATCAGCTCGCCATTGGCGTCGGCGGGGGCGATGTGCGTGATCTTCTCCACCGCGGCGATCAACGCCTGCTGGAACGCCGGCTGCGGATCTTCGCTGTTGCCGATCACGTAGAAGCCATCGGGAATGATGTCCGGCACCAGGGCGATGCCATCGCGGGCGCAGCGCGCCGGATCGAACTCATGCAGATCGCTGTCGGTCGTTTCATGCAGGTCCAGGTGCACCAGCAGATCATCGCCACGCGCGGCCATCCAGCGCATCAACGAGGCCGCTTCTTCGATCTGGCCCTCACCGCGGAAGCTGCGGTTGGGATCGATCGCATCGGGATTCCAGCGCTGGATGCGCTCATAGCCCCACGGGCTGACGCAGGGCGCGACGATCAGATTGATACGGCCCGCATACGCCTCGGCATGCTGATCCAGGAACTGCAGCGCGCCATGCACGCCGCTGGTTTCATAGCCATGCACGCCGCCGGTCACCAGCGCGGTCGGCAGTGCCGGATCCCACGCATGGCTGACCACCGCAAACAGCGGGTAATGATCCGGCGCGTAGTCCAGCTGGCCGTACTGCACCACATCGAAACGCTCGCCCAGGCGCTCGAGCGCGGCCACCACATCGTCGTGGTAGCTGCGCTGGCGCTGCTGATTGGCGCGCCACTGGGCCCGTTCGGCATCGCCCCACGGCTGGCCGGGGGTGCCGATCGGATAAAAATGCGTGTTGCTCATGGCCGTACTCCAAGGAGAAATCCGGTCGCTGCGGCCGTTGGCTGCGTGCGACATTGCGGCAGACATTCTAGCTGCGGGCGGGCATCCGGCGCTGTGCGGACTACCAACGCTGACACGGAGAAAGAGGACCGGTTGCCCGGCCCTCTTCTCGTTCCACATCGACGGTCAGGCCGTCTGCGCCGCCTCATACCCGTTCAAGCGCATGTCACTGGACGCGCGCCCCTGGGTCAGCGAACGCAGCGAGGTGGTGTAGCCACCCAGTCGCGCCAGCGGTGCATAGCCGAGCACGTCCGCCTGCCCATCCTGGTCCTCGATCGAGGCCACCCGTCCGCTGCGACGGTTGAGGTCACCCACCACATCGCCGACATTGCCCGACGGCGCGTGGATGGCGATCTCCATCACCGGCTCCAGCAGCTGCGTGCCCGCCTGGGCCAGCGCCGCTTTCACCGCCTCGCTGCCGGCGCGATGGAAGGCCATGTCCGAGGAATCCTTGACGTGGGTCTGACCGTCGACCAGCGTCACCTCGATACCGACCACCGGATGGCCCAGCGGGCCTTCGCCGAGTGCAGCGCGAACGCCCTTCTCCACCGCGTTGACGAACCCGCGCGGGATCGCACCGCCGACGGTGCGGTCGACGAAGGTCACCTCACCATCCTCGCGCGGCGTCACATCGATCAGCACCTGGGCGAACTGGCCCTGGCCGCCGGTCTGCTTGGCGACCTTGCCTTCCACCCGCTGCACCGCACGCTTCGGCGTTTCCTGATAGGCCACACGCGGCTCGCCGGTGCGGATGGTGACGCCCCACTCCGTGCGCAGGCGCTCGACCATCACCTCCAGATGCAGCTCGCCCATGCCCCAGATCAGGGTTTCACCGCTGTCCGCATCGGTCTCGACACGGAACGACGGATCCTCCTGCGCCAAGCTGGCCAATCCTTGGCTGATGCGGATCAGGTCCGAGGCCTTCTCCGCCGTCAACCGCCATGCCAGCACCGCACGCTGCGCCTGGATCGTATCGAGCAGCAGCGGGCGCGAGGGTGCACTCAGCGTTTCACCGCTGACCGCATCCTTCCAGCCCAGCACCGCGACGATGTCACCGGCCACGGCCTGCTTGATGTCGTGGGTCTGGTCGGCCTGCACCCGCACCAGGCGACTGACCCGTCGCCCCTGCGGATGCTGCGAACTGGCCAGCGCGTCGCCCACCTTCAGCGTGCCCGAATACACCCGCACGAAGCTCAGCGCACCGTGGTTCTGGTGCGTGATCTTGAACAGCAACGCCGCAAGCGGGCCCTCCGGGTCCGGTGGCAGCAGCACCTCGCTGCCGTTCTCGGCGGCGACCACCGCCGGCCGATCCAGTGGCGAGGGCAGATAGTCGACCACCGCATCCAGCAGCGTCTCCACGCCCTTGCTCTTGAACGCGGAGCCGGCCAGCACCGGGACGCCCGCACCGGCCAGGGTGCCGCGACGGATCGCCGCGCGCAGCTGTGCGTTGTCGATCACCGTGCCTTCCAGCCACGCCTGTGCCAGCACGTCGTCGGCATCGGCCACGGCCTCGATCAGCGCCTCACGCTGCGGCAGCCACTGCGCCGCCTCATCGGTCGTCCAGGCATGCCGCAAGGCAGTGCCCTTGTCATCCCAATGCACGGTGCTGCGGTCGACCAGGTCCACCCAGCCATTGAACTGGCTTTCGGTCCCGATCGGCACGCCGAGCGCCCACGGCGTCGCACGCAGTTTCTCGCGCAGTTGAGTGAGCACACGTTCGAAGGACGCCCCGGTGCGGTCCATCTTGTTGGCGAATGCGATCAACGGCACCCCGTGGCGACGGGCCTGGCGCCAGACCGATTCGGACTGGGGCTGCACGCCGTCCACCGCGGAGAACACGGCGACCGCACCATCCAGCACGCGCAGGGACCGCTCCACTTCGATCGCGAAATCGATGTGGCCGGGGGTGTCGATCAGGGTCAGGTGATGGATGGGCTGGTCGCGCGGGGCCCAATGGGCCTGCACGGCGGCCGCGCCGATGGTGATGCCACGCTCGCGCTCGATCGCCGAGAAATCGGTGGTCGCCGCGCCGTCGTGCACCTCACCGACGCGATGGATCTCGCCGGTTTTCCACAGCAGTCGCTCGGTGAGCGTGGTCTTGCCGGCGTCGATGTGGGCAATGATGCCGAGGTTGCGCCGGAGGGTAAGGGTCTGGGTATGGGTGTTCATGGGATAGGTCTCGCTGCCAACATCGGGGAGCCGCACGCCGCCGTTGGCTAACGGGCGTGCGGCCAGGTTTGGGGCTCGGCGATCTGGTGCATGGCACGTTCTCCTTCAAACAGTTCTGCTGCGTGGAAACGAAAAGAGCGCCCGGTGGGCGCTCTGCGTGGGGTCCAGGGTGACCGGTGTTCCGGTCAGCAGCCTCGCACTCCGATTGGCAGACGCGCCCGTGCCGCGACATCGCGGGTCAGGGTAAAAAACGTCAGAAGCGGCATCGAAGTCATGAGGGTCACCTGGGGTGTAGCCGGCATTGTAGACCTCTGATGGCCGGCCACAAGCCCCAATTAGCACCACCATTGCAACACTGATCGTCATTTACACACATTTACACCATTCATGGCGGCGATGCTGGGTCGGCCCACCCCGCATGTGCGAATGTGTCGCAATTGCGAATGCGGCGACAATCCTTAAAATGAGGCCATATGCGTCGCCTTGACGACGCCCGCGAGGCTGGCGCCACCCGACCCCGGAAGCCGAGCCAGCACCCGCGCCCCCTTCCTCCGCGTTGTCGAGTTGTTGCCCATGCCCTGCTCCCTGACCCTGTATCCGCGCCGGTTGCGCCCCAACCTGCTGGCCCTGGCCTGTCTGGCCGCTGCGATCGTTCCCACCGCCCACGCCCAGACCGCCACCGATCTGGACGCCGTACGCGTCAATGCCTACCGGGCGGCCAACAGCACCAGCGGCGCGACCAAGACCAGCACCGCGCTGGCTGAAACCTCGCAGTCGGTCTCGGTGATCGAGCGCGCCGAACTGGATGCCCGTGGCGTGCAGTCGCTCAACGATGCGATGCGCTATGTCGCCGGCGTCAGCCTGGAAAGCTCGGGCATCGACAACCGCGTGGACGACTTCCGCATCCGCGGGTTCGATGCCGGCAGCTGGTCCAACAATGTGACCCTGGATGGCATGCGCGCGCCGCAGGGCAGTCAGTGGAACCGCAGCATGTTCGACAGCTGGAACCTGGAGCGCGTGGAAGTGCTCAAGGGCCCATCTGCCGTGATGTACGGCCAGGTGGCCCCGGGGGGCATGGTCAACCAGGTCAGCAAGACGCCGACGCCGGATCAGGTGCAGCAACTGCGCCTGGGCGTGGATGCGAATGGCCAGTACAGCACTGCCTTTGACGTGGGCGCCGGCACGGCCGGTGATGATCACCTGTTCCGCCTGGTCGGCCTCTATCGCGACGGCCAGACTCAGATCAAGCGCACTGAGCAGGAACACTGGTTCCTCGCGCCCAGCTACACCTGGCAGCTCGCCGAGCGCACCCGCCTGACCCTGCTGGGCCTGTACCAGAAGGACGATGGCGGCTCGACCTACCAGTTCCTGCCGGCCGCCGGCACGCTCCATCCGACGGCGTCGGGCTACATGAAGAACAGCACCTTCATCGGTGAGCCGGACTGGAACACCTTCAACCGCACGCTGTGGACGGCCGGCTGGATGTTCGAGCACCAGTTCAACGACCACCTCACGCTGACCCAGAGCGCGCGCCGCACGCATGTCGATTCGCTGTTCCGCAGCGTGGTCACCTTCGGCGCACTCAATGCCGATGGCCGTACCCAGAACCGTCGCGGCGTCATGGGCACCGGCGACTCCGATGGCGATACCTTCGATACCCGCCTGCAGGCGCGTTTCAGCACCGGCGCGGTGGATCACACCGTGCTGCTCGGCTGGGACTGGCAGCGTGCGGACTGGGAGGGCGTGCGCAGTGCCATGAGCAGCCCGCGCCCGATCGACATCTTCAACCCGGTGTATTCGACCTACCGCCCGACGGTGAGCACGGAAACCCCGACCGCCGGCATCAACCGGCAGAGCGGCGTGTATCTGCAGGACCAGCTGGCGCTCGGCAACTGGCGGATGACGTTCGGCGGCCGCTACGACTGGACCAAGGACGACAGCAGCAGCGCCAACCGCAATATCGCCACCGGCATCTCCACGCCGGGCGGGCGCAATGTGATCAAGAGCGAGGCCTTCACCGGTCGCGCGGGCGTGCTGTATGTATTCGAGAACGGTCTGACCCCGTATGTGAGCTACGCCGAATCGTTCCAGCCGTCGACCAAATCGCCGTTGGACAGCTTCACCCAGACCGCATTCGAGCCAGTGACCGGCTCGCAGTGGGAAGCCGGCCTGAAGTATCAGCCCGCCTCGGTGGATGGCCTGGTGACACTGTCGGTGTACGACCTGCGCCAGCAGAACATGATCGTGGATGATCCAGTGGCGTCGCATCGCAACTGCGGCGCGACCGGCACCGCCACCTGCTCGATCCAGGGCGACGAGGGCCGCGTGCGCGGCATTGAACTGGAAGGCCGGATCACGCCGATCGAGGGCTTCAGCCTGATCGGCGCCGCGTCCCGAATGGACTCGGAGATGACCCGTTCGGCGCCTTACCAGGGCAAGGAACTGGCGATGGTGCCCGACTACAGCGCCTCGTTCTGGGCGGACTACACCTTCCAGGCCGGTGCGCTGCAGGGCCTGAGCCTGGCCGCGGGCGCGCGCTACAACGGCGTCAGCTACGGCGACAGCGCCAACCTGTACCGGATCCCGTCCTACACGCTGTTCGATGCGGCGATCCGCTATGACGTGGGCCAGATCGGCAGCACCCAGGTGCAGCTGGCACTCAACGCCAGCAACCTGGCTGACAAGCGTTTCGTATCGACCTGCACCGGCGTGTCGTCGTGCTACTACGGCAGCGGCCGCACCGTGATGGCGACCGCGCGCTTCGGCTGGTAATCCTTCATCGACGGGGCCGGCCACTGGCCGGCCCCGTCACACCGTCAGCGCGCCGGTCACCACCCCCAACGGAACCAAGCTGGCATGAGGCCAGTAAAGTGCGAGTTCGCCTCGCGGTTTCGGGCTGCTTACGACATCTCTTGCTCATATATCAGCAAGATCGGTATCGGCACTTTCATTTTTCTGGGCGTCCGTAATACCTGTTTCGATTCTGCGCCTACATCGGTATTTCTCAATGCCATGACGCTAAATATCGGCGTGCCACGCAGCAGCGGGTATTAATGGGGAGTTCATTGCCAAACACAGACCTTCGAGCAACCGGGGGCTACACCCCACCCACCGAAGGAACCTGCGATGAAATCGATTGTTGTCACGCTTGCCATGTCAGCGGCGCTGGTGAGCCTTGCCGGCTGCTCGCATTTTGATGATGGCAGGCACCACGGCAGCCAGGCGTCCGAACGCGCCCGTGCGCCCGAACGCGCCAATGTGTCCGAACGCCCCCGTGTGTCCGAACGCCCCCGCGTGGGAGAAGAGGCACGCGTCATTCGCAGCCGCGATGACTACCGGCAATGACGCGCTGAGCATCAGCGTCGTTGGTCGTGTCGGCCGCTCGCGGGCACCGGCGACATCGCGATGGCGCCGGGGTAACTCCCGGCGCTACGCGTCGGTCACCACCACCAACGGAACATCGCGCTGCGGATGCCGCAGCACCAGCACCGGCTGCTGGTAGACACGCTCGATGTGCTCGCGCGTCAGCACCTCGGTCGGCGTGCCATCGGCCGCCACGCGACCCTGTTCCAGCAACACGATCCGGTCCGCATACGCGGCGGCCAGATTCAGATCATGCAACACCACGATCACGCAGGCGCCGGCATCGGCCAGGTCGCGGACCGCGCGCAGCGTGCGCTCCTGATGACGTAGATCCAGGGCAGCCGTCGGCTCATCCAGCAGCAGCAACGGGGTGTCCTGGGTCAGCACACGAGCGAAGGTCGTGCGCGCCGCCTCGCCACCGGAGAGGTGTTCCACTTCCCGCTCGATCAACGCATGCAGGTCCGCCCGCGCCAGCGCGTCGGCGATGCAGGCGGCATCTTTGACCGGATCCGGCGGATGCGGCAGCCGCCCCATCGCCACCACTTCATGCACACGGAAGGCGAACCGCACGGCGTGCTCCTGCGGCATGACCGCGCGCTCGCGTGCCAGCGGCTTGGCTTTCCAGTCCGTCAGCGCCTGCCCACGCAGCAGCACCTTGCCCTGCTCCGCCTCCAGATCGCCTGCGGCCACCGCCAACAACGTCGACTTGCCCGCACCGTTCGGCCCGACCAGCGCCGTCACCGTGCCCGGGACGAAATCCAGCGTGATGTCATCCAGAATGCGCCGCGCGCCGCGGCTCAACTGCACCGACTGGAGTTGCAGCAGCGCGCTCATGCGCCACTCCGGTGGCGCTGACGCATCACCAGCCATAGGAAGAACGGCGCACCCAGCGCGGCCGAGAACAGGCCCAGCGGAATCTCCGACGGTGGATCCAGCGTGCGTGCGGCGGTATCGGCCACCACGATCAGCAACGCACCGGCGACGGCCGAGACCGGCAGCAGCCAGCGATGGCCGGGGCCGACCAGCAGACGCACAACGTGCGGCACCACCAGACCCACGAAGCCGATCGAGCCGGCAAAGGCGACGGCGGCACCGACCAGCAGCGCGCTGAAGGCAATCAACTTGAGCCGCGTGCGCTTCACATCCAGCCCCAGGTGCTGGGCCTGGCGCTCACCGAGCGCGAGCATGTCCAAGGGGGTGGCCAGCCGCAGCAGCGCGATCGTGCCGAGCACGAACACCGGTGCCACCGCGACCACATCCATCCAGTCGGCCTGGGCCAACGAGCCCATCTGCCAGAACACCAGCGATTGCAGCTCGCTCTCGCTGGCGATGTAGGTCAGGAACCCGATCATCGCCGAGCAGAATGCCGCGATCGCAATGCCGACCAGCAGCAATGTCGCCGTGCCGGTGCCCTGCCCCGGCCGCGCCAGCAGATACGTCAAGGTGATCGCGCCACCGGCACCGGCGAACGCCGCCAGCGGCAGCGTCCACACACCGAAGGCGCCGGCACCCAGCACGATCGCCGAGACCGCGCCCAAGGCAGCGCCCTGGGTCACGCCGACAATGCCGGGGTCGGCCAGCGGATTACCGAACAACCCCTGCAGGCTCGCACCGGCCATCGCCAGTGCGGCGCCCACCATCGCACCCAGCAAGGCACGCGGAATGCGCAGCTGCCAGACCACCGCCAGATCGCGGGTACTGACGCTGGCTGGATCGGCCAGCCCCAGCTTCACGCCGATCGCCTGCAGCACCTCCATCGGCGGCAGCCGCAACGGGCCCACGGCGAACGAGGCAATGACGGCGATCAGCAACCCCACCGCCGCCCAGATCAATACGGTCGCGCCGCGCCGGCGCGCAGGACTCAATACCGCCATGCCTCAGGCACTCACGGGCGCGGAACGGTTGCAAATGCCGCGGCCAGCGCCACCGCACCACTGCCCGAGGCGACGCTGGCGGACTTCAACTCCACATCCGGCATCACCCACACGCGGTTGGCCGCACCGGCCGGCGTCTGCCGGAGCGTCGGATAGGCGCGCCACAGCCCGGCCTGCCCACCAAACAGGGCCAGATCGTTCTCGGTCACCAGGATGACATCGGGCGCCGCAGCCACCACGCCCTCGTTGCTCAGCGCGGAATAATTGGCGACCCCGGCTTCGTCGCCGATGTTGATGCCACCGGCCAGCGTGATCAGCTTGCCCGAGGCGCTGTCCGAGCCGGCCACCGTCGGCGCGCCGCCGGCACCGGTCGCGGACACGTGGATCACGCGCGGGTGCCATGCCAATGCGGCACCACTGGCCTTGGCCGCATCCAACTGCGACTGCACTTTCGTGGCCAGCGCGTCACCCTGCTCGGCCATGCCGACCGCGGCGGCGACCTTGCGCACCTTGTCCGCGGCCGGCTGCAGATCGTCGACGATCACCGCCGCTTCGCCTGCACCGCGCAGCTTGGCGGCCAGATCGGAATGGCGGCGCAGGCTGTTGCCCAGGAACAGGGTGCCCTGCAGGCTCAACACGCCTTCCACACCGGTGGTGCGGTTGAACAGAAATTGTTGGGGGGCCTTGCGGCCGGACGCGGTAGCCGAGCGCAGCGGCGCGGCGTACACCTGATCGTCCAGGCCGAGCGCTTCGAGCACCGCGATGATGTCATCGCCACCGGCAATGATCTTGGAGGTATCAGTCACCGTCGTGGCCACACCGTCATCGGAGGTGACCTGTGCCGGCAACTGCTGCGTGGCGCCTTCGATGTCGGGCACGTCCACGCCCACCACACGCTGCCAGCCCTCCGGCAACGCTCCGGCGGTCTGCGCGGCCGATGCGGCGGCGGTATCGGTGGAAGGTGCAGCAGGCTCTTTCGAGCAGCCGGCAATCACCGCGACCAGGGACAGCGCCAGCAGGCTGCGGCGGACAACAATCGACTTCATGGCAGTTCCTCTTCCATCAGAACGGCGGGGCTGTTCGCCCCGCCGCCAGTGCAACGCACTGCGCGAACCTCAGTTCGCGCGGGTGCTGATGCGGGTGATGCGGTCGCCCTTGGGATCCTGGGCATCACGCGACTTGTTGACGGCAAACACGTTGCCCTTGCCATCTTCACGCACGTGGTTGGGGAAGGTACCGCCATCCAGGTTGCCGACCACCTTGCCGTTGCCGTCGACCACGGTCACCGTGCCAGCGCCGCGATTGGTGACATAGGCCAGCTTGGACACCGGCTCGAAGGCGACGTTCAGCGCACCCGCGCCCACCGGCACGTCATGCAGCACCTTGCCGCTGGCGACATCGACGATCAGCAGGTTGTCGGTGCCCTGCGAAGCCACGTACAGCCGGCCCGCCGCGGCATCGTAGGCGACGCCGGAGGCGCTGATCGCGTTGCCCAGATCGATCACCTTCTCCACCTTGCCGGTGGTGGTGTCGATCACCGCCGCTTCCGGTGTGCCGATGCTGACGGTGAACAGCTTGCCGGACGCTTCATCCAGCACCAGGCTCATCGGGACGAACTTCTTGTCGTCCACGCCCGAGGCCAGGGTGATCGGCTCCAGCGGCTGCAAGGTGCGGGCATCGAACACCGAGAGATGATCCTCACCGGCGGCCGAAGCGAACACCTTGCCATGACGACCATCGACCACGATGTCGCGGGCATGCGGTACGGCACCGACATCGAACTGGCGCACCAGCGACAGATCCTTCTGGCGATACACGGCCACGGTGTCCTGGCGGGTATTGGTGACCCACACGTTGCCGTTGGCATCATCCACGCCCACGCCATAGACCGCGAATACCGCGCCGCCCTTGCCGCCGGGCACTTCAGCCGGGGTGATCTTGGCCGTGACCTTCAGCGTCTTCGGGTCCAGCTTGAGCAGCTGCGACTGGGTGACCGGCGGGCGACCGACGGCAGCGGTGACGAACACCGCATTGCTGGCCGCGCTGTACGCGGACTGGTACAGGCCCTGAACCAGTTTGGCCGAGGTCTGGTTGAAGTTCTGCTGGCCGCTCAGCGGCAGGTTCGGCGAGACGCGCAGCGACAGCACCGTCGCCGCGGACGGCTGGCTGGCACGCACGATCACCGGCTGCTGACCGGGCACGGCATCGGCCGGAATCGCGACGTTGCCCTTGAAGTTGCCCTCGGCATCGACCACGTACGGGGTGGCATTGAGCACCGTCTCACCGCGCAGCAGGGTGACCTGCTGGCCCGGCACGAACTGGCGGCCGATCACCTCGGCATCGCTGCCCGGCACCACGTTCTGGCCGCGGCTGACTACTTCACCACGGAAACCGTTGGCTGGGGCATCGAACACCGGCTGGGCGAACACGGCCGGGCTGGCCAGCGACAGCGCAAGGGCCAGGGTGGCGACGCGCGGGAGGGTTTTCAGGGTGTACATCAGCAGACTCCTTCTGTTGGGGGCGCGCCGGTTGGCGCGTTGTCACAGTGCTTGCCTTGGCGTGGCCGCGGTCCGTTGCGGCGGTGGCACAGGGCCACGGAACTGCCTGGGTATCGAAAAAATCAGGGGGCCGGCGCGGGCGTGCCGCTGCGATCGGCGATGCCATACAACTGGCTCAGCGTCGCCTTGAGCGATGCCGGCAGCATCGGCCCATGGCCGAGGCCGGGGAATTCGCGGTACTGCACGGTCAGGCCCGGCACCTTGGCCAGGCGGGTGGCCAGCTGCTGCGCTGCATCGGGGGTGGCGCCACCAATGCGGCGCAGATGCGCGACCACGCGCGGATTGGTCATGTCACGCACGCCGCGGTTGCCGGTGCGCTCATCACCACCGAGCATCACCGTGACCTGTGCCGGCTGGCCTTGGGCGTTGGCGATGAACTGGCGCTCCATGTCGCCCAGCGGGGCGCCCTGGCTCCACCACAGTGACGGGCTGGCCGACACGTAATGCTGGAACGCGGCCGGGCGGGTATACAGCGTGCTGACCACGAACAAACCGCCCAGCGAATGGCCCCACAGCGACTGCTGCTGCAGATCGATGCTGGCACGGCGCTGCACTTCCGGCTTGATCCGGCGCTCGATCAGATCGAGAAACGCATACGCCCCCCCGCCACTGGACTGCGACGTGCCGTTTTCGTCATCGGCGGTATCGATCCACGCGGTGTAGTCGAGCGTGCGCGCCGGGGAATCGATCCGCAGGTCGTTGTCGTAGCCGATGAACACCAGCACCGGCGCGGCATGCGCGGCCAAGTCGACAAGCATCGCCTGGTCGAGCACCATCGCCGCGGCATTGCCATCGAGCATGTACAGCACCGGCGCCGGCGTGGCTGCAGCCTTCGCCGGCATGCCGACATTCACCCGCCAGCGGCGGGCGTGATCGGGGCTGTCCAGCACGAAGTGTTCGAAACGATAGCTCTGCGCCGGCTGGTCCAGCACCGTCTCACCGACTTTCTGCTCGGGATTGCGCTGCTGCGCCGAGACCGGCGACAGCGCCGCCATGCCGATGGCGGTCGCTACGCCCAGCGTGCGCAACCACGGCGATACGGAAGAGATCAGCGACGACGAAACAATCATGACTACCCGGAGCGAGGGACGGTGCTATCGCGCCAGTGTAACTCAAATGAGAATGGGTATCACTGACGTTGCGCCACCGGGTTCAGCGCGCGCAATCGCCCGAAGCCTCGCGCGCCGCACCTACCGTCGCGCCGCCCTTGCCACTGGCGGACATCCAGCCCTTCAACGACATCGTGTCCGGCACGCTCTCCGCCATGGGCGCCGCAGCGATCGCCAGTTCGCGCGATGTACCTACCGGATCCAGTTCGGCCAGGCGTGCCGCCTTGTCACCGTCGGTGCTGACGGTGTCATCCGAGCCGGACGGCGGCGTCCTGGTGGTGTTCTCCGTCTTGGTCAGCTTGACCCGGATCTCGCCGCCGGCCGCATGGGTGATCGCTACCGCGTACAGCTCCTTGCCATAGGCCCAGGACGTCTCGCGCTGCGCTGTCGATGTCTGTCCTTCGGCAGGCAGCGCCAGGGCATCACCTGTGATCCCCTGCACCATCGCCATGCCCCCCATCACCGCCATGGACATGCCGTACGCACGCATCTGCTTCTCTTCCGGGGTCTTCGCCGCAGGCGCACCCGGCCAGCTCGCCTCGAGATTCAGATGTGCCTTTCCCTTGCACAGGGTCAGCACGACCGGCTGACCCTCACCGTCGCCGAGGCTGATCAGGCTGTCGCCGTTGCGGAACTGCTGCACACGCCCGACCAGTGCTGCGCCGCTCGCCGGCACCTGGTTGACCTGCACACTCGAGGCCGCCTCAAGGCGCGCATTCAACGAAACCGTCGCAGCGGTCGCCGGCAACGCCGCACCGATCGCGGCGGCAAGTGCAAGAACAGGCAGGCAAACGCGCATGGCATCGAGTCCAACAGGGCGGGACATCATACGCGCCTGATCCTCCGCGGCGCCGAGCATGACACTGCCAAACAGACGTAGAGCGCTCAGCCGCGCGCAACCATCGCAACGATCGTCGCCGCCAGTTCGCGCACGGCCTGCTCAGGGCTGATGTCGCCCGTCGTCGCCGCAGACGAGAGCCCTTCGGCCGCGCCCAACATGCCCCATAGGCCTGCCAAGGGCAGCGCGCCCGCCGGCGCGAACGGTGAGAGCAGCGCGCGGCACTGTTCGAGGAACACCACGTCGTACTCGCGCTTGATGCGCGCCAGCTCGGGTGAACCGGCCAGCGCGGCGATCACGCCGGGAATCTCACGCCCCTGCTTCATCACACAGGCCACGTAGGCATCGGCGATGACCTGCGCTTTCTCCGCAAGCGTCGAACCGCTGTCGGCAAACCGCGCGTCCATCACCACGCCCTGGCGCGCATCGAAATCCTGGTACAGCGCCGCCAACAGGCCGGCCCGGGTACCGAAATGGTCATAAACCACCGGCTTGGTCACCCCGGCCTGCTCGGCAAGGCGCCCCAACGTCAGCGCGTCCGTGCCCTCCTCGCGAATCAGCCGCCAGGCCACTTCCAGCAACTGGCGCAGGCGGTCGTCGCGGCTCATCCGGCGGCGAGGGGCGGCAGACGCTGCTGGAGCGTGTGGACTTGACATCGCTATATACCAATCGTAGCTTACGGACCGTAACGTACCAAAAGTATACAGCCTCCCCCGCCTCCAGGAATTTCATGCATACCCTCATCGTCACCTCCCATCCCGATCCCGGCGCACTGACCCATGCCGTCGCCCGCCGGATTGCCGACGGCATCACCGGAACCACCGGCGCCACCGTCGAACTGGCCGACCTCGCTGCAGAGCGCTTTGACCCCCGCTTCACCCAGAACGACCTGAAGGGCCATCATCGCCAGGCACCCTTTCCCGCCGATGTTCTGGCCGAACAGGCCCGCCTGGACCGCGCTGACGCGCTGGTCCTCGTGTTTCCGGTCTACTGGTGGAGCATGCCGGCGCTGATGAAGGGGTGGATCGACCGGGTCTTTACCGGTGGCTGGGCCTACGACGACAGCAGCGGCCAGGGCGTCCTCAAGAAACTCGGGCACCTGCCCGTCCACCTGGTCGGCCTGGGTGGCGCCGACGAACGCACGTGGCAGAAGCGTGGCTATACCGAGGCGATGAAGACCCAGATCGACACCGGCATCTTCGACTACTGCGGCGCGCCGGTGCTGTCCTCCACGCTGTTGCTGGACACGGACCACGGCGATGCACACGCCCATCTGCAGACGGCGCATGCGTTGGGGCAGCGCATTGCCACCCTGCCTGGCGCGGGAGCCCACTGAGACGACCCGTTGCCACTGCAAAGCCCAGGCATCGCGCGCGCAATAAACAAGGCCCTGCAAACGCGGGGCCTGCTTCCTATCGGCCAGGGACATCCGGATACGGCCCCAGCGCACAATCCTGCCGCAGCCGATTGATGTTGCTGATGCGCCACTGCCCTGAACTCAACTTCACCACCTGCACATCGATGTCATTCCAGGCCGCGCCATCGGGGTAGGTCGCACGGATACGGTAGCGGACCCAGTCCTTCCGCCGCGCCACTTCGGCCGCGGGATACGATGACGACAGCGCCTCCTGTGAACCGGTCAACGGGTCGTAGTTGATGGTCGGGACCAGATCCGTCGGTGCGCCCGGCGCGTCCAGCGCCCGCTGGTAACGAACGCATCGCGCCAGCAATCCGGGGCTCAGCATCGACCGCAACGCCGGAAATGCATCTGGATACGCCGGGCCGTGTGTCGCACGAAACCCATACAGCGCGTCCACCACCGCGCGCGCAGGATCACCCGTCGCAGCGAACGCAGGCATTGTGATCGCCATCGCGATCCCCGTCAGCACGGAAACAACAGGAATACGCCTCAAACGGGGAGCCGCAGCAGCAAGCTTGCGCATCGCTCTACACCCTGCTTTACCTGACCGGATCACAATTCCAGCACATCTGCGGCCTTCGGTGCGTGCAACTGTGATGGGCCGCGCTCGGCAGCTGCCGAATCAGCGCTAGGCTCGACACCGATTCGGCCCACCCTCCGGTCGCTGTGACGCGACGGCAGGCCACCACACCCTGAACTGAGATGTCCCATGCCCGCCGCCAGGCTGCTTGCCCTTTTCCTGCTGGTTGCCTCACCCGCCGCCCACGCACTCACGCTGGCCAATGCACGCTGGCAGGTGGACATCGACCCGGCGACGCTTGCAGTCACCGCCACCACCCGCGACGGCGTGGACACCGTGATCTCCTCCGCCACAGCGCGCGACACCATCCTGGACCTGGTGCAGACACCGGTGAGTGCGCAGTGGCAGCGCGGCGGCGCCACCACCATCCACGCCACACTGGAGCAGGACGCCCTGCAGCTGCGCTTTGAGCGCAGCTCCGCCGGTGTGGTGACATGGCCCACGCTGCCGACCGGTGCCGGCGCGCTGCTGCTTCCGCTGCACGAGGGCTATTACATTCCCGCCGGCGACACCGCCTGGCGCGATGAACTGCTCAGCGCCTATGGGGAGGTCAATACCACCGAAGACCTGACCCTGCCCGTGATCGGCCTCGCCTGGCCGGACCGGGTGCTGTCGATCCTGTTCGCCACGCCCTTCAACAACACCGTGCGCTTCAGCGCCGATGGGGCGTCCCTCGCGCTCACCGCAGAGCACGACTTCCATCCCCTCAACCAGACCGACCCCTATGTTGTGATCGTCAACCTGGATGCCCCGGATTGGCTGGCGCCAGCCAAACGTTACCGGCAATGGCTGCAGGCGCAAGGCGGCTTCATCGCGCTCAAGGACAAACTGGCGCGTGTGCCGGACGGCGACAAACTGATCGGCGCCAGCCACCTGTACCTCTGGGGCGACCGGGTACTGGCCGAACAGGACGTGCGCGACTGGCGCCAGCTGAAAGCCCTCTTGCCGCACGCGTGGGTCGGCAAGGACAAGGAGGCACGCGAGGCAGTGACCGCCCCGCACAGCGGCCCCTATGTGCAGCAGGTGCTGGTCAGCACCATCAACGCCGCACTGGCCGAGCAGTTCCCCGGTGAGACCGCCGACGCCATCCAGCAGCGTCGACACACGCTGGACGCGACGCTGGGCAAGGCCCTGCAGCCGGAAGCAGCACGCGGCGACACGGCATCGCCGCGGATGATACACGCGCTGCAGGCCGCGGGTCTGCCACGACTCTGGCTCGGGCTGCCGGACTGGACCGCCGCCTGGGCGAGCCCGGGCGCGGTGGACACGGCCATACAGGCAGGCTATCTGGTCGCGCCCTACGATTCCTATGACACCGCCCTGCCCGACGGTAACGACACTCCTTCCTGGCTCTCAGCACAGCTCGGGCAGGACGCATTCGAACGCTGCGGGATCATGAAACCCGACGGCCAGCGCATCAAAGGCTTCCAGGGCAACGGGGTGTACACCAATGCCGCCTGCGTCCGCCCGCTGATGGAACGCCGCGTACGCGCCCTGCGCGTTGATACCCCCTACAACAGCTGGTTCCTCGATGTCGCTGCCACCGGCATGCTGTTTGACGACAGCGACCCGGCCAAGCCCACTTCGCAGGCGCAGGACGCGGCGAACCGCAGTGCCGCGCTGGCCTGGCTGGCCGATAGCGAAAAGCTCGTGGTCGGCTCGGAAGTCGGCGCAGCGACGGTCAATCGCCACGTCGCCTTTGCCCACGGTGCGCAGACCGCCGGCTTCGGCTGGGGCGACCCGCAGATGCGCCGTGAACGCGCGTCGCCTTACTACCTCGGCGCGTGGGCGCCCGAGCATCAGCCGGCCTTCTTCTTCAGACAGAGCCAGCTCAAACCGCGCTACCAGCAGCTCTACTTCAACCCGTCGCGACGCCTGCCGCTGCTGCAGGCGGCCTTCCACGACAGCGTGGTCAGCACCCATCACTGGACCCTGGACAGCCTCAAGTTCCGCGAGAGCCGCAGCACCACCGAGCTGCTACAGCAGCTGTACAACGTACCACCGCTGCTCAATCTCAGCGTGGCCACCGCCGCGTCACGGATCGCCTACCTGCGCCATCTGGACGCCTTCTTCCGGCCACTGCATCAGGCCCTGTTCGATCAGGCGCTGGTCGACTTCCGCTGGCGCGATACCGCCGGCCAGGTGCAGCAGACTACGTTCGCCGATGGCAGCGTGATCGTGGCCAACTTCTCCAATCAACCGCAGCAGGTCGATGCGCACACCCTGCGCCCGCACAGCGCGACCGCGCGCCTTGCCGACGGCCGCACCTTCAACTTCACCTCGCCGACACTGCCGTAACCCGGCGCATTGTCCAGACCGGTGCGCGCCCACCGCACCGGTGAGCGCGCTCCCCTCCATTACTCCTTCGTTTCTTCCGCCTTCCACGCCGCTACCTTCGCCCTGGCCTGGGCCAGCAGCGCATCGAGCGCTTTGCGGTCATACCCCTGCCCGCGCAGCACCACGTACTGGATGCCACGTGTGGCCTCGATGTCCTCCAATGGGTTGCGCTCCAGCAACACCAGATCGGCAGCCTTGCCCGGCGCGACCGCGCCGTAGCGGTCCAGCGTACCGAACCAGGCCGGGCCCGCGCGCGTGGCCGCCGAGAGTGCCTGCGCCGGGCTCAGCCCTTCCTTGACGAACAGTGACAGTTCGTCATGCAGGCCGATGCCCGGATAGTTGAACGAGTTGAGGAAGCCCGCATCGGTGCCGGCCATGATCGTGACGCCGGCCTGCTGCAGCATCGGTAGTACGGCGGCGACCTGGTGGTATTCCTGATGGCGGGCCTGGATCTGCGCCGGGGTTGCCTTGGCGGCACGCTCGACCCGCCATGTGTAGGTCGCCTGCAGTTTCGGCCCGATATAGGCCAGGTAGGGATCGTCGTGATGGTCGTCCTGATCCAGGAAGTCCAGGATGCGCCCGCCATTGAGGGTCGGCGTCACGAACACCCCCTTCGCCGCAAAGCCGCGGTAGGCGGCCATGGCGGTATCACGATCAAATCCAGCATCCAGCCGTGCGTTGGCCTGGGCACGATCAATCCGCTTGGCAGCGAAGTCCGCCGCGATGGCCGCCTCATCCTTGACCCCGGCTTTGTAGGCGTAGTCCAGGTGTTCGATCGAGCTGATACCGGCATCGACGGCCTGCTGCACGGTCAACGCCATCGGGATGTGGCCGGAGGCACGCAGCCCATTGGCGCGCGCCCCGCGCACGGCAGCCAGGAACAACTCAGGCGTCAGCGTGCTGTCGGTGATCTTGACGAAATCGACGCGGTCGCGCTTGAGGCGCACGAATGCCGCATCCAGGTCCGCCTGCGAACCCACTTCAATGGTGCCCTTCCAGACCGGCTTGATGCCTTCGATCTTGGCGCCCGAGGTGAACAACTGCGGGCCAGCCAGGCGGCCGTCGGCGATCTCCCCGCGCCACTGCAGCACCTGCTCGGGCAGATCGCCGGACGCATCACGGATGGTGGTGATGCCATGGGCGATATACAGCGGCAGCAGCGCCTTGTTCTCTTCGATCAGATCCGGGCCACCCCCGAAGTGCACGTGCATGTCCCACAACCCGGGGATCAGATAGCGACCCTTGCCGTCCACCTGATGCCTGGCCCGCCATGCCTTGCGCATCGCCCGGTCGGTGCCGACGGCGACGATGTCCTGACCACGGACCACGACCGTCTGGTCGGCCAGCGTCGTGGCGTGCTCGACGTCGACCACGGTGGCATGCCGGATCATCAGATCCGCCTGCTCGGCCGCGAATGCGGAAGGGGTGGTCAGTGCAAGCAGCACCGGGATGGCAAGACGCAAAGACATGGAGTGCATACCGGAAAAGAGAACCGGGCCACCTTACGGTCAGGCCCGGCACATTCACCAGTTAAATTTCAGAATGAAGCACATGCATGATTGCGATGCTGCGCGCTGCCGGATCCGGCTGCGTCAATTCTCGCCCTGCATCGCCGGGCGGGCCTGCACCCGCTGCAGCCAGCCGGCCACCGCCGGATGCGCATCCACCACCGCTCCCAGATGGGTGCCGTAGCCCACCACCTGGCCTACCACCAGATCCACCAACGAGTACGCCTCACCAAGCATCCACGACTGCTGCGACAGGCGCGCCTCCAGCAGATCCAGCAGTTCGTTGGCGGCACGGATGCCCGCCGCAGCATGCTCCACGCTGCGCAGCGCATCGTCCACGGTCGCCAGCCATACCCGCCCGAGCACTGCTGCGTAGGTCACGTACGCCCACGTGCACCAGGACATCGCCTCCAGTCGAGCCGGGGTCCCCACCACCGGCCACAGGCCCTGGCCCACCCCGTACTGCTCGCCCAACCACAGGTGGATCGCCAGACCTTCAAACAGGGGCGTGCCGTCCACCACCAGGCACGGGACCTTGCCGTTCGGATTGATCG
Organism: Stenotrophomonas rhizophila; assembly: GCF_003651185.1. Classification (GTDB taxonomy): domain Bacteria; phylum Pseudomonadota; class Gammaproteobacteria; order Xanthomonadales; family Xanthomonadaceae; genus Stenotrophomonas; species Stenotrophomonas maltophilia_Z. Next base: position 253,913 of record NZ_RCDC01000004.1, on the reverse strand, counting down.
CCAGATACGCCGGCGTGCGCTGTTCGCCGTTGCGGATGTCGATCTTGACCCGATCGTGCGGGACGGACAGCTCGGCCAGGGCGCACGCGACCGGGGTGGCGCTGGACATGGGGTGCCAATAGAAAACGAGGGACATCGAAGAACTCCTTGAGAGGGGTGGAAAGGTGCGGCGGAACCGGTGCTGCACCGTGCGCTCAAGACTAGGCAGCATTGCGGACAGAATCGGCCCGCAATGACTGCTACGCTGCCGCGCATGCTGACCGCCTCCGCCCGCCTGCTGAGCCTGCTTTCGCTGCTGCAATCCCGCCCGCACTGGGCCGGCGGCGAGCTGGCCGAGCGCATGGCCATCCATCCGCGCACGCTGCGGCGTGACATTGATCGCCTGCGCCAGCTCGGCTACCCCATCCACGCCAGCACCGGCGTCGCCGGCGGCTATGCGTTCCGCCCGGGGCGTGCATTGCCGCCGCTGTTGTTGGATGACGAGGAAGCGCTGGCGGCGGCGGTTGCGCTGCGTACCGCCGTGACCGGCACCATCAGCGGCATCGAGCAGACCGCGATCACGGCGCTGGTGAAGATTGAACAGGCCATGCCACCGCGACTGCGGCCCCGGTTGGCCGCACTGCGCTCGGCGCTCCTGCCCGCCAACCCGATCGGCCCGCAGGTGAATGCCGGGCGGCTGACCACCCTGGCCTGTGCCTGCCGCGACCAGGTACAACTCCGTTTCGACTACACCGACCGTGAGGGCGTCTCCAGCACACGCCAGGTCGAGCCACAGGGCGTGGTGCATGCCGATCGCCGCTGGTATCTGGTCGCCTGGGACACCGGGCGCAACGACTGGCGCACCTTCCGCATCGATCGGATCGCCAGCGCACCGGTGGTGGGTGCGCACTTCGCGCCGCGCGCAGGGCCCGGCGAGGGCGATCTGCGCCAGTGGGTCGCCCGCGCGCTCTCGCTGGGCCAGCACCACGACCTGGCGCGGATCATCCTGCACGCACCGCTGTCGGTGATGCGCCAGCAGATCCCGGCATCAGCCGGAGAACTTGAGGCGGTCGATGACCGGCGCTGCCTGCTGCGCTGCGCCGCCAACCCCTTGGGCACGGTGGTGTATTGGTTGTTGGCACTGGGTCTGGATTTCGAGGTACTGGGACCCCCTGCACTGCACCAGGCCATGCGCGAGGCAGGTGAGCGGATCAGCCGCAGCCTGGCCCGTAGCGAACCGTCGGAGGCCTCGGCAGGCACCAACAGCACCTGACCGCATGCGCGTCGGTGTTGGCGCCGACAGCCATTGCGATTCACAATGACGGCATGACCGCAAGTGAAAAACCGAATCGCACCCTGTTCGATCTGGACCTGCTGCGCGCCATGGTGATGGTGGCCGATTGCGCCAGCTTCACCACCGCGGCAGCGCGCCTGCACTCCACCCAGTCCACCATCAGCCAGAAGATCCGCCGGCTGGAAGAGATGGCCGGCCATCCGCTGCTGGTGCGCGGCAACCGCGACGTGCACCCCACCGATGCCGGGCAGCTCGTGCTCGGTCATGCACGCCAACTGCTGGCGCTCAACGATCAGCTGCTGGAAGCGCTGGCCGGCACCACGGTCGCCGTCACTGTGCGGCTGGGCGTGCCGGAGGACTTCGTCAGCGCCGCGACCACCCAGCTGCTCGGCGCCTTCAACCGCGAGCACCCCCAGGTGAAGCTCGAAGTGACCAGCGGCCTCAGCCGCGACCTGGCCAATGGCTACGATCACGGCGAACTCGATCTGATCCTGGTCAAGCAGCGCCGCAACAGCCGCGCCGCCGTGGCCTGCTGGCCGGAGACCATGGTCTGGATCGACAGTGCCCGCAATGGCTGCATCGGCCTGGACCCGGTGCCGCTGGTCACCTTTCCGCCGCGCGGGCTGTACCGCGACGACATCATCGATGCCATCGAAGCACTCGGCCGCCGCTGGCGGATCAGCTTCACCAGTTCCAGCCTGAGCGGCATCCAGGGCGCGGTCGCCGATGGCATGGGTATCAGCCTGCTGCCGGCGCGCGCCTTGAGTCGAGAGCACACCGTCCTGGGCGCCGAACAGGGCCTGCCGCCGATCGATACGTTCGAAATCGCCCTGCTCCACCGCACCACGGCCGACCCGCTGGTCAAGACGCTGGCACTGCGCCTGGCGGGGCTGCTCGATCAGGAACGGGCGGGCACGCTTACTTGAGCTGCAGCGGGTAGCGCTGCCAGAGCACGTGCACAAGGAAGCCGGTCAGTTCCGGGTCCTTGCTGGTGATCGAGGCGCGGATCTTGTCCAACAGCACCATGTCGCTGCAGTTGCGCACATCGGCATGCCCGGCCTGGCCGGCGCGACGCGCACGGTAACGGGCCGCTCGCTGCGCATCGGTCATCGCGTAGCCGAACGTGGGCGGACGGCCGCGCTTGCGCGGCAGCGTCAGTTCCAGTGTTCCGGGGTCTTGTTCATCGCGCATGACGGACGAGGATGCAAACGGGGGCGCGCACGATATCGTGAGACATCACTTTAATCCAGCATTTTCCGTGGATTTCTGCATTTGCGACGCACGCGTCAGCGCCACGCCTCTGCCACGCGCGCGCCCGCCCACACCAGCAGCATCCCGCCGACGAGGCTCACCCCGAGGTACAGCGGCACCATCAGGCTGCGATCGGTACGGGTGAACACCAGCGACTCGAGCATCATCGAGGAGAACGTGGTCAACCCGCCCACGATCCCCACGATCAGAAAGGCGCGCCAGTACACTGCCGCCGTGCCACGACTCTGCAGCCAGATCATCACGTAACCCGCCGCGAAGGCGCCGACCAGGTTCACCGTCAGCGTGCCCCACGGGAAGCCAGTGCCGAACTGGCGCAGCATCGCATCGCCGATCATGAAACGCAGCGCCGCGCCCAGTGCGCCACCAGCCATCACCAGCCCGAGCTGCTGCCACCAGACGCCCAGGCCTTCCATCAGTCAGTGCCTTTCTCGGCCCGCGCCTGCGCACGTGCGGCACGCAGGCGATCCAGCTTCTCTTTCAGCTTGATCTCCAACCCGCGCGGCACCGGTTCGTAATACACGCGCTCGCCCATCGCATCGGGGAAGCCGGTCTGATCCAGCGCAATCCCACCGTCCGCGTCGTGATCGTATTGATAGGTCTTGCCGTAGCCCAGCTCCTTCATCAGCTTGGTCGGCGCGTTGCGCAGGTGCAGCGGCACCTCCTGCGTGCCAGTCTCGCGCACTTCCTGCTTGGCCTTGTTGAAGGCGGCATAGCCGGCGTTCGATTTGGCGGTACTGGCCAGATACAGCACCAGCTGCGCGAAGGCGAGCTCGCCCTCCGGGCTGCCCAGGCGCTCGTAGATGTCCCAGGCCTCCAGCGCCATCGACTGCGCGCGTGGATCGGCCAACCCGATATCCTCGATCGCCATCCGGGTCAGGCGACGTGCCAGGTACGACGGATCACAGCCACCATCGAGCATGCGCGTCAGCCAGTACAGCGCGGCATCCGGGTTGGAGCTGCGCACGGATTTGTGCAGCGCCGAGATCTGGTCGTAGAACTGCTCGCCGCCCTTGTCGAAGCGACGGGTGCGATCGGCCAGCACCTGCACCAGCATCTCCGGGCTGATCCGCCCGCCGTCGCCACTGGCCAGCTCGGCCGCGATCTCCAGCAGGGTCAAGGCCCGGCGCACATCGCCATCGGCGGCGGTCGCGATCTCCAGCAACGCCTCCGGCGCGACCTGCAGCTGCTCCGCGCCCAGGCCACGCTCGGCGTCCTGCAGCGCACGCTCCAGCGCCTCCACGATGTCCGCTGGAGAAACCGACTCCAGCACGTGCACGCGGCAGCGCGACAGCAGCGCCGAGTTCAGTTCGAACGAGGGGTTTTCGGTAGTGGCGCCCACGAACACGATGGTGCCGCGTTCGATATGCGGCAGGAACGCATCCTGCTGGGCCTTGTTGAAGCGGTGCACCTCGTCCACGAACAGCACCGTGCGGCGCCCCTCGGCGAAGCGCTGCGCGGCCTCGGCCAGCACCTGGCGCACCTCCGGCAGGCCGGACAGCACGGCGGAGATCGCACGGAACTCGGCATCGGCGTAATGCGCCAGCAGCAGCGCCAGGGTGGTCTTGCCGCAGCCCGGCGGACCCCACAGGATCATCGAGTGCACATGGCCGGATTCGACCGCCCGGCGCAGCGCACTGCCCGGTGCGAGCAGGCGCTTCTGGCCCACCATCTCATCCAGCGTCTGCGGGCGCATCCGCTCGGCAAGCGGGCGCATGTTGTCCCGATCCACGGTCAGCAGATCGGGCCCGTTGAAAGTCGTTCGGTTTCTGGCCACGTGTCTATTCTATCGCGGCCGAACGCCCGCGGCCTTTACTCGCCGATGACGTCCACACCCTTGGCCGGGGTAAAGCTGAAGGTGCCCGAGGCGAAGCTCGGGTTGCGCTTCCACCCGGTGAAGCTGATCACCGTGCGCTGGCCAACCGCATCTACTACTTCCATGCGGGCCAGGCCCTGGCCATTGAAGCCCAGCGCGGCGTACTGGAAGGCAGTGTCGGTCTCACGCTTCGGGCTCAGCGACAGCCACTGCAGGCCATCGCGCACGGCGGCCTCTTCGCTGACGTCGTATTGCTTGTCCAGCAGGGCCGGATTGATCAGCGCGGTCAGCGGGCTGTTCTGCTCCTCCTGCCCCTGCGGGCGCACGCTGGCCTGCTCCAGGTCCGGCTCGTAGACCCAGACCTTCTTGCCATCGGCCACGATCAGCTGCTCGTGCGGCTTGATGTACTCCCAACGGAACAGGCGCGGCGCGGACAGTGCAACGCGGCCGCTGGTGTTCTCCTTGACCTTGCCCTTGCTGTCGAACACCTGCTGGCTGAACTGCCCGTCCAGGCCCTTCAGGCCCTGGGTGAAGCGATTGAGCTCATCACGGGCGCCGGCCCAGGCCGACGCCGAACCGACACTGGCGACGACCAGGGTGGCAGCAAGCAGGGAGCGGCGGAAAGTGGTGTGCATGCGGGTATCCAGGCGAATGGGAAGGATGGAAGGCAGTGTGCCCATTCAATGCTGAATGGGCGATCAGGGACACATTATGCGCTGGAAACGGGGCACTTCGAGGGCCCTCATGGGCCGGCCTGCACCGTCTTCAGATCCCCATACACCAACTGCCCGCGGAACCCGCGCCGCACCTGCTGGTACAGCTCGCGGAAGGCGGCGTAATCCTGCGGTTGGCACAGCGCATCCGCCCCGCGCACGGCCCGCTGGTGCAGCCGATGGTGCGCGGTGATCACCTGCCCCTCGCGCGTCCAGTCCACCAGATACTCACCCGCCGCATTGGCGAAGTGCTGGCTGCGCGGGATCGCTACGATCGGCACGTTCGCCGGGAACGTCAGCTGGTAGCGCTCATCGCGCAGACTGTCGTTGCAATAGAACGGCGTGGCGTTTTCCGGCGCCGACGTGCTGGCATACAGATCACGAAACGATTGGCTGCCCGGTGCGTCAGGCAGCACCATCCCGCCGACCACGCCAAAATCGACATAGTCGCTGGCCAGGAAGTCATAGCGGAAGTTGAACGGCCGGGTCAGGTCCTGCGGGTCACCCAGCAGTGTCAGTGCGCCACTGCCGTCGAAGCCGGAGGCGGCCATCATCGATTCTTCGGCACGCGCCCGGTTCTGCGCGTTGAGCCGTGCGAAAGCACCGCGCATGCCAATTTCGGTCACGCCGCTGGGATGCAGCACGGTCTGGCCAGACAGATTGCCCGCCGGATCGAACCGGAACGCCGCCTCGATCCCGGTGCCGTTGCGCGAGGCATCGTTGGCGGGGGTGCGCGCCACCACGGCCTGACGGGTGTGCAGCACCGGCGCGCCAAGATCGCCCTCGGGCAACTGGCCAACACGCGCATAAGGCGCGGTCGAGTCCAGGTACAGGTCGAACTCGGGGATGTAGGTGATGGCGTGGTCGAAACGGCCCAGCAGCGGAATCGCCGGCAACGTCGGCCCACCGCCGGCACCGATCAGCACCGGCGTGCTCTGGATGCCACGCGCAGCCAACAACGCCTCCAGGATCACGACATGGTCTTTGCAGTCGCCGTAGTGGTTGTCGAGGATGCTCTGCGCCGGGTTGGGTTCCAGCCCGCCGTTGCCGAGGTACACCGCCACGTAGCGGATGTTCTGCGCCACCCAGCGGTACAGCACGGCGGCCTGCTCGCGACGGTCGGTGATGCCACGGGTGAGCTCGTCGGCCAGCGCCTGGATCTGCGGCGTGACAGCGGCGGCCTCGCCACCCTTGAGCTGGTAGGCCTGCGCCACCTGCGACCAGTCACGGTACGTACTGGCCATGATGGTGGGGCTGTACTCCCACGCGGCGGCGGACCAGTTCTGCGCCTTCAGCGGATCCGTGCGCCGGTACGTCCATTCCCAGCGTGCCATGCCATTGCGCACACGCGGCGCCTGGCTGCCCTGCACGCCCCGCTGCTCCACCTGCATGGGCAGATCGGCAGGCGCACTCAGGGTCACGCGGGCATCGTCGTACTGGGTGAACACGCTGAAGGTTTCCCACAGGCCGAAGTAGCCCGGGAAGTACGGCGTGTTCTGGGTGCGCCGGGTCTGGTAGACCACGCGCGTACCGGGCGCCAGATTCGGGAACACCACCACGCGCACCTTGCGGTCGGCGTACATCGCCGCAGCCGCGCTGGAATAGCTTTCCTGCGTGTAGATGCGGTCGGCCGGCACGTCCCGACGCTGACCATCGGCGGTGAGGGTGTAGGCCTGCAGCACCTCCAGCGTTTCCATCTTCTCGCTGTAGCTCAGCCGCACCTGGCTGAACTGCTCGACCGCCGATGTGGTCTTGAGCAGGATCTCGTACGCTTCGGTCTGCGTATTGCCCGCATCCGGGCGCACCACGTAGTCGGCGCGATAGCGCACGAAGCTGAAGTTGTTGTTGGCCTGCGCTTCAGCGCCCGCGGCCGGGCCGCTCTGCCCGCCCGGGGTGGGCGGTGCAACGGGTGTCACGGGTGCCGGCACGGGCTGGGCATCGGCCCACGCCACTACGGGCGCGAGCGTCATGGCGCCCAGCATCGTCCAGATCATCGGCTTCATTGCAGGTTCCTTGTGCTCGGCAACACCCGGGCCGCGCCCGGGTTCTACGCAGCCAGGCCGGGCCCGGCGTTACTTGGGCGGGGGCGGCGCCAGCACGCTGCGGTCGCCGTTGTGCTCGGGCGGGCTGACCACGCCAGCCGCCTCCATCGCTTCGATCAGGCGCGCGGCACGGTTGTAGCCGATCTTCAGGCGACGCTGCACGCCGGAGATGGAGGCACGACGTGTTTCGGTGACGATGCGCAGGGCCTCGTCGTACAGCGGATCGGACTCATCGCCGCCACCGCCGCCTGCCTCGGGCAGGCCACCGGGGCCGACCACGACGCCATCGCCCATCATCTGCACTTCGTCCAGCACGCCGGTGATGTAGTCGGTCGGGCCGCTGGCCTTGAGATGTTCGACCACGCGGTGCACCTCCTCATCGGAGACGAACGCACCATGCACGCGGTCCGGCAACGCGGTGCCCGGCGGCAGATACAGCATGTCGCCGTGGCCCAGCAGCGTTTCCGCGCCGGACTGATCGAGGATGGTGCGCGAATCGATCTTCGAGCTGACCTGGAAGCCGATACGGGTCGGGATGTTGGCCTTGATCAAGCCGGTGATCACGTCCACCGAGGGGCGCTGGGTGGCCAGGATCAGATGGATGCCGGCCGCACGCGCCTTCTGCGCCAGGCGCGCGATCAGCTCTTCCACCTTCTTGCCGACGATCATCATCATGTCGGCGAATTCGTCGATGAAGATGACGATGAAGGGCAGCGTCTCCAGCGGGCGCGGGGCCTCGCCGAGTTCCGGGTTGGGCTTGAACAGCGGGTCCATCATCGGCTGCCCGGCGTCCTGGGCATCCTTGACCTTCTTGTTGAAGCCGGCCAGGTTGCGCACGCCCACGGCGCTCATCAGCTTGTAGCGCCGCTCCATTTCGGCCACGCACCAGCGCAGGCCGTTGGCGGCCTCCTTCATGTCGGTGACCACCGGCGCCAGCAGATGCGGGATGCCCTGGTAGACGCTCAGTTCGAGCATCTTCGGGTCGATCATCAGCATCCGCAGGTCTTTCGGCGAGGCCTTGTACAACAGGCTCAGCACCATCGCGTTGACCGCCACGGACTTGCCCGAGCCGGTGGTGCCGGCCACCAGCAGATGCGGCATGCGCGCCAGGTCGGCCACGGTCGGCCGGCCGGCGATGTCTTTGCCCAACGCGAGCGTCAGCACGCTGGCGGACTTGTCGTATTCCTTTGAGCGCAGCAGCTCGGACAGATAGATCATCTCGCGGGTGACGTTGGGGATTTCCAGACCCACCACCGACTTGCCCGGGATCACATCGACCACGCGCACCGACTTCACCGACAGACCGCGCGCGATGTCCTTGTCCAGCGAACTGATCTGGCTGACCTTGATGCCCGGGGCCGGCTCGATTTCGAAGCGGGTGATGACCGGGCCGGGATAGGCACCGACCACCTGTGCATCGATGCGGAAGTCCTTGAGCTTGAACTCGATCTGGCGCGAGAGCGTCTCCAGCGTCCCTTCGTCGTAGCCCTTGGGCTGCGGCTTGGGATCATCCAGCAGCGCCAGCGGCGGCACATCCGAGCCATCGCCGTTGACCCCGCGGAACATGGGAATCTGGGTCTCGCGCTTGGCGCGATCACTCTTCTCCAGCACCGGCTCCGGGCGCGGCTCGATCTTGACCGGCTCGCGCTTGGCGCGGACCTCGGCGTCGACCTTGCGCACTTCCTGGCGTTCCTCGCGCATCGCGCGGGTCTGCTGCCACTCGGTGGCCTGCTCTTTCTTCTTGTTGAACAGCGGCGGCAGTGCCAGCACCCAGTTGCCGATCTTCTCCATCACCACGAACCAGGAGATGCCCGTGGCCAGCGTGATCGAGGCCAGCAACAGGACCAGCACGAAGAGGTTGGCGCCCAACGCGCCGAAACCGACGCTGAGCGAGCTGCCCACCAGCTTGCCGAGGATGCCACCGGCATGGGCCACATCGGCCACGAACAGGCGCAGGTGCAGGAAACCGGTGCCGGCGATCAGGAAGCCGACCAGGCCGACCAGGCGCAGCGCCGGATCCAGGTCATGCTCACCCTTGGCCTCGCGCTTGAGCCCGAACATCGCGATCCAGGCCAGTGCGCCCAGCACGATCGGCAGCACAAAGGCCATGTAGCCGAACAGCTGCAGCAGGACGTCGGCGATCCAGGCACCGGCGCGACCGCCCATGTTGTGGACCGGCGCGACCACGCTGCCGGTGTGCGACCAGCCGGGGTCGGTGGCCGAGTAGGTGAACAGACTGGCGACCAGATACAGCAATGCCGGGGCGACCGCGATCAACCCCAGGTCGCGCCACAGGCGCTGCCGGCGCGGATTGTCCTCGCCAGCCGGTTTGCGCGGCGCTGCCTTGCTGTCGGACGCCTTGGCTCGTTCCGGGACCTGTTTCGCCACCTTAGACCACACCTTGGGAATGCACTGTTAGTGCTTGATAATAAACGACTGGATCCCACCCCGGTAGGTGCCGGCCGCTGGCCGGCACGGTCAGCGTCAACACTCCGGCACCGGGATGGGCGTCGTGCTTTGCGGGTCGCCGCGTTCCACTGCGCGCCTTGAATCGCCCCGCCCCTGCCGCCACTCTATGACTTCGCTCGGACGCCGCGCAATCACCCTGCCAGCGTCCCGCCCTACCTTCTATTGCGAGCTTACATGAGCAACTCCAAGCACTCCCGCCTGTTGATCCTTGGTTCCGGCCCGGCCGGCTGGACCGCCGCCGTCTACGCCGCGCGCGCCAACCTCAAGCCCGTCGTGATCACCGGCCTGCAGCAGGGCGGCCAGCTGATGACCACCACCGAGGTGGACAACTGGCCTGGAGATGCGCACGGCCTGATGGGCCCGGACCTGATGACGCGCATGCAGGCGCACGCCGAGCGCTTCGAGACCGAGGTCATCTTCGATCACATCCACACCGCCGATGTCTCCCAGCGCCCGTTCAAGCTGATCGGTGACAGCGCCGAGTACACCTGCGATGCCCTGATCATCGCCACCGGCGCCACCGCCAAGTACCTGGGCATCCCCAGCGAAGAGGCCTTCAAGGGCCGCGGCGTGTCGGCCTGCGCCACCTGCGATGGCTTCTTCTACCGTGACCAGGACGTGGTCGTGGTCGGCGGCGGCAACACCGCCGTGGAAGAGGCCCTGTACCTGTCCAACATCGCCCGCAAGGTCTACCTGGTCCACCGCCGCGACACCCTCAAGGCGGAAAAGATCATGCAGGACAAGCTGTTCGCCAAGGTCGCCGCCGGCAAGATCGAGACCGTGTGGCACCACCAGGTGGACGAAGTACTGGGCAACGAGGCCGGCGTGACCGGTGTGCGCGTCAAGTCCACGCTGGACGGCAGCACCCGTGACATCGAGGCCCATGGCTTCTTCGTGGCGATCGGCCACCACCCCAACACCAGCCTGTTCGATGGCCAGCTGACCATGAACAACGGCTACCTGGACATCCGCTCGGGCCTGGGCGGCAACGCCACCCAGACGTCGGTGGAGGGCGTGTTCGCCGCCGGCGACGTGGCCGACCAGCACTACCGCCAGGCGATCACCTCGGCCGGCTTCGGCTGCATGGCCGCGCTGGATGCCGAGCGTTATCTGGATGCGAAGGGTCAGGCGAGCTGATCTGCCGCCCGGTGGGAGCGGCGGAACGGGCGACTTCCTCCGTTCCCCGCCCCACATTCGACTTGGAACCGGAGTGGCGATTGAGCGGGCTGGCGGAGCACTACCTGACCCCCATAGCACGTCCATCCCGGCTGGCAGACTGCCGGCTCGACATCGAGCGTCACGGGAAACTGCGGTTACCCCTTAAAATGGACTTCCACCTCTGCCCTCGAGCCCGACGAAGTCGTCACGTCGGTGATCCTCTCTACCGAAAGAGGCTCACACCCCTTACCCTCTGAGTGCAGACGGTACGCCTTTTCAACACCCTTCATGGCTGCCGTCCGGAACAAAGGATCTTGGAGCGCCAGTGCATCATTGGGGTTCGTGTGAAATCCCATCTCGACAATGATGGATGGCATCGCAGCTAAGCGGTTCTCGCCGTGGCGCCCTGATCTCCCTCCTGCGGGAAATAGTAGTTCTTGTATCGACTTAGGGTTGAAACCAGCTCCTTCATGTAACAAAGCGTATTTCTGGCCAACGACGCGTCATCGTCTCGGCCTTCATGGTAGAAGACCCTTGCGCCGGTGGCAGAGGGTTGCGCTGCATTGGTGTGAAGGTGGAAAACAGCCGCAGCACCGATGTGATTTGCCAACAATGGGCGGCTACGAATGTCCTCATCCCTTTCTCGTAGAGACGCAGTACTCCCGGGCAGGGAGTTCCATAGCTCCGGATTCCCTGGATAAAGCAGTTGCAATCTGTATCTCGCAGCCAATTTCCACCACTCCTGAAGGCTTGGGCCATGCAGGGTCGGCGAATCAGACCTGAGCCGATAGACCCTGACATTACTCCTCGCCTCCAGCCAACGCTTCAGCTCGGCCGCATACGATGAAGTCACCTCGTCCTCAATGATTCCGTTGCTTGGGTCACGCTGAAACCGCCAGTCACCGAAACCATGGTGAAAGTAAACTCCGTGCCCCGCTGAAACCGCCACTGCATCGGGAGCGCCCCGCGGGAAGGTCGACTTTGGCGGTACTGGCTGCTCAGCAGGGAAGAGCTGGTAAAGGTCTTTCCCACCGTAGCGGAACAGAGTGCCCGATGCAGGCGACACCGTCCGGGCAAGATCCAATAGAACATTGGTAATGCCGCCTTCAAAATCTTCCATCTCCGCACCTGGGCTGGCAGGCACATACCCCCTCACCACATCGACAATGATCATGCGCGTTACCAGGTCCATCCTCGCCTCAATTTGAATCCCTGGAGGCGCCTTTCCCTGGACCACCAAGGCATCTACAGACCGCTGAGCGAGTCCTGACAACATCGCATCAAGCTCCCGATCACTCTCCATTCCGGGCGGGGACGCGCCCACAGGCGACGCTATCGCCAGCCCCAAAACTGCAACAAGCAAGCACAGGGCCGCCGTCCTGCCACGCAGTCGATCCTTTTTCATCGCCAATCCCTCATGAATGCACTCTTGATGAGCGCACCGCCAGCTTGCGATGACATGTGAATGCCCGACCTTGAGCGTCGTCGCAACATCGGCGAGGTCCCAGACGCAGGATTGATGATGCTCGACCGCTTCATCGGCACCACCTCTCTCAGCGCGCCTTTCGTCAACCTGCTCTATCCTCTGCCCATGCCCGATCCACGTTTCCTGCATCGCCTGTCCGATGTCCCCGCCGCTGCCTGGGACGCCCTGCACGACGGCCGCAACCCGTTCCTGTCGCATGCCTTCCTGGCCGGCCTGGAAGAACACGGTTGCCTGCGCCCGGAGTGGGGCTGGCGCCCGCGCCACTTCACCCTGTGGGACGGGGACGCCCTGGTCGCGGCGATCCCCGGCTACCTCAAGGACAACTCCCACGGCGAGTTCGTGTTCGATCACGCCTGGGCACACGCGTACGCCCAGCACGGGCTGGACTACTTCCCCAAGTGGCTGGGCGCGGTGCCGTATTCGCCGGTGACCGGCCCGCGTTTACTTGCCGGCACCACGGAGGATCGTGGCGCGCTGCTGGCAATGCTGGCGGGCGAAGTGGCACGGCTGGGGTGGTCCTCTGCCCACATCAACTTCCACCCCGCCGACGAAGACCCCGCCTTCAGCCCGGACTGGCTGCTGCGCGAGGACATCCAGTTCCAGTGGCACAACCCCGGAAGCTGGGAGACCTTCGACGACTTCCTCGGCGCGATGGACCACAAGCACCGCAAGAACATCCGCCAGGAACGCGCCAAGCTCGCGCGCAGCGGTGTCACGTATCGCATCGTGCATGGCGATGAGGCGACCGAGGCCGACCTGCGCGCCATGCATGGCTTCTACCTGCAGACCTTCGCCGAGTACGGCAACTCGCCCGCGCTCACGCTCCCGTTCCTGCAGCATCTCGCCCGCACGATGCCGCGCGCGCTGGTGATCTTCCTGGCCGTGCTCGATGGCGAGCCGGTCGCCGGTGCGCTGTGCCTGCGCGGTGCGGACACCCTGTACGGGCGCTACTGGGGCGGTGCCACCCTGCCCGGCCTGCATTTCGAGACCTGCTATTACCAAGGGATCGCCTACTGCCTGCGCGAAGGTCTGACCCGCTTCGAGCCCGGCGCCCAAGGCGAGCACAAGCTGGCGCGCGGCTTCCTGCCGCACCGGGTGCGCAGCCGGCACTGGATAGCCGAGCCTGCCTTCGCCGAGGCACTGATGGCGTGGTGCGCACAGGAACGCGCCGAGGTCGCCCACTACGCACGTGTGCTGGCGTCGCACAGTCCGTTCAAGGCCGACCCGGCATGACCCGCCGGCTTCCCTGGCGCCTGGACGACGCGCCGGACGCCCCCTTCCCGCCCGCCGAGACCGCCCTGCGCGATCCCGACGGCCTGCTCGCCCTCGGCGGCGACCTCTCGCCGGTGCGGCTGCTCAATGCCTATGCCGGCGGCATCTTTCCGTGGTTCTCCGAAGGCCAGCCGCTGCTGTGGTGGTCGCCGGACCCGCGCATGGTGTTCCGCACCGACGGCGTGCACCTGTCCAGCCGCTTTCGTCGCTCCCTGCGCCAGAGCACCTGGACGCTGCGCGCCGATACGTGTTTCGAGCAGGTGATCGATGCCTGCGCGGCCAGCCCGCGCCCTGGCCAGGACGGCACCTGGATCACGGGTGACATGCGCGATGCGTATGTCGACCTGCACCGGCTCGGCTTCGCGCACTCGGTGGAGGTATTCGATGGCGATGCCTTGGTCGGTGGCATCTACGGGGTGGCTATCGGGCGGATGTTCTTTGGGGAGAGCATGTTCAGTGCCGCATCGGGCGGCTCCAAGGTCGCCCTGGCCGGGCTGGCCCATCGGCTGGCCAGCTGGGGGTGGCCGCTGATCGATGCGCAGGTCGAAAATGACCATCTGCTGCGCATGGGCGCTGAGCACTGGCCCCGGCAGCGCTTTCTCGCGCTGGTCCGTGAACAGGCCCTACAGCCAGCCGCCGCAGGCGATTGGGGGGATATGTTCGGCACGCTGGCCGCCGCCGACATCGCTGATCCGGACCGGCCTTAACCAAAACTTTGCATCAAACGCCCGACGCGCGTAAAATGCCCGCTCTTCAGGCCAGCTCGGCCGGTTACAGAACTGCACAGGACTACATGTCGAAAGACGACTCCATCGAGTTCGAAGGCACCGTCAGCGAGACGCTGCCGAACACCACTTTCCGCGTACGACTGGAAAATGGGCATGAAATCATCGCCCACATCTCCGGCCGCATGCGCAAGAACTACATCCGCATCCTGACGGGCGACCGCGTCAAGGTCGAAATGACCCCGTACGACCTGACCAAGGGTCGCATCACCTACCGCATGAAATAAGCGGTCCGGGGGTTGTTCCCGCCAGAAGGCCAGCCAGGTGCTGGCCTTTTCGCGTGGGCGGCATTCAGCCGGCAGCGGCCTTACCCTGCCAAGCGGCACCCTGACCCAGTGCACCCTGACGTCGGTCAGGATGCCTTGATGCAGATTCGCTCCGGCCTGCAAGCAGCCACGCTGGCGGTCGATCCAATCCGGATCACGACCCGATGGCCCCGCCATGAAGTACCTGTCTCCCCTGCTCCTGATCACCTGTCTGGCCGCCGCGTCGGCCCAGGCCGCCGAACCCACCGCCCCCGGCGACTGCATCACGCTCTCTGCCGATCAACAGCTGGTACGCAACAGGGCTGACCGCGATGTGCTGCTGCGCAATGGCGCCCAGCACTACCTGGTGCGCTTCGAACGCTCCTGCAGCAGCGCCGCGATGTCGCCGAAACTCGCCTTCGTCACGCCTGGCCGGGAGGGCCAACTCTGCGGCGCAGGGGCCAGCAACCTGCGTACCAATGCACAGAGCTGCGCGATCAGAGCCGTTGATCCGATCACCGCCGAAGAATTCACACGTAAGGCACGCGCGCGCCAGTGATCGGCCACGCACCCACGCCCGGTAAACAAAAGCCCCCTTTCGGGGGCTTTTGTATTCATCTCGACAGCACCTGCCGCCCGATTACACCGTGGCCGGCAACAGACGCTCCGGTTCGGCCTCGGTCTCGACAAACAGCTGGTCGTCGCGGACGTCGATGCTGACCTTGCCACCGTTGACCAGCTTGCCGAACAGCAGCTCGTCGGCCAGCGGACGCTTGATCTTGTCCTGGATCACGCGCGCCATCGGGCGGGCACCCATCAGCGGGTCGAAGCCATGGTGGGCCAGCCAGTCGCGCGCGGTCGGGGTGGCCGACAGGCTGACGTGCTTTTCCTGCAGCAGCATTTCCAGCTCGATCAGGAACTTGTCCACCACGCGCAGGATGTGCTCGAAGCCCAACGCCTGGAACTGCACGATCGCATCCAGGCGGTTGCGGAACTCCGGCGTGAAGCTCTTGCGGATGACTTCCATCGCGTCGGTGGCATGGTCCTGGCGGGTGAAGCCGATCGAACGCCGCGAGGCCTGGGCCGCGCCGGCATTGGTGGTCATCACCAGCACCACGTTCTTGAAGTTCGCCTCACGGCCATTGGTGTCGGTCAGCACGCCACGGTCCATGACCTGCAGCAGGATGTTGAAGATGTCCGGGTGGGCTTTTTCCACCTCGTCCAGCAGCAGCACGCAATGCGGGGTCTTGACGATCTTCTCGGTCAGCAGCCCCCCTTGGTCGAACCCGACATAGCCCGGGGGAGCACCGATCAGGCGGCTGATCGAGTGCGACTCCATGTACTCGCTCATGTCGAAGCGGACCAGCTCGATGCCCAGCTGCAGCGCGAGCTGCTTGGTCACCTCGGTCTTGCCCACGCCGGTCGGGCCGGAGAACAGGAAGTTGCCGATCGGCTTTTCCGGATTGGCCAGGCCCGAGCGGGCCAGCTTGATCGCCGAGGACAGCGTCTCGATGGCCGGGTCCTGGCCGAAGATCACCATCTTCAGGTTGCGCTCCAGATGCTGGAGCACGTCCTTGTCGGTCGCGCTGACCTGCTTGGCCGGGATGCGGGCCATCTTGGCGACGATGGTCTCGATCTCCTCGATGTCGATCAGTTCCTTGCGCTCACCGTCCGGCAGCAGGCGCTGGCGGGCACCGGCTTCGTCGATCACATCGATCGCCTTGTCCGGCAGCAGGCGGTCGTTGATGTGCTTGACCGACAGATCCACCGCGGCCTGCAGCGCGTCATCGGCGTAGGTCACGCCGTGGTGCGCTTCGTACTTGGGCTTGAGGCCCTGCAGGATCTCGTAGGTTTCGCCCACGGTCGGCTCGACGATGTCGATCTTCTGGAAGCGGCGGGCCAGGGCCCGATCCTTCTCGAAGATCCCGCGGTATTCCTGGAAGGTGGTCGAGCCGATGCAGCGCAGCTCGCCCGAGGCCAGGGCCGGTTTGATCAGGTTGGAGGCATCCATGGTGCCGCCCGAGGCGGACCCGGCGCCGATGATGGTGTGGATCTCATCGATGAACAGCACCGCGTTGGGCAGCTTCTTCATCGCGGTCAGCACGCCCTTCAGGCGCTTCTCGAAATCACCGCGGTACTTGGTCCCGGCCACCAGGGCGCCCAGGTCCAGCGAATAGATCACCGCATCGGCGAGCACGTCCGGCACGGAGCCTTCCACGATGCGCTTGGCCAGGCCTTCGGCGATCGCCGTCTTGCCCACGCCTGCCTCGCCCACATACAGCGGGTTGTTCTTGCGGCGCCGGCACAGGACTTGGATGGTGCGCTCGATTTCATCGGCACGGCCGACCAGCGGGTCGATCTTGCCGTTGCGGGCCTGCTCGTTGAGGTTGCTGGCGAACTCGGCCAGGGCATCGCCCTTGCCTTCGCCCTCAGCACCCTCGCTACGGCCCTCGCCATCGGCGGCAGGGGGCACTTCGCCCTCCTCGCCCAGCTTGGCGATGCCGTGGGAAAGGTAATTGACGATATCCAGCCGGGTGACGTCCTGCTGGTTGAGGTAGTACACGGCATGCGAGTCCTTCTCGCCGAAGATCGCCACCAGTACGTTGGCGCCGGTGACTTCCTTCTTGCCCGAGGACTGCACGTGGTACACCGCGCGCTGCAGCACGCGCTGGAAGCCCAGCGTCGGCTGGGTATCGCGCCCATCATCTTCGGCCAGGCGCGAGACCGAAGCCTCGATGGCCTGTTCCAGTTCCTGGCGCAGGCGGTCGGCATCCGCGCCGCAGGCCTTGAGGACGGCCTGGGCGGACGGGTTGTCGAGCAGTGCCAGCAGCAGGTGTTCCACCGTCATGAATTCATGCCGGGCCTCACGGGCGCGCTTGTAGCACTGTCCGATGGTGTGTTCGAGGTCTTTACTGAACATGATTAACTCCGGCGGCAGTTAGGAACAATATGCGGCCAACCTTCACGATTTCCATCACCCTAGCGGATCAGTGCGTTCAGACGGCGTTAGCACTTGCCTGATCGCGCCCGTCCATTCGACGAGCCTCCATCATGCACGAACTTCCGGCCACGAAATGGCAGCTTCACCGTGATGGCGATGTCACGGCCAGCCAAGGGGGTGCAGCGACAGCCGGTGGCGCGGAGATGGGCGTGGCGCGCGTGCCATGGTCGGACCGCCAGGACGGGCTTGGCAGCAGGCCCGGCGCAGGGCCACGCCGGCCGCTGCGGGCCGGATGTCATTGTGGGTGGAACAGTGCGGATCGCGGGCACACGCAGTGCAGGCCCGCCAGAACGTCAGCCGCTGGCCTTTTCCATCGTGCACAGCAGCGGATGCTGGTTCATGCGCGAGAACTCGTTGACCTGGGCCACCTTGGATTCGGCGACCTCGCGGGTGAACACCCCGCACACGCCGCGGCCGCGGGTATGCACGTGGAGCATCACCTGGGTGGCCTGGTCCAGATCCATCGAGAAGAAATGCTGCAGGACCGTCACCACGAAATCCATCGGGGTGTAGTCGTCGTTCAACAGCATCACCTGGTACATCGGCGGCGGCGCGACCTCAGGGCGTGCAGGCTCAAGCAGCACGCCATGGTCGTGATGAGTTTCGTGGGAAGTCTCGCGGGGCATCCCCACATTATAGGGCTCCAGCCCCCGGATTGGACGTTGCCCCCTGCCGCCCTTCACAATCTGCACTCTCCAACCAGACCTTCACAGGGATTTCATGAAAAGGATTGCTGCCGCACTGCTGCTGGCCGTGACTGCCACCGGCGCCCATGCGGCCGAGCCGGACAAGGCGGTCGGGCGTGCCCTGGACACGCTGAAGTACACCTACGAGGTGGACGAAGACGGCGACTACAAGATGGTCTTCGACATGGATGATGGCCGCAGCCAGCTGGCCTTCGTGCGCTCCACCGTCGAGGAATTCGGCAAGCACAAGATCCGTGAGATCTGGTCGCCGGCCTACAATTCGCCGGGCAAGCAGTTCCCCGCCGCCGTCGCCAACCGCCTGCTCGAAGACTCGCAGGATGCCAAGATGGGTGCCTGGGTGAAGCAGGACCAGCTGGCGATGTTCGTGGTCAAGGTCGATGCCACCGCCACCCCGGAACAGCTCAGCGACGCCATCGATGCGGCCGTCCGCACCGCCGATGCGATGGAGCTCGAACTGACCGAGCAGGACGAATACTGAGGTGAATGCCGTGCAGGAACCGCGCTGGACGCCCCATGTCACCGTGGCCACCGTGGTGGTGCGTGATGGGCGTCTGTTGCTGGTCGAGGAGGCGATCGACGGGCGCCAGGTGTTGAACCAGCCCGCTGGGCACCTGGAGCCTGACGAATCGCTGGCGGCCGCCGCCGTACGCGAAACGCTGGAAGAGACCGGCTGGACGGTGTGCCTGAGCGCCTTCATCGGTACCTACCAGTGGACCGCCCCGGATGGCACGCCGTTCCTGCGCTTTGCCTACGCGGCCGAACCGGTGTCGCACGATCCCGGCCGGCCGCTGGACGACGGCATCCTGCGCGCGCTCTGGCTGACCCCGGCCGAGCTGAAGGCCGATCCCGGCCGCCTGCGCAGCTCGCTGGTCTGGCAGGTGGTCGCCGATTACCTGGCAGGCCAGCGCCACCCGCTCTGCATCGTCAAGGAGGCTGCATGAGCACCCCGCGCATCATGGTGGGCGTCTCCGGCGGCGTGGACTCCTCCGTCGCGGCCTGGCGGCTGGTCCAGCAGGGCGAGCCCGTGGCCGGGCTGTTCATGCAGAACTGGGCCGATGACGGCAGCGGCGATTGCCGCGCCGAAGATGACCGCCGCGATGCCGTGGCCGTCTGCGGCCTGCTCGGCATCCCGTTCCACTTCCGCGATTTCTCCAGCGAGTACTGGCAAGGGGTGTTCGAGCACTTCCTGGCCGAGTACGCCGCCGGCCGCACGCCCAATCCGGACGTGCTGTGCAACCGCGAAGTGAAGTTCAAGCATTTCCTCGATGCCGCGCGTGAGCTCGGCGCCGAGCGCATCGCGACCGGGCATTACGCCCGCATCGCGCAGGCCGGCGGCCGCTGGGCACTGCTGCGCGGTGCCGACCGCAGCAAGGATCAGAGCTACTTCCTGCACCAGCTGGGCCAGCAACAGCTGGCCGCCACGCTGTTCCCGATCGGCGATCTGCAGAAGAACGACCTGCGCCGGATCGCCCGCGACGCGCGCCTGCCGACCCACGCCAAGAAGGATTCCACCGGGATCTGCTTCATCGGCGAACGCGACTTCCGCGAGTTCCTCGGCCGCTATCTGCCGGCGAAAACGGGCGAGATCCGCGATCCGGATGGCGCCCTGATCGCCGAACATCCCGGCGTGTTCTATTTCACGCTCGGCCAGCGCGAGGGCCTGAACATCGGCGGCGTGCGAGGCCGGCCGGCGGCGCCGTGGTACGTGGTCGGCAAGGATGTCGCCAGCAACGTGCTCTACGTGGACCAGGACCGCGAGAGCCCGTGGCTGCAGTCCACCCGGCTGCACTCCGAGGCCGCCCACTGGATCGCCGGCGCCCCGCCCGCGCGCCGGTTCGAGTGCACCGCCCAGACCCGCTACCGTCAGCCCGACGAGCCGTGCACCGTCACGGTGCGCGACGATGGCACCCTGGAGGTGCGCTTCGCCCGCCCGCAGCGTGCCGTCACCCCCGGTCAATCGTTGGTGTTGTATGACGATGAGGTCTGCCTCGGCGGCGCCGTCATCGCCGCCACCGATGCCCCCCTGGAACAGCGCCTTCGCGCCACCCCTTCTCCTTTCGAGGTATCTGCTGCATGAGTTTTTCCGTCGACGACCGCGTTCTTGCTCTGGCCGGCATCGCCCAGGCCCTGCAGCAGGTCCGCCGCATCGCCGAAACCGGCCACTCCGAAGCCGCCGTGGTCCGCACCGCGGTGGAGAGCGTGTTCCGCATTGACGCGGCCAGCCCGCAGGAGATCTACGGCAGTGCCAGCAATGTCGCCCCCGGGCTGCGCCTGCTGCACAACTACCTGAGCAGCCAGGGCCAGGACGAGCACCTGCCTCGCCTGGCCTTGTCCGTGCTGCAGCTGGAGCGGCGGTTCGTGCGCGAGCACGAGATCGTGGCCAAGGTCAGCACCGGCATCGAGCGCGCCCAGGCCCAGGCCAGCGAACTCGGCGACAGCGCCCACCCGGATGTGCTCGCCGCGCTGGGCGGCCTGTACGCAGACACCATCAGCAACCTCAAGCCGCGCGTGATGGTCCAGGGCAATCCGCACTACCTCGGCCAGGCCGGCGTGGTCGCCGAGATCCGCGCCCTGCTGCTGGCGGCGGTCCGCTCGGCGGTGCTGTGGCGCCAGACCGGCGGCCAGTACTGGGACTTCCTGTTCTCCCGCAAAACGATGCTCGAAGCGGTCGCGCGCCAGCTCCGCTGAGCCGCCGTGGAGGGGCCGCCGACGGGATCGGCGGCCCAGCGTTGTGCCCCTTGGATCGAGGCAAGTGGCTATCGACGGGCGGAAAAATCATGAGGACGGCTAAAGCAAACCGGGGTACGGCCGATACAGCATCCGTGCACCTCCCCGAGAACGTCCATGTACTCACGCCTCTTCATTCGTCTGGCCGCCCCCCTGGTCCTGACCCTTCTGCTTCCCTTTGCCATCGGCTTCGAGTGGCCAGCCGCCCTGCGTTGGGCGATCCTGAGCACGATGACGCTCAGCTGGCTCGGGTTTGCCTGGTGGAGCGCCCGCGCCCAGACCCAGCGTTCGCCTGAGCAGGCCCGCATCCTGCGCGAGCAGGACCAGTTGCTGACCGAGCTGCGCTCGTTTGTCGGCAACGAAATCGAGGGCTCGCGTGGCGAAGTCGAACGTGCCCGCGATCTGATCCGTCATGCGGTCGGTGGCCTGGGCAGCAGCTTCGATGCCATGAACCGCAAGTCGCGCCAGCAGAGCCAGGCCCTGGCCCGCATCGTCGACCGCGCCGGTGACGAAGGTGGCGCCGGCGTCGACGTGGCCCGTTTCGCCCAGCATGCCAGCCACCGCATGGAGCAGCTGGTCGAGGCGCTGGAGCAGGTCAGTGGCCAGAGCAGCACCACCGTGCAGCACATCGACCAGATGGCGCAGCACCTGGATGGCATCTTCGCGCTGCTGGAAGACGTCAAGTCGATTGCCGACCAGACCAACCTGCTGGCCCTGAACGCTGCCATTGAGGCCGCGCGTGCCGGTGAAGCCGGCCGCGGTTTCGCGGTGGTCGCCGATGAAGTCCGCAACCTGTCCGAGCGCTCCACCACCTTCAACGAGCAGATCCGCAAGCTGGCGCACAGCTCCAAGGACGCCATCGCCAAGGTGCGCGAGACCGTCTCGCACATGGCCTCGCGCGATATGGACCGCTCCCGCGAAGCGCGCCATGAAGCGGCGCAGATGCTGGACAACGTGGCCCAGATCAACGCCTCGCTGGGTGACGGCATGCGCGAGATCTCCGAGTGCGGCCGCGCCATCGACAGCAGCGTCGCCGAAGCCGTGCGTGCCCTGCAGTTCGAGGACATCGCCACCCAGGCCCTGGGCGGCGTGCACACCCACCTGGATCGCCTGACCGCGATCAACCGCGAAGCGGTGGCCCTGCAGGAACTGCTGCACCGCAGTGGCGGCGTGTTCGACGAAGAAGTCGTGACCGCCCTGCAGCGCACCGGCACCCGCCTGCGCGACATGCGCACCGAGTGGGAGCGCCCGCCGCACAAGGCCGTCGCCCAGCAGAGCATGGCGGCCGGCGCGGTCGAGCTGTTCTGATCCAGCGGTACCGTGCCCCTCCCGGCACACCCTTCGGCCCCGGTTTACCCCGGGGCCGTTGTGCTTGCACTACCCGCCTTGGCTGCAGATGATTACCTGATGTTGAACGCGTCCATGCTGTCCGTTGCATCTGTTGTCCCCGCCGAGCTGGAGCCGGCGGTGCCGGGCAGTGACGCCGTCACGCTCGCTGCCGCACCTGCCGCTGCGGCAACGCCACTGCAGGGCCGCGCCCTGATCGCCCGGCTGGAGCAGCTTGCCCAGCAGGAGCTGGCGCAGCTGGTCAAGCGACCCTCGCCCGCCCTTGCCGCACTGCCACCCGCGATCGACCCTGCCCTCGCCGGCCTGGCCTGGGATCTGGGCTTGAGCGGTGATGATCTTGGTGCTGCTGCGCGCTGAAGGCGCGGCATCCGCCACGCCCCCCGATCCGCCTGTATCGACGCAGTTGCCGGCGCACAATTGCTCCGTCGCGGATCCGCGAAAGGCATTCAACATGGATATCCTCCCGCCTTGCCTGGCGTGAGCCTGCCGATGCGCGACTACTACCGGATCGAATGCTGCACAGCCGAACGTAAACGTACGCTCGGCTATTGCTGCCTGCCCATCCCGTTGTGAGACACGTTGGTGGCGAGGATCGACTGCAAGGCCCGCCGCGGGGAGGGTCGATTGCAGGTGGGCGCTCCACCGCTTTGCCGCGTTCAATGGATGTGAGGCTGGCGACGCCGTTGGCACCCCCGCCTGACGCACCGTGTCAGGTCAGGCGGGCAGCCCCGCACAGGGCGACGTCGGCCGCCCTCAAACGCTTTGCGTCACCGCCGCATAACTCTCGCGTGGCGGCGTCTGGGTGCCCAGCTTCAACCACAGCGCCAGATCACGCGGCGCCAGCGGCCGCGAGTACAGGTAGCCCTGAATCTCATCGCAGCCCTGGCGGCGCAGCATCGCCTCTTCCTGCTCGGTCTCCACGCCTTCGGCCACGACCTTCATGCCCAGCGCGTGGCCCAGGTGCACGATCGCCTGGGTGACTTCGGCGGTGCCGGCATCGTGCAGCATGCCCTGCACGAAGCTGCGGTCGATCTTGAGGCGGCCGACCGGGAAGCGGTTGAGATAATGCAGGTTCGAGAAACCGGTGCCGAAATCGTCGACCGCCAGCGGCACGCCGTGGCGCTCCAGCACATCGAAGCAATGACGCAGCACCTCGGTGTCACGGATCAGGGCGGACTCGGTCAGCTCCAGTTCGAGGCGCTGCGGCGGCCAGCCGTGGGCGTGGCAGATGTCGATCACGCGCTCGGCAAAGCCGCGGTCGCGCAGCTGCACGGCTGAAACGTTCACCGCCACGCGGTCGAACTCCAGGCCGGCAGCATCCCACGCGGCGGCTTGGCGGCAGGCTTCGGCCAGCACCCAGTCGCCAATCCGGACGATCTCGCCGCACTTTTCGGCAATCGGGATGAACTCGGCCGGGCTGCAGTAGCCGATGCCGGGGCGATGCCAGCGCAGCAGCGCTTCGATCGCCGGGGGCTGGTCGTTCTCGGCATGCATCAGGGGCTGGTAGGCCAGGGTGAACTCTTCGCGTTCGATCGCGCCAAGCAGCGCGTGCTCGATCTCCAGCTTGCGCTGGATCTTGGCCAGCGCGTCCTGGCTGTAATACTGGTACGTGTTGCGCCCGGCTTCCTTGGCCGCGTACATCGCCGCATCGGCAGCGCGCAGCAGCGATTCGAAATCCTGGCGGCTGTCGTCGAGCATCGCGATGCCGACGCTGGCGCCGACCTTCAGCGTGCTCTCGCCGCGGTGCAGTGGTTCGGCCAGCGAGGCGATCAGCTTGCGTGCCACATGCCCGGCATCTTCCGGGGCGGCCAGGTCGCGCAGCACCACGATGAACTCGTCGCCGCTGAAACGGCCGAACAGGTCGTTGTTGCGCAGGCTCTGGTGCAGGCGCGAGGCGGCCGCCTTGAGCAGCGCATCGCCGGTGGCGTGGCCGAAGGTGTCGTTGATGGTCTTGAAGCCATCCAGATCGATGAACAGCATCGCCAGCGGGCTACCACGATCGCGCGCCACCTCGATGGCGTCGGCGGTCTGCTCGCGCAGCAGCATCCGGTTCGGCAGGCCGGTGAGCAGGTCGTAATGCGCCAGCAGCTCGATGCGCTCGTTGGCTTCGCGCTCGCGGGTGATGTCACGGAACAGCACCACGAAGCGGGTCGGCAGGCCGTCGCGGCGGTCCAGTTCGATCAGCACCTGCACCCAGATGCGCAGCCCGGACTGCCGGTAGAAACACAGGTCCAGCTGCTCGGGCAGCCCGCCTTCGGCGATCCGCAGCAGCGCGGCCTCGAAGGCGTCGCGCGAGTCCTGGGTGTACAGGCTCAGCGCCTGGTCCAGGCTGATCGGCTCTTTGCGCAGGCCGTGGATGCGGTAGCACTCCTCGGTCCACTGCATGTGGCGGGTGCCCACCTCGATCTCGCAGCCGCCGATGCGGCCCAGCGCGGAGACGCGGTTGAGCAGCTCGGTGCGCCAGCGGATCAGCGCATCGGTCTGGTGTTGTTCGGTGATGTTCTGGACCTGGCCGAGCAGGCGCTGGATCCGCCCGTCCGGCCCGATCAACGGCTGCATCCACACGCGCAGGTGCAGCGCGCCGCCGTTGTCACGGATCAGCTCCAGCTCCAGCGTGGTGGCCGCGCCATCGCGCCACATCCGGCGCCAGGCGCCACGCAGCCGGCCGCGGGAGTGCGGCTCCAGCTGACGCAGCCAGTGGCGGCGGCCGTGCAGCGGTGCGTCACCGGTCTCCAGCAGCGCCCGGAACTCGGGCGACCACCAGAACTGGCGCGCCTCCGGATCCCACGACCAACTGCCCATGCTGGCGATCCGCTGGGCTTCGCGCAGGTGCACCTGCTGCTCGCGCAGCTGGGCTTCCATCTGCTTCTGGGCCTGGATGTCGGTGTGGGTACCGACCATGCGCAGCGGCTGGCCGTCGGCCGTGCGGGTGACCACGCGGCCGCGGTCCAGCACCCAGCGCCACTCCCCGTTGGGGTGGCGGGCACGGAACTGGGTGGTATAGGCCTCGCTATCGCCGCGCAGGTGGGCATCCATCGCCACACGCACCGCTGGCTGATCGTCCGGGTGGACGTTCTCCAGCAGCGCGCTGACACCTTCGGCGTGACTGTGTGACTCCTCGATGGGCTGGCCGTCCCAGCGCCGAGAGCGGCGCACGCTGTCACTGGGCAGATCCCAATCCCACATCCCATGCCCGGCATGATCCAGGGCCACCTCCCAGCGGCTGCCCGCGTAGGCGGCGACCGGCTCGGGCACGCTCAGGGTGAAGGCCAGCAGGTGCCCATCCGGATCGTGCACGGCGCGCATCCAGCCATCGAAACGACCACCGGGCCCGCCGGGAAGCTGGCAGGGCACCAGCCCGCCATCTGCGGCGAGCAGGCGCAGGTCTTCCAGCACCTCCCCGTAGGCGGCGACCGTTGCAGGCAGGCCATGCTCACGCGCGGCCGGGTTGGCAGCGATCGGGCGACCGGCACGGTCGAGGATCACCAGCGCCGAGGCCAATGGGTGCTGCAGCAGACTCGCGATAATCCCTTGGTCCACGCCCTGTAACTCCGATAACGCACCCGACAACCGGGGAACGCAATCGTTAACGGCGGAGATTGCGGTTTATTGAGTTCCCTGGCGTCCTGCATCCTCGCCCGGGGCAGGTAAGATGACACTCGCCTTGTCCGATTGGCCCCGCCCTGCCCCATGTCGACCCACCTGCCAGGCCCTTCCGAACCCGCTGCCGAGACCCCGCTGGCACGCGATCTGCGCCGGGACCGCTGGCGTGTGGTCGTGGCCTACCTGGTACTGGCCATGGTGTGGATCCTGAGCAGCGACGCGGCGGTCAAGGTGGTGGCCTCGGATCTGCAGACGGCCGCGCAGTGGCAGACCCTCAAGGGCACGTTCTTCGTGGTCGCCAGCGCGGCACTGATCTATCTGCTGCTGCGCCCGCTGGCCCAGCACGTGCTGCACACCCACGCGCGGCTGGAGAATTCGGAAACGCGCCACCGGCAGATGTTCGAAGGCAATCCCGGTCCGATCCTGGTCTACGATCTGGAGTCGCTGGCCATCCTGGACGTCAACCCGGCCGCGGCCAGCTTCTTCGGCTTCAGCCGCGAGACCTTCACCGCGATGCTGATCACCGCGCTGTGGCCGCCCGGCCACGAGGCCATGCTGGAGGCCAAGCTGGATCACATCCGCGCCAATCCCGAGCAATTGTGCGTGATCACCGCCGATCTGCGCCTGAGCGACGGCAGCACCCGGCGCATGGAAATGCGCAGCAACTTCATCGATTACGGCGGCCGCCGCGCGCGTCTGTTGATCGCGATCGACCGCACCCGCGAAGACCAGGCTTTGTTGCGCCGCGACCAGGCGCTGGCCCGGGTGGAAGAAGCGCACGAGATGGCGCGCATCGGCGCATGGGAGATCGATCCGGCCACCGGCCTGGGCCGCTACGCCAATCAGGTGTATCGCCTGCTCGGGCGGCGCGCACCCGAAGCCCGGCGCTGGCACCGGTTCGATGAGCTGCTGGTGCCGGCCGATCCGGCCACGGCGGCGCTCAGCGAACAGCTGTTGCAGGAAATGAGCTCCGGCGAGCCCGTGCAGATCGATGTGCTGCTGCCGCTGCTGGCGATGGACGGGCGCGCCCTGATGGTGCACCTGCGCGCTGAGAGCGGCCAGGACGACGCCGGCCGCCCGCGCGTGCTGGGCACCCTGCAGGACGTCACCGAACGCGAGCAGTCGCGCCGCCTGCTGCGTGAGCGCGAAGAACAGTTCCGCGAGCTGGTGCGGGTACTGCCTGATGGCGTGGTGATCCTGTCCGAGGAGCACGTGCTGTACGCCAATGCCTGCGCGGCCACCCAGTTCGGCTACGGCCACAACACCCTGCTCGGCGAGCCGCTGGCCGCGCTCGTCACCGACGACGACCTGCCCCGGGTGCGGGCGCAGTTGTTCGCCCAGTTGCCCCTGCAGAGCGCGGGGGCTGGCGAAGTGATCGGCATGCGCCGCTTCAACGGCCAGGCGTTCCAGGCCGGCCTGGCCGTTGGCGATGTGCGCTACGGCGGGCGCAACTGCAAGCTGTTGATCGTGCGCGACCTCAGCGAGCCCGAGCGCATCCGCGAGGCGCTGGAAACCAGCAACCGTGAGCTGCAGGCGATGGCCGGGCGGCTGTTTTCGCTGCAGGAGGACGAGCGCCGGGCGATCTCGCGCGATCTGCACGACGATATCGGCCAGGCGATCACCGCGATGAAACTGTCTGCCTACGCCGCCCAGGACGAGCAGGACGCCGCCCGCCGCGATGAAGACCTGGCCCAGATCATCCAGCTGGCCGATGCGACCGTCGGCAAGCTGCGCGACATTTCCACCCTGCTGCGCCCCCCGCAGCTGGATGCGCTGGGTCTGGAAGCGGCGCTGCGCTGGCAGGCCGGCGTGCTGTTCCGCTCGGCGGCGATCGAACTGCTGCCGGACATCCAGTCCCTGCCCCGGCGCCCGGCCGGCGACATCGAACAGGCGTGCTTCCGCATCGCACAGGAAAGCCTGACCAACGTGCTGCGCCATGCCCGCGCCAGCCAGGTCAACCTGCACCTGCGCGATGTGGACGACCACGGCCTGCACCTGCAGGTGCGCGACGACGGCGAGGGCTTCGACCCGGACGGCCCGCGCGGGCTGGGACTGATCGTGATGCGCGAGCGCGCGCAGAGCGTGGGTGGCACATTGCGCATCGAATCGGCGCACGGCGCCGGTACCCTGATCGACCTTTACCTGCCGTACCGCGCCACCGGCGCGACGGCTCACGACACCCTGGAACACTGAGCTCATGTGGAACCCTTCTCTGCCCCTGGTCAGCATCGAGGACGCCCCGCCCCGCCTGGGCGCCGGCAACCCCGAACTGCAGGCGATGGTGACCGAGGCCGCCTCCGGCGGCACGCCGCTGATGCTGATGCACGTGGATATCGACCACTTCGCTTCGGTCAACGAGAACATGAGCGCCGAGGTCGGCGACCAGGCGCTGGTGCTGGTCGCCCAGCGCCTGCAGCACCACCTGCGCGGGCGCGGCAAGCTGTGGCGCCACGGCAGCGATGAATTCCTGCTGGCCGTGCCGCGTACGGCCGACATGCCACTGCCCGAGGACCTGGCCGAGGAAATCCGCCAGCAACTGGAGCT
Organism: Stenotrophomonas rhizophila; assembly: GCF_003651185.1. Taxonomy (GTDB): domain Bacteria; phylum Pseudomonadota; class Gammaproteobacteria; order Xanthomonadales; family Xanthomonadaceae; genus Stenotrophomonas; species Stenotrophomonas maltophilia_Z. The sequence goes on along the minus strand of NZ_RCDC01000004.1, from coordinate 225,456 downwards.
GCCGCTGTCGGTGCTGCCGTACACGCTGTTCATGACCGGCAAGCTGGGCGTGAGCCTGTGCCCGGAGCACGCCACCGGTGTCTCGCGCCTGCTCGACCACGCCGAAGACGCGCTGTACCAGGCCGCCCGCGAAGGCGGCAATGCGGTGCGCATCCACGCCGTGGATACGCCGTCCAGCGCGCACAGCGAGAGCATCATCGCGCGCCAGATTGTCGACGCGATCCCCAATGGCGAGCTCAAGCTGCGTTACCAGCCGCTGGTCAGCGCCCGCGACGGCCACGTGGTCGGCATGGAAGCACTGCTGCGCTGGCAATCGCCCACGCTGGGCATGCTGGTGCCGGAGCGCTTCATGCGCACCGCCGAACGCCTGGGCATCATCGTGCAGATCGGCACCTGGGTGCTGGAAGGCGCGCTCAAACAGGCCAAGCTGTGGCGCGACCAGGGCTTCGACGATTTCACCATCGCGGTGAACGTGTCCACGCTGCAGCTGCTGCGCCCGAACTTCTTCGCCGAGGTGATGTCGCTGCTGCAGGCCGCCGGCGTGCCGGCGCACATGCTCACGCTGGAGATCAACGAAAGCGCGCTGACCAACAACGTCAACTTCGTCCACGAGACGCTGGTCAACCTGCGCAACGAAGGCATCAGCCTGAGCCTGGACAACTTCGGCACCGGTGATTCCAGCCTCAGCGCGCTGGTCCGGTATCCGGTGGACAAGCTCAAGATCGACCGCAGCTTCATCAAGAGCGCGCCGGCCGGCAACCGCGAGGCCGCGATCGCCCGCGCGATCATAGCCATGGGCCACCAGCTGGGCATGACCGTGATCGCCAACGGCGTGGAATCGCAGGCCCAGCTCGGCTTCCTGCGCCGCAACGACTGCGATGTGTTCCAGGGCTATCTGTTCGGTGAGCCGATGTCGGCCGATGCCGCCGGCATGACCCTGCGCCGCCGTTACCTGCGTCCGGAGGCCTTCGCAGAAACCCGTCCTGACCGCACGCTGCTGCTGCTGGACGACGAAGAAAACGTGCTGCGTTCGCTGGTGCGCCTGTTCCGCCGCGACGGTTACCGCATCCTGGCTGCCGGCAACGTGCGCGATGCCTTTGATCTACTGGCCATCAACGACGTGCAGGTGATCCTGTCCGATCAGCGCATGAGCGACATGAGCGGCACCGAGTTCCTGGGCCGGGTGAAGATGCTCTACCCGGATACGATCCGCCTGGTGCTGTCCGGCTACACCGACCTCAACACCGTGACCGACGCGATCAACCGTGGCGCGATCTACCGGTTCCTGACCAAGCCGTGGAACGATGATGAGCTGCGCAAGCACATCCACCAGGCATTCCGCACGCATGAGGAGCAGCGCCGGGCGAACACGGCACCGGCGCCAGCGCTGCCGGCAGTCGACGCGGATTGAGGCTGCCTGAAAGCCCGCGACTGCGGGCCAGCGGCCGGCGCGACCGCTGCCGGCTCAGCGCGGCTGCTTGATCGGCAGCACCAGCCGGAACTTGGAGCCCACGCCCGGCGTGCTCTCCAGATCGATGCGGCCATGGTGCTTGTTGATGATGCTGTAGGAGATCGACAGCCCCAGCCCGGTGCCGCTGCCGACCGGCTTGGTGGTGAAGAACGGATCGAAGATGCGCTGGCGCAGGTCCGGCGAGATGCCGCCGCCGGTGTCTTCGAACTCCACCCAGACCGTGTCGCCGTCCACGCCGGTGCGCACATGGATCGTGCCGCGGTCGGCAATGGCGTGGCCGGCGTTGAGCAGCAGGTTCATGTACACCTGGTTCAACTCCGACGGCAGGCACTCCACCAGCGGCAGCTGGCCAAACTCGCGGTGCAGGGTCACCTTGTATTTGAGCTCGTTCCAGATGATGTTGATCGTGGATTCCAGGCCCGCGTGCAGGTCCACCAGCTTCCACGACTCATCCCGGCCAGAATACGAGAAGTCCTTCAGATCGCGTACGATCCGGGTCACCCGCTCGATGCCCTCGCGTGATTCGGCCATCAGCTGCGGCAGATCGCGGCTGATGAAATCGATGTCGAAGCGTTGGCGGATGTCATCGATTTCCGGGATCAACGCCTTCGGATCTGGTGCTCGCAGGGCGCGCTCGTAGGCTTCGATCACGGTGAACAGGCTGCGCAGGTATTCCTGCAGGCTGCCGAGGTTGGAGTGCACATAACCAATCGGGTTGTTGATCTCGTGCGCCACACCAGCGGCGAGCTGGCCGATCGAGGCCATCTTCTCCGACTGCAGCAGCTTTTCCTGGGTGCCGTTGAGGCGCAGGTACGCCTGGCGCAGTTCGGCATGGCGCTGCTGCAGCTCGCGCTCGTAATCCTCTTGGCCTTCGATGCGGCGGAACAAGGCCAGATAGTGTCGCTGGCCGCCATCGTCGTGATGGTAGACATGGGCGATGACCATGCGCTCGCCGACCGGCAGGCTGCCGTTCCAGTGGCCGTTGAGGCGCGCCTGTTCCAGCGCATCCGGTGGCAGCAACTGGCGCAGCCATTGCGCTGGGGTCAGTTCGGCATCGCGCTCGGCCTGGCCGAGGATCTCGCTGACGGCGGCATTGGCCAGGGCCACGCTGCCATCCTCGCGGAACAGCAGCACGCCCTCCTTGATCCGTTCAAACAGGGCAAGCAGGACCGGATGCGGGGGCAACGGGGCGGTGACAAGGGCGGAAGTTACGGTCACGGTCACATCGAGGCGGCGGGAAACAGGCGCTCAATATACGCGGTGACGTTCACATCGGCAGCCTGGGGCCGCCAGATGGGGAGATCAGGCGACCGCGAGCGGCCGCCGGGTGTTGAGCGTGTGCGACTGGCCCTTGGCATCGTACGACGCGGCATCTTCGCTGCGGCCGAGCTGGCGCAATGCCCAGTTGACCTCGCGGCGGCGCCGTGAAAGCAGTACGCCGTTGGCACGGTTGCGCTCTGCCAGTTCCTGCACACGCTCGGCCTGGCCAAGCGGCAGCGCGGCTTCGAGTGCCCGCAACGCCTCCAGCTTGGCGCCGGTCGCGCGGATCAGGGCCTGCACGTCATGCTCGACCAATGCCTGGCGTTCGACGTCCAAGGCATCGCTGAGGCGCTGCAGCGGCTCGCTCATCGCCAGCTTCATCCCTGCAGCTGCTGGTCCAGCTCAAGCATGCGCGAGGCGATCGCGTCGGGATTGATCTTGTAGGTGCCGTTCTGCAGCGAGTCGCGCACGGCCTGGACACGGGCCGCGTCGATCGCCGGAGCCGTGGACAGTTCGCGCTGCATCGCCTGCAGGCTGGTGGCTTCGCCGGTCAGGCGCAGGCTGTCAGCGGCTTCCACCGGGCGGGCCGGGGCATCGGTGCTGACGCTCGGCTTGTTGCCGGGAGCGACGCTGCGCAGATGGGCGGTGGCCTGCAGGTTGCCGTCGATTTTCTGGCTCATGGAGTTGTCCTGGGAATGCGGTTCACAAGGGATAACGGCCGGTCGGGCGCCATCTTTAGGGGAATATTGCAGGTTTTACGGGAAATGTGGCCCGTATTCACAATCGTGTTCAGCGCGTCACTAAAACGTCACCGCTGGCTGCGACGGTGCCTTGCACGATCTTGCGGGACGACAGGTTCTCGACCGAGACCCGCTCATTCTCGCCGGCATCGGCCATGGCGCGCCCGGCCACCCGGACCTCCACCCCGCCCCGCCGCGACACCAGCGCGACACTGTCGCCCCGGCGCACCAGCCGCTGCGCGACCAGGTCATTGGCCGAGATCAGACTGCCAGCACTGAGGGTCCTGCGCGCCACGCGGCCGACGGCGGCGGCCGGATCGGCCAATGCAGCGCCGGCGATCCGGGCCGCATCACGCTGGCCAGTAGTGATATCGGCCGCCGACAGGGTTTCTCCAGCGGCCACGCCCCGATTGAGGATCAGCACGGTCTGGTTGCGACGCACCTTTACCGGCACGAACAGGCGCCAGCCGCCTGCATCCGGGCAGCTGACTTCCACGGTACTGGTGCCGGTCGGCTGGGCCGCCAGCGGCTGACCGCAGGCAGGCAGGCGCAGCGCCGAATCCAGGGTGGTGTCGCCCTCGCTGCCGGCCGGCAAGGTGCCGAGCGCGGCCTGGCGGATGCTATCCACCGGCTGCCAACCACCGGCCGCCCAGGCGGGCGCCGCCAGCAGCAGCGCGGCAAAGACAAGAGATCGCATGGGCACTCCATGGGCAAGGAACATGCGCAGCACGATGCAAGCCCCATGCCGAACCGCCCTCTACGCGGCGCTCAAGTCACCGCGGCTCCCGCCGATACCAAGCCCATGTCTCATGACCTGCTCAACCGCATCGACCAGCGTACGCGCCTGGCCGGCCACAATCGTCTGGCCCTGCTGCTGTTCCGGCTGGGGGGACGTCAGCTTTTTGGCGTGAATGTGTTCAAGGTGCAGGAAGTCCTGCGGCGCCCGGATCTGTTCCAGGTGCCCGGGCTGCCCAGCCAGTTCGCCGGTGTGGCCGATGTGCGTGGCCGCTCGGTGCCGGTGCTGGACCTGGGCCTGGCGATCGGACATCCCGAGCGTGAGCCCGATGCCGACAAGGCGCCGGGCTACCTGGTGGTGACCGAGTTCAACCGCTCCATCCAGGGCTTCCTGGTCAGCGGTGTGGAACGCATCGTCAACATCGCGGTGGAAGACATCCACCCGCCACCGGAACTGGGCGCCGAATCTAGCTACCTGACGGCGGTGACCCGCTTCCAGGGTGAGCTTATCCAGGTGATCGACGTGGAAAGCGTGCTGGCCGACATCGCCGAGATCCGTGGCGAAGCGGTGCTGGACCCCTCCATGGCCTTGCCTCCCGATGCCCCGCCGATGCAGGTGCTGGTGGTGGACGATTCGCGCGTGGCCCGCCAGCAGATCCGCAGCGTGCTGGACCAGCTGGGGGTCGGGGCGACCCTGCTTTCGGACGGCAAGCAGGCGCTGGACCACCTGCTGCAGATCCACGCCTCGGGCGAAAACCCGGCCGAGCGCTACGCCATGGTGATCTCCGATATCGAGATGCCGGCGATGGATGGTTACACCCTGACGACGGAAATCCGGCGTCACCCGGGTCTGGCCGGCCTGTACGTGCTGCTGCACACGTCCTTGTCGGGCGTGTTCAACAACGCGATGGTCGAACGGGTCGGCGCGAACGCCTTCGTGGCCAAGTACTCCCCGCATGAGCTGGCGGACTTCCTGCTGGACCGCCTGCGCAAGGTCGCAATGGCGGCGTAAGGGGCGGCCGGCCCTGGTGTCGGCGCCCTTCCTCCGGTGGGTTGACGGCATCCACGCATGGCGTGGATCTACCCGGCCCTGCGGGTCGGTGGATTTTCCCGGCGTGAATGATGCCGCCGGGCACCGGCCCCTCCCCTCTGGCGCCCCTCTGGCACGCCGCTTGCACTGCCCCAGGCATCGTCCCGTGGGAGTGCGTCATGCCCAATCTGATTTCGAACTATCTGGGTGTCCATGCCCAGGCCATGCCGTTGCGCGAGCAGCGGATGAAGCTGATCGCCAGCAACCTGAGCAATGCCGACACCCCCGGGTACAAGGCCCAGGACCTGGGCTTCGATGCCGCCCTGCGCAACGCCCAAGGGCTGGATGGCAACGGCCTGCTGAAGACCACCAGTGAAAAACACTATGAGATCGGCGGCGGGTTGAACCCGTTCCAGATCGCCAAGGAAGGCGTGCAGCCGAGCATCGACGGCAACACCGTCGACCCGGATGCCGAGCGTGCCGCCTACGGCCGCGCCGCGCTGGAGTACCGCGCCTCGCTGAGCTTCGTCGAATCCAAGGTGCGCTCCATGCTCACCGCGATCACGGGGCAATAAGCCATGAGCAATCTGCCCATTTTCGATATCGCCGGTTCCGCGCTGCAGGCGCAGTCCGTGCGCATGAGCACCATCGCCTCCAATCTCTCCAACGCCGACACCGTCGCCGGTTCGGCCGATGCGGTCTACAAGCCGCTGGAGCCGATCTTCCAGTCGGTGACCAGCCGCACCGACCCGAACATCACCACGGTGCAGGTCAAGGAAATCAGCCAGAGCAACGCCGCGCCGATCCAGCGCTACGAGCCGGGCCACCCGCTGGCCGATGCCGATGGCTACATCTACCAGCCCGACGTGGACCCGGTCGCGCAGATGGTCAACCTGATCTCGACCTCGCGCAATTACCAGGCCGGCGTGGAGATGCTGACCACCGCCAAGGAACTGGCACTGGCCACGCTGACCATGGGTCGCTGACCCTCTTACCGCAGGAATCCCCTCCCATGAGCAGCACCAACGGCGTTGGCCAGAACAGCAGCGACATCTACAGCGCGCTGGGCCTGAACGCGCCCAACAGCGACACCAGCAAGAAAAAGAGCACCCTGGACCAGGCCGATTTCATGCGCCTGATGACCGAGCAGCTGCGTCACCAGGATCCGCTCAAGCCGATGGACAACACCCAGATGGTCGCGCAGATGGCGCAGCTGTCGCAGGTCCAGGGCATCACCGACCTCAACAACACGGTCAAGGGCTTCCAGGATTCGATGTCCAGCGACCAGATCCTGCGCGGCGCGGCCCTGGTCGGCCACGAAGTGCTGGTGCCGTCGGAGAAGCTCGCGCTGGAGAAGGACGGCGATGTCACCGGCATGGTCGCCGCCCCCGGCGCCGGCTTCGTGACGGTGGACATCACCGATGCCAACGGCGTCAAGGTCAACCAGATCAGCGTGGAAGCCAAGGCCTCCGGCGAAGTCACCTTCGACTGGGACGGCAAGGACGCCAACGGCAACCGCATGGCCGAAGGCACCTACACCATCGCCGCCTCGCATACCGATACCGCCGGCACCAAGACCAAGCTCAACACCTACGTGCAGGCCCCGGTGGAGAGCGTCACGGTCGGCACGGACGGCCTGTACCTCAACCTCAAGGGTCTGGGCACGGCCCCGATCGACTACGTGCTCCGCATCAGCTGAGCCGCCTTACCCGCATCCACAGGAGCATCCCATGGGCTTCAACGTCTCGTTGTCCGGCATCAACGCAGCCAATGCCGATCTGAACGTCACGGCGAACAACATCGCCAACGTCAACACCACCGGCTTCAAGCAGTCGCGCGCCGAGTTCGCCGATCTGTTCTCGGCCACCAGCTATGGCCTGTCCAAGAACGCGGTCGGCTCGGGCGTGCGCCTGACCAACGTCGCCCAGCAGTTCTCGCAGGGCAACAACGAACAGACCGGGCGCAGCCTGGATATGGCCATTTCCGGCGAGGGCTTCTTCACCCTGACCATGAACGGTGCCCGCGTGTACTCGCGCGCCGGCAACTTCCAGACCGACCAGGCCGGCTACGTGACCAACCCGCAGGGCGCGCGCCTGCAGGTGTTCGCGCCCAATGCCGACGGCACCAACTTCGATGCCGGCCGCCTGACCGATCTGCAGCTGCTGACCACCGACAGCCCGCCCAAGCAGACCGGCAAGGTCGATGTCAGCTTCACCCTGCCGGCCAACGCCAAGGAACCGACGGTTGGTACCTTCGACCCGACCGATTCCAACAGCTACAGCCACTCCACCGGCGGCATCACCGTGTACGACTCGCTGGGCGTGAGCCACACCCAGACCTCGTACTTCGTGAAGACCGAAAACCCGAACGAATGGCAGGTCTACAACTACGTGGACGGCAAGGCCGCCGGTACGCCGACGCTGCTGAAGTTCTCCGACAGCGGCGCGCTGACCGAGCCGACCAACGGCCAGATCGTCATGGATCCGTTCACCCCGACCACCGGCGCCGGCGTGCTGTCGATGTCGCTGAACCTCAGCGGCTCCACCCAGTACGGCGAGAAGTTCGCGCTGCGCAACACCCAGCAGGACGGCTACGCGGCCGGCAAGCTCAACGAGATCACCGTCTCCGAGGAAGGCATCGTCTACGCGCGCTACTCCAATGGCGATGACAAGCCGCTGGGCCAGGTCGCACTGACCACCTTCAACAACGCACAGGGCCTGGAAGCCAAGGGCAACAACCTGTGGGTGGAGAGTTTCGCCTCCGGCACCCCGCGCACCGGTTCGCCGGACAGCTCCAACCTGGGCAAGATCCAGGCCGGTTCGCTGGAAGCCTCCACGGTCGACCTGACCGAGCAGCTGGTCAACATGATCACTGCCCAGCGCAACTTCCAGGCCAACTCGCAGATGGTCTCCACGCAGGACCAGATCACCCAGACCATCATCAACCTGCGTTGATGAGCCACTGACCGCAACACGGGATTACACCGATGGACAAGGCACTCTACGTCGCGATGACCGGTGCACGCGCTTCCCTGCAGGCGCAGGGCACGCTCTCGCACAACCTGGCCAACACCGACACCCCCGGCTTCAAGGAGGCGCTCGCCAACACCGAGGCCTTCCCGATCAAGGGGACCGGCTACGCCTCGCGCGTGGATGCCCTGCACGTGGACGCCGGCTTCAACCGGCGCATGGGCGCCCAGCAGATCACCGGCAACCCGCTGGATCTGTCGCTGCAGGCCGGCAACTGGCTGGCCGTGCAAGCACCCGGCGCCAATGCCGGTGAGGCGTATACCCGGGGTGCGGCGCTCTCGATCACGCCCAATGGCCAGCTGGTGACCGCCGGCGGCCATCCGGTGCTGGATGAGAACAGCAATCCGATCGCGATCCCTCCGCACCAGGCGATGGACATCGGCAACGACGGCACGATCTCGATCATTCCGCTGGGCGAAGGCCCGCAGACGATGGCCAACGTTGGTCGCATCCGCGTGGTGCAGGCCGACGACGCACGGCTGGAGCGTGGCCTGGACGGGCTGATGCGCAACACCGATCCGCAGCAGCCGTTCGTGCAGGCCCAGGGCAAGTCGCTGGAAAGCGGCCAGCTGGAAGGCAGCAATGTGGATGCCGCCGGTGCGCTGGTGCAGATGATCCAGCTGCAGCGCCAGTACGAAATGCAGGTGAAGGTGATCAAGCACGGCGACGACAACGCCCGCAGCGCCAACAGCCTGCTGCGCCTGGGCGGCTGACCATCGCCGGTGACGTAATCCCGGCGCGGTTCTGGCACGCGCCATGCATTGCCCTTCGCAAGGGCCGCACCACGCGGCCATCCGCTACAACACAGGAATGACGCCATGAACCAGGCATTGTGGATCGCCAAGACCGGACTGGATGCGCAGCAGACGCGCATGTCGGTGGTTTCCAACAACCTCGCCAACACCAACACCACCGGTTTCAAGCAGGACCGTGCCAGCTTTGAAGATCTGCTGTACCAGCAGGTCCGCCAGCCCGGCGGCGCTTCCTCGGCGCAGACGCAGTTGCCCTCGGGCCTGCAGCTGGGCACCGGTGTGCGCGTGGTCGCCACCTCCAAGAACTTCGAGCAGGGCAGCCAGCAGCAGACCGGCCGCGCGCTGGATGTGATGGTCAACGGCCGCGGCTTCTTTGAAGTGCAGATGCCGGATGGTTCTTCGGCCTATACCCGCGATGGCTCGTTCCAGCGCAACCAGGATGGCGAGCTGGTCACCAACAGCGGCTACCCGGTGCAGCCGGGCATCCAGATTCCGGAAGGCGCGCAGTCGCTCACCATCGGCACCGACGGCACCATCAGCGTGAAGATGGCCGACGACGCCGCCTCGGTGGAAATCGGCGCGCTGACCCTGACCGACTTCGTCAATCCGGCGGGCCTGCAGGCCCGCGGTGAAAACCTGTTCCTGGAAACCACCGCCTCCGGCCCGGCGCAGAACGGCAACCCCGGCCTCAACGGCCTGGGCACCGTGGTGCAGGGTGCGCTGGAAGGCAGCAACGTCAACGTGGTGGAAGAACTGGTCTCGATGATCGAAACCCAGCGCGCCTACGAAATGAACGCCAAAGCGATCTCCACCACCGACGCGATGCTCGGCTATCTCAACCAGAACGTCTGATCGGTCGACCCGGGAACCTGCCATGTCGCGTCTTGCCCCTACCCTCCGCCTGCTCGCCGCCGCCGTCATCGTCTCCACCCTGAGTGGCTGCGTGATCGCCGGCGATGTCCGGCCCTACCCGGCCATGGCGCCGGTCGAACCGATCATGCCGCCCTCGGCCCAGGCCACGGCCGGGGCAATCTACGCTGCCGGCCCGGGCCTGCAGCTGTACTCGGACCGGCGCGCCCGCGATGTCGGTGACCTTCTCACGATCACCCTGACCGAGAGCACCACCGCGCAGACCACCGCCAACACCTCCACCTCGAAAGAGTCAGAGCTGAGCATCGGCACGCCGACGATCTTCGGTGCCCCGGTCACGCTGGGCGGCAAGGACATCCTCAGTGCCAGCGCCGCCGGCTCGCGCGATTTCACCGGCAAGGGCACCAGCGCGCAGAGCAACCGCCTGCAGGGCAGCGTGACCGTCACGGTGATCCAGCGCCTGCCCAACGGCAACCTGGTGGTACAGGGCGCCAAGAACCTGCGCTTGAACCGCGGCGATGAGCTGGTGCAGGTGCAGGGCATCGTACGCGCGGCGGACATCTTCCCGGACAACACCATTCCTTCCAGCCGTGTTGCCGATGCCCGCATCGTCTACGGCGGCCGCGGTGCGATCGCCCAATCCAATGCGATGGGCTGGTTGAGCCGCTTCTTCAACTCGGCGCTGGCGCCGTACTGAGCCTGACATGACTTTCTTCCTTTCCCTCATTTGCCGTCAGCGAAGCGCCGAAGCGTGCCCAGAGGCGGCGCGGTCAGATCCGGGCGCGTGGCGACGCCTCGAGCCGACCGGCGCCCTCTGGTCATGGGGCGCGGCGTCGCGCTACACGACACGCGCCATCGTGGCGCTGCTGGCCGTGTTCGCGCTGGCTGCGCCTGCTTCCGCCGAGCGCATCAAGGACCTGGCCCAGGTCGGCGGCGTGCGCGGCAATGCGCTGGTCGGCTACGGCCTGGTGGTTGGCCTGGATGGCAGCGGCGACCGCACCAGCCAGGCCCCCTTCACCGTGCAGAGCCTGAAGAATCTGCTCGGCGAACTCGGCGTGAACGTGCCCGCGAACGTCAATCCTCAGCTGAAGAACGTGGCGGCCGTGGCGATCCATGCCGAACTGCCGCCGTTCGCCAAGCCCGGCCAGCCGATCGACATCACCGTTTCCTCGGTGGGCAACGCGGTCTCGCTGCGCGGCGGCTCGCTGCTGATGGCGCCGCTGCGCGGTGCCGATGGTCAGGTCTATGCGATCGCCCAGGGCAACCTGATCGTCGGCGGCTTCGGCGTGCAGGGCAAGGATGGCTCGCGCGTCTCGGTCAACGTGCCCAGCGTCGGCCGCATTCCGAACGGCGCGACCGTCGAACGTGCATTGCCGGACGTGTTCAGCGGTGGTGGCGACATCACCCTGAACCTGCACAAGAACGACTTCACCACCGTCTCGCGGATGGTCTCGGCATTGAACAATGCGTTCGGTGAAGGCGCCGCCCGCGCGATCGATGGCGTCACCGTTGCGGTCAACGCACCCTCTGATCCGGGCGCACGCATCGGTCTGCTGGCTCGTATCGAAAACCTGGAACTCACTCCCGGCAGTGCGCCGGCCAAGGTGGTGGTCAATTCGCGGACCGGCACCGTGGTGATCGGTGCGCAGGTCCGCGTCGGCGCGGCCGCGATCTCGCACGGCTCGCTTACGGTGACCATCAACGAGAATCTCAACGTCAGCCAGCCGGGCGCGTTCAGCGGCGGCCAGACGGCGGTCACGCCCCAGTCGACCATCACCGCGACCAACGATGGCAGCCGCATGTTCAAGTTCAGCGGCGGCACCACGCTGGATGAAATCGTGCACGCGGTGAACGCCGTGGGCGCCGCCCCGGGCGATCTGATCGCCATCCTGGAAGCCCTCAAGCAGGCCGGCGCGCTCAGCGCCGAACTCGAGGTGATCTGACATGCGCATTCAACCGGCCCTGGAACTCAATCCCGCCCAGCCCAACAGCCCGGCCAAGGTCGACAAGGTCGCCCGGCAGCTGGAAGGCCAGTTCGCGCAGATGCTGATCAAGAGCATGCGTGAAGCGAGCTTCGGCGATTCGCTGTTCCCCGGCGAAAACACCATGTTCCGCGAAATGTACGACCAGAAGATCGCCGATGCGATGACCCGCGGCCGTGGCCTGGGGCTGTCGAGCATGATCGCGCGCCAGCTGGGTGGCGCCGAGGGCGAGACGGCCAAGCCGGTCGATACCACGCTCAACCCGGCCGCCGCCCTGCGTGCCTATCAGCTCAATGCACCGGCCGCCGCCATGCCGCTGCCGGCCAGCACCGCACCGGCCGCGCCGCGCGAGGTTGACCTGCTGCAGCAGCTCGGCGGTGGTGAGCCGTCGGCCGTGCTGCAGCCGATGGAGCGTGCCCTGGACCTGATTGCCGGCCGTGAAAGCAGCCAGATGCATGAGGCGATCGGCCGCAGCGATCCCTACGCGGCAGTCGCCGATACCGATCCGGCCAGCGCCCACTGGGCCATGGCCGATGACCGCTGGACCGGCGTCAACCGCACTGCGGCCACCGGCCCGAGCGCCGCCGATACCCTGGCGGCCAACACGGCTGCCGCCGAGCTCGGCCCGCACACGCCGGAAGGCTTCGTGGCCAGCATCTGGGGCCATGCCCAGCAGGCCGCACGCGAACTCGGCGTGGATGCCAAGGCGCTGGTCGCCCAGGCCGCACTGGAAACCGGCTGGGGCCGCAAGCTGGTCCGGCGCAGTGGTGGCGACAGCTCGCACAATCTGTTCGGGATCAAAGCCAACGGCTGGCAGGGCGAACGTGCCACCAGCGGCACCCATGAATACGTCAACGGCGTGCGCCGTAACGAAACGGCGAGCTTCCGCGCCTACAACTCGGTCGGCGAGAGCTTCGCCGACTACGTGCGCCTGCTGAAGACCAGCCCGCGCTACCAGAACGCCCTCCAGGCCGGCAGCAACGTGCGCAGCTTCGCGCAGGGGCTGCAGCGCGCCGGCTACGCCACCGACCCGACCTACGCGGCCAAGATCGCCGCGATCGCCGGCGGCCCGACCATCGAGCGCGCCGTCGCGGCGGTGAGCGATGCCGGCGAGCGCCTGGGCCGCACCTTTGCCAGCACCGCCAGCCCGACCGGGCTGGGTGTCATCCGTCGTTGAGGTAATCCATGTCCAGCGTACTCTCCACCGGCACCAGCGCCCTGCTCGCTTTCCAGCGGGCCCTGGCGACCACCAGCCACAACGTCGCCAACATCAAGACCCCGGGCTACAGCCGGCAGAAGGTGGACTTCGCCACGGCCGACCCGCAGAACTACGGGTACGGCGACGTGGGCAATGGCACCCGCATCACCGACGTCCGCCGGGTGGCGGACCAGCTGGCGATCTCGCGGCTGCTCGATGGCAGCGGTGAACTGGCGCGCCTGAAGCAGCTCTCGACCATGGCCGATCGCGTGGATGCGATGTTCTCCGACACCGCGACCAACGTCGCCGGGGTGTGGTCCAACTTCTTCGATTCGGTCAGCGGGCTGTCCTCCAATGCCTCCGGCAGTGCCGACCGGCAGAACATGCTGGACAGCGGCAAGACCCTGGCCAACCGCTTCCAGCAGCTCAACACCCAGCTCAACAACCTCAATGGCGAGGTCAACAACGGTCTGATCGCCGGCGCCACCGAGATCAACCGGTTGGCCCAGGAGATTGCCCAGCTCAATGGGTCGATCGGCGGCAATGCCGCGACCGCCGCGCCGGATCTGCTCGACCGCCGCGACCAGCTGATCGCCAATCTGGTCGGCTACACCGGCGGCACCGCGGTGATGCAGGACGGCGGGCTGATGAACGTCTACACCGCCGGCGGCCAGGCGCTGGTGGTCGGCACCACGGCCTCCAAGGTCACCACCGTCACCGATCCCTATCAGCCCGAGCGGCTGCAGCTGGCGCTGGAAAGCCAGGGCCAGAAGATCACCATCGAGGGCAAGACGCTCGGTGGCCAGATCGGTGGCCTGCTGGAGTTCCGCGACACCGTGCTGACCCCGGCCCAGGCCGAACTGGGCAAGCTGGCGATCGGCATGGCCAGCAGCTTCAACGACGTCCACCGCCAGGGCGCGGATCTGTACGGCAACATGGGCGGTGACTTCTTCACCATCGGCAACCCACGCATCACCGCCAACAGCGCCAACGTCGGCACCGCCAGCATGAGCGCCAGCTTCGGCGACCTCTCCAAGCTGGACGGCCAGAACATCGTGATGAAGTTCGATGGCACCCAGTGGCAGGCCACCCGCGCCGACACCGGCGCCGCCATCCCGATGACCGGCGCCGGCACCGCAGCCGACCCGCTGTTACTCAACGGCGTAGCGCTGGTCATGAGCGGCACGCCGGCCAAGGACGACCGCTTCCTGCTGCAGCCCACCGCAGGCGTGGCCGGCAGCATGGCCGTGGCGATCACCGATACCTCGCGCATCGCCGCCGCCGCCCCGATCAAGGGCACCGCCGCGATGGCGAACACCGGCACCGGCAAGCTCACCGGGGTCAAGGTGACCGACCCGGACAACGCCGCCCTGCGTAATCCGGCGGCGATCGTGTTCATCAGTGCCACCGAATACACCATCGATGGCGGCCCCCCCAGCACCTACACCGCCGGCCAGACCATCACCGCCAACGGCTGGAGCTTTGTCCTCGACGGCGCGCCCAAGACCGGCGACACCTTCAACATCGGGCCGACCCCGGCCGGTTCCTCGGACAACAGCAATGCCTTGCTGCTGGCCAAGGTCGAGCAGGCCAAGACCTTCAATGCGGGCACGGTCACGCTCAGCGGCGCGCTCGGCGGCCTGACCACCCAGGTCGGCGCGGCCGCACGCTCTGCGGAGTACTCGCTGATGGCGCAACAGGTGATCACCGACCAGGCCCAGGCCGCGCGCGACTCGATCTCCGGCGTGAACCTGGATGAGGAGGCCTCGGACATGCTCCGCCTGCAGCAGGCCTACCAGGCCGCCTCGCAGCTGATCTCCACTGCCGACAACATGTTCCAGACCATCCTCGGAGCCGTCTCGCGATGAACAACCGCATTTCCACCGGGATGATGTTCAATCAGTCGGTGTCCCTGATGCTCGCCTCGCAGGCGAAGATGAACCATCTGGAGCGCCAGATCGCCACCGGCAGCAAGATCGTGTCGGCCAAGGACGACCCGGTCTCGGCCGGCAGCGCGGTCGGCCTGGACCGCACCCTGGCTTCGCTGGACCGCATGCAGCTCAACGCCGGCAACGTGCAGAACCGGCTGGGGCTGCAGGAAAACGCGCTGGCCCAGGTGGGCGACATGATGGGCCGCATCACCGAGTTGACCATCTACGCCAACAACCCGGGCCTGGCCGCCGCCGACAAGCAATCGATGGTCACGGAAATCGAAGCGATCCGCGGCAATCTGCTCGCGGTGGCCAACAGTACCGACGGTACCGGCCGCTATCTCTTCGGTGGTACGGATGACGGCAGCCCGCCCTTCAGCCAGGTGGATGGCCGCATCGTCTACAACGGCGACCAGAACCAGCGCGAGGTGGAGGTTGGCCCGGACACCTACGTGAAGGACGCCCTGCCCGGCAGCGAGATCTTCATGCGCATCGTCACCGGCGACGGGCATGTGAATGGCAAGGCCAGCCCCGGCAATACCGGCAGCGCCGTGCTGACCAACATCACCCGCGACAGCGACGGCAGCTGGAATGGAGAAGGCTTCAGCGTGCGCTTCACTGGCGCCGACAGCTATGACCTGCTGGATGCCGGTGGCGCCGTAGTGTCCAGCGGCACGCTCAAGACCGGCGACGACCTGGTGGTCAACGGCGTGCGCCTTCACATCGAAGGTGCGCCCGCCGCGGGCGATATCGTCGAGGTCAGCCCCGCGTCCAGCCGCGACATCTTTGGCACCCTGGATTCGCTGATCGGCGCACTGAAGATGGATACCGGTACCCCCGCCCAGCAGGCAGCCCAGCAGAACCTGCTGCAGAGCGGCCTGCGCGACGTGGCCCGCGCCTCGGAGCGGATGATCGACTCCCGCGCCGCCGGCGGCGCCCAGCTCAAGGCGCTGGACAACGCCTCGGACATGCGGGAATCGAACGTCGTCACGCTCAAGACCACCCTCTCGCAGATGCGCGACCTGGACTACGCCGATGCACTGAGCCAGTACCAGCTGGAGAAGACCGCCCTGCAGGCGGCCCAGACGCTGTTCTCGCAGATGCAGTCGATGTCGCTGTTCAACATGATCCGCTGACCCCCCTGCAACCCGGGTTGGCCTGAAGGCCGCGATGCTTTGAGCATCGCGGCCTTTTTCGTTTTGGGGCGTGAAATCGGGCCGCCTCCGCCTCCCCTGCAGATCCGCGTGAATCTCCGCCTAAAGGTTGTTGACAAAGCGCCGTTATTGATTTGGCAACAGCGAAGCACACAGCCAAAAACAAAAAAACGGCGGCGCTTCGTTCCATTCACCACCGGGATTCCAATAAGGGAGACGACCCATGGCACAGGTAATCAACACCAATACGATGTCGCTCAACGCTCAGCGCAACCTGAGCACCAGCGGCAGCTCGCTCGCTACCACCATCCAGCGCCTGTCGTCGGGCCTGCGCATCAACAGCGCAAAAGACGACGCCGCCGGCCTGGCAATCTCCGAGCGCTTCGGCACCCAGATCCGCGGCACCGATGTCGCGATCCGCAACGCCAATGACGGCATCTCGCTGGCCCAGGTCGCCGAAGGTTCGCTGAGCGAGATCGGCAACAACCTGCAGCGCGTCCGTGAACTGGCTGTGCAGGCCTCCAACGCCACCAACTCGGCCAGCGACCGCAAGGCACTGCAGGCCGAAGTGACCCAGCTGGTCAGCGAAATCGACCGCGTGGCCAAGCAGTCCGACTTCAACGGCACCAAGCTGCTGGACGGCAGTTTCACCAGCCAGCTGTTCCAGGTAGGTGCGAATGCGGGTCAGGCGATCGCGATCAACAGCGTCGTGGATGCAAAGGCGACCTCTTTGGGCGCCACCACCTTCGTCGACGCCGGCAGCATCACGCTCAACGCGGCAGCAGTTACCACTGCAGCGGGAAAGATCGAAGGCGTGATGGTGGGTGAGATCAGCATCGGCGATGTCGAGTTCGACTACACCGTCCCCGCCGGCACCACGGCGGAACAAGCGGCGACCGCGACCAAGAATCAGGAAAACGCCACCAAGGCCATGATGGCGGCCATCAACGGCAAGTTGAGTGAAACCGGTCTGCATGCTGCACAACAGACCGACGCGGCGGGTGTTGCCACTCCTGGTGTCATTACCCTGACCTCGATCAAGGCAGACAACAAGGTGGCCGACGTGGCCGTTACTTCCGCTGGGACGCCTCCCGCCGCCTTGAACACGCCTGCCGCGGGTGGCGGTCCGTCGCATGTCTCTGACATCAAGATCGACACCGTTGCCGGCGCCCAGCAGGCTCTGGAAATCGTCGACAAGGCGCTGGAATCCGTCAACAGCGTCCGCGCCGACCTCGGCGCCATCCAGAACCGCTTCACCTCGGTGGTGGCCAACCTGCAGACCTCCTCGGAAAATCTGTCGGCCTCGCGGAGCCGCATCCGCGACACCGATTTCGCCAAGGAAACCGCGGAACTGACCCGTACCCAGATCCTGCAGCAGGCCGGCACCGCCATGCTGGCCCAGGCCAACCAGGTTCCCCAGAACGTGCTCAGCCTGTTGCAGCGCTGACATGCGACGCCCCTGAAGCACGTCAGGGGCGGCTAACCCAACTCACGTGCAACTGCTCAAGGACCCTTCCTCATGGCACAAGTCATCAACACCAACACGATGTCGTTGAATGCTCAGCGTAACCTGAGCACCAGCGGCAGCTCCCTGGCCACCACCATCCAGCGCCTGTCGTCGGGTTCGCGCATCAACAGCGCCAAGGACGACGCCGCCGGCCTGGCGATCTCCGAGCGCTTCGGCACCCAGATCCGCGGTACCGATGTGGCCATCCGCAATGCCAACGACGGCATCTCGCTGGCCCAGGTCGCCGAAGGTTCGCTGAGCGAAATCGGCAACAACCTGCAGCGTATCCGTGAGCTGTCGGTCCAGTCGTCCAACGCCACCAATTCCGCCAGCGACCGCAAGGCCCTGCAGGCTGAAGTCACCCAGCTGGTCAGTGAAATCGACCGTGTGGCCAAGCAGTCTGACTTTAACGGCACCAAGCTGCTGGATGGCTCGTTCTCGAGTCAGCTGTTCCAGGTCGGCGCCAACGCCGGCCAGGCAATTGCCATCGACAAGGTGGTGAACGCGAAGACCGACTCGCTCGGAAGTGGCGCCTTCTCGTCGGACGGCACCTTGACCATGGCCGCGGCGACAGCCTTGGCCGACGGCAAGATCGAGGGCGTCAAGATCGGCGACATCGATCTCGGAACTATCACCTTCGAACAGGGCACTAGCAGCAACCCGGATACCACCGCAGCCGCGACCGAGTCCGCTGCAGCTACCGTGCAGAATGCGCTTAACGCTGTCGTCGCAGCAGTCAATGCCAAGATCGGCGAGACGGGCGTGCACGCAGCGCAGGCGGTCAATAGCACCACCGGCGCAGCTACTGCTGGTGTGATCACCCTCAGTTCGGTCAAGGTTGATCTAGACACTGCTGGCGTCGCCGCCGCAAAGGTCGACCTCGGCACTGCAACCGCATTCGCCGTCACGGCTGACATCGGCGCGGGTACCGACAGCGCCGCCAACTTGTCCTCGCTGAACATCGGCACTGTAGTCGGTGCCCAGCGCGCCCTGGAAGTAGTTGACAAGGCACTGGAATCGATCAATAGCACCCGTGCAGACCTCGGCGCCATCCAGAACCGCTTCACCTCGGTGGTGGCCAACCTGCAGACCTCGACCGAAAACCTGTCCGCGTCGCGTAGCCGCATCAAGGACACGGATTTCGCCAAGGAAACCGCAGAGCTGACCCGCACCCAGATCCTGCAGCAGGCCGGTACGGCCATGCTGGCCCAGGCCAACCAGGTGCCGCAGAACGTGCTCAGCCTGCTGCGCTGATCC
>NZ_RCDC01000004.1:0-205830 GCF_003651185.1 Stenotrophomonas rhizophila | reverse complement strand
TGACCCGCACCCAGATCCTGCAGCAGGCCGGTACGGCCATGCTGGCCCAGGCCAACCAGGTGCCGCAGAACGTGCTCAGCCTGCTGCGCTGATCCACGGCTGCATCGTCCCGCCGCCGGCTCCGGCCGGCGGCGCGGGCAACACGAGGCATCGCAAAGCATGCGCAGGAACGGGCCATGGCCATGGACCGGACTCTCTCTCCCGGTCGCCACATCGTCGTGGCCATGGCCCGCCCCTGCGGCAGAACTGTTATCAGCGCTGTTTGTTTGACTGAACACCCCGGGTGGCTTCGTCTCCCCCCGCTTTTCAGTAGCCTGACCCCTCCTCTGCATTGGAGGAGGGTTTTTTACAGACCACCTATCAGAGGCGCGGACCGCCGCCCCTGCCCCAGGGCTCCTGCAACCGGCGTGCCAAACCCGCCCTTGCCCTGGCTGGCACAACTCCTGCATCAACGTGGTTCTAAAGACCCGGCGGCTACGGCCGCTACTTTCGTTGATGGCATCGCCCTGCGACTTCACGGCAGCGGCTACAAACAGGAGATACAACGTGGCGGACTTCGGTTACGGCGGCATCGGTTCAGGACTGGATATTTCCGGCATGGTCAGCAGCCTGGTGGCGGCCGATCGCAAGCCGGCGGACAACGCACTGAACCTGCAGCAGTCCAAGGCCAAGATGCAGCTCTCGGCAATCGGCACGGTCAAATCCGCGTTCGACACGCTGAATACGGCACTGAAGGCACTGAAGGCCAATACGGCGTTCGACGCACGCACGTTCACGGCCAGCAAAGCCGGTACCGACGAGATCTTGACGGTCAGCGGCACCAACTCCGCTGCGGCTGGCACGCACCTGATCAATGTGGAAAAGCTTGCTACCGCACACAAGCTGATTTCGGACACCGCGATACCGAAGACAGACACCTTCGGCGCCGGAACCCTGACGCTCACCGTAGGCGTCGGCGACAAGCAGAAGACGCTGGACATCAACGTCGAAGCCGACGACACGCTCAGCTCGATCCGGACGAAGATCGAGAAAGCCGGCCGCGCCTCGGGCGTACAGGCCACGCTCATCGCGTCGGGCGATAACCAGATTCTGTCGCTCTCGCAGGAGAAGTCGGGCGCCGCCAACGCCATTACGCTGACTGCCTCACCAGGCAACACCAAGCTGGCCGACCTCGCTGCCAGCCTGAAGGAGCGTACACCGGCCGCAGACGCCAAGCTGACCATCGACGGCGTGGCCATCACCAGCAGCGAAAACACCGTCACTGACGTGGTGCCCGGCCTCACCCTGAACCTGAAGAAGGAAGGCGAAAGCACCGTCACCATCACCACCGACGTTGCCGCGGCACGCAAGGTGATGCAGGACTTCGTCACGGCGTACAACGGCGCCATCGCGGCAATCAACACCGCGACCAAGTACGACATCGAGAACAAGGAGCCCTCCTCGCTGACCGGCGATGCGCAGATGCGCGGCGCCTCCAGCCAGCTGCGCAGCATGATGGGCGGCATTCTCAAGGACCTCTCGGCCGCCGGCCTGGATCCCAAGAAGATCGGTCTGCAGACCCGTGCCTATCCCAACGCTGATGGCAGCCTGGTGCTGGATACCGCAAAGTTCGACGCGGCCCTGGTCAACCAGGGCGGCGCCGTGCGTGAGGCGTTCACCGGCGATGACGGTGCGGCAGCGAAGTTGTTTGCGATGGTGGATGGCTACGTCAGCACCACCGTCGGCAAGGAAGGCGCGTTCGTTTCGCGCACCAAGAGCATCAACACCACGCTGACCGATATCGACAAGCGCCGCAAGGCGCTGGATGTCCGCATGGAAGGCGTGTCCGAACGTTACAAAAAGCAGTTCCTCGCGCTCGATGCCCTGATGAGCAAGATGAGCCAGACCATGAGCAGCCTCACCTCGCAGCTCTCCCAGCTCAGCGGCTGATGCATGCCGGCCGCGGACTCAAGTTGAACCGGTCCGCGGCCGATATCACTGGCAGGACACCCCGCAGGCTCCACCCGGTGCCGACGATGTCGCGAACCTCGCGGCCCCGCATGAAGGAGACATGATTGATGTACGGTTCCAACCGTCAATTCACCGAGCAGTACCGCAAGGTCGGCGTGCAGAGTTCGGTTACCGATGCCGACCCGCACAAGCTGGTCGCGTTGCTGCTGGCCGGTGCCTGCGAACGCCTTCGGCTTGCCCTGGCCTGCATGGAACGCGGCGACCAGGCACGCAAAGGCAAGGCGATCGGCGAGGTCTGCGCGATCGTCGGCCACCTCAATGGCTCGCTGGACCATGAGGCCGGCGGCGAAATCGCCGGCAACCTGTCCTCGCTGTATGACTACGTGATGCAACGGTTGACCGAAGCCAATCTGCACAACGATCCGGCCGCATTGTCCGAAGCCCTTGAACTGCTGGGCGAGATCGATGCGGCCTGGAATGCCATCCCGCAACAGCAGCGCCAGACCGCGCAGGTCGCCCCGTGACCTCGCTTGGCGCGCTGAACGCACGTCTGGATGCGCTGGAAACCGCGCTGCACGCCGAGAACTTCGACGAGGCGGGTCTGCAGCTGGATGCACTCGACGCGGCCCAGCGTGACTACCTGGCCGGCCCCTCTGCCGGCTTCGATGTTCCTGGCCTGTCCTCGCTGCAGGCACGCCAGCAGCGCATCATGCTGTTCATGATGCGGCAGCGCGAAGAGGCCAGCCGGCACATTCACAACGGCCACCAGTCCCTTCGCGCCGCGCAGGCGTACCTGACCGCAGAATCCCTGTCATGACCGAGCTTCGCACCAGCGCCATCCATCACCCGGCCGAAAGCGAGCTGTTCGATGAGACGCTGAGCTGCGAACTGGCGCTGCCGGCCGAATACCGCATCGGCAGCGCGGTGATCCGCCCCGGCACCGCCGAAACCCTGCTGCGCAGTGTGGCGCTGGTTGAAGACGCCCGCGGCGACGACGGCCATGACGACCGCAGCGATGCCACCCTGCAGGTGCAGCGGCTGGAGGCCAAGCTGGATCTGGTCATGGTGCTGCTGGGCCGGCTGGTGCGGCAAAGCAGCCAGGACCTGCCGCTGCGCCCCCTGCGCTGGTCGCGCCGTGGCATCCGCCTGGAACAGGGCGCGCGCAGTGGCGCCGCACCGGGCAGCATGGGCGTGATCCGCCTGCAGCCCTGCGACTGGCTGCCCGACCACATCGACCTGCCCGTGGTGATCGTGGCCGAGGCCGCCAATGGCGCCGGCGCGCATTACCTGTGGCTGCGTTTTGAAGGGCTCAGCGATGCGCTGGAGATGGCCCTGGAGCGGCATCTGTTCCGCCTGCACCGCCGCCAGATCGCCGAAGCACGACGATTGCGCTGACCGTACGCTCGCGACTGTGACGCATTCGGCTTGGCGGTGGGCCTTCACTCCGTTAAGGTGACGGCCTCCCCGCTCCCCTAGCAGCCTGTGCGCGTTCTCATCGTCGATGATCACACCCTGGTCCGTGCCGGCCTCAGCCGCCTGCTGCAGGGCTTTGCCGACGTCGAGGTCATCGCCGAGGCCAGCAACGCCGAACAGGCGCTGCAACTGAGCGTGCAGCATTCCCCGGACGTCGTCCTGATGGACCTGTCCCTGCCGGGCCGCACCGGCCTGGAAGCCCTGAGCGACATCCTGCTGCGTACGCCCGGCTCGCGCGTGGTGATGATGACCATGCACGACGACGCGGTGCACGTGCGTGATGCGCTGGACCGGGGCGCGGTCGGTTTCGTGGTCAAGGATGCCGCCCCGCAGGAGCTCGAACTGGCGCTGCGCGCCGCGCATGCCGGCCAGGTGTTCCTGAGCCCGCAGATCTCGGCCAAGATGCTTGCCCCGATGCTGGGCAGGGAAAAGCCGGTGGGCGTGGCAGCCCTCTCGCCGCGGCAGCGCGAGATCCTGCGCCAGATCGGCAAGGGCGAGAGCAACAAGGAAATCGCCGCGGACCTGGGCATCAGCGTCAAGACGGTGGAGACCCATCGCGCCCGCATGATGGAGTCGCTGGGCTGCCGCCGTGCCAATGATCTGGTGCTGCTCGCCGCCCGTCACCAGCACGAGCTGGAGTGATCTGCGCCGGTTCTCCGGCACACAGGCCTTGCCCGCCGCGCATGGCGACGGATTTTTGAAGCCCGACCCGACGGGTGGGCACGGAAGGACAAGGTCTCGCCCCCGGACACCCGTCAAAATACCGCGCCGATGTAGGGGTTCCCCCTACACGCTGTCAGGGATTTGACGACCCGACTCAGGAACCCCCTGATTCCCGGCGTACGGGAAGAGAAGCAAGATGTGTTCCATAACGCACCGGGGAGTCGGTGCGAACGGGACATCACTTTGAAAGCCTCCATGTCGACCCAGATGGGTCAGCAGCTTCACCTCACCCCGCAACTGCTGCAGTCGATCCGGCTGCTCCAGCTCGACGGCATGCAGCTGGAGCTGGAAATCCGCCGCGCGCTTGAGACCAACCCGCTGCTCGAGATTGAAGAAGCCCCGGAGCCGGCGGCCGCCGAGACTGCCGAAGCCACCACCACCCAGGACGTGGCCGCCTTCGACGAACTGCCCGAAAGCACTATGTGGGATGTGGCCGGTGCCGGTTGGCAGGACGGTGACGATGACCGCATGCAGCGCGTGGCGGCCGGGGAATCCTCCGATCCGCAGCTGCGTGCCCTGCAGCGCCTGGCGATGGAGCTGGATGACCGCGAACTGACCGTGGCCGGTTTCTGGCTGGAGCACTGCGACGACGCCGGCTATCTGGATGCCCCGCTTGCCCAGCTGACCCTGCTCGCCAGTGCGCGCTGCGATGTGGACGCTGCCGGTGTGGAAGCGGTCCGCCAGCAGATCCTGCACGGCGATCCAATCGGCCTGGCCGCGCAGGACCTGTACGAATGCCTGAGCGTGCAGCTGCGCGCCCTGCCCGGCCGCGTGCCGGCCCGCCACCTCGCCCAGCGTGTGCTCGACGACGGCCTGACCGCGCTGGCCGCACACGATTACCCGGCCCTGGCCCAGCAGCTGGACGCCGAAGTCGCCGACATCCATGAGGCCGTCCGGCTGATCCTGTCGCTGCAGCCGCGCCCGGGCGAGAGCCTGCTGCCGGACAGCAACGGCGTGGTGATTCCGGACGTGGTCGCCTGGCATGCCGATGGCCAGTGGCGCGTCGCGCTG
This sequence comes from Stenotrophomonas rhizophila, assembly GCF_003651185.1. Classification (GTDB taxonomy): domain Bacteria; phylum Pseudomonadota; class Gammaproteobacteria; order Xanthomonadales; family Xanthomonadaceae; genus Stenotrophomonas; species Stenotrophomonas maltophilia_Z. Next base: position 200,673 of record NZ_RCDC01000004.1, on the reverse strand, counting down.
AATCCGGCCACCAGCCGCCGCCTCAGCATCAACCCGCAGTACGAACAGGCCCTGGCCGAGACCAGCGAAGCTGCACAGCCACTGCGCGACATGCTGCAGGAAGCGCGCTGGCTGACCCGCGGCCTGTCGATGCGTTACGACACCCTGCTGCGCACGGCGCGCGTGATCATCGAACGCCAGGCCGGCTTCCTGACCCGTGGCGAAGAAGCCATGGCGCCGCTCACCCTGAAGGAAGTGGCCGACGAGATCGGCATGCACGAGTCCACCGTTTCGCGCATCACCACCGGCAAGTACCTGCAGACCCCGCGCGGCACGCTGGAGCTGAAGCACTTCTTCGCGGTGCGCCTGGAAGGTGCCAGCGTCTCCGGCCAGGCCGTCAAGGCCATGGTGCGCCGTCTCATCGAATCCGAACCGGCGGCGCGCCCGCTCGCCGATGAAGCCATCGCCGGCCTGCTTTCGCGCCAAGGGGTGAACATCGCCCGCCGTACCGTTGCAAAATACCGCGAACAACTGGACATCGCCCCGGCGCGCGAACGCCGCCGCAGCCATGCCAGCACCCCGCACCTCCTGGCCCGGGTGGGCTGAAGGAAATGGAAGACATGAACAAGCTCACCGTCCTGCTGGTCGACGACCACGAAGGTTTCATCAACGCCGCCATGCGCCACTTCCGCAAAGTCGATTGGCTCGATGTGATCGGCAGCGCCGCCAATGGCCTGGAAGCGATCGAACGCTCCGAGTCGCTGCGCCCGAAGGTGGTGCTGATGGATCTGGCCATGCCGGAGATGGGCGGCCTGCAGGCGACCCGCCTGATCAAATCCCAGGATGACGCGCCGTACATCGTCATCGCCAGCCACTTCGATGACGCCGAACACCGCGAGCATGCCCTGCGCGCCGGGGCCGACAACTTCGTCAGCAAGCTGTCCTACATCCAGGAAGTGATGCCGATCCTGGAAGGCCTGAAGGGGAACGGATCATGAGCGAATCACGCATCCTGGTACTGGACAACGACGCCGTCCGCGCCGAGCGCACCGTCGCCCTGCTGGAGTTCATGGATTTCAACCCGCGCTGGGTGGCCGATGCCAACGATTTCGACATCACCCGCCACCGCCCGAACGACTGGATGGCGGCGATCATCGGTGGGCTGGACACTTCCGAGCGCAGCGACGCGCTGTTTGCCTGGCTGGGCAAGGGTGCCCTGCCCCCGCCGGTGATGCTGATCGACGGCGACACCACTGCCTTCGCCCAGCAGTTCGGCCTGCACGAGGCCAATGTGTGGCCATTGGAAGCGCCGCTGCGCCACGCGCAGATGGAAGGCCTGCTGCGCCGTGCCAGCCTCAAGCGCCTGGATGCCGAGCACCAGGCCGGCGCCGTGCAGGACCAGGGGCCAACCGGCGATGGCGCGGCCGTCACCCAGCTGCGCCGGATGATCGAGCAGGTCGCCGCGTTCGACACCACCGTGCTGGTGCTGGGCGAATCGGGCACCGGCAAGGAAGTGGTCTCGCGCTCGATCCACCAGCGCTCGCCGCGCCGCGATGGCCCGTTCGTGGCGATCAACTGCGGCGCCATTCCGGCCGACCTGCTGGAAAGCGAATTGTTCGGTCACGAAAAGGGCGCCTTCACCGGCGCACTGAGCGCCCGCAAGGGTCGTTTCGAAATGGCCGAGGGCGGCACCCTGCTGCTGGATGAAATCGGCGACATGAGCCTGCCGATGCAGGTCAAGCTGCTGCGCGTGCTGCAGGAGCGCAGCTTCGAGCGCGTCGGTGGCAACCAGACCATCCGTTGCAACGTGCGCGTGATCGCCGCCACCCACCGCGATCTCGAATCGCGCATCGCCGACGGCAAGTTCCGGGAGGATCTGTTCTATCGCCTCAACGTGTTCCCGATCGATGTGCCGGCCCTGCGCGAGCGCAGCGAAGACCTGCCTGCACTGGTCACCACCATCGCCGGCCAGCTGGCCCGTACCGGGCGTGGCGAAGTGCGTTTCACCGGCGAAGCGCTGCAGGCCCTGGCCGCCTACGAGTGGCCCGGCAACGTGCGCGAGCTGACCAACCTGGTCGAGCGCCTCGCCGTGCTGCACCCCAGTGGCAACGTGCGCGTGCAGGACCTGCCGGCCCGCTACCGCGGTGACTTCGCTGCCGCTGCGCCGGTGGCCGTCGCTGCGCCAGCCGCCGTGGCCGACGAACGCCTCGACCTGCGCAGCTTCTCCTTCCACACTCCGGGCGCCCAGAGCACCCCGGCCCTGGACAGCGGCATCGGCCCCGTCAGCCGCGCGCCGGCCCTGCCCGACGATGGCCTGGACCTGCGCAACCACATGGCCAACATCGAGTTGAACCTGATCAACGAAGCGCTGGAACGCACCCAGGGCGTCGTCGCCCACGCCGCCCAGCTGCTCGGCCTGCGCCGCACCACCCTGGTGGAAAAGCTGCGCAAGTACGGCATCGAACGCGACCAGACCGAACTGGCTGGCTGAGCCGATCAACACATGGAAACCAGACGCCCGGGCATGTCCCGGGCTTTTTTGTGGTTCTGCTCGCACGTATCGCGCAACCTCCGCCGGTTTTCCGGCGTCGACTCTCCGGCACGCCAGCGCGTCACACCGCCGCTCGGCCGCTCCCCGGCGCCTCACGAACATCACGGCCGCGCCTGCAGGCGCCGCTGAATACGCAAACCCGCGCCACCCCTACAAAACTGAACCACTCATCCGTTTCGGCACAGCACTTGCAACGTATTTCCGTGTAACCCACCCCTGCTTCGGAACGTTCCAGATGTCGCACTCCGTCACCTCGATCCTTTCTCAGATCCGCACCTTCCAGACCCAGATGGGCCAGCCCACCGTCAGCCCGCTGACGGAGGTGCCGCGCAGCAATGCCATCCAGGGCCTGGTATCCCCCCAGGAGATCCAGGGCCCCAGCTTCACCGAAACCCTGCGGGGCGCCATCGCCGGCGTCAACGATGCGCAACAGAAATCCGGCGCCCTGGCCAAGTCCTTCGAACTGGGTGAACCCGGTGCGGACCTGGCCAAGGTCATGGTCGCCTCGCAGCAGTCCCAGATCGCCTTCCGCGCCACCGTGGAAGTCCGTAACCGTCTCGTCCAGGCTTATCAGGACGTGATGAACATGCCGCTGTAAGGATAGAAACGCATGGCCCTGTCGCTCTCCAAAGAATCGCTGAACACCGAAAAGGCTGGGCAGTGGTTCGACCGGCTGCAAAGCCTGCAGATCACCCGTCGGCTCGGCCTGATGGCGATGATCGCCGTGGCCGTGGCGGCAGGGCTGTTCGTGTTCTTCTGGTCGCAGAAGCCGGGCATGGTGCCGCTGTACACCGGTCTGGACCAGAAGGCCACGGCCGAGGCCACCGACCTGCTGCGCGCGGCACAGATTCCCTTCCAGCTGGATCCCGCCACCGGCGGCATCACCGTGCCGGAAAAGAACCTGCACGATGCCCGCCTGAAGCTGGCCGGCTCCGGCCTGACCGACAGCGGCCGCCTGGGCTTTGAACTGATGGAGCGTGACCCCGGCTTCGGCGTCAGCCAGTTCATGGAAAACGCCCGCTACCAGCACTCGCTGGAAACCGAGCTTTCGCGCACCATCAACACGCTGCGCCCGGTCCGCGATTCGCGCGTGCATCTGGCCATTCCCAAGCCCAGCGCCTTCACCCGCCAGCGTGACGTGGCCAGCGCCTCGGTGGTGCTGGAGCTGCGCGGTGGCCAGCAGCTTGAACGCGGCCAGATCGATGCGATCGTGCACATGGTCGCGGCCAGCATTCCGGACCTGGCGCCCGAGCGCGTCACCGTGGTCGACCAGAGCGGGCGCATGCTCAGCGTCTCCGACCCGAACAGCGAAGCGGCCATGAACGCCGCGCAGTTCGAGCAGGTGCGCCGCCAGGAAACCTCGTTCAACCAGCGCATCCGCGAGCTGCTCGAGCCGATGACCGGTCCCGGCCGCGTCAACCCGGAAGTCAGCGTGGACATGGACTTCTCGGTGATGGAAGAAGCCCGTGAGCTCTACAACGGCGAGCCGCAGAAGCTGCGCAGCGAGCAGATGAGCGAAAACAGCAGCAACGTGCCCGGCCCGCAGGGCGTGCCCGGCGCGGCCAGCAATACCCCGCCCGGCCCGGCGGCCGCGCCGGCCACGGCGCAGGCGCCGACGGAATCCTCCAAGAACGCGACCCGCAACTACGAGCTGGACCGCACCCTGCAGCACACCCGCCAGCCGGCCGGCCGCATCAAGCGCGTCTCGGTGGCGGTACTGGTGGACAACGTGCCGCGCGCCGGTGCCAACGGCAAGATGGCCGACCAGGCCCTCTCGGCGGCCGAGCTGACCCGCATCGAAGCGCTGGTCAAGCAGGCGGTCGGCTTCGATGCCGAGCGTGGCGACACGGTCTCGGTCATGAATGCCCCGTTCGTGCGCGAAGTCACTCCGGTCGAAGGGCCGAAGTGGTGGGAGTTGCCGCAGGTGCAGGACGCATTGCGCCTGCTGCTCGGCGCGATCGTGGTGCTGGCCCTGGTGTTCGGTGTGCTGCGCCCGGCGCTGCGCTCGATCACCGGCCAGCCCAAGTCCAACGATGACGAGCTGGAACCCCATAGTGCCGATGTGCAGTTGGTCGACGATGGCGAAGGGCTGCCGGCGATCGGCAGCGAGCGCCTGCACGCGGCCGGACATGAACCGCTGGCGCTGCCGGTGGACTCTTACGAGGAACGACTGCGCATGGCGCGTGAAGCTGTAAAGACCGATTCCAAGCGCGTGGCCCAGGTGGTCAAGGGCTGGGTGGCCAATGATTGATGCACCTCCCCCGCTGACCGGCGTTCAGCGCGCCGCCGTCCTGCTGCTTTCGCTGGGTGAACTGGACGCGGCCGAAGTGCTGCGCCACATGGAGCCCAAGGAAGTCCAGAAGATCGGCATCGCCATGGCAACCATGACCGACATCACCCGCGAGCAGGTCGAGCGGGTCATGGACCAGTTCGGCAGCGAGCTGGGCTCCAAGACCTCGCTGGGCGTGGGCTCGGACGACTACATCCGCAACATGCTGGTGCAGGCGCTGGGCACCGAAAAAGCCGGCAGCCTGATCGACCGCATCCTGCTGGGGCGCAACACCACCGGCCTGGACGCGCTGAAGTGGATGGATCCGCGTGCCGTGGCTGACCTGGTGCGCAACGAGCACCCGCAGATCATCGCCATCGTGATGGCCCACCTGGAAACCGACCAGGCCGCCGACGCGCTCAAGCTGTTGCCCGAACGCACCCGCGTGGACGTGCTGCTGCGTATCGCCACGCTGGATGGCATTCCGCCGAACGCGCTCAATGAGCTCAACGAGATCATGGAGCGCCAGTTCGCCGGCAACCAGAACCTGAAGTCGTCCAACGTGGGCGGCGTGCAGTGTGCGGCCAATATCCTGAACTTCATGGACAGCGGCCAGGACCAGGCAATCCTCGGTGAGATCGCCCGCATCGATGCCCCGCTGAGCGGCCGCATCCAGGACCTGATGTTCGTGTTCGACGATCTGGTGGACCTGGACGACCGCGAACTGCAGCTGGTGCTGCGCGAAGTCAGCGGTGAGCGCCTCGGCCTGGCCCTGCGCGGCGCCGACATCAAGGTGCGCGACAAGATCACCCGCAACATGTCCCAGCGTGCCGCTGAAATCCTGCTCGAAGACATGGAGGCCCGCGGCCCGGTGCGCCTGTCCGATGTGGAAGTGGCGCAGCGCGAGATCCTGGCGATCGTCAAGCGGATGGCCGATGAAGGCACCGTCACTATTGGCGGCAACGCGGAGGCCATGCTGTGAACAACGCCGTGCGCTGGCTTGCCCCGGACCTGCTGGCGGTGCCCGAGCCGCCGCCGGAACAGCAGTTCGAACTCACTGAACCGGATCCGGACCACGAGCCGGAACCGCTGCTGCAGCTGCCGACCCTGGAAGAAATCCAGGCGATCCAGGACAGCGCCGAGAAAGACGGCTTTGATCACGGTCACGCCGAAGGCCTGGCCCAGGGCCAAGCGGAAGTGCGCCGGCTGATCGCCCAGATCGAAGGCATCCTGGACAACTTCAGCCGGCCACTGGTGCGGCTGGAGAACGAGGTGGTCGCCGCACTGGGCGAACTGGCGGTGCGGGTGGCCGGCAACCTGGTCGGGCGTGCCTACGAGGCCGAACCGGAACTGCTGGCGCAGCTGGTCAACGAGGCCCTGGATGCCGTCGGTGGCGCGAGCCGCGACGTGGAAGTCCGCCTGCATCCGGACGACATCGCTGCGCTGGCGCCGGTGCTCAACCTGGCCCCGAACCAGCGCCTGACGCCGGATCTGAGCCTGAGCCGCGGCGACCTGCGCGTGCATGCCGAGGCCGTGCGCATCGACGGCACGCTCGACGCTCGCCTGCGCGGCGCCCTGGATGCGGTCATCCGCAAAGCCGGAACCACCCCATGAACACCGAGACCCTGCCCCCGCCCGCCGATTGGACTGCCGCACGCAACCTGCGGCTGGCTTCGCGGCTGGACAACATCCGCCCGGACACCGCCCATGGCCGCGGCCTGATCCGCGAAGGCGTGCTGCGCCGTGCGGTCGGCCTGACGCTGGAAGCAGTCGGCTGTGAAGCGCCGATGGGCGCCAGCTGCAAGGTCGAAGTGGCCGACGGTGGCTGGGTCGATGCCGAAGTGGTCGGCTTCGCCGGCGAACGCACCTACCTGATGCCCAGCGCCGAACTGCACGGCCTGCTGCCCAATGCGCGGGTGGTGCCCTCGCTCGGCCGGGGCGGTGTGGAAGTGGGCGAAGGCCTGCTCGGGCGCGTGATCGACAGCGACGGCGTGCCGCTGGATGGCAAGGGCCCGATCCGCGCCGAAGGTACCGTCGGCATGGCCGGCGTCTCGATCAACCCGCTCGCACGCGAGCCGATCACCCAGCCGCTGGACGTGGGCGTGCGCGCGATCAACGCCCTGCTGCCGATCGGCCGTGGCCAACGTGTCGGCCTGTTCGCAGGCTCCGGTGTCGGTAAATCGACCCTGCTGGGCATGATGACCCGCTACACCGCCGCCGATGTCATCGTGGTCGGCCTGATCGGCGAGCGTGGCCGCGAAGTCCGCGATTTCGTGGAAAGCACGCTGGGCGAAGAAGGCCTGCGCCGCGCCGTGGTGGTGGCCAGCCCGGCGGACCGCCCGCCCTTGGCCCGCCTGCACGGTGCCTACCGCGCGACCGCGATCGCCGAGTGGTTCCGCGACCAGGGCTTGAACGTCCTGCTGCTGATGGATTCGCTGACCCGCTTCGCGCAGGCCCAGCGCGAAATCGGCCTGTCGGTCGGTGAGCCGCCGACCACGCGCGGCTATCCGCCGTCCGTGTTCGCCAAGCTGCCGGCCCTGGTCGAGCGCGCCGGCAACGGTGCCAAGGGCCGCGGCTCGATCACCGCGTTCTACACCGTGCTGACCGAAGGCGATGATCCGCAGGATCCGATCGCCGATGCCGCACGCGCGATTCTTGACGGCCACATCCTGCTCTCGCGCCGCGTCGCCGACAGCGGTCTGTACCCGGCCATCGACGTGGAATCCTCGGTCAGCCGCGTGGTCACGGAAATCGCCGACGAGCCGTGGCGGCTGCGCATCCGCAAGCTCAAGCGGCTGGTCTCGGCGTATTCGTCCAACCGCGACCTGATCGCGATCGGTGCGTATCAGCGCGGCAACGACCCGGCGACCGACGAGGCGCTGGAGCGCTGGTCGGACATTGTTGAATTCCTCGGCCAGGACGTCGGCAAAGCCGCCGACCTGCCGCACAGTCAGGCCGCCCTCAAGCGGCTGGTGGAACCAGAGAGTTAAGCCATGATCCAATCCAAGCGCTTCGACCCCTTGCTGAAACGAGCCCAGGACCACGAAGACGAGGTCGCCCGCGACCTGGCCGAGCGCCAGCGTGCGCTCGACACGCATGTGTCGCGCCTGGATGAGCTGCGCCGTTATGCCGAGGAGTACGCCGGTGCCCAGATGTCGGCCACCAGCCCGGCTCAGCTGATGAACCGCCGCGCCTTCCTGGATCGCCTGGACAGTGCGGTCGCCCAGCAGCGCCAGACCGTGGACAACAACCGCGAGAAGGTGGACGCCGAGCGCGCCCGCCTGTTGCTGGCCAGCCGTGACAAGCAGGTGCTGGAACAGCTCGCCGCCAGCTACCGCGCGCAGGAGAAGGTGGTCACCGACCGCCGCGACCAGCGCGAGATGGACGACCTCGGCGCCCGCCGCTCGCGCCAGGCGCAGCGCGACGAGGGCGAGAACGGAGGCACCGCGTGATGCCCCCCGCCCTGCTCGGCGGCGCCGCGTCCGCACAGAATACGGGCGGCAGCGCGTCCAGCCCGCGCCCGGACAGTACCCAAGGCAACGACCGTCGGGACTTTGACGCGCTGCTCAAGCCGGGCAATGAGGCACCGCGCAACGACACGCCGCGCAGGTCGGGCAGCAGCCGCGATGCGGCCAAGAGCACCACCACTACCACCACTCCGCCCGGCCAGGACAAGGACGCAGCGACGCGCCCCTCCACGCCCGGCGCCAAGAAGGCCGACGACAAGGTCGCCACCACCGATGCCACTGCCACAGCACCGGCCACGGCGGAGAAGCCGGCCGCCGAACCGGCCGACGACACCGAAGCCGCATGGCCACCGCTGGGGCTGGCCGGGCTGGCATTGAACGGTCTGCCGGTACCGGCGCCCCCGCCGGTCACGCCCGTCACACCCGTGGCGACCGGCGCCGCCGCGGGCGCCAATGCGGCCCAGCCGGCCTTGGCCACCGCAGCCCCGGACGCCAACACCACCACCCCGGCGCTGGCCGCCGCGCCATCCACCGACGGCAGCATCGCCCTGCCCGCCTTGGCCACCGACGCCGCGCCGGCCGACGATGCCCCGCTGCTCAAGACCTTCACGGACGCCTTGAACGCGGCCACCAACGACGGCCCCGATGCCCCTGCCAGCCCGCTGCTGCATGCGCTGCAGGGCATGACCGAGGCCAAGCCCACGGTGGCGAGCCTGTTCACCGGCTCACCTACCGCCACCCCGCACCTGGGGGGTGAGGATTTCGACGATGCCGTCGGCGCGCGCGTCGGTTGGCTGGCGGACCAGAAGATCGGCCACGCCCACATCAAGATCACCCCGAACGACCTCGGTCCGATCGAGGTGCGCCTGCAGCTGGACGGCGACAAGGTCCATGCGACCTTCACCAGCGCCCACGCCGACGTGCGCCATGCACTGGAAAGCAGCCTGCCGCGCCTGCGCGACCTGCTTGGCGAGCAGGGCTTCCAGCTTGGCAATGCCGATGTAGGCCACGAGCAGAACGCGCCCGATGGCGGACGTGGCGATGGCCGCGGCGGAATGAACGGCGACGACGGAGAACCGGCGCTGGCCGACACCACGCTGTCGCCTTCGCAGTTGATCCGCCAGCGCGGCCTGGTCGACGCCTACGCGTGATCGCACGCGGCGGCGCGGGCCCAACCGCGCCGCCAGAAACCCGACACGCGTCATCTTCAGCATTCAGGCACGACCTTTGCATGTAGGCAGGAAGCAATCCTCTGGAGCTTCCCCTCGTGGCCGCAGCCGCCGATAAAACCAAGAAATCCGCCGACAAGGACAAGACCGCCAAGCCGCGCAGTCCGCTCCTGGTCACCGCCCTGGTCGCGGTGCTCGCCGCTGGCGCCGCCGGCGGCGGGGTCTGGTACTTCACCCAGTCCAAGCACGATGACAAGGCCGCCAAGCCGGCCGCCAGCAAATCCGCGGTGCCTGCCCCGGCCCAGTACTTCGGCCTTGAGCCACCGTTCGTGGTCAACCTCAACAGCAGCTTCGACGGCCCGCGCTACCTGCAGGTCGAAGTGCAGCTGATGAGCCGCGACCCGGCCGCGATGGAGGCGATCAAGCTGCATGCGCCGGCCATCCGCGCCAAGCTGCTGATGCTGTTCTCCCAGGTCGAGCCGAGCGACATCGCCGACCGCGCCGGCAAAGAGCGCCTGCAGGCCAGCTCGCTGGCTGAAGTGCAGAAGCTGCTCAAGGCCGAGACCGGCAAGCCCGGTGCCGACGAATTGCTGTTCACCAGTTTCGTGACCCAGTAAGGGCGACCATGAATGACCTGCTTTCCCAGGACGAGATCGATGCCCTGCTGCATGGCGTGGACTCCGGTGCGGTCGAGACCGACATCGATGCGCCCACGCCCGGCGAGGCGCGCTCGTACGATTTCGCCAGTCAGGACCGCATCATCCGCGGCCGCATGCCGACCCTGGAAATGGTCAATGAGCGCTTCGCGCGCCTGTGGCGCATCGGCCTGTTCAACCTGATCCGCCGCTCGGCCGAGCTCTCCGTGCGGGGCATCGAGCTGATCAAGTTCAACGACTACATGCACTCGCTGTACGTGCCGACCAACCTCAACCTGATCCGCTTCAAGCCCCTGCGCGGGACCGGGCTGATCGTGTTCGAGCCGACGCTGGTGTTCGCGATCGTGGACAACTTCTTCGGCGGTGATGGGCGCTACCCGACCCGCATCGAAGGCCGCGAGTTCACCGCCACCGAGATGCGCGTGATTCACCTGCTGCTCAAGCAGACCTTCGCCGATCTGCAGGAAGCCTGGGCGCCGGTGATGGATGTGGAGCTGGAGTACATCAACTCCGAGATCAATCCGCACTTCGCCAACATCGTGACGCCGCGCGAGTACGTGGTGGTGTGCCGCCTGCATGTCGAGCTTGACGGGGGTGGCGGCGACATCCACGTCACCCTGCCCTACTCGATGCTCGAGCCGATCCGTGAGCTGCTTGACGCGGGCATCCAGAGCGACCGCAACGACCGCGACGCCAGCTGGGGCGTGATGCTGCGCGAGCAACTCAACATCGCCGAGGTCACGCTCTCCACCGTCCTGGCCACCAAACGCATGAGCCTGCGCGACCTGACCAAGCTGAAGATCGGCGACGTGCTGCCCATCGAGCTGCCCAAGCAGGTGCCGGTGTGCGTGGAAAACGTGCCGGTGTTCACCGGCGAGTTCGGCGTCGCCAACGGCTTCAACGCGGTGAAGATCACCGCCACCCATCCCCCGGGCACCCGCCCACGCGTTCCCGTACTGCAGGAAGACCCGCAATGAACGATATCGAATCCAACGCGCCGGCACCGGCGCAGTTCACCCAGCTGCAGTCCGATGACACCACGGTCGGCGACGAGCTCAACCTGGATGTGATCCTGGATGTGCCAGTGACGCTGTCGCTGGAAGTGGGCCGCGCCCGCCTGCCGATCCGCAACCTGCTGCAGCTCAACCAGGGCTCGGTGGTGGAACTGGAGCGCGGTGCCGGCGAATCGCTTGACGTGTTCGTCAACGGCACCCTGATCGCCCATGGCGAGGTGGTGGTGATCAACGACCGCTTCGGCGTGCGCCTGACCGACGTGGTCAGCCCGAGCGAACGGATCCGGAGACTGCGTTGAGTGCCGGGCTGCTGATCGCGGCCGGCGCCTCGACCGTCAAGGTCGGCCAGCATGCCGCCGCTGCACCGGGCATGTTCGGTGCGGTGCTGGCACTGCTCGGCGTGCTGGCGTTGATCATCGGGCTGGGCTGGCTGCTCAAGCGCATGCCCGGCAGCGGCTTCCGCCCGGCCGAAGGGCTGCGCGTGGTCGCCAGCCTGACCGTCGGCGCGAAAGAGCGCGTGGTGGTGGTCGAGGTCAATGGCACCCAGCTGCTGCTGGGTGTCACTGCCGGCGGCATCAACACGTTGCATCAGCTGCCCGAACCCCTGCCGGCCCCGACGCCGGCGCGCCTTCCCGATTTCAAACACCTCCCGAATTTCGCCCAGCTGCTGCAACAGCGGCTGCGCAAGGAACCCTGACCATGCGTGGCCCCCGTACTTCCTGGACCCGATACCTGCCGCTGTTGCTCACTGCCCTGCTGTGCGCGCTGCCGGCCCTGGCCTGGGCCGCACCCGGCGTACCTGGTGTGCCGGCGCTGCCGGATGTGAATGTCGGCAAGATCGGCGGGCAGCCGGTCAGCCTGCCGCTGCAGACGTTGCTGCTGATGACGGCGATCACCCTGATTCCGTCGATGCTGCTGGTGCTGACCGCGTTCACCCGCATCATCATCGTGCTGGGCCTGCTGCGCCAGGCGCTGGGCACCGGCCAGACCCCGTCCAACCAGGTGCTGCTCGGCCTGGCGCTGTTCCTCACCGCGATGGTGATGCTGCCGGTGTGGCAGAAGGCGTGGGGCAGCGGCATGGCGCCGTACCTCAATGGCGAGATCGATTTCCAGACCGCCTGGACCCTGACTACCCAGCCGCTGCGCGCCTTCATGCTGGCGCAGATCCGCGAGACCGATCTGATGACCTTTGCCGGCATGGCCGGCCACGGCACCTACGACAGCCCGGATGCCATCCCGTTCCCGATCCTGGTCGCCTCGTTCGTCACCAGCGAGCTCAAGACCGCCTTCGAAATCGGCTTCCTGATCTTCATTCCGTTCGTGATCATCGATCTGGTCGTGGCCAGCGTACTGATGTCGATGGGCATGATGATGCTCTCGCCGATGCTGGTCTCCGCCCCGTTCAAGATCCTGTTGTTCGTGCTGGTGGATGGCTGGGTTCTGGTGGTGGGCACGTTGGCCGCCAGCTTCAATGCGGTCTGACCGCCCCGCCCTGTTGATCGATACGGACCCGAGACTGACATGACGCCCGAACTTGCCCTGACCGAACTGCGTGGTGGCCTGATCACCGTGCTGTGGGTTGCCGGCCCGCTGCTGCTCACCGTGCTGATCGTCGGCGTGGTGGTTGGCGTGGTCCAGGCCGCGACCCAGCTCAACGAACCCACCATCGCCTTCGTCGCCAAGGCCGCGGCATTGACCGTGGTGCTGTTCGCCCTCGGCAGCCTGCTGATCGGCCACCTGGTCGAATACACCACGCTGCTGTTCCAGCGCATTCCGCATCTGATCGGCTGAGGCAGCCGCCGTGGATTCCGCGACCCAGATGGCCGCCGATGGCCTGCAGGCCTTCGGCATGATCGGCACGATCCTGTGGACCATGCTGCGCATCGGCGCGATGCTGATGGCCATGCCGCTGATCGGTACGCGCGCGGTGCCGTCACGGATCCGCGTGCTGCTTGCCGGCGCATTGGCGATCGCGCTGTCGCCGATGCTGCCGCCGGTGCCCGAATGGACCGGCTTCGATGCGGCTACGGTGCTGACCATTGCCCGCGAACTGGCGATCGGTGTCTCGATCGGCTTCGTGCTGCGCCTGGTCTTCGAGGCCGGTGCCATGGCCGGCGAACTGGTCGCCCAGGGCACCGGCCTGGCCTTTGCACAGATGAGCGATCCGCTGCGCGGCGGCAGTTCCGGCGTGATCGGGCAGTGGTTCTATCTACTGTTCGGCCTGCTGTTCTTCACCGTCAACGGCCACCTGGCGCTGATCTCACTGTTGATGGACAGCTACAAGGCCTTGCCGATCGGCACCTCGCTGCCCGATCCGCAGGCATTCCTGAGCATCGCCCCGACGTTCCTGCTGCAGGTGTTCCGTGGCGCGCTCACGCTGGCACTGCCGCTGACCGTGGCGATGCTGGCGATCAACCTGGCCTTCGGCGTGCTGGCACGTGCAGCGCCTGCGTTGAACCCTATCCAGCTCGGCCTGCCGGTCGCACTGCTGTTGGGCCTGTTCCTGCTGACCGTGCTGGCCGGCGAGATGGGGCCGCCGGTGCAACGCCTGTTCGATGCGGCCTTCGATGCCGCCGACAGTGTCAGCCGTTGACCCGGGACACGCGGCGGGACACCGCGTGCCGCCATGGGTTGGGGGCACCAACGCCACTTGCGGTGCACCGGGGGCCTGACGGTAGTCTTGACCGCTCGGCCGCACATGCCTTTGCAACGCAATGACAGAATCTTCACCGTGTCTTTGCGGTGATGGCCGGGTGTCCTGTCGTATCGCTCAGATGTTGACCAGGGAGAGTGTCTTCCATGCTGATCGGCAGCTATACCCCGTGGTTGGTGGTGATTTCGTTTCTCGTCGCAGTACTGGCCTCCTTCACCGCACTGGATATGTCCAGCCGGGTGACGACCGCCACCACGCGCCGCACCACCTGGTTGTGGTTGGTCGGCGGCGGCTGCGCGATGGGGCTGGGCATCTGGTCGATGCACTTCATCGGCATGCTCGCCTTCCAGTTGCCGATCCCGCTCGGCTATGCGCTTGGCCTGACCACCGTCTCGCTGCTGGCCGCCATGGCCTCCTCCATCTTCGCGCTGTGGCTGGTCTCGCAGCCGACCCTGCCGCACGGGCGCCTGGCGCTTGGCGCCGTGCTGATGGGCAGTGGCATCGCCTCGATGCATTACCTGGGCATGGCCGCGCTGTACATGCAGCCCGGGATCGACTACCACGCCGGCTGGGTGGCGGTGTCGCTGCTGATCGCAGTGGCGGCCTCGTGGACGGCCCTGTTCATTGCCTTCCGCCTGCGCAGCACCCACCGGCGCCTGCGCGACCGCGCCGCACCTGCACTGGTGCTGGGCACCGCGATCGTGGGCATGCATTACACCGGCATGGCCGCCGCCCGCTTTCCGGCGGGGAGCATCTGCGGTGCTGCGGCCGGTGATGGCCTGCAGGCGCAATGGCTGGCACTGGTGGTGCTGGCCCTGACCATCGCCATCCTGGCGGTGGTCTTGATCGTGTCCTGGCTGGACCAGCGCATGGAGGCGCAGCTGCTGCGGCTGCGCAATACCGACCTGAGCAGCTCGCTGGATGATGCGCAGGCGGAGTTGACCCAGGCCGCCCTGCACGATCCCCTGACCCGCCTGCCGAACCGCCGGCTGCTGCAGCAGCGCATCGAGCAGGCCCTGGCCGAGGCCGAACAGCGCGGCAGCCGCTTCGCGGTCATGTTCATGGATCTGGACGGCTTCAAGCAGGTCAACGATGCCTACGGCCACCAGACCGGCGATGCGCTGCTGGTGGCCGTCGCCGACCGCACCCGCAAGCTGCTGCGGCCGGCGGACATGCTGGCGCGGCTGGGCGGCGATGAGTTCGTGCTGGTGGTGCCGATCGAGAACGACGAGGACGTGGCGACACTGGCCAGTCGGCTCATCCAGACCGTCGGCAACGAGCCACTGCTGCCGCGCCACGACCTGCAGGTGACCGCCAGCATCGGCATCGCGATCTGCCCGGACCACGCCGCCAGCGAGCGCCAGCTGATGGCCTTCGCCGATGCGGCGATGTACCAGGCCAAGGAAGCCGGTCGCAACGCCTACGTGCTGTTTGCGGACTGGATGAATGACAGCGCCGAGCAGCAGTTCCAGCTGCTGGCCGACCTGCGCCGCGCCATCGGCAGCGAGCAGCTGTTCCTGCACTACCAGCCCAAGACCCGCGTCGCCGGGCAATCCATCAGCGGCGCCGAAGCGTTGATCCGCTGGCGGCATCCGCAACAGGGCCTGATTCCGCCGGACCGTTTCATCCGGCTGGCCGAGCGCAGTGGCGTGATCAACGAGATCGGGCGCTGGGCACTGGATGAAGCCTGCCGCCAGCTGCGCGTGTGGCACGACGCCGGGCATGACGGCTGGACGGTGTCGGTGAATCTCTCGCCGATCCAGTTCGCCTCGCCCAACCTGCTGAAGGAAGTGCGCGAGGCGCTGCAGACCCATCGTATCGAGCCGCGCCGGCTGATCCTGGAGATCACCGAAAACACGGTGATGCGCGATACCGAGGCCAGCCTGACCCTGTTGCAGGCCATGGCGGCGTTGGGGGTGGGCATCTCCATCGATGACTTCGGTACCGGCTACTCCAGCCTGTTGTATCTCAAGCGCCTGCCCGCCACCGAGATCAAGATCGACCACGCGTTCGTGCGCGACCTGGAAAACAGCTCCGAGGATGTGGTGATCGTTTCGGCGATCGTGGCCCTGGGGCATGCGCTGGACATGGATATCGTCGCCGAGGGGGTCGAGACCGTCGGTCAGCGCGCCTACCTGGAACGGTTGGGCTGCGATTACCTGCAGGGCTATCTGCTGGGCAGACCGGTAGACGCCCAGCGCTTCATGCAGCTGCATGATCTGCCCCGCCCACGGGTGGAAGTGGCGGCGGGCTGGAAGGCGCAGGCGCGGCCGGGCGCGGCGGCGGGCTAGCGGCACGCGCTGGAAATTGACGGCTGCGCGCAATACCCTGCCCATACCATGGGAATAGCAGGCAGCAGGATGTCAGGGAAGAATGTGTTTGACGGTCCGCGCTGGCAGCGCGATCTTGTTCGTTTCCTTCCCTTGAAGAGCCAGTTCGTGCTCTCAGGGAACATCCGCGACCTGCAGGCAGCCGAAGTGGCGCCGGGCACGGTAACCGCGCAGAGCTTCAACCAGACCCTGTGCAACACCCTGCTCGACCAAGGCTACGCGCAGGTGCTGGGCTGGGACCCGTTGGCCGGTTTCCGCGCCCTGGAACGCCCCGGCACCGATCGCGCCAGCGGCATCGCCCAGCTGCAATCGCTGGGACTGACCCCGGTGGACGGCGCCGCGCCTGCCGGTATCGACCTGCTCAGTGCGACGCTCCAAGCGCTGGTCGTCCGCCAGGGCGAGCCGGTGGCCTTGATCATCGATTTCGCTTCGCGCCTGGCGGTGCGCAGCGACGCCCTCAGCGCGGCCGAACACCAGCTGTTCACCCAAGCCCTGGTGCTCTCCCACCAGGCCCGCAGCCGACCGGGCGGCGTACAGCGCAAGCCGTTCTTCAACACGGTGCTCTGGGTGGTGGAGAAAGAAGGTGACCTGCCCGACTGGCTGCTGGTCGGCAACCCGCGCATCCGCCACGTTCCGGTGGCCAAGCCGGACCAGCTCACCCGGCGCGCACTGGCCCCGGCCCTGCTCAAGGGCCTGGCCGGTGCCCAGGATGCCAGCGCCGAGGCGACCGCGCAGGCGGTGGACGCCTTTGTGCAGAGCACCGAGGGGCTGCTGTTGCTGGACCTCAGTGCCATCGCCCAGCTGGCCCGGGTCGAAGGCGTGGCGGTGGACCAGATCGGCGACGCCGTGCGCCGCTACAAGGTCGGCGTCACCGAAGACCCCTGGCTGCGCATCGACCGGCAGCGCATCCGCCTGGGCGATGCGTTCGTCCACCAGCGGGTCAAGGGCCAGCACCATGCGGTGACCCACATGCTGGACATCGTTAAGCGCGCCATGACCGGCGTGGGTGCAAGCCGCAAGGGCAACCGGCCGCGCGGCGTGGCATTCCTGGCCGGCCCGACCGGCGTGGGCAAGACCGAGCTGGCCAAAACCGTCACGAGCCTGCTGTTCGGCGACGAAAGCGCCTACATCCGGTTCGACATGTCCGAATTCAGCGCCGAGCATGCCGACCAGCGGCTGATCGGCGCCCCGCCCGGCTACGTCGGCTACGACGTGGGCGGCGAACTGACCAACGCCATCCGCGAGAAACCGTTCAGCGTGGTCCTGTTCGATGAGATCGAGAAGGCCCATCCGCGCATCCTCGACAAGTTCCTGCAGATCCTCGACGACGGCGTGCTTACGTCCGGGCGTGGCGACCGCGTGTATTTCTCCGAAGCGCTGATCGTGTTCACCTCCAACCTGGGCATCTACCGCCAGGGCGAGCATGGCGAGCGCGTGGCGAACGTGTTGCCCGGCGAGCCCTTCGAGCAGGTGCAGAGCAAGGTGCACGACGAAATCGACCGGCACTTCAAGCTGGTCCTGAACCGGCCGGAGATCCTCAACCGGATCGGCGAGAACATCATCGTGTTCGATTTCATCCGCGAGGAGGTCGCCGTGCAGATCTTCGACCAGATGGTCGACGCAACCCTGGCCGACCTGCAGGCCCAGCAGTTGCACGTGACCCTGGCCGCGCCGGCCCGCAATGCGTTGCGGTCGCTCTGCCTGAAGGACCTGTCCAACGGCGGGCGCGGCATCCGCAACCAGCTCGAGGCGCACCTGCTCAACCCGCTGGCGCGTGCCCTGTTCGACCAGGACGCGCAGCCCGGCCAGCAGTTCACCATCGTTGCGGTGGATGCCAACGTCCTCAACCTGGCGCGCGGTTGAACCGTCCACTGCAGCTGTCACGCGTGCATTTCCCGGTGACCACGCTGGGGCCGGGGCAGCGCCTGGGCATCTGGTTCCAGGGCTGCAGCATCCGCTGCAGCGGCTGCATTTCAGCCGACACCTGGGGCCCGGGGCGCACGGTCGTCGACGTGGCCAGCCTGCTCGAGCAGGTGGCGCCGTGGCTGCACCAGGCCGACGGCATCACGATTTCCGGCGGCGAGCCGTTCGACCAGTTCGACGCGATGCTGCAGATGCTGGTGGGGCTGCGCCAACGCACCGCCGCGGACATCCTGGTGTACAGCGGGCACCCGCTGGAAACGCTGCAGCCCATGCTGGACCAGGCGCGTGACCTGATCGACGCGGTGATCAGCGACCCCTACCTTGAACATGCAGCCCAGTCGCTGGCGCTGCGTGGCAGCGACAACCAGCGCCTCACCCTGCTCACCGCGCTCGGTCGGTCGCGCCTGGCCGGCCTGGCGCGCACCAGCACGCCGGCCGACAAGGCACTTGACCTGATGTTCGATGCCACCGGCACCGTCTGGATGGCCGGCATCCCCCGCCGCGGCGACCTGCTGCGCCTGCGCGAGCTGCTGCGCGCGCAGGGCCATCAGGTGCAGACCAGCGCACACACTTCATCGCGTCGTCCAGCCGAGTAAGTCCATGATTCGTTTTTGCCCCAATTGCCACACCGAACGCGCGTTGGCCGAGATGTTCTGCGAAGGCCTTGTTGACGCGCACGCGTGCGGCTGGGATCTGGCCGGCGAGCCGATCCACCCCGCTGGCTGGCGGCCACAGAGCGTGGTGACCCAGGCAGCGGTGCAGGCCTCGACGGTCGGCGCCGCCGCAGCGGACGTGCTCTGCGACAACGGCCACCCGATGACGCCCGGCGACCTGATGTGCCTGCACTGTGGCGCCAGCGCAGCGGACGCGACGGCGGCGGCAGAGCTGTCGCCCCCGGCCGCCGACAGGAGCGAAACGGTCATCGATGGCTGGCGCCTGCTGCGCCAGATCAGCAGCACCGACGGCGTGCGTGACCGCTACCAGGCCGAACACACCGCCACGGCGGTGCAGGCCGTGCTCACCCTGTACCGCCCCGGTGCCGAACCCGACCCGGCCATCTACGATGTGATCCGCCGCCTGCCCCGCGCGCACGTGCCGGAGATCATCGCCACCGGGCGCTGGGATGACCGCGCCTTTGAAGTAGTGGAAATGCTCACCGGTGGCACCCTGGCCGAGCTGGGCAGCGTGATCGGCGACCGCGATGCGGTCCGGCATATCGTCAGCGAACTGGGGCAGGCGCTGCATGCGTTCAACGAAGCCGGGCTGCGCCACCGCGACCTGCGCCCGGCCAGCCTGCTGGTACGGGCCCGCATGCCGCTGGATCTGGTGATCAGCGGATTCGGTTCGGCGCGGTTGTCCGAGTTCGACCTGGACATCGTCTCGCCCCTGGAGATCAGCCGCTACATGGCGCCCGAGGCGATCGCCGGTGGCGTGGCGGCGGCGTCGGACTGGTGGAGCCTGGGCATGATCCTGCACGAACAGCTCACCGACGGCGCCTGCTTCGACGGCATCCATCCCAATGCGTTCCTGATCCACGTGCTGGCCAATGGTGTTCCGATCCCGGATACGTTGGACCCGGAGCTGGCGCTGCTGCTCCGTGGGCTGCTGGCCCGCGACCGCCACCATCGCTGGCAATGGCCGCAGGTAGCCGACTGGCTGGCCGGTATTGCCGTGCCGGCGCCGCCGGCGGCGCAACACGCGCAGGATGAGGGCGACGGCGCCAGCCTGCCGCTGGGCACGCGCCGCTACCATCGCCCCGCGGTGTTCGCGCTGGCCGCCGCCCATGCCGACGGCTGGGACCAAGCCTTGGACCACCTGCTGCGCGGGGGCATCGTCACCTGGGCCGAGCAGGTCGGCCTGCCCGCCACCCGCATCGCCGGGCTGCGCCAGATCGCCCGCCACGAAGGCATCGAAGACAATTTCCGGCTGATGCTGGCGTTGAAGGTGCTCAACCCGGAAATGCCGTTGATCCATCGTGGCGACATCGTCACGCCAGGCTGGTTGCTTGAGCACCCGCTGGAGGGCTACCGGCTGGTCAGCGGGTCGGTGCCGGACCTGCTGGAACACCTGCAGACCGACAACTGGCTGTGCAGGCTCAAGCGGCGCGAGGAAAGCGTGCGCCAGCGCGCGCTGTACCAGCACATCGCCTTGGTCGAAGAATCCCTGCGCGTCTATCTGCTGTCCACTTCGCGGGCCAAGCTGGCCTCGCAATGGCAGGAACGCCAGCGCCTGCTGCCCGACACCGCGCATCCCGGGCTGCTGTCGCTGGCCGAGCGCAGGGTGGTGGCCGAAGAAGACCTGATCGTGTTGCTGAGCGCGGAGATCGGCCAGTTCCGCAGCGCCGACGCCATCCTCGTCGAGGCTGCCACGCTGGCCGCCAGCGCCGGTCTCGAGGCCTTCGACAACGACGCAGCCGCGGCCATGCTGCTGCAACCGCGTACCGAGCTGTATCGCAGTGTGGACGCGCGCATCCTGGGCTTCGCCCGTTCCGGCCTGCCCGTGGTGGATGGCTGGGCCGAACAGTTCCGGCTGGAACGGCGCATGCCGCTGGCGCGCGCCCTGGTGGTGCTGGCCGTGCCCGCCAGCCGCTGGCTGCAGCCACAGAAGCAGCAGTACGTCTCGCAGATCCTGGACTTCTTCGAAAAGAAGGTCGTCACCGCGGTTATGCGCGGGCCGCTGGTGCGCATGAGCATCGGCAAGACCACCGCGCGCGTGGACATGCACGCAGTCGACAGCACCCGGCGCCCCGCCGCCGCACTGCTCGATCACCTGTTGCAGCGCAACGCGCGCGCCGTCCAGCTGGACCCCGAATCGTTCCAGCGCACCCCGCAGCTGGAACCCCGCCTGATGGCCCTGGCACGGCAGAGCGCGCTGTACAAGCGCGACACCGGCATCGACGGGCTGTATCTGGGCTTTCCGTTCCTGCTCAGCCGCGATCCGCGCGGCACGTCACGCACCCGGATCATTCCGCTGCTGCTGTGGCCGGTCACGCTGCTGCTGGAACCGGGCACGCGCGGCCAAGTCGGGCTGGCCTTCGATGGCGAACGCGAGGAAGTGCGGCTCAACCCTGCCCTTGAAAGCGTGCTGGGCACCGAAACCTGCAAGCGCTGGCGCAGCACCGCCGACGAACTGCTGGGGCGCTCGGCGATCCGGGCCGCCGATGTGATGGATGCCTTCGGGATGCTGGCCACGATCCGCTCGCGCAGCTTGGTGGGCCTGCCCCCCAGCAGCGTGGAGGTGGCCCCTTACCAGGACGAACTGGACTGCGCCGCGGTGCTTTTCCATGTCACCTTCATGGGCCAGGCCATCGGCGAAGACTTGCGCCAGCTCAAGGTTCTGTCGCCGTCCGGCACCGGTCTTGAAACCGCGTTGCGGCTGGCACCGCCGACCGACGCCGACGGCCCCTCGCCGCCTGCCGCGCCGGAGCTGCAGCGCTACTTCACCGTAGCCAGCGACCCCTCGCAGGAAGCGGCGGTGCTGCAGGCCCGGCAGGGGCCGGGCCTGTTGATCGAAGGCCCACCCGGCACTGGCAAGAGCCAGACCATCGTCAACATGGTGGCCGACGCGATCGGCCGGCGACGCAGCCTGCTGATCGTCTGCCAGAAGCACGCTGCGTTGGAGGTGGTGCACAAGCGCCTGGTCGCAGAAGGGCTGGGCCAGCGCGTGGTCATGCTCAACGACGTCAACCGCGACCGCGAACCGGTCATCCGCAGCATCCGCGAGCAGCTCGACGCCCTGTTCACCGCCGGCGCCACGCAATCGGCCTGGCAGCAGCAGCGCCAGCAGGTGGCCGCGCGGATCGAGGCGCTGGAAGGCGAACTGGACCGCCACCAGCACAGCCTGCACCAGATCGACGACGCCACCGGGCTGAGCTACCGGCGCCTGCTCGGCGAACTGATCGCGCTGGACACCGGCACGCCCCCGCTGGTTCTGCCGGCCCTGCGCCAACGGCTGCTGGCACTGGACCTGCCCACCCTGGTGCAGCGCGAGGAAGCATGTGCGCCGTTGATCCGGTTGTGGCTGCCGGCCCGTTACGAAGGTAGCCCGCTGGTGCAGTTGCGTCCCTTCGCGGCCGACGCGGACACCCTCGCCGCGTTCGTTGCCGCCCTTCAGGCCTTCACTGCGGCCGAACAGCACCGGCAGGCGATCCTGCTGGCACACCCGGCCAGCTTCGAGCTGGACGATCCCGCTCCGCACCAGGCGTGGAAGTCGGCGCACGTGGCGACCCTGCTCCGCCTGGACGACGCACAACGGATCCGGCTGGCGCGCTGGCTGCCGCTGTTCCGCACCGCACGCGCGGGCCAGCCAAGCCAGGGCGACATCGCGCTGGACCGGCTGCACCAGATCGAGCACGCCGTCGCGGCGCTCGACCTCGACGCCTTCTCCAGCACGCTGTCGCCGGCCCTTACCGGCGTCGACGAGCGCACGCTGGCGCAGCTGCAGCGCGACGCCGCGCGCGTCCTGGGCGCACGCGGCCTGCTCGCCCGACTCAACCCGCTGCACCTGCTGCGCCGGCGGCGGGTGAACCGTGTCCTGCAGGAGCAGTCCCACGCGACAGGCGAAGCGGGCGCCGCAGCACTGCTGGCCGCCGCGACGCTGGAAGCACGCTTGCGCCCGCTGCGCAACGAACTGGCCCGCCTACACCAGCAGCTGGCGCTGGACCCGGTGGGCCAACGGACCGGCATGGCGCTGGGCCCGATGGCACGCGCCAGCGGGCGCCAACTGCTCGATGTACAGGCACTGGCCCAGGCGCTGGCGCAGTCGCCACGTCCCCAGCAGGCCGATGACGCTGCCCTGGCGGGCGACCGCGCGCACCTGGAGGCACTGCTGCAGGACCTGGATGCCTCGCTGGCGCGGCATGCCGCCCGCCATGCCAGCGCGCAGCAGCTCGGCTTGCTGGCCGACTGGCTGGAGCAGACTCTGACCGACGCATTGGCCGCGGCCATCGCCCACAACCAGAGCAATGCCCAGGTGCTGCAGCACCTGCAGGATGCCCTGCCCCACCTGGCCGCCTACCAGGCCTTCCGCGGGCGCGCCGGGCAACTCTCGGCCGCAGACCTGGACCTGCTGGCACTGCTGCGCCAGCTGCAACCGCAGCTGGATATCCTTCCCAGCGACGCGCTGGAGCCGGCCGTGCGCCGCCTGCTGCATCGCGAAGCACGGCTGGGCTGGAAGCACCGCATGGAGCAGGCGATCCCGGCGCTGCAGTTCGGCCAGGATGAAACCCAGGCCAAGGTCGCCAGCCTGGCCGCTGCCGACCAGCAGATGCGCCGGCTCAACCGTCAGATGCTGGGCACCCACATCGACCTGCAGCAGTTGGGCAACCGCAAGCAGTGGGAAGACGTGACCCGGCTGACCGGGCGCCGTTCGCGCCGCCTGCGCGAGTTCATCGAGCTGGGCAGCGAACTGGGCCTGATGCGCCTCCGCCCGATCTGGCTGATGAACCCGGACGTGGCCAGCCGCGTGCTGCCACTGCAGGCAGGGCTGTTCGACACGGTGATCTACGACGAAGCCTCGCAGATGCCGGTCGAGTTCGCCCTGCCCACGCTGTTCCGTGGCCGGGTCACGGTCGTCAGCGGGGATGAGAAGCAGATGCCGCCCACTGCCTTCTTCTCCAGCCGGGTGGAAAGCGATGAAGCCGAGGTCTTCGATGGCGACGAGCCCGATGCCGAGGTCGATGCCGAGCAGCGCGATGCCTTCGAGGAAACCTGGAACCGTCGCGAGATCAAGGATTGCCCGGACCTGCTGCAGCTGGCCCGCAATGCCCTGCCCAGCACCACGCTGCAGATCCACTACCGCTCGGCGTATCGCGAACTGATCGGCTTCTCCAACGCAGCCTTCTACGGCAACCGGCTCAACGTGCCGGTGCGCCATCCGCGCAGCAGCATCGCGCGGATCAAGCCACTGGAACTGATCCAGGTCGACGGTGTGTACCAGCACCAGAGCAACCCTGCCGAAGCGGCGCGGGTGGTGGAGTACCTCGCCCAGTTGTGGCAGCACCCCTATGCCGCCCGCCCCTCGGTGGGCGTGGTCACCTTCAACCGCAAGCAGGCCGAGCTGATCGAAGAGCACCTGGAGAAGCGCGCCGGGCAGGATGCCGCCTTCCGTGCCGCGTTCGCCGAGGAACGCGAGCGCAGCGAAGACGGCGAGGACATGGCGGTCTTCGTCAAGAACGTGGAAAACGTGCAGGGTGACGAGCGCGACATCATCGTGTTCTCCTCCACCTTCGGCCGCAACGCGCAGGGCACCTTCCGGCGCAACTTCGGCGTGCTCGGCCAGACCGGCGGCGAGCGCCGCCTCAACGTGGCCGTCACCCGCGCCCGGCAACGGGTGGTGATGATCACCTCGATGCCGATCGCCGACATCTCCGACCTGTTCAACACCCAGCGCGCCCCGGCCAGCCCGCGTGACTACCTGCAGGGATACCTGGAGTACGCCCGCGCCCTGTGTGCCGGCGAGTTCGACGGCAGCGAGCGGCTGCTGGATCGCCTGCAGACCGACCGCAGCGTGGCCAACCGCACCCACGCGGCGCCCGCCGACGGCTTCACGCAGATCGTCGGCGCCTACCTGCAGTCGCTGGGATGGGACGCCGCGGCCGCCAGTGAAGGCGACGCATTCGGGCTGGACTTCGCCATCGAACATCCCGACACCGGCAACTTCGCCATCGGCATCGAGTGCGACGCGCCCAGCCACCCGCTGCTGACGCATGCCCGCGCCCGTGAAATCTGGCGGCCTTCGGTCCTGCGCCGCGCCATCGGCGGCATCCACCGGGTGTCCTCGCATGCCTGGTACCACGACGGCGAGGCCGAACGGGCACGGCTGCGCCTGGCCATCGACGCGGCCATGGCCCCCGCCCCGGTGCCGCCCCCGCCTGTCCCCGCACAACCGGAAACCCTGCCATGAGTGGTCCCAAAGTCGTCCGCATCGTGACTGCCGAAGAACTGCTGGCCCTGCGTGAGGCGATGCTGCACCGGCTGGACCAGGCGGTGGCGCGCTGGCAGGCCCAGTGTGAGCGCGTGGGCGAGAGCGACGCATCGGCGGTGGCCGCGGTAATGGCACGCCGCCAGGCGCTGCAGGCGCTGTTGGCGGACAGCGACAACACGCGGTATGCGCTGCTGATCGAGGCGGAAACCGCCTTCCTGCAGGCCGACACCCGCGACCGCGAGGCGCGCGCCATCGACCGCGCTGCCGCAGGCCGCCAGCAGCAGCGGCGGCAGCGCGACAACGCCGCCGCCGTGCTCAACACCCTGCAGGACCGATCCGTTGATGCAGACGCCGGCCTGCTGCACGCGCTGCGGGCACTGGCCGACGGTCACCCCGGTACTGACGCAGAGGCGGTGCTGGCCCGTGCCTTCGCGCTCCTGTCGCCGCCGGACGCGCAGGCAACACTGAGCGATGACCAGCGCGCGTTGGCCGCCGCATTGCAGACCACCACCCTCACCCCCACGCTGGCCGACTGGGCCGCCCGGCAGCCCGCCGACCCCGAGCGCGAGGCGCGCCTGCTGCGCGTGGACCGCCATATCGCCGAACTGCAGTTGCTGCAGGGCGAGGCAGTCGCAGCACCCTACCTGGAGGCGCTGCACAAGGCCGAGCAGGAAACCGCCCCGCAACGGCGCAACCTGCTGCTGGACAGCCTAGTACTGGACCTGGCCGCCGCCTCGGCCGCGTTCGCCCAGCGCCGCACGCAGCTGGAACGGCTGCAGGATGTGGCCGGCAGGCTGGCTGCCGTGGACCCGGCGGAGCATGCGCTGTTGCTGACCCGGGCGGCCGCCTGCAGTACCGACACCGCGCTGTCACTGCTCACCGAACTCACCCTGCAGTGCGACACCGCCCTTGCCAGCCACCAGCAGGCGCTGGCGGCAGTTTCCCGGCGCCAGGCCGTACTGGACGGGCTGGCCAGCCTCGGCTACGAGGTGCGCGAAGGCATGGCCACCGCATGGCAGGACACTGGCGCGGTGGTCCTCAAGAAGGTAGCCACCCCGGGCTATGGCGTTGAGGTGGGCGGCCGTGCCGACGGCGGGCGCCTGCAGGTCCGGGCCGTGGCCCTGGCGACCGATCGCGATCGCCGTCGCGACCGCGACATCGAAACCCTGTGGTGCGGTGAGTTCGGCCGGCTGCAGGCGCTGTTGCACGGGCAAGGCACCGCGTTGGTGATCGAACGGGCCCTGGGCGTGGGCGAGGTGCCCTTGAAGGAGACCATCGCCACCGCGACGCAGTCCGACCAGGTGCCGGTGTCGCACGCGCGCAGCGGCCCGGCCTGACGTCACGGAACGGTTCTTGCACGACCCCGGGTAATCCCCCCGTGTCGTGCAGCCCATGTCCGAGAACGAACAAGCCGGCGAAAAGACCGAATTACCCACCGAAAAACGCCTGCGCGATGCCCGGGAACAGGGCAACATCCCGCGCTCGCGGGAGCTGGCGACGGCGGCCGTGTTCGGTGCCGGCGTGCTGGCGCTGATGGCGTTCTCCGGCACCATCGCCCGCAACGCCAAGACCTGGATGCAGTTCGCGCTCAGCCCCGAGCCGGGCCTGCGCCTGCATCCCCAGGCGCTGTTCGGCCACTTCGGCGAGCTGCTGCTGCGCCTGCTGCTGGGCATGTGGCCGCTCGTGGTGATCTGCCTGTTGGCCAGTTTCCTGTCGCCGGTGGTGATGGGCGGGCTGCGCTGGTCGAACAAGTCGCTGATGCCCGATTTCAAGCGGCTCAGCCCGATGGCCGGCATGAAGCGCCTCTACGGGCCTGAGGCGATCGCCGAGTTCACCAAGTCGCTGCTGCGCATCGCCTTCGTCGGCACCGCGGCGGGGCTGGTGGTGTGGCACGGCGTGCGGCCGCTGCGCGACCTGCTCAACCAGCCCCTGGAAGCGGCGATGGTGCAGGGCCTGGGCTTCACCCTGAAGCTGATGCTGGCCACCGGCGGCGCGATGATGCTGCTGGCCGCCATCGATGCGCCGTACCAGCGCTGGAACTGGATGCGCAAGCTGAAGATGACCCGTGAAGAGCTGCGCCGGGAAATGAAGGAAAGCGAGGGCAGCCCCGAGGTCAAGGGCCGTATCCGCCAGCTGCAGCAGCAGATGTCCAACCGCCGGATGATGGAAGCGGTGCCCACGGCCGATGTCGTGGTGGTCAACCCCACCCACTACGCGGTCGCCCTGAAGTACGAAGGCGGAAAGATGGGCGCGCCTACCGTGGTCGCCCTGGGCGTGGATGAAACCGCCCTGCGCATCCGTGAAGTGGCCGACGGCAACAAGGTCGCCATCGTCTCCGCCCCGCCTTTGGCACGCGCCTTGTATCGGGAAGGTCAACTTGGAAAGGAAATTCCCGTGAGACTGTATTCGGCCGTGGCCCAGGTGCTCTCCTACGTCTACCAGCTGCGCAGCTGGGGGACCGGCCCGATGCCGGCGGCACCGAGCATCGATATCGATGAATTCGGCAAGGGAGGCCGCCCATGAGCGCGCAACCTGCCGGGATGAACGTGCGCCGCGCGCTGGACATGATCCGCCACGGGCTGGGTGCCCCGCTGATCGTGCTGGCCCTGCTGGCCATGGTGGTGGTGCCGCTGGCACCGCCGGTGCTCGATGCACTGTTCACCTTCAACATCGCCATCTCGCTGATGGTGCTGCTGGCGGTGGTCTACGTGAAGCGCCCGCTGGACTTCACCATCTTCCCGATCGTGCTGCTGGTCACCACGATGCTGCGGCTGGCCTTGAACGTGGCCTCCACCCGCGTGATCCTGCTCAACGGCCAGAACGGCCACGAAGCAGCCGGCAAGGTGATCGCCTCGTTCGGTGAGTTCGTGATCGGCGGCAACTACGCGGTCGGCATCGTGGTGTTCGCGATCCTGACCATCATCAATTTCGTGGTGATCACCAAGGGTGCCGGGCGCGTCTCCGAAGTGACCGCACGCTTCAT
The DNA here is from genome assembly GCF_003651185.1 of Stenotrophomonas rhizophila. Lineage (GTDB taxonomy): Bacteria > Pseudomonadota > Gammaproteobacteria > Xanthomonadales > Xanthomonadaceae > Stenotrophomonas > Stenotrophomonas maltophilia_Z. Next base: position 172,756 of record NZ_RCDC01000004.1, on the reverse strand, counting down.
CCTCGATGCCATGCCCGGCAAGCAGATGGCGATCGACGCCGATCTCAACGCCGGTTTGCTGACGCGTGAAGAGGCCAAGGCCCGTCGTGAGGAGGTCCGCGAGGAAGCCGACTTCTACGGTGCGATGGACGGTGCCAGCAAGTTCATCCGCGGCGATGCGATCGCCGGCATCCTGATCCTGTTCATCAACCTGGTCGGTGGCCTGGCGGTCGGCGTGCTCCAGCACGGCATGCCGTTTGGTGATGCCGCCGCGACCTACACCCTGCTCTCCATCGGTGACGGCCTGGTCGCCCAGCTCCCGGCGCTGCTGGTGTCCTCGGCGGTCGCCATGCTGGTCACCCGCGCCTCGCGCTCGCAGGACATGGCCCAGGCCATGATGGGCCAGGTGTTCGGCCAGTACCGCGCGCTGACCATCGCCGCCGCGATTCTGGCGGTGGTCGGCCTGGTGCCGGGCATGCCCAACGTCGCCTTCTTGACGCTGGCCGCGATCCTCTTCTTCATCGCCTGGAAGGCCTGGAAAAAGAGCACGGCCGAAGCCCGCGCCGCCGAATCTCCCGCCGCCAACCGTCCCGATACCCTCGGCCTGCCCGGCGCGGCGCCCTCGCCCACCGCCGAGCTGACCTGGGATGAGCTGCGCCCGGTCGATCCGCTCGGCCTGGAAGTCGGCTACCGGTTGATTCCGCTGGTGGACAAGAACCAGGGCGGCGAGCTGATGGCGCGGATCAAGGGCGTGCGCCGCAAGCTCACCCACGACATCGGCTTCCTGATTCCCTCCGTGCATATCCGCGACAACCTGGAACTGCCGGCCACCGCGTATCGCCTGCTGATCCACGGCGTGCCGGTGGCCACCGCCGAGATCCACCCCGACCGCGAACTCGCGTTGGACCCGGGCAGCGCCCTGGGCACGCTGGAGGGCATCGCCGGCAAGGATCCTGCCTTCGGGCTGGATGCGACCTGGATCCAGCCACACCAGCGTGCCAATGCCGAATCGATGGGCTACACCGTGGTCGACCCGGCCACCGTGGTCGCCACCCATTTGTCGCACCTGATCCGCGAGCACGCCCCGGAGCTGCTTGGCCATGAAGAAGTGCAGCAGTTGCTGGCCAACCTGGCCAAGAGCGCGCCGAAGCTGGTCGAAGATCTGACACCCAAGTCGCTGCCGCTGTCGGCCGTGGTGCGCGTGCTGCAGAACCTGCTGATCGAGCGCATTCCGATCCGCCAGCTGCGCAAGATCGTTGAATCGCTGGTGGAAAGCGCGCCGACCAGCCAGGACCCGGCCGTGCTCACCGCTGCCGTGCGCAATGCGCTGGGCCGTTTCATCGTGCAGGAGATCGCCGGGATGTCGCCGGAGCTGCCGGTCTTCACCCTCAACCCGCAACTGGAACGCGTCTTGCAGGAGTCCACACAGGGCAACGGCGCCGCGCTGGAACCCGGACTCGCCGAGCGACTGCATCAAAGCCTGGCCGAATGTGTCGGCAAGCAGGAAGCGAAGAACGAGCCGGCGGTCGTGCTGGTGCCCGGCCCGGTACGTGCCGCGCTGGCACGGCTGGTACGCCACAGCGTCCCCTCGCTGTCCGTACTCGCCTACAGCGAGGTGCCCGAGGACAAACGGTTGAAGCTGGTCGGCACGATCAGTTGAGCCGGACACCCGACGGCACCGCGACAGAAAACAGACACCTCATTCGATTTCACCGCAGCAGGAAATAAAGGGACTCCCTGACCGTGCAGACCACCGACAACCAGCGTTTCCCTTCCACCACTCCGCCGCCCCAGTCCCGGTACCACAGCATGAAAATCAAACGCTTCGTCGCCTCCGATATGCGCTCGGCCATGAACCTGGTGCGCAAGGAACACGGGCCGGACGCAGTGATCCTGTCCAACCGCCGGATCGCCGAAGGTGTCGAAATCGTGGCGGCGGCCAACTACGACGAAAGCGCCGTGCAGCGTGCGCTGGAAGCGGCCCGCAAGGACGTCGCGCCGCCGGCACCGCGCCCGCGCAGCGCCGCCGATGCCGTGATTGCCGCGGTGACCCGCCGCAAGGCCCCGGTCGCCACGCCCGAGCCGGTGGCCGCAACCACCTCGGCCGTGGCCGCACTGGCCCGCGCCGCCGTCGGCGCGACCGGTCGCACCCTGGATACCGCCAACGAAATCGTGCCGCCGCCGGGCAGCGACGGTTTCGCTGCCACCCTGGCCCGCGCCAGCGTCAGCCCTGCCGTCAATGAACCGTCGCTGCCGGAGCAGATCTTCGCGCCGTTCAACGTCGAGCAGGCCGCCGCCGCCTCGCCTGCCGCACCGGTAGAGGCCATCGCCGCACCCGCCCCGATCAACCGCGCCCGCTTCGTGATCGATCCGCCACTGGAGGAGACGGACGAGACCGTGCTGCCGGTCGCCGCTGCGCTCGCGCCCTTGCCGATCGTCGCGGCTGCCCTGCCGCCGGCCCTCCCGCTGCCGATCGCCGAGACCGTCATCGCCGCCGCCAATGAACCGGCACCGGTCGGGGCCAGCGTGCCGGAACTGACGGTCATCCAGCGCGATGACGAAGAAATCCGCCAGCTGCGCCATGAAGTGGCCGGCATGCGCCATGTCATCGAGCGCGAGATGCACCGCTTCACCGATGAGCGCCTGCGCGGCTCGCCGGTGCGCGCCGCCGCACTGGACCTGATGGACGAATACGGCTTCGACGCCGGCATCAGCCGCGACGTGGCCATGCAGATTCCGCTGGATACCGAGGCCCACCGTGGCCGCGGCCTGATGCTCGGCCTGCTCTCCAAGAAGCTGCCGATCGCCCCGGTCGATCCGCTGGAAGCCGGCGGCGTGATCGCCCTGGTCGGCCCCACCGGCGCCGGCAAGACCACCACCATCGCCAAGCTGGCCTCGCGTTTCGCCGAGGCGCATGCCGCCCGCGATGTCGCCCTGGTCACCACCGATACCGGCCGCATCGGCGCCCGCGAGCAGCTGTACGGCTTCGGCCGCCAGCTCGGCATCGCCGTCCACGAGGCCAGCAGCGGCAGCGATCTGAACCAGCTGCTGGAACGCCTGAAGGACTACAAGCTGGTCCTGATCGACACCGCCGGCCTGGGCCCGCGCGACCGCGCCCTGGCGGCCCAGCTGCAGTGGCTGCGTGCCGCCGAGCAGATCCGCACCCTGCTGGTGCTGCCGGCCAACACCAGCTTCGGCGACATGGACGAGGTGGTCCGCCGCTTCAGCGCCGCCAACCCGCAGGGCGTGGTGCTGAGCAAGCTGGACGAAACCGGCCGCTTCGGTACCGCCCTATCGGTGGCCGTGGATCACCGCCTGCCGATCACCTGGGTCACCGATGGCCAGGACGTTCCTGACGACCTGCACCGTGCCAGTGCGGCCAATCTTGTACTTCGCCTTGAAGATTTGCGCCGCGCGGCCGATATGCCCTGCAACCCGGAGTTGAACCATGCCGTCGCGTGAGTACGCCAAGCTGACCAAGACCTTCCCGTTGTCGGCTACCCGAAGCCAGCCGCTGGGCCCGGTCCGCACCATCGCCGTCACCGGCGGCAAGGGCGGCGTGGGCAAAACGAACGTTTCGGCCAATCTGGCCGTGGCGCTGGCAGACATGGGCAAGCGCACGCTGCTGCTGGATGCCGACCTCGGCCTGGCCAACATCGACGTGATCCTCGGCCTGCAGCCGAAGGTGACCCTGGCCGACCTCGTCGCCGGGCGCTGCACGCTGGAAGAAGTGATCATGGAAGGCCCCGGCGGCGTGCTGGTGGTCCCGGCCGCCTCCGGCCGCCGCCACATGGCCGAGCTGCAGCCGGCCGAGCACGTCGGCCTGGTCAACGTGTTCTCCGAGCTCGAGCGCGAGCTGGACATCATGATCGTGGATACCGCCGCCGGCATCACCGATGGCGTGCTGACCTTCTGCCAGGCCGCACAGGACACCGTGGTGGTGGTCTGCGATGAGCCGGCCTCGATCACCGACGCCTACGCGCTGATCAAGGTCCTCTCGCGCGAGCGCGGCGTGGACCGGATCCAGGTGGTGGCCAACATGGTGCGCGACCCGAACGAAGGCCGCGTGCTGTACGAAAAGCTGAGCCGCGTCTGCGAGAAGTTCCTCGCCGATGTCTCGCTGAACTACCTGGGCTGCGTGCCGCAGGATGACTGGCTGCGCCTGTCGGTGCAGCGCCAGCAGCCGGTGGTGAAGGCCTACCCGTCCAGCCCGGCCGCCCTGGCGCTGACCGAGATCGCGCGCCGCACCGCCCGCTGGCAGGCCCCGACCGAGCCGCGTGGCGGGGTCGAATTCTTCCTGGAACGCATCCTCAAGCAACGCGGGGTGACGGTATGAAGGGCGCAGCACAATACAAAGAAGTCCAGCGGACCGCGGCCAACGAGTGCATTGCCCAGCACTCGGATCTGGTCCGCCGCATCGCCCATCATCTGGCGGCACGTCTGCCAGCCAGCGTGGAGGTCGACGACCTGATCCAGGCCGGCATGATGGGCCTGATCGAGGCCTCGCGCAGCTACGACGCCGACCAGGGCGCCTCGTTCGAAACCTACGCCTCGATCCGCATCCGCGGTTCGATGATCGATGAAATCCGCCGTGGCGACTGGGTGCCGCGCTCGGTGCACCGCCGCGCCCGCGATGCCGCCGCGACCATCCGTCGCCTGGAGCAGAGCACCGGCCGTGCCGCCAGCGCCACCGAAGTGGCCGCCGCGATGGACATGCCGCTGCCGGATTACCTGCGCCTGATGGAAGACGCCTCGCGGGGCCAGGTGCTGAGCCTGGAATCGCGGATCGAGGACCAGGGCGAACTGGACACCGTCGCCCAGGGCGGCCCGACCCCGCAGCAGGTGCTGGAACGCGGCGAGTTCGGGCGTGAGCTGGGCAACGCGATCGGCCTGCTGCCCGAGCGCGAACAGCTGGTGCTGTCGCTGTACTACGAGCAGGAACTGAACCTGAAAGAGATCGGCGCCGTGTTGGGTGTCAGCGAATCGCGCGTGTGCCAGATCCATGGCCAGGCCGTGCTGCGCCTGCGGGGCCGGCTGAAGATCTTCGAGGCGGCAGACGCCGGCCTCGAGAACCATTGAAATCGAGGAAAGTGCTTTGAACAAGAACATGCGTATCCTGATCGTCGACGACTTCTCGACCATGCGTCGTATCGTCAAGAACCTGCTGGGCGATCTGGGCTTCACCAATACGGCCGAAGCCGAGGACGGGCATGCCGCGCTGGCGCTGTTGCAGAGCCAGCCGTTCGATTTCGTGGTCACCGACTGGAACATGCCGGTCATGACCGGCATCGACCTGCTCAAGGCCGTGCGTGCCGACGCCAAGCTCAAGACGCTCCCGGTGCTGATGGTGACCGCGGAAGCCAAGCGCGAGCAGATCATTGAAGCGGCGCAGGCCGGCGTGAACGGGTACATCATCAAGCCGTTCACCGCCCAGACCCTGGAAGAAAAGCTCGGCAAGATCTTTGAACGCCTGGCGGCGAGCGCCTGATGGAAACCCTGAGCGACAAATCCGCGCTGGTGCAGCGCCTGCAGGATGCCCTGGCCGCGCTGGAAAGCGGTGACGAAGCCGGTTGGCGCCGGGAAATCGACGCCCTCGCCGCGCTGCGCACGCAGCCGATGATGGCCGGCCTGAACCGCCTGGCCCGCGAGCTCGGCCAGGCCTTGGGCGAACTGCCCAGCCTGCCCAGCGAAGCCGGCGAGCTGGATGACGCCTGCGCGCGCCTGGACCACGTGGTGGCGATGACCGAACAGGCCACCCACCGCACGCTGGACCTGGCCGAAGAATGTCGCTCGCTCACCGAACAGCTGCGCGCCAACGGGTTGACGCCCGACCAGGGCCAGCAACTGGACCGGATCCGCCACAACCTCACCGAAATCGCGCTGACCCAGAGCTACCAGGACCTGACCGGGCAGATCATCCGCCGCGTGGTCGGGATCGTGCGTCGCGTGCATGAGGGCTTCGGTGCGCTCGGCCTGCCCCCGCAGGAAGACGAGAACAAGCGCGACAACAACGGCCTGGCCGGCCCGGCCCTGAAGGGCCTGGATCGCCATGCGGTGTCACAGAACGACGCCGACGACCTGCTCTCGGACCTGGGACTGTAACGATCATGAGTGCTGTGCCAGACGATATCGCTGCCGACTTCATCCTCGAGGCCCAGGAAATCCTGGATCGCCTCGGCGAACAGCTGGTGTCGCTGGAGCAGGCGCCCCAGGATGCCGACCAGCTCAACGCCGTGTTCCGTGGCTTCCACACGCTCAAGGGCGGTGCCGGCTTCCTCGGCATCCAGGCGATGGTCGAGCTGTGCCACGCCGCCGAGGAAACCCTCGGCATGGCCCGCTCCGGCCAGGCCACGCTGCAGGCCCACCACTTCGATGCGGCCCAGCAATCGCTGGATTACCTGCAGTCGATGCTGGATTCGGTCTCGGCCGGGACCGAGCCGGGCTACGCCCCGCCGGAGCTGATCGCCCAGTTCGACGTCAGCGGGCCGGCCACGCCGGCGCCGGCGGCTGCCACCACGGCCAGCGGCGGCGAGATGATCACCGATGATGAGTTCGAGGCGCTGCTCGACCAGTTGCATGGCGGTGCCGCACCGACCGCCATCGCGGCCCCGAAGAAAGATGACGGCCTGATCGGCGAGGACGAGTTCGAAGCCCTGCTGGACCAGCTGCACGGTGGCGCTGTTCCCGGCGCCAAGGCCGGTGCCGCCGCGCCGGTGGCTGCACCGCGCGCCGTGGCTGCGCCGGCCGCACCGGGCGCCAAGCCGGCCCCGGCCAAACCGGTCGCCGAAGCCGAACACACCGTGCGCGTGGACACCAAGCGCCTGGATGCGATCGTCAACCTGATCGGCGAGCTGGTGCTCTCACGCAACCGGCTCAAGACCCTGCGTGCGCGCCTGCACGATGAAGAGCTTGACCGTGCGGTCTCCACGTTGGACATCGCCACCGCCCGCCTGCAGTCGGCGGTCATGCGCACCCGCATGCAGCCGGTCGGCAAGGTGTTCTCGCGCTTCCCCAAGGTGGCGCGCGATGTCGCGCGCTCGCTGAAGAAGGAGGTCGAACTTGAGCTGATCGGTGCGGAAACCGAGCTGGACCGCAACCTGGTCGAAGCGCTGGCCGATCCTCTGGTCCATCTGGTCCGCAACGCGATCGACCACGGCGTGGAAATGCCGGACCTGCGCGAGGCCCAGGGCAAGCCGCGCAGTGGCCACGTGCGCCTGTCCGCGCAGCAGGAAGGCGACTACGTCAGCATCGAAGTGCAGGACGACGGCGCGGGTATCGACCCCGAACGCCTGCGCCAGAAGGCACGCGAGAAGGGCTTGATCGATCCGGAAGCCGCTGCCCGCCTGAGCAGCGAGGAATGCCTGCACCTGGTGTTCCTGCCCGGTTTCTCGACCAAGCAACAGGTCACCGACATCTCCGGCCGCGGCGTGGGCATGGACGTGGTCCAGTCCCGCATCCGCGAGCTCAGCGGCCAGATCCAGATCCAATCCGAGCTGGGCCGCGGCAGCCGCTTCATGATCCGCGTGCCGCTGACCCTGGCGATCCTGCCGACCCTGCTGGTGCAGGCCGGCGAAGACGTCTACGCCCTGCCCCTGGCCCGCGTGATGGAGGTGCTGCATGCCCCCAACACCTCCCTGGGCTGGTTCGACGGCCGCGCCGTGCTGGACCGCAAATCGCACACGCTCGCGCTGGTCGATCTGCGCCACTGGCTCGATGTCGAGCCGATGCCGTCCTCACTGCTGACCATCGTCGTACTGCAGGCCGGTGAAGCCCGCTTCGGCCTGGTGGTGGACCAGGTGCGCGGCCGCGAGGAAGTCGTGATCAAGCCGCTTCCGAAAGCCCTGCGCGGGTTGCGTGGCTATGCCGGCGCCACCCTCATCGGTGACGGCCGCATGGCGCTGATCCTGGACGTGGACGGGCTGCGTACCCACCACGATTGACCGCGTGAAAGTGTGACCGCCGCATCACTGGATTCCTTCGGCGTCTCAAGTCCCATTCACACAAGCCGATAACGGACCCATGGACAGACTCAGCCTCATTGGACTTTTCCTCGCGTTGGCCTCACTGGTCGGCGGCAGCATCCTCAAGGGGGCCGGTCTGGCGTCGCTGTGGTCGCCGGCCGCCTTCGTGATCGTCATCGTCGGCACCATCGCCTCGATCCTGCTGCATACCTCGCCGGCCGTGTTCAAGCACGCCTTCAAGATCGTGAAGTGGGTGATCCTGCCGCCGAGCAGCGACCGCCGCCACCTGATCCAGCAGATCGTGGAGTGGAGCAACATCGCCCGCCGCCAGGGCCTGCTCGGTCTGGAAGCGCAGGTCGACGCCCAGGACGATCCGTTCCTGCGCAAGGGGCTGCAGCTGCTGGTGGACGGCGTGGAGCCGGAGACCATCCGGCACATGATGGAGATCGAGCTGAGCAGCCAGGAAAGCCAGGATCTGGCCGCGTCCAAGGTGTTCGAGGGCATGGGCATCTATGCGCCGACGCTGGGCATCATCGGCGCGGTGCTCGGCCTGATCGCGGTGATGAAGAATCTTGCCGACCCGAGCAAGCTCGGCCACGGCATCGCGGCGGCGTTCACCGCCACCATCTACGGCATCGCCTCGGCCAACCTGCTGTTCCTGCCGGTCTCGGCCAAGCTCAAGAGCGTGATCCACCACAACAGCCGCGACCGCGAAATGATCATCGAAGGGCTGATTTCCATCGCCCAGGGTGAGAACCCGCGCAACATCGAAACCAACCTGTCCGGGTTCCTGCACTGACATGGCCCGCCGCAAGCACCACGAAGAACATGCCAACCATGAGGCCTGGGCGATCCCTTACGCCGACCTCATGACGCTGCTGCTCGCCTTCTTCGTGGTGATGTACGCCATCTCCTCGCTCAACGAGGGCAAATACCGGATCATGGCCGACGCGCTGACCACCGCCTTCGGTGGCGCGCCGCGCACCATCAACCCGGTGCAGGTCGGCAACCAGCAGGTCCAGGGGGGCGGCTGGGACAGCCCCTCGGTGATCAGGGCCGGGACCAAGATCGGCCCCTCCGCCCCCGCCCCCAGCAACGACCCGACCCTGCTGCCGGCGATGGCCTCGCAGATGCGCATGCCGGTCTCGATCCGCAACCAGGAACAGCTGCAGCGCGCCGAGCGTCAGCTCAACGGCATCGCCGACAAGCTCACCGCCACGCTGGCGCCGCTGATCGAACGCGGCATGATCACCGTGCGTCGCACAGAGCTGTGGATCGAAGTGGAGATCAACAGCGACATCCTGTTCCCGACCGGCTCGGCCACGTTGGATGTGCACGCGCGCGACACCCTCTCCAAGCTGGCCGTAGTGCTGCGTGATGCACCCAACGGCGTGCGCGTGGAAGGCCACACCGACAACATCCCGATCGCCACCTCGCTGTTCCCCTCCAACTGGGAGCTGTCGGCTGGGCGCGCGGCCAGCGTGGTGCACCTGTTCGCCGATCAGGGCCTGCAGCCGGCACGGCTGGCGATGGTTGGCTATGGCCAATTCCGCCCGCGCGAAGACAATGCCAGCGCCGAAGGCCGCAACCGCAACCGGCGGGTGATGGTGATCATCCTGGCCGATACCGCGCAGAGCATCGATCCGATCACCGACCGGCTCAGCGCCGATGCCGACGCCGCCGATGCGGCCAAGGCACCGGCCGCCAGCACCCCTGTTACCCCCATCGCACCGGTGCAGTTGCCACCGGTGCCGGCCGGCAGCCGCGTTGGCGCCGCCGTTCCGCCCGCAATGAAGGAGTGAACCGCATGCGTATCTGGGCTGTTGCCAATCAGAAAGGCGGGGTGGGCAAGACCACCACAACGCTCGCGCTCGGCCGCGGCTTGGCTACGCAGGGCCACCGCGTGCTGTTGATCGATCTGGATCCGCATTCGTCGCTGACCCGCGCCTTCGGCGTGCCGCTGGATCCACCGCCGCAGGGCGTGCTGGAACTGTTCGCCGCGCCACCGGCCGAGCTTTCCACCCTCGCCCACCACAGCGACATCCCGGGCCTGGACTACGTCTGCGCGCAGGCCGCGCTGGCCACGCTGGAGCGCCGCAGCGCGAACCAGCCCGGCCTCGGCCTGGCCCTGCAGAATGCGTTGGGCCGCCATCAGGGACAGCACGATTACATCCTGCTCGACTGCGCGCCCACCCTGGGCCTGTTGATGATCAACGCACTGGCCGCAGCCGACCGCCTGATCATCCCCACCCAGGCCGAGCCGCTGGCCCTGCACGGCCTGGATGGGATGGTCCGCACCGGCGAAATGGTCGAGCGCTCGCGCCGCCGCCCGCTGCCGATGTCGATCCTGCCGACCCTGTTCGACCGCCGCACCCGCGCTGGCAACGAAACCGTCAAGCTGATGCAGGACAAGCACGGCCACCGCGTCTGGGAAGACGCGATCCCGGTCGACACCCGGATCTGCAACGCCGCCAGCCTCACCGTGCCACCGCAATCGGAGGACTACCCCGGGCGTGGCCTGGCCGCCTACCGCCGCGCCCTGGAATGGATCCTGGCCGACGATGCGCAGCAGATGGAGCGCGCGGCATGAACACCGCCGGCGTCCTGGACGACTACCTGGAGCAGCTGCTCGGCGACGCGATGCCGGCGCCGACAGAGGCGCCGGTGCCGGTCGCAGTGGCCGAGGTGGTGGATGCTCTCGCCGCAACCGAAGCCATCGAAGCAGTGGACGCCGGGTCTGCCACCGTCGACGTGGGCGTCACCGAAGCAGCTTCGGCGGCTGAATCAATTGCTGTCGCGCCGGGCTTCGACGACCTGCTCGATGAACTGCGCAACGACCCCCTCCTCAGCGGCGCGATGCCTGCACCCGTGGACGAAGCCCGCCCCAGCTGGGACGACCTGCCGCCCGAGGTCGTCTACGAAATAGATCCCGTGGCCACAGGTGCCGACGCGCCCGCAACAGCCCCCGCCCCGGCACCGATCGCGGCGGTGCCAAGCGCCCGCGCACCGATCGCCCGGCCGATGCCCTCCATGACGCCGATGCCGCCGATGCCGGCCGCCACCAGCGTCCGCGCCGGCAGCCCTTCGCTGGCACAGAGCCGCCCCGGCAGCTGGGAGGAACTACAACGCCAGGCACGTGACCCGGCCTCCAGCCCGCGCGAGAACCGTCGCGCCAGCGAACGCACCTCCCGCTGGCTGCGCCTGCGCTGCGGCGCCCAGGCCTACGCGCTGGAACTGCTCAAGGTCCAGGAAGTGGTCCTGCCGGTGCCGTTGCTGCCGCTGCGCGGCACCTCGCCGGCAATGCTGGGCATCATGAACCTGCGCGGCCAGGTGGTGCCGGTGATGGACCTGGGCATCCACCTGGGCAGCAGCGCCGCCGGTAACGACGCCAATACCCGCATCGTGGTGCTGGAAGAGAACGGCGAGACCATGGGCCTGCGCGTCTCGGCCGTGGAGGATGTCGCCAACCTCACCGATTCGCAGATCGAGCCCCCCGATACCGCCCGCATCTGCCAGATCTCCAACGACCTCTTCCGGGGCGTGGCCCGCGGTGGCGCCCAGCCGATGATCCTGCTGGATGCGACGCAGCTGCTGAACTGACCGCCGGAACGGCTAAAGCTTCCCGGGTTATTGCCGTTATAGACCTCGGAACCGTTTGTCCGGAGCAATGATGAGCACTGTGGCCCTGGGTGATGATCTCGGCATCGAGACCAGCACCGAGCTGAAAACACGTTTGGCCCCCCTGGTGGATCAGGCCGGCGATCTGACGCTGGATGCCAGCCAGGTCGGCCGTATCCATACCGCCTCGGTGCAGGTGCTGTGCGCATTCGTCGAGGCCCGCCGCAAGGCCGGGCATCCCACCGGATTCCACGGTTGCACCGCAACCTTCCGTGATGCCGCGCGTCTGCTCGGCGTCACCCAGGCCCTCGGCCTGGATGCACCCCATGACAACCTGAAATCTGTGGAGAACGCTGCATGAGCGCACGTATCTTGGTGGTGGACGATTCGGCGTCGATGCGCCAGATGGTCTCTTTCGCCCTCACCTCGGCCGGCTTTTCCGTCGAGGAAGCCGAAGACGGCGCGGTCGCCCTCGGTCGTGCCAAGGGCCAACGCTTCAACGCGGTGGTCACCGACGTCAACATGCCCAACATGGATGGCATCGCGCTGATCCGTGAGCTGCGCCAGCTGCCGGACTACAAGTTCACGCCGATGCTGATGCTGACCACCGAATCGGCCGCGGACAAGAAGTCCGAAGGCAAGGCCGCCGGCGCGACCGGCTGGCTGGTCAAGCCGTTCAACCCGGAACAGCTGGTCGCCACCGTCCAGAAAGTCCTGGGCTGATCCCGCTTCACCCTTCCCTCCCCTCGCACCTGGACACCCCGCACCATGAGCATGGATCTGCAACGTTTCCACGCCACCTTCTTCGAAGAAAGCCGCGAGGGGCTGGATGCGATGGAAGCTGGCCTGCTGGCGCTCGAATCGGGCCAGCAGGACCCGGAGATCATCAACTCGGTGTTCCGTGCCGCGCATTCGATCAAGGGCGGCGCCGGCACCTTCGGCTTCGACGCGATCGCCGCGTTGACCCACGTACTGGAAACGCTGCTGGACGAACTGCGTGCCGGCAAGCGGGCGCTGGAGCCGGCCGCGGTTGATGCGATGCTGGCGTCGGTGGACGTGCTGCGCGCCCTGCTGCGCGAAGCCGAACACGGCCAGGCCGCAGATCCGCACGCGGTCGCCGAGGTCAAGGCGCGCCTGGAAGCGGTGCTGTCCGGCCAGGCCGCTGCTGCGGCACCGGTCGCCGCCGCCAAGGTCGATGACACCCCGGAGGCGTGGCAGATCGGTTTCGTGCCGGCGCCGTCGCTGTTCATGAGCGGCAACGACCCGCTGCGCATCATCCGCGAGCTCGAGCACCTGGGCTCGCTGCAGGTCGCCGCACGCCTGGATCGCCTGCCCGGCTTCGACCAGCTCGATCCGCTCGAAGCGCACCTGGCGTGGGACCTCGGCCTGGTCGGCAAGGTACCGCGCAGCAAGATCGAAGATACCTTCGCCTGGGTCGTGGACGACTGCGAACTGGACATCCGTCCGGCCGCACCGCCGAGCCTGGCCACCAGCGCGCCGGTCGAGGCCAAACCCGCCGTCGTCGCCCCCACGGCTGCGGCCGCACCGCCCGCCGCCGCCCATGAAGCCGAGACCTCGATCCGCGTCAGCGTGGACAAGGTCGATGCGCTGATCAATCTGGTCGGCGAACTGGTCATCACCCAGGCCATGCTCAAGCAGGTCTCGCACGCGCTGGATCCGGCGCAGGCCGAGCAGCTGCTGACCGGCCTGGATCTGCTGGAACGCAATACCCGCGATCTGCAGGAAGCGGTCATCGGCGTGCGCATGCTGCCGGTGGACGCGGTCTTCCGGCGCTTCCCGCGCCTGGTCCGCGATCTGTCCTCGCGCCTGGGCAAGCACGTGCGCCTGCGCACCATCGGCGAAGGCACCGAGCTGGACAAGGGCCTGATCGAGAAGATCGCCGATCCGCTCGTGCACCTGGTCCGCAACTCGATCGACCACGGCCTGGAAATGCCGGACGTGCGTCGCGAAGCGGGCAAGGACGAAACCGGTACGATCACGTTGGCGGCCTCGCATCAGGGCGGCCACATCGTGATCGAAGTCAGCGATGACGGCCGTGGCCTGAACCGCGACAAGATCCTGTCCAAGGCGCTCGAACGCGGCCTGAGCGTGCCGGACAACCCCACCGACGCGCAGGTCTGGGATCTCATCTTCCAGCCGGGCTTCTCCACCGCTGATGCCGTCACGGATCTGTCCGGTCGTGGCGTCGGCATGGATGTGGTCCGCCGCAACATCCAGGCGCTGGGTGGCGAAGTACAGCTGGAAAGCCAGGCCGGCAACGGCACCCGCGTGCTGATCCGCCTGCCGCTGACGTTGGCGATCCTGGATGGCATGACCGTCTCGGTGGCCGGCGAAACGTTGATCCTTCCCCTGGCCTATGTGCTCGAAGCCCTGCAACCGCAGGCCGACGATGTACGCACCATGGCCGGCGAAGGCCGGGTGCTGCGGGTGCGTGGCGAATACCTGCCGATCCTCTCGCTCAGCGAGTACTACGGCTACGGTGGCCGTGCCATGGACGATCCGCTGGTGGTGGTCGTCGAGGGCGACGGCCAGAAGATCGCGCTGGAAGTAGACGAACTGGTCGGCCAGCAGCAGGTCGTGGTCAAGAACATCGAGAACAACTACCGCCGTATCAGCGGGGTTTCCGGTGCGACCATCCTCGGCGACGGCCGGGTCGCGCTGATCGTCGACATCGGCGGCCTGGTGCGGTCGCTCAAGGTGCCACAGGCCGCATAACGCGCCTCCAGCATGCTGTCCCCGACGCCGCCGCTCCCCCGGGAGCGGCGGCGTTCGTTTGTGGGCGTGCGTGGGCGTCGGTGATCACGGTGCGTTGAACTGTGAACTCCATCAGCGGACGATGGCAGCGAGCCTCCCCTCCTGCCGTCCGCTTGCGTACGGACCAGCCCGCTCAAACCCTTGCAACAGCAACCATCGCCGCCCGCTGAACCGTGATGGCGAACGTGAAAAAAATGTGACGCAGCACTATCAAGTTGCGGTCGATCAGCGCCGCTATCCGAAGTAGCGACTACGGCAACCGTCGCGCTCCTCCGCTCCACTCTCTCCCATCCCCGCTGATTCCGCCCAGCACCCCACGGCTGTGCGTCACTGCCCTGCCCGGAGTTCCAATCATGAAGTGGTTCCACGACCTGCCCATCGCCCGCAAGCTGGCGGTAGGCTTCACCCTCACCACGTTGATGACACTGGCCCTGGGCAGCTTCGCCCTGCTCCGCCTGGGCGAAGCCAACGCCCAGCTGCGCGCGATGAGCACCAACGACATTCCCTCCGTGCAGCACCTGGGCGAAGTGCGTGCGCAGCTCGGCGAGTTCCGCACCTACGAAATGGCCCAGCTGACCGTGCTGGACAAGCCGGAGTCGGTCGCCGACTACGACAAGCGCATGGCCGACACCGGCAAGATCGTCAACGCCGAGCTGGCCGCCTACGCGCTGCTGCCGGCCGGCGACAAGGAACGTCAGTTGTACGAAGTGGTTGCCGCCCGCACCGCCGATTACTTCAAGGCCAACGGCCTGATCAAGGATGCCATCGCCGCTGGCGACGGCGTCACTGCCCAGCAGATTTCCGATGAACAGTCGCGCCCGGCGCGCCGTGCGCTGTTCGCCGCGCTCAAGGACCTGGGTGAGTTCAGCAACGGCGTGATGGCCAGCCGCATCGAGAGCGCCAACGCCACGCACCAGAACAGCGTCTACGCGATCCTCGGCTGCATCGTGCTGCTGTCGCTGCTGGCTGCCGTGATGGGCGTCGTGATCTCGCGCGCCATCACCCGCCCGCTCGGCCAGGCCGTGCACGCCATCCAGTCGGTCGCCCGTGGCGATCTGTCGGTCAACATCCAGGCCACCAGCAAGGATGAAGCCGGCAAGATGCTGACCGCCACCCGCGACATGACCGTGATGCTGCGCCGCTTCTCCGAGCAGACCCAGCAGATGGTGGAAATGCACGCCGGCCCGGACATCAGCCACCGTATTCCGGAAGATTTCCCGGGCGTGTATGGCCAGCTGGCCGCTGGCATCAACACGGTGATCTTCGAGCACCTGGATTCAATCAAGGACGCGATCAACGTCCTGAACCAGTACGCCGCCGGCGACCTCTCGCCGAACGCCCGCCGCCTGCCCGGCACCCGCGCTATCCTGCACGAATCAATGGATGCGGCCAAGGCCAGCCTGTTGGCGATCAACACCCAGATCCAGTCGCTGGCCCAGGCCGCTGCTGCAGGTGACTTCACCCAGCGTGGCGATGCGACGCGCTTCGACCACGACTTCCGGGTCATGATCGAGCACCTCAACACGATGATGCAGGTCGCCGATGGCAATCTGTCCCAGCTCTCGCACCTGCTGCAGTCCATCGCCAACGGCGACCTCACCGCGCGCATGCAGGGCGAGTTCCACGGCGTGTTCGCCTCGATGCGCGACGACGCCAACACCACCGTTGCCCAGCTGACCCAGATCGTCGGCCGCATCCAGCAGGCGTCCTCCAGCATCAGCACCGCGGCCGGCGAGATCGCCTCGGGCAACAACGATCTGTCGCGCCGTACCGAGCAGCAGGCCGCCAATCTGGAAGAAACCGCGGCTTCGATGGAGGAACTGACCTCCACCGTGCGCCAGAACGCCGAACACGCCCGTCAGGCCAACCAGCTTGCCATCGGCGCGCACTCGGTCGCCTCGCAGGGCGGTGACGTGGTGGGCCGCGTGGTCAGCACCATGCACGAAATCGACGCCTCCTCGCGCCGCATCGCCGACATCATCACCGTGATCGACGGCATCGCCTTCCAGACCAACATCCTGGCGCTGAACGCCGCGGTGGAAGCCGCCCGTGCCGGTGAGCAGGGTCGTGGGTTCGCGGTCGTCGCCTCCGAAGTGCGCACCCTGGCCCAGCGCTCGGCCGGCGCGGCCAAGGAGATCAAGGGCCTGATCGACGAATCGGTCGGCAAGGTCGCCGAAGGCTCGCAACTGGTCAACCAGGCCGGCGCCACCATGGGCGAGATCGTCGCCTCGGTGCAGCGCGTGACCGACATCATGGCCGAGATCTCCGCGGCCTCGCAGGAGCAGTCCGCCGGCATCGAGCAGGTCAACCAGACCGTGGTGCAGATGGATGAGACCACCCAGCAGAACGCCGCGCTGGTGGAGGAAGCCACCGCCGCTGCCCGTGCGATGGAAGAACAGGCCGGCCATCTGACCGATGCGGTCGCGCTGTTCAAGCTGGAGGGCCAGGCGCACGCAGCACCCGCAGCCGTCATCCGCGCACCCGCCCCGCCGCGCGCTGCGGCACCGGCCAAGCCGCGCAGCGTGGTGGCCGCGCCCCGCCGTGTCATGAGCCGTGAACCGGCCCTGGCCAACGATACCGAGTGGCAGGAATTCTGATCGCGTTCGGCACGTGATCGATCGACCTTCGACACCCCGCTCCGGCGGGGTGTCGTCGTTTCGCCGGTGCCATGCCACGCCACAGCCGCACAATTCCCCTACATAAATGTGAACTACTGCCGATAAACGGACTGAGCCCCGGCATCTACGCATGCCAGCACCCGCCCAACTCAGCAGATTCCATGTCCGAAGGCAGCCTCGACGCACACGACCGATCCCATGCCGCGCACGACGACGGCACGGATGACAGGTACCTGGTCCGCAATCCCCGCCAGATCCGGCAGTTGCTGCAGGCGCTGATCGACCAGCGTTCGTTGATCAACGCCCATCTGGGCGGCCGCGATCAATCCTTCCCCACCGCGGTGCTGGAACTGGACGAAGACGACGATTGGCTGCTGCTGGACGGCAGCCCGTCCGAGCCCGCCAACCGCGCCGCCGAAGACGCCGGCCACCTGCTCTGCTTCGCCCAGCTGGACCGGGTGATGGTGCGCTTCCGCCTGGATGGCCTGGAACGCGTTCGCAACGAAGGGCATGTTGCTTTCCGCGTGCCCTTCCCCGACGAGCTGGTGCACCTGCAGCGCCGCGAACTGTACCGGCTGGAAACGCCGATCACCGATTCGCCCCACCTGCAGTTCCCGATCAACGAAGACCGCAGTGAGATCCTGCAGTTGCGCGTGGTGGACATCAGCGGCGGCGGCCTGGCCGTCACGGTGCCGGTGGACTGCAACGTATTCTCCCTGCAGAAACGCTACGCCGCCCAGCTCGACCTCCCCGACGGCAGCCCGCTGCATGTCTCGCTGATCGTCTGCAACCAGTTGGCGGTCAAGCTGCCCAACGGTGTCGAGATGAAGCGCATCGGCATGCGCTTCGACGACCTCCCGCGCGGTGGCGACAGCGCGATCCAGCGCTACATCTTCCGCATCGACCGGCAGCGCAGTGCGAGGAAGAATGGGGAGAGTTGATGGCTGCCTCAACTGCTCGGCGGTTTGATGCTGCGTGACTGGGTCGGCGCGGGTGGGTTGGCGGGACACGCCCCCACCCACACCAGCCCAGCCGCCGAACGCAGCACCGCCAACGCCGTTGCTCTCGCCAAGCACCCTAAAGTCGCCCCCGGCCAGGCCGATATCCAGCGTGACCCCCGGTTATTCGACCGCCACGCCCGACCCAGGACCCCTCGATGAACGACAAGAATACCAACGCCGCCAGCGACGGCGGCGAATACCTCAGCTTCACCCTCGGCGCCGAGCACTACGGCGTGGACATCCTCAAAGTCCAGGAAATCCGCGGCTACGACTCCGTCACCCGCGTCCCCGATGCCCCGGACTACATCAAAGGCGTCATCAACCTGCGCGGCACCATCGTCCCCGTCATCGACCTGCGCCTCAAGCTGCGCCTGGAAAATGCCACCTACGACGCCTTCACCGTCATGATCGTGCTCAACGTCGAAGACCGCGTCGTCGGCATCGTCGTCGACAGCGTCTCCGACGTCATCCCGCTGGCTGCCGATCAGATCCGCCCGACGCCCGAGTTCGGCGCCGCCGTCGATACCCGCTTCATCTCCGGCATCGGCACCCAGGACGATCGCATGCTGATCCTGCTGGATATCGAAACCCTGCTCGACAGCGCCGACATGGGCCAGGCCCCGGTCATCGACGACGTCGCAGCCTGAGACATACGTCACAGAACAAAGCGCTGTCTGCGCCCGGTACGTACCGTGGCGGCCACTGACGAAAAAACGTGCTTCAGTTCCGCCCGGACCGGCCGATAGCTGGTTTCAGAACCCGGCTGCACTGGATCGCCCATGGCCGGGCCAACTGCCCATATCCCCGGAGAATCTTCCCGATGAAGTCCCTGCTTGCCCTGTTCTCGGTCGCCGTGATCGCCTCTTCCACCTCTACTGCATTCGCCCAGTCCGGTGAAATGATTCCGCCGGAAATGGCCCCGCGCTCGGTCGGCAAGGACGGCATGGTCTGCGGCAAGGTCGAAAAGGCCCGGTACGCCGAAGGCTCTGAAGGCCAGCCGACCTTCCTGTACATGGGCGGCGCTTTCCCGCGCCACACCTTCTCGGCCCGCATCGCCGGCGCCAACCGCGACAAGTTCAGCTTCCCGCTGGAATCGCTGGAAGGCAAGACCGTCTGCGTGATCGGCAAGATCGCCCGCGATGCCTCGCGCGCTGAAATCGAAGTCAGCTCGCCGGCCGGCCTGAAGCTGGCCAACATCAAGTAATTCCCCGTACGCCCTGCCACGCCGGCCCAGGCCGGCGTGGTCGCTGCAACCGGCCCCGACGGCCGGACGCGTTTGCCACTGGAGACCGCACCTGCCATGCCGTGGATCAACAACCTCAAACTGATGCCCAAGTTGATGCTGACTTTCGGCGTCCTCCTGCTGGTAATGCTGCTGCAGGGCATCGTGGCCTATCGTGGCCTGCACTCACTCAACAACGTCACCACCGAACTGGCCGGACCCCGGATGGACAGCATCCGCATGGCCGGCGAGCTACGTGGCATGGTCGGCGAGTACCGCAACTCCGCTTACCAGGGCCTCATCCGCGCCAGCGATGACGTCAAGGCCGAAGCCAAGTCCCGCGCGGCGGAGCTTCGCACCCAGATCGATGCCTCGATCAAAAAATACCCCGCGCTGATCGACAATCCGCAGCAGAAGAAGCTGTTTGACACCTTCGCCAAGGATTGGACGGACTCGCTGGCGTCCTACGACGCCGTCACCGAAATGCTCGAGCTGGACCTGCCCGACGATGCCGTGGACACCTTTGTCGGTGAAACCCGCGCCAAGCATCGCAAGGCCTCGGCCGCGCTCGAAGCGCTGATCGCCGAAGACAACCGCCTCTCGCGCGCCTCCCGCGAAGAAGCCGAATCCACTTATGCCGCCTCGGCCACGCTGACCGTCATCACCCTGCTCGGCGGCGCCGCCCTGGGCCTGGTGCTGGTGTATCTGTTTGCCCGTTCGCTGGTGGGCAGCATGCGCGGCGCCGTCTCGGTCGCCAACGATGTGGCCAGCGGCAAGCTGGACGGCCATATCGATGTCAGCCGCAAGGATGAAGTCGGCGATCTGCTGCAGGCCATGCAGCGCATGCAGCGCGATCTGCGCGAGCGTACCGAAACCGACCAGGCCATCGCCCGCGAGAACCTGCGCATCCGGACTGCGCTGGATTACAGCTCCACTGGCGTCTACCTGACCGATGCGCACCACACCATCGTGTACAGCAACCGCGCCCTGCAGCAGACCCTGAGCCAGTACGAAGCCGACATCCGCAAGGACCTGCCGGACTTCGACGCCGCCGCCTCGCTGATCGGCAAGTCGGCCGCCGCGCTGGAGCACGGCAGCGAAATGGATCCCAAGACCCTGGCCCAGCTGCAGCAGCACGGCGTCAGCCGCCGCCCGATGCAGTTCGGCGAAGCCCAGTTCGCCCAGGTCATCTCCTCGATCGCCAACGAACAGGGTGAGACCGTCGGCCACGTCATCGAATGGCGCGACCGCACTCCGGAAGCCCTGGTGGAAGCCGAAGTGGCGCGCGTGATCGCCCAGGCCGCAGCCGGCGACCTCTCCGGCCGCATCGACAGCGATGGCAAGGAAGGCTTCTTCCTGCAGCTGGCCCAGCAGCTCAACGGCCTGCTGGATGCCAACTCGGCCAGCATCGAACAGGTCTCCAACCTGCTCGCCGCGCTGTCCCAGGGCGACCTGACCGTGCGTATGCACGGCGACTTCCAGGGCGTGTTCGCCAGGATGCGCGACGACGCCAACGCCACCGCCGAGCAGCTCAGCGGCATCGTCACCCGGATCAAGCACTCCAGCCAGCAGATCAACTCGGCCGCCAGCGAGATCGCCACCGGCAACAGTGACCTGTCGCGCCGTACCGAACAGCAGGCCGCCAACCTGGAAGAAACCGCGGCCTCGATGGAGGAACTGACGTCCACCGTGCGCCAGAACGCCGAGCATGCCCGCCAGGCCAATCAGCTCGCCATCGGTGCGCACACCGTGGCCTCGCAGGGCGGTGACGTGGTCGGCCAGGTCGTCACGACCATGAGCGCGATCCAGACCTCGTCCAAGAAGATCGCCGAGATCATCTCGGTCATCGACGGCATCGCCTTCCAGACCAACATCCTCGCGTTGAACGCGGCCGTCGAAGCGGCACGCGCCGGTGAACAGGGGCGCGGCTTCGCGGTCGTGGCCTCCGAAGTACGCACCCTGGCCCAGCGTTCGGCCGGTGCGGCCAAGGAGATCAAGGGCCTGATCGACGACTCCGTCGGCAAGGTCAATGATGGCTCGGCGCTGGTGCAGAAGGCAGGCGCCACCATGGGCGAGATCGTCGCCTCGGTGCAGCGCGTGACCGACATCATGGCCGAGATCTCCGCGGCCTCGCAGGAGCAGTCCGCCGGCATCGAGCAGGTCAACCAGACCGTGGTGCAGATGGATGAGACCACCCAGCAGAACGCCGCGCTGGTGGAAGAAGCCACCGCCGCCGCCCGTGCGATGGAAGAACAGGCCGGCCATCTGACCGATGCGGTGTCGATCTTCAAGCTGGACGAGCATGAGCTCGCACCCGCTCCGGTCGTGGCAGCCCCGCCGCGCGCCGTCCGCGCGCCGCTGGCGCAGGCTGCAGTGCGTCGCCCGGCCTCGCGACCGGTGGCCACCGAACTGGCCGACGGCGACTGGCAGGAGTTCTAAGCCGCCCTGCGGCGTGTTGTGAATGACAGGCCCCGGTGCTTCGGCACCGGGGTTTTTTGTTGGCCGGCTGAATGGCCGATAGGCAACGCACTCAATACTCGCCGGATCCGGCCGATAACAGCATTGCCCGACACGTCGTCGCGGCCAGCCAGGATGGTGATCGCCACCGCGTGCTCCTGGCATCGCCACGTGCTTTTGCCCGCTCAGATGCCCTGCCCATGAATCTATTCCGCCGCTGGAACCCGTATTTCTCCAACCTGTCCGTCAGGCGCAAGCTCAACCTGCTGACCGTGCTGATCGCCCTGGGTGTCATCGCCCTGTCGGTGGTCGCTGCGCGCATGCAGTACCTGGATCTGACCGACACCCGCAAGGACAGCCTGAAGACCCAGGTCGAGCTCACTTACGGCATCCTGGAGCACTACCACCGGCTGGCGGACAGCGGTGAACTGACCGAAGCCGCGGCCAAGCAGGCCGCGCTGACGGCGCTGGAAAGCATGCGTGCCGACGGCGACACCTACTACTTCAACGTGTACGACACGAACTACCGCATGCTCATGCATCCGTTCCGCAAGGAGCTGATCGGGCAGGACATGAAGGACTACCGCACCGATGACGGGGTGCGCGTGTACTACGACCAGATCGGCATGGCCCGCCTCGGCGGCGGCTTCGTCTCCTACCAGTGGGCCAAGCCGGGCACCGAGAAGGTGGTGGAGAAGGTCGCGTATGCCGGCATGTACGCACCATGGAACTGGGTGATCAGCAGCGGCGTCTACATGGACGATGTGCAGCAGCAGGCATTGGTGTTCACCGCCATCATGGCGGCGACCGGCGGCGGCGTGGTGCTGATCGTGCTGGCGCTGAGCTGGCTGATCGGCAACCGCATCACCCTGCCCCTGCGCCAGGCCACCCATGTGGCCGAGAGCATCGCCCGCGGCAAGCTGGACAGCCGCATCGGCGAGCAGGCCCATGACGAACCCGGCCGCCTGCTGGAAAGCATGGCGCGCATGCAGGAACAGCTGCACGCGGTGATCAGCGGCCAGCGCGAGATGGCCAGCCGTCATGACGCCGGCAACACCGGCTACCGCATGGACGAAACCGCCTTCCCCGGCGAGTACGGCCTGATGGTGCACGAGACCAACACCCTGGTCGGCGCGCACGTGCAGACCATGGACGAAGTACTGGCGGTGGTGCAGCATTACGCACAGGGCGACCTCAGCGCGGATATCGCGCGCTACCCGGGGGAGAAGGCCGCCATCACCAGCACCGTCGATGCGGTCAAGCAGAACCTGGGCAGCATCAATGGCGAGATCCAGCGCCTGGCTGCGGCCGCCGCCGCCGGCGATTTCAGCCAGCGGGGCGATACCGCCCGCTTCGATCACGATTTCCGCAGGATGATCGGTCACCTCAACGCGATGATGCAGGTCAGCGATGAGAACCTGGGCAAGCTCTCGCAGTTGTTGTCGGCCATTGCCGAAGGCGATCTGACCGCGCGCATGCACGGCGATTTCCAGGGCGTCTTCGCCACCATGCGTGACGATGCCAACGCCACCGTTGCGCAGCTGACCCAGATCGTCGGCCAGATCCAGGAGGCCGCCGGCAGCATCAACCTGGCCGCCGGTGAAATCGCCACCGGCAACAGCGATCTGTCGCGCCGCACCGAGCAGCAGGCCGCCAACCTGGAAGAGACCGCCGCCTCGATGGAGGAACTCACCTCCACGGTGCGCCAGAACGCCGAACATGCCCGCCAGGCCAACCAGCTGGCAATCGGCGCACACACGGTGGCCTCCCAGGGCGGGAACGTCGTTGGCGAAGTGGTGACCACCATGGCCGCGATCCAGACCTCCTCCAGGAAGATCGCCGAGATCATCTCGGTCATCGACGGCATCGCCTTCCAGACCAATATCCTGGCGCTGAACGCCGCGGTGGAAGCCGCGCGTGCCGGCGAGCAGGGCCGCGGCTTTGCGGTGGTCGCCTCAGAGGTTCGCACGCTTGCCCAGCGCTCGGCCGGCGCGGCCAAGGAGATCAAGGGCCTGATCGACGACTCCGTCGGCAAGGTCGCCGAGGGCTCCCAGCTGGTCAACCAGGCCGGTGCCACCATGGGCGAGATCGTGGCCTCGGTGCAGCGCGTGACCGACATCATGGCCGAGATTTCCGCTGCCTCGCAGGAACAGTCCGCCGGCATCGACCAGGTCAACCAGACCGTGGTGCAGATGGACGAGACCACCCAGCAGAACGCCGCCCTGGTGGAAGAAGCCACTGCCGCCGCCCGCGCGATGGAAGAACAGGCCACCCAGCTGGCCGATGCGGTGGCGATCTTCCGGCTGGACAATCAGGTCGCCCAGGCGGTCAGTGCCGTGACCGCCCGTGCGGTTGCCGAGCTGGCCCCGATGCGCCGCCCCAGCCGCCCGGTACCGCCGGCACCGCCTGCCGCCGCCCCGGTGCGCACCCCGCGCAGCACGCCGGCCGATGACGGCAACTGGCAAGCATTCTGAGTTCCCGCGGCGATCCCGCGATCACCGCACCCCCTTCCCCTGCGAGTCCGCCCGTGTCCACGCCCCCCGCCAACGCCGCTTCACCGAACGCTCGCGAATTCGAGTTCGCCGACCGTGACTTCCGCCGCGTCTGCGAGCTGATCTACCAGCGCGTCGGCATCTCGCTGGCGCCGGCCAAGCGCGACATGGTCTATGGACGGCTGTCGCGGCGGCTGCGTGCGCTCGGCATGCGCAGCTTCAGCGACTACCTGGACCAGCTCGAAGCCCACGGCGGTGACGAATGGCAGGCGTTCACCAACGCGCTGACCACCAACCTCACCGCGTTCTTCCGCGAACCGCACCACTTCGAGAAGCTCACCGAGGAACTGCGCCTTCGCGCCGGCCATGGCACGCTGCAGCTGTGGTCATGCGCGGCTTCGACCGGCGAAGAGCCCTACTCGATGGCCATCACGGCCTGCGAGACCTTCGGCACGCTCAAACCGCCGGTACGCATCCTGGCGACCGACGTGGACACCCAGGTGTTGGCCACCGCCAGCCGCGGCGTGTACGCGATCGACCGCGTCGCCGGGCTGGATCCGGCCCTCCGAAAGCGCTACTTCCAGCGCGGTACCGGGCCCAACGAAGGCCATTGCCGGGTCAATCCGGCCCTGCGTGACCTCATCGACTACCGCCCGCTCAACCTGCTCGCCAACCGTTACGACGTCGGCGGCCCGTTCGATGCCCTGTTCTGCCGCAACGTGATGATCTATTTCGATAAACCGACCCAGCGCGGGATCCTCTCGCGTCTCATCCAGCACATGGGCGATGACGGCCTGCTCTATACCGGCCACTCGGAGAACTACCTGCACGCCGCCGACCTGATCCAGCCCTGCGGCCGCACGCTGTACAAACGCGCGCCGGGAGCACCGGTATGAGTCTGCCGATCCGTAACGACGAGGTGATGCGCTATTTCGACAGCCGCTTCCAGGTGACCGCCGCCAAGCTGCTGCCGACCCAATACCTCGCCGTGGATGACAACACCGCACTGACCACCACGCTGGGCTCCTGCGTGGCCGCCTGCCTGCGCGATCCAGTGCTCAAGATCGGCGGCATGAACCACTTCCTGCTGCCCGAGGGCAACGTCGGTGATGGCGCGCCCGCGCGTTACGGCAGCTACGCGATGGAACTGCTGATCAACGATCTGCTCAAGCGCGGCGCACACCGCAAGCGGCTGGAGGCCAAGGTGTTCGGCGGGGCCAACGTGCTCAAGGGCTTCACCAGCAACCCGGTCGGCACCCGCAACGCCGAGTTCGTGCGCCAGTACCTGCAGGCCGAGCACATTCCAATCATCGCCGAGGACCTGTGCGGCATCCATCCACGCAAGGTGTGGTTCTTCGCCGATACCGGCCGCGTGGTCGTGCAGCGCCTGCCGCACGCGCATGAAGCCGAAGTGGCCGCGACCGAATCTGCGGTGCGCGCCCGCCTGTCCAAGGCCCCGGTCACCGGCGGCGTGGAGCTGTTCGAATGACCCACGGTGTGCCCTGCAAAGTGCTGATCGTCGACGACTCGGCGGTCGTCCGCCAGATGCTGAGCGAGATCCTCGCCAGCGATCCCGGCATCGAGGTCGTCGGCACCGCTGCCGACCCCCTGCTGGCGCGCGAGAAGATCAAGCGCCTGGCGCCGGACGTGATCACCCTGGACGTGGAAATGCCACGGATGGATGGCCTGGCCTTCCTGGAAAACCTGATGCGCCTGCATCCGCTGCCGGTGGTGATGATCTCCTCGCTGACCGAGCGTGGCGCTGACACCACGCTGCAGGCATTGGCCCTGGGCGCGGTGGACTTCGTGTCCAAGCCCAAGCTGGATGTCGCACGTGGCCTGCAGGGCTACGCCGACGAGATCATCGCCAAGGTCAAGATGGCCGCACGCTCGCGCGTGCGCCCGCTGTCCCGGCCCAATCCGCCCCGGATCACCCTGGGTGCCGTGGCGCCGGTGGCGACACCGCGCTCCATCCAGTTCCGCACCACCGACCGCCTGATCGCCATCGGCGCCTCCGCCGGGGGCACCGAAGCCCTGCGCGTGGTGCTGGAAGGCCTGCCTGCCGATGCCCCGGCCGTGGTGATGACCCAGCACCTGCCGGCACAGTTCAGCACCCCGTTCGCCGAGCGCTTGGACCGCCATTCTGCAATGTCCGTGCGCGAAGCCAGCGACGGCGAAGCGGTCCTGCCCGGCCACGCCTACCTGCCGCCCGGTGGCAAGCACCTGCGCGTGATCCGCGACGGCGCCCGCTGGCGCTGCCGGATCGACGACGGCCCGCCGATCAACCGGCACAAGCCGGCGGTGGACGTGTTGTTCCGCTCGGTGGCCGAAAGCGCCGGCGCCAACGCCATCGGCGCGATCCTGACCGGCATGGGCGACGACGGTTCGCGCGGCTTGCTGGATCTTCGCAACGCCGGCGCCCCCACCCTCGTGCAGGATGAAGCCACCAGCGTGGTCTGGGGCATGCCGGGCAGCGCAGTGAGGATCGGCGCGGCCGAGGAAATGGTGCCGCTGGAGCGGATTGCAGAGCGATTGATGGCGTTGGCCCGGGGTTGACCGCTGATCGCGTAGCCGCACGCCTGCATTCTTGTCCGTCACAATGAACATCGCCGGTCCAGGAATGGCCGGCGTTTCTGTTTTTGCCCTTCAAGGAGTTAGATCATGGCATTACGCCTTTCCCCCACAAGCAGGCGCCTGTTGGCCCCTCTTCTGCTCGCCTCGGCAGCCGCGAATGCGGCCCCCGCAAACGACAATGTCGGCGCGGCCACCCTCCCGGAGAATCCTGCCAACTGGGCCGACCGGGTGCGGATCGATAGCGCCCCGGACACCACCTCGTTATGGCGCGGCCAGACCGACCTTGTCCTGCGCATCGTCACGCCAGAGGACAGCAAGAGTCTCAACCAGACCGGCCTGGGAAAGGTGTTCGGCGACAACCGACCCAAGTACTACCTGCGCGACAAGCTGCCCGGTAGCACCATCGACAGCCAACCGAGCCCGGGCATCACGCTGATGCCCGCAATGGCCAACGCAATGGTGGCCAGCTACTTTCGCCATGCTCCCGATGCCTTGCCCTCAGGAGGCAGCACGTTGCGGTTCCTGGTCGGCCAGTGGGCGCTGGTCCACCAAGGCAATCGCCGCGACAATCCGGTATACCGGCTCAACCACCGTACCTCGGTCGAACAGCGATGGGCCGATGGAACGTTGGACGGGGTGACCACCTGCAGCAACAGCGACCGAACCGCCACACTGGACCAATGGCAGGCCAACGACTACGCCATGGTCAAGCTTGCCTCCTCGGAGATTGCGCTGAACTGTGTGGGCCAGCTGGCCAGAAAGATGCCCACGTTCTACCCGCGCCCGCTTGCGACCGAAGACCTGAGTGACTATGCGGGCGGCGTAGTCCCGCCGGCACGAGTACGTATCTTCGGCGCCTCGGGACGCGGCATCACCGTGTATACCGAGGCGACCTGCAGCACTGACTATCGCGGCAAGATCGAGGTCAAGCGGTCCAACGCGCGGGCCATCGGCGGGCTGTTCGGCGGCGCCCCGAAGAACATCGTGATCGGCATCCCCGAGACCAATACGGTGCGCAACATGAAGAGCGTGCTGTTTTCCATGCCCAACTACGAAGAATACGAGGTGGCGGGCGGCAAACCGCTCATTGTCGACGCCCGCATTGAAAACAGTGCCAACTATCACTGCGCGGGCACGCTGTCGGCACAGTTCGTGCCCAGGCCAGGTCAGGACTACGAGGTCGAGATGGATGTGGCCGAAAGCATGTGTCGCCTGCACATCCGCCAGGTGAAGGCCGACGGCAGCCTGTCGCCACAGCAGGTGCGCCCTGCACCGCAGACCTGCAGCAAGTCGGCGGACGAACAGCAGAGCGCGTCAGGCGACGAGACCGGCAGCAGCGGCGCGCCGCCACAGGCTGACCTCTCCGCCACCCAGGTTCTCCCGTAACAAAAACACCCGGCTCGCGCCGGGTGTTTTAGTCTCTCATCCATCGACCAACGGTCGATGGCTACCAAGGCCGGGCAGCGCCCGGCGCCCGGATCAGGCAGCAACCGTACCGGCCACTTCCTGGTAGTCCTCGATCTGGTCGAAGTTCATGTAGCGGTAGATGTCCTTGCTGCTGGCATCCAGCACGCCGATGTCGGCCATGTACTCTTCTTTGGTCGGGATGCGACCCAGACGCGAGCAGATCGCGGCCAGCTCGGCCGAACCCAGGTACACGTTGGAGTTGCGGCCCAGACGGTTCGGGAAGTTGCGCGTCGAGGTCGAGAACACCGTCGCGCCTTCGCGCACCTGCGCCTGGTTGCCCATGCACAGCGAGCAGCCCGGCATTTCCATGCGTGCGCCGGCGGTGCCGAAGGTGCCGTAATGGCCTTCCTTGGTCAGCTCCGAGGCATCCATCTTGGTCGGCGGGGCCACCCACAGCTTGGTCGGGATGTCGCGCTTGCCTTCCAGCAGCTTGGCGGCCGCGCGGAAGTGACCGATGTTGGTCATGCACGAACCGATGAACACTTCGTCGATCGCCGCACCGGCCACGTCGGACAGGGTCTTGACGTCATCCGGATCGTTCGGGCAGGCCACGATCGGCTCGTGGATGTCGGCCAGGTCGATCTCGATGACGGCGGCATACTCGGCGTCGGCATCCGGGGCCAGCAGCTCCGGGTTGGCCAGCCAGGCTTCCATCTTCTCGATGCGGCGCGCCAGCGAACGGGCGTCCTGGTAACCCTCGGCGATCATCCACTTCAGCAGCGTGATGTTGCTGGTGAGGTACTCGATGATCGGCTCCTTGTTCAGGTGCACCGAGCAACCGGCGGCCGAACGTTCGGCCGAGGCATCGGACAGTTCGAACGCCTGCTCGACCTTCAGCTCCGGCAGACCTTCGATTTCCAGGATGCGGCCGGAGAAGATGTTCTTCTTGCCCGCCTTGGCCACGGTCAGCAGACCGGACTTGATCGCGTACAGCGGGATCGCGTTGACCAGGTCACGCAGGGTCACGCCCGGCTGCATCGTGCCCTTGAAGCGGACCAGCACCGATTCGGGCATGTCCAGCGGCATCACGCCGGTGGCAGCGGCGAAGGCGACCAGGCCCGAGCCGGCCGGGAACGAAATGCCCACCGGGAAACGGGTGTGCGAGTCGCCACCGGTGCCGACGGTGTCGGGCAGCAGCATGCGGTTGAGCCAGCTGTGGATCACGCCGTCGCCCGGGCGCAGCGAGATGCCGCCACGGGTGGAGATGAACTCGGGCAGCGTGTGGTGGGTCTTGACGTCCACCGGCTTCGGGTACGCTGCGGTGTGGCAGAACGACTGCATCACCAGGTCGGCCGAGAAGCCCAGGCAGGCCAGGTCCTTCAGCTCGTCACGGGTCATCGGGCCGGTGGTGTCCTGCGAGCCCACCGAGGTCATCTTCGGTTCGCAGTAGGTACCCGGGCGCATGCCTTGGCCTTCCGGCAGGCCACAGGCGCGGCCGACCATCTTCTGCGCCAGCGAGAAGCCCTTGCCGGTATCCGGCGGGTCCATCGGCAGGCGGAACAGATCGGTCGGGGCCAGGCCCAGCGCTTCACGCGCCTTGGCGGTCAGGCCGCGGCCGATGATCAGCGGAATGCGGCCACCGGCGCGCACTTCGTCGAACAGCACGTCGGACTTCACCTTGAACTCGGCAATGACCGCGCCGTCCTTCAGGGCCTTGCCGTCGTACGGGCGCAGCTCGATCACATCGCCCATGTTCATCTGCGACACGTCTAGTTCGATCGGCAGCGCGCCGGCGTCTTCCATCGTGTTGTAGAAGATCGGCGCGATCTTCGAGCCCAGGCACACGCCGCCGAAGCGCTTGTTCGGAATGAACGGAATATCTTCGCCGGTGAACCACAGCACCGAGTTGGTGGCCGACTTGCGGCTGGAACCGGTACCGACCACGTCGCCCACGTAGGCGACCAGGTGGCCCTTGTCCTTCAGCGATTCGATGAATTTGACCGGGCCGCGCTTGCCGTCTTCTTCCGGCTCGATGCCATCACGCTTGTTCTTCAGCATCGCCAAGGCGTGCAGCGGGATGTCTGGGCGGGTGGTGGCGTCCGGGGCCGGCGACAGGTCGTCGGTGTTGGTTTCGCCGGTCACCTTGAGCACGGTGATGGTCAGGCTTTCCGGCACCTGCGGACGGCTGGTGAACCATTCGGCATCGGCCCAGCTCTGCAGCACGCCCTGGGCGTTCGCGTTGCCGGCCTTGGCCTTTTCCTGCACGTCGTGGAACGCATCGAACACCAGCAGGGTGTTCTTCAGCGCATCGGCGGCGATGGCACCCACGGCGCTGTCGTCCAGCAGCTGGACCAGCGGGGCGACGTTGTAACCGCCGAGCATGGTGCCCAGCAGTTCGGTGGCGCGCTCGCGCGTGATCAGCGGATTGACTTCGCTGCCCAGGGCAATCGCGGCCAGGTACGAGGCCTTGACCTTGGCCGCGTCATCGACGCCGGCCGGCACGCGGTGGGTCAGCAGTTCCAGCAGGAACTCGGCTTCGCCGGCGGGCGGGTTCTTCAGCAGCTCGATGACGTCGGCCGTCTGCTGGGCGCTCAGCGGCAGCGGCGGGATGCCAAGCGCGGCGCGCTCGGCTACGTGGTGGCGGTAGGCTTCCAACATGACAACTCCCGGGTGATTCTTTGAAAGAATGCGGTTTAAAAGTATGGGCTCAGGCGTGCGGCACGATCAGCTTCAGGCCCTTGAAGTAGTCGCGGTAAAACGTGTCGTTCCAGGTGATCAGGCCATCGCACTGCAGCAGTGCATGGGCCCCCACCATGAAGTCGTCCAGGCTGCGCCGGCCTTGGCCACGCTGCCGGTGGCGGCGCTGCATCTCGCCGGCGCGCAGGGCGGATTTCGCCTCCAGCGCGTTGAAATGGACCCCCATCTCCTCCAGGGCCTCAAGCACTTCGGCGCCGCCGCGCAGCGAGGCACACAGCTCGGCCAGGGTCGCGCCGCAGACCACCACGCGCCCGCCGACCAGGCTCTGCCGCAGGCAGGCCTCCACGGCATCGGCCTGCGGGCCGTTGCTGAGCAGTTCGATCAGCACCGGCGAATCGACGGCGATCATGGCGGGCTCACTCTTCGTCACGGACAGCCTTCACCGCGGCCTCGGACGATTCGAAGCCATCGAGTGCGAATTTGCCGCGGGCGCGCGAGATCGCATCGTCCACGCTCTTGCGCAGGATGATCCGGCCGCCTTCCAGCTCCACGGTCAACTGGGTGCCCTTGGTCAGCCCCAGGGCATCACGCACGGCCTTGGGCAGCGTGATCTGTCCGCGTTCAGCAACAGTGGCTTCCATGGGTAGGCCCTCTTCGGTATGTACGAATTATACATACCTGCGAGGGCATACCGCCAGCATCCAGGGCGATCGGGGCTCAAGCGCCCCCCTGCCATGCGTTCAGAACACCAGCTGCAGGCGGGTGTTGAAGGTCGTGCCCTCGTCAGGACCGGTGTAAGCGCCACTGCGGTTGTCGGTCCGCCAACGGACCACATCCAGCATCACCCGGCTGTAGTCGTTCAGGTACCAGTTGCCGCCGACCGTCCAGGCCCGGCCGGTACCGCCGGTGGGGAGTTCTGCGTAATCGACATCCTCATAGCGCGCCTTCAGCTCGAAGGCGCCATGCCCGCCTGCGGTGACTGGCTCGGCGACCTTGACCTTGCCCCAGGTGCCGGCCTTGGCCGAGTACGACGGCCGCGCGCCGGAAACGAACCACCCTGCCCCGACCGCCCACGCCGCATGATCCAGATCATAGCGGCCCCGCGCATCCACGCCCCGCAGCGTGCGGGTACCCCATTCGCCGCTGGTCCAGAACGGCCCGAAGAAGCCTGCGGCTTCCAGTCCCCAGGCATTGCTGCGTTCGGCGCCGAGCAGCGTGCCCGGCGCAATCTTGATCTCGTCATTGAAGTGACCACTGATCGCAGATGAGCGCAGCACACCGGAGGCGCCCGCGGATATCTCCTCGTGGAACGCCCAGCCGGCCAGATGCACGGTCGCGTTCCTGCCCAACACTGGATTCCAGTGCACGCGCGTGGCCCAGGTCAGACTGTCATTGTCGCTGCCGCTGTTGTTGAGATCGTTGCCGGCCACCGAAACGCTGGCGTGCCATCCGTTGCCGTACACCCGCTCGGTCAGACCGACACCGAACAGGCCGCGTTGCGGCAGCATCAGTGTGCCGACCACGTTGCGGTCCTGGAACGGCGTGTTGGACGTACTGCTGGAGCCATCCAGACCGCGGTCATTGAGGCGATTGCCGATGGTCAGGTCAGCCGCCTGCCCGAACAGCGTGTGATCCACGCTGGCGTACACGGACTTCCACGCCACCGCGTTGTCGGCGAAATCACCTTCCACCACGTAGCCCAGAACGCCGTGACGGCCCTCCGCGCCCAGGCGCACCGAACGGATTTCGGTGCCCGACAGGTTGCGCGCACCGTATCCGGATCCGGAGGTGCTGGATTGATCCACGAACAAGCGTCCGCGCGGGCGGAATGTGGATTCGCCATCGGCACTGCTGAATTCCGGTGCGCCCTTGGACCAGGATACCTTCGGCGCCTTGGACTGGGCCGTTTCGACGGCGGCGACGCGCTGCTCCAATGCCGGTGCAGCGGCCGGCGCAGCATTGCCCTCCACTGCACGCAACCGGGCTTCAAGCTGCTGGATCTGCAGCGCCTGCCGCTGGACCAGTTGGCTGAGTTCGGCCTGGCTCAGTGGCGCAGGGGCGGTGGAAGTCTGGGCGCCGGCATGGCCGCTGGCCAACAGCAGGCCGAGCGCCACCGACAGCGCTGCGCGGGGCAGCACATGGGACGTATGCATGAGGTCTCTCCGGCCAACCGGCACGCAGCCGGTGCTGGCCTGTTGCAGGGGTGCGGAAAAAACGTGGGAGGTCGCAGCAGCAGCGGCGCCGGCCAGAAAGCCGGCGCCGCCGGGCGATCGGTCAGCTGGTGGCTGACTGCTGGGCGTTCGGGCGCCAGGTGATGAGACGGTTCTCGACCACGTCGAGCAACGCATCGATGACCAGCACGAACGCGGCCAGGATGATGATGCCGGCGAACACGCCGACCGCGTTGAAGTTGCCTTCGGCCTGTGCGATCAGGTAGCCCAGGCCCGCCGAGGCGCCCAGATACTCACCGATGATGGCGCCGACGACGGCAAAGCCTACCGAGGTACGCAACGAGGACAGAATCCAGCTCGCGGCGGCCGGGAAGTACACATGGCGCAGCAGATCGCTGCGGCCTGCACCGAGAATGCGGGCGTTGGCCAGCACGACCGGGTTCACTTCACGCACGCCCTGCATGGCGTTGAAGAAGGTGGTGAAGAACACCAGCGTCACGGCCAGAGCCACCTTGGACCACAACCCCAGGCCGAGCCACAACACGAAGATCGGCGCGAGCACCACGCGCGGGATCGCGTTGAAGCCCTTGATGAACGGATCCAGGATGCGCGCCGAACGACGGCTCAGGCCGAGCCACACACCGCCGGCCACGCCCAGCGCGGTGCCGATCAGATAGCCCAGCGCGGTTTCGGTCAGGGTGATGTAGACGTGCTGGTAGAACGACGTATCAGCCAGCCAGGCATACATCTGCCGGCCGATATCCAGCGGTGCCGGGAAGAAGAACGGGTCGATGATGCCCAGCGTGGTGCCGGCCTGCCAGCCACCGAAGACGGTGACGACCAGCGCGATCTGGATGAAACGGTCAGTCTTGGCGTGCATAGCTCTTCTCCACTTCGCCGCGCAGGCAGGCCCAGATATCGCGGTACAGGTCGGTGAAACGTTCATCCAGCTTGATTTCGGCAACGTTGCGCGGCCGCTCAAGATCGACATCGAAACTGCGCACGACCCGTGCAGCCGGGCCGGAGGACAACACCACCACGCGGTCACCCAGCGCGATCGCCTCTTCCAGGTCATGGGTGATCAGGATCACTGAGCGGCGATCTTCCTGCCACAGCCGCAGCAGCTCGTTCTGCATCAGGTGCCGGGTATGGATGTCCAGGGCCGAGAACGGCTCATCCATCAGGATCACCTTGGGCTCCACGATCAGGGCCTGCGCCATCTGCACGCGCTTGCGCTGGCCGCCGGAGAGCTGGTGCGGGTAGCGGTGCTCGAAACCGGTCAGGCCGACTTTGGCCAGCCAGGCGTTGACCTTCTGCTTGCGTTCGGCGTCGGCAACGCCACGGAAACGCAGGCCGAGCTCAACGTTCTGGTACGCCGTCTTCCACGGCAACAGCGCGTCCTGCTGGAACAGGTAACCAACCGCCTCCTGTACGCCGGCGACCGGCTTGCCATCGATGGCGATCTCGCCGGCCGACGGCTTGAGCAGCCCGGCGACGGAGTTGAGGATGGTGCTCTTGCCGCAGCCGGTTGGCCCCACGATGGCGAGGAACTCGCCATTGCCGACCTGGATGTCGACATCGCGGACGGCGGTGAAGTCGCCGAAGGACATGGTCATGCGGTTGATGCTGACCATGGTCTGCGCAGGCTCCAGCTGCGGCGCGCCATTGAACTGACGCACGGTGGCATTGAGTGCCATGGGGAGTCTCCCTTGTGGGTTACGGTTGGGCCGGCGCCGAGGCGCTGGCACGTTCGACGAAGGCGTTCGTATAGGTCTTGGACAGATCGATCTCGGTCCCGGCAACGTCCTTGTTGAACTCGCGCAGCACCGCCAGCGGAGTTTCCAGATCGGCAGGAACGAAGCGGCCGTCGGTGGTGAAGATGGCGCGGGCGTTTTCCACGGCGCGCGCATAGGTCTTGCGGTCACCGGAGATGTAGGCATCCGGCAACGCGGCGACGATGTCTTCGGCGGTGTTGTCGGCGATGAAGCGCAGTGCCATCTGCTGGGCACGGGCGATCTTGGTCGCCGCTTCCGGACGCTTGTCCAGGAAGCTCTGGTTGGCATACATCACCGAGGTCGGATACAGCCCGCCGTACACCTGACGCGCGCCCTCATCACTGCGTGCATCGATGATGATGCGCCCGACCTTGCGCTCGGTGATCAGCGTCGCTGCCGGGTCATAGTTCACCAGCAGATCGATCTTGCCCTGCTCCAGTGCGGCCACCGCGGCGGCACCCGAGCCGACCCCGATCAGCGCAATGCTGTCCACCGGGATGTCGTGCTGGGCAAGAAAATGGCGCACGAAGAAATCCGATGAAGAGCCCGGTGCGGTGATGCCCACCTTCTGGCCCTTGATCGTCTCCGGCCGCGCCGGGTCGAAGCTGCCGTCCTCGCGCCCGGCCATCACCAGGCCCGAGTTGCGTGACAGCAGGACGAAGCCGACCACCTCTTTGTGCTTGGCCTGCATCTGGATGGTGTGATCGTAGAAGCCCACCGCCACATCGGTGGAATTGGCCACCAGGGCCTGTAGAACCTTCGAGCCGCCCTGGGCGAAATTCTCCGTCTGCACCTTCAACCCGACCTGGTCGAAATAGCCGTTCGCATCGGCGATAAAAAACGGCAGGTTGTTGAGGTTGTAGGAGCCGACGCTGATGCGGACCGGCGCGTTGTCCGCACCGGCGGCGCCTTCGGCGTCACCTTTACCGCACGCGGCGAGCGCCAGCGTTGCCGCGACCAGCGCGGCCTTGAACATCTGCTTGTACATCATCCCTCCCAGGATTGTGGTGCGTTGTTGCTTTCAGGGGTCCGGAGGGCACACCAGCACGGCGCCCCCTCCCGACGAAGTCAGGTCATGCCGCGGACGTCCATTGGGCGGCGTCGGTCGCCAGAGACGAGGTGGCGAACACGCGACCCTCGAACAGGCGACGGGCGGTGCGCACCACGCTGGCCACGACCGGCGCGTGCTCCGAGCTGCGGCTCAAGCCCACCTCCAGGGCACCGCTCGGATGTTCGAGGGTAATCCCCACAGGCAGGTCCACACACCCGACGAAAGTGTTGGCCAAGGTGCCTTCGGTGGCGGCCGCCGTGGCAATGCCGACGCCGCCGGTGATCGCCAGTGCCGTATGGCAATGGTGGGGCATGAAGTAGCGCACCTGCAGGTCGCCGCCGTGTTCAGGGGCCGACAACAGCACCGGCTTGGGAATCACTTTGTCCCCGGCATCGGCAATGCCCATGCGTGCACCGGCCTCGATGCGGATCGCTTCGATCCGCGCCAGCAATGCGCCATTCGTATTCAGTTCGGCCGGGCTCTCGCCGCCACGCAGGTCCAGATCGCACGCCCGCATCAGCACCATCGGCATCGCGCAATCGATCAGGCTTACCGTCACCCCGTGGATCTGTTCCTGCGCATTGCCGGTCGGCAGCAGGCGACCGGTGCGTGCGCCCGCCGCATCCAGGAACGACAACCGGACCGGTGCTGCACTACCGGGCGCACCGGCGATGCGCGTGTCACCGCGGTACACCACCTGGCCGCCCGGCGTTTCCACCGTGGCCAGGATGATCTTGCCGGTATTGACGTTGTGGATGCGCACCTCGGTGCGCGGATGGCGCGCAGCCACCAGGCCCTTCTCGATCGCATACGGACCTACGGCCGCCAGCATGTTGCCGCAGTTGGGCGAGGTATCCACCACACGCTGCTCGACCTTGACCTGGGCGAACAGATAGTCGACATCGGCGTCCGGCCGGCTGGCGCGATCAATGATCGCCACCTTGCTGGTCAGGGCGTTGCCGCCACCGATGCCATCGATCTGAAGCGGATGACCCGAACCCATGACCTCCAGCAGCAGGCGATCGCGGCGGGCGGTATCGGCAGGCAGGTCCGAGGCGAGGAAGAACGGCCCCTTGGAGGTGCCGCCGCGCATCAGAACGCAGGGAATGCTGGTGAGATCGTTGGACATACGTGTGCTAGATTGATGCGCCTATCAGATCAATGAACTTCTGTGATCCGATACTGGCATGAGCATAATTAATCTGTGAATTGCTCTTTTTTGGATGATTGATACCCCATGAGCATCAATTGCGAAATCCTGGATCTCCGCGCCTTTCTGCTGATCGCCGAGACGCGCAGTTTCCATCGCGCGGCCGAAGCGCTGCACGTGTCCCAGCCTGCGCTCAGCCGCCGCATCCAGAAGCTCGAACAGGCCGTCGGGGCGCCGCTGCTGGAGCGCACCACGCGCAGCGTCTCCACCACGGCCGTCGGCGAGAACCTGCTGCCGCTGGTGCGGCGCATGCTGGAAGAATTCGACGGCTCGCTGTTCTCGGTGCGGGGCCAGGACGACACCCGCGGTGCCCAGGTCACCATCGCCTGCCTGCCCACGGCCGCGTTCTACTTCCTGCCCAGTGTGATGGCCCGCTTCCACGAGGCCTTCCCGAACGTGCGCTTCCGCATCCTGGACATCCCGGCCACTGAAGGCCTGCAGGCGGTCGAACGTGGCGAGGTCGAGTTCGGCATCAACTTCATGGGTGCCAACGATCCCAATCTGGATTTCGACGTCCTGGCAGAAGACCCGTTCGTGCTCGCCTGCCGCCGCGACCACCCGCTGGCGAAAAAGAAGAAGGTTGAATGGGCCGACCTCGCCCGCCATCAGCTGATCACGGTGCACCGCACCAGCGGCAACCGGACGCTGCTCGATGGCGCGCTGGCGCGCGAGAACCTCAAGCTCAGCTGGCATTACGAAGTGACCCACCTGTCCACCTCGCTGGGCATGGTCGAGGCCGGCATCGGCGTGTCGGTGTTGCCGAAGATGGCGACCCCGGATGGCGAGCACCCGACCTTGGTCACCCGACCGATCGGCAACCCGGTGGTCTCGCGCACCATCGGCATCGTGCGCCGCCGCGGCGCCCTGCTCTCGCCCAGCGCCGAGCGCTTCCTGCAGATGCTGATGAGCCAGTGGCGCGGCCAGCCGTGACATCGGCACTACACATGCCCGTGTAACCTTGCGTCCTGAGCCCAAGGGCTGGCACGCCCCCGCCGCTGTCGCATACTGCGAGGGATCGGCGGGCGCAGCGAGCCCGACGGCAGCCGCAAGCAGGCGCGCGTTCCGGCGCAGCCGCTGCAAGCCATCAGCAAAGGAGTCATCTGCAATGAGCGATTCGTTCTCCACCCGCAGCCAGCTGGACGTCGGCGGCACCACCTACGACTACTTCAGCCTGCCCAAGCTCGGACAGACGTTCGACATCTCCCACCTGCCCTACTCGATGAAGATCCTGCTGGAGAATCTGCTCCGGCATGAGGATGGTGGCGTCACCGTCGGCAAGGACCACATCCAGGCCGTGGCCCAGTGGGACCCCAAGGCCGAGCCCGACATCGAGATCGCCTTCATGCCGGCCCGCGTGGTGCTGCAGGATTTCACCGGTGTGCCCTGCGTGGTCGATCTGGCCGCGATGCGCGATGCGGTGGTCAAGCTCGGCGGTCGGCCGGAGCAGATCAATCCGCAGATTCCCTCCGAGCTGGTGATCGATCACTCGGTGCAGGTCGATGTGTTCGGTACGCCCGACGCGCTGGACCTCAACGGCAAGATCGAATTCCAGCGTAATCAGGAACGCTATGGCTTCCTGCGCTGGGGCCAGAAGGCCTTCGACAACTTCAAGGTGGTGCCGCCCAACACCGGCATCGTCCACCAGGTGAATCTGGAAAACCTGGCCCGCGTCGTCATGACCGCGGACAAGAATGGCAAGGCGGTGGCGTACCCGGACACCGTGTTCGGGACCGACAGCCACACCACGATGATCAATGGCATCGGCGTGCTCGGCTGGGGCGTGGGCGGTATCGAAGCCGAGGCCGCCATGCTCGGCCAGCCGTCGTCGATGCTGATCCCGCAGGTGGTCGGCTTCAAGCTGACCGGCCGCATGCCCGAAGGCGCCACCGCCACCGATCTGGTGCTGACCGTCACCCAGATGCTGCGCAAGCACGGCGTGGTCGGCAAGTTCGTGGAGTTCTTCGGTGAGGGCCTGCAGCATCTGCCGCTGGCTGACCGTGCCACGATCGGCAACATGGCGCCGGAGTACGGCGCGACCTGCGGCATCTTCCCGATCGATGAGGAATCACTGACCTACCTGCGCCTGTCCGGCCGCAGCGAAGCGCAGATCGATCTCGTCGAAGCCTATGCCAAGGCCCAGGGCCTGTGGCACGACGCCAACACCGCGCACGCCAGCTACAGCGCCACGCTGGAACTGGACATGGGTCAGGTCAAGCCGTCGCTGGCCGGCCCTAAGCGCCCGCAGGACCGCGTGCTGCTGGAAGACGTCAAGCAGAACTACCGCGAGAACCTGGTCGGCCTGACCACCAACCGCGACAAGCGCAATGACGACGTCTCCAAGTTCGTCAACGAAGGCGGCGGTGCGGCGGTCGGCAACGAACAGCTGGCCAAGGGCTACAGCGATGTCGAGCTGGATGGTCACAGATTCCGCCTGAAAGATGGCGCGGTGGTGATCGCCGCGATCACCTCGTGCACCAATACCTCCAACCCGGCGGTGATGATCGGTGCCGGCCTGCTCGCCCGCAACGCTGCGGCCAAGGGCCTGGACCGCAAGCCGTGGGTCAAGACCTCGCTCGGCCCGGGCTCGCGCGTGGTCACCGATTACCTGGAAAAAGCCGGTGTGCTCGCCGAGCTGGAGAAGATCGGTTTCTATGTGGTCGGCTATGGTTGCACCACCTGCATCGGCAACTCCGGCCCGCTGCCGACCGAAGTCAGCGCGGGCATCGCTGCTGGTGACCTGGTGGTGGCATCGGTGTTGTCGGGCAACCGCAACTTCGAAGGCCGCGTGCACCCGGAAGTCAAAATGAACTACCTGGCCAGCCCGCCGCTGGTCGTCGCCTACGCCATCGCCGGCACCACCGATATCGACCTGACCACCGAGCCGCTGGGCACGGGCAGTGATGGGCAGCCGGTGTACCTACGCGATATCTGGCCCAGCAACAAGGAAATCGGCGACGTGATCGCCGCGACCATCGGGCCGGAGATGTTCAAGAAGAACTATGCCGACGTATTCAAGGGCGACACCCGCTGGAACACCATCAAGTCGCCCGATGGCGATCTGTATGAGTGGGATGGCACCTCGACCTACATCAAGAACCCGCCCTACTTCGACGGCATGACCATGGACGTCGGCCACATCGACGACGTGCACGGCGCGCGTGTGATGGGCCTGTTCGGCGACTCGATCACCACCGATCACATCTCCCCGGCCGGCAACATCAAAAAGGATTCCCCGGCGGGCCGCTTCCTGCAGGAGCGTGGCGTGCAGCCGGCCGACTTCAACAGCTATGGCAGCCGTCGCGGCAACGATGACGTCATGGTGCGCGGCACCTTCGCCAACATCCGGATCAAGAACCTGATGTTCGGCGGCGAAGAAGGCGGCAACACGCTGTACTTCCCGAAGGACGGCGGCGAACCGCAGAAGCTGGCAATCTATGATGCGGCCGTCAAGTACAAGGCCGAGGGCGTCCCGCTGGTGGTGTTCGCCGGCAAGGAATACGGCACCGGTTCCTCCCGCGACTGGGCA
This sequence comes from Stenotrophomonas rhizophila, assembly GCF_003651185.1. Taxonomy (GTDB): domain Bacteria; phylum Pseudomonadota; class Gammaproteobacteria; order Xanthomonadales; family Xanthomonadaceae; genus Stenotrophomonas; species Stenotrophomonas maltophilia_Z. The sequence goes on along the minus strand of NZ_RCDC01000004.1, from coordinate 132,222 downwards.
GCCAAGGGCACCAACCTGCTGGGCGTCAAGGCGGTGATCGCCGAGAGCTTCGAGCGCATCCACCGCTCCAACCTGGTCGGCATGGGCGTGCTGCCGCTGCAGTTCAAGAACGGCGACAACGCACAGAGCCTGGGCCTGGACGGTTCGGAAGTGGTGGACATCACCGGCCTGGAGGATGGCGCCAGCAAGTCGGCCACCCTCACCGCGACCCGCGCCGATGGCACCAGGAAGACCTTCCAGGCGCATGTGATGCTGCTGACCCCGAAGGAAGTGGAGTACTTCAAGCACGGCGGCCTGCTGCAGTACGTGCTGCGCCAGCTGGCGGGCAAGAAGTAAGCCAGCCGCCGCGCGCTCGGCGGCACCGGGTCACACCGCCAACGGTCGTGATCCCCACGGTAGCCCACGACCGTTGGTCGTGGGCATCGACCTGGCATGTCGCAAACAGCGCGCCCGGGAACCCTCTCCGCCGCCTTTCTTCACCGGCCCTTCGCGTTTCCCATTCGGGACGGTATGCTGCCGAGGCATGAAACGACGGATACTCTCCGTCATCGCGTTACATCATCCACGTTTCCTGGAGGGGGAATATGAGTCTGGAACGACCCTGGCTGCAGAGTTATCCCAAAGGCGTACCCGCCGAGATCGACGTCAACGAGTTCCATTCGGTGTCGGCCGTCTTCGACACCTCGGTGGCCAAGTTCCGCGACCGCCCCGCCTACTCCAGTTTCGGCAAGGTTCTGACCTACGGGGAAACGGACGCACTGGTCGAACAGTTCGCCGCCTACCTGCTCGGTGAGCTGCAGCTCAAGAAGGGCGACCGCGTTGCCCTGATGATGCCCAACTGCCTGCAGTACCCGATCGCGACCTTCGGCGTGCTGCGTGCCGGCCTGACCGTGGTCAACGTCAACCCGCTGTACACCGCCCGCGAGCTCAAGCACCAGCTGGTGGATTCCGGCGCGGCCGTGCTGGTGGTGGTCGACAACTTCTGCGACACCGTGCAGCAGGTCATCGCTGATACCCCGATCAAGCAGGTGGTGACCACCGGCCTGGGCGACATGCTCGGCGCCAAGGGCATCGTGGTGAACTTCGTGCTGAAGTACATCAAGAAGATGGTGCCCAACTACAGCCTGCGCGGTGCGATCCGCTTCAACCAGGCGCTCAAGCTGGGCAGCCGCCACACCCTGCCCAAGGTCGAGATCGATCACGACGACGTCGCCTTCCTGCAGTACACCGGCGGCACCACCGGCGTGGCCAAGGGTGCGATGCTGACCAACCGCAACCTGGTCGCCAACATGCAGCAGGCTTCGGCCTGGATTTCCGCCTCGGGGATCGAGATGGGCAAGGAGGTGATCATCACCGCCCTGCCGCTGTACCACATCTTCGCGTTGACGGCGAACGGCCTGGTCTTCATGAAGTTCGGTGGCTGCAACTACCTGATCACCAACCCGCGCGACATGAAGGGCTTCGTCAAGGAGCTCAAGGCGACCCGCTTCACCGCGATCACCGGCGTCAACACGCTGTTCAACGGCCTGCTCAACACGCCCGGCTTCGACGAGATCGATTTCTCCTCGCTGAAGGTCACCCTGGGGGGCGGCATGGCGGTGCAGCGCGCCGTCGCCGAGCGCTGGAAGAAGGTCACCGGCGTGACCCTGGTCGAGGCCTACGGCCTGACCGAGACCTCGCCGGCCGCCTGCATCAATCCGCTCAGCCTGGCCGAGTACAACGGCGCGATCGGCCTGCCGATCCCGTCCACCGATGCCTGCGTGAAGGATGACGCCGGCAAGACGCTGGCCGCCGGCGAAGTCGGCGAGCTGTGCATCAAGGGCCCGCAGGTGATGAAGGGCTACTGGCAGCGCCCGGAGGACACCGCGCAGGCGGTCGATGCCGAGGGCTGGCTGCACACCGGCGACATGGCGCGCATGGATGAGCAGGGCTTCTTCTACATCGTGGATCGCAAGAAGGACATGATCCTGGTGTCCGGCTTCAACGTGTATCCCAACGAGGTTGAAGACGTCATCGCGATGATGCCCGGCGTGCTCGAAGTCGCCGCGGTCGGCGTGCCCGACGAGAAATCCGGCGAAGTGGTCAAGGTGGTCATCGTCAAGAAGGACCCCAACCTCACCGCGGAAATGGTCAAGGAGCATGCGCGTGCCAACCTGACCGGTTACAAGCATCCGCGCATCGTGGAGTTCCGCAAGGAGCTGCCGAAGACCAACGTCGGCAAGATCCTGCGCCGCGAGCTGCGCGATACGCCCGCGCCGTAACGGTTCCCCAACGGCTGCATCTTCACAGGGCCCCTGCCGGCAACGGCGGGGGCCTTTTGCATTGCGTGAGATGCCGGGGGTGTAGGATCGCGGCGTGTGGACCCGTCAGGCCCGCCGCCCACCGTCCTCCCAGCGGGCCAGCCTCCGAGGAAATCGCCATGAGCACCATTGAAAAGCTGCCCGTCAACCACCGCTACGCCACCATCCGCACCGACACCACGGGCAACGACGATGCCCATTGGCTGTACATGCACGCCGATGCCGCCAGCGGCATCCGCCCGTGCTGCCGGAAGGACATGCTCGATGAAATGTGGAATTTCATGAGCGCCATCACCCGCACACCGGCCGAGCGCAACAGCGGCAAGCTGCGCCATTTCGTGCTCGCCTCCGATGCGAATGCCTACAACCTGGGCGGCGATCTGGATCTGTTCACCCGCCTGATCCGCGAGGGCAACCGCGACCGCCTGCTGACCTACGCACAGCGCTGCGTGGAAGGCGTGCACCACCTGCACACCGGCTTCGGTGGCGACGTGCGCTCGATCGCGCTGATCCAGGGCGACGCGCTCGGCGGCGGCCTGGAGATGGCGCTGGCCTGCCACACCATCGTGGCCGAGGAAGGCTGCGGCATGGGCCTGCCGGAAGTGCTGTTCGGCCTGTTCCCGGGCATGGGCGCGTACTCGTTCCTGTGCAAGCGCGTGGCCCCCCAACTGGCCGAGAAGATCATCCTGGACGGCCGCGTGTATTCCTCCGAAGAGATGCACGCCATGGGCGTGGTCGACGTGCTGGTGCCGAAGGGCCAGGGGGTCAAGGCGGTCGAGGATCTGATCCGCCAGCATCAGCGCATTCCGCACTCGTACCTGGCGATGAATGCCGCGCGCAACCTGGCCCAGGCCGTGCGCTACGACGAACTGCTGGAGATCACCAAAGTGTGGGTCGATTCGGCGCTGGCGCTGGGCGACAAGTCGCTGCGCACCATGGACCGCCTGATCAAGGCCCAGACCCGCCGCGCCACCCTCGACGTCGCCTGAGTCCTCCCCTCCCCTGTGTTGTTCAAGCCCGGCTGCCGCCGGGCTTTTTTTAGTGTTGCCCGCTCAGCGCATGTCGCCGCCGTCGTCGGCGTGCCCCTGTGCCTTGCGCTGGGCACGCGCATCCAGTGCCTGACGGCCCTCCTTGATCCCGGCCTGCAGCAGGGTCACGCGCTGACGCCACTCACTCTTGAGCTGCCAATCGGCCATGCGCATCAGGTCGCCCGCGCGGTTGGCCACGCGGACCAGGCCCAGATTGCTGGCCACGCCCTTGATCGCGTGGGCCTGCTCACGGAAATGCACCCAATCGCCGCGCTCGCCGTCGGCCAGCGCCACACCGACGCACTGCTCGGCATCGGCCAGGCACTGGCGGATGAACTCGCGCTCGAAGCCATCGCCCATGCCGAGCGAAGCCAACTCGTCGAGCACGCCGGGATCCAGCACGCCATCCAATACGGTGGCGGTGCGCACGATCGGCGCGCTGGCCTTGAGTTGCCCGTTGGAGGCGATGTCGGCCAGCACGTCCAGTAGCCGCACGGCCACCACTGGCTTGGCCAGGAACGTGTGCGCACCGGCCTGGGTGCAGCGCTGGATCGCCTCGGGGGTGACATCGGCGCTGAGCACCAGCACCGGCGTGCGCGGACCGCCCCCGGCCTGCATCACGCGCAGCTCCTTGAGCATGTCCAGGCCACTCATGCCGGGCATGTGCAGATCGACGATGGCGGCATCGAAATCGCTCTCGGCCATCGCATCCAGCACCGCTTCGCCACCGTTGACGCACAGCACCTTGTGGCCCGCTTTCTGCAGCAGGCGCTGCAGCACCATCCGGTTGGCCTCATGATCATCGGCGACCAGGATGTGCATGCTGCGCACGCGCGCGCGGTGGCGCAGGAACGGATCGGCGAAGGCAATGACATTGCCGTTGCGGTCCGGCAGCCCGTCGCCGACCAGGGCCGGGGTGACCGCGCCCAACGGCACGCGCGGCGGCGCGAACGGCAGCTCGAACCAGAAATGACTGCCCTGCGGCGGGTTTTCTTCGTAGCCGATGTCGCCGCCCATCGCCTCGACCAGGCCCTTGGCGATGGTCGTCCCCAGGCCGGTGCCTTCGTGCCGGCGGGCCATGCTGACATCGGCCTGCTCGAAGGCTTCGAACAGACGCGGGCGCATTTCCGGCGCAACGCCGATGCCGGTATCGAGGATGTCAAAGCGCAGCCGCACCCCGCCATTGGATTCGGCATTGAGCACGCCGACGCGGATTTCGACCCGGCCATGGTCGGTGAACTTGACCGCGTTGCCGGCGATGTTGAGCAGGATCTGGCGCAGGTGACCGAGATCGCCGCGCAACAAAGGCGGCACGGTATCGGCGACCTTGACGCGGTAGTCCAATCGCTTGGCCTTGGCCTGCGGCAGCAGGATCAGCCCGATCGCCTGGATCACATCGGCCAGCGCGAAATCCTCGGCGGTGACGCGCAGCTTGCCCGCTTCGATCGCGGAGATGTCCAGCACCTCTTCCACCAGCGCCAGCAGACTGCGCGAGGAGGCCTGGATGGTATTGACGCACTCGCGCTGCTCTTCATCGAGCTTGGTGGTGGCCAGCAGCTCGGTCATGCCCGACAGCCCGTTGAGCGGCGTGCGGAATTCATGACTCATGTTGGCCAGGAAGCGGCTCTTGGCCTCGCTCGCACGGCGCGCCTCGGCCATCGCCCGGGTCAACTGGCGCAGCAGCGTGGAGAAATACAGCGGCACCGCGGCCAGGCCCAGCCACAGGCCGAACGCCAGCCGCGCATTGCGTTCCCAGTAAGGCGTAAGCAGCGCGGTGCTGCCGAAGCTGACCATGGCCATCGCCACGGCCACATAGAGATAGTTGTTGCCATAGCGCATGCCGTTGCCGACCGTCACCCACATCACCACGATGTAGACCCAGGCCAGCGGCTCACCCATCTGCACCATGCCGGCGGCGATCAGCCCGTAGTCGGCCAGCATGCCGGCCACCCGGCGTGGATCCGAACGCCCCGGCCGCCACAGCAGCCAGCCGAACAGCCCAAGCGAGAGGGTCAGGCCGGTCAGCACGATCGCCAGCACGCCGTGGTACTGCGCCGGCGGCAGATCGTGCCGCGGCCCCGGCATCAGCACGTACAGCAGGATCAGGGTGATCAGCACGATGCGCACGATCGCCTGGCCGTGCTCGGTATCCGGGCGCTGCGCCAGACGTTGCTTCAGGCGCGGGTACAGACGACGCATATCACATCCCCGGGCGGGATGACGCAGTGGAGTGCTGTGCGCAGATCTCATCAAGCTGGAGGCGGCCGCGCAGCAGGGCATCAACGCAGCGCGGGTCGAACAACCGGCCACGCTGGGCGTACAGATAGGCCAGCGTGGCTTCCATGGTCCATGCTTCCTTGTACGGACGGGGTGAGATCAGGGCGTCGAACACATCGGCCACCGCCACAATCCGCGCTTCCAGCGGAATGGCATCGCCGACCAGCCCATCCGGGTAGCCACTGCCGTCGTAGCGCTCATGGTGTCGCAGCGCGATCAGCGCGCCGACCTGGATGAACCGGTTCTGGCTGCCACTCAGCAGTTCATAGCCGATGCGCGGGTGCCGGCGCATGATCGCCTGCTCCTCATCGCTCAGCTTGCCCTGCTTGAGCAGCACGGCATCGGGAATGGCGATCTTGCCCATGTCGTGCAGGGGCGCGGCCATCTCGATCAGCTTGACCTCTTCTTCCGGCAGCCCGAGCTGCTCGGCGATCAGGCCCGCCACGTGCGCCATGCGCTCCAGATAGGCGCTGGTGCCGGCATCACGGAACTCGATCGCCCGCGCCAGGCGCGAGAGCGTCTCGCGCTCGCGCTCTTCCACCTCGTGCATGCTGGCCAGCAGCCGCTGCTCCAGCGACAGCGCGCGCTGCTTCACGTTCTCCGACTGCTGGCGCAGCTGCAACAGGTTGTAGCAGCGCGCGCGCAGTTCGCGCGGGCGGATCGGCTTGACCAAAAAATCGATCACCCCTGCTTCCAGCGCGGCCTGGCGGATCGGCTCATCGCCAACCACGGTGATCAGGATCACGGGGATGTCGCGGTGCTTGGGCAGGCGGCGGAACCGGCGGGCAAACTCGAGCCCATCCATTTCCGGCATGCGGTAATCGAGCAGGAGCAGATCCACGGCATGCGACTCGCACCAGGCGAGCGCCGTCAGCGGATCGCCGAAGTCGTGCACGGACAATTCCGGCGCGATGTCCTCGATGACATGGCGCAGCATGGTACGCGCGGACGTCTGATCGTCAACGATGACAATATTCAAGGCTGCTTCTGCCTTCTTCCTTGACCACACTGGAACATGCTGCGGAGAGGATACTCCGCCGCTCTGGACACTGGCACCTTGCATGGGTCCGCCTCCCGTCATGAACACCCCAGTTCATGATCGTCGTCACAGTGTGATGCCGGTGTAGGCACCTCCTGCAACCCGTCATGGTCCGTGGCCATCACGCCATAGCACCTAGCTAAGGCCACGCAGAAACCATACTCGCGCGGCCACGGGAGCGGAACCCCCATCCGGACGTGCCCCAAGCACGCCCGGACGTACGTCTCAGTTTTCGGGACGCATATACGGGAACAGCAACACGTCACGGATCGAGCTGCTGCCGGTGAGCAGCATCACCAGCCGGTCGATACCGATGCCCAGGCCGCCGGTCGGCGCCATGCCGTACTCCAGCGCGCGGATGTAGTCGGCGTCGTAATGCATGGCCTCGTCATCACCGCCCTCCTTCGCCGTGACCTGGGCCTGGAAACGGGCCGCCTGGTCTTCCGGATCATTCAGCTCGGAGAAGCCGTTGGCCAGCTCCTTGCCGTTGATGAACAGCTCGAAGCGGTCGGTATAGCCCGGCTGGTCATCGTTGGCACGGGCCAGCGGCGAGACTTCCACCGGGTGGTCGGTAATGAAGGTCGGCTGGATCAAGGTGTGCTCGACCGTGGCTTCAAAGATCTCCAGCAGCAGCTTGCCCCAGCCATAGGAAGGCTTGATGCGGATCTTCAGGCGCTCGCAGTGGGCCACCAGCGCATCGCGATCGGTGCAGTCGGCCGCACTGATCTCCGGGTTGTGGTGACGCACCGCCTCGTCCATGCGCCAACGGCGGAAGGCCGGGGCCAGATCGATCGTGGCGCCATCCCACTCCACCGTGGTGGTGCCCAGCACCTTGCTGGCCACGTCACGGATCACGCCTTCGGTCAGGTCCATCACTTCGGTGTACGTGGCATAGGCCTCGTACAGCTCCATCATGGTGAATTCCGGGTTGTGGCGGGTGCTGACGCCTTCATTGCGGAAGTTGCGGTTGATCTCGTACACGCGCTCCAGCCCACCCACGACCAGGCGCTTGAGGTACAGCTCCGGGGCCACGCGCAGGTACAGGTCCAGGTCCAGCGCGTTGTGGTGGGTGGTGAACGGCTTGGCCGTGGCGCCGCCGGGGATGTAATGCATCATCGGCGTTTCGACTTCCAGGAAGTCGCGGTTGTCCAGCCAGGCGCGCATGGCGCGGATGATCCGCGAGCGCTTGATGAACACCTCGCGCGACTCCGGAGTCACGATCAGATCGACGTAGCGCTGGCGGTAGCGCTGCTCCACGTCGGCCAGGCCGTGCCACTTGTCCGGCAGCGGGCGCAGCGACTTGGTCAGCAGGCGGATGCTGGTGGCCTTGACCGACAGCTCACCGGTCTTGGTCCGGGTCAGCCCACCCTCGACGGCGATGATGTCGCCCACGTCCCAGCCCTTGAAGGCGGTGTAGGCGTCACCCAGGGTGCTGCCCTGCAGGAACAGCTGGATGCGGCCGGACTCGTCCTGGATCTGGGCGAAGCTGGCCTTGCCCATCACGCGCTTGGCCATCAGGCGGCCGGCCATCTTGACCTGGCGGTCACTGGCTTCCAGTGCTTCGGCGGTCCACTGCTCGGCATCGGCGAACTCGGCCTGGAGGGTGCCGGCGAAGTGCTCGCGGCGGAAATCGTTCGGGTAGGCGATGCCCTGCCCGCGCAGGGCGGTCAGTTTCGCGCGGCGCTCGGCGATGAGGCTGTTCTCGTCGACGGGGGGCTGCGGCGCGGCGGTCTGATCGTTCATGGCGTGGGTCTATGTATGTCGGGGGGGAGGGACGGTCCCCGCCATCATGCCGATGGTCGGGGCGGATTGCGAAACCGGGCGTGGCCCGGGCACAACGGATCGGGGCCGCGCGTGGCGGCCCCGACGGTCAGGCGTCGGTGCGTTTGGCACCCACGGCCAGGCCGGACTTCAGGCTCGCTTCGACGAATTCGTCGAGGTCGCCATCCAGCACCTTCTGCGTATCGGAGCGTTCGATGCCGGTGCGCAGGTCCTTGATACGGCTCTGGTCGAGCACGTAGTTGCGGATCTGGCTGCCCCAGCCGATGTCGGACTTGGTGGCTTCCACGGCATCGCGCTCGGCGTTGCGCTTCTGGATTTCCAGCTCGTACAGCTTGGCGGCCAGCATCTTCATCGCGTTGTCGCGGTTCTGGTGCTGGCTGCGGCCGGTCTGGCAGGCCACGACCGTGTTGGTCGGGATGTGCGTGATACGCACCGCCGACTCGGTCTTGTTGACGTGCTGACCACCCGCGCCGGAGGAGCGGTACACATCGGTACGCAAGTCGGCCGGGTTGATGTCGATTTCGATGTTGTCATCGACTTCCGGCGACACGAACACCGAGGTGAAGCTGGTGTGGCGGCGGTTGTCCGAATCGAACGGCGACTTGCGCACCAGCCGGTGCACGCCGGTTTCGGTCTTCAGCCAGCCATAGGCGTAATCGCCTTCCACGCGCAGCGTGGCCGACTTGATGCCTGCGACGTCGCCGCCGGAGACTTCCATCAGCTCGGTCTTCCAGCCGCGCGATTCGCACCAGCGCAGGTACATGCGCAGCAGGATTTCGGCCCAGTCCTGGGCTTCGGTACCGCCGGCGCCCGCCTGGATGTCGACGAAGGCCGCCGCGGTATCCATCTGCCCGGAGAACATGCGCTGGAACTCCAGCTGTTCGACATGCTTCTGGTACTTGTCCAGGTCGCTGACCACGGCCAGGGCGGTTTCTTCGTCCTGTTCGCTTTCGGCCAGTTCCAGCAGTTCACCCGATTCGGCCAGGCCGTCGAGGATCGTGGCGATGCCGCCGACGGTCTTCTCCAGATTGGCGCGTTCGCGGCCAAGGTTCTGGGCGTATTCGGCGTTGTTCCAGATATCCGGGTTTTCCAGTTCCCGGGTTACTTCTTCCAGACGCTCTTTCTTGGCGTCGTAGTCAAAGATACCCCCTGAGCGAGAGCACGCGATCGGTGAGATCGGTGATGCGCTGGCGGACAGGATTGAGCTCGATCATGTCGGCGATTAATGCGTGCGAAAAGACTGTCCATCATAGCGTATCCGGGGCTTGCCCGGCCAAGCCTGCGGGGTGCCGCCCCCCCCCCCCGTACGCATTGATCTCACGCCGCCCCCTGCACGGCCAGCGCCTGCCGGAACGAGGGCAGCTGCCGGCGGCTGCACGGCACCCGGCCGCCATCGTCCATGTGCAGCAGGGCCTCGCCCCCGTCCAGCGGCTCGATCGAGACCAGGTGCCGCACATTCACCAGCCAGCTGCGGTGGGCACGCACGAACAGCGCCGGATCCAATCGTTCTTCCAGCGCCGCCATGGTGCTGCGCAGCGGGTAGTCGTGCCCGCGCACCCGCAGGTTGACGTAGTTGCCGGCCGCCTGGGCGTACTCGATATCACCGGTGGCGACCAGGAAGTCGCGGCCCAGCTTGCGCACCAGAAACCGCTCCGGGCGCTCCACGGCGTCCACCGGGGGCGCATCATCCGGCGCCACCAGCAGGTGGGCCTCGCCCTGCCGGCGCCGCCCGAACCAGCTGAAGAAGTGCTCGATCGCCACGAAGGTGAAGAAGGCACGGACATCCTTGAGGTACTCGTACATCAAGCGTACCGGCCAGGTGGCATCGTCCTGGTAGTGGTAGCCGAGCGCGGCATAAGCGAGATGGCGCAGCCCCATCATCCCGGTGACATGCACCAGCGACCACGCCACGCTGGCCAGCAGGTACAGCGGCAGCCGTCGTTTCCAGGTATCGGCGTGCAGCGGCCAACGCTGGCAGCCCCACCACAGGACCGGCAGCGTCAGCAGGATCATCGTGACGCTGCTCAGCTCCCAGATCATCGGCTGCCACAGGCCCAGGTCTTCGCCACGGCGGCCCGCATCCATCACTTCCACCAGCGCATTGGCCACCGCCGTGGTCAACAGGATGACCGACCACACCAGCATCCGCGCACGCGGCCGCCACCGCGCGGCACGTCCGTTCGCCATTGAATCGTCCATTCGCAAAGGGTCGTCAGCCTGACTCATCAGGCCATGGTAGTGCGCCCCACCCGTCCCTTGGCGACCGCCATTCGTCACTTGCCCCCGGCGGCAGGCCCCTCCGCCATGGCGGACCGCGCGGCGACTGCGCACCGTGCAGTCTCCTTTCCTGCCTGCCCCGTCCATGCCACGCCGCCACGACATCGACGCCCTGCGCGTGCTCGCCTTCGCCCTGCTCATCCTCTATCACACCGCCATGGCCTACGTGGATGGCTGGGGCTTCCATCTCAAGAGCGAGTACACCGCCGAGTGGCTGCAGTGGCCGATGCTGCTGGTGAACCGCTGGCGGATGCCGTTGCTGTTCCTGCTCTCCGGTATCGCCATCGCCCTGATGCGGCCCGAGGCGCGCATCGCGCGCTTTGCCGTGCTGCGCACGTGGCGGTTGCTGCTGCCGCTGCTGTTCGGAATGTTCGTCGTGGTGCCGATCCAGCCCTACGCCGAGGCACTGACCAACGGACAGATCGAGCCCGGCTTCGGCGCCTTCCTGCTGCGCTACTGGCAGATGCCGGCCTGGCCGCAGGACACGTTTGCCGGCTGGCAACTGCGCATCACCTGGAACCACCTGTGGTACCTGGCCTACCTATGGGTCTACACACTGGTGCTGGCGCTGCTGATGCCGGTACTGGATACCCCTGCGGTGCGCCGCGCGGTGGAGCGCTATGCCCGGGCGCCGGCGCCGATGCTGATCGGATTGCCCTCGCTGCTCTCCTTCGGCTGGGTGGCCTGGCTCGATCCCCTGTTTCCCTCCACCAACCTGCTGTTCGGCGATTGGTACCAGCACGCCAAGTACGGCACGGTGTTCCTGGCCGGCTATCTGCTTGCCCGCGCCACCCCGTTCTGGGCACGCGTGGTCGAGCTGCGCCGGCTCACCCTGGGGGTGGCGGTCTTTGCGGCGTGCTGGTACTTCGGCATCCGCATCCTGGGGCGGGTGTTGCCGGCCGATTCCCTGTTGCGGCAGTGGCCGGACAGCATCTGGACGGTGCAGGTGATGGCCAGCCAGTCGCTGTACCTGTGGGCCGTGCTGCTGACCGTGCTCGGCTGGGCCAAGGTGTACCTGGATCGCCCATTCCGCTGGCTGCCGTACTGCACCGAGGCGGTGTATCCCTGGTACATCCTGCACCAGAGCCTGATCATCGCGCTCCTGTTCTGGCTCAAGCCGCTGCATCTTGGGCTGTGGTGGGAGCCGCTGCTGGTCGTGGCCGGGACGGTGGCGGGCTGCCTGCTGCTGCACGAAGGGCTGATCCGTCGCGTCGATTGGTTGCGCCCTCTTTTCGGACTGCGCCGGCAGCGGTTGCAGGGGCAGAGTCCCACCGCCGTTGGAGCAGCAGCGGGATCGCCGCGGGCCGGCTAGGCGGCTACTTCACCTCGAACTCCCCGACCAGCACCGTCTCCGCCCGGTCCTTCAACCGCAGCGTGACCTGCTGGTCGCGCTGGTCGCGGCTGCCCCACTTGGTGCTCAGGCGCAGCATCAACGTGGTGGCGCCGGTGACCAGCTGCTCGCGGCTGCCGAAGTAGTTCGCTTCGATCCTGTAGGTGCCGGGCTTGGCATCACGCAACGAAAACTGCTCCGGGCCATAGCCGCCGGTGAAGTCCTGCGACATCTGCCCGCCCTGGTAGGTGAGCCGGTTGCCGTAGTACGCGCGCTCGCCGTTGGGATCGTTGACCCACAGGTCCATGTCGCTGTTGTCGCTGTCCCAGCTCAGCACCACGCGCAGGTCCAACGGCATCGCACGGCGCAGGCGCGGGTCGACCGCGGAAGCATCCACACGCTCGCGCGCGATCAGCCGGGTCAGTTCGTCCAGCGCGATCAGCGAGATACCGTCGAACCGCCCATCCCACGGCCGCACCACCACTTCATACAGTGATGCCACCGCTGCCTGGTACTGCCCGGCCGCTTCCAGCGCCAGGCCAAGGTCACGGAAACTTTGCGGCTCCTCCTCGCCCATCGCCAGCACCTGGCGGAACACCGGCACGGCCAGCGCCGGCGCCTTGGCCTGCATCAGCCGATAGCCGAGCACACGCAGCACGTGGCGGTTCTCCAGCTGCATCTCAGCCAGGTTGGACAGCACCCGCAGTGCGAGATCACGTTGTCCGCTGGCGAGCAGCAGATCGGCCACGTCCAGATAGAACGCGCTGCTGCCAGCGTGCTGTTCGCGCTCCTGCAGATACAGTGGATACAGCTGCGCCGGCGTGGCATCGCGCAGGCGGCGTGCATAGGCCGAATCCGGTGCCCACGGCGCCAGCGTCAGGGTGATCTGGCCATTGTTGGCTTTGGGTGCCGATTTGGCGCGGCGCTCGGTGGTTGCCTCTTCCTGATCGGCAACCGCCGAGGCGGTCAGCTCGACACGGTCCAGCGCCATCGGCGCCGCAGGTGCCGGCGGTGGCGCGGCCATCGCCATGGCGACTGGCGCGGCGACGGATCGGGATTCCGGCTTGGGTCGCGGCGGCGCATCCTTGGGCCAGCGCGTGTTCCACCACTGTTCGCGCTCGGCGAACTGGCGGGCGATGCCATCCAGGCGGCGCTTCCGCTCGCTTGCCGCATCGGCCACCGTCAACGCATGGCGCTGGTCGTAGGCCGCGCGCAACGGGCCAGGCGGACGGATGCCGTAGCGCAGATAGTCCTCCAGCGTCTCAAGGACCAGCAGCGACGTATCGGCCGTCACCATCCCGAACTGCTGCGCCAGCGCCTTGGCGGCCTGCGCCCCGGCCGGGTCAGCGGCGAGCGCGGCCAACCGCGCATTCGCCCACGCGTGGGCGACCATTCCGCCTTCCACCCCCCGTGCGTTCGCGACGTTGAGCGTGATCGGTTGTGGATCGGTGCCGCCACCGCGCAGCGACAGCAGCACCGTCGCATCGGGACGCAGCACGCGGCCGGTGACACGGATCCACCCCTGCGTGGCGCTGGCGGCATCCACGTTCACGTCCTCCACGCCACGTGCCACAACATCGGCCACGTCGACCGGCTGCTGGAGCAGCAGCGACATCACGCCCGGCACCTCTGCCTCACTGCTCACCTGCAGCAGCTGCCCGTGATGGGCGCCGGTCCAGGCGCGCAGGCGCGGGGTGTCGGTCTTCGCACCGGCGCTGCTCAGCGCATACAGGCGTTGATCGGGCGACAGCGTGGGCAGCGTCTGACTGCCGTAGTTGGCCAGGCCATCGCTGACCAGCAGGTACTCGCCGATGGCCGGGTTCGGCGTCCAGTCGCCCAGCGCACTGGCGCCATCGTTGGGCAGTGCCCTCAGGTACTCGCGCAGTGCTGACCAGTCGCCCTTGTTGATGGTGAACTCCCGCGGCGTTTCGCTGCGGTCACGCAGCACGGTCAACTGGACCTGACCGGTGCCGAGGGCGTTGAAGTAGCGATCCAGCACCGCCAGTTCGGCCGCGCGGTCGCGTGACCCTGCCGAGCCCGATGCATCCCAGAGCAGGCCGATGCGCCGAGGCAGAGCGCGCGGCGCGGTGGACGCACGCACCGGCACGCTGGCCAGCAGATAGCGCTGCCCCTCATGCAGACTGGTGACCACGTCAGTGCTGCGCGCGAGCGGAAGGCTCCACTGCAGCTGTGCAGGCAGATCCGCGCCCCGCCCCTGCCACTGCGCCGCATAGGCGCCGGTCTTCACTGTGAATCCCAGTGGATTGGCGCCCACGGCGACCGGCTTGCCCGTCCCCCTCGCCTCGAGCTTCACCGTCACCTGCTCGGCCTGGCGTGCGAAGAACACGGGCAGTGACCACTGCAGGCCCTGCGGAACGGTCGGCAGGCTGTCGCGCAGCACCAGACGGACGCGACGCTCACCACCCGCCGGGATGGGATAGAGCCGCAGCCGGAACTGATTGCCGGCGGTCTGTTCCAGCAGCCCCGGATCAACCTGGCGGCGCTCGATCGCCTCGAACACCTGGCGGCCCTGCGCCTTGGGGACCGGCACCGCGTCGCGCAGCTCACCGTCGATATCCAGTGCGAACCCGGCCACCTGTTGGCCCGCGGCCAGCGGGAACGCCAGCTGCCCTTCCAGCACCCGCGCGTTGGGATTGTGGAAGGTCAACTCGATCGTGGTCTCACCCAGCCCCGCCATGACACGACTGTCGATACGGGCCTCGGTCAGCCGCACCGGCACCTCGGCGCCGGCGACCTGCAGGATCGGCGGGCGTGGCGGCGGGAAACGCCGCGCCTGTGCGTGGGCGCTGGGCAGCTGCCAGCACAGCAGCGCGAGCAGACCGATACTGCGCAGTGCGAGTCCCATGTGACGCTCCTGATCCGATGACACCTCATTGAACGCACGGCGCACGAGAACGGGGTTGAGCGCTGGCAACCGCCTGTTCCGGTCATGGACGCCTCATCCGTGCTGGGCCAAGATCGCCCTCCACGGATTGATGGACCAAGGATGCCGCATGCGCCTGTTGTTGACCGCCCCGCTGTTGATGGGCCTCGCCCTGCCCGGTTACGCCGCCGCCGCCATCGAGGGCGTGACGTTCACCCACCACGACTGGACGCTGGCCTGCGACAACACCCGTACCTGCCGCGCCGCCGGTTATCAGGCCGACGACAATGGCGGCGACCCGGTCTCGATCCTGCTCACCCGCGCGGGCGGGCCGGACCAGCCGGTGCAGGCCGAACTGATGCTCGGCCAATACGACGACAACACCGCCACCCAGCGGCTCAGCCTGCAGATCAACGGCACCTCGCTGGGCCCGATGCAGTTTGATGCCGCCGAGGGCACCGCCACCTTTTCTGCGAAGCAGCTCGCTGCCCTGCTTACCTCGCTGACACGCAACAGCCGCATCGAGCTGATCGGCGACGATGGCGCGCGCTGGACGGTCTCTGATCAGGGCGCCTCGGCCGTGTTGTTGAAGATGGATGCGTTCCAGGGCCGCCTGGGCACGCCGGGCGCCCTGATGCGCAAAGGCACCCTCGCCGAATCCTCGGTACCGCCGGCACTGCCGGTGCCGGTCGTGCACCTGGGCAAGCCGGTGGCCACCCGCCCGGCGGACACCGCGCTGGCCGCATCGCCGGCGCTGCGTGCCGCCCTCGCAGCAGTGACGTCAGCCGACGATTGCGAAGCGCTGGGACCCAGCGGCAGCCTGTCACCCGGCGAGGAACCCGAAGCGCTGACGGTGCAGCGGCTCAGCGCCGACAAGCTGCTGGTCTCGCTGAGCTGCTGGCGCGGCGCGTACAACACCGGTGACGGCTATTGGGTGATCAACGACCGCGCGCCGTACCAGCCGCGGCTGGTCACCACGGCAGCGGTCGGTGATGAGGTGCGCACCATCCAGGAGGCGCACAAGGGCCGTGGCCTCGGCGATTGCTGGTACTCCACCACCTGGGGCTGGAACGGCACGCAATTCGTGAAGACGGCGGACAGCAGCACCGGGTTGTGCCGCCTGGTCGCCGCCGGTGGCGCCTGGGAAATGCCGACACTGGTGACGCAGGTGCGCGAATAATCCGCACCCGCCCGGTTACGCGTCGGCGCAGTGCTCCACGATCAGTTGGATCGCGCCACCGCCGCGGTAGTCGTCGCTGACGAGGCGGTACGCGATATGGACGCGGTTGGCCGGCGCGTTGCCGCTCCAGCCGCTGAAGTGGATGGCGCTGACCGGCTCGGCCCGGCCCGGCACGCGCAGGCTCAGTTTCAGGTGCTTCTCTTTGAGCACCTGCCAGCGCGCCACCTGGAAGTGACCATCGAACAACGGCTCGGGGAAGCCCTGCCCCCACGGGCCGGCCAGGCGCAGCGCCTCGGCATGGGCGAAATCCAGCTCCTGCGGCAACAGCTCGCCGTCGGTGAGCAGCAGCTGCTGCAGCGAGAGCGGATCCAGCGTGCGCTCCACCACGTCCACGAAGGCCTGCTCGAACGCGGCCAGCTGCGCATGCGGCAGACTGAGGCCGGCAGCCATGGCGTGGCCACCGAACTTGTCGATCAGGCCCGGGTGCGCCGCGTTGACCAAGGCCAGCGCGTCACGGATATGGAAGCCGGGAATCGAGCGCGCCGAGCCCCGCAGCGAATCGCCGCCGGGCTCTGAAGGTGCGAACGCGATCACCGGCCGGTGCAGCCGATCCTTCATCTTGGACGCCACCAGCCCGACCACACCGGGGTGCCATTCGGCATCGAACAGGCAGGCCGCAACAGGGCGCACGCCCTCGGCGCTGAGCACTGCACGGGACACTGCCAGCTCCGCGTCGTCGGTCATCAGCTGTTGGACCGCACGGCGCTCGGTGTTGATCGACTCCAGCGTCGTGGCGATCTCACGCGCGTGGGCGCGGTCTTCAGTGAGCAGCAGCTCGATGCCCAGTGCCATGTCTTCCAGCCGGCCAGCGGCGTTCAACCGTGGGCCGAGCGCGAAACCAATGTCACTGCCAGTGAGCCGCGAGGCGTCACGACCACTGGCCTCGATCAGCGCCTGCAGGCCGACGCAGCCCTTGCCGCTGCGCAGCCGGCGCAGGCCGGCCGAGACCAGGGCGCGGTTGTTGTCATCCAGCGCGACCAGATCGGCAACGGTGCCCACTGCGACCAGATCCAGCAGGGTCAGCAGGTCCGGCTCAGGTGCCGTGGCGTACGCGCCCTGCTCGCGCAGGTGGCGGCGCAGCGCCATCAACACGTAGAAGATGACCCCGACGCCGGCCAGTGCCTTGCTGGGGAACGCATCGCCGCTGATGTTGGGGTCGACGATGGCATCGGCCGGCGGCAGGTGCTCGCCCGGCAGATGGTGATCGGTGACCAGTACTTTCCAGCCCAGTGCCTTGGCCGCGTTGACGCCGGCATGGCAGGCGATGCCATGGTCGACCGTGACCAGCAGGCCCGGATTGAGCGGGGCCAGTTCGGCCACCAGCGATGGCGACAGCCCATAGCCATGCAGCATGCGGTTGGGCACCGCGTGCACCACATCGCGCGCGCCGAGCATGCGCAGGCCGCGCACCCCGACCGCACAGGCGGTGGCGCCATCGCAGTCGAAATCGCCGACGATCAGGATGCGTTCGTTGTGGGCGATCGCATCGGCCAGCAGCGTTACCGCGGCCTGCATGCTGCCCAGCAGATCCGGCGCATGCAGCTGGGCCAGCTTCGGCTGGGCCTGCGCGGCATCGGTCACCCCGCGCGCGGCGTACAAGCGCTGCAGCAACGGCAACATGGAGGACGGCCACTCGCTGACGGCGGCGGCAGGACGGCGCTGGATACGGGGTGCTTCAGACGGGGTCAAAACGGGCTCGATCGATGACATGCGCGAGCATGATACCGCCCCGCTACCGGCAGAGCCGACCGCTGGCCGGCTGTCCTTGGGCATGCACTCAGAGATCGTGCAACTGCACCGGCTTCTTCCAGAACCGCCAGCGCTGGCTCTTGTCGATCTCCACGCGGGCCCCGTCCTCGAAATCCAGCACCAGACGTTTCAATTCCCCGCGTGCGATCGCCGCCAGCAACGGGCGGATCGCCTCATTGCCCAGCTGCTCCAGTGAGCGCAGCTGGCGCAGGTCCACCAGCGCATCCACGGTCTGCTCGCCATCGGCCTGCAGGCCCGCCGCCCTGGCCAGCGCCTGCAGCAGCGCATCGCGGCTGCGGACCTGGGCATGCGCGGTGGTCACACGCTCGGGCAGCTCGCCGCCGCCCCAGAACCACAGCGAGTTGATCGCACGTTTGCCGTCGGCCACGCGCTGCTGGTTCCACTCGTGCTGGTGCAACACCACCTGCGCTTCGGTCAGCAGGGCGCGCCAACGGCGGCCCGCATCGCCTTCGGGCAGATGGGCAAACAGATCATCGCCGAGCACTTCATCAGGCTCGGCGAAGACGGGCAGCGTGGTGCCCGGCGGCAGGCGCAGGTACCAGCGTGACGGCACCGGCGCATCCAGCACGAAGCCGTAGCCGACAAACAACGGCTGCAACGCGGGCAGCAGATGCATCACATCGGCCAGATCGGGGCGCAGGGTATCCCCGTGCCCCATCAGGCGTGCGCCATGCATGTCCGGCACCACATTGGCCGGATCCGCCCGCAGCCACACGGATTGGTCGGCATCGCCGACATCCAGCTCACGGGTCAGGGCGGCCGCGGACCACGCGTCCGGCTGCGTCTGGAAATGCCGACGCAGCTGGGCGCGTTCGCCCGCCTCGGCGCTGCGGCGCTGCGCACGCCCCAGCGCCTTGGCGACGTCATCGGGCAACGGCGCCGCCGGAAACCGGCTGCGCGCCGGCAGCAACAACGTCGCCGTGGCCATCGCCGTCAGTCCAGGTACTGGACGCTGACGATTTCGTATTCGCGCTGGCCGGCCGGTGCGTCGATGGTGACCGCATCGCCTTCCAGCTTGCCGATCAAGGCACGGGCCAGCGGCGAGGAGATCGCGATCAGGCCCAGCTTGATGTCCGCTTCCAGGTCGCCAACGATCTGGTAGCGCTTCTCTTCATCATTCTCCACGTCCGACAACTCGACCGTGGCGCCGAACACCACCTTGCTGCCGGCGTTGAGCTTGGTGATGTCGATGATCTCGGCATGCGACAGCTCACCTTCCAGCTGCTTGATGCGGCCTTCGATGAAGCCCTGCTCTTCGCGCGCGGCGTGGTACTCGGCGTTCTCTTTCAGATCGCCGTGTTCGCGTGCCTCGGCGATCGCCGCGATGACCTTCGGGCGCTTGACCGACTTCAGGTGGTCAAGCTCTTCGCGCAGACGCTGCGCGCCCTTCAGGGTGATCGGTGCTCTCATGCGTTCAACTCCTTGTGCAGTTCCTGCAGCGACCAGACGGGGCCGGTGCCGCGGAATTCCAGTGATTGCACCAGCGCCATGGCGCCGGCGATGGTGGTCGAATAGGTCACGCGATGCTGCAGCGCTTCGCGACGGATCGAGAACGAGTCATTGATCGCCGCACGACCTTCGGTCGTGTTGACGATGTAGACGATCTCGCCGTTCTTGATCGAATCGACGATGTGCGGACGGCCTTCGACCACCTTGTTGACGATTTCGCAGGTCATGCCGTGCTCCTGCAGCCACGCGCCGGTGCCACGGGTAGCCACCAGGGTGTAGCCGCGCTCGACCAGTGCCTTGGCGACCGGCAGCACGCGCTTCTTGTCCGGGTCACGGACCGACACGAACGCCTTGCCCAGCGGCGGCGCCTTGATGCCACCGGCTTCCTGCGCACGCGCGAAGGCGGCGCTGAAGCTGCGGCCCACGCCCATCACCTCACCGGTGGAGCGCATCTCCGGCCCGAGGATCGGATCGACGCCCTGGAACTTGGCGAACGGGAAGATCGCTTCCTTGACCGAGTAGTAGCCCGGCACGATTTCCTTGGTCGCGCCCTGCTCGGCCAGCGTCTTGCCGGCCATGCAGCGCGCGGCGATCTTGGCCAGCGGCATGCCGGTGGCCTTGGAGACGAACGGCACGGTGCGCGAGGCACGCGGGTTCACTTCCAGCAGGTAGACGATGTCTTCGCCGTTTTCGCCGGCCTGGATCGCGAACTGGGTGTTCATCAGGCCGACCACATTCAGGGCCTTGGCCAGCTCGACCACCTGGCGACGCAGCTCGGCCTGGGTTTCGGCGGACAGCGAGTACGGCGGCAGCGAGCAGGACGAATCGCCCGAATGCACGCCGGCTTCTTCGATGTGCTCCATCACGCCGCCGATCAGCACGTTGCCGTCCTTGTCGGCAATGATGTCCACGTCCACTTCCACGGCGTTGTCCAGGAAGCGGTCCAGCAGCACCGGCGAATCGTTGGAGACCTTCACCGCGTCGCGGACGTAGCGGGCCAGATCGGATTCACCGTAGACGATTTCCATCGCACGGCCGCCCAGCACGTAGCTCGGGCGCACCACCAGCGGGTAGCCGATCTCGCGGGCCAGCAGCAGGGCTTCCTGGTCGTTGCGGGCGATGCGGTTCGGCGGCTGCTTCAGGCCGAGCTTGTCGACCAGCTGCTGGAAGCGCTCGCGGTCTTCGGCCAGATCGATGGAGTCCGGCGAGGTGCCGATCACCGGCACGCCGTTGGCTTCCAGCGCGCGCGCCAGCTTCAGCGGGGTCTGGCCACCGTACTGCACGATCACGCCCTTCGGCTGTTCCAGCTCGACGATCTCCAGCACGTCTTCCAGCGTCAGCGGCTCGAAGTACAGGCGGTCGGAGGTGTCGTAATCGGTGGAGACGGTTTCCGGGTTGCAGTTGACCATGATGGTTTCATACCCATCCTCGCGCAGCGCCAGTGCCGCATGCACGCAGCAGTAGTCGAACTCGATGCCCTGGCCGATACGGTTCGGACCGCCACCCAGGATCATGATCTTGTCGCGGTTGCTCGGCGCCGCTTCGCACTCGTCCTCGTAGGTCGAATACAGGTAGGCGGTGCTGGTGGCGAACTCGGCGGCGCACGAATCCACGCGCTTGTATACCGGGCGCACCTTGTGCGCACGACGCAGCGCGCGCACGGCCGCTTCGTTGGTGCCGGTCAGTTCGGCCAGGCGGGCATCGGAGAAACCGGCGCGCTTGAGCTTGCGCAGACGTGCAGCATCGAGTGCGTCGATGCCGTCGGTGGCCACCTCGGCTTCGGCCTGGATGATCTCTTCGATCTGGTCCAGGAACCACGGGTCGATGTGCGACAGCGCGAAGACCTCTTCCACGCTGAAACCGGCGCGGAACGCATCCCCCACGAAGAACAGGCGCTCCGGGCCCGGGGCCTTGAGCTCGCGCTTGATGGTGGTGATGTCGTCTTCGTTGGACAGGTCCAGACCGGTCGGGTCCAGGCCGATCTTGCCGGTTTCCAGGCCACGCAGGGCCTTCTGCAGCGACTCCTGGAAGGTGCGGCCCATCGCCATCACCTCGCCCACCGACTTCATCTGGGTGGTCAGGCGCGCATCGGCGGCCGGGAACTTCTCGAAGGCGAAGCGCGGAATCTTGGTGACGACGTAATCGATCGACGGTTCGAACGAGGCCGGGGTCAGACCACCGGTGATTTCGTTCTTCAATTCGTCCAGGGTGTAACCCACGGCCAGCTTGGCCGCGACCTTGGCGATCGGGAAGCCGGTGGCCTTGGAGGCCAGCGCCGAGGAACGCGATACGCGCGGGTTCATTTCGATCACGACCACGCGGCCGGTGGTCGGGCTGATGCCGAACTGCACGTTCGAACCGCCGGTATCCACGCCGATCTTGCGCAGCACGGCGATGGAGGCATCGCGCAGGCGCTGGTATTCCTTGTCGGTCAGGGTCTGGGCCGGGGCCACGGTGATCGAGTCACCGGTGTGCACGCCCATCGGGTCCAGGTTCTCGATCGAGCAGACGATGATGCAGTTGTCGGCGGTGTCGCGCACCACCTCCATCTCGAATTCCTTCCAGCCCAGCACCGATTCTTCCACCAGCACTTCGGTGGTCGGCGACAGTTCCAGGCCGCGGGTCACGATATCCACCAGCTCTTCGCGGTTGTAGGCGATGCCGCCGCCGCTGCCGCCCAGGGTGAAGCTGGGGCGGATGATGGTCGGGTAGCCGACGCGGGTCTGGATGTCGATCGCTTCTTCCAGCGTGTGCGCCACCGCAGCGGACGGGCACTCCAGGCCGATCTCACCCATGGCCACGCGGAACAGCTCGCGGTCTTCGGCCATGCGGATCGCGTCGCGCTTGGCGCCGATCAGTTCAACGTTGTACTTCTCCAGCACGCCGTTGTCGGCCAGATCCAGTGCGCAGTTCAGCGCGGTCTGGCCGCCCATGGTCGGCAGCAGCGCGTCGGGCTTTTCCTTGGCGATGATCTTCTCGACCGTCTGCCAGTTGATCGGCTCGATGTAGACGGCGTCAGCCATCTCTGGGTCGGTCATGATGGTGGCCGGATTGCTGTTGACCAGCACCACGCGGTACCCCTCGTCGCGCAGTGCCTTGCAGGCCTGCGCGCCAGAGTAGTCGAACTCACAGGCCTGGCCGATGACGATCGGGCCGGCACCGATGATGAGGATGGTTTTAAGGTCAGTGCGCTTGGGCATTGTCTTCTCTAAGTCTGGACAGCGAGGCAGATGGGGGTGATCGCACGCTGTCGATCAGGAAATATCGTCGGGGTTCAGCGCGATCCGGCACTGGTCCTGCAGTCCTTTCGCTAGCTGCACGCCGATGTCGTCGGGCAGCTCCGATTCGGTGTCGAACGTGGCGATGAAGCGGGTGTACGCCGGGCTGGCCAGGAACGCGGTCACCTCGGCGCGGTCCTTCTCGCTCAGGTTCACGTTGGCCTTTTCCGCCATCGTCGCGGGATTGGCACCGGCGAAGGCCGAGGACAGGCTCTTGCCGCCGGGCGTCCCCAGGAAGCGCGACCACTCGGCGATCACCTGGTCGCCGTCGTTGCCGAGGCCGGTGATCACCGAATGACGAAACTGCGCATCGAGCAGATTCTGGATCGGCGCATGCGCGCACTGGCGATCGGTCTCGGGCAGGGCCTTGAGCGCCGGCACGTTGTCGATCATCAGCTTGGCCATGTCGGTGCCCAGCGTGCCCATGCTCAACTTCTGCATGACCGCCTGCACCTGCGTATCGGACGCCGGTGCGGCCTGGGCCACACCGGTCAGGCACACCAGCGACAGCAGCAGCGCGGGGCTGCGCATCACGCCTTGGCCTCGGCCATCATCGTCACGAACCGGTCGAACAGCGGACCGACATCGTGCGGGCCCGGCGAGGCTTCCGGGTGGCCCTGGAACGAGAACGCCGGCACGTCGGTGCGGGCGATGCCCTGGTTGGTGCCGTCGAACAACGAGCGGTGGGTCACGCGCAGGGTCGCCGGCAGCGAGGCTTCATCCACCGCGAAGCCATGGTTCTGCGACGTGATCATCACGCGGCCGCCGTCCAGGTCCTGGACCGGGTGGTTGGCGCCGTGGTGGCCGTGGCCCATCTTGACCGTCTTCGCGCCGGAGGCCAGCGCCAGCAGCTGGTGGCCCAGGCAGATGCCAAAGGTCGGCACCTTCTTCTCCAGGAAGGTCTTGATCGCGGCGATCGCGTAATCGCACGGCTCCGGATCGCCCGGGCCGTTGGACAGGAACACGCCGTCCGGATTCATCGCCAGCACCTCGGCAGCCGGGGTCTGCGCCGGCACCACGGTCAGCTCGCAGCCGCGCTCGGCCAGCATGCGCAGGATGTTGAGCTTGGCGCCGAAGTCATAGGCCACCACCTTGAAACGCGGTGCGGCGTTGACGAAGGCATTGCTGTCCAGATCCAGCTGGCCCTCGGTCCAGGTGTAACGCTTGTCGGTGCTGACCACCTTGGCCAGATCCATGCCCTTCAGGCCCGGGAACTTGCGCGCCGCTTCCAGCGCCGTTTCCACGCTCAGGCCTTCGCCGGCCATCAGCGCACCGTTCTGGGCGCCGCGCTCGCGCAGGATGCGCGTCAGCTTGCGGGTATCGATGCCGGAGATGGCGACCACGCCGCGCTGGATCAGCCAATCCTGCAGCGACACCTGGCTGCGCCAGTTGCTCGGGCGGCGCGGGACATCGCGCACGATCAGGCCGGCCGACCACACCTTGGCCGCTTCATCGTCCTGGTCGGTCATGCCGGTGTTGCCGATATGCGGGTAGGTCAGCGTGACCATCTGCCGGGCGTAGGAAGGATCGGTCAACACTTCCTGATAGCCGGTCATGGCGGTGTTGAACACCACCTCACCAACGGACAGGCCGGGCGCGCCTACGGATTCGCCCTCGAATACGGTGCCGTCTTCGAGGACGAGGATTGCGACTTGGGTCACGGAAATCTCACTTTGGCTACCGAGGGGTCGCCGAAGTCACGCCTGCGCTTCACGAAAAAGCGGCTGCAAAAAAGCGCGGACTGCGGTTCTGGACCGGTCCGGCTGTCGTGATTCGGCGAGCGGGAATTGTAAAGGCAAGCCGGGTGCGGCGCCAGTATCCGCGTGCAATTGCCCTATTCAGGCCGACGGAGGGCGCAGCGCCGGTTCAGGCGCCCGCCCATCCTGCCCCGAGGCCCCAATTCAGACGGCGGGCGGCGGCGTGGCCCCATCCAGCAGATCCCGGACCCGGTAGCTGCCCGGCGCGCGACCCGGCAGCTGGCTGGCCGCGAACAGGGCCCCACGGGCAAAAATGTCCCGATTGGTGGCACGGTGGGTCAGCTCGATGCGCTCGCCCAGCCCGGTGAACTGGACCAGATGCTCACCCACGATGTCGCCGGCGCGCAGGCTGGCGTAGTGCGGGTGCGCCCCGCCCTTCTCCGCCGCCGCGCCCAGGGTCAGGGCCGTGCCGGAGGGCGCGTCCTTCTTCTGGGTGTGGTGGGATTCGACGATGTCGCAGTCCCAGCCGGCCAGTGCAGCGGCAGCCCGCTCGACCAGCTCATCCAGCACCGCCACACCGAGGCTGAAGTTGGAGGCCCAGACCAGTGGAATCCGGCCGGCCGCCCGGATCAGTGCCTGGCGCTGCGCCTCACTGATGCCGGTAGTGCCGGACACGAAGCCCGCACCGCGCTCCACGCACAGCGCCAGCACCGGATCAAAACCCTCGGGCAGGCTGAAATCGATGGCGACATCGAACGGGGGGGCACCAGCCAGCTCGCTGCTGGCGAAATGCGGCACGCCCTCGACCACGCGCTGGGTCGGCGAGCGGCGGTTCACCGCGGCCACCACCTGCAGGGCGGGATTGTCAGCGGCAAGGCGGAGCAGTGCCTGGCCCATGCGGCCGGACGCACCGTGGATGAGCAAACGTAGGGGAGTGGTAGTCATGCATGCAGGCTAGCGGGTGCCGGCGGCGCTGCACAAGAGGAAATCCGCGCACCGCTTGCTACGCTAGCGGGTGGATCCCCATGGCAGCCCCTCCATGCAGCTTTCGCAGCAGCTCGTTCTCGTCACCGGCGGTGCCCGCGGGCTCGGCCAGCATCTGGTCCGCGCCTTCGTCCGCGAGGGCGCACAGGTCGTCATCAACTACCACGCCAGCGCAGAAGCCGCGCAGAAGCTGGCGGCCGAGCTGGGCAGCGCCTGCGTGGCGATCCAGGCCGACGTGACCGACCGCGCCCAGGTCGATGCCCTGTTCGCACAGGCGCGCCAGCACTTCGGCCGTGACATCACCACGGTGGTCAACAACGCACTGGCGGCGTTCTCGTTCAACGGCGATGCGCGCGACAAGGCCGACGTGATCGGCTGGGACGCCTTCAACCAGCAGTTCGAAGGCAGCGTGCGCGGCGCACTCAACACGGTGCAGGCCGCCCTGCCCGGCATGCGCGCGCAGCGCTTCGGCCGCGTGATCAACATCGGCACCAACCTGTTCCAGAACCCGGTGGTGCCGTACCACGACTACACCGCGGCCAAGGCCGCCCTGCTCTCGCTGACCCGCACGCTGGCGGGCGATCTCGGCCCGGACGGCATCACCGTCAACATGCTCTCCGGTGGTCTGCTGCGCACCACGGATGCCAGTGCGGCCACGCCGGAGGCGGTGTTCGACTACATCGCGGCCAACACCCCGTTGCGCAGCGTCACCACCCCGGCCGAGTTCGCCGATGCGGTGCTGTTCTTCGCTTCGCCATGGTCACGCGCGGTGACCGGGCAGAACCTGGTGGTGGATGGGGGGCTGGTGCGCGATTGAGCAATCACGCAGGGCGTGCTCTACCGCCGAGCGCCTCAGTGCCGCTTCGGCGGCGTCGGCCCGCAGCTGTCACAACCACCGCACGCACCACCGCCACCGGTCGCCGGTGGTGCGATCTTCCGGCCCAGCGCCTGCAACCAGGCGGCGCGCTGCGGTTTCACCAACCCCAGCGCGATCGCCCCGCGTGCCTTGCGCACGGTGCCCGGGAACTGCTTCTTCATCACCACCCACGCGCTGACCAGCACGGCCAGCGCGATCACGACGTACTGCAGCAGCAGACCGGTCTCCATCAGCCGCCGCCCAGGGCAACGGTCACCTGGTAGGTGATCAGCGAGGCGATGTAGGCGGCCGCGAACAGGTAGAACGTGGCAAAGCCCATCTGCTTCCACGAGTTGGTTTCACGCTTGATCGTGGCCAGCGTGGAGATGCACATCGGGGCGTAGATGTACCAGACCAGCAACGACAGCGCGGTGGCCAGCGACCAGCCGTCGCTGATCAGCGGGGTCAGCGCCTGGCTGGCGGCATCGTCATCGGCGGCGGACAGCGCGTACACCGTGGCCAGCGAGGCCACCGCCACTTCACGCGCGGCCAGGCCCGGGATCAGTGCAATGCAGATCTGCCAGTTGAAGCCCAGCGGCGCGAAGAACACCGCCATGGCATGGCCGATCTGGCCGGCGAAGCTGTAGTCGATCGCCGGCATGGTCGCGTTTTCCGGCGCCCCCGGGAACGACAGCAGTACCCACAGCAGGATGGTCAGCGCCAGGATGATGCCACCCACGCGCTTGAGGAAGATCATGCCGCGCTCGTACAGCCCCACCGCCAGATCGCGCGGGTGCGGGATGCGGTAGGACGGCAGTTCCAGCATCAACGGATGCTCGCTCTTGTCGCGGCGCCACTTCTTCATTGTCCAGGACATCAGCAGCGCGCTGAGGATGCCGGCCGCGTACAGGCCGAACAACACCAGGCCCTGCTGGTTGAAGACGCCCCAGATCTGCTTCTGCGGGATGAAGGCGCCGATCAGCAGCGCATACACCGGCAGGCGCGCCGAACAGGTCATCAGAGGGGCCACCAGGATCGTGGCGAGCCGGTCGCGCGGGTCCTGGATGCTGCGGGTGGACATGATGCCCGGCACCGCGCAGGCGAAGCTGGACAGCAACGGGATGAACGAGCGCCCGGACAGACCGGCCGCCGCCATCATGCGATCCAGCAGGAACGCCGCGCGCGGCAGGTAACCGGATTCTTCCAACGCCAGGATGAAGGCGAACAGGATCAGGATCTGCGGCAGGAACACGATCACGCCACCCACGCCGGCAATGATGCCGTCGGTCAGCAGGCTGTTGAGCGGGCCTTCCGGCAGCGCGCCACCGATCCAGCCGCCCAGTGCCGCCGTACCGGCCTCGATCAGGTCCATGACGGGCGTCGCCCAGGCATACACCGCCTGGAAGATCAGGAACATCACCACGGCCAGGGTCAGCAGACCGAACACCGGGTGCAGCAGCCAGCGATCCAGTGCGTCATCGATCTTCGCCGTACGTGTCGGCATGCTCACCGAAGCGGCCAGGATGTCGCGCACCTGGGCGTGGTAATCGGCCTCGGCGGCAGGCACCGCCACCGGGGCCTGCAGGTGCGGCACCATCGCATCCAGGCGCTCGACCAGCCTGGCCGCGCCGTTGCGACGCACCGCCACGGTCTCCACCACGGGCACACCCAGGGCCTGTTCCAGCGCCTGCACATCGATCTTGATGCCGCGGCGCTCGGCCGCATCGACCATGTTCAGGGCCACGATCATCGGCTTGCCCAACTCACGCAGCTCCAGCGCGAAGCGCAGGTGCAGGCGCAGGTTGGTCGCATCGATCACACACAGCAGCACGTCCGGCGCGGCCTCGCCGGGGTAGAAGCCCCGGCACAGGTCACGGGTGATCGCTTCGTCCAGGCTGGCCGGCTGCAGGCTGTAGGCGCCAGGCAGATCCAGCACGGCGAACTCGCGGCCGGACGGCGCACGCAGGCGGCCTTCCTTGCGTTCAACGGTGACGCCGGTGTAGTTGGCCACTTTCTGGCGGCTGCCGGTGAGCTGGTTGAACAGCGCGGTCTTGCCGCTGTTCGGGTTGCCGACCAGGGCGATGCGCAGGGCGTTGCTGGCGGCGCTCATGCGCGGGCCTCCTGGGACTGCAACGCGGTTACCACGATGCGGGCGGCCTCACTGCGGCGAAGCGCGAAACGCGTGAACCCCACCTGCACCAGCAGCGGCTCGGCGCCGACGGGACCACGGGCGACCAGACGCACCTCTTCCCCTTTGACGAAGCCAAGCTCCTTCAGTCGGCGGGCGATCGCATCGTTTGCGTGTGTTTCCTGCACGGACTCCACCACGGCGGAGCTGTACAGCGCCAGATCGGACAACGTCACGGAGCGCCTTCTCGATGATAGGAATGGTTATCAATTCTACCATCGACGCGCCGCGCCATTGCCCGTGACCGATGGCCCGCTATGATCTGTACATGTACTGGAGCAAGCCGACCCATGAGTGATGCACTACGGATTGAACGCAGCGCCTCGGTGCTGACCCTGTGGCTGAACCGCCCGGCCCTGCACAACGCTTTCGACGCCTCGTTGATCGCCCAGCTGACGGCCGCCCTGGAGGCCGCCGGCCGCGACGACCACGTCCGGGCGGTGGTGCTGGCCGGCGAAGGCGCCTCGTTCTCGGCGGGCGCGGACATGCAGTGGATGCGTGGCATGGCCGCCGCCAGCGAGGAGGACAACCGCCAGGACTCGCTCGCCCTGGCCCGCCTGATGCGGACCCTGGATGAGCTGCCCAAGCCGACCATCGCCCGTGTCCAGGGCGCCGCCTTCGGTGGCGGGGTCGGCCTGGTGGCCTGCTGCGATATCGCCATCGCCAGCACCAGCGCCCGCTTCGGCCTGACCGAGAGCCGCCTGGGCCTGCTGCCCGCCGTGATCTCGCCCTATGTCATCGACGCGATCGGCCCACGCCAGTCGCGGCGCTGGTTCGCCACCGGCGAGCATTTCGACGCCGAGACCGCACTGCGCATCGGCCTGGTCCACCAGCTGATCGAGCCTGAACGGATCGACGAGGCCGTCCAGCGCCAGCTCGGGCTGCTCGACAAGGCCGGTCCGGTGGCCTCTTCCTCTGCCAAGGAGCTGGTCCGGCGGGTCGCGCTGGGCCGCGACCGCGACGCCACCGACCGCGACAACGCGGCCCTGATCGCCCGCCTGCGGGTCTCGGCCGAAGGCCAGGAGGGCCTCGGCGCCTTCCTGGACAAGCGCGCCCCGCACTGGGTCACCCAGGACTGAGGAGAAGCACCATGCTCGACCACGTTGGCATCCGCTGCGGCGATTTCGCGCGCAGCCTGTCGTTCTTCCAGCAGGCCCTGGCCCCGCTGGGCATCGCGGTGGTGATGCACGTCTCGGCCGCGCAGACCGGCGACCATGACCATGCCGGCTTCGGCCGCAGCGGCAAGCCGGACTTCTGGATCGGCAACGCCCCGGGCGCCCATGGCGGCGTGCACATCGCTTTCAGCGCGGGCAGCCGGGCCGACGTGGTCGCTTTCCACCGCGCCGCACTGGCAGCCGGCGGCACGGACAACGGTGCCCCGGGCATCCGCGAGCATTACCACCCCGATTATTACGGGGCGTTCGTGCTCGACCCGGATGGCAACAACATCGAAGCGGTCTGCCACCACCCGGGCTGACCGCCCATCGCCGGCGGGATGGCCGCTTTGTCGCCCATCCCGCGTATCCCCCTTTCGTGGCCTGCCGGGGACCGTGGGCCGCCTTTCGTCTGACAGGAATCTCCGTGATCTCTACCCCGCCCCGCCCCCTGCTGGTCGTCCGTCGCTCCGTTCGCGGAGGGCTGGCGAATGAATGACTTCGTGCGCATCGTCGAGGTCGGCCCGCGCGACGGGCTGCAGAACGAAGCCCAGCCGGTGGCCACCGCCGACAAGATCGAACTGATCCGCCAGCTCTCGCTGACCGGCCTGCGCACCATCGAGGCGACCAGCTTCGTCAGCCCGCGCTGGGTGCCGCAACTGGCCGACGCTGCCGAGGTGTACACCGGCATCGAGCGCCGCCCGGGCATCGACTACCCGGTGCTGGTGCCCAACGAACAGGGTTACGACCGCGCACGCACGGTGGGCGTGCAGGAAGTGGCGGTGTTCACTGCCGCCTCGGAAACCTTCAACCGGACCAACACCAACGCCGGCATCGACGAGTCGCTGGCGCGCTTCGCACCCATCCTTGAGCGGGCCAAAGCCGACGGGGTCAAGGTGCGTGGCTATGTCTCCACCGTACTCGGCTGCCCCTACCAGGGCGAGGTCGCGGTGAGCGAGGTGGTCCGGGTCGCGCGTGCGCTGCATGACATGGGCTGTTACGAAATCTCGCTCGGCGACACCATCGGCGTGGGCACGCCACGCAAGGCGCGCGCGATGCTCAACGCGGTCGCCAGCGAACTGCCGATGGCCGCGCTGGCCGTGCACTTCCATGACACCTATGGCCAGGCCCTGGCCAACATCGATGCCTGCCTGGACGAAGGTGTGCGCGTGGTCGATTCGGCGGTCTCCGGTGCAGGTGGCTGCCCGTATGCCAAGGGCGCCAGCGGCAATGTCGCCAGCGAAGACGTGGTCTACATGCTGCATGGCATCGGCATGCGCACCGGCATCGATCTGCCGGCGCTGGCCGCCACCGGGCGCTGGCTGGCCTCACGGCTGGGCCGCGAGACCGGGAGCAAGACCGGCAGGGCCCTGGCGGCGACATGAAAAGCGGCGGCCCGCGCAAGGACGCTGCGGTGGGTGATCACCTCACCCCCCACGTCCACGCGCTGGCTGCCCTGGAACGCGCCCTGGCCCACTCGCCGGGCGACCTGCGCGGCCTGTTGGAGGAGGTCCAGCAGGCCCTGCAGGAAGCGATGGACGAGCGCCAGCTGGCCCTGCGTCGCTACGCCGCCTTGTTCGATGCCGTCCCGGACCCGGTCAGCATCCTCAGCGAACGCGGCGTGGTGCTGGACCTCAACAAGGCGGGCGTGCGTGCCTATGGCCGCCCCCGTGAGGAGATCGTCGGCCAGCCGATCGAACTGTTGAACCCGGACCTGCCCGGCGACCACCTGGACCCGGTCTGGGAAGCCCTGCATCGGGGCGAGACCTACGTCATCGAAGTCACCAACATGCGCGGCGATGGCAGCCGCTTCCCGGTGGAGGTGCATTCGGCCGGCTTCGAGCACCAGGGCGAGCACTGCATCGTGGCGGTGGCGCGCGATCTGAGCAGCCGCTGGCAGGCCGAATCGCGTTACCGGCTGCTGATGGAATCCATCGACAAGGGCGTGGTCCTGTTTGACCGCCAGTTGCGGGTGGTCTCGGCCAACCCGGCCGCGCACCGCATTCTGGGCACCGCCGGCAATGGCGGCAGCCTGCAGGCGATGCTGGCGCCGGAGGACTGGATCAGCGTGGACGAGCACGGCCACCCGCTCACCCGCGACCAATGGCCCGCCAGTGTCTCGCTGCAGACCGGGCGCATCGTGCGCAGCACCATCGTCGGCCTCTACCACCGCCCGCGCGGCCGGATGATCTGGATCTCCACCACCAACGTACCGGTATACGGCAACGGGCGCGACGCGCCTGACCACGTGTTCGGGCTGTTCAGCGACATCACCGAGCTCAAGCGCAACAACACCCTGTTCGACCGCGCGCAGTCGCTGGCGCACATCGGCGGCTGGGAGTGGGACCGCGGCCTGCAGCG
The DNA here is from genome assembly GCF_003651185.1 of Stenotrophomonas rhizophila. Classification (GTDB taxonomy): domain Bacteria; phylum Pseudomonadota; class Gammaproteobacteria; order Xanthomonadales; family Xanthomonadaceae; genus Stenotrophomonas; species Stenotrophomonas maltophilia_Z. The sequence continues at coordinate 100,328 of NZ_RCDC01000004.1, read as the reverse complement.
CCTGTACCTCACTGATGAGGCGACCCGCATCCTCGGCCAGAACTTGCCGATGCGCGACATGGCCGAGCTGCTGGAGTGCTTGCGCGTGGATGATCGCGCGCTGCTGCAGCAGGCGCTGCTGGATGTGATCGACCGGCAGGTGTCCTTCGAACTGGAGCTGCAGGGCCAGCGCAGTGATGGACATTCGTTCTGGGTGCGCATGATCGGCGAAGCCGAGGCCGGCGATGTCGACGCCGCCCGCATCGCCGGCACCGTGCAGGACATCACCGCGCGCAAGCAGGCCGAAGAGACGCTGCGCATCCAGGCGCGCACCGATCCGCTCACCGGCATCATGAACCGCCATGCGGTGCTCAATGATCTCGCCACACGCATGGCCAACCCCACCCATTGCCGGGTGGCCGTGCTGTACATCGATCTGGACCGCTTCAAGATCGTCAACGATCTGCTCGGCCACAATGCCGGCGACGAACTGCTGATCGATGCCACCCGCCGCATCGCCACCGCGATCGGCACCGAAGGATTGCTGGCCCGGTTCGGCGGTGACGAGTTCCTGGTGGTCTGCGATACCCGCGACCAGGCCGACCAGCCCGAACGGCTCGCCGAAGCGATCACCCGTGCGTTCAGCACCCCGTTCCGCTTCGGCGCCGACGAGTTCCCGGTGACCACCAGCATCGGCATCGCGCGGGCGCCCCAGGACGGGTTGCGCCCGCAGCAGCTGATCCAGAACGCCGACATCGCCATGTACGACTGCAAGCGACGCACCCGCAACGGCTGGCAGGTGTTCTCGCCCGAGCTGGCCCAGCGCCAGCATGATCGGCTGCAGATCGAGAGCCGGCTGCACCGGGCGCTGGACGACGATGAGTTCCACCTGGTCTACCAGCCGCAGGTCAACCTGCACAGCGGCCAGCTGATCGCCGCCGAGGCGCTGATTCGTTGGCGCAACACGCAGCTGGGCGAACTGCGCCCGGACATCTTCATCGGCCATGCCGAGAGCACCGGCGACATCGTCCGGATCGGCCTGTGGGTGCTGCGCGAGGCGTGCCGGCAGGTGCGCCAGTGGCAGGACGACGGGCTGGGCATCGTGCGGGTGGCGGTCAACGTGTCCTACCGGCAGTTCGTCGGCGAGGATCTGGCCCGGAACGTGCGCGCCGTACTGGACGAATTCCACCTGCCCGGCAGCGCACTGGAGCTGGAGTTCACCGAGCGGGTGTTGATCGAAGACGCCCCGGACACCCTGCGCACCTTCGCGCAGCTGCGCGAGATGGGCGTGCTGTTGACCATCGACGACTTCGGCGAAGGCTACAGCGCGCTGAACTATCTGCGCCGGCTGCCGATCCATGGCCTCAAGCTGAGCCAGCTGTTCGTGGAGGGCGTGCCGACCAACCGCTCGGACGTGGCGGTCTGCGAGGCGGTCTGCGGCATCGCGCGCAGCCTGGGCCTCGGGTTGGTCGCCGAGGGCATCGAATCGGAGGCCCAGCGCCAGTTCCTGACCACGCTGGGGGTCTCGGTCGGCCAAGGCTTCCTGTTCGCCCCAGGGCTGGCGGCGGACGAGTTCGCCCGGCGGCTGGCACTGCGTGCGAAGGTCGCCGTGGGCAGTGCACAACGGTGAAGGCGGCCGCTTCCGCTAGAATCGGCGGTTCTTGAACCAGCGGGATCGTGCAATGCAGCTGTCTTCTGTCCGCGCCGTCATCACCGGCGGTGTCTCCGGCCTTGGCCTGTCCGTGGCCCAGCACCTGGTCGCCCATGGCGGCAAGGTGGCCCTGTTCGATCTCAATGACGACAAGGGCGCGGCCGCCGTGGCCGCGCTTGGCGAAGCCAATGCGCGCTACTACAGCACCAATGTCAGCGACGAAGCCGCCGTGGCCGCGCAGATCGATGCCGCCTGCGACTTCCTGGGCGGGCTGAACACCGCGATCAACTGCGCCGGCATCCTGGGCGCGGGCCGCGTGCTCGGCAAGGAAGCGCCAATGCCGCTGGCCAACTTCCAGGGCACGGTGATGGTCAACCTGGTCGGCAGCTTCAACGTCGCCAAGGCCGCCGCCAACCGCATGCAGCACAACACCCCGGGCGAGGATGGCGAGCGCGGCGTGATCATCAACACCGCCAGCGTGGCGGCCTACGAGGGCCAGATCGGCCAGGCCGCCTATGCCGCCTCCAAGGGCGGCGTGGTCAGCATGACCCTGCCGATGGCCCGCGAACTGTCGCGCTTCGGCATCCGCGTGATGACCATCGCCCCGGGCATCTTCTGGACCCCGATGGTCGATGGCATGCCGCCGGCCGTGCAGGAATCGCTGGCCGCCTCGATCCCGTTCCCGCCGCGCCTGGGCAAGCCGGAGGATTTCGCCGGCCTGGTCGCCTATATCCTGGGCAACACCTACCTCAACGGCGAGACCATCCGCCTTGACGGCGCCGTGCGTCTGGCGCCGAAGTAAGCGAGCACGCAACCCGCTGGGTGCCCGGTTCCGGCACCCGCCACCTCCACGAACCGACCTTCATTCCCATGAAAGCCAGCGACATCAAGAAAGGCAACGTCGTCGAATTCAACAACGGCGTCTACCAGATCCGCGACATCGAACGCAGCTCCCCGCAGGGCCGCGGCGGCAATGTCCGCTTCCGTTTCATCATGTACAGCGTGCCGGGCGGCAACAAGCTCGATTCCAGCTTCGACGCCGACGACAACCTGCCGGAAGTCGAGCTGCTGCGCCGCCAGGCCACGTACTCGTACATGGATGGCGACGCCTTCGTCTTCCTGGATGACGAGGACTACACCCCGTACATGGTCGATGCGGATGTGCTCGGCGATGACGCCGGCTACATCACCGATGGCCTGACCGGCATCTACGTGCAGGTGATCGACGAGACCCCGGTGGGCGTGCAGTTGCCGACCAGCGTGGTGCTGGAAGTGGTCGAAACGCCGCCGGAGCTCAAGGGCGGCACTGCCACCAAGCGCCCGAAACCGGCCAAGCTCAGCACCGGCATCGAAATCATGGTGCCGGAGTACATCGCCAACGGTGAACGTGTGCTGGTCAATACCACCACCGGTGAATTCGCCGGCCGTGCCGACTAAACGGTCTGCACTGACCGTCCTGCTCCTGCTGCTCGCGGCGTGCTCGCCGCGGGCGGTGGAGAGTGAGACATTGGATACCCCGCGCGCACCCGCCACGTTGGCTGAGACCGCCCACGGTGAGCGCTGCGACGTCCCGGCGGAGGTGTTCGTGGCCGAGGACATCCGCATGTACTGCGCGATGCCCGGCGATGTGCAGGCCTTCCTGGCGCGTGAAAGCGCGTGCCAGCACTTCGCTGGCGAAGAAGCGTACGACGAAGACCGTGCGCGCGAATTGGCCTACGCGATCCACGAGAGCTGCGACGACCGTGCCCGGCGCTTCAATCAACTCCTGCAGCGCCATGCCGACAACTGCCTGGTGCACACCGAGCTGATGCTGCTGGGCACCCGCAATGAGCTGATGCTGGATGCCGACAGCCGGGCGCTGCCCAACCCCTGCCCGCGCGGCATGTGATGGTTCACCGGACGCGCATGCGCGCATCCGGTGCCTTCAACTGAGTCAGAGCTTGCTGGATCAGGGCTTGGCCGCCAACGAGGGCGCGCCGGCAAAATCCCCGCAGCCGTGGTACTGGCGCGCGCCGACCGTGAGCATGGCCGTGGCACCGAAGGCCTGGCCGCTCATGTCGTCCTGGCACACCGTGCGCTGGAAGGTCAGCTTGACCGGGGTGCCATCGGCGGCAGTACCCGACCAGCCGTCACGGCCCTGGGTGGGGCTGGAAATCTCGAGCTTGCGCTCGCCGTAATCCATCTCGATGTGCAGCGCCGGGGTTGCACCCGCACCGACCTGGGCCAGCCAGCCGGGCTCATTGCCGGTCGCGCGGAAGCCGCCTGCCGCATCGGCGTCCGTCTCCGCATGGGCGGTCGCATTGGCCGGCGGTGCTTGTCCGCCCTGCTCGCCGGTGCCGGTGCAGGTGCGGTCCGGCTCGCCCTTCAGGATCAGGCTGCCTTCGGTGGTCCCCTTGGTCCACAATTCGTTGCCCTGCCCATCGCCATACTTCGCGCCGGACGCTGCAGGCTGCGAGGACATCGGGAAAGTGCGGTCGCCCACCACCACCGTTGCCGAATCCTGACCGCGGTAAGTAGCATGCACTTCCAGCTCCCCACAGCGGAACGCATACGCGCGCTCTTCAGCAGTGGAGGCATCGATCGGGGGCGGCGCTTCGCTGCCATCGGCGGCGGGGCTGCTCTGGCTGGCCGGTTGGCAGGCGGCGAGTGCGCCGGTAATGGCCAGGCTCAACAACCAGGGGGATGCGCGCATGAGGGACTCCTTGCGATAACGTCGACAACACTTGATCGTACCTGCCGGGCCGTGAGAACAGGTGAAGCGACGCTGACCTCCCGGGCATCGCTGAACACGCGGTTCAGTGCGGACGCGGCGCAGCCGGCAGCATGCACAGCGAGAGCAGATGGACGCCTGGCGCGCCCGTGCAGCGCGCCCAGACCCGCAGCAGGCGCATGGAATGCAGCTGCCTGCCGTGCTCGCCATCGAGGTGGATGCGCAGCTCACCGGTGACCAGCACCATCGCGCCGCAGGCCAGCTGCTCGGTCTGCTCCCGTTCGATCGCCGCGATGCGGATGCGCCGCGCGTTCCAGCCCGCCAGCAACGGGGATGCATCCTGACGCTGGCCGTCGTGGTCGGTCAGGAACAGGGCTGGTGACAGCAGTGCATGCAGTTGCTGCGGCTGCCACTGGATCAGCGCATCCCACAGCCGCGCCTCGGCCGCCTCCACGTGTGCCGGTTGCAGTACCGCGCTCATGTGCGCACCTGCCATCGTCGCCGCAGCACGTCGCCGTGCGCGCGCAGCGCCTGGATCACCGCCACCGGGGCGGCATGCCTGTTCTTGCTCTTCATCTGCAGCACAGCCGCCGGGATACCGGCCGAAATCAACATGGCGGCAGTCTGCGTGGGTTCGGTGGGGTTTCGATGGAGGAAGTGTGGAGATACGATGGAGCTCAAGCACCTTCCGGCCCTGCCCTGCATGCCCGCCTCCGATTCACCCGGCGCCCCCACCGCGCGCTGGGATCATTCGCTCAACGCCCTGGTCCTGATCGTCGAGGACGAACCCGAGATCGCCGATATCGTCGCGGCCTACCTAGCCCGCGAGGGCCTGCGCACGCTGCGCGCGCGGGATGGCCTGAACGCCCTGGCGCTGCATCGCAGCGCACGGCCGGACCTGGTCCTGCTGGATGTACAGATGCCGGGCATGGACGGCTGGACCGTGCTCAACACCCTGCGCCAGCGCGGCGACACGCCAGTGATCATGCTGACCGCGCTGGACCAGGACCTGGACAAGCTCACCGCCCTGCGGATGGGCGCGGACGACTACGTGGTCAAGCCGTTCAACCCGGCTGAAGTGGCCGCACGGGTGCGTGCGGTACTGCGGCGCACCTTGAATGCGCCGCGCCAGAGCGTGCCGGAGATCCTGCGCGTCGGCAGCCTGGTGATCGATCCGGAGCACCACACGGTGCATGTCGAAGGCGATGGCTACAGCCACGAGCTGCTGCTCACCCTGACCGAATACAAACTGCTGCACTGCATGGCGCTGGCACCGATGCGCATCTTCAGCCGCAGCGAGCTCATGCACGAGTGCCTGCCGGAAAGCGAAGCATTGGAGCGCACCGTGGACAGCCATGTCAGCAAGCTGCGCCGCAAACTCGATGATGTGGGCCTGGCCAATGTCCCGGCCAGCGTGCGCGGCGTCGGCTACCGGCTGGCGACGGACCACTGATGCGCCGCTCGGGCCTGAGCCGGCACATCGTGCTGTCGATGTCGATGATGGTGCTGGCGGTCATCGTGATGGTGATCCTCAGCTCCTATCTGCTGTACGCGGTGCTAGTCGCGTTCTATCCCGGCGGCGTGGACGAGCCGGTCAGCTGGGTGCCCAGCGGGCCCGAGCTGGTCTGGATGGTGGGCGTGACCCTGATCGGGCTGACCTTGGCCGTGGCCGCTTCGGTGCGGCTGTCCCAGCGCATCCTGACCCCGCTCAACGCGGTGGTGGACAGCATCGGCCGGCTCGCCGATGGCGATCTCGGTGCACGCGCTGCCGTCAGTGACCGCTCGCTCGGCGAAGTGGCGCTGCTGGTGGACGACTTCAACGCGATGGCGCGGCGGCTGCAGAACATCGAGGCCGACCGGGTGATGTGGCACGCGGCGATCGCGCATGAGCTGCGCACGCCGGTCACCATCCTGCGCGGCCGGCTGCAGGGGCTGGCCGAAGGCGTGTTCGCACCCGACGAAGGCCAGTTCCGCAGCCTGCTGGCCCAGGTCGAAGGGCTGTCGCGGCTGATCGAGGACCTGCGTGTGCTGAGCCTGGCCGACAGCGCGCGCCTGGATGTCCGCCGTGCCCGCAATGACGTGGTGCAGGAAGTGCACTCGGTGATGAGCCTGGTGGATCCGGGTTTCCGCAGCAGCGGCTTCGTGCTGGAACTGGAGACCTCGCGCGGGGAGCATCCCGCGCATTGCGACCCCACCCGGGTACGCCAGGCGCTGATGGCGCTGCTGGAGAATGCGCGCCGCTATGCAACGCCCGGCCGGGTCCGCATTGCGGTGCACGACACCGCTACCCACGTGCAGATCGCCATCGACGATGAAGGCCCCGGCATCGATGCGGCGCTGCGCGAGCAGATCTTCGATCCCTTCCTGCGCGGCGACGGCTCGCGCTCGCGTCAGCGCGGTGGCAGCGGGCTGGGGCTGGCGGTGGTCAAGGCAATCGCCGATGCGCATGGGGGCCACGTCGCCTGCAGCGCCAGCACGTTGGGCGGGGCGCGCTTCGTCATCGAGCTGCCGCGGCAGTAACAGCGTCCTGCCGGGCCAGTTCGCGCATCCGCGCACCCAGTCGGGCCAGATTGCTGTCGATCGTGGCCAGTTCGCGTTGCTGTGCCTGTGGCAAGCGGTGTTTGAGCTGCAGCTGCAACGCCTGCCAGGCCGGCACACCCTGTGCACTGAGCCGCGCCGCCGCCTCGCTGGCCTGCGCCCGCTCGTGCGCCGACGGCAGCCCGTAGCCGCCCCCCGCCACCAGTGCGGCCGGGCTGATCAGCTGGCCGGTGTCTTCCAGCAACGCGCGCAGCGTGTCGCGCGCCGCAGCATCTTCTTTGGCCGGATCGCCCAGCAGCCGCTTAAGCACGTCGCGTGCGCGCAGTTCTTCGCGACGCAGGGCGGCCTGTTCCAGCAACAGCAGGGCGGCGGTGGCACGTAGATCACCCTGCTCTACCCAGCGTGCACGCTCGCTGGCCGTTTGCCGCAACCACTCGCCGACGGTTGTCGTGCCCAGCCGTAGCTGCTGGCGCGCCGCATCGAACAACTGCTGGTAGTGATCCTCGGCGGAGGCGAAGTAGTAGCCCTGTCGCGTCGCCTGCCCGCGATCGGCCAGCACGCTGGCGTCGGCCACGCCCTGGCGCTCCAGGCGGGTCAGCAGGCCGCGCGGGGTGAGCCGGTTCAACCCCGGCGAAGCCAGGCGTGGCACGCCTTCCTGCAGCAGCTTGCCGGTCTCCACCGCGCAGTTGTTGCTGACGAACAGATAGCGCCCGTCATAGCTCCAGTGCACCTGCGCGACGCGCTCCAGCAGGCTGGCGATGTCCGGCGCATCCAACGCCAACGGCACGGAAGACAGCCCCCGCAGTTCCACCTGTGTGTATTCGTTGATGACCTGGTTGAGCGGCAGCACGAACAGGCGCGAAGGATAGGCACCGGTCAGCCCGCGCCAGCTGGAGATCTGTACATCGCCGACGAAGGCACGGTAGGACAGCACGCGGTGATGGGACAGATCCATCCGGCAGGCCGGCCCACGCGGGCGGCCTGGCGCGCAGATCACCAGGCGCAGCATGCTGTGGCCCCAGCGACTCATCAGCTGGTCATTGCCTTCGGCGAGCAGGTAGTCCACCGCGTAGATCCGGGCCGGATCCAGTTCGAGCAGCGTCGCCGCGCCCGCCTCCTCTTCGGCCTGCATCAACGGCAGACGGGTGTCGCATCCCTCGGCCGCGTCGTTCGGCCCAAGGTGCTCGGCAAACCACGCGGCGACGGCCGGACGGCGGCAGGGGTAATCCGGATCGAGCAGCAGGTGCTCGGCGTTGACCGCCAGGAACTCGGCCGGTCGCGTGCGCTCGTAATCGTCCGGACTGCGCTCGCTGAAGGCATTCGCTGTACGCCCCAGCTTCCACGGGCGTCGCTGCCAGCCGGCCAGGTCACGCAGACGCGCATCGCGCGACCAGCCACCCTGCGGCGAACGGTCCAGCACATGGGTCAATTCGTGGATCAGCGCGGCTTCGAGCGGGCGTGGCAGCGGTTGATCGTCCTGCACGGTGTCCAGCAACGCGCGCTGCAGGGTGATCGTGCCGTTGCGGGTGCGGCCGTGCACGTGGGCCGGCAGCGTGTCCGACCAGCGCACCTGCACCGGGTGCTGGAAACGTGCCTGCCACGGCGCCGGCAGGCGCGTGTGCACCTGCTGCAGGGCACGCTCGGCGGCCACGATCTGCGCCACGCTCAATCCCTGCGGCTGCAACTCCAGCTGCAGCGCCGCCTGTGCGAACGGCGCGGCGAGCCACGCGATCAGGACCGCCCAGCGCCAGCGGCGGACCTGACCACGCGTTCGCATCAGCGGGCCAGCAGGGTCCTGGCCAGCGCCATGTCACTGGCCTGCTGCTTCGCAACGCTCTGTTCGCGCAGGTGCAGCAGCGCAGCTTCCAGACGGGCACCACGGATCGCACCGTCGCTGGCCACGAAGGCGGCTGCATCATCGCGCGCATCAAGCACGATCTTGTCATCGCCCGAGCTGGACGAACCGGCCGAGGACGCGCCGGAGGCGGAACCGGCAGAGCTGCCGGCAAAACTGGAGGCCATCGCCGACAACGGCAGGGCGAGCACGGCAACAAGCAGGATCGGACGCATCATCGGGGTGTCGTTCGCGGTAGAAAGCACAGAGCGTATAGGCTGCGTGAAATCCTGTCTTGCCTCAGAGGTCGAAGAGCTTGCCGGGATTCAGCAGCGCTTGGGGATCAAACGCACGTTTGACCGCCTTCATCAGTGCGATTTCCGGCGCGCTGCGCGTGCTGTCCAGGTAGCCCTTTTTGACCAGGCCGATCCCGTGTTCGGCCGAGATGCTGCCGTCAAAGCGGGCCAGCACACCGGCGAGCAGCTTGGTGACATGCTCGCATTGGGTCAGGAACTCCGCATCGGCGGTCTCGTCCGGCTTGAGCACATTGATGTGCAGGTTGCCGTCGCCGATGTGCCCGAACCAGACCACCTCGAACTGCGGGTACGCCTGCCCGATCAGCGCCTGGGTTTCGGCGAGGAAGGCCGGCATCGCCGAAATCCGCACCGAGACATCGTTCTTGTAGGGCGTGTAGCGCGCCACCGCTTCGGTGATGCCCTCGCGCAGGCGCCACAGCTGCGCGGCCTGCGCGTCGCTCTGGCTGACCACGCCATCGCTGACCCAGCCGTGCTCCATGCAGTCTTCGAACGCGGCCATCGCGGCGGCTTCCTGCGCCTCGTCGCCGGCAGCGAATTCGGTTACCACGTAATACGGGTGGACCTCGTCGAACGGCGCCTGCGCGCCATGCGCCAGCACATGCCCAAGCGCGCGGTCGGTGAAGAACTCGAAGGCCTGCAGCTGCAGCCGCTCGCGGAAGGCGGCAAACACCTGCATCAACACCTCGAACGAGGGCAGCGCCAGCAGCATCACGTTGCTGGCCGGCGGCGGATCGGTGAGCTTCAAGGTGGCTTCGACGATCACGCCGAGCGTGCCTTCCGAGCCGATCAGCAGCTGGCGGAAGTCATAGCCGCTGGAGTTCTTGATCAGGCCCTTGTTGAGCTCGACCAGCTCACCGGCCATCGTCACCACCTTCAGGCCGGCGATCCACTCGCGGGTATTGCCGTAGCGGATCACGCGGATGCCACCGGCATTGGTGGCGATGTTGCCGCCGATCGAGCACGAACCACGCGCGGCGAAATCCACCGGGTAGATCAGGCCATGCTCGAGCGCCGCGTTGTGCACCGCCTCCAGTGGCATGCCCGCCTGCACGGTCAGGGTGCGGTCGACCGCATCGAAGGCCAGCGGCTTGTTCATCCGCTCCAGGCTGAGCACCAGCTCACCGTGGGCTGCCACCGCGCCGCCGGACAACCCGGTACGGCCACCGGAGGGCACCACGGCCACCCCTTGGGCACTGGCCCAGCGCAGCGTCGCCTGCACCTCTTCCACCGTGCCGGGCAAGGCGATCGCCAGCGGCGCGGGTGTCCAGCGCCGGGTCCAATCGCGGCCGTAGTGCTCCAGATCGGCAGGATCGGTCTTCAGGCGCAGCCCGGGGCAGTCGTGCAGGAGCGAATCGAGGCGCGGATCGGTCATGGGGCGTCTGGCGGTGCCGGGGAGCCCGCAAGCCTGCCAGCCGCTACCGGCCGCGTCCAGTAGCAGGCGCGCCTGTGACGGCCACACGTACTCACGAAATTAGGTGCATCTGAAACCGTTCGGACGTTGATTGGCGCACCGCACCATCGCCGCCCGCTTCTGGCATAGTTGGGGGCTCCACCGCCATACGTCGCACGCCGCCCATGTCGCCGAAAAAGACCTCGTTCCCGAAGCAGGATATCCGCGTACTGTTGCTCGAGGGGGTCAGCCAGACCGCGATCGACGTGTTCACCGCGGCCGGCTATTCGCAGATCGAACTGCACAGCAAGGCGCTGCCCGAAGACGAACTGAAGGCGCGCATCGCCGAGGCCCACATCGTCGGCATCCGTTCGCGCACGCAACTCAGCGCGGAGGTGCTGGCGAACGCCAAGCGCCTGATGGCGGTCGGCTGCTTCTGCATCGGCACCAACCAGGTGGACCTGGAGGCGGCGGAACTGGCCGGCATCCCGGTGTTCAACGCCCCCTACTCCAACACCCGCAGCGTGGCCGAGCTGGTGATCGCCGAAGCGATCATGCTGACCCGCGGCATCCCGCAGAAAAACGCCGAGTGCCATCGCGGCGGCTGGTCCAAGTCGGCCGCCGGCAGCCATGAGGTGCGCGGCAAGACGCTGGGCATCATCGGTTATGGCCATATCGGCACCCAGGTCGGCGTGATGGCCGAGGCGATGGGCATGCAGGTGATCTTCCACGATGTGGAAACCAAGCTGTCACTGGGCAATGCCCGCGCGGCGATCAACCTGGATGACCTGCTGGCGCGCGCCGACATCGTGACCGTGCATGTGCCGGAAACCCCGGCCACGCAGTGGATGATCGGTGCCGACGAACTGGCGCGCATGCGCCCCGGCGCACACCTGATCAACGCCGCGCGCGGCACCGTGGTCGACATCGACGCGCTGGATGCGGCGCTGCGCTCGGGCCACCTCGGTGGTGCGGCGCTGGATGTGTTCCCGGTGGAGCCCAAGGGCAACGGCGATGTCTTCGTCTCCCCGCTCACCGCCCACGACAACGTGATCCTGACCCCGCACGTTGGCGGCAGCACACTGGAAGCACAGGACAACATCGGTGTGGAAGTGGCGGCCAAACTGGTGCGCTACAGCGATAACGGCAGCACCCTGTCGGCGGTCAACTTCCCGGAAGTGACGTTGCCCGAGCACGCCGAGAGCCTGCGCCTGCTGCACATCCACCAGAACGTGCCGGGCGTACTCTCCAAGGTCAACGAGATCTTCTCGCGCCACAACGTCAACATCGACGGCCAGTTCCTGCGTACGGACCCGAAGGTGGGCTACGTGGTGATCGACATCACCGCCAGCGAAGCCCAGGCCGGCGCGGTGCGCGAGGAGCTGGCGGCGATCCCCGGCACCCTGCGCACCCGCGTGCTGTATTAAAGGGGACGGGGGTAATTAATAATTACCCCCGTCCCTGTTAAATCACCGCGCCAGCCAGCGCTTGGCCATGCGTGGCAACGAGTCATCCCCATCGGGGGTCTCGATCGCCGCATTGGCCACGTCACGGATCTCGCGCCAGGCCAACGCCAGCGATTCGTCGCTGATCGCGAACTGCTCACTGCCCAGCGCCCGCACGACGTAGCGCGCGTCGTAGTGCCAATGCCCCGGGACGTCCTTGCGTTCGGGAATCCAGTGCTTGTCGATGTCGAACAACTCGCCATCCTCCAGCACCAGCGCGGTCAGCCCGGATTCCTCCTCGGCTTCCTTCAGCGCCACCTGGGCCAGATCGCGCTCGCCATCCGCGTGGCCGCCCAGCTGCAGCCAGCGGTCCAGCTTGCGGTGGTGGGTCAGCAGCACGCGCTGCCCGTCGGCGCTGACCAGCCACGCGCTGCCGGTGAAGTGCCCGGCCAGGCGCTCGCGCAGGAACGGGTTGTCCGGATCGTCCAGCACTGTGCTGAATTCGTCAGCCAATGCCGCGTGCTCGGGGTGTCGGCGGGCGTAAGCATCAAGCTGACTGCGCAGGGCGGCGTCAGGAATGGCAACGGATTCGAGGTTCAGCGACATGGCAGGTGCAGGCATCGTGCGGATTTGGCCGATTATCGCTCGGCCATGCTGCATTTGTGCTTGTACAGCGGCTTCAGCTTTGGCTAAGGTACAGCGGCCCCCGCACCGCTGGGGCGCCCAGTCGCCATCAGGGCGTGCGGCAATGTACCGCGCGCCTCACCTTTGTTCATTTAGGGAAGCACTGCATGCTGAAGTCTCTGTTGAGGGTCAAACCGGTCGCACCGGCACCGCACGTCGATGCCGGCGAGCCCATCGAAGGCAGCCTGGACGGCGAGCCCACACTGAGGCGGACCCTCACAGCGAAACACCTGATCCTGCTGGGTATCGGCGCGGTGATCGGTGCGGGTATCTTCGTGCTCACCGGCCAGGCCGCGGCGAACCATGCCGGCCCGGCGGTGATGCTCTCGTTCGTGTTCGCCGGCTTTGCCTGCGCGCTGGCCGGCCTGTGCTACGCCGAGTTCGCGGCGATGATGCCGGTCTCCGGCAGCGCCTATTCCTATTCGTACGCCACCCTCGGCGAAGGCATGGCCTGGTTCATCGGCTGGTGCCTGGTGCTGGAGTACCTGTTCGCCTCGGCCTCGGTCGCGGTGGGTTGGTCGGCGTACCTGATCAGCTTCATCACCACCACGCTGAACATGCCCTTCCCCGATGCGCTCAGCGCCGCGCCCATCGCCTGGACCGGCCATGAGTTCATCTCCTCCGGCAAGCTGTTCAACCTGCCGGCGGTGCTGATCGTGGCGGCCGTCTCGGGCCTGCTGTACGTCGGCGTGACGCAGTCGGCCTTCGTCAACGCGATCATCGTGGCGATCAAGGTCACCGTGATCTGTCTGTTCATCGGGTTCGGCGCCGCGCACCTGGATACGGCCAACTGGACCCCCTTCATTCCGGAGAACACCGGCGTGCCGGGTGAGTTCGGCTGGAGTGGCGTGTTCCGTGCGGCAACCATCGTGTTCTTCGCCTACATCGGCTTCGATGCGGTCTCCACCGCCGCCGGCGAAACCAAGGACCCGCAGCGCAACATGCCGATCGGCCTGCTCGGCTCGCTGGCCGTGTGCACCATCGTCTACATCATCGTCTGCGCCGTGCTGACCGGCATGATGCCGTACCACCTGCTGGGCACGGACAAGCCCGTCGCGACCGCGCTGGAGCCCTACCCGACCCTGTCCTGGCTGAAGACCGCCGTGGAAATCGGTGCGATCGCCGGCCTCTCCTCGGTGGTGCTGGTGATGATGATGGGCCAGACCCGCATCGCCTACACGATCTCGCGCGACGGCCTGCTGCCGAAGATCTTCGGCAAGGTGCACAAGCGCTTCCGTACCCCGTACTGGAGCACCATCGTTGTCGGCGCCATTGCCGCCACCCTGGCCGGTACCGTGCCGCTGAACGTGCTCGGTGAACTGGTCTCGATGGGCACCCTGCTGGCCTTTGCCACCGTCTGCATCGGCGTGCTTGTCCTGCGCTACACGCGCCCGGAACTGGAGCGACCGTTCCGCGTGCCGCTGGTGTGGGTCATCTGCCCGCTGGGCGCCCTGGCCTGCCTGTTCCTGTTCTACCAGGCGTTCGTCGTGCATTGGCACCTGTTCGTGGCCTGGACCCTGCTGGGTCTGTGCATCTACTTCGGCTACGGCATCCGCCACAGCAAGCTGAACAAGAAGAACGCCTGAGTGCTGCCGGGCCGGCCACGTGCCGGCCCGGCCGTTTGATACGTCGCGCCTGAGAAGACATCCAAACCATGTTCAAGCAACTGTGGGCCACCAAGCATCCGCACGCCGCCCATGAAGACGCCAACGGCCTGAGCCTGCGCCGCACCCTCGGCCCCTGGGGCCTGACCGCGCTGGGCATCGGCGCGGTGATCGGCGGCGGCATCTTCGTGATCACCGGCCAGGCCGCGGCCAACCACGCCGGCCCGGCGATCATGCTGTCGTTCGTGCTCGCCGCGATCTGCTGCGCATTCTGCGCGATGGCCTACGCCGAGTTCGCGGCGATGGTGCCGGTCTCCGGCAGTGCCTACACCTATACCTATGCCACCTTCGGCGAGCTCTCGGCCTGGTTCATCGGCTGGATGCTGGTGCTGGAATATGGCGTCTCCGCCTCGGCCGTGGCGGTCAGCTGGACCGGCTATTTCCTGAGCCTGCTCAGCCATTTCGACATCCATCTCCCCGCCGCGCTGGTCAGCGCGCCACTGGATGGCCAGCTGCGCCCGACCGGCGCCATCGCCAACATCCCGGCCGCGGTGCTGGTGCTGCTGCTGACCTGGCTGTGCTACGTGGGCATCAGCAAATCCTCGGCCATGAACATGGCGATGGTGGTGCTCAAGACCGCGCTGATCGTGCTGGTGATCGTGGTTGGCTGGAAGTACGTGGACCCGGCCAATTGGACCCCGTTCATTCCGGAAAACGAAGGCCCGGGCAAGTACGGCTTCGACGGCGTGCTGCGCGGTGCGGCAATGGTGTTCTTCGCCTATATCGGTTTCGAGGCGGTGTCGGTAGCCGCGCAGGAGTCGCACAAGCCGCAGCGCGACATGCCGATCGGCATGCTGCTCTCGCTGGTGATCTGCACCGTGCTGTACATCGCCATGGCCGCGGTGATGACCGGGCTGGTGCCGTACCAGCTGCTGGGGACCGATGAGCCGGTGGTGACCGCGGTGGCGGCGCATCCGCAGCTGGGCTGGTTGCGCGTGGTCGTGGAGATCGGCGCGCTGATCGGGCTGTCCTCGGTGGTGCTGGTGATGGTGATCGCGCAGCCGCGCATCTTCATGATCATGGGCCGCGACGGGCTGTTGCCGCCCCTGTTCACCAAGATCCATCCCAAGTACCGCACGCCGCACATCAACACCGTGATCACCGGTATCGGCATCGCGCTGCTGGCGGCAGTGTTCCCGCTGGACGTGCTCGGTGAGCTGACCTCGATGGGGACGCTGATCGCGTTCGCGGCAGTCTGCGCGGGCGTGCTGATCCTGCGCCGTACCCAGCCGGACCTGCCGCGTCCGTTCCGGATGCCGATGGCGTGGCTGATCTGCAGCCTGGGCGTGCTCAGCTGCATCGCGCTGCTGACGGCGATGACGGCCCACAACTGGATGCTGATGGGCTTCTGGACGCTGGGCGGTTTCGCGATCTATTTCTGTTATGGGTATCGCCATAGCCGGCTGCGCAAGTAGTGCCGGCCGCTGGCCGGCTCCACCTGCACCCAACACGCTCATGAGGAGCCGGCCGGCGGCCGGCACTACCGCAGAGCGCGCGAAATCGATGGAAGCGCCGTAAAATAGCCCCATGAGCACCCCCACCTTCCCGTACGACACCGCGCGCCTGAGCGAGCTGGCCCAGCTGCTGATCGACAACGTCCGTGAGCTGGCGCACGCCGGCTGGACCCCGGCCACCAGCAGCAACTTCTCCCACCGCCTGGATGACCGCCACGCGGCGATCACCGTGTCCGGCAAGGACAAGGGCCGCCTGGTGGAGGACGACATCATGGTGGTCGATTTCGACGGCCAGGCCGTAGGCCGCCCGCTGCGCCCCTCCGCCGAGACGCTGCTGCACACCCAGCTGTATCGCCGGTTCCCGGAGATCGGCTGCGTGCTGCACACCCATTCGCCGGTGCAGACCATCGCCTCGCGCCTGTATGCGCCGCAGGGCCATATCCGCCTGGAAGGCTACGAGCTGCTGAAGGCCTTCCACGGCAACAGCACCCACGAGATGGCGATCGATGTGCCAGTGTTCGCCAATACCCAGGACATGGACGTGCTCTCGGCCCAGGTCGATGCCCTGCTCGACACCCAGCCGCTGTGGGGCTACCTGATCGACGGCCACGGCCTGTACGCGTGGGGCCGCACCATGGCCGAGGCGCGCCGCCACATGGAAGCCTTCGAATTCCTGCTGCACTGTGAGCTGGAACTGCGCAAGCTGCGTGGCTGATCGCGCTCAGATTCCTGAAGAGAATCTGTATTCCGCGCATCGGCATCAGTGCGTCGCCCCCACCCCGGCGCCGCACTGGTACCCTTTCCTTCCCCTCTTCGCCTCGATGCCGCCGCCATGAGCCGACTCCGTATCTTTGATGACACCGCCCCGGATGTCCCGCTGTTCGACAGCCGGGATGGCGAGGCGATCGCTGCCGAACTGAAGAAGATCGGCGTCACGTTCGAGCGCTGGCAGGCGGCCCACGAGGTCGCGCCGGGCGCCAGCCAGGACGAGGTCTTCGCCGCCTACAAGGTCGATATCGACCGTCTCGTCGCCACGCACGGTTTCAAGAGCGTGGACGTCGCCTCGATCGCGCCGGACAACCCGAACCGCGCCGAGCTGCGCAGGAAGTTCCTGGACGAGCACTTCCACAAGGAAGATGAAGTCCGCTTCTTCGTCGCCGGCTCCGGGCTGTTCACCCTGCACGTGGACGGCAAGGTCTACGAGATCGAGTGCGTCAAGAACGACCTGATCGCCGTGCCCGATGGCATCACCCATTGGTTCGATATGGGCGAGGAACCGAGTTTCGTGGCGATCCGCTTCTTCACCGAGCCGGATGGCTGGGTCGGCCATTTCACCGGCAGCGACATCGCCCAGACCTTCCCGCGTTACCACCCCGCACAGCACCAGGCCGACTGATCCATGCCGCAACCGACCGTCATCCTCACCGATATCGAGGGCACCACCAGCAGCATTTCGTTCGTCAAGAACGTGCTGTTCCCGTATGCGCGCAAGGCACTGCCGGCGTTCGTCGCCGCGCATGGCCAGGAGCCGCAGGTGCGCCGCTGGCTGGACGCGGTGGCGGTGGAGATCGGCGGTGCCTGCCAGGACAGCCTGATCGTGGAGACGCTGCAGGGCTGGATCGACCAGGACCGCAAGCACACCGCGCTCAAGGCTTTGCAGGGCATGATCTGGGAAAGCGGCTACCGCAACGGCGACTACAAGGCGCACTTCTATCCGGAAGTGGCCGCCGTACTGAAGGGCTGGCATGCGCAGGGCAAGCCGCTGTACGTGTATTCCTCCGGCTCGGTGCCGTCGCAGAAGCTGTTCTTCGGCTTCAGCGAAGCCGGTGACCTGACCGGGCTGGTGTCAGGCTGGTTCGACACCGAAGTGGGCGGCAAGCGTGAGGCCGACAGCTACCGTCACATCGTCGAGGCGATCGACGTACCGGCCGCGCAGATCCTGTTCCTGTCCGACGTGGTGGAAGAGCTGGATGCCGCGCGCGACGCCGGCCTGCAGACGCGCCTGATCGACCGCCTGGAAGATTACCCGCTGCCGCGCAGCGGTGAGGCCACCCACGGCCACGACCGCGTCGAGAACTTCCAGCAGATCACGCTGTAACGGGTGGATCCACGCCATGCGTGGATGCCTTCCGCGATTCCGGTACCACGCCAGCCACGCATGGCGTGGCCCTACCTCCGGATATCTGCCAAGGAGTGCAGGCGCAACGCGCCGCGCAGCGTGGCCAGATCCGCCTCAGCGCGCAGCCGGATCGTCACCGTTTCACCCGGCAACAGGTCGAGCGCATTGTTCTCCAGCGCGGCATCCAGCCCATCGAAGTCGATCCACAGCGCCCGCACCAGCGTCGGCGAGCGCAGCGTCAGCAGGTAGCCGTCGCCATCGGCGCGCAGCGCGCTGTCGATCTTCGCCGGTGACAGCGCCAACGCTTTGGCCGGGACGAAATACACCACCTGCTGCGACAACAGCGTGGCGCCGTCGAACAGCTCGACCACCGCCACGGTGCGGCCCGGATCGGCGCCCTTCAACAACACGGCATCGGCGAACTGCCCCACCTCCAGCGCGGACAGTGGTGGCACTGCCACGGTGTGCCGCTGCTCGCTGCGCTGGGTGCCGTCGAGATCGAGCACGCGCAGCCGCCATGTCGCCTGCAGGCCCTGCTGACGATCATTGAGCAGGCTCACCCGGGTCACGCCCTCGTCGCGCAACGCCGCCACCGCGTGGTCGGCGAAGAAACGTTTGGCGTGGAAGTGCAGCGCCTTCCAGCGGCCGGCGTAATCGATGCTGGACCACGACGCCCCCGGCCATACATCGTTGAGCTGCCAGTACAGCGAGCCCATCGTGTACGGCCGCGAGGCCCGGTGATGCAGGGCAGCGAGCTGGATGCCATCGGCCTGCATCACCTGGCTCAGGTAGACGAACGTGGGGAAGTCACGCGGCGTGCCGTACTCCTCCTCGATGTACTTGAGCAGGCGCTGGTTGCCCTCGCCCGCCATGAACTTCTGGTGCGCGCGCACCGTCGGGCTGTCCACCTGCTGCTCGGCGGCGGGAATGATGCCGTCCAGCGTGCGCAGCACCGGCCAGGCCTGCAGCCCGTATTCGGACATGAAGCGCGGCGTTTCACGCAGGTAGGCGGTCACCGGCAGCGCCGGGTTGCCCCACACCTGCCAGTAGTGCTTGTCGCCACGGGTGGAATCGTTGGCCTTCTCGTCCAGGTCGTTGCTCGGCGAACTCGACCAGTACGGCACGCCCAGCCCTTCCTCGGCCACCACCTGGCGCAGGTCGTTGCCGAACAACTCCACATAGCCCTGCCAGACCTTCGCGGCGAAGGCAGGATTGGCAGCGGTCAGGTCACGGCCGTGGCCCCAGTCCTTCCATGCGGTCTCTTCTTCGTTGTTGCCACACCACAGCACCACGCTGGGGTGATGCCGCAGGCGGCGCACATTGTCGCGCGCCTCGCCGACCACGTTCGCGCGGAACGCCGGATCGTAGCCGGGCTGCATGCCGCCACCGAACATGAAGTCCTGCCAGACCAGCAGCCCCAGCTCGTCGGCGATATCGAAGAACACATCGTCTTCGTAATAGCCACCGCCCCAGTTGCGCAGCATGTTCATGTTGGCATCGCGCGCCGCGGTCAGCTCGCGGCGGATCCGCGCCGCGTCCACACGCGCGGGGAACATGTCGAACGGAATCACGTTGGCGCCCTTGGCGAAGATAGGCACACCGTTGATCACGAACGCGAAGCCCTGTCCGCCGTTGCGGTCCACCTCGCGGCGCAGCTCGACGGTACGCAGGCCGGTGCGCTGCTCGATGTGCGTCGCCTCCGCCGTCTCAGGTGCCAGCGTGGCACGCACGGTATAGCGGGCCTGCTCGCCCTGCCCGGCCGGCCACCAGCGCCGCGGCTCCTGCAGCGCCACCGGCACCGCGACGCGGTTGTCACCGGCCTTCAGCATCGTCCTGCGGTCGATGCGCGCCACGCGCGTGCCGTCCGGATCCAGCACCTCGATCTGCACCGACGCGGAACCAACCACTGCGCTTTCCACCTCGACCGCGATCTCAAGCTCAGCCTGTGCGGCATCCAGCGCACGGGTCTGCACCGCCATCGCGGTCAAGCGCTGCGCGTCCCAGCTCTCCAGCGTCACCGGCCGCCAGATGCCCGCGGTCACGTAACGCGGGCCCCAGTCCCAACCGAAGTGGTAGCCCGGTTTGCGTACGAAATTGCCGACCATCGCGTCTTTGGGCTCATCGCCATACGGCGAGGGGTAGTTGCCGGCGATCTTGTGCGGCATCGCCTGCACGTCCGGCAGCAGGCTGCGGATCGGCGAATGCAGCACGATCCGGAGTTCATTGCCGCGAGGCCGCAGCCTGCCCTCCACCCGTGCACGCCAGGTGCGATGACTGTTGTTGGCCTGCAGCAACGGCTGGCCGTTGAGCGTGACCGTGGCGAACGTATCCAGGCCTTCGAACGCCAGCTCGGCGTGCGCGCGCGCCAAGGTCGTCGCATCCACATCGAATCGTGCGCGGTATTCCCAGTCGGCCAGGCCGATCCACTGCAGCCCGGCCTCCGGCGCACCCACGTAAGGATCGGGAATCCGCCCCCGCGCCAGCAGGTCGGTATGCACCGCACCCGGCACCTGTGCCGGGCGCCACTGCTGCAGGTCAGGGTGCGCGGCACCGCGCGCGTCACCGGGCAGCAGGCGGAATGACCACTCCGCCGCCAGCGGGGCGGCTGCCACGGGCAGTGCCCATGCTGCCAGCAGGACCAGCATCAGCCAGCTGGCCGGTGCAACGACATGGAGACGGCTGTGCGCGCGCATGGGGACCTGCCTGGCTGCGGGGGCAGCCGACCAACGGTCGGCTCTACCGGGATGTCGGGGAAGCCGACCGACGGTCGGCTACCGGATTCAACGGACCACGTTGAGCACTTCGTAGCACGCGCCCATGGTGTGGTAATCGGTCTTGCCGGCCGGGCTCTTCTCATCGCTGTACTTGCGGTTGTCCGCATCCAGGATGCGGTACCAGGCACCGTAGCGATGATCGATCATGTGCTGCCACGCGTAGCCCCACAGGGCGTCGTACCAGTCCCAGTACACGGCATCGCCGGTGCGCTTGGCCAGCAGCGCGGCGGTGGCCAGCGATTCGGCCTGTACCCAGAAATATTTGTCGTCATCGCAGACGCTGCCATCCGGCGCGAAGCCGTAATACAACCCACCACGCTCGGCGTCCCAACTGCGCGCCACCGCCACATCGAACAGATGCCGCGCGGTCGGCACCAGCCAGTCGGCGTGTACGTGGCGATCCAGGATCAGCAGCAGCTTGGCCCACTCGGTCTGATGCCCGGGTTGGAAACCCCACGGACGGAACAGGTGCTTGGGGTTGTCGCGGTTGTAGTCCCAGTCGATCTGCCACTGGGTATCGTAGTGCTCCCACACCAGGCCGTCGCCCTGCGCCGCCTGGCGGCGGGTCATGTGGTCGGCCAGCAGCAGCGCACGATCAAGGTAGCGCTGCTCGCCACTGGCCTCGAACGCGGCCAGCATCGCCTCGCACATGTGCATGTTGGCGTTCTGGCCGCGGTAGTCGGTGAAGTTCCAGTCGGCATCGGCTTCGTCCTTGTACAGGCCGAACGCCGGTTCCCAGAAGCGCGTTTCCAGCAGCTGCCAGGTCTCGTCCGTCCACGAACGCGCCTCGGCAATGCCGGCCTTCAGCGCGCAACTGTAGGCCAGCAGCACGAACGCCACGCCGTAGCAGTGGTTGGTCGCGTCTTCGACCACGCCGTCGCGCAGCGTCCACGCATAACCGCCGGTGGCCGGATTGCGATGCACCTCGCGCAGGTAGCGCACGCCGTGTTCGGCCGCCGCCAGATCCTCGGGCTTGCCGAATTCGCGGTAAGCCATCGCATGGTTGAACACGAACCGGGTGCTGCTGACCAGATGGCGGTGGCTGGCATCGTACACGCTGCCATCGTCACGGTAGTAGTGGAAGAAACCGCCCTTGGGGTCGATTTCATGCGGCTGGTAGAACGCCATCGTCTGCGCGATGTGGGCGCGCAGGAACGCGGGCGAGCGGAAGTCGGGGGTCGGCGGAACCGGCGTGGTCATGCGGCGTCATCCTGTTGTTGCTGCAGCAGTTGCTGGACTTCATGAAGGCTGGGCATCGCGGCGAAGGCGCCCTTGCGGGTCACGGCCAAAGCACCGACGGCCGCGCCGAACCGGATCGCCTCCACCAGCGCGGTGGGGTCCTGGCAGAACCCGGCAAAACCGGTGCCGTCGCCGCCGCGCTCGCCAATCCCGAACAGCAGGCCGCCGACAAAGGCATCGCCCGCCGCGGTGGAATCAACCGTGGTCACGCGGAAACCGGTCAACACGCCGTGGGTGTGGCGGGTATGCCAGCGGATCGGCGCGGCGCCGTCGGTGATCACCACCGCCTGCGCCTGCGCACCCAGCAGGCGCGCGATCACGGCGGCGTCGCCGCCCGGCACTGCGGCCGCCAGGTACTCCAGTTCTTCGCGCGAGAGCTTGACCAGATCGGCCAGCGACAGGGCTTCCCACAACCGCGGCAGAGGGTCGACAGCGGTCGGCCACAGCGCGGGGCGCAGGTTGAGGTCGAGGCTGACCATCGCACCGGCCTGGCGGGCGCGGCGCATGCCCTCCAGCGTGGCCTGCGCGATCTCGGCCTCGGTCAGGCTGTTGGAGCACACGTGGAAGCTGCGGGTGCCTTCAAAGCAGTTCGGGTGGAAGTGCACGCTGCGGAACAACAGATCGGCCGCCGGCGGGCGGTAGAAGCTGAAGCTGCGTTCGCCGCCGGCATCCAGTGCGACGAACGCCAGCGCGGTCTTGGCGGCGTCGGTGCGCACGATGCAGTCGGTCGCCACGCCGGCACTGGCCAGGCTCTCGGCGAGGAAGTCGCCGAACATGTCCTGGCCGAGCATGCCGGCAAAATGGGTGTCCGCACCGAGCCGCGCTGCGGCCACGGCGACGTTGGCCGGCGCACCGCCGGCATACTGCAGGAAGGCACGCGGGGTGTCCGGGGTGGCCGGCGGTTGGGCAAGTAGATCGATCAAAATCTCGCCGAAACAAACAATCTTGGACATCGTGGCCTCAAGCTCCCTGACGGAATCCGACGGCCGGGCGCGAACCGGACAGGCCGTAGAAGATGATGTAGCCGTAGCACAGCAGCGGCAGGATGAAGGACTCATGCAGCCCGATCTGGTCGGCCAGCAGGCCCTGCAGGTACGGCACCACCGCGCCGCCGACGATGGCCATGATCAACAGGCTGGAGGCCTTGTTGGTCAGCGTGCCCAGGCGTTCGATGCTCAGCGCGAAGATGGTCGGGAACATGATGGAATTGAACAGGCCCACCGCCACGATCGAATACAGCGCGACCTGCCCTTGGCTGAGCATGGTCAGGGCCAGCAGCGCCACGTTCATGCCCGCGAACAGGGTCAGCAGCACACGCGGCGAGAACCGGGTCATGATCGCCGAGCCGGCGAAACGACCGATCATCGCCAGCGTCCAGTAAGCCGAAACGTAATGGGTGGCTTCCTTCTCGGTGAAGCCGCCGATGTTGGGCAGCGACAGGTAGTTGACCAGGAAGCTGCCGATCGACACCTCCGCCCCCACGTAGAAGAAGATCGCCAGCACGCCGAACAGCACGTGGCGATGGCGCAGCGCATCCAGCAGGGTGTGCTTGCTGGTATCGGCCTGCTCGGTGGTCTCGTTCAGCGCGGGCAGACGGAACAGGTAGACGAACACGGCCAGCAGGAACAGCGCCACGGCCAGGCCGACGTACGGGCCCTGCACCGATTGCGCTTCCTGCACGCGGTAGGCGATCTGCTCGGCAGCCGGCAGCGCGCCGATCTCATCGGCACTCTTGACCGTGTTGCCCAGGATCAGCAGGCCACCGAAGATCGGTGCGATCGCGGTCCCCAGCGAGTTCAGCGCCTGGGCCAGGGTCAGCCGGCTGGAGGCCGTCTGTTCCGGACCGAGCAGCGCCACGTACGGGTTGGCCGCGACCTGCAGCACCGTGATGCCGGTGGCCAGCACGAACAGGGCGCCCAGGAAGGCTTCATACACGCGCAGTTCGGCGGCCGGCCAGAAGCCCAGCGCACCAACCGCGGCGATCGCCAGGCCAGCCACGATGCCCTTCTTGTACCCCAGATGCGCAACCAGCCGGCCGGCCGGGAGCGACATCAGGAAGTACGCACCGAAGAAGGTGAACTGCACCAGCATCGCGCGGGCGTAGTTCAGTTCGAACACCGCCTTCAGATGCGGGATCAGGATGTCGTTGAGGCAGGTGAGGAAGCCCCACATGAAGAAGATGGTGGTCGCCACGGCCAGCGCGACACGCGTGTTCACCACGGGCGCAGCGGAGGATGAGGATGGGAGGCGGGGCGTAGGAGAGATGGGCATTCAGGTACGCGCCTCAGTGCGCGAGCAGGTGATTGGGGAAACCATCAGACGGTCATCGCGCCACTGCTCTCGCGGACGCGGAGCTGGACCGGTGCAACGGTACGGGCCGGCGCCGCGTCGGGATGATCCAGACGCAGCAACAGCAGTTCAGCCGCCTGTCGCCCGCGCTCGCGCGGGTTGACGGTCAGCGTGGTCAGCGGCGGCGATGCCACCGAGGCCTCGGAAATATCATCGAAACCGGTCACCGCGAAGTCGCGGCCCGGCTGCACGCCGCGCGAGGCCAGGCCCAGCATCAGGCCCAGCGCGACGCTGTCGTTGTAGCAGACCGCTGCGGTCGGCACGGCATCCAGCGCGAACAGCTCGCCGGCGCGCGCAGCCGCATCCAGGCGGCTGGGCGAGGTTTCGATCAGCCACGCCGGCTGCACCGGCATGCCCGCCTCGACCAGCGCCTGCGCATACCCGGTACGACGCTGATGGCACGAACTGGAGACCGCGTGGCCGCCATAGAACGCGATGCGGCGGTGGCCCTGTTCGATCAGATGACGGGTGGCAAGGTAGGCACCCTGCTGGTTGTCCAGGGTCAGGAAGTCCCAGTCGGCCCCCGGCAGTTCGCGGTTGAACAGCAGCACGTTGGCATGGCCGAGCACCTGGCGCAGCTGCCCGGCATCGCTGCCTTCGGCCGGCGACAGGATCAACCCGGCGGGCATGTGCTCCATCAGCGTGGTCAGCACCGCCTGCTGCCGCTCCGGCGATTCGCCGGTGCTGCCAAGCAGGGTCACGAAGCCCTTGCCGCCGAGCGCTTCATCCACCCCGGAGGCGAATTCGGCGAAGAACGGGTTGGACAGGTCGTTGATGACCAGGGCCACGCTTGAGGACGTGCGGCGACGCAGATTGGCCGCGCCGCGGTTGTACACGTAGCGTTGGCGTCGCAGTTCGGCCTCCACCTTGGCACGGGTGTCGACGTTCACCAGCGGGCTGCCACGCAGCACCAGCGAGACGGTCGCGCGCGACACGCCGATCGCTTCGGCGATGTCGGTCACAGTGACCGCGCGCGTGCCTTTGCCGGCGGGGGTGGCCTTGTCTTTCATCGGGTCGTCGGGTTCCTCAAGCAAGGTGCAAGCCTAAACGATCGCATTGACCAGCGGTCCCTGCCCGCGCCAAGGGTCAACCCCGGTGGGCTGGCCACGGCGCGGACCAGCGTGTGGCTCATTCCAGTACCGCGCCGGGGGTGGCGCAGAAGGACGCCGGCAGCGCCTCGGCCTGGGTACCCCAGCCGTTCTCCTGCGCGGTGCTGCCCAGGGCGAAGGCGATGGTGCCACCGCGCTGCAGCTGCGCCCAGTCCAGCCACACCGGCGCATGCGCGCGGCCATCGACCTGCACGTTCTGGACATACTGCAACTGGCGGCCATCCGCGCCCGGCGCCTTCAGGGTGAGCGTCCTGCCCTGGCCCAGATCGATCTCGGCGCGGGCGAAGCGCGGCGTATGCAACAGGAACTCGCCGCTGCCCGGCACCGCCGGGTACAGGCCCAGCGCACTGAACAGGTACCAGGCCGACATCGTGCCCAGGTCATCGTTGCCGGTGACGCCGTTGGGCGCGTTGGTGAACAACTGCTGCGCGGCGCGCACCACGGTGGCGGTCTTCCACGGCTGCCCGATCAGCGTGTACATCCACGGCGCGTGCAGGTCCGGTTCGTTGTTGGGGTTGTAGCGGTACTGGTTGTAGTAGCTGTAGGGACCGACCACCCATTCCTTGCGGGCGGCGGTCAGCGGCGACTTCACCAGCGCGTCGTAAGCGAAGAAGGTATCCAAGCGCCGCGCGGCCTGCTCGCGGCCGTGCATGGCCTGGACCAGGCCCGGCACGTCCTGCTGCGCCAGCCACTGGTATTGCCACGCGGTGCCTTCATGGAAGCCATGGTGCGAGCGCGGGCTGTACGCGCCATCGGCCGGCAGGTACCACGCGCCATCTTCCATGCGCGGCCGCGGAAAGCCGTTGAAATCGCCCTCTTCATCGCGCACCGACGGGTCCCACACCTTGTGCCAGTTGCGGCCACGATCGCGCAGCACGCCGGCATCGGCGGCATGGCCGAGGCCATCGGCCATCTGCGCCAGGGCGCAGTCGGCCAGCGCGTACTCCAGCGTCGCCGAACCCCCGTGGTGCGGATCCACGTCCATGCCCTTGGAGGGGAAGGCGCGGTCGTACTGCACATAGCCATTGGCCAGGTAGCTCGGGTTGCCCGAACGGCCCGCATGACGCGAGTTCATCGGCGGCACCTCGAACGCATTCTTGCGCAGCGCGGTGTAGGCCTCGCTTTCGCGGCCGGCCAGCGCGCCGAAGCGCCACAGGTCCACCAGGAACGGCGTGACCGGGTCACCCGTCATCACGTTGGTTTCGAAGTTGGCGTAGCCCCAACGCGGCAGCCAACCGCCCTGCGCTTCAATCGCCAGCAGGGTGCGGCCGATATCGCGCGCGACCTCCGGCTTGGTCAACGCCAGCCACTGGTTCTGTGCGCGGTAGGTATCCCACAGCGAGAAGTACTCGTAGTAGGTCCAGCCATCGGCGCGATGGATGTTGTCGTCGTAGCCACGGTAACGGCCGTCGGCATCGCTGCCGGTCATCGGCTGCAGCAACGCGTGGTACAGCGCGGTGTACAGCACGGTGCGGTCGTCGCTGCTGCCGCCCTGGACACGCACGGCCGCCAATTCCTTGCGCCACTGCTGCTGGGCCATCTGGCGCATCTGATCGAAGCCGAGCAGGCGACCGCCCTGCATGCCATCGCTGCGCAGATTGGCGCGCGCCCCTTCGGCATCCACGTGCGAGATCGCGCTGACCGCGGTCACCGCACGGCCCTTGGCCAGATCGAAGCTCAGCCAGGCGCCGCTGGGCTTGAGCTCGCCTTCCATGCCATGGCGTGCGCCCGGCAGGCCGCCGCCCTCGCCCCAGGTACCGAACGCCTTGAACGGGCGGTCGAACTCGATGCGGAACCAGGTGGTGTACTGATGCCCGCCACAGAAGCTCTTGGTGACCAGCTTGCCTTCCACCGCGCGGTCGCCGACAACATCAACCACGCTGCCGATCACCGAATGGCGCTCGTTGGCCTGGCCGAGGTTGACCAGCACGTGGCCGGTGCCCGCATCGGCGGCGAAGGTGTAACGCTCGGCCGCGGCACGCGTGCGTGCGGTAGCCTCCGCGTCGATGCCGCCGTAGTTGGTCAGGCGCACCTTGTAGTAGCCCGCCTGCCCGATTTCACCCTCGTGGGTGTAGCTGGAGGCGTAGCGCTTGTGGTCGAAGCTCTTGGCGTCGTCGGTATTGAAGTCACCGCCCGGGCCGATGCTGCCGGTCACCGGCAGGACCGAGACCTGGCCGCCCTGCTCCCAGCAGCCGGCGCCGGACAGGAAGGAATGACCGAAGCCACGGATCTTGGGATCGTCGTAGCGCCAGCCAGCATAGTGCTCACCGATCGGGCTGACCTGGATCAGGCCGAACGGCGCCGAGGCACCCGGGAACGTATTGCCATCGTCCTTGCTGCCGATGAAGGTGTTGACCTCGCGCTCCAGCGCCGCAGGCGCGGCCTGAAGCAACAGCGGCGCGCAGCTCAGGGCCAGCAGGCAGACCAGACCCGCCAGCGGGCGGCGGCGGGCCGGGACGGCACCGGCGGCGGGAACAACGGAAGGACGGTGAGAAAAACGGGTCACGGACACGGACTCCTTGGCGGACGTGGCGGCAGCGCGAACCAGTGGCGGCGGGCGCCGCTGGTTCCCTGGACTGGGCGACCCAATCCACACCCCGGTGAATTTAGATCGATTTAAGTAAAGCACGGGAATTTCGGGGGATGCATTCTGCGCTGCAACATCGGCGGCACCCTGGGGGCCAGCAGCAGCGTGTCCGGTTGCGCACTCGGCTGCACCGCCCACGCGTGGGCAAGCGGATCGGCACCCATCGGCCCGCCGACAGGGCTGGGGCGGCCAACCCAGCGCCGCCGCGGCCTCGGCCCGGCACAAGCGAAAGCACCGCCGGGATCCATATTGCGGAGCAGCATGCGTCCCCCGCGCGGTCGTGCTAAAAATCCCCCGCCAATCGTTTAGATCGATCCAACTTAAAACGGTCACGATTGCCGGAAGTGGGGAGCCGGGGGACTGCCCCACGCGATGCATGCGGGACGCGCCAGGCAACTCGACGCTCGAGAAAGTCGGCTTCAAACATTAGATCGATTCAAAGAATTCGTATCGCCACCGTTTCAATCCAGGAGAGGGAGAGAGTGGAATGAAGATGTCACGCATGCACCGCCGCGTTGCGTTGTCCGCGGCCATTGCCAGCGCGCTGGCCACGGCCATCGTGCCGGCCAGCGCCTTCGCGCAACAAGCAACCCCGGCCACCGGCACCCCCGATGCGACCACGCTCGACAGCGTGACCGTCACCGGCTATCGCTACGCCATCGAAAAGAGCCTGCAGCAGAAGCGCGATGCCAACGCCGTGGTCGAAGTGATCACCGCCGAAGACGTGGGCAAGTTCCCCGACAAGAACGTGGCCGACGCGCTGCAGCGCGTGCCCGGCGTGGTGATCACGCGCAGTGGCGGCGAAGGCAAGAGCGTCAGCGTGCGCGGCCTCGCGCCGGACCTGACCCTCACCCAGTTGAACGGCAACTACGTCGCCACCTCGGAAACCAACAACGAGGCGTCGCGTTCGTTCAACTACACGCTGCTGCCGTCGAACATGCTGTCCAGCGCGGAGCTGTTCAAATCCCCGGAAGCGCGCATCGACGAAGGCGGCATCGGTGGCACCGTGATCCTGCATACCCGCCGCCCGCTCGATATGGAAGCCAACTCCGGTTACGTCAACCTGGAAGGCACCTCATCGGACACCAGCCACGACATCGATCCGCAGGCCTCGGCGCTGTATTCCTGGCACAGCAAGGACGAACGCTTCGGCGTGCTGGTGGGCGTGACGCAGCAGAAGCGCACCAGCCGCACCATGGAAGCCAGCACCGAGGACTACCAGTGGTATGGCGCAGGTGAAGCGCGTGATGCCAACGGCAATGCGCTGCCGCAGGATGGTATCCACTACTGGTGGGGGCAGTCCGGCTTCAACAACCAGACCGGCGGCAACTACAGCGACTTCTTCATGCCGACCTCGGTCAACTTCGCGGTGAAGGAAGAAAAACGCGAGCGCAAGGGCGGCCAGCTGACCTTCCAGTTCAAGCCGCTCGACAACCTGACCCTGACCGCCAACTACTTCCGCTTCGAGCTGCAGGGCGATTACACCCAGAACATGCTCAAGGTGCCGGAGTGGAGCATGGCCCGCTTCAATGGTGACGGTAACTGGGCCGGCGGCCGGCTGCTCAACGGGCTCGATTTCGATCCCAGCGGCAGCATCGTGACCGGCGCACAGTTCGAGAAGCTGCCAGGCAAGGCCTACATCTGCAGCGAAGAGCAGGCCGCGGCGGCCGGCCTTGCGCCGGGCGGCTGGGGGCCGGACGACTGCACCCTGCCCACCCCGCAGCTGACCGGTGGCTACAGCAAGGAAAAGGCGCTTTCGCAGACCGCCGACCTGTCGGTCGAATGGGACATCAGCCCGCTGTGGAAGGCGTCCTTCACCGGTGGCCGTACCTGGTCCGAAGGTGGTCCGTCGATGAACTTCCGGATGTCGGCCAAGCCGCGCCGCAAGGTCGGCCCGGACTATCTGTCGGGTAACCAGTACACCGCATGGGATCTGACCGGCACGCCGTCGGTGCAGTTCTCCCCGGACCTGCAGCAGCAGCTGATGGCCGGCATTGCCGAAGTCGACACCGGCTCGACCGACTCGTCGTGGATGCAGACCGAGGTTGAACAGAACTACTTCCAGGCCGATTTCACCAAACTGTTCGAGACCGGCTGGCTGGATTCCATCCAGTTCGGCACCAAGTACCGTGACGGCAAGGTCCACCGCAACACCGGCAACACCTACTGGGTGTGCCAGGGCCTGGATCCGGCCGACTACGACAACAACCGTTACCAGGCCGGCTGCGATTCCACCGCCGGTGATGCCCAGCCGGGCTTCTTCCTGTCCAACCCGATCAGCAACATCGCCGGCGGCTTCAACGCCAACGTGTTCCCGGGCATCAACTACCCGGCCTACATCAATTACCTCAACCAGACCTACGGCGGCTCGCACAACCGCACCGAAGAAGACTTCGTCTACGACGTCAACGAGAAGATCTACTCCGGGTACTTCCAGGCCAACTTCCGTACCGAGCGCCTGCGCGGCAATGTCGGTGTGCGCGTGGTGCGTACCGAGCAGTTCGCCCAGTCGAGCGATTCGGTCGAGCGCTTCAACGATTACTTCGTCGATAACGCCAACGGGTCGCCGATGAGCTGCGATGACCCGGCCGCGGATCCGACCCTGCGCTGCCAGGGTGGCTTCGTGCGCCTGCCGGACAACCAGGTGCGCGACAAGGTCTACACCCTCAGCTCGCTGGACAAGACCTATACCGACTTCCTGCCGAGCTTCAACATCGCCTGGGACATCAACGACAGCCTGGTGCTGCGCGGCGCAGCCTCGAAGGTCATCGCGCGGCCGGGCTATACCAGCATCGCCTACCCGGGCGGCCTGAACTACATCAGCGAGGAGTACAGCAACGACCGCCGTGTGGCCGGTGGTACTGACACCCCGGGCTGGTACGGCTCGGGCAGCAACAAGAACCTGGAACCGTTCAAGGCCGTCCAGTTCGACCTCGGCCTGGAGTGGTACTTCAAGCCCGGCTCTGCCGCGGGCGTGGCGCTGTTCCGCAAGAACGTGGACAACTTCACCGTGCCGGTGGTGCGCGACCAGCAGATGACGGTCGGCGGGCAGTCGGTCACCGTGCAGAAGTACCGCACCGAAGCCAACGGCCGTGACGGCGTCTCGCAGGGCGTTGAAGTGTACGGCCAGTACACCTTCGACATGGGTTTCGGCGTCCAGGCCAACTACACCTACAACGACACCAACCTCGCCTCGATCGTGCTGGATGGGGAAGAAATCGGTGCCTCGCCGCTGGTGGGCAGCGCCAAGAACCAGGCCAACGTCACGATCTTCTACGAGAACGACACGATCCTGGCCCGCGCCTCGTACAACCGCCGTGGCGAAGTGGTGGGCGGCCTGAACAACGGCATGACCACCTACACCAAGCCGTACGACCAGCTCGACCTCAACGTGGCCTACAACATCACCCCGGACTGGACGGTCACCGCCTCGGTACTGAACGCCACCAAGTCCGAGCTGCAGAGCTACATCGGCGATGACAGCCAGGCCCGCCTGCTGTCCAACATCTATGCCGGCCGCCAGCTGTACTTCGGCGTGAACTGGAAGTTCTAAGCCTCACCCGCCCCCGCCTTCGGGCGGGGCAACGGTCCTCCACGGCAGCTGCGCTTGTACAGGCGGCTGCCGTTTTTCTAATGGGGACGGAGGTAGTTAATTGCGGCCGGGCGTCGCGGATTAACTACCTCCGTCCCTATTATCAAGAGCCGCGCACAGTGCTCTGACGTGCGCTGTGTCGGTCACGTTCCAGTCCGGTGACAACCCGGTCAACGCGGGATTGTGGTGACGCATTGCCGACGGCTGCGTCGTCTTCGCTGAGGCGTGCAGTTCAACGCACCCACTGCGTTGGGCTACCTCCACGGCGTTGGCCGCAGTGATTCCCGCACCGGCCATGAGTGAGATGCGGTCGCCGGCCTGCGCCACCAGGGCGGCCAGCACATCGGCACCGGCCAGTGCACTGGCCTGTCCGCCCGAACTCAGGATGCGTTGGCAGCCCAGCGTCACGATCTGCTCCAGCGCCGCCGGCAGATCACGCGCCGCATCGAAGGCGCGGTGGAACGTGATGCCGAGTGGACCTGCCGCGGACACCAGTTCACGGCACAACGCCATGTCGATGCCACCGTCGGCATCCAGCGCGCCGATCACCACGCCCTCGCAGCCGAGTGCACGGCAGTACGCGATATCGCGCAGCATGATCTCGGCCTCCAGCGCGGTGTAGAGGAAATCGCCAGGCCGCGGCCGGATCAGCACGAACAGCGGAATCTGCAGGCGATCACGGGCGACCGCGATGCTGCCCTGCGACGGGGTGGTGCCGCCCTCGGCGAGGTTGTCGAACAGTTCGATCCGATCCGCGCCACCCTGCTGGGCGGCCAACGCAGAGGCCACCGAATTGGACGCGATCTCCAGCACCCGGCACGGCGCGCTCACGTCTGCTCGCTCGTGTACACCGAGGCGGAATCACGCAGATCGTCCTGCCGGTCCTTGTCGCAGACCGCGTAGACAAAGCCGCGGTGCAGCGCATAGGCGCCGACCTCACCGTGCTTGTTCAACGCGAGGAAGCACACCTGCAGGGTCTTGCTTGCCTCAGGGCGCTTGCGCACTACCCGGGCGATCGCCTCGCGGCAGGCCTCGGCCGGCGAGCGGCCCTGGCGCATCAGCTCGACCACCAGGAATGAGGCGGCATTGCGGATCATTTCCTCACCGACACCCGAGGCGGTGGCGGCGCCGACCTCGTTGTCTACGTACAGGCCCGCGCCGATGATCGGGCTGTCGCCGACGCGGCCGTGCATCTTCCAGGCCATGCCACTGGTGGTGCAGGCACCGGCCAGATGCCCCTGGGCATCGATGGCGAGCATGCCCAGCGTGTCGTGGTTGCTGCTGTCGCCGGGGCGGCTGCGGCGCTCGGCATTGATCTCGGGCGTGTACTGCGCAGTCTTGAGCCACTCGCGCCAGGCCTTCTCGGCTTCCGGGGTAAGCAGCTTCCTGCGTTCAAAGCCCTGCTGCACCGCGAACTGCTGCGCGCCCTCGCCCACCAGCATCACGTGCGGCGTCTGTTCCATCACCCGCCGTGCCACCGAGACGGGGTGCGCGATATCACTCAGCGCCGCCACCGAACCACAGCGGCCATCGCCGTCCATGATGCTGGCATCCAGGCTCAGCACGCCGTCACGGTCCGGATTGCCGCAGCGCCCGACCGTGGGATTACACAGATCGCTCTCGGCCCAGCGCGCGCCGGCCTCGACCGCATCGAGCGCGGAGCCGCCGCTCGCCAGCATTTTCCAGGCCACCTGGTTGGCTCCCACACCGAAATCCCAGGTGGACACGACGCGCGCGCCGGAGGCAGTACGTGCCTGCAACGTCGGCAGCGCGAGGGCGCCAGCGGCCAAGGCACTGGCCTGGAGAAATCGCCTGCGGTCAGTCATGGGTAGGTCTCCAGCGAACGGAAAATGAGGGAATTACACGACGATACAGCGATGCTCCGCATGCCAGACCGCCGCGCCAAGCACGCCGAGCTCGCCGTGGTCCACCCGCCAGATCGGCACCTGGCGCAGCACATCGTGCATCACGCCCTTGGCCAGGAAGCGCGCGCGGAAACCGCCATCGCGCAGGAAGCGGTCCACCCGGGTGGAGATGCCACCGGCCAGGTAGACCGAGCGCGCACCGAAGGTCGTGGCCAGGTCGCCGGCCAGACTGCCGAGCCAGGCGCAGAACACCTCCAGCGTCTCGACCGCCACCGCATCCACGCCCTCATGGGCGGCCGCGATCAGGGCTTCGGTGCTCGTCCAGTGCGGCGTGACGCCACGGATATCGCACAGGCAGGGATACAGGTTCATCAAGCCGCCACCTGACAGGACGCGCTCGTTGTCCACGTGCTCCCAGCGCTGCAGCAGGCGCGAGAGCACCTCCAGTTCCAGCGGATTGCAGGCGTTCAACGCGGCGTGGCCGGCCTCGCTGGCCAGCACCGGACGCTGGCCGCCCTCGAAGCGCAGCGCTGCGCCCAGGCCGGTGCCCGGGCCCAGCACCAGCGCCGGCCAGCGCGGTCCCGGCTCGGGATCGCCATTGAGGGCCACCATCGTCTCCGGCGCCACGTGCGGAATCGCATAGGCCACCGCTTCGAAATCGTTGATCAGCGCCAGCGACGCCAGCCCGGAATCGTGACGGGTCCGGGCGACCGAGACCGGCCACGGCAGATTGGTGTTGACCAGGTGATCACCGTCCAGCAAGCCAGCGATCGCGACCACGGCACTGTCCGGCGCTGCCGGCAGCGTGGCGATGAAAGCGGCCAGGATCGCGGCCAGACTGGGGTGCTCGGCGCAGGCATAACGCTGCAGGCCGCTCAGCTGTGGCGCAGCACCCGCCCGCACAGTGGCCAGCGCGACGCGGGCGAACGTGCCGCCCACATCGGCCACGATCAGCGTGTCAGGGGGGGAATCCCGGTGGGCCGCGGTCCGCGCCACATCAGGTTGAGCCGGAACCGGTACCGCTGCGCTCACTCGCTTGCCTTGGTTGAATCGATTGAATCCCGGCGATTCTCAGGCATCGCCGGGGGAATGCAAAGCCGCCTGCGCCATACAGCGCCGTACTGAACCCACGGCGCCGTGATCAGGGCTTGGCGGTCTGCAGGCGGTAGCTGGTGCTGGCCGTGGCCGTCGGGCCATCGCCCTGCACGGCACGCACTTCCACCTTGTGCTCGCCCACGGCCAGGTGGGTCGGCAGCGCGCCGCGCCACAGGTGCGGTGACGGCGTGGCTTCCGGCGAGCGGTCGAAGCCACGCAGGCGCTCGGCGGTGTCATCGGCGACGTTCTCCTGCAGCAGGCGCGGATCGGGCTGCTCGACGCGCTTCATTGGCTGCCAGGCGCCATCGTCCACGCGGTACTCCACCAACGAATCGGCCTGGCCCATGAACACGTTGGCGTATACGCCCCAGGCCGGATACGCGCCCTGGCGAAGCACCTTCGGCGCATGCAGGGCGATCTGGTAATCATCCGGCGCACGCGCCACGTAATAGCGCAGGCCGTAGTCGCCACCGGGCTTGACCGACAGCACCGCATAGCCGTTCGGGGTGCCATCGCTCATGGTCGCATCGGGGATGCCGTTGCTGTCCTTCACGCCCGACCAGAATGCCCCGCAGGCCGCGCCCACGTTGTACTCGTGCAGCGGCTTGCTGCCCTGCCAGCCTTCGGCCGCACCGTGGTAGTAGTGCTGCTGGGTGTGACTGTGGCCGCTGAGCACCAGTACGTTCGGGAAATCCTTGAGCAGCGCGAACAGACGCGTGCGGTCGGCATGGCGGAACGTCTCCCGGCCGGGCGCGGCATCGAACAGCGGGATGTGCATGCCGAGCACGATCAGCCGATCACGCGGCAGCCCCTTGAGATAATTGCCGAGGAAGGTGAACTGGTCCGCGCGCAGGCCACCCACGTAGCTCGGTTTGGCCTTGGGGTCGTAGACCACGTCATCGAGGAACACGAAACTCGCGCCGCCCTCTTCCACCGCATAGGTATCCGGGCCGTACACGGCGCGCCAGCTGTCCAGCGAGTGCGCATCGTTGCCGGCGTCCATGTCCAGGTCGTGGTTGCCCGGCACGTGGAACCACGGCACCTGCAGCTGCGCGGTGACCTTGTTGATGTCCGGGTACAGGCTCAGGTCGTCGTTGACGATGTCGCCCAGGGTGGTGCCCAGCCGCGCCGGGTGCTTGCCGATGATCGGCTCGACGATGGCGCGCTGGTAGTAGCCGATGTCCTGGCGACTGGCGGTCTGCGAATCGGTGAACACCAGCATCTCGAAACCGTTGCGTGCCGCATCGGTGCCCTTGGCCGGTTCCAGCGCGAAATCCCAGTTGCGGGTGGCGCCGCCGGTGGCGCGGATGCCGTCGTACTTCAGCTTTGGCGACCCCTGGGGCGCGTAGTGTCGCCAGTAGGAAGGCAGCCCATTGGCCGCTGCCGGGAAGCGGTACTCGTCCGGCTTGATCACGAAGATGGTCTGGCCCTCGCGCACCGGCAGGCTGTAGCTGCCATCGGCGGCGGTGCGCACGATCGTTTCGCCGTTGGAGACCTGTACCCCGGCCAGGCCGGGATCGGTCGGGCCGCGCCCGGGCTTGCCGTCGCGCTCCTGATACACCTTGCCGGTGACGGTCGTTTCAGCAGCCCAGGCAGGCGAAGTCATCAACAGCAGGCAAGCCAGCCAGGCGGCAGTACGGGTCATCGGGGGCGGTCCGGTCGGGGGTGGAGAATTGTAGAGCGGCACATCATCGCCTGCACCGCGTTTCACCGACGTTAAACGATGTGCAGCCCTGCCCTACCCGGCGTGGCGCGCCGCCAGCACCGCGACCGCATCATCCAGCGACAGCCCACGCGCACGCAGCAGCACGGTCAGATGGAACAGCAGATCGGCCGACTCGCCCAGCAGCGCGTCATCGTCCTGCACCACCCCTGCCAGCGCGGTCTCCACGCCCTCCTCGCCCACTTTCTGCGCGATGCGGCGGATGTCGCCCTCGAACAGCGACGTGGTGTAGCTGCCGGCCGGGCGCTGCTGCTCGCGTTCGCGCACCACGGTATCCAGCCGGCCCAGGAAGTTGCCGGGTGCCTGCGGGAAGCAGCTCTCGCTGCCGGTATGGCAGGTCGGCCCGGCCGGGCGCGCACTGACCAGCAGGGTGTCGTTGTCGCAGTCGATCCGCACGGCGGTCACCGCCAGCACGTTGCCGGAGGACTCGCCCTTGGTCCACAACCGCTGCTTGCTGCGGCTGAAGAAGGTCATGTGGCCTGTGGCCAGGGTCTGCGCCAGCGAGGCCGCGTTGGCATAGCCGAGCATCAGCACGCGCAACGTATCCGTGTCCTGCACCACCACCGGCAACAGGCCATCGCCCTTGCCCCAATCCAGCTGCGCCAGCGCCTCGCGCGACGGCTGCACGTCAATGGAATTCACGTCAATAGACATCTCGAACCTCGATCTGCTGCTCGCGCAGGAACTGCTTGAGCGCGGGAATGGCAATGGCGCCACTGTGGAACACGCTGGCGGCCAGCGCACCGTCGACATCGGCCTGGTCGAACACATCGGCGAAGTGCTGCATCTCGCCCGCGCCGCCGGAGGCGATCAGTGGAACCTGGCACAGCGCACGGGCCTGGCGCAGCTGGGCCACATCGTAGCCGCGGCGCACGCCATCGCTGTCCATGCAGTTGAGCACGATCTCACCGGCACCCCGGCGCTGTGCCTCCACCACCCAGTCCAAGGTACGTACGGCCACCGCCTGGGTCTTGTCCGGATCGCCACTGAAGCGGCGCACCCGCCATTGTCCGTCCGCCTCGCGCACCGAATCGATGCCGACCACCACGCACTGGACGCCGAAGGCATCGGCCAGCTCCTCGATCAGTTCGGGCCGTCCGAGAGCCGGCGAGTTGATCGAGATCTTGTCGGCGCCGGCATGCAGCACGCGCCGTGCGGTCTCCACATCGCTGATCCCGCCAGCCACACAGAACGGAATGTCGATCAAGCGCGCGATGCGCTCGATCCAGGCCACGTCCACCGCGCGCCCTTCCGGGCTGGCGCCGATGTCGTAGAACACGAGTTCATCCGCGCCCTGGTCGCGGTAGCGCATCGCCAGTTCGGCGATATCGCCCATGTCCACGTGATCGCGGAAGCGCACGCCCTTGACCACGCGACCATCGCGCACATCCAGGCAGGGAATCAGGCGGCGGCTCAACATGCCAGCGCTCCTTCCAGGGTCATGCGCCCTTCCAGCAATGCCTTGCCGAGGATCGCCCCGCCGCAGCCGACCGCCTTGGCCTGGGCGACATCGTCCGCATCGCGCACGCCACCGGAGGCCTGCACCGCCACGCCGGGAAGCCGTGCGGCCAGATGCCGGTAGAGATCGATGTTCGGCCCGGACAGCATGCCGTCGCGCGCGATATCCGTGCACAGCAGGTGCTGCATGCCCGCCTCTGCGTAGCGCTGGGCCAACACGTCCAGCGTGTCCTCGGCGGTCTCGGTCCAGCCATGCACCGGCAACAGCCAGCGGCCGTCCTCGGCCTGGCGCGCGTCCAGCGCGATGGTCAGCCGTTCCGGACCGAACTCGCGCAGCCAGCCGATCACGGTGTCCGGCTCGCGGACCGATACCGAGCCCACCACCACGCGGGTGGCACCGGCGTCGAGAATCCGGGCGACGTCATCGCGCGAGCGCACACCGCCGCCGGTCTGCACCTTCAGGCCGGTCTGCGACGCGATCGAGGACAGCAGCGGTGCCAACGTGTAACCACCGGCGCGGGCCGCATCCAGATCCACCAGGTGCATCCAGCTTGCGCCCGCCGCGGCAAACGCCTGCGCGCGCGGCAGCGGGTCATCGCCGTAGGTGGTCTGCTGCGCGTAGTCACCCTGCAGCAGCCGCACCACGCGGCCTTCGCGGATATCCAGGGCGGGATAGACGATGAAACTCATGTCGGTTCGTTCTCGATGAAATTGCGCAGGATGCGTGCGCCGGTATCGGCCGAGCGCTCCGGGTGGAACTGGGCACCACTGTGCCGGCCGCGCTGCACCACGGCTGCGAACAGCCCGCCGTGATCGCACGCGGCCACGGTGTCTTCGCCCAGGGGCGCGGCGTAGCTGTGGACGAAGTAAGCGCTGGCCCGGTCCGGCACGCCGGCCAGCAGCGGCGACGCGCGCAGGGGCAGCAACCGGTTCCAGCCCATGTGCGGCACACGGATGCCGGTGGCAGGACGCAGGTGGCGCACGACTCCGGGCAACAGGCCCAGGCATTCGACGTGTCCTTCTTCGGAGCCGTCGAACAGCAGCTGCATGCCCAGGCAGATCCCGAGCAGTGGCACCTCCAGCTCGCGCAGCGGCTGCACCAGACCCTGTGCATGCAGACGCGCCATGCCGTGCGGGGCCGCGCCGACGCCGGGCAGGATCACCCGCGAAACGCCCTGCAGGCCCTGCGCATCGCGCACCAGCCGCACCTGCACGCCCAGCCGTTCCAGCGCATAGCGGACCGAGCCGAGGTTGGCGCCGCCCGCATCGATCAGCGCAACTTCCGTCACAGCGCCCCCTTGGTGCTCGGCAGCGCGGTGCCCTGCCGCGGCAAGGCCTGGCGCAGCGCGCGCGCCAGCGCCTTGAAGCAGGCCTCGACCTTGTGGTGGTCGTTGTCACCGCGCACGCTCAGGTGCAGGTTCAGCCCGGCCGCATCGCACAGCGAGCGGAAGAAGTGCGGCACCAGTTCGGTCGGCATGTCGCCCACGCGCTCGCGCTTGAACTCGCCTTCGAAGACGAAGTACGGGCGGCCGCTGAAATCCAGCGCAGCACTGGCCAGCGTTTCATCCATCGGCAGGGTGAAGCCGTAGCGGCCGATACCACGCTTGTCGCCGAGTGCCTCACGCAGGGCCTGGCCCAGCGCCAGACCGGTATCTTCAATGGTGTGGTGCTCGTCGATGTGCAGGTCGCCCTCGGCCTGCACGCTCAGCGCGAAGCCGCCGTGCTTGCCGATCTGCTCCAGCATGTGATCGAAGAACGGCAGCCCGGTGTGGGTCTGCGGCTCGGCGGTGCGATCCAGATCGACCTCGACCCGGATCTTCGTTTCCTTGGTATTGCGCTGCACGGTGGCGCGGCGCGGTGCATCGGCCAGCTCATGCGCGATCGAGGTCCAGTCCCAGTCGCCGCCGAACTGCTCGGTGCGCAGCTGGAATCCACGGATCTTCATATTCTCGGCGAACTGGATATCGGTCAGGCGGTCACCCACCATCGCCGAGCGCGACCAGTCGATGCTGCGGTCCTGCAGGTACGGCAGCATCAGGCCGATACCCGGCTTGCGGGTCGGCGCGTTGTCCTGCGGCCAGGTGCCGTCGATCAGCACGTCACGGAAGGTGATGCCCTGGCTGGCGAAGATCTGCAGCATAAGATCGTTGGGGCCATCGAAGCTGGCCTGCGGATAGCCTTCGGTGCCCAGGCCATCCTGGTTGCTGACGATCACGAACTGATAGCCCGCATCGCGCAGCTTGAGCATCGCCGGGATCACATCGCGCACGAAGCGCAGCTTCTCGTAGGCGTCGATCTGGAAATCGGCGGGTTCTTCGATCAGGGTGCCGTCGCGGTCGACGAACAGAATCGGGGTCATGCGGCAGCCCTCCGGGCCATCAGGGCGGCGAGTACACGGTCGTTCTGATCCGGGCTGCCGATAGTAATGCGCAGCGCATCGCCCAGCTGCGGCGCGGCACGCTGGTCACGCACCACCACACCGGCGGCGAGCAGCGCATCGAACGCGCCCTGTGGGTCGGTAAAGCGGGCCAGCAGGTAGTTGCCCTGCGAGGGATAGACACGCACCACGCCGGGCAGTACTGCCAGGCCGGACTGCAGCCGGGTACGTTCGGCCTTGATCTGCGCGATGCGCTGGGTGGTGATGGCCAGGCTCTCGGCGCCGAGACCGGCCAGCGCCAGCTCGGCACAAGGTGCCGGCACCGGATAGGGCGCTTGGCAGCGGCGCAGCACCTGGATCAGGGCGGCATCGGCGATCAGGGTGCCGATACGCGCGGCCGCCAGCGCATGCGCTTTGGACAACGTGCGCAGCACGGCGATGTTGTCGTAACGGCTCAGCAGCGTGGTCGCGGACGGCTGCTCGGCATACTCCCCGTAGGCCTCATCCACCACCACCAGCGCCCTGCCCTGCAACGCCGTCGCCACCCGTTCGATCTCGGCCAGCGTGATCAGGCTGCCTGCGGGATTGGACGGCGAGCACAGGAACACCAGCTTGGCGTTACCACCCAGCGCGGCGGCGATCACCGCATCGATATCGGCGACCAGCGCATCGCCCAGATCGACCAAGGGCACTTCGATCAACGGCGCGTTCTGCAGCCGCGCGCAGACGGCATACATGCCAAACACGGGCGGTGTGGTCAGCACCGCATCGCGGCCCGGCTCGCACAGCGCGCGCACCAGCAGATCGATGGCCTCGTCACTGCCACGGCCGATCAGCAGTTGTTCGGCGGAGCAGCCGTACAGCTCGGCCAGCCGATCTCGCAACGCGGCCGGCTGTGGGTCGGGATAGCGACGCGCGCCACCGGCGGCGTCGGCCGGGTTGGCCCACGCCGACTCATTCGCGTTGAGCCAGACATCGCCGACCAGCGCACTGCTGCGCGCCGAGGAATACCCGGCAAACGCCTGCAGGTCGGCACGCACCAGGGACAGGAGGGAGGCAGTGCTCATGCGGCGGCCTCCATGCGCAGGGTCACCGCGTTCTCGTGCGCATCCAGGCCTTCGGCGCGTGCCAGCACACGGGCACACTCGCCGATCGCCGCGATGCCAGCGGGCGTGGCCGACTGCACGCTGATCAGGTTCTGGAAGCTGGCCACGCTGACGCCACTGTAGGCACGTGCGGCACCGGCGGTCGGTAGCACGTGGTTGGTGCCACTGCAGTAATCGCCCAGCGCTTCGGGGGTGTAATCGCCAAGGAACACCGAACCGGCGGCCTCCACCTTGTCCAACCAGGCGCGCGGCTCGCGCAGCGCCAGGATCAAGTGCTCCGGGGCATACCGGTTGCTGATCGCGAAAGCGTCGTCCAGCGAATCGACCAGGATCAGACGCGAGGACGCCAGCGCCTGCGCCGCGATTTCCGCACGCGACAACTGCGCCAGCTGCGCTTCAACCGCAGCCTCGACCCGGTCCACCATCGCCGCGTCTTCAGTCAGCAGCAGCACCTGCGAATCCGGGCCGTGCTCGGCCTGCGAGAGCAGATCGGCGGCGACGAATGCGGGATTGGCGCCGGCATCGGCGATCACCAGCACTTCGGAAGGCCCGGCCGGCATATCGATCGCCGCAGCGCCGTCCTGGGCGACCTGCTGCTTGGCTTCGGTCACGTAACTGTTGCCCGGGCCATACAGCTTGTCGCAGGCGGGAACGCTT
The DNA here is from genome assembly GCF_003651185.1 of Stenotrophomonas rhizophila. GTDB lineage: Bacteria > Pseudomonadota > Gammaproteobacteria > Xanthomonadales > Xanthomonadaceae > Stenotrophomonas > Stenotrophomonas maltophilia_Z. The sequence goes on along the minus strand of NZ_RCDC01000004.1, from coordinate 58,612 downwards.
TCAGTGCCATATGCCATCGCCGCGATCGCCTGCGCGCCGCCCAGCTTGAACACGCGGTGGACGCCGGTCAGGCGTGCGGCCACCAGCACGGCCGGATCGGCACTACCGTCCTTGCGCGGCGGCGTGCACAACACCACTTCACGACAGCCGGCCAGCTGTGCGGGCACGCCCAGCATCAGCGCGGTGGACGGCAACGGTGCACTGCCGGCCGGTACATACAGACCCACCCGACCGATCGGGCGCACCACGCGCTCGCAACGCACGCCGGGCGCGGTCTCGACCGAATAGCCCTGGCTCATGCCGGCCTGGTGGAAGGTACGGATGCGCGCGGCGGCATCGATCATCGCCTGACGCAGTTCGGCCGAGACGGCCTGTTCGGCCGCAGCGAATTCACCTTCGCTCACCTCGAAGGTCTCCGGTGCCACCCCGTCGAAGCGCAGGGTGATCTCGCGCAGTGCGGCATCGCCGCCTTCGCGCACCGCCGCGATCAACGCGGCAACGGACTCACGGGTGCGCGCCGCCACGGCCTGGACCGGGCGTTGCAGCGCCTGCGCCTGGGCGCCGGCATCCAATTGGGACCACGTCAAACGATTCATGCCAGCGACCGCTCCACACTCAGCACCATCAAGCCCTGCGCCCCCGCGCGCTCCAGGTCCTCCAACCGCTGCCAGGTCAACGCACCGTGGCACATGGTCTGCAAACGCAGGTGGCCGCCATCATCGGGCAGCTGCACCAGCGGATCGGCATCGGGCAGCAGGCGGGTCAACTCGGAAACCCGGTCCAGCGCGGCGCGGAACATCAGCAGCTTGCTGTCCTGCACCTTCACCACGCCATCAAGACGACGCAGCAGCATGGCCATCAGACCGGCGCGGGCGTCATCGGGTGTACGGACCGGGCCGGCCAGCACCGCTTCGCTTTCCAGCAGGGTTTCGACCGGCTTGAGCTGGTTGGCGGCCAGGGTGGCGCCGCTGGACACCAGATCGCAGATCAGATCAGCCGTGCCCAGGCGGGGGGCGATTTCGACCGAGCCGGACAGCTCGACCACCTGGGCATCCACGCCGCGCTCGGCCAACCAGTCGGCCAGGATCGCGGGGTAGCTGGTGGCGATGCGCTTGCCGGCCAGCTGCTCCACGCCCGTCCATTCCCACTCCTCCGGCACCGCCAGCATCAAGCGGCACTGGCCGAAGTTGAGCCCGCGCAGCGCCTGGTACGCATCCGGCAGGCCGATCCGGCGGCGGGCGGCGCCCTGCTCGTCCAGCTCGTTGCGCCCGACGATGCCGAAATCGCACACACCGTCGGCGATCAGGCCGGGGATATCGTCGTCGCGAACCAGCAGCAGATCCACCGGCAGCGATTCGCCGTAGCAGAACAGCTTGTCGCGGCTCTGCCGCCAGCTCAGCCCGCAGGCGGTCAGCAGGCTGCGGGCGGGCTCGGCCAGCCGCCCGTTCTTCTGGATGGCGATACGCAGCCGGTCACGTGCCGGGGCGGTCTGGGTTGCACTCATGGGGGAGGTCTCTACTCGGATTCGGGGGAGGTCGGCGTGGCGGCGATGGCGGCGGCGTAACCGCCGTGGCCGTGGTCCAGCGAGCGCGCCACGCGTCCGGTGGTGGTCACGCTGACCCCGGTCAACTCATGGATCTCGCGATACGGCACGCTCTGCTGCAGCAGCGGCACGACCTTCCAGCGGTCGGACAGCGCTTCCAGCTCGGCGGGGGTGCACAGATCGCGCAGGAACGCGGTCACCGCGTCCGGATCGGACAGGGCAGCAAAGGCACGCGCCAGCGAGGCCAGATCGGCCTGGGCGTCTTTTTCGCGGGGGACGGGACGTAGTTTCATCGTATCAATGTAATAGCGTGATATTACATTAGCGCAAACGAAACCGCGCAGTCAAACCGCCGCCGCAGGCGAAATGGACCGGTTCAGGGTCTGGAAACGCACAACGCCCGCGTTAGCGGGCGTTGTGATGGATCTCCAAGGAAGCGCGCCGACGAACAGTCGGCCCCTACCGGCAGCGGACCTCGGCACGCAGGGCACCGCTGCGCAGGCATTCGCCGAGCAGGCTGCCCTGGCGGCTGGGGAACGACTCCACGGCCTGCAGGGGGCCGGCGCCGCCGGGACAGCGGTTGCCGGCCAGCGCGCGCAGGTCGTGCTCAAGCTGTTCCCGATCGATCACATGGCAGCGATCGACCGAGAGCTGGTAGTGCCCCGGGCCGATCCGCTGGCTGCGCAGCGCCGGATCACTCTGGCAGGCCGCGAGCAGGAGCACCATCAGCGCCCCTGCCCCAAGCCGCTTCATGCCATGGCCTTGGCCTGCTCCAGCTCGACCTGCAGCGCGCTGGCCAGCTCGTCGCGGGCGACCTCGAACTGCTGCTCGCGCAGCAGATCCTTGACCGCCACCACGCCACGGGCCAGCTCATCTTCACCGGCCAGCACGACGAAACGGATGCCGGCCTTGGCCGCGTACTGGAACTGCTTGCCGATCTTCTTCGGCTCCATCTGCACTTCGGCGTTGATGCCGCCCACGCGCAGGCGACGGGCGATATCCAGCGACTCGGGCAGGCCGTTGTCATCCATCAGGGCCACCAGCGCATGCACGCTGCTGTCCTCGATACCGGCGATCAGGCCGGCTTCGCGCAGCTGCCAGAACAGGCGGGTCAGGCCGATGGAGATGCCCACGCCCGGCAGCTTGGACTTGCTGTAGTGGCTGGCCAGGTCTTCGTAACGGCCACCAGAGCAGATCGAGCCGATCTGCGGGTGGTCGGTCAGCGTGGTCTCGTAGACGGTGCCGGTGTAGTAATCCAGGCCGCGCGCGATCGAGAAGTTCAGGCAGTACGCGGTTTCGGGCACGCCCAGCGCCTTGACCAGCTGCAGCACTTCGCGCAGCTCGGCCACGCCCAGCTTCAGCGTCTCGCTGGCGGCGCCGTCGGCCAGCAGCGCATCCAGCTGCGCCAGCGCATCGGCATGGCTGCTCGACCGCACCGCCACGAAGGCCAGGATGCGCTCGACCTGCTCGGCCGGAATCGCAAAGCCCTCGCCCCCCAGCGTCTCGCGCACGTAATCGGCGCCGCGCTTGTCCAGCTTGTCCACTTCGCGCAGCACGGCCAGCTGGCGTTCGCCATCGGCCACGCCCAGGCTTTCGAAGAACCCGCGCATCAGCTTGCGGTTGTTGAGCTGCACCGAGAAATCACCGATGCGCAGCTCGGCGAACACCGCGTGGATGACCGCCAGCACTTCGGCGTCATAGCGGGTGCTCAGCGCGTCCTTGCCGATCACATCGATGTCGCACTGGTAGAACTCGCGGAAACGGCCCCGCTGGGCACGCTCACCGCGGTACACGCGCTGCATCTGGTAACGGCGGAACGGGAAGGTCAGGTCGTGTTCGTGCTCAGCGACGTAGCGCGCCAGCGGCACGGTCAGATCGAAGCGCAGGGCCAGCTCGGGCAGCGCTTTCTCTTCGGCTTCGGCGGCATTGGCCAGCGCGCCGGTGGACTGCACGAAATACACCTGGCGCTCGGTCTCGCCACCGGATTTGGTCAGCAGCACATCGGACAGCTCGAACACCGGGGTTTCCACCGGCAGGAACCCGAACCGCTCGTAGTTGCGGCGGATGACGTCCAGCATGCGCTGGAACGCGATCTGCTCACGCGGCAGCAATTCCATGATGCCGGGCGGCGTACGGGGCTTGATCACTTGCGGGACTCCTGCGGAAACGGGGGGATGAGCGAGCGGCATATTCTAGCCGCAGCCGGCGCAACGAGCCGCATCCGGGCGTCGGGGCCGGGCCAATGACGGCATGACGTATCATAGGCAGGTCCCGCTTGCTGACCTGACATGACCCGGCCCCACTCCGGTACCGCGCTTTCCGCTGTTGAAGACCCCGCCGCCCCCGGTTGTTCGCCGCTGCGCGACTGTCTGCATTGCTCGGTACGGCACCTGGCGGTCTGCTCGGCGCTGTCGCCGGATGAAGTGCAGGCGCTGGAGCGGGTCACCGTGTCCCAGGCACTGCCGCTGGGCTCCACCCTGGCCCGTGCCGGTGAGCCGCGCCAACATGTCTATACGATTACCGCCGGTGCGCTGCGCCTGGTCCGCACGCTGGCCGATGGCCGCCGCCAGATCAGCGGCTTCGTGCTGCCCGGCGATTTTCTCGGGTTGAGCGGCAGCGATCACCACCGTTATGACATCGAGGCCATCGCCGACAGCCGGGTCTGCCGCGTGGCCCTGCCGCAGATGAAGGACCTGCGCTCGCGCTTCCCGCATCTGGAGCGCAAGCTGCTGCAGCGCGCCTGCCAGGAGCTGGATGCCGCGCAGGATGCCGCGATGGCGCTGGGCCGGCTGCAGCCGGCCGAGAAGGTCGCCGATTTCCTGCTGCGCCTGGCCGCGCGGGAAGCGCTGCTCGGTGAGCCGGGGCTGCGCGTGACCCTGCCGATGGGCCGTGGCGACATCGCCGACCATCTCGGCCTGACCATGGAAACCGTCAGCCGCACCTTCACCAAGCTGCGCCAGCAGGGCCTGATCGCCCTGCCCCATCTGAACACCGTCGAGATCCTGGACGAAGCCGGCCTGCAGAAGCTCTCGGCCGACGAGTCGTACTGACCCCGCCTCACCCGCGCAACAGCACCTCACGCAGCGCCCCATACGCCGGTGCGCAGGCTTCGGCCTGCGCGGGCCGCTCCAGCAGCGCGGCCAGGGCCGGCGGCACGTCCAGCGCCCGCCCGATCAATGGCTCCACCACCGATTCGAACTTGGCCGGGTGTGCGGTCGCCGCCACCGCCCAGTGGCCCTGTGCGCCCGCGGCCCGCAGATGCTCCAGGCGCGCCACCGCCGTCGCCGTATGCGGGCAGAACACCTCGCCATACAGGTCATGTCGCCGACGGATCAGCTCGCGGATCGCCGCATCGTCGATCGCTTCCGCGCTGAACGCAGCGCGCAGTGCTGCATCGTCGTCGTTGTACAGCCACCGCAGTCGCTCGAAATTGCTCGGGGCCCCCACGTCCATGGCATTGGCGATCGTCGCCACGCTGGTCTGTGCCTGGTAGGCCTCGCCGTGGAAGTAGCGCGGCAACACATCATTGGCATTGGTCGCCAGCGCGATCTGCCCCAGCGGCAGGCCCATCGCCCGCGCCAGGATCGCTGCCATCGCATTGCCCAGGTTGCCGGTCGGAATCACCAGGTTGAGCACGTGGCCGGTCTGCGCCTGATGGACCAGGGCAGCGTGGGCGTAATAGCTCATCTGCGGGAGCCAGCGGCCCAGGCTGATGCTGTTGGCCGAGCTCAACGGCACCGCGTCCTGCAGCTCGCGATCGCCCAGCGCCTGTTTCACCATCGCCTGGCAATCGTCGAACGATCCGGCGACGCGCAGCGTGTGGATGTTGTCGCCGAAGCACCCCAGCTGATGCGCCTGGCGCGGCGAGACACGGCCATCCGGGTACAGCACCACCACCCGGATTCCCGGCTGCCGATGGAAGGCCGCGGCGACGGCGGCGCCGGTGTCGCCGGAGGTCGCGACCACGATCGTCAGCGGACGCTCGCGCCCCTGCTGCAGGCGCGCAAGACACGCCGCGAGAAAGCGCGCACCGAAATCCTTGAAGGCGGCCGTGGGGCCATGGAACAACTCCAGTACATGGTCATCGGCGGTCGCCAAGGGGCGCAGTGGCGCATCGAAATCGAAGGCCTGCTCGCACAGTTCGGGCAGCGCTTTCTCCAGGGCATCGTCATGGAAATACGGCGCCAGCAGCGCCGCAGCGGTCTGTGCGAAGGACCCCTGCGCTGACCAGTGCTGCAGGCGCGGGCGGTGTTCGGGGACATACAGACCACCGTCCGGGGCGAGGCCAGCGGCGAGCGCGTGGCTGAGTGAAGCGGCGGGTGCAGCGTGACGCGTGGAAACGAACTTCATCGGACATCCCAGAGTAGAAAGAGTGGACGCGTCACAGCAGGCGCGCGGCGGGCGCATTCAAGGGCGACACCCAGGCCTGGCTGTCGAAGCCGGACTCGGCAAATGCCTGTTGCACGGCCGCCTGCGCAGCAAGGGCAGCGTTACGCTGCTCGAACCAGGCAAACACGCTCGGCCCTGCGCCGGAAATACTGGCGCCCATCGCCCCGCCCGCCAGCGCCGCGTCGCGCGCGGCGGCAAACCCGGTGATCAGACCGGCACGGCGCGGCTCGACCAGCACATCACGCAGTCCGGCACGGATCAGCGAGGCATCGCCGGTGAAGCAGCCACTGAGCACCAGTGCCAGATTCGCGCTCTGCGCGACGAACTCGCCCAACGCGTAATGCCCCTGCAGCGCGGCGCGCGCGCGGCGGGTCTCCAGCACGGCATCCGGGTGCACCAGCAGGCTGTGCCACGCCGCCGGGACCGGCACCGGCACCAGCCGGTCCGCCGTGCTCAGTACCAGCCCGCCCAGCAGCATCGGCCCGAGGTTGTCGCCATGCCGGCCCCCGCTGGCCACGGCCTCACCGGTCAACGCGAACGGATACAGCGCCTCGCGCGACAAGGGCTGCGGCAACAGCGCATTGGCCGCGACCAGCGCCGCCACGCACGACGCGGCCGAACCGCCCATGCCCGAGCCCAGCGCGATGCCCTTGTCGATCTCCACCTCGAAGCCGAACGGCAGATCCAGCGCGGCACGCAGCGCGATCAACGCGGCGCCGGCGGTGTTGTCCTCGGCCACCCGTGGCAGATCCACCGTGGTACCGCGGATCGCGTGGATGCGGACCACCGGTTCCCCGATTCGCCGCACCGTCACGGTATCGCCAACGCCCTCAATGGCGTGGCCAAGGATGTCGAACCCGACCCCCACGTTGCCGACCGAGGCCGGCGCAAACGCACGTGCTTCCGTCATGCTGCCCTCAGTCACAGACGTGCTCCTTCACCCACCGCCACGCGCAGCACATCGGCGAACACGCCGGCGGCGGTCACCTCCGGCCCGGCGCCCGGGCCCTGCACCACCAGCGGATTGTCGCAGTAGCGGCGCGTGGTGAACTGCATGACGTTGTCGGTCAGGCGCAGGTTGGCGAAGGCATGGCCGGCCGGCAGCGCGACCAGGCCCACTTCGGCACCGTCCGGCGTCAGGCGCGCCACATAGCGCAGCACGGCACCGTCCGCGCGGGCGGCCGCCAGGCGCTCGGCGAACACCGCATCGATCTGCGGCAGGCCGGCGATGAAGTCGTCCACGCTGGCCTGGCGCAATGCTTCGGGTACCAGGCTTTCCACGCGCACCTGCGCCAGGCTGAGCTCACGGCCTGCCTCACGCGCCAGGATCACCAGCTTGCGCGCGACATCCACGCCGGAGAGATCATCGCGCGGGTCCGGCTCGGTATAGCCCATGCCACGCGCCTGGCTGACCAGTTCGGAGAACGGCACCTGGCCGTCGTACTTGTTGAACAGCCACGCCAGCGTGCCGGAGAAGATGCCGTCGATCGCCAGCACCTCATCGCCGGTATCGACCAGGTCGCGCAGCGTGGTGATCACCGGCAGGCCCGCGCCGACCGTGGCTTCGTAGCGGAAGCGCGCGCCACTGCCAGCCGCTGCCTCGCGGATCGCGTGATAGCGCTCCAGCGGGCCGGCACCGGCCTGTTTGTTCGGGGTGACCACATGGATGCCCGCGGCCAGCCAGCCGGCATAGCGGTCGGCCACGTCGGCGCTGCCACTGCAATCGATGATCAGCGCATGCGGCAGATGCGCGGAGAGCAGATGCTCCGTGAACGCCTCCAGATCACTCGGTTGCGCCGGGCCGGACAGCGCCGCGCGCCAGTCACCTTTCAAGCCGCGCTCGTCCAGGACCATGCGGCTGCGCGAGGCGACCGCACGCAGGCGCAGATCCACATTGGCGCGGCCGAGCAACTGCACCTGGGCCGCCTGCAGCTGATCCAGCAGCGCCGCGCCCACATTGCCGGGGCCGATCACGCCGACCGAGAACGTCTGCGGCGACAGCCAGAATCCGGCATGTGCCGCGCGCAGGGCCTTGGTCGCATGGCGGCTGTCCACCGCCACCGAGATGTTGCGCTCCGACGAGCCCTGCGCGATCGCCAGAATGTTCACCTGCGCGCGGCCCAGCGACTCGAACAGGCGCGCGGCCACGCCGGGCTGGCCGGCCATGCCATCGCCCACGGCGGCCAGCACGCTCACGTTGTCGGTCAACTGCACACGCTGCACCTGGCCCAGGCTCAACTCATGCGCGAACGCCTGCAGCAGCGATTCACGCGCCCGCACGGCCTCGGCCTGCTTCACCACGCAGCAGATCGAGTGCTCGGACGAGCCCTGCGAGATCATCACCACCGACACATGCGCATTGCGCAGCGCCGCGAACACCCGCTCGGCCGTGCCGGGCACGCCGATCAGGCCGGTGCCTTCCAGGTTGATCACGGCCAGGTCCGGGCTCAGGGTCAGGCCCTTGATCGGACCGGAGACGGTGCGCTCGGCGGTGATGCGCGTGCCCGGATGGTCCGGGTGGAAGGTGTTGCGGATGATGATCGGCAGGCCGCGCTCGATCGCCGGCGACATCGTCTTCGGGTGCACCACTTTGGCGCCGAAATAGGCCAACTCGCAGGCTTCGTCGTAGCTCAGCGCTTCCAGCTGGACCGCCTCGGGCACCACCCGCGGATCGGCCGAGAGCACGCCGTCCACGTCGGTCCAGATGTGCAGCTCGTCGGCATTGAACAAGGCGGCGAAGATCGCACCGGAGTAGTCGCTGCCGTTGCGGCCCAGCGTGGTGATGCGGTCCTGGCGATCACGGGCGACAAAGCCGGTGGCCACGATGCGCGATTGCGGATGCTGCAGGCGCCACTGGGCCAGGCGCTCGGCGCTGCGCACCCAGTCCACGTCCACGCCCAGTTCACCGCGCTCGATCACCAGCACATCGCGCGCGTCCAGCACCGCGCAGTCTTCGCCCAGCGTCTGCAGGTACTTGCCCAGCAACTGGGCCGAGTACACCTCGCCCATGCCCTGCACGCGATCCAGCACTTCGGTGGGCAGGCCGCCGATCACTGCCAGCGCACCCAGCACCTCGGCCAACTGATCGAAGCGCTGGTCCAGCCATTCCACCGTCGCCCCGGCGTGCTCGCCGAGCAAGGCAACGGCGGCACCGCGGTGGCGTGCCCGCAAGGCGTGCCACTGTTCGCGCCAGGCCGAGGCGTCTTCTGCGGCCAACGTGGCCACCCCGATCAGCGCATCGGTCACGCCCTTCATCGCCGAGACCACGGTGACCTGCATCGTCTCCTCACGCGCCAGCAGCAGCTGCGCCACATGGCGATAGCGCTCGGCATCGGCCACCGAGGTGCCGCCGAACTTGTGGACCACGGTGGTCACGCCGGCCCGCGCGGCGACGGAAGCGGCGGGCTGGGCGGAAGGTGGAGCGGAAGCGGCGACAGAAGACATGCTGACCTCGATGGGAGGCCCCGCGTCACATCAGGTTTGAGAGTTTCCCCCGCCACCTGATCTGGGTGCGGGGCCGTGGTTTTCGGAAATTACGCGAAGACGACGGGCCGCACCGGGCGAGTGGTGGCGGCGGTAATGATGGTGGTACCGGTCGACACGGCCAGGGCGCCCGCGGAGGCGGGAACGAGCAGGAAGGCGTGGGCGGCGGTGATGACCATGGATCAAGAAAACTACGCCGCCGCCCTGCTTGTCAAGTGCTGCGCTGCAAAAGATGGTGGCACGTAAACCGCTGCCATCGTCGGCCAACAAGTTGCGATTGTGACCATCCAGCCGCGGCAAGGCCTTCCCTATCCCACATGCTCCGCCACCGCCGCCGGTGGGCGATGCGCGTGCGCGCACATCAGCACGCCCGAGACCAGGCAGACGATGGCGACCGTTTCCATCGGCGTCGGCCAGCGCTGCTGCCAGGCAAAGCCGTACAGCAGGGCGAACAGGGTCTCGAAGACGATCATCTGCCCGGTGAGGGTCAGTGGCAGGTGGCGGCTGGCGCGGTTCCAGCAGGCATTGCCGAGCACCGAGGCGACCACCGCCACGCCCGCGCTGATCAGCCAGAAGTTCAGCCACTCGCCCGGCGGATGCACCGTCGCGCTGGTCAGGAACGCACTGGGCACCAGTACCAGGGCAAGCCCGCCGGTGGTGATGCCGGTCAGCAGCGACCAGTCATGCCCGGACAGATCCGGCCGGCGCGCCAGCCAGCGGCTGTTGCCGATCGAATACACCGCCCAGGACAACAACGCCCCGACCGCGCACAGCAGCCCCAGCAACCGGCGCCCGGCCGAGCCCTGCGCATGCTCGGCCATCAAAGCTTCATAGCCCACCAGCGCCACGCCGAGCAGGCACAACAGCAGCGCCGGAGCCAGGCGTCGCAGCGGGACGGCGCCTTCCTCGCGCACGCCAGCCAGGGTCACCACCACCGGCATCAATCCCACGATCAGCGAGGCGGCCGCACCACCGGCCCACTGCACGGCATTGGCCAGCAGCAGGAAGTAGACCAGGTTGCCGGCCAGGCTCAGCCACAGCAGACCACGCCACTCGGGCCACGCCAGCCGGTCCTTGAGCTGCCGCCAGCGCGGCGCGAGCAGAACGACGGCAATCAGGCCGTAGACCAGATAACGGCCGGCCGAGAGCTGTACCGCGTTGAAGCTGTGCAGCACCGCCGGGGCCAGGAACACCACGCCCCACAGCGCGCCGGCGGCAATGCCGTTGGCGATGCCCACTCCCATCGATCGTTTCATTGCAGCTCACGCGGTATGCATTGGCCGCGCAGTGTAGAAGCCGCGCACCGCGACGTCTTGACCGAGGCTACTGCCGCCGGAAGGCCTGCGGGGTCAGCCCGGTCTCCCGGCGCAGGGCACGGGTCAGCGCACTGTGCTCGGAATAGCCGGCATCAAGCGCGATCGTGGCGATGCTGTCGGTGCTGGTGAGCAGCCGATGCTTGGCCCAGCGTAACCGGCAGGCACTCAGCCACGCTTGGGGAGGCACCCCGAATTCCTGTACGAAGGCCGCGTGCAGGCGGCTGCCGCTGATGCCCACCAGCGCGGCCATTCGGGCTACGTTCCAGTCCGCGCCGGGGTTGGCCGAGAGCCGGGTGCACAGGGCATGCAGGCGTGCCGCGCTGCCAGCGGGCGCGTACTGCTGCAGCAGGGTCGCGAGCAGACCCTCACTGCCGTGTGCGGGCGCACCGGCCAGGCGCTGGCGCACTCCCTTCGGCAGTGCCAGCCAACGCTGGCGGCGCAGGTGCTCCAGGGTGTGGTCATCGATCACCCCCGCCGGGCAATCGACGATCAACATCAGATGATCGCCATCGCCGGTCTGCGCATGTCCCTCCCCGGGCGCCACGAAGGCTCCCTGCAGCACATCCAGGCGGCCGCCAAACGCATCGACCTCGACATCCAGATCGCCGCGCAGCGGCAGCACCCATTGCGCAAAGTCATGCCGGTCCACATCGCTGGACGTTCCGTAACACCGCAGATGGCAGGCGCTGGCGTGCATGGCGATAGTCTGCGCGCACGGTGAAGGCCGCTGCAAGCGGCGGCGAAACGCCCGCGCATCCGCGTACCATGGCAGCCGACCCGTCCAACATGGAGCGTTCACCGTGGCCTGCACCATCGTTCCCCTCAGTGACCGCCCCGACCTGCTGCCCATCCTGGCCGAGTGGTACTTCCAGCAATGGGGACGCCACGTGCCGGACCTGACCCTGCTCGATCAGCAGCAGCGGCTGGAAGTGTTCCTGCAGAACGACGAGTTGCCCCTGCTGCTGATCGCGCTGGATGACGCGGTGCCGGTCGCCGCAGCGCAGCTCAAGTTCCATGAGCGGACCGAGCGGCCCGAACGATTGCACTGGCTGGGCGGCGTCTATGTCCATCCGGCGCACCGCGGGCGAGGCCTGGCCGAGAAAGTCATCGAAGAATTGCTGGTGCGCGGTCGCGCGCTTGGCGTACGCGATCTCTACCTGCAGACCGAAGCCGATGATGGCGGCCTGTATCGTCGGCTGGGCTGGGCCCCGCTGGAATCACTGCAGCATGCCGCCGGCATGCCCGTCCGGATCATGGTCCGCAGCGTGGCCGCCGACCGCGTCGACTGAACGCGCGGTTGCGGCGCCCTGGTTCAAGAATGAATGAATGCGCCGCCGGTGAACGGCGTCAGCGGAAGCGCACCGGCTGCGGTGCCGGGCGGTCGGCCAGCGAGCCGAGCGTGAACGTGTATCCAGCCTCTTCCAGCAGCTTGCGCATGCGCAGCTCCGCGCGCTTGGGGTAGGCCAGCGAGGTCGGCGCGTGCAGGGCGTAGGAGGTCGATTTCCCGGGCAGCGTTTCGCGGGTCACCGAGGACTGATTGGTCTCGCACGCGTTGGCCCACAGGTCCATCAGCACCTTCGGGCCGATGGATTGATTGTTGCTGAGACGAAGCGTCAGCCAACGCATGTGTTCCATGACAAATCCAAGCGGCTCTTTGTCCCGAGTATGCACCAATTCCCCCACTACCGTTCGGCGCCGTCTGGACCTTGGCCGCCACCGCGCCTGCCGGACACAAACAGACAGCCCCGGCAGTGCCGGGGCTGTCTGGATACCGCTTCAGGAAGCGACTGGAACTCAGTGCTTCATGGCGTGCTTGCGGTCGCGCATGACGGCATGGCACTCCTGCACCTGCGGCAGCAGACGCTGGACTTCCTGGCGCGCGGCCGGCGAGGTGTCGGCGTCGGTCAGGGTGTCCTTGAACGCCTTCAGCAGGCGATCCTCGGATTCTTCCAGCTCGGCCACGTAGCCGTACTGCTTGTCGCCCAGGGTGGCGCGCACCTTGCCGTAGAACTGCTGCATGGAACCGACGAAGGTGCCATGGTCGGCCGGCTTGCCGCCAGCGGCGACAACGGTGGCGCTTAGCGAGCGGACGATCTCATTCTTGACACCGGCGATACGGGTGAAGAGCGCCGCCAACTCGGCATCTTCGACCTTGCCTGCGGCCTCGGTGTAGAACTCCTGGCCATCGCGGGCGATTTCGATCAGGTCGTTCAAGTTATGCGCGGTCTTCGATTCGGTATTCACTGCGATGTACTCCTGTTGGTCCGGTTTGGCCCGTGTGTTGTTGTCGGGGTGAGTCGACTTTTCCGCATTGGCCATGAAGTCGGCGTGACACTGAAATGCGAGTGTTCAGCGAGCTCAACGCACTGCGCGGCAGATGTGCACGGCGCGTCGTCGAGGCGCGAAATACGTGTTACTTCCCCGCCCGTCTGCGCTTGATCCAGGACAGCCATTGCCCGGCGATCGCCGTGAGCAGAATCAGCGAATTGGTCACCACGAAAACGATCGATCCGGTCGCCGCGCTGTACGCAATGAACAATACCGAGGCAGTGATCTGGCCAACGAACAACCACGTCGATACCGCCTGCGCATCCTCGGCGGTCCACTGCTTCCAGATCTGCCGCCACAGCGTGGCGATCAGCACGGCGGTCGCCGCCCAGCCGAGCAGATCGATGGGGGCCATCAGCGCGCCAGCAGTGACAGCGGCGGCACGTCGCTCACCACCTCATCGGCCGCCAAACCAACGCGCTGTTCCAGGCGGCGCAGGAAGTCACTGAAACCGTGCGGTGCACGCGCGTACCGGCGTGCGCTGGTGATCACCCGGGGGCTGGCCAGCCGCGCCACCTGCATGCCAGCGCCGTACATGGCCTGGATCAGCGCAACGTCCTCACCGGTTGCCAGCGGCGCGAAGCCGCCGGATTGCCGATAGGCCAACGCGCTGAAGCCCATGTTCGCGCCGTGTACGTGCGGGTGCCCATCCACCGCATGCTCGCGCTGCAGGAACTGCTCGCGCACGGCCTGCGGGTAGTCCAGCCAATCGCCCACCGCCACCACGCCACAGAAGGCATTCGCACCGCATTGCAGCTGGCGCGCCAGCCAGTCCGGCGGCACCGCGCTGTCCGCGTCGGTGCAGCCGATCCAGCGAGCCCCCAGTGCCAACGCGCGCTCACTCGCCGCCGCGCGCGCGACGCCAACACAGCCCGCCTCCACAGTCACCACCTCCACCCCCATGCGCTGGCAGATCCACTCGGTCGCGTCACTGCAGCGATCAAGGGCGACCACGATCACCACCGGCTCGCCACGCAGCGCGGGATGCAACGCGGCCACCTGCAGCGACTGCAGGCAGGCCGCGATCAATTGTTCCTCGTTGTGCGCGGGAACGGTCACGGCAATCATCGCAGGCCCTCGTGTTCGGCCACCGAGGTGGTCTCGGCCGACCAGCCTTCCAGCAGCATGTCCTCGTCACGATACGAGAACAGGCGGGGCAGGCTGTCATCAAACTGCGCGTGCACGAACGCGGCGCTGCAACGCGCCTGCTCGAACGGCACGCGCCAATGGCAGGCAATCACCACGCCCTGCGGCGTGAGCGATTGAACCACCTGCGCCGCCACCTGACGCATGTCGTCTTGTGAGAGGTAGTAGCCCATTTCACCGAGCACGATCAGATCGAACGTGCCTGCTGGCCAGTCCTGAGGATGACGCGCCTGCTCGATGGAAACGTGCGCGTGGCGCCGGGTCATCGCCTGCGCCGCGGCGACAGCGCCTTCGCTCAGATCGGTGGCGAGCAGGTGATCGCAGCGCTCGGCCAAGGCCGCGGTCAGCACCCCGTTGGAGCAGCCCAGCTCCCAGCCACGGCCAAAGCGCTCGCGCGGCAGGCTTGCAAGGGTGAGCGCGCGCTTGCGCTGTTCGTACCAGCGGGTGCGGTACTGGAAGGGATCCTCGTTCTCGTACAGCGCGTTGAAGTAGGCGACATCGCTCATCCAATCAATACCTCGTAGTTCCGTTCAAACCGCTGCAGCACAGCGGCAGGCAGGATGGGCTCGCACTCGAGCCCCGGCACCGCGCCGGTCTGGGTCACGAATTGCTGGATGGCATCGCGCTTGCAGCCCAGCAGGTCGTCCTCCAGCGCATAGCGCGTGGCGGGCGCCCAGGCCGTCGGTGCCGCCTGCGGGTCCAGCCAATGCCAGCCCCACACCGGGTATTCCTTCAACGCGGCGCCGCGCGCGGTGCAGGCCTGCACGCAGGCACGCGCGACCGCTTCATGGTCCGGATGCCCATCCAAGCGCCACGGTGCCAACACCAGATCATCCGGCTGCAGCAGGGCCGCCAGCTGCTCGCCGATCCATGCCTCGCTGGCCGTCACCGCGCCATCGCCGATGTGCCAGGCGATCCGCGCTGCACTCGCCAAGCCCAGGCAGCGCAGCGCGTCGTCCAGCTCAGCGGCACGGGCCACGCGCAGCCGCTCGGGCGACCACGCAGGTTGATCGGGATAGCAGGCTTCGCCGTCCGTCACCGAGATTACCGTGATGGCCAAGCCGGCGTGGTGCGCAAGCGCCATCAGGCCGCCGCATGCCAACACTTCATCGTCCGGATGCGGCGACACCACCACCAGCCGCCGCGCATCGCCGAACAGCGCCGCAAGGGACGCCAGGGGCAGCGCCTGCAACCACGGCGATGCCGCCCACTGCGCTTCGGTCACGCCGCCGCCTTCGATCTGACGATTCACAGCGTCCACGTGCGGCCCTCGCGGTGCATCAGGTTGCCAAGATGCTGCCAGTCGCGGTCGGCATGGCTCTGCCGGATGAACACCGTCAGGTCGGCCCAGCGCCGGGCGTGCGCCGGGTCCATGCACATCGGACCAGGCCCCAACGCCCTGCCCACCCGATCCAGGGTCAGGGTGGCAGCCCTTTCCACCGCGCTGCGTGCCCGCACGATTTCCTTCTGGTGAGGCAGCTCGGGCTGCGCATCGATCAGCGCGGCCAGCTCGCGCAGCAGTGAGGCGCACGGCGACAGCGCCAGGTCGATCTCACCCAGCAGGCCGGCCACCGTGCCCGGCTCATCGGCCCGCGCGTTGTGCAGCAGCGGCTCGGCCAAGGCACTGGCGCCACCAAACCAGCAGGCGGCAATACCTGCGCCGCCGTGCCAGAACCCCGGACGCTGCAGATAGGCGTCCGCCGCGCCAACCTCGACGGCCGGCACCTGGTCGAAACGGGCTGTCCCGCTCGGCACCCGCCCCATGCCCGTGGCCTGCCACGTCTGTGGCAGGAAACTCACGCTGGCGCGGCGCACCGGCACCAGGAACAGCCGCGAGCGCCCATCATCGCGCACCGTCACCAGGGCATGGTCAACCCTGCCTGCACCAGAGCACCATGGCTTGTCACCGGACAGCGTGCCGGTGGCCCGATCAAAGCGCAGGGTCGCCGCCGGCCCTTCGGCCGCCCATACGGCGCCCAGCCGATCGCGGTCCGGCATCGAGGCGCCGAGTTCTTCCAGGATCGCCTGCGCGTCGTAATGCGCTTCCAGCACCTTGGCCAGGCAGAGATCGCGCGCGGCGATATGCGCCAACGCCTGCCAGCGCAGCAACGTGTCCCCACTGCCGGGGCGCGACAACGAGGGTTGGTGTTCGATCCACGCACGCGCCTGCGCCTGCAGGTCATCGCCATCGGTCACCGGCTGCGGTGCCGCCGGCGGTACAAGAGAAGCCACGGCATTCATGTCAGGGCGTCAGGATCACCTTGCGGCAATCCTCCTCTTTGCGGTCGAAGATCTCATAGCCACGCACCGCGTCTTCCAGCGACAGCCGGTGCGTCACGATCACGCCCGGATCCAGCCGGCCTTCGCCGATGTGGTCGAGCAGCTCCGGCATCAGCTTCTGCACATGGGTCTGGCCCATCTTGAAGGTGAGGCCCTTGTCGAATGCATCGCCGAGCAGGAAGCCGTGGATGAAACCGGCATACACACCCGGGATGCTCACCGTGCCGCCGCGACGGGTCGCGGCGATGCACTGGCGGATCGCCACGCCGCTGCTGCCTTCCACTTTGAGCGTGGTCAGCGCCGATTCCAGCGCACTGCCCTCCGCCTCGAAGCCGACCGCTTCGATCGTGGCATCCACGCCGCGGCCGTTGGTCTGGGTGATGATGTATTCCGCCGGATCCTCCACCTGGGTGAAATCGATCGGGGTCACGCCGTAGGTCTGCTGCGCGAAGGCCAGGCGATACGGCAGATGGTCGACCATGAAGATGGTCTCCGCGCCCAGCAGGCGGCAACATGCCGCACTCATCAGCCCGACCGGGCCGGCACCGAAGATCGCCACCGTGGAGCCCGGCTTCACCCCTGCGTTGATCGCCGCCTGGTAGCCGGTCGGCAGGATGTCGGAGAGGAACAGCACCTGCTCATCGGCGAGCGCATCGGGAATGCGCAACGGCCCCACATTGGCCTTCGGCACACGCACGAACTCCGCTTGCCCACCCGATACACCGCCATAGAGATGGCTGTACCCGAACAGCGCCGCCGGCGGGCGGATGCCCTTCTGGTTCACGGCGGCGCCCTTGCCGGTATTGGTGGTCTCGCAGGCAGCAAACTCGGCCAGGCGACAGTGGAAGCATTCGCCGCACGCAATCACGAACGGAATCACCACGCGGTCGCCCGGGCGCAGATCCATCACGCCAGCGCCCACCTCCTCCACCACGCCCATGAACTCATGGCCGAGCACGTCACCGGTGTGCAGATCCGGGATCTTGCCGCGGTACAGATGCAGGT
This sequence comes from Stenotrophomonas rhizophila, assembly GCF_003651185.1. Lineage (GTDB taxonomy): Bacteria > Pseudomonadota > Gammaproteobacteria > Xanthomonadales > Xanthomonadaceae > Stenotrophomonas > Stenotrophomonas maltophilia_Z. Next base: position 41,122 of record NZ_RCDC01000004.1, on the reverse strand, counting down.
CCGAGCCGCAGATCGCCGTGGCGGTGACGCGCAGGATGATGTCGTCCGGGGCAGCGAGTGCGGGATCGGGCACGGTATCGACCCGTACATCCTTGCTGCCGTGGTAAGTCAGTGCGCGCATAGCAAACTCCGTGTCCAAGTACCTCTGTGGTACGTGGTACGGCGTGGCAGCGTCGTGACCGCAACGTGTGCGGCGTGTCTATCCGGGTGAACGCGTCGCACTGCAGAGGCTGGAGCGCATGCGCTCCGCAGGGCATGAGGACTGAATCATTCATTCTGCGGGCGCGGCCAGCGCCTCATGCGTGGTTCGCCTACTCCACCGAGGGCGCCGAAGGCGCCTCCGGATCCGGCGGCAGTTCCTGCGGCGGCGATGCAGGTGCCGGGTCGCCCTCCGGTGGGATCTCCTGCGGCGGCTCCTGCGCAGGCGGATCACCACGGCCCGGTTCTTCCACTGGCGGCGCGGGCGGCACGGGTTCCGGGGTCGGGTCCGGCACCTGGGCGATCACCTCATCGCATCGGGCCGTCGTTTCACTGTCCAGTGGCATGTGCATCGCGCGTGTTCCTGTTGTGGGACTGCGCACGACGCTACGCGGTACACCGTCAACATCCAGCGAGGGCGAGAGTGACCGGCGAACGCTCCCGCTCAGTCATCGCCTTCGGCGCGGCGCTTGTGCACCGTGATCTCGCCGGAGGTTTCCAGCACCGCCAGCTCCACCTGCCCGAAGCCCTCGCAGCCGTTGGCGCGCATCGCCACTTCCAGATCCGCCGGGCTGACATTGCAGCGCTTCACCTGCTCCCAGTAGATCGTACCGTGCCGCGCCAGCACCACCGGCACGCCCTCCACGATCTCGTTGAGGCGCTTGCTGCGCGCACCCAGAAAGCCGACGAACCAGTTCAGACCGATCAGCGTCGCGGCCAGGATGAGCCCGCCGGGCAGCGAAGTGTCCTCACCGATCAGCGAGTTCTGCACCGCCGTGCCCAGCAGCACGATCACCAGGATGTCGAACGGCGTGGACTGCCCCATCGAGCGCTTGCCGCTCATACGGGTCAGCAGCAGGACCACCACATATACCGCAACCGCGCGGACCACGAACTCCCACCATTCCATTCCCAGCTCGAACATCTCATGCATCGCGGCAGCCTCTGTGTGGCGAGGTCTGGACGATAGGAAGTCCGAAGTGAAGCCGGTGGGAGCACCCGCCCTTCACGGGATCCCTGCCGCTTCGTAAAAGCGCCAGGGCTAGCGTCGAGGCATCACCGCCCTACCCGTTCGCGCAGGAGACACGCCATGCAGCACGACAAGACCCCGCCCGCCTCCACCGAAGACGCCCACGCCACGCACACCTGCCCACCGGCCGAAGGCACGGTCGACAAGAAGCGCACCTCGGAGAACCACGACGAAGCGCTGGAAGAGACCTTCCCGGCCAGTGACCCGATCTCTCCGTTCGTGGCGGCCAAGCCGCCTGAGGACGACAAGGACGCGAAAGATCCGGATGCGGAGCACCTGAAGATCGAGAACGAGGGCTACAACCAGCACGGCCACGGCAAGGGAGGCAAAGCCGGTGAAGGTGAGCCGGACGGCGTGCGCGAGGACGACGGCATTACCCAGCCAGACTTCGGCCAGCACGGTACGGCCGGCAAACAGACGCTGGATCGCTGATCAACGAGGAGATGTCATGACCACTGCACCGCGAGCACCGGCTACCAAAGAAGATGACCAGCAGAAAAGCCACACGCCGGACACGCTGAGGAACGATGACGCCCGCTGGAAGGACAAGGACATGCCGGAGGCGGAACACACTGCCAGACCCCAGGATTACGAGCGCCCAAAAGCACCGTAGCCGGCGTACCCTCCGCTGGCGCAGACCGCTTGCGGCCACCGGAGGATGAGAACCCCCAACGCCCGCCTCGTCTGAGCGGGCAACACGCGTGTGGATGCACGCCCGGCTGCAGGGGGGCCTGTTTGCCTGTATCCTTGCAGGCCGTTTTGGCCCCGTAGCTCAGCTGGATAGAGCGTCCCCCTCCTAAGGGGAAGGTCGCCCGTTCGAATCGGGCCGGGGTCACCAGCATCGGATGCTTTGGCGCCATCGCCGGCCGCGCGGGTTCCTGCCGCCATGGGCGTCTGCCGATCCTTGCGCTGCACCGCCAGATGAGGCATTGCGCCCCTCTGTTACCATTCGTGGTTCAGCTTGCCGCCCCCCACCCTGCCAGCGGCCAGCGCCTTACAAACGCAACGCAACAGGAGTTTGCATGTCCTCTGACCTGCTCAAGGCCCTCGGCCTCGACGCGACCAACGCTGGCACCTACCTTGGCAACGGCGAGTGGTCCTCGGCCACCGATGCCGGTGTGATCACCCCGGTGAACCCGACCACCGGCGAAGCCATCGCCGAGGTCTACGCGACCACCGACGCCGACTACGAAACCATCGTGGCCCGCGCCCAGGAGTCCTTCAAGGTCTGGCGCACCACCCCGGCCCCGCGCCGTGGCGAAGCCGTGCGCCTGTGTGGCGAAGCCCTGCGCGCCAACAAGGATGCCCTGGGCTCGCTGGTCGCGCTGGAGATGGGCAAGAGCAAGCCCGAGGGCGATGGCGAAGTGCAGGAGATGATCGACATCGCCGATTTCGCCGTGGGCCAGAGCCGCATGCTCTATGGCTACACGATGCATTCCGAGCGCCCGGGCCACCGCATGTACGAGCAGTACCAGCCGCTCGGCCTGGTCGGCATCATCAGTGCGTTCAACTTCCCGGTCGCGGTGTGGGCATGGAATTCGTTCCTGGCCACGATCTGCGGCGACATCTGCCTGTGGAAGCCGTCCAACAAGACGCCGCTGACCGCGATCGCCTCCATGCGCATCTGCAATGAAGCGCTGCGTGACGGTGGGTTCCCGGACCTGTTCTTCCTGATCAACGATGCCGGCACCGAGCTGTCGCAGAAGATGGTGGCCGACAAGCGCGTGCCGCTGATCAGCTTCACCGGTTCGACCCAGGTCGGCCGTCAGGTCGCCGAGAAGGTTGCGCATCGCCTGGGCCGCTGCCTGCTGGAGCTGGGTGGCAACAACGCCATCATCCTGGATGAAACCGCTGATCTGAAGCTGGCGATCCCGGGCATCGTGTTCGGCGCCGTCGGTACCGCCGGCCAGCGCTGCACCACCACGCGCCGCCTGATCGTGCACGAATCCATCCATGACGACGTGCTGGCCACGCTGATCAAGGCGTACAAGCAGGTGGAAGGCAAGATCGGCGATCCGACCGACCCGGCCAACCTGATGGGCCCGCTCAACAGCGACGGCGCCGTGCAGCAGTTCCTGGCCTCGATCGAGAAGGCCAAGGCCAGCGGCGGCACCGTGCAGACCGGTGGCACCCGCCTCGACCGCGCCGGCAACTTCGTGCTGCCGGCCATCGTGACCGGCCTCAAGAACAGCGATGAGGTCGTCCAGCACGAGACCTTCGCCCCGATCCTGTACGTGATGAAGTACAGCACGCTGGACGAAGCGATCGACATGCAGAACGGCGTGCCGCAGGGCCTGTCGTCCTCGATCTTCACCACCAACCTGAAGACCGCCGAGCGCTTCCTGTCGGCAGCTGGTTCGGATTGCGGCATCGCCAACGTCAACATCGGCACCTCCGGTGCGGAGATCGGCGGTGCGTTCGGTGGCGAGAAAGACACCGGCGGTGGCCGTGAGTCCGGCTCGGATGCCTGGAAGGTCTATATGCGCCGCCAGACCAACACCATCAACTACTCCGATTCGCTGCCGCTGGCCCAGGGCATCAAGTTCGACCTGTGATGGACCCCGCGCCCCACCTGCCCGCCGGCCCACGCCTGGAGTTCACCGGGCGCCGGGTGCTGATTGCCGGTGGCAGCAGGGGCATCGGGCGCGCGATGGCGCTGGCGTTTGCTTCGGCAGGCGCCCGCGTCTCGGTCTGCGCACGCGGTGAGGCCGGTCTGGCCGCGCTGCGTGCGGATGCCGGCGCGCTCGGCCTGGCCGTGCATACGGCCACGGCCGACCTCTCCCAGCTGGGCGACATCGGCCGCTGGCTGGCCGATGCCGCTCAGGCCTTGGGCGGCGTCGACGTGCTGGTCAACAACGCGACCGGCTACGGCATGACCGACGATGAGGCGGGCTGGGAAGCCAGCTTGAACGTCGACCTGATGGCGGCCGTGCGTGCCTCGCGGCTGGCCCTGCCCTGGCTGCAGCAGTCCAGTGATGCCTGCATTCTCAACCTGGCCTCGATCGCTGCCCAGCAGCCGCGCCCGGGTGGCGCGCCGTATGCGGCGGCCAAGGCCGCGCTGATGCACTACACCACTTCGCAGGCCCTGGCCCTGGCGCCACAGCGGATCCGCGTGAACGCCATCGCCCCCGGCTCGATCGAGTTCGAGGATGGGCTGTGGGCGCGTCGGCGCGAGCAGGACCCGGAGCTGTATCGAAACACCCTGGCGAAGATCCCGTTTGGCCGCTTCGGCGAGCCAGCGGCCATCGCCAACGCCGCGCTGTTCCTGTGCTCGCCGCTGGCGGGCTGGATCACCGGGCATACCTTGAATGTGGATGGTGGCCAGGTCCTGATGGGATAAACCCGCCGCTGGCCCTATCATCGAACCACCCCACCGCGACCAGGACCTGCATGAGCCTCCCGCCCCGACAAACCAGTGCCATGGCCGTGGTCAGCCTGATCATGGGCATCCTCGGCTGGACCGCCCTGCCCTTCATCGGCAGCATCGCGGCGATCATCACCGGGCACCTGGCCCGCGCCGAGATCCGGCGCCGCCCGCTGGAGCTGGAAGGCGACGGCATGGCCTTGGCCGGCCTGATCCTGGGCTGGATCATCGTGATCGGCAGCCTGCTCGCGCTGGTGGTGGTGCTGTTGTTCTTCGGCGGACTGGCCTGGTTTGCCGCTACCCAATCGTGAGGTGCACATGAGCCGCTCGGATTCGACCGAACGCTTCAGCAGTCGGGTTGCCGACTACGTCCGCTACCGTCCCGACTATCCTCCGGCGTTGCTGGACTGGCTGCACCAGGACATCGGTGTTCCCACCGAGACCCTGGTCGCCGATATCGGCGCCGGCACCGGCATTTCCACCCGGCTGTTCCTGGCCGCTGGCCACCCGGTCATCGCAGTGGAGCCGAATGCGGCGATGCGCGACGCCGCCGAGCAACTGCTGGCGCCGGATTATCTGCGCCTGAAGGTGGCCGACGGCACCGCCGAAGCGACCGGCCTGGCCGACAACAGCGTGGGTCTGGTCGCCGCAGCGCAGGCCTTCCACTGGTTCGATACCACTGCAGTGCGCCGCGAATGGGCGCGCATCCTGCAGCCCGAAGGCATGGCGCTGGTGTTCTGGAATTCGCGCCTGCTCGATGCCTCCCCGTTCCTGATCGGCTATGAGCAATTGCTGCTCGAGTTCGGCACCGACTACACCGAGGTGGCCGAGCGCTACCAGGACGATGACACCATGCGCGCATGGTTCGGCGAGGGCCTGCGCGGCATGGCCCGGCTGCCGAACGTGCAGCGCATGGATCTGGATGGCCTGCGTGGCCGCCTGCTGTCCTCCTCGTATGCACCGCAGGCCGGTCACCCGCGCCACGCGCCGATGCTGGCCGCGCTGCAACAGCTGTTCGACGCCCATGCGGTGGACGGCCAGATCGCTTTTGAATACCAAACCCGTGCCTTTGTCGGCACGCTGGACTGATTGAACGCCATGTACTCGTTTGCCCGCCCCTTCCTGTTCGCCCTTGATGCAGAACGCGCCCACGGCCTTGGCCTGAGCGCGCTGGACCTGGCCTATCGCACCGGCACCACGCCGCTGATGGGCCGCCGCATCGACCCGCTGCCGACCAACGCGTTCGGAGTGAGTTTCCCGAATCCGGTGGGCCTGGCCGCCGGCCTGGACAAGAACGGCGAGCACATCGATGCGCTGCTGGCCCTGGGCTTCGGCTTCGTGGAGATCGGCACGATCACCCCGCGCCCGCAGGCGGGCAACCCGAAGCCGCGCCTGTTCCGGCTGCCGGAGCACCAGGCCATCATCAACCGCATGGGCTTCAACAACCTGGGCGTGGATGCGCTGGTCCGCAATGTCGAGCGCGCCAAGCGCCGCACTGGCCTGCTCGGCATCAACATCGGCAAGAACAAGGACACCCCGAACGAACAGGCGTTCGACGATTACCAGCACTGCCTGCAGAAGGTGTATCCGCTGGCCGACTACATCACCGTCAACATCTCCTCGCCGAACACCGCCGGCCTGCGCGAGCTGCAGGAAGAGACCGCGCTGCGCCAGCTGATTTCGCAGCTGCGCGAGAGCCAGGAAAGCCTGGCCGCCAAGCACGGCAAGCGCGTGCCGATGCTGGTCAAGGTGGCCCCGGACCTGAGCGACCGCGATATCGACGCCGCAGCGCGCGTGCTCGGTGAGCTCAAGGTGGACGGCGTGATCGCCACCAACACCACCATCGACCGCAGTGCGGTGGCCGGTGACCCGCGTGCTAATGAAGCCGGCGGCTTGTCCGGCGCGCCGTTGCTGGGCCAGTCCACCCTGGTGCTGCGCCGCCTGCGTGCGCGCCTGCCCGAGTCGATGCCGCTCATTGGCGTCGGCGGTATTCAATCCGGCGCGGATGCGGTCGCCAAAATGGCGGCCGGCGCCGCGCTGGTGCAATGCTACAGCGGCCTGATCTTCCGTGGTCCGGAACTGGTGCACGAGTGCGTGGAAGCGATCCGCCGCCGCAGAGAGGCGCCCAGCCGCGGCGCGGTGGCACCGCTGTGAACGACGCCATGACTGCCTGGGCCATCACTGAAAACGCCTCGCTGAAGGCGCTCAACACGTTCCACGTCGACGCCACCGCTGCGCAGCTGCTGGAGGTGTTCGATCCTTCCGTGCTGCCGGAGGTACTTGCCCTCCCGCGCGTCGCCGAACAACCGCTGCTGGTGCTGGGCAGCGGCAGCAATGTATTGATCGCCGACAACGTGGAAGGCACCGTACTGGTGTTCGCCAACCGCGGCATCGAGATTCTGGAGCACCGCGCCGACCACACCATCGTGCGCGCCGGTGCCGGCGTGAACTGGCATGGGCTGGTGATGTGGTCGTTGCAGAACGGGCTGTCCGGGCTGGAGAACCTGGCGTTGATCCCGGGCACCGCCGGCGCCTCGCCGATCCAGAACATCGGCGCCTATGGCGCGCAGGTCGGCGAGTTCATCCAGGCCGTGGATGCCTGGGACCGACACGAAAACGACTGGGTGCGCTTCGATGCGGAAGGCTGCCAGTTCGCCTACCGCGACAGCATCTTCAAGCACGACCCGGACCGTTACCTGATCACCGCGATCGAACTGCGTCTGCCGTTGCTGCATGGCCTGCGCCTGGGCTATGCCGGGATCGCCGAGGAGATGGAGGCGATGGGTGTGGAGCTGCCGGTGGCCGCCGATGTGGCCAATGCGGTGATCAACATCCGCCGTCGCAAGCTGCCTGATCCGGAGGTGCTCGGCAATGCGGGCAGCTTCTTCAAGAACCCGATCCTGCCGTTGGAACAGGTAGAGGTGCTGCTGCAGCACTTCCCCGAGCTGCCGGTGTTCCCGGCCGACGACGACAGCCGCCGCAAGATTTCCGCCGCCTGGATGATCGAGAGCTGCGGCTGGAAGGGCTACCGCGATGGCGATGCCGGCGTGGCGCCGAGCCACGCACTGGTGCTGGTCAACCATGGCCAGGCCACCGGTGAAGAACTGCTCGCACTGGCGCGGCGGATCTCCGCCTCGGTCGTGGAGAAGTTCGGCGTGCCGATCGAACCGGAGCCCAGGCTGATCGGCGCACAGTGGTGAACCCCGCCCCCGCGTTACCGGTGGCCACGCCGCTGCGGGCCGCCATGCTGATGCTCGGCAGTACCTTGGCCTTCGGCCTGATGGCGATTGCGATCCGCTACGCCACCCGGTACGTGCCGACCCAGGAAGTGGCGTTCTTCCGCAACGCCTTCGGCCTGCTGGCGCTGCTGCCGATGCTGATCCGCCCGGGCAGCGCACCGCTGAAGACCCAGCAGCTGCCGCGCTACTTCCTGCGCAGTGCGATCGGGCTGGCCTCGATGCTGTGTGCGTTCTGGGCGATCGGGCACCTGCCGATCTCCCAGGCGATCTCGCTCTCCTACTCCACGCCGCTGTTCGTCACCATCGCCGCGGTGCTGTGGCTGGGGGAGACCGTGCGCATGCGCCGCTGGGCGGCGGTGATCATCGGCTTCATCGGCGTGCTGATCATCGTGCGCCCGGGCTCGACCACCTTCACCCCCGGCACCCTGGTGGCCGTGGGCGCCGCGGTCCTGAGCTCGCTGGTGGCGATCCAGATCAAGCAGCTCACCCGCGTGGACAGCGCCGATACGGTGGTGTTCTACACCTATGTCTTCTGGGTGCCGCTGTCACTGGTGCCCGCGCTGTTCGTGTGGGTCTGGCCGACCGGCCTGGCGTGGGTCTGGCTGGTCGCGACCGGCGTACTCGGTACGCTGGGCCAGCTGCTGTGGACCCGTGCGCTGCGCCTGGGCGAGGTCTCCGCGCTGACCCCGATCAGCTTCATGCAGCTGCCGCTGGTGAGCCTGCTGGGCTGGCTGCTGTTCAACGAAACGCTGGACCGCTGGACCGTGATCGGCGCCGGCATCATCCTCGGCGCGAATGCCTACATCGCCCACCGCGAAGCGGTACTGGCACGCCGGGCGAAGTCGCAGGCAGTCACGGCGGCCGCCAAGCCGGGGGAATAGACCCGCGCATGGGGTGATGCGCGGGAGCGATAGAAGGTCGGCTCGGTCAGCACGCGACGGGTGCGGTCAGATCCGCGGCAGCCCGCGTACGAACATTCGCTGGGCTGCAGCCTCAGCCCTGCGCGGCCTGCCAGGCACGGGTCGCACAATCGGCCACGTTGCCGGGCGCGAACTGCTCGGCCATGTAGCGCAGGGCCTGGCGTCGCTGTGCAGGTGGGCGCGCGGTGGCGCCGGGCTCGAGCAGCAGATCATGGAACTCCTGCAGGTCCTGCAGGATCCGCCAGTGGCGGTGGTAGGCAACCCGCAGCGGATCCACCGTGACCGGCCCGTAGCCTTCCGCGAACCCCGGCGGCTGCTCGCGCCCCCAACGACCACCGATGCCGGCGCCGACGAACATCAGATCGCGTTCGCGCGGCGCCAGCACCATCTCGTCCCAGTCGATCAGATAGACACCGTCCTCCGGCCCGACCAGCACATTGCCCGCGTGCAGATCAGCGTGGCACAGCACGCGGGAGGCGCGCCCCTCACCGATACGCGCACGCAGCTCGCGGCAGCGCTGCCAGATCGCCTCGATACGCTGGCGGTGGCGGCACCACAGCGCCAGGTACTCCTCACCCAGTGCATCGCGCACTGGAATCCGCGCGTCGGCCCGCTGCAGCCACGCGCCCACCCGCTCCACGGCGGTGTCGTCGTCGAAGCCAGGGCAACGCAGGCGATCGGACAGCTCGGCCGGCAGCGGCACGTCGTGAACCTGGCGCAGGACGCGCCCGAGCCGCTGCCAATGCGCACGCGAGAGCGCCTCCTCGAAACCGGAGAACGCGTCGACATACGGGAACAGGGTCCACTGCAAACCCGCCCAGCTCGCTGCCGCCGCCCCATCGCGTGTGGGCAGCGGTGCGATCACTTCGCGCAGGCCGACGTGCTCACGCAGGTGGTGCAGTACTTCCCACACCACCGGATCCACGGCATAACGGCGGCACTTGAGCCACCAGCGCGCGCCGTCCGGGCCCGCCACCTGGTACACCGTCGCGCCTGCATCGGCCCCACCTGCGCGCTGCAGCACCGTGCTGGCACGCACACCGAACACCTCGGCCAGCACCTCGCTGATCTGCGCCGCGGACAACTCTTGTGGATGGAGCATCGATCCAACGCGCGTAATAGATATATCTCGACTATCGCAGACCGGTCCCGTACCGCCCAGCGCAGTGCATCACGAAAGCGACAACGCGTGACAGGGCGTTGTCGCCTCCTCCGACCGATGCTGGCTGCGCGAATAGTTCGCGGCGGCGGTGGCATGACGATCTGCTGTCAGGGGGATGCTGCGGTGCCCGCAGCGCGTTCGAACAACGCGGCCAGCCATTGCGCGAACACCCGCACGCGGGCGGACAGTTGCCGGTTCTGCGGATACAGCACGGACACCGGCATCGGCGGTGGCGGGTGATCCGCGAGCACGATGCGCAGCTGATCCTCGGCAAGCGCCTGCGCAATGCGATAGCGCGGCACCTGGATCAAGCCCAGCCCCGAGAGCGCCGCGCCGGTGTACAGGTCAGCGCCCGTCACCGAGATGCGCGACTGCAGCTGCCGCTCCACCACGTCGCCATCAAGCAGGAAATCCAAGCCGGCCGAGTGCGCGCCGCCGGGGCCGTAATCAACCGCGTAGTGCTGCGCGAGATCGTCCAGGCGGGTCGGCACACCCTCGCGCGCCAGATACGCGGGGCTGGCCACGGTGACCTGCTCCAGCAGCGCGACCTGCCGGCCGATCAACGACGAATCCTGCAGAACGCCCGCGCGCAGCACGCAGTCCACGCCCTCGCGGACCAAGTCCACCAAGCGGTCGTCCTCGCCCACGTGCAGGGTGATGCCGGGATAGCGTGCAAGGAATTCGCCCATGGCCGGCATCACCACGTACCGGGCCAGCGTGCCCTGCAGATTGACCCGCAGCAGCCCCTTGGGCGGGGCATCGCGGAAGGCGCTTTCGGTTTCTTCCAGATCGGTCAGCAACCGCACGCAGCGATGGTAGTAAGCCTCGCCGTCATGGGTCATGCGCACCTGACGAGTGGTCCGTTCCAGCAGGCGCACGCCGATGCGCTGCTCCAGCCGCTTGATCAGGTTGGTCACCGTGGCGCGCGGAATCTGCAGATCCTCGGCCGCCAGGGTGAAGCTCTGGCGTTCGGCGATCCGGACGAACACCTGCATCTCCTGGAAGCGGTCCATGACCCACCCATTGTTAAAGCAATTGGAATTGTGATCGCAACTTTAGCAGGATTATCCCTGCCGCCGAATGATCCATCCTTCCTTCCGTGCCCACCACTGAAGGAAGCCCCACCATGTCCACCTCCTCCCGCGTCGCCCTGATCACCGGCGCCTCCCGCGGCATAGGCGCCGCCATCGCCCGGCGCCTGGCTGCCGATGGCTTCGCCGTCGCCCTCAACTACGCCTCCAACACCGCCGAGGCCGATGCGCTCGTCGCCGAGTTGACCCGCGGCGGTGCGTCCGCCATCGCGATCCAGGCCGATGTCTCCCAGGCCGATCAGGTCGGCGCGATGTTCACCACGGTTGAACAGCAGCTGGGCCGCATCGATGTGCTGGTCAACAACGCCGGCATCCTCAAGACCGCCCCGCTGGCGCAGACCAGCGACGCGCTGTATCTGCAGAACTTCGCGATCAACACCCAGGGCGTGTTCAACACCCTGCGCGAAGCGGCAACGCGCCTCAACGACGGCGGCCGCATCATCAATCTGTCCAGCACCACGCTGGCCCTGAATCTGCCGGGCTATGCGATCTACAACGGCACCAAGGCCGCGGTGGAAGCGTTCACCCACGTGTTCGCCAAGGAGCTGCGCGGCCGCGCGATCACCGTCAACGCGGTGGCCCCGGGCCCGGTCGCGACCGCACTGTTCCTCGACGGCAAGACCGAAGAGCAGATCAACACCTTCGCGCGGATGCCGCCGTTGGAACGCCTCGGCCAGCCGGACGATATCGCCGGCGTGGTTGCCTTCCTCGCCGGGCCGGACGGCGGCTGGGTCAATGGCCAGATCCTGCGCGCCAACGGCGGCGTGGCCTGAGGTCGCCCGGATGTCGCCCCGCCACCTGGCCGTGCTGCTGCCCCTGCTCTGCGCGACCGTCATGACGGCGTCGTGCGAAGCGCGCACGCCCTCGCCACACCCCGCCATGAAGCCGTCCATCACCTATCTGCACCTGCTTCGCAACACCCCGTTCTTCACCGCGTTGACCACCGCGCAGCTGCGCCACGTGATCGACCATTCGCGGGAATGGGAGGTGAGCGCCGGCGCCCCCATCCTCGGCAACGTTACCGCCGAGGGCCGCGATGACGTCTGGGTATTGCTGGATGGCGGCTGGGAACTGCATTACCGCGGCCAGGTACTGCGCAGCGGACATGCCGATGCCGGCAAATGGTTCAGCGCTGCGTCGCTCGGCCCGGAGGCGTTCGAACTGGTCGCCAACGACCACAGCTACGTCATGCAGATTCCCGCGCAGGACATGGACGCGATGCTGGCCCAGGGCTTCGATTTCACCCCCCACCTGGATGCCGGTCGCGTGCTCTACCGCCGCCTGCGCGACAGCACGCGCCCTCTCACCCCCTAGTTGTCCTTCTCCCTCGCCGCCCCCTTTTCAACCTGGAGATTCCCATGCCGCACACCATCCTTGTCACCGGCGCGTCCTCCGGCTTCGGCCTGATGAGCGCCAAAGCCCTGGCCCAGGCCGGTCACACCGTCTACGCCTCGATGCGCGACATCGGCGGACGCAATGCCGCACGCGTTGCCGAGATCGCCGCGTGGGCCGCCCAGCAGCGCGCCGACCTGCGCACCGTTGAACTGGACGTGCAGTCCGAGGCTTCCAGCAACGCTGCCATTGCACAGGTACTCGCCGAGGCGGGCACGCTCGATGTGATCATCCACAACGCCGGGCACATGGTGTTTGGACCGGCCGAGGCGTTCACGCCTGAGCAACTGATGCAACAGTACGACGTCAACGTGCTGGGTACGCAGCGGGTCAACCGTGCTGCGCTGCCCTTCATGCGCGGGCGCGGCAGGGGTCTGCTGCTGTGGGTCGGATCGTCCTCCACCCGCGGGGGCACACCGCCATTTCTCGCGCCCTACTTCGCTGCGAAGGCCGCGATGGATGCGTTGGCGGTGGCCTACTCAACCGAACTGGCGCGCTGGGGCATCGAGACCACGATCATGGTGCCGGGCGCGTTCACCCAGGGCACCAATCATTTCGCGCATTCGGGCACGCCGGAGGATGCCGACATCGCCGCCGAATACGAGAACGGTCCGTATGCCGGCGTTGCCCAGCAGGCACTGCAGGGCCTGGCCAGCCTGGAGCCGGCCGATGCCGACCCCGAGCAGGTCGCGCGCGAGATCGTGCGTGTGGTCGGCCTGCCGCATGGCAAGCGCCCGTTCCGCGTGCATGTGGATCCGTCGCAGGACGGTGCCGAAGTGGTCAATGGTGTAGCCGACCGGATGCGCACCGAGATGTACAGGACGATCGGCCTTTCCGACCTGCTCTCGCCGCGCGCCTGACATGGCTGTGTGACGCACCATCACGGGCACCTGCGGGTGCCCGTGCCGTTTCAGCCTGGACGACACGCCTGTTCAGTATTGCGACGCGTCATGTAAACGGTTACAGCCCCTGCTAGCGTGACCTCCACCCCGCCGTCGGGGCCGTTTCAGATCAGGAGCGCATTGATGGGGCTGCATGCTGACCGTTCGACTGTTGTGCACCGGCCGCGCCGCGTCATGGCCGGTACCCTGCTCTTCTCCGCGCTCGCGCTGAGCTTCGGCGCCGCCGCCCAGACCCTGCCGCCGCGCAGCCAGTGGCAGGCCAGCAGTTCCTCGCAGCAGGTGCCGGCGATGGCGGTCAGCCACCTGATCGATGGCGACCCGAAGACGGTGACCGGCGGCGCCTTCAGCCCCGGGCACTGGTTCCAGGTGGATCTGGGCACGCCGAGCACGCTCAGCGGCGCGCAGATCACCTGGGATGTCTCCAATCCCGAGGGTTACACCCTGCAGACCTCGCTGGACGGCCAACAGTGGCAGCCGGCTTACACCATGCGCGATTCACTCGGCGGTATCGAGACGCTCTACTTCGCGCCACGCCAGGCCCGCTACCTTCGCCTGGCGAGCCCGGAGCGCACGTCGGACTGGGGCGTGTCGATCTTCGAACTGGAGCCATTGGACAGCACCACCAGTGCGCGCGTGGCCGGTGTGGATGCAGCCCAGGCCGCGGCGCTGTGGCAAGGCGGCAGCGCGGTCACGATCCCACGTGGCAAGGACGATACGCACACGCTTGAGATCACCTTGCCGCGTGCCGTGGCCACCACCGGCCTGGCCGTGGACTGGACAGGCGCGCATGGCGCCGCACGGCTGCAGGCACGTGATGCCCAGGGTGGCTGGGTGGAGCTTGCGCGCGATCCGCAGGCGGGTGCACGCCAGCAGAGTTGGCTGGCCGGCACTGCGGCCGTGACCGCCACGGCGCTGCGGCTGACGGTGGAGGGCGACACGCCGCAGGTCGACCGCCTGCGCCTGCTCGGGCCGAAGGCGGTGATGACCCCGATGAAGCGCTACCAGATCGCCGCCAGTGGCGCGCAGCGCGCGTTGTTCCCGGCCTCGCTGCACCTGCAGCAGACCTACTGGACCGCGGTCGGCATCCATGCCGGCCGGCAGAAATCGATCTTCGACGAGTACGGCAACATCGAGGCCTTCAAGGGTGCACCGCTGGTGCAGCCGATCTGGCGCAATGCCGACGGTGTGGCCGCAGGCGCTGCCGACCAACCGGTGCAGCACGCACTGCGCGATGGCTGGAAGCCGATGCCCTCGGCGACGTGGTCGCCACAACCCGGGCTTGAACTGCAGAGCGAGGCGTTCGCGGTCGAGCTCGACGGACAGCCGGTCACCTTCGTGCGTCACCGCCTGCGCAACACCGGCAGTGCGCCCGTCGACGGCACCCTGACCTTGGCGGTGCGGCCGATGCAGATGAATCCGCCGTGGCAGAACGGAGGCCTCTCACCGATCCGCGAAGTCGCCATCGAGGGGCAACGCGTACGCATCAATGGTCGCGCCCTGCTGCAGTCGCTGACGCCGGTGGATGCTGCCGGCGCGGCACCATTCGGCCCGGACGGCAGCAGCGAGATCACCGCGGCGATCGCCAGCGGCACCTTGCCCGCCGCCACGCAGGCACGCGATACCGACGGCCTGGCCTCCGCAGCGCTGGCCTACCGCGTGCAGCTCGCACCCGGTGCCAGCCGCTCCGTGGTGGTCGCCTTCCCGCTTGGCACGGCACCCTCTGCGACGGACGGTGCGCTGCCCGACGCCCCGCCGCTGGATCTGGCCGGCGTCCCGCGCGCACCCGATGCGGCGTACGACGCGCTGGCCAAACGTGCATCGGACGACTGGCAGGCACGCCTGGGCCAGGTCGGGCTGCGTCTGCCCGATCCCTCCCTCGTGGACATGCTGCGCGCGCAGGCCGCGTACATGCTGATCAACCAGACCGGCCCTGCGATGCAGCCCGGCCCGCGCAACTACAACCGCTCCTTCATCCGCGACGGCATGGCTACCTCGGCGGTGCTGCTGCGCATGGGTGAATCCCAGGTCGCGCGCGATTACCTGGCCTGGTACAGCGAGCACGGCGTGCACGCCAACGGTCTGGTCTCGCCGATCCTCAATGACGACGGCAGCGTCAACACCGGCTTCGGCTCGGATATCGAATACGACAGCCAAGGGCAGTACATCGCCTTGGTTGCCGACGTCGCGCGGCTGGATGGAGGACCGGATTCGGTGCGCGCGTACCTGCCCAAAGTGAAAGCGGCGATGCGCTTCCTGCAGGAACTCCGCGAGCGCACGCTGGTGCCCGGCTACATGGCCAGCCAGCCCGCGCCCGAGCGTTTCGCCGGCATCCTGGCGCCATCGATCAGCCACGAGGGCTACCCGTCGCCCACGCACAGCTACTGGGACGACTACTGGGGCCTGAAGGGCTGGCATGACGGCGCGTGGTTGGCCGAGTCGCTCGGCGATCACGAAACCGCCGCATGGGCGCGCGGACAGTACGCCGCCCTGCACGATGCGCTGGCCGCTTCGATCCGCGCCACGATGGCGTGGAAGGGCATCGACTTCATTCCCTCTTCGGCCGACCTTGGCGATGGCGACCCGACCGGTGTGTCGATTGCACTCGACCCGACCGGCGCGCAGGATGTGCTGCCGGCGGAGGCACTGCGCACCACGTTCGCGCGGTATCTGCAGGATGTGCGCAAGCGCGGCGAGCCGGACGCGTTGTACGCCTACACGCCGTATGAAATCCGCAACGTGCTGAGCTACGTACATCTGGACCAGCCCGAGGCTGCCGACGAACTGCTGCAGGGGTTGCTGCATGACCGCCGCCCGCTGGAATGGCAGGTGCTGGCCGAGGTGGTGCACTCGCGGCTGCGCTTCCCGCGCTACCTCGGCGACATGCCGCATACCTGGATCGGTGCGGAGTACGGGCGCACGCTGTTCGGAATGCTGATGCGCGAAGACGATGACGCGCTGTCACTGCTGCCGGGCACCCCGCCGTCATGGTTGGCCGGTGATGGGCTGGCAGTGGATCGCCTGCCGACTGCCTATGGCACCTTGGCGCTGCAGGCCCGGCAGCGCGAGGGAGCGCTGCAGGTCACGCTGGGCAAGGGACTGCGCAAGGACACCGCGGTGCGCGTGTGGTGGCCGAGCCGCACCCGCCCCACCACGGTGCGGGTGGATGGACGCAACGTCACCGACTACGACGCACGCGGTGTGCTGCTCACCCAGCCGTTCCGCCGGCTGGAGGCGAACTGGTAAGCGTTCGTTTCGGCCGACTGCGATCCGGCGCTACGGGCACAGGGTCCTCGCAGCGCCACGCAGGGCGCAGAATCAGACCCCACCCTCCTGCTCATGCAGGGTGATCAGCGATTCCATCAGATCCTCGTCCGCGCTGGCACAGACGGCCAGCAGCACCGCTTCCTCGCAGCCGGTATCGACGATGTAGGCGTGGCCCATCTGGCTGTCGATGTAGATGCCCTGCCCGGTCTCCAGCACCACCGGATCGTAGAACTCGGTGTGGACCTGGATGCGGCCTTCGATCACATGCACGTATTCCTCGCCCGGGTGGCGGACCAGCTCACCGAATTCGGCGGTGGTCTTGGCGCGCACCTTGGTGAGGATCGGGATCATCCGCTTGCGCCGCAGTTCGGTGCACAGGTAGTAGTAATCGTAGTTGTCGGTCTGCACCCGCAGTGCCTTGTCGAGCGAGCCGAGGCTGCGCCGCGCGGTGACCGGCTTGGGCGCGCTGTCGCTCTCCGGCTCGGAGAACAGCTCGGACATGCGCAGGTTCAAGCGCTGGGACAGGTGCTGCAGCTTGTCGTAGGTCAAGGTCAAGCGGTCATGCTCGATCTTGGACAACGTGGACAGCGGAATTTCGGTGTGCTCGCTCATTTCCTTGAGCGTCCATCCCTGGCGGGTGCGCAGACCGCGCAGCAGGGTTCCGAGCGTCGGGCTTTTGGGGCTCATCGACAGGACCTTTGGGCTATTGCTGGTGAAGTTGCCGATACGATACTACGTAGAGATGAATGCCATCCTGATCAGGATGCTTTCTTGTCGCGTTCGCCGCCTTAAGCGCTTCTCTGCGCCCTGAAAACGTTCTCAATGGCCGAAGAACGGCCTGCGCAGGGCATCCAAACGTCACATTCAGCCCGGTTGGCGCGATCCGATCACGATCACGCGCATTTGACATTTCTCTGATCAGGAATATTGTTGTCTGATTGAGATGGTTTGAAGGGGATCGTCACATGCGTGCGTTGTCAGGGCTTGTCGGCTTGTGCTGTGGGCTGTTGCTGTCTTTCCAGGCCGACGCACAGCGGCCACCCGCCCCACCCCAGGCGGCAACACCGCCTGCCGGCGTGGATTCCGTTGCCCGGCTCACCGCCGACGATGCGACCACCTGGCTGGATGGCTTCATGCCGTACGCCATCGCGCGGGGCGATATCGCCGGTGCGGTGGTCACCGTGGTCAAGGACGGCCAGATCCTGGTCCGCCGCGGCTACGGCGTTTCCGATGTGGCCGCGCAGACGCCGGTGGATCCGGACCGCACGCTGTTCCGGATGGCCTCGGTCTCCAAGCTGATGACCTGGACCGCAGTGATGCAGCTGGTGGAAGCCGGCAAGCTGGATCTGGACGCGGACATCAATCAGTACCTGGATTTCAAGGTGCCCGAACGCGGCCTGCCGATCACGCTGCGCCAGCTGATGACGCATACCGGCGGCTTCGAGGCCAACATCAAGTACATGTGGACCAGCGAAGCCGTGGCCGAGGCCGGCGGCATCGAACTGGGCCCGTATCTCAAGCGCCGGGTGCCGGCGCAGATCTTCGCGCCGGGCACGGTGCCCGCGTACTCGAACTACGGCACCAGCCTGGCCGGCTACATCGTCGAGCGCGTGTCGGGCCAGCCCTTCGCCGAGTATGTCGAGCAGCACATCTTCGTGCCGCTGCAGATGCAGCACGCCAGCTTCCGCCAGCCGTTGCCGCCGGCGCTGCGCGCCCTGGTGACCAAAGGCTATGCCCTCGGCTCGGGCAAGCCGCGTGCGTTCGAAGTGACCCCCTCCGCGCCGGCCGGCGCACTCTCGGCCACCGGCAGCGACATGGCGCGCTTCATGATCGCGCACCTCAGTGCCGCCGGCGGTCATGACACCGCCATCCTGAAGGCGGCGACCAGCCAGCTGATGCTGACCCCGCAGACCCGCTTCGCGCCGCCACTGAACACCATGGCGCTCGGCTTCTACGAGATCGATGTCAACGGCCAGCGCGTGGTGTCGCACGCCGGCGACACCTACTCCTTCCACTCGCAGCTGTTCCTCTTCCGCGATCACGATGTCGGCCTGTTCGTCTCGCTCAACAGTGCCGGCGCCAATGGCATCACCGGCCCGATCCGGCGTGAACTGCTGGAGAACTTCGCTGACCGTTACTTCCCGGCGGGCGCCCCGGCCACGGCAGCGGCCGTCGACACGGCGCTGGCCAAGGCGCAGTCACGCCAGCTGGCGGCACCGAGCTACCTCGATTCGCGGCGCGCCGAGACCGGCATCGGCCGTACCGGCATCCTCACCCAGACGCGCCTGGAAGCCCTCGACGATGGCAGCCTGCGTCTGCCGCGCCTGAAGCAGCCCAACGGGCAGCCGACCACCTTCAAGCCGATCGGCCCGTGGCTGTGGCAGGCAAGCAACAGCGAACTGCGCCTGGCCGCCATCCTCAAGGACGGCACGCCGGTCGGCTTCGCGGTGGATTCCTCCTCCCCGTTCAACGTGTTCCTGGCCGCGGAAGGCTACCGCTCGGCGCTGTGGCTCAAGCCGTTGCTGACCGCTGCTGTGGCGGCGTTGGCACTGGCCGCGCTGGCGTGGCCCATCGCCGCCCTCGTCCGCCGCCGTCATGGCCGCGTGCTGGGCTGGCCGCGCAGCACCCTGCTGGCCTATCGCCTGAGCCGCGCCGCCTGCTGGCTCCTGCTGCTGGTGCCTGCGGCCGCCATGGCCGTGATGGCCTGGGCGTCAGCCGATTTCGCCCGCCTGGATGATCGTCTGGATCCGGCGGTGATCGGGCTGGGCATCGCCACGGTGATCGCGATCATCGGCGGGATCGGCGCAACGGCCTGGAACCTGGTGCAGACGGTCCGCGCTGGACGCGGCTGGCTGGCGCGCCTGTGGGCTGCGCTGCTGCTGCTGTCGGCCTGCGTGCTCGCTTACGCCCTGGTCCTGATGGGCCTGGCCGACTTCGCTCTCAACTACTGACCCATGGCCCCGCCATGGGGCTGGAGACATCCTGTGAAACTGACCCTGCAGATCGACTCGCTTGCGTTGCTGGCCCCGTTCCGGATCAGCGGTTACGTGTTCGAAAACGCGCCGGTACTGCGCGTGGAACTGGAAGAGGACGGCCATCGCGGCCGTGGCGAAGCCAGCGGCGTGTACTACTTCAATGACACGCCCGAGCAGATGCTGGCCACGCTGGAACTGCTGCGTGCGCGGATCGAAGCCGGCATCACCCGTGCCGAACTGCAGCAGCTGCTGCCCCGCGGCGGTGCGCGCAACGCGCTGGACTGCGCGCTATGGGATCTGGAAGCAAGCCGCACCGGCAAGCATGCCTGGGCGTTGGCCGGGCTCTCGCAGACGCGTCCCTTGCTGACCACCTGGACGCTCGGCGCCGATGACCCTGCGACGATGCAGTCGATCGCCACCGGACGCTATGCGCCGGCCAAGGCACTCAAGCTCAAGCTCAGCGGTGACCTGGATATCGACATCGAGCGCGTGCGCGCGGTGCGCAAGGTGCGCCCGGATGTGTGGATGGGCGTGGACGCCAACCAGGGCTACAGCGTGGATGTGCTCGATGCACTGATTCCGGTGCTGCTGGACAACGACATCAAGCTGCTGGAGCAGCCGCTGCCGCGCGGTCGCGAAGCCGAGCTCAAGGGCTTCGCGCGGCCGCTGCCGTTCGCCGCCGACGAGAGTGTGCAGGACGTTTCCGAGATCGACGCGCTGGCAGGCCTGTTCGACGTCATCAACATCAAGCTCGACAAGGCCGGCGGCCTCACCGAAAGCCTGGCGATGGTCGGCAAGGCACGCTCGCTGGGCATGCAGGTGATGGTCGGCAACATGATCGGCAGCAGCTGGGCGATGGGCCCGGCCTTCATCGTGGGCCAGCATTGCGACGTGGTGGATCTGGATGGCCCGCTGTTCCTGCGCGACGATCGCGTGCCGGGCCTGCGTTACGACGAGGGCCTGGTGCATTGCGACGATGCGGTGTGGGGCAAGGGAGTGCAGGCATGAGTCTCTGGCGCCCGCTAATCTGCGGCCTGCTGCTGGCCTCCACCGCCGCGTTCTCGCCGCTGCATGCGCAGGCACCCACGCCCGTCGCGGCGCCCGCCGCACCTGTGGCTGCCGAGACGCCGGACACCATCACGCCCGCACCGGCCGCCACCGGCACGCTGGATGCGGCCCGCGTGGATACCTTCCTGGATGGCCTGGTGCCCTATCTGATGGCGCAGGGCGATCTCGCCGGCGCCGTGGTGACCGTGGTCGAGAACGGCAAGGTCGTCACCGAGCGCGGCTTTGGTTTCTCCGATGTTGAAAAGCGCACGCCGGTGGATCCCAGGACCACCCTGTTCCGCCCGGGCTCGATCTCCAAGCTGTTCGTCTGGACCGCGGTGATGCAGCTGGTGGAACAGGGCAAGCTGGACCTGGACACCGACATCAACACCTACCTGGACATCAAGGTCCCGGCCAAGGGTGAGCCGATCACGCTGCGCCAGATCATGACCCACACCAGCGGTCTGGAAGAGCGCATGCGCTACCTGATCGTGCTCGGCCCGGACCATCCGGCCAACCGAGACAACTACCTCAAGGAATGGGTGCCCAACCAGATCTCTGCGCCGGGCACCACGCCGGCGTATTCCAACTACGCCACCGGCATCGCCTCGTACATCGTCGAGCGGGTCAGCGGCCAGCGCTTCGAGGATTACGCCAGGCAGCACATCCTGCAGCCGCTGGACATGCAGTACGCCAGCTTCGAACAGAAGCTGCCGGCCGAGCTGCTGCCGCACGCTGCCAAGGGCTATCTGCTGGGCTCGGGCAAAAGCTACCCGGCCGAGAAGAACACCGCGCCGGGCGTGGGCGGGCTGTATGCCTCCGGCTCGGCGATGGCACGTTTCATGATGGCCACGCTCAACCATGGCGAACTGGACGGCCAGCGCATCATGCGCGCGGAAACCAACGCACAGATGCTGACCCCGCAGCCGGCGATCCTGCCGCACCTGCCGCGCATGGCCCTGGGCTGGATGGCCTCGGACACCGGTGGCTATGACACCCGCTCGCACGGCGGCACGATGCTGTTCTTCTACTCGTGGCTGTGGATGATTCCGGAACGCAACATCGGCGTCTTCGTGTCCACCAACAGCGTGGGGCGTGACGCGGCCGGTTCTGCCCTGCGCGCCCAGGTGTGGGAGCGCTTCGTCGAGAATTTCCTGCCGACCCTGCCGATCGAACGCGCTGGCCCGGGCGTGGATGCTGCCACTGCCCGCGAGCACGCCGCTGCGCTGGCCGGAACGAGCTGGCAGAGCACGCGCCGTTCGGACAGTTCGTATCTGCGCATGCTGACGCTGTTCGCACCGATCCGTGTGCACCCGCAGGAGGACGGCACCATCACCGTGGATGGCCAGAAGGGCCTCAACGGCCAGCTGCTGCGCTGGCGCGAGGTGTCGCCGTGGTTGTGGCAGCAGGAAAACGGCCGCGGCCTGTTGGAAGTGAAGGTCAAGGACGGCCGGCCGGTGTACTTCTCCGGCGGTCCGTTCGCCTCGGTGTTCGGCTTTGAACCGATCCCGGGCTGGCGTTCGCCAGCATGGCTGCGCCCGGCGCTGTTCGTCGCGCTGGGGTTGCTGACGCTGTCGGCCGTGCTGCGCATCGGGGGCGTGTTCGTGCGCCGCTACTACCGCGTCAGCGCACCGCTCGAGGCCCGTGGCCTGCGCTGGCTGCAGACGCTGTCGGTCACCACGCAGCTCGGCACCGTGGTCGCCTGGGCGCTGTACGTGAAATCGATCGCTGGCCCGGGCGCGATCTCGTCGTACACCAACGGGCCGTTGATCCTGGTGCAGGCGTTGTCCTGGCTCAGCGTTATCGCCGCCCTCGCACTGGTCTGGGTGGCCGTCCGCGCGCCGGCCAGCTGGCCGCGCGTGCGCCGCTACGGTGCCTGGGTCGTCGCACTGGCAGGCCTGGCAGTGGCGTTCGTCGCCATTACCCAGCGCCTGATCAGCACCGGCCTGCAGATCTGACCCCCGGACGCCCCGCCCCATGACCCTCGATGCCCCGCGCAAGGCCTGGTTCGGGCAACCGCCCGGCCTGACCATCCTGTTCCTCACCGAGATGTGGGAGAAATTCTCCTACTACGGCATGCGGGCGCTGCTGGTCTATTACATGACCAAGCAGCTGCTGTTCTCGCAGGAACAGGCCTCGATGGTCTACGGGCTGTACACCGCGCTGGCCTACCTCAGCCCGGTGTTCGGCGGCATGCTCGCCGACCGCTGGCTGGGCAAGCGGCGGGCGGTGATCCTGGGCGGGGCGATCATGGCGTTCGGCCATTTCCTGATGGCCTTCGATGCGCTGCTGTATCCGGCCCTGCTGGCGATCGTGCTCGGCAACGGGCTGTTCCTGCCGACCCTGCCCGGCCAGGTCGGCGATCTGTACCAGCGCGATGATCCGCGCCGTGGCTCGGCGTTCAATGTGTACTACGTGGGCATCAACCTCGGTGCGTTTCTCGCCCCGCTGATCTGCGGCACGCTGGGTGAGGTGTATGGCTGGCACGTTGGCTTCTCCGCGGCCGGCATCGGCATGCTGCTCGGCCTGGTGATCTACATCACCGGCCGCCGCCATCTGCCGCCGGATCCGCCGCGCAGCGAGCGCGCCACACTGCCCTTCTCCGCCCTGTGGCAGCCAGCCTACCGCCCGCTGCTGCAGGTGATGGCGATGATTGCCGGCTTGATCGTGGTGTTCCGCCTGGCCTACGAACAGATCGGCAACACCATCGCGGTCTGGCTCGATACCGGCGTGGACCGCGTGCTCACCGCCGATTTCACCCTGCCGATGACCTGGTTCTTCTCGCTCAATCCCCTGCTGGTGTTCCTGATCACGCCGATGCTGGTGCAGCACTGGACCCGCCAGGCCCGCAACGGCCGCGAGCCGGCCGCACTGACCAAGATGGCGATCGGTGCTGCGGTGGTCGGCCTGTCCTTTGCCCTGGTGGCGATGCTGGGCGGTGAACCGTCGGCCAAGGTCGGCTGGCTGTGGGCCGTGCTGTTCTTTGCGATCTTCACCTTCGGCGAGCTCTTCATCCTGCCGGTGGGGCTGGGCCTGTTCGCACGGCTGGCGCCGGTCGGCTTTGGCGCCACGATCATCGCGTTCTGGTTCCTGGCCTCGTTCGGCGGCAACCTGCTGGCCGGCGCGGTCGGCACGCTGTGGTCAACGCTTTCCAGTGCCGTCTTCTTCTCGCTGATGGCCGGCACCTGCATGCTGGTTGCGGTGCTGCTGCTGCGCCTGGAGCGACGTGCCCGGCCATTGCTCGCCGGCAATGCTGCACCTGCACCACAGAATGCCGCCGCGGCCGACGGTGCCGTGACATCGGGTTGAGGCCGCAGCGCTGAGCAGGGCGATCGGCCGTGGCGACGATCGCGGCCGATAGCGACCCGTTTCCCGGCGTACGCCCCCGGGACAGATCAGAACGCCGGGAAACGCGATTCCGCATCCGCTGAATTGCTGCGGCGCAATAGTCCGTAATGGGATGATGTTTTCTGATTGAGCTTGACATAAACCTGATCAAGCTAAATATTCCTTACATAGGATTTGTAGGGATGTCGAAATGCCCGATCAGTTTCCGTACAACCCCACCGCCAGCCTCCGCGCCGATCGCGCCGCTGGCCAGCAACACGGCCTTGCACCTGCCAACGCCCGTCGTCTGCCGTTTCCTTCCCCCACGCCGCCTCCCCTGACCGACGTGCCAACCCGGCGCGGCGTCGACAGCGCGCGCCTCCACACCCCTGCACGGCTGTTACCGCCGTGCATGGCCGTCGTTTTTCCTGCCTGACCCCGTTCCTGATTCCGGAGAGCCCGCCACATGCGCAAGCCGATGAAACGTTCGATCCTCGCCTCCACCGTCACCCTGTGCTGCATGGGCCTTGCCACCGCAGCGATGGCCCAGGATGCCGACGCCGATGGCAGCCGCAGCACGCCCGATGTGGTGGAGCTTGATCGCGTGGTGGCGACCGCACAGAAGCGCGCCGAGAACGTGATGGAGGTGGCCGCCGGCGTCAGCGTGATCAGCGAAGAACGTCTCGAGGCGTTCGGCGCCACCCGCCTGAACGACTTCGCCGCCTACGTGCCGGGCTTCCAGGTGGACAGCGGCGGCGCACCGGGCCAGACCACGATGGCACTGCGCGGTGTCGCGCCTCTCGGGGGCGGCTCGATCATCGGCACCTACATTGATGACACGCCGATCGGCCCGAGCAGCAACAAACAGCGCGCGACCACTTACGCACTGGACCTGCTGCCGTATGACATCCAGAGCGTGGAAGTGCTGCGCGGCCCGCAGGGCACGCTGTACGGCGCCAGTTCGATGGGCGGGCTGTTCAAGTACATCACCAAGGCGGCCGATCCGGATGCGTTCGAGTTCCGCGCCGGCACGGATGTGAACGCGACCAAGGAGGCCGGCGATACCGGCATCGGCGTGCGCACGGCCTTCAACGTACCGCTCATTGAAGGCAAGCTGGCCATGCGCGCCAGCCTGTCGCGCCAGAGCACGCCGGGCTACGTCGACCAGCCTGACCTCACCGGCGAGGATGCCAAAGACAGCAACGGCTACTACCAGCTGGCCTCACGCCTGGCGCTGACCTGGCGCATCAGCGACACCGCCAACCTGCGCGTGCAGGCGTTGTCGCAGATCGTGGACGCCGACAACTCCAGTGCGGTGGGCTTGACCTATCCCACGCTGGAGCCGATCCGCGGCCCGCTCGAAGGCATCCTGCAGCGCGCGACGCCGTACCGGATGGAAACCGACTACTACTCGGCGATCCTGGACTGGGATCTGGGCAACGTCGATTTCGTCTCCGCCACCAGCTTCTCCGAAACCCGCATGGACGAAGTGCAGGATTCCACGCTGGTCTATGGCGTGGCCTGGCCGCTGCTGACACCGTACCCGGCCGGCCAGGCGCAGTTCGATGTCTTCCTCGGCACGCGCAAGTGGACCCAGGAATTCCGCATCAGCTCCAAGGAGAGCGAGCGCGTCGAATGGTTGCTCGGCACCTTCTTCACCGGCGAGAAGAACACCAACCGCCAGCAGGTCAGTGCCTACGATGCCAACGGCATCCCGCTGCCGTTCAACCCCGGCACCGCCAGCCTGCCCGGCACCTATGACGAGCAGGCGATCTTCGCCGACGTCACGTATAAGTTCAGCCCGCGCTTCGATGTCTCCGCCGGTGTGCGGCACGCGCGCAACCAGCAGGATTTCGAACAGCACAGCATCGGGCTGCTGTACGGCCCGCGGCCGATCGATCTGGCCGACTCCGCCGATGACAGCGTGACCACGTGGAAGCTGGCCTCGCGCTGGCACCTCAACGACAGCGCGATGATCTACGCGCGTTACGCCACCGGCTATCGTCCGGGTGGACCGAACGTCTCGACCTCCGGCGTGGTGCCGATGACCAAGGCCGACACGCTGGACAACCTCGAGCTCGGCTTCAAATCGCACTTCTGGGACCGCCGCGCGATGATCGACCTGGCGTTGTTCCGGATCGACTGGGACGACATCCAGGTGCGCGTCTCCGAGAACGGCCTGAGCTGGATGGGCAATGCCGGCAGCGCGCGCAGCCAGGGTGCGGAACTGAGCTTCATGGTCCGCCCGGCCGAGCGCCTGACGGTCGGCCTCAATGCGGCCTACATCGATTCGAAGATCGGTGATGTACCGCCCTCCAGCGGACTGGTGTCCGGCAGCCGGATGCCGATGACGCCGCGCCTGAGCTGGTCGAGCACGATCGACTACGACTTCGATGTGAGCGACCAGTGGCAGGGCCGGGTCGGTGCTGGCTACCGGGTCACCGGCGAGCGCGTCGCCGGCGCGTACGACATCGACAGCTACAACGCGCTGGACCTGCATGCCGAGCTGACCAACATGACGTGGACGGTCCGCCTGTACGCCCGCAATGCCACCGACGAGCGTGCCTACGTCTCAACCGGCTCGGTACGGGACGCGCTCAACCGCTACGTCGCGGTGACCGGCGTGCCGCTGCAGCCGCGCACGATCGGTATGTCGATCGACTACCGCTACTGAGTGCCGTAGCGCCGTGCCCGGTGGCGCGCAAGCCGTCGCCCGGCCCACCGTCGGAAGAGACTAAAGGAGTATCCTGATTGGGTTGCATATTCTCTGATTAGGACTTATACAGATCCAACCAGGTCTAACAACTGCGAGCCCCTCGTCGTGAATGCCTCCCCTCTCTTCTCTCCCCCGACTACTGGATCCCTCATGAGCGCAACGCCCACCGCTGCCGTACAGGCCCTCGCCGCCCTCCCCCAGCCGTACCTGCTGTTCCTGGGTGACACCACCGAAGCGGGCTTCGCCAAGACCGCGATCGGCCTGCACGACTGGGCGCCGGAAGTGTGCGTGGCCGAGTGGAGCCTGCCGGGCTGCCCGATCACCACCGGCCTGCCGAGCATGACGCCGGCGCAGGCGCGCGCCGCCGGTGCACGTGCGATGGTGATCGGCGTGGCCAACGGCGGTGGGGTCATTCCCCCGCAGTGGCTGCCGGCGCTGGTGGACGCACTGGAAAACGGCCTGGACCTGGTCAGTGGCATGCACCAGAAGCTGGGTGACATTCCGGAACTGGCTGCGGCGGCCGAACGCCACGGGCGCGAGCTGATCAACGTGCGCGTGCCACCGCGCGGCATTCCGGTCGGCAACGGCCGCAAGCGCACCGGCAAGCGCGTGCTGACCGTCGGCACGGACTGCGCGCTGGGCAAGAAGTACACCGCGCTGGCGCTGGCACGCGGCCTGCGTGGGCTCGGCGTGGATGCCGACTTCCGCGCCAGCGGCCAGACCGGCATCCTGATCGCCGGCAGCGGCATTCCGATGGACGCGGTGGTCGCCGATTTCTCGGCCGGTGCCGCCGAACTGCTCAGCCCGAATGCGGCCGACGATCACTGGGATGTCATCGAAGGCCAGGGCTCGCTGTTCCATCCTGCCTACGCCGGTGTCAGCCTCGGTCTGCTGCATGGCAGCCAGCCGGATGTGTTCGTGGTCTGCCACCAGCCGGGGCGCAAGCACGTGCTGGGGTATCCGGACTATCCGCTGCCCTCCATCGAAGAGGTCATCGCATTGACCGTGCAGCTGGGGCGCCGTACCAATCCTGATATCCGCTGCGTCGGCGTCAGTCTCAATACCCATGGCATGACCGACGCCGCGGCAGCCGCCGCCTGTGCCGAAGTCAGCGCGCGTCTTGGTCTGCCGGTGGCCGACCCGATGCGGCAAGATGGGGAATTCAACCGTTTGCTGGAGGCCTGCATCGCATGAAGATGACATCCCGTACCTTGAGCCTGTGCGTTGCCGCGTTGCTGGGCCTGAGCCCGCTCGCTGCGTTCAGCGCCACCACCAGCCCGGTTGAAACCGAAGTCGCGCGCCTGGCCACCCTGGTCGACGGCAAGGTGGGGGTCTCGGCGTGGCGCCTGGATGGCAAGGGCGCGCAGGTCCATCTCAATCCCGACGAAGCATTCCCGATGGCCAGCACGTTCAAGGTCGCCGTGGCGGCCGTGATCCTGACCAAGGTCGATGCCGGCGAACTGGCACTGACCACGATGGTGCCGGTGCCGAAGGCGTTCTATGTCGATTCGGAAGTGATCGCGGACCGCTTCATCCATGATGGTGTGAGCCTGTCGGTGCACAATCTGCTGGAAGTGATGCTGACCCAGAGCGACAACACCGCCACCGACGTGCTGGTGGCGCAGGCCGGCGGACCGGCCGCGGTCACCGCCTGGCTGCGCGCACAGGGCATTGAAGGCCAGCGCCTGGATCGCAACACCCGGCAGCTGCTCAGCGATATCTTCGGCCTCGGCGATGAGCCGCTGACCAAGGAACGCGTGGCCGAACTGACCCTCGACCCCGAGGTGGTCAAGCGCACGAAATCCGGCAACGAAGCCTTCGACAAGGATCCGCGCGACACCTCCACGCCGCGTGCGATGTCGACCCTGCTGACCAGGCTGTTCACCGGCAAGGCGCTGAGCCCGGCCAGCACCGAGGTGCTGGTGCAGATCATGGAACGTTGCCGCACCTGCAGTGCACGCCTGCGTGGCAGTCTGCCGCCGGGCACCAAGGTGGCCGACAAGAGCGGCACCGTAGCCGGCACCGTCAACGATGTGGGCGTAGTCACCCTGCCCGATGGCAGCCAGTTTGCGATCTCCGTGTTCGTCAAAGCCAGCAATGCCCCGCGCAGCGAACGTGAGCGTGTGATCGCCGAGATCGCCCGCACCGTGCGCGACTTCTACCTGCTGCAGCCCACGGCCGCCCGCAAGTGACCGCCGCCGCCAGCCGCTTCCAGCGGTATCTGTTGCCCGGTCTGGCGTTCAAGTCGGCCGTGATCGGCGGCGGATACGCCACCGGCCGTGAGCTGGCGGAGTTTTTCCTGCCATCGGGCCCCTGGGGCGGCCTGGCCGCGATGGTGTTGTCGATGCTGATCTGGAGCGTGATCTGCATCCTGACGTTCCTGTTGGCCCGGGCGATCCGGGCCAACGATTACCGCACCTTCTTCCGGCATCTGCTGGGCCGTGGCTGGTGGACCTTCGAAGTGGCCTACCTGGCGTTGATCGTCGTCGTGCTGGCGGTGTTCGGCGCGGCCGCCGGCGAACTGGCCGCGACCATGTTCGGCTGGCCACGGATCGTCGGCACGCTGGTGCTGGTGGCGATCATCACCGGTGTGGTGCAGGCCGGCACCAACGCCGTCGAACGCATGTTCAAGCTGATGTCGGCCTTCATGTACCTGGTCTACGCCATTGCCGCGTGCCTGATCCTCTATCGCTTCGGCGGCGGCGCGATGGCACAGCTGTCCAACACCCATGAGCTCGGCCAGGACTGGGTGCTCAACGGCGTGACCTACGCCGGCTACAACATGTTCGCGGCGGTCTCGATCCTGCTGGTGGTGCGCCACCTGCTGTGCCGGCGCGATGCGGTGATCGCCGGCGCCCTGGCCGGCCCGTTGGCGATCCTGCCGGCCATCGTGTTCTACGTCTGCATGATCGCCTTCCTGCCGGACATCGCCGATGCGCCCCTGCCCTCGGACCTGATGCTCGGCCAGCTCGGCCTGCCGTGGTTCCAGTGGCTGTTCCGGCTGATGATCATGGTCGCGCTGGTCGAAACCGGAGTCACGCTGATGGCCTCGGTGGACGGTCGCATCAGCGTCAACTGGAAAGAGCGCACCGGCGCTGCCCCCGGCCGCGGCATGCGGGTGGCGATCATTGCCGCCATTCTGCTGATGGCCGTATTCCTGGCCGATGGCATCGGACTGGTCGCGCTGATCGCGAAGGGCTACCGGCTGCTGGCCTACGCCATCCTGGCCACCTACGTGGTGCCGCTGCTGACGTACTCGGCGTGGCAGATCTGGACACGCCGTGGGCAGGCCTTCACCGCGCCCGTCGGTGAGCTGCCCGATCCGCGTCCTGCCCTGGCCGATGCACTCGGCGCTCATCCGCCACAGGCGAAGACCAGGAACTGATGCAGTGCGCGTGCCGGCGCGGACAGGTCTTCGTCCGGGCGCCAGACCAGGCCGACTTCCATCGGCGGTACCGCATCGGTGAGGGTGCGTACGTCGATCCGGCGCCCCTCCAGCGACCAGGGGCGGTAGACCATGTCCGACAGGATGCTGACCCCGAACCCGTAGGCGACCATGCCGCGCAGCGCTTCCAGCGACGAGGTGCGGAACACCACATTGGGTTCGCGCCCTACCGAGCGCCAGTAGCGCATCGCCGACTCCTGCCCTTCGTCGACCATCAGCATGATGTACGGGTATGGCTCCACGTCGGCCGGGCTGATCACCGGCAGTTGCAGCAGCGGGTGCGACTCGGCCAGCCACAGTTGGCGGCGCGAGCGGATCAGCACCTGGCGCCGCAGCACATAGGGCTCGGCCATGTTGGAGATGATGCACAGCCCGAAATCGAGCTCACCGCTGCTGACGCCCTGTTCGATCGCCGCGCGGTCCATGTCGACCAGATCCACCTCCACCTGCGGGTAGGAACGCTTGAAGCGCGCCAGTAGGCTCGGCAGGAAGTAGCCCAGCACCGTGTAGGAGGCGCCGATCCTCACCCGGCCCGGCAGCGTGTTGGCCAGGAACATCGGCTCGCTGAGCGCGTCCTGCAACGTATCCAGGATGTGCCGCACATGCTGGTGGAAACGATGCCCCTCGGCGGTCAGCCCGACCCCGTGCGGCATGCGGTCGAACAGCTTCAGGCCCAGCGAGGCTTCCAGCTGGGCGACCGCGGTGGTGATGACCGACTGGGAGACGTGCAGCTTGCGTGCGGCCTGCGAAAACTGCCCCAACTCGGCCGCTTCGGCAAAGTACCGCAGCTGGCGCAGGGTCATGTTGGCGGGGATTTGCATGCACGGGCTCCCACGGAATGAAGATATCTGAATAAACAATACCTCATACGCAATTAAACAAATTTACGATAAGCCGCTGTGCCTCTAGACTTCACACCGGGTGCAATGCGCCATGGCCCCAGCCGCCTTGCAAGCGCTGGCCCTTACCCGCTTCGCGACGAGATCCCGCCCGGATGTCGGCGCGCCAACATCGCCATTACCGTTGCCCCCCGCCTGCGGTATGCCTGTAGCTCCATGACCCAAGCCCAGCGAGGCCCCTGACATGTCATCACCCCAGATCCCCGCCACGAGTGAACCGTTGCGTTTGCACGTGCCCGAGCCCAGCGCCCGTCCCGGCCAGGCCACCGACTTTTCCTATCTGAAGCTGAGCCCCGCCGGCGCGGTCGACAAACCGCCCGTGGATGTGAGCGCCAGCCAGACCGCGCCGCTGACCGGCCAGCTGATCCGCGTGCTGGACGACAACGGCGACGCCGTGGGCCCCTGGGCTGCCGACATCGACGACGCCGTGCTGCTGCGTGCGATGCACGCCATGCTCAAGACGCGCGCCTACGACGCCCGCCTGCTGATCGCCCAGCGCCAGAAGAAGACCTCGTTCTACATCCAGTGCCTGGGTGAAGAAGCGATCGCGGTCGGCCAGACCCTGGCGCTGCGCGATGACGACATGCAGTTCCCGACCTACCGCCAGCAGGGCATCCTGATCACCAAGGAAGTCTCGCTGGTCGACATGATCTGCCAGGTGCTGTCCAACGCGGCCGACCCGCTGAAGGGCCGCCAGCTGCCGATCATGTATTCGTACAAGGATTACGGCTTCTTCTCGATCTCCGGCAACCTGACCACCCAGTACATCCAGGCCGTGGGCTGGGCGATGGCCTCGGCGATCAAGGGCGACACCCGCATCGCCACCGCATGGGTGGGTGATGGCGCGACCGCCGAAGGCGACTTCCACGCCGCGCTGACCTTCGCGCACGTGTACCGCGCACCGGTCGTGCTCAACGTGGTCAACAACCAGTGGGCGATCTCCACCTTCCAGGCCATCGCCGGCGGTGAGAACACCACCTTCGCCGCCCGCGGCGTGGGCTACGGGATTCCGTCGCTGCGTGTGGACGGCAACGATCTGCTGGCCGTGTACGCCGCCTCGCGCTGGGCCGCCGAACGCGCCCGCAGCAACCTGGGCCCGACCCTGATCGAGTGGGTCACCTACCGCGCCGGCCCGCATTCGACCTCGGATGATCCCTCCAAGTACCGCCCGGCCGACGATGCGCAGCAGTTCCCGCTCGGCGATCCGATCGACCGCCTGAAACAGCACCTGATCAAGCGCGGCCTGTGGAGCGAGCAGCAGCACGACGAACTGCGCACCGAACTGGATGCCGAGGTCCTGCGTGCCCTCAAGGAAGCCGAGACCCACGGGTTGCTCGGCAGCGACAACCGTCCCGGCGCGGCCCTCATGTTCGAAGACGTCTACAAGGACATGCCCGAACACCTCCGTCGCCAGCGTCAGCAGTTGGGAGTCTGAACACATGAGCGGGATTGAACAGAACAACACCGGCGGCACGCCGATGACCATGATCCAGGCGCTGCGCTCGGCGATGGACGTGATGCTGGAACGCGACGACAACGTGGTGGTCTTCGGCCAGGACGTGGGCTACTTCGGCGGCGTGTTCCGCTGCACCGACGGCCTGCAGACCAAGTACGGCAAGCAGCGCGTGTTCGATGCGCCGATTTCCGAGAACGGCATCGCCGGCGCGGCGATCGGCATGGCCGCCTACGGCCTGCGCCCGGTCGCCGAGATCCAGTTCGCCGATTACATCTACCCGGCTTACGACCAGATCGTCTCCGAAGCGGCGCGCATGCGCTATCGCTCCGGCGGCAGCTTCACCTCCTCGCTGGTGTTCCGCACCCCGTGCGGTGGTGGCATCTACGGCGGCCAGACCCACAGCCAGAGCCCGGAGGCGATCTTCGCCCATGCCACCGGCCTGCGCACCGTCATGCCTTCCAACCCGTACGACGCCAAGGGCCTGCTGATCGCCTCGATCGAGAACGACGATCCGGTGATCTTCCTGGAGCCCAAGCGCCTGTACAACGGCCCGTTCGACGGTCACCACGACCGCCCGGTCACCGCGTGGTCCAAGTACCCGGACAACCTGGTGCCGGAGGGCTACTACAACGTGCCGCTGGACAAGGCCGCCATCGCCCGCGAAGGCAAGGCACTGACGGTCATCACCTACGGCACCACCGTGTGGGTGGCCAAGGCCGCCGCCGAAGATGCCGGGATCGATGCCGAAGTGATCGACCTGCGCAGCCTGTGGCCGCTGGACCTGGAGGCCATCGTCACCTCGGTCAAGAAGACCGGCCGCTGCATCGTGCTGCACGAAGCCACCCGCACCTGCGGCTTCGGCGCCGAACTGGTCGCGCTGGTGCAGGAGCACTGCTTCTACCACCTGCAGGCACCGGTGGAACGCGTTACCGGCTGGGACACCCCGTATCCGCACGCGCAGGAATGGGACTACTTCCCGGGTCCGTCCCGGGTCATCGATGCAATGCAGCGCGTGCTGGAGGACTGAACCATGGGACATCACGTCATCAAGATGCCGGACATCGGTGAAGGTATCGCCGAAGTCGAACTGATCACCTGGAAGGTCGAGGTCGGTGGCCCGGTCGCCGAAGACCAGGTCGTGGCCGAGGTCATGACCGACAAGGCCATGGTCGAGATCCCCTCGCCCGTGTCAGGCACCGTGGTCTCGCTGGGCGGCAAGCCCGGCCAGATGATGGCCGTCGGCAGCGAGCTGATCCGCCTGGAAGTGGACGGCGCCGGCAATGCCAGCGCCGCCAGTGCACCGGCCGCCGCGGCGCCGGCCGAACCGGTGGCTGCGCCCAAGGCGGCTGCACCGGCCGCTGCACCTGCCGCCGCCGCCGAGGCCGCACCGGCTGCGGCGCCCGCCAAGGCTGCCGCTGCCTCCGCACCCGCCCCTGCCGCCAAGCAGGACGCGCGCGGCGCGGTCACCAACGGCGTGCTCAACGCCGGTGAAGCCCCGCTGGCCTCGCCGGCCGTGCGCCGCCGCGCCTGGGACCTGGGTATCGAGCTGCGCTACGTGCCGGCCACCGGCCCGGGCGGTCGCATCCTGCAGGCCGATCTGGATGCCTACGCCGCCGCCGGTGGCAAGGCGCAGCCGATCGGTGGCACTGTCGGTGGCAGCAGCTACGCGCGCCGTACCGGCGAGCAGCAGGTGCCGATCATGGGCCTGCGCCGCAAGATCGCGCAGAAGATGCAGCAGTCCTGGACGACCATTCCGCACATCACCTATGTGGAAGAAATCGACGTCACGGAAGTGGAAGCCCTGCGCGCCAAGCTCAACGAGCGCTGGGCCAAGGAGCGCGGCAAGCTGACCCTGCTGCCACTGCTGGCACGCGCGGTGGTGCTGGCCGCACGCGACTTCCCGCAGATGAACGCCCGTTTCGATGACCAGGCCAACATCGTGACCCGCTATGAAGGCGTGCAGCTGGGCATCGCGACCCAGAGCGAGGTCGGCCTGTCGGTGCCGGTGGTCGCGCATGCCGAGTCGCTGGACCTGTGGCAGACCGCCACCGAGATCGCGCGCCTGGCCAACGCCGTTCGTGTGGGCAAGGCAACGCGTGAGGAGCTGTCCGGCTCCACCATCACCATCAGCAGCCTCGGTGCGGTGGGCGGTGTGGTCTCCACGCCGATCATCAACCATCCGGAAGTGGCGATCGTCGGCGTGAACCGCATCATCGAACGCCCGATGTTCCGCGAGGGCCAGGTCGTTGCCCGCAAGCTGATGAATCTGTCGTCTTCGTTCGACCATCGCATCGTCGATGGCATGGATGCGGCCGAGTTCGTGCAGGCGATCCGTACGCGCCTGGAAACCCCGGCCCTGCTGTTCGTGGAGTAAGCGATGTCCAATACCCTTCAAACCCAGTTGCTGATCATCGGCGGCGGTCCCGGCGGTTACATCGCCGGCATCCGCGCCGGCCAGCTCGGCGTCAAGACCATCGTGGTCGAGGGCGTCAATCCGGGTGGCACCTGCCTCAACATCGGCTGCATTCCGTCCAAGGCGCTGATCCATGCCGCGGAGGAATTCGCCAAGGTCACCGCGTATGCGGCGGGCACCTCGCCGCTGGGCATCAGCGTGCAGGCGCCGTCGCTGGATCTGGCCAAGACCGTCGCGTGGAAGGCCGGCATCGTCAAGAAGCTGACCGGCGGCGTCAGCGCACTGCTGAAGAAGAACGGCGCGCAGCTGATCAAGGGCTGGGCCACGATCGTCGACGGCAAGACCGTCGAGATCGCCGGCGCTGCAGAAGATGGCGGCACGCTGCGCATCAGCTGTGAGCACCTGCTGCTGGCCACCGGCTCGGTGCCGGTGGAACTGCCGTTCCTGCCGTTCGGTGGCAAGGTCATCTCCTCCACCGAAGCCCTCTCGCCGACCACGCTGCCGAAGCAGTTGATCGTCGTCGGTGGCGGTTACATCGGCCTGGAACTGGGCACGGTGTACCGCAAGCTCGGCTGCGAAGTCACCGTGGTCGAAGCCCGGGAGCGCATCCTGCCGGCCTACGACGCCGAGCTGACCAAGCCGGTGGCCACGCACCTGGAGAAATCCGGCGTGAAGCTGCTGACCGGGCACAGCGTGCTCGGCCTGGCCGACAACGGCCAGCTGCGCGTGCGTGACAAGGACGGTAACGAGATCGCGCTGGACGCCGACCAGATCCTGGTCGCGGTGGGTCGTCGCCCGAAGACCGACGGCTTCAATCTGGAATCGCTGCAGCTGGATCTGACCGGCAAGGCGATCAAGATCGACGACCAGTGCAAGACCTCGATGCGCAACGTGTGGGCGATCGGCGATGTCGCCGGTGAGCCGATGCTCGCGCACCGTGCGATGGCACAGGGCGAACTGGTGGCCGAGATCGTCAGCGGCAAGAAGCGCCACTTCGTGCCGGCCGCGATTCCGGCGGTGTGCTTCACCGACCCGGAAATCGTGGTGGTCGGGCTGTCGCCGGACGAAGCCAAGGCGCAGGGCATCGAGACCAAGGTCGCGCTGTTCCCGTTCGCGGCCAATGGCCGTGCGATGTCGCTGGAATCCACCGATGGCTTCGTGCGCGTGGTCGCACGCAGCAGCGATCACCGGATTCTCGGCTGGCAGGCCGTGGGCGTGCAGGTCTCGGAACTGTCGATCGCCTTCGTGCAGTCGATTGAGATGGGTGCCACGCTGGAAGACATCGCCGGGACGATCCATCCGCACCCGACCCTGGGTGAGGCGGTGCAGGAGGCGGCGCTGCGTGCGTTGGGGCATGCGTTGCATATCTGAGGCATCTGCAAGGCGCTGCTGAGGAGTCGGAAGCGCTGGATGTCCAGGCAGTAAAGAAACGGCCCGCACTGCGGGCCGTTTCTTTGTATGGGTTCCGGTAGATCGCAACAGGCAGCCGTGGATGCTGGCCGTGACGGAAGAGCCACCCGCCCTCCATCTCGTCGGGCGTTACCGCGCGCCCCCGTGCGCGCCGCCCTCCGGACTCACGCGCGTCGCGCCAAGAATCCAGGTCATGTCCGAGGTCGACCACGGCACGATGTGCGCAGACCGCGCAGGCACTGGCGCCGCATCCTTGGGCCAGCCATCGATCCCGGCTGCGGCCTGGACCTCGACCGGACCGCTGTCCGCTGGCCAGCGCAGTTCGATCCCGTCCGGCCCCGGCGCCTGCCAGCGAAGACGCGACCAGCGGTCCGCCTCGTCCAGCAGTGGCACCTCTTCGCCCTGCAACTGCACATTGCGCACCACCGCCCCGCTCTTCAGTCGTACACGAAGTTCGCGCGTGCCTGCGGGTGCCAGCACGCGCAGCACCGATTGACCGGTGGCAGCATCGAACGACGGCTCGAAGCGAACCCGCTCCGGCACCGCGATGGCGTCGGCCTTCGTCGCCCAGACCCCTGCCCAATCCAGCGCCGGAATCGACAGACGGGCAAGCTCACCCTGCCCTACCCGCAATGCGCCGCGGCTCCAATCGGACAGCTGCGACAACGGACTGACGCGGTGGTACTGCTGGTTGTCTGGATCGGCGACGAACAGCACCTGGGACAGTTCGGGATAGCGCGTGCGGTCCGCCTGGGTGAGCGATGCCGCGGCCAGAACACATGCGGCAGACAACAGCGTGATGAACGCAGCGATGGCAAGCCAGCGTCCGCCGTCGGCCGCGCGTACCCACGGCAACAGCAACATGGCGAGCCATGCGAACGGCAACGCCAGCACCTCCGGCGTGCCGAAGCCGATCGCCTCGAACAGCTGCAGCGCGAAGTGGAAGACATGGGCCAAGGCGAATGCGGTGATGACTGCCGCGGCAAGGACACGCAATGCGGTCAGCGGCGCGTGCGCCGGTAGCAGCCAGACCACCGCGGCCACCGCCAATAGCGGCCACAGCAGCAGCGGCGCCAGCTCCGGCGCGAGCAGCTGCACGACCGCGCCGATGATCCAGGCCACCAGCAAGGCACCCAATCGCACGCTTTCACCGCGCGCAGCGGTCCCCGCGCTGGTCCAGACCAGCAGCGCCACCAGCACGCCCAGCACCAGTCCGATCACATCGAACCCACCCCGCAGAGAAGCGCACGCACCGGCCACCAGCGCCAGCGCGGCAGCCGGTTTGCGTGCCGCCTTGCAGACCAGCAGTGCGCCCAACGCCAGCACTACGCCGATCGCCAACAGCCCCTCGCCTGCCGCCAGCGTGGAGAATGCCGCCAGCAGATCACGGTTGTTCACCAGCGTGGCATCGCCGCCGCCCAGCAACCGGTACGACACACGTACGGCCAGCGCGACGGACAGCAGCGCCAGCGGCCACCCCGCCACGCCACTGACCACGCCGCGCCATCCGCCATGGTTGAACGTGGCACGGCGTGCGACCACGACAATGACCAGCAACCCGAACGCCAGCACGCACCAGCCTGACCACATCGGCACACTGATCATCCAGCCGCCGGGAAGGTCGCTGTAGATTGCATCGTGGGTAGCAGTCGGCAGGGTTGCCGAGCTGGCCAACTGGCGCACCAGCGGCAGCACCTGGGCGCCCATGTGCTGCACACTGCCCGGGTCGAGATTGGCCACGCTCGCGGTCGCGGCGTGATAGTCGATCTGGCTGCCGATGATCGCGAAATTGAGGCCGGGAATACCTTTCTGCGCCGGCACCGTGAAGTCGGTGCCGTTGGGCATGTAGCGGTAGACGAAACCGGTCAGCGAATTGCCCAGCGGCTGCGGCGCGAGTTTGGCGAACGTGCTGAGCAGCGCCGCGTTGCCCGGCCCGGTTTCAAACAGCACCGCACGGCCGCTGCTGCCGCGGGCTTCCAGATTGACGACTGTGCCGATACGCGACGACAGCGGATGCGAGGCGAAGAACGCACGCGCGCCAAGCAGGCCGGCCTCCTCCGCATCGGTGAACAGGAAGACCACGTCACGCTGCCGCACGTCACTCTGCATAGCACGGGAGATCTCCAGCATCACCGCCACCCCGAGGCCATCGTCGGCTGCGCCGGGCGAATGGGGAACGGTATCGTAGTGCGCCATCAGCAGCACCGCCGGCAGGCTGCGATCGCGGCCCGGCAGTACCGCAACCACGTTCTCGACATTGGCCGCCCGCACACCGCGACCGTCGCCCTTGCCGTACTCGGCAGCCGCCTGGCCACGCTGCACGGATACCTGGAGTCCGACCTGCTGCAGGTGATGCACCAACTGGTCGCGAACCTTCGCGGCCGCCGCCGAGCCGGTGGGATGCGGTTCGGCCGCGATCCAACCCAGATGCTGCATCGCGCGTGCCGCCGAGAACTCGGTGGTGGCGATGCTGGCGGGCTGTGGCGGCGGGGTTTTCTGCGCGCTCCAGGCGGACCATGCGGCGATGGCGATGCTGAGGAGCAGCAGTGGCAGCGCATACCGTGCGGCGCCGCGGGATGACCGGAGCGCGCTCATGCGCGCCCCCTGTGGTCTAGGTCATTCGCCAGGCTGCAGAAGAGCGGGATAACGAGCACAGGAGCAATCCAGCAAGGGTGACCTTCACAGGATTACAAAGCAATTTCCGATCTGTCAAACAATTTTCTGATCAGCCAAGATGCGGGTTCCCCTCGTGATTCACCGCGGAACTGGGAACGCCGAAGCACCGGTCGAACGCCCAGTTGTAGGCGAACGTATAGAAAGGGATGTAGACGATGAATACCAAGTCCAGGACAAATGCCTGGATCAGCGTAATGCCCAGCCACCACGCGATGAGCGGGACCAGAAAACACACCAGGGTGAGCTGGAACGCTACGGCATGCAGGACGCGTCGGCGTACCGTGCGCGTCCGGTCGCGTTGCCGTCGCTCCCATGCCTCGAACAGGTAGTTGAAGCTAACGTTCCATACCGTGGCGATCCCCGTGATCATCAGCGCCAGCAGCCCTGTCGTCGCCGGTGACTTGCCCGTCAGCACGGTCATGACCATCGTTCCCACCACAAGTCCCAGAAGCTCATAGCCCCCGACGTAGATCACCTTGCGTTTTACTCCCTGCATCACATCCTCCTGCTAGGTCACTGGCGAAGGGGGTGGATGCTATATTCAGAAAGGTTGATTGAAAAAGTCATCTCCTTTCAGAAACACTGACAAATACATGTCCCTGTCCAGCGAAGACATCGATCTCTTCCTCGCGGTGGTCGACCACGGCTCTTTCTCCGGCGCGGCCCGCGCGTTGCGCCGGGTGCCGTCCGCCGTGAGCATGGGCATCGCCAACATCGAGGCCGGATTGGGCTATCCCCTGTTCGACCGCTCGCGCCGCGAGGCGTTGCCGACCGCACAAGCGCTGGCCCTGGTGCCCCACGCACGTTCCGTCGCCAGCAGGCTGCGGTTGCTGCAGATCCATGCCGTGGAGCTGTCGCAGGATTTGGAGAGCACCCTGACGGTCGCCGTCGCCGCCGGTGTTCCAGACGAGGCGATGCTGGCGGCACTGGCGCAGGTGGGTTCCCGGTACCCGCTGCTGCGGGTGAACCTGCTGCGACTGCCCGAGGACCAGGTCGGGAGAGGCTTCACCAGGAACAGGCCGATCTGGCCCTACTGCCCGTCTCTACAGAGGTGGATCGGGAAGAAGCCTTTACCCATGTCGCCGATATGCTTTTCGTCGCCGTCACTTCGGCCACGGCGGATACGCCCGGCCTCCCGGCAGACCTGCGGCGCCTGGAGGATCTCAGCGGCAGCCGCCAGATCGTCATCGCTGGACCCCGACGTCCCCCCGACCTGAGTAGTGGGCGGGTTTAGAATCCAGTGCTGATGGTATCTTTCTTCGCCGCCAACTGCGCGGCGTACTGGGCAGGTGTCAGTCCGCCAAGCGCTCTTTTGGGCCTTTCTTCGTTGTAGTCGCGCCGCCAGATTTCGATGCTGGTACGGGCATGAAGCAATGTCGGGAACCAGTGCTCGTTGAGGCATTCATCGCGTAAACGCCCGTTGAAAGATTCGACGTAAGCATTCTGGTTCGGTTTTCCCGGCTCGATCAGACGCAGGGCAACTCCCTTTGTGTGAGCCCAGGCCACCATCGCCTTACCGCAAAATTCCTTGCCGTTGTCTGTCCTGATCACTCCTGGCAAGCCGCGCTGCATGGCCAGTCTGTCCAGCACCCTGGACACACCTTGCCCAGAAATTGCCCGCTCCACTTCGATGGCCACGGCCTCGTGGGTGGCGTCGTCGACAATGGTCAGGCATTTGATCACCCCGTAAGCTCCCCCGTCAAGCAGACATTTCTAAAGCAGAGCTTCTGGCGTGAGCGGTACGGTACTCGACGGGGCTCATGCCGCTGAGCGAGTCATGTGGACGAATCTCGTTGTAATCGATCATCCACCAATGCGCTGCCTCACGTACGTCCTCAAGGCGTGCGAAGAGGTGCTGGTCCAGCACCTCCTCACGGAACGTGCGGTTGAAGCGTTCGATGAAGGCGTTCTGGTTGGGCTTGCCAGGTTGGATGTATCGCAGCGCCACGCCGCTGAGTTTGGCCCACTGGGTAAATGCTTCGCCCAGGAACTCAGGGCCATTGTCCGACCGTAGAACCTGCGGTAATCCGTGATCACGTTTGAGCTGCTCGAACACGCGCACCAAGCGACCAGAGTTGAGTGATGTATCCACCTCAATATGCAGCACCTCGCGGTTGAAGTCGTCGACCACATTGAACGTTCGGAATCGTTTGCCACAGGCCAACGCGTCACTCATGAAGTCCATGGACCAGACGG